>NZ_NKFD01000001.1:0-2760663 GCF_002223205.1 Burkholderia sp. AU27893 | reverse complement strand
TTTGCCTGATGACCATAGCGAGTCGGTCCCACCCCTTCCCATCCCGAACAGGACCGTGAAACGACTCTACGCCGATGATAGTGCGGATTCCCGTGTGAAAGTAGGTAATCGTCAGGCTCCCTAAGCCAAGAACCCCCGTCCGAAAGGCGGGGGTTTTTGCATTTGCGCGGCAGAAATGCGCGACGCACCTGGTATCGAGCACACCTCCTGGATGACAGAAGGGCACACCATCCTCCACATACCAACGGCACGCACGCCAGATCAATCAGCCGCCATCCTGCCGTCAATCCTTACCCCGGAACGAAACTACGCGATTTGATACGATCGACGTGTCGTCGGCGATCGCACACGTTGACGTTCATGTTCGAAATAAGGGCTTGATGGAGAGGGCGGAATGAATATCGGCGACGCGTCGCGCGAATCCGGAGTCAGCGCAAAGATGATCCGGTACTACGAACAGGTCGGCCTGCTTGCGCCAAGCAAGCGAACTGATGCCGGCTACCGGATCTACGGCGCAGACGAGATCCATATCCTGCGCTTCATCCGTCAGGCGCGACGCCTTGGCTTTCTCGTCGAGGACATCCGCAAGCTGCTGATGCTCTGGCAAGACCGTTCCCGCGCGAGCGCCGAAGTAAAGTCGATTGCCCTCGAGCATGTGGCCGAACTCGACAAGCGCATCGCCGAGCTGAGCGACATGCGCGATACACTGGCCGATCTTGCCGCGCACTGTCACGGTGACGGGCGGCCAGAATGCCCGATTTTGGCGCGTTTGTCCGACCCCGTCGGTGAACCAAATTAGTGCAATCGCTCGACGTCAAAATCAGGCCTTGACTCGATTTTCATAAAAATCAACGGGTTATGTGATGTCGGTAGCCAGCCATTCCGATTGGGAATGGTTTCCATGCAAGTATTTCACTAGCATCTTGGTGCGGCATCGCTATAATTCGGGATAACCCTATACGGGAAATCCCTGAACACCGATTCACCAGGGGTCCCCCTTCCTTGGAGAACGTCATGATCGCCTACATCGTCGAAAAGCTGAGCAACTGGTTCGAATCCGCAGAACGTGAACGCCGTGAGGCCTACCTTGCCACGTCGTCGGACATCGTCCAGCTCGAGAGCCGCATCCGCTCGCTCGAAACCAACGGCTACTCGCTGTAATCGGAGTCACCGTCAGGTGCCATGTGGCACCGAGCGATAAGCAAGCCCCGTATTTGACGGGGCTTTGTTTTTTGTGCGCCGGATCTGGCGCAATCGTCAGTGCAGCGCTATGGTATGCACCTGCTTTTCATCCTGAAGGACACGATCATGCGTTTGCGTCTCGATGTGCGTCGAAGTGCCCGCGCGCGTCTCGTTCTGGGCGCGGCGGTGCTGATCCACGGGCTCGCGGCTGTTGCCGCGACGTCGTCCAAGCCGCTGATTCTCGATACGCAACGCGGTATCCAGGACGGCAAGGGCGGGTTGGTGCTGCAAACGGCACCGTTGTCTTCCGAGCCGATCGTCGAGCCGGCCGGGATGCGGGCTCCGGCCGGGCAGGCGCCGAACACGTCGGTTCCGCTGTTCGTCGCGCCGTATATCAATGTCCCCGCATGGGGTGGGCAGCCGGCCAACCAGCCGAGGCTCGCACCGAGACCTCAGCCGTAACGGCCAGTCGCCCGATCAGTTTCCGCGGTGCTCGATCTGGCAGCGGGCGCCGCTATCCTGTCCGAGCATCTCGACCAGGTAGGGCAGTGCCTCGTTCATGCTCTGGGCGAGCGTATACGGCGGATTCAGAATGAACATCCCGCTGCCGTAGAGACCCAGCCCGTCAGTCGGCGGATTTGATACCGTCAGTGTCAGGTGCAGCCAGTTGTTCGGTTGCAGGCGCTTCAGCTGCTCGGGAAAACGCTGCGATTCCGTCCGGGTCACCTGCGGGTACCAGACTGCATAGCAGCCCGTCGCGAAACGCTTCAGACACTCCGTCACGCATGCCACCGTGCGCGCGTAATCCTTCTTGTCCTCGTAGGACGGGTCGATCAGCACGAGTGCGCGTCGCGGCGGCGGCGGCAGCAACGCCTTGATGCCTTCGAAGCCGTCGCCGGCGAAAATCATTGCGCGTCGGCCCGCATCGCGGAAATTGTGGCGCAGCACGTCGATTTCTGTCGTGTGCATTTCGAACAGGCGCATGCGGTCCTGCTCGCGCATCGATCGCCATGCGATGTACGGGGAACCCGGGTAGAAGCGCAGTTCGCCGTCGTCGTTCAGCGCGCGTACTTCATCCACATAGTCGCCCAGCACCTCCGGCAGGTTCTTTTCGTTCCACAGCCGGCCGATGCCGGTGTCGAATTCCGACGTCTTCGCCGCGTAGCCGTCGCGCAGCGAGTACACCCCGGCGCCTGCATGCGTGTCGATGTACCAGTAAGACTTGTCCTTCTTGTTCAGGTAGCGCAGCAGCTGGACGACGACGGCGTGCTTGAGCACGTCCGCGTGGTTGCCTGCGTGAAAACCGTGACGATAACTGAGCATGGCGGGCTGCCTGAAACGAAAGGTGAATCGGTGAAAGCGATCGATCGTGCGCGGCCGTCAGGCCGGGCGCCGATGCGGGCCGCTATTGTACGCGAGTGGCCGCGCATCGCCTTACTCGTACGCATCGCCGACCACCTCCTCGATGCGTTGCTTCACATCCGGCGTCAGCTTCGCGGCAACGTCGAGCGCGCGCATGTTGTCACTGATCTGCTCGACCCGCGACGCGCCTGTGATGACCGAACTCACGCGCGGATTGGCGAGTACCCACGCGATCGCGAGTTGGGCAGTGCTGCAGCCGAGCTCGGCTGCAATTGTGCCGAGCCGTTCGACGATGTCGTTGGCGGCCGGATTGGTCAGGCGGTCGCGCATCCAGTCGTAACCCTGTAACTGTGCGCGGCTGCCGGGCGGCACGCCGTTACGGTACTTGCCGGTGAGCAGGCCCGATGCCAGCGGGCTCCAGGTCGTGAGGCCGAGACCGTAGTCTTCGTAGAGCCGCGCATATTCCTGTTCGACCCGCGTGCGGTGGAACAGGTTGTACTGCGGCTGCTCGACGACCGGCTTGTGCAGGTGATGCCGCTCGGCGATCTCGCATGCAGCACGGATCTCGTCGGCACTCCATTCCGACGTGCCCCAGTACAGCGCCTTGCCGCGCACGATCATGTCGCTCATCGCCCAGACGGTTTCCTCGATCGGCGTGTTCGGATCGGGGCGATGGCAATAGACGAGGTCGACATAGTCGAGTTGCAGCCGGCGCAGCGAGCCGTCGATGGCGTTCAGCAGGTATTTCCGGTTCAGCGTGTGATACTGGTTCGGCGCTTCGGCGAGCCCCCAGAAGAATTTCGTGGACACGATGTAGCTGATGCGCGGCCAGTCGAGCGTCTTGAGCGCGTGGCCCATGATTTCCTCGGACTTGCCGCCGGCGTAGACCTCGGCGTTGTCGAAGAAATTGACGCCAGCGTCGCGCGCCGCAGCCAGGCATTCACGCGCGACCCGCTGGTCGACCTGGTTGCCGTACGTCACCCACGAACCGAGCGAAAGCTCGCTGATCTGCAGGCCGGAGCGGCCTAGCCGTCGATAGTGCATGCGGAACCTCCTGCGTGATGGAACCGACCTTAAGCTTAGACGTTTTGCGCGCGAACGGCGGGGCCGATCGTGCACAATGACGGCTGGCCCGCCAGCACGATCGCGCGACGGTAGCGGATGCGGCGGGCGCGTGTTTTATCGATCCGACAACGGGAGGAGACGGACATGGCAGCAGATCTGAGCGGCAAGACCGCAGTCGTCACTGGCGCCGCAAGCGGCATCGGCAAGGAAATCGCACTCGAGCTCGCGAAAGCGGGCGCGGCCGTCGCGATCGCCGACCTGAACCAGGACGGCGCGAACGCGGTCGCCGACGAGATCGTCAAGGCGGGCGGCAAGGCGATCGGCGTCGCGATGGACGTGACGAACGAGGAAGCCGTGAACAGCGGCATCGACAAGGTGGCCGAAACGTTCGGCTCGGTCGACATCCTCGTGTCGAACGCGGGCATCCAGATCGTCAACCCGATCGAGAACTATTCGTTTGCCGACTGGAAGAAGATGCAGGCGATCCACGTCGACGGCGCGTTCCTGACGACCAAGGCGGCGCTCAAGCACATGTACAAGGACGATCGCGGCGGTGTCGTGATCTACATGGGTTCGGTGCATTCGCACGAAGCGTCGCCGCTGAAGTCGGCGTACGTGACGGCCAAGCACGGCCTGCTCGGCCTGGCCCGCGTGCTGGCGAAGGAAGGCGCGAAGCACAACGTGCGCTCGCACGTCGTGTGTCCGGGCTTCGTGCGCACGCCGCTGGTCGACAAGCAGATTCCGGAGCAGGCGAAGGAGCTCGGGATCAGCGAAGAGGAAGTGGTGAAGAAGGTGATGCTCGGCAATACGGTCGACGGCGTGTTCACGACCGTTCAGGACGTCGCGCAGACGGTGCTGTTCCTGTCGGCCTTTCCGAGCGCCGCGCTCACGGGCCAGTCGATCGTCGTCAGCCACGGCTGGTTCATGCAGTGATGCGGGGGCGGGCGGGGTCGCTGCCCGCCGGTCAAAGGCATAAAAAAACGCGCTCCACGGAGCGCGTTTTTCATTTTGGCAGGGCGGGGCCGATGACGGCTGCCGCCTGCTCAAGCCGTGTTACTTCAGGACCGCTGCGACCGCATTGGCGACCGCGTCGAGGTTGCGCGTGTTCAGTGCGGCGACGCAGATCCGGCCCGTGCCGACTGCGTAGATGCCGAACTCGTCGCGCAGGCGATCGACTTGCGCCGAGGTCAGGCCCGAATACGAGAACATCCCGCGCTGCTCATTGATGAAGCTGAAATCGCGATCGACGCCGCTTGCCTTCAGGCGCTCGACGAGACCATTGCGCATTGCGCGGATGCGATCGCGCATTTCACCGAGTTCCTGCACCCACGAAGCGTGCAGTTCCGGCGATGCGAGCACCGCTGCGACCACGGCGCCGCCATGGGTCGGCGGGTTCGAGTAGTTCGTGCGGATCACGCGCTTCAGTTGCGACAGCACGCGCGTCGCTTCTTCCTTGCTCGACGTGATGATCGACAGTGCGCCGACGCGCTCGCCGTACAGCGAGAACGACTTCGAGAACGACGACGACACGAATGCGTTCAGGTCAGCCGCGGCAAACAGGCGCACGGCAGCGGCATCGGCCTCGATGCTTTCGCCGAAACCCTGGTAGGCCATGTCGAGGAACGGCACGAGGTTGCGCGCCTTCACGACGTCGACGACCTGTTGCCATTGCGCCTCGGTCAGGTCCACGCCGGTCGGGTTATGGCAGCACGCGTGCAGCACGACGACCGTACCTGCCGCGTAGCCGTTCAGTGCCGACAGCATGCCTTCGAAGTTCACACCGTTGGTGGCAGCGTCGTAATACGGGTACGCAACGACTTCGAAGCCGGCTGCTTCGAACAGCGCGCGGTGGTTTTCCCAGCTCGGATCGCTGATCGCGACCTTCGCGTTCGGGTTCACGGTGCGCAGGAAATCTGCGCCGATCTTCAGTGCACCCGTGCCGCCCAGTGCCTGGGCCGTGACCACGCGGCCGGCTGAGATCAGCGGCGAGTCGTTGCCGAGCAGCAGCTTCTGCACGGCCGCATCGTAGGCGGCGATGCCGTCGATCGGCAGGTAGCCGCGCGGCAGGCCGGCCTCGACACGCACCTTCTCTGCTTCACGAACCGCGCGCAGCAGCGGAATCTTGCCTTCTTCGTTCGTATACACACCGACGCCGAGGTTGACCTTGGTCGGACGCGCATCGGCGTTGAAGGCTTCGTTCAGGCCCAGGATCGGGTCGCGGGGAGCAAGCTGGACAGCAGAGAAGAGCGACATGATGATTCGGCAGTAGTGAAAAGAGGGTCAGGCTTTCAACGGGCGGGGCGGGCGCGGTGGATGGACCGCGCGCGGGCAGGCACGACGCCGGAAAGCGCAGCAGCCTGACATTGTAGCGAATTCACGCAGGCGGGGGCGGCGTTTCGGCGGCGAAATTCGGCCGGGAATCGCGATTTCGGGCGGCCGTCGCGCGTCAGGAGCCGGCAGCAGTTCGCGAGGCCGCGAAGCGCTAGAATGCTTTCTTTGCCCTCGCTCCGGCCGCATTCCATGTCCGAACATAAAGCCGAAACCGGCGACGCGCTCGACGAATCGAAATTCGTGACCTTCGAAGGGTCGCCGTTCCAGCTGTATCAGCCGTATCCGCCCGCAGGCGACCAGCCGACTGCGATCCAGACGCTCGTCGAAGGGGTCGAGGACGGTCTCTCGTTCCAGACGCTGCTCGGCGTGACAGGTTCGGGCAAGACCTTCACGATGGCGAACACGATCGCGCGGCTCGGCCGTCCGGCGATCGTGTTCGCGCCGAACAAGACGCTCGCCGCGCAGCTCTACTCGGAATTTCGCGAGTTCTTCCCGCGCAACGCGGTCGAGTACTTCGTCTCGTACTACGACTATTACCAGCCGGAAGCGTACGTGCCGCAGCGCGACCTGTTCATCGAGAAGGACTCGTCGATCAACGAGCACATCGAGCAGATGCGGCTGTCGGCGACGAAGAGCCTGATGGAGCGTCGCGACGTCGTGATCGTCGCGACGGTGTCGGCGATCTACGGTATCGGCAACCCGTCCGAATACCACCAGATGATCCTGACGCTGCGCGCCGGCGACAAGCTCGGCCAGCGCGACGTGATCGCGCGGCTGATTGCGATGCAATACACGCGCAACGAGCAGGATTTCCAGCGCGGCACGTTCCGCGTGCGCGGCGACACGATCGACATCTTCCCGGCCGAACACGCGGAACTGGCCGTACGCGTCGAACTGTTCGACGACGAGGTGGAGACGCTGCAACTGTTCGACCCGCTGACGGGGCGCGTGCGGCAGAAGATCCCGCGCTTCACCGTGTATCCGTCGTCGCACTACGTGACGCCGCGCGACACCGTGATGCGCGCGGTCGAGACGATCAAGGACGAATTGCGCGAGCGGCTCGAGTTCTTTCACAAAGACGGCAAGCTCGTCGAGGCGCAGCGCCTCGAGCAGCGCACGCGCTTCGATCTCGAGATGCTGCAGGAGCTCGGCTTCTGCAAGGGCATCGAGAACTACTCGCGACATTTCTCGGGCGCGGCGCCTGGCGATCCGCCGCCGACCCTCGTCGACTACCTGCCGCCCGATGCGCTGATGCTGCTCGACGAGTCGCACGTGCTGATCGGCCAGCTGAACGGCATGTACAACGGCGACCGCGCACGCAAGGAAAACCTCGTCAACTACGGGTTCCGGTTGCCGTCGGCGCTGGACAACCGGCCGCTGAAGTTCCCCGAGTTCGAACGCAAGATGCGCCAGGTCGTGTTCGTGTCGGCCACGCCGGCCGACTACGAGAAGCGCGTGACCGGGCAGATCGCCGAACAGGTCGTGCGGCCGACGGGCCTCGTCGATCCGGAAATCGAAGTGCGGCCGGCGAGCTCGCAGGTCGACGACGTGCTGGCCGAGATCAACGCGCGCGTGAAGGCCGAGGAGCGCGTGCTGATCACCGTGCTGACCAAGCGCATGGCCGAGCAGCTCACCGAGTTTCTCGCCGATCACGGGGTCAAGGTGCGTTACCTGCACAGCGACATCGACACGGTCGAGCGCGTCGAGATCATCCGCGACCTGCGGCTCGGCACGTTCGACGTGCTGGTCGGGATCAACCTGCTGCGGGAAGGGCTCGACATTCCCGAGGTGTCGCTCGTCGCGATCCTCGACGCGGACAAGGAAGGCTTCCTGCGCGCGGAGCGCTCGCTGATCCAGACGATCGGCCGCGCGGCGCGGAACGTGAACGGCAAGGCGATCCTCTACGCGGACAACATGACCGAGTCGATGAAGCGCGCGATCGGCGAGACCGAGCGGCGCCGGGCGAAGCAGATCGCCCACAACGAAAAGATGGGCATCACGCCGCGCGGTGTCGTGAAGCGCATCAAGGACATCATCGACGGCGTCTACAACGCGGACGAGGCGCGCGCGGAGCTGAAGGAAGCGCAGCAGCGCGCGAAATTCGAGGACATGTCGGAAAAGCAGCTCGCCAAGGAAATCAAGCGCCTCGAAAAGCAGATGGCCGACTACGCGAAGAATCTCGAGTTCGAGAAGGCCGCCGCGACCCGCGACCAACTTGCGCTGCTGCGTGAGCGCGTGTTCGGCGCGAACGTCGGCGATCACGTCAGCGGCGGCCGATAAATCTTTCCAAGCGTCACCGAAACCCTGCGGTAACGAACCTGTAAGCCTTGTCGGATCAGGGGTTTACACGGCTCTTCGTTTGTTCCGAAACAGGTTCGGTGCTAAACTTCGTGATTATTGAGAATTGTTCGCATTAACGTTCTTCGTCGCGTTAGTGTTTTCAGTGGGCCGGCCGGTGGTCGGTCCGCATGGTTCCAGATCAAATAACAAGGAGTGTCCATGTTGGGTTCTTCGTTCATCCGCACGACGGTGGCGGTAGCGGCGGCGCTTGCCGCGATGTCGGCTTCGGCTGCCGAATATCCGATCGGCAAGCAGCAGATCCAGGGCGGCATGGAAATCGGCGCGGTGTACCTGCAGCCGATCACGATGGACCCGGAAGGGATGATGCGCAAGGCGTCGGATTCCGACATCCACCTCGAGGCCGACATCCATGCGGTCAAGAACAACCCGACGGGTTTCGCGGAAGGCGACTGGATGCCGTACCTGCAGGTCACGTACAAGCTGACGAAGCAGGGCGACACGAAGTGGAAGGCTGAAGGCGACCTGATGGGCATGGTCGCGAGCGACGGCCCGCACTACGGCGACAACGTGAAGCTGAACGGCCCGGGCAAGTACCACCTGACGATGGTCGTCAAGCCGCCGATGCAGACGGGCCACATGGCGTTCGGCCGTCACATCGACAAGGAAACGGGCGTGGGCGCATGGTTCAAGCCCATTACCCTCGAGTACGACTTCCCGTTCGCCGGTATCGGCAAGAAGGGCGGTTACTGATCGGTGGCATCACGAACGGCGCGCTTCGGCGCGCCGTCGGCGTAGAGAACCCAGAATGAAAATTCCCCAGAAAATCGTTGCCGCAGCCGCTGCGCTGTGGCTTGCCGGCGCAGCGTACGCTGCCGATCTGCCGACGTTCAAGCTCGAGATGACGGACGGCAAGCTGAACCCCGCCCGCATCGAAGTACCGGCCGGCCAGCGTTTCAAGATCGAGATCAAGAACACCGGCAAGGGCGCCGCCGAATTCGAGAGCGTGCAACTGCGCAAGGAGAAGGTACTTGCGCCGGGCGCCGATTCGTTCGTGGTCGTCGCACCGTTGTCACCGGGTGAATACAAGTTTTTCGACGATTTCCACCAGCAGGCGCAGGGCGTGATCGTCGCGAAGTAATGCGTTTTATCTGCGCGCGGGCGCGCCTGCCTGGTGTACCGCGCGTCAGGAGGTATCGATGGGTCAGATCTTGTTCATCGTCTGGCGGGAGAGCGTCGAAGCGCTGCTCGTCGTCGGCATTCTCTATGCATGGCTGAAAAACGGCGACGACGACGCGCGCCGTGGCCTGCCTTTTCTCTGGACCGGCGTCGGTGTCGGCTTGCTGATGGCCGTAGGCCTCGGTGCCGCACTGGTCGGTTTCACCGAAGTGCTGTCCGGCGACGCGCAGGACTACTTCCAGACCGCCATGGTGCTGATCGCATGCGTGCTGATCGTGCAGATGGTGCTGTGGATGCGCCGGCACGGCCGCACGCTGAAGCGCGACATGGAGCAATCGCTGCAGCAGAGCACGCGCGATTCGAACTGGTGGGGTGTCGCGGTGCTGGTCGCGCTCGCGATCGCGCGCGAAGGCAGCGAGACGGTGATCTTCCTGTACGGTCTCGGTTTCGGCCAGTCGGGGCACGTCGACGGCAGCCAGATGCTCGCGGTCGTGATCGGCCTCGGCCTCGCGTTCCTCACGTTCTATCTGCTGCAACTCGGCGGCAAGTACTTCTCGTGGCGGCATTTCTTCCGCGTCACGGAAGTGATGCTGCTGTTCCTCGGCGCAGGTTTGTTCCAGACGGGCGTCGACAAGCTGATCGACAAGGAAATCCTGCCGCTCGGCATTTCGCAGGTGTGGGACACGTCCGCGATCCTCGATGATTCGGGCACGTTCGGCTCGCTCGTCGCCACGCTGACCGGCTATCGTGCCCACCCGGCGCTGACCAACCTGGTCGCGTATGCGGTGTACTGGGCGGTGGTCTGGCTGCTGATGAAGCGCGCGAGCCGTCGTCCGGCGGTCGCGGCAGGTCGCGCGGCATGAGCGTGGTCGCCGCAGCCAAGCAGGGCTGGCTCGCGCAGGCCGGCCAATGGATGCAGCGCCACGGTGCGCTGATCCGCGGCATCCAGTGGGCCGTCGTCGCCGTCTATGCGTTCCTGATCATCGTGCCGGCGGTGTTGCCGCTGCCGGACGACACCGCACACCTGTGGAACAACCTCACGCTGATCGCGCAATTCACGTTCTGGGGCATCTGGTGGCCGTTCGTGCTGCTGTCGATGGTGATGCTCGGCCGTGTCTGGTGCGGCGTGCTGTGTCCCGAAGGTGCGCTCACCGAATTCGCGAGCAAGTTCGGCCGTGGCGGCCCGATTCCGCGCTGGATGCGGTGGGGCGGCTGGCCGTTCGTCGCGTTCGGACTCACGACGATCTACGGGCAGATGGTGAGCGTGTACCAGTACCCGCTCGCGGTGCTGTTCGTGCTTGGCGGCTCGACCGTCGGTGCGATCGTGATCGGCTTGCTGTACGGCCGCGAAAAGCGCGTGTGGTGCAAGTACCTGTGCCCGGTCAACGGCGTGTTCGGGCTGCTCGCGCGGCTCGCGCCGATGCGCTACAAGGTCGACGAGGATGCATGGCGCCGGTCGTACAAGAACGGCGAGCATGGGCATCGCGTGATCCCGATCAACTGCGCGCCGCTCGTGCCGTTGCGCAACATGAAGGGCGCGGCGGACTGCCACATGTGCGGCCGCTGCAGCGGGCACCGGGATGCGATCTCGCTGTCGTTGCGCTCGCCGTCCGACGAGGTCGTGAACCTCGGCGCGCAGCAGGCGAACCCGTGGGACACCGCGCTGATCCTGTACGGCCTGCTCGGCGTCGCGATCGGTGCGTTCCACTGGACCGTCAGCCCGTGGTTCGTGCAGATCAAGCAATGGCTCGCCGGCTGGCTGATCGACCATGACATCACGTGGCCGCTCGAGACCAATGCGCCGTGGTTCCTGCTCACGCACTATCCGGATCGCAACGACGTGTTCTCGTGGCTCGACGGCGGGCTGGTCATCAGCTATATCGTCGGCACGGGGCTCGTGTACGGTACTGCGCTGCTGGTGTTGCTGGCCGGCGCGACGCTGATGCTCGGCCGCTTCGATCGCGTGCGGCTGCATCATCTTGCGCAGGCGTTGATTCCGATTGCAGGCGCGGGTGTGTTCCTTGGCCTGTCGGCCACGACCCTGTCGTTGCTGCGTGCCGAGCATGTACCGCTCGGCTGGGCGGCCGATGTGCGCATCGCGATCCTGGTCGGCGCCAACGCATGGAGTGCGTGGCTCGCGTGGAAAGTGACGGGCCGCTATGCGGGCTGGCCGCGCCGGCTTGCGGCATTCGTGTGGTTCGCCGTCGCGCTTGCCGTCATCGACAGTGCATGGTGGTTGATGTTCTGGGGTTTCTGAAGCGGATCGCGCGCCGCTTCGGCGGTCGCGCAGCGACGCGGTATCGAACCCGGGCGGCATGCTTCACGCGTCGGGCACCCAAACAAAAAAGCGACACGTCGAAGGACGTGTCGCTTTTTTTCTTCCTTGTGCGAGAACCAAAAAAAGTGGCTTGGCTTGCTGCAACGGCTGCTTGAGTGTGTTTGCACGAAGGGGTCTAGATCTCGCGTGCAAGCCGTTACGCTGGCTACTGCCCAACACCTCTCAGGGAGGTGGTCCCCACAATACGCTGTCTTACTTCGTCAGGATCAGTTTGCCCAGCCGTGTGGCGCGCAACTGATAGGTCTCTCCGTTATGCGCGATGCTGACGTGGCTTTGGCCTTGCAGCAGCGCATCGCTGCTGACGACCCGCGTGCCTGCTTCGCGGTTGCCGGCGGGTTTCGCCGGCGTGGTGACCGCTGCCGTCTTCTGACGGCTGCTGCCTGCGGTGCCGGTCGTGCGGCGCAAGGTCAGCGTGGTCGGGGTTTGGCGCAGGGTGTCGGTCATTCGCTTGATCGGTGACTGTCGATACGATGGAATGAATTCTAAATGATAACTATTCCCATTTACAAAAACTCTTTATCGATCGAAATGGCGAGCTCGATAGCTTGAGTCAAAGGGGCGGCCCACTGGCCGCCGTCGGGTTCAGTGCAGCGGATCGGGATCCTTGCGGCCCTGCGCGTACTCGCGGATCAGGCGGACCGTGTCGATATCCGACGTGCGGTACGCTTCCTTGACGATCCCGTGCGTCTGACGCGCGTCTTCGCTGTCGTCCGTGACGACCAGCGTCGTGCGGTATTCGAAACGCAGGAACAGCTCGTGGTCGTCGCGTTCCTCGATCGTCATCGTCAGCGAGCCGCCGATCTCGCCATCGGCGGCGAGGATGTCGTAGCGAACCTGCTGGTTCGGCGTGAACGTGACGTGGTCGCGCACGGTCGCGTGACCGTAGTGCAGTTCACGTTCGAGCGTCGTGTCCGTCCGTTCGTGGACGACGCAGCTGTCGAGACCGAGCACGAACAGTTGCGGCTGTTCGGCGCGCAACACGAGACCTTCCCAGAGCTGGTCGCGGGTGAGGGTCGGCACGGCCGGATCGTCGGAATTGATCTGGATCAGATGTTCGAAGTTCAAGGGGACGGGTTCCTTCTGGTGGCGGGCGGCCACGTGGTTCAAGAAGTCATTGTGACGCAAAACGGGCAGTTTCGCGGCACCTGCGCGCCCGTCCGGGCGTCATGCTTCGATGCGCCCCATGCGACCGGTCTGGTAGTCGACGACCGCCTGCCGGATCTCTTCCTCGGTGTTCATCACGAACGGGCCGTAGCGAACGATCGGCTCGTTGAGCGGCACGCCGCCGATCAGCAGCAGGTCGAGCGACGTGTCGCCGGCGGCGAACGTGACCGTGTCGCCGTCATCGCAGTACACGACCATGTGCCGTGCGTCGACCGCCTGCCTGGCGGGCCCGTAGCGGCCCGTTCCGTCGATCGGATAGGCGAACACGCGATAGCCTGCCGGAACGGTCTGCGTGACCGTGGCGCCCGGCTGCAACGTGAAATGCTGGTAGAGGATCGGTGTACGTGTTTCGATCGCGGCGCGGACGCCGAACGCTTCGCCTGCGATCACGCGCACCCGCGCGCGGCCGTCAGGTGAGGTGGCGGTCGGGATGCGGCCGGCGGGGATCTCCTGGTAGCGCGGCGCGATCAGCTTGTCGCGGCGCGGCAGGTTGACCCACAGCTGGAAACCGTGGGCGCGACCGCCTGCCTGCGCGAATTCCGGATCCGGCATCTCGCTGTGCACGACGCCGGCGCCCGCCGTCATCCATTGCACGTCGCCCGGGCCGAGCGTGCCGGCATGGCCGGACGAGTCGCGATGGCGGAAGCGCCCGTCGAGCGCGTAGGTCACGGTCTCGAAGCCGCGATGCGGATGGTCGGGGGCGCCCTTGGCTTCGCCGGGCGCGTAGTCGACGGGGCCCATTTCGTCGAGCAGCAGGAACGGATCGAAATCCATCAGCAGCCGGGTCGGGAACGGGCGATGAACCGCGAAGCCGCCGCCTTCGGTCGTGCGAAGCGCGGGATAGGTGCGGTCAAGCGAGCGAGCGGTCGTCATGCGGATACCCTCGAAATGATCGGAATAGCGTTATTTTTGAAACATAGCGCTATTATATTGGGCGTTTTACCGTTCGATTCGCGACGGTTCGCAATGGATTGTTCTGAAAATGGAACGACGAGATGAATATCGATGCACATAACCTGAACGACCTCATGTACTTTTCGCAGGTCGTCGAACATGGCGGTTTCTCGGCCGCGGAGCGCGTGCTGGGCATCTCGAAATCGCGCCTGTCGCGGCGCCTGACCGAACTCGAGGCGGCGCTCGGCGTGCGCCTGTTGCAGCGCTCCACACGCAAGCTCGCGCTGACCGAGGCGGGGGAACTGTTCTACCAGCATTGCCAGGCGATGCTGGCGGAAGCGCAGGCGGCGATGAACGCGGTGCAGCAGTTGCGCTCGTCGCCACGCGGCTCGGTGCGCGTCAGCGTGCCCGTGACGCTGTCGCAGACGATGCTGTCGCGCATCCTGCCCGAATTCCTGCGTCGCTATCCCGAGGTGAAGGTGCACGTCCGCGTGACGAATCGCGTGATCGACCTGTTCGAGGATTCGATCGACGTCGCGCTACGCGTGCGCTCGGAGCCGCCGCAGAACGCGAACATCGTCGTGCGGCCGCTGTGGCGCACCGAGCAGATGCTGGTGGGCGCGCCGAGCCTGCTGAGCCAGAATGCGCCGCCGCTGGTGCCGGACGACCTGAGCGGCTTCGAGACACTCGATACGCCGAGCGTCGACGGGCGGCACGTGTTCAACCTGATCGCGCCGGACGGAACGCGTCACGTGCACGAGCACGACCCGCGGCTCGTGACGGCCGACCTGATGACGATCCGTGAAGCCGTGCTCGATGGCCTCGGCATCGCGGCATTGCCGGAGATGATGTACGGCAACGCGCTGCGCGCGGGGCAATTGTCGCCGGTGATGCCGGGCTGGACGCTGCCGGTGCCGCAACTGTACGCGGTGTTCGTGTCGCGGCAGGGGATGCCGCCCGCGGTGCGTGCGTTCGTCGACTATCTGGTCGAGAAGCTCGATCACGGCGCCTACCAGGATCCGGGGTGCCCGGAACGCGCGAAGAAGGAAGCGGCGGCCGATGTTTCGGCGACCTGAACACGACGCGCACGGCGACGCAAATTTGTTTTGTCATTGAAGCGTCGCCTGCAATCGCAAGTTTCAATCGCCGGACCCTTGAATGCGCGTGCGCGCGGGCCTATATTGAAATCCCATTTCGTGAAGGAAGTTCTGAGCGAAATCAGGTGGCCGCATATATTGTGAGCCAGATAGGGCAGAACGCGCAGTCCGTGCAGACCACGGCAGAGTCGCATTTGCGTTGCTCGAGGCGCAACCGATACCGCCAAAGAGCCCGCCGCCCGAAGGCGCCCGCGTGCGCATGAAAAAAGGCCTTCATCTGGCGATGAAGGCCTTTTACTTTGTGCGCGGCCGGCGAGGTGCGGCCGGCGATGCGTTACCGCAAGACGTGCGTGCGTTACTTCGCTTTCGCGCCCGGCTCCGTCACGAAGCCGAGCTTCGTCAAGCCGCCAGCCTGCGCATCCGACATCACTTCCGCGACGTGTTCGTACGCGACCTTGCGATCCGCACGAAGGTGCAACTCCGGTTGTGGCGTGCGTTTTGCCGCTTCCGCGATGCGTTCCTGCAATTGGGCGCGCGTGACCGTGTGGTCGTCCCACAGGATCGTGCCGTCACCCTGGATCGCGACGTCGACCGTCTGCGGCTTTTCGTCGACGGGCTGGCTGCTGGCGTGCGGCAGGTCGATCTTCACCGCATGCTGCATCGCCGGGATCGTCACGAGGAAAATGATCAGGAGTACGAGCATGACGTCGACGAGCGGCGTCATGTTGATCTCGCTCATCACTGCATCGTCGTCATCGTCGCTGAAACCGGTGTTCATTGCCATGGTTCACCCCGCCTCAGCTGGCGCGCGTCGCGAGACGCAGGCCGTCGCGCGTCGACGACGAGGCCAGGCTCGCGCCCGTCACGAAATACGCATGCAGACCGTGCGCGAAGCGGCGCAGCTTGCTGACGACGCCCTTGTTCGCGCGGGTGAGTGCGTTGTAGCCGAGCACGGCGGGAATCGCGACGAACAGGCCGAAGGCCGTCATGATCAGCGATTCGCCGACCGGGCCCGCGACCTGGTCGATCGACGTCTGGCCGGATGCGCCGATCGCGAGCAGGGCGTGGTAGATCCCCCAGACCGTACCGAACAGGCCGACGAACGGCGCCGTGCTGCCGATCGACGCGAGGATCGCGAGACCGCTCTGCATGCGCGAGATGCCTTCGTCCATCGTGTCCTTCAGGCAGCGCGTGACCCAGTCCGACACGTCCATGCGGTCGTGCAGGTGCGGTTGCGTCTGGTGGTGGTGATCGGCGGCTTCCTTGCCCGACAGTGCGAGGGCGAGGAACGGGTTGTCGTTCGGCGTCGATGCGGCGAGGCCGAGCTTCTTGATGCCGTCGTCGAAGTTGTCCGAATGCCAGAATGCCTGTTCGGCGTTCTTCGTCAGGCGGTTCAGGCGGATCACGTTCCAGCCCTTGATGACGATCACGATCCACGACAGGACCGACATCACGAGCAGCGTGATCGCGATGGCGCGCGTGACGAAATCACCTTGCGCCCAGACGTGCGCGATACCGTAGCTTTGCATTTTCTTGTTTCCTTTGAATCTACCGAATATGACGGGTTAATCGTCAAGCGTGAAGTTGAAGGGCAGCGTATGGGCGGCACGGATCGCCTGGCCGTTCTCGATATACGGCGGACAGGTGCTGGCGCGCGTCGCCTCGAGCGCGGCTTCGTCGAGACGCGGGTAGCCGCTGCTCTTCTGCAACTGGACGCTTTCGATCTTGCCCGTCACGCCGATGATGAAGTGAACATAGGCCGTGCCCGTTTCGCCGCGACGGCGCGACATCGACGGATAGGTCGGCTTGACGAAATTGCAGGTGAGTGCCGACACGTTCTTCGGTGCGCTGACCTGCATCGTCTCGCGCGCGGGGCCGGGTGCTGCAGCCGGGGCAGCAGGCGCCGGCGCGGCGGGAGCCGGTGTCGGATCGGCCACTGCCGGCGCGGGCGTGGGCGACGGTGCCTGCGAGACGGGCTGAGGCGTCGGGACCGCCTTCTGCACCGGCTTCGGCTCGACCTTCGGCTTCACGCGCGGCGTGGGCTTGGGCGGCGTAGGCTGCTGCGCGGCCGACTGGACCGCGACCGGCTGGGCAGGAGGGGCAGGCGGAATGAGCTGCGCGGTGATCGACTGAACCTCGATCTCCTTCGGCGGCGGCGGCGCGTTGCGATGGAGCCAGGCGGCCGTCAGCATGATCGCATGTGCGGCAAGCACACCGACCGCGACGACGATCACTCGGGGATTCATACGTGGTGCAGCCGGCACGGCGCCGGCAGGAGCGAGATGCGAAGCCTGCATGTTAGCTTGAAAGAACGATGTCGCACCCGGGGCGCGGCGGGTGAATCGGCATCACTTGCGGAAGATCAGCAGCGAGATGCAAACGGTGGTCACAAATCCGATCAGCAATTCCATGACAGGCTCCTTGGCAGGTAAGCCGCTGGCTCGCGCAGACGGTGGCTTGCTGACGGTCAAAACAAAAAATGCGGCCTGGGCCGCATGCGCACACTCGGCGCCGGTCAGGCGGCCTTGCGTTCGTAGAACGTGACCGGGATCGGGTGAGCATGATGCTCGACACCGCACCGGCTCGCGCAGACGCCTTGTTCGGCCATGAGGTCGCGTACGGACTCCTCGCACTTGCCGCAGCACGTGGCCACGCCAAGCTCGAACTGGAGTTCATCGAAAGAGTTCACGCCCTCTGCGAGGGACGCGCGAATCTTGCGATCGGAAACGGACTTGCACACGCAGACGATCATGATGAGTTGCGATAGCTAACGGTAATGCGAATTATTATCATTAAATTTGTGGACGTTGACAAGCCTGGGGCAGGCTTTTTTTAAGGGCATCGGACCCTTGAAACGTCGGAAGGGGGGAGCGGCACGCGGAAGAGGGCGTGCCGGCCGGTATCAGGCGGTCGCGCAGGCGCGCGCGTTCGGCGAGGAAATGGTGACGGATTCGACCGGTGCGGCGAGGCCGAGCAGCGTCGAGGCCAGCACCTGCAACTGGCGGCCGTCGCTGGTCGAGCAGAAGCGGGGCGATGCTGCGCGCGTGCCGGCCGGTGCGCGCAGGTTGCGTTCGTCGAGCACCCGCACGAGCTGGCGCGCGATCGCATCGCTGGTGTCGACGAGCGTCAGGCGGTCGCCCACAAGGTCACGAATCGTTTCGGTGAAGAACGGGTAATGCGTGCAGCCGAGTACCAGCGTATCGGCGCCGTCGTCGAGCATCGGTTGCAGGTAGCTGTCGAGCAATGCGCGCAACGCGGGCGAATTCGTATCGCCGCGCTCGATGGCTTCGACGAGCCCGTGGCCGGGCTGGCAGATGAAGCGACGGCCGGCGCCGTAGCGGTCGAGCAGCGCCTGGAAGCGCGGGCTGTTCAGCGTCGACTGCGTGGCCAGGACGCCCGCGACGCCGCTCGCGGACACGGCGGCGGCCGGCTTGATGCCCGGCTCGACGCCGACGAGCGGCATCGACAGATGTTCGCGGACCGTGGCGATCGCACGTGCGGTCGCCGTGTTGCACGCAATGACGAGCGCTTTCGCCCCTTCGCGTGCCAGCCACTCGCCGATTGCCAGCGTGCGTTCCGTAATGAACGCCTCGTCGCGCGGACCATACGGCGCATGGTGCGAATCGGCGACGTAGATGAACGATTCGTCGGGCAGCTGCGCGCGCACGGCGCGCAGCACCGACAGGCCGCCCAGCCCTGAATCGAAGATGCCGATGGGGGCGACGGTCGTGGCCGTCGCAGGAATAACGGAAGGTGTCGACATGAACGGGCTGGGGGCGGTAACGGGAAGCGTGGAGCGAGTTTACTCCGGCGACCCCATCATCGTTTGCTGGTAGTTCTGCAGGCCGACCTTGCCGATCAGGTCGATCTGCGTTTCCAGCCAGTCGATGTGCTCTTCGGTGTCGTCGAGGATCTTTTCGAAGATCTCGCGCGACACGTAGTCACGCACCGATTCGCAGTAGGCGATCGCTTCCTTGCAGGTGGACTGCGAGATCTGTTCGAGCTTCAGGTCGCACTTCAGGATCTCTTCGGTTTCCTCGCCGACGAGCAGCTTGTGCAGATCCTGCAGGTTCGGCAGGCCGTCGAGCATGAAGACGCGCTCGATCAGCCAGTCGGCGTGCTTCATTTCGCCGATCGACTCGTCGTACTCGTGCTTGCCGAGCTTCTCGAGGCCCCAGTGCTTGTACATGCGCGCATGCAGGAAGTACTGGTTGATCGCCGTGAGTTCATTCTTCAACTGGGCGTTCAGATATTCGATGACTTTCTTGTCGCCTTGCATGGCTTGTTCCTTGTTCAGTGGGGCTTCAGAAACCGAACGATAATCGCTCGAACGAGAAAAGCCAAGCCTCGAAGCCTTGCCGGGCCTGCCTTTTGCGTGTAATGAGAATCAGCCTCGAATATCCGGCCACGCACAATAATGAGAATGAGAAGTAAAAAGGCCGGACTCGCGTCCGGCCTTTCGTTCGATCGCGCTTAAGCGGTTGCGACCGGGATCTTGCCGATCTTCGCTTGCCACTCCTTCGGACCGGTCTGGTGCACCGACGTGCCCGACGAATCGACGGCAACCGTCACCGGCATGTCCTGTACGTCGAACTCGTAGATCGCTTCCATGCCGAGGTCTTCGAACGCGAGCACCTTCGCACCGCGGATCGCCTTCGACACGAGGTAAGCCGCGCCGCCGACGGCCATCAGGTAGGCCGCCTTGTGCTTCTTGATCGCGTCGATCGCGACCGGGCCGCGCTCGGCCTTGCCGACCATCGAGATCAGGCCGGTTTGCGCGAGCATCGTCTCGGTGAACTTGTCCATGCGCGTGGCCGTCGTCGGGCCTGCCGGGCCGACCACTTCGTCGCGGACCGGATCGACCGGGCCGACGTAGTAGATCACGCGGTTCGTGAAGTCGACCGGCAGCTTCTCGCCCTTCGCGAGCATGTCGGCGATGCGCTTGTGCGCCGCGTCGCGGCCGGTGAGCATCTTGCCCGACAGCAGCAGCGTCTGGCCCGGCGTCCAGCTCGCGACTTCTTCCGGCGTCAGCGTGTTCAGGTCGACGCGCTTGCTGGTTTCCGTGTTCGGTTCCCAGTTGACCTTCGGCCACGCGTCGAGCGACGGCGCTTCAAGCTTGGCCGGGCCCGAGCCGTCGAGCACGAAGTGCGCATGGCGCGTCGCCGCGCAGTTCGGGATCAGCGCGACCGGCTTCGATGCCGCGTGCGTCGGTGCGGCCATGATCTTCACGTCGAGCACCGTTGCCAGGCCGCCGAGGCCCTGGGCGCCGATGCCGAGCGCGTTGACCTTCTCGTGCAGCTCGACGCGCAGTTCCTCGACCCAGTCCTTCGGGCCGCGCGCGATGATTTCCTGGATGTCGATCGGCTCCATCAGCGATTCCTTCGCCATCAGCATCGCCTTTTCGGCGGTGCCGCCGATGCCGATCCCCAGCATGCCGGGCGGGCACCAGCCCGCGCCCATCGTCGGGACCGTCTTCAGCACCCAGTCGACGATCGAGTCGGACGGGTTCAGCATCACGAACTTCGACTTGTTCTCCGAGCCGCCGCCCTTCGCCGCGACCTGCACGTCGACCTTGTCGCCCGGCACGATCTCGTAGTGGATCACGGCCGGCGTGTTGTCCTTCGTGTTCTTGCGGGCGCCTTCCGGCGGATTGACGATCGACGCGCGCAGCACGTTGTCCGGGTGCGTGTAACCACGGCGCACGCCTTCGTTGATCATGTCGGTGAGGCCCATCGTCGCGCCGTCCCAGCGCACATCCATGCCGACCTTCACGAAGATCGTGACGATGCCGGTGTCCTGGCAGATCGGGCGGCGGCCTTCCGCGCACATGCGGCTGTTCGTGAGGATCTGCGCGATCGCATCCTTCGCGGCCGGGCTTTCTTCCAGCTCGTACGCGCGGCCGAGGGCCTGGATGTAGTCGAGCGGATGGTAGTAGCTGATGTACTGCAGCGAATCCGCGATGCTCTGGATCAGGTCTTCCTGTTTGATGACGGTCATGGCTGAGACTCTGTGGGGACAGTGGGGAATGCGTTTATGCGTTGACGGCTGCGTCGGCCGGCTTGCGGGGCTCGTTCGCCGCGGGCGCGTGCGCGCCGTGGGCGTGCGGCTCGTGGAAATGGGCCGGGTGCGTGTGCGTCGTCAGGCGGTCGACCCACGCCATCACGAGCGCCGACACCAGGAACGACACGTGGATGATCACCTGCCACATGATCGCGTGCATCGTGTGCTGGTCGGGGTTGATGAAGGTCTTCAGCAGGTGGATCGACGAAATGCTGATCAGCGCCATCGACAGCTTGACCTTCAGCACGCCCGCGTTCACGTGGTCGAGCCACTCGGGCTCGTCGGGGTGCCCCTCGATGCCGAGGCGCGACACGAACGTCTCGTAACCGCCGACGATCACCATGATCAGCAGGTTCGAGATCATCACCACGTCGATCAGGCCGAGCACCGCGAGCATCACGCTGATTTCGTCGAGGCTCGTCGCATGCGACAGCAGGTGCCAGACTTCCTTCAGGAACAGGAACACGTAGACGGCTTGCGCAACGATCAGGCCGAGGTAGAGCGGAACCTGGAGCCAGCGGCTCATGAAAATCAGCGCGGGAAGCGGGCGAAGCGGGCGACGCGCGGGGCGGCCGGGCGAATGCGGGGCAGACATGGTGGACAGTCGGGCGCGATGCGCAGGTATCGGGGGTAATCTTGAAAAGGCGCGCTATTGTAACGCGTCGGCCGGCGCGACTGCAGTGACGCGCCGGCGCTGCCGGGGACGGATCAGGAGGCGGCGGCCGGCACGCGTTTCACGCGCAGGCTGGCGAGCACGATGCCGGTGACGACGCACGCGAGCGCGATGCCGTGGGCGAGCGTCGGGCGCTCGCCGAGGAACGCGATGCCATACGCGGCGGCCGCGACCGGCAGCACCGCGCTGAACACGCCGGCGAGGCTGCCCGGCACGTGCCGGATGCCTTTCATCCACAGCCAGAACGAGAAGATGCTGGCCGACAGGCCATACCAGACGACGAGCGCCCAGGTGCCGGCCGGCACGCTCGCGTAATCGAAATGCCACATGGCCGTCGCGCCGAGCGGCAGCATCAGGCACAGGCCGAACAGGTGCGTGTACGCGCAGATGTCGATCGGCGCGAGCGTCTGCGTGAGGCGGCGCGACAGGATCACGTAGATCGATTCGCAGCACACCGCGCCGAGGATCAGCAGGTTGCCGGTGAGCGACGACGTGCCGTGCCCGGCCGCGCTGCCGTTCGCGAGGTTGATCGTCACGACGCCGGCGATCGCGAGTGCGATCGATACCAGCGCCCGACCGTTCGGTTTTTCACGCAGGATCAGCCACGCGAACAACGCGACGATCGCCGGGATCGTGCTGGTGATCACGCCGGCCGCGACCGCGCTCGTGCGCTGCACGCCGTTCAGCATCAGCAGCGTGAACATGAAGGTGCCGAAGAACGCCTGCAGGAACAGGTTCAGCCATTCGCCGCGCTTGACCGTGCGCATTTTCACCGGACTGAACAGCGGCCACAGCACGGCGATCGCGATCACGAAGCGCAGCGTGGCGAGGATGGCGACGGGAACGAAGACGACGATCGATTTACCGATACCGACATTGCTGCCGACGAACAGCATCGACAGCACGAGAAAGAAAGCGTAGCGATTCAAGCTGGAATCCGGAAGGCGAGTTCAGTTAGGATTGTAGGGTCGCGCTCGTTACAGCGTAAAGCTGCACGCGGGCGCCGCCCGAAGGGCGAAACGGCCGTGCCGCGTAAGTGACGGGTAAGTTCGAGCGCTTATCGTGGAAACTGTCGGGTCGCCCGGTCGCCATCGTGTGACGTGGTGCGGCGCAGCATCGCGCAGCGGCCTTCGGGCCGTGCGCGGGTGGTGGGTAGGAGACAGCGGCGCGCTTGCGCCGGCCAAGACGCGCGGCGCGCACGATCGCGCCGCCATGCAGAGGATTCATGTTCACCAAGGGGTAGTCGATGTCTGCGATTGAATCGGTTCTTCACGAAACCCGTCAGTTTGCGCCGCCCGCGGCGCTCGAACAGGCGGCGACCATTTCCGGCATGCCGGCCTATCGTGCGCTCGCCGCCGAAGCCGAAAACGATTACGAAGGATTCTGGGCGCGGCTCGCGCGCGAGGGTCTGGCGTGGCACAAGCCGTTCACGAAAGTGCTCGACGAGTCCAACGCGCCGTTCTACAAGTGGTTCGACGACGGCGAGCTGAATGCGTCGTACAACTGCCTCGACCGTCACGTCGAAGCCGGCAACGGCGAGCGCGTCGCGGTGATCTTCGAAGCCGACGACGGCACCGTCACGCGCGTCACCTATGCGGATCTCCTCGCACGCGTATCGCGGTTCGCGAATGCACTGAAGAAGCGCGGGATCGGCAAGGGCGACCGCGTCGTCATCTATATCCCGATGTCGATCGAAGGCATCGTCGCGATGCAGGCGTGCGCGCGCATCGGCGCGACGCACTCGGTCGTGTTCGGCGGCTTCTCCGCGAAGTCGCTGAACGAGCGGCTCGTCGACGTCGGCGCGACGGCGCTCGTCACGGCCGACGAGCAGGCGCGCGGCGGCAAGACGCTGCCGCTGAAGAGCATCGCGGACGAAGCGATCGCGCTGGGCGGCTGCGAGGCCGTGAAGAGCGTGATCGTCTATCGCCGCACCGGCGGCAAGATCGACTGGCACGCCGGGCGCGACCTGTGGATGCACGAACTGACGGCCGGCGAATCCGACCAGTGCGAGCCGGAATGGGTCGGCGCCGAGCACCCGCTGTTCATCCTGTATACGTCGGGTTCGACCGGCAAGCCGAAGGGTGTGCAGCACAGCACGGGCGGCTACCTGCTGTGGGCCGCGCAGACGATGAAGTGGACCTTCGACTGGAAGCCCACCGACGTGTTCTGGTGCACGGCCGACATCGGCTGGGTCACCGGCCACACGTACATCACGTACGGCCCGCTCGCCTGCGGCGGCACGCAGGTCGTGTTCGAAGGCGTGCCGACCTATCCGGACGCCGGGCGTTTCTGGAAGATGATCGGCGACCACAAGGTCACCGTGTTCTACACCGCGCCGACCGCGATCCGCTCGCTGATCAAGGCGGCCGAGGCCGACGACAAGGTCCATCCGAAAAGCTACGACCTGTCGAGCCTGCGCATCATCGGCACCGTCGGCGAGCCGATCAATCCGGAAGCGTGGATGTGGTATCACAAGCATGTCGGCCAGGAACGCTGCCCGATCGTCGATACGTGGTGGCAGACCGAGACGGGCGGCCACATGATCACGCCGCTGCCGGGTGCGACGCCGACCGTGCCCGGTTCGTGCACGCTGCCGCTGCCGGGCATCATGGCCGCGGTGGTCGACGAAACCGGTCAGGACGTGCCGAACGGGCAGGGCGGCATCCTCGTCGTCAAGCGCCCGTGGCCCGCGATGATCCGCACGATCTGGGGCGACCCGGAGCGCTTCAAGAAGAGCTACTACCCCGAGGAACTCGGCGGGCGCCTGTATCTGGCCGGTGACGGCACCGTGCGCGACAAGGACACCGGCTACTTCACGATCATGGGCCGGATCGACGACGTGCTGAACGTGTCGGGCCACCGCCTCGGCACGATGGAAATCGAATCGGCGCTGGTCTCGCACGAACTCGTGGCCGAGGCAGCCGTGGTCGGCCGTCCGGACGATACGACGGGCGAGGCGGTGGTCGCGTTCGTGGTGCTGAAGCGTTCGCGTCCGGAAGGCGAGGAAGCGGCAGCGCTGGCGAAGACGCTGCGTGACTGGGTCGGCAAGCAGATCGGGCCGATCGCGAAGCCGAAGGACATCCGCTTCGGCGACAACCTGCCGAAGACGCGCTCGGGCAAGATCATGCGGCGCCTGCTGCGTTCGCTCGCGAAGGGCGAGGCGATCACGCAGGACACGTCCACGCTCGAGAATCCGGCCATCCTCGAGCAGCTCGCCGAAGTGCGCTGATCGGTACCGGTTGCGCATCGCGCGCACGAGCCCCTGCGCGGCAATCCCGATTGCCCGCGCAGGGGCTTTTTGTTACATAACGGCATGACCGTTCCAACCCGTCCCGCGCCTGCCGCGCCGCCCCCCGTTCCCGAGCCGCTCGCGCGCGCCCACGCACGCTACTGGCGCTTCAACGTCGCGCTGATCGCGGTGCTGATGGTGATCGGCTTTGCCGTATCGTTCATCGTGCCGTTCTTCGGGCCCGCGCTCGCCGGGATCCGTTTCGCCGGGTTCAGCCTGCCGTTCTACGTCGGCGCGCAGGGCGCGATTCTCGTGTACCTCGTGCTGATCGTCGTCTACATCGGGCTGATGCAACGCGCGGACCGCACGCTGCGCCGTGCGTACGACGATCATGCGGCACACGCCGGCCACGCGAACGGTGGACGCTGATCCATGCTGACGCATCGACTGATCCGCGCCTACGCGCTCTACACGCTGGGGTTTCTCGGGTTCGTGCTGCTGATGTGGCGGATCGAGCGGGCCACCGGCTCCGGCGTCTGGATCGGCTACGTGTTCCTGTTCGTGCCGATTGCCGTATATGCGGTGATCGGGCTGCTGTCGCGCACGTCCGATCTCGTCGAATACTACGTGGCCGGGCGGCGCGTGCCGTCTGCCTTCAACGGGATGGCGACCGCGGCCGACTGGCTGTCGGCCGCATCGTTCATCGGCCTGGCCGGATCGCTCTACGCGACCGGCTACGATGCGCTCGCCTACGTGATGGGCTGGACGGGCGGGTTCTGCCTCGTCGCGTTCTTGCTCGCGCCGTATGTGCGCAAGCTCGCGCGCTACACGATTCCCGATTTCCTCGGTACGCGCTTTTCGAGCACGGCCGTGCGCGCGCTGGCGGCCGGTGCGGCGATCCTGTGTTCGTTCGTGTATCTGGTCGCGCAGATCCAGGGGATCGGCCTGATCGCGACGCGCTTCATCGGCGTCGATTTCGCGATCGGGATTTTTTGCGGGCTCGCGGGCATCCTCGTGTGCTCGTTTCTCGGCGGGATGCGCGCGGTCACGTGGACGCAGGTCGCGCAGTACATCATCCTGATCAGCGCGATCCTGATTCCGGTGTCGCTGATCGCGATGAAGAACGGGCTCGGCCCCGTGCCGCAGTTCAATTACGGCAAACTGATGGAGCGCGTCGCGGCGCGCGAGGCGCAGGTGCGCGATGCGTTCGACGAGCAGCGGGTGCGCGACGCGTACCGCCGGCAAGCCGCGGATATCCAGACGCGCCTCGACCGGCTGCCGGCATCCTATGCGGACGCGCGGCGGCATCTCGCCGACCAACTGGCCGACCTTCGGCGTCACAACGGGCCGCTGCGCGAGATCAGCCTGCGCGAGCGGGAACTGGCCGACTTCCCGCGCGATCCGGCGGCGGCGCGCGTCGCGTGGACGCAGGCGCGCGACGACCTGCTGGCCCGTGCCGAGCCGCCCGTGCCGATGCACGAGCCGTTTCCCGCCGCGAGCGAAGACGAACGCAAGCCGCGCGAGCGGAATTTCCTTGCACTGCTGCTGTGCCTGTCGCTCGGCACCGCGAGCCTGCCGCATATCCTGACGCGCTACAACACGACCACGTCGGTCGCGTCCGCACGGCGCTCGGTCGGGTGGACGTTGTTCTTCATCGCGCTGTTCTACCTGAGCGTGCCGGTGCTCGCGGTCCTGATCAAGTACGAGATCCTTGCGAACCTCGTCGGGCGGCCGTTCGCCGAATTGCCGGCGTGGGTCACGCAATGGCATCACTTCGAGCCCGACCTGATCAGTGTCGTCGAAGTGATTCGCGACGGCATCGTGCACTGGTCGGAAATCCAGATGCAGCCGGACATGGTCGTGCTGGCCGCGCCGGAGATCGCCGGGCTGCCGTATGTCGTGTCGGGGCTGATCGCGGCCGGTGCGCTGGCCGCGGCGTTGTCGACCGCGGACGGGCTGCTGCTGACGATCGCGAACGCGCTGTCGCACGACGTCTATTACTGCATGGTCGCGCCCGACGCGTCGAGCCAGCGGCGCGTGACGATCTCGAAGGTGCTGCTGCTCGGCGTCGCGCTGTTCGCGTCGTATGTCGCGTCGCTCAATACCGGGAAGATCCTGTTTCTCGTCGGTGCCGCGTTTTCGCTGGCGGCCTCGAGCTTTTTTCCGGTGCTCGTGCTCGGCGTGTTCTGGAAGCGCACGACGACGCGTGGCGCAATCGCCGGCATGGTGACCGGGCTCGCCGTGTGCGTGTACTACATCGTGTCGACCTATCCGTACTTCACGCAGCTGACGGGGTTTGCGGGGAGCACGTGGTTCGGGATCGAGCCGATCAGCTCGGGGGTGTTCGGGGTGCCGGCGGGTTTCGCCGTGGCGATCGTGGTGAGTTTGTGCGATCGAAAGCCGGATGAATATACGCGGGCGCTGGTGGATTACATCCGGCATCCGTGACGCAAGTGTCGTTCGGCATTGCTCAAATGCCGGGCCGCGTCCGTATTGGCGCCGTGACTCGCGGATCAGAGCGCTGAAATGCCGAGCTCGGCTCCCTTGGTCGTCTGCACCCGGCTGAAATCACAGCTTCCATCCGTCACGCCTTTCGCGTTCGGGATGGCGACGCAGACATAGGCACGGATGCCATGCGGCAAGGCCACATGGCGGAACTCGCCAACCTTGATCGTCGCGACCCGATCGACGGCAAATCGATCGTTGATCGGTGTCGCGCCGGACGGGATCGACATGGTCACTTCCGACGTGGCGTTCCCGGTTTGCGATGTCAGCGTCTGGCTGCTGCCGATTTCTCCGTTGACCGAGAAGCGTATCGCTGCCTGTCCTTCCGACACGCGCTGGACCGTGACGGCGAGCGTCGGCTTGGCAATCCCCGCCGCGCATTTGCCGGCGGCGCATTCGCGAACGGAAAGAAGCGTGCGAAATGGGGAGGCGGGCTGACCGATGACCGACAGGTCGGTCGACGAGCCGCCGTCTCGCAGGGATTTCTCGAGCGGCGGGGGAGCGGTCACCGCGATGGTGGTGCTGATCGACGCGGGCGAAAATGCCGTCGCGCAAGCTGACAGCATCGTCGCAGCAATAGCCATCATGGCGAACCGTGGACTCAATCGCATGGAGCTGACTCGCGGTGATGAAACCCTGGATATCGTTAGGAGAATACACATCTTTAGCGTGGGGTGTTCGGGAGTTGCGGTGCGCCGCACGCTCAGATCAAGCAGGGAAGCGGGCCGGCTGCGCACGGCCCGAGCCGCTTCCTGGTGATCAGTTTGAACCGAATTTGTCGATCGGCAGATTAACTGCGCTCAGCTTCCAGGACCAGAGGCCGTCACGCTTGAGGATGAATGTCACCTCGTCGTCCGTTCCTTTTCGCGCAGTTGCGGTGACGGTCGACCAGTTCTTGTAGCCGGCCGAATAGTCGGCTTTCGGCTTGCTGTTCGATGTTTGCGGCGCGGTGCCGCCGTCGGACCTCGGTTGGGCCGTTTCCGATGGTTCGGGAGAGGAGGCCTGCACGCTGGAGCGTGCAGGCTTGGCTGCGCCCTGGGCCATCATGGTCATGACGCCCGCCGGCGTAACCATCGTGTCGATGGCCTGATTCACGAAACCCATCGCCATCACCATTCCCAGATCGGCGAATGGATTGCCGTTCATCTCGGGGGAATTCGCCATTTTCGCCTGCATCATGGTTATGAGTTGCGCACGCAGGCTTTCTCGCACCGATGGAAAATCGACATAGGAAGAAAACGAGTCGGCATCGTTGTCGGCCAGGGCCGATCGCATCTGATACAGGGTGATATACGGGCTCGCGTAACTGGACGCCACGCCCGCGGCTATTGCGATTCCGGCGATTACCAGCAGTTTCTTATTTTTCATGGTCTCTACACGCGTTCATATTGTTTATCGGGACGTTATTTTAACGGTCACATACCAGGAACTTGAGTGGCCGACAATCCGCGATGCGAATTTACGATCGTTATTCAATTTCGAATGGCGGACTGAATGGGCGTCGTCTGGTCGAAAAAAGGCAATGCGGCGACGAGAAGCGCGTTGAATTGCCTGGCCGTCGCCCGCGCTTGATGCCTGATGACGAAATCGAGGTGAAGCGCCTGATGGCGAGCGTGTCTGCGTAGCGCGCATCGGGGGCGCGGCCAATGGTCGCCGCACTGACGATCGGCGGGCGCTTCAGCGTGCAGAAATGGAAAACGGGCCGAGCGGCCCGTTTTTGCGGATGTCCGGGGGGATGCGCCCACACGAGCGCGGGCCGCGGATTCGCTTGCAGGCGAATCCCTTCGAATCCCCCGTGCCAGCCGACCTGTCGGCTGGCTTCTCTCCGGAAACGAAAATGCCCGCTGGCGCGGGCATTTTTGAATTCTGGCGGAGAGAGGGGGATTCGAACCCCCGATAGGCGATTAACCTATACACGCTTTCCAGGCGTGCGACTTAAACCACTCATCCATCTCTCCGGAAGACCGAGAGTATAGCAAACTCTGGGGGCAGTCCGCCACTCCGTCCGACGATCCATGCAAATCGGACGGGGCGCGAGGTCGGCGGCCCGCCAGACAACGGTCGAGCGGGCGGTCGCGCCATCATGCGATCATGCTCCGTCCGCCTGCATTTTCCAGCCCTTCGTTCAACAGGAGCGCTCCGCCATGTCGCTGTCCGCCTTGCTCGCTTTTGCCCTGATCCTGTCCGTTGGCGTCGCGACGCCCGGACCGACGGTGTTGCTCGCGATGAGCAACGGTTCGCGGTACGGGTTGCGTCACGCGATGGTCGGCATGCTGGGCGCTGTCACGGCCGATGTCGTGCTCGTTGCGCTGGTCGGGTGCGGTCTCGGGATGCTGCTCGACGCGTCGGAAACGGCCTTCGTCACGCTGAAGCTGGCCGGTGCGGCGTGGCTCGCCTATGTCGGCGTGCGGATGCTGCTGTCATCCGGCGGTTCCGCCGCTGCACAGGCGCTCGATCGTGCGACGCCCGATCGCCGGACCGCGTTCCTGAAGAGCTTTTTCGTCGCGATGAGCAACCCAAAATACTACCTGTTCATGTCCGCGCTGCTGCCGCAGTTCGTCGACCGGTCGCACGCGATCGCGCCGCAGTACGCGATCCTCGCGGCGACGATCGTCGCGATCGACGTTATCGGGATGACCGGCTACGCACTGCTCGGCGCGCATTCGGTGCGCGTGTGGAAGGCCGCGGGGGCGAAGTGGCTGAACCGCGTCAGCGGGTCGCTGCTGCTGATGCTCGCGGGCTACGTCGCGCTGTATCGCAAGGCCGCGAACTGACGCGGCGATGCTTCGGGAACATATCTCTCGCCAACTGGCCCGGCGATGAAGCCGATCGAGCGCTTCACGCTCGAAACGCACGACGGCTTGTATGAAACGTGGCCGTCGCGCACGCATGTGCTCGTGAACGGCGAACGTTGCGGCCTCACCGTTTCCGGCTATGTGCTGCTTCGCCAGTTCGAGACGCCGGACGCCTATCTGCTCGTCACCGACTACGACTGCCTGTTCGAGGAGGCCGTCACGTTCACGCTCGTGTCGAAGGATCCGTTGAAGGAACTCGCGCGGCGCACGGTCGGCGCAATGTACGCGTCGTGCCATCTGGACGGCATGACGTGGGCCGACGACCGGCATTTCAGTGCGACGTTCGCGGACATCGAAGGGCGGTGGGATTTCACGATTCGTGACCGATCGGTGCCGTTCGTGTTGCCACGGTTAGGCATGCGGCAAGTGCCGGCCGGCGCTACACCATGACGACGATCGGGCGTTGCCGGACGAGATGTGGTCAATTCGAAAGATTGTGAAATTTTAAATCTGGTTAGAAGCGTTACACAAAGCGCTCTAAAACCTTTCAAAATTTCGTCACTCGCCTGACAAATTTGATATGCTCGCGAAAAAACAGGCGGGCGGCACTCCCAGGACGGACCAGCGGGCGTGATTGCCCGGTGAACAACGAAGTAAAACAAAATCCTGAGAGTCACGCTGTGAATACAGCCGAATTGCTACGTACATTTGCGTCCGGGGTGGTCGATCAGAACAATCGGCCGGTTCGCATGAACTGGGGGCCGGCTCAGAAGACGCTCGAGCACGTGCTCGCGCTTCAGTATGCCGATATCCGGGAAGGGTTGATGACGGGCATCGAGGGGCATCTGACCTGCGTGTCCGCGCGGGCCGATCTCCCGATCCGCAGCTTCATCGGGCTACCGGTTTCCGTCGAAATGACGACCGATCGCGGGCGTCTCCATACTATCAACGGCATCGTCACCGACGTCCGCACCGGACAGTCGGACGGTTCGCTCACCTGCTACCAGTTGACGATTCGCGACGTGTTGTCGGTAATGGAGCGGCGAACCAATTCGCGACTGTTCCGCACCAAGAACCTGCCCGACATCCTCGGCGTGCTGCTCCAGGAGTGGCGCCAGCGCAGTTCGGCGCTGGCGGGCGCATTCGAATTCGACCTGTCCGGCCTGCAAGGCGAACGTTACCCGGCGCGTGAACTCACGCGGCAGGTCAACGAGTCGGACGCGCACTTCATCCGGCGGCTGCTGCGGCGCGACGGCGCGACCGTCTTCGTCAAGGCAGGCAAGGCCGGCGAGCGGGCGAACGGCAACGCGAACGACACGCCGGTTCATACGCTGGTCTTTGCCGACGATTCGATGAAGTTGCCCGAGACGGTTGCCGGGACCGTTCGCTATCACCGTGATGCCGCCACCGAAGAGCGCGACTCGATCACGCTGTGGGCGACGAGCCGCAGCCTGATTCCGGGCAAGATCGTCCGGCCGACATGGGATTACAAGACCGGCCGGATGTCGCAAACCGAACAGGCGACGATCGTCGACCAGGGCGACGGCGGCAACGATCTCGGGCATTTGCTGGCCGACAGCGTCATCGATATTCCGCACGCGGGAAATTCGTCGGCCGATCTCGACCGGATCGGCAAGGACCGCATGCTTGCGCACGAACTGCGCGCGGAATCCGTCGACGGCGTGAGCAATGTGCGCGACCTGGCCGTCGGCCATTGGTTTGCGCTTGCCGAGCATCCGCAGCTCGACACATTGCCGGCCGAGCAGCGGCAGTTCGTCGTCACGTCGCTTCATCACCGTGTACGGAACAACTTGCCGAAGGAACTGAACGAGCGCGCGCAGTCGCTGTTCGCGGCAAGCCGCGTGCTGTTCAACGCGGTGCCGACCGACGTGAGCAGCAAGCCAGGCGATGAAAACGACCGGCGCTACGAGAACACGTTCTCGTGCGTGCGGCGCGGCGTGCCGCTGACCCCGGCCTACGATCCCCATGTCGACCTGCCGGCCGTGCATCCGATGACGGCCGTCGTCGTCGGACCCCACGGGGAAGAAGTGTTCTGCGATGAAATGGGCCGCATCCGGGTGCAGATCCAGGGGCTGAACGCGGACGATCACGCGCATGCGCAGGGCGCCGGCACGAGCGGCACGCCGACCGACAGCGCGCCGGTACGAGTCGCCTGCGCGCTCGCCGGGCCGAGCTTTGGCGCGAATACCTTGCCGCGCGTCGGCATGGAGGTGCTGATCGGCCATATCGGCGGCGATCCGGACCGGCTCGTCGTGATGGGTGTGCTGGCCAACGGGCCTAACATGCCGGCGACCTTCAGCCACACGGGCGCGCTGCCGGGCAACCGTTACCTGTCCGGCACGAAGACGAAGGAAATCAAGGGGCAGCGGTACAACCAGATCCGCTTCGACGATACGCCGGGGCAGATCAGCAGCCAGCTGGCGAGCGAGCATGCGCATAGCCAACTGAACCTCGGCTATCTGACGCAGCCGCGCGACAACGGCCAGGGTGCGGCGCGCGGCGAGGGCGCCGAGTTGCGCAGCGATGCGCACGTGGCGATTCGCAGCGGCAAGGCGATGCTGATCTCGGCCTGGGAACGGCTGCGCGCGAGCGACGGCCACCTGGCGCGGGACGAGTACCTGCAACTGATGCAGGAATGCGTCGAGCTGTTCAAGAGTCTCGGCGACTATGCGGGCCAGCATCAGGGCGTGGCGCCCGATACGCAGCCGCACGACGTGCTGATGACGACGGTGAAAGGCTGGCCGAACGGGGAAGCCGCCGGTGGCGGCGAATCGTCGGGCGCGTCGATGGCGGCGATCGGCATCACCGCGCCGGCCGGGATCAGCATCGCGACGCCGAAGACTGTCACGACCCATGCGGGCGGCAACGTCGATATCGTCGCGCAGAATCACCTGCAGTACACGAGCGGACAGCGGATCAACCTGCAGGCCGGCCACGGCGTGGCGATGTTCGCGCACAGCGAAGGGGTCTCGGCGATCGCCAACCAAGGGAAGGTGGCGCTGCAGAGCCAGAACGACGATACGCAGATCGATTCCGCGAAAAACATCCAGATGACGGCGGGGGGCGGAAAGCTCGCGGGCATGGCCAGCGAGCAGGTCGTGTTCGTGACGTCGGGCGGCGCGTATCTGAAGCTGCAGGGCGGAGATATCGAGCTCGGGTGTCCGGGGAGTTTCACCGTCAAGTCCGCGTCGCATACGTGGGCCGGGCCGGCGAGCATGAGCACCGATTTCCCGAAGTTCGACCAGGGTTCGCTGGGGCGGGTGCCGAAGCTGGTTCGGGCGACCGACGGGCAGCCGGTCGAAGGGATGGAAGCCGAGGTGCGCAAGGCATCGGGCGAGTTGATCAAGGGGAAGACCGACGCGCAAGGCAAGCTGGCGCCGGTCAGCAGCGATCAGTTCGAACAATTGGCGGTGCGCTTCTTCAAGTCGAGAACCTGAGCTGAGTCTTCAAGAAAAACAACATGTTCAACTACAACTTTTCGCAGAACCCGGGCGGGCAGCCGTCGACGGACGACCCGTCGAAGACGGCGGTGGGTGGTGGAGCGGGGACGACGCTGTTCAACCGCAACGACCTCCAATGCGTGATGCAGATGCCGCTGCCGGGCGTCGTCATTTTCGTTCACGGGGTGAATTCGGAGGGCGAATGGTTCACTGCGGCCGAGAAAGGGCTTTGCGATGGATTGAACCGGCGCATGGGGCGGTATGACGATCAACTGTTCCATTTTGGGCCGGTGGCCGGGCAGATGACGCCGGTCAGCTATATCGAAAGCCTGACGGCTGACGGATTTCTCAATCCGGAAATGTCGTCGAAGACGTACATCAAGCCCGATCCCTCCTTTTCGCCCGTCATTCATTTCCGGTGGGGTTATGCGGCGAATGCCGAGGAACTGAAAGAGTATGGCGACAAGATCATGCTCAACGAGAAGAACTACTGGGGTGGCGGGCCGTTCGCGGGCGGTTGTTCGAGTTTGCCGGATCTGTGGAATGACGGGTTGCACGACCGGCTTTTTCTGTGGCTGACCGTCCAGCACATGAATTCGGTCGGCAATCGCAAGATCTATTCGACGCCGCCGCGGACCTATGGCGTGCTGGGTGCAATGCGGCTTGCGCGTCTGGTCGAATCGATCCGCAAGCGCCAGGCGGATGTGCCAATCACGATCGTGTGCCACAGCCAGGGCAACATGATCGGTCTCGCCGCTGCATTCCTCGGTGACCGGTTGCCCGAGGTTAAGGATCGGTTGGGCAAGAAAGGCCGCTGCGTCGCGGACACTTATGTTCTCGCCAATCCGCCGTACAGCCTCGTGGAGAGCAACTTCACCGATACCTGGGCACAGCGCGGGGTACGCGACAAGAACGGGCATGTGGGGCGCGAGACCTATGTCGCACGCAAGGAAACGCTGAGGGAGTACTTCGATATCTTGCGCGCTCGGGCCGATCTGGAGATGCCGGCGGAGGATCTCGACCGCGCGATGGAAAACGCAAGACCGTCGAAGAACGGGGGGAAACCGTATAGCGCTGCCAAGGACCGGGAGGCGCACGGGTTGTACCAGAAGAACACCTACGGGAGAGTGACACTGTATTGCTGCCCGCATGATCAGGTCATTTCCGCGCTGCCCGTTCAAGGAATCGGCTGGCGCGGCATGAGTATCGAGGAGATCAGTGCAACGAATGCCTGGGGTGTTTTCTCGCAACGCGTGTTCGCGTCGAATTTCGAAGTCGGCGGTGATAACAAGCTATACCGGTATTGGGAGGATGACTGGCGTAGCAGCAAGAACAAAACGGAGGGGTTCTGGTATCCGCCGTCACCGCCCGCGCGGTACGGTTTTGCTCGTGGCATGCATTCCAATGAAGGTTGGCTCGCGAAGTTTGTCACGTTTGTAATGAGCCCGCCCCTCTACCTGTTCAACTTGTCGCACATGGAGGTCAATGCCCTGCCGCCGGAGGGATGGGAAATCCCGATTACGGCACCGATGCTCGACAAGGAAACGCGCTTTTTTCCAAAGGCGTTGCGCTACGGCAAAGCCTCGGGCGCGAGCGATGCGGACGGGAATCTGCTCAAAGGAGCAGATTTCAACGAGGGCTACGATCCACCGTCCGCCGGACGCGATGCTGGCAAGAAGGACAAGCGGGATGACGATCCGTACGACAACTTCGATGAAAAGTCAGAAAAATTTGCGACGTCCGAGGGCGACCCGCTGAAAGCGAAGGGTGACGCACGATTCGAGGCTGCGCAGCGATACGAGGATCATTCCATTCTGCGGATGGAGGCGCGGAGATCAGGGAATCGCCGCTGGGTCGACAAGGACGGAAAGGTGATCGGAGAGGATGATCCGGACGCAGCAAGCGCTGACTATACCGAATGGCGGAACAAGGAGATCTTCAAGATTCTGAACGGCGGAGACAAGAATAACCCCACCAATCATTCGACCATCATGACCAACAAGGACCACGCTGAAAAGGCGTTGGCTTACGATGTGGCCATTGGACTTTGCTATTTGACTGCGGCTGATTTGGAGGAATTCAGAATTCAGGCTGACTGGAGGTTCGTAAAGGGCCTGGGCGATGATGACGGCGGTTATAGCAGTGACGATGGCAGTGATGATGTCGACGATGGTGACGATAGCGGTGATGGTAGCAATCCAAATGGTCAGATGGCGGAATATATTTCAACCGGGAAGTGTAATAGGTTGTTTTTGCGGGACTGGATCGCTACGGAAGAGTACGCAAAAATGCCGTCCAAGATACATGATGAAAGAGATGGTGGACTTTTCCTGAAGATCGGGGGCATTTTATGAGGTCGGTCATTGCTACCTGGCCGCGCCGATTTGGAGTTGCCGTCGCTGCGATGCTCCTTGCGTTGGGAGCGTCATTCTTGATATTGATTTCGTCCGATGGTGCGACAGGAGTATCGTTAAGTATGGGAACTCTGATGAAGCGTTTGGTATTGATCCCGGGACTTATTGCAATCATGGTATTTGCATTTGCAACGGTGATTGCAGGACCACGCGCAGTTGCTGCCTCATCGAACGAGAAGACGATTCCGGTTGTCGGAGCAGGGGCATCCAGGCCGTTCGTCGCTCAGGTCGTCGGGCTTGGCTGGATGAACCCGCTGCAGCGCAGGGATTACCCCACGGAGTGGCAAATATTGTGGACGCTGGGCTTGGTAAAACCGAATGTCAACGATGATATGGTTCGCACCAATCCGAAAAAATATTCTACGTTACAGCCGATTTCCATCGTGGCTGACGGTCGTTGGGGGCGTGAATCATTTTCCGGATTCTATAAAAAATACGTAAATGAACTGCTGATACTTTTTCGTACGCGATATTTTACGAATGAGGATTACTTTTATACGGTTAGCTCGAATGATCAGGGAAAGTGGAGGGAATTGGCTGGAATGCATGTTGAGTTGGCAATTCCCGCTGGTCGACTCAATCCTGCGTTTGCGGCATCACATTTGCGAGCCCAGATTGTTAATATTTTCGAAATTGGGAATCCGTCCGCAAAAAATTTATGGAGCCGCAATACGCCGCCCGATGTGAACGTGACGTCAGGTCAAGGTAACGCCGGCTTCACGTCGCTGAACGCGGCACTGGACTATCTGGCCGCCCACCCGGATAAAAGCGCATGGGTGATGAACTGGGACGCGCCGAGCTTCCCGCCGCAGGACGAACAGATCAACGAGAACATGGCGGTGCTGTTCCTCGCCGGCCCGGATCTGAAGACCGAGCGTGAGCCGCTGGCATGGATCGGCAAGGCTGCCCGAAGCAACCTCAAGGATTTCGAGGCGAAGCAAGGCGCCAGCCGCGCTGTACAGGCGTGGAAATCGACGATCGATACGGCGGCGAGCAATGCGGGCGTACCCGTGTCGTCGTTGAATTACGTCGTGCACGATGCAGGCAAGGGCAGCGACGCCGCATCCACGCGGATTGCATCACTGTCGCAAACGCTGACGGAAGTGCTGCCGGAATACGACTTCCGTACGCAAACCTTCAACACGGCGGCGCTGCTCGGTGACATGGGTGCCGGCGCGGCATTGACTGATGTGGTTCTGGCGATCGGCCGCGCGAATCACCTCGGCGGAAACGTGCTCGTAGCTGGAACGACCGACACCGAGCATCCGACCGCGGTGGTCGTGGTCGCACCGTCGAAGTTGACGCCGATCGACGCTGGCAAGAACTGGTTCCGTGCACGCGGTGAAAACAATGCGTATTTGCCATGGTGGGGCCGCCGTCACGATGCGCGTCAGGCATCGCAAGGCTATTCAGAATAAGGAGCGCGCATGCGCGGAATCATTCGGGTCGGCGACGCGACGAGCCATGGCGGCCAGGTCGTGACCGGCAGCGCGGTCAGTGAAGTGATGGGGCGGCCGGTCGCCCGGCTCGGCGACACGTGCGTCTGCCCGATCTCGGGGCATCAGGCCTGCTTTATCGCCGAAGGCGATCCGCAGGTGATCGTCGACGGAAAACCCGCGGCGTTCGATGGTCACAAGACTTCGTGTGGCGCGACGCTGATTTCGAGTCTGGCGTCGTCCGGGCGGGAATGAGTCGTTGGGACGATTGTCACGACGTACTCGCCATTGGGAGTGAAGACGGGGGTTCCGGTTCCGGCCGGGCTCCGGTGCCTGCTGGTCGACAGCCAACGCATTGCTGACCAGCTTGATTCGGAATATTCATGTCCCGTCTCACTCTTGTCAGACACGTCGAATCCGTTGTGATCGCGGCGGCGACAATCCTGTCGGTCTTGCCGGTGCGTGCGGAGATGAACGCCGCATCGACGCAAGCCGTCGAGGGTGCATCCGCAGTGCCGTTCGTGGCCCAGGTCGTCGGACTTGCATGGCTCAATCCGCTGCAACGGCGTGACTATCCGACAGAGTGGCAACTGCTGTGGACGCTCGGGCTGGTCAAGCCAAATAGCAACGACGATATGGTGCGGACCAAGCCCGCGAAATACACGACCTTGCAACCGATATCCATCGTCGCGGATGGTAGCCGGGGCCGTGAGTCGTTTTCCGGGTTCTATGAAAAGTATGTCAACGAACTCGTGGTACTTTTTCGCATTCGCTATTTCGTGAACAGCGACTACTTCTATACCGTCAGCTCGCGCTGGCGGTGGAATTGGAGAGAGCTGGCTGGCATACACGTCGAGCTGGCCATTCCCGGCGATCGACTGAATCCCAAGCGGGCAGCGTCATATTTGCGCGGCGAGATTGCAAGCATGTTCGAAATCGGCAACCCGTCCGCAAAAGATCTGTGGAGCCACGATACGCCACCCGATGTCCACGTGACGTCAGGTCAAGGCAACGCCGGCTTCACGTCGCTGAACGCCGCACTGGATTATCTGGCCGCTCACCCCGACAAAAGCGTCTGGGTGATGAACTGGGACGCGCCGAGCTTTCCGCCGCAGGACGAACAGATCAACGAGAACATGGTGCTGCTGTTCCTCGCCGGCCCGAATCTGAAGACCGAGCGCGAACCACTGGCCTGGATCGGCAAGGCCGCACGAAGCAACATCGACGATTTCGAGACGAAGCAACGCACGAGCCGCGTGGTGCAGGCATGGGTATCGACGATCGACGCGGCGGCGAGCAACGCAGGCGTCACGGTCTCGTCACTGAATTACGTCATTCACGACGCAGGCAAGGGCAGCGATGCCGCATCGACAAGGGCCGCCGCGTTGTCGCGATCACTGACCGAGGTGCGGCCGGGATACGACCTTCACACGCAGACCTTCAATACGTCGGCATTGCTCGGTGACATGGGTGCCGGCGCGGCATTGACCGATGTCGCGTTGGCGATCGGCCGAGCGAAGCACCTCGGCGGAAACGTGCTCGTGGCGGGAACGACCGACACCGAGCGTCCGACGGCGGTGGTGGTGGTCGCACCGTCGAAGCTGACGCCGATCGACACCAGCAAGAACTGGTTCCGTGCACGCGGTGAAAACAACGCGTACTTGCCGTGGTGGGGCCGTCGTCATGATGCACGTTCGGCGTCGCAGGGCTATTCGGAGTAGAACCAGCCACCGGACGATTGTCGCCATGCATTGCGCGTCTGCGTGACTGACTTCGGCGGATTTACCGCCGCCCGATGCGTCGCGACAATGGTTCTCGCCGCATTAAGCAATCTGTAACAATCAGTGGAATGGCAAGAGGTCAATTCTTTCAAAATACTTTCTATTATTCGCTACCGACGTTTCCCGAGAATTGCCGGTCCTCGCAACATCAAGGCATTTGTCCTCACGCCACCGGGAGCCGTATCGAGACTTCCATCGTATACCTTACAAAGCGTATGGTCATTGAAAGATTCACATCTCTTGACGCACCGCGTCGTCGCCCTTTATTGTCCGTCTGCCGCACGTGAGAGAGCACGGCGGCAATCGCGGATGCGCGCCTTGCGCGCATGACAACACGCAGCAGAAAGCAGAAAAGGAAACGTGGTAGCCACATGAAGCCGCTCTTCGACGACAAGAACTCCGATGCGGTCAGCGATCGTCCTTCCACCCCGTCTTCGTCACCCGCCGTCATGCCCGCCGCCGCCGTTGCCGTGCCGGCTGCACGCCCGGCGGAGAACGTCCGCCTGATCACCGTCGACGAGATCGACCAGCTCGGCGCGACGCAGGGCACGCGCATCGCGGCCTTCTCCCAGCAGATTCTCGCGAGCGTCCGCGCGTCGGATGCCGACCAGTTCGGCGACAAGCTCAACGAACTGATCGCGACCGCGAAGGGGCTCGACCCGCGCGGCGCCGACAAGGGCGGGCTGCTCACGCAGGTCACGCGGCTGTTCCGCTCGACCAAGGAGAAGCTGCTGTCGCAATACGAGTCGGTGAGCAAGCGGATGGACACGCTCGTCGTCGAGCTCGAGAACCATGCGCAGCGCCAGAAGGCCGGCATCGACGAGCTCGAGCGGATGTACAACGACAACTACGCGCTGCACCAGGAGCTCGCGCAGTCGAAGGCGCACGGCGAAACGGCGCTCGCGGCGCTGCGGACGCATCTCGCGGCCGGCCAGCAACCGGTGGACGACGCGTTCGCCGCACAGCGCCTGCTCGACGTGAAGCGCAAGGTCGACGCGCTCGAAAGCAAGCTCGACGACCTCGACCGCGCGATGCTGATGTCGAAGCAGCTCGCACCGCAGATCCGGATGGAGCAGGACCAGAAACGCACGCTGACGTCGAAGTTCATGACGATCAAGACCGTGCTGATCCCCGCGTGGACCAACGCGTTCGCGCTCTACCTCGAGCAGCTCAGCACGAAGCGCGCGGCGGCGCTCGCCAATGCGACGTACGACGCGGCCGACGAGGCGATCCGCGCGCAGGCCGACCTGAACCGCCAGAACGCGCAGGAAGTCGCGAAGCTGAGCCAGCGCCCCGTGATCTCGACCGACACGTTCGAATACGCGCAGCAGCAGTTGTTCGGCGCATTCGACGACATCACGCAGATCATCGCCGACGGCCGGCGCCAGCGTGAGCAGGACGCACCGCGCCTGCGCCAGCTCGAACAGGACCTGATCACCCGATTCGCTCCGAAGCACAACTGATAGAACCGAGAGAACACCGCATGATTACGCTTGAGAAACGCGCGGCGAAGGTCGCGATCGTCCTCGAAAAACGCCAGATCCTGAAGCCGCCCGTCGTGCGCGTCGGGGCGGCGCTCGACATCTCCGGCTCCGCGAAGCCGCTGTACCAGTCGGGCGTGATCCAGGACACGCACGACCGGATCCTCGGCATCGCATTGAAGTTCGACGACAACGGCGAAGTCGATACGTGGACCTTCACCGAAGGCTACGACCGCCTGCCGACCGCGACGCCGGACAACTACGGCTCGTATATCTCCGACCACGTGCTCAACGCGCGGATCGACAAGTGGGGCGGCACGCAGTACGCGCCGGTGATGAACGACATCGTCGACTTCTTCTTCCGTGCGCCGGAGCCGTCGCCGAAGCGCGAAGAGAAGCGCGGCTTCCTGAGCCGGCTGTTCGGCGCAGCGGACGAGACGCCCGCGCCGGCCGCCACCGCGCCGGTGAACGGCCACCTGCCCGCATGGGTGCTGTTCGTCACCGACGGCCAGAACCCGAAGAACGACCGCAAGCGCGTGCGCCAGCTGCTCGCCGAGTCGCAGCACTACCCGCTGTACTGGTCGCTCGTCGGCGTCGGCGATCCGAGTGAATTCGGCTTCCTCGCGGAAGTCGCGGACGAGATGCCGAACGTCGGCTTCCTGCATCTCGAATCGCTCGACGTCAGCGACGAACAGATCTACGACCAGCTGATCACGCAGGAATTCTGCGACTGGGTGCGCGCGAAGTAAGCGCAGCCCGCACGCCTTTTATCCCGAACTCGATTACCCCCCATCATGTTGAAAGACTTCAAGATCCCGTTGTCGCTCACGGTGCTCGCACTGATCGCGGCCTATCTCCTCGGCGGCGTGAAGGACATGCTGATCGTCGCGGTCCTGTCGGTGCTCGAAATCTCGTTGTCGCTCGACAACGCGGTCGTCAACGCCTCGGTGCTCAAGAACTGGTCGGAGAAGTGGCGCAACCGCTTCATGGTGTTCGGCCTGCCGGTCGCGGTGTTCGGCATGCGGCTCGTATTCCCGCTGCTGATCGTCGCGGTGATCGGCCACATCGGCATGTGGGACGCGCTGAAGCTCGCGATCGAGTCGCCGGAGCAGTACGCATCGATCCTCACGTCCGCGCATCACCAGGTCTCCGCATTCGGCGGCGCGTTCCTGCTGATGGTGTTCTTCAAGTTCATGCTCGACACCGAGAAGGACGAACACTGGATCGGCTTCCTGGAAGGCCCGATGAGCCACCTCGGCCGCATCACGGCGCTGGAAGTGGCGCTGACGCTCGCCATCATCATCGTCGCGTCGCTCTACGTGCCGGCAGCCGAGCAGGTGGCCTTCCTGCTCGCAGGCGCGTTCGGCGTGATCAGCTTCGTGATCGCGCACGGCATCGGCGACCTGATCGGCGGCGAGGAGACGGGCACGCGCGTGGTGCGCGAAGGCGTCGCGGGTTTCATGTATCTCGAAGTGCTCGATTCGTCGTTCAGCTTCGACGGCGTGATCGGCGCATTCGCGCTGTCGAACAACATCTTCCTGATCGCGCTGGGCCTCGGCGTCGGTGCGGCCTATATCCGGGAGATGACGCTCGTGCTGCTGAAGAAGGGCACGCTCGCGCAATACCGCTATCTCGAGCACGGCGCGTTCTGGGCAATCGGTGCGCTCGCAACGATCATGTTCCTCGGCGTGAAGTTCGAGGTGCCCGAGGTCATCACCGGCCTGGTCGGCGCGGCGATGATCGCGGCGGCCGTGTGGTCGTCGATCGTCGTGCAGCGCAAGGAAGACCGCACGGCTGTAGCGGGCGAGTGACCCCGCGTCGCGCGCGGGTCGAACATCATCAACGAGGGGCCGCGCAGGGCGGCCCGGCATTGCCGCCGGCGCAACGGCGGTTCCAGCAGAAGAGGTTCAGATGATCAATTTGTCGAAAGGCGGTCGCGTCAACCTGTCGAAGGAAGCGCCCGGCACGCAGAAGTTCCGCATCGGTCTCGGTTGGGACGCGAACGCGACGGACACGGGTACGGACTTCGATCTCGACGTGTCGGTGTTCCTGTGCAAGTACGACGCGCAGAGCAATCCGAAGCTGATCTCGGATCAGCACTTCGTGTTCTACAACAGCGAAGTGCGCACGATGGAGCGCAAGGACACGTTCATCCAGCCGGGCGACGATTTCCCGAAGCGCGGGATGCCCGCGTCGAAGTGCCTGGGTGTCGTGCATAGCGGCGACAACCGCACGGGCAGCGGCGACGGTGACGACGAGGTGATCTTCATCGACATGACGAAGCTCGCGGCCGATGTCGAGGAAATCTCGGTGGTCGTGACGATCGACCAGGCTGAAGCGCGTCGCCAGAATTTCGGCCAGGTGCGCAACAGCTACATCCAGATCGCCGACGAAGTGTCGGGCGCGGTGATCGCGAAGTACGCGCTCGAGGAAGACTTCTCGATGGAGACGTCGGTGCAGGTCGGCAGCTTCTATCGCCGCGACGGCCACTTCATGTTCAAGGCGGTCGGCGCCGGCTACAACCGTGGCCTGGGCGACTTCGTGCGCGCGTACGGCGGCGCGGTCTGACTGGCGGCAGCCCGGCCGGCGGAATACCGCCGCGCCGGGCAGGAAGCAGCGATGACGAATTCGTCCGACGAGCCGAAGCGGCTCGAGTTCGATACGACGCCCGAGCGCACGCCCGGGCGTCTTGCGTTCGATGCGCCGCCCGCGGCCGCGGCGCCGGTTGCGCGCGGGCCCGAGCGGCCGGCGCCGCAGGCGCTCGACTTCGGGCCGGCACCCGCGCCCGCGTCCGGCGAGGCCGTGCGCACGGCGCCGGCCGGGGCGGTCGGCCGCGCGGTGTTCGGCGAATCGAACCATCCGCAACTCGAAGCGTGCTTCCGCGCCGCGCAGGCCAGCTTCCCGAATCTCTATCCCGACTACGCGCCGCGCATCGAGCGGCACATCCGGCAACTGGTGCCGCTCAAGCTCGCGACGATCGCGACGATCGGTGACGGCGCGCTGGAGACGGCGGGCAACCTCGTCGAAGCCGTGGCGGCCACGACGCGCGAATTCAACGAACTCGGCGCGGCCGACATGATGGCCGGCATGCTCGCGCAGGCGACGCGCAAGGCCGGCATGTTCGAACGCTGGTTCGGCTCGGCGACGGGGCATGTCGATTACCGCGCGGCGATCGGGGCGCTCAAGCAGTCGCTCGGCTTCTTCCCGCGCCGCACCGAAGCACTCGCCGCGAAGGTCCGCCATGCGGAAGAAAACCTCGTGGTCGTGCTCGCGGCGCTGAGCGCGGTGTCGGACGTCGTGCGCGCGCCGGACGATGCAGGTGTCGAGCGCACGCTGTTCGACCGCCGCAACATCGTCGGGCAGGCGGTGCAGCAGATCCGCATGCAACCTGCGCAATTGCGCGGGCTCGACGAGCGCGTGACCGATCTGCTGTCGCGCGCCGATCATCTGATGAACGTCGTGCTGCCGGCGGCGTTGGCGGCGCGGCCGCAGCGCTAAGGGCGCGGCACGAAGGGAACGAAGCGCATGAACCCGCGCGCGGGCCGTGCCGCATCACGCCATTTCACGTGTACCGGCGCGAGTCTGCTATCTTCCCGGGCATCTCATCGCTTTTCCGCCGATTCTCCATGACTGACCGCATCGTTGCCGCATTCGATTTCGACGGCACCATCACGACGACCGACAGCTTTCGCCATTTCGTCCGCTATGCGGTCGGCACGCCACGCTTCGCCTGGGCCGGATTGCGTGCGTTGCCGTGGATCATTGCGATGAAGGCCGGGCTGTTGTCGCGTGGCGATGCGAAAGCGAAGTTCGCGTCGTTCGCGTTCGGGCCGGTGCGCGAGGATAGGCTCGATGCGCAGGCGCGCACGTTCGTCGACACCTATTTGCCGAGCCTCGTGCGCCCTGAAATGCTCGAACGCATCTGCGAGCATCGGGCACGCGGGCACGAAGTCGTGCTGGTGAGCGCGTCGCCGTCGCTGTATCTGGAGAAGTGGGCGAAGACGGCCGGCTTCGATGCGGTGCTCGCGACGCGGCTGGCGTTTGAGCGTGGCGCCTTCGCCGGTCGGCTCGACGGCGAAAACTGTTGGGGGCCGCAGAAGGTCGTGCGGCTGCGCGGGTGGTGGGGCGACCGGCCGCCGAAACAGTTGTTCGCGTACGGCGACAGCCGTGGCGACAAGGAAATGGCCGAACTCGCGAACTGGTCGTGGATCCGCGGGCAAGGGCCGATGCCGCCGATCGGCGGTTGAGGCGGTGCGTTACGCGTCGGCCTGAGCGTGGCGCGTCGCGCGCGCCGGACGATAACCGCCCCAGCGATTCGCCCGCGCGAACGTGCCGACGTCGTTGAAGCGCACGCCGACTTCACGCAGCGCCGCATGCGCGGTGCGTGCGGTCAGCTGGCGGATGTAGAACGGGTCGCGCACCACGAAGTGATGGATCGCGTGCGTGCTGCCGAAGTTGAAGCAGAACAGCTGGAACGGCAGCATCCACCACGGGTTGAGCACCTGCGTCTGCTGGATCACGTTGCGCGAGTCGATGTCGCCGAAGTAATGCATGTTCGAGCTGACGAAGTTGATGCAGAAGCTGCGCACGAAGTTCGGGCCGAGCCACACCACGGCCAGGAAATCGACGACGCTCATCGTGCGCTCGACGACAGCCGGCACCGCCACCGCGTAGCCGAACGCATGCAGCGCGAACAGGCCGACGTGATAGACGATGAACGCGTGCCACAGCACGTAATACACGTGGCCGACCGGCATGTAGGACGACACCTGCTCGACGCGCAACTGCAGGCGCTCGGACGGATCCTGCACCGGCTGCGCGGCCACATACTGCTTCACCTTGCGGCGCATCGCGGTGGGCCGCAGCACGACGGCGAGCATGCCGTCCGCGATCATCAGCAGCCGCTTCACGCCCCAGCGTTCGCCATTGGTGATGCCGAATTCCTCGAGATCCGATTCGCCGCCCGACACCTTGTGGTGATGCAGGTGCATGCGCCGCCGCGTCCACGGGTTGATCGTGCCGGGCCGCGTGAGCCAGCACAGCGCCATCATCAGGTGATAGGCCCACGGCGTCTTCTTGAAGTACATCAGGTGGATCAGGTCGTGCTCGAGCTCGTGGATCAGCGACGTGACGAACGCGGCGAGCGGCAGCGCGACGTACCACGCGATCGATCCGCGCGCATACAGCCACGCGATCGCTAGCATCGCGCTCACGGAGACGGCCATCACGGTCGCGCCGACGAGGTTCTGGTTGTCGAGCAGCGGAAAGCGCGCGCGGATCGCGTCGCTCGCGGCGTTGACCTCGCGGCGGACGTACGCGACCTTGTCCGCGTCGTGGCGAAAGGCGGTTCGTGCGGGTTGGCTCATCGACCGGGATTCCTGCGGAAAGAGTGGGGCGCAATGCCGATGTGACAAGCATAGGCGCGCACCGGACCGCGCGCGAGGGCCGCGGGTGCCAATGGTGGTGTCATTTCGGGCCACGATGGCCGGCCGGCGCAGCTAGAGTCACGCCCCGGTGTCATTGCGGGCCAGCGACGCTACAATCCGCCGAAACCGCTCCGGAGTCCGCCGCATGGTCCTGTCCGTCCCGGATGCCGCGCGCCAGCTGAACAAGGCGACGGTGTCGTCCGCGTATGCGCTGTTCATGCTGATGCTGGCCGAGGAGCGCGGCATCGACGGCGCTCGCGTGCTGGCCGGCTCGGGCGTCGAGCGCGACCGGCTCGCGCAGCCCGATGCGCGCATCACGCCGCTGCAGCAGGCGGCGATCGTGTTCAACCTGCTCGACGCGACGGACGACCCGTCGATCGCGATCGAGATCGGCCTGCGCAGCAGCCTGACGAAAGCGGGGCTGATCGGCTTCGGACTGATGAGCTGCGCGACGCTCGGCGAGGCGATCTCGCTCGGCATCCGCTACCTGCCGACGCGCGTGCCGTTCTTCTCGGTGCGGCTCGCGCAACTCGACGGAATCGTCGACATCGACGTGCTCGAGGCGTTTCCGCTTGGCCGGCTGCGCCAGTTCGCGGTCGAGAACTTCCTGGTCGAGACGGCGATCCTGTTCAACTCGCTGCTGCATCCGGTGCCGGGGCGCACGCTGCAGTCGCGTGCCGAACTGCATTTCGAATGGCCGGAGCCGCCGTGGTTCGAGCGTTATCGCGCGCGGCTGCCGCGCTGTCATTTCGACGCGAGCGCGAACCGCATCCGCTGCGACGCCGCGTTGCTCGACGAGCCGATCGGCACCGCGAACGCGCACACCGCGCAGATGATCGTGCAGCAGTGCGAGGCCGAGCTCGCGCGGCTTGGCTATGCGGAAAGCATCGTCGAGCGCGTGCGCAACCTGTTGATTTGCGGCGAGGGCGGCTATCCGTCGGTCGATGATGTCGCGCGCGAGCTGCATGTATCGGCGCGCACGCTCAAGCGCAAGCTCGCCGAGTATGGCGCGACCTATTCGACGCTGCTCGACGAGATCCGGTTGCGCGACGCGCTGCGGTTGCTCGAAGGCACGCGGCTGCCGGTCGACGAGATCGCCGCGCGCGTCGGTTACACGGATCGCGCCAATTTCACGCGGGCGTTCAAGCGCTGGACGGGCGTCGCACCGAGCGAGCGGCGCTGAACGCGGTTACGCGCCGGCCTGCGTGGCGGGCCTGCCGCGTCATGCGCCGCGTGTCCCCGTTTCAGACGATCTCGACCCAGTTCGCGCCGCGTCCGCCCGGCACGCGCGCGTGCGGCGACAGTGCGCCGTCGTCCGGCGCGATCGCATACACCGACACACATTCCGACTGTTCGCCGCAGGCGATGAGCCAGCGTCCCGACGGGTCGATTGCGAACCCGCGCGGCTGCGTTTCGGTGGCGGTCGCGTGCGCGGGTTCGAACGTGCCGTCTTCGCTGCGGCGATAGCAGAGCAGGCGGCTCGACGTGCGTTCGCTCACATAGGCGAAACGCTCGTCGGGCGTCAGGTGCAGGTCGGCGGCCCAGACGGACGGTTCGGTGGGGGCGGGCGGCCGCGCATGGCCTTGCGCGAGATCGGCGATGGCCGGATGGCGCGCACTCACATGCGCATCGCCGAGCCGGCCGGTTTCAGGGTCGCGCGCGAACGTCGCGAGCGTGGCCTGGAATTCGCTGACGACGACGAGCGTGCGGCCGTCATCCGCGAATTGCAGGTGACGCGGGCCGAACCCGGCCGGCACGCGCGTTTCGCCGTGTTCGCGTGCACGCAGGCCGGCCGCGTCCTCGACGAGCGCGAAGCTGAACACGCGATCCGAGCCGAGCGAGCTGACGTACGCGAAACGGTTGTCCGGCGACACGATCACCGCGTGCGCGTTCGCGATGCCGCCCGTGACCTGCAGCGGCGTGCCGTCGCCGTCGCGCACGCGCGCGGCGTCGTAGAGGCTCAGCGAATTCCCGCCGTACGACGCGCCGAGCAGCCAGCGGCCGCTGCGGTCGAGCGACAGGTACGCTTGGCTGGCATCGATCGCAGTGGTGCCGATGCGCACGAGCGCGCCGGTGGCCGGCACGACGCGGAACGCGACGATCGTCGGTTGTTCGCCGCGCGTCGCGACGTAGAGCCGCGCGCGGTCGGCCGGCACGGCGATCGGCATCGCGACGTCGGCCGCGGGATAACGGGTGAGCGGCGCAAGCGTGCCGTCGGCCGCGAGCGAGAAGGTGGCGAGGTCGCCGTCGGCGGCATTCGAGACGACGACGGTCAGGCGATCAGTGTTCGGCATGGCGGAGCATCGAAGCGTTCGTGAAGGATGCGTCGGCCGGCAGGCCGCGCGGCGGATCGCTGCGCCGGTGCGTACGCGCGAACAGCGCGGCGACCGCGGCGATGAGCGAAGCGATCGCGAGCACATACAGCCCGCCCGTGATCGAACCCGTATGTTGCTTCAGATAGCCGAAGGCCGTCGGTGCGACGAAGCCGCCGAGGTTGCCGACCGAGTTGATCAGCGCGATCACGGCCGCGGCCACGCGCGTGTCGAGATAGCCCTGCGGGATCGGCCAGAACAGCGACGACGCGGCCTTGAAGCCGAGCGCGGCGAAGCAGATCGACGCGAACGACCATACCGGATCGTGCGACGTCGACGCGAACAGCCCGCATGCGGCGAGCACCAGCGCGACCGCGAGCCAGCGCTGCGGATGCTTCCATTTCGACGACAGCACCGCGAAGCCGTACATCGCGCCGATCGCGATCATCCACGGAATCGTGTTGTACAGGCCGACCTGGAAATCGCTGAGCCCGCCCATCTTGCGGATGATCGTCGGCACCCAGAACGTGGCCGCGTAGATCGTCAGCTGGATCGAGAAATACAGGAAGCAGAACAGCATGATCTGCGGATCGCGCAGCAGCGCGGTGGCGCGCACCGGCACGTTCGAGCGGACGTCGCGCGTCGCGCGCTCGTCGTCGAGCGCGTTCTGGAGCGCCGTGCGTTCTTCCGCCGTGAGCCACGTCGCGTCGCGGATGTGCGATTTCAGCAGCAGCCAGCTCGCGCCGCACAGCGCGACCGAGAACAGCCCTTCGATCAGGAACATCCATTGCCAGCCTTCGAGGCCGAAACCGCGGATCGACAGCAGCGCGCCGGTGACGGGCCCGGACAGCACCGACGCGAACGCGGAACCGCCGAGGAAGATCGCCATCGCCTTGCCGCGCTCCTGCGGCGGCAGCCATTGCGACAGGTACAGCACGACGCCGGGGAAGAAGCCGGCCTCGGCCGCGCCGAGCAGGAAGCGCAGCGCGTAGAACGACGTGTCGTTCCACACGAACGCCATCGCGGCGGCGACGATGCCCCACGTCGCCATGATCCGGGCCAGCCAGATGCGTGCGCCGTAGCGCTGCATCAGCAGGTTCGACGGCACCTCGAACAGCGCATAGCCGACGAAGAACAGCCCGGCGCCGAGGCCGTACGCGGCCGCGCCGATGCCGATCGACGCCTCGAGGTGGCGATCGACGAAGCCGACGTTCACGCGGTCGATGTAGTTCGCGATGAACATGATCAGCACGAGCGGCAGCACGTGCCACTTCACTTTCGAGACGGCGGACGCGAGCGGGTCGCGTCCGGGCAGGGCGGGCGAGGGCGGGTTCAAGCGTGTCTCCGGTCGGGGGGCGGCGGACGGGGCGGTGGCTCGCGTCGGCATCCGGGTGGCGGTTTTGTGTAGTATGTCGTCGTATGACATAGTACGCCTGAGCGCCGATGAAGACGTCGCGGGTTTACCCGAAAATTACTCCGATATCGGGGAATTTCATCACGCGTGTTGGTTATCTATTCATGTCTGATGACGTATGACATGAGGCGAACAGGTGCCGATTGCTGCGTCTTCCGTCGCGGCCCGCACTGCGCGCGCGGGGGCATCGGTCGGGCAGCCCGTCCGGGAGCGGCCGGCGCCGCGACTACGCCATCGACACGACGCTGTTGAGCAGCGTCTTCACGAGCACGGCCTGCCGCGTCGCGCCCGTCTTCGCGAAGATGCCGCGCAGGTGCGCACGCGCGGTGTTCTTCGTGATGCCGGTCGCGGCGGCTGCTTCGTCGAGCGTCAGCCCGTCGACGAGCAGCAGTGCGATTTCGGTTTCCATCGGCGTGAGGCGGAACAGCCGGTGCAGCATGTCGCGCGACGTCTGCGGCGACGACGCCGGATCGCGGACGAACACGGCGACGGCCGGCCGGTGCCGGCGGTCCTCGGCGCCGCGGTAGGGCGCGAGCGGGCGCAGCAGCACGCTCAGCGGCATCGCGCCGCCGGGGCGCGACAGCGTGGTGGCTTCGATGCGCGCGAGCGCGCCCGCGCGGAAATGCTCGAGCGCGGCCTGCAGCGCCTTTTGCAGCCGGCGCTCGTCGAGCGGGCACGACGCGTGAAGTCGCTCCTGGCGCACGCACAGGCCGTCCTGCTGATCGATCAGCCGCTCGGCAATGCGGTTGCGCTTGATCACGCGGCCGTCCTCGTCGACGATCGCGGTGCCGACGTCGAGCCGGTCGACGGTACCCGCATACAGCGCGCGCTCGGCATCGAGCACGTCGAACGCCGCGTGCAGTTCGACCGCCCGCTGCAGGTGCGGCAGCAGCGTCGCGACCTGCGCGCGCTCGGCCGCGTCGAAATCGCGGCCGCCATGCGCGCGACTCACGAAGAACGCGCATTCGACGCCACGTTCGCCGCGCAGGTTCGCGCCGAGGATGTAGCGCAGGTCGAGCGGCTGCAGGTACTGCCGGTAGAAATCGTGCGCGCGCCATGCGGTTTCGCCGAACAGCCGATCGGCCGTGAAGACCTGGCCGGGCGGCTGGTCGAGAAACGGGCACAGCGCGTAGAACTGCTCGCTGTACGACGGCTCGCCGGGCAGCAGCGGGCCGTGTGCCGACGCGTTGATGATGAGCCCGTGCCGTGCGCCGCCCGGGTTGCGCAGCACCAGCGTCGTGAAGCGCGCGTCGAGCCGCGCGCGAGCCGCTTCGAGGAAGCCGGCCCACGGGGTGGGCTCAGACGGGCCCTGATAGACGAGCCCGAGCCACGCGCTGAGTTCGCGCGCCGTCCACGCCGCGTCGTCGAAACCGTCGTGCGCGGCCGGGTCGCCGGGCGCCAGCGCGATGGGCATGCTCGTGTTCTCCTGGTCGGGATGAAGGATTCCCGGACCAGCATACCGGCCGCCCGGCGGCCCGCGTCACCCGAACGGAGTAGGCGACGCGGGCAGGCCGGCAGCCGCCGGGCTGCCCGCTTGCCGCGCTTACGCCGCGCGCTCGCGCAGCAGGTACGCGACGATGCGATCGGCCGCTTCTTCCGGCGACTCGGCGACCGTGTCGACGCGCAGTTCGGGCTGCGCGGGCGGCTCGTACGGCGAATCGATGCCCGTGAAGTGCTTCAGCTCGCCGCGCCGCGCCTTCTTGTACAGCCCCTTCGGATCGCGCTCCTCGGCCACCGCGAGCGGCGTGTCGACGAATACCTCGACGAACTCGTCGGGGCCGGCCATCGCGCGCGCCATGTCGCGCTCCGCGCGGAACGGCGAGATGAACGACACGAGCGTGATGAGCCCCGCGTCGAGCATCAGCCGCGCGACTTCGGCGACGCGCCGGATGTTCTCCACGCGATCGGTCTCGGTGAAGCCGAGATCGCGATTGAGCCCGTGCCGCACGTTGTCGCCGTCGAGCAGGTACGTGTGCTTGCCGAGTGCATGCAGCCGCTTCTCGACGAGATTCGCGATCGTCGACTTGCCGGCGCCCGACAGGCCCGTCAGCCACACGATGCGCGGCGTCTGCGCCTTCTGCGCGGCACGCGCGGCGCGGTCGACGTCGACGGCCTGCCAGTGCACGTTGTGCGCGCGGCGCAGCGCGAAGTGCAGCATCCCGGCGCCGACCGTGTCGTGGGTGACGCGGTCGATCACGATGAAGCCGCCCGTGTGGCGGTTGCGGTCGTATGGGTCGAACGCGACCGGCCGGTCGAAGCTCAGGTTGCACACGCCGATCTCGTTGAGCGCAAGCGTGCGCGCCGCGAGATGCTCGCGCGTGTTCACGTCGATCTTGTACTTCGGCGTCGCGCAGGTCGCGCCGACCGTCTGCGTGCCGAGCTTCACGAGATACGGGCGGCCGGGCAGCAGCGGCGCGTCGTGCATCCACACGAGCGTCGCCTCGAACTGGTCGGCGACTTCCGGCGGCGCGTCCGCGCGCGCGATCATGTCGCCGCGGCTGATGTCGATCTCGTCGGCCAGCGTGAGCGTCACCGCGTCGCCGGCGCGCGCGATGTCGCTTTCGCCGCGTTGCGTGATCACCGACGCGACGCGGCTTTCCTTGCCGGACGGCAGCACGCGCACGCGCTCGCCGATGCGGATCTCGCCCGATGCGATGCTGCCCGCGTAACCACGGAAGTTCAGGTGCGGGCGGTTGACCCACTGCACCGGCAGGCGGAACGGCTCGTCGCGCGTCATGCGCACGGCGAGCGGCAGCGTGTCGAGATGCCGCATCAGCGTCGGGCCCGCGTACCACGGCATCCGTGCGCTCGGCGCGATCACGTTGTCGCCGCGCAGCGCCGACATCGGGATGCTGACGATCTCCGCCAGCCCGAGCTCGGCGGCGAACGCGCGATAGTCGGCGTCGATGCGCTCGAACACGGCGCGGTCGTAGTCGACGAGATCCATCTTGTTGATCGCGAGCACCACGCGCTTGATGCCGATCAGCGCGACGAGATGGCTGTGGCGGCGCGTCTGCGTGAGCACGCCCTTGCGCGCATCGATCAGGATCACGGCAAGATCGGCGGTCGACGCGCCGGTGATCATGTTGCGCGTGTACTGCTCGTGGCCGGGCGTGTCGGCGACGATGAACTTGCGTCGCGCGGTCGCGAAGAAGCGGTACGCGACGTCGATCGTGATCCCTTGCTCGCGCTCGGCCGACAGGCCGTCGACGAGCAGTGCGAAATCGAGTTCGCCGCCTTGCGTGCCGACCTTTTTCGAATCGGCCTCGAGCTGCGTGAGCTGGTCGTCGAACAGCAGGTTCGATTCGTAGAGCAGGCGGCCGATCAGCGTGCTCTTGCCGTCGTCGACGCTGCCGCACGTGATGAAGCGCAGCAGGTCCTGGGTTTGCGTATGCGCTTCGCTGGAAGCGCGTGCATCGGGTGCGTGGCGCGCGAGCGTGTCGGGCGCGGTGAGAACGTGTGCCATCAGAAATAGCCCTCCTGTTTCTTCTTTTCCATCGAACCGGCCGAATCGCTGTCGATCAGTCGTCCTTGCCGTTCGGACGTGCGCGTCTCGCGCATCTCCCGCAGGATGTCGTCGAGCGACGTCGCATCGCTGTCGATCGCGCCCGTCAGCGGATAGCAGCCGAGCGTGCGAAACCGCACCTTGCGCATCTGCGGCACTTCGCCTTCGCGCAGCGGCAGGCGTTCGTCGTCGACCATGATCAGCGCGCCGTCGCGTTCGACCACGGGCCGTTCCTTCGCGAAGTAGAGCGGCACGATCGGGATGTCGTGAAGCTGGATGTACTGCCAGATGTCGAGCTCGGTCCAGTTCGAGATCGGGAACACGCGCAGGCTTTCGCCCTTGCGCTTGCGCGCGTTGTACAGCGACCAGAGCTCGGGGCGCTGGCGTTTCGGGTCCCAGCGGTGCTGTTCCGAGCGCAGCGACACGATGCGCTCCTTCGCGCGCGATTTCTCCTCGTCGCGGCGGGCGCCACCGAACGCGGCGTCGAAGCCGTGGTGATCGAGCGCCTGCTTGAGCCCCTGCGTCTTCCACACGTCGGTGTGCACGGCCGAGCCGTGCGTGAACGGATCGATGCCGTTCGCGACGCCGTCAGGGTTGATGTGCACGCGCAGGTCGAGGCCGAGGCGTGCGGCCGTCTCGTCGCGAAACGCGATCATCTCGCGGAATTTCCAGGTCGTATCGACGTGCAGCAGCGGAAAGGGCGGCTTCGCCGGGTAGAACGCCTTCATCGCGAGATGCAGCATGACCGAGCTGTCCTTGCCGATCGAATACAGCATCACCGGGTTCTCGCTCTCGGCGACCACCTCGCGCATGATGTGGATGCTTTCGGCCTCCAGCCGCTCCAAGTGGGTCAACATCGTTCGTCTCCTTGTTTCATGCCGGCGCCGCGCGACATGTGCGGCGTTTCGTGCATGACACCGACGGTATCGAGCGAGCGGCATGCCGCTCTTCGTCCGGGTGGACTAAATCGCGGCACGGCGGGGGCGCGGATCTTTCCTTAGTCCACCCGGACGAAGTGGCGCGCGACGGCGACGCTTAAGGTGAGCGCTCGACCATCGGCGGAGACGACACATGACGGACGACACACGTGCCACGCAATTGCTTTCGGGCCAGACCTGGGCCGATTTCTGCGACACCCTGAAACGCAGCGGAGAACAGATCCTGCGCGCCGAGGCGCCGGACGATCCGCTGACGCGCGCGGAGGGATTCCGCTACCTGAGCCGGCTGATGCGCATCGCGCTCGAGATGCACGTCGAGTTCGCGGACGGTGCATGGCCCGGCTTCTTCTCGCCGTCGCACGAGACCGCGAAGATCGGCGCCGACAATCCCGACAACCTGTACCAGTACGCACGGCTCGACGGCCGCTGCGCATACCGCGTGACGGGGCGGCGCGGCACGGTGGCCTACCTGAGCTTCGGCACGCAGAAGGGCGGCTACGAGACCGACGGCAAGATGCTGCAGACGGGCTTTCTCGACGCGAAGCAGCTCGAGATCGCGCCGGACGGCAGCTTCGAGATCGTGCTGAGCGAAACGCCGCGCGCGGGTAACTGGGTACGCATGGAGCCGGGCACCAACGCGTTGCTGGTGCGCCAGACCTTCCTCGACCGGCGCGCGGAAACGCCGGCACAACTGAGGATCGAGCGCATCGGCGCCGACGATCGCCCGGCGCCGCTCGACCCGCTCGTGCTGCAGGGCGGCCTCACGCGCGCCGCGCAGTTCGTCGAGCAGACGTCGAAGCTGTTCGCGGACTGGGCCGCGAGCTACCGGCCGCACGTGAATGCGCTGCCGCCCGCCGACCAGGCGCTGTGCCAGTCGGTCGGCGGCGATCCGAACATCTACTACTACCACTCGTGCTGGTCGCTGGCCGATGACGAAGCGCTCGTGATCGACGTCGATACGGTGCCCGACTGCGACTTCTGGAACGTGCAGCTCAACAACTACTGGATGGAATCGCTCGATTACCGGCACTTCGATATCTGCGTGAACAAGCACAGCGCGCGGCTGAATGCGGCCGGCGGCGTGACGGTGGTCGTCGCGGCCGCGCGGCCGGGCGATGCGAACTGGCTCGATACCGCGGGGCATCGCACCGGCACGATCTGCTGGCGCTGGGTCGGCGCCACGCAGCCGGTGCATCCGCGCACGCGGGTCGTGAAGCTCGCGACGCTGAAGGAGGCCGCATGAACGCGCCGCTGGATCGAACCCGCACGCTGCTTGCGCCCGACGGATTGATCGCCGAAGCCGTGTCGCGCACGGGGGGGCTCACCGCATTCGGTGACGGGCCGTATCGCGAAGCCCTCGACGTGATGTGCGCGTCGCTGATCGACGAAGCGAAGCTGTCCGCGCGCGGCGCGGCGATGATGCGCGAGAAGCTCGTCGGCCAGCTCGTGAACCGGCTCGTTATTGAGGATTACTTCCGGCGTCATCCGGAAATCGCGGAGATTGCGATCGACGATCCGCTCGTGATCGTCGGCCTGCCGCGCACCGGAACGACGCTGTTGCAGCGCCTGCTGGCCGTCGACCCGCGCTTCCATGCGGCCGCGTGGTGGGAAACCCGCTACCCGGCGCCGCTTGCAGGCGAGACGCTCGCCGAGCCGACGGTGCGCATTGCACGTGCGCAGGCAGAGGTCGCGACGATGATCGACTGCATTCCGCAGATCCTGACGATCCACCCGCTCGATGCGATGCTCGCCGACGAGGAGTTCATGCTGATGGAGCATGCGTTCGTGTGCGCGATGGATTCGTATGCGAACGTGCCGCGCTACACCGCGTGGCTCGCGCGGCAGGATCTCACGCCGGTCTATACGTACCTGAAGCGGATGCTGCAGTTCCTGCAATGGCAGAAGGCGCAGCGCGGCGTCGCGCCGGCCGCGCGCTGGCTGCTGAAGACGCCGCAGCACCTGCATGCGCTCGACGTGCTGTGCCACGTGTTTCCGCGCGCGCAGGTCGTGCTCACGCACCGCGATCCGGCGCAGACGATTCCATCGATGGCGAGCATGGCGCACACGTTGTGGCAGATGTATGCGGACGATCCCGATCCGCTCGCCGTCGGCGCGCAGTGGAATGCGGGGATGGCGCGCGCGATCGGCGCGGCGATGGCGGCGCGCGACGCGCTGCCGGCGGACCGCTTCCTCGACGTGCGCTTCGAGGACACCGTGTCGAATCCGCTCGGTGTGGCCGAAGCCGTGTACGCGTTCGCCGGGATGCCGCTCGATGCGCGGCAGCGTGCGGCGATGACGGACTGGCTGGCGCGCAACGGCCGCGACAAGCGTGCCCCGCACGACTATTCGATCGCGCGCTTCGGCTTCACCGATGCGCAGCTCGCGCGCGACTTCGCCGCGTATCGCGCGCGGCACCTGCGGGCGGCCGGCTGACGGCCATTGCTTGCGAGATCCACGACAACCAGGAGACAACCATGTTGCTGAAAGACAAGATCGTCGTGATTTCCGGAATCGGGCCCGGGCTTGGTGTGAAGCTCGCCGTCGAGGCCGCACGCGAGGGCGCGCGGGGCGTGGTCGTCGCGGCGCGAACGATCGAAAAGCTCGACGCTGCCGAAGCGCGAATCCACGCACTCGGCGTCGATTGCGCCGTGCTGAAGGTGCAGACCGACATCACCGACCGTGCACAATGCCGGCAGCTCGCGACGCAGGCCGTCGAGCGCTTCGGCCGGATCGACGCGCTCGTGAACAGCGCATTCGTGCACGGCACGTTTCCGGAACCGGTGGAGGCAGCCGACCTCGACGGCTGGCGTGCGGTGTTCGACACCAACGTGTTCGGCACGATGGCGCTCACGCAGGAAGTCGTGCCGCACATGAAGCGGCGGCAGCGCGGCGCGATCGTGATGATCAACACGCAGGCGACCCGCAAGCCGTTTGCAGGGGAAGGCGGCTACGCTGTATCGAAGGGGGCGCTCGCGGTTGCGGCAAAATACCTGGCGCGCGAACTCGGCGTGCACGGCATTCGTGCGAACAGCATCCACATGGGGTGGATGTGGGGCGTGCCGACCCAGACGTATTTCCGGCAGGCGGCTGCCGAGTACGGGATGACGGAAGAGCAGGTCATCGCGCCGATCGCGTCGAGCATCGCGCTCGCGAAGCTGCCGACCGACGACGACTGTGCGCGCGCGGCGCTGTTCCTCGCGTCGGACTATGCGAATGCGGTGACGGGCGCGACGCTCGACGCGAATGGCGGCGATTTCATGCCCTGACGATGGAGCAAAGGATCATGCAGGACAACCACGACACACGACACTTCTTTGCATTCAACGGCGACGCGGACGGGCTGTGCGCGCTTCAGCAACTGCGGCTCGCGGAGGGCGTGCACGGCACGCTCGTGACCGGCGTGAAACGCGACATCAAGCTGCTCGAGCGGATCGACGCGCGGGCGGGCGACATCGTCACCGTGCTCGACGTGTCGCACGACCAGAATCGCGACGCGTGTGCGCGGCTGCTGCGCGACGGCGCGACGGTCCGCTATTTCGATCATCACTTCGCGGGCGAATTGCCCGACGATCCGGGCTTCGACGCGCATATCGACACGGCGGCCGACGTCTGCACGAGCGCGATCGTGAACCGCTATCTCGACGGCCGGCACGTGCGCTGGGCGATCGTCGCGGCGTTCGGCGACGAATTGCCGGCGCTCGGGAACGCGCTGGCGAGTGAGCACGGGATTGGCGACGCCGAGCGCGAGACGCTCGCCGAACTCGGGCTCTACCTGAACTACAACGCATACGGCGAGTGTGTCGGCGATCTGCATTTCGACCCGGCCGCGCTCGCCGCTGCGATGCTGCCGTGCGTCGACCCGCTCGATTTCGTGCGCGAGACGGCCGTATTCGCCGCGCTGCGCGACGGCTACCGCGACGACATGGCGCGCGCGTGCGCACTCGCGCCGCTGCGCGAGGTGCCCGGTGCGACGCTGGTCCGGATGCCTGATCATCCGTGGGCGCGGCGGGCGACCGGCATGCTCGCGAACGAACGGATGCGCAACGCGCCGCATGCGGCGCTCGCGGTGCTGTCGCCACGTGCGGACGGCGGGCTCGTCGTCAGCGTGCGCGTGCCCGATGGCCGACCGCTCGGCGCCGACGAGTTCTGTCGCGGCTTTCCGACCGGCGGCGGGCGCAAGCGCGCGGGCGGCATCAACCATCTGCCGGAAACGGAATTCGACGCATTCGCCGAGCGATTCGAGGCCGCGTTCCGGCTCGATTGATTCAAGCGACGATCCGAACTGCGTGCGCCGTGCAACCCTCGCACGGCGCGCGCATCGCGATGGATCAACCGGTCGCGCCCGCCAGCACGGCCGGCACGTTGTGACCGTAGCAGCGCTCCTCGACGCGCTCGGCGATGCGCCAACCCTGCGCGGTGCGCACGAACCGGTCGACGTACCACAGCCCGAGAAACATCACCTGCGTGCCGCCGTCCGGCAGCGCTACTTCCATCGGATTGAAGCAGATCGTGCGGCTGCGCGCGGCGTCACCGTCGAGCCGGATCGACAGGTTGCCGACCATGTGCTGGTACTGCGGAAACAGCGGCAGCACGGTGCGCAGCCACGCCTTCACCTCCGGATAGCGGCCGGCGATGCCGCCCATCGCGCGATAGTCGATCGCGGCATCGGGTGTGGACACCGCGTCGAGCGCGTCGAAGTCGCGCGTGTCGATCGCAGTCGAATACGCGACGATCAACTCGCGGATGTCGTGATGGTCGGACAGCGTTTGCAGGTCGGGCATCGGCGGTTCCCGGTCACGCGCCGTTGCGCCGGCGAGCCGCGTGGAGCGTCTCGGCGCGCTGCTTCACGTCGCGCGCGCACTGGTCGAAACCCTGTTTCACCCAAGCGCCGTGGTGCTGCATGATCGTGTCCGCGTTGACGCCGAGGAACTGGTCGGTCGTGAAATAGCGGCAGCGCTCCGTGCCGATCGCGTCGATGTACTGGTCGCGGCGCGCGGCGTCCTTGTTGTCGTCGGTCGGGCGTTGCTCCCACGACAGCAGGCGTTCGGGTTCGTACGCGACGAGGATCTCGTTGACGGGAATCACGGTCTGCGTGCCCGGGATGCGCACCTGCATGTGCACGAAATCGCCGATCCTGCCGGTCGTTTCGAAGCCGACGCAGAACGTGTTCCATTCGCCGTAGCGCGGGAAGTCGGTCAGCACTTCCCAGACGACGGAGGCCGGTGCGTCGATGTCGACGGTGATCGAGGTGACGAGATTCGAGGGTTTGGTCATGGCGATGTATCGGATCGGATGAAACCGCGCCTACCCCGGGTGGCAGGACGCTTCGCGGCGGTCGGAAGGAGCCGCGCCGGTATCGGTCGGCGCGCGTGACGGGTGGGGCTCGGGACGTGCGGGGCGTTTTCGCCGGCACGTGCCGCGCAGCGCACCCGACATCGAGCGTAGGCCGGCGCACGCGGCGAAGAATCGTCGGAATGGACTAAGGCGTTTCACCGGGGCGGCGGGGTGGTGCGATTGTCGCGACGGTCGGCGGCAGGGGCGCGCCGGCGCATCATGCGCGCAGACCGTCGACACCACGCAGCGCAGCCGCGACAATACGCGTCTCTTTCCGCTTTCGTCATCGAGGTGCCTGTGTCCGCCAAGCCGTCCGTTGCTCCCGCGATCGTCTGGTTCCGCGACGATCTCCGCGTGACCGACCAGCCCGCGCTCACACGCGCGGCGGAATCGGGCCGGCCGCTCATCTGCGTATTCGTCGACGACACGGGCGACGGCGCCGGGCGGGCGCTCGGCGGCGCGGCGCGCTGGTGGCTGCACGGGTCGCTGGCCGGGCTCGACGCGGCGCTCGCGCGTCATGGCGGGCGCCTGCTGCTGTTGCGCGGCGACGCGCCGCGCGAGATCGACCGCATCGTGCACGACACGGGCGCGCAAGCCGTGTACTGGAACCGCCGCTACGCGCAACCGCAGCGCGACGCCGACGCGGCGCTTAAGGCGTCGCTCAAGGCGCGCGGTGTCACGGTCGAGAGCAGCAACGGCAGCCTGCTGAACGAGCCGTGGGAGGTACTCACGGGCGGCGGCACCCCGTATCAGGTGTTCACCGCATACTGGCGTGCGGCGCGACGCGATCGTACGGTCGCCGCGCCGCTGCCGGAACCCGAGCGGATCGCGTTTCATCCGTGGCCGCAAGCCGTGCGCGACCGCGCGCTGGCGCTCGACGCGCTTGCGTTGCGGCCGCATTCGCCGGATTGGGCCGGCGGCCTGCGCGATGCGTGGCCCATGCCCGACGAAGCCGGCGCGCACGCGCAGCTCGACGCGTTCCTGACGACTTCGCTCGCCGGCTATGCGGACGCGCGCGATCTGCCCGACCGGCCCGCGACGAGCCGCCTTTCGCCGTTCCTGCGCTTTGGCAACGTGTCGCCGCGACAGGTGTGGCACGCGGTGCAGGGGGCCGCGAGCGCAGGCGGCGCGGCGCTTGCCGCGGACGCCGACAAATTCCTGAGCGAACTCGGCTGGCGCGAATTCAGCTACACGCTGCTGTACCACTTCCCGGCGCTCGCGACCGACAACTTCCGCGCGCAGTTCGACGCGATGCCGTGGCGCGACGATCCCGCCGCGCTGCACGCATGGCAGCGCGGGCTGACCGGCTATCCGCTCGTCGATGCGGGCCTGCGCGAACTGTGGACGACCGGCTGGATGCACAACCGCGTGCGGATGGTCGTCGCGTCGTTCCTGATCAAGCATCTGCTGATCGACTGGCGCGCGGGCGAAGCATGGTTCTGGGACACGCTGGTCGACGCCGATCCCGCGAACAACGCGGCGAGCTGGCAGTGGGTGGCCGGGTGCGGTGCCGACGCCGCGCCGTATTTCCGCATCTTCAATCCGGTCGCGCAGGGGCAGAAGTTCGATCCGGACGGCGCGTACGTGCGGCGCTGGGTGCCCGAGCTTGCCGGTCTCGACAACGCCTCGATCCACGCGCCGTGGGAAGCGTCGCCGCTGGAACTTGCCGCGGCCGGCGTGCGGCTCGGTGTCGATTATCCGGCGCCGCTCGTCGAGCATGCGGCCGCGCGTGCCCGCGCGCTCGATGCGCTGGCGGCATTGCCGAAGCGCCGCTGACCGCGCGCCGCGGATTACCGCGTCAATTGCAGAACGCGACGTGTTCGAGCAGCGCATACGCGACGCCCGAACTGAAATAGGCCACGCCGCACCACGCGACGAACGCGAGCGTGCCGGCGGCCAGCGCCGCGCGGATCATGCCCATGCGGCGTTGCCCGATGCCGGGCGTGCGACGCGCGCGTCGTTGATCGGCAGGTGCAGCAACGCCGCGAGCACGCCGAGCGCGATCGAGCCCACCCACAGCGGCAGGTACGAATGCGTCGCGTCGTACACCACCGCGCCGAGCCAGACGCCGAAGAAGCTGCCGAGCTGGTGCCCGAAGAACACGAAGCCGAACAGCGTCGCGATGTAGCGCACGCCGAACACCTGCGAGATCACGCCGTTCGTCAGCGGCACGGTGCCGAGCCACGTGAATCCCATTACGGCCGCGAACACGTAGACGCTCGCGGGCGACAGCGGCGCCGCGACGAACACGGCCATCGTGAGGGCACGCACGAGGTACAGCACCGATAGCACGTACTTGCGCCGCAGCAGCCCGCCGAGATGGCCGCACGCATAGGTGCCGGCCACGTTGGTCAGCGCGATCAGCGCAAGCGCGACGCTCGCGTGGCGTGCCGGCAGCCCGTGGTCGAGCAGGTACGCGGGAAGATGCGTCGCGACGAACGCGAGCTGGAAGCCGCATGCGAAGAAACCCGCGTTCAGCAGCCAGAAGCCGCGATGCGCGAACGCCTCGCGCACGGCTTCGCCGATCGACTGGTCGGGGCCGGCGGCGGCAGCCTGCGCGGGGCGGTCGCGTAGCAGCAGCGCGAGCGGTGCAAGCAGCGCCGCGACGAGCGCCAGCGCGATGAACGCGTGCCGCCAGCCGATGCCGCCGATCAGCGTCTGCGCGACGGGCACCATGCAGAACTGGCCCAGCCCGCCGATCGCGCCCGCAACGCCGAGCGCCCAGCCGCGCCGGTCCGGCGGAAACAGGCGGCTCAGCGCGCCATAGATCGACGCGAACGCCGAGCCCGACAGCGCGATGCCGATCACGAGCCCGGCGCCGACCGTGAACATGCCGGTTGTCGCCGCATGCGCCATCGTGACGAGCCCGGCCGCATACAGCAGCATCCCGGCGACGATCACGCGCAGCGAGCCGAAGCGATCGGCGACCATCCCCGTGAACGGCTGCGCGACGCCCCAGATCAGGTTCTGCAGCGCGAGGGCGAGCCCGAACGCTTCGCGCGACCAGCCGTGGTCGAGCGACACCGGCGCGAGGAACAGGCCCTGCACGTGGCGGATGCCGAGCGCGGCGCCCATGATCAGGCCGCCGGCCAGGACGGGCAGCCAGCGACGGCGGACTTCCTGCTCGATCGGGGTCATGCGTGTCTCCGGATGAAGGCGCGCGGCAAGACGGCCGCGCTCGATCCGATTAGACGATCGGGCCCGTCGTCGCTCAAGCGATCATTCGGTCAGGTTGGCATGCTTGGCAGGAATGCGATGAGGGGCGCGCGGAGTGGAGCGGGGCGCAGGCGCTCGGCAGCGGTCGGGTTTGTTCGCAGAGGCCGGGTCAGCTCACACCGACGCCGTGCCGTGCGCACGCATCGCGGTATCGCATTCGGCCGCTTCGGCGAGCATCCAGTCGCGCACGTCGGCGACTTCGCGGCGCGGGGCCGGATCGTGCTGGAACAGCCAGTAGCCGTACGCATCCGACAGCGCCTGCGTATGCGGCCCGAGCACCGCGAGCCGCCCGTCCGCGAGCATCGGCGCGACGAGCGCGAGCCGGCCGAGCGCGACGCCCTGGCCCGCGATCGCGGCCTGGATCACCTGGTCGTACTGGTTGAAGCGCAGCACGCCTTTCGGGCGCGCGTCGCCGAGCCCGGCCGCGTGCAGGTGCGTGCGCCACTGCAATTGCGGCTGCGGCGGCCCGTCGAATTCGAGCAGCACGTGGTCGGCGATCGCCGCCGCGTTCGTGACCGGCCGCGCGGCGAGCACCGGATGCGCGACCGGCACGACGATCTCGTCGAACAGGCGCAGCGCGCCGGCCGGCGCGCGGTCGCGCGGACAATAGCGGATCCCGAGGTCGATGCCTTCGGCGCGCAAATCGAGTACCTTGTCGTTCGCGGCCACGCGCAGGTCGATCTCCGGCAGGCGCGCCTGCAGCCGCCCGAGCCGCGGCAGCAGCCACAGTGCGGTGACGCCGATGCTGGCGGTGATCGTGACGGGCTGGCGCTCGCGCGTGGCCGCGAGCGACGCGACGGTGTCCTGCAGCCCGTGCAGTGCCGCATCCGCGACGCGAAACAGCCGCTCGCCTTCCGGCGTGAACGCGATCTTCCGGTAGCCGCGCTGCAGCAATGCGACGCCGAGGTGCGCTTCGAGTGCGTGTACCTGGCGGCTGACCGCCGATTGCGTGACGCACAGGTCCTGCGCGGCGAGCGTGATGCTCATGCGGCGGCCGACGGCGACGAAACCGCGGACGAGGTCGAGCGACGGGAGGCGGACGAGCGGCGTTGACATGCGCGTGACTCATGCGAACGGAGCAGCAAGATTGGTTGAGAACGCGGGGCGCGTCAAGTTCAATGGAGGCTGGTGCGGGCGGTGAAGGAGGGGGCGGGCGACGCCCCGGCCGGCTGCGAAGCATGGGCGCGGGCAGGCACTGACGCGCTCACCCGGACGGACCGCGAAGCATGGGACCGGAGACACGATGACGATTTCGAACGAAGGCAGCGAAATGATGCAGGGCACCCGCGCGGCGGACGCATTGCCGCCCGAGCCGGTGACGCTGCGCGCGGCCGACGGTTATGCATTGCGCGGCCATGTATGGCGCCATCGCGGCGGCAGTGTCGTGCGGCCGGTGACGGTCATCAATTGCGCGACGTCGGTGCGTTGCGACTACTACTTCCGTTTCGCGGCCTGGCTGTTTGCCCAGGGGCGCGACGTGCTCGTCTACGACTATCGCGGCATCGGCGGGTCGCGCCCGGCGCAGCTCGCGAAGCTGCGCGCGAACTGGCTCGACTGGGGGCGGCTCGATTGCGAAGCCGCGCTGCACTACGCACGCGACGCGTTTCCGGGCCAGCCGATCGACGTCGTCGCGCACAGCATCGGCGGGTTCGCGCTTGGGCTCGCCGCATCGAACGTCCACGTGCGGCATGCGGTGACGGTCGGCGCGCAGTATGCGTACTGGCGCGATTACATGCCGGCCGAACGGCGCCGCATGTGGTGGAAGTGGCACGTCGCGATGCCGGTGCTCGCGGCCGTGTTCGGCTACGTGCCCGCGAAGCGGCTCGGCTGGATGGAGGACACGCCGCGCGGCGTCGCGTTGTCGTGGGTGCGCTCGCAGGCACGCTTCGAGGACGGCTATACGAGCGGCCCGCTCGCCGAACCCGCCGCGAGCCGCGCCGCGTTGCCCGCCCGCTTCGCGGGGCTGTCGGCGCCGATGCTCGCGATTGGCCTCGACGACGACGGGTTCGGCACGGTCGCGGCGATCGAGCGGCTGGTCGGCTACTACACGGGCAGCGACGTCACGCATCTGCGGATCGCGCCGGCCGACATCGGCGTCGACGCGATCGGCCATTTCGCTTTTTTCCACAGCCGCTTCACCGAAACACTGTGGCCGCTCGCGCTCTACTGGCTGCAGCACGGCGCGCTGCCGGCCGATGCGCCGGGCAACGTGCATGCGATTCACCCGGCATCGCGCGGGCGTGGGCCCGGCAGCGGCGTGCCGGGCGTGGCCGCGAACGGTTGATAGGGCGACCTCGTCATGCATCGCGCATGCCGAGAGGACAAGCGCCGGCGCTCGGCATCGTCGCCGGCGGCCCGCAACGGTTTGCCATACCGCTTGATCGATTAACATCGGACGTTTCCTTCCACAGGCCGCCGCACGTCGATGCTCGTCACGCCCGATTCCGTTTCTCCGTCTGACAGCCCCCGCGCCTGGCGCATGCAGCGGCTCGACGCGCCGCCCGCCGCGACCCGCGCCGGCGTGCAGATCGCGCGCGTCGATTTCGACTGGCGCGTGCCGCTCGTGTCGCCCGCGTATGCGGCACTGAGCGACGGCGAGCGCGCGCGAGCCGCCCGCTTCATGCGGCATGAGGATGCGGTGCGCAGCGCCGCGACGCGTGCCGCGCTGCGCGACGTGCTCGGCACGGCCCTCGGCATCGCGCCGCACGCGGTGGCGATCGTCGTCGATGCATCGGGGCGACCGTCGCTGGACGGCGCGCATCGCGCATCGCTCGACTTCAACGTGTCGCATGCGGGCGACCATGCGTTGATTGCGTGGGCTCCTGCGGGGCGCGTCGGCGTCGATATCGAGTCCTGCAATCGCACGGCCGACTGGCGGGCGCTGACGCGCGAGGTGTGCGCGCCCGCCGAAGCCGCCTATCTCGACAGCCTGCCGCCGGCCGAACGGGCCGGCGCATTCATGCGCGTCTGGAGTGCGAAGGAGGCGCTGCTCAAGGCGCTCGGCACGGGCATCGTCGGCGGGCTGGGCGCGTTCGCGGTCATGCCGCCGCGCGATAGCGCGACCCCCGCGACGACGATCGTCGAGCCGGCCGCGCCCGCCGCCGGCGTCGCGGCGTTCGATGCGGCGTGGCTCGACGCGGCGCCCGGCTATGCGGCATGCGTCGCGTGGACGCGTGCGTGAGCCGCGCTCAGCGCGCGGCGCTCATTCGAGCGGCGCGTCGTTCGGCGCCGCATAGCGCGCCTTGATCACGTCGCTCATCGCGAAGTCGAACGACAGCCCCTTCGGCGGCACCGGCTTCATGAACCACTTGTCGTACAGCGCGTCGATCTCGCCGCGCTTCATCAATTGCACGAGCACGCCGTCGACGAGCGCCTTGAACTGCGGATCGTCCTTGCGCAGCATGAACCCGTAGGCTTCGGACGATTGCGGCGTGCCGACGATCTGCCAGTCGGCCGGCTTCGCGGCGAGCTGGCGCACGCCCGCGAGCAGCACGTCGTCCATCATGTACGCGGCCGCGCGGCCCGATTCGAGCGTGAGGCGCCCTTCGCCGTAATCCTTCGCGCTGATGATCCGCATGTTCATCTTCCTGTCCTCGTTCATCTTGCGCAGCAGGCGCTCGGACGTCGTGCCCTGGTTCGTCACGACCGTCTTGCCGGCGAGGTCGGGGAAGTCGCGGATGCCCGAACTCGTGCGCGTGAGCAGGCGCGTCGTTGCGACGAAGAAGGTGGTCGAGAACGCGACCTGCGCGTGACGCGCGGCGAGGTTCGTCGTCACGCCGCATTCGAGATCGACGGTGCCGTTCTGCACGAGCGGAATGCGGTTCTGCGACGTGACGGGGATGAAGCGCACCTGCAGGTCGGGCTTGCCGGTGCGCGCCTTCACCGCGGCGATCACGCGGTCGCACAGATCCTGCGAGAAGCCGATGACCTTGCCGTTCGCGTCGACGTAGGAAAACGGCACCGACGTTTCGCGGTGGCCGATCGAGATCAGGTTGCTCTGCCGGATCTTCTCGAGCGTGCCCGACAGCGGCTCCGCGGCGAGCGACGCGCCGCACGCCAGTGCGCACGCGGCGAACAGCAGGGGGCGGCCGATCCGGGCGGCGAGTCGTGACGGGAAGGGCATGGCGGTCTCCGTGGCGAATGGTGATCCGTATGTTGCCAAATGCAAAATAATTGCAACAACTGTTAAGCGTCGGATCCCACGGGCCGGTGCGGCGGGCCGCGCCGGGCATCAGGGAAACTCCCGAGTCGAAATCGGTGAAAAACGGGTTGTCTAGACAAGTTGGCGTGGCTACACTTCAATCCATTCCGAACTTGTCTAGACAGGATTGCTCACATGATTACGTTGACCCCCGGCCATCTGACCCTCCCGCAACTGCGCCAGATCGCACGCGAATCCGTGCAGCTCGCGCTCGACCCGGCCAGCTTCGCGAAGATCGACGCCGGCGCGAAGGCCGTCGCCGACATCGCCGCGAAGGGCGAGCCGGCCTACGGCATCAACACGGGCTTCGGCCGCCTGGCCAGCACGCACATCCCGCACGACCAGCTCGAACTGCTGCAGAAGAACCTCGTGCTGTCGCACGCGGTCGGCGTGGGCGAGCCGATGGCACGCTCGTCGGTGCGCCTGCTGATGGCGCTGAAGCTGTCGAGCCTCGGCCGCGGCCACTCGGGCATCCGTCGCGAAGTGATGGACGCGCTGATCAAGCTGTTCAACGCGGACGTGCTGCCGCTGATCCCGGTGAAGGGCTCGGTCGGCGCATCGGGCGACCTCGCGCCGCTCGCGCACATGTCGGCCGTGCTGCTGGGCGTCGGCGAAGTGTTCATCCGCGGCGAGCGTGCAAGCGCGCTCGACGGTCTGCGCGTCGCGGGCCTCGCACCGCTGACGCTGCAGGCGAAGGAAGGCCTGGCGCTGCTGAACGGCACGCAGGCATCGACCGCGCTGGCGCTCGACAACATGTTCGCGATCGAAGACCTGTATCGCACCGCGCTCGTCGCGGGTGCGCTGTCGGTCGACGCGGCTGCCGGCTCGGTGAAGCCGTTCGACGCACGCATTCATGAGCTGCGCGGCCACCAAGGCCAGATCGATGCGGCCGCATCGTATCGCGACCTGCTCGAAGGCTCGCCGATCAACCAGTCGCACCGCGACTGCGACAAGGTGCAGGACCCGTACAGCCTGCGCTGCCAGCCGCAGGTGATGGGCGCGTGCCTGGACCAGATGCGCCATGCGGCCGACGTGCTGCTGGTCGAAGCGAACGCCGTGTCGGACAACCCGCTGATCTTCCCGGATACCGGCGAAGTGCTGTCGGGCGGCAACTTCCACGCGGAACCCGTCGCATTCGCGGCCGACAATCTCGCGCTCGCCGCAGCGGAAATCGGCGCGCTGGCCGAACGCCGGATCGCGCTGCTGATCGACGCGACGCTGTCGGGCCTGCCCCCGTTCCTCGTGAAGGACGGCGGCGTGAACTCGGGCTTCATGATCGCGCACGTGACGGCGGCCGCCCTCGCGTCGGAAAACAAGACGCTTGCGCACCCGGCGTCGGTCGACTCGCTGCCGACCTCGGCGAACCAGGAAGACCACGTGTCGATGGCGACGTTCGCCGCGCGCAAGCTCGCCGACATCGCGGACAACACGAAGCACATCCTCGCGATCGAACTGCTGGCCGCCGCGCAAGGCGTCGACCTGCGCGCGCCGTACCACACGAGCCCGAAGCTGGCGCCGGTGATGGAAACGATCCGCAGCAAGGTCGCGCACTACGAGCTCGACCACTACTTCGCACCGGACATCGCCGTGATCGCCAAGCTGGTCGGCGAGCGCGCGTTCGCGAAGGTCGCGCCGTTCTCGTTCGCGTCGGAACAGTAAGCCGATGAGCGCGCCGGTCTACCAGGAGATCAAGGATTTCATCCTGGCCCGCATCCACGCAGGCGAGTGGGAGGAGGGCGATCAGGTGCCGTCCGAGAACGAGCTGGCGCGCGAATTCAAGGTGGCGCGCATGACCGTCAACCGCGCGCTGCGCGAGTTGACGGCCGAGCAGGTGCTCACCCGCATGAAGGGAGCGGGCACCTACGTCGCGCGGCCGAAGTACGAGTCGACGCTGGTGGCGATCCGCAGCATCTCGGAGGAAGTCGGTGCGCGCGGGCATGCGTATCACGCGAGCGTGCTCGGCCTCGACACGATCCGCGCCGACGACGCGCTCGCCGACGAGATGCAGGTCGCCGTGCGCACGAAGCTGTTTCATTCGCAGGTGCTGCACTTCGAGAATGACGAGCCCGTGCAGCTCGAAGAACGATGGGTGAATCCGGCGGTCGCGCCGGATTACGCCGAGCAGGATTTCACGAACACGACGCCGAACCTGTACCTGATGCGCGCGGCTCCGCTGCAGCGCGTCGAGTACCGGATCGAAGCGGCGGCCCCGGCGCCGGAGCGGCGCGAGCAGCTGCGGATGGACGACGTCGAGCCGTGTCTGGTTTTACATCGACGCACCTGGTCGCAGGGCGTCGTCGCCTCGGTGGCGAATCTGTGGCATCCCGGCAGCCGTTATCGCTTCACCGGGCATTTCTGATTCCTATTTGATAGTCATTTTCCTCGGGAGCAGTCGTCATGAACCATCCGAAACACATCGATCCCCGTCTCGATCCGACGCGCACGATCCGCGCGCCGCGCGGCAGCGAGAAAGTCTGCAAGACCTGGCTGGCCGAAGCGGCCTACCGGATGATCCAGAACAACCTCGACCCGGAAGTCGCCGAGCACCCGCACGCGCTCGTCGTGTACGGCGGCATCGGCCGCGCGGCACGCAACTGGGAATGCTACGACCAGATCCTCGCATCGCTGAAGGATCTGGAAGAGAACGAGACGCTGCTGATCCAGTCGGGCAAGCCGGTCGGTGTGTTCCGCACGCACAAGGATGCGCCGCGCGTGCTGCTCGCGAACTCGAACCTCGTGCCGCACTGGGCGAACTGGGATCACTTCCACGAGCTCGACCGCAAGGGCCTGATGATGTACGGCCAGATGACGGCCGGCAGCTGGATCTACATCGGCAGCCAGGGCATCGTTCAGGGCACCTATGAAACGTTCTTCTCGGTCGCGAACCAGCACTTCAACGGCGATCCGTCGGGCCGCTGGATCCTGACGGGCGGCCTGGGCGGCATGGGCGGCGCGCAGCCGCTGGCCGCGACGATGGCCGGCTTCTCGATGATCGCGGTCGAATGCGACGAGACCCGCATCGACTTCCGCCTGAAGACGCGCTACGTCGACAAGAAAGCGACGACGCTCGACGAGGCGCTCGGCATGATCGAGGAAGCGAAGCGCACCGGCAAGCCGGTGTCGATCGGCCTGCTCGGCAACGCGGCCGACGTGTTCGCCGAACTCGTCACGCGCGGCATCACGCCGGATTGCGTGACCGACCAGACGAGCGCGCACGACCCGATCAACGGCTACCTGCCGCAAGGCTGGACCGTCGCGCAATGGCGCGAGGCGCAGAAGGTCGATCCGCAGAGCATCGTGAAGGTCGCGAAGCAGTCGATGGCCGTCCAGGTGCGCGCGATGCTCGCGCTGCAGGAACGCGGCGCGGCGACGCTCGACTACGGCAACAACATCCGCCAGATGGCGCTGGAAATGGGTGTCGAGAACGCATTCGACTTCCCGGGCTTCGTGCCGGCCTACATCCGCCCGCTGTTCTGCGAAGGCAAGGGCCCGTTCCGCTGGGTCGCGCTGTCGGGCGATCCGGAAGACATCTACAAGACCGACCAGAAGGTGAAGGAGCTGATCCCCGACGATCCGCACCTGCACAACTGGCTCGACATGGCGCGTGAGCGCATTGCATTCCAGGGCCTGCCGGCGCGGATCTGCTGGGTCGGCGTGAAGGATCGCTATCGCCTCGGCCAGGCGTTCAACGAGATGGTCAAGAACGGCGAACTGAAGGCGCCGATCGTGATCGGCCGCGACCACCTCGATACGGGTTCGGTCGCCAGCCCGAACCGCGAGACGGAATCGATGAAGGACGGTTCGGACGCCGTGAGCGACTGGCCGCTGCTGAACGCCCTGCTGAACACCGCAGGCGGCGCATCGTGGGTGTCGCTGCACCATGGCGGCGGCGTGGGCATGGGCTTCTCGCAGCACTCGGGCGTCGTGATCGTCGCCGACGGTACCGCCGAAGCGCACGAGCGTCTCGGCCGCGTGCTGCTGAACGACCCGGCGACGGGCGTGATGCGCCATGCGGATGCCGGCTACGAACTCGCGCAGCAGACGGCCCGCGAAGCCGGCCTGAAGCTGCCGATGCTCGGCCGCTGAGCATGACGGCGCTCCACCCGGCGCTGGTGAACGCGACGATGATCCGCGCCGCGGATCTCGTCGCGTCGCCCTGGAAGAACGGCGGTGGCGTGACGCGCGAGATCGGCGCGTTCCCGCCGGGCGCCGCGCTCGACGCGTTCGCGTGGCGCGTGAGCGTCGCCGACGTCGGCACGGCCGGGCCGTTCTCGCGTTTCGACGGGATCGACCGCACGCTGGTGCTGCTGTCCGGCGCGGGCATGACGCTCGCCGAGGCAGGCGGCGCCCGCCACGTGCTCGACGCACCGCTGGCCCGCGCGGATTTCGCGGGGGAAGCGGCGATCGACGCGACGCTGCACGACGGCGCGACGCGCGACTTCAACCTGATGACGCGCCGTTCGGCCGCGCGCGGCGCGCTCGACGTATGGCGCGCAGGCGCGCACCGCATCGAGCATGCCGATACCGTGCTGCTGTATTGCGCGGCCGGTGACGCCGCGGTCGAAATCGACGGCACACGCTACACCCTGGAAGAAATGGACACGCTGCGGCTCGACGGGCCGCGGCGTGCGTTTGACGTCGTCGTGAGCGGTAGCGGCGCGTTGCTCGCCGTGTCGCTCGCCATCGGCGAACGAGACTGAACGCATGAAACCGACTGTCTGGCATCACCTGAGGCTGTGTCCGCACGGCCATCCTGACGAGACGATCGACGACGCGGCGATCGCCGTCGACGAAACCGGCACGATCGTCTGGCTCGGCGCGATGTCCGCGCTGCCGCACGGTTACGCCCACTGGCGGCGTGAGGATCTGCACGGCGCGTGGGTGACGCCGGGCCTCGTCGACTGCCATACGCACCTCGTGTACGGCGGCACGCGTGCCGACGAATTCGCGCAGCGCCTCGCGGGCGTGAGCTACGAGGAAATCGCGCGACAGGGCGGCGGGATCGTGTCGACGGTGCGCGCGACGCGCGCGGCCGACGAGACGACGCTGTTCGTGCAGGCCGCGGCACGCCTGCAGCCGCTGCTCGCCGAAGGCGTGACCGCGATCGAGATCAAGTCGGGCTACGGGCTCGACCTCGCGAGCGAACGCAAGATGCTGCGCGTTGCACGCCAGCTCGGCGAACGCTTTCCGGTCACCGTCTACACGACCTTCCTCGGCGCGCACGCGCTGCCGCCCGAATATGCGGGCCGTGCGGATGCGTACATCGACGAAGTGTGCGACCGGATGCTGCCGGCGCTGGCCGACGAAGGGCTCGTCGACGCGGTCGACGTGTTCTGCGAACGCATCGGCTTTTCGCTCGCGCAGACCGAGCGCGTGTTCGAGGCCGCGACGCGGCGCGGGCTGCCCGTGAAGCTGCATGCGGAGCAACTGTCGAACGCGGGCGGCACGGCGCTTGCCGCGCGTTATCGCGCGCTGTCCGCCGATCACCTCGAATTTCTCGACGAAGCCGGCATCGAGGCGATGAAGGCAGCCGGCACGGTTGCCGTGCTGCTGCCCGGTGCGTACTACTTCATCCGCGAGACGCAACTGCCGCCGATCGAGCTGCTGCGCAAGCACGGCGTGCCGATCGCGCTCGCGACCGATCACAACCCCGGCACGTCGCCGCTCGAATCGCTGCTGCTGACGTTGAACATGGGCTGCACGCTGTTCCGCATGACGGTGCCCGAAGTGCTGCAGGGCGTCACGCGCCATGCGGCGGCGGCGCTCGGCCGCGCGGATCGCCACGGCGCGCTCGAGGTCGGGCGCCAGGCCGACTTCGCCGCGTGGTCGGTCGGCTCGCTGGCGGAGCTCGCCTACTGGATCGGCCGGCCGCTGTGCGAGCAGGTCGTACGCGGCGGCACGACCGTGTTTCGCCGGATGAATGGATAGCCTCATGACCGACACCACGTTGTTCGCAGACCATGCGTACCTGCCCGATGGCTGGCGCCGTAACGTCCTGCTGCGCTGGGACGCGGCCGGCACGCTGACCGGCGTGACGCCCGACACCGACGCACCCGCGGGCGTCGCACGCGCGGCCGGGCCGGTGCTGCCCGGCATGCCGAACCTGCACTCGCACGCGTTCCAGCGCGCGATGGCGGGGCTCACCGAATATCGCGCGAATCCGGCCGACAGCTTCTGGAGCTGGCGCGACCTGATGTACCGCTTCGCGCTGAAGATCACGCCCGACGCGCTCGCCGCGATCGCGCGCTGGCTGTATGTCGAGATGCTCAAATGCGGCTACACGTCGGTGTGCGAATTCCACTACGTGCATCACACGCAGGACGGCTCGCGCTATCCGCAGATCGCGGAACTCGGCACGCGCGTGATCGACGCCGCGCGCGCCGCCGGTATCGGCATCACGATGCTGCCGGTGTCGTACCAGTTCGCGGGTTTCGGCGACAAGCCGCCGCGTGACGACCAGCGCCGCTTCATCAACACGCCCGATGGCCTGCTCGAGCTGCTCGACGCGATGCGCCGCGTCGCGCCGGAGCACGGCGGGCTGCGCTACGGCGTTGCACCGCACTCGCTGCGGGCGGTATCCGAAAACGGCTTGCGCGTGCTGCTCGCAGGGCTGCCCGGCGATGCGCCCGTGCATATCCACATCGCCGAGCAGACGGCCGAAGTCGACGACTGCGTGCGTGCGTACGGCGCGCGCCCCGTGCAATGGCTGCTCGATCGCTTCGACGTCGATGCGCGCTGGTGCCTCGTGCACGCGACGCACGTCGACGCGGCCGAAACGGCGGCGCTCGCGAAGCGTCGCGCGGTTGCCGGCCTGTGCCTGACGACCGAAGCGAACCTCGGCGACGGCGTGTTCCCGGCTGTCGACTATCTCGCGCAAGGCGGCGTGATCGGCGTCGGCTCGGACAGCCACGCGTCGGTCGACTGGCGCTCGGAGCTGCGCCTGCTCGAATACGGCCAACGGCTCGTGCACCGTGCACGCAACGTGCTGGCGAGCGACACGCAGGCGCATGTTGCCGATCGCCTGTTCGACGCGTCGCTCGCGGGGGGCGCGCAGGCCAGCGGGCGGCGCGTCGGTGCGCTGCGCGAAGGGTGCCGCGCCGACTGGCTCGTGCTCGATCCCGATCATCCGGCAATCGCCGAACACGACAGCACATCGTGGTTGTCGGGTATCGTGTTCGCGGAGCACGGCGACACGCCGGTGCTCGACGTCTACACGGGCGGCGAGCGCGTCGTGAGCGGCCGCCGTCATCGCGACGAAGCCGTCGCGTATGCCGACTACCGCGCCGCGCTGGCGCAACTGCTGCGCTGATGCGCGCAACCGGCGCACGCCGCAAGCGTGCGCTGGCAGACCTCCAACGGTGATGCGACATGACTGAACAACCGGCTGTATTCACGCTGAAGCAGGGCACGCTGCCGCTGCTGATCTCGATTCCGCACGCAGGCACGCACATTCCCGACGACATCGCCGCGACGATGACGGCCGACGCGCGTTTCGTCGACGATTGCGACTGGCATCTCGAACGGCTGTATGGATTCGCGGCCGACCTCGGCGCATCGATCCTCGTACCGTCGCATGCGCGTTACGTCGTCGACCTGAACCGGCCGCCCGACAACGAGAACCTGTACCCGGGGCAGGACACGACGGGGCTCGTGCCGGTCGATACGTTCGACAAGGCGCCGCTGTATCCGGCGAACGCGCTGCCGGGCAACGACGAGATCATGCGTCGCCGCGACCGCTACTGGCTGCCATATCACGAGGCGCTGCAAGGCGAAGTTGCGCGCCTGAAGCGCGAGCACGGCCGCGTGCTCGTGTGGGAAGCGCATTCGATCCGCTCGCACGTGCCGCGCTTCTTCGACGGCCGCCTGCCTGACTTCAACTTCGGCACGTCGAGCGGCGCGAGTGCCGCGCCGGGCCTGGCCGAGGCGCTGGCCGCGCGCGTGCTTGAACATGGCGGCTATACGGCCGTCGCGAACGGGCGCTTCAAGGGCGGCTACATCACGCGTCACTACGGCGTGCCCGCTACCGGCGTCGAGGCCGTGCAGCTCGAGCTCTCGCAGATCACCTACATGGAAGAGACGCGTCCTTACGCGTATGACGAGGCGCGTGCGGCGCGGATCGTGCCGCTATTGCAGACGCTCGTCGAAACCGCGCTCGCGCATCGTTGAACGCGGGCCGCACCGATGCGGCAGCGCGGCGGAGCAGGCACGTCACGGCCCGCCGGCACGCAGCAGGCCGCACCGATGCAGTGCACAACACGGCATCGATCCACGGGATCGATGCCGTTTTTTTTCGTAGGGCTTTCGTCTGTTCGATGTCGTCATCGGCACCTGAAAATTTGACGCAATTTTTAGGTGATATAAGCTGAATGTCAGGAAGTCGTCACGCGCGCACCGGCGGCGCGGCCATCGATCGTGGCCGCACCGCGCCGGCATGCGCGGCGAGACACCTTGCCGACGTGTCGCCGCGCGGCATTGCCGCATGCGCTTGATCGCGACACGTGTCCTGCCTTCATCAGTCAGTCGAGTACGATCGTGAAAGCCGCCAGCCCTTCGATACGCCGGACGCGAAGTCCGTCGGCGGGCGCGCCGCCTCAGGCCGGGCCGTCCCGGCATGCTGATCGCGGCACGCGTGCCGCCTTTTTACGCGAGCCTCGTTTCTTCGCCGTTTCCCATCGCGGCCTGCGCCGCTTCAATCTCGTGTCCGCGCACGTGTTCAGCGCGGTGCAGTGCGACGGCAGCGCGTCGTTGTTGCCCTAGCGTCGTTTTCCGCTTCCGTTCCGGGTCGCCCCGCCTGTTGCCGCATCGTCCGCGCGGCAGGAGCGCGCATGGGCACGCGCCGCGTCGTGGTGCGCACGTGCGGCGCCGGCGCGAACCGTCAACATCCCGCGTACAGACGAATCGTGCGCGATTACCGGAGAGCCGCCCATGCGTGCGCGCCCGATCGTAGCCGTCACCGCCGACCGCATCCTGCGCGGTGCGCATCCGAACCATACGGCGGGGGAGAAGTACCTCGCCGCGATCGTCGACGGCGCCGGTGCGCTTGCGTTCGTGCTGCCCGCGCTCGGCGCGCGCCAGCCGGCCGACGCGATCGTCGCGGCAGTCGACGGGTTGCTGTTCACCGGCAGCTATTCGAACGTCGAGCCGCATCATTACGGCGGCGACGCGAGCGCGCCCGACACGCTGCATGACCCCGCGCGCGATGCGACCGCGCTGCCGCTGATCCGCGCGGCGATCGACGCGGGCGTGCCCGTGCTGGCGATCTGTCGCGGCATGCAGGAGCTGAACGTCGCTTACGGCGGCACGCTGCATCAGCGGCTGCACGCGACGACCGGCTTCGACGATCATCGCGAGCGGCCCGCCGATCCGCTCGAACGGCAGTACGGTCCCGCGCACGTCGTGCAGTTCGCGCCGGGCGGCTTGCTGCAGCGGGTCACGCGTGGCGCGCAGGAAGCGACGGTCAATTCGTTGCACGACCAGGGCATCGCGCAGCTCGGCGCCGGGCTCGTCGTCGAAGCCAGTGCGCCCGACGGACTCGTCGAGGCCGTCAGCGTGCGCGGCGCGCGCGCGTTCGCACTCGGCGTGCAGTGGCATCCCGAATGGCGCTACGCGGAACAGCCGTTGTCGCGCGATATCTTCGCGGCATTCGGCGCGGCGTGCCGCGCGCGCATGACGCATCGCATTCAGGCGGCCGGCGGCGCGATGCCGTCGCCGGCCGCATCCGACGTCGACTGATAGAGGCCGATCATGCAACCCGAACTGAGCGAATTCCTGCGACAGCACCGCATCACCGAGGTCGAGGCGATCATTCCCGACATGGCCGGCATCGCGCGCGGCAAGATCATTCCGCGCAACAAGTTCGAATCCGGCGAATCGATGCGCTTGCCGCAGGCCGTGATGGTGCAGACCGTCACCGGCGACTATCCGGAGGACGGCACGCTGACCGGCGTGACCGACCCCGACATGGTGTGCGTGCCCGATCCGTCGACGATCTGCCTGATTCCGTGGGCCGTCGACCCGACCGCGCAGGTGATCCACGACTGCGTGCATTTCGACGGCTCGCCGGTCGAGATCTCGCCGCGCTATGTGCTGCGACGCGTGCTCGACCTGTACAAGGCGAAGGGCTGGCAGCCGGTCGTGGCACCCGAGCTCGAGTTCTATCTCGTCGACATGAACGCCGATCCCGACTTGCCGCTGCGTCCGCCCGTCGGCCGCACCGGGCGCGCGGAGACCGGCCGGCAGTCGTATTCGATCGAAGCCGTGAACGAGTTCGATTCGCTGTTCGAGGATATCTACGAATACTGCGAGATGCAGGGGCTCGATATCGAGACGCTGATCCACGAGGTCGGCGCCGCGCAGATGGAGATCAACTTCGTGCATGGCGATGCGCTGTCGCTGGCCGACCAGGTGTTCCTGTTCAAGCGCACCGTGCGCGAGGCGGCGCTGCGCCACAACATGTACGCGACCTTCATGGCGAAGCCGATGCAGGACGAGCCGGGCTCCGCGATGCACATCCACCAGAGCCTGGCCGACGCGCGCACGGGGCGCAACCTGTTCTCCAACGAGGACGGTACGGTGTCGCCGATGTTCCACAGCTATCTCGCGGGGCTGCAGAAGTACACGCCGGCGCTGATGCCGATCTTCGCGCCGTACATCAACTCGTATCGCCGCCTGTCGCGCTTCATGGCCGCGCCGATCAACGTGCAGTGGGGCTACGACAACCGCACGGTCGGTTTCCGCATTCCGCAGTCAGGCGCGTCGGCGCGCCGTATCGAGAACCGGATCCCGGGCGTCGACTGCAATCCGTACCTCGCGTTCGCCGCGACGCTCGCGGCCGGCTATCTCGGCTTGATCCAGCAGCTCGCACCGACCGAGCCGATTGCGTCGGACGGCTACAACCTGCCATACCAGCTGCCGCGCAATCTCGAGGAGGGCATCTCGCTGATGGCGGCCTGCACGCCGCTGGCCGGCATTCTCGGCGACAAGTTCGTGAAGGCCTATCTGGCGCTGAAGGACACCGAATACGAAGCGTTCTTCCGCGTGATCAGCTCGTGGGAGCGCAGGCATTTGCTGCTGCACGTCTGAGCGTGCGGCACGGTTATCCGGAGGAAACATGACCGATAGAAATGACGCTGTATCGCCGCAATCGACCGCGGATTATCGCGCGCTCGACGCCGCGCACCACATCCACCCGTTCTCGGACATGGGCGCGCTGAACCGTGCGGGCAGCCGCGTGATCGTGAAGGCCGACGGCGTCTACCTGTGGGACTCGGACGGCAACAAGGTGATCGACGGGATGGCCGGCCTCTGGTGCGTAAACGTCGGCTACGGCCGCAAGGAACTCGCCGACGCCGCGTATCGCCAGATCCAGGAACTGCCGTTCTACAACACGTTCTTCAAGACCACCCACCCGCCGGTGATCGAACTCTCGGCGATGCTCGCGGAAGTGACGCCTGCCGGCTTCAACCACTTCTTCTACTGCAACAGCGGCTCCGAAGGCAACGACACCGTGCTGCGCCTCGTGCACCAGTACTGGCGCGTGCAGGGCCAGCCGCAGAAGAAGTACGTGATCTCGCGCAAGAACGGCTATCACGGCTCGACGATCGCGGGCGGCACGCTCGGCGGGATGGGCTACATGCACGAGCAGATGCCGTCGAAGGTCGAGCACATCGTACACATCGACCAGCCGTATTTCTTCGGCGAAGCAGCGGCGGCCGAAACGCCGGAAGCGTTCGGCCTGGCGCGCGCACGGCAGCTCGAAGCGAAGATCCTCGAACTCGGCGCGGAGAACGTTGCCGCGTTCATCGGCGAGCCGTTCCAGGGCGCGGGCGGCGTGATCTTCCCGCCGTCGACGTACTGGCCGGAAATCCAGCGGATCTGCCGCAAGTACGACATCCTGCTGGTGGCCGACGAAGTGATCGGCGGCTTCGGTCGCACCGGCGAATGGTTCGCCCACCAGCACTTCGGTTTCGAGCCCGATCTCATCACGATGGCCAAGGGCCTCACGTCGGGCTACGTGCCGATGGGGGCGGTCGGCATTCACGAGCGCGTGGCGCGGCCGATCATCGACAACGGCGAATTCAACCACGGCCTCACGTACTCGGGCCACCCGGTCGCGGCGGCCGTCGCGGTCGCGAACCTGAAGCTGCTGCGCGACGAAGGGATCGTCGAGCGCGTGAAGAACGATATCGGGCCGTATTTCCAGCGCCGGCTGCGCGATGCGCTGGGCGACCATCCGATCGTCGGGGAGATTGCGGGAGCGGGGCTGGTCGCGGGCGTTCAGCTGGCGCGCGACCGGGAGCGGCGCGAGCGGTTCGGTGCGAACATCGATATCGGCACGATCTGCCGCGACTTCTGCTTCAACGGCAACCTGATCATGCGCGCGACCGGCGACCGCATGCTGCTGTCGCCGCCGCTCGTGATTCGCGAGGCGGAGGTCGACGAGATCGTCGACAAGGCGAAGCGCGCGTTCGATGCGACGGCGGAGCGGGTGGGGCGCGCGGAGTAAGCCGGTGTTGCGCGGCGCGCGCCGCGCAACAAACTCGCGGCCAAAACGAAAAGGCCCTGCGTCGTGAGACGCAGGGCCTTGAATTCTTTGGTGGGCGGTACTGGGATCGAACCAGTGACCCCTGCCGTGTGAAGGCAGTGCTCTACCGCTGAGCTAACCGCCCAAAGAAGCTGAAATTATGTCAGGGCTTTGAGGGTCTGTAAAGTGCTTTCTGCAAATATTTTTCAGATACCCGCTCATACCTGCCAACCGGCCGTTCGCTCAGCCCGCGAGCGCGGGCAGTGCGTCGATCGACGCGCGCACGTAATCCGCGAAGCGCAGCGCAACCGGCTCGGTGGTGCCGCAACGTTTCAGCGCGAGCGTGCGCGATTCGAGCGACGCATCCTTCAGCGGCCGGAACGCGAGCCGCTCGCTCTTTACCTGCTGCAGCACGCGCGGCACGAGCGCGATCCCCATCCCGAACTCGATCATCGACAGGATCGTCTGCCACAGCCGTGCCTCATGGCGGATCAGCGGGCTGAAGCCGGCATTCACGCACTGCGCGATGATCAGGTCGTGATAGTGCGGCGCCGCTTCGCGCGGGAACAGGATGAACGGTTCCGCGGCCAGCGCGGCGAGCGCGACCTGCCTGCGCTGCGCGAGCGGATGCGCGGCCGGCAGGCAGCACACGAACGGTTCCGCATAGACGGGCGTCGATTCGACCTCGGGCGGGAAGTGGCCCCAGTGCGCGTAGCCGAGATCGATCTGGCCGCGCTGGATCGCCTGCACCTGCGCCTGCGTGTTCATTTCGCTCAGCACGACTTCGACGCCAGGATAGTCGGCTTCGAAGCGCCGCACCGCATCGGGCAGCCCGCGATACAGCATCGAATGGACGAAGCCGATCCGCAGCCGGCCCGCGAGCCCCGACGCGGAGCGCACCGTCAGGCGTTCGGCCTCGGCCGCCTGCAGCAGCAGCCGGCGTGCTTCGCCGAGCAGCACCTCGCCCGCGTTGGTCAGCGCGACGGTCTTGTTGGTGCGCGAGAACAACTGCACGCCGAGCGCGTCCTCGAACTTGCGGATGTCGAAGCTCAGCGCCGGCTGCGAGATGAACAGGCGTTTCGCCGCGCGCCCGAAATGCAGCTCCTCGGCGACCGCCACGAAGTAGCGCAACTGCCTCAGTTCCATCGTGTCTCCTCGCGGCGTCGGCATCGATAAGCGATATCTATCGTACCGGATAAATCCTGTATTGGACGCTTATCGATCGCACGCCTACGCTCTGCGGAAGGCTTTGCACGGGACTGGGCGGGCGCCGCGGCGCCCCGTCCAGCCGACGTGCAGGCAACCCAGGAGACGCACGCATGAACGACACAGCTCGCACGCCGGACACCGGCGCAGCCAATATCCCCGACAGCCGGGGCATCAATTTCTTCACCGTCGATCCCGATCTCGGCGCGTTGCTGAAGCTGCATCTCGGCGATGCCCGCTATGCCGAGCTCGAGCCGCAACTGCGCGCGCTCGGCGCACGCGTGTCGGGCGAACTCGACGAATGGGCATCGCGCGCGGACAAGCACCCGCCCGTGCTCGAGCATCGCAACCGGCGCGGCGAAGCCGTGCAGCGGATCGACAAGGATCCCGCGTATGTCGCGCTCGAACGCGTCGCGTATGCCGAGCTCGGGCTCGCGTCGCTGAGCCACGGGGCCGAATCGGTGCCGCCGCTCGTCAAGTACGCGCTGACGTTCCTGTTCGTGCAGGCGGAATTCGGGCTGTGCTGCCCGGTCAGCATGACCGATTCGCTGACGCGCACGCTGCGCCGTTTCGGCGATCCGGCGCTCGTCGCGCGTTACCTGCCGATGCTTGCGTCACGCGATTTCGACACGCTGTACCAGGGCGCGATGTTCATGACCGAACAGGCGGCGGGTTCCGACGTCGGCCGGATCGCGACGCGGGCGACGCGCGAGACCGGCGCGCACGGCGAGACCCTCTGGCGCCTGACCGGCGACAAGTGGTTCTGCTCGAACGCGGATGCCGAGCTCGCGATGGTGCTTGCGCGGCCCGACGGCGCGCCGGAGGGCATCAGGGGTCTCGCGCTGTTCCTGCTGCCGAAGACGCTGCCGGACGGCACGCGCAACCGCTACCGGATCGTGCGCCTGAAGGACAAGCTCGGCAGCCGTTCGATGGCGAGCGGCGAGATCGCGCTCGAAGGCGCGCAGGCGTACCTGATCGGCGAGATCGGCCGCGGCTTTCACCAGATGGCCGACATGATCAACATGTCGCGGCTGTCGAACGGCGTGCGCGCGGCGGGGCTGATGCGGCGCGCGCTGAACGAGGCGCTGCACGTTGCCGCGCACCGCGAGGCCTTCGGCCGCAAGCTGATCGAGATGCCGCTGATGCAGCGCCAGTTGCTGAAGATGCTGCTGCCGGCCGAGGCCGCGCGCGCGATGTTCATGCAGATCGCGCTGCTGCTGCCGCAGGCCGATGCGGGCGACGAGCAGGCCGCGCGCTGCGTGCGGATCCTGACGCCGCTGATCAAGTTCCGCGCGTGCCGCGATGCGCGGCGCGTGACGGGCGATGCGATGGAAGTGCGCGGCGGCACCGGCTACATCGAGGAGTGGAGCGACGCGCGCATCGTGCGCGATGCGCATCTCGGCTCGATCTGGGAGGGCACGAGCAACATCGTCGCGCTCGACGTCGCGCGGGCCGCGCAGCGCGAGCACGCGCTCGATGCGCTGCGCGCGTTCCTCGGCGACCGCCTCGGCGCGGCGCCGCTGCCCGATGCGAGCCGCGCGGCGCTGCGGCGCATCCTCGCGCGCGCCTGCGACGCGCTCGCACGGGTCGCTGACGAAGGTGACGACGCGCGCGTGCGGCAGGCCGCGTCCGCGCTGTACTACGCGAGTGCGGCCGTGCTGATGGCGTGCGAGGGCGTGCGGCTCGCGCCGGATTTCCGGCGGCTCGCGCTCGCGCATCTGGTCGTGCGCCACAAGCTGCTGCCGGTCGATCCGCTCGCGCCGGCGTCACGCGACGACGAATCGCCCGCGTACGACGCACTGCTGCGCGGCACGCCGATCGCGCTCGATACCGCGCTCGACCTGCTGCCGGAGGTCGAAAGATGAGCACGACGCGTGGTGCACTGGACGGCCTGAAGGTCGTCGACCTGAGCCGCGTGCTCGGCGGCCCGTACTGCACGCAGGCGCTTGCCGACCACGGCGCGACGGTGGTCAAGATCGAGCCGCCGGACGGCGACGAGACGCGCGGCTGGGGGCCGCCGTTCCTCGGCGATACCGCGTGGTATTTCATGGGCGTGAACCGCAACAAGGAAGGGCTCGCGCTCGATCTGTCGCGCGACGAGGGGCGCGCGATCCTGTGGCGGCTGCTTGAAGAGGCCGACGTGCTTGTCGAGAACTTCAAGCCCGGCACGCTCGCGCGCTGGGGGATGGACTACGCGCGCGACCTGCAGCCGCGCTTCCCGCGCCTGATCCACTGCGCGGTGACGGGCTTCGGCGAAGGCGGCCCGCTCGGCGGGCTGCCCGGCTACGACGCGGTGATCCAGGCGATGGCGGGGCTGATGAGCGTCAACGGCGAGCGCGACGGCGACGCCACGCGCATCGGTCTGCCGATCGTCGACATGGTCACGGGCCTCAACGCACTGGCCGGCATCCTGCTGGCGCTCGCCGAGCGCGAGAAGAGCGGGCAGGGGCAGTCGATCGACATCGCGCTGTACGACTGCGGCGTGTCGCTGCTGCATCCGCACCTGCCGAACTTCTTCGGTTCCGGGCGCGTGCCGGCGCGCAGCGGCAACGCACATCCGAACATCGCGCCGTACGACAGCTATCGCACCGCGACCGTGCCGATCTTCCTCGCGATCGGCAACGACCGGCAATTCGCGCGGCTCGTCGCGCATCTCGGCGTGCCGGCGCTCGCGGGCGATCCGCGTTTCGTCGACAACCGCAGCCGCTGCGCACACCGTCCCGAGCTGAAGGCCGAACTGGAAGCACGGCTCGCCGCGCACGCCTGCGAGCCGCTCGCGCGCGACCTGATGGCGGCCGGCGTGCCGTGCGGGCCGGTGCGCACGGTGGCCGACGTCGCGCACGATCCGCATGCGCTGCACCGGAACCTGTTCGTCGAGATCGGCGCGTATCGCGGCACGGCATCGCCGGTGAAGCTGTCGCGCACGCCGGCCACCTATCGTTCGCCGCCACCCGCACTCGGCGGCGATACGCGCGCGGTGCTCGATCGCCTTGGCGTCGATCCCGCGCTCCAGCAGCAACTGCTCGACGCCGGCGTACTGAGGGAGGCTCCCGGCTAGGCGCCCCGACTGACACGACGCCGCCGGCCGGCGGCGCGATGCCGGCCACCCGGGAAAGGCGCGCGACAGTCGCGCCCCCGACACACCAACATGGAGACATCGATGAGCCGTCAGCCATCCCCGACCGCCGCGCCGCAACTGCGGCCCGGCCGCGCCGCCTTCGCGGCATTCGTCGGCACCACGATCGAGTGGTACGACTTCTACATCTACGGCACGGCCGCTGCGCTCGTGTTCGGCAAGGTGTTCTTTGCGAGCACGATGGATCCCGGCGTCGCGACGCTGCTGGCGTTCGTCACGTTCTGGGCCGGCTTCGCCGCGCGGCCGCTCGGCGGCATCGTGTTCGGGCATCTCGGCGACCGCGTCGGCCGCAAGACCGCGCTCGTGATCACGCTGGTGATGATGGGGCTGGCGACGACCGGCATCGGCCTGTTGCCCGGCTATGCGCAGATCGGCGTCTGGGCGCCGGCCGGCCTCGTCGTGCTGCGCGTGCTGCAGGGCATCGCGGTCGGCGGCGAGTGGGGCGGCGCGGTGCTGATCGCGAGCGAGAACGCGCCGAAGCATCGCAGCATCCTGTATGCGGCGTTCGCGCAGCAGGGCTCGCCCACCGGCAACCTGCTGGCCACGGCCGCGTTCTTCACGCTGAGCGCGCTGCCCACCCCGTCGTTCCTGATGTGGGGCTGGCGCATTCCGTTCCTGCTGTCGGCCGTGCTCGTGATCATCGGCATGGTGATCCGGCTGAAGCTCGAGGAGTCGGCCGACATGCAGCGCGTGCTCGCGCGCAAGCGCACCGTGAAGCTGCCGCTGCGCGACGTCGTGCGCGATCACTGGGTCGTCGTGCTGCTCGCGGCCGGCACGCTGCCGGTGATCAACGTCACGTACTTCCGCAGCACGTTCGCGCTGTCGTGGGCGACCAAGGAACTCGGTTACGCGCAGGGCACGTTCCTCGGCATCCTGTCGATCTCGCTCGTCGTGCAGTTCCTGATGCAGCCGGTCGGCGCGTGGTTCGTGTCGAAGGTCGACATGCGCCGCGCGATGTGCTGGATCCTGATTCCGGAAATCGTGCTGATGCCCGTGATGTTCCATGCGCTCGCAACGCGCTCGTACTGGGTGGCCGTCGCGGGCATGTGCATCTCGACGATTCCGTCGGCGATGTTTTATGGCGCGGTCGGCGGCGTGCTCGCGCGCGTGTTTCCGGCGAACATCCGCTATACGGGCCTGTCGCTTGCGTACCAGTTGAGCGCGCTCGTCGTCGGCGGCGGCACGCCGGTGCTCGCGCAGGCGATCCTCAATGCGACCGGCAGCATCGTCGGCGTCGCGGTCGCATCGGGGCTTTATGCGCTCGTGTCGCTCGTGTGCATGCTGGCGCTGCTGAATCGCACCGGGTATCGCGCGGACGAACTGTCGACGGCCGAACGCAGCGACGCGGCCGAATGGGGTACGGAACGCGCCGCCGCCGACACCCCGGCCGGTGCGGTCCCGCCGCCGGACGATCGCGGCGCGCTGAAGCCGGTGGGTTGAATCGGGCGGTGCGACCGGGCGGCCCGGCGGTTTCGAATGCACCGGCCGTGTCGCATCGCACCGGTTCGGATGCGCCAAAAGCAAACGGCACCGTGCGATGACACGGTGCCGTTTGTCGTTTCCGGCGAGGCGACCAGCGCGGCCGGCCGTCGCGAATGATGGCGGTCAGCCTTCGGTCGGCGGCACGTAGCCGGACGCCTGGTCCGCGCCGTCGCCGAAGAAGTACTTCTCGGTCTGCTTCATCAGGTACTGGCGCGCACGCGGGTCGGCCATGTTCAGGCGGTTTTCGTTGATCAGCATCGTCTGCTGCTTCAGCCAGCCTTGCCACGCTTCCTTCGAGACGCTCTCGTAAATGCGCTTGCCGAGTTCGCCCGGCAGCGGCGGGAAATCGAGGCCTTCGGCTTCCTTGCCGAGCTTCGCGCATTGGATCATTCGAGCCATCGTGTACTTCTCCTGTAATCGGACTGGGGGAGGGCAGTCGTGCCTGCGCTCAGAGCTGTTTCATCAGCACGAGCGACTTGCGCTGCCAGTTATAGAGTTTGCGGCGGTCTTCCGGCAGGTCGTCGACGCTGACCTTGACGAAGCCGCGCTTGAGGAACCAGTGCTCGGTGCGCGTCGTGAGCACGAAGATATGCGTGAGGCCGCGCGCGCGGGCGCGCTGCTCGATGCGCTTGAGCAGGCGTTCGCCGTCGCCCGAGCCCTGCGCTTCCGGCGCGACCGTCAGGCACGCCATCTCGCCGATCTTCTCCTGCTGGTACGGATATAGCGCCGCGCAGCCGAACAGCACGCCATCGTGCTCGATCACCGAGAAGTGGTCGATGTCGCGTTCGATCTGGTGGCGGCCGCGCCGCACCAGCGTGCCGTCCGACTCGAGCGGCTCGATCAGCGACAGGATGCCGCCGACGTCGTCCGGCGTCGCTTCGCGCAGGCTCTCGAGGTTCTCGTACGAGATCATCGTGCCGACGCCGTCGTGCAGGAACAGTTCGAGCAGCATGCTGCCGTCGAGCGATTGCGGGATCAGGTGCGCCCGGGTCACGCCGCCGCGGCACGCGCGGATCGAATGCTTCAGGAAGAATGCGTCGTCGCCCTGGACGTTGCCGGAATCGAGCAGCTCGGCCGCCGCGTCGAGCGACATTTCACGCACCAGCTCGCCTTCGTCGTCGACGATGCCGGGCGCTTCGGTCAGGAAGATGATCTTGTCGGCGCGCAGCGCGATCGCGGCGGCCGACGCGACATCTTCCATCGACAGGTTGAACGCTTCGCCGGTCGGCGAGAAGCCGAGCGGCGACAGCAGCACGAGCTTGCGGCTCGCGAGCGAATGACGGATCGATTCGGCGTCGATCTTGCGCACGATGCCCGTGTGCGCGAAATCGACCCCGTCGAGAATCCCCACCGGCCGCGCGGTCACGAAGTTGCCCGACACGACGCTGATGTGCGCGTGCGCCATCGGCGAGTTCGGCAGACCCTGGCTGATCGCGGCCTCGATGTCGAGACGCACTTCCCCGGCCGCTTCCTTCGCGGATTCGAGCGCGCGCGCATCGGTGATGCGCAGCCCGTGCGAAAACTCGGATTCGACACCGTGCAGGCTCAGCTGCTCCTCGACCTGCGGGCGCGAGCCGTGCACCAGGACGATCTGGATACCCATCGCCTGCAGCAGCGCGATGTCGGACACGAGCGCGTTCAGCAGCCCCTGCTGCACCACCTCGCCGCCGAACCCCACGACGAACGTGCTGTTGCGGAACTTGTGGATATAGGGCGCGACGGAGCGCATCCAGTCGACGAACTGCGCGTGACTGGCGGCCGAGTCGTCGGCAACCGGCGGCGTCGTGGCGCCGGTCTGGGCGGGAGGGAGGTCGGTTTGGGAATTCATGGGCGGGATTATAATGCGCCCCCATGTCGAATGTACCTAAAAGTCCCGCGCCGACGCGGGCCAAAGCGCCGTCGGCCCGGCACCCGGATGGTGCGGCCGATGCACGCCAGCAGCAGGGCCAGCCGCCGCGCCGGCCGCAGGAACAGCAGGCGGGCAAACCGGCACACGCGCCGCGCGGGCCGCGTGGCGACGCATCGCGCGACGCGCGCCAGCCGGCCGCGAAGGATGCGTCCGCTGTGACGGGCGAGCGCGCGCCGCGCCGCGAGCGTCCGCCGCGCGCGGTCGTCGCGCCGAATCCCGTTCCGCCGATCACCTACCCCGAAAGCCTGCCCGTGTCGGGCAAGCGCGACGAAATCGCGCGCGCGATCGCCGGTCATCAGGTTGTCATCGTCTGCGGCGAAACCGGCTCGGGCAAGACCACGCAGTTGCCGAAGATCTGTCTCGATCTCGGCCGCGGCCTCGGCGCCGGCGGCACGGGCCTGATCGGCCATACGCAGCCGCGCCGCCTCGCCGCGTCGTCCACCGGCCGCCGGATCGCCGAGGAACTCGGCACGCCGTTCGGCGAAGTGGTCGGCTACAAGGTGCGCTTTACCGACAATCTCGCGCCGGGCGCGTCCGTGAAGCTGATGACGGACGGGATCCTGCTCGCCGAGACGCAGACCGATCCGTTGCTGAAGGCGTACGACACGCTGATCATCGACGAGGCGCACGAGCGCAGCCTGAACATCGACTTCCTGCTCGGCTACCTGAAGGAAATCCTGCCGAGGCGGCCGGACCTGAAGCTGATCGTCACGTCCGCGACGATCGATGCCGATCGCTTCGCGCGCCATTTCGGCACCGACGCGCATCCCGCGCCCGTGATCGAGGTGAGCGGGCGGCTGTATCCGGTCGAGATGCGCTACCGGCCGGTGGCCGAGGATCGCCCGGCCGTGAAGCACGCCGAAGGCACGGGCGGCCGCGATCGCGTGAAGACCGCGCGCGAAGCCGAGCGCGACCTGATGGACGCGATCGTCGACGCGGTCGACGAGCTGTGCCGCGAAGGCCCCGGCGACGTGCTGGTGTTCCTGCCCGGCGAGCGCGAGATCCGCGAAGCGGCCGAGGCGCTGCGCAAGCACCATCCGCCGCACACCGAGATCCTGCCGCTGTTCGCGCGGCTCTCGGCGGCCGACCAGGACAAGGTGTTCAAGGCGTCGAACGCGCGCCGGATCGTGCTCGCGACCAACGTGGCCGAAACCTCGCTGACGGTGCCGGGCATCCGCTACGTCGTCGACACCGGCCTTGCGCGCGTGAAGCGCTATTCGTACCGGAACAAGGTCGAGCAGTTGCAGGTCGAGTCGATCTCGCAAGCGGCCGCGAACCAGCGCGCGGGCCGTTGCGGCCGCGTGGCCGACGGTGTCTGCATCCGCTTGTACGAGGAAAGCGATTACCAGGCGCGCGCGCGCTTCACCGACCCGGAAATCCTGCGCTCGTCGCTCGCGTCGGTGATCCTGCGGATGAAGTCGCTGCATCTCACCGCGATCGAATCGTTCCCGTTCCTCGAGCCGCCGCCCGGCCGCGCGATCGCGGACGGTTACCAGTTGCTCAACGAACTCGGCGCGGTCGACGACGACAACGCGCTGACGCCGCTCGGCCGCGAACTCGCGCGGCTGCCGCTCGACCCGCGCGTCGGCCGGATGATTCTTGCCGCGCGCGACCAGCAGTCGCTGCGCGAAGTGCTGATCATCGCGAGCGCGCTGTCTGTGCAGGATCCGCGCGACCGTCCGATCGAAGCGCAGGAGCAGGCCGACCAGGCGCACCGCCGGTTCGCCGACGAGCGTTCCGAGTTCCTGCAGTGGCTGAAGATCTGGGCGTGGTTCGAGGAGGCCGTCGCGCACAAGAAGTCGAACCGCCAGCTGATCGACGCGTGCCGGCAGAACTTCCTGTCGCACCTGCGGCTGCGCGAGTGGCGCGACGTCCATTCGCAGCTGCTGACCGTCGTGCGCGAGCACGGCTGGCGGCTGAACGAGGTCGAGGCGACCTACGAGCAGGTCCATCTGGCCCTGTTGACGGGCCTGCTCGGCAACCTCGGCCTGAAGGCCGACGACGATCCGCACTATCTCGGCGCGCGCGGGATCAAGTTCTACCTGTGGCCGGGCTCCGTGCTCGCGAAGAAGGCCGGCCGCTGGGTGATGGCGGCCGAGCTCGTCGAGACGAGCCGGCTGTACGCACGCTGCCTCGCGAAGATCGAGCCCGAATGGGTCGAGAAGATCGGCGCGCACCTGCTGAAGAAATCGCTGTCGGAGCCGCACTGGGAAAAGCGTCCGGCGCAGGTCAGTGCGTACGAGCGCGCGACGCTGTACGGGCTGCCGATCTACCACCGCCGGCGCGTCGCGTTCGGCAAGCAGGATCCGGCACGCGCACGCGAGTTGTTCATCCGCGGCGCGCTGGTCGAAGGCGAATTCGACACGAAGCTCGCGTTCTTCGCGCACAACCGCAAGCTGCTTGCCGACATCGAGCAGCTCGAGCACAAGTCGCGACGGCAGGACGTGCTGGTCGACGACGAGCTGATCTACGCGTACTACGACCAGGCGATTCCGGAAGGGATTCACACGGGCGCCGCGTTCGAGCGCTGGTATCGCGACGAGGTGAAGAAGAGCGGCCAGCCCGAGGACAAGCTGCGGCTGCTGTACCTGTCGCGCGACGACCTGATGCGCCACGAGGCGGCCGGCGTGACGACCGAGCTGTTCCCGAAGCGCGCGACGATGGCCGGCGTCGAGATGGCCCTCACGTATCACTTCGAGCCCGGCACGCCGCGCGACGGCGTGACGCTCGCGGTGCCGCTGTATGCGCTGAACCAGGTCGACGCGCGCCGCTGCGAGTGGCTCGTGCCCGGGATGCTGAAGGAAAAGGTGCAGTTGCTGCTGAAGTCGCTGCCGCAGAAGCTGCGCCGGCATTGCGTGCCGCTGCCCGAGTACGCGGCCGGTTTCGTCGAACGGATGGGCCGCGAGCGCTTCGGCGCGGGCGGGCTCGTCGAGGCGCTGATCGCCGACGTGCGGGGTGAAACGCAAATCGCGATGAAGACGGCCGACTTCAAGCTGGAAACGCTGCCCGCGCACCTGTTCATGAACTTCAAGGTGATCGACGAGCACGGCCGCCAGCTCGCGATGGGGCGCAATCTCGCGCAGCTTCGCCAGGAGCTGGGCGCGCAGGCGCAGCAGCAGTTCCAGAAGATCGCGGCGGCGTCGACGATCGCGGCGGGCGGCGATGCCGACGGCGGCGAGCCGATCGGCCAGGCGCCGGCCACGGCCGCGACGGCGGGTGCCGCCGGCCGCAACGCAAAGGCCGGCAAGGGCGCGGCGCCGCAGACGGCCGCGCCGGCGGAAGCCGGTGCGACCGCGCTGTACGAGAACCTGACGACGTGGAATTTCGGCAAGCTGCCCGAACTGCTGGAGATCCGCCGGCGCGGCCAGACGCTGTACGGCTACCCGGCGCTGGTCGATCGCGGCACGCATTGCGACGTCGAGGTGTTCGATTCGCCGGAAGAGGCCGCGCGTATCCACCGGGCCGGCCTGCGGCGGCTGTTCGCGCTGCAGCTCAAGGAGCCGATCAAGTTCCTCGAGAAGAACCTGCCGGGCCTGCGCGAGATGGCGATGCAGTACATGTCGCTCGGCACGCAGGACGAGCTGCGCGACCAGCTGATCGACACGGCGCTCGACCGCGCGTGCCTGCAGGATCCGCTGCCCGACGACGACGCGAGCTTCCACGCACGCCGCGACGAGGGCCGGAGCCGCCTGAACCTGCTCGCGCAGGAAATCGCGCGGCTGGTCGGGCAGATCCTGGCCGAATACGCGGGGCTCGTGAAGAAGCTCGCGCAGGCGAAGCCGTTCGCGCAGGCGCATGCGGACCTGCAGCAGCAGCTCGGCGCGCTGATCGGCAAGCGTTTCGTGATCGATACGCCATACGCGCAACTGGCGCACTTCCCGCGCTACCTGAAGGGCATCGCGCTGCGGATCGACAAGCTGAAAGCCGATCCGGCGCGTGACGCGAAGCAGTCGGCCGACCTGTTGCCGCTCGCCCAGCAGTACCAGCGCGCGGTGTCGCAGCGCGGCGGCGTCGCCGATGCGCGGCTCGCGGAATTCCGCTGGCTGCTCGAGGAACTGCGGATTTCGCTGTTCGCGCAGGAACTGCGCACGCCGATGCCTGTCTCTGTCAAGCGTCTGCACAAGGTCTGGGAGTCGATGCAGCGCTAGCGCAACATCGGTTTCCCGGGCCTGCACCGGCGGCCGGCCCCGGCCGGCCGCGCGGCGCCTGCCGCGCGGGCCGACCGGGCCGCCGCCGCGTGCGTCGAAGTGGCGCAATGCCGGCTTCGGTCAACCGGCCGGCCCGGTTGAACGTTTTACAATGACGGTTGTTCCACGACGTGAGTCTTCATGCGCACTTTCCTTTCCCTCGGCCGCACGCTCGCGCTGGCCGCCGCCGTGCTGGCGCCCGCCGCCCACGCGAATAACGTGATCATCCTCAATTCGGCCGAAGCGACGCTGTCCCTGATTGACCAGCAGACCCGCCAGGTCGTCGCCACGATGCCGACCGGCAAGGAACCGCACCACCTGATGGCGACGCCCGACAATTCGTCGCTGATCGTTGCAAATTCGGTCTCGAACAGCCTGATGTTCCTCGATCCGAAGACGGGCAAGCTGCAGCGCACCGTCGAAGGGATCGACGATCCTTACCAGCTCGGCTTCTCGCCCGACCGCAAGTGGTTCGCGGCCGCCGGCCTGCGCCTCGACCGCGTCGACATCTACGGCTACGACGGTCGCGACCTGAAGCTCGTGAAGCGCGTGCCGCTCGAGGTGATGCCGAGCCACCTCGCGTTCACGAAGGACAGCAAGACGCTGCTCGTGTCGCTGCAGGTTTCCGGCGAGATCGCGGCGATCGACCTGCCGACGCAGACGGTCAAGTGGAAGATGAAGGTCGGCAAGGTGCCGGCCGGCCTGTGGCTCACGCCGGACGACAAGTACCTGCTCGTCGGGATGACCGGCGCGGATTACGTCGCGGTGGTCGACTGGCGCACCCAGAAGGTCGTCAAGCAGATCTACACCGGCAAGGGCGCGCACAACTTCCGCTCGCTCGCCGACGGCACGCACGTCGCGGTCACGAACCGGGTTGCGAACACGATCAGCATCATCGACGAAAACACGCTCACCAACGTCGGCGACATCACCGGCCTGCTGCCGGGCCCGGACGACATGGAGCTGTCCGCCGACAAGAAGACGCTGTGGGTGACGTTCCGCTTCGCGAAGAAGGTCGGGATCATCGACCTGGCGTCGCGCAAGCTGGTGCAGACGATCGCCGTCGGCCGCTCGCCGCACGGCATCTATTTCTACGATCGCGCGCCGTGGCGCGCCGCGAACGGCGCGTGACGGGCAGGGGAGAACGATGCTGCACCTGATCGATGCATTCGTCTCGGACATCCAGACCTGGCTGTACGTCGACGTCGTGCAGCCGCTCCTGTTCAAGTTCAACCTGATGGACTATGACGAGGACACCTACGACGCGCTGTACTGGGTGATCGTCGGGGCGCTGCAGATGGTGCTGATGTTCGTGCTGCTGCGCCCGCTCGAGGCGCTGCTGCCCGTCGAGCGCTGGACGAACCGCCGGGCCGTGCGGGTCGACGTGATCTACACGGCGATCGCGAAGCTCGGCATCTACTCGCTGTTCTTCTTCTTCGCGCTGCAGCCGCTGTTCGACAACTTCCAGGCGTGGCTGCGCCTGCACGGCGTGGCGAACCTGAACCTCGACTACCTGTGGCCGGGCGTGACCTCGAAGCCGATCGTCACGTTCGCGATCTATCTCGTCGTGCTCGATTTCGCCGGCTACTGGTATCACCGCTGGCAGCACAAGTTCGGCATCTGGTGGGAGCTGCACGCCGTGCATCACAGCCAGCGCCAGATGTCGCTGTGGTGCGACGACCGCAACCACGTGCTCGACGACGTGATCCAGTCGTGCTTCTTCGCGGCGATCGCGCTCGTGATCGGCGTGACGCCGTCGCAGTTCGTCGTGCTGACCGCGTTCACGAACTTCATGCAGAGCATTCAGCACACGAATGCGCGGCTGTCGTTCGGCTGGCTCGGCGAGCGCCTGTTCGTGAGCCCGATCTTCCATCGCCGCCACCACGCGGTCGGCTATGGCCACGAAGGCACGAAGTACGGCTGCAACTTCGGCGTGCTGTTTCCGTGGTGGGACATGATGTTCGGCACCGCGTCGTGGAACCGCACGGTCGAGCCGACCGGCATCCGCGACCAGGTCGAGGGCGTGTCCTACGGCGAAGGCTTCTGGGCGCAGCACGGCCTCGCGTTCGTGCGGATCTTCCGGCGCCTGTTCCCCGCCAAGCGCGGCGCGGCATCGGCCTGACCCGGCCATTCCCACGTTGAGCGGCTCTCCCACGCGGCCCGCATGTGCTTTGGCGCATGCGGGCCGCGTGGTTTATCCTTTCCCCGTTTTTCTCCGTCAATACAGGCTCGCATGAACGACTTGCTGCGTTCCTTCGTCCGCGCATTGGCGAGCGCACTGCATCCGCGCATGCTGTGGCTCACCCTGATGCCGTTTCTCGTCTCGGCCGTCCTGTGGGGCGTCGTGCTGTGGTTCTCGTGGCAGTCGCTGCTGGACCTCGCACGCGGCGCGCTCGACGGCTTCGTGCTGACGGCCATGCTGTACCGTGCGTTCGACGCGATCGGCATGTCGCAGCTGCATGCGGTCGTCGCGCCGTTCGTGGTCGTGTCGCTCGCGATTCCGCTGATCGTGCTGACCGTGCTGCTGCTGATCGCGACGATTTCGATGCCGGTCGTGATCAAGCACCTCGCGAACCGGCAGTTCGCGGCGCTCGAGGCGAAGCGGGGCGGCACCTTCTTCGGCAGCGTGTTCAATTCGCTGGGGGCGGCACTGGCCGGCGTCGTCGTGCTGGTCGTCACGATCCCGCTGTGGCTGATTCCGCCGTTCTTCGCGCTGCTGCCGCCGGTGATCTGGGGCTGGCTCACCTACCGCGTGATGACCTACGACGCGCTCGCGCTGCACGCGAGCCGCGACGAGCGCCGGGCGCTCGTGCGGCGGCACCGCTGGCCGCTGATCGGCATCGGCGTCGCGACCGGGCTGCTCGGCACCGTGCCGACCTTCGTATGGGTATCGTCGGTCTGGATGATGGTGCTGTTCCCGTTCGTCGCGGCGGCCATGATCTGGGTTTACGCTTTCATCCTCGTCTTCTCGGCGCTGTGGTTCGGGCACTATTGCCTGCGCGCGCTGGAGGACTTGCGTGCGAGTTCGCGCGCCACCGCAATCGACATGGGGCAGGCATGAGCATCGGCATCATCATCATCGGCGACGAAATCCTTTCGGGCCGCCGGCAGGACAAGCATCTGGCGAAGGTCATCGAGCTGCTCGCCGCGCGCGGCCTCACGCTCGACTGGGCCGAATACGTCGGGGACGATCCGGCGCGCATCACGGCGACCCTCGCCCGCGCGATCGCGTCGGGCGACATCGTGTTCTCGACGGGCGGCATCGGCGCGACGCCGGACGACCACACGCGCCAGTGCGCGGCCGCCGCGCTCGGCGTGCCGCTCGAGCTGCATCCGGAAGCGAAGGTGCTGATTTCGGAGCGGATCCGCGAAACGCATACCGATCCGGCCACGCCGGTCGATTTCGAGTCGCCGGAGAACCAGCACCGCTTCAACATGGGCGTGTTTCCGGTGGGCGCGACGATCATCCCGAACGGCTACAACCGGATTCCCGGCTTCTCGGTCGGCGACCTGCACTTCGTGCCGGGCTTCCCGGTGATGGCGTGGCCGATGATCGAATGGGTGCTCGACACGAAGTACGCGCACCTGCATCACGCGACGCCGCACGCCGAGCGCTCGCTGTACGTGTTCGAACTGCCGGAATCGACACTCACGCCGCTGATGGAGCGCATCGAGCGCGATTTCCCGGGCGTGCGCGTGTTCAGCCTGCCGAGCGTCGGCGATGCGGAGCGCGGCGGGATCTACGCGCGCCGTCACATCGACCTCGGCGTGAAGGGCGAGCCGGAAGCGGTCGCGGCTGCGTACGTGAAGCTGCGTGAGGGCGTGCACTTGCTCGGCGGCGACGTCGTCGAACCCGACACGCCGCGCGCCTGAGCGGCCTCTCGACCCGGCACACAAAAACCACGGGCCGCGCAACGCGGCCCGTCATCGGCATGTCATCGCCCGGCTCGACGATGGGGTCGTCGCAACCGGCGGGAGCGGCGTGCCGTCAGGCGCCGATCCACGGCAGTTTCCGGAAGCACCAGCCTTCGATCGTCTTGCGGTGGCCCTCGGCGTCCTTCGCGCCCTCGAAGCCTTCGAGCAGGTCGAAGGCCTTCGTGAAGCCGGCCTGCGTGGAGGCGATCGCGGCGAGCTTCGAGCGCGCGGCGCTGCGGCACAGGAACAGGATGGGCGTATCGGCCGGGAGGGCCGCCTTCAGCTCGTTGATGAATTCGGCGTTCGGCACGCCGCCCGGGTAGCGCGTCCATTCGAGGTGCAGGTACTGGCCGTCGCCGACGAGCGGGCGGCCGATCCAGTCGAGTTCGGCGCGGGTGCGCACGTCGACGAGGCGCGCCGACGGATCGAGCTGCAGCAGTTCGAAGGCCTCGGCCGGCAGCAGCGCCCCGGCGTAGTTGAGCGCGGCTTGTGCGCGGCGTTCGTCGGCCTTCGCGTAAAGCTGGTCGAGCGTACTCATGGCAGGGAGTCTCCTATCGGTCAAACGAACATTCTAGCGCGGCGCCGCGGCACGGATGTCCGCGTAGGGGGACAGTGCGCGCCCCCACACGCGCTCACCAAAAGAGTGCAGAATGACGCGCATGCACCAAGATGATTCGGCGAGTAGGGCGCACCGCGATGATTGCACCATATCGGTGCTTTCGGTTTGGGGGCGGTGCGCGGCGGAGCCCCGGAATTGCGCAGCACAGCCCCGTCGCGACGAGCGCCGGCGCGATTCGCGCCCCTCTCGCGCATAGGTGGCACGGAAGCTGCTTTATAGAATTCGGTCGAATCGGGGCGCGCTGCGCCAAAGCAAGACCCCGGTCAGCTCGATAAACGAGGCGGTTCCCAGTCCGCCGGAATTGTTCAATCAGGAGAAGAGGTTATGAGTAAAACCGTCGCCGACGTCATGCAGCTCGTGAAGGACGAGGACGTCAAGTTTGTCGATTTCCGCTTCACGGATACGCGCGGCAAGGAACAGCACGTGTCGGTGCCGGTTTCGGCGTTTGACGAAGACAAGTTCGAAAGCGGCCATGCATTCGACGGCTCGTCGATCGCGGGCTGGAAGGGCATCGAGGCGTCGGACATGCTGCTCATGCCGGACCCGACCGCTGCCTTCATCGACCCGTTCTATGAAGAGTCGACCCTGGTGCTGACCTGCGACGTGGTCGAGCCGGCCGACGGCAAGGGCTACGAGCGCGATCCGCGTTCGCTCGCGAAGCGCGCGGAAGCGTACCTGAAGAGCACGGGCATCGGCGACACGGCCTACTTCGGTCCGGAACCGGAATTCTTCATTTTCGACTCGGTCCAGTGGAACACGGACATGTCGGGCTGCTTCGTGAAGATCAACTCGGAAGAAGCACCGTGGTCGGCCGGCAAGGAATTCGAAGGCGGCAACACGGGCCACCGTCCGGGCACGAAGGGCGGCTACTTCCCGGTCGCGCCGGTCGACACGTTCCAGGACATGCGTTCGGAAATGTGCCTGCTGCTCGAGCAGCTCGGCATCCCGGTCGAAGTGCACCACCACGAAGTGGCGGGCCAGGGCCAGAACGAAATCGGCACGAAGTTCTCGACGCTGGTTCAGCGCGCCGACTGGACGCAATGGTCGAAGTACATCATCCATAACGTCGCGCACTCGTACGGCAAGACGGCAACCTTCATGCCGAAGCCGGTCGTCGGCGACAACGGTTCGGGCATGCACGTTCACCAGTCGATCTGGAAGGACGGCCAGAACCTGTTCGCGGGCAACGGCTACGCCGGCCTGTCGGAACTGGCGCTGTTCTACATCGGCGGCATCATCAAGCACGCCCGTGCCCTGAACGCGATCACGAACCCGACGACGAACTCGTACAAGCGTCTGGTCCCGCACTTCGAAGCACCGGTCAAGCTCGCCTACTCGGCACGCAACCGTTCGGCATCGATCCGCATTCCGCACGTGTCGAACCCGAAGGGCCGCCGTATCGAAACGCGCTTCCCGGATCCGATGGCGAACCCGTACCTGCTGTTCTCGGCACTGATGATGGCCGGCCTCGACGGGATCCAGAACAAGATCCATCCGGGCGAAGCCGCGGACAAGAACCTGTACGACCTGCCGCCGGAAGAGGATGCAAAGATCCCGACCGTCTGCGCGGGCCTCGACCAGGCAATCGAAGCGCTCGACAAGGATCGCGAGTTCCTGACCCGTGGCGGCGTGTTCACGGACGGCATGCTCGACGCGTACCTCGCGCTGAAGGAGCAGGAGCTGGCGAAGTTCCGCATGACGACGCACCCGATCGAGTTCGAGATGTACTACTCGCTCTAATCGGCGATGGCGCTTCGATTCAGCGCCGTCATGCCGGTTCGTTCCCGTCGCGCGGCCTGCGGCGGGAACGGCGGAGTCTGAAAGGGGCGGCGTCGAGCCGTCCCTTTTTTGTTCCGGTGATTTTTCCTTTTCTGGCCCGTTGAGGCGCGACAAGCACGCAGATGGTTCTGAAGAATCTGATCAAGGCGAAAACGGGGCAGCCCGAGCGACTGACGGACGACGAGCGGCTCGCCCGCTCGGGCCTGCTGGCGGGGCTGGAAGCGCTGCCGACGGTCGTGATCGTGCTCGATCGCAAGACGCTGCGGATCGCGTTCGCGAATCCGTCTGCGGAGGCGATGCTCGACATCTCGCGCCGGCAGCTCGCGCAGCGGCCGTGGGGCGAGATTTTTCCGAATGCGAACGAGCTGGCATCGACGATCACCGCGATCGGCGAGGAACGCTTTCACGCGACGCACCTCGATACCGTGCTCGACCGGCCCGGCCGCGAACCGCTGCATGTGCATGCGATCGTCGGCTTTCTCGAGACCGCGCCCGATTTCGTGCTCGTCGAGCTGTTCGAGAACGAGCGGCAGTCGCGCACCGATCGCGAGGAACGCATCCACGACCTGACCGCGGTCAACAAGCAACTGATCCGCAACCTCGCGCACGAGATCAAGAACCCGCTCGGCGGCATTCGCGGCGCAGCCCAGCTGCTCGAATTCGAGCTCGGCGAGCGCGAGCGCGGCGAGTTGCGCGAATACACGCAGGTGATCATCAAGGAGTCCGACCGCCTGCAGACGCTCGTCGACCGGTTGCTGGAGCCGCATCGGCACCCGCACATCGTCGGCGACGTGAACATTCATGAAGTATGCGAACGCGTGCGCGCGGTGATGCTCGCGGAATTCCCGCGCGGGCTCACGATCGAGCGCGACTACGACGTGAGCGTGCCGGACCTGCGCGGCGACAAGGAGCAACTGATCCAGGCGCTGCTCAACATCGTGCGCAACGCCGCGCAGGCGCTGCGCGAACGCATCGCGCAGGGTGACGCGAAGATCGAGCTGCGCACGCGCATCGCGCGCAAGGTGACGATCGCGAAGCGACTGTACCGGCTGGCACTGGACTTGCACGTGATCGACAACGGGCCCGGCATTCCGGAGGAAATCCGCGACCGGATCTTCTACCCGCTCGTGTCCGGGCGCGACGACGGCAGCGGCCTCGGCCTCACGCTCGCGCAGACGTTCGTGCAGCAGCATGACGGGATGATCGAGGTCGAAAGCCGGCCCGGACGTACCGAATTTCAGATCCTGCTGCCGCTCGACCATTGAGCGGCGGCATGGCGATTCACCGGATTTACCCATATCTGACCGACCTATGAAGCCGATCTGGATAGTAGACGACGACCAATCGATCCGCTGGGTGCTCGAAAAGGCGCTCGCCCGGGACAGCTTCGCGACGAAGAGCTTCGCGAACGTGCGTGACGCGCTGGCCGCGCTCGACCACGAGACCCCGCAGGTGCTCGTATCCGACATCCGGATGCCGGGCGGCTCGGGCCTCGAGTTGCTGCAGGCGATGCACGAGCGCCTGCCGGGCCTGCCCGTCATCATCATGACGGCGTTCTCCGATCTCGACAGCGCCGTCGCGGCGTTCCAGGGCGGCGCGTTCGAATATCTCGCGAAGCCGTTCGACGTCGACAAGGCGGTCGAGCTGATCCGTCGCGCGGTGGAAGAAAGCCTGCGCGGCGGCGCGCCGCAGGACGAGCGCGTGGCCGAGGCGCCCGAGATGCTCGGCCAGGCGCCCGCGATGCAGGACATGTTCCGCGCGATCGGCCGCCTGTCGCACTCGGCCGCGACCGTGCTGATCACTGGCGAATCGGGCACCGGCAAGGAGCTCGTCGCGCGTGCGCTGCACCGTCACAGCCCGCGTGCGAACGGGCCGTTCATCGCGCTGAACACCGCGGCGATTCCGAAGGACCTGCTCGAATCCGAGCTGTTCGGCCACGAGCGCGGCGCGTTCACCGGCGCGCAGACGACGCGGCAGGGCCGCTTCGAGCAGGCCGAGAACGGCACGCTGTTCCTCGACGAAATCGGCGACATGCCGTTCGACCTGCAGACGCGCCTGTTGCGCGTGCTGTCGGACGGGCAGTTCTATCGGGTCGGTGGCCACAACCCGCTGCGCGCGAACGTGCGCGTAATCGCTGCGACGCACCAGAATCTCGAATCGCGCGTGCGGCAGGGGCTGTTCCGCGAGGACCTTTACCACCGGCTCAACGTGATCCGGCTGCGCCTGCCGCCGCTGCGCGAGCGCAGCGAGGACATCGCGCTGCTCACGCGCCACTTCCTGCAGAAGAGCGCGCGCGATCTCGGCGTCGAGCCGAAGCGCGTGTCCGACGAAGCGCTGGCTTACCTGACGTCGCTGGCGTTTCCCGGCAACGTGCGCCAGCTCGAGAACCTCGCGAACTGGCTGACCGTGATGGCGCCCGCGCAGACGGTCGAAATCAAGGACCTGCCGCCCGACCTCGTGCCGGCCGGTGCGCCGGTCGCTGCGGCGGGCGACGGTGCGGATGCGCACGGCAACGGTGGCGAGGCTGCGCTCGCGCAACCGGCGATCGGTGCGCTGCCGGCGGTGTCCGCGCCCGTCGCGGCCGCGCCGAACGGGGGCGCGCCGGCTGGCTATCCGGTCTGGGAGCATGGCTTGCGTACCGAAGTCGCACGGCTGTTGCGCGAGAACTCGGCCGACGTGATGGACGAACTCGCACGCCGCTTCGAGGCGGCCGTGATCCGCGAGGCGCTCGACTTCACGCGCGGCCGCAAGGTCGAGGCCGCAGAGCGGCTCGGCATCGGCCGCAACACGATCACGCGCAAGATCCAGGAACTCCATCTGGAGCCCTGAGCACGATTCGCGGCATGCGCGGGCATCGCGCATGCCGCGATCGGACATAATCGCGGTTTGCATGCCGTTTGCCATTCCGCCCATTCTCAATGTCCGATTCCTTCCGCTGGCCCGCCGGGGCCGACCCGTTCCGTTTCCTCGAAGCGCTCGACAGCAAGCGCGCCCGCACGTGGGTCGACGAGCAGAATGCGCGCACGCGCGCCGCGCTGCGTGACGACGACGCGTATCGCGCGCTGACCGCGCGCCTCGCCAAAGCGTACCTGCCGCGCGAGCGCCCGGTGATTCCGACCCGCTGGCGCGACTGGGCCTACGACCTGTGGCAGGACGACCTTCATCCGAAGGGGCTGTGGCGCCGCACGCGCTGGGACGACTGGCGCGCGGGAAAACCGGTGTGGGAAACGCTGCTCGACGTCGACGCGCTCGGTGCGGAGGAGGGCGAGTCGTGGGTGTTCGAGCAGGACGCGATCCTGTACCCGGACGGCGATCGTGCGCTGCTGTCGCTATCGCCGGGCGGTGCCGACGCGGTCGTCGTGCGCGAATTCGATCTCGTCGAACGCCGTTTCGTCGACGGCGGTTTCACGATCGACGAGCCGGGGCATCACACGGTCGGCTGGATCGATCGCGATACCGTCTACGTGAGCTGGGATCGCGGCGAAGCGCATGCGACCGCGGCCGGCTATCCGTATGAAGCGCGGCGCTGGGTGCGTGGCACGGCGCTGGCCGATGCGCCCGTCGTCTTCCGCGGCGAACCCGACGACATCAGCGCGGGGGCGGGATTCGATCCGATCGACAACCGTCACGTCGCGTGGCGCAGCGTCGATTTCTTCGACGCCCATGCGTACCGCCTGACGGAGGCGGGCGAGTGGGTGCGCTACGACGTGCCGACCCATGTCGAGGTCGGGTTCTGGGAAGGCTGGCTCATGCTGGAGCCGCGCCTCGACTGGGAGTGTGACGGCGTACGCCATGCGGGCGGTTCGCTGCTCGCGATCCGCGAGCAGGCGTTCCTCGCCGGGTCGCGCGAATTCACGACGCTGTTCGCGCCGCAACCGTCGACGTCCGCGTGCACGTGGACGCACACGCGCACGACGCTGATCGCGAGCTGGCTCGACGACGTGCACAACCGCACGATGCTGTGGCAGCCGAGCCAGGCCGACGACGGTACGTGGACGTGGGATGCGCGGCCGTTCGAGTGGCCGGGGCCGGGCGATGCGCAGATCGACGTCGAGCCCGTCGAGTCGACGCTGAACGACGAGATTTACGTGGACGTCGACACCTGTCTCGATCCGCCCGAATGCTGGCTGGCCGATCTTGCGGATCGCGCGGACGATGCGCCGTCGCGCCGCGTGCTGCTCGACCGGCCGCCGGTGCAGTTCGATGCGGCCGGGCTTGTCGTGCGCCGCGCGAGCGCACGCTCGCAAGACGGCACGATCGTGCCGTACACGCTGATCGGGCCGCGCGATGCACTCGACGTGGCCGACGGCGCCACGCGTGTCGCGCGGCCGTGCCTGCTGTCGGGCTATGGCGGCTTCGCGATTCCGAACCTGCCGGGCTACAGCGATGCGTTCGGTATCGGGTGGCTCGAGCGCGGCGGCGTGATGGCGTTCGCGCACATCCGCGGCGGCGGCGAGTTCGGGCCGCGCTGGCACGTCGATGCGCAACGCGAACACCGCCAGCGTTCGTTCGACGATTTCATCGCGGTGGCCGAGGATCTGGCCGCGACCGGCGTGACGACCGCCGCGCAACTCGGCATCGAGGGCGGCAGCAACGGCGGGCTGCTGGTCGCCGCGTGCATGGTGCAGCGGCCGGAGTTGTTCGGCGCGGTGCTCTGCCGTGTGCCGCTGCTCGACATGCGGCGCTATCCGAAGCTGCACGCAGGTGCCGCATGGCTCGACGAATACGGCGACCCGGACGATCCGCACGAAGGGGCGGCGCTGGCCGCGTACTCGCCGTATCACCGCGTGCGCGAAAGCGTCGCGTATCCGCCGCTGCTGCTGACGACGTCGACGCGCGACGACCGCGTGCATCCCGCGCATGCGCGCAAGATGGCTGCGCGCATGCACGCGCTCGGTCATGAACGGGTGTGGTACTGGGAGAACACCGACGGCGGCCACGGCAGCGCCGACGATCTGGAACGCGCGGAGGCCGATGCGGCCGAATTCGGGTTCCTGTGGGCCCATCTCGGGCCGGCGCCCGCGCGGCGCTGAACGCGCGCGGGCTGCGCGGGAGATCAGCCGACGACCGCGACGACGGGCGTGTGGTCGGACGGCTGCTCCCACGTGCGCGGCGTGCGATCGACTTCGCACGACGTGCAGGTTTCGGCCAGCGCCGGCGACAGCAGCACGTGGTCGATGCGCAGCCCCGCGTTGCGGCGGAACGCCATCATCCGGTAGTCCCACCACGTGAAGGTTTTCTCCGGCTGTTCGAAGCGGCGGAACGCATCGACGAAGCCGAGCTCGATCAGTTGCGCGAAGTGGGCGCGCTCCTGCGGCGACACGAGGTTCTGGCCTTCCCATTTCGCCGGGTCGTGCACGTCGCGGTCTTCCGGCGCGATGTTGTAGTCGCCGAGCAGCGCGAGCTTCGGGTAGCGCTGCAGCTCGGTGCGCAGCCATGCCTGCAGCGCATCGAGCCATTGCATCTTGTAGACGAACTTGTCGGAGTCGGGCGCCTGGCCGTTCGGGAAATACGCGGACACGATGCGGATGCCGTCGACCGTCGCGGCGACCACGCGCTGCTGCGGATCGTCGAAACCGGGGATGTTGCGCACGATGTCCGATTCGTCGACGGCGAGCGTGTCGCGCGCGAGGATCGCGACGCCGTTGTAGGTCTTCTGGCCGGTGAACCAGCTGCGGTAGCCGACCGCCTCGAGATCGGCGCGCGGGAATTTCTCGTCCGGCAGCTTCAGTTCCTGCAGGCACAGCACGTCGGTTCCGCTTTGCGCGAGCCAGTCGAGCACGTGCTGCTTGCGGACGTTGAGCGAGTTGACGTTCCAGGTGGCGATTTTCATGAACGGGAGTGTGCGTGCGGGGTGAATACGAAGGCCGCCATCTTACCGCGAGCACGCGGCGCGAACGCGCGCTTCGTGCGGGGCGGGGAAGGCGCCGCGCGCGGTCGTTTCGATGAATCGGGAAGAAATTGTGACAAAGGTATTGACGTGAGTACTTCCTCACCCTATAATTTATTTCTCTGACGCGGGGTGGAGCAGTCTGGCAGCTCGTCGGGCTCATAACCCGAAGGTCGTAGGTTCAAATCCTACCCCCGCAACCAAGCACACCAGACGATGTGCAGCGCAAGTGACCGATGCGCGCTTCGTCGACAGGAACCCGGCCCCCGTGCCGGGTTTTTTGTTTTCCGCGCGGCAGCGATCAGCGCGCCGCCCACTCGACCGCCGCCTTCGCATGCAGCGCGGTCGTATCGAACACCGGCAGCGGCGAATCGTCCGCGCCGATCAGCAGCGTGATCTCCGTGCAGCCGAGGATCACGGCCTGCGCACCGCGCCGGGCCAGTTCCTCGATGATCGCCACGTACGTCGCACGCGATTCCGGCGAGACGATGCCGTGGCACAGCTCGTCGTAGATGATCCGGTGCACGTCGCCGCGCCCGCGTTCGTCCGGCACGAGCACCTCCATCCCGAACTTCCCGCGCAGCCGCTCCGCGTAGAACGGCAGCTCCATCGTGTAGCGCGTGCCGAGCAGCGCGACGCGCTCGACGCCGGCATCGCGCAGTGCAGTGCCGGTTGGATCGGCGATATGCAGGAACGGCAACTTCACCGCGGCTTCGATCGCATCGCAGACGCGATGCATCGTATTGGTGGTCAGCACGACCAGATCCGCGCCGGCCGCTTCGAGCTGTCGTGCGGCGTCGGCCATCCGTTCGCCGAGCGCGGCCCAGTCGTGCGTGCGCTGCAGCGCTTCGATCTCCGCGAAATCGACCGTGACCAGCACGCTCTTCGCGTTGTGATGCCCGCCGTGCAATGCCTTCGAGTGCCGGTTGATCATCCGGTAGTACTCGGCCGACGATTCCCAGCTCATCCCGCCGATCAGTCCGATCGTCTTCATCCGTCACCTTTGCGTTTCGTGTCTTGCGGCAGACGAGTATAGGCGCGGCTGTCCGTGCCCGGCCGGTACGATCCGCGCAAAGCGGGCCGGTACGGCGCCGCCGGGCCCGGCCGCACGCTACAGTTGAATCCGGCACTGTGTTTTTGTACAGTATCGGCACCGTGAACCCGACCATCATTCCGCCTGCCGATCCGCCCGCGCCGCCGCCGGGCGATGCGCCGCCGCGCATGCGCAAGATCATTCACTGCGACTGCGACTGCTTCTACGCGTCGGTCGAGATGCGCGACGACCCGTCGCTGCGCAACCGGCCGCTCGCGGTCGGCGGCCGGCCCGACCAGCGTGGCGTGATCGCGACCTGCAACTACGAGGCGCGGCGCTATGGCGTGCATTCGGCGATGTCGTCGGCGCTGGCGATGCGCAAGTGCCCGGACCTGCTGATCCTGCCGACCGCGATGGACAAGTATCGCGCGGCGTCGCGGCAGATCATGGCGATCTATCGCGACTACACGCCCGACGTCGAGCCGCTGTCGCTCGACGAGGCGTACCTCGACGTCAGCGGGTCGGAGCGCTGCCAGGGGAGTGCCACGCTGATTGCGCGGGAGATCCGCCAGCGCGTGTTCGACACGGTCGGCGTGACCGTGTCGGCCGGCGTCGCGCCGAACAAGTTCATCGCGAAGATCGCGTCCGACTGGAACAAGCCCGACGGGCTGTTCGTCGTGCGGCCGCACGAGATCGACGCGTTCGTCGCGGCGCTGCCGGTGCGCAAGCTGCACGGCGTCGGCAAGGTGACGGCCACTCGGCTCGACCGGCTCGGCATCCAGACCTGCGCGCAGTTGCGCGACTGGCCGCTGATCGACCTGCACCGCGAATTCGGCGCGTTCGGGCGACGCTTGTACGAACTGTCGCGCGGGATCGACGAGCGGCGCGTGCAGTCCGACCAGGAGCGCAAGTCGGTCAGCGTCGAGACGACCTACGTGACCGACCTGACGACGCTCGAGCAGTGCGCGGAGGAAATCCGCCGCCTCGTCGTGCAACTCGACGCGCGGATCGAACGGGCGGGCGCCGCGCGCTCGATCCGCAAGCTGTACGTGAAGATCCGCTTCGCCGATTTCCAGCGCACGACGGTCGAGTGCGTGGCCGATGCGACGAATGCGGACACGGCCGTCACGCTGCTCGCGAAGGGGCTGCAACGGCGGGCGCAGGCGGTGCGGCTGCTCGGCGTCGGCGTGCGCATCGACGAAGATACCGCCGAGCGCCACGGGCAGTTCTCGCTGTTCGACGACGAGTCGCCCGCGCCATGAAAAAAGGCACCGCCGAAGCGGTGCCTTTGCTACATGCAACCGAACGCGCTGGCGAGCCGCTCAGTGCGCGGGTGCCGCCATCCCGTTGTGACGCAGCAGCGCATCGATCTGCGGCTCGCGGCCGCGGAACGCCTTGAACGAATCCATCGCCGGGCGGCTGCCGCCGACCTCGAGGATTTCGCGGCGATAGCGCGTGCCGGTCGCCGCATCGAGCACGCTGCCGCTTGCGGCGGCCGCTTCCTCGAACGCCGCGTACGCATCGGCCGACAGCACCTCGGCCCACTTGTAGCTGTAGTAGCCGGCCGCGTAGCCGCCCGCGAAGATATGGCTGAACGTGTTCGGCCAGCGCGAGAACGCGGCTTGCGGGATCACGTGATAGCGCTCGTTGATCTCGCGCGCGAATGCGGTCACGCCGGTGGCGCCCGCCGGGTCGAAGTCGACGTGCAGCAGCATGTCGAACATCGAGAACACGATCTGGCGCAGCGTGCCGAGCCCGCTCTGGAAGTTCTTCGCCGCGATCATCTTGTCGAACAGCTCGCGCGGCAGCGCGGCGCCCGTGTCGACGTGCGACGACATCGACGACAGCACGTCCCATTCCCAGCAGAAGTTTTCCATGAACTGCGACGGCAGCTCGACGGCATCCCATTCGACACCGTTGATGCCCGACACGCCGAGTTCGTCGACGCGCGTGAGCATGTGGTGCAGCCCGTGGCCGAATTCATGGAACAGCGTGATGACTTCGTCGTGCGTGAAGCACGCGGGCTTGCCGCCGACCGGCGCCGAGAAGTTGCAGGTGAGATAGGCGACCGGCGTCTGCACGCTGCTGCCGCGCTTCGCACGCGAACGCGCGTCGTCCATCCATGCGCCGCCGCGCTTGCCTTCGCGCGCGTACAGGTCGAGATAGAACTGTGCGACGAGCGAGCCGTCGCGGTTCTCGACGCGGAAGAAACGCACGTCCTTGTGCCACACCGGCGCGTCGTCCGGCTTGATCTGCACGCCGAACAGCGTCTCGGTGACGGTGAACAGGCCCTTCAGCGCGGCCGGTTCCGGGAAGTACTGCTTGACCTCGTTTTCCGAGAACGCGTAGCGTTGCTGGCGCAGTTTTTCGGCCGCGAACGCGACGTCCCACGGCGCGAGTTCGGCGAGGCCGAGTTCCTTCGCGGCGAACGTGCGCAGTTCGTCCCAGTCCTTCTCCGCGTGCGGGCGCGCGCGCGTGGCGAGATCCTCGAGGAACGCGATCACCTGCTGCGGCGATTCGGCCATCTTCGGAGCGAGCGACACTTCGGCGAAGTTGCGGAAGCCGAGCATCAGCGCCTCTTCGCGGCGCAGCTTCAGCGCATCGGCGACGATCGCCGTGTTGTCCCATTCGGCCTTGCCGTCACCGTACTGCGGCCCGAGTTCCGACGCGCGCGTTGCATAGGCGCGGTAGAGCGTCTCGCGCAGTGCGCGGTTGTCCGCGTATTGCAGCACCGGGAAGTACGACGGGAAGTGCAGCGTGAATTTCCAGCCTTCCTTGGCATCCTTTTGCGCGGCTTCGCGGGCGGCCTCGATCGCGTCGCCGGGCAGGCCGGCGAGGTCGGCCTCGTCCTGCACGAAATACGCGTACGCGTTGGTCGCGTCGAGCACGTGATCGGAGAAGGCCTTCGACAGCGCGGCCTGCTGCTCCTGCAGTTCGGCGAAGCGCGGCTTCTGGTCCTCGGGCAGCTCGGCGCCCGACAGGCGGAAATCGCGCAGCGCGTTGTCGAGGATCTTCTTGCGTTCGGTGGACAGCGTCGCGTATTCGGCGCTTGCGGCGATCGCCTTGTACTTCTCGTACAGCGCGAGGTTCTGGCCGACGCTCGACCAGAATTCGGTCACGCGCGGCAGGTTCTCGCCATAGGCGGCCCGCAGTTCGGGCGTATCGGCCACCGCGTTCAGGTGGCCGACGATGCCCCACGCGCGACCGAGCGGCTCCGTCGCGTGCTCGACCGTCTCGACGACTGCTGCCCAGGTTGCCGGCGTCGCGGCCGCGCTGGCCGTCTCGACCGCGCGATTGGCGTCATCGAGCAGCGTGTCGAGCGCGGGCGTCACGTGTTCCGGGCGGATCTCGCCGAAGCGGGGCAGGCCCGAGAAATCGAGCAGCGGGTTGGTGTTGGCGCTGGCGGACATAAGACTCCCTGTCTGTTGCCGGATGAACCGGAGTGAAAAAGGGTAGGGCGCGCAAGGCAATGCGGCGCCCGATATCGACATTATTGGGGCGCATCGTGCGCTTTCCAATCGTTAGTTTCTAACGATGCGATTGACGCGGGGTCGAATGCAGGGTGGAGGCGTTTGACGGCGCGGCGGACGCGGTGCGGCGCGGTGCGGCCGGCGAGGCCGGCGAGACGCCGGCGCGCGGAACCGCACGCCGGCTGAACGGGGCAGGGGCTCAGGCAGCCGCGTCGGCGGCGCGCTCGGCGGCTTCGATCGTGTTGATCAGCAGCATCGTGATGGTCATCGGGCCGACGCCGCCCGGCACCGGCGTGATGTGGCCGGCCACTTCCTTCACGCCCGCGAAGTCGACGTCGCCGCACAGCTTGCCCGCGTCGTCGCGGTTCATGCCGACGTCGATCACCGTCGCGCCGGGCTTCACCATGTCGGCGGTCAGGATGTTGCGCTTGCCGACCGCGGCGACCACGATGTCGGCCTGCCGCGTGTGCGCGGCGAGGTCGCGCGTCTTGCTGTGGCAGATCGTCACGGTCGCGCCGGCGTCGAGCAGCATCATCGCCATCGGCTTGCCGACGATGTTCGAGCGGCCGATCACGACCGCGTTCGCGCCCTGCAGCGGGATGTCGTGCGCTTCGAACATCTTCATCACGCCGTACGGCGTGCACGGGCGGAACAGCGGCTTGCCGGTCATCAGCGCGCCGGCGTTCGCGACGTGGAAGCCGTCGACGTCCTTTTCCGGTGCGATCGCCTCGATCACCTTGTGGCTGTCGATGTGCTTGGGCAGCGGCAGCTGGACGAGGATGCCGTGGATCTTCGGATCGCGGTTCAGCGCGTCGATGTGCGCGAGCAGGTCGGCTTCCGACAGCGTGTCCGGGTACGCGTCCTTCAGCGAGAAGAAACCGTTGTCCTCGCACGCCTTGATCTTGTTGCGCACGTAGACTTCGCTGGCCGGGTTGGTGCCGACGAGGATCACCGCGAGACCGGGCTGGTGGCCGCGTGCGGTCAGGGCGGCGGCGCGTTCGGCGGCCTGTGCGCGCAGGGTCTTCGAAAGGGCGTTGCCGTCGATGAGGAGGGCTGTCATGGTGGTGGTCCTGCCGGGAAGTTGGAATGCGGGCGTGCGGCGCCCGAGGGGCACCGCAGCAAAGCACGGAATTATACCGTCCGCCTGCCGCCGTCCGACATCGAATGCACGGGAAGCGTCATGGCTGCGGCGCTTGCGCGCCGGGAAGAACGCCGCCGCGCGAGTAGGCCGCATCGCGCGACGGCGGTGGCGCGGCCCACCGGGCAGGGCTGCCCGGGCCGCGCGGCAACCCCGTTCAGGCCTGCTTCTTCGACAGCGCGAGGCGCAGCAGGTCAGCCACCGTGTTGACGTTGAGCTTTTCCATGATGTTCGCGCGGTGCGCTTCGACCGTCTTGATGCTGATGCCGAGATCGTCGGCGATCTGCTTGTTCAGGCGGCCCGCGATGATCCGTTCGAGCACCTGCTGCTCGCGCGCGGTCAGCTTCGACAGGCGTTCGCTCGCGGCGCGCTGTTCCTGGACGCTCTTGCTTTCGCTTCGGGCCTTGTCGAGCATCCGCTCGACGAGCTTGCGCAGCTCGGCTTCGTCGAACGGTTTCTCGATAAAGTCCATCGCACCCTTTTTCATCGTCGAGACGGCCATCGGCACGTCGCCGTGACCCGTGACGAAGATGATCGGCAGCGCGGCATTGTCGGCAATCAGGCGCTCCTGCAGTTCGAGGCCGCTCATGCCCGACATCCGGACGTCGAGGATCAGGCACGCGATCTGGCCGGCCTGCTGCGCAGGCTGGTAGGCATCGAGGAACTGCTCGGCGCTCGAGAAGCATTGCACGCGATAGCCGTTCGCCTCCAGCAGCCAGCGCAGCGAGTCCCGTACGGCCTCGTCGTCGTCGACGACAAAGACGGTTTCCTGAGTGGTGGTGACAGGGCTATTCATAGTTCTCCCGTAACGGTATGTGATGCCGATGCCTCGCGCCCCCCTTGGCCGAGATCAGCGGGTTCCCCAATGGGCAGGCTGCAGTGGAACGTTGCGCCGGAAATGCGGCCATCCGGCTCGACGTTGTTGACCACCCACAGACGCCCCCGATGCGATTCGATGATCGAACGGCAGATATTCAGCCCCATGCCCATGCCATCGGACTTGGTGCTGTAAAACGGTTCAAACAGGCGCTCGGCGGTCGCTTCGTCGACGCCCGGGCCCTGGTCGATCACGCGGATGTCGACGAAGCCCGCCTCGATGTCGGCGACGACGCGGATCACGCCGTCCGCCGACGCCGGCTTCACGTCGGCCATCGCCTCGGCCGCGTTCTTCATCAGGTTCACGAGCACCTGCTCGATCAGCACGGGGTCGACATAAATAATAGGCATTCTTGCGAGGATTTCCGTGACGATCCGGATCCTGCGCTTCCTGGCCTCGATTTCGGCGAGCCCGACCGCATCGGCGACGATGTCCGCGACCCGAGCCGGCTGGCGCTTCGGCTCGCTGCGCTTCACGAATTCGCGGATCCGCTTGACGATCATCCCCGCGCGCAGCGCCTGCTGCGCGGTCTTTTCCAGCGCGGGCTGCAGCGTCTCCGGCGTGCCGCGGCCGCTCTTCACGAGCGCGAGCGTGCCCGAGCAATAGTTGTTGATCGCGGCGAGCGGCTGGTTCAATTCGTGAGCAATCGACGACGCCATTTCACCCATCGTCATCAATCGGCTCGTGAACTGCAGCTTCTCTTCCTGCTGGTGCGCGAGTTCCTGCGCCTTCTTGCGGGTCGTGATGTCGGTCGCGATCTGCATCTGCGCGAGGTGGCCGTCCACCCACTGGATGTACTGGCGGCGCACCTCGAACCACTTCTGGATGCTCTCGACGTACACCTCCTGCGCGTCCGCCGTGCTGCTCGTCAGCGCGGCGGCCGGCAGGCCCGCGAACGCGTCGACCATGTCGATCGAGTCGGACGAGGCCTGCGCGCGGTCGAAGCCGCCGCCCGACAGCTCGAGATGGCCGTCCGGGCGAATGCCGAACAGGTGGCGGTAGTAGCGGTTCGCGAACAGCAGCTCGGCTTCGTCGGCGGCCAGCACCGACACCGCGGCGTCGAGGCTTTCGAGCACCGTCGTGAAGCGCTCGTGCGCGGCCGCGAGTTCCTCGCGCGCGCGCTTCGGCTCGGTGATGTCGGTCATCGACGACATCCAGCCGGTCTGGCGGCCCGAGCTGTCGATCAGCGGCGACACGTACAGGCGCGCATGGAACAGCGTGCCGTTCTTGCGCCGCACGCGCAGCTCGAAGCCCGAGCTCGGCGCCTTGCCGCGCAGCGTCATGTCGAGCTGGCGCTGCATTTCCGGGTACGCGTCGCGCGGCCAGTACGGGAACGGCGCGACCTTGCCGACGAGGTCGGTTTCGTCCCAGCCCGTCATCCGGCAGAACGCAGGGTTCACGTGCGTGATGCGGCCGTGCATGTCGAGCACGCGCATGCCGATCAGCACCGAGTTCTCCATCGCGCGGCGGAAGAACGCTTCCGCGTACAGCGCCTGCTGCGCCTCGAAGCGCTGGCGCGTGTGCTTCCACAGGCTCCAGAGGCTCCACAGCACGAAGCACGACAGGCCTGCGACGAGCCACACGAGCGTGTTGTTGGTCAGGTTCGTGAGCTGCGGGAATGCGTACACGCGCACGGTCAGCCCCTGGCCGGGCGGGTCGAGCGGCAGGTCGTAGTGCGAGTCGCGCGGCAGGCGTGGGCGCGTCGACGTGGACGACAGCTCGCGGTTGTTCGCGTCGGTGATCGAGATCTTGTACTTCGACGACAATTCTTGCGGGATGTCGTGCTTCAGGATGCCTTCGACCGAGAACACCGCGGCGATCGAGCCGAGGTACTCGCGGTCGCCGCGCATCACGGGGGTCTGCAGCGTGATGAAGCCGTTGCCGAAGTCGTCGTAGATCAGCGGCGAATAGGCCTGGCGGCGCGTGCTGCGCGCTTCGTCGTACGCGCCGCGCACGGCGTCCTGCATCTGCGCGTCGCCGGGCTTCGCGAGCCGCTGGCCGAGCAGCGGTGGATGCACGGTCGGCCAGCGCTGCACGCCGGGCGACGTGTACCAGTTCAGATAGAGGATTTCCGGATGCGTTTGCATCACGTCCGCGACCGCCATCTGGAACGCGTTCTGATCGAGGCGGCCGGAGGCGAGATCGCGCGACAGTGCCTGGAGCTGTTCCTGCGCGCCCGTCATCGACAGGCGGATTTGCTGCTGCGCCCACGCGACGTTACGGAAGAGGGTGTCTTCCTGCTGCTGCTGTTCGCGGCGGTTGAGGCTCCACAGGATGAGGCTCATCACCACCAGGAACACCAGGATCGACAGCAGGGGCGTCAGCAAATAGGAATTGGACCACCACGGTCCGTGGTGCCAACGGGACGGCTGCGACTCCGCCGGCGGGCCCGACGGTCGCGCCGAGCGTGCGAAAAGCCGATCGGTCAACATGGCAGGATTGTAGCGCAGCGCAATACATGGAAAACCTATACCGGATATGTTGAACGGAAACGGATTTGTTCAGCTGCGGCGCGCCCGAGAGCCCCGAAATATGGGTGCAGCGCAGCAATATTTCGTATTGCGAGAAAAGATCTCACAATTCGAAAATTTTGTTGCGCAGGCCCGCGCACGCTCATTACAATCCGTCGGAGCTTGCCCGCAGCCGGTCGCGTCGCGTCGTCTGCATGAGAGCGATCCTCACATTCCAGGACCCAGGAGACGAGAATGTCCGCTGTACCGAACGAAGTGATGAAATATGTCGCCGCCGAACATGACGACGACCCGCAGGAAACCGTCGAATGGCTCGAGTCGCTCGACGGCGTAATCTCCTCCGTGGGCACTGGCCGCGCGCACTACCTGATCGAAAAGCAGATCGAATTCGCCCGCATGCACGGCGAACACCTGCCGTTTTCCGCGAATACCCCGTACATCAACACGATCCCGGTCTCTGCGCAGGCGAAGATCCCGGGCGACCAGGACATCGAGCACCGCATCCGTTCGTACACGCGCTGGAACGCGCTGGCGATGGTGCTGCGCGCAGGCAAGGACACGAACGTCGGCGGCCACATCGCATCGTTCGCATCGGCCGCGACGCTCTATGACGTCGGCTACAACCACTTCTGGCACGCAGCGTCCGAGCAGCACGGCGGCGATCTCGTGTTCGTGCAGGGCCACTCGTCGCCGGGCGTCTACTCGCGCGCGTTCCTGCTCGGCCGCCTGAAGGAAGAGCAGCTCGACAACTTCCGCCAGGAAGTCGACGGCAACGGCATTTCGTCGTACCCGCACCCGTGGCTGATGCCGGACTTCTGGCAGTTCCCGACCGTGTCGATGGGCCTCGGCCCGATCATGGCGATCTACCAGGCCCGCTTCATGAAGTACCTGGAAGCGCGCGGCATCACGAAGACGGAAGGCCGCAAGGTGTGGGCATTCCTCGGCGACGGCGAGACGGACGAACCGGAATCGCTCGGCGCGATCGGGATGGCGAGCCGCGAGAAGCTCGACAACCTCGTGTTCGTGATCAACTGCAACCTGCAGCGTCTCGACGGCCCGGTGCGCGGCAACGGCAAGATCATCCAGGAACTCGAATCGGAATTCCGCGGTGCCGGCTGGAACGTGATCAAGGTCATCTGGGGCAGCCGCTGGGATGCGCTGTTCGCACGCGACAAGTCCGGCGCGCTGATGCGCCGCATGATGGAAGTCGTCGACGGCGAGTACCAGACGTACAAGTCGGAATCCGGCGCGTTCGTGCGCGAACACTTCTTCAACACGCCTGAACTGAAGGCGCTCGTCGCCGACTGGTCGGACGACGACATCTGGGCGCTGAACCGCGGCGGCCACGATCCGCACAAGATCTACGCGGCTTTCCACGAAGCCACGCACACGAAGGGCGCGCCGACCGTCATCCTCGCGAAGACCATCAAGGGCTACGGGATGGGCGAGTCGGGCCAGGCGATGAACATCACGCACCAGCAGAAGAAGCTGCCGGTCGAGCAACTGAAGAAGTTCCGTGACCAGTTCCGCCTGCCGATCACCGACGAGCAGATCGCCGACGTACCGTACCTGAAGTTCGAGGAAGGCTCGAAGGAACTCGAATACATGCGCAAGCAGCGCATGGACCTCGGCGGCTACCTGCCGCATCGCCGCGAGAAGGCGACGTCGCTGCCGGTGCCGGCGCTCGACGCGTTCGAGCCGCTGCTGAAGGGCACGGGCGAAGGCCGCGAGATCTCGACGACGATGGCGTTCGTGCGGATCCTGAACATCCTGCTGAAGGACAAGGCGCTCGGCAAGCGCGTCGTGCCGATCGTCCCGGACGAATCGCGTACGTTCGGCATGGAAGGCCTGTTCCGCCAGATCGGCATCTGGAACCAGCAGGGCCAGAAGTACGTGCCGGAAGATTCCGACCAGCTGATGTTCTACAAGGAATCGGAAACCGGCCAGATCCTGCAGGAAGGCATCAACGAAGCGGGCGGCATGTGCGACTGGATCGCGGCGGCGACGTCGTACTCGACGCACGGCGAGATCATGGTGCCGTTCTACATCTTCTACTCGATGTTCGGCTTCCAGCGGATCGGCGACCTGGCATGGGCCGCGGGCGACATGCGTTCGCGCGGCTTCCTGCTCGGCGGTACCGCGGGCCGCACGACGCTGAACGGCGAAGGCCTGCAGCACGAAGACGGTCACTCGCTCCTGTGGGCGGCATCGGTGCCGAACTGCGTGAGCTACGACCCGACCTTCGGCTATGAGCTCGCCGTGATCGTCCAGGACGGCCTGCGCCGCATGGTGGCGGACCAGGAAGACGTGTACTACTACATCACGGTGATGAACGAGAACTACGAGCACCCGGCGATTCCGCAGGGCGAGCACGTGGCGGCCGACATCATCAAGGGCATGTACGCGTTCAAGAAGGCCGACGCCGACGCGAAGGCGCCGCGCGTCCAGCTGCTCGGCGCGGGCACGATCTTCAACGAAGTGATCGCTGCCGCCGACCTGCTGAAGAACGACTGGGGCGTCGCCGCCGACCTGTGGAGCGTGCCGAGCTTCACGGAGCTGGCGCGTGAAGGCCACCAGGTCGAACGCTGGAACCTGCTCCATCCGACCGAAGAGCGTCGTCTGTCGCACGTGCAGAAGTGCCTGAAGGACACGCAGGGCCCGGTCATCGCATCGACCGACTACGTCCGTGCGCTGGTCGACCAGATCCGCGGCCAGATCGATCGCCGCTTCGTCGTGCTGGGCACGGACGGCTTCGGCCGCTCGGATACCCGCGAGAAGCTGCGTCACTTCTTCGAAGTCGACCGTCACTGGGTCACCGTCGCCGCGCTCAACGCGCTGGCCGACGAGGGCACGATCGAGCGCAAGGTGGTCGCCGATGCGATCGCCAAGTACAACCTCGATCCGTCGAAGCCCAACCCGATGACCGTTTAACGCACACGCCGTGTGATGCCGCGCGCCGCCTCCGCGAGGGGCGCGCGCGGCCATGGAGACAGAAACAGATGAGTCAAGCGATCGAAGTGAAGGTGCCGGATATCGGCGATTACAAGGATGTGCCGGTGATCGAGATCGGCGTGAAGGTCGGCGATACCGTCGAACCGGAGCAGTCGCTCGTCACGCTCGAGTCGGACAAGGCGACGATGGACGTGCCGAGCCCGGTCGGCGGCGTCGTGAAGGAAATCAAGGTCAAGGTGGGCGATTCCGTGTCGGAAGGCTCGCTGATCATCCTGCTCGAAGGCGGCGCCGCGGCGCAGGCGAACGGCGCGGCCGCGCCTGCTGCTGCTCCGGCGGCAGCGCCGGCACCGGCCGCTGCAGCACCGGCGGCCGCACCGGCAGCAGCCGGCGGCACGCTCGAAGTGAAGGTTCCCGACATCGGCGACTACAAGGATGTGCCGGTGATCGAGATCGGCGTGAAGGTCGGCGACACGGTCGAGAAGGAGCAGTCGCTCGTCACGCTCGAGTCGGACAAGGCGACGATGGACGTGCCGAGCCCGGCCGCCGGCGTCGTGAAGGAAATCAAGGTGAAGGTGGGCGATTCGGTGTCGGAAGGCACGCTGATCGTGCTGCTCGAAGCCGCAGGCGCCGCTGCTGCCGCACCGCAGGCGAGCGCACCGGCGCCGGCCGCTGCCGCTCCGGCGCCGGCACCTGCCGCCGCACCCGCGAAGGCCGCCCCGGCCCCGGCTGCTGCTGCACCGGCGCCGGCCGCTGCACCATCGGGCGAATACCGCGCGAGCCACGCGTCGCCGTCGGTGCGCAAGTTCGCACGTGAGCTCGGCGTCGAAGTCGCACGCGTGCAGGGTTCGGGTCCGAAGGGCCGCATTACGAAGGAAGACGTCACGAGCTTCGTGAAGGGCGTGATGACCGGCCAGCGCGCAGCACCGAGCGCGGCAGCCGCGCCGGCAGGCGGCGGCGAGCTGAACCTGCTGCCGTGGCCGAAGGTCGACTTCTCGAAGTTCGGCCCGTTCGAAGCGAAGCCGCTGTCGCGCATCAAGAAGATCTCGGGCGCGAACCTGCATCGCAACTGGGTGATGATCCCGCACGTCACGAACAACGACGAAGCGGACATCACCGAGCTCGAAGCGCTGCGCGTGCAACTGAACAAGGAACACGAGAAGGCAGGCGTGAAGTTCACGATGCTCGCGTTCGTGATCAAGGCGGTCGTCGCTGCGCTGAAGAAATTCCCGACGTTCAACGCGAGCCTCGACGGCGACAACCTGGTGTTCAAGCAGTACTACCACATCGGTTTTGCCGCGGACACGCCGAACGGTCTCGTCGTGCCGGTGATCCGCGATGCGGACAAGAAGGGTCTCGTCGACATCGCGAAGGAAATGGCCGAGCTGTCGAAGGCCGCACGCGACGGCAAGCTGAAGCCGGACCAGATGCAGGGCGGTTGCTTCTCGATCTCGTCGCTCGGCGGGATCGGCGGCACGAACTTCACGCCGATCATCAACGCGCCGGAAGTGGCGATCCTCGGGTTGTCGCGCGGGCAGATGAAGCCGGTGTGGGACGGCAAGCAATTCGTGCCGCGGCTCACGCTGCCGCTGTCGCTGTCGTATGACCATCGTGTGATCGATGGCGCCGAAGCCGCGCGGTTCAATGCGTATCTCGGTGCGTTGCTCGCCGATTTCCGTCGCATCATTCTTTGATGAGCGGGGGGGCTCGCGGGGGCGTGGGGTTTTTGTTCGTTATCCACGCTCTGTCGTTGAACCTGTTTTGCTAACGGTCTATTAGCGTCGCCCCTGCGCGGGGCGGCGGTCACTTTTCTTTGTCTTCCAAAGAAAAGTAACCAAAAGAAAGGCGCGTCCTTGGGCGGACGGCAAAGGTGGTCCTGCCCAGGTTCGCGTTTTCTTGTCAGGCCGTAGTCTTGGGTTCTTGCGCGGGTTTCTCCCCCCTCTGTCTGCAGCTAATCAAGAAGGGGACAGTAATGAGTCTCATCGAAGTCAAGGTTCCGGATATCGGCGATTTCAGCGGCGTCGATGTCATCGAAGTCAACGTCAAACCCGGCGACGTGATCGAAAAAGAGCAAACGCTCATCACGCTCGAATCGGACAAAGCCTCCATGGAAGTGCCCAGCGACGTCGCCGGCACCGTCAAGGAAATCAAGGTCAAGGCCGGCGAGAAAGTCTCGCAAGGCACCGTCATCGCCATCGTCGAAGCATCGGCTGGCGCCGCCGCACCCGCAAAAGCGCCCGAAGCGGCCAAGCCCGCAGCAGCTGCGCCGGCACCGGCCGCCGCCGCTCCGGCACCCGCGCCGCAAGCCGGCAGCTACGCAGGTGCCGCCGACATCGAGTGCGACATGCTCGTGCTCGGCGCCGGCCCCGGCGGCTACTCGGCCGCGTTCCGCGCCGCCGACCTCGGCATGAAGACGGTGCTCGTCGAACGCTATTCGACACTCGGCGGCGTGTGCCTGAACGTGGGCTGCATCCCGTCGAAGGCGCTGCTGCATACGTCGCTCGTCGTCGAGGAAGCCGCGGCGCTCGCGTCGCACGGCATCACGTTCGGCAAGCCCGAAGTCGATCTCGACAAGCTGCGCGACTTCAAGGGCGGCGTCGTCAAGAAGCTGACGACGGGCCTCGCCGGCATGGCCAAGGCACGCAAGGTCGAAGTGGTCACGGGCGTCGGCGCTTTCGTCGATCCGTTCCACATGGAAGTGCAGGGCGAAAGCGGCAAGAAGGTCGTGAAGTTCAAGCAGGCGATCATCGCCGCGGGCTCGCAGGCCGTGAAGCTGCCGTTCATGCCCGAAGACCCGCGCGTCGTCGATTCGACCGGCGCACTCGAACTGCGCCAGCTGCCCAAGCGCATGCTCGTGATCGGCGGCGGCATCATCGGCCTCGAAATGGCCACGGTGTACTCGACGCTCGGCGCCGAGATCGACGTCGTCGAAATGATGGACGGCCTGATGATGGGCGCGGACCGAGATCTGGTGAAGGTCTGGGAAAAGTACAACGCGAAGCGCTTCGGCAACGTGATGCTGAAGACCAAGACGGTCGGCGCGGAAGCGAAGGAAGACGGCATCTACGTGAAGTTCGAGGGCGAGAAGGCCCCGGCGGAAGCGCAGCGCTACGACCTCGTGCTCGTCGCGGTGGGCCGCAGCCCGAACGGCAAGAAGATCGGCGCCGACAAGGCTGGCGTCGCAGTCACGGATCGCGGCTTCATCGACGTCGACAAGCAGATGCGCACGAACGTCCCGCACATCTTCGCGATCGGCGATATCGTCGGCCAGCCGATGCTCGCGCACAAGGCCGTGCATGAAGGCCACGTCGCAGCGGAAGCCGCACACGGCGAAAAGGCGTACTTCGACGCCCTGCAGATCCCGTCGGTGGCGTACACCGATCCGGAAGTGGCCTGGGCCGGCAAGACGGAAGACCAGTGCAAGGCCGAAGGCATCAAGTACGGTAAGGCCGTGTTCCCGTGGGCCGCTTCGGGCCGCGCGATCGCGAACGGCCGCGACGAAGGCTTCACGAAGCTGATCTTCGACGAGGAAACCCATCGCGTGATCGGTGGTGCCATCGTCGGCCTGAACGCGGGCGACCTGATCAGCGAAGTGTGCCTCGCCGTCGAGATGGGCGCGGACGCGGAAGACATCGGCAAGACGATCCATCCGCACCCGACGCTCGGCGAATCGGTCGGCATGGCCGCCGAGCTGTACGAAGGCGTCTGTACCGACCTGCCGCCGCAACGCAAGAAGTAACGCGATCGGCTCTTCGGTCGGCAATTTGCCGGCCACGAAAAAACGCCGCCGCCCGGGCCATCCGGGCGGCGGCGTTTTCTTTTATGCGCGGCCGATGCTCAAACGACCGTTCGAGCATGGTCGGCGGCCTGCCGGTTCCGGCATGTTCCGGCGCCAGAAACGAAAAAGCCGCGCTGGGCGCGGCTCTTTCAGGAGCAGGGGACGCTTACGCGGCCGGCTTGCTCGTACGACGTGCAGCAGCGGCGGTAGCAGCCTTCGTTGCGACGGCAGCAGCAGCGTTGAAGTTCGTTTCAGCGATTTCGACGGCTTGCTTCGTGGCCTTCTGAACCGTTTCGTACGTGGTGTTCGCAGCGTTCAGTGCCGACTTCAGTGCAGCGACAGCCGTTTCCGAACCGGCCGGGGCGTTCTTCGCGACGTTGTCGACGAGTGCCTGGACCTTCTTGTTCTGCTCTTCGAATTGCGCTTCGGCGACCTTCGCGAACTCGGCTTGCGTCGACGATGCGATTTCATACAGGTGACGGCCGTACGACAGGACCTTTTCCGCGACCGGCTGCGACAGGCTGGCTTGCAGCGCGATCAGTTCCTGTGCGTCCTTCACCGACAGCAGACGCTGTGCGTTTTCCTGGCCTTCGGCCAGCGTCGACTTCACGACCTGCAGGTTGAGTTCGATCAGCTTTTCGACGCCTTCGAATGCCTTGGTCGTCAGACCGAACAGGCTTTCGAGGTTGGCTTTCTGGGCGGCGGCGATTTGCTCGGGGGTCAGCAAGGACATGTCAAGCTCCTGAAAAGCGATCGCGTCGATCGCAGGGGAAAGGGCACTACGCTGGGGAACCACGGATGCGCGCGCTTTGTGCAACGCAGCAATGAGGCTTATTTTAGGGCAGAGAAATCCAATGTCAAGTAATTTTTGTGCGTTGCACAATCGCGACAAATTATCGATAAAACAACGAGTTATCGTGCCTGTTCGGAATCGGTTTCATGCCGCGATCCCAGATGGTGCGCACGGCTGAGGGGCAGGCGCGGCGCACCATGATCATGCACAGGTAAACCTGACAGGCCTGTGGAACGTTATCCTTTTGTTCCTGTCGAAAACGCGCCGTTTCGAAGCGCGTCCCGTGGCGACGTGCCGCCGCCACGGCCGAGACCGGCGCCCCTGGCACCCCGAGCGCCGGATACGTAGTTTCCCCGCTTTAAATCGCCTCCGAAGTGACGTTATCTCAATTAACCGTGTGTAATCGGGAGACGGGTACTGTCAGGCAGCGCGTCCCATCGATTTTTTCGATGGGAGCGGGAGGGTTCATTGGTCAGAGGTTGGCCGACCCTTACATTCCGGTTTAACGACGATCGGTAAGTGCCTAATATTGCTCTTTTTTTCAGCTTTAACTACACTTGCGGAAACCTCCCGCCCGCTTTGTCCAGACCCCAATGAAAGCCGAATCGTTTTCACCGCGCAGATTGTTGCAGAGCATGACGCTCGGCACGGCTGTGTCGGTCGCAGTCGCCTTGCTGGCGACCACCGCGTCCGTCACGCCGGCTGACGCCTTTGCCGCCACTGCGAAGACCCAACAAGCCGCCAAGAAAAAGGCCGTCGCTCCTGCTTCGTCCGCGAAGAAGAAGTCGGCCAAGGCCAGCTCCGACAAATCCGCGAAGGTGGCGGCCGCCGACGCGCCGCGCGCGAAGGCGTCGCGCAAGCGCGTGACGCTCGCGTCGAACGTGCATGGCGGCCATCACGGCGCAGTCCGCAAGGTCGCGTTCCAGCCGCGCCGGCCGACCGTCGGCCAGGCGTTCGGCCTGCACGACACGCCGGACGCGCTCGCGCTGCGTTCGAGCGTCGCGTACGTCGTCGACCAGAATTCGGGCGAGCCGCTGTTCGACAAGAATTCGCACGCCGTCGTGCCGATCGCGTCGATCTCGAAGCTGATGACGGCCATGGTCGTGCTCGACTCGAAGACGCCGATGACCGACCAGCTCGAAGTCACGGACGAAGACCGCGACTACGAGAAGGGCACGGGCTCGCGCCTGTCGGTCGGATCGGTGCTGTCGCGTGAAGACATGCTGCACATCGCGCTGATGGCGTCGGAAAACCGCGCGGCCGCCGCGCTGTCGCGTTACTACCCGGGTGGTCGTCCGGCGTTCATCGCCGCGATGAACGCGAAGGCGAAGTCGCTCGGCATGACCGACACGCACTTCGAGAATTCGACGGGTCTGTCGAGCTCGAACGTGTCGAGCGCACGCGACCTCGTGAAGATGGTCAATGCGGCGTACCAGTACCCGATGATTCGTCAGTTCTCGACCGATCGCACCTACGAGGTGTACACGGGCAAGCGCAACCTGGTCTACAACAGCACGAACGCGCTGATCCGCGGCAATGGCTCGTGGGACATCGGTCTGCAGAAGACGGGTTTCATCAACGAAGCGGGCGAGTGCCTCGTGATGCAGGCGACGATCCACGGCAAGCCGATGGTGATGGTGCTGCTCGATTCGTTCGGCAAGTATTCGCGCTTCGCCGATGCGGCGCGCCTGCGCAACTGGCTCGATGCCGGCGGCGGCGAGCGCTTGACGGCGGCCAACACGCCGAGCGGCGGGACCTGATCGCACGATGGCGCGGCGGTTCGCGGCCGCGCCGATGGCTGAAAAAAGCCCCGCAATCGCGGGGCTTTTTCATTGGGCGAGCGGGAGCGGCTTATGCCTGCCGCTGCAGCCCGTCCGCATCCTTCGCGGGCGCCGGCCGGTAGCCGAGCGATTCCGAAATGGTGAGGGCCGTGCGGCTCAACTGGCCGAGCCACGCATCCTGGAGGCGATCGGCCGGCGCCGACAGCGACAGGCCCGCGACGAGCTTGCCCGAATCGTCGTAGATGCCGGCCGCGATACAGCGCACACCGAGCTCCAGTTCCTCGTTGTCGCGCGCGCACGATTGCTGGCGCACGATCGTCAGTTCGCGCTCGAGCTTCGCGATGTCGGTGATGCTGTTCTGCGTATGGCCGGACAGCCCCGTACGCGTCGCATACGCGCGCACGCGTGACGTTTCGTCGGCCGCGAGGAACAGCTTGCCGACCGACGTGAGGTGCAGCGGCGCGCGGCCACCGATCGCACGGACGACCTGCATCCCCGAGCGCTCCGAATACGCACGCTCGATGTAGACGATCTCGTCGCCCTGGCGCACCGACAGGTTCACGGTCTGCCCGGTGAGGCGGTGCAGTTCGCGCATCGGCATCAACGCCGCGTCGCGTACCGACAGGCGCGCCTTCACGAGGTTGCCGAGCTCCAGCAGCCGCATGCCGAGGCGGTACGTGCCGGGATCGGAGCGGTCGACGAGACGGCAGGTCACCATGTCGTTGAGGATGCGGTGCGCGGTCGACGGGTGCAGCTCCGTCCGCTGCGCAAGCTCCTTCAGGCTGACAGGGTCACTGTGCGCGGCGAGCGCGTCCAGCAACCGCATCATGCGTTCGATCACCTGGATCGACGTTTTTGAATCCGGGGTGGGTTGGCTCATGTCGGGGGGAGAAATCGGTTGACGCGTCAAGCGGTGTTGGGACGATTGTATCTCGTATTGTGAAAAAAGCGAACGCCGTTCGAGGAAGTCCTCGTTTCGCGCCGTGCGGGCTTGCATGAGCGCCGGCGTTGGTCTTGCTGGCCAAACGGCGGATAATGAGAGCCGTTTTCTCGAAGGAGCACGTATGCGAGTCGGTTTGTTCGTGACCTGCCTGGTCGATCTGATGCGCCCCGAAATCGGTTTTTCGGCGCTCAAGCTGATTCGCGACGCCGGCTACGAGGTGATCGTGCCGCCCGCGCAGACTTGCTGCGGCCAGCCCGCCTACAACTCGGGCGACCGTGCGCTCGCGCGCGATCTCGCGGAAAAGACGCTGCGCGAGTTCGAGCAGTTCGATTACGTCGTCGCGCCGTCGGGTTCGTGCGGCGGGATGATTCGCGCGCACTACGGCGACCTGTTTCGCGATGACCCCGAACTGATGGGGCGCTACACGCGGTTCCAGCAGAAAGTCTACGAACTGACCGATTTCCTGGCGAACGTCGCGAAGGTGTCGCTCGCGCCGGGCGAATTCACGGGGCCCGTCACCTACCACGATTCGTGCTCGGGCCTGCGCGAGCTCGGCGTGAAGGCGCAGCCGCGCGCGCTGCTCGCGCAGCGCGGCATCGCCGTCACCGAAATGAAGGACTGCGAGCACTGCTGCGGCTTCGGCGGCACGTTCGCGGTCAAGTACGGCGACATTTCGGCCGCCATCGCGGACGAGAAATGCGCGAACGTGCGCGCGTCCGGCACGGGCGCCGTCGTGCTCGGCGATCTCGGCTGCATGCTGAACATCGAAGGGCGGTTGCGCCGCACCGGCGACCGCGACACGCGCGTGCTGCACGTCGCGCAGGTGCTGGCGGGCGACGTCTGACGCCCGGTTCCGCTCACATTTCCCCGATACCGCGATGCAAGTCCAATCGATGCATTTCAAGGCGCGCGCCGGCCAGAAGCTGGCCGACCAGCGCCTGCAGCAGAACCTGAAGAAGCTGTCGACGAAGTTCGTGTCCGCACGCGCCGACGCGATGACCGCGATCGACTTCCCGGCCACGCGCGCCGCGCTGAAAGCCCGCCGCAACCGCGCGCTGGAGAACCTCGACGTGTGGCTCGAGGCGTTCGAGCGCGAGGCGACGCGGCGCGGCACGACGGTGCTGTTCGCCGAAACGACCGAGGATGCCGCGCGGCTCGTGGCCGACATCGCGCGCCGCCACGACGTGAAGAAGGTCATCAAGACCAAGTCGATGGTGTCGGAGGAAATGCGCCTGAACGCGGTGCTCGCGGAAATGGGCGTGCAGTCGATCGAGACGGATCTGGGCGAATACATCCTGCAGATCAACGACAACGAGCCGCCGAGCCACATCATCGCGCCCGTCGTGCACAAGGACAAGGACGAGATCGCCGACCTGTTCGCGCGCACGCACCATCGAGAGCGGCTCACCGAGATTCCGGACATGACACGCGAGGCGCGCGAGGTGCTGCGCCCGCATTTCATGTCGGCCGACATGGGCGTGACGGGCGGCAACTTCGTGATCGCCGAGACCGGTTCGGTCGCGATCGTGACGAACGAAGGGAACGAGGGGATGTGCACCGTGATGCCCCGCGTGCACGTGGCGGTGACGGGCATCGAGAAGGTGCTGCCGACGCTCGAGGATCTCGCGACCGCGATGCGCCTGCTGCCGCGCTCCGCGACCGGGCAGAAGACATCGAACTATTTCTCGCTGCTGACCGGGCCGCGCGGGCCGGGCGATGAGGATGGCCCCGAGCACAACTATGTCGTGCTCGTCGACGGCGGCCGCACGGGGCTGATCGGCGGCGAATTCCAGGAGATGCTGCGCTGCATCCGTTGCGGTGCCTGCATGAACCACTGCCCGGTGTACCAGAAGGTCGGCGGCCACGCGTACGGCTGGGTGTACCCGGGGCCGATGGGGTCCGTACTGACGCCGAGCTACGTCGGGCTCGACCGCTCACTCGACCTGCCGCAGGCCGCAACACTTTGCGGGGAATGCGACAGCGTGTGCCCGGCCGGGATCCCGTTGTCGCACCTGTTGCGCACGCTGCGCGAGAAGCAGGTCGAGCGACACCTGCGGCCGTGGCGCGAGCGGGCGGCGCTCGCCGCATGGGGTTTCTTCGCGCGCCGGCCGATGCTGTACGCGCTCACGACCAAGCTCGCGGTGCGCATCCTCGAGCGGCTGGGCGGCAGCGGCGGCACGCTGCGGCGCCTGCCGATGATGGGCGGCTGGATGGATACGCGCGATATGCCGACGCCGACCGGACGCACGTTCCGCGAGCTGTACGCGGCGTCGCAAAGCCACCTCGGCTGACGACTGTTCATTCGGCGACAACAGTGCGTTCGCTATTTGCATATTTATCTCGATAGATGCGGTCTATAGAATCCTGTCTGTAGTCCCCGGAATTGGGTTTCGGGGTACGAGGTCAAGGAGGTCCGCATCATGAAAAAGACAATATCGATGTACTGGCCGCTGGCAATCGTCGTTCCGCTGGCCGCGGCTGCCTATCTGCATGCGATGGCCGACGCGCCGTCGCGCGGCCCGCTTGCCGTTCACCAGGCATCCGCCGAGCTGGCGCGTGCGGTGTCGTTCGGGCTGGTCGACGATACGGCGAAGCCGCTGCCGGCGGCGTCCGGCGACGTCGTGCTCGCCGTACCGAAGGCGCTGTAAGGCAGGGCGCCGTCGCTTTGCGCGGCGGCGCGATTTCGGCCGCCTTTGTATAATGGCGTGTTGTTCTCCCACGCGGCTCGCCGCGGCTTTCCAATAGTGCGATGACCCGCGTTTCGATCTGTTTCGTCTGTCTCGGCAACATCTGCCGTTCGCCCACCGCGGAAGGCGTGATGCGTCATCAGGTCGACGCGGCCGCGCTGGCGGACCGGATCGCGATCGATTCGGCCGGCACCGGCGACTGGCATGTCGGCGAGCCGCCCGATACGCGTGCGCAGGCGGCCGCTCGCAGCCGCGGCTACGACCTGTCGGCGCTGCGCGCACGACAGGTGAGCGCGGCCGATTTCGAGCGCTTCGACCTGTTGCTCGCGATGGACGAGGCGAATCTCGCGGAGCTGCGCCGCCGCTGCCCGCCGCAGCATCGCGACAAGGTGCGCCTGCTGATGGAATTCGCGCCGGATTCGGCCGAAACCGAGGTGGCCGACCCCTATTTCGGCGGTACGCAGGGCTTCGAGCAAGTGCTCGATCAGGTCGAACGCGCGTGCGCGGGCCTGCTGGAGGCGCTCCGGGCCCGTACGGAGCGCTGATCGCGCGGTATTCAGCGATCTGCGAATACCCTTTCAAAGACATGGATACTTGACTAAAAACGTCAAATATTTATACTTGACCAAAATCGTCAAGATTGCAGTCCCCTAGACACCATGAGACTCACCACCAAAGGCCGTTTCGCCGTCACGGCGATGATTGACTTGGCACTGCGCCAGGAGCAGGGCCCGGTGACGCTTGCAGGCATCAGCCAGCGCCAGCGGATTTCGCTCTCGTATCTCGAACAGCTGTTCGGCAAGCTGCGCAGGCATGAAATCGTCGAATCCGTGCGCGGCCCGGGCGGCGGCTACAACCTCGCGCGTCGCGCGCAGGACGTCACCGTTGCCGACATCATCATCGCGGTCGATGAACCGCTCGACGCCACGCAGTGCGGCGGCAAAGGCACGTGCGACGGCTCGAAACAGCCCGACGGCCATTGCATGACGCACGAGCTGTGGTCGACGCTGAACCAGAAGATGGTCGAATACCTCGATTCGGTGTCGCTGCAGGATCTCGTCGATCAGCAGCGCGCTCGCGAGGGCGCACCCGCGGTGCTGCGCGACCGGCGCACGCCGGAGCCCGTTGCGGCACCGGCCGAGCCGGTTCGCACGACGCCGCTCGGCCCCAATTCGGTGTTCAACATCGCGAGTTCGTGAGCGCGAAGGCGCCGCCACACCCCATAACGCACATAGTCCCTGCACAGAATTCCCGGAGCGACAGATGACCCAAGACACTCTCCACCTGCCCATCTATATGGATTACAGCGCGACGACGCCGGTCGACCCGCGCGTGGTCGACAAGATGGTGCCGTACCTGCGCGAGCAGTTCGGCAACCCGGCGTCGCGCAGCCACGCGTATGGCTGGGACGCGGAGCGTGCGGTCGAGGAAGCGCGCGAGAACGTGGCCGCGCTCGTGAACGCGGATCCGCGCGAGATCATCTGGACGTCCGGCGCAACGGAATCGGACAACCTCGCGATCAAGGGTGCCGCGAACTTCTACAAGGGCAAGGGCAAGCACATCATCACGGTGAAGACCGAGCACAAGGCCGTGCTCGACACCTGCCGCGAGCTCGAGCGCGACGGGTTCGAAGTCACCTACCTCGACGTGAAGGATGACGGCCTGATCGACCTCGACGTGTTCAAGGCCGCACTGCGCCCGGACACGATCCTCGTGTCGGTGATGCACGTGAACAACGAGATCGGCGTGATTCAGGACATCGAGACGATCGGTGAAATCTGCCGCGAGAAGGGCATCGTGTTCCACGTCGACGCCGCACAGTCGACCGGCAAGGTCGCGATCGACCTCGCGAAGCTGAAGGTCGACCTGATGTCGTTCTCGGCGCATAAGACCTACGGCCCGAAGGGCATCGGCGCGCTGTACGTGCGTCGTAAGCCGCGTGTGCGCATCGAAGCGCAGATGCACGGTGGCGGCCACGAGCGCGGCATGCGTTCGGGCACGCTGGCGACGCACCAGATCGTCGGCATGGGCGAAGCGTTCCGTATCGCACGTGAAGAAATGGCGACGGAAAACGAGCGCATCCGCATGCTGCGCGACAAGCTGCTGCGCGGCCTGTCGCAAATCGAGGAAACGTACGTGAACGGCGACATGGAGCGCCGTGTCCCGCACAACCTCAACATCAGTTTCAACTTCGTCGAAGGCGAGTCGCTGATCATGGCGATCAAGGACGTCGCGGTGTCGTCGGGCTCCGCATGCACGTCGGCGTCGCTGGAGCCGTCGTACGTGCTGCGTGCGCTCGGCCGCAACGACGAGCTGGCGCACAGCTCGATCCGCTTCACGGTCGGCCGCTTCACGACGGAGCAGGAAGTCGACTTCGTGATCAACCTGCTGAACAGCAAGATCGCGAAACTGCGCGAACTCTCGCCGCTCTGGGAAATGCACCAGGAAGGCATCGATCTGTCGACGATCGAATGGGCCGCACACTGAGCGCCGGATTGAACATACCCGCGGGCGGATTCGCGCACGCAGACGTAACGAGTCAAGGAGTCTGAGTCATGTCTTACAGCAACAAGGTTCTGGATCACTACGAAAACCCGCGCAACGTCGGTTCGTTCGCGAAGGACGACGACGCGGTCGGCACGGGCATGGTCGGCGCGCCGGCCTGCGGCGACGTGATGAAGCTGCAGATCCGCGTCGGCGCGGACGGCGTGATCGAAGATGCGAAGTTCAAGACCTACGGTTGCGGTTCGGCGATCGCATCGAGCTCGCTCGTCACCGAATGGGTGAAGGGCAAGACGCTCGACGAAGCACTGTCGATCAAGAACACGCAGATCGCAGAAGAACTCGCGCTGCCGCCGGTGAAGATTCACTGCTCGATCCTCGCGGAAGACGCGATCAAGGCAGCCGTGGCCGACTACAAGAAACGTCACGACACCACGGAAGGCGATCAGGCAGCGGCCTGAGCGGCATCGAGCGGCTTCAGAAGGAACGCGGTGGGCCCCGGTGGCGCGCCGCGGCAAGGACATCATGGCAATTACACTGACCGAAAAAGCAGCACAGCACGTGCAGAAATACCTCGTCCGTCGCGGCAAGGGTATGGGCCTGCGGCTTGGCGTTCGTACGACCGGGTGCTCGGGGCTCGCGTACAAGCTCGAGTATGTCGACGAGCTGGCTCCCGAGGATCAGGTGTTCGAGAGCCATGGCGTGAAGGTGATCGTCGATCCGAAGAGCCTGGCCTACATCGACGGCACCGAGCTCGACTTCGCACGCGAAGGCCTGAACGAAGGGTTCAAGTTCAACAACCCGAACGTGAAGGACGAATGCGGCTGCGGCGAATCGTTCCGCGTGTGACCACGCGGATCTCCGCGCGATGCGGGCAAGAGGCGGCACGGGCCGCCTTTTTAATGGGCGGCGTTTGCCGCGCGACGAAACGGAATTGAACGCGACGATGGTCTCGCTGAAAGACAGCCATTTCGACCTGTTTCACCTGCCGGCGCAATTCGCGCTCGACGAGACGGCGCTCGACGCCGCGTATCGGACGGTGCAGACGCAGGTGCACCCGGATCGCTTCGCGGCGGCCGGTGACGCGCAGAAGCGCATCGCGATGCAATGGGCAACCCGCGCGAACGAGGCGTACCGCACGCTGCGCGATCCGCTGAAGCGCGCGTCGTATCTGTTGTCGCTGCGCGGTGTCGACATCGGCGCGGAAAACAACACCGCGATGGAGCCTGCGTTCCTGATGCAGCAGATGGAGTGGCGCGAGGGCATCGAGGATGCCGCGGCCGCCCGCAACGTCGACGCGCTCGATGCGCTGCTCGCCGAGTTGCGCGAAGAGCGGCGCGTGCGGGTGGAGCGCCTCGGCACGTTGCTCGACAGCGGCGCCGATCAGGCGGCCGCCGAGGCGGTGCGCCAGCTGATGTTCATCGAACGGGTCGCGTCGGAAGTGGGCGCGCAGATCGAGCGCCTCGAAACTTAACCGCGTGCCTTGCGGCACGCGCAGCAAACGGGCCGAGCGCCCGAACGAACCAAGATGGCTTTACTGCAAATTTCCGAACCGGGCATGGCGCCGGCGCCGCATCAGCGGCGACTCGCCGTCGGGATCGATCTCGGCACGACGAATTCGCTCGTCGCGGCCGTGCGCAACAGCGTGCCTGAAGTCCTGCCGGACGAAACGGGCCGCGTGCTGCTGCCGTCGGTGGTCCGCTATCTCGAGAAGGGTGGCCGACGCATCGGCCACGAGGCGAAGGAGCAGGCCGCCACCGATCCGCGCAACACGATCGTGTCGGTCAAGCGCTTCATGGGCCGCGGCAAGGCCGAGGTCGAAGGCGCGGCGAACGCGCCGTACGAATTCGTCGATGCGCCGGGCATGGTGCAGATCCGCACGATCGACGGCGTGAAGAGCCCGGTCGAAGTGTCGGCCGAGATTCTCGCGACGCTGCGCTATCGCGCGGAAGATTCGCTTGGCGACGACCTGGTGGGCGCGGTGATCACGGTGCCCGCGTATTTCGACGAAGCGCAACGCCAGGCGACCAAGGATGCGGCGCGCCTCGCGGGCCTCAACGTGCTGCGCCTGCTGAACGAACCGACCGCCGCGGCGATCGCCTACGGTCTCGACAACGGGGCCGAAGGCCTCTATGCGGTGTATGACCTCGGCGGCGGCACGTTCGACCTGTCGATCCTGAAGCTGACGAAGGGCGTGTTCGAAGTGCTGGCCGCGGGCGGCGATTCCGCGCTCGGCGGCGACGATTTCGACCATGCGCTGTTCGATCACGTGCTCGCGCAGGCCGGCATCGACGCGAAGACGCTCGCGCCCGAGGACGTGCGCCTGCTGCTCGACCGTGTGCGCGTGCTGAAGGAAGCGCTGTCGTCCGCACCGGAGGCGTCGCTCGACGTCACGCTATCGGGTGGCGCGCACCTCGTGCAGACGATCTCGCACGACACGTTCGCGTCGCTCGTCGAGCCGCTCGTGCAGCGCACGCTCACGCCGACCCGCAAGGCGCTGCGCGATGCGCAGGTCACGCCGGCCGACATCAAGGGTGTCGTGCTCGTCGGCGGCGCGACGCGCATGCCGGTGATCCGCGACGCGGTCGCGAAGTATTTCGGCCAGCCGCCGCTCGTGAACCTCGATCCGGATCAGGTCGTCGCGCTCGGCGCGGCGATCCAGGCCGACCTGCTTGCAGGCAATCGCGGCACCGGCGACGACTGGCTGCTGCTCGACGTGATTCCGCTGTCGCTCGGCGTCGAGACGATGGGCGGCCTCGTCGAGAAGATCATCCCGCGCAACTCGACGATTCCGATCGCGCGCGCGCAGGAATTCACGACCTTCAAGGACGGCCAGACCGCGATGGCGATCCACGTCGTGCAGGGCGAGCGCGAGCTCGTCGCCGACTGCCGGTCGCTCGCGCGCTTCGAGCTGCGCGGCATTCCGCCGATGACGGCTGGCGCCGCGCGCATTCGCGTGACCTATCAGGTCGACGCGGACGGCCTGCTGTCGGTGTTCGCCCGCGAGCAGCTGTCGGGCGTCGAGGCGTCGGTCGTCGTGAAGCCGTCGTACGGTCTTGCCGACGACGACATCGCGAAGATGCTCGAGGACAGCTTCAAGACCGCCGAGATCGACATGCGCGCCCGCGCGCTGCGCGAAGCGCAGGTCGAGGCCGAGCGGATGCTCGAGGCGACGCAGGCCGCGCTGGCGGCCGACGGCGAACTGCTCGACGCGAGCGAGCGCGCGCAAGTCGACACGCTGGCCGCGGCGCTGCGTGCGGTCGCGCAAGGCGACGATACGGACGCGATCGAAGCGGCGACCAAGGCGCTGGCCGACGGCACCGACGAATTCGCGGCGCGCCGGATGGACAAGAGCATCAAGCGCGCGCTGTCGGGCCGCCGGCTCGACGAGATCTGAACGCAAGAACTGCGCATCGGCCGGCAACGGCCCGCGCGACAATGAACCGTGCGGCGCCTGGCGCCGCACCCTGACTGACGGAACGGACATGCCTCAACTGGTAGTGCTGCCTCACGTCGAACTGTGCCCGGATGGCGCGGTGATCGACGCGACGCCCGGCAAGAGTATCTGCGACAACCTGCTCGAACACGGGATCGAGATCGAGCATGCATGCGAGAAGTCGTGCGCGTGCACGACGTGCCACGTGGTGATCCGCGAAGGCTTCAACGATCTGACGCCGTCCGAGGAGGACGAGGACGATCTGCTGGACAAGGCGTGGGGCCTCGAGCCGACGTCGCGCCTGTCGTGCCAGGCGATCGTGAAGGAAGATTCGGACCTGGTGGTCGAGATTCCGAAGTACTCGATCAACCACGCGAAGGAAAACCACTGACCGGAACCGGAGGCAGGCGATGAAATGGACCGATTCGCGTGAAATAGCCATTGCGCTGGCGGACAAGCACCCGGACATCGACCCGCAGCGGATCAACTTCGTCGACTTGCGCCAATGGGTGCTCGAGCTCGACGGCTTCAACGACGATCCGGCGCACTCCGGCGAGAAGATCCTCGAAGCGATCCAGGCCCACTGGATCGACGAATCGGACTTCGACGACGAAGACTGAACCTGGCGGGCGCTCTGACGGCGCAGACGGCCGGCAACAAAAAAACGGCTCGTGAGCAATCGCTCGCGAGCCGTTTTCGTTTTCAGGCCGCCTGCCCACGGACGACATGCGGGCAGGGCGAGCCGATGCGGTCAGCCAATCACGCGCCGACCAGCGTGCCGTTCTCGATACGTACGCGCTGGCCCTGGCCGAACGGCGGCGGGTTGTGGTACGTGAACGTGCGCGTCGCGCCGTTCTCCATCTGCACTTGCACCTGATAGTCGGTTTCCGCGCGCACCTGCTTTTCGACCTGGTTGCCGGCGAGGCCGCCACCCAGCGCGCCGATGATCGTCATCGCGGTGCGGCCGTTGCCGTGACCGAACTGGTTGCCGAGCAGGCCGCCGGCTGCAGCGCCGCCCACGGCGCCGATCCCCGAGCTCTGACCCGGCGTGCGCGTCTGCGAGATCGCGACGACCGTGCCGCAGCTCTGGCAGTAGCTCTGGGCCGGCGCCGACGGCTGCTGCGCGTATTGCGGCGGCTGCGGTGCCGTCGTATGACGGCGATGCGGCGCGGCCGGGCGCGGCGCAGGCTTCGGCTCAGCCTGCGCGACGGCGGCCTTCTGCTCGGCAGCCTTTTGCTGCGCGGCGGCCTGTTCGGCCGCCTGCTGCTGGGCTTGCGCGGCCAGCGCGGCGCTGGCGGCCGCGGCCGTATCGACGGCCGGCTGCGATGCGATCAGCGCGGCCTGGGTCTGACCGTTCTGTGCATTGTTGCTGTTGGCCTTCGGGAAGATGCCCGTGATCGCTGCCGTCGCCGCGAGGCTGGCGACGATGACGGCGCCCGCGGCGGTGGCGATGAGCGGGTGGAGGCGTTGCTTTTGCGGCGTGGTCTGATTCTGGTTGTCCATTTTGTTCTCCAATGTCGATCCGGATCGGCGTGCTGCGCCGGAGCAGGATCCCACGCTCGGGAGCGAGCAGACTCGGCGTTCCGGCGCCTCGTTCTGGTCCCGTGGTCATGCGTGGTGACGCAACAGGAGTGTCGTCCACGGCACAGCGGCGTGCCGTATCAAGGTGTAACGAATTGCAGCGGGGCGCCGGAAGCCATGACAGGGAAAACCCGGAGCAGGCCGTCGCGACGAGGGGATAAAACGGGGGAGGATCGAAAGCCGGCGAACGCCGGCGGGCGGGATTTACGCGTCGTTACAAAGCTGACGCGTGCGCGCCGCAGGGCGCGGCGCACACGTGGGCGCAGCGATCAGTCTTCGCGGCGCAGGTGCGGGAACAGCAGCACGTCGCGGATCGTCGGGCTGTCGGTCAGCAGCATCACGAGACGGTCGATGCCGATCCCGCAGCCGCCGGTCGGAGGCATCCCGTATTCGAGCGCGCGGATGTAGTCGGCGTCGAAGAACATCGCTTCCTCGTCGCCCGCATCCTTCTGCTCGACCTGCTTCTTGAAGCGCGCGGCCTGGTCTTCCGGATCGTTCAGCTCCGAGAAGCCGTTCGCGATTTCGCGGCCGGTCATGAACAGCTCGAAACGCTCGGTGATGCCCGGCACGGTATCCGATGCGCGTGCGAGCGGCGACACCTCGACCGGGTAGTCGATGATGAAGGTCGGCTCCCACAGCTGCGCTTCGGCCGTTTCCTCGAACAGCGCGAGCTGCAGCGCGCCGATGCCGGCGTTCAGGAACGCCGGCTGCGACACGTCGACGCCGAAGCGCTTCAGTTCGGTGCGCAGGAACGCGTCGTCCGACAGCTGGCCGTCGGTGTAGTCCGGTGCGTACTTCTGGATCGCCTGCGTGATCGTCAGGCGGTGGAACGGCTTCGCCAGGTCGAGCTCGCGGCCCTGGTACTGGATCGTCGCGGTGCCGAGCGCATCGATCGCCGCCTGGCGGATCAGCTGCTCGGTGAAGTCCATCAGCCAGCGGTAGTCGGTGTACGCGGCGTAGAACTCCATCATCGTGAATTCCGGGTTGTGACGCGGCGACACGCCTTCGTTCCGGAAGTTACGGTTGATTTCGAACACGCGCTCGAAGCCGCCGACGATCAGGCGCTTCAGGTACAGCTCCGGCGCGATACGCAGGAACATCTGCATGTCGAGCGCGTTGTGATGCGTGACGAACGGCTTCGCGGCCGCGCCGCCCGGGATCGGGTGCAGCATCGGCGTCTCGACTTCCATGAACTCGGCGTTGTCCATGAACTTGCGGATCGACGCGATCGTCTTGGTGCGGGCGCGGAACGTGTCGCGCGTTTCCGGCGTGACGATCAGGTCGACGTAGCGCTGGCGGTAGCGCATTTCCTGGTCCGACAGGCCGTGGAACTTGTCCGGCAGCGGGCGCAGCGCCTTCGACAGCAGGCGCAGCTCCTTGCACTGGACCGACAGCTCGCCCTTGTTGGTGCGGAACAGCACGCCGCGCGCGGCGACGATGTCGCCGCGGTCCCACTTCTTGAATGCGTCGTAGGTGTCGGCGCCGACGTCGTTCGGCGTCACGAAGAACTGGATCTGGCCCGATCCGTCCTGCACCGTCGCGAAGCTCGCCTTGCCCATCACGCGCTTGAGCATCAGGCGGCCGGCCACCGAGACCTCGACCGGGTTCGCTTCGAGCGCGGCCTTGTCCGAATCGGCGAATTTCGTCTGCAGATCGGCTGCGTGATGTTCCGGGCGGAAATCGTTCGGGTAGGCGACGCCTTGTTCGCGCAGGGCGCGCAGCTTTTCGCGGCGCTCGGCGATGAGCTGGTTTTCGTCCGCGACGACGGCGGGCTGCGTTTGGGTCGGTTCGGTCATGATGGTCGGAATTCGGAGTGGGTGCGGCAACGCAAACGGGAAGGGCAAGGGGGCGCGACCCGGCAGGGTCGCGCCGCGGCGCTTACACGCCCTGTTTGAGGCTCGCGCTGATGAAGTCGTCGAGGTCGCCGTCGAGGACGGCGCGCGTGTTGCTCATTTCGACGTTCGTGCGCAGGTCCTTCACGCGGCTCTGGTCGAGCACGTACGAACGGATCTGGTGGCCCCAGCCCACATCGGTCTTGCTCGATTCGAGCTTGTCCTGTTCGGCCTGGCGCTTGCGCATTTCAACTTCGTACAGGCGCGATTTCAGCATCGCCATCGCTTCGGCGCGGTTGCGGTGCTGCGAGCGGTCGTTCTGGCACTGCACGACGATACCGGTCGGCATGTGCGTGATCCGCACCGCGGAGTCGGTCTTGTTGATGTGCTGACCGCCCGCGCCCGATGCGCGGTACGTGTCGATGCGCAGGTCGGCCGGGTTGATCTCGACTTCGATCGAGTCGTCGATTTCCGGGTAGACGAACACCGACGAGAACGACGTGTGGCGCCCGCCCGACGAGTCGAACGGCGACTTGCGCACGAGGCGGTGAATGCCCGTTTCGGTGCGCAGGAAGCCGTATGCGTATTCGCCCGAGACCTTGACCGTCGCGTTCTTGATGCCGGCGACGTCGCCGTCGGACTCTTCGAGCACTTCGGCCTTGAAGCCCTTGCGTTCGCAGTAGCGCAGGTACTGGCGCAGCAGCATCGATGCCCAGTCGCACGCCTCGGTGCCGCCGGCGCCGGCCTGGATGTCGATGAAGCAGTTGTTCGGGTCGGCCGGGTTCGAGAACATCCGGCGGAACTCGATGTCGCCCACGCGTGCCTCGAGCTTCGCGGCGTCTTCTTCCGACGCGACGAGCGTGTCCTCGTCACCTTCCTCGCGGGCCAGCTCGAACAGGTCGAGCGCGTCGCGCAGGTCGCTATCGAGCGCGGTGAGCGTCATGACGACGCCCTCGAGCAGCTTCTTCTCGCGACCGAGCGCCTGGGCGTTCTTCGAATCGTTCCAGACGTTCGGGTCTTCGAGTTCCTTGTTGACTTCGGTCAGACGCGCAGCTTTGGCGTCGTAGTCAAAGATACCCCCGGAGCTCGCCCGCGCGGTTGCGCAGGTCGAGCAGGGAGCTTTCGATCGCGTTGAGACGTTCCGCTTCCATGATCGTTCGCTATTCTTGCTTCGTAAAAAAGCGGAATTATAGCCGATCGGCGGGGTTGCCCGGTGACGCAAACGGTGCTCGCACGCGCGCCGCGGCCCCGTCCGGCGCGGCGTGCATGCATCGGCGGGCAATGCAGGCCGGGCGGCCCGCGCCTAGCCGGCCGCGTGTTCGACGATCAGCTGGACGCGCGTGACGCCGTTCCACGTGTCGGCGACGAGGCGGTAGGCGACCAGCGCACGCTCCGGCAGCGGCTCCGTATGATTGAACCAGATCGCGTTGAAGCGCTGGCGGCCGCGCGCCAGCTGCAGCTTCAGGTGCTTTTCCTTCACGAGCGACTGCGACACGACGTCGAATTCGCCGGAGAAAAGCGGGGCCGGAAAGCCTTGCCCCCAGACGGCCTCGTCGAGCAGCCCGACGAACTGCGGCGTGAAGTACGCATCCTCGAGTTCGCCGTCGGTCTCGATCACGCGGGCCAGCGCGTCGTCGGACAGCCATTCGCGCGCGACGGCCTCGAACGCGGCCGCGAAGCGCGGCACGTTCTCGGTGTCGAGCGTGAGGCCGGCCGCCATTGCGTGGCCGCCGAACGCGACGATCAGGTCCGGCTCGCGTTTCGACACGAGGTCGAGCGCGTCGCGCAGGTGGAAGCCGGGAATCGAGCGGCCCGAGCCCTTGACCCGCTTGCCTTCGTCGTCCGCATGCGCAAACGTGAACGACGGGCGGTGGAATTTTTCCTTGAGCCGGCCGGCGACGATGCCGATCACGCCCTGGTGCCACTCGGGGTTGAAGAGGGTGATCGTGCACGCGTCGGCCGGATCGACGTCGGCGAGATCGGCGAGCGCCTGCTGCTGCATGCCGGCCTCGATCTCGCGGCGTTCGCGGTTCATCACGTCGAGCTGCTGCGCGAGATCCCACGCGCGGCCGATGTCGTCGGTGATCAGGCATTCGATGCCGAGCGACATGTCGGACAGCCGTCCGGCGGCGTTCAGGCGCGGGCCGAGGCCGAAGCCGAGGTCGAAGCCCGAGGCCGTACGCGCTTCGCGCGCGGCGGCGCGGAACAGCGCGGCGACGCCCGGCTGCATGCGGCCGTTGCGGATGCGTTGCAGCCCCTGTGCGACCAGCACGCGATTGTTGCCGTCGAGCCGCACGACGTCGGCGACGGTGCCGAGCGCGACGAGGTCGAGCAGGCCGTCGAGCCGCGGCTCGGCTTCCTTGCTCGCGAACGCGCCGCGGCGGCGCAGCTCGGCGCGCAGCGCGAGCAGCACGTAGAACATCACGCCGACGCCGGCGAGGTGCTTGCTCGGGAACGCGCAGCCGGGCTGGTTCGGGTTGACGATCGCGCGCGCGGCGGGCAGCGCGTCGCCGGGCAGGTGGTGGTCGGTCACGAGCACGTCGATGCCGCGCGCGTTCGCGGCCTCGACGCCCGTGACGCTCGCGATGCCGTTGTCGACGGTGATCAGCAGGTCGGGCTTGCGCGCGGCGGCGAGTTCGACGATCTCCGGCGTGAGGCCGTAGCCGTATTCGAATCGGTTCGGCACCAGGTAGTCGATCTGCGCGCCGAACATCCGCAGGCCGCGCACCGCGACCGCGCACGCGGTTGCGCCGTCACAGTCGTAGTCGGCGACGACGAGCAGGCGCCGCTTGTCGGCGATCGCGTCGGCGAGCAGCGAGGCAGCGTCGGCGCAGCCTTTCAGCTCGGTGGGCGGAACGAGTCGCGCCAGCGCGGTCTCGATGTCGGCGGGGGACTGCACGCCGCGCGACGCGTACAGGCGTGCAAGGACGGGATGCAGGCCATGGCGCGCGAGCACTTCGGCGTCGGCGGGCGCGACGGGACGGGTAACGATCCGGGTCATACGGGGTCTGCTTTGTTATTCGAACAGGGAGGCCAGCGCGCGGCGGCGCCAGAACTTGCGCAGGTCGCCACGCGTCGCGTGCAGCGTCACGGAACTCGTGTCGCCGCACAGCGTGAAATCGACGCTCGCGAGCTCGCCGTTCTGCAGCGCGGCAAGGGCCGGCGCGAACCAGTCGCGCTCGAGCGCGGCGAGTCCGTCGTGCCAGCGCGCCCAGTCCTGCTCGATGAACGGGGTGGTCAGTGCAGGCAGTTCGACGAGCGTCGCGCCATCGGCGGCGGGCAGCGTGCCGAACGCGGCCGGCGGCGCGCCGGCGTCGGCTTGCGCGGCGCGCGCGAGGCCGAGCGCCGCGGGCGACGCGGACAGCACGCGCGCGAACGGCTTGCCGACCGGCTTCAGCGTGCCCTGCGCATGGAACCAGATCGAATTGACGGCCGGCAGGCCACGCGCCTCGCGGGTCTCGTTGACCGGATGCTGGAACCAGGCCATCTGCACCTCGTTCTGCAGCTTCATCCACATCCGCGAGCGTTCGCCCGTATGGGCCTCGTGCGGCAGCCAGATCTCGATGTTGCGGCCGCTCGCGCGCAGCGGCGCGGCGCCGGCGAGGCGGGCGAGCTGCTCGCTCGACAGGTACCAGCGTGACGGGTTCGGCGCCTCGAGCCGGACGCCGAGCTCCTCGATCAGCGGCCGCGCGACTGCGAGCAGCGCGGCGGCGTCGCCTTCGTCGAGCGCGAGGGCCGCCGGATCGACGAGCACCAGGTGATCGTGCGCGATTTCGACGTGGACGGGCTCGACGCAGGCCCACGCGTGCGCGCCGGGGTCGCCGCCGTCCGCCAGCAGCATGTAGGGCGCGAGCGGCGCCTCGTCCGCGGCGTTGCCCTGGGTGGCGCCGAACTGGCGGGCCAGCCAGCGTTCGTGCGGCAGCGTGCGCTGGAAGTCCTCGCCGGCCACGCGCTCGACGAGGCTGGCGCGGGCGAGCAACTTTTCGAGCGCGGGGCTGTCCAGCGTGTGCAGGGACGAGGCCGCATCGGCCGCCGACGGCAGCGCGAACGGAACGAGAAAATGGAGGCGTCGGTCGTGCATGATGGTGCGCATTGTATGGCAAACTGCGCGCGTGATCGGGCCGGCTGACGGCCCGTTCGCGTCCGGCGGCCGTTTTTCGACCGTGCCCGGGCCGGTGGCCGCCACCGGGCGGCGGTCCGGCCGCGGGGCGCCTCCCCGCCGTAACCAGCAGAAAGGATTCGCTTGAAACTTCCGTACGAATGGCAGATCGGCTGGCGCTACACGCGCGCCGGCAAACGCACGACCGGTAACGGCTTCATTTCCTTCATCGCGCTCGTGTCGATGCTCGGGATCGCGCTCGGCGTCGCGGCGCTGATCGTCGTGCTGTCGGTGATGAACGGCTTCCAGAAGGAAGTGCGCGACCGGATGCTGTCGGTGCTCGCGCACGTCGAGGTGTTCTCGCCGACGGGCTCGATGCCCGACTGGCAACTGACCGCGCAGGAAGCGCGCCGCAATCCGTCGGTGATCGGCGCGGCGCCGTACGTCGACGCGCAGGCGCTGCTCACCCGCCAGGACGCGGTGAGCGGCGTGATGCTGCGCGGCGTCGAGCCGACGCTCGAGCCGCAGGTGTCGGACATCGGCAAGGACATGAAGGCGGGCCAGCTCGGCGCGCTGGTGCCGGGCCAGTTCGGCATCGTGCTCGGCGATGCGCTCGCGGGCAACCTCGGCGTGACGGTCGGCGACAAGGTCACGCTGGTCGCGCCGGAAGGATCGATCACGCCGGCCGGCATGATGCCGCGGCTCAAGCAGTTCACGGTCGTCGGCGTGTTCGAGTCCGGGCACTACGAATACGACAGCACGCTCGCGATGATCAACATCCGCGATGCCGAGGCGCTGTTCCGGATGACCGCGCCGACCGGCGTGCGGCTGCGGCTGAAGGACATGCAGAAGGCGCCGGACGTGGCGGTCGAGCTGTCGCATACGCTGTCGGGCAGCCTGTACATCCGCGACTGGACCCAGCAGAACAAGACGTGGTTCTCGGCCGTGCAGATCGAGAAGCGGATGATGTTCATCATCCTCACGCTGATCATCGCGGTGGCCGCGTTCAACCTCGTGTCGTCGCTCGTGATGACGGTGACCAACAAGCAGGCCGACATCGCGATCCTGCGCACGCTCGGCGCGCAACCGGGGTCGATCATGAAGATCTTCGTCGTGCAGGGCGTGACGATCGGCTTCGTCGGCACGGCGTCGGGCGTCGCGCTCGGCTGCCTGATCGCGTGGAGCATCCCGTGGCTGATCCCGATGATCGAGCACCTGTTCGGCGTGCAGTTCCTGCCGCCGTCCGTGTACTTCATCAGCGAGCTGCCGTCCGAACTCGTCGCGAGCGACGTGATCCGGATCGGGCTGATCGCGTTCGCGCTGTCGGCGGTCGCGACGCTCTATCCGAGCTGGCGCGGGGCGAAGGTGAAGCCGGCGGAGGCGCTCCGCTATGAATGATCGCGCGACCACATTCGCGGATGCAAAACAACACAACAGACAGGATTCGGCCGGTATGCAGGAATACGTGCTTCAGGCGCGCGGGATCACGAAGGCGTTCGTGCAGGGCGGCTTCAACGTGCAGGTGCTCAACAATACCGAGCTGACGGTGCGGCGCGGCGAGAAGCTCGCGGTCGTCGGCGCGTCGGGTTCCGGCAAGAGCACGCTGCTGCACGTGCTGGGCGGGCTCGACGAGCCGAGCGCGGGCGAGGTGTCGCTGCTCGGCAAGCCGTTCACGCAACTCGCCGAGCGCGAGCGCAACGAACTGCGCAACCGTGCGCTCGGCTTCGTCTACCAGTTCCATCACCTGCTGCCCGAGTTCACCGCGCTCGACAACGTCGCGATGCCGCTGCGCATTCGCCGGATGACGACCGAGGACGCGCGCGAGCAGGCACAGGCGATGCTCGAACGTGTCGGTCTCGGCCCGCGTGCGAAGCACCGGCCGGGCGAGCTGTCGGGCGGCGAGCGGCAGCGCGTCGCGATCGCGCGCGCGCTGGTCACGAAGCCCGCGTGCGTGCTCGCCGACGAGCCGACCGGCAACCTCGACGGCACGACGGCCGATACGGTGTTCAACCTGATGCTCGAGCTGTCCGAGACGCTCGAGACGAGCTTCGTGATCGTCACGCACGATCCCGATCTCGCCGCGCGCTGCGACCGCATCATGCGGTTGCGCGACGGCGTGCTGCACGAGGAGCCGGCACTGCCGGTGTAAGAAGCGAACGCGCTTGGCCTGCTGCCGGGGTGGTCCCGGTGCGGCGTCAGGGCGCAGGACTGCCGCCATGTGGATCGACACGCACTGCCATCTCGACGCCGCCGAGTTCGACGCCGACCGCGACGCGGTCGCGCACGCGGCGCGCGCGGCCGGCGTGTCGCGCATCGTGATCCCGAGCGTCGGGCGCGACAATTTCACGACGGTGCGCGAACTCGCGCAACGCACGCCGGGCGCGGTCTACGCGCTCGGCATCCATCCGATGTATACGCCGCGCGCACGCGACGAGGATCTCGACCTGCTGCGCATGGAGATCGAGGCGAGCCTCGACGATCCGCGCTTCGTCGCGATCGGCGAGATCGGGCTCGACTATTTCGTGGCGGGGCTCGACGAAGACCGGCAGCAGTTCTTCTACCAGGGGCAACTCAAGCTCGCGCGCGAATTCGACCTGCCCGTGCTGTGCCACGTGCGCAAGTCGCAGGATCGCGTGCTCGCCGGGCTGCGCCGTTTCGGCGTGCGGCGCGGTATCGCGCATGCGTTCAACGGCAGTTTCCAGCAGGCCGAGGCGTATCTCGCGCACGGGCTGCACCTCGGTTTCGGCGGCAACGTGACCTTTACGCGCGCACTGCAGATCCGCCGGCTCGCGGCGCAGTTGCCGCTCGAGGCGATCGTCGTCGAGACGGACGCCCCCGACATCGCGCCCGAATGGGCGTACAAATCCCGCAACACGCCCGACCAGGTGCCACGCATCGGCGACGTGCTCGCCGAACTGCGCGGGATCGACGCCGGCGCGGTGTCCCTATGCACTTCGGCTAACGCGCTCGCCGCGCTGCCGCGACTCGCACTTTCATCCGCATAATCGTTGCCCTGAGGTGCCGCATTCTCGATGGCGGTGCCGGGTCGACGAGGAGGGGCGATGCGCGTGTGGTGGATCGCGTTCGCGCTCGGCGTGGCCGTACTGCAGCGGCAGGCGGCGCTGCCGGGTGCGCTCGCATGGACGATCGGTGGGGCCGTGCTCGCGGGCTGCGCGGTGCTGAGCGTGTGGTGCATGCGTCGCCAGCGTACGCGCACGACCGCCATGTTCGGATGGATGCTGTGTGCGCTCGCGGCCTGCGATGCAGGGTTCGGCTATGCGGCCGCGCGGGCCGAATGGCGGCTGCGCGACAGTCTGCCCGTCGAGTGGGAAGGGCGCGACATCGTCGTCATCGGCGTGATCCGAGGGCTGCCCGTGGTCGACGAGACAGGCGCGCGGCTGCTGTTCGCGGTCGAGTCGAACGATGCGGGGCTGGCCCGTTTTCCGCCGTTGATCCGGCTGTCGTGGCGCGCATATGGCGCATCGGCGACACGCGATCCACTTCCCGACCTGCGCGCCGCACAGCGCTGGCGTTTCGTCGTGCGCCTGAAGCGCCCGCATGCCGAGGCCAATCCCGGTGTGCGCGACAGCGAGGCGGCGTGGCTGGCCGCAGGCATTCGCGCGATCGGGTATGTGAGCGCGCCCCGGCGGGCGGAATTGCTCGATGCGCGCGCCGCGGGATGGCGTGCGTCGATCGATCGGCTGCGCGACGCGCTGCGCGCGCGTATCGACGAGTCGCTCGGCAGCGACGCGGGCCATCGCGGCATCGTCGCCGCGCTCGCGATCGGCGACCAGTCGGGCATCGGCGACGACGACTGGCATGTGCTGCGCAGCACGGGTACGAGCCACCTCGTTGCGATTTCGGGCCTGCATGTCGGACTCGTCGGCGCGATCGCGGGCGGGCTCGTGTCGATGGTCTGGCGCCGCCTGCGCTGGCGCACACGGGCCGCAACGCTCGTGTTTCCGGCGCCGTACGCGGCCGCGCTCGCCGCGCTGGCAGCTGCGGCCGGCTATGCGGCGCTTGCGGGCTTCAACGTGCCGGCGCAGCGCGCGTGGTGGATGATCGCGGCCGGCGGCATTGCGTACCTGGCCGGGCGCAGCGTGCCGACTTCCGCGGTGCTGTGCGCGGCGCTCGGCGGCGTGCTGCTTGCCGACCCGTGGGCCGTGCTGTCGGCCGGATTCTGGCTGTCGTTCGGGGCGGTCGCCGTGATCCTGCTGGCTGTCGCCGGCTGGCGTGGCGTGCGTGAGGTTGATGTGGAAAACGAGGAGGGCGACGGCACGGCCGGCTTGTCGAGCCGGTTGCGCGCGTGGGGTGCCCGCGCCGGGCACCGGATCGCCGAGGCCACGCGCGTGCAGTACGCGGTGACGATCGGTCTCGCACCGCTCACGGCCGCCTGGTTCGCGCAGATATCCCTGTCGGGTCCGCTTGGCAATGCGTTCGCGATTCCGTGGGTCAGTTCGGTCGTGACGCCGGTCGTGCTGGCGGGAATCGCGCTACCCGCGCCGCTCGATGCGTACGCGTTCCGGCTTGCGCACGCGGCGCTCGAACCGATGATGACGCTGCTCGGATACCTCGCCGGCTGGCCGGCCGGCGTGTTCTGGCTGCGCATGCCCGACTGGCCGGTGCTGGTGCTGGCCTGCGTGGGCGTTGCATGGGCGCTGATGCCGCGCGGCTGGCCGTTGCGCTGGGCGGCCCCGCTCACGTGGCTGCCGCTCGTCGCGCCGGCATCTGATGCGCCGCCGCCGGGCGGCTTCCGACTGACCGTGCTCGACGTCGGGCAGGGCGCGTCGGTGCTGGTGGAGACCGCGCGGCGCACCTTGCTGTTCGATGCGGGGCCGGGCGCCGAGTCGACCCACGCCGGCGCGCGGATCGTCGCGCCGGCGTTGCGTGCACGCGGCATCGCGGTGATCGATTCGCTCGTGCTCAGTCACGCGGATGCCGATCACTCGGGCGGTGCACCGGCGGTCTATGCGGCAGCCGACGTGCGCCAGCTGCTGGCCGGCATCGTGCCGAACAGCCGGTTGTGGCGCGATGCGGCCGCCGCCGGCGTCGCCGACCGGCTGCCGTGCGCGGCCGGGCAGCGCTGGACCTGGGACGGCGTCGCGTTCACGATGCTGTGGCCGCAAGGCGGCCCGGGCGCGGGCTCGTCGAACGGACGGTCGTGCGTGCTGCGCATCGACGCGGGCGAGACGTCCGCGCTGCTGACGGGTGATGTCGATGCGCGCGGCGAACGCCGGCTCGTGGACGCTGCGCCCGACGCGCTGGCCGCACAGATCCTGGTCGTTCCGCACCACGGCAGCCGCACGTCGTCGGTCGAGCCTTTCCTCGATTCGGTCGGGCCGCGCGTCGCGGTATTTCCTGTAGGCTATCGCAATCGTTTCGGGCATCCGCACCGGACGGTGCTCGCCCGTTACGAGGCGCGCGGGATCCCGCTGCCGCGCACCGATCGCGACGGCGCCGTGCGATTCGACGTCGCGCCGGCCGACGGCGGGTTTGCCTTCGAGCGTCATCGCGACGTCTGGCGACGGTACTGGATGGATCGGTGAGCGCGGCGAAAGCCGGCGTATCAATAAAGATGGCCCGGGATCCGCGCTCCATGCCGAAGCGCGGGCCTGGCAGAACGCGAAGCATAGGGCGAGAGCAAGCGCTAAAGCACTCACTCTCGTCGACCGCGAAGCAGGGGACCGGAGTAAGCGCTGAAGCGCCAACTCCGGTCGACCGCGAAGCATGGGACCGGAGTAAGCGCTGAAGCGCCAACTCCGGTCGACAAAGGAGACATCGGCGTTTGAAGGACATCCTCCACTTCTCGCATGCGAACGGCTTTCCGGCATCGACGTACCGCACGATCTTCGCCGAACTGGCCGACGACTACGAGCTGCGCTACATCGAACGGATCGGCCACGACCGCCGCTACCCGGTGACGCGCGACTGGCCGCATCTCGTCGAGCAACTGCTCGACGACATCGGCAGCCGCTACGAGCGTCCCGTCTGGCTCGTCGGCCATTCGCTCGGCGGCTACCTGTCGCTGATGGCCGCGCTGAAGAAGCCGCAGTGGGTGCGCGGCGTCGTGATGATCGATTCGCCGATCATCGCGGGCTGGCGCGCCGGCGCATTGCGCGCGAGCCAGTGGGCGGGGCTCGACGAGCGGCTGTCGCCGGCCGCCGCGACGCGCAACCGGCGTACGCACTGGGTAAGCCGTGACGAAGTCTGGCGGCACTTCCGCGAAAAGCCGGCGTTCGCCCGCTGGGACGAACGGATGCTGGCCGACTACATCGACTACGGGATTCCGCAGGTCGGCGCCGACGGCGAGCGCTCGCTCGCGTTCGACCGGCAGGTCGAATACCTGATCTACCGGACGCTGCCGCACACGCTCGGCCCGCGGCTCGCGCATGGCGCGCCGGTGCCGCTCGGTTTTCTCGCCGGCACGCGTTCGCGCGAGGTGCGTCAGGTCGGGCTCGATGCGACACGCCGCGCGGCGCGTGGCCGCGTCGAATGGCTGGAAGGCAGCCACCTGTTTCCGATGGAGCGGCCGCTCGAGACCGCCCGCGCATTGCAGCGGATGCTGAATTCGCTGAAGGCGGCGGAGGGCGATGTGTCGCAGGGCATCACCCCGCTCGCGAAGCGCGCCTGACGCAGGGTCTGGCGGCCGGGGCGCCGCCTCCGGCACGCGCGGTTGCACCCGCCGGCGGGCGGCTTCGCCCCGGCGCGCACGGCTGGTGCGGGGCGGCGCGAAAGGGCGCGATCATCACGCCAATTGCTGAGAGAAGGGCGGGCTTTACGGTATAATCCGTTTTTCCCGCGAGCATCCAGCGATGACCAAATATGTTTTCGTCACCGGCGGCGTAGTTTCTTCCCTTGGCAAGGGTATTGCCGCCGCTTCCCTCGCCGCGATCCTTGAATCGCGCGGTCTGAAAGTCACCCTCCTCAAACTCGATCCGTACATCAACGTCGACCCCGGCACGATGAGCCCGTTCCAGCACGGCGAAGTGTTCGTGACGGAAGACGGCGCGGAGACCGACCTCGACCTCGGCCACTACGAGCGCTTCATCAGCACGAAGATGCGCAAGGCCAACAACTTCACGACCGGCCAGATCTACGAATCGGTGATCCGCAAGGAACGCCGCGGCGACTATCTCGGCAAGACCGTGCAGGTCATCCCGCACATCACGAACGAAATCCAGGCGTTCATCGAGCGCGGGGCCGCGTCGGCCACCTGCGGTGAGCCGGATGTCGCGATCGTCGAGATCGGCGGCACGGTCGGCGACATCGAATCGCTGCCGTTCCTCGAAGCCGCGCGCCAGATGAGCCTGCGCCTCGGCCGCAACAGCGCGTGCTTCGTGCACCTGACGCTGGTGCCGTACGTCGCGACCGCCGGCGAACTGAAGACGAAACCGACCCAGCACAGCGTACAGAAGCTGCGCGAGATCGGCATCCTGCCGCACGTGCTGCTGTGCCGTGCGGACCGCCGCATTCCGGACGACGAATCGAAGAAGATCTCGATGTTCTCGAACGTGCCGGAAGACGCCGTGATCTCGGTGTGGGACGCCGACAGCATCTACAAGATTCCGCAGATGCTGCACGACCAGGGCCTCGACCGCATCATCTGCGAGGAACTGAAGCTGTCGCCGAAGGACGCGGATCTGACCATGTGGTCGGAGCTGGTCGAAAAGCTCGAGAACCCGAAGCACGAAGTGACGATCGGCATGGTCGGCAAGTACGTCGACCTGACCGAGTCGTACAAGTCGCTGATCGAGGCGCTGCGCCACGCATCGCTGCACACGTCGACCAAGGTCAACATCGAATACATCGACTCGGAAGAGATCGAGACGAACGGTGTCGACAGCCTGAAGCATCTCGACGCCGTGCTGGTGCCGGGCGGTTTCGGCCGTCGCGGCACGGAAGGCAAGATCGCGGCGATCCGCTATGCGCGTGAAGCCAAGGTGCCGTATCTCGGCATCTGCCTCGGCATGCAGCTCGCGGTGATCGAGTTCGCGCGCGACGTCGTCGGCCTGAAGCAGGCGAACAGCACGGAATTCGAGCCGGACACGCCGGAACGCGTGGTCGCGCTGATCACCGAGTGGTACGACCGCGACGGCAAGGTCGAGACGCGTACCGAGGAATCCGATCTCGGCGGCACGATGCGCCTTGGTTCGCAGCGCTGCCCGATCAAGCCGGGCACGATGGCGGAAGAGATCTATGGCAAGGACGTGAACGAGCGCCATCGCCACCGTTATGAAGTCAATAACCGCTTCGTGCCCCAGCTCGAAGCCGGCGGCCTTATCATCAGCGCCCGTACCCCGAGCGAGGATCTGCCGGAAATGATGGAACTGCCGCGTTCGATGCACCCGTGGTTCGTCGGCGTCCAGTTCCACCCGGAATTCACGTCCACGCCGCGTGACGGTCACCCCCTCTTCAAGTCGTTCGTCGAAGCTGCGCTTGTCAACAAGCAAGCGCGCGGAGTGTAAGCATGAAGCTGTGCGATTTCGAGGTCGGTCTCGACAAGCCTTTCTTCCTGATCGCGGGTACCTGCGTCGTCGAATCGGAGCAAATGACGATCGACACGGCCGGCCGCCTGAAGGAGATCTGCGCGAAGCTGAACATTCCGTTCATCTACAAGTCGTCCTACGACAAGGCGAACCGCAGCTCGGGCAAGTCGTTCCGTGGCCTCGGAATGGACGAGGGCCTGCGGATCCTGTCCGAGGTGAAGCGTCAGCTCGGCCTGCCGGTGCTGACCGACGTGCATTCGATCGAAGAGATCGAGCAGGTCGCGTCGGTCGTCGACGTGCTGCAGACGCCGGCGTTCCTGTGCCGCCAGACCGATTTCATCCATGCGTGCGCGCGCTCGGGCAAGCCCGTCAACATCAAGAAGGGCCAGTTCCTCGCGCCGCACGACATGAAGAACGTGATCGACAAGGCGCGCGAAGCGGCCCGTGAAGCGGGGCTGTCGGAAGACCGCTTCATGGCATGCGAGCGCGGTGTCTCGTTCGGCTACAACAATCTGGTGTCGGACATGCGTTCGCTCGCGATCATGCGCGAGACGAGCGCCCCGGTCGTGTTCGACGCGACCCACTCGGTGCAGCTGCCGGGCGGGCAGGGCACGAGCTCGGGCGGCCAGCGCGAATTCGTGCCGGTGCTCGCGCGTGCGGCGGTCGCGACGGGCGTCGCGGGCCTGTTCATGGAGACGCACCCGAATCCGGCAGAAGCCAAGTCGGACGGCCCGAACGCCGTGCCGCTGAACCGGATGAGTGCGCTGCTGGAGACCCTCGTCACGCTCGACCAGGCGGTGAAGCGCAATCCGTTCCTGGAAAACGATTTCAATTAAAGATCGAATGAACCTTGCGACGGCTTCGCGCGTCAGTAGCAAAAGCGGTTCGGGCGCGCGCGCCGTCGCAGTTTGAAGAATCCATCGTCATTCTCAGAGGAAACCCATGAGTGCAATCGTAGATATCATCGGCCGCGAGATTCTGGATTCGCGCGGCAACCCCACCGTCGAATGCGACGTGCTGCTCGAATCGGGCACGATGGGCCGCGCGGCGGTGCCGTCGGGCGCGTCCACCGGCTCGCGTGAAGCGATCGAACTGCGCGACGGCGAAGCCGGCCGCTACAACGGCAAGGGCGTGCTGAAGGCAGTCGAGCATATCAACACCGAAATCTCCGAAGCCATCATGGGCCTCGACGCGTCGGAACAGGCGTTCCTCGACAAGACGCTGCTCGAGCTGGACGGCACCGACAACAAGTCGCGCCTCGGCGCGAACGCGATGCTGGCCGTGTCGATGGCCGTCGCGAAGGCAGCCGCCGAAGAGGCCGGCCTGCCGCTGTACCGCTACTTCGGCGGTTCGGGTGCGATGCAACTGCCGGTGCCGATGATGAACATCGTCAACGGCGGCGCGCACGCGAACAACAGCCTCGACATCCAGGAATTCATGATCGTCCCGGTGAGCCAGCCGACGTTCCGTGAAGCCCTGCGTTGCGGCGCGGAAGTGTTCCACGCACTGAAGAAGATCCTGAGCGACCGCGGCATGAGCACGGCAGTCGGCGACGAAGGCGGCTTCGCGCCGAACTTCGGCAGCAACGACGAGTGCCTGTCGACGATCCTGCAGGCGATCGAGAAGGCCGGCTACCGTGCCGGTGAAGACGTGCTGCTCGCGCTCGACTGCGCGGCATCCGAGTTCTACCACGACGGCAAGTACCAGCTCGCGGGCGAAGGCCTGCAACTGTCGTCGGCCGAATTCACCGATTACCTCGCGACGCTCGCCGACAAGTTCCCGATCGTATCGATCGAGGACGGCATGCACGAAAGCGACTGGGAAGGCTGGAAGCTGCTGACCGATCGCCTCGGCAAGAAGGTGCAGCTGGTCGGCGACGACCTGTTCGTCACGAACACGCGCATCCTGAAGGAAGGCATCGAGAAGGGCATCGCGAACTCGATCCTCATCAAGATCAACCAGATCGGTACGCTGACCGAAACGTTCGCGGCAATCGAAATGGCGAAGCGCGCCGGCTACACGGCCGTGATCTCGCACCGCTCGGGCGAAACGGAAGATTCGACGATCGCGGACATCGCGGTCGGCCTGAACGCCGGTCAGATCAAGACGGGTTCGCTGTCGCGCAGCGACCGTATCTCGAAGTACAACCAGCTGCTGCGCATCGAGGAAGATCTCGGCGACATCGCAAGCTACCCGGGTAAATCGGCTTTCTATAACCTGCGCTAACGCGCTACTATCGGGTTCGTCATATCGACGCCGCTCTGTGCATGTGCGCGGAGCGGCGCTTCTTATATCTGCGGTTCTTACATGCGGCTTGTCACTGTCGTCCTGATTGCCTTGCTGGCGCTCATTCAGTACCCCCTATGGTGGGGACACGGCGGCTGGCTGCGGGTGCATGAATTGCGTCAGCAGCTCGACGACCAGCTCCAGAAGAACGCGGACGAGAAGCTGCGCAACGAGCGCACCGCAGGCGAAGTACAGGATCTGCAGGGCGGCACCGCGGCCATCGAGGAGCGCGCGCGCTACGAGATGGGCATGGTGAAGGACGGTGAGGTATTCGTGCAGTTCGTGTCGCCGAATGCGCCTGCCGCACCGCTGAACAACACGCCGTCGAATACGTCGACGCGCGGCGCCGTATCCGCGGCGCCGGTGCGTGTCGTGCCGAATCCGCAGTCGATCGCGAAGCCGTCGCGGCATCATGGCGGCGACAAGGGCAAGGCCGCGCATCACTGATGCACGATTGCTCGAACCCATTGAAAAAGCGCGGGAAATGCCGCGCTTTTTTATTTCCTGCCGGTAGTCAATCGGCTGAGCGCTGCACGCTCACCACCACCATCCCGGGTAGCCGTAGCTGATGCCCGAGCCCCAGCGATTGCCCCATCCACCGTAATACCCGCCGTAGACCGTCACCGGCGGCGGCGAGTAATAGGCCCATGCGCGCGCGGCGGCCTCGGCGGCGATCGCGCTGTTCTGTTCGCGCAGCACCTGCTGGTCGATCTCGTCGTAGCGCTTGCGTTCGGCGCTCGAGAGCGCGGGCGGCTGGCCGCCCGATGCACCGGGTTCGGGCAGGCGGCTCAGGATCGTGGAAGTCGGCGGCGGCATTGCACAGCCGGCCAGTGCGAGCGTGCCGGCGGCAACGCTCGTCAGGACGATGGTGCGGAACGGACGATGAAGCGGGCTCATGTGTTTCTCCTGCAGCGCGCCGACGACGGGAAGCGGCTTGCGCCGAAGTGCGTGACTTCGGCGCCGGAGCCTTGCGTGCGACGCTCGTGCGTCATTATGCGCCCGCGCCGGACGGCGGGCATCGGGCCACTGATCAGTGACGCTGCTCGGTCGCGGGCGCGATACCCGTCTCGACGCCGGGTGCCGCGAACAGCTGCGCGACGTCGACCGGATCGAATTCATAGCGCTGGTTGCAGAACTCGCAATGAATCTCGACATGGCCGCGCTCGACGATCACGCTGTCGACTTCCTCACGGCCGAGCATGCGCAGCATCGCGCCGACCTTCTCGCGCGAGCACGAGCACTGGAAACGCGTGCCGGCCGGTTCGAAGTGCTGCACGTTTTCCTGCCAGAACAGCCGGCGGAACACGACTTCCGGTTCGACCTCGAGCAGTTCCTGGGCGGACAGCGTGCCGCCGAGCGTGCAGACGCGCTCCCACGTATCGGTATCGGTTTCGGCGTTACGCGGCACGATGCCGCCGTCGCCCGGCAGCTTCTGCAGCAGCATGCCGACCGCACGGTCGCGATCGGCCGCGAGCCACATCCGCGTGTCGAGCTGCTCCGAGTGATGCATGTAATGCTCGAGCACCTGCGAGACGGATTCAAGCGGGCCGTCGACGCCGTTCAGCGGCACGATACCCTGGTACGGCTGCTGGCCCGGCAGCTTGTCGGCCGGGTCGAGCGTGATCACGCAGCGGCCGTGGCCGCTCGCGTTGACGAGCGACGCGAAGCGCGTGTCGTCGCCGATCGTCTGGGCGGAGTCGCCGGCGAACTTCGCGGTGGCCCGCATCGACAGATCCGAACCGCACTGGACGACCAGCATCTGGACCGGCCCGTCGCCGAAGATCTGCATGATCAGGGTGCCGTTGAATTTCAGGTTCGCGGACAGCAGCGCGCACGCGGCCATCATCTCGCCGAGGATCGTGCGCACCGGGGCAGGGTAGTCGCGGCGGGCGAGCACTTCCTGCCACGTATTGCGCAGCGAAACGATCTCGCCGCGCACGGGCGCCGCATTGAACATGAATTTCTGTAACTGGTCGCTCACTCTTCTTCCTTGAAATCCGTGCGAATCACCCGATCCGCACGAGTTGCTCCTTGAAATGCGCACGCCGCTCGACGTACGTCTTCGCGTTCGTGCGCAGCCGCGCAATGTCTTCCGCCGACAGCTCGCGCACGACTTTCGCCGGTGCGCCGAGAATCAGCGAGTTGTCCGGGAACGTCTTGCCTTCCGTCACGACCGCGCCGGCACCAACCAGACAGTTGCGGCCGATTACTGCTCCATTCAAGACCACCGCCTGGATACCGACCAGTGAACCCTCGCCGATCGCGCAGCCGTGCAGCATGGCCTGGTGCCCGATCGTCACGTTTTCGGCAATCGTCAGCGGAAAGCCGGGGTCCGTGTGCAGGACCGCGCCTTCCTGGACGTTGCTGCCAGCGCCGACGGTGATCGTCTCGTTGTCGCCGCGAATCGTCGCGCCGAACCAGACGCTCGCGTTCTCCTCGAGCACGACCTTGCCGATGATGGCCGCCGTATCGGCGACGAATACGCTTTCGTGGATCGTCGGGGCCGTATCGCCCAGCTTGTAGATCGTCACGGAGTCTCCTTGTCTCTTCGATGATGGGCGCCGGTAGAATGGCGCGTCTGGTTTGCCCGGCGCATGCGCATTGCGCCGCGGAACAATCGCCTATTGTAAACCGTCGCGTGCGTGTGCTCCCGCGATGCGCACGCAGGGTGTCCCCGTTTATGAGCATGGAGTCTTCTTCTTTCGGCAATGCGTCTGCCTGCGTGCGCCGCACCGCGCTTGCCGCGCTGCGTGACGCCGAACCCGCGGCCAAGGCCGCCCAGGTGCGTGCGCTCCACGATGCGCTGCGGGCCGGGCAGGCGGCGATCGCGCCGTCGCTCGAATTGCCCGAGCCGGCCGATCTGCCGGGCCGGCCGGCGCGCCCGCCGCTCGTCGAGCCGCGCCAGCTCGAGCGACGCAGCATGCGTTCGCCCGAAGGGCGCGCCGTGCTGCTGCACGCGCTTGCCCATATCGAGTTCAATGCGATCAACCTGGCGCTCGATGCGGTCTGGCGCTTCGCGGGCCTGCCGGCCCCGTTCTATGCGGACTGGCTGAAGGTGGCGGCCGAGGAGGCCTATCACTTCACGCTGCTGTCCGAGCGCCTGGCGGCGTTCGGGCATGCGTACGGCGATTTTCCCGCGCACAACGGCCTGTGGGAGATGTGCGAGCGGACCAAGGGCGACGTGCTGGCGCGCATGGCGCTCGTGCCGCGCACGCTAGAGGCCCGCGGGCTCGACGCATCGCCGCCGATCCGCGCGCGGCTCCTGCAGGCGGGCGACGATGCGTCGGCTGCGATCCTCGATGTGATCCTGCGCGACGAAATCGGCCATGTCGCGATCGGCAACCGCTGGTTCCGGCATCTGTGCGACGAAGCCGTCCGTGATCCCGTGCCCACCTACCGGCAGCTCGCCGAGCAATACCATGCGCCGCGGCTGCGGGGCCCGTTCAATTTCGATGCGCGCCGCGATGCCGGATTCGAGCAGGCCGAACTCGACGAACTGGCTGCGCAGGACGTGGCGGAGGGCGGCGCACCGCGCTAGCGGGCTCGCGTTCGGCCGCGCTTCGACGAGCCGCCTGCAGTCCCGGGTGCCAGGACATGGCGCTTCCCCGCGGCCCCTGGCGTACGCGCACCGCTAGAGCGGCACCTCGATTGCCGGACGCCGGAAAGAGGGCGTCGCCGCTATAATCGAACGATCATTCTTTTTTCTGGCGGCTGCAATGAGGGCATCGAGTTCTGTTTCCGATTTCGTCACGGTGCGCGGCGTCCAGCTGCATGTCCGGCGCTGGGGCCGGCCCGATGCGCCGACGCTGTTCATGCTGCATGGCTGGATGGACGTCTCGGCATCGTTCCAATTCGTCGTCGACGCGCTCGCGGGCGACTGGCAGGTGATCGCGCCCGATGCGCGCGGTTTCGGGCTGTCCGACTGGCCGGTCGCGCGCCAGGGCGGCGGGCACTACTGGTTCCACGAGTACCTGGGCGACCTCGATGCACTCGTCGACCACTATGCGCCGACCGGCGAAGTCAACCTGGTCGGGCACAGCATGGGCGCGAACGTCGTGTGCCTGTATGCCGGCGCGCGGCCGGAGCGCGTGCGGCGCGTGGTCGATCTCGAGGGTTTCGGGCTGGCGCCCGCGCGGGCCGAGCAGGCGCCGCGCCGGTTGCGCGGCTGGCTGGACGAGTTGCGCGCGCCGCCCGTGCTGCGCCCTTACGCGTCTCTCGACGACGTGGCGGCGCGCCTGATCAAGACCAATCCGCGGCTCGACCCGCGCCGTGCGGCGTTCCTCGCCGTGCACTGGTCGAAGCGTGGCGACGACGGCCAGTACCACCTGCTGGCCGACCCCGCGCACAAGATGCCGGGGCCGCAGCTGTACCGGCTCGACGAAGTGATGGCCACCTGGGCGCAGGTGCGCGCGAAGGTGCTGCACGTCGAAGCCGTCAATTCGCCGACGCTCGCCCACATCGCGGGCGACATCCCGCTGCCGGAGTTCAAGGCGCGCTTCAACGCGTTCCCCGACTGGCGCGAGAAGCTCGTGGAGGATGCCGGCCACATGGTGCATCACGACCAGCCCGAGCAGATCGCGGCGCTGATCGAGGCGTTCTGCGCGTAAGCGCGCGGCGGCAGCGGCGGGGCACGCGGGCGGCGTATTGCCGCGTTGCAGTAGAATGAAGCCTTACCTGCCATGCCGACAATGAACGCCGATCTCCACTGCCATTCGAATGTTTCCGACGGGTTGCTGCCGCCTGCCGACGTCGCGCGCCGCGCTCATGCCGGCGGCGTGACCCTGTGGGCGCTGACCGACCACGACGAGATCGGTGGCCAGGCAGCGGCGCGCAGCGAAGCGGAAGCGCTCGGCATGCGCTACCTGAGCGGCGTCGAGATTTCGGTCACGTGGGCGTCGCGCACCGTGCACATCGTCGGCCTGAATGTCGATCCCGCGAACCAGGTGCTGGTCGACGGCCTGTACCGCACGCGCCACGGCCGCGCGGCGCGCGCGGTGGCGATCGGCGAGCAGCTCGCCACGCTCGGCATTCCCGGTGCGTACGAAGGTGCGTTGAAGTACGTGTCGAATCCCGACCTGATCTCGCGCACGCACTTCGCCCGCTTCCTCGTTGAAAACGGTCATGCCACGTCGACATCCGATGTGTTCGATCGGCTGCTCGGCGACGACAAGCCCGGGTTCGTCCCGCACCGCTGGGCGACACTGCCCGACGCCGTCGCGTGGATTCGGGCGGCGGGTGGTGAAGCCATCGTCGCGCATCCGGGCCGCTACCGCTACACGCCCGTCGAATTCGACGCGTTCTTCGGCGAGTTCATCGATCTGGGCGGCCGCGCGATCGAGGTCGTCACGGGCAGCCACACGCCCGACCAGTACCGCGAATACGCGGACGTCGCACGCCGCTTCGGCTTCGAAGCGTCGCGCGGCTCGGATTTCCATGCGCCAGGCGAGGGCCGTGTCGAGCTCGGCAGCCTGCCGCCGTTGCCGCCCGACCTGACACCGGTCTGGGAACGCTGGCTCTGACACCGGGCGGCGGCCTGCCACCTGCGTTGCTGTTGGCCGCGCGCATCCGACTTCTCCCCCTTTACGACCCCCCATGTCCCAGTTCTTCAGGATTCACCCGGATAATCCGCAGCCGCGCCTGATCAAGCAGGCCGTGGAAATCGTCAGCAAGGGCGGCGTGATCGCGATGCCGACCGATTCGAGCTATGCGCTCGCGTGCCATCTCGACGACAAGGACGCGGTCGAGCGCGTGCGCCGGATTCGCGGCCTCGACGAGAAGCAGCACCTATCGCTGCTCGTGCGCGACCTGTCGGAGCTCGCCAACTTCGCGATGGTCGACAACCGCCAGTACCGGCAGATCAAGTCGGTGACGCCGGGCCCGTACGTCTTCATCCTGCAGGCGACGAAGGAAGTGCCGCGCCGGCTGTCGCACCCGTCGCGCAAGACGATCGGGCTGCGCGTGCCCGATCACGCGATCACGCTCGCGTTGCTCGAATCGCTCGGCCAGCCGCTGCTCGGCACGACGCTGATCCTGCCGCCGGACGACGAGCCGCTCAACGATCCCGAAGAAATCCGCGAGCGGCTCGAGAAGCAGGTCGACCTCGTGATCGACGGTGGCGCGTGCCCGCGCGAGCCGTCGACGGTGATCGACCTGACCGGCGACGAGCCCGAGCTCGTGCGCGCGGGGCGCGGCGCGCTCGAACCGTTCGGACTCTCGGCCGCGTAAGCGTGCCGTTCCATTTTTTGCGCGAGTGCGCTTGTTACAATAACGCGATATGGATGCTTCCCTGATACAGACCATCGCCGTCTACGCGCTGCCCGTGATCTTCGCGATCACGCTGCACGAGGCCGCGCATGGCTACGCCGCCCGCCTGCTCGGCGACAACACCGCCTACATGATGGGGCGCGTGTCGTTCAACCCGATGCGTCACATCGATCCGCTCGGCACGATCGCGATCCCGCTCGCGATGTATTTCCTGACGGGCGGCGCGTTCCTGTTCGGCTATGCGAAGCCGGTGCCGGTGTCGTTCGGCAACCTGCGCGATCCGCGCTGGGGCAGCCTGTGGGTATCGCTCGCGGGCCCCGCCTGCAACTTCGTGCAGGCGCTGATCTGGGGCGTGCTGACCCTCGTGCTGCCCGCCGTCGGCATCGACGAGCCGTTCTTCACGCGGATGGCGTTTGCCGGCGTCAGCGCGAACCTCGTGCTCGGCGTGCTGAACCTGTTTCCGCTGCCGCCGCTCGACGGCGGCCGCATCCTGGCGGCGCTGCTGCCGACGAAACAATCGATCGCGCTGTCGCGCATCGAGCCGTACGGTTTCATCATCGTCCTCGCGCTGGTCGCGACGGGCGTGCTGACGAATTTCTGGCTGCGCCCGCTCGTCAACGTCGGCTATGCCGTCCTGAGCGCCATCCTGTCCCCATTCGCCTCGCTTCTCTAACGACAATCATGTTCCCTGAACGTATTTTCTCCGGCATGCGACCCACCGGGTCGCTGCACCTCGGTCACTACCACGGCGTGCTGAAAAACTGGGTGAAGCTGCAGTCCGAGTACCCGTGCTTCTTCTGCGTCGTCGACTGGCATGCGCTGACGACGCACTACGAGACTCCCGAGGTCATCGAGAAGAACGTGTGGGACGTGCTGATCGACTGGCTCGCATCCGGCATCGATCCGGCGCAGGCCACGCTGTTCATCCAGAGCAAGGTGCCCGAGCACGCCGAACTCGCGCTGCTGCTCGGCATGAGCACGCCGCTCGGCTGGCTCGAACGCGTGCCGACCTACAAGGAGCAGATGGAGAAGCTGAAAGACAAGGATCTGTCGACCTACGGCTTCCTCGGTTATCCGGTGCTGATGGCGGCCGACATCCTGCTGTATCGCGGCTCGCTCGTGCCGGTCGGTGAAGACCAGGTGCCGCACGTCGAGATGACCCGCGAGATCGCGCGCCGCTTCAACTACCTGTACGGCCGCGAGCCGGGATTCGAGGAGAAGGCGCTCGATGCCGCGAAGAAGCTCGGCGGCAAGCGCGCGAAGCTCTATCACGAGCTGCGCAACGCGTATCAGCAGGAGGGCGACGACGAGGCGCTCGAACAGGCGCGCGCGATGCTGCAGGAATCGCAGAGCCTGTCGATGAGCGACCGCGAGCGCCTGTTCGGCTATCTCGAAGGCGCGCGCAAGATCATCCTGGTCGAGCCGCAGGCGCTGCTCACCGAAGCATCGCGGATGCCGGGCCTCGACGGGCAGAAGATGTCCAAGTCGTACGGCAACACGATCGGCCTGCGTGAAGACGCCGAGACGATCACGAAGAAGGTCCGCACGATGCCGACCGACCCCGCGCGCGTGCGCCGCACCGATCCGGGCGATCCCGACAAGTGCCCGGTGTGGCAGCTGCACCAGGTCTATACCGACGAAGCGACGCACGACTGGGTGCAGAAGGGCTGCCGCTCGGCGGGCATCGGCTGCCTCGACTGCAAGCAGCCGGTCGTCGAAGGCATCCTGCGCGAACAGCAGCCGATGCTCGAGCGCGCGCAGAAGTACATGGACGACCCGTCGCTGCTGCGCGCGATCGTCGCGGACGGTTGCGACAAGGCGCGCAAGTACGCGACGGAAACGATGCGCGACGTGCGTGACGCGATGGGCCTGTCGTACAACTGATCGACTGCATGAGCGCATCCGTCATCGCCGCCGCGGGCGGTCACGTCGCCCAGGCCGAGCCGTCGCGCTGGGTCGCGCAATGGTCGCGGCTCGTGTCGCCAGGCGGCGCTGTGCTGGATGTCGCCGCGGGCGGCGGCCGCCATGCGCGCTGGTTCGCGTCGCACGGCCATCCGGTCGTCGCACTCGACCGCGACCCGGCCGCACTGGCCGCGTTGCGTTCGATTCCGGGCGTCGATGCCCGTGACGCCGATCTCGAAGGCGCGCCGTGGCCGTTGCCGGCCGGCGAGCAGTTTGCGGCGGTGGTGGTCGCGAATTATCTGCACCGTCCGCTCTGGCCCCATCTGCTCGATGCGGTGGCGCCGGGCGGCGTGCTGATCTACGAAACCTTCGCGCAAGGAAACGAAACGGTCGGGAAACCGTCCAACCCCGCGTTCCTGCTCGCCCCGGGCGAGCTGCTGGACGCCGTGCGCGGCCGCCTGCGGGTGGTCGCGTACGAGGACGGGTTCGTCGCCGCGCCGCGCGAGGCATTCGTCCAGCGTCTCTGCGCAGTGCGCGAGGGCGCGACCCCGAAGGCGGGGGCGGGAATTCCACGTTACGAACTGCCCGGCTAATCCGCTACAATCTCAATGTTTACCGGTACATAATCTCATTCGCGTTTCATGGCTAACGGCACCCAAGACGGCATTCAAATCCGCGGCAGCATCCCCGCGATCGTCACCCCGATGCTCGAAGACGGCAGTCTCGACCTGCCGGCGTTTCGCAAACTGATCGACTGGCACATCGCGGAAGGCACCGATGCGCTGGTCGTGGTCGGTACGAGCGGCGAGTCGGCAACGCTCAACGTCGAAGAGCACATCCTGATGATCCGCACGGCGGTCGAGCATGCGGCGAAACGCATCCCGATCATCGCGGGCGCGGGCGGCAACTCGACCGCCGAGGCGATCGAGCTGACGAAGCACGCGAAGGCTGTCGGCGCGGACGCGACGCTGCAGGTCGTGCCGTACTACAACAAGCCGACGCAGGAAGGCATGTACCGGCACTTCAAGACGATCGCCGAAGCGGTCGACCTGCCGGTGATCCTGTACAACGTGCCGGGCCGTACGGTCGCCGACATGGCGAACGAGACGACGCTGCGCCTCGCGGAAGTCCCGGGCATCATCGGCGTGAAGGAAGCGACCGGCAACATCGATCGCGCCGCGCACCTGATCAAGGCCGCCCCGAAGCATTTCGCGATCTACAGCGGCGACGATCCGACCGCGATCGCGCTGATGCTGCTCGGCGGCCACGGCAACATCTCGGTCACGGCGAACGTCGCACCGCGCGCGATGAGCGACCTGTGCCGCGCGGCGCTGGCCGGTGACGTACAGACGGCTCGCGCGCTGCACATGAAGCTGCTGTCGCTGCACAAGAACCTGTTCATCGAGGCGAACCCGATTCCGGTGAAGTGGGCGCTGCAGGCGATGGGCAAGATGCAGGGCGGCATCCGCTTGCCGCTCACGGCGCTCGACGAGCGCTGCCACGAAGCCGTGCGTTCGGCCCTCGTCGAGGCCGGCGTCCTCGCCTGATGCCGAGGCGGCCGAGTCCTGCGGCCGCCGGCTCGAACCCTGATCAACCCGCACCGGCCGGCTCCGTCCGGCGCCGCTCCTGACGAGCGTTCTAGCAAGACGAAGGATTTCATGAAACGTTTCGCCTTTTCCTCTCGCGCCATCCAGATGTCAGTGGTGGCGCTGGCGCTGGGCGCGCTCGCCGGCTGCGATACGCTGAACGATTACCTGGCCCCTGACCGGGTCAACTACAAGAACACCGGTTCGGCGCCGCCGCTCGCGGTGCCGAGCGACCTGAAGCCGGTGCCGACGACGCAGCAGTTCGTCGCGCCGCCGAGCAACGCCGGCCTCGGCACGCTGCCGCCGCGGGTCACGACGCAGGCGGGCAACGCGACCGACGGCATCCCGAGCGCGCAGGATCCGCTTGGCATGCACATCGAGCGCGACGGCGACCGCCGCTGGCTCGTCGTCGATGGCCGCACGCCCGAGCAGCTGTGGCCGATCCTGAAGGAATTCTGGCAGGAGAACGGCTTCTCGCTGAAGACCGATGCGCCGTCGACGGGCATCATGGCCACCGACTGGGCTGAAAACCGCGCGAACATCCCCGACGACTGGTTCCGCCGTACGATCGGCAAGGTCATCGATTTCGCGTACTCGTCCGGCACGCGCGACCGCTTCCGTACGCTCGTGAACCGCACGTCGGACGGCAACACCGATATCTCGATCACGCACAGCGCGATGGAAGAAATGATGGTCGGCCCGCAGGGCGGCACGTCGTCGCGCTGGGAAGAGCGTCCGCGCAACCCGGTGCTCGAAGCCGTATTCCTGTCGAAGCTGATGCAGAAGTTCGGCCTGACCGATGCGCAGGCGAAGCAGCTGCTGACCGATGCCCGCCCTGCGACGGCGCCGGTGCAGGTCAGCGACACGAGCAGCGGCGGGGCGACGCTGCAACTGGCCGAGTCGTTCGACCGCGCATGGCTGCGCGTGGGCCTGGCGCTCGACCGCACCAACTTCGCGGTCGACAATCGTGATCGCGAGAAGGGTGTGTACACCGTGCGCTATGCGAACACGATGGAAGAGCTCAAGCGCGACGGCCTGTTCGGCAAGCTGTTCTATGGCGGTCCGTCGGCCGCGAAGCCGGGCAAGGAGTACCTCGTCAACGTGCGTGCACAGGGCAACGGCAGCACGCAGGTTGCGGTGGTCGGCGCGAACGGCCAGGTCGACAACTCGTCGGACGCACAGCGGATCATTTCGCTGCTCCACGCGCAGCTGAACTAAGCGCGTGCGATTCTCCAGCCTCGGAAGCGGCAGCGAAGGCAACGCGCTGGTCGTCGAGGCCTCGAGCGGCACGACGACCACCCGCGTGCTGCTCGACTGCGGCTTTTCCGCCAAGGAGGTCGAGCGCCGGCTCGGCCGACTGAATCTCTGCATCGGCGATCTCGATGCGATCCTCATTACCCACGAACACAGCGACCACGTTGGCAGCGCTTTGACGCTCGCCCGCCGCGGATCGCTGCCGCTCTACATGAGCTGGGGCACCGCGCGCGCGGTTGGCGCGGATGAGGCCGATGTCGATCTCCACGTGCTGTGGGGCGACGAGACGGCCGCGATCCGCGATCTGGCCGTGATGCCCTATACCGTCCCTCACGACGCGCGTGAGCCGCTCCAGTTCGTCTTTATGGACGGCGCCAGCCGGCTCGGCGTACTGACCGACGTCGGAATGGCCACGCCGCACATCACGGCCGTCCTGAGCGGCTGTGACGCGCTGGTGCTCGAATCCAACCACGATACCGCGATGCTGGCCTCGAGCCGCTATCCGCAGTCGCTGAAGGCACGTATCGGCGGCAACCACGGCCACCTGAGCAATGACGCCGCAGCGGACATCCTCGCGTCGCTGGAGCGCAGCCGCCTCAAGCACCTGGTCGCGGCGCACCTGAGCCAGCAGAACAACCTGCCGGAACTGGTCCGCCAGGCGTTTGGCGGTGTACTGGGGACGAGCGGGGACGACGTGGTCGTGGCCACGCAGGACGCGGGCTTCGACTGGCTGGCGCTCGGATGAGCGGGGCGGCGCCGCTGCGGCGGCCCGTGCGACTGCCGTGCGATAGACACTGAAGCGACAGACGTAAAAAAACCGGCCCTCGGGCCGGTTTTTTTTCAGCTGACGCTGAGGCTTACTGGCTTGCGCCCGAAGCCGGAGCAGCCGTCGCTGCCGAAGCAGCCGACGCCACTGCAGCAGCAGCGTCGCTCGCAGCAGCCGTTGCCGACGAAGCAGCAGCCGAAGCGTCGCTCGCAGCACCAGCAACTGCCGAAGCAGCCGACGAAGCAGCAGCAGCCGCGTCGCTTGCAGCCGACGAAGCAGCTTGATCAGCGCTCTTGTTGCAAGCAGCCAGTGCAACAGCAGCCAACAGGGAAGCTACGAGGAGGGATTTCTTCATGATCACGTCCTTTTATGGTTAAAGGTAAGCAACAGCGCGAAACAATACCGGTAATGTGCTCCAACACCGACCTGGGCCGCTGGTGGAGATGCACTTCTTAGAGCGTGAATCTTCCCTACGGCTTGGGCGGAAATTATATGCACTTTCCTATCGACCGTCGACAAATGCGGGGTCAATACGTTGTCTTTCCCATACAGAATTTGATCCGTACGGGCATACGGGGCGACTCACACTAAATCCGGTTTCCGACCCGTATCCAGCCCGCACGATACCACTCGTGCAACAAGGCTGTCATCGAGGGAACCCGGGATAGTGTTACAAACCGTTTCGCCTCCATCTGGCGTTGATTGGCCAGTTCGGGCAGCCATTCGCCGGCTTGCTCGAGCGGTCCTTCTTCACCATTAATGAAGTACGAGCGCGCGTTATACATCAATGCGGCCCTTCTGTCGAGACACACGCCACGGCGTGACGCTTGCGTGACGAACGCGGCCTCGGACAGCGGGCGCGCGGGCGGGTCGAAAACGACGTTCGGCTTGGGCTCGCTCAGGTAGCAGCCGAGGAATTCGGCGACATCCCGCTTGCGCCAGCGGATCGCGTCCACGATCTCGGCCACGCGCTCGACCATCGCCGGAGGCAACTGGGCGGGCGTGTCGACAGCCGGCTGCTTCGGATCGCGGTAAAGATCGTCGCCGCCACCGTCGCGCAGGCCGCCACGCTCCGCGAGATAGTACAGGAACTGGGCGCCCAGCTCGCCGGCGGACGGGGCCCGGAAGCCGATCGAGCAGGTCATGCATTCGCCTTCGGCGACGCCATCGTGCGCGATGTGCGGCGGCAGGTAGAGCATGTCGCCGGGTTCCAGCACCCATTCGTCGCTCGGCTCGAAATTTTCGAGGATCTTCAGCGGCACGTCCGGTTGCAGCGACAGATCCTTCTGCGCACCGACGCGCCAGCGGCGCCGCCCTTCGACCTGCAGCAGGAATACGTCATACGAATCGAAGTGGGGACCGACGCCGCCGCCATCCGTCGCATAGGAGATCATCAGGTCGTCCAGACGCGCGTCGGGGATGAAGCGGAAGCGGTCGAGCAGTGCGCGCGCCGCATCGACGTGCAGGTCGAGACCCTGCACGAGCAGGGTCCAGGCCTTGCGCGTGACGGCCGGCAGCGAGCCGGGCTCGAACGGGCCGTGCTCAAGTTGCCACTTGTTACGAAAATGGGTGATCAGTCGCGATTCCGCGTCATAGTCTGCTGCGAGCTCGAACAGCGCGTCGCGCGAGACCGGCGACGCGACGCCGGGGATCGCCTGGCGGATCAGGAGCGGCTTCTTCTGCCAGTAGCCGCGCATGAATTGCGCCGGCGTAAGACCGCCGAGCAGCGGTGTGGGAAGATCGGAAGGCGGCGCGCCGAGCGGGGCGGCAGCGGCATCCCGCGGTTCGGCTTGAGACCGGTTGCGCATCGTATAATGAGACTTGTATTTGGGAGAATTGGATGAAAATCGCAAAAAACACCGTCGTGTCGGTCACTTACAAGCTGTCGGACGCACAGGGCAATCTGATCGAGGAAAGCGACGAGCCGATGGTCTATCTGCACGGCGGCTATGATGGCACGTTCCCCAAGATCGAGGAACAGCTCGACGGCCATGAGCCGGGCTACGAGGCGCAGGTTCAGCTCGAGCCGCAGGACGCGTTCGGCGACTACGATCCCGAACTCGTGAAGATCGAGCCGCGCGATCGTTTTCCCGAGCCGCTCGAAGTGGGCATGCAGTTCGAAGGCACGCCGGAAGACGGCGACGAGGAAGTCGATTCGCTGATCTACACGGTCACCGACGTCGCCGAAGACAAGGTCGTGCTCGACGGCAATCACCCGCTGGCAGGCATGGCGCTGCGTTTTGCGCTCACCGTGAAGGACGTTCGCGAAGCCACCGAAGACGAAATCGAGCATGAGCACGCACATGGTGCGGAAGGGCTCGAGATCGTCGACGAGGACGAAGACGACGACGGCGAAGCGCCGTCAGGGCGTACCCTGCACTGAGCTGGCAGGCAGGCCGGGTGCCGGCCCCGACGCGCCGCCCGGTGCGGCGCCGTCACCCTGCAATGGCGGCGCGACCGACGACGAGTCGGGCAGCGCCGGCAACGCAGGGATTTCCGGCATCTGCGGCAGCGGCACGTCGTCACGCGGCACGAGCGGCAGCGCGGGCGGCACGGGCAGGTTCTTCGGCACCTCCTGCAGGCTCACGTTGAAGATCGTCTGCCGTGCCGGCGACACGCTCACCTTGACCCACTGATTCGTCGGATGGCGCGGTCCGATCGCGACGCGCGTCACATTACCCACCAGTTCACCGTCGTCTGCCCGCAGCGGGCGGTCGATCAGAAAACCGTTCGCAAGCGGCTCACCGCTCGCGTGCATCACAAGTATCGGGCCGCGGAACGTCGCCGCCGCCTTCACCAGCGTTCGTTTCAGCTCACGGAAGCCGTCGCGCACGCGCGGCCGGTTGAAACGCAGCCACGCGAAGCGTTCCGCGCGCTCGTAGCGTTCGAACTGCGGATCGCCTTCGAACATCACCACCATCGCGCGTGCCTCGCGCCGCTTCGCGTATTCGGCCGCGTGGTCGATCCAGAAACCGTTCGCGATGATGCGGTCCTCGAATTCGCCGTTGCGGCCGCCGGCCGTCAGGTAGTGGTTGTTCGGCGCCGGCGCGTTGAGCGCGACGTAGACGATGTCGTCGCGCATCCAGCGGGCGTTTTCCCGATACGGCCGGAACCGGGCGACTTCGCTTTCCCGCGTGATCTGCAGTGCGCCGGGGTCGGGCAGTGCGGAATCGGCGAGCAGCGTCTGCCGCAGGAAGTCGAGCCGCTCGACCGGATCGTAGCCGCCGCCGGCCGCGGTGTTGCACGTCGCCCAGTCGTCGTGGCCGGGAATGAACACGAGCGGCACGCGCGCCGCATCCAGGATCGCCCCCCGCTGCGAATACAGGGCATCGCGGCACGCTTCCTTCGAACCCTTGAGATCGCCCGCATAGACGACGAACGCGAGGTTGCGCTCGCGCGCGATCGCATCGAGCAGCCGCTGGGCGGCAGGTTCGTCCGCAGGAGCGTTCATCACGCCCGACACGACCGCGAACGAGTAGGGCGTGGTGCTGCGCTTCGGCGGCGCGGCCAGCGCGGTGGCCTGCGCGAGCGCGAGTCCGGCCGCGACGAGCGCGGCGGCCGTGCGAGCCGGCAGGCCGCGCGGGATGCGCTTACGCGTGTCCGTCGACATCGTGCGACCGGACCAGCGTGCGCAGTTCGTACAGCAGGTCGAGCGCCTCGCGCGGCTTGAGATCGTCGGGATCGATGTCGCGCAGTTTTTCGAGCGCCGGATGCGGTGTGTCGGGCAGCGCCGGCGCGTCCGCGCATTCGAGATCGTCGGCGGGCGCCGGCGGCGCGCTGAACAGGTCGAGCTGCGGCGTGTGCTGCGACGCCGACTGCTGTTCGAGATACGCGAGGTGCTTGCGCGCGGCGCGGATCACGGGCGCCGGAACGCCTGCGAGCTGCGCGACCTGCAGGCCATAGCTCTGGTTGGCCGGGCCTTCGTTGACCGCATGCAGGAACACGATGCCGTGGCCGTGCTCGACGGCCGACAGGTGGACGTTGGCCGCTTGCGGGAATTCGGCCGGCAGTTGCGTCAGCTCGAAGTAGTGCGTCGCGAACAGCGTGTAGCACGCGTTGTGCGCCAGCAGGTGGCGCGCGATGGCCCACGCGAGCGCGAGGCCGTCGAACGTCGACGTGCCGCGGCCGATCTCGTCCATCAGCACGAGGCTTTGCGGCGTCGCGTCGTTGAGAATCGCAGCGGCTTCGGTCATCTCGACCATGAACGTCGAGCGGCCGCCCGCGAGATCGTCCGCCGCACCGATCCGTGTGAAGATCCGGTCGATCGGGCCGAAGCATGCCGACTTGGCCGGTACGTAGCTGCCGACGTACGCCATCAGCGCGATCAACGCGGTTTGCCGCATGAACGTCGACTTACCGCCCATGTTCGGGCCGGTGATCAGCAGCAGCTTGCGCTCGGTGCCGAAGCGGCAGTCGTTCGCGATGAATTGTTCGACCTGTGCTTCGACGACCGGGTGGCGGCCCTGTTCGATTTCGATGCCGATTTCGTCGGTGAAGGTCGGTGCGACCCAGTCGAGCGCACGAGCGCGTTCGGCGAATGCGGCGAGCAGGTCGAGTTCGGCGAGCGCCGATGCGACGCGCTGGCACTCCGGGATGAACGGCAGCAGCGCCTGCAGCACTGCGTCGTACAGCGCGCGCTCGCGGGCCAGTGCGCGTTCCTGCGCGGACAGCGCCTTGTCCTCGAAGGTCTTCAGTTCGGGCGTGATGTAGCGCTCGGCGTTCTTCAGCGTCTGGCGCCGGCGGTAATCGTCGGGCACCTTGTCGGTCTGGCCGCGCGTGACCTCGATGTAGAAGCCGTGCACCTTGTTGTATTCGACGCGCAGGTTCGCGATGCCGGTGCGCGTGCGCTCGCGCGCTTCGAGATCGATCAGGAACTGTCCGCAGTTCTCCGAGATGTCGCGCAGCTCGTCGAGCTCGGCATCGTAGCCGCGCGCGATGACACCACCGTCGCGTACCATCGCGGCAGGCTCGGGCGCAATCGCGCTCGTCAGCAGGTCGAGGCATTCGGCGGGCGGTGCGAGTGCTGCGTCGACGCGGGTGAGTGCGTCCGCGTTCGCGACGATCGCGCTGATGCGCTCGCGCAGTGCCGGCAGCGCGGCGAACGTGTCGCGCAGGCTCGACAGGTCGCGCGGGCGGGCGGACAGCAGCGCGAGACGCCCGGTGATCCGTTCGACGTCGGCGATCTGGCGCAGCGCGCTGCGCAGCGCATCGAGGCTGGCGTTGGCCGGTGCATCGAGCAGGGCGCCGATGGCTTGCTGGCGCGACTGCGCGGCGACCGACGCGCGCGGCGGGTGATGCAGCCAGTGACGCAGCAGGCGGCTGCCCATCGTCGTGCAGCAGGTGTCGAGCAGCGAATACAGCGTCGGCGACTCGGTGCCGCGCAACGTTTCGGTCAGTTCGAGGTTGCGGCGCGTGGCCGGATCGAGACCGATGTACTCCGTTTCGTTCTCGACCTTCAGGCTGCGCACGTGCCGCAGTTGCTGGCCCTGCGTGGCGGCCGCATAGAGCAGCAGCGCGCCGGCTGCGCCGCACGCGCTCGTGAGGGAATGCGCACCGAAACCGTCGAGGCTCGCGACATCGAGCTGGTCGCACAGCCGCTGCGTGCCCGACGCGATGTCGAAGTGCCAGGCCGGCACGCGCTTGCTTGCGCCGGCGCCGGCCGGCACGACATCGGTCGCGCCGTCCGGCGTCAGGATCTCGGCCGGCCGGATGCGCTCGAGCGCGGCCGCGAGCTGGTCGGGTTCGATTTCGGCGAGCCGCAGCGCGCCGCTGGCGAGGTTCAGCCATGCAAGGCCGATGTTCACCGCGACGCCGCGCTTGTTGTGGCCCGTGCACATCGCGAGCAGGTAGACATCGTTCTTGTCGGACAGCAGCGCGGCATCGGTCAGCGTGCCGGGCGTGACGACGCGCACGACCTTGCGCTCGACGGGGCCCTTCGACGTGGCGGGATCGCCGATCTGCTCGCAGATCGCGACCGATTCGCCCATCTTCACGAGCTTCGCAAGATACTGCTCGACCGCGTGATGCGGCACGCCGGCCATCTTGATCGGCGTGCCGGCCGATGCGCCGCGTTGCGTGAGGGTCAGGTCGAGCAGGCGTGCGGCTTTCTCCGCGTCTTCGAAGAACAGCTCGTAGAAGTCGCCCATCCGGTAGAAGACAAGCGTGTCGGGATGGTCGGCCTTGATGCGCAGGTACTGCTGCATCATCGGGGTATGGCCGGCGAAGGCTTCGGGCGACAGCGTGGTCATAAGTCAGGCGTGAAGTTGTTGCTTTGGTTGCCCGAGTTTACCAGTGGCTTCGGCATGCACGCGCGAAGTTCGCCATTCGGCCAGGTTGCCGGAGATTGCGCGACCGGCGGTGATCATTCTCACGCCGCCGTCCGACCGTGCTCCTGGCTGGCCCTGCGAAAGTCGGCGCCGCTCAGGTCGAGAACCCTCGCGCGCCGGCTCGTTTCGTACCTCAGGCCGTTTGCCCCGACGTCATGCTGAGCGCCACCGCCTGCGCGACTTCGATCCCGTCGATGGCCGCCGAATAGATGCCGCCTGCGTACCCCGCACCTTCGCCCGCCGGATACAGCCCCTCGACGTTCATGCTCTGGTAATCGTCCTTGCGTCGAATCCGGATCGGCGACGAAGTGCGCGTCTCGACACCGGTGAGGACCGCATCGTGCATCGCGAAGCCGGCGATCTTCTTGTCGATCTCGGGGAGCGCTTCGCGGATCGCTTCGATCACGTAGTCCGGCAGCGCGGTGCTGAGATCGGTCGGGTTCACGCCCGGCTTGTACGACGGCTCCACGGAGCCGAGCGACGTCGACGGCCGGCCGGCGATGAAATCGCCGACCAGCTGGCCCGGCGCACGGTAATCGCCGCCGCCGAGTTCGAACGCGCGCTCTTCCCATTTGCGCTGGAACGCAATGCCCGCCAGCGGGCCGCCGGGATAGTCGTCCGGCGTGATGCCGACGACGATGCCCGCATTCGCGTTGCGCTCGGCGCGCGAATACTGGCTCATGCCGTTGGTGACCACGCGGCCCGGCTCGGAGGTCGCCGCGACCACCGTGCCGCCCGGGCACATGCAGAAGCTGTAGACGGCGCGGCCATTGCTGCAGTGATGCACCACCTTGTAGTCGGCCGCGCCGAGCTGCTTGTGGCCCGCGAACTTGCCGAAGCGGCTGCGATCGATCAGCCCCTGCGGATGCTCGATGCGAAAACCCAGCGAGAACGGCTTGGCTTCGATAAAGACGCCGCGATCGTGCAGCATCTGGAAGGTGTCGCGCGCGCTGTGGCCCACGGCCAGCACCACATGGTCGCACCGCAGCGTTTCGCCGTTCGAGAGCTTCAGCGAGCGCACCTTGCCCTGATCGATCTCGATATCGTCGACCCGCGTTTCGAAGCGCACTTCACCACCGAGTTCGTGGATGGACGCGCGCATCTTTTCTACCATGCTGACGAGGCGGAACGTGCCGATGTGCGGCCGGCTCAGATACAGGATGTCGTCCGGCGCACCGGCCTTGACGAATTCGTCCAGCACCTTGCGGCCATAGTGGTTCGGATCCTTGATCTGGCTGTACAGCTTGCCGTCGGAAAACGTCCCGGCGCCGCCTTCGCCGAACTGCACGTTGGATTCGGGGTTGAGCACGCTCTTGCGCCACAGGCCGAAGGTGTCCTTGGTGCGCTCGCGCACGGCCTTGCCGCGTTCGAGGATGATGGGGCGGAAACCCATCTGCGCGAGGATCAGCCCCGCGAACAGGCCGCACGGCCCCATGCCGATCACGACCGGACGCAGGAAATTGCCGTGCTCGGGCGCCTTCGTGACGAAGTGGTACGCCATGTCGGGCGTCACGCCGCAATGCGGCTTGCCGGCGAGGCGCTTGATCGCGGCTACCTCATCCGCGACTTCGACATCGACGATATACGTGAGCTTGATGTCGGCGCGCTTGCGCGCATCGTGCGCACGGCGGAACACGGTGTAACGGAGGAGCCCGTCCGCGGCCACGCCAAGCTCCGCGAGGCGCGCGCGAATCGCGGCCTCGAGCGCGCTCTCGGGGTGGTCGAGGGGGAGTTTAATTTCGCTTAGCCGTAACATGGGGACTCGGATGCGATTGCCACGGCGTCGTGGCGGTGTTGATACGGTCGGGGGCCGGCTGGCCGGCGGGGTTGTCCGCCGTGCGGGCATGCCGGACGCAAACCCATCATTGTCATTGCGGGAAGGGCCGTGCAAGCGGAAAGTCCGCTGACCGGCCCGTACAACTCGGGCAACTTCAGGATAGGCGCCCGAAGCGACCCTTGTGCGGGAAGATTGTCCCGCCTCCCGGTAACCGGGAGGCGAACGGCGCGCCGTCATGACGATGCCCGCGCGCGGTATGCGCGCAAGCCGCGCCATGCAGGCGCGGCCGGGGCTTACTCCGCCGCCGGATGCACGTGGGTGTAACCCTTCAGGATCGGGATCATCTGCGCGTAGATCTTCGGGTTCGCGGCGACGATTTCATGGCGATGCAGGAAGTCGGCGTCGCCCGTGTAGTTGCCGACGAGGCCGCCGGCCTCGGTAATCAGCAGGCTGCCCGCTGCCATGTCCCACACGTTGATGCCCTGTTCGAAGAACGCGTCGAGGCGGCCGGCCGCGACGTTCGCGAGATCGAGTGCGGCCGCGCCCGGACGGCGCAGGCCCGTGCAGGCCTGCGTCATTTCGGTGAAGAGGCGCGCGTAGGCATCGAGGCCGTCCTTTTCGCGGAACGGGAAGCCCGTGCCGACGAGTGCGTCCGACAGGCGGTCGCGGCGGCCGACGCGGATGCGGCGGTCGTTCAGGTACGCGCCGCGGCCACGGGTGGCCGTGAACAGGTCGTTCTTGTTCGGGTCGTAGACGACAGCCTGCGTGACGACGCCCTTATGCTCGAGCGCGATCGATACGCAGTAGTACGGGAAGCCGTGGATGAAGTTGGTCGTGCCGTCGAGCGGATCGATGATCCACTTGAATTCGGATTCGTTCTCCGATTCGCCCGATTCTTCCGCGAGGATCGCGTGGTCGGGGTAGGCGGTCTTCAGCGTCTCGATGATCGCGTCTTCGGCGGCCTTGTCCACTTCGGTGACGAAGTCGTTCTGCTGCTTCTTGCGGATCTCGATCAGGTCGAGATCGAGGGACGCGCGATTGATGATCTGTCCGGCGCGGCGCGCAGCCTTGACAGCAATGTTGAGCATGGGATGCATGAGCCTGGATCCTGTAGCTGGCGGCACGGGCCGCCACGAAGTGGAACAACCGCCCGGCACGGCGCAAGCGTGGCAGGCGAGATGAGACGCGAATTGACAAAGAGCGCGGTACGACCCGCGTCGCACGGAGTGCGGCGCGTAAAGGCATGATTTTACCCGATTTTTGGCGGTTTCAGGCGACCGGTGTACGGGGAAACCCCCACTATCCGTCCGGACGAGTGGGTTTGCCGCAGCGATGGCGATACCATACTGCCATTCTGATGAACCGAGTCGTATCGTAGTGGAAACCCCGCAGATCACCGCCGCGCCGTCCGAGCCGGGCGCGGCCTCGTCCCAGTCGCCGTCCGGCGGCTTCACGTCCACCCGTTTCGTGCTCGTCGAGCCGAGCCATCCCGGCAATGTCGGGGCGGCCGCCCGCGCGCTGAAGACGATGGGCTTCTCGCGTCTCGTGCTGGTCGCGCCCCGCGTGCCGCACGTGCAGAGCGATCCCGAGGCGATCGCGATGGCCAGCGGTGCGGACGACGTCCTCGCGTCCGCGCATGTCGTGCCGACGCTCGGCGACGCGCTGTCCGGCGTTCACTGGTCGATCGCGCTGACTGCACGCACGCGCGAATACGGGCCGCCGCGCCTGGCGCCGCGTGCCGCCGCCACGCAGGCGTGCGCGCAGGTCGGCACGGGCGACATCGCGCTCGTGTTCGGCAACGAGCGCACGGGCCTCGCGAACGAGCATGTCGAGCAGTGCAGCGCGCTGGCGCATATTCCGGCGAACCCGGCCTACAGTTCGCTGAATCTCGCACAGGCCGTGCAGGTGCTTGCGTACGAGTTGCGTGTCGCGTTTCTCGAGCAGGCGAGCGAGCCGTCGGCGCAACCGTCGGCCGAAGCCGGCACGCTCGCGCAGAGCGACGAGATCGAGCGGATGTACGTCCACCTCGAGAACGCGCTGATCGCGCTCGATTTCCTCGATCCGCGCAACCCGAAGAAGCTGATGCCGCGGCTGCGGCGCCTGTTCGCGCGCACGGGCCTTGAGCGCGAGGAGGTCAACATCCTGCGCGGTGTCGCGAAGCACATCCTGCTGAAATCGGGCAAACCCGACGGCGACGCGTAAGCGGTCGGCGCACGGGGCGGCGGATGTCCCGGCGCGCGGGGAACCACCCCGGCGGCAGGTGCCGGTCCGGCCGCCGAAAGCGCCGGGGCCGATCACTTCATTTGGCCGACCACCCCGCAAACCCAGTAACAGCAAGCGTTCCGCCCGAATACCCGCGCCGGCGGCGGGGTGAACTGGCGAGCGCGTGCCGCCGTTCGTGACTCGCCCTACAATCGCCGAACGTCATAAGTAAATTACCGGGCGCGATAACGGCCGGTCATTGCCGGCGATGCGCGCCGGCCTTTTCCCAGACCACATCATGTTCACGAGACTGCGCGAAGACGTTGCAACGATTCGCGAGCGGGATCCCGCCGCTCGCAGTGCATGGGAAGTGCTGACCTGTTATCCGGGGCTGCATGCGCTCGTGCTGCATCGTTTCGCGCACGCATGCTGGCGCGCGAAGCGCTACTGGCTCGCGCGTTTCGCGTCGCAGGCCGGCCGGTTCCTGACGGGGATCGAGATTCACCCCGGCGCGACGATCGGCCGGCGCGTGTTCATCGATCACGGGATGGGTGTCGTGATCGGCGAGACGGCGATCGTCGGCGACGACTGCACGATCTATCAGGGCGTGACGCTGGGCGGCACGTCGCTCACGCGCGGCGCCAAGCGCCACCCGACGCTCGAGGCCGGCGTGATCGTCGGCGCGGGCGCGAAGGTGCTCGGCGGCTTCACGGTCGGAGCGGGCGCGAAGATCGGTTCGAACGCTGTCGTCGTGAAGCCGGTGCCGGCAGGCGGCACCGCGGTCGGCAATCCGGCGCGCGTCGTGATGCCGGCGCAGCCGAAGCCGCAGCCCGAGCGTGCGGCGTTCTGCGCATACGGGATCACGCCCAATGCCGACGATCCGATGTCGCTCGCGATCCACGGGCTGATCGATCACGCGGCGAAGGAAAGCCGCCGCGTCGACGAGATCGTCGCGGCGCTCGAGCGGCTCGGCACGCATCTGGAAACATTGCAGGGCGCCGACGCGGCGCGCCTCGATCTGCGCCGGCTGTCGGCCGTGCTGGAAGGGAAGTCGGTCGAGCGTCAGGCGTAATTCAATGGATGCCCGCTGCTGCCGGTGCGTGCGACGGCAGCGGCGGTGTCAGTCGAGCGGCATCGCGTGGATGCCTTCCGCGTCGACGCGCAGGTAGCCGCCGCGCGGCTTGCCGTGGTCGAGATCCCAGTCGGGCAACACCCAGCGGATGCCACCCGGTTCCATGTGCCGGGCGGGGCGGTGCGTATGGCCGTGAATGATCACGCTCGCGCGGCTTTTCCGGAACAGCGCGGCCACGCCTTCGCGCGTGACATCGTAGATCGCCGAAACAGGGCGCATCCGGCCCGATTCGCTGTTCGAGCGCATGCGCTGCGCGAGCGCGCGGCGCCAACGGAACGGCCAGGCGAGAAACAGCCATTGCGCGGCGCGGTTGCGCGCGAAGCGGCGGAATACCTGGTAGCCGCGGTCGGCCGTGCACTGCGCGTCGCCATGCGCGAGCACGATGCGCTGGCCGAACGCCATGATCAGCGAAGGATCGGGCAGCAGCATCGCGCCGGCTGCCTTCATGAAGCGCCGGCCGAGCAGGAAATCGCGGTTGCCGTGCATCACGTAGAGCGCAATGCCGCGCTCCGAGAACGTGTGCATCAGCGCGGCCATGCGGGCCGCGAACGGATCGTCGTCGAGGATGTCGTCGCCGATCCAGTATTCGAACAGGTCGCCGAGGATGAACACCGAGTCGGCGCTGTCAGCGGTGTATTTCACGAAATGCTCGAACGCGGCGACCGTCTTCGGAATCGCTTCGCTCAGGTGCAGATCGGAGAGAAACAGGAACGGGCGTGCGGCTTGCGCGTATTCGCGCTCGCCCGGCACGCCCGCGGAGACGCTTCGCGGCGGACTCTCCTGCAACATCGAAGTGCCTCCGTAACTGCGCGTCAGACCACGACGGCCTTTTCGATCACGACGTCGTCAGTCGGCACGTCCTGGTGGAAACCGGCGTTGCCCGTCTTGACGCCCTTGATCTTGTCGACCACGTCCTGGCCTTCGACGACCTTGCCGAACACCGCGTAGCCCCAGCCTTGCGGCGTCGGCGACGAGTGGTTCAGGAAGTCGTTGTCGTTCACGTTGATGAAGAACTGGGCGGTCGCCGAGTGCGGATCGTTGGTGCGCGCCATCGCGACCGTGTAGTTGTCGTTCTTCAGGCCGTTGTTCGCCTCGTTGTCGATCGGCGCATCGGTCGGCTTCTGCTTCAGGCCCGGCTCGAAGCCGCCGCCCTGGATCATGAAGCCGTTGATCACGCGATGGAACACGGTGCCGTCGTAGTGGCCCTTCTTCACGTAGTTCAGGAAGTTCTCGACCGTCTTCGGTGCCTTCGCGGCGTCGAGCTCGAGCTTGATCACGCCGTGGTTCGTATGCAGTTCAACCATGATGAATTCCTTCGGTGAGGCGGTTTAAATGGCACGCGGCCGGTCGTGCGACGCGGCCGCGTGTGGCGCCGGACGTGCCGGCAGGTTCTTACTTCGAGACGATGCTGGCCGATTCGATCACGATCGGTTGCGCGGGCACGTCCTGCATCGGGCCGCGCGAGGTCGTCGCGACGCCTTCGATCTTCTTCACGACGTCGAGACCCGACACGACCTTGCCGAACACCGCATAGCCGTTGCCGTCCGGGTTCGGGTAGTCGAGGCCGCTGTTGTCGACCGTGTTGATGAAGAACTGCGCGGTGGCCGAGTTCGGATCGCTCGTGCGAGCCATCGCGATCGTGCCCGTCAGGTTCTTCAGACCATTGCGGCTCTCCAGCGGGATCGGCGCGCGGGTCGGCTTCTCCTCGAAGTTGGTCTTGTAGCCGCCGCCCTGGATCATGAAGCCCTTGATCACGCGATGGAAGATCGTGCCGTTGTACTGGCCGGCCTTCACGTAATCGAGGAAGTTGGCGACGGACTTCGGCGCCTTCTCCGGGTAGAGCTCGACGCGGATGTCGCCCTGCGAGGTCTTCAGCTGCACGACGGGGTGCGCGGTAGCCGATTGCGCGAACGCAGGTGCGGTCGCGGTCGCGAGAAGGGCGGCGCCGCCAAGCGCCAGCAACAGACGTTTCATTGCGATCCTCAGGTTGGGAGGGAAAGAAGGCCGCGCCGCTTATTGCGACGGCGCGACGTACGGCGCCGCCAGTGCGCCCGACGGACCGCTGAACTGGAACGTCGGCGACATCGGCAGCGTGGTGGTGCTCACGTTCGCGGCTGCGCGGTCGGAGTAGTCGCGCGTGGCCGGTGCGGCTGCGCGGGCATTCGGCGCGGCCTTCGGCGGCGACACGATCTTCTGGAGATCGGCGAGGCGCTGCGCGGTCGCGCCGCTCGTGCGGCCGAGCGACTGCGCCCGCTTGTACGACTCGGCCGCGAGGCGCAGGTAGAGATCGCCGAGGTTCTCGTACGCGAGCGAGTAGCTGGGGTTCGATTGCGTCGCCGTGACGAGCGCGGTGCGCGCTTCGTCGTAGCGTCCATGCTTCGCGTAAAGCGCCGCAAGGTTGTTGTACGGCTCGGGCAGTTCGGGGTACGCCTGCGTGATCGCGACGAACTGCTGGATCGCATCGTCATCGCGGTTCAGGCGGGCCAGCACGGTGCCGCGCTTGAACTGCGCCTGCACGTCGCGCGGGTTCGACGCGATGCGCGCGTCGAGCTGCGCGAGCGCCTGCTTCCACTGCTTGCCGGCGATCGACGCGTCGATTTCGGGCGTGCCGTCGGCGGTGGCCGGGGCCTTCTGCGCATGCGCCGCGGGAGCCGCGAAAAGCGTCAGCGCGACGCCCATGACGGTGGTCGCAACGAGGGTCGCAGCGCTCTGCGCGCGGCCGCGATGAGGTTTCATAGGCGTAAATCGGAATGTTATACTCCGAGCCATTCTAACAAAACGTCTGCGCGTTCCGGCGAGCGTCAGACAGTCTTTCTTTGCCTCTCGTGGCCGTCACCGCTGTGCTTGCAGCCTGACCGCCCCATGTGATATCGAGGACGCTCGGCCTGGTGCCGCAGCAGATGGTCCGTCCGTTTCGCATGCTGGGCGAGCTTCGCCAGGGCGGTTTCCTTCGGCTCACGGTTCATCTCTATGGAATCACTGCGCATCTACAACACGCTCGCGCGTGACAAGCAAGTCTTCGTGCCGCGCCAGGCTGGCGAAGTGCGGATGTACGTATGCGGAATCACCGTATACGACTATTGTCACGTGGGCCACGCGCGCATGCTGGTCGTGTTCGACCTCGTCCAGCGCTGGTTGCGTGCGATCGGTTACCGGGTCACGTATGTGCGCAACATTACCGACATCGACGACAAGATCATCCGCCGCGCGGTCGAGAACGGCGAGACGATCAAGTCGCTGACCGACCGGTTCATCGGCGCGATGCACGACGATGAAAGCGCGCTCGGCATCCAGCGGCCCGACATCGAGCCGCGCGCGACCGCGTTCATCCCGCAGATGCTCGGCATGATCGAGACGCTCGAGACGAACGGCTACGCGTACCAGGCGACCGACGGCGACGTCAATTACTCGGTGCGCAAGTTCGCGAACTACGGGAAGCTGTCGGGCAAGTCGCTCGACGACCTGCGCGCGGGCGAGCGCGTCGCCGCGAACGACGCGAAGGAGGATCCGCTCGATTTCGTGCTGTGGAAACGCGCGAAGCCGGAGGATCCGGAAGGCACGTCGTGGGCGTCGAAGTACGGGATGGGGCGCCCGGGCTGGCACATCGAGTGCTCGGCGATGGGCTGCACGCTGCTCGGCGAGCATTTCGACATCCACGGTGGCGGGCAGGATCTGCAATTCCCGCACCACGAGAACGAGATCGCGCAGAGCGAAGGCGCGACCGGCCAGACGTTCGTCAATTACTGGATGCACAACGGCTTCGTGCAGGTCGACAACGAGAAGATGTCGAAATCGCTCGGCAACTTCTTCACGATCCGCGAAGTGCTCGAACGCTACGATGCGGAAGTCATGCGCTTTTTCATCGTGCGCACGCACTACCGTTCGCCGCTCAATTACAGCGACGTGCATCTCGACGATGCGCGCGCGTCGCTCACGCGTCTCTATACCGCGCTGAAAGATGTTGAAGCCGACACGCTCGCGCTCGACTGGAACGAGCCGCACGCGCAGCGTTTCGCCGCCGCGATGAACGACGACTTCAACACGCCGGTCGCGGTGGCGACGCTGTTCGAGCTGGCGGGCGAGGTGAATCGCACGGGCGACGCATCGCTCGCGCGGCAGCTGAAACAGCTGGCGGGCCTGCTCGGCCTGCTGGGCCGCGAACCGCGCGCGTTCCTGCAGCAGGCGTCCGGCGCCGCGCAGGCGGGCGGGCTCGCCGCCGACGAGATCGAAGCGAAGATCGCCGCGCGCGTCGCGGCGAAGCAAGCGAAGGACTATGCCGAAGCGGACCGGATCCGGGCGGAACTGCTCGAGACCGGTATCGCACTTGAAGACAAACCGGGCGGATCGACCGAATGGCGTCGCGTATGAGCGCGGTGCGTTCCACTGACCGATCCGTCAGGTAGGAGGCAAGATGGCAACGGCCAGAAAAGCGCCGGTCAGGCGCGCGACCCCGGTCGCCGCGCGTCCGGCAGCCAAGCGCGTGCCGCCGGCGAAGACGGACGCGACGCGCGCCGTGCCGAACGGCGCGCTCAACGGTCATGCGCAGCCGGCGGCGGTGCCGCCGGCCGCCGACGCGGCCCGCAAGGCCCGTGCGTCCGAAGCGGACGGCGAGGAGGTGGTCGTGCGTCCTGCATACTGGGACAAGGCATGCGCCGACCTCGTCAAGCGCGACCGGATCCTGAAGAAACTGATTCCGAAGTTCGGTCCCGCGCATCTCGTGAAGCGCGGCGACCCGTTCGTCACGCTCGCGCGCTCGGTCGTCGGCCAGCAGATTTCGGTGCCGTCCGCGCAGTCGCTGTGGGCGCGCATCGGCGATGCCTGTCCGAAGCTCGCGCCGCAGCCGGTGATCCGGCTCGGCGCGGACAAGCTGATCGCATGCGGGCTGTCGAAGCGCAAGACGGAATACATCCTCGATCTCGCGCAGCATTTCGTGTCGGGCGCGCTGCACGTCGACAAATGGACGTCGATGGACGACGAGGACGTGATCGCGGAACTCACGCAGATCCGCGGCATCAGCCGGTGGACGGCCGAGATGTTCCTGATCTTCAACCTGTCGCGGCCGGACGTCCTGCCGCTCGACGACCCGGGCCTGATCCGCGCGATCAGCGTCAATTACTTCAGCGGGGAACCCGTCACGCGCAGCGAGGCGCGCGAGGTTGCCGCCAACTGGGAACCGTGGCGCACCGTCGCGACCTGGTATATGTGGCGCAGCCTCGATGCGCCCGACGCCGACGCCTGAGCGGCGGCTATCGGATTTTAAACATCAATAGTTGAGAGCCGGTTTTGAGCGTCGCCCGCGCGGGTAGAATACGCGCTGCCGCAAGACCCAAGGATTCGAACACATGAAGACCACGTTTCTGGATTTCGAACAGCCGATCGCCGAACTCGAGGCCAAGATCGAAGAGCTGCGATTCGTGCAGGACGACTCGGCTGTCGACATTTCGGAAGAAATCGAGCGGTTGTCGAAGAAAAGCCAGCAACTGACGAAAGACCTCTACGCGAACCTGTCGCCGTGGCAGGTCTCGCAGATCGCGCGGCATCCGCAGCGTCCGTACACGCTCGATTACGTTGCGGAACTGTTTACCGATTTTCACGAGCTGCACGGCGACCGCGCATTCGCGGACGACGTGTCGATCGTCGGCGGCCTCGCGCGCTTCGGCGGCCATCCGTGCATGGTGATCGGCCACCAGAAGGGCCGTGACACGAAGGAGCGCGCCGCGCGCAACTTCGGGATGCCGCGTCCGGAAGGCTATCGCAAGGCCGAACGCCTGATGCGTCTCGCCGAGAAGTTCGGTCTGCCGATCTTCACGTTCGTCGACACGCCGGGCGCATACCCGGGCATCGGCGCGGAAGAGCGCGGCCAGTCGGAGGCGATCGGCCGCAACCTGTACGTGATGGCCGAACTGAAGACGCCGATCATCACGACGGTGATCGGCGAGGGCGGTTCGGGCGGCGCGCTCGCGATCGCGGTGGCCGACACGGTGATGATGCTGCAATTCTCGACCTACTCGGTGATCTCGCCGGAAGGCTGCGCGTCGATCCTGTGGAAGAGCGCCGCGAAGGCGCCGGAAGCAGCGGAAGCGCTGGGCCTGACCGCGCACCGCCTGAAGGCGCTCGGCCTGATCGACAAGATCATCAACGAGCCGCTCGGCGGCGCGCATCGCGATCCGAAGGGCATGGCCGCGCTGCTGCGCCGTGCACTGGCCGATTCGCTGCGCCAGTTCCAGGGGATGAGCATCGATGCGCTGCGCGAGCGTCGCTTCGAGCGCCTGATGGCCTACGGCAAGTTCAAGGAAACCACGCCGGGCGCATGACCGGCTGCGTCCTCCCATCGCGCGCCGCTGCGCGCGCGTTCCTCTCGTGATTCCGCCCACCGAATTCTCCGCCGACCGCGTCGTTCTCGACGCGGTCGGCGTTGCGCTTTCCGGCATGCCGGCGGATGCACGCATCGCGATCGCGTACAGCGGCGGCCTCGACTCGACGGTGCTGCTCGACGCGGCCGTGCGCGTCGCGGGCGCGTCGCGCTGTGTCGCGCTGCACGTGCATCACGGGCTCAGTGCGAATGCCGACGCGTGGGTGGCGCATGCCGAGGCCAGCGCCGCAGGGCTCGGTGTCGCGTTCGAATCGATGCGCGTCGACGTGCCGCGCGACAGCGGCCTCGGTGTCGAGGCAACGGCGCGCGAGCGGCGCTATGCGGCGCTCGACGAGCTATGCGAGCGCCACGGCGCGGCCGCGCTGTGGCTCGCGCAGCATGCGGACGACCAGGCCGAGACGGTGTTGCTGCAGTTGTTGCGCGGCGCGGGGATCGCGGGGCTGGCCGCCATGGCGCCGCGTTACCGCCCTGACGGCGTGAGCGTCGAGCGCGTGCGCCCGCTGCTGCGACTGTTGCGTGCGCAACTCGAGCGCTATGCGACGCAGCGCGACCTGGTGTGGATCGACGACGAATCGAACAACGACACGCGATACGCGCGCAATGCGTTGCGCATCGACGTGCTGCCGGCGCTGGCCGTGCATTTCCCGGGCTTTCGCGACGCGCTCGGCCGCGCGGCCCAGCATGCGGCGGCCGCGCAGCGACTGCTCGACGATCTGGCCGAGCTCGACTTCGCTGTTGCCGCGCGCGATGACGGGCAGGCACTGTCGCGCGACGCGTTGGTCGCGTTCGACGATACGCGCGGCGCGAACCTGCTGCGCTTCTGGATGCGTCGGCTCGGCCTGCCGAGTGCGTCGGCTGCCCGGCTCGCCAACATGATGCGGCAGTTGCGTGCCACGCATGTCGCCCATGCGCTGCGTGTCGATCACGCGGGGCAATGCCTGCGCCTGTATCGCGATGTCGTCTACTGGGAAGCGGGCGACAGCAGCGAACCGGCCGATGACGGCGCCGGGAGCCCGCACCCGGAAGCAATGCTCGCGTGGGACGGGCAGGAAGTCTGGCACCTGCCGGGATGGCGCGGCACGTTCGTGTTCGCGCCCGCCGAGGCGGGAAGCGCCGACGCGGTGCCGGAGGCGCTGCTGCGCGGCGCGCGGCTGGCGGCGCGTGCCCGCGCGGGCGGCGAGCGGATGCGCACGTCGCCGGGCGGCCCGGGCCGTACGCTGAAGAACCTGTTCCAGGAGCGTGGCGTGCCGGCCTGGCAGCGCGACGTGCCGCTGCTGTTCGCTGGCGACTTGCTGATCTACGTGCCGCGCCTCGGCGTGAATCGCGATGCCGGCTTGTCCGGCGGCGGGGCGCCCGGTGATGGCGCGTGGCGCCGGATCGAGTGGCGTCCCGACATGCTGATCGCATAGCGGCGGCGGCCCCTGACGGCGCGATGGCACGCGCATTTTCACCATTTGGTAAACAGCGCCGGAACGGCCCCGGACGCCGCGCGCGGCTTGTCAAGCGGGCCTCTATCGGGTACGCTCGGTCGTTTGCTCGGCTCGATTTTTGAGCGATTTGTGCAGGTTTTCCGCGTGACGTACCCGGTTTGCGCGGCCTGATCGGCCTTCCGGGCAAAATCCGTCACGCTTGCGTGTTGCGTCCCAGCCGTCCCCCTCGTCGTCCGTCCACAGCCACAAGCCGCGTGACCGAACGGCTACGCGGCCTGCCCAGCGCGCCCGTGCGGTTTCTCCTCCAGTTCAGAACGACAATGGCACTCATCGTACACAAATACGGCGGCACTTCGATGGGCTCGGTCGAGCGCATCAAGAACGTCGCGAAACGCGTCGCAAAATGGCATCAGGCCGGGCACCAGATGGTGGTCGTGCCTTCGGCGATGTCCGGCGAAACCAACCGTCTGCTCGGTCTTGCGAAAGAGATTTCGAGCCAGCCGAGCCCGCGCGAGCTCGACATGATCGCGTCGACCGGCGAGCAGGTCAGCGTCGGCCTGCTGTCGATCGCGCTGCAGGAAATCGGCGTCGAGGCCGTGAGCTACGCGGGCTGGCAAGTGCCGATCAAGACCGACAGCGCGTTCACGAAGGCGCGCATTCACTCGATCGACGACGAACGCGTGAAGGCCGATCTGAATGCGGGCAAGGTCGTGATCATCACGGGCTTCCAGGGCGTCGATCCGGACGGCCACATCACGACGCTGGGCCGTGGCGGCTCGGACACGTCGGCGGTGGCGGTGGCGGCTGCGCTGGGTGCCGAAGAGTGCCTGATTTATACGGACGTCGACGGCGTCTACACGACCGATCCGCGCGTCGTCGAAGAAGCGCGCCGCCTCGATCGCGTGACGTTCGAGGAAATGCTGGAAATGGCCAGCCTCGGCTCGAAGGTCCTGCAGATCCGCTCGGTCGAATTCGCCGGCAAATACCAGGTGAAGACGCGTGTGCTGTCGAGCCTGACCGATCCGCTGATTGCGCTCGACGAAGAAATGCGCTCGGGCACCCTGATTACTTTTGAAGAAGACGAGACCATGGAAAAGGCAGTCATTTCCGGCATCGCGTTCCAGCGCGACGAAGCACGCATTGCTGTGATGGGCGTGCCCGACAAGCCGGGCATCGCATATCAGATCCTCGGCCCGGTCGCGGATGCGAACGTCGACGTCGACATGATCATCCAGAACCAGAGCGTCCAGGGCAAGACCGACTTCACGTTCACGGTCGGCCGCGGCGACTACCAGAAGGCGATGGACATCCTCACCAACCAGGTGAAGGGCCACGTGAGCGCCGAGCACGTGCAGGGCGACCCGAAGGTGTCGAAGGTGTCGGTCGTCGGCGTCGGCATGCGTTCGCACGTGGGCGTCGCGAGCAAGATGTTCCGCACGCTGTCGGAAGAGGGCATCAACATCCAGATGATCTCGACGTCCGAAATCAAGATTTCGGTGCTGATCGACGAGAAATACATGGAGCTGGCCGTCCGCGCGCTGCACAAGGCATTCGAACTCGACCAGGCATCGTGAATTTTTCGTGATGCATTGAAGAAAATGCATCACGGAAATTGACGCGCGGTTCGAAACCCTATATTATTTCGTTCTCGTCGCACTGCCTCCCTGGTGCGAGCGAAAGTTTGGGAGACGTGGCCGAGAGGTCGAAGGCACTCCCCTGCTAAGGGAGCATCTGGGCCAAAACCTGGATCGAGGGTTCGAATCCCTCCGTCTCCGCCAAAAGCGGTGACAAAGCCCCGCAAGTTCTCGGACTTGCGGGGCTTTTTCTTTTTCGGGCGCCGCCGAGCGCCCGGTGCGGAATGTGGCTGGGATTCATTCGCCGGTGGATTCGGGCGGGGCCGGCAGTGTCCGATGCGTGTTTGGCTTGGGTTGAGCATCGCGACATGTCGCTTGTCGTTTGACGCGATTCAAAGTGTCGCTTTCAGCAAGCCCGCATCCCGTTCTGACCATCCTCGCTCATCGCCCGTCGACGGACTTGTCGGCAACCACGCGCCGTTACGCACGTCCAACAGAGCTAGCGGCATATGCTAGTCGACAGCATGCACGTGTATCGCAAGCGTCAGCAGATCATGCGCAGGTACCCGACGATCATCGGGCAGCGTGTCGCGATGGAGCAGGGCGACGTTGCCGCTCGTGCTCGATCCGTTCCTTGCGTTCGACACGCACGCCGCGCCGCAGGATGTCGCACATAACCACGATGCGCGCGTCACAGCGCCCGCATCGAAGTCGGCGCAGGCCGCCGCGAGCGGCATGATCGACGCTAGCCGATGCCACGCGTGGAAGCCGCTTCTTCCAATTTCCTCCGCAACACGACCGTCATCACGCGATGAAGATGCACATGCGGGCCGCCTGAGTCATCTGCGATCGCGCTCGGGAACATGAAGGCGAGGTGAGGGCAACCATTCCCTCGACTTGCGTCGAGCAAGGCTGAGTGAAATAAAAATGAAAGATATCGTGTAAGCATTGAGAGCCGCACACGCGCTACCTTGGCGACCGTCAATTATCCCGCTCGGACCCTTTAAAATAGGCCGCCTGCGTCAAAAATGCGGCACTGCGTCGATTTTCGCGATCGACCCGATCGGGCAATACAAAAAATTACACATAAAAATCATGAGCATAGAGCTGCGATGAAAATCAATGCTCTGCTGCGCTGCAGAAAATAATCAATCGCCTTATGCTGGTTAACCCGATCGCATTTGAGCGGCGTCAAGTTTTCCGGTGATGCCGCTTTACATTTTGCCAACGCTGGCGATTCACGAAATCTACCTGTCGATTTGATTTCGTTCCTTTCGTCTCGCCTGTCCCCGATGCAGTGCGCGACTTCATCAAGGCCTTGTTGACATGCATGATTTCCCCTTCCTGAGCCTGGCCATCTGGGCTCCGATCCTGTTCGGCGCGTGCCTGCTGCGCGCCGGTTCCGACCATCATCCACGCCGTACCCGGCTGATCGCGCTCGTCGGCGCGCTGGTGGGGCTTGCGGCGGTCGTGCCGCTGGTTGCCGGTTTCGATGCGCACTCGGCCGCGATGCAGTTCGTCGAAAGCCGCAACTGGCTGGCGGCATTCAATTCCGGATGGCGGGTCGGCATCGACGGCGCGTCGCTGTGGCTCGTCGTGCTGACCGCGTTCACGACGCTCGTGGTGGTGGTGGCATCGTGGGAGTCGGTCACGGTACGCGTCGCGCAGTACTACGCGTCGTTCCTGATCCTGTCGGGTTTGATGGTCGGCGTGTTCGTCGCACAGGACGGGCTGCTGTTCTTCATCTTCTTCGAGGCGACGCTGATCCCGCTTTACCTGCTGATCGGCACGTGGGGGCGCGAGCGCCGCGTGTACGCGGCCGTGAAGTTCTTCTTCATCTCGTTCGCCGGCTCGCTGCTGCTGCTGATGGCGATGCTGTACCTGTACGCGCAGTCGCATACGTTCGACATGGCCGTATGGCGCACGCTGCAGCTCGGCTTCGCGCCGCAGTTGCTGGTGTTCCTCGGCTTCTTCGCCGCCTTCGCGGTCAAGGTGCCGATGTGGCCGGTCCACACGTGGCTGAGCGACGTCTACACCGACGGCCCGACCGGCGCCGCGCTGATGCTTGCGATGCTCAAGCTCGGCGGCTACGGGTTCCTGCGCTTCGCGCTGCCGGTCACGCCGGATGCGAGCCACTTCTTCGCGCCGGCCGTGATCGCGCTGTCGCTGTTCGCGATCGTCTACGCGAGCCTGATCGCGCTCGCGCAGACCGATCTCGGCAAGCTGCTCGCGTATTCGACGGTCGCGCACATGGGGATCGTCACGCTCGGGCTGTTCCTGTTCAACCGGATCGGCGTCGAAGGCGCGATCGTCCAGCTCGTGTCGTACGGCTTCGTCGCGGGCGCGATGCTGTTGTGCGTGAACGTGCTCGTCGATCGCACGAAGCAGCGCGAGATTGCCGCTTACGGCGGCGTCGCGGGCGTGATGCCGCGCTTCGCGACCTTCACGGTGCTGTTCGCGATGGCCAACGTCGGCCTGCCGGGCACGTCGGGGTTCGTCGGCGAGTTCATGGTCATCATGGGCGCGATCCGCTTCAACTTCTGGATCGGCGCGATCGCGGCGCTGACGCTGATCCTCAGCGCGTCGTACACGCTGTGGATGCTCAAGCGCGTCGTGTTCGGCAAGGTGGCGAGCCAACGGATCGCGAAGCTCGCCGACCTGAACCGTCGCGAGATCGTGATGTTCGCGTCGCTCGCACTCGTGGTGCTGGCGGTCGGCATCGATCCGAAGCCGTTCACCGACGCGATCGATCCGACCGTCGGACGGCTGATCGAAGACGCGAGCCATTCGAAGCTGCCGACCGGGGACGGCCCTGCGCAGCCGCAGCCGTCGTACATGGCATCGACGCGCGGCTGATCGCGGCACGTCGCACGGAGTGGGGTGCACCGCACGGCGGTGCGGTCGTTGCGCGCGCATCGATTCCGTCGCAGTCCGGCGCACGCCGCGCCGGGCCGGCTTCCGGCTGCGTGAAATTGCCCCGCGACAATCTGTCTCACGGCAGTTTCTGCAATGATGATTTTCCGCATTAGCTGGTTTTTCATCGCACTCGCGCGACGTATGATTCGGCCACTTTCGTGGATCGAATGCGCATCGGGCATACGCAAACGGATTCAATGACCCTCGGGCTGTGTGATGAAAAGAAAAGCTTCAAAAGGCGGAGTGGCGCTGATGTCGATCGGCGCGGCTTTGAGCCTGTCAGGCTGTAATTTAGATGTACTAAATCCGAAAGGAAGCGTGGGCGCTGCCGAAAAGGCGCTGATCGCGACGTCCACCTGGGCGATGCTGATCGTCGTCGTGCCGGTGATCCTGCTCACGCTGTGGTTCGCGTGGCGTTACCGCGCGTCGAACCGCAACGCCACCTACGCGCCGGACTGGTCGCACTCGACCGCGATCGAGGTCGTGATCTGGACGGTGCCGACGCTGATCATCCTGTTCCTCGGCGTGCTCACGTGGAACACCACGCACGAGCTCGATCCGTACAAGCCGCTCGAGTCGTCGGTGAAGCCGATCGACGTCGAGGTCGTCGCGCTCGACTGGAAGTGGCTGTTCATCTATCCGGAACTCGGCATCGCGTCGGTGAACCAGCTCGCGATTCCGGTCGGCACGCCGGTGAACTTCCGCATCACGTCGGATTCGGTGATGAACTCGTTCTTCATCCCGCAGCTCGGCGGCCAGGTCTACGCGATGGCCGGCATGCAGACGCGCCTGCACCTGATCGCCGACGAGCCCGGCAACTATGCGGGCACGTCCGCCAACTTCAGCGGCCGCGGCTTCTCCGACATGAAGTTCCGCACGCTCGCCGAGCCGCGCGAACAGTTCGATGCATGGGTGCGGAAGGTGAAGGCGTCGCCGGACCGGCTCGACGCGACCGTGTACGGCACCGTCGCGCAGCCGAGCGAGAAGGCGCCGGTGCGCTACTTCTCGTCGGTCGATCCGCGGCTCTTCCACAACATCATCGCGAAATACAACGATGGCCACGTCCTCGACCTGAAGGACGCCGCCTGCGGCACGAAGGGGTAACGCATGTTCGGCAAACTCACACTCTCGGCGATCCCGTTCGATCAGCCCATCATCATGGGGGCCGGCGCCTTCATGGGGCTGGTCGTGCTGGGCATCCTCGCCGCGCTGACGATCACCGGCCGGTGGAAATGGCTGTGGACGCAATGGCTGACCACGGTCGACCACAAGAAACTCGGCGTGATGTACATCATCGTCGCGCTGATCATGCTGCTGCGCGGCTTCGCGGACGCGATCATGATGCGCATGCAGCTCGCGCTCTCGTACAACGGGCCCGGCTACCTGCCGCCGCACCACTATGACCAGGTCTTCACGGCACACGGCGTGATCATGATCTTCTTCATGGCGATGGTGTTCATGGTCGGCCTGATGAACCTGATCGTGCCGCTGCAGATCGGCGCGCGCGACGTCGCATTCCCGTTCATCAACTCGCTGTCGTTCTGGATGACGGCCGTCAGCGCGATCCTGATCAACATCTCGCTCGTGATCGGCGAGTTCGCCCAGACGGGCTGGCTCGCGTATCCGCCGCTGTCGGAGCTGCAGTTCAGTCCGGGGGTAGGGGTCGACTACTACCTGTGGGCGCTGCAGATCTCGGGTGTCGGCACGCTGCTGACCGGCGTGAACTTCTTCGTGACGATCATCAAGATGCGCGCGCCGGGCATGACGCTGATGAAGATGCCGGTGTTCACGTGGACCGCGCTCTGCACGAACGTGCTGATCATGGCGTCGTTCCCGATCCTGACCGCGACGCTCGCGCTGCTCGGCCTCGACCGTTACCTCGGCATGCACTTCTTCACGAACGAAGCCGGCGGCAACGCGATGCTGTACCTGAACCTGATCTGGGCATGGGGTCACCCCGAGGTGTACATCCTGATCCTGCCGGCGTTCGGCATTTTCTCGGAAGTCATCTCGACGTTCGCGAAGAAGCCGCTGTTCGGTTACAAGACGATGGTGTACGCGACCTGCGCGATCATGGTGCTGTCGTTCCTCGTATGGCTGCACCACTTCTTCACGATGGGCTCGGGTGCGAACGTGAACGCGTTCTTCGGCATCATGACGATGATCATCGCGATCCCGACCGGCGTGAAGGTGTTCAACTGGCTGTTCACGATGTATCGCGGCCGGATCGAATTCACGACGCCCGTGCTGTGGACGATCGGCTTCATGGTCACGTTCACGCTCGGCGGCATGACCGGCGTGATGATGGCGATCCCCGGCGCGGACTTCGTGCTGCACAACAGCCTGTTCCTGATCGCGCACTTCCACAACGTGATCATCGGCGGCGTGCTGTTCGGCTATCTCGCGGGCTTCAACTACTGGTTCCCGAAGGCGTTCGGCTTCAAGCTGAACGAGAAGCTCGGCAAGGCGGCGTTCTGGTTCTGGCAGATCGGTTTCTACGTCGCATTCGTGCCGCTCTACGTGCTCGGCTTCATGGGCATGACGCGCCGGATCAACCATTACGACAACCCGGCCTGGCATCCGTGGCTGCTGGTCGCCGCATTCGGCGCGGTGTTGATCGCGATCGGCATTGCATGCCAGCTGCTGCAACTGGTGGTCAGCATCCGCAACCGCAACCTGCCCGAGTACCGCGACACGACGGGCGATCCGTGGGGCGGCCGCACGCTGGAGTGGGCGACTTCGTCGCCGCCGGCCGACTACAACTTCGCGGTGATCCCGCAAGTGCGCACGCTCGACGCGTATGCGGACATGAAGGCACACGGCGAAGGCCGGCCGAACCCGGCGGCGATTCGCGACATCCACATGCCGTCGAATACCTGCGCGGGCCTCGTGGTCGCGATCTTCAGCCTGGTGCTCGGCTTCGCGCTGGTGTGGCACATCTGGTGGATGGCGATCGGCGGGCTGGTCGGGATCGTCGCGACGCTCGTGATCTACAGCTCGCGCGACAACGACGGCTATTACATCCCCGCGTCGACGGTGCGGAAGATCGAAGACAAGCAGCCGACGAAGCGCGTGGCTGCGCGCGTCGACGACGTGGAACTGGAGGCCAACTGATGTTGCAGAAAACCTTGAGCGCAACCCTGCTCGAGCACGACGACCATCCGCCGTCGCATTCGGTGTTCGGGTTCTGGCTGTACCTGATGACCGACTGCGTGATCTTCGCGGCGCTGTTCGCGACGTTCGCGGTGCTCGGCCAGCAGTATGCGGGCGGGCCGACCGCGAAAGACCTGTTCGATATCCCGGGCGTCGCGGTGGAAACGGGCGCGCTGCTGCTGTCGAGCATCACGTACGGTTTCGCGATGCTCGCTGCGTACAAGCAGCGGCGCGGCGCGCTGCTCGCGTGGCTCGCGGTGACGTTCGTGCTCGGCGCGGCGTTTCTCGTGATGGAGCTGCGCGAGTTCTCGCACCTGATCGCGGAGGGCGCAGGCCCGCAGCGCAGCGCGTTCCTGTCGGCGTTCTTCACGCTGGTCGGCACGCACGGGCTGCACGTGACGGCCGGCCTGCTGTGGATGGTCGTGCTCGCCGGGCAGATCGTGTTGCGCGGCGGCGACATGACCGACCGCGACCTGCGACGCCTGACGTGCCTGAGCCTGTTCTGGCACTTCCTCGACATCGTGTGGATCTGCGTGTTTTCCTTTGTCTATCTCGCGAGCGTGATCTAAATGGCCCATTCGCATTCGTCTCAACTCGAAGAAGGGCACGGCAGTGTCGGCGGCTACGTCGCCGGTTTCATCCTGTCGGTGCTGCTCACGGCCGCGTCGTTCGGCCTCGTGATGGGCGGCGTGCTGTCGCCGCACGCGTCGCTGGTCGCGCTGGCCGTGCTCGCGTTCGTGCAGATCGTCGTGCACCTCGTGTACTTCCTGCACATGAACGGCTCGTCGGGGCAGCGCTGGAACGTGATGGCGTTCAGCTACACGGTGCTGACCGCGGCGATCCTGATCGTCGGCACGCTGTGGGTGATGCACAACGTCAGCATGAACATGATGTCGCGCTGAGCGGCAGCCAAGCGCAGCGGTAGCAATCCATGCGCGTTCATGCAGAAAAGGCGGCACTCGCGTGCCGCTTTTTGCTTTTCCCGGCCGTGTTGTGCCGGGTGGCAGGATCAGTGCCGGGCGCCCGCATCGGCGGTCAGCGCATGCGAACAGTCCGCACGATACTCGGCGGCGAGCCGATCTTTTGCACCGTCGAGATCGTCGGGGTAATACGGGCTCGCATGCGCTGGCTCGTAGCCGACCTGTTCGAGTTCGGTCAGCTCGCGCACGAGGTCCGCATGCGTGACGTCGTGGCCGGTGTGGACGAACGGATACGCGTTGCATTCCTGCGGCGTCAGGTGCGGTGCCGCGAACGCGGCGGTGCTGGCGCATGCGAGCAGCATGCAGGCGACGGTAGTCGACAGTTTCATCCGGAAGCTCCTGGTTGCGCGGCCCGATGCCGCATGACGTCAGCGTAGGCGGCGTGCACGACGGGGCGGGCGACGCCCGGATGAAACATGTTTCACCCGTGCGCCACGGCGCCGGATGAAGCATTTTTCATGTAGCGCCGGACGGCGATCGAGGCGGCTACGATAGTCGCGGGCGCATCGCGTGCGCCCGTCATGACGTTCATTGCGAGGGCAACCATGCGAGTACTGACGGTCGAGGATGATGCGGTGACCGCGAACGAAATCGTCGGCGAATTGACCGCGCGCGGGTTCGAGGTCGACTGGATCGACAACGGCCGCGAAGGCATGCTGCGCGCGATGAGCGCATCGTACGACGCGATCACGCTCGACCGGATGCTGCCGGGCGCGGATGGCCTCGCGATCCTGACCGCGATGCGCACGGTCGGCATCGATACGCCGGTGCTGATGCTGAGCGCGCTCGGCGATGTCGACGAGCGCATCCGCGGGCTGCGCGCGGGCGGCGACGATTACCTGACGAAGCCGTTCGATTCCGGCGAGCTGAGCGCCCGCATCGAGGTGCTGCTGCGTCGCCGGCAGGCGTCGGGCGTGCCGCAGCAGACGCTGTTGAAGGTCGGGGCGCTCGAACTCGACCTCATTTCGCGCTGCGCACGTCGCGGGGCCGACGAGATTCCGCTGCTGCCCACCGAGTTCCGCGTGCTCGAATTCATGATGCGCAATGCGGGGCAGACGATCACGCGCACGATGCTGTTCGAGACGGTATGGGGCTATCACTTCGATCCCGGCACCAACCTGATCGACGTCCACATGGGCCGGTTGCGCAAGAAGATCGATCCGCCCGGCGTGACCCCGATGATCCAGACGGTGCGCGGCTCGGGCTACATGCTCGCATGACGGAGGCCCGGATGGATGCGGCTCGCGCGGCGAACTTCACGCGCCGCTGGCACACGACGACGTTTCGGTGGCTGTGCGCGTATGCGGCGATCTTCTCGGTTTCGCTGCTCGTGCTCGCGGGCGTGATCAGCGTGGCCGCGACGCACACGATGGCGCGCGACACCGACGAGGTGCTCGCGTGGCAACTGATCTATTTCGATTCGATTCCCGATGCCGAGCTGCCGCTCGCGATCCACCGGCGGCTCGAGCACGAGCATATGCATACCAGTTTCTACGGGCTGTTCGACGCGAACGGGCGCCGCGTGGCCGGGGACATCGCGACGCCGCCCGCGCTGCGCACGGATCGCCACGGACGCACGCTGAACCGCACGCTTGCGCCGCTCGACGGCCAGCCCGCGCCGATCACGCGCGCGATGGCGGTACGCCGCGACAACGGGATGACGCTGGTCGTCGCACGCGACCTGTCGCATTTCATCCAGATCCGCGATGTCGCGATCCGCGGGCTCGTGATCGGCGGCGTGATGATCCTGATCGCGGGCATCGCGGGCGGCAGCATGCTCGGCATGCGGCAGATGCGCCGCGTCGCCGCGATCCGGCGCGTCACGCGGCAGATCGCCGAGGGCGATCTCGGCAAGCGGCTGCCGGTCGGACGCTACGACGAACTCGACCTGCTCGCGCATCTCGTGAACCACATGCTCGACGAAGTCGAACGGCTGATGGGCGAGGTGCGCCATACCTGCGACGGCATCGCGCACGATCTGCGTACGCCGCTCGCACGCGTGCACACGATGCTGGCCCGGCTCGCGGAGCAGCCGTTTTGCGCGGACGACCCTGCGTCGTCGGCATTGCTCGCGTCGGCGCGCGACGAGACCGACCGCTTGCTCGAGCGCTTTCGCGCGATGCTGCGCATCTCCGAGATCGGCACGCTGAGCCGGCGTGGCGGCTTTGCCGCGGTCGACGTCGCGGCCTTGCTGCGCGACGTTTGCGAGCTCTATGAGCCGCTGGCCGAAGCCGTCGACGTGTCGTTCGAACTCGCTTCAGCATCGGTCGACCGCATTCACGGCGATCGCGCGTTGCTGTTCGAGGCATTCAGTAATCTCGCGGACAACGCGATCAAGTTCACGCCGCCGGGCGGCCGCGTGCGCGTCGCGCTCCAGTCAACGCCGAGCGGGCCGCTCGTGCGGATCGAGGACACCGGGCCCGGCATCCCGCCCGGCGAACGCGACGCGGTGCTCGAGCGTTTCTATCGCGGCGAGCGCACGCGCCATGTGAGCGGCTCGGGGTTGGGGCTGAGCATCGTCTCGGCGGTGATGCGCGTGCACGGCTTTGCGCTGCGGATCGGCGATGCACCGCTGGCCGGTGCGGCGATCACGGTCGAATGCTGGCCGCGCTCGCTCGCATGATGGCGTCGGGGAACGAGCGATGCGCATCCTGCTGATTTCTTCGCCGAACCCGGAGGCGGCGCGGCTCGACAAGGCCTTTCGCGAGAGCACGCACGGCGTCGAGCGCGTCGACGGATGGCGCGATGGCTGCTTCGTGGCGACCCAGGACCGGTTCGATGCCATCGTGATCATTGCGCCCGATACCGCTGCCGACCCCGCGATGCTCGAGGCATTGCCGCGACTCGCCGCATCGGCGGGCGGCGCAACGATTGCCGCGATCGTGGGCGGGACGACACCTGCGCAGCGCGTGCGGATGTTGCTGGCCGGCTGCGATGTGTGTCTTGCCCATCCCTGTTCGTTCGTGGAGCTGCACGAGCGGTTGCGTGCGCTGTGGCGCCGCAACGGTGTCATCGCAATGCGCGAGTCGGTCCGGCTCGACGTGGCCGCGCGTGCACTCGAGGAGCGGGGCCGGAGGTTGGCGTTGAGCATGCGGGAATTTCGCCTCGTCGAATGCCTGCTGCGCGAAGCGGGGCGACCGGTCGGGCGCGACGCCGTGCTGCGTTATGCGTGGGGTGATGCCGACGTCGAACCCGAGACGGTCAATGCGCTGGTCGTGCGGTTGCGGCGCAAGCTGGCCGCACACGCGTTTTCCGCGCGCATCGAAACGGTCGCGCGATTCGGCTTCAGGTTCGACGCGGGCGGGTGACGGAGCGGCATCGCGCTGTGCCTGGCAGATGGCACAGCGCGATGCCGCGCGTCGCGCGGCAGGTTCGGTTGCGCACGTTCAGTGCGAATAGAGTTCGCGGTTGAGTTGCGCGAGCTGGCCGTCGCGTTCGGCACGGACGAGTTCACGATAAACCTGTGCACGTGTCAGCGGTGTTGCTGACCGCGCGTTCCATGCCGGTTGCGACGACAACGATGCGGAAGCGGTCGCGGCGTACGTCTGCGGCGCAGTCGCGGTGTCGGGCTGCGTTGCGCTGGCCCGGCCGGGCAGCGCGACGCACAGGGCGGAGAGCAGGGTGGCGAACATCAATGTCTTCATGGCGTGATCCTTTTCAAGTGACAGTGGCCGGTGCTGCGATGGCGATGCCGGCAGGATCGACGTTATCGGATGCGCCCGTGCGGGCACCGGGCGCGCCGATGAAGAAACGTTCATGAACGTGCGGCGTGCCAGCCGCCGCCGAGCGCGCGCACGAGCCCGACGGATGCCTGCAGGCGTCGGGCGTCGACGTCGAGCGCCGCGATCTGCGTATCGAGTTCGGTCGTCTGCGCGGTGACCACGTCGAGATAGCTGACCGCGCCGTCGCGATAGCGCGACATCGCCAGCGCAAGCGAGTGCCGCGCCGCGACGAGCGCCGCGTCGTCCTGGTCCGATTCGTCGCCGAGGCGGTGCAACTGCGCGAGATCGTCCTCGACGTCGCGGAATGCCTGCAGCACGACCGCGCGGTAGCGCGCGCCCTGTTCGGCGAGCTGCGCGCGCGCACGGCGTACGCCGGCGGCACGCCGGCCCCCGTCGAACAGCGTCATCGCGAGACGCGGCCCGATCGACCAGATCTCGTTGGGCGCGGCGAGCCACGGCGAAAACGTATCGCTCTGGAACCCGGCGTCGAGGCCGAGCGACAGGTCGGGAAAGTACGCGGCGCGTGCGACGCCGATTCGCGCGTTCGCGGCCGCGACGCGGCGTTCGGCGGCGGCGACGTCGGGCCTGCGTTCGAGCAGCGTCGACGCGAGTCCCGTCGGAATCGACGGCACGCCCGGCAGTGCCGCAACGGGCGGCAGCGAGAACGTCGACGCGGATTCCCCGACGAGTGCCGCGATCGCATGCTCGTCGAGCGCGCGACGCGCGGCGATGTCGGAAGCACGCGCCTGGGCGAGCGCGAGTTGCGTTTGCGCACGCGAAACGTCGAGCCCCGATGCGAGGCCGCCGCGATGGCGACTGACCGTCAGTTGCCACGCACGGCGGTACGTGTCGATCGTTTGCGCGAGCGTGTCCGCTTCCCGGTCGAGCCCCGCGAGGTCGAAGTAGGTGCTGGCGACGGCGGCCTGCAGGCTGAGCCGGACCGACGCGAGGTCGTCGTCGGCCGCCTGCGCGTCGTCGCGGCCGGCCGCGACCGCGTTGCGGACCTTGCCCCACAGGTCGACGTCGTAGCCGAATCCCGCTTCCAGCGTGTTCGACTCATAGGTGTCCGGCTGACCGCTGCCGCGCAGCGGCCGCCGCGCGGACTGACGGTCGCGGTCGGTCTCGGCATCGAGCCCCACGGTCGGCAGCAATGCCGCATGCGCCTCGTCGAACAGCGCGGCGGCTTCGTCGTGCCTTGCGACGGCAGCGGCGAGGTCGGGGTTCGCGCGTGCGACGAGCGGTTCGAGCCGGTCGAGTGTCGCGTCGCCGTACACGCGCCACCAGCCGTCACGCGGCAGACGATCGGCTGGTACGGCATCGACCCACGCGCCCGTTTCGCGAAACGCAGCCGGCATCGGAACGGCCGGCACGCGATAGGCCGGCGCCAACGAGCAGCCGGCGAGCAGCGCGACGCTGCCCAGCCACACAGCGAGCAGACGGTCAGCCATGCGCATGCTCCGTCGCCGTGGTGCCGGCGATACGCACGGGGTCGCCGTCGGCGAGCGAATCGGGTGGATTGTCGATCACGCGGTCGGCGGCCGCGAGCCCCGATGCGATCTCGACACGCGTGCCGAGATCGGTCGAGATCGATACGTTGCGCAGCCGCGCATGCCCGGTTGCATCGAGTACGGCGACTTGCAACCCGTCGTGGCGAAAGATCAGCGTGCTTGCCGGAATCGAGAGCGCATGCGCGGCGCCGGGCATCGCGATCCGCACCTGCGCGTACTCGCCCGGAAACAGCGTGCCTGCCGGGTTGGCGATCGAGAACTGCGCGAGCAGCGTGCCGGAAGCCGGATCGATCGATTGGGCGGAATCCGCGAGCGTGGCGTCGAACGTCATGCCGGGCCGCTCGGGCACGGTCAGCGCGACATGCATGCCTGCGCGGATCGCGGCCGCGTCGTCTTGCGGAACGTGGACGTACAGTCGCAGCCGCCGCGCGTCCGAGACGGTGAAGAGCTCGGCGCCGTTGCCGCTGCCCGCGTCGATGAGCGCGCCGACATCGGTCTTGCGGGCCGTCACGATGCCGTCGAACGGCGCGGTGAGCCGCTTGAACGATTCGAGCGCTTCGAGCCGTCGCACGTTGGCGGTGCTCGCCGCGACGGCCGCGCGTTTCGCGTCGAGGTCGCTGCGTTTCTCGTCGGCCTCCTGCTGCGAGACGGAATCCTGCGCGAGCATCTCGGCCCAGCGGGTTGCCGTGACGGCCGCAAGCCGTTCGTTCGCGCTCGCGCTCTGCAGGTCCGCGCGTGCCTGCTGCAATTGCTGGTCGAGATCGGGCGTGTCGATCGACGCGAGCAACTGGCCGGCTTTCACATGCGCGCCGATGTCGGCGTACCACGCGTGCAGGTAGCCGGGCACGCGCGCATAGATCGGTGCGTCGACGTACGCATCGAGCCGGCCGGGCAGCACCAGCGCATCGGCCGCGGCCGGCTGGGGCGCAACCGTCGCGACGGTCGGGATCGCCTGTTGCACGGTCCAGGCGGCGACCGCGTGCGCATCGTGCAGGCGGGCGACGACGCCGGCCGCCGCGACGGCGAGCGCGGCGATGGCGCCCGCGATCGCGAGCGGTTTCAGGTAGCGCGGCGTGCCAGGGGGGCGGACGTCGAATTCAGTGGACATGCTGTTCTCCCGGAGTGAGGGGCAGGGATTCGGAACGAGGCGCGCGATCGCGCCGGTGGACGAGGCTGAACACGACGGGCACGAACACGAGCGTCGCGACGGTCGCGCACAGCAGGCCGCCGATGACCGCGCGGCCGAGCGGCGCGTTCTGCTCGCCGCCGTCGCCGAGACCGAGGGCCATCGGCGCCATGCCGATGATCATCGCGAGCGCGGTCATCATCACGGGCCGAAAGCGCGTGAAGCCGGCTTCGAGCGCGGCGACGGCCGCATCGGCGGTGTGCGCGAGCCGTTCGCGCGCGAAAGTCACGACGAGGATGCTGTTCGCGGTCGCGACCCCCATGCACAGGATCGCGCCCGTCAGGGCCGGCACCGACAGCGGCGTGCGCGTGACGAACAGCATCCAGACGATGCCGGCGAGCGCCGCGGGCAGGCCGCTCACGATCACGAACGCGTCGCGCCACGAATGGAAGTTGACGACGATCAGCAGGTAGATCAGCAGGATCGCGCCGGCGAGGCCCGCGAGCAGCCCGCCGAATGCGCCGTTCATCGTCTGCACCTGGCCGCGCAGGGTCACGCGCGACCCCTTGGGTAACCCAGCCGCGCTCGCGTGCAGCACGCGATCGATGTCGGCGCTGACCGCGCCGAGATCGCGGTCCTGCGTCGTCGCGAAGATGTCGTACAGCGGGGCGATGTCGTAGTGCGACACGACCGCGTCGGTCTGTCCGCGCACGATCGTCGCGAGCCCGCCGAGCAGTTGCGGCGCACCCGAGCGGCCCGTGACGGGCAGCGCGCGCAGGTCCGCCAGCGACGCCATCCGGTACTGGGGCGTCTGCGCGACGATCGGATACGACACGCCGTTGTGCGGATCGAGCCAGTAGGTCGGCGACACCTGGCTCGTGCCGGACAGGCTGGCGACCACGGCATTGGTGACGTCCTGCTCGGTGATGCCGAGTTGCGCGGCGCGCGTGCGGTCGACCGATACGGTGAATTGCGGATAGGTTGACGCCTGCTGCATGCGCGCGTCGGCCACTCCCGGCACGCTGCGGACGCGCCGCAACAACTCGGTCGCATAGGCGCGGTTGGCGGCGCGATCGGGGCCCGTCACCTGCACGTCGATCGGTGCGGGCGCGCCGAAGTTGAGGATCTGGCTAACGATGTCGGCGGGCAGGAACGAGAACGTCACGCCGGGAAACGCGCGCGGCAGCCGCGTACGCAACTGCTTGACGTAGTCAGCGGTCGGCGCGTGGTCGCCCGTGAGCGACACGAGGATGTCGCCGTCCTGCGGGCCGATGGTGCCGCTGTTGCTGTACGTGAGGTTGATCCCGCTGTTCGGCAGTCCCATGTTGTCGACGATGCTCGCGATCGCGTGCGGCGGCACGACGCCGCGCACCGTCTGCTCGACGTGGTCGAACAGCGCGGCCGTTTCCTCGATGCGCGTGCCGATCGGTGCGCGCACGTGAATCGCGATTTCGCCTGCGTCGACCGACGGAAAGAAATTGCGGCCGAGCCACGGCACCAGCACGAACGACACGGCCACCGCCGCGAGGAACAGCGCGACGAAGCGCGCACGGTGGACGAGTGCGAGGCCGAGCACGACGCGGTAGCCGGCGCGAAGAGCCGCGAAGCGACGCTCGAACCCCTGCTGGAACGCGACGAGCGGATTGCGCGCACGTGGCGGCGGGAACGGCGCGCCGTGCGGCGCGAGCGCGGCCACCGGATGCGCGGCATGCGGTTTCAACAGGTAGCGGGCCATCATCGGCACGAACGTGCGCGACAGCACGAACGACGCGATCATTGCGAAGATCACGGCTTCGGCCATCGGCACGAACAGGAAGCGGGCCACGCCGTCGAGCAGCAGCATCGGCACGAACACGATGCAGATGCACAGCAGCGACACGAAGGCCGGCGCGACGATCTGCGACGCGCCGTCGAGGATCGCATCGCGCACTGCCTTGCCCTGTTCGAGGTGCCAGTTCACGTTCTCGATCGTGACGGTGGCATCGTCGACGAGAATGCCGACTGCGAGCGCGAGCCCGCCGAGCGTCATCACGTTGAGCGTCTCGCCCGCGGCCGCGAGCGCCGCGATCGCGGCCAGCACGGCGAGCGGAATGGACGCGGCGATGATCAGCGTCGAGCGCCAGCTGCCGAGGAACAGCAGGATCATCGCGGACGTGAGCGCGGCGGCGATCAGGCCTTCACGGGCCACGCCGCTGACGGCGCCCTTGACGAACACGGACTGGTCGCCCATCACGACGAGCCTGAGCGAAGGCGGCAGGGTCGCCTCGATGCGCGGCAACTGCGCCTTGACGCCCGAGATGATGTCGAGCGTCGACGCCGAACCGCTTTTCAGCACGCTCATCAGCACCGCGCGCCGGCCGTCGACGCGCACGATGTTGCCCTGCGGAGGATAACCGTCGCGCACGTGCGCGACGTCGCGCATGAAGATCACCGCGCCGTTCACGCTCCGGATCGGCAGCGCATTGAGCTGGTCGATGGTCAGCGGGCTGTCGTTGAGCCGGATGTTGTACTCGAAGCCGCCGATCTTTTGCGTGCCGGCCGGGATGATCTGGTTCTGCTGCGCCAGCGCGGTCGCGACATCCTGCGCGGACAGCCCCTTGGCCTGCAGCGCCTGCGGATCGAGATCGATCTGCACCTGGCGCACCTTGCCGCCGTACGGCGACGGAATCGCGACTCCCGCGACGGACAGCAGCTGCGGCCGGATCACGTTGGTCGCGTAGTCGCCGAGCTGCTGTTCGTTCAGCGTGTCGCTCGTCAGCGCCAGCTGCAGCACGGGTACGGTCGACGCGTTGTAGTTGAGGATCTGCGGCGGCGTGGTGCCCGGCGGCATCTGCTTGAGCACGGTCTGCGAAATCGACGTGACCTGTGCGGTCGCGGTGCGGATGTCGACGCTCGGCTGGAAGAAGATCTTGACGATCCCGAAGCTGCGGAACGATTGCGACTCGATGTGCGCAACGTCGTTGACCGTCGTGCCGAGCGTACGCTCGTAGTAGGTGACGATGCGCCCGGCCATGTCGGCCGGCTGCAGGCCCGCGTAGTTCCACACCACGCTGATGACCGGAATCCGGATGTCGGGGAAGATGTCGGTCGGCGTGCGCAGCGCCGCGAGTGGCCCCGCGATCAGGATCAGCAACGCGAGGACGATGAATGTATAGGGGCGCGCAAGCGCGAGTCGGACGAGTTTCAGCATCGGCGAGGTCTCCGCCGGCGCGGGGCGCCGGCCTGTCAGCGAAGTGCCGAAGCGCGGCGGGGCGCCCGGTTCGGCTCGCGCAGTGTGCGTGGCGCCGCTTAACGCGGGGCGCGGCGCAGGATGAAAGATGTTTTAGGAACGGGGCGTGAGGGGGCGGGGCGGGCGTCGATTGTTACAAGACGTTAGCGCGGGCTTACCGTTGCGACGCGGCGCATCAGTTCTTACAAAGTGGAAATATGTGGAGACGGCGCTTGCCGTTATAGTCGAATCACACATGAAACAACCAGAAGAGGAATCCATGAAGACCTTGCGTGTTGCCTCGCTCTTGACCGGTATGACGGCGTTGCTCGTGTCGGGCGCAGCAATGGCGGGAGTCAATGTCGGGATCAATCTCGGCGTTCCGGCGCCGGTCTACGTCGCGCCCGCACCCGTGTATGCGCCGCCGCCTCCGCCGCCGGTCGTCTATCAGCCTGCGCCGGTCTACGCGCCCGCCCCGGTGTACGCACCGGGACCGGCCATCGTGATCGGCTGGCACGGTGACCGCTACTGGGACGGCCGCCGCTACTGGGGCCGTGACGAGTGGTACCGCCATCACGGCCGCGGCTGGGGCGATCGCGGCGATCGCGGCCACTGGGACAACGGCCGCCACAACGGCTGGCACTGATCGGCAGGGCGCGCCCGCCTGATGCGCGCCCCCGATCCCGCTCGTGAAGAAACCGCCCGCGTGGCGGTTTTCTTTTGGCTCGCCGGCTTGAATGGGTAGAATCGTCCCTCGTTACTCCCCTCATTCGACCGACAGGGCCTCTATGACGAAGGGTTCGCCCCGGGCCGCCGCCGCGCGCGTCCGCCGTGCGGTACGAACTGCCGGCCGCACGGCCGCGGTGTTCGTGCTGCAAGCGGTGCTGGCCGCGACTGCTGCGCACGCGGCCTACGCCATTGCGCAGTACGGCGAGCCGAAGTATCCGCCGGGCTTCAAGCATTTCGACTACGTCAACCCCGATGCGCCGAAGGGCGGCACGCTCGTGCTGGCGAACCCGAACCGGCTGACCTCGTTCGACAAGTTCAACCCGTTCACGATGCGCGGCAACCCGGCGCCGGGCATCGACATGCTGTTCGAGAGCCTCGCGACCGGCAGCTCGGACGAGCCGGCCTCGGCGTACGGGCTGCTCGCCGACGACATCGACATCGCGCCGGATCGCCGGTCGGTCACGTTCCACCTGAATCCGCGCGCGCGCTTCTCGAACGGCGAGCGCGTCACCGCCGACGACGTCAAGTTCTCGTTCGACACGCTGAAGAGCAAGCAGGCCGCGCCGCAGTTCGCCGCGTATTTCGCGGAGATCGCGAAGGCCGTGGTCGTCGATCCGGCCACCGTGCGCTTCGAGTTCCGCAGCGCGAACCGCGAACTGCCGCTGATCGCCGGCGGCGTGCCGGTGTTTTCCCGCAAGTGGGGATTGCGCGCGGACGGCTCGCGCATCCCGTTCGACCAGCTCGCGTTCGAGCAGCCGATCGGCAGCGGCCCGTACCTGATCGACCATTACGACAACGGCCGGACGATCACTTACCGACGCAACCCGGCCTACTGGGGCGCCGACCTGCCGGTGCGGGTGGGCACCAACAACTTCGAGCGGATCGTCTACAAACTGTACGGCGACGGCGTCGCGCGGCTCGAGGCGTTCAAGGCCGGCGAATACGACGTGCTCGTCGAGTACATCGCGCGCAACTGGACGCGCCGCGACGTCGGCAAGCGCTTCGACAACGGCGAGCTCGTCAAGCGGGAATTCCGCCAGCATAACGGCGCGGGCATGCAGGGCTTCTTCATGAACCTGCGCCGGCCGCTGTTTCGCGACGTGCGCGTGCGCCAGGCGCTCGACCTCGCGTTCGACTTCGAATGGCTGAACCGCCAGCTGTTTTACAGCGCCTACACGCGGATGAACAGCTACTTCGCCGACACCGACCTGCAGGCGACCGGCACGCCGGGCCCCGGCGAGCTGAAGCTGCTGGAGCCGCTGCGCGCGCAGCTCGACCCGGCCGTGTTCGGTCCGGTGGTCACGCAGCCGAACACGAATCCGCCGGGCTCGCTGCGCGCGAACCTGTTGAAGGCGCGCGCACTGCTCGCGCAGGCCGGCTGGACCTATCGGGACGGCGCGTTGCGCAACGCGAAGGGCGAGCCGTTCACGTTCGAGATACTCGACGATTCCGGCGCGGCAATGGAAGGGATCGTGGCGGCGTACCAGCGCAATCTGGCGAAGCTCGGCATCGACGCACGTTTTCGCACGGCCGATTTCGCGCTGCTGCAAAAGCGTCTCGACGCGTTCGACTACGACATGACGACGATCCGCCTGCCGGGCGTGCAGGTGCCGGGCGCCGAGCAATACTCGCGTTACGCGAGCAAGTTCGCCGACGAGCCGGGCTCCGACAACTTCATCGGGTTGAAGTCGCCGGCCGTCGACGCGCTGCTGCACGCGCTCGGTACCGCGCAGACGCGCGAAGACCTGCTCGACGCGACGCACGCGCTCGACCGCGTGCTGATGCACGGCTACTACGCGGTCCCGCAGTGGTACAGCACGACGCACCGGGTCGCGTACAAGCGCACGCTTGCCTATCCGCAGACGCTGCCGCTGTACTATTCGGCCGAGGGCTGGGTCGTGTCGACGTGGTGGGCGAAGCCCGATCACTGAACCACGCCGCCCTGACGTCCCATCCCGCCTACCGATCGCGAGTCGACGCCCTATGTGGAGCTACATCCTCAAACGCCTGCTGCTGATGATCCCGACGCTCATCGGCGTGCTGACCCTCACGTTCGCGGTGATCCAGTTCGTGCCGGGCGGCCCCGTCGAACAGGCCGTGCAGGAATTGCGCAAGGGCGCGACGGAGCAGGGCGCGGTGCCGTTCGGGATGCGTGCGCACACCGGCGTCGACGCGCAGCAGCTCGCGCAGCTCAAGGCGCTGTACGGCTTCGACAAACCGCCGCTGGAGCGCTACTGGCTGATGCTCAAGCGCTTCGCGCGCTTCGATCTCGGCGACAGCTACTTTCGCCACCAGAGCGTGTGGTCGCTGGTGGTGCAGAAGCTGCCCGTGTCGATCAGCATCGGGCTGTGGACGTTCTTCCTCACGTACCTGATATCGGTGCCGCTCGGCATCGCAAAGGCCGTGCGCAACGGTTCGCCGTTCGACGTCGCGACGAGCCTCGTCGTGCTCGTCGGCTATGCGATTCCGGGCTTCGTACTCGGCGTGCTGCTGCTCGTGCTGTTCGGCGGCGGCTCGTTCTGGCAGCTGTTCCCGCTGCGCGGGCTCACGTCGGACAACTTCGCGCAGCTGTCGCTCGTCGGCAAGGTGCTCGACTATCTGTGGCACATCGCGCTGCCGATCACGGCGTCGGTCGTCGGCAGCTTCGCGGTCGTCACGATGCTCACGAAGAACGCGTTCCTCGACCAGATCCGCCGGCAATACGTGCTGACCGCGCGCGCGAAGGGGCTCTCCGAGCGCAACGTGCTGTGGAAGCACGTGTTCCGTAATGCGATGCTGCCGCTGATCGTCGGCTTTCCGGCCGCGTTCATCGGCGCGTTCTTCACCGGCAGCCTGCTGATCGAGACGCTGTTCTCGCTCGACGGCCTCGGGCTGCTGTCGTACGAGTCGGTCGTGCGGCGCGACTATCCGGTCGTGCTCGGCACGCTTTATCTGTTCACGCTGATCGGGCTCACGACCAAGCTGATCTCCGATCTCTGCTATGTGTGGGTCGATCCGCGCATTCAATTCGACACCCTGGAGCGCTGACATGAAACCGTCCGTCTGCATGCCCGGCGTCACCGGGCGAGGTGCGCGATGAACCGGGCCGTCGTGTCCTCCCGCATCGACGCGGCGCGCGCCCGCGTGTCGCCGTCGCCCGCACGCCGCGTATGGCAGCGCTTCAGGCAGCAACGCCTCGGCTACTGGAGCTTCGTGATCTTTTTCGTGGCCTTCGCCGCGAGCGTGGCGGCGCCGCTGTGGTCGAACGACAAGCCGCTCGTCGTGCGTTACGACGGCCAGACCTATTTCCCGCTGTTCCACGCGTATCCGGAGACGACCTTCGGCGGCGACTTCCCGACGCCGGCCGACTATCTCGATCCATACGTGCGCAAGCGGCTCGAGGCGCCCGGCAACTTCGTCGTCTACCCGCCGAACCGTTACTACTACGACACGCTGAACTACTTCTCGAACGTGCCGAACCCCGCGCCGCCGTCCCGCGCGAACTGGCTCGGCACCGACGCGCAGGGGCGCGACCTGCTCGCGCGGCTCGTGTACGGGTTCCGCGTGTCGGTCGAGTTCGGGCTGATCCTGACCGTGATCGGCACGCTGCTCGGGATCGCCGCGGGCGCCGTGCAGGGCTTCTTCGGCGGGCGCATCGACATCGTCGGGCAGCGGCTGATCGAAATCTGGAGTTCGTTGCCGGAGCTGTACCTGCTGATTATCTTCGCGTCGATCTTCGAGCCGAGCTTCCTGCTGCTGATCGTGCTGCTGTCGCTGTTCGGCTGGATCGGACTCGCCGACTACGTGCGCGCGGAATTCCTGCGCAACCGCACGCAGGACTACGTGCGCGCGGCGCGCGCGATGGGCCTCACGAACTGGCAGATCATCTGGCGCCACGTGTTGCCGAACAGTCTCACGCCGGTGATCACGTTCCTGCCGTTCCGGATGAGCGGTTCGATCCTCGCGCTCACGAGCCTCGATTTCCTCGGGCTCGGCGTGCCGCCGCCGACCCCGAGCCTGGGCGAACTGCTCGCGCAGGGCAAGGGTAACCTCGACGCGTGGTGGATCTCGCTGTCGACCTTCGGCGTGCTGGTCGCGACGCTGCTGCTGCTGACCTTCATGGGCGATGCGCTGCGCAATGCACTCGACACGCGGATCGCCGATTCGGTGCGCGCGGCGGGAGGCCAGCGATGAGCGAACCGGTCGTATCGACGCAGCGCGAGCCGCTGCTGGCGCTCGAGCATCTGCATGTGCGCTTCGGCGACACGGTCGCGGTGGACGACGTGACGCTCGCGATCGGCCGCGGCGAGCGCGTCGCGCTGGTCGGCGAGTCGGGGTCGGGCAAGAGCGTGGCCGCGTTGTCGATCCTGCGGCTGCTGCGCGACGCCGACGTGAGCGGCGCGATCCGCTTCGCGGGGCAGGACCTGATGACCAAGAGCGAGCGCGAGATGCGCGGGTTGCGCGGCTCGGACATCGCGATGATCTTCCAGGAGCCGATGACCGCGCTCAACCCGCTGTATACGATCGGCGTGCAGATCGGCGAGACGATCGTGCTGCACGACGGCGTCTCGGCGGTCGAGGCGCGCAAGCGCGCGATCGCGTTGCTCGCGCGCACGGGCATCGCGGAGCCGGAGAAGCGCGTCGACAGCTATCCGCACCAGTTGTCGGGCGGTCAGCGCCAGCGCGCGATGATCGCGATGGCGCTCGCCTGCCGGCCGCGGCTGCTGCTGGCCGACGAGCCGACCACCGCGCTCGACGTGACGATCCGCGCGCAGATCGTCGACCTGCTGCTGGAACTGCAGCGCGAGGAGGCGGAAAAGCGCGGAATGGCGATCCTGCTGATCACGCATGACCTGAATCTCGTGCGGCACTTCGCGGATCGTGTCGCGGTGATGGAGCACGGCCGGCTCGTCGAGAGCGGGCCCGTCGAACGGATCTTCGCGGAACCCGAGCATCCGTACACGCAGCGGCTCTTGAACAGCCGGCCGCAACGCGCGGTCACGCCGGTGATGCCGATCGCGCCCGTCGTGCTCGACGCGCAGCACGTGAGCGTGCAGTTCGCACGCAAGCGGCCGGGCATCGCGGGATGGTTCGGCTCGGTGCCGGTGACGGCCGTAGCCGACGTGTCGGTGTCGGTGCGGCAGGGCGAGACGCTCGGCATCGTCGGCGAATCGGGATCGGGGAAGTCGACGCTCGCGATGGCGCTGCTCGGCCTGCAGAAGACGGCCGGCGGCACGATCGAATTCCAGGGGCGCGCGCTGTCGACCTATCGCGGCCGCGAACAGACCGCGCTGCGCTCGAACATGCAGGTCGTCTTTCAGGATCCGTTCAGTTCGCTTTCGCCACGTCACACGATCGAGCGGATCGTCGGCGAGGGGCTCGAGCTGCATCGCCCGGACATGACACCCGACGCGCGGCGTGAGAAGTCGCTCGCGGTGCTGCGCGAAGTCGGCCTCGACCGCACGGTGCTGCACCGATATCCGCACGAATTCTCGGGCGGGCAGCGCCAGCGGATCGCGATCGCGCGGGCGCTGGTGCTGGAGCCGCGCATCCTGATCCTCGACGAGCCGACGTCCGCGCTCGACGTGTCGATCCAGCAGCAGGTGCTGAAACTGCTCGCGAATTTGCAACAGAAATACAACCTCGGCTATGTCTTCATCAGCCATGACCTGGAGGTGATCGGGGCGATGGCGCACCGCGTCGCGGTGATGCAGGACGGGGCCGTCGTCGAGTCAGGGGAGGTGGCCGACATCTTCGCCAGACCGTCACATCCTTACACACAAAAGCTGTTGAAAGCGGTCTGGAAAGCGTGATAGGCGGCCAATGGTCTGACTATCTCGATTGTATTTATTAATTTGTTTTGACAAACGATTACGCGCTGGCTAGTATCGACCGAAATTTTCCGCCAATCAGCTGATTTTTAAGCACATTCCATCGACCAATGCAGCATCGATCCCTGACCCAGGCATGCGCGCGCACCATCGCCGGGCTGTTCATCGGCGCCCTGTTCGCAGCAGCACCCGGCGCTTTCGCCGACGAAGTCAGCAGTTTTAACCAGAATGTCACGAATTCGACGCAGAACGCGTCGAGTGCCTCCCTCCAGCAGACCAGCGCACAGCCGTCGTCGAGCGGCGGCGCGAAGTCGTTCCTCGCGGGCATGGCCGGCAAGGCGGGCGACGTGGTCGTCGGCGCGCTGAACATGATCGGCGTGCGTTATCGCTGGGGCGGCAACTCGCCGGATTCGGGCCTCGACTGCAGCGGCTTCGTGCGCTACGTGTTCCAGGACACCCTCGGCATGTCGCTGCCGCGTCGTGCGGAAGAGATGAGCCGCGTCGGCGAGAAGGTGAGCATGAGCAACCTCAAGCCGGGCGACCTCGTGTTCTTCAACACGATGCGCCGTACGTTCTCGCACGTCGGCATCTACATCGGCGACAACAAGTTCGTGCACTCGCCGTCGACGGGCAGCACGATCCGCGTCGACGATCTCGATAGCGGCTACTGGGAAAAGCGTTTCACCGGCGCGCGCCGGCTCGAATCGGAGTTCCCGATGAAGCCGGAGGACCTGCGTCAGCGCGTGCGCGCGACGATCGGCGACGATTCGGCGAACGGCAACAACTGACGTTCGACGGCCGGTCCGGCCGGATCGAAAAAAAACCCTGTCACCGAAAGGCGGCAGGGTTTTTTGTTTTGGGGCGGCGCGAACGGCCGGCTGAAAACCGTTGCGCCGTTGGCGGGCCGGCGACGCGCGCCGGCCTGCGCGTCGCGTGCGTTACGCGGCCGCCACGCCGCGTGCAGCCGCGAGCTTGCGCTGCAGTTCCGGCATGATCCGCGCGACGGCTTCCTCGCCCGCGAGAATCGCCGCGTTGCGCTGGTTGAAGTCGCTGCCGCCCATCGCGTTGAGGTTCGGGCGGATCACGACGTCCGCGTACTTGTCGAGCTCGTAGGTCTTGATCGTCTGGCCCATGATCGTGAAGGTCTGCAGCAGCATCTCGATCGGGTTGTTGGTTGCCGCGCCGTCCGGCCGGGACGAGATGTCGACCGCGATCACGAAGCTCGCGCCCATCTTGCGCGCATACGACGCCGGCACCGGGCTCACGAGGCCGCCGTCGACATACTCGCGGTTGCCGATCTTCACCGGCTCGAACACCGACGGCACGCTGCACGATGCGCGCACCGCGAGCCCCGTGTTGCCTTGCTGGAACAGGATCGGCTGGCCGTTCTGCAGATCGGTCGCGACGATGCCGAGCGGCTTCGCCATCTTCTCGATCGGCCGGTTGTTGAGTGTCTTGTTCAGGAAGTTCTGCAGCGCCACGCCTTGCAGCAGCCCGCGCGAGCGGAACGGCAGCGCCCAGTCGCTGATCGCCGCCTGGTCCATGTCGAGCGCGATCTTGTTGATCTGAAGGGCGCTCATGCCCGATGCATAGAGTGCGCCGACCACCGAGCCCGCGCTCGTGCCCGCGACGATCTCGATCGGGATGCCGCGCGCCTCGAGCGCCTTCAGCACGCCGATGTGCGAGAAGCCGCGCGCGGCGCCGCCGCCGAGGGCGATGCCGATCTTCACCGGCTTTTCCTGTGGCAGTGCGGCGCCGGGGCGGGATTTGTCGCCGAACGACGTACAGGCGGCGAGGCTGGCGGACGCGGCGGCGATCGTGAAGTGGCGGCGCGACAGGCGAGGGGACGACATCGAATGGTTCTCCGGCGGCTTGGCGGCGGGTGTCACGGCCCGCGGCGGCGATAGGTTCCGAGCGGCCGCGCAGCGGTTCCGTGCGGCCGGCGCCGCGCCGGCTGGCGGCCGCGGCGCGCACATCATAAAGCAAGCGGCGCGCTTGGCGCGATGTCCGGCGCGAGTATAATTCCGGCTTCTTTCCCGTTCCGGGCGTCGCCGGCCCCGTTGCTGTCCGGGCTGCCGCCGTCGATCCCGCGTCGAATCATTCATGCGCCCCAGGCGTTCGAGTTACCGTTTATGACCCGTCCTGTCCGTACCCGCTTCGCGCCGAGCCCCACCGGCTTCATCCACCTCGGCAACATCCGCTCCGCACTCTATCCGTGGGCGTTCGCCCGCAAGATGAAGGGCACGTTCGTGCTGCGCATCGAGGATACCGACGTCGAGCGCTCGTCGCAGGAAGCGGTCGATGCAATTCTCGAAGGGATGCAATGGCTCGGCCTGGATTTCGACGAAGGCCCGATCTACCAGATGCAGCGGATGGACCGCTATCGCGAGGTGCTCGCGCAGATGCTCGAGAAGGGTCTCGCGTACCCGTGCTACATGTCGGCCGAGGAGCTCGACGCGCTGCGCGAACGCCAGCGCGAGGCCGGCCTGAAGCCGCGCTACGACGGCACGTGGCGTCCGGAACCCGGCAAGGTGCTGCCGGAGCCGCCGGCCGGCGTGAAGCCGGTGCTGCGTTTCCGCAATCCGTTGACCGGCACGGTCGTGTGGGACGACGCGGTGAAGGGGCGTGTCGAGATCTCGAACGAGGAGCTCGACGACCTCGTGATCGCGCGCCCGGACGGCACGCCGATCTACAACTTCTGCGTGGTGGTGGACGACATGGACATGGGCATCACGCACGTGATCCGTGGCGACGACCACGTGAACAACACGCCGCGCCAGATCAACATCCTGAATGCGCTCGGCGGCGAGCCGCCCGTCTATGCGCACCTGCCGACCGTGCTGAACGAGCAGGGCGAGAAGATGAGCAAGCGGCATGGCGCGATGAGCGTGATGGCGTATCGCGACGCGGGCTTCCTGCCTGAAGCCGTCGTCAACTATCTCGCGCGCCTCGGCTGGTCGCACGGCGACGCGGAGATCTTCTCGCGCGAGCAGTTCGTCGAATGGTTCGATCTCGAGCATCTCGGCAAATCGCCCGCGCAGTACGACCACAGCAAGCTGAGCTGGCTGAACGCGCATTACATCAAGGAAGCCGACAACGCACGCCTCGCCGAACTGGCGAAGCCGTTCCTCTCCGCCCTCGGCATCGACGATGCGGCGATCGCGACGGGCCCTGCGCTCGAAGCGGTGGTCGGGCTGATGAAGGATCGTGCGACGACGGTCAAGGAGATCGCGGAAGGCGCCGCGATGTTCTATCGTGTGCCGGCACCGGAAGCCGATGCGCTCGCGCAGCACGTGACCGATGCGGTGCGTCCGGCGCTGGCCGATCTCGTCGCCGCGCTGAAGGCGGCCGACTGGACGAAGGAGGCCGTGTCCGCCGCGCTGAAGTCGACGCTCGGCACGCACAAGCTGAAGATGCCGCAACTGGCGATGCCGGTGCGTCTGCTGGTGGCGGGTACGACGCATACGCCGTCGATCGATGCGGTGCTCGTGCTGTTCGGCCGCGATGTCGTGGTGTCGCGCATCGAGGCGGCGCTGGCCTGAGGTTCTAGGGCGAGCGAAGCTGCCCGTGCGTGACATCGCGGCAGCTTCGCAAAAAATTTCGCTCGAATCGCAAAAAGGGTATTTACAAGTTCAAAGTAGCTCCATATAATCTCATTTCTGTTCTGCAAGGGGGTATAGCTCAGCTGGGAGAGCGCTTGCATGGCATGCAAGAGGTCAGCGGTTCGATCCCGCTTACCTCCACCATCAGAACAAGCTGAGTTGATTTGCGAAGCACGGGTAGTAATAAATGCTTCACAAAATGATTTAAAGCAGTTAGAATTTCGGCCTTCGCTGTTGATTGAAAAGTGAGTAGCGAAAGTCAGACAAATCTGAACAGATTTTGTCCCCTTCGTCTAGAGGCCTAGGACATCACCCTTTCACGGTGAGTACAGGGGTTCGAATCCCCTAGGGGACGCCAAATTCAGCGGCGTTTCGTAGAAATGTCGCAACGCTTGCAGGAACGTAACCGACGTCCTGCGGGTGAGGGTAAGAAAGCTGGAGCGGTAGTTCAGTCGGTTAGAATACCGGCCTGTCACGCCGGGGGTCGCGGGTTCGAGTCCCGTCCGCTCCGCCAGAACGAAGCCCGTTCAAGACGTTTTTGAGCGGGCTTTTGTATTAAGGATGTAAGCAGTACGTTGTCCCCTTCGTCTAGAGGCCTAGGACATCACCCTTTCACGGTGAGTACAGGGGTTCGAATCCCCTAGGGGACGCCAGATTCAGCGGCGTTTCATCGAAGTGTCGCAACACCTTCAGGAACGTGACGATGTCCTGCAGGTGTGAGCAAGAAAGCTGGAGCGGTAGTTCAGTTGGTTAGAATACCGGCCTGTCACGCCGGGGGTCGCGGGTTCGAGCCCCGTCCGCTCCGCCAGAACGAAGCCCGTTCAAAGAACGATTTTTGAACGGGCTTTTGCATTAAAGATGTAAGCAGTACGTTGTCCCCTTCGTCTAGAGGCCTAGGACATCACCCTTTCACGGTGAGTACAGGGGTTCGAATCCCCTAGGGGACGCCAGATTTCGGCGTCGTTCGAACAAACGATGCGCCGGCAGGAAGTAACCGACGCCTGCCAGGCAAGTAGCAAGACTGGAGCGGTAGTTCAGTCGGTTAGAATACCGGCCTGTCACGCCGGGGGTCGCGGGTTCGAGTCCCGTCCGCTCCGCCAAAAAATGAAGAAGCCCGCCTTGTGCGGGCTTTTTCATTTGCATCGTCTGTTGCGCCCGCTTGCGGGCGCGTGACTGCGGAGTGGAGGAAGCTGCCTGCGCAGCTTCCGGCGGGACTCGAAGGGCTGCGCTTGCAAGCGCAGCCGCGGCCTGCAGGATGTAGGCGAGTCCCGTCCGCTCCGCCAAAAAATGAAGAAGCCCGCCCTGTGCGGGCTTTTTCATTTGCATCGTCCGTTGCTCCCGCTTGTGGGCGCGTAACCTCCGGTCATCCGGCGTCGAGCCGCTACGAGAAATCCGCGATTGCATCCGCACGCGACTGCGCTATCGTGGCGGGATGCGTTCTTGACCCCTGCGCGATGCTCGATCCGACCGACCTGCGACTCCTGTATCAGCTCCGGCCCGCGGAGGCTGGCGATTTTCCGTTTGCCGAGGCGCTGACGCACGGCAACATGGGCGGCTACTACAAGCGCCATGGGCTCGTGTGGCGCAGCGACCTGTTCTACGCGAGCTGGCGCGAGTCCGAGAACTTCATCCTCGAGGCCGATGGCGAGCGCATCGGCGTGCTGCGCGTGACCGAGGAAGGCGACTCGCTGCACATCCGCGACGTGCAGATCGCGGCCGGTCATCGCGGGCAGGGCGCCGGCACCTACATGCTCGACATGTCGCACCGCTGGGCGCGTGCGCGCGGGCTGCACGAACTGCAACTGCGCGTGTTCGTCGACAATCCGGCCGCGCGGCTCTACCTGCGCATGGGCTATCAGGTTGCCGGGTCGCGACTCGCGCAACTGGGCTCGATCCGCCACATGGTGCGACCGGTCTGAAGTCCTGACGACATGAAGCGACGCGTTCAGCGGGCAGCGTCGATCGCGTCGTCGTCCGGGGTTTCGTCGTCCGCGCGGCTGCCTTCCGGGCCGCGGTGCTCATAGCCGCGCAGCATGAATGCGCGCGGGCTTTCGCCGAATGCACGCCGGAACATCGCCGAAAACGCGCTCTGGCTCTGGTAGCCGAGTTCGCGCGCGATATGCGACAGCGGGCGCCCCTGGTTCAGCAGCGGAATGGCTCGCGCGAGGAGCGCCTGCTGGCGCCACTGCGAAAAGCTCACCCCCAGTTCCTGCTTGAAGAGCCGCGAAATCGTGCGCGTGCTCGCGCCGACCTCGCTGGCCCAGTGCTCGAGCGACTCCGCATGGGCCGGATGCGCGAGGACCGATTCGCACAGCATGCGCAGCCTTTTTTCGTCGGGCATCGGCACCGCGAGCGGCAGCGGCTCGGCGTGACTCAGCTCATCGAGCACGAGCCCGCACAGCAGGCGCTCGCGCGTGGTGCTCAGGTCGCGCGCGTCGAGTGCGACGATCAGTTCGCGCAGGAGCCCCGTCACTTCGACGACGCGGCACGCGTCGAGCCCGTCCGGCACGATCGACGCGTCGATATACAGCGTGCGCAAATACGCCTCTTCGACGATCACGACCTCGTGCGTCACGCTCGGCGGCACCCAGATCGCGCGGGATGGCGGCACCATCCAGGTCGTGCCGGTCGTCGCGACGCGCAACACGCCGCGCGACGCGTACGCGAGCTGCGCCCACGCATGCGTATGCAGCGGGATGCGGTGGCCGGTATCGACCTGCCGCGCGCGCACGCGCATCGGATGGACGGCGGTCGGCGCGAATTCGGGCGGAATGTCGATGACGTACGGGTTCGGTACGTCGGCTTGGAACGGCGGGTTCATGGACGATTCGGGCAGCGCGGCGGCGATGCCGTTATTGTAGAAGGCGCCGCGAAAGTGCATGCGGCGGTTTGTCGGGCGATCATGCCGCGTTCAAATGAACTTTGTGTGGGGCTCCGGCGATTTCCGGACTTCCCCGGGGCCGGGCGCGCTGGCGGGCTCGAACCATCCGGCCGGTATCGTGGTCTATCGATGCGCGGGCGATATCGCCACGCATCGCCTGCGAACACGGCACCCTACGAATCAAAGAGGAGAACCACGATGCGCTACGTATTCGTCTACGGCACCCTGAGAAACGGGGAGGCCAACGACATCGGCCACGCGGCCGCCAGGCACGGGATTGCCGCGCCGACGCTGCTCGGTGCCGCCGCGCTGCCGGGCGAACTGTACGATTTCGGTACATATCCGGGAATGATTGCCGGGTCGGCCGGCAAGTCGCTGGTGTGGGGCGACGTCTACGAGGTCGACGACCGGCTCGTTCCCGTGCTCGACGAGATCGAGCGCGTCTATCCGGGCGTCGACTCGCTGTTCAAGCCGGAAGACGTGACCGTCGAGCTCGGCGGGCGGCAGTACGCGTGCCTTTACTATCCGGTCGCCGCGCACGCGATTGCCGGGCGTCCGCGCATTGCGTCGGGCGACTGGGTTCAGCACCGGCGCGAGCGGGAAGCCGTCTGACCGGTTGCGCGGCAGCCGCGGTAGCGGCCTGCCGCAAAAAGAAAAAACGCCCCGTGGGGCGTTTTTTTGATGCCGTCATCGCATGCGACCGGCGCCGACGCAGGGCCGGCCCCGGTCGAGGCGGGCAGCGACGTCAGATTTCCTCGTACAGCGGCAGCGTCAGGAATTCGGTGAAGCCTTCCGACGTCGACATCTGCTCGAAGATCGCCGCGGCGCGCTCGTACGGCTGCGTGTTGCCGCCGACCGAGCGCTTCACGTTGTCGAGCTCGGCCTTCGAGAGTTCACGCACGAGTTCGGCGGTGACCTTGCGGCCGTCGTCGAGCACGCCCTTCGGCGAGCGGATCCATTGCCACACCTGCGAACGGGAGATTTCGGCCGTGGCCGCGTCTTCCATCAGGTTGTGGATCGGCACGCAGCCGTTGCCGTCGAGCCATGCGCCGAGGTAGTGGATGCCGACGTTGATGTTGTTGCGCAGGCCGGCTTCGGTGATCGGCGCTTCCGGCTGGAAGTCGAGCAGGTTCTTGCCTTCGACCTGCACGTCGTCGCGCTGCTTCGCGATCTGGTTCGGCTTGTCGCCGAGCACCTTCACGAACTCTTCCATCGCGATCGGCACGAGGCCCGGGTGGGCCACCCAGCCGCCGTCGTAGCCGTCGGTCGCGTCGCGCTGCTTGTCCGAGCGCACGCCGCCCATCGCCTTGTCGTTCGCTTCGGGATCGTTCTTGATCGGGATCAGCGCGCTCATCCCGCCGATCGCCGGCGCGTTGCGCTTGTGGCAGGTCTTCAGCAGCAGCAGCGCGTACGCGCGCATGAACGGCACCGTCATCGTGATCTTCGAGCGCTCGGCGAGGCAGAAGTCGCGGTCGTTCTTGAACTTCTTGATGGCCGAGAAGATGTAGTCCCAGCGGCCGGCGTTCAGGCCCGAGCTGTGTTCGCGCAGTTCGTACAGGATTTCGTCCATCTCGAACGCGGCGAGGATCGTCTCGATCAGCACCGTCGCGCGGATCGTGCCGCGCGGCACGCCGACGCCTTCCTGCGCGGCGACGAAGATGTCGTTCCACAGGCGCGCCTCGAGATGGCTTTCCATCTTCGGCAGGTAGAAGTACGGGCCCGAGCCGCGCGCGAGCAGTTCCTTCGCGTTGTGGAACAGGAACAGCGCGAAATCGAAGATGCCGCCGGACACGCGCTGGCCGTCGACCGTCACGTGCTTCTCGTCGAGGTGCCAGCCGCGCGGACGCACGATCAGCGTGGCGACCTTGTCGTTCAGCCGGTACGACTTGCCGTTCTGCTCGAGCGAGATCGTGCGGCGCACCGCGTCCTTCAGGTTGATCTGGCCGTCGATCTGGTTCGTCCAGCTCGGCGCGTTCGAATCCTCGAAGTCCGTCATGTACGAATCGGCGCCCGAGTTCAGCGCGTTGATGATCATCTTGCGCTCGACGGGGCCGGTGATCTCGACACGGCGGCATTGCAGGTCGGCCGGCAGCGGCGCGACCTTCCAGTCGCCTTCGCGGATCGCCTTCGTCTCGGCCAGGAAGTCGGGGCGCTCGCCCGCGTCGAGGCGTTTCGTGCGCTCGACGCGCGCCTGCAGCAGCGCCTGGCGGCGCGGCTCGAACGTGCGGTGCAGCGCGGCGACGAGTGCGAGCGCTTCAGGCGTCAGGATTGCTTCGTAACCCGGCTTGATTTCGCCGGTGATCGCCATGCCTTGCGGCAGCGTGATCGGGGTGCTCATGAGTCTCATCTCCTTGGTCGGTCAGTTGCGGTTTCGGTGAAGGGGGAAGGCGGCAGCGCTGCGAACGTCATGCACCCGGGCCGGGGCGCGTGCGGTTTGCGGGTCTGCCGGACGGAGCCGGGGTGGCGAGGAATGCGAGCAGGTCGGCCATGCCGGTGCCGGTGCCGTCGGGCGGCGCGCCGAGTTCCTCGGCGGGCGCGCCCGTGCGGTTGAGCCAGAACGTCGTGTAGCCGAACCAGACGGCGCCGGCGACGTCCCACGCGTTCGACGACACGAACACGATGCCGCGCCGGTTCGGTCCGAACGCGTCGGTGCCGAGCGCGTAGGCGGCCGGGCTCGGCTTGTACGCGCGCACGGTGTCGGCCGACAGCACGCGATCGAACAGCCCGGACATGCCGGCGCTCTTGATCGCGATGTCGAGCATCTGCGGCGTGCCGTTCGACAGGATCCCGAGCGGCGGGCGCGGGTCGAGCGCGCGCAGCTTGCGCAGCGCCGGCACCGTATCGGGATAGGTGGACAGGCACGCGTATTCGTCCATCAGCCGCTTCTCGGCCGCGCTGTTCAGCGCGAGCCCGAGCCGGCGCGCGGCGAACCGCAGCGCGTCGAGCGTGATGTCCCGGAACGGGCGATAGCGGGCGCCGGCCGGATCGGCGAGCGTGCGCAGTTGCGAGTATTCGATTTGCTTGCGTCGCCACAACTGCGACAACCGTTCCCCGTGACCGGGAAACATCTGTTCCGCCGCGGCCAGGACCGCACGCACGTCGAACAACGTGCCGAATGCGTCGAAGAGGATGGCGTCGGGAGAGGAGAGTGTCGTTGTGGCCGACATAGCCTTGCGCTCCAGTTTCAGAGGTCAGGTGAATTCTATTCGTGATCGTATGTGCTAAAAAAGACGCTAAACATCACTTGATCTTTTACTTTTATCTACCTAATCTTGAGCGGTTTAAGCTAGTTGAAGGGTGGCGGCGCCGCCCGTGCGAGTCATGGACCGGTTCAAGCAGATCGAAACGTTCGCCGCGGTCGCGGCAAAGGGCAGCCTGTCGGCGGCCGCGCACGCGGAAGGTGTCGCGCCGGCGATCATCGGCCGCCGGCTCGACGCGCTGGAGGAGCGGCTCGGCGTGAAGCTGCTGGTGCGCACGACGCGCAAGCTCACGCTGACGTTCGAGGGTTCGGCGTTCCTCGAGGATTGCCAACGCGTCATCAACGACATGCAGAACGCGGAGGCGAGCGTGTCCGCCGGCGGCGTCAAGGCGAGCGGCCACCTGCGCATCTCGGCGCCGGCCGGCTTCGGCCGACGGCACGTCGCGCCGCTCGTGCCCGAATTCAGCGTCGGGCATCCGGATGTATCGGTCACGCTCGACCTGTCCGACCGCATGGTCGACCTCGTCAACGAGGGGTTCGATTGCGCGGTGCGGCTCGGCGAGCTGCCCGACTCGTCGCTCGTGTCGCTGAAGCTCGGCGAGAATCGCCGCGTGTGTGTCGCTTCGCCCGCGTATTTGGCTCGACGCGGCACGCCGGTCACGCTCGCCGATCTGGCGCGGCACAACTGCCTCGCGCTCGCGGCAAACGCGAACCAGCAACGCGGCTGGACATTCCAGGAGGACGGCAAGGTCGTGTCGATCCGCGTGAACGGCACGATGGAATGCTCGGACGGCGCGGTGCTGCACGAGTGGTGCCTCGCGGGCCACGGCCTGGCGTGGCGTTCGTGGTGGGAGGTCGGCGAGGACATCGCGGCGGGCCGGCTCGTCAGCGTGCTCGACGCATTTGCGGCCCCGCCGATCGGCATTCACGCGGTGTTTCCGCAGCGCCGGCATCTGCCGTTGCGCGTGCGGCTGTTTCTCGATTACCTGAAGCACACGTACGAGCAGCCCGGATATTGGGGCGAGTAGGCCGCGCGTGCCCGCGTGTTTCCGATATGAGGGCGAACCCGCTGCGCAGCCCGGCCGCGTGCTTTCACGTCCTACAATCGAAACAGGCATGCCCCACGCGACGCAGCCGGACCGCCCGGAAGCGCGGCGCGCGGAGTGCGATTGACGAAGGAGGGCGCGATGTTCCGGCACATCCTCGTTCCAACCGACGGTTCCGAACTGTCGCAGAAGGCGATCGACGGCGCGATCGACCTGGCGCGCGCGGTCGGTGCGCGGGTCACGGCCTACGCGTGCCTGCCGCAGTATCCGTACTCGCCGTTTTCCGAAGTGATCATCGAGCCGCCCGCCGATTTCCGGGCGCGCAGTGAGCGCGAGGCGCGTGCGCACCTCGACGAGGTCGAATCGGCCGCGAAGGCGGCCGGCGTCGATTGCGACACCTGGACGAGCGTGCATCCGTCGCCGTATCTCGGCATCATCGAGGCGGCCGAACGCGGCGGCTGCGACGTGATCTTCATGGCGTCCCACGGACGCCGCGGGCTCGGCAGCTTGCTGATCGGCAGCGAGACGCAGCGCGTGCTGACCCATACGAAAATTCCGGTGATCGTGTATCGGTAGGGCGGCGCCCTGGAAAAAGGGCGCGCCGGACGGAGCCGGCGCGCGTCGTTGCTGGCGGCCCGCAGGCCGCGCGGCCGGTCGCGCGATCGGTATCGCGCGCCTGCCGTCTCCTCCCTGATTGTTGTTCGGTGGCCGATGCCGCGCCGTCGCGAGACGGGGCGGGCATCGGCATGACGCGTGGCGCGTCGTGCTTTGCGGCTTACGCGACCTTCTTGCCGTCGAAGAACTGCTCGTCTTCGGTCGAGCCGTGCAGCGCGGTGGTCGATGCTTCGCGCTCGACCGTCTGCGTCACGGCGTCGAAGTAGCCGGTGCCGACTTCGCGCTGGTGCTTGACCGCCGTGAAGCCCTTGTCCGCTGCCGCGAACTCGGCCTGCTGCAGTTCGACGAACGCGCTCATCTGCGTGCGGGCATAGCCGTGCGCGAGGTTGAACATCGAGTAGTTCAGCGCATGGAAGCCGGCCAGCGTGATGAACTGGAACTTGTAGCCCATCGCGCCGAGCTCCTTCTGGAACTTCGCGATCGTCGCGTCGTCGAGGTTCTTCTTCCAGTTGAACGACGGCGAGCAGTTGTACGACAGAAGCTTGCCAGGGAACTGCTTGTGGATCGCTTCCGCGAACTTCTTCGCGTACTCGAGATCCGGCTTGCCCGTTTCGCACCAGACCAGGTCGGCGTACGGCGCGTACGCGAGACCGCGCGAGATTGCCTGTTCGATGCCCGGCTTCGTGCGGAAGAAGCCTTCCACCGTGCGCTCGCCCGTCAGGAACGGCTTGTCGTTGTCGTCGACGTCGGACGTGATCAGGTCGGCTGCTTCCGCGTCGGTGCGGGCGACCAGCACGGTCGACGTGCCCATCACGTCGGCCGCGAGACGCGCTGCCGACAGTTTCGCGACCGCTTCACGCGTCGGCACCAGCACCTTGCCGCCCATGTGGCCGCACTTCTTCACCGAAGCGAGCTGGTCCTCGAAGTGCACGCCCGACGCGCCGGCTTCGATCATCGCCTTCATCAGTTCGAACGCGTTCAGCACGCCGCCGAAACCGGCTTCCGCATCGGCGACGATCGGTGCGAAGAAGTCGACATAGCCTTCGTCGCCCGGGTTCTTGCCCTCCGACCACTGGATCTGGTCGGCGCGCGTCAGCGTGTTGTTGATGCGCTTCACGACGAGCGGCACCGAGTTTGCCGGGTACAGCGACTGGTCCGGGTACATTTCGCCCGCGACGTTCGCGTCGCCGGCCACTTGCCAGCCGGACAGGTAGATCGCCTTCAGGCCGGCCTTCACCTGCTGCATCGCCTGGTTGCCGGTCAGTGCGCCGAGTGCGTTGACGAACGGCTCGTTGTTGACGAGGCTCCACAGTTTTTCCGCACCGCGCTTCGCGAGCGTGTGCTCGATCGGGATCGAACCACGCAGGCGGACCACGTCCTCGGCCGAGTAGCTGCGCTTGATGCCCTTCCAGCGCGGATCGGTTTCCCATTGCTGCTGCAGTTCCTGTGCCTGTTGCTGTCGCGACATGATGAGCTCCTTGATGCGGTGCGATGCCTGATGGGTTGACTCTGACGGTGTTGAGGCTGTTCTCGAAGCCGGGAGCGGTGCGTTCCGGTTCGTGAGGTCTTGTATAAGAGTCTAGGCAAATCGACTGGAGCAGGACAGGGGGCGGGCTGACGGGTGGGATAAATTTTTAGTCGTTTTAAATCAATATCTTGAAATAACAATTTCGGGATAAGAAATGCTTTTTTCCATCCCGCAATCGCCCCGGTTGTGCCGCGCAGCATGATTTTTTACGACACAAAAAAATTTTCCGCATCGTGAAATGAGAAGCGGGACGAAAAAAAACCGGCGCGGATGCGCCGGTTGGCTGGATGGGCAGGGCGGTGTTCCGCAAGTCTGCCCTTCGTGGGGCGGCCGATGGCCGCCCGTGCGTCCTTACGACGCGGAGTTGCTACGACGCGGGCCGCCGCTGCGCTGGCCGTCGCGACGCGGGCCGCCGTCACGGCTGCCGCCCGGCTTGCCGCTCCAGCCGCCGCCATTGCCGCCGCCGTAGCTGCGGCCGTTGCCGTTACCGTTGCCGCCATAACCGCCGCCCGGCTTGCCGCCGAAACGACGACCGCCATTGCCGCCGCCCGGACGGCCACGGCCGCCGGTGCCGCCGTTACGCGGGGGCGCCTTGCGCGGCTCGAAGCCTTCGATCACGTTGACGGGCAGCGGCGCGCGCACGAAACGCTCGATGCGCTTGAGCGCACCTTGCTCGGCGTGGTGCACGAGGCTCACTGCCGTGCCCGAACGGCCTGCACGGCCCGTACGGCCGATACGGTGCACGTAGTCTTCCGCGAACTTCGGCAGGTCGTAGTTGAACACGTGCGTGATGCCCGGGATGTCGATGCCGCGTGCCGCGACGTCGGTGGCCACCAGCACGCGCACACGGCGCTCGCGCAGCGCACGGATCGTGCGGTTACGCGCGCCTTGCGGCAGGTCGCCGTGCAGCGCGGCCGATTCGAAGCCTGCGTCGGCGAGACGGCCGGCGAGCTGGTCGGCGTCGATCTTGGTCGCCGTGAAGATGATCGCCTGGTCGAGCGCGCCGTCGCGCAGCAGGTGATCGAGCAGGCGATCCTTGTGGTCGCGGTCGTCGACGTAGTGCACGGTCTGCGCGATGTTCGCGCGCGACTCGAGGCGCTGCTGGATCTCGATACGTTCCGGATCCTTCAGCAGGCGGCTCGTCAGCGAACCGATCTTGCCGTCGAGCGTGGCCGAGAACAGCATCGTCTGGCGCGACTCGGGCGTGGCGGCGACGATCGTTTCGATGTCGTCGATGAAGCCCATGTCGAGCATGCGGTCGGCTTCGTCGAGCACGAGCATCTTCAGCTCGGACAGGTCGATGCGGCCGCGCTCGAGGTGGTCGAGCAGACGGCCCGGCGTGGCGACCAGGATTTCCGGGTTCTTCGCGAGCAGCATCAGCTGCTGGCCGTAGGCGACGCCGCCGAGGATGCTGACCGTGCGCAGGCGCTTCAGGTGCTTGCCGTAGGTCGTTGCGGCCGTGGTGACCTGCATCGCGAGTTCACGGGTCGGCGTCAGCACGAGCAGGCCCGGGCGCGCGACGGGTTGCGGGCGGCGCGCACGGCGGTCGCCCTGGTTCGGTTCGCGCGGCGCGCGCGGTTGCTGCGCCTGCGCTTTCTGAAGCTGCGCGAAACGTTCGATCGCGGGCAGCATGAATGCGGCGGTCTTGCCCGAACCGGTCGGGCTCGAGACCAGCAGGTCACGGCCGGCGATGCCGGCCGGAATCGCGCGCTGCTGGACCGGCGTCGGCTTCACGTAGCCGGCGGCCTGCAGCGCGGAGACGATCTCCGGCGACAACCCGAGCGACGCGAAGTTCGGCTCGTCCGACGCCGGTTCGACCGCGGCCGGTACGGCGGCGTCGTCGAGACCGAGCGCCTGGTCGGCGATCGCGTTGAGCGGGCTGGAGTTGATGCTCGAAGTCATAACAATCCTTGAAACACAGTGGGTGAAACGTCGGCGCCAATCGCGCATACCCAAGTCGTCGGATTCAGCGAGCAAATCGGGAAACGGGTGCAATCCGCCGAACCTTCGGCGGATGAGGCATTAGAAGCTGTTTTGGGTGCGGCGCGCTTCTGGAGCGAGGCCGCCAGCCTAGTTGACGACCGCAAGGGTCGAAGCAGGAGGGGACAGGTTCTAAACCGGATTGGAGCTTAACGCTACGAGGCGTCAGGCCGGAACGGCTTGCGAGCCGAGCGCGGAAGATGACGCAGGCAGCATTATAAAGAGATTTGCTGCGCTGCGCCACTGATTTGATTGCCTATTGCGGCAGGGGGCGATTCGGTCAGGAAGCCGTGCCGTTCTTCAGCGATTCGACGAGTTCGATGTACTGCTGCTTCGCCGCATCCTGCGACGTGCCCTTCAGCGCGTCCCAGGCGTCGTACTTGTATTTGCCGACGATGTCGGTGAAGCCCGGCTTGTCGCCATGGGCGTCGCCGTCGGTCGCCTGCTTGAAGAGCGCGTACAGGCGCAGCAGGGTCAGGTTGCCCGGACGTTCCGTCAGTTGCTTGACGTCGATCTGGGCCTGGTCGAATTGGGCGGTGAGGTCGCTCATCGGGTGTCTCCGTAAGGGTTTCAGGTCGGGCGATCTTAACAAGCGGACCGCCGCGCGGGGTCGAGCGATCCTTCCAAACCGCCGCCCGGTGCGGCGCGCATGCACGGATCGGGCCCGATCGCCCGTGGGAGCGGGGCGCCGCATTACAATGTCGCCCATGACGCAAACAGTGCTCCTCGCCATCGATACGTCGACCGAATACTGCTCGGTCGCGCTGCTGCGCTCGGCCCATGCCGATGACGCCGTTTCCACCCCGCAAACCTGGGTCCGCCACGAGCTGACGGGCGCCGTGTCGAGCACGCGCGTGCTGCCGGCCATCCAGGACCTTTTCGCCGAATCGGGGCTGACGCTCGCCGATTGCGACGCGATCGCGTTCGGCGCGGGCCCCGGCTCGTTCACGGGCCTGCGTACCGCGACGGGCATCACCCAGGGTCTCGCGTTCGGGCGCGGGCTGCCGGTCGTGCCGATCGGCACGCTGCTCGCGTGCGCCGAGCACGCGCGGCTGCGCGCGCCTGGCACGACCCGCGTGCTGACCGCGCTGGATGCGCGGATGGATGAAGCCTACTGGGCGGATTTCGCGTGGGACGACAGCACCGGCGACTGGCGCACGCTGCATCCGGCTTCGCTCGATGCGCCGGGCGCCGTCGGCGTGCCCGATGTGCCGTTCACGCTCGCGGGCAATGCGGCCGCCGCGTTCGGCGCGCAATTGCCGGCTGCGGCGCGCGCGGCCGTGATCGACAGCGACGCGATGCCGCACGCGCTGGCGGTCGCCCATGCCGCGCTGCGTGCGTTCCGCGCCGGCCGCGCGGTGCCGGCCGATCAGGCCGCGCCGGAGTACGTGCGCGACAAGGTCGCGCAGACCACCGCCGAGCGCGTCGCGGCGCGGGCCGCGCAGGCGGGCGGAGCGAAGGGATGACGGGCGTACTGCTGAGCGACCGCTATCTGGCGCCGATGACGGATGCCGATCTCGACGAGGTCGTCGCGATCGAGCACGTCGCGTACGAATTCCCGTGGAGCCGCGGCAACTTCGAGGATTCGTTGCGCAACGGCTATCTGGGCGTGTGCCTGCGGCACGTGACGGGTTCGCTGATCGGCTATTGCGTGCTGATGCCCGTGGTCGACGAGATGCACCTGCTGAATCTGTGCGTCGCGCCGGCCGCGCAGTGCGCGGGCGCGGGCCTGGCGCTGCTGCGCGAGGCCGTGCGCATTTCGCGCGCGGAAGGGCTCGACGGCGTGCTGCTCGAGGTGCGGCCGTCCAATCCGCGCGCGATCCATCTGTACGAGCGTTTCGGCTTCGTGACGATCGGCCGGCGCAAGAATTATTACCCGGCGAAGCATCGCAGCCGGGAGGACGCGATCGTGATGCGTCTGACGCTGAACAAGGACGAAGGGGACGCGCATGGCATGGGCTGAAGCGGCGCTCGAGGAAATGGGCCTCGCGCAGATCTGGGTGCGGCGCGGGCAAGGCGCGGGTGAAGGCACGGACGAGGGCGCGGCAGCCGAAGCGCACGCCGCCGCGCAAACCGGCGCGGTGGACGCCGCACCGGCCGCCGCGACCGGGCGACCTGCGCGGACTGCGCGTCCGCCGGTGCAGGACGACGCATCGCCGGCAGTGGCGCGGAGCGCCGATGCGTCGCCGGCTCGCACGCCGGCCGCCGCCCCGTCGCGGCGCGTCGACGGCGGCGAACGCGCGCCCGCACCGGTGACGCCGGTCGCGTCGGCCAACACGATGCCGCCGCTGGACGACATGCCGCCTGCCGGACCCGACGATTTCGCGTGGTTCGACGCGGCGCCGCCGGGCGATCCCGTGCCGATGGCCGAATCGCGTTCCGTCGGTACGCCGGTTGCCGCGCTCGACTGGGATGCGCTGGCCGCGCGCGTGGCCAACTGCACGCTGTGCGGTTTGTGCGAGAAGCGGACCAACACCGTGTTCGGCGTCGGCGACCGCGAAGCGGACTGGATGCTGATCGGCGAAGCGCCGGGCGAGAACGAGGACAAGCAGGGCGAGCCGTTCGTCGGCCAGGCCGGCAAGCTGCTCGACAACATGCTGCATTCGCTGTCGCTCAAGCGCGGCGACAACGTGTATATCGCGAACGTGATCAAGTGCCGGCCGCCCGGCAACCGTAATCCGGAGCCGGACGAGGTCGCGAGCTGCGAGCCTTATCTGCAGCGCCAGGTCGCGCTCGTGAAGCCGAAGTTGATTGTCGCGCTCGGCCGCTTCGCCGCACAGACGCTGCTGAAGACGGACGCGAGCATTGCGTCGCTGCGCGGCCGCGTGCATGCGTACGAAGGCGTGCCGGTGATCGTGACCTACCATCCTGCGTACCTGTTGCGCAGCCTGCAGGACAAGTCGAAGGCGTGGGCCGACCTGTGCCTCGCGCGCGACACGTTCCGGCGCGCAGAAGGCGGCGGCGCGAACGGGCCGGCCGGGCAATGACGACCGGCGCGGCGTGCGCATTCGTCGATACGCTGCACGACGTCGCGGTTCGGGATCTGGGCTGGCTGCTGGCCAGCCCGAGCCTGCTCACCGCGGTGCCGGACGCGCCGCTGGCGCGCCCGTGGCTAGATCCAGCCGGACAGTCGGCCGTCGAAGCATGGCTCGCCGCGCTCGATGCGCAGCCCGAGCCGCTGCATCGCGCGCTCGACGGATTCCGGCCCACCCGGCTCGGCCGTTACGCCGAATGCCTGCTCGACTATTTCCTGACGCATGGGCCGTCGCTGCGGCTCGTCGCGGCCAATCTGCCGCTGCGCAGCAACGGCAAGACGCTCGGCGAAGTCGATTTTCTCGTCGATGCACCGGACGGGCAGCGCCTGCACTGGGAACTCGCGGTGAAGTGCTACCTGTGCGCGCCGGTGCAAGCCGGTGCGTCGCTTGCCGATTTCGTCGGCCCGAACCTCGTCGACCGGTTCGACCGCAAGCGCCGCCGGTTGCTCGAGCACCAGCTGCGGCTCGGCGATCGCGACGGGTTTGCGCGCCTCGGCTACGGCGCGCCGTCCGATGCGCAGATGTTCATCAAGGGCTGGTTGTTCTATCCGCACGGCGCGCCGCTGCCGCCGGTGTCCGCGGAAATCGCGCCGGATCACCCGCACGGTTTCTGGCTCACCCACGCGCAGTGGCCGGCCTGGGCGGCCGAGCAGGGTGCCGACGTTGCATGGAGCGTGTTGCCGCGGCTTGCGTGGCTGGCGCCGCGACGGGCTGCCGCCGGTAGCGGATTCGAACCCGACATGCTGGCGGCCACGCTGGAATTGCCGCCGGTGTTGACGACGCGCGAGGCGCCTGCGCTGATCGGCATCCATGAAAAGGGTAGTGACGGCACGTGGCGCGAGACGGCGCGCGGCTTCGTCGTGCCGGACGACTGGCCGGTGCGCGCCCAGGCGTTCGCGGCGCAGGATCACTGACGCCGCGTCAGCAGGCGCTCACCACCAGCGATGGAAGTGATGGACGGGGCCGACGCCGTGACCGACGTCGAGGTGGCCGCTCGCGGCGATCGCGCCGGTCAGGTAGGTCTTGGCTTCGCGCACCGCGCTTTCGAGGTCGGGCTGCTGCGGCAGCAGTGCGGCGATCGCCGACGACAACGTACAACCCGTGCCGTGCGTATTGCTGACAGGCACGCGTGCGCCGTCGAGCCGCACGGTGCGGGTCGCTTCGACGAGCCAGTCGGGGCTCGCGGACGCGTCGGGCAGGTGGCCGCCTTTCATCAGCACGGCGCGCGCCCCCGTCTGTAACAGTGCCTGACCTTGCCGGACCATGTCGTCTTCCGTGGTTGCGGGCGCATCGTTCAGCAGCGCGGCTGCTTCGGGCAGATTCGGCGTCACGACCGTCGCGAGCGGCAGCAGCGCATCGCGCAACGCGTCGACGGCATCGGGTGCGAGCAGCGCGTGCGCGCTCTTCGAGATCATCACCGTGTCGAGCACGACGAAGCGCGGCGTGTAGCGCCGCAGCGCGTCGGCGACCGCGTGCACGATCGCCGCGTTCGCGAGCATCCCGATCTTGACCGCATCGATGCGGATGTCGCCGAACACCGCGTCGAGTTGCGCGGTCACGAACGCCGCGTCCGGCGCATGCACGCCCGTCACGCCGCGCGTGTTCTGCGCGGTCAGCGCGGTGATCACGCTCGCGCCGTACGCGCCGAGCGCGGAGAAGGTCTTCAGGTCGGCCTGGATGCCGGCGCCGCCGCCCGAATCGGAGCCGGCGATCGTCAGGAGGTTGGGTATCGGGTGCGTCATGAGGGCAACGCGCCGGTTCGAAGACCGGCGCCGGCAGACGGAAACGGGAAGTGTAGCGTCAGTGCCGCGATTCGCCGATCAGCGCGACCGAGTCGAACTGGCGCTGGTTCGCCTGGTGACGGCGCATCACGAGCCACATCGTCAGGCAGACGAATGTGCCGAACAGCACGATCACGACGCCGACCGGCACGTCGAGCCACACGAGCACCGCATACAGGCACAGCATCACGAGCACCGACAGGTTCTCGTTGAAGTTCTGCACCGCGATCGAGTGGCCGGCCGACAGCAGCACGTGGCCGCGATGCTGCAGCAGCGCGTTCATCGGAACGACGAAGTAGCCGGACAACGCGCCGACGCACATCAGGAAGATGTACGCGATGATCAGGTACACGGGCATGCGCAGGTGGCCGAAGTGCACGGCCCAGTGCGACGGGAACAGGTCGCGCGTGTAGAACGCCATCAGCATCACCGCGATGCCCATGATGATGCCGACGGGCAGCACGGTCAGCGACTTCTTCAACGGGATTCGGGCGGCGGCAGCGATTGCGCCGGCCGCGACGCCCACGGCGACCACGGCCTGCAGGATCGCGCCTTCCGACAGCGACATGCCGAGCGACACTTCAGCCCACTTCAGCACGATGAACTGCAGCGTCGCGCCCGCGCCCCAGAACAGCGTCGTGACCGCCAGCGAGATCTGGCCGAGCTTGTCGCGCCACAGCACCATGAAGCAGTCGGCGAAATCCGTGAGGAGCTTGACCGGGCCGCGTTCCTGCTTCGGGTAGCGGGCGCCCGTATCGGGGATGCGCAGGTTGAACAGCGCGGCGATCACGTAGATCGCCATGATGATCGCCATCGCCGCTTCGGCGGGCGTGCCGATCCAGGCCGGCGTGTGCGCGATCACGTGCGATGCGATGTGCGGGCTGATCAGCGCCCCGCCCAGCACGGTGCCGAGGATGATCGAGCTGACGGTCGTGCCTTCGATCCAGCCGTTCGCGGCGACCAGCCGGTCGGCCGGCAGCAGCTCGGTGAGGATGCCGTATTTCGCGGGCGAGTAGGCCGCCGCGCCGAACCCGACGATCCCGTACGCAATCAACGGATGGGCGCCGAACAGCATGATCATGCAGCCGACGACCTTGATCGAGTTGGTGATGAACATCACGCGGCCCTTCGGGCGCGAATCCGCGAAGGCGCCGACATAGGCCGCCAGCACCACATAGGACAACACGAAGAACAGCTTCAACAGCGGTGTCATCCAGTTGGGGGCGTGGAGGTCTTTCAGCAGGGCGATGGCGGCGATGAGGAGCGCATTGTCGGCCAGCGACGAGAAAAACTGCGCGGCCATGATGGTGTAAAAACCTTTTTTCATCTGATGCGATGCTTTCGTCGCTGCGGCAGGGCCGCGTAGGCCGCCTGGTATGCGATCGGCTTATTCCGTTCGAAATGGGTTGTGCGCACGGCTTTATAACATGAAAATACGCCAATTCGGACTAGCAAGATTCCCCGATCGTTCCGCAAATTGTCGGCTTCAGTGCTCAAAAGGCGCGGTAAGCTGATGATTCGCAAGCGTCTTTACGTAAATTTCCCATGCCGCGCCCGATCTCCGCCACCATCCATACCGCCGCTCTCGCGAACAATCTCTCCGTCGTCCGCCGCTTTGCCGGCCCGTCCAAGGTCTGGGCGGTCGTCAAGGCCAACGCGTACGGTCACGGGCTCGCGCGCGTGTTTCCCGGCCTGCGCGGCACCGACGGCTTCGGCCTGCTCGACCTCGACGAGGCCGTCAAGCTGCGTGAGCTCGGCTGGGCCGGCCCGATCCTGCTGCTCGAAGGGTTCTTCCGCTCGACCGACATCGACGTGATCGACCGCTACAGCCTGACGACGACCGTCCACAACGACGAGCAGATGCGGATGCTGGAAACGGCGCGGCTGTCGAAGCCCGTCAACGTGCAGCTCAAGATGAACAGCGGGATGAACCGGCTCGGCTACGTGCCGGAAAAATACCGCGCCGCATGGGAGCGCGCCCGCGCGTGCCCCGGCATCGGCCAGATCACGTTGATGACCCATTTTTCGGATGCGGACAACGAACGCGGCGTCGCCGAGCAGCTCGCGACGTTCGAGCGCGGCGCGCAAAGCATTGCCGGCGCGCGCAGCCTCGCGAACTCCGCGGCCGTGCTGTGGCACCCGGATACCCACTTCGACTGGGTGCGCCCGGGGATCGTGCTGTACGGCGCGTCGCCGTCCGGGCTGTCGTCCGACATCGCCGATACCGGGCTGAAGCCCGCGATGACGCTCGCGTCCGAGCTGATCGCGGTGCAGACGATCGGGAAGGGCCAGGCCATCGGCTACGGCTCGACGTTCTCCGCGCAGGCGCCGATGCGGATCGGCGTGGTCGCGTGCGGTTACGCGGACGGCTATCCGCGGGTCGCGCCCGAAGGCACGCCCGTGATTGTCGACGGCATCCGCACGCGGATCGTCGGTCGCGTATCGATGGACATGATCACCGTCGACCTGACCCCGTGCCCGCAGGCCGGCGTCGGCGCGCGCGTCGAGCTGTGGGGCAACGCGCTGCCGATCGACGACGTCGCCCGCCATTGCGGCACGATCGGCTACGAGCTGATGTGCGCGGTTGCCGGCCGCGTGCCCGTGCGAGCGGAATAAGGGCGTTGCGCGTGGCCAAACAGAAAACCGTATACGTCTGCAGCGAGTGCGGCGGACAGACCCCGAAGTGGCAGGGGCAATGCCCGTCGTGCCAGGCCTGGAACACGCTGGTTGAGTCGGCTGCCGAATCGCCGTCGGCCCACCGATTCCAGTCGCTTGCGAAGCGGGCGCCCGTCCAGCGTCTCGTCGACATCGAAGCGGCCGACGTGCCGCGCTTCTCGACCGGCATCGGCGAATTCGATCGCGTGCTCGGCGGCGGGCTGGTTCCGGGCGGCGTCGTGCTGATCGGCGGCGATCCGGGCATCGGCAAGTCGACGCTGCTGTTGCAGTCGCTCGCGGACATCGCGAGCGAGCGGCGCGCGCTCTATATCAGCGGCGAGGAATCGGCCGCGCAGATCGCGTTGCGCGCGCAACGGCTTGCGCTGCTCGACGGCGGTGCGCCGGCGGATGAGCTGAAGCTGCTCGCCGAGATCCAGCTCGAGAAGATCCAGGCCGCGATCGACACGGAACGGCCGGACGTGGCCGTGATCGACTCGATCCAGACCGTCTATTCGGAAGCGCTCACGTCGGCGCCGGGCTCGGTCGCGCAGGTGCGCGAGTGCGCGGCGCAGCTCACGCGTATCGCGAAGCAGTCGGGCACCGCGATCATCATGGTCGGGCACGTGACCAAGGAAGGCAACCTGGCCGGCCCGCGCGTGCTCGAGCACATCGTCGACACGGTGCTGTACTTCGAAGGCGACACGCATTCGTCGTTCCGGCTCGTGCGCGCGTTCAAGAACCGCTTCGGCGCGGTCAACGAGCTCGGCGTGTTCGCGATGACCGAGCGCGGGCTGCGCGGCGTCGCGAATCCGTCCGCGCTGTTCCTGTCGCAGCACGAGCAAGTCGTGCCCGGCTCGTGCGTGCTCGTCACGCAGGAAGGCACGCGCCCGCTGCTCGTCGAAATCCAGGCGCTCGTCGATACGGCGCACGTGCCGAACCCGCGCCGGCTCGCGGTCGGCCTGGAGCAGAACCGGCTCGCGATGCTCCTCGCGGTGCTGCACCGGCACGCGGGCATCGCGGCCTTCGACCAGGACGTGTTCCTCAATGCCGTGGGCGGCGTGAAGATCACCGAGCCGGCCGCCGACCTCGCGGTGCTGCTGGCGATCCATTCGTCGATGCGCAACAAGGCGCTGCCGAAGGGGCTGATCGTGTTCGGCGAAGTCGGGCTGGCGGGCGAGATCCGGCCGTCCCCGCGTGGGCAGGAGCGGCTGCGCGAGGCGGCGAAGCTCGGTTTCACGTCCGCGCTGATCCCGAAGGCGAATGCGCCGAAGCAGCCGATCGAAGGGTTGAACGTGATGGCCGTCGATCGGCTCGAACAGGCGATCGATCGCGTGCGCGATCTCGAGTGACCGGCCCGGCAGCCGCCCGGGCCATGCGTGCGGACGATCTGTCACGTAATTCGCTGTAAAGAAGATGTAGGGTTATGTAACCCGACGGACATCGCTTTTCCCTATCCTTTGCCGGATTGTCGAACCGCGCAATGCGAAGGGATCCTATGTTGAAATCGTATGGGGAAGCGCCGAGCGGACGCCTTTACAACCTGCGTGGCTGCCGCGTGTCGGAGCCGATTCGCCAGCCCTGGGGCGGCGGATGCCGGATCGTCGAATGGATCGACGACGAGGGGCGCCTGGCGCGCAAGGTCGTGTCCGAGGACGTGACGGAAGCGGAAGTCGCCGCGGCGATCCGGCGGCCGACCGAAGGGCGCCGGCACCTGATGGGCGACGACGAGCAGATGCCGCGCGACACGTTGCCGCGACGCTGAGCCGGCAACTCGGCGAATCGGGTGATTGCGGTAATGAATGAACAGGCCGGGCCGGCGCGCCCGGCCTTGTCATATCTGGGCCCGCCGAGGGCCGGATGGCCTGTGGAGGTGCTGCGATGCCGAGGGGGGCGGGGCGCGGTGCGGCGCCAGCCGGCACGCCGGGCTGGCCGGCGTATCGGCCGGCCGCGCCGCGACGGCGGTCAGCCGATCTGCTCGAGTTCTTCCTGTGCGGCGAGCCAGTCGGCCTCCACCGTTTCCAGACGCGTGTTGACGTCCCCGAGCTTGCGAATCGCATCGGTCAGTTCCGCCTTGCGCTCGGCTTCGTAGCTCGCCGGATCGGCGACGAATGCGTCGAGGCGCGCCTTCTCCGCGTGCAGTGTCTCCATTTCCTTTTCGAGCTTCGTGATGCGCGTCTGCAGCGGCTTCTTCAGCACTGACAGGCGCTGCCGCTCCTCGGCGGCCTGACGCTTCTGGTCCTTGCGGTTGGCCGCGGCACCTGCACCTGCACCCGAAGAGGCCGCGCTGTCGGCCTTCGCGGCCGCGCGCTGCTCGGCCGCGTGCTGCAGCAGCCAGTCGCGGTAGTCGTCGAGGTCGCCATCGAACGGCTGCAGCCGGTGCTTCGCCACCAGCATGAACTGGTCGGTCGTCGCGCGCAGCAGGTGGCGGTCGTGCGAGACGAGGATCAGCGTGCCTTCGAACTGCGCGAGCGCCATCGTCAGCGCATGGCGCGTTTCGAGGTCGAGGTGGTTGGTCGGTTCGTCGAGCAGCAGCAGGTTCGGCTTCTGCCAGATGATCAGCGCGAGCGCGAGGCGTGCCTTTTCGCCGCCCGAGAACGGCCCGACCGGGGTGGTCGCCATGTCGCCCGAGAAGTTGAAGCCGCCGAGGAAGTCGCGCAGCTCCTGCTCGCGCGTGTCGGGCGCGAGCCGCGCCAGATGCGCGAGCGGCGAATCGTCCTCGCGCAGCGTTTCGAGCTGGTGCTGCGCGAAATAACCGATCGTTAGCCCCTTGCCGTCGCGGACATGCCCCGACAGCGGCGCGAGCGTGCCGGCCAGCGTCTTGATCAGCGTCGACTTGCCCTGGCCGTTCGCGCCGAGCAGGCCGATGCGCTGGCCGTTCTGGATCGACAGCGCGACGCGCTCGACGATCGGGATTTCCGCTCCGCCGTCGGCGTGGTAGCCGCAGCGGACGTCTTCCATCACCATCATCGGGTTCGGCGCGGCATCGGGCGTGCGGAATTCGAACGTGAACGGCGACGCGATGTGCGCGGGCGCGATCAGCTCCATCTTCTCGAGCGCCTTCATCCGGCTCTGCGCCTGCTTGGCCTTGGTCGCCTTGGCCTTGAAGCGGTCGACGAAGCTCTGCAGGTGCTCGATCGTCTTCTGCTGCTTTTCGTACGCGCTTTGCTGCAGCGCCAGTTGCTGCGCGCGCAGCACTTCGAACTGCGAGTAGTTGCCGCCGTAGCGCTTCACCTGGCGGTTTTCCAGATGCAGCGTGACATTGCAGATCGAATCGAGGAATTCGCGGTCGTGCGAAATCACGACGAGCGTGCCGGGGTAGCGGTGCAGCCAGTCTTCGAGCCAGACGATCGCGTCGAGGTCGAGGTGGTTCGTCGGTTCGTCGAGCAGCAGCAGGTCGGAACGGCACATCAGCGCCTGCGCGAGGTTCAGGCGCATGCGCCAGCCGCCGGAGAAGCTGGCGACGGATTCGCGCGTCTGCGCGAGCGTGAAGCCGAGGCCGAGCAGCAGCGCCTCGGCGCGGGCCGGCGCGGTGTAGCCGTCGGCGTCGGCGAACGCCGCGTGTGCGTCGGCTTCGGCGGCGCCGTCATGCGCGGCGGAGGCGGCGGCGATGCGGGCCTCGATCTCGCGCAGCGCGGCGTCGCCGTCGAGCGTGTAATCGAGCGCTGAGCGGTCGACCGCGGGCGTTTCCTGCGACACATGGGCGATCCGCCACGACGGCGGCATCGAGAAATCGCCGCCGTCCGAGTGCAGCTCGCCGCGCAGGACCGCGAACAGGGTCGACTTGCCGGCGCCGTTCGCGCCGATCAGGCCGGCTTTCTCGCCGGGATTGAGCACGAAGGAGGTCGACTCGAACAGCGGCTTGGTGCCGCGCGCAAGGCTGAACTGATTGAAACGGATCACGGCGGAAATGACTGGCCAAAACCGCTATTCTAGACTGCGCGCCGCTCGCGCCGGGCATTGGCCGTTCGGCGGATGTCGCAACGGGGCAATTTCGCCTAGACTCCACGTCGATCCGGTTTCGTAAAAGGAGTGCCCGATGTCCACCCTGTATTCGTTCAGCGCAGAGACGCTTGCCGGCGCGCCGGTCTCGCTCGACGCGTATCGCGGCAAGGTGCTGCTGATCGTCAACACCGCGAGCGAGTGCGGTTTCACGCCGCAGTACGCGGGCCTGCAGAAGCTGTACGACCAGTACGCGGCGCGCGGCTTCTATGTGCTCGGCTTCCCATGCAACCAGTTCGGCAAGCAGGAGCCCGGCGACGCCACGCAGATCGGTGCGTTCTGCGAGCGCAATTACGGCGTCACGTTCCCGATGTTCGCGAAGATCGACGTGAAGGGCGACCATGCGCATCCGCTGTACCGCTACCTGACCGACGAGGCGCCCGGCATTCTCGGTCTCAAGGCGATCAAGTGGAATTTCACGAAGTTCCTGGTCGATCGCGAAGGGCGCATTGTCAAGCGCTACGCGCCGTCGACCAAGCCGGACGAAATCGCCGCGGATATCGACAAGCTGCTGTGACGGCTGCCGGCGGCGTTCGCGGCGCCGGCGCGGATCGCACGGGCGCCGCCGCCGCCCCGGCCGCTAGAGGATCGGGGCGAACAGCCGCGCGACGTGCATCGCGATGCGCCGCCAGGCGGGCGATTGGCGGTATTCGCTCGCATCGACCTCGTACGCCTGCGCGAAATCGGCATCGAGCATCGTCTCGACTTCGTCGGCGAATGTGCGATCGACGGTCAGCACCATGATCTCGAAATTGAGGCGGAACGAGCGGTTGTCGAGGTTCGCGCTGCCGATCGCTGCCGCGATGCGGTCGATCAGCACGACCTTCTGGTGCAGGAAGCCGGGCCGGTAGCGGAACACCTTGACGCCCGCATCGACCAGGTCGCGCGCGTACAGCTTCGACGCCTCGAACACCACGTAATGATCGCGCCGGCTCGGGATCAGGATGCGCACGTCGACGCCGCGCATCACGGCGAGCTTCAGCGCGGCGATCACGGCTTCGTCGGGGACGAGGTACGGCGTGGTGATCCAGACCCGCTCGCGCGCGGCATTGATCGCCTCGACGAAGAACAGCGAGCCCGTCTCCTGCTTGTCGGCCGGCCCCATCGGTACCGCGAGGCAATGCATGTTGTCGCCGGGCTGCGCGGGCGGGGGCAACGCGAGCGGCGGCAGCTTCTGCGTTGCCCAGTGCCAGTCTTCGGCGAACACGTACTGGATGCTCGCGACCACCGGGCCGCGAATCTCGATGTGCGTGTCGCGCCAGGGTGACAGGCGCGGCTTCGCGCCGAGATACTCGACGCCGACGTTGTGGCCGCCGACGAACGCGCAATTGCCGTCGACGACGACGATCTTGCGGTGGTTGCGGAAGTTGAGCTGGAAGCGGTTGACGAACTTCCGGTTGGTTGCGAATGGGTGAACCTCGACGCCGCCCCGGCGCAACGTGTCGACGTAGCTGTGCGGCAGGTCGAAGCTGCCGATGCTGTCGTACAGCAGGCAGCAGCGTACGCCGGCCGCCGCGCGCGCGAGCAGCGAGTCGCGCAGCATCCGGCCGAGCGCATCGTCGCGCACGATGAAGAACTGCACCACCACGTAGTCGCGCGCCGCGTCGATGGCTGCCAGGATCGCCGAGAACGTCGCGTCGCCGTTCACGAGCGTGCGCACCGAATTGCCGCCGAGGAACGGCATGCCGCCGAGCCGCGTGAGCGCGAGCACCGCGGCCTGGCCGATTGCGTCGGCGGCCGGCCCGTCGGTCGCGTCGGTGCTGAGCCAGGGCGAGCGCGGTGTGTGCATGCGCAACATTTCCAGCTCGTGGCGCCGGGCGTCCACGTAGCCGGAGAATTTGCTGCGGCCGAGGAACAGGTACGGAATGAGCGTCAGGTAGGGCATGGCCGCGAGCGAGACGGCCCACGCGATCGCGCCTTGCGACGTGCGCGTATTCATGATCGCGTGGAACGCCGCGACGATCCCGAGCACGTGGATGGTCAGGATCAGGGTGCCGAGATGTAGCCAGTCGAGGGTCATGGGCGCGTGTCGGACTCCTGAGGTCGCGCGGCCGGGCGGCCGCCTACGCGCATCTTACCCAACCGTGCGGCGCAACGGTGCACCGCACGGTGGGCGAGCCGGGAAAGCTCAGGCCTTGCGGGGCAGGTCCGACGCCTGGATCAGGAACACGGCGTCGTCGCCGGCGCTGGTGGGCAGCCACGTGAGCTCGAGGCCGCCGAACGCGGCTTCGACGTGCTCGCGCTCGTTGCCGATCTCGACGACGAGCACGCCGTCGTCGTGCAGCCAGCGATGGGCCTCGGCGACGATACGTCGCACGATGTCCATCCCGTCATCGCCACCCGCGAGCGCCATCTCCGGCTCGTGCCGGTACTCGGGCGGCAGCGCTGCCATCGACGACGCGTTCACGTACGGCGGGTTCGTCAGGATCACGTCGTAGCGCGCGCCCGGGTCGGTGCGGAACGCGGGCAGCGGCGCGTAGAGGTCGCCGTGGTGCAGCGTGACGCGGTCTTCGAGGCCGTAGTCACGCACGTTGATCTCGGCGACTTCGAGCGCCTTGTCGGACAGGTCGACCGCGTCGATCTCGGCGTTCGGGAACGCGCTCGCCGCGAGGATCGCGAGGCAGCCGGAGCCCGTGCACAGCTCGAGCACCGCGCCGACCTGTTCGGGATCGGCGACGTACGGCTGCAGCCCGTCGTCGAGCAGTTCGCCGATGAACGAGCGCGGCACGATCACGCGTTCGTCGACGTAGAAGCGGTGGCCGTGCATCCACGCTTCATGCGTGAGGTACGCGGCCGGCACGCGGTCGGTCGCGCGCCGTTCGATCACCGCGAGCACGGCCGCGATTTCGTCGGGCAGCAATCGCGCGTCGAGGAACGGCTCGAGCGTGTCGAGCGGCAGGTCGAGCGTGCGCAGCACGAGGTAGGCCGCTTCGTCGTACGCATTGTCGGAGCCGTGGCCGAATGCGAGCTTCGCTTTCGAGAAGCGCGTGACCGCGTAGCGCAGCAGGTCGCGAACAGTGGCAAAAGGTGTCGTCATGCGAGGCTCCATCAGGCGATCAGTTGTTCGAGCACGCGGCGGTACACGTTCTTCAGCGGGTCGACGAAGCGCACTTCGATGTGCTCGTCGATCTTGTGGATGCTGCCGTTCGGCGGGCCGAACTCGATGACCTGCGGGCAGATGCGCGCGATGAAACGGCCGTCCGACGTGCCGCCCGTGGTGGACAGCTCGGTCGTGATGCCGGTCTCGGTGCGGATCGCGTTTTCCAGCGCGCCCGACAGCTCGCCGCGCGGGGTGAGGAACGGCAGGCCGCTCACCGACCACTTCAGCGTGTATTCGAGGCCATGCTTGTCGAGGATCGCGTGCACGCGTGCCTGCAGGCCTTCGACCGTGCTGGCGGTCGAGAAGCGGAAGTTGAACAGCAGGTCGGCGTGGCCGGGAATCACGTTGGTCGCGCCGGTGCCGGCATGCAGGTTCGACACCTGCCAGGTGGTCGGCGGGAAGTACTCGTTGCCTTCGTCCCACTGCTCGGCGGCGAGCTCGGCGAGCGCCGGCGCGAGCAGGTGGATCGGGTTCTTCGCGAGGTGCGGATACGCGATGTGGCCCTGCACGCCCTTGACGACGAGTTCGCCCGACATCGAGCCGCGGCGGCCGTTCTTCACGACGTCGCCGAGCTCGGTGGTCGACGTCGGCTCGCCGACGATGCAGTAGTCCATGCGTTCGCCGCGCGCTTCGAGCAGCTCGACGACCTTCACGGTGCCGTCGGTAGCGGGGCCTTCCTCGTCGCTCGTGATCAGGAACGCGATCGCGCCGCGGTGGCCGGGATGCGCTGCGACGAATTCCTCGGACGCGACGACGAACGCCGCGAGCGACGTCTTCATGTCGGCCGCGCCGCGGCCGTACAGCTTGCCGTCGCGATGGGCGGGGATGAACGGCGGCGAGCTCCACTGCTCGAGCGGGCCGGTCGGCACGACGTCGGTGTGGCCCGCGAACGCGAGCAGCTTGCCGTCGCGGCCGTCGGTGCCGCGCTTGACGGCCCACAGGTTGGTCACGCCGTGCGACGCGATGGTCTCGCATTCGAAGCCGAGCGCCGCGAGGCGCTCGGTCATGATCTGCTGGCAATGCTGGTCGTCGGGCGTCACGGACGCGCGGGCGATCAGCTGTTCGGTAAGGGCTAGGGTGGCGGACATGGTTCGGACCACTTTCGATAAAAAATGCCGGCGCGGTGGCCGGCAGCGACAAGACGTCGGGCTGCGCCGACAGGCGCAGCGCGGGCAGCCCTATGCGGCAAACAGCGCCGCGTATTGATCGGCCACGAAGCCGAGCGATTTCACGCGGCCGTTGACCACCAGCACGGGGCGCTTGATGACCGACGGCTTGTGGATCATCAGCGCGACCGCGCCGGCCTTCGTTTCGGCGGCCGCCTTCATCGCGTCGTCCAGGCCGCGCCACGTCGTGCCGCGCTTGTTGACGAGCGCGTCGAGCGACACGTCCTTCAGCCAGTCCTCGACGAGCGGTGCGCTGACACCGAGCTTCTTGAAGTCGTGGAACTCGAATTCGACGCCGTGATCGTCGAGCCACACGCGGGCCTTCTTCACGGTGTCGCAATTCGGAATGCCGTAGACGACCACGGTGTGCGGCTTTGCCATCAGTCGCCTCGCAGCAGCTCGTTCAGGCCGACCTTCGCGCGGGTCTTCGCATCGACCTTCTTGACGATCACCGCGCAGTACAGGCTGTGCGAGCCGTCCTTCGACGGCAGGTTGCCGGCGACGACGACCGAGCCGGCCGGGATGCGGCCGTAGCTGACTTCGCCCGTCTCGCGGTCGTAAATCTTCGTGCTTTGGCCGAGGTACACGCCCATCGAGATCACCGAGTTTTCCTCGACGATCACGCCTTCGACGACTTCCGAGCGCGCGCCGATGAAGCAGTTGTCCTCGATGATGACCGGGTTCGCCTGCAGCGGCTCGAGCACGCCGCCGATGCCGACGCCGCCCGACAGGTGCACGTTCTTGCCGATCTGCGCGCACGAACCGACCGTGGCCCACGTGTCGACCATCGTGCCTTCGTCGACGTACGCGCCGATGTTGGTGTACGACGGCATCAGCACGACGTTCTTCGCGATGAACGAGCCGCGGCGCGCGATCGCCGGCGGGACGACGCGGAAGCCGCCCGCGGCGAAATCTTCAGCGGTGTAGTTTGCGAACTTCGACGGCACCTTGTCGTAGAACTGCGAGTAGCCGCCGGCGGGCATCGGCGCGTTGTCCTCCAGGCGGAACGACAGCAGCACGGCCTTCTTCAGCCACTGATGCACGGTCCAGTTGCCGTCGATCTTCTCGGCCACGCGCAGCGCGCCTTTGTCGAGCTGCTCGATCGCGTGCGCGACGGCTTCGCGGACGTCGGCCGGTGCGGCCTTCGGCGATAGCTCGGCGCGGTTGTCCCAGGCGGTATCGATGATTTGCTGAAGTTGTTGCGACATGTTCGTTTTCGCAGGAGATGGATGGAATTGATCGGATGGACGATTGATTACCGCGCGAGAGAGCGGCAGAAATCGACGATGCGTTGCGCGCCCTCGACGCATTCGGGGGTGCCCGCGACGAGCGCGATCCGGATGAAATCGCGGCCCGGATTCGTGCCGTGCGCATCGCGCGCCAGGTACGAGCCGGGCAGAACCGTCACATTATAGTCGGCGTACAGGCGGCGGGCGAACTCGGTGTCCGACAGCCCGGTGCGCGACACGTTGGCCCACAGGTAGAACGCCGCGTCGGGCAGCTTCACGTCGATCGCGTCGGCCAGCATCGGCGTGACTGTATTGAACTTCTGCAGGTACAGCGCGCGGTTCTCGCGCACGTGCGCCTCGTCGTTCCACGCGGCGATGCTCGCGTGCTGCCAGACCGGCGACAGCGCCGCGCCGTGGTACGTGCGGTACAGCAGGAATTTCTTCAGCAGCGCTGCGTCGCCGGCGACGAAGCCCGAGCGCATGCCCGGCACGTTCGAGCGCTTCGACAGGCTCGACAGCATCACGAGCCGCTCGAAGCCGCGGCCGAGGCGGTGCGCGGCCTCGAGGCCGCCGAGCGGCGGCGCCGCTTCGTCGAAATAGATTTCCGAATAGCACTCGTCGGACGCGATCACGAAGCCGTGGCGGTCGGACAGTGCGAACAGCTCGCGCCAGTCGTCGAGCGTCAGCACCGCGCCCGTCGGGTTGCCCGGCGAGCAGACGTACAGCAGCTGCGTGCGCGCCCAGACTGCGTCGGGCACGGACGCGTAGTCGCACGCGAAGTTGCGGGCCGGGTCGCTGTTCGCGAAATAGGGTTCGGCACCGGCCAGCAGCGCCGCGCCTTCGTAAATTTGATAGAACGGATTCGGACAGAGTACGATCGCTTTCTCGCCCTGTTCGGACGGGCGGGCGTCGATCACCGTCTGCGCGAGCGAGAACAGCGCCTCGCGCGAGCCCGACACGGGCAGCACCTGCGTGGCCGGATCGATGGCCGGCAGCCCGTAGCGGCGCTCGAGCCAGTGTGCGATCGACGTGCGCAGCGCGTCCGAGCCGGCGGTGGCCGGGTACGACGCGAGACCGTCGAGCGCGGCCACCACGGCGTCGCGGATCAGCGCCGGGGTCGCGTGTTTGGGCTCGCCGATGCCGAAGCTGATCGGTTTGAGGGCGCCGGAGGGCGTCACGTCCTTGAACAGGGCGCGCAGCTTTTCGAAGGGATAGGGCTGGAGCGAGTCGAGTCGAGGGTTCACGGGCGAAGCGGCCATCGCGGCCGGTTGGAGCGAAAGAAGCGGCGGGCGCGCCGCACGGCTGCGAACGGGCGCCGATGGCGCGCGGGTCGCAACGGACGATTATAGCGTGACGGAATGCGGTCACGGCCTGCCGGAACGGCGGCCGAGCCGGTCGAATAAAGGGTATTGAACCAAATGAATAACGCGGTACGCGGCAGCCTGCCGACGCTGGCCATCCTGATCGGCGCGTCGGTGTGGGGCCTGATCTGGTATCCGCTGCGGATCCTGGCGTCGCTCGGCGTGACGGGCACGCTGGCGAGCGCGCTGACGAGCCTCGTCGCCTTCCTGTTCGTGATCGTCGCGCGGCATCGCACGATCGCGACGCTGCGCTGGCACTGGGTGCTGCCCGGCATCGCGGTGACGGCCGGCGTGACGAACCTCGGGTTCGTGTGGGGGACGATCCACGGCGAAGTGCTGCGCGTGATGCTGCTGTTCTACCTGACCCCCGCATGGACCGCCATCTACGCGCACTTCCTGCTGCGCGAGCGGCTGACCTGGGCCGGCGCCGGGCTCGCGGCGCTGTCGATCGGCGGCGCGATGCTGATGCTGTGGTCGCCGACGCTCGGCCTGCCGCTGCCGGCCACCCCGGCCGAATGGGCCGGGCTCGCGGCCGGGTTGAGCTTCGCGATGAGCAACGTGCTCGTGATCAAGGCGAGTCGCGAGTTGCCGGAGATGCGTGCCGAGATGCGCACCGCGACGCTGTTCGGCGGCGCGGCCGTGTTCGGTGCGATCGCATCGCTGTTCGAGGGGATCCCGGCCGCGCCGGCGGGCGGCCACCTCGGCACGGCCGCGCTGATCATCGTCGCGATCGGCGTGACGATGGCGTCGAACAACCTGCTCGTGCAGTACGGGCTGGCGCGCGTGCCGGCCAACCGTGCGTCGATCATCATGCTGTTCGAGATCGTGATCACCGCGCTGTCGGCCTGGGTGTTCGCGAGCGAGCTGCCGACCGCCCGCGAGTGGGCGGGCGGCGCGTGCATCGTGCTGGCGACGCTGCTGTCGAGCCGGGTCCATCGTGCCGCGCCGGCACCGGACAAACCCGGCGACGGTCGGGACGGCGCACGCGCGATGGTATGATGGAAGCCGTTTGCGGGGCCCAACGCTGTATGCGCGCGGCCCCGCTTTTGAATTCCGGAGCGCATCGCGCGCATGGGCCGTCGGGCCCCGCGCAGTGCGGCTCCGTCCGTTTCACACCTTCTTCACATCCGATACCGCCGTGCGTCTGAGCTCGATCAAACTCGCTGGCTTCAAATCCTTTGTCGATCCCACGCATTTCCAGGTTCCGGGCCAGCTTGTCGGCGTGGTGGGCCCGAACGGGTGCGGCAAGTCCAACATCATCGACGCCGTGCGCTGGGTGCTCGGCGAGTCGCGCGCTTCCGAGCTGCGCGGCGAATCGATGCAGGACGTGATCTTCAACGGCTCGACCGCCCGCAAGCCCGGCAGCCGGGCCAGCGTCGAACTGATCTTCGACAACTCCGACGGCCGCGCGGCCGGCCAGTGGGGCCAGTACGGCGAGATCGCCGTGAAGCGCGTGCTGACGCGCGACGGCACGTCGAGTTACTACATCAACAACCTGCCGGCGCGCCGCCGCGACATCCAGGACATCTTCCTCGGCACCGGCCTCGGCCCGCGCGCATACGCGATCATCGGGCAGGGCATGATCGCGCGGATCATCGAGGCGAAGCCGGAAGAGCTGCGCGTGTTCCTCGAGGAAGCCGCGGGCGTGTCGAAGTACAAGGAACGCCGCCGCGAGACCGAGAACCGCCTGCACGACACGCGCGAGAACCTGACCCGCGTCGAGGACATCGTCCGCGAACTCGGCGCGAACCTCGAGAAGCTCGAGGCGCAGGCCGTCGTCGCGACCAAGTACAAGGAACTCGTCGCCGACGGCGAGGAGAAGCAGCGCCTGTTGTGGCTGCTGCGCAAGAACGAGGCCGCCGGCGAGCAGCAGAAGCAGCAGCGCGCGATCGAACAGGCGCAGATCGACCTCGAGGCGCAAACGGCGAAGCTGCGCGAGGTCGAGGCGCAGCTCGAGACGCTGCGCGTCGCGCATTACTCGGCAAGCGACGCGATGCAGGGCGCGCAGGGCTCGCTCTACGAAGCGAACGCCGAGGTGAGCCGCCTCGAAGCCGAGATCAAGTTCATCGTCGAATCGCGCAACCGCGTGCAGGCGCAGATCGCCGCACTGAATGCGCAGCGCGAGCAATGGCGCGCGCAGGCCGAGAAGGCGCAGGACGAACTCGAGGAAGCCGAGGAAGCGCGCGCGATGGCCGACGAGAAGGCCGCGCTCGCCGAAGACAATGCCGCCGCGAAGCACGATGCGCTGCCGGCGCTCGAAGCGAAATTCCGCGATGCGCAGGCGCAGCTCAACGACGAGCGCGCGCGGATCGCGCAGACCGAACAGTCGCTGAAGCTCGAAGCCGCGCACCAGCGCAACGCCGACCAGCAGCTCCAGCAGCTGCAGCAGCGCCATGAGCGCCTGAAGAGCGAAGCGGGCGGGCTCGATGCGCCGGACGAGGCGCAGCTCGAGGAGCTGCGCATGCAGCTGGCCGAGCAGGAAGAGATCCTGGCCGAAGCGCAGGCGCGCCTCGCCGACGCGCAGGAAACCGTGCCGCGCCTCGATGGCGAACGCCGTGCCGCGCAGGAGCGCGTGCAGGCCGAAGCCGCGCAGATTCACCAGCTCGAGGCGCGTCTCGCCGCGCTGAAGCAGCTGCAGGAAAACGTGCAGACCGAAGGCAAGGTGCAGCCGTGGCTCGACAAGCACGAGCTCGGCGCGCTGCCGCGTCTGTGGAAGAAGCTGCACGTCGAAGCCGGCTGGGAAGCCGCGCTCGAGGCCGTGCTGCGCGAGCGCCTGGCCGCGCTCGAAGTGTCGAATCTCGACTGGGTGAAGGCTTTTGCCACCGACGCACCGCCCGCGAAGCTCGCGTTCTATGCGCCGCCCGCGGCCGGTGAACCGCCGGCGGCCGTGGCCGGCCTGCGCCCGGTGCTGTCGCTCGTGCGCATCGACGATGCGGGCATCCGCGCGGTGCTGAACGACTGGCTCGGCAACGTGTACGTCGCCGACGACGTCGCGCAGGCGCTCGCGACGCGCACGCAGCTGCCGGCAGGCGGCGCGTTCGTCGTCAAGGCCGGCCATATCGTCACGCGCGTCGGCGTGCAGCTGTATGCGGCCGATTCGGAGCAGGCCGGGATGCTGGCCCGCCAGCAGGAAATCGAAAACCTGACGCGCCAGGTGCGTGCGCAGGCACTGCTCGCCGACGAGGCGCGCACGGCCGCTGTCCGCGCGGAAGCCGCGCACACGCAGGCCACGCAGGCGCTCGGCGACGTGCGTGCACAGGCCGAGCGTGCGACGCAGCGCGTGCATGCGCTGCAGATGGACGTGCTGAAGCTCGCCCAGGCGCACGAACGTTACACGCAGCGCAGCACGCAGATTCGCGAGGAACTCGAGGAAATCGGCGCGCAGATCGAAGAGCAGCGTGCGATGCGCGCGGAATCGGAAGCGAATTTCGAGCGTTTCGACGGCGAACTGGCGGAACTGCAGGCGCGCTTCGAGGACAATCAGCTCGCATTCGAAGCGCTCGACGAATCGCTGACGCAGGCGCGTCAGGAAGCGCGTGACCTGGAGCGCGGCGCGACCGACGCGCGCTTCGCCGCACGCAATGCCGTGGCGCGGATCGACGAGCTCAAGCGCAGCATCCAGGTCGCGCACGAGCAGAGCGAGCGCGTCGCCGCGTCGCTCGAAGACGCACGCGCCGAGCTCGAGACGATCAACGAGCAGACCGCGCACACGGGCCTGCAGGACGCGCTCGAGATTCGCGCGGTGAAGGAAGAGGCGTTGCAGGCCGCGCGGATCGAACTCGACGACCTGACCGCGAAGCTGCGTGCGTCGGACGAGCAGCGCCTCGTCGCCGAGCGCTCGTTGCAGCCGCTGCGCGACCGCATCACCGAATTGCAGTTGAAGGAGCAAGCCGCGCGCCTGTCGGTCGAGCAGTTCGCCGAGCAGCTCGTGACGGCCGAGGTCGACGAGGTGGCGCTGTCCGCGAAGCTCACGCCGGATCTGAAGCCGTCGTACCTGCAGGGCGAGGTCACGCGCCTGAACAACGCGATCAACGCGCTCGGCCCGGTGAACATGGCCGCGCTCGATGAGCTGAAGGCCGCGAGCGAGCGCAAGGTGTTCCTCGACGCGCAGTCGGCCGACCTGATCGACGCGATCACGACGCTCGAGGACGCGATCCACAAGATCGACCAGGAAACCCGCACGCTGCTGCAGGGCACCTTCGACGAGGTCAACCGTCACTTCAGCGACCTGTTCCCGCGCCTGTTCGGCGGCGGCCAGGCGAAGCTGATCATGACGGGCGACGAAATCCTCGATGCCGGCGTGCAGGTGATGGCGCAGCCGCCGGGCAAGAAGAACGCGACGATCCACCTGCTGTCGGGCGGCGAGAAGGCGCTGACCGCGACCGCACTGGTGTTCGCGATGTTCCAGCTGAACCCGGCGCCGTTCTGTCTGCTCGACGAGGTCGACGCGCCGCTCGACGACGCGAACACCGAGCGTTTCGCGAATCTCGTGCGCGCGATGTCCGACAAGACGCAGTTCCTGTTCATCTCGCACAACAAGATCGCGATGGAAATGGCGCAGCAGCTGATCGGCGTGACGATGCAGGAGCAGGGCGTGTCGCGGATCGTTGCGGTGGACATGGAAACCGCCGCGGGTTTTGCCCAGAATTGACGTTTGACGAAACCGGACCGCGTTCGCGCGGCGCATGGGCGCCCGTTCGCGGTTCCGACGAACAAGAATTGCTGATGGAGCGTGCATGGACGAGTTGACACTCGGTTTGATCGGCGCGGGCGCCGTCGTGGTGGGCGGCGTCGTGGTCTACAACGCATGGCAGGGCGCGAAGGTGCGGCGCAGGATGCCGCGCCCGATGCCGGAGGAAGCGGCCGAGGCGATGAACCGCCCCGAGCGCGACGAAGAATTGCCGTTCATCGAGCCGGTGCGCCAGCCGGTGCGGCGCGAGCCCGCGGCACCGGCCCCGGCGGCCGCCACGGGCGGCGCGCAGGCCGAAGTCGCGCGCGTCGAGCCGACGTTCGGTGGCGCGGCGCCGGCCGACACGCCGGCCGATCTGCAGGCCGAAGCGACCGGCGGCGATGCACCGGCCGAGTCGGTCGAGCCGGTTGCCGGCGAAGCAGCCGCACCGGCTGCCGCGCACGACACGCACGCTGAACCGGCAGAGCCGGCCGAACCCGTGCTGCCGGCCGCCACGACGATCTCGTCGGCTCCGCCGGCGATCGTCGACCGCCGGATCGACTGCATCGTGCCGATCCGCCTCGGCGGGTCGCTGCCGGGCGACAAGATCCTGCCGGCCGCGCAGCGGCTGCGCCGCGCGGGCAGCAAGCCCGTGCACATCGAAGGCAAGCCGGAAGGCGGCCAGTGGGAGTTGCTGCAGAACGGCGTGCGCTACGAGGAGCTGCGCGCGGCCGCGCAGCTCGCGAACCGCAGCGGTGCGCTGAACGAGCTCGAGTTCTCCGAATTCGTGACGGGCGTCCAGCAGTTCGCCGACGCGATCGACGGCGCGCCGGAATTCCCGGACATGATGGAAACGGTCGCGATGGCGCGCGAGCTCGACGCGTTTGCCGCGCAGTGCGACGCGCAGCTGTCGATCAACGTGATGTCGGACGGCGCGCCGTGGTCGGCGAACTACGTGCAGGCGGTCGCGTCGCAGGACGGGCTGCTGCTGTCGCGCGACGGCACGCGTTTCGTGAAGCTCGACGCGAAGCAGAACCCCGTGTTCATGCTGCAGTTCGGCGACACGAACTTCCTGCGCGACGACCTCACGTACAAGGGCGGCAACATGGTCACGCTGGTCCTCGACGTGCCGGTCGCCGAAGAGGACATCCTGCCGTTCCGGCTGATGTGCGACTACGCGAAATCGCTGTCCGAGCGGATCGGCGCGCGGGTCGTCGACGATTCGCGGCGGCCGCTGCCGGAATCGACGCTGGTCGCGATCGATCAGCAACTGATGAAGCTGTACGCGAAGCTCGAGGAAGCCGGTATCCCGGCCGGTTCGCCGGTCACGCGCCGGCTCTTCAGCCAGTAACGCGCGCCCGGCGGGCGACGGCTTACGGCGCCGGCGCTCGTCGCTGCAATGCACCGTGCTCGTGTGCACTGCAGCGTGCCCCCGCTCCGGCGTCAAACTGAGATAATCGGAATTCCGATTTTTCAGAACGACTCTGCCGCCAGCATGGCCCGAACCCAAGCCGAACCGCCAGCCAGCCAGCCCGACGCGCGTGCCGCGTGGCTGCGCGACCAACTCGAGCGCGCGAACTACGCCTACTACGTGCTCGACCAGCCGGATCTGCCCGACGCGGAATACGACCGGCTGTTCCGCGAACTGCAGCAGCTCGAAGCCGACCATCCGGAACTCGTGACGCCCGATTCGCCGACGCAGCGTGTCGGCGGCGAGGCGGCCGGCGGCTTCACGCCGGTCGTCCATGACGCGCCGATGCTGTCGCTGAACAACGGCTTCGCCGACGAGGACATCGTCGCATTCGACAAGCGTGTCGCCGACGCGCTCGACAAGACGACCGATCTTGCCGGCTCGGTGACGGAGCCCGTCGAATACGCATGCGAACTGAAGTTCGACGGTCTCGCGATCTCGCTGCGCTACGAGCAGGGCGTATTCGTGCAGGCGTCGACGCGCGGCGACGGGACCACGGGCGAGGACGTGACCGAGAACGTGCGCACGATCCGCTCGATTCCGCTGAAGCTGAAGGGCAAGAACGTGCCGGCCGTGCTCGACGTGCGCGGCGAGGTGCTGATGTTCAAGCGCGATTTCGCACGCCTGAACGAACGCCAGCGGGCGGCCGAGCAGCGCGAATTCGCGAACCCGCGCAACGCGGCGGCCGGCAGCCTGCGCCAGCTCGACTCGAAGATCACCGCGCAGCGTCCGCTGTCGTTCTTCGCATACGGGATCGGCGTGCTCGACGGGATGCCGATGCCCGATACGCACAGCGCGCTGCTCGACTGGTACGAGTCGCTCGGCCTGCCCGTGAACCGCGAGCGCGCGGTCGTGCACGGGGCCGAAGGCTTGCTCGGCTTCTTCCGCCGGGTCGGCGAGAAGCGCGAGTCGCTGCCGTACGACATCGACGGCGTCGTCTACAAGGTCAACCGGCGCGACGAGCAGGAGCGCCTCGGTTTCGTGTCGCGCGCGCCGCGCTTCGCGCTCGCGCACAAGTTCCCCGCACAGGAAGCGCTGACCAGGCTCGTCGCGATCGACGTGCAGGTCGGCCGCACCGGCGCGATCACGCCGGTCGCGCGCCTCGAGCCCGTGTTCGTCGGCGGCGCGACTGTGACGAACGCGACGCTGCACAACGAGGACGAGGTGCGCCGCAAGGACATCCGGATCGGCGATACCGTGATCGTGCGCCGCGCGGGCGACGTGATCCCCGAGGTGGTCGGCGCGCTGCTCGACCGGCGCCCGGCCGATGCCGTCGAATTCGTGATGCCGACCGAATGCCCGGTGTGCGGCTCGAAGATCGAGCGCCTGCCGGACGAGGCGATCGCGCGCTGCACGGGCGGCCTGTTCTGCCCGGCGCAGCGCAAGCAGGCGCTGTGGCACTTCGCGCAGCGCCGCGCGCTCGACATCGACGGGCTCGGCGAGAAGATCATCGACCAGCTCGTCGAGCTGAATCTCGTGCGCACGCCGGCCGACCTGTTCAATCTCGGCTTTGCGACGCTCGCCGAGCTCGACCGGTTCGCCGAGAAATCGGCGCAGAACCTGCTCGACTCGCTCGAGAAGGCGAAGCACACGACGCTCGCGCGCTTCATCTACGGGCTCGGTATCCGTCACGTCGGCGAATCGACCGCGAAGGATCTCGCGAAGCATTTCGGCTCGCTGACGCCGATCATGGACGCATCGATCGAAGAGCTGCTCGAGGTCAACGACGTCGGGCCGATCGTCGCCGAGTCACTCCATCAGTTCTTCGCGGAAGAGCACAACCGGACCGTGATCGAGCAGTTGCGCGCGCCGGGCAAGGTGACGTGGCCGGAAGGGCCGCCCGCGCCGAAGGCGCCGCAGGGCGTGCTGGCCGGCAAGACGGTCGTGCTGACGGGCACGCTGCCGACGCTTACGCGCGATGCCGCGAAGGAAATGCTCGAAGCGGCGGGCGCGAAAGTGGCCGGTTCGGTATCGAAGAAGACGGATTACGTGGTCGCGGGCGCCGAAGCCGGCAGCAAGCTCGCGAAGGCCGAGGAACTCGGCATCCCCGTGCTGGACGAAGACGGCCTGCACCAACTCCTGGAGGGTAATACGCCATGATTCGCGAGATCCTGAAGATGGGCGATCCGCGCCTGCTCGAAGTCGCCAAGCCGGTCGAGCGGTTCGATACACCCGAACTGCACGAGATCGTCGCGGACATGTTCGAGACGATGCACCACGCGAACGGCGCCGGCCTGGCCGCGCCGCAGATCGGCATCGGGCTGCAGATCATCATCTTCGGCTTCGGCAACAACAACCGCTACCCGGACGCGCCGCCGGTGCCCGAGACCGTGCTGATCAACCCGAAGATCGAGTACCTGCCGCCGGACATGGAAGAGGGCTGGGAAGGCTGCCTGTCGGTGCCGGGCATGCGCGGCGTCGTCAGCCGCTACGCGAAGGTGCGCTACAGCGGCTTCGACCAGTACGGCGAGAAGATCGACCGCGTGGCCGACGGTTTTCACGCACGCGTCGTCCAGCACGAATACGATCACCTGATCGGCAAGCTGTATCCGATGCGGATCACCGACTTCACGCGCTTCGGCTTCACGGAAGTGCTGTTCCCGGGGCTCGATCCGGCTTCCGACGATTGATCGGCCGGCTTTGCCGGCGTCTCGCAGACAAGAAAAAAGCCCGCTTGCGCGGGCTTTCTCATTGCATGGTGCACGTGTAGCCGCCCGCGATCAGAACGTCTCGTCGGCCGACAGATAGCGCCATTGACCCTGCGGCAGTGCGCCGAGCATCACGCGGCCCATCCGGACGCGCTTCAGGCCGATCACGTCGAGGCCCACCAGCTCGCACATGCGACGGATCTGGCGCTTCTTGCCTTCGCGCAGCACGAAGCGCAACTGCTCGCCGTTCTGCCAGCTCACCATCGCGGGCTTCAGCGCGACGCCGTCGAGCTCGAGGCCGTGGCGCAGCTTCGCGAGCGACTCCGCGGGGAAGTGCTGGTCGATGTCGATGAGCCGCTCGCCGAAGCGCACGCGTACCAGGTACTCCTTGTCGATGTCCGACTGCTCGCCGATCAGCTGCTTCGCGATCACGCCGTTCTGCGTCAGCACGAGCAGGCCGGTCGAATCGATATCCAGGCGGCCGGCCGGTGCGAGGGCATGCAAGTGCTGCGGCGAGAAGCGCACCGGCGAATGGTCGCCGCTCCAGCGGTTCGCGCGCGTGATCAGCACGGCAGCGGGCTCGTAGCCGTCTTCCGCCTGGCCCGACACGTAGCCGACCGGCTTGTGCAGCAGGATCGTCACCTGCGCGGCCTGCGCGGCGCTCGCGCGTTCGTCGATCTCGATCTTCTGGTCTGCGCGGACCTTGGTGCCGAGCGTGTCGATGCGTTCGCCGTCGACGAGCACCCAACCCTTTTCGATCCATTCGTCGGCTTCGCGGCGCGAGCACATGCCGAGCTCGGACATCCGTTTCGACAGGCGCATCAGGCCCGATTCGTCACCGTAGTCGACGTCGGCGGCGGCGCGCTTGACCGGTTGCGCGGTCTTGACGGCGCCGAACGAGCGGCGCTCGCCGTCGCGTGCGGGGCGGGCCGGACGGTCGCCGAAGCTGCGCTTCGCACCTTCGCCGGCAGGCTTGTCGCGATACGACGGGCGCTTGCCGTCGTCGGCGCCGGCGCGGCGCGGGCGGGCATCGTCATCGCGGCGCGGCGGGCGATCGGACGATGGGCGACGGTCGCCGAAGCTGCGCTTTGCGCCTTCGCCGGCTGCCTTGTCGCGATAAGGCGCGCGTGCGTTCCCTTCACTGGAACCGGCTCGACGCGGCCGTGAGTCGTCATCACGGCGGGGCGGGCGATCGGACGACGTGCGGCGGTCGCCGAAGCTGCGCTTCGCGCCTTCGCCAGATGCGTTGTCGCGATACGGTGCGCGCGCGTTGCCTTCACTGGAACCTGCCCGACGCGGACGTGCATCGTCATCGCGGCGCGGCGGACGATCGGACGACGTGCGTCGGTCGCCGAAGCTGCGCTTTGCGCCTTCGCCGGCTGCGTTGTCGCGATAGGGCGCGCGTGCGTTGCCTTCACTGAAACCTGCGCGACGCGGACGTGCATCGTCATCGCGGCGGGGCGGGCGATCCGACGACGGGCGACGGTCACCGAAGCTGCGCTTCGCGCCTTCACTGCCTGCGTTGTCACGATAAGGCGCGCGCGCGCCGCCTTCGGCACCTGCACGACGCGGCCGTGCGTCGTCATCGCGGCGCGGGGGACGATCCGACGACGTACGACGGTCACCGAAGCCGCGTTTTGCACCTTCACCGCCTGCGCTGTCGCGATACGGCGCGCGTGCGCCGCCTTCGCCACCTGCACGACGCGGCCGCGCGTCGTCATCGCGGCGCGGCGGACGATCGGACGACGTGCGGCGGTCGCCGAAGCTGCGCTTCGCGCCTTCCCCGGCCGCGTTGTCGCGATAAGGGGCGCGCGTGCCGCGTTCCGCACCGCCGTCACGCGGCGCACGCTTGGCCGGTGCGCGATCGGCGCCCGGGCGCTCGGCGCCCGCGGGAGCGCGCGGCTTGAACGTGCGTTCGCCGGCGCCGGCCGGGGACGCCTTCTTCGGGCCGGCCGGCTTGTCGCCGGCGGGAGGCGTGGCGGGACGCACCGCCTTGCGGGCGACGAGGCTGCCGGAGCGGACAGGGGCGCGGGTCGGCGACGCCGGCTTCGGATTCTTGACGGTTAATTTGGTGCGCATAAACGCTGGGATTCATTCAGACTGCGATCGCACGCAGCAATTCGGTTTCGAGCTGGATCTGCAGGCGGTTGTCGGACAGGCCGGCACCCGCGAGCAGGAAGATGTCCTCGACGCGTTCGCCGAGCGTATTGATCCGCGCCGCGTGGACGCCGATCCGATGCTCGGCGAGTACGCGCGCGATCGAATAGAGAAGGCCCGGCCGGTCGTTGGCCGACACGGACAGGATGTAGTACTGGCCGCGCTCGTCGGCCCGCAGGTCGACGCGCGGCGTGATCGGAAACGTCCGGGACAGCCTCGACAGGCGGCCCTTGGACGGCTCCGGCAGCGGCGCGGTTTCGGTGAGCCGCGACGCGAGTTGCTGCTCGACGAGATTCGCGATGTCGCGATACCGCACGTCACGTTCGGTCTGCGTGACGATGAAGTTGTCGAGCGCATAGCCGTGCCGCGTCGTGCTGACGCGTGCGTCGAGCACCGACAGCCCGTTGCGGTCGAAATACGCGCAGATGCCGGCGAACAGGTCGGGGCGATCCTTGACGTACACGAGCACCTGCAGCGCGTCGCCGATCGGCGACGGCCGCGCGCGCACGATCGCGGTTTCGGCATTCACGTGCCGGTACAGCACGCGTGTCTGCCACGCGATGTCGGCCGCGTCGTGACGCAGGAAGAAGCCGACATCGAGCTGATCCCACAGCGCGCGATGCGCGTCGTCGGGCACGGTCTCGAGACGCAGCAGCGCGAGCGCTTGCTCCTGCCGCGACTTCAGCTCCGAATGCGCATCGGGGTTGGCTCCGCCGAGCACCGCGAGCGTGATGCGGTACAGATCCTCGAGCAGCTTGCCCTTCCACGTGTTCCACACCTTCGGGCTCGTGCCGCGGATATCGGCGACGGTCAGCAGGTACAGCGCGGTGAGGTACCGCTCGTTGCCGACGACTTCCGCGAAGCGCTTGATGACTTCCGGGTCGCTCGTGTCCTGCTTCTGCGCGACCTGGCTCATCGTCAGGTGATGCTGGACGAGCCACACGATCAGCGCCGCATCGTCGCCGGCGATGCCATGCTCGCGGCAGAAGCGGCGCGCATCGGCCATCCCGAGCGTCGAGTGGTCGCCGCCGCGGCCCTTCGCGATGTCGTGGAACAGCGCCGCGACATACAGCACCCACGGGCGCTCGAAGTTGCCGATCAGCTGGCTGCAGAACGGATATTCGTGCGCGTGCTCGGCCACCGCGAAGCGGCGGATGTTGCGCAACACCATCAGGATGTGCTGGTCGACCGTGTACACGTGGTACAGGTCGTGCTGCATCTGGCCGACGATGCGGCGGAAGTTCAGCAGGTAGCGGCCGAGCACGCTCGTCTGGTTCATCAACCGGAACGCGTGCGTGATTCCTTCGGGTTGCTGAAGGATCCGCATGAACGTGTCGCGGTTCTGCGGATCGCGGCGCCACGTGTTGTTCATGATCTCGCGCGAGTTGTACAGCGCGCGCAACGTGCGGGCCGATAAGCCCTTCACGCCGCGGGTCGTCTCGTACAACAGGAACGCTTCGAGGATCGCGTCGGGGTGGCGTTCGAACACGCCGTCGTCGACGATCTCGAGCATGCCCTGCTTCTCGACGAAGCGGTCGGGCGACAGCACGCGCGTGATGCCGCTCGTCGCGGGGAAGAGCTGCGCCTCGATGTTCTGGATCAGGATCGTCGCGAGCTGCGTGACGGCCTTCGCGGCCCAGTAGTAGCGGCGCATCAGCTGTTCGCTCGCGCGCTTGGCCTGCGTCGCCCGATAGCCGAAGCTTTCGGCGGCCTGCGTCTGCAGGTCGAACACGAGCATGTCCTGGCGGCGGCCGGCGATCACGTGCAGCCGCGCGCGCAGCGTTTTCAGGAAACCTTCGTTGCGACGCAGCTCGCGCGCCTCGCGATCGGTGATGAGGCCACGCGTGTCGAGCTCTCGCCAGCTGCTGCCGAAACCGGCCGCGCGCGCGATCCACAGGATCGTCTGCAGGTCGCGCAGCCCGCCGGGGCTTTCCTTCACGTTCGGCTCGAGGCTGTAAGGCGTGTCCTGAAACTTCGCGTGGCGCTGGCGCATCTCGAGCACCTTCGCGGTGAAGAACGCGCGGGCGTCGAGCGCCTCGTGGTAGCGCACCGTGAAGCGTTCGAACAGCGCGGTGCTGCCGACGATGCGGCGCGCTTCCAGCAGCGAGGTCTGCACCGTGACGTCCTGCGACGCCTCCTCGATGCACTGCGCGACCGTGCGCACGCTGCTGCCGATCTCGAGGCCGAGATCCCACGCCATGCCGATGAAGCGCTCGATGCGCGCGTCGAGGGCCGGATCGTGCGCATCGGGCAGCAGCACGAGGATGTCGACGTCGGAATAGGGCGCGAGCTCGCCGCGCCCGTAGCCGCCGACGGCGACGAGCGCGAGCGTCGCGGGCAGCCCGCAGTCGTCCCACACGCGCTTCAGCGCTTCGTCGGTGAGTTTCGACAGCGCGTGCATCAGCGACGCGACGTTCGCCGCGCGGCGAAAGCGCTCGAGCATCTCCGCTTTGGCGGCCTTGAATTCGGCGCGCCGCGACAGCGCTTCGGGCGAGGGGGCTGCGTGAGCGCTCATGGGCGGCCGTTCAGGTGCGGGTGGGGCGGGCTGGCGCGACGGCGCTCAGACGGCGGCGGCCGGTTGCGCGAACACCGGGCGCGCCGGCGTGCCGGCCGACACGGTCAGCACCTCGTAGCCGGTTTCGGTGACGAGCACCGTGTGCTCCCACTGCGCCGACAGGCTGCGGTCGCGCGTCTTGACCGTCCACTGGTCGGGCATCGTGCGGATGTCGCGCTTGCCGGCGTTGATCATCGGCTCGATCGTGAAGATCATCCCGGCCTTCAGTTCGATGCCGGTGCCCGGACGGCCATAGTGGACGACCTGCGGATCTTCGTGGAACACCGTGCCGATGCCGTGGCCGCAGTATTCGCGCACGACGCTGTAGCCCTGCGCTTCCGCGTGCTTCTGGATCGCGTAGCCGATGTCGCCGAGGTGCGCGCCCGGCTTGACCTGGTCGATGCCGAGCCACATGCATTCGTAGGTGGTCTGCACGAGGCGCTTTGCGAGAATCGAACCCTCGCCGACGATGAACATGCGGCTCGTGTCGCCGAAGTAGCCGTTCTTGATCACGGTGATGTCGATGTTCAGCGCATCGCCGTTCTTGATCACCTTCTCGCCGGGAATGCCGTGGCAGATCACGTCGTTGACCGAAATGCAGGTGGCCTTCGGGTACGGCGGGTAGCCGGGAGGCTGGTAGTTCAGCGGCGCCGGGATCGTGCCCTGTTCATTGAGCATGAACTCGTGGCAGAGGCGGTCGAGTTCGGCGGTCGTGACGCCCGCGACGACGTGCGGCGTGATGAAGTCGAGCACTTCGCTCGCGAGACGGCAGGCGACGCGCATCTCGGCGATATCGTGTTCGTTTTTGAGCGTAATAGCCATCGAGGTATGCCTGGAATGCGGTGAATTGACGGATTATCGCACCTTCTGGCAGGCGTCGCAGCCCCTGCCGGCGGTGCGGATGCGGGTTTTCGCGGATTGTCCGGCCGGCTGCCGCGCGGCAAGCGAAAGTGGTGAGCGACTTGAGAGCGGACAAATCGGCGTGCTATACTCTTTGGCTAAGTCGATATCCAATTGCCGCGCTTGCCCCATGTTGGGGCGGCAGGGTGGATGGAAGGCTTACGGCACGGGCGCTTGCACGTGTCGAATCGCAAGCCGGCGCAACCAGGGTGCCGGCCGCGCGGCATTCGCGCCCTTCGGGGTGGGATCGCGCGGCGGTACGGCGGCCGGCTTAAGACCCAACCCTCGTGGAGAATTTACATGGCAGTTACGATGCGCCAAATGCTGGAAGCGGGTGTCCACTTCGGTCACCAGACGCGCTTCTGGAACCCGAAGATGGCTCCGTTCATTTTCGGTCACCGCAACAAGATTCACATCATCAACCTCGAAAAGACGCTGCCGATGTTCACGGACGCACAGAAGTACGTGCGCCAGCTGGCAGCGAACCGCGGCACGATCCTGTTCGTCGGCACGAAGCGTCAATCGCGTGACACGATCGCCCAGGAAGCGCAGCGCGCAGGCATGCCGTTCGTCAACGCACGCTGGCTCGGCGGCATGATGACCAACTTCAAGACGCTGAAGGTATCGATCAAGCGCCTGAAGGACATGGAAGCGGCAGTCGAGGCAGGCGAGCTCGAAAAGATGAGCAAGAAGGAAGCACTGCTGTTCGAACGCGAAATCGCCAAGCTGCAAAAGTCGATCGGCGGCGTGAAGGACATGGGCGGCATTCCGGACGCGATCTTCGTCGTCGACGTCGGCTACCACAAGATTGCTGTCACCGAAGCGAACAAGCTGGGCGTGCCGGTCATCGCCGTGGTCGATACGAACCACTCGCCGGAAGGTGTGGATTACGTGATCCCGGGTAACGACGACTCGAGCAAGGCAGTCGCGCTGTACGCCGAAGGCGTGGCCGATGCGATCCTCGAAGGCCGTGCGAACGCGGTCAACGAAGTGGTCCAGGCCGCACGCGGCGACGACGAGTACGTCGAGGAAAACGCGTAACTGGCCCCGAGCCGGCGCAAAAAGGGGGCTCTCAACAGGCCCCCTTTTTTTAAGCTTGTGCGCCGGACCTGATCGCGCCGAATGGGTGCGGGTCCGGAAACGAATCTCGGCCGTTCGCGTCCAAGCGGGCGGCGTTGTGAATACAGACTCAAGGAGCGAATGATGGCGGCAATTACCGCAAGCATGGTGGCAGAACTGCGCGCAAAGACCGACGCACCGATGATGGAGTGCAAGAAGGCGCTGACGGAAGCCGACGGCGACCTGGCCAAGGCTGAAGAGCTGCTGCGCGTCAAGCTCGGCAACAAGGCGAGCAAGGCGGCATCGCGCGTGACGGCAGAAGGCGTCGTCGCATCGTTCGTCGGCGGCAACGCAGGCTCGCTGGTCGAACTGAACTGCGAAACCGACTTCGTCGCGAAGAACGACGACTTCCTCGCATTCTCGAAGACGGTTGCAGAACTCGTCGCGACGCAAAACCCGGCCGACGTGGCTGCACTGTCGGCGCTGCCGCTCGACGGCTCGACGGTCGACGCAGTGCGTCTTGCGCTGGTCGGCAAGATCGGCGAGAACGTCTCGATCCGCCGTTTCGTCCGTTTCGAAACCGCGAACAAGATCGCCACGTACCTGCACGGCGCGCGTATCGGCGTGATCGTCGAGTACACGGGCGCGGACGAGCAGGTCGGCAAGGACGTCGCGATGCACATCGCGGCCATGAAGCCGGTCGCGCTGTCGTCGGCCGACGTGCCGGCGGAACTGATCGAGACGGAACGCCGCGTGGCCGAGCAGAAGGCTGCGGAATCGGGCAAGCCGGCTGAAATCGTCGCGAAGATGGTCGACGGCAGCGTCCAGAAGTACCTGAAGGAAGTGTCGCTGCTGAACCAGACGTTCGTGAAGAACGACAAGCAGTCGATCGAGCAGATGCTGAAGGCAGCCAATGCCGCAGTGCAGAAGTTCGCACTGTTCGTCGTCGGCGAAGGCATCGAGAAGCGCCAGGACGACTTCGCCGCCGAAGTGGCCGCGCAAGTCGCAGCAGCAAAGCAGCAGTAAGCCGTAAGCAGTCAGGCAGTATCCGCGGCGGGCGTCCGCTCCGCCGCGGTCGGCGCCGCCGCCGGCCGGCCGGGAAACCCGGTCCGACCGTCGGCGCTTGCCCGAATCAGTATTTCGCCCCTACAGTTCGTGGTTGTCATCCTCTCGTCGCTCGGAAGCCCCTATGTCCAATGCCTATAAACGCGTCCTCCTCAAACTCTCCGGCGAAGCGCTGATGGGCGACGATGCCTTCGGCATCAATCGCGCGACGATCGAACGGATGGTGGCCGATATCGCCGAAGTCGTGCGTCTCGGTACGCAGCTCGCGGTCGTGATCGGTGGCGGTAATATTTTCCGCGGTGTCGCGGGTGGCGCGGCCGGCATGGACCGCGCGACGGCAGACTACATGGGGATGCTCGCGACGATGATGAACGCGCTGGCGCTGCAGGACGCGATGCGCCACGCCGGCATCGAGGCGCGTGTGCAGTCCGCGCTGCGGATGGACCAGGTCGTCGAGCCGTACATCCGGCCCCGCGCGATCCGCCAGCTCGAGGAAGGCCGCGTCGTGATCTTCGCGGCCGGTACGGGCAACCCGTTCTTCACGACGGACACGGCCGCCGCGCTGCGCGGTTCGGAAGTGGGCGCCGAGGTCGTATTGAAGGCGACCAAGGTCGATGGCGTATATTCTGCCGATCCGAAGAAGGATCCGTCGGCCACGCGTTACACGACGATCACTTTCGACGAGGCGATCAGCCGCAACCTGCAGGTGATGGACGCGACCGCCTTTGCGCTGTGCCGCGACCAGAAGCTGCCGATTCGCGTGTTTTCGATCAACAAGCCGGGCGCGCTCAAGCGCATCGTGCTGGGCGAGGACGAAGGTACGCTCGTCCACGTGTAAACTCCCGCGGATGCGGGCCATCGGCCGCGGCGCATCCGCTGCGCCGGGCAGGGCCCGTGTTATTTGAAGGTTAGAAGGTTCGGAGGTTGAAATGAGTGTCGCTGATACCAAGAAGGGCGTCGAGCAAAAGATGCAGCGCTCGATCGAAGCGTTCAAGAACGATCTGGCAAAGATCCGTACGGGCCGTGCACACACCGGTCTGCTCGATCACGTGCAGGTCGACTACTACGGCTCGATGGTGCCGATCTCGCAGGTCGCCAACCTGACGCTCGTCGATGCGCGCACGATCGGCGTGCAGCCGTGGGAAAAGAACATGGTCGCGAAGGTCGAGAAGGCCATTCGCGAAGCCGACCTGGGCCTGAACCCGGCCACCGCCGGCGACCTGATCCGCGTGCCGATGCCCGCGCTGACGGAAGAGCGCCGCCGCGAGCTGACCAAGGTCGTCAAGAGCGAAGGCGAAACGGCCAAGGTCGCGATCCGTAACCTGCGCCGCGACGCGAACGAAGCGCTCAAGAAGCTCGTGAAGGACAAGGAAATCTCGGAAGACGACGAGCGTCGTGCAAGCGACGACGTGCAGAAGCTGACCGACAAGCACGTTGCCGAAATCGACAAGCTCGTGCAGAGCAAGGAAGCCGAGATCATGACGGTCTGACGACCGTCCTCGCGCGCCGCCTTCTTCCCGCATTACTGTCTCAACGGCCATGACCTATACCAGCTCTACCGTTCGCGTGCCTGACGTCGGCGTCGTGCCGCGTCACATCGCGATCATCATGGACGGCAACGGCCGTTGGGCGACCGAACGCCGCTTGCCGCGCGTCGCGGGGCATACCCGCGGCGTCGATGCCGTGCGGGCGGTGGTCGAAGGCTGCGCGCGCGCCGGCGTCGAATACCTGACGCTGTTCGCGTTCAGTTCGGAGAACTGGCGCCGTCCGAACGACGAAGTGTCGTTCCTGATGCGCCTCTTCATCACCGCGCTCGAGCGCGAGGTCGGCAAGCTTCACGCGAACGGGATCCGCCTGCGTGTCGTCGGCGATCTCGACCGCTTCGAGCCGCGCATCCGCGAGCTGATTCGCCGCGCCGAAACCAAGACGGCGCGCAATACCCGTCTTACGCTCACCATCGCAGCCAACTACGGCGGCCGGTGGGACATCCTGCAGGCGACGAAGAAGCTCGTCGAGCAGGCCGTGCGCGAGGGTCGCGAGGTCGAAGTGACCGAGGACGCGTTCGCGCCGCACCTGGCGATGGCCTATGCGCCGGAGCCCGATCTCTTCATCCGTACCGGTGGCGAGCAGCGCGTCAGCAACTTCCTGCTGTGGCAACTCGCGTACGCCGAATTCTATTTCACCGACAAATACTGGCCGGATTTCGACGGCGCGGCGCTGGCCGACGCCATGGCGTCGTATACGGAGCGCGAGCGCCGTTTCGGCCGCACGAGCGCACAGCTCGAACCGCAATCGCAGAACGCCGACTCCCTTTCATGCTGAAAACCCGTGTGATCACGGCGATCGTGATGCTGGCGGTCCTGCTGCCGGTGACGCTGTTCGCGCCGCTCACCGCGTTCGGCGCGCTGATCGGCGTCGTGCTCGTGTTTGCCGCGTGGGAATGGGCGCGACTGCTCAAGCTCGGCGGCGTCGGCCCGGTCGTCTATGCAGTCGTCGCGGCGCTGGCGCTCGCGGCAACGGCGCCGCTCGGCGTCGATGCGGCTTCGTCCCGTCCCCTTTTCATGGCAGCCGGCGTGTTCTGGCTGCTGGTCGGCCCGTTCACGCTGCGGCGCAAGCCGGCGCTCGCGGGCGGCGTATGGCGGCCGTTCCTGCTCGCGGCCGGCCTCGTGGTCTTCGCGGCCTGCTGGCATGCGCTCGTCGCGGCGCGTGCGCAGGGCGTACCGTTCGTGCTGTCGCTGCTTCTGGTCGTCTGGCTCGCCGATATCGGCGCATACTTCGCCGGCAAGGCGTTCGGAAAGCGTAAACTGGCCATCACGATCAGCCCCGGCAAGAGCTGGGAGGGCGCGATCGGTGGCTGGCTCGCCGTGATGGTCGTCGCCGGCGTCGCGATGGTCGCGCATGCATTCGAGCCGACCCTGTTTTCCGCGTTCGCCGTGCGCTACGGGATGCCCGGCGCATGGGCCGCACTGACGCTGCTGGTCGCATACAGCGTGATCGGCGACCTGTTCGAATCGTTGCTGAAGCGGCAGGCGGGCGTGAAGGATTCGAGCGGACTGCTGCCAGGCCATGGCGGCGTGCTCGACCGTGTCGACGCGCTGCTGCCGGTGCTGCCGCTCGCGATGCTGCTGCTTGGTTAAACCACTCATTCTGTTATGCAAAAACGCCTGACATTGCTCGGTTCCACGGGCTCCATCGGAGACAGCACGCTCGACGTGGTCGCGCGCCATCCCGAGCGCTTCTCGGTCTATGCGCTGACCGCACACCGCAACGGCGACAAGCTGGTCGAGCAATGCCTGCGCTTCGCGCCCGAGGTGGCGGTGGTCGGCGATGCCGAGACGGCCGCGCAGGTCGACGCGAAGCTGCGCGCGGCGGGCAGCAAGACGACCGTGCTGCACGGGCCGCAGGCGCTCGTGGACGTGTCGAAGAGCGACGGCTGCGACACGGTGGTCGCGGCGATCGTCGGGGCGGCCGGCATGGCGCCGAGCCTCGCGGCCGCGCGCGCCGGCAAGCGCATCCTGCTCGCGAACAAGGAAGCGCTGGTGATGTCGGGCGCGATCTTCATGGACGCCGTGCGCGACCATGGCGCGATCCTGCTGCCGGTCGACAGCGAACACAACGCGATCTTCCAGTGCATGCCGCGCGACGCGGCCGAGCATGGCGGGATCTCGAAGATCATCCTGACCGCGTCGGGCGGCCCGTTCCGCACGCGCGAACCGGCCACGCTCGTCGATGTGACGCCGGATGAGGCGTGCAAGCACCCGAACTGGGTGATGGGCCGCAAGATCTCGGTCGATTCCGCGACGATGATGAACAAGGGCCTCGAGGTGATCGAGGCGCACTGGATCTTCGGGCTGCCGGGCGAGCGCATCGACGTGCTGATCCACCCGCAGAGCGTGATCCATTCGCTCGTGTCGTATCGCGACGGCTCGGTGCTCGCGCAGCTCGGCAATCCCGACATGCGCACGCCGATCGCGCATGCGCTCGCGTTCCCCGAGCGTGTCGATGCGGGCGTCGAACAGCTCGATCTCGCGCAAATTGCCCAGCTGTCGTTCGAGAAACCCGATTGCGCGCGCTTCCCGTGTCTCGCGCTTGCGCTGAAGGCGCTCGAGGAAGGCGGCATCGCGAGCGCCGCATTGAACGCGGCGAACGAAGTCGCGGTCGAAGCGTTTCTCGAGCGTCGCATCGGCTTCATGGCGATTGCGGCGACGGTCGACGCCGTGCTCAACGCGCTGCCGAACCGTACGCCCGACGGGCTCGAGGATGTCCTGGCGGCGGATGCCGAGGCACGCCGCCTCGCCGCCGAGATCATTGCGAAAGCGCCTGCGCCACGCGTGGAGCGCACTGTCTGAATGGAGTGCTCATGAACGTGCTGGTCGAACTGATCGCGTTTGCGGTGGCGATCGGGGTGCTGGTCGTCGTGCATGAGTACGGACATTATCGCGTCGCGCGCTGGTGCGGCGTGAAGGTGCTGCGTTTCTCGATCGGCTTCGGCCAGCCCGTCGCGCGCTGGGTCAGCCGCAGGACGGGCACCGAGTGGACGCTGTCGGCGCTGCCGCTCGGCGGCTACGTGAAGATGCTCGACGAGCGCGATCCCGGCCCCGGCATCGCGCCCGAGGAGCTCGGCCAGGCGTTCAACCGGCAGTCCGTCTACAAGCGCATCGCGATCGTTGCAGCCGGGCCGATTGCCAACTTCCTGTTGGCAATCGTGCTGTTTTCCGTCGTATTCGCCACCGGCGTAACCGAACCGGCCGCGATCGTCGCACCGCCGGCCACCGGCACGGTGGCGGCGCGCGCGGGCTTCGACGGCAGCGAGCAGATCGTGTCGATCCGCAACGCGCAGGGCGGCGAGGCCGAGCCGGTGCGGTCGTGGTCGGACCTGCGCTGGAAGCTGCTGGCCGCTGCGTTCGATCACCGCGAGATCGTGCTCGGCGCACGCGACGGCAACACGACGTTCGATTTCCGCGTCGACCTCCGCCATGTTCCCGACAGTCAGCTCGACGACGATTTCATGGCCCATCTGGGCTTCGAGACCGGCGGCGGCACGCTGTCGGTCGCGTCGGTGCAGCCCGGCAGCGCGGCGGAGCAGGCGGGCCTGAAGGCCGGCGACAAGCTGGTCGCGCTCGACGGCAAGCCGATCGGCGGCGCGTCGCGCTTCATCGATTTCGTGAAACACCATGCGGGCAAGCCGCTCGAGCTGCAGATCGAGCGCGACGGCGCCGCGCAGACGGTATCGATCGTGCCGCAGATGCAGCGCGACGACGAATCGGGGCAGCAGGTCGGCCGGATCGGCGCGGCGCTGTCGATGCATGCGCCGTCCGTCGACGTGCGATATGGGCCGATCGAAAGCCTGCAGCTCGGCGCGCACCGGACGTGGGACATCTCCGTGTATTCGCTGAAGATGTTCGGGCGCATGATCACGGGCAACGCGTCGCTGAAGAACCTGTCCGGCCCGGTGACGATCGCGGACTACGCGGGCAAGAGCGCGCGGCTCGGTCCGTCGGCGTTCCTGTCGTTCCTCGCCCTTGTCAGCATTAGCCTTGGCGTCCTGAACTTGTTGCCGATTCCCGTTTTGGACGGGGGGCATCTGTTATATTATGCGGTTGAAGCCGCGACCGGGAAAGCCGTCTCGGAGCGCTGGCAGCTGATTCTGCAAAGAGCCGGGTTGATCTGCATCGTCGCATTGTCGGCGATCGCGCTGTTCAACGATCTGGCTCGGTTAATCCATTTCTGAAGCGTCAGGCGGCGGCCGCTGGGCAGCCGCCTGATTTGATGCAGCTAAATATTGGGGATGCATGTTGTTCAAACCTCATCGCTTTGTACCTAAGACAGTTGCAGCGGCCGCGCTCGCCGCGCACGGCCTCGCGGCCCATGCAGCGGCACCGTTCGTGGTGCAAGACATCAAGATCGAGGGGCTGCAGCGCGTCGAAGCGGGTTCGGTGTTCGCCTACCTGCCGATCAAGCAGGGCGATACCTTCACGGACGACAAGGCATCCGAAGCAATCCGCGCGCTGTACGCGACGGGCTTCTTCAACGACGTACGCATCGCCACGCAGGGCAACGTCGTGATCGTGCAGGTGCAGGAGCGTCCGGCCATCGCGTCGATCGACTTCACCGGCACGAAGGAATTCGACAAGGACAACCTGACGAAGGCGCTGCGCGCAGTCGGCCTCGCCGACGGCCGTTACTACGACAAGGCGCTCGTCGACAAGGCGGAGCAGGAACTCAAGCGCCAGTACCTCACGCGCGGCTTCTACGCGGCCGAGGTCAAGACGACGATCACGCCGGTCGACGCGAACCGCGTGTCGATCCTGTTCGCGGTGGCCGAAGGCCCGAGCGCGAAGATCCGCCAGATCAACTTCATCGGCAACAAGGCATTCAGCACCAGCACGCTGCGCGACGAAATGCAGCTGTCGACGCCGAACTGGTTCTCCTGGTACACGAAGAACGACCTGTACTCGAAGGAAAAGCTCACCGGCGACCTCGAGGCGGTGCGCTCGTACTACCTGAACCGCGGCTATCTCGAGTTCAACATCGATTCGACCCAGGTGTCGATCTCGCCCGACAAGAAGGACATGTACCTGACGGTCACGCTGCACGAAGGCGAGCCGTACACGGTGTCGGGCATCAAGCTGTCGGGCAACCTGCTCGATCGCGAAGCCGAACTCAACAAGCTGATCAAGATCAAGCCGGGCGATCGCTTCTCGGCCGAAAAGCTGCAGCAGACCACCAAGTCGATCGTCGACAAGCTCGGCGAGTACGGCTACGCATTCGCGACCGTCAACGCGCAGCCGGACATCGACCAGGCGAACCACAAGGTGAACCTGAACCTCGTCGTCGATCCGAGCCGCCGCGTGTATGTGCGCCGCATCAACGTCGTCGGCAACACGCGCACGCGCGACGAAGTGGTGCGCCGCGAAATGCGCCAGCTCGAAAGCTCGTGGTTCGATTCGAACCGCCTCGCGCTGTCGAAGGATCGCGTGAACCGTCTCGGCTACTTCACCAACGTCGACGTGACGACGCTGCCGGTGGAAGGCACGAACGACCAGGTCGACGTGAACGTGAAGGTCGACGAAAAGCCGACCGGCGCGATCACGCTGGGCGCCGGCTTCTCGTCGACGGACAAGGTCGTGCTGTCGGCGGGCGTGTCGCAGGACAACGTGTTCGGTTCGGGTACCAGCCTGTCGGTGAACGTCAACACCGCGAAGAGCTACCGTACGCTGACCGTCACGCAGGTCGACCCGTACTTCACGGTCGACGGCATCAAGCGGATCACGGACGTCTACTATCGCACGTACCAGCCGCTCTACTATTCGACGAGCTCGAGCTTCCGGATCATCAGCGCGGGCGGCAACCTGAAGTTCGGCATTCCGTTCTCGGAAGTCGACACCGTCTACTTCGGCGCGGGCTTCGAGCAGAACCGTCTCGACGTCGATTCGAACACGCCGCAGAGCTACCAGGATTACGTGAACCAGTTCGGCCGCGTGTCGAACACGGTGCCGCTGACGGTCGCGTGGTCGCGCGACGCGCGTGACAGCGCGCTGATTCCGAGCCGCGGCTACTTCACGCAGGCGAACATGGAGTACGGCGTGCCGGTCGGCAAGATCCAGTACTACAAGGCCGACCTGCAGGCCCAGTACTACTATTCGTTCTCGCGCGGCTTCATCCTGGGCCTGAACCTGCAAGGCGGCTACGGTAACGGTATCGGCAACCCGTACCCGATCTTCAAGAACTACTACGCGGGCGGTATCGGCTCCGTGCGTGGCTACGAGCCGAGCTCGCTGGGCCCGCGCGACACGAAGACGAACGACCCGATCGGCGGTTCGAAGATGGTCGTCGGCAACATCGAGCTGACGTTCCCGCTGCCGGGCACGGGCTACGACCGCACGCTGCGCGTGTTCACGTTCCTCGACGGCGGTAACGTGTGGGGCAACGCGCCGGGCGGCACGAGTACGGGCGCCAACGGCCTGCGTTACGGCTACGGTGTGGGTCTCGCGTGGATCTCGCCGATCGGCCCGCTGAAGCTGAGCCTCGGGTTCCCGCTGCAGAAGCACGAAGGCGACCAGTACCAGAAATTCCAGTTCCAGATCGGGACGGCGTTCTGACCGAACGCATGACAACAGCAACGAGAGGGTAATTTTGCTAACCGGTAAGTTTTCGAAACGAGTGATGTGCGCGCTGACCGTTGCGCTGGCCTTGGGCGCGGCGACGGTGCACGCACAGGACGTCGCCCGCATCGCGGCGGTCAATTCGGATCGGATCCTGCGCGAGTCGGTGCCCGCGAAGGCGGCGCAGACGAAGCTCGAAGCCGAGTTCGCGAAGCGCGACAAGGATCTGCAGGATCTGGCGGCGCGCCTGAAGTCGATGTCCGATTCGCTGGACAAGAACGGCGCGTCGCTGTCGGCGGCCGACCGCGCGCAGAAGCAGCGTGATCTCGCCCAGCTCGACACCGACTTCCAGCGCAAGCAGCGCGAGTTCCGCGAAGACCTGAACCAGCGCCGCAACGAGGAGCTGGCGGCCGTGCTCGAGCGGGCGAACAAGGTCATCAAGCAGATCGCCGAGCAGCAGAATTACGACCTGATCGTGCAGGAAGCCGTGTACGTCAGCCCGCGCATCGACATCACCGACAAGGTGCTCAAGGCGCTCGCGTCCGGCTCGACGAACTGAACGGAGCAGACGACGAATGGCATTGACGCTTGAGGAACTCGTAAAGCGGTTCGGCGGCGAGATCGCCGGCGACGCACAGTGCAAGGTGGGCGGGCTCGCACCGCTCGACCAGGCAGGCCCGCAGCAACTCGCGTTCCTCGCGAATCCGAAGTACCTGTCGCAGGTCGAGTCGACCCGCGCCGGCGCGGTGCTGATCGCGCCGAAGGATCTGGAAAAGCTGGGCGCGGCCGCAAGCGGTCGCAACTTCATCGTGACGCCGAATCCGTACGCGTACTTCGCGCGCGTCGCGCAGATGTTCATCGACCTGGCCACGCCGCAGCGCGCCGCCGGCGTGCATCCGAGCGCGACGATCGATCCGGCCGCGCAGGTCGCCGCGACTGCGGTGATCGGCCCGCACGTGACGGTCGAGGCCGGTGCGGTGATCGAAGATGGCGTGCAGCTCGATGCGAACGTGTTCATCGGCCGCGGCACGACGATCGGCGCGGGCTCGCGCCTGTATCCGAACGCGTCGGTGTACCACGGCTGCAAGGTCGGCCCGCGCGCGATCATCCATGCGGGCGCCGTGATCGGCTCCGACGGCTTCGGCTTCGCGCCGGATTTCGTCGGCGACGGCGATGCGCGCACCGGCAGCTGGGTCAAGATCCCGCAGGTCGGCGGCGTCACGATCGGCCCGGACGTCGAGATCGGCGCGAACACGACGATCGATCGCGGCGCGATGGCGGATACCGTCATCGAGGAATGCGTGAAGATCGACAACCAGGTGCAGATCGGCCACAACTGCCGGATCGGCGCCTACACGGTGATCGCCGGCAGCGCCGGGATCGCGGGCAGCACGACGATCGGCCGCCACTGCATGATCGGCGGCGCGGCCGGGATCGCCGGCCACGTGACGCTCGGCGACTATGTCATCATCACCGCGAAGTCGGGCGTATCGAAGTCGCTGCCGAAGGCCGGCATCTATACCAGCGCGTTCCCGGCCGTCGACCACGGCGAGTGGAACAAGAGCGCCGCGCTCGTGCGCAACCTCGACAAGCTGCGCGAGCGCATCAAGGCGCTCGAAGCCGCGCTCGCCGCCCAGGGCGGCACGGACGCCTGAGCGCATCATGCGAGACCTCGAACCGGGCACGGCCAGCGCAACCGGCCCGGTTTGCCAGACTGGGCCGCACGCCGGCCCGCTTCAGCCTTTGCATCACCACCGCGCAGCCTCTGCGTGAGACGAACCATCATGAGCACTGAAAAAATCAATCTCGACATCCACAAGATCCTCACGCTGCTGCCGCATCGCTACCCGATTCTGCTCGTCGATCGCGTGCTCGAACTCGAACCGCACAAGGGCATCAAAGCGCTGAAGAACGTGTCGATCAACGAGCCGTACTTCCAGGGGCATTTCCCGAAGCGGCCGGTGATGCCGGGCGTGCTGATCCTCGAAGCGCTCGCGCAGGCCGCGGCGCTGCTGACCTTCTCGGAAGAGCAGCCGAAGGATCCGGAGAACACGCTGTACTACTTCGTCGGGATCGACGGCGCGCGCTTCAAGCGTCCGGTCGAGCCGGGCGACCAACTGATTCTGAACGTGACGTTCGAACGCTACATCCGCGGCATCTGGAAGTTCAAGGCGGTGGCGGAAGTGGACGGCAAGGTGGCGGCGGAAGCCGAACTGATGTGCACGGTCAAGACGACCGACGTGGCGCCCTGAGCGACGCGGCACGGACAGGCAACGCAACGCGACACATCACATCGAGAGGCAACGGCGCATGACCAGGATTCATCCCACCGCGATTGTCGAACCGGGCGCGCAGATCGACGAATCGGTCGAGATCGGCCCGTACGCGATCATTGGTCCGCACGTCACGATCGGCGCGCGTACGACGATCGGCTCGCACAGCGTGATCGAAGGCCATACGACGCTCGGCGAGGACAACCGCATCGGCCATTACGCGTCGGTCGGTGGTCGTCCGCAGGACATGAAGTACAAGGACGAGCCGACGAAGCTCGTGATCGGCAGCCGCAACACGATCCGCGAATTCACGACGATCCACACGGGCACCGTGCAGGACGGCGGCGTGACGACGCTCGGTGACGACAACTGGATCATGGCCTATGTGCACATCGGTCACGACTGCACCGTCGGCAACCACGTGATCCTGTCGAGCAACGCCCAGATGGCCGGCCACGTCGAGATCGGCGACTGGGCGATCGTCGGCGGGATGTCGGGCGTCCACCAGTTCGTGCGCATCGGCGCGCACTCGATGCTGGGCGGCGCATCGGCGCTCGTGCAGGACATTCCGCCGTTCGTGATCGCGGCCGGCAACAAGGCCGAACCGCACGGGATCAACGTCGAAGGGCTGCGCCGGCGCGGTTTCTCGCCCGACGCGATCTCCGCGCTGCGCAGCGCGTACCGCCTGCTGTACAAGAACGGCCTGTCGCTCGAGGAAGCGAAAGTGCAGTTGCGCGAGCTGGCGGCGGCGGGCGGCGAGGGCGACGCACCCGTGAAGGCGCTCGTCGAGTTCATCGACGCGTCGCAACGCGGCATCATCCGCTAAGCGATGCCGCTTCCGACCACTCAGCTCCGGCTCGCGATGGTGGCCGGCGAACCGTCGGGCGACCTGCTCGGCGCGTCGCTGCTCGGCGGGCTGCGCGAGCGCCTGCCCGAATCGGCCCAGTACTACGGGATCGGCGGGCCGCGCATGATCGCGCAGGGCTTCGACTCGCACTGGCAGATGGACAAGCTGACCGTGCGCGGCTATGTCGAGGCGCTGGGCCAGATTCCCGAGATCCTGCGGATTCGCGGCGAGCTGAAGCGCCAGTTGCTCGCCGAGCGGCCGGACGCGTTCATCGGCGTCGATGCGCCCGATTTCAACTTCAGCGTCGAACAGGCGGCGCGCGACGCGGGCATACCGTCGATCCACTTCGTGTGCCCGTCGATCTGGGCGTGGCGCGGCGGCCGGATCAAGAAGATCGCGAAGTCCGTCGATCACATGCTGTGCCTGTTCCCGTTCGAACCGGCGATTCTCGACAAGGCAGGCGTTGCCTCGACCTACGTCGGCCATCCGCTCGCCGACGAGATTCCGCTCGAGCCCGACACGCACGGCGCGCGCATCGCGCTCGGACTGCCGGCCGAGGGCCCGGTGATCGCCGTGTTGCCGGGCAGCCGGCGCTCGGAAATCGCACTGATCGGCCCGACCTTCTTCGCGGCGATGGCGCTGATGCAGCAGCGCGAGCCCGGCGTACGGTTCGTGATGCCGGCGGCCACGCCCGCGCTGCGTGCGCTGCTGCAGCCGCTCGTCGACGCGCATCCGCAGCTCGCGCTGACGATCACCGACGGCCGCTCGCAGGTCGCGATGACGGCTGCCGACGCGATCCTCGTGAAGAGCGGCACGGTCACGCTGGAAGCTGCGCTGCTGAAGAAGCCGATGGTGATCTCGTACAAGGTGCCCTGGCTGACCGGGCAGATCATGCGCCGGCAGGGTTACCTGCCGTACGTCGGCTTGCCGAACATCCTGGCGGGGCGTTTCGTCGTGCCCGAGCTGCTGCAGCATTTCGCGACGCCCGAGGCGCTCGCCGATGCGACGCTCACGCAGCTGCGCGACGATGCGAACCGCCGTACGCTGACCGAAGTCTTTACCGAAATGCATCTTTCGCTGCGGCAGAACACGGCCGCGAAGGCGGCCGAAGCGGTCGTGCGCGTGCTCGAACAACGCAAGGGGCGCGCATGACAGCAGTCCGTGCACCACGCCGCCGCGCGTCGAGCGACGTGCAGGGCGGTTTCGATTTCAGCCGTCCCGACGAAATCGTCTGCGGTGTCGACGAAGCGGGCCGCGGCCCGCTCGCGGGGCCGGTGGTGGCCGCCGCGGTGATCCTCGATCCGGCGCAGCCGATCGTCGGGCTCGACGATTCGAAGGCGCTGTCCGCGAAGAAGCGCGATGCGCTGTACGAGCTGATCGTCGCGCGCTCGGTGTCGTATTGCGTCGCGTCGGCGAGCGTCGACGAGATCGACACGCTGAACATCCTGCACGCGACGATGCTCGCGATGAAGCGGGCGGTCGAAGGGCTGTCGGTCCTGCCGACGCTCGCGCAGATCGACGGCAACCGCTGCCCGACGCTGACCGTGCGTGCCGAGGCGATCGTCAGCGGCGACGCGCTCGTGCCGAGCATCTCGGCCGCGTCGATCCTCGCGAAGGTCACCCGTGACCGCATGCTCGTCGACCTGCACGAACGTTTCCCGGTGTACGGCTTCAACGTGCATGCGGGCTACGGCACCGTGAAACACCTTGCCGCGCTGCGCGAGCACGGCCCGTGCGAAGCGCATCGGCGCTCGTTCGCGCCGGTTCGTGCGGCACTCGACCTGATTCGATGAAAAGCATCACTTCCCGCGACAATCCGCTGTACAAGCGCCTGAAGGCGCTCGCGGGTTCGACGTCCCATCAGCGCCGCGGCGGCCAGGCGCTGCTCGAAGGATTCCATCTCGCGAGCGCATACCTCGATACGGGCGCGACGCCCGAGCTGTGCGTCACGACCGAAGGCGCACTCGGCCACGCGGAGGCCCAGGCGATCGTCGCACGCATCGATGCGCAACGGATCGTCACGCTGCCCGATGCGCTGTTCGGGCAGTTGTCGAACGTCGTCAACGGCGTCGGCTTCCTGCTGCTCGTCGACCGGCCGGCACAGCCGCTGCCGGCGCGCGTGACGCAGTCGTCGGTCGTGCTCGACGGTGTGCAGGACGCCGGCAACGTCGGTTCGATCCTGCGCAGCGCGGCGGCCGCAGGCGTGCGTCACGTGTTCTGTGCACCGGGCACCGCGTATGCGTGGTCGTCGAAGGTGCTGCGATCGGGCATGGGCGCGCATTTCCTGCTGTCGATCCACGAGGACGTCGAAGCCGGCGCGCTCGCCGAGCGCCTCGCGGTGCCGGTGGCGCTGACCGACTCGCACGGCGCGCAGGCAGTCTATGACTGCGACCTGTCGGGGCCGGTTGCCTGGGTGTTCGGCAACGAGGGGGCGGGCGTGTCGGCGTTCTGGCGCGACGCGGCCACGCATCGCGTGACGATCCCGCAACCGGGCGGGATGGAGTCGCTGAACGTCGCGGCCGCGGCCGCGGTCTGCCTGTTCGAGCAGGTGCGTCAACAGCGGCGTGCGTGACGCCACACGCGTGATCGCTCAACACCATGAAAAAGGCCGCGTCGAACGCGGCCTTTTCGTTTCCAGTGGCGACCAGGCGGCCGCCAGCGCTCGGGCTTAGTACGACTGCCGGTCGAGGCGGATTTCCTGCAGGATCGTCGTCGCGATTTCCTCGATCGACTTGTGCGTCGACGACAGCCACTTGATCCCCTCGCGGCGCATCATCGCTTCGGCTTCGTTGATCTCGTAGCGGCAGTTCTCGGGCGCCGCGTATTTGCTGCCCGGCCGGCGCTCGTTACGGATCTCGGACAGGCGCTGCGGGTCGATCGACAGCCCGAACAGCTTCTCGCTGTACGCGGCGAGCGCCGACGGCAGCTTGCCGCGCTCGAAATCTTCCGGAATCAGCGGATAGTTGGCCGCCTTCACGCCGTACTGCATCGCGAGATACAGGCTCGTCGGCGTCTTGCCGCTGCGCGACACGCCGACGAGGATCACGTCGGCTTCCGACAGATTGCGGTTCGACTGGCCGTCGTCGTGCGCGAGCGAGAAGTTGATCGCCTCGATCCGGGTCTTGTATTCCTCGGTGTCCGCGTTCTGGTGGCCGCGGCCCATCGCGTGGCTCGACTTGAGCTCCAGTTCCTGCTCGAGCGGTTCGACGAAGCGCTGGAACATGTCGAGCACGAGTGCGTTCGAGCGCTTGACGATGTCGTTCGACTCGCTGTCGACGAGCGTCGTGAACACGATCGCGCGGCGGCCGTCGTGCACGGCGGCCTCGTTGATCTTCTCGACGGTCGCATAGGCCTTGTCGAGCGAGTCGACGAACGGCACGCGCACGAGACGGAATTTCTGGTCGAACTGGGAGAGGATCGAATGCGCGAAGGTTTCGGCAGTGATCCCGGTGCCGTCGGAGACGATGAATACGGTAGGCAGCATGAATCTGGGCGTCGAGCGTGAAGGGCGGTTGCGCGGGCGGCTGGAGGTTCGCCTCCAGACGCAGTGACAAGGTCGCGCCACATCCGGCAGCCGGCACGGTAGAATAGCGGCAACCTGTTGGATAAGCAATTGCGGGGGCAGGGCGCGTACGGCGCCCCAGGCTTCGCCGATCGATTCCAAAATTCCCGGCAAGTTTGGCGATTTGTCTGAAAATATCGCTCTTCTGCCGGGATTTTTGCAAATCGGGTCGGAAGATCATCCGCCGCTGCGATTGTTTCTCCAACAGGTTGCGCAAGACGCGCCGCGCCTTTTTGCAAGCGCCCGCGTCCAAGCCCACTTGCGCAATCGAGCATTTTTTTCACACTTAGGGGCTTGTATGACTAACGCAGCAAACGTCGCAAAGGACCAGGCGTATGTAATTCCGTTCGAGCAGTTGCGGATGACTGATGTGGAGATCGTCGGCGGCAAGAATGCGTCGCTGGGCGAAATGATCAGCCAGCTTTCCGAGGCAGGCGTTCGCGTACCCACCGGTTTCGCCACGACCGCGCTCGCGTTCCGCGATTTCCTCAAGCACAACGACCTTACCGACCGCATCGCCAAGCGTCTCGAGTCGCTCGACATCGACGACGTGAAGGCGCTCGCCGAAGCAGGCGCCGAAATCCGCAAGTGGATCGTCGAGGCGCCGATGCAGGCACGTCTCGAGCAGGAAATTCGTGAGCAGTTCGAAACCCTGAAGAACAGCTCGCCGGGCGAGCTGTCGTTCGCCGTGCGTTCGTCCGCGACCGCGGAAGACCTGCCCGACGCATCGTTCGCCGGCCAGCAGGAGTCGTACCTGAACGTCGTCGGCATCGACGACGTGCTCGACCGCATGAAGCACGTGTTCGCGTCGCTGTACAACGACCGCGCGATCTCGTATCGCGTGCACAAGGGCTTCACGCACGCGGAAGTCGCGCTGTCGGCCGGCGTGCAGCGCATGGTCCGCTCGGACGTCGGCGCGGCCGGCGTGATGTTCACGATCGACACCGAATCGGGCTTCAAGGACGCCGTGTTCATCACGTCGAGCTACGGCCTGGGCGAAACCGTCGTGCAGGGCGCAGTGAACCCGGACGAGTTCTACGTGTTCAAGACGACGCTCGCGCAGGACAAGTACCCGATCATCCGCCGCTCGATCGGCTCGAAGCTGATCAAGATGGAATTCACGCAGCCGGGCGAGCCGGGCCGCGTGAAGACGGTCGACGTGCCGCACGAGCAGCGCAACCGCTACTCGATCACCGACGAAGACGTGATCGAGCTCGCGAAGTACGCGGTCATCATCGAGAAGCACTACCAGCGTCCGATGGACATCGAGTGGGGCAAGGACGGCCGCGACGGCAAGATCTTCATCCTGCAGGCACGCCCGGAAACCGTGAAGAGCCAGGCGAGCGGCAAGGCCGAGCAGCGCTTCAAGCTGAAGGGGCAGTCGCAGGTGCTGGCAACGGGCCGTGCGATCGGCCAGAAGATCGGTGCGGGCCCCGTGCGCGTGATCCAGGATCCGTCGGAAATGGAACGCGTGCAGCCGGGCGACGTGCTGGTGGCCGACATGACCGACCCGAACTGGGAGCCGGTGATGAAGCGTGCAGCCGCGATCGTCACGAACCGTGGCGGCCGGACCTGCCACGCGGCGATCATCGCGCGTGAACTCGGCGTGCCGGCAGTCGTCGGCTGCGGCGACGCGACCGACATCCTGAAGGACGGCGCGCTCGTCACCGTGTCGTGCGCGGAAGGCGACGAAGGCAAGATCTACGACGGCCTGCTCGAGACGGAAGTCACGGAAGTGCAGCGCGGCGAACTGCCGGAAATCCCGGTCAAGATCATGATGAACGTCGGCAACCCGCAGCTCGCGTTCGACTTCTCGCAACTGCCGAACGGCGGCGTGGGTCTCGCGCGTCTCGAGTTCATCATCAACAACAACATCGGCGTTCACCCGAAGGCGATCCTCGAGTACCCGAACATCGACCAGGACCTGAAGAAGGCCGTCGAGAGCGTCGCGCGCGGTCACGCATCGCCGCGTCAGTTCTACGTCGACAAGCTGACGGAAGGTGTCGCGACGATCGCGGCGGCGTTCTATCCGAAGCCCGTGATCGTGCGTCTGTCCGACTTCAAGTCGAACGAGTACAAGAAGCTGATCGGCGGTTCGCGTTACGAGCCGGACGAGGAAAACCCGATGCTGGGCTTCCGCGGCGCGTCGCGTTACATCGCTGAAGACTTCGCGCAGGCGTTCGAGATGGAGTGCCGTGCACTGAAGCGCGTGCGTGACGAGATGGGCCTGACCAACGTCGAGATCATGGTGCCGTTCGTGCGTACCGTGAAGCAGGCGGAGCGCGTCGTCGGCCTGCTCGAGAAGTTCGGCCTGAAGCGCGGCGAAAACGGCCTGCGTCTCGTGATGATGTGCGAAGTCCCGACCAACGCGATTCTCGCCGAAGATTTCCTGCAGTTCTTCGACGGCTTCTCGATCGGCTCGAACGACCTCACGCAGCTCACGCTCGGCCTCGACCGCGACTCGGGCATGGAACTGCTGGCTGTCGACTTCGACGAACGCGACCCGGCCGTCAAGTTCCTGCTGAAGCGCGCGATCGATACCTGCCGCAAGATGGGCAAGTACGTCGGCATCTGCGGCCAGGGCCCGTCCGATCACCCGGACTTCGCGCAATGGCTGACGGACGAAGGCATCGTGTCGATCTCGCTGAACCCCGACACGATCATCGATACGTGGCAGGCGCTCGCCAACCGGAAGTAACGGTCGGTAACGTGCCATCGACGAAGGAGCGGCGCTGCCGCTCCTTCAGTGAAGGCAAATTGCAAGGTTCATGCTATAAACACCCCGGTAGCCACCGGGGTGTTTTTGTTTGTCGGTACGAACCGGGCTGCCCGAGCCTGTCGACCGCACGCCCGGGAGCCACGAACAAATCGATCCGGAACAGCGCTTCAGCGCGTATTCTGGTTCCATGCCACGCAAGTAAGCGCGGGAGATGTTTTTCTGGAGACCACAATGATGTCGGGGCATCTGTTCTGGTGGGTCGCGGTGGGCGTGCTGGTCGTGGCCGAGTTGCTGACGGGCACGTTCTACCTGCTGATGATCGCGCTCGGCTTTCTCGCGGGCGGGCTGCTGCAGCTGGCCGGTTTCGCGCCGCACGTGCAGTTCGGTGCGGCGGCCGTGGTCGCGATCGTCGCGATGGTCGTGTTGCGGCGTTCGGGGCTTGGCCGCAAGCAGAAGCGCGACACGTCGACGAATCCCGACGTCAATCTCGATATCGGCGCGACCGTCACGGTCGACGCGTGGCGTGATCGCCGCGCGCGCGTGCAGTATCGCGGCGCCGACTGGGACGTCGAGCTCGAGAACGGCGAGCGCGACGATGCGCACGTGTACCAGGTGAGTGCCGTGCGCGGCAATTGTCTCGTGGTCGTGGCGAAACCCGCGGGCTGATCGTCCGCCGATACAACAAGGAGGGAATATTTCATGGATTCGCTGATCATCTGGGTTGTCCTGCTCGTCATCGCGATCGTGATCGTGTCGAAGACGGTGAAGATCGTGCCGCAGCAGCATGCGTGGGTGCTCGAACGCTTCGGGCGCTATCACGCGACGCTGTCGCCCGGCCTGAACATCGTGCTGCCGTTCGTCGATCGCATCGCATACCGGCACGTGCTGAAGGAAATCCCGCTCGACGTGCCGAGCCAGGTCTGTATCACGCGCGACAACACGCAGCTGCAGGTCGACGGCGTGCTGTATTTCCAGGTGACCGATCCGATGAAGGCGTCGTACGGGTCGAGCAACTTCGTGCTCGCGATCACGCAGCTCGCGCAAACGACGTTGCGCTCGGTGGTCGGCAAGCTCGAGCTCGACAAGACGTTCGAGGAGCGCGACTTCATCAACCACAACATCGTGTCGGCGCTCGATCAGGCCGCGGCGAACTGGGGGGTGAAGGTCCTGCGCTACGAGATCAAGGACCTGACGCCGCCGAAGGAAATCCTGCACGCGATGCAGGCGCAGATCACCGCGGAACGTGAAAAGCGTGCGCTGATCGCCGCATCCGAAGGCCGCAAGCAGGAGCAGATCAACCTCGCGTCGGGTGCGCGCGAAGCGGCGATCCAGAAATCCGAAGGCGAGCGGCAGGCTGCGATCAACCAGGCGCAGGGCGAGGCCGCCGCGATCCTGGCGGTGGCCGAGGCGAACGCGCAGGCGATCCAGAAGATCGCGAACGCGATGCAATCGCAGGGCGGGATGGATGCGGTGAACCTGAAGGTAGCCGAGCAGTATGTCAGCGCATTCTCGAATCTCGCGAAGCAGGGCAACACGCTGATCGTGCCGGCGAACCTGTCGGATCTCGGCACGGCGATCTCGTCGGCGCTGACGATCGTCAAGAGCGCGGGGGCCGCGTCGGGCGGGAAGGCCTGAGTCCGGATCGGCGCGGGCCGCCGGCGGCCGCCGCGTGTGATCGGCGTGCGACGAATCGTCGCGCAGCGGGAGGCGGATGATGCCCGTGCGGTGCCGTCGTCGGCACCTTTCTTCGGCCGCAACCGGCGGCGTGCCTGGGATCGCTCTTGTCCCTGGCGTGCCCGATTCACCTGACACCCAAGCAACACGGCCCGCTTCGAGCGGGCCGTGTCGTGTGTGATGCGTGTCGCGCGGGTCAGGTGCCGGCGCGCATGATGCGTGCCTTTTCGCGTTCCCAGTCGCGCTTCTTCTCGGTTTCGCGCTTGTCGTGCAGCTTCTTGCCCTTCGCGAGCGCGATGTCGCACTTCACGCGACCGCCCTTGTAGTGGAAGTTCAGCGGCACGAGCGTGTAGCCGCGCTGCTCGACCTTGCCGATCAGTTTCTTGATTTCCTCGCGGTGCAGCAGCAGCTTGCGCGTGCGAACCGGGTCGGGCGTGATGTGGGTCGAAGCCTCGGGCAGCGGGCTGATATGGGTACCGATCAGGAAGATCTCGGCGTGCTTGATCACGACGTAACCTTCCTTGATCTGGCCGCGCCCGGCGCGCAGCGCCTTGACTTCCCAGCCCTCGAGCACGAGCCCCGCCTCGTAGCGTTCCTCGATGTGATAATCGAAGTGCGCTTTCCTGTTGTCGATGATGCTCATGAAAGGATCGGGCCAACTCGTTTAAAATCACGATTTTAGCAAAGCGGGGCGGGAATCGCCCGGCTTGCGTTCTCACTTTGAGCGATGCCGCGCGATTTATGGCAGATGTCCAGAAAACCGTATTGATCCGTCATTCGGCGGAACAGATGTTCGACCTCGTCACCGACGTGGCCGACTACCCCAATTTCCTGCCCTGGTGCGGCGGTGTCGAGATTCGCCGTCAGGACGAGAGCGGGATGGAAGCGCGCATCGACATCAACTTCAAGGGCATCAAGCAGCATTTCGCGACGCGCAACACGCAGCAGCGCCCGACGCGGATCGACATGGAGTTCACGGACGGCCCGTTCAAGAAGTTCACGGGCTCGTGGCGCTTCACGGCACTGCGTGCCGATGCCTGCAAGATCGAATTCGCGCTGCACTACGAGTTCTCGAGCATCCTGCTCGAGAAGATCATCGGGCCCGTGTTCAGCCATATCGCGAACACGTTCGTCGATTCGTTCGTGAAGCGCGCCGACCAGCGCTACGGGAAGGGGTGACGCGATGCTGTCGATCGAAGTCTGCTACGCGCTGCCGGATCGCCAGACGCTGATTCCGCTGTCGCTGCCCGACGGGGCGACCATTCGTTCGGCGATCGATGCGAGCGGCGTGCTCGCGCTGCACCCGGAAATCGATCTCGCGAACGCGAAGACGGGCGTGTACGGCAAGCTGGCGCCGCTCGATGCACCGCTCGCCGACCACGACCGCGTCGAGATCTACCGCCCGTTGATCGTCGATCCGAAGCTCGCGCGCCAGCGGCGCGTCGACAAGTCGCGCCGCGCCGGCTCCATCGAGGGCCGCAAGTGGATGCACAAGGACGCGCGCTGACGCGGGCCGGTTCGAGGCTTCAGGCTCGCGATGCGTCTGATCGAACGCCGCGGCGCTCAGTGGGCCGCGGCATTCGCGTTTGCGGGAGCGCTTCCCGACGTATCGCTGCCGGCGGGCGTGTCGCCGTGCTGCCGCACCGATCCGTAGACGCCCGCGAGCAGCAGCACCAGCGCGGCGATCTCGAGTGCATGCGGCATCCGCTGGTCGTACACGAACGCGTAAAGCATCGCGAACACGGTTTCGAACACGATCAGCTGGCCCGACAGCGTGAGCGGCAGCCGCTTCGACGCGGCATTCCACAGCCCGTTGCCGAGCCACGATGCGCCGATCGCGAGCACCAGGTTCAGCAGCCAGAACAGCTGCCAGCGCGACGCTGGCACCGACGCCTGCACGGCGCCGGCCGGCAGCGCGACGATCGCGATCCAGACGAGCCCGCCGATCAGGCCCGTCACGACACCCCACAGCACCGACCACTCGTTGCCGCCGAAATGATGATGGCGCTGCAGATAGCGTGCGTTCGCGACCGCATACCAGGTCCAGCTCGCGAGCGCGCCGGCCGCGCAGGCGATGCCCGCGAGCTTCTGGCCGAGCGTCGTCGCATGCGCGGCCTCGGACGTGAACAGGTCGACGTTGATGCAGACGATGCCCGCGATCACCAGCGCAAGCGGGGCGGCGAGCCGCCGCAGCGGCACGGCGCCGTGGTCGCCGAGGCCCGCGAGCGTGACCGTGACGGGCAGCACGCCGACGATCAGCGAACTGGGCGCGATGCCGATCAGGTGCACGGCGCCGGACAGCAGCATGTAGTACGCGACGTTGCCGACGACGGCGAGCCTGACCAGCGCGATGAGATCCTCGCGGGTCAGCCGCGCGAGCAGCGAGCGGGCGGCCGGCAGCGCGGCCGCCAGCGACACGAGGCCGTACATCGCGTAGCGACCGGCGCTCAGCAGCAGCGGCGAGAAGTCGGTCAGCAGCCGAGGAACGAGAAACACCATGCCCCACAGGGCACCTGCCAAAACACCATAGACCACACCGCGTCGCATCGACCGCTCCGAACACATGACTGACGAGCGCGCAGCTTAGCGATGCGGCCGCCACGTCGTCTTGTTCATTCCTGCACTCGGCGCAGGGCGGAGTGCGGGCGTGCCGCGCCCGGGAGCGATCACGGCAGGCTGCGAATCATTCGTCAGCCGAATCGGGCGAGGCGCCTGCTTTGTTGCCCGACGCCCCGGCCCGCGCGGGCCGACGCACGGTGCGCAACGTGCCGCTGTTGCCGCCGCCGCAGTAGAAGCAGTCGTGGCCGTCGGATTCGAGCCCCGATACGCCGACGCCTGCCGGCATGTCGATCTGCTCGAGCACCTGGCCGGTGCGCGGATCGATGTGCCGCAGGTCGGCCTGGTCGGCTTCCCAGGTGCCGTGCCACAGCTCGCCATCGACCCACGTCACGCCGGTGACGAAGCGGTTCGATTCGATCGTGCGCAGCACGGCGCCCGTTTGCGGATCCACCTGGTGAATCTTGCGTTCGCGGTACTGGCCGACCCACAGCGCGCCTTCGGCCCAGGCCAGCCCGGAATCGCCGCCGTTGCCCGGAGCGGGGATCGTCGCGAGCACGCGGCCCGATTCGGGATCGATCTTCTCGATGCGGTCCTCGACGATCTGGTACAGGTGCCGGCCGTCGAACGCCGTGCCCGCATGCGCGGCGACGTCGAGCGAGCGGACGGTCGTGCCGCGTTCCGGGTCGAGCGCATTCAGCTTGTCGCCGGACGCGTACCACACGTACTGCCCGTCGTACGTGACGCCGTGTACGCCGTCGACGCCCGGAAACGGGCCGTATTCGCGAAGGATGTCTGCTCGGGAGCGTTTCATGTTCGTTACCTCGTCGTTCGATGCGGTCATCCTAATCGGCCCGCAGCGGGGCAGGGAGTAACAAGGTCGTCGCGAAACCGGGCAATGGCGGCGTCATCCATCGGCGCGCGCGGCCGCGGCCGAGCGCCTGGACCTTGTCGGCTTCGGCGAGTGCGTCGAGCGCGCGCTGCACGGTGCGCTGGCTTGCGCCGAGGGCCAGCGCCAGCGCGGAGCTCGACCACGCTTCGCCATCGGCGAGGAGCGCGAGCACGGCCGCGTGGCGATCGTCGACCGGGCGCGCCAGCACGACGGTCTCGCGTATGCCGAGCGGTTCGAGCGCGAAGCCGCGCGGCGTGGCGACGACGTTCGCGAGCGGCCGCAGCACCGCGCGCAGCCGGCCGATCTCGACGCGCAGTCGTGCGCGATGCGATTCGTCCGCGTGTTTCGCGCGGAACGCGACGGCGACGAGCGCGTTGCGCGACACGTCGGCCGGCCAGGCCTCGCCGAGCGCGCGGGCGAGCACGAACAGCACCGGCCGCCGCGCGAGCGACACGATCGTGCGCGCATCGCGCACCGTGTGACGGCACGCATCGACGACGAGCGCGTTCGACGCGAATAGCGTCTCGACTTCATCGAGTTGCACGAGCCGCGATGTACCGCGCGCGATGAGGCGCGCGGCCGGGGCGTCGAGCACGCGTGCCGCGGCCTCGACCTCGGCCGTCAGCGCGGCGATGCCGGCGTCGCGGGCGGCTGCGCGCGCACGGGCAAGCGCTGCGCGGGCCGCGTACGTGCGGATGCGGCGCATCGCGATGCCGGCCGTGATCAGCTCATGGGCGGCGCGCGATGCAGCCGGCAGCGGCGCAGGATCGAGATTCGCGAGCATCCGCTCGGCGTCGTCGAGCTGGCCGATCAGCAGCAGCCGGCGCACGCCGAGATAGCGCGCATGCGCGGCGTTGGCGCGGTCGCCGTGCGCGTCGAGCGTCGCGCATGCGGCATCGAGCGCGCGCGTCGGCCAGCGCAGGTCGCGCGACGCGAGCGCGATCTCCGCTTCCGCGACGACGCAGCGCGCACGCGCCACGGCCTCCCTGGCGCCGAACGCACGCGCGGCGCCGCGCACCAGTGCGCGAGCCCGTTCGAAATCACCGAGCTGCGCCATGGCGATCCCGCGCAGCGCGAGCGCCGGCGCATCGTCGCGCAGCGCGACGCGGTTCAGCGCGCCGAGCGCGTCACCGGCCGCGAGCGCGCGCGCGGCCGCGGTGATCAGCGAATCCATCCGAATCCCGACACACTTGTCACTCCCTCCGGTCCGATGCCCGCCCCTAATCTAGCACCACGCACACGGCACCGGACGCCGTGCCCGGATACCCATCGGAAGGAGGAACCCGCCATGACGACCCATCTCACCGGAACCCGCGACGAATGGCTGGCCGAACGCCGCGCGCTGCTCGACGCGGAAAAGGCGCTGACGCGGCAAAGCGACGAACTCGCGCGGCGACGCCAGGTGCTGCCCTGGGTGCGCGTCGACAAGACCTACCGGTTCGACACCGAAGACGGGCAGGCAACGCTCGATGACCTGTTTCTCGACCGCTCGCAATTGCTCGTCTATCACTTCATGTTCGGCCCCGACTACCAGGCCGGCTGCCCGTCGTGTTCGTCGATTGCCGACGGTTTCGACGGCTTCGCCGTGCACCTGGCGAACCACGACGTGACGCTCGCCGCCGTGTCGCGCGCGCCGCTCGCGAAGCTGCTCGCGTACCGCCAGCGCATGGGGTGGCACTTTCCGTGGGCGTCGTCGGTCGGCAGCGATTTCAACTTCGACTTCAACGTGTCGTTCACCGAAACGCAGCAGCGCGCGGGCGACGTCGAGTACAACTACGCACGGGCCGGCCACGCGATGGACATGGATCCGCCGCCGGCACCCGTCGTACAGTTCGCGGCGACGTGCGGCACCGACGCGCTTACGTATTCGCTCGACCGGCCGGGGATGAGCGCGTTCGTGCGCGAGGACGGCGCGGTTTATCACACGTATTCCACCTATGCGCGCGGCCTCGACGGGCTGTGGGGGATGTACCAGTGGCTCGATCGCGCGCCGCGCGGGCGCAACGAAACCGGCCCGTGGTGGCGCCGTCATGACGAGTACGCCCGTGGCTGAGCGCGCCGGCAACGGGTGGGGGCGGGCGATGACTCGGCCAGCGGCCGGCGCTGCGGGCCCCGATCCGCGGGCCTTCGCGGTGGCGCTCGCGGCCGTGTTCGCGGTTGCCGTTGTTGCGACCGTGGCGCAGCACGCGTCGATGGCCGCGATGGGCGGCGCACCGGTATCCGGCGGCTGGATGACGCAGGCGGTATGGCAGCGGCCGTGCGGATGGGGCGCCGGCCGCACGTTCGCGGCGTTCGCCGGCATGTGGGGCGCGATGACGGTGACGATGATGCTGCCCGTGCTGGCGCCGGTGCTGTGGCGATACCGGCAGGGCGCCGGTCCGTTGGCGGCGGCGCGTTCGTCCTGGCTCGTCGCGGTGGTGGGCGCCGGGTATTTCGCCGTTTGGATGGCAGTCGGCGCGCTCGTGTTTCCGGCCGGCGCCGTGCTGACGAGCGCAGCCGCACGGCTGCCGGTGCTCGGCCGTGCGATGCCGTTCGTGGCCGGCGCGGTCGTATTGGCCGCAGGCGTCCTGCAATTCTGCGGGTGGAAGACGCGCCGGCTGACGTGCTGCCGGCGTGCGGCGACCGGCGTGCATCCGCCGCACGCGGGGGCCGGTGCGGCATGGCGGCACGGGGTGCGAGCCGCCATCCGATGCGGGGCGTGTTGCGGGAACCTGATGGCGGTCGCGCTGGCGGCCGGCATGATGGATCTGCGCGTGATGGCGGTCGTGACGGTCGCGATCGCCGCCGAGCGCCTCGCGCCGGCCGGTGGGCGGGTAGCGCGGCTCGTCGGCTGCGTTGCGGTCGGCGGCGGCGTGGTGATGATCGTCCGCGCGGCCGGGCTGCCGTGAGGCGGGACGGCGGGCCCGTTCGGCCCGTTGCCGGGCCGCGCTTTACCGCCGCCGCTACCGCTGCGTGGCCCGTCCGCAACAGGCGGATGGGCCGTTTCGCGGCCGGCTGCGCGAATGGCTCGATGCGGCGGTGAAACGAAAGGCGATCGAAAACGAACCGAACGGCGATCCGAACGATTCGGCCCCCGAACGGCCGAAACCGGCTAAGCCGTTGTTCGTGTTGTGAAAATTCACGGCGCTTCGCGTATAATTCGCTTTTGCGCCCATAGGATTTGCCATGCGTCTGATCCAAAAAGCACTCACTTTCGATGACGTGCTCCTCGTTCCCGCCTTCTCCGACGTTCTCCCGCGCGACACCAGCCTCAAGACCAAGCTGACCCGCAACATCTCCCTGAACATGCCGCTCGTGTCCGCCGCGATGGACACGGTCACCGAAGGTCGCCTTGCGATCGCGATGGCCCAGCAGGGTGGCGTCGGTATCGTCCACAAGAACCTCACGCCGGCCGAACAGGCCCGCGAGGTCGCGAAGGTCAAGCGTTTCGAATCGGGCGTCGTCCGCGATCCGATCACGGTGCCGCCGCAAATGAAGGTGCGCGACGTGATCGCGCTGTCGCGCCAGCATGGCATCTCGGGCTTCCCGGTCGTCGAAGGCCCGCAGCTCGTCGGCATCGTCACGAACCGCGACCTGCGTTTCGAAACCCGCCTCGATGAGCCGGTCAAGTCGATCATGACGCCGCGCGAGCGTCTCGTCACGGTCAAGGAAGGCACGCCGCTCGCCGAAGCGAAGGCGCTGATGCACAGCCACCGCCTCGAGCGCGTGCTGGTCGTCAACGACGCGTTCGAACTGCGCGGCCTGATGACCGTCAAGGACATCACGAAGCAGACCGAGCACCCGGACGCGTGCAAGGACGAACACGGCAAGCTGCGCGCAGGCGCGGCGGTCGGCGTCGGTCCCGACAACGAAGAGCGTGTCGAGCTGCTGGTGCAGGCCGGCGTCGACGTGATCGTGGTCGATACCGCGCACGGCCACAGCAAGGGCGTGCTCGAGCGCGTTCGCTGGGTCAAGCAGAACTTCCCGCACGTCGAAGTGATCGGCGGCAACATCGCGACGGCCGCCGCCGCGAAGGCGCTCGTCGAATACGGCGCGGATGCGGTCAAGGTCGGTATCGGCCCGGGCTCGATCTGCACGACGCGGATCGTCGCCGGTGTCGGCGTGCCGCAGATCAGCGCGATCGCGAACGTCGCGGAAGCGCTGAAGGGTACGGGCGTGCCGTGCATCGCCGACGGCGGCGTGCGCTTCTCGGGCGACGTGTCGAAGGCCCTCGCGGCCGGCGCGAACGCGGTGATGATGGGCAGCATGTTCGCAGGCACCGAAGAGGCGCCGGGCGACGTGTTCCTGTACCAGGGCCGCCAGTACAAGTCGTATCGCGGCATGGGTTCGGTCGGTGCGATGAAGGACGGCGCGGCAGACCGCTACTTCCAGGACAACTCGGCGAACATCGACAAGCTCGTGCCGGAAGGCATCGAAGGCCGTGTCGCGTACAAGGGCTCGGTCAACGCGATCCTGTTCCAGCTGGTCGGCGGCGTGCGCGCGAGCATGGGCTACTGCGGCTGCAAGACGATCGACGAGCTGCACGACAAGGCTGAATTCGTCCAGATCACCGCGGCGGGCATGCGCGAGTCGCACGTGCACGACGTGCAGATCACGAAGGAAGCGCCGAACTACCACGTGGACTGATCGCCGATGAAACCGCTGCTGCGAGCCGTGCTGGTCATCGATGCCGTGCTGCTGCTGGCGTTCGGCGTGCTGTTCGTGCTGACGCCCTGGCAGTCGCTCTTCAACGCGCTGCAGCTTGCGAACGTCCAGCCGGCGATGCTCGGCCAGGCGTTCGGCATCGCGTTGCTCGGGCTCGCGTGGCTCGCGTTTCATGCAGCGTTCAACGGGGATCTCACGGCGCCGGTCGCGCGTTCGGTCGGCCATGTGTATTGGCTGACCGGCGCGCTGACGATCGTCTGGTCGATCGGCACCGGCAGCGGTCCCGCGCTCGCGGCCGCCGGCCGCGTGCTGTCGGCGGTGGCCGGCGTCGCGCTGATCGTGCTCGGCCTCGGCGGCGTGCGGCTCGCATCGGCTGTGCGCCGGCGCGAAAAAGAGCAGGCGCTGGAGCAGGCGCTCGAGGCGCGCGCGCCGGTGCAGCGTCCGGCCGAGCCGGCGACGGCACCCGCGTCGTCATCTGCGCCGCAGCGTGTCGAACCCGTCGTCAGCCGTCCCGCGGCGTCCGCTGCATCGTCGTCACCGGCCGCATCCGGCCCATCGTCGTCCGGCACCGTCGCACTCGACGAGCGCCCGCCGATGCAGGATTGACCGGCCATGCGTCGAGCGTGCTGCCTTCCGCCCGACGCCGCTGTCCATGCTATTGACGCAGCGCATGATGAAAATGATGCGCTGCTTTTCTTATTCTCTTCATCCCGTCCGCAGCCATGCACGACAAAATCCTGATTCTCGACTTCGGTTCGCAAGTCACCCAACTGATTGCGCGACGTGTGCGCGAAGCGCACGTCTACTGCGAAATCCATCCGAACGATGTGTCCGACGACTTCGTCCGCGAGTTCGCGCCGAAGGCGGTGATCCTGTCGGGCAGCCACGCGAGCACGTACGAAGACCATCAGCTGCGCGCGCCGCAGGCCGTGTGGGATCTCGGCGTGCCGGTGCTCGGCATCTGCTACGGCATGCAGACGATGGCCGTGCAGCTCGGCGGCAAGGTCGAATGGAGCGACCACCGCGAATTCGGTTACGCGGAAATGCGCGCACACGGACACACGCGCCTGCTCGACGGCATCGAGGACTTCAAGACGGACGAAGGCCACGGGATGCTGAAGGTCTGGATGAGCCACGGCGACAAGGTTGCCGAGCTGCCGCCGGGCTTCGCGCTGATGGCGTCGACGCCGAGCTGCCCGATCGCCGGCATGGCCGACGAGGCGCGCGGCTACTACGCGGTGCAGTTCCATCCGGAAGTCACGCACACGGTGAAGGGCCGCCAGATCATCGAACGCTTCGTGCTGCAGATCGCCGGTGCGAAGCCCGACTGGATCATGAGCAACCACATCGAGGAAGCCGTCGCGAAGATCCGCGAGCAGGTCGGTGACGAGGAAGTGATTCTCGGCCTGTCGGGCGGTGTCGATTCGAGCGTCGCCGCTGCGCTGATCCATCGCGCGATCGGCGACCAGCTCACCTGCGTGTTCGTCGACCACGGCCTGCTGCGCCTGAACGAAGGCAAGATGGTGCTCGACATGTTCGAGGGCCGCCTGCATGCGAAGGTCGTGCACGTCGACGCGTCCGACCAGTTCCTCGGCCACCTGGCCGGCGTGACCGATCCGGAAGCGAAGCGCAAGATCATCGGTCGCGAGTTCGTCGAGGTATTCCAGGCCGAGGCGAAGAAGCTGTCGAAGGCGAAGTGGCTCGCGCAGGGCACGATCTACCCGGACGTGGTGGAATCGGGCGGCACGAAGACGAAGAAGGCGACGACGATCAAGAGCCACCACAACGTCGGCGGCCTGCCGGAAACGCTCGGCCTGAAGCTGCTCGAACCGCTGCGCGACCTGTTCAAGGACGAAGTGCGCGAGCTGGGTGTTGCGCTCGGCCTGCCGCCGGAAATGGTGTACCGCCATCCGTTCCCAGGCCCGGGCCTCGGCGTGCGGATTCTCGGCGAAGTGAAGCGCGAGTTCGCGGACCTGCTGCGCCGCGCGGACGCGATCTTCATCGAGGAACTGCGCAACACGACCGCGACCGCGCAGGATGCGGCCGCCGGCCTGTGCGGCGAAGCCGATGTCGGCAAGAGCTGGTACGACCTGACGAGCCAGGCGTTCGCGGTGTTCCTGCCGGTCAAGTCGGTGGGCGTGATGGGCGATGGCCGCACGTACGACTACGTGACGTCGTTGCGCGCGGTGCAGACGACCGACTTCATGACCGCACACTGGGCGCACCTGCCGTACGCGCTGCTCGGCCGCGCGTCGAACCGGATCATCAACGAGGTGCGCGGGATCAACCGGGTGGTGTACGACATCTCGGGCAAGCCGCCGGCGACGATCGAGTGGGAGTGAATTGACGTCCTTCGATGATTATCGCCAGCCATCGAAAAACTGCCGTAACGATTTGACTTTCAAATCAATACGTCGCGGAGTCTATCGGTGGCTATCGTCGGCCTGCAAAACAAGTTGACGGCAGAGTTGGCGGTAAAAGTCGAGGCCGGATCAAGACATTCTCGTTCACTATTCAGACTTTTACCGTCCTTGACGGTAAAAGTCTTCCCGGGGAAGCTAGTTTTACGCGGCTTTCCGGGCATCCACAGTTCTCCCGATCCCTGACGGTAAAACCGACGGTAACGCCGTCAAAAAATTGGACGCGGTGAACGCTTCGCAATATGCGAAACGGACTGCGTTCAAGCGGTTGCGCTGTCGCGAAGCGAGACGGCGTCGTACCAGCGTCGCAGCGCACGGAATTCTTCCGGAATCGACAAGTCGATCGCCTTGGCGGCGAAATCCACCGTGACGAGCAGCGTGATGTCCGCTACCGAGAAGTTCTCGCCAGCGGCGAAGGGCGACTCGGCCAACCGCGCGTTCATGTCCGCGAACAGATTTTTCACGCGCCGCGTGCTGCGCTCGACCAGTGCAGGGATCTGCTCGTAGTCGTGCGGTCCCGCGATCGCCCGGCCCTTCAGGCCGGGCGCCTTGTTACGAATCGCTTCCATCACTGACGCGAAACCTTCCTGCTCGATGCGGCGATCCCACATCGAGACCACGGCCTGCTCCGCGGGCGTCGTGCTGAAGAGCGAGGGCGTCGGGTACACCTCATCGAGGTAGCGGCTGATGACGGGCACTTCGCCGAGTGCCGTCCCATCGTCCAGCACCAGCGTGGGCACGACGCGGCGCGGATTGATGGCGCGGTAGGCGTCGCCGTGTTGTTCGCCCTTGCCCAGGTCGATCGGGACCAGGGTGGGAGTGAGGCCCTTCTCGGCGAGCAGGATGCGCACGCGACGGGAATTGGGCGACGACGTGGAGTGATAGAGCTTCATTTGAATTTCCTTGAGAGATTGAATGGGTGTGGGCTCAGAGCTTGGAGCCGCCATCCACGCGCAACGTGTCACCGGTGATCCAGCGCGCCTGGTCCGAGGCCAGGAACGCGACGACGCTGGCGATGTCCTCGGGTTGGGCCACGCGTTGCAAGGCCTGCATGCCGAGGGTTGCCTCGCGCCCCGCGTCCGTCTTGGTGAAACTCGACATCTCGGTTTCCACCACGCCCGGTGCCACCGCGTTGACGCGGATGCCACGCGAGCCGAGAGCCGCGGCCCAGTGCTTCACCAGCGTATCGATCGCACCCTTGGTGGCCGAGTAGGCAGAGAGCGTGCCGACCGAGGCGTGTGCCGCCAGCGACGACAGCAGGACGATGCTGCTTCCTTTGCACAGAGCAGGCAGTAGTTGCTGCACGAGAAAAAATGGTGCGCGCACGTTGACGGCGAAGAGCGCGTCGAAGTCCTCGACCGTCGTCTCCTCGATCGACGCGGCCTTGGCGATGCCCGCATTGGCCACCAGGACATCCAGCCGTCCGCCGATGATGGTGCGAACGCGTTCGGCGAGCTGGTGCGGACCGTCCGGCGAACGCAGGTCGGTGGCGATCGTCTCGGCTTTGCCGCCGGCCCGGCGGATTTCGTCGACCACGGCGGTCGCCTCCGTCTCGCCGCTGCCGTAGTGAACCAGGACCTGAGCTCCGGCCGCGGCCAGCGTCAAGGCGGTGGCGCGGCCGATGCCGCGCGAAGCACCGGTGACGAGCGCGGTCTTGCCCGTGAGTGAGTTCATGACGTCCGTCTCCAAAGAGGTTGCGAGGTCGCTCAAGCGCGGGCCATGCCGGCCGGGCCTTCGTTCAGGAACTGAACGGCGTGCGCGACGAAGCGCTCCGGGTACTGATAAATCGAGCCGTGGCCGGCGTCCGGATAGAGCACCAGTTGGGCGTTCGGCAGGTGCTGCTGCAGCGTGACGGAGTGCGCAGTCGGGATGATCGCGTCGTTGCTGCCCTGGACGATCAGCGTGGGCTGCCGGATCGACTTCAGGTAGGCCAGCGCATTCTCGTCCGGCGCGATCCATTTGCCGATGGCGGCGCCTTGGGCGGCAACGGTTTGCGCGCTCACTTCCGGGTCGCGATCCTGGCGGCGCCACTTGCGTTGAAGGAAGGCGATGCCGGCTTTCTGGCTGGCCTCGGACGGCGCGAAGTGCACCGACAGCCAGAGATGTTCAGGCGGCTCGTAGCGGCCCGCGAAGATCTCGGCCGAGCGGCTGGCCGTCATGTCGTTGCCGCGATGGCCGGTGCCGACGAGGATGAGCTTGCGCACGAGATCCCCGCCTTGAAGTGCGATCTCCTGCGCGACGAAACCGCCAATCGAGATGCCCAGCACATCGACCTGGTCGAGGCCGAGCGCGCGGATGAAGGCAATGGCGTTGGCGCCCATTTCCGGGAAGCTTGCCGGCGTCTCGCCGGACGAGCTGGACACGCCGGCGTTGTTGAACAGGATCACCTCGCGCGTCTCTGCGAAGCCGTCGGTCACGGCCGGATCCCAATAGTCCATCGTTCCGGTGTAGTGCTGGTTGAAAACGATTGGCACGCCGCTTGACTTACCGAATCGGCGATAGGCGAAGCGGATGCCATTGGCCTCGATGTACTGGGTCGGGGCGGTGTGATGAGTGAAGGTGTGCATGGTCGTATTCCCTATGAGGCTGACGGATCCTTGAGCGGGCAAGGTGCTGCCCCGCCTCGGTGAAAAGCCGGGCGTTGCCTGGGTGACGGACAGGGCCGCGCCGTCTCGGCGCGGCCCTGATCAGCCGGCTGTCTTGCCGCCATCGACGGTGACGATCTGGCCGGTCACGAACGCTGCGGCGTCCGAAGCCAGGAAGCGCACGGCCGCTGCAATCTCGGCCGGCTTGCCGACGCGGCCCAGCGGCACGCGTGAAGCGAGCGCAGCCTTGTTCTCCGGCGTGGCGGTGAAGCGGTCCAGCATGCCGGTGTCGGTCGGACCGGGAGCCACGGCGTTGACGCGAACGCCCGCGGCCGCCACTTCCAGCGCTGCGGACTTGGTCATGCCCTCGACGGCATGCTTGCTGCCGGCGTACACCGACGCGTAGGCCGCGCCTTCATGGCCGTAAGTCGAAGAGATGTTGATGATGCTGCCGCTGCCCTGGGCAGTCATCACGCGCAGTTCGTGCTTCATGCTCAGCAGCGTGCCGAGCACGTTGGTGTCGAAGGTGGCGGCGTAGCTGTCGGCGGTCTGGTTCACGATCAGGCCGGGCTGGCCTTCGGTGCCGGCGTTGTTGACGGCCACGTCCAGGCGGCCGAAGTGAGCCACGGTCTGGTCCACCAGATCCTGAACCTCCTGGTCATGCCGGACATCGGCCTGGATGAAGTGGGCCTCGGCGCCCAACTGACGGAGTTCGGACTCGAGTGCCTGGCCTTCCGCCGACCGGCGGCCGGAGATGACGAGACGGGCGCCGCTGTCTGCGAACGCCAAGGCGGTGGCGCGACCGATGCCGGTCAGCGCGCCGGTGATGAGAATGACGGGGTGGTGGCTCATGATATGCTCCTTGAGGTATGACGGTTGACGTACGGGCGAGGGGTTGCTGTCGTTCCGAATCTGCTTTCCCCGCCGCCATGAGTGAGAATTTAGGGGCCTCCCCTCAAAAACAAAAAGACTTTGTAAGCGGGTGGGGATGCCTAAAAAGCATGGGAGCAAGCATGGAGCTGAGACATCTGCGCTACTTCATCGCCGTGGCGGAGACGGGCAGTCTGACGGTGGCCGCCGAGCGGCGGCTGCATACCTCCCAGCCTTCGCTGAGCCGGCAGATCCGCGACCTGGAGGATCAGGTCGGCGTGGATCTGCTCAGCCGCAGCACGCGCGGCGTCGAACTGACGCCGGCGGGGAAAGCCTTCATCGATCACGCGCGACTGGCCCTGAGTCAGGTCGATGCGGCGATCGAGGCCGCGCGCCGGGCGGCGCAGCCGAGCAAGCAGCGTTTTGCACTGGGCTTCCTGACCGGACAGGAGATGACCTGGTTGCCGAAGGCGCTGAACTTGCTGCGCGACGAGTTGCCGAGCATCGACGTCACGGTCTCCAGCGATTACTCACCGGACCTGGCGGATGCATTGGCACGTGGCCGGCTGGACCTGGCCTTCCTGCGCGCCGAGCCGGGCTTCGATCTGGACTACACGACGGTTGGGCAAGAGCCGCTGGTCGTGCTGATGCCGAGCGATCACACCTTGGCCTCGCAAGAGAGCATCCGACCGCAACAACTCGTGGGACAGCCCTTCGTGGCCATGGCCAACAAGGCGCGCGTGCTGCGTTCCGTGGTGGACACGTACCTGCAGCGCGAAGGTGTGACGCTTACGCCCACCCAGGGCGTGGACAACCCAGCGATGGTGATGTCGCTCGTGGCGTCGACGCGCGGGCTGACGTTGATTCCCGACTACGTCGAGAACCTGCTGCCGTGGTCCGTGGTGAGCCGCCCGTTGGCGGGAGACGTGCCGACAATCGACCTCGTTGTCGGTCACAGCCGTTCCAACACCTCTCCAATCCTCAAGCTGTTCCTGTCCCGGTTGAGCGAACTGGTGCCAGCGGCCGCCAAACAAGCCATGCAGCCGAGAGTGTCGTAAGGACGGAGGCTTGCCATGTTCGGCGCAGAACCTGTGGTGCTGCCTCAATTTTTTTGCAATACCGTGCCGAGCCCACGCCCCGCGCACGGGTTGGAGAAATCGGTTGGGCGCACACCCTGCTCATCATGTCGCGCTGCAAGCGCGCGCAGGCGCGTCTGGACGACGAGAGCCTGTCCATCTGCATCACCATGTGCAAGGAGAGGCCTTGCATGACACGAACACATCGCAGCTCAGTCAGTCAGCGGCGTGGGCGGCCACAAGACGGCCGTCCTGCCGTTGCCTTGTATCTGGAATCAACCGGAAGACTGCTGCGACAAGAAAACGGCCTGGCAGGTTGCCAAGCCGTTTTTCATCAATGGATCGCGCGAGTCGGAAGCATCGCGACCCGGATGCTCACGCGTGTGCGCCCACGAGCGAACGCAGGTACGTCGGCACTTTCGCCTTGGCCGTTGCCTGCACACGGGCCATGAGCGCGTGATCGATGCGATTCAGTCCGTACGTCCGCGCAATGTCCTGCTGCAGCCGGCACCACAGGTGCCCGGCCATCTCGGCATCGACCATCGCCCGGTGTGCGCGGCCCGATTTCGGCAGCCGCAGCATATCCACCAGGCTCGACAGGCGGTGACTCCGGGCATCCGGATAGATACGTCTTGCCACGAGCATCGTGCACGCAAAGGCATGCTCGGCCGACACGCCAAGCAGCCCGAGTTCCGACTGCCAGAACCGTTTGTCGAACCCGGCGTTGTGGGCGACGACCGCATGCTTGCCGACGAACGCCGCGGCTTCCTTCATGACCTTCGACGCCGGCGGCGCCGCTGCGATCATCTCGTTCGTGATGCCGGTCAGCGCGACGACATCGGACGGTATGCGTCTGCCTGCATTCATCAGGCTCTGGAAACGGTCGACGATTTCACCGTCCCGGAGCAGGATGACGGCGATTTCGGTCGCACGGTCGCCCATGTTCGGCGAAAGTCCGGTTGTTTCGAAGTCCAGTACCGCAACGGTTTGCATGGTCGAATCCTGTTGCTTCACGCGATGTCGTTTAGAGTGGCCGAGAGGTTAGCATCTCCGGGCCCGCGACAGGCTCGTTCAGTCCGGGAAACGATCATCCGTGCAAGGGTCGAGCGCGTGGTACCGGTGCGTCGTGCATGACGCGTCACGTGGCCGCATGCGGCATGCGTGGAGCGGACCTGGTATCAGGTCGCCGCGTTCGCGTGCCCGGAGCGCATGACGTGGAGGGCGGCGTGCTATCCCGCGCCGGCCACCGTTATGCGTGCTGCGGCGAGGACGACGGTTTCGCGCGATAGCGCAGGTGGATCAACGGATAGGCGCGCCCCTGCCCATCGAGCGCCGATCGCCCGATGCGCTCGAAGCCGAGCCGTTCATAGAATCCCGCTGCCGATTCGTTCTGCTCGTTGACGTCGGTCGACAGGTCGGGGTGACGCTTGAGCGCGTCTTCCACGAGCAGGCGCCCGACACCCGCGCCGTGGTGAGCGGGATCGACGAACAGTGCTTCCATGTGACTGCCGTCGAGCAACATGAAGCCGATTGCGCGGTCGGCTTCGTCGACGGCGAGATCGAGCGGCGCACCGGGCAGGAACGCGACGACTTCGGATTCGATCGCACGACGGTCGTCGTTGCTGAGGAAGTGGTGCGTGGCGTCGACCGCGTTGCGCCAGATATCCAGCACGCGTGCGCCGTCGGCCGGAGTCGACTTGCGAATTCTGATCATGGGTTGGCCCATCTTTGATTTGTAATTGGAGGTTCGTCGGCGCGTAGCCGGCACCGTCATGGTTCCGATCGGGCCGCGCGCAAGCGCTGCGAGAAAGACAGCGGTGCTTCACGCATTCAAGTATTGGCCGGACGCTGCGCATGACCAAGTGCCGCCGCACGCTCGATCGCGCGTCGCGCGACATCACGAACCCCTGCGCTCATCGGCAAGTCATCGCGATCGAGTTCGGCGAGATCGAACCAGCGCGCGTCGAGTGCATCGTCGCCGGCGGCAGGCGCGCCGCGCAGCCATCGGCACAGCACCGCGACCATCACGAAATGCTGGCGCACGTCGCCGCCGGCATCATAGTCGAACGCATCCAGCGCGGTAAAGGTGTCGAGCGCCTCGACGTCGACGGTCGTCTCTTCGGCGATCTCGCGCACGACCGCGTGCGCAATCGATTCACCCGCTTCGATCTTGCCGCCGGGAAAGCCCCAGCAGCCCGCATCGGGCGGATTGGCGCGACGCACCAGCAGCACGTCGCGCTCCCGCAGGACGATGCCGATCACGGCAGGAACCGGGCGGACGGAAGCGGGGACGCTGGTCGGGGAGCGGGTTGAGTCGGACATCGGATGCTACGTGCGGGTGCGTTCGAGTGGTTGGGGCGGCCGGCGACGATTCATTGCGCGCCGTCGGTGCGCTGCTCGATCGCGCGGATCACGGCGACCATGTCGTCCGCGCCATGCCCGGCCCGCTCGGTCTCGCCGTACAGCGCATGGCAGATGTCGAGCAGTGGCGACGCGACGCCGATGCCGCGCGCGGATTCGGCGACGAGGCGCGCATTCTTCAGCACGTCGGTGATCGCGGCCTGCACCGAGAAGTCGGCGGCGACGAGTTTGCCTAGCTTCACGCGCGACACGTCACTCGCCATCGGGCCCGCATTCAGCACGTCGGCGAAGCGGGCGAGATCGATGCCGTGGCGTTGCGCGAAATGCGTGGCTTCGGTCAGGCCGGTGACCATCGTGATCAGGAACAGGTTTACGGCGAGCTTCATCGTCAGCGCCGACGGTACGTCGCCGCACACGAAGCTGTCTCGGCACAGCGGCTTCACGAGCGCACGGACGGCGTCGACGTCGTCCGGTGCGCCGGCGAGCATCACCACGAGTTGCCCGGCTTCGGCCGGCTTGCGCGACCCCGACACCGGTGCTTCGACGTAACGGCCCGACGCGGCGGCGATGTCGTCGGCCAGTGCACGCGAATACTCGGGTGCGTTCGTGCCCATGTTCACGATGGTGTGCCCGCCGACGCGGGCGGCGAAACCGGGCGTGCCGCGCGCGAGGGCGCCGTCGATCGCCGCGTCGTTCGCGAGCATCAGGATTACGGTGCGGCAGGCCGTGAACACGTCGTCGATGTGCTCGGCCACACGTGCACCGGCGTCGCGCAGCGCATCGTCGCTGCCGTGCGACCGGCTCCATACGACGAGCGGCGTGCCGGCCCGCGCAAGATTGAGCGCCATCGGCGTGCCCATCACGCCGAGGCCGATGAATCCGACTGCGGTTTGCATGTTCTGGCTCCCACGGTGGGTGGAGACGATCGTGGGCGTCAGTATCGCAGCGTTTCCGCACGCCTGCTATTTCGTCCGCGCAGCCGCGGGCGCTACGTCACGGCCGCGCTGTCATGCCCGCCAGATACGGCCACGGATAGATGCCGCGCGCATGACCGTCGCCGAACACCATGCGGATGCCGTAGCCGGCCGTTTCCAGGCTGTCCAGCGTCAGGTCGGGCCGTGCATCGACACGACCGCCGTCGTGCCGGATCCTTCGGCATTCCGCACACGGGCAATCACCGCGCAACCGTGCATAGCTGACGCGTTGCGTGTGACCGTCCGGCCAGCGGAGGGTCAACGTGCGCGCCGGATGATCGAGCACGATTTCGGTCGGGGAGATCATCGCGACGCCTCGTCGATCTGCCGGATCGCGATCCGCACGGCCTTGCGCACTTCCGGATCGTGGTCCTCCAGCGCGTGGGTCAGCGCGGGCAACGTCGCGCGGTCGCGCAATTCACCGAGCGCAAGCGCCGCTTCCTTGCGCAGGTTGCTGATCGCGTGAGAAAGCAGCGCGACGACGGCCGGCGCCGCGGCCGCATCGCGCAGTTGCCCGAGCGCACGCGCGGCGCGCAGGCGCACCTGCCAGTAGTCGTCGTCGAGCGCGGCGACGAGCGGTTCGCGCGCGGTCGCGACGCGCAGCTTGCCGAGCGTCGTGGCCGCTTCCTCGCGCACTTGCCATTCGCGGTCGCGCAGCGCGGCGAACAGCGCGTGGATGACGGTCGCGTCGTCGGGTGTCGCGAACCCGATCGCGCCGACCGCGATGCGTCGCACGTCCGCTGCGGCATCGGTTGTCGCGATGCCTGCAAGCGGTGGCAGCGCACGCGGATCCTTGAGCCAACCGAGCACCGCCACGGCTTCGGCGCGCACCTCGGCGTGTTCGGCATCGAGCGCGCGCAGCGCGGGCGCGAACGCGCCGGGGTCGCGCAACTCGCGCAATCCGCGCAGCACGGCACGGCGCACGAACGGCTCGGGCCGTTCGGTCCATCGGCACAGCACGGCGCCCGATGCCGCGTCCTTCAGTTCGGACAGGCTCTGCGCGGCGGCGGCGCGCACGTCGTCGTCCGGATCGAGCAATGCGCCGCACAGCGCATCGACGACGTCGGGTTGCTCCCATGCGCCGAGCACACGGGCAGCTTCGCCGCGCACGTCGGCCGACGGATCGTCGCGCAGCGCGACGACGAACGCGGGCACGAACCCCGGGTCCTCGAGGTCGGCGAGTTCGAACAGGGCGACGCGACGTACGGCGGCATCGGGCGCGGCGAGGCGGGCGACGAGTGCGGCTTCGTCGGAGGCATGTGCGCGGGGCAACGCGGCAGCGAAGGGGGAGTCGGTCATGGGCGACGGGAGAAAGCGTTGAAGGACACGGTCAGCGCAGCAGGTAAGGGATGTCGACCTTGACCGCGCCAGTCGGGCAATCGCGTTCGCACGGCATGCAGTACCAGCATTCGTCGAACTGCATGTAGGCCTTGCCCTTGGTCACGTCGATCGCGAGCAGGTCGAGCGGGCACACGTCGACGCAGACGGTGCAGCCCTTGTCGGCGATGCAGAGGTTCTCGTCGATCGTCACGGGTGCGCTGCTGCGCTGGAAGATGTCGTGCGGCGTATGGGACATGGCAGGTTCCTCAGAGGGCGGCCGCGAGCGCGGCCGGTTCGCGGATGCGCAGATTCGTGTAGGCGCCGCGTTCGTCGTCGGCAAGCGGCACGACGTACGGTTCGACCGGCCGCTTCTCGCTGCGCATCGCGCCCGCGGCGTCCTTGCGCAGCCAGGGGTGGCAGAACCATTCGGCGTCGTTGCGATGCGGAAAGTCGACGCGGTGGTGGTACAGCCCCCAGCGGCTCTCGGTACGGAACAGCGACGCGCGCGCGGCCATTTCCGCGCAGTCGCGGATCGCACGGACTTCGGCGGCGCGCATCAGTTCGTGCGGATGGTTCGCTTTTATCTCTTCGATATCCTCAGTAATGGCGTCAATGCGTTGCAGCCCGATTTCCATCTTGCGCGTCACCTTCGGCGGTTGCAGATAGTCGTTCACCATGCGGCGCAGCTTGTATTCGACCTGCGCCGGCGCCAGGCCGCGCTCGCGCAGCAGCGGGGCAAGCACACGGGTGCGTTCGGCGGCGACCTGTTCGTCGTCCACCGGCGCATGCGCGCGGCCGGCCACGTAGTCGGCCGCGTTCTGCCCGGCAAACCAGCCATACGTGAATGCACCGAGCATGTAGTTGTGCGGGACGGCCGCCATGTCGCCGGCCGCGTAGAGCCCGGGCACGGTCGTCTCCGCGCGGGCGTTCACGTACACGCCGGATGCACTGTGCCCGCTGCAGAAACCGATCTCGGAGATGTGCATCTCGACCATCTGGCTGCGGTAGTCGGTGCCGCGCCCGGCATGAAAGCGGCCGCGGCTCGGCCGTTCGTTCGTGTGCAGGATCTGCTCGATGGTCTGGATCGTTTCTTCCGCGAGATGGTCGAGCTTCAGGAACACGGGGCCGTTGCCGCTTTGCAGTTCCTGGTAGAACTCCCACATCATCTGGCCGCTCCAGTAATCGCATTCGATGAAGCGTTCGCCCTTGCCGTTCGCGGTGAAGCCGCCGAGCGGGCCGGTGACGTACGCGCACGCGGGGCCGTTGTAGTCCTTGATCAGCGGATTGATCTGGAAGCATTCGAGATTCGCGAGCGCGGCACCGGCGTGATACGCCATCGCGTAGCCGTCGCCCGCGTTGGTCGGGTTCTCGTAGGTGCCCATCAGGTAGCCCGAGGCCGGCAGGCCGAGGCGACCGGCCGCGCCGCAGCAGAGAATCACGGCCTTCGCGCGGATCACGTGGAATTCGGCGGTGCGGCAGTCGAAGCCGAGCACGCCGCTTGCGCGGCCCTGCGCGTCGGTCAGCACGCGCGTCGCGACGATCCGGTTCGTGATCGCGATGCGCGCGCGCTTCAGCTGCCGGTACAGCACCTTCTTGATGTCGTGTCCCTCCGGCATCGGCAGCACGTACGAGCCCATGTGATGGACCTTCTTCACCGCGTAGTCGCCGGTGCCGTCCTTCTCGAACTTCACGCCCCAGCGGTCGAGCTGCTCGATCGTTTCGAAGCTGTGCGTCGCATACGCGTACACGGCCTCCTGGTCGACGATGCCGTCGTTGGCGATCGTGATCTCGCGCGTGTACTGCTCGGGCGTCGCATGCCCGGGGATCACGGCGTTGTTCAGGCCGTCCATTCCCATCGAGATCGCGCCGCTGCGCTTCACGTTGGCCTTTTCGAGCAACAGCACGCGCAGGGACGGGTCGCGCTCCTTCGCCTTGATCGCCGCCATCGGGCCGGCCGTGCCGCCGCCCACCACGACGATGTCGTATTCGAGCACATGGGTAGTCATTGCTGTTTCCTTGCAGGTTTGCGCGGTTTCTGCCGGTCGATGCGCAGCCGGTACTGGAAGGCGTCGCCGCGGAAGTAGAGGTATTCGAAGTCGATCGGTGCGCCCGACGCGTCATGCGTGAGGCGCTCGATGCGCAGCACGGGGCTGCTTTCCTCGACGTGCAGCGCGTCGACGATCTCGTCGTCGGCGAGGATCGCGTCGATCGACACGTCGGCATGGCCAAGCGGGATGCCGCAGTCGTTTTCCAGGACCAGGAAAATGTCGCGCGTCGCGAGGTCGGCGCCCGCGAGGCGCTTGCCGAGGGCTTCCGGTACCCACGTCTGTTCGAGCGACACGGGCTCGCGATTGAGCAGCCGCACGCGATGAATCTCGACGAGCGGCGCGCCCTCGGGCACGTTCAGCTTCGTCGCGAGATGGCGGTCGGCCTTGACGGTGCGGAAGCTGCGCACCTGGTTGACGATCTCGTAGCCCATCGACGACATCGCCTCGGCGAAGCCCTGCAGCGACGTCACGTTCTGGAACGCCTTCGGCTTCGACACGAAGGTGCCCTTGCCGTGCAGCTTGAACAGCAGTCCTTCCTTCTGGAGATCGCCGAGCGCCTGGCGCACCGTGATGCGGCTGACGTCGAACATCGCGCAGAGTTCGTGCTCGGACGGCATCCGGCTGTGCGGCGCATAGGTGCCGTCGAGAATGCGCGCGCGCAGCGTGTCCTTGATCTGCACGTAGAGGGGAGCCGCCGACAGCGGCACGACGTTGGGGGAGGTCATCGGTCAACTTGTTATGACAAGATCGCTCGAGTGTAGTCAGCCGGATCGTGCGGCCCAACCAACTATTTCTGATTTCGACTTTCCGATTCCGGAAAAGCGCGGCGGCAGGGGGCAGACCGAACGGACCATCCGCCATGTGGTGTCGGCTCGCTTCGCCCGTTACGGGCGCAACGGATCGGCGGACAATCAAAAAATTCGCCGGCGTGTGTGCCGCGCATGTCGATTTCCCGATGTGTCGCCCGTCGTATCCATGTCGACCGGGCCTCGCGCGAAGCAGGTGGCGCCCGGTTCCCGAGGATCGCCATCACGACAAGGAGGCACCCCATGCCGGATTCCCGATACCGCTGGGTCATCGTCGCCGCGGGCGGCCTGATGGGCTGCATCGCGATCGGCGCGATGTTTTCGCTGCCGGTATTCCTGCGCGCGATCGCGCGCGACACGGGCTGGTCGGTGACCGGCATTTCCGGCGCGATGACGCTCGGCTTCATCGCGATGGCCTTCGCGAGCATCGCGTGGGGCAGCCTGTCGGACCGCATCGGCACGCGCCCGGTCGTCATCACGGGCGCCGTCCTGCTGTCGGCAAGCCTGGCGCTGGCGAGCCGCGCGCCGTCGCTGCTCGCGTTCCAGCTCACGTTCGGCCTCGCCGTCGGCGGCGCGACGGCTGCGATATTCGCGCCGATGATGGCGTGCGTGACCGGCTGGTTCGACACGCACCGCAGCCTCGCGGTGTCGCTCGTGTCGGCCGGCATGGGGATGGCGCCGATGACGATGGCCCCGCTGGCCGCGTGGCTCGTGTCGGTGCGCGACTGGCGCACGTCGATGCTGCTGATTGCGGTGCTGGCGGCCGTCGTGATGATTCCGGTGTCGTTGCTGGTGCGCCGGGCGCCCGCGCTCGACGGCGTGCGGGCGGCTTCAGCGGTGCCGGCGCCCGCCGGCGAGCCGGCGGCGATGTCGGTCGCGGCCGCGCTGCGTTCGCCGCAGTTCGTCGTGCTGCTGCTGACCAACTTCTTTTGCTGCGCGACGCATTCGGGCCCGATCTTCCATACGGTCAGCTACGCGGTGACGTGCGGGATCCCGCTGATCGCCGCGGTGTCGATCTACAGCGTCGAAGGGCTCGCCGGCATGGGCGGCCGGATCGCGTTCGGGATCCTGGGCGACCGCCTCGGCGCGAAGCGCATGCTGGTGGCCGGGCTGCTTGCGCAGGCGCTGGGGGCGCTCGGGTACTACTTCGTGCGCACGCTCGACGGGTTCTACGCGGTCGCGATCGTGTTCGGCTTCATCTACGCGGGCGTGATGCCGCTGTATGCGGTGCTGGCGCGCGAGAACTTCCCGCTGCAGATGATGGGCACGGTGATCGGCGGCTGCGCGATGGCCGGCAGCCTCGGGATGGCCGCGGGGCCGGTCGCGGGCGGCCTGATCGTCGATACGTTCGGCAGCTATGGCTGGCTGTATCTCGGCTCGTTTGCGATCGGTCTCGGCGCGTTCCTGATCGCGACGATGTTCCGTCCGTTCGCGAACGCGCGGCGGGAAGCGGCGGCTGCCTGAACCGGGAAAACGGGAAACAGGGCCGCGTCGTTTTTCCGGGGCGGCGCGGTTCCGTTGGCGTCGTCCCACACCAAAACGGAGCCCGACACGCGGCGCGATGACCGGTGTCCAGATGGCCCACAGCCCGCTGCAGCGCAGCAGAGCGGCAAATGAGACCGATCGGCGCGCATGCCCCGCGATTCGGCCCCTAAAAAGCACAATATCGAGCATATATTCGAAGGGCCTGTCATACCCGCGTCACCCTGCTAGAATTCGGCCTGCCGCATTGTTCCGATTGACTGATGAGATTGCTTGACGCCCTGGTCGAACAACGTATTGCCGCCGCCGCCGCGCGGGGCGAGTTCGACGATTTGCCGGGTACCGGCGCGCCACAGGCGCTGGATGACGACCTGCTCGTGCCCGAGGAGGTGCGGGTGGCCAACCGTATCCTGAAGAATGCGGGCTTCGTGCCGCCGGCCGTCGAGCAATTGCGCGCGCTGCGCAACCTGCATGACGAAGTGCAGGCGGTCAGCGATCGCGCCGCGCGGTGCCGGTTGCAGGCGAAGATCCTCGCACTCGACATGGCGCTCGAATCGCTGCGCGGCGGCCCGATGGTGATGCCGCGCGACTACTGCCGGCGCATCGCGGAGCGCCTGTGCGAGCGCGGGCTTGACGAAGCGTCCGCCGAAGCGGGGCCGATGTGACGTCCGACGCGCTGCACGACGCAGCCCGGTCGACAGTCGCCCCGGCGGCCGAACCTGCCGCCGAATCTCCCGTTCCAGAAGCCGCGCCCGTATCGGCGCGCGACCTGCATTTCATGCGTCTCGCCCAGGCTGCCGCCGAAGAGGCGCGCGCGGCCGGCGAAGTGCCGGTCGGCGCGGTGCTCGTGCGTGGCGACGAAGTGATCGCACGCGGCTTCAACCATCCGATCAGCGGGCACGACCCGTCGGCCCATGCGGAAATGGCCGCGCTGCGCATGGCCGCACAGCATCTGCAGAATTACCGGATGCCCGGCTGCGAGCTGTACGTGACGCTAGAGCCGTGCCTGATGTGCGCGGGCGCGATCATGCATGCGCGCATCGCGCGGGTCGTCTACGGTGCCGCCGATCCGAAGACGGGCGCGTGCGGCAGCGTGATCGACGCATTCGCGAATCCGCAACTGAACCACCATACCGAAGTGACCGGCGGCGTGCTCGCCGACGAGTGCGGCGCCGCGCTGAAGTCGTTCTTCGCCGAGCGCCGTCGCGCACTGCGCGAAGCACGGCTCGCCCGCGACGCCGACTCCGGCGCGTCATAGGCGCGCTCGGCGCGCCCATCGCTCGACGCGAGCCGGGCGTGCACGGTTCCGTGAACCGGAGACGGTTCGGTCCCTCTAAGGGGTTTGACGACCCGACACCTTTCTTCGCCATGTCCTTCCAGCCTGCCGCGTCCTACACCATCCGCCTGCTTGCGCCGTCCGGCTATCCGCACGATCCGGACGCGATCAATCGCGCGCTCGAACGCCTCAGCGCCGCGCAGCATCGCATCGAGAACATCGAAGCGACGCAGCGGCGCTTCCAGCGGTTCGGCGGCACCGACGGCGAGCGGGCAGGCGACCTGAACCGTCTTGCCGATCCCGAGCGGCCGCTGCCGGACATCGCGCTCGCGGTGCGCGGCGGCTATGGCGCGGCGCGCATCCTGCACGGGCTCGATTATCGCGGGCTCGAACGCCGGCTGCGCGACCAGCCGGTCGCGCTCGTTGGCCACAGCGATTTCACGGCGCTCCAGCTCGCGCTGTACGCGAAGGCGCGCATCAAGACGTTCGGCGGCCCGATGCTGTCCGCCGACTTCGGCGCGGAAACGCCGAGCGACTTCACGATGCAGCACTTCTGGCAGACGCTGACGCAGCCGAGCACGACGATCATCGCCGAAGCACCGCAGGTGCAGACCGTGAACGTGACGGGCACGCTGTGGGGCGGCAACCTCGCGATCCTCACGTCGCTCGTCGGCACGCCGTACATGCCCGACATCGAAGGCGGCATCCTGTTCATCGAGGACGTCAACGAGCAGCCGTTCCGGATCGAACGGATGATCTATCAATTGCACCTGTCGGGGCTGCTCGCGCGCCAGCAGGCGCTCGTGCTCGGCCAGTTCACCGGTGCACGACCATTCGAGTACGACAACGGCTACGACATGCAGGCGATGATCGACCAGGTGCGCGCGGTGATCGGGATTCCGGTCGTGACGGGGCTTCAGTTCGGCCACGTGCCCGACCTGCTGACGCTGCCGTTCGGCGCGCAGGCGCAACTGGTCGCGAATGCGCACGGTTTCCGGCTCACCGTGTCGGACTATCCGCACCTCGGTTGAGGCGGGCGCAGCCGGTCGAAAGGCGGGGGTTCCCGCCTTTTTCTTTATGTAAGCGCGCAACTAACGGTCAAATATTTTCGTCGACATCAGCACGCTCGTCGCCGGATCTTGCACCAGTTTTGTCAACAAAATGACCGGGCGGGTATACGACGAGAAGCATGTCTGTCATACGTCTTGGCCTTGCTGTGCATGGATTCGACGCATCGTGCACCGAACCGGGTCGCGGCGATGCACGCCGATTGTGCGCAATGCCGGAAAAGAATTGTTGACAATCTTTATGTCCGCCCTAGGATGAGGATCATCACACGATGCCGATCATGAACGAGCCCGAATCCCACCTGTCCGGTGCAGCCAGTCCCGAAGCGATCGCCGAGCGGATCCGCACGGCGATCCTCGAGCATCGGCTCGCGCCGGGCGCGAAGCTGACGGAAGCGCAGCTCTGCGAGGTGTTCAACGTGAAGCGCGGGGCGATCCGCCAGGCGCTCGCGCAGCTCGCGACCGACAAGCTGGTCGATCTGGAGCCGAACCGCGGCGCGTTCGTCGCGAGCCCGACGCTGCAGGACGTGCACGAGGTGTTCGAGATGCGCCGGATCATCGAGCTCGCCGTGGTCGAGCGGCTCGCGACCGGGCCCGGCGCCAAGCGGCTGAAGGGTGTCGCCGCGCTGATCGAGAAGGAACGCAAGGCGTTCCAGCGGCAGGACTTCGCGGCCTGGATTCGCCTGTCGGGCGAATTCCATACGGCGCTCGCGACGCTGATGGGCAATGCGACGCTCAGCGCGTGCCTCGAAGGGCTCGTCGCACGCTCGACGCTGATGTCGGCGCTGTACGAGTCGCACGGGCGCAGCCCGTGCTCGTGCGACGACCACGACGAGATTCTCGGTGCGCTGGAGGCCGGCGATCCGAAGCGGGCGGTGACGCTGATGGCGCACCACCTGCAGCATGTCGAACTGAAGATGCTGGACCGGCCCGCGCAAGGGCAGGTCGATTTGCGCGAAGTGTTCGGCGGCGCCTGAGCGGCGACGCGAACCCGGCCACGCGCCACAAGAACGAGCGAAATGCAGGCCCGCGGCATTTGCCGCGGGCCGCTGGTCCGACTCCGGGCGTCGATCCGGAGCGATATCGATGACGGTGGAGCGGCCTTGCGGCCGCGTCAAGGAGAAGTCATGGCTCAGTTCAGTGTGGCGCACGACAGCGCCTATCCGGCGGATGAAGGCGGCGAGGGCGGCGACCCGACACTGCCGAAGGGTTACAGCGAACGTCTGTACAACGAAGATTTGGCACCCCTGAAAAATCAGACATGGGGCGCGTACAATATCTTCGCGTTCTGGATGTCGGACGTGCACAGCGTCGGCGGCTACGTGTTCGCGGGGAGCCTGTTCGCGCTAGGGCTGACGAGCTGGCAGGTGCTGATCGCGCTGATCGTCGGGATCGGCTTCGTGAACCTGCTGTGCAACCTGATCGCGCGGCCGAGCCAGCAGATCGGCGTGCCGTATCCGGTCGCATGCCGCGCGACGTTCGGCGTGCTCGGCGCGAACGTGCCGGCCGTGATCCGCGGGCTGATCGCGATCGCGTGGTACGGGATCCAGACCTATCTCGCGTCGAGCGCGCTCGTGATCGTCGTGCTGAAATTCTTCCCGCAATGGCTGCCGTACGCGGACGTGCATCGCTACGGCTTCCTCGGGCTCTCGGCGGTCGGCTGGGCCGGCTTCATGCTGCTGTGGGTGCTCCAGGCGTTCGTGTTCTGGAACGGGATGGAGACGATCAAGAAATTCATCGACTTCGCGGGGCCGGCCGTCTACGTCGTGATGTTCATCCTCGCCGGCTACATGGTGTGGCGCGCGGGCTGGCGCAACATCGGCCTCAACCTCGGCGGCGTGAAGTACCACGGCGCGGAAGTGATTCCGGTGATGATCACGGCCGTGTCGCTGGTCGTGTCGTACTTCTCCGGGCCGATGCTGAACTTCGGCGATTTCTCGCGCTACTGCCGCTCGTTCGGCGAAGTGAAGCGCGGCAATTTCTGGGGGCTGCCGGTCAACTTCCTCGCGTTCTCGCTCGTCACGGTGATCACGACGGCCGCGACGCTGCCGGTGTTCGGCGAACTGATCACCGATCCCGTCGAGACGGTCGGCCGCATCGACCATCCGACCGCGGTGATCCTCGGCGCGCTGACCTTCACGATCGCGACGATCGGCATCAACATCGTCGCGAACTTCGTGTCGCCCGCGTTCGACTTCTCGAACGTCGCGCCGCGTCTGATCAGCTGGCGCGCGGGCGGGATGCTCGCGGCCGTCGCGTCGATCTTCATCACGCCGTGGAACCTGTTCAACAACCCGGCCGTGATCCACTACACGCTCGACGTGCTCGGCGCGTTCATCGGCCCGCTGTACGGCGTGCTGATCGCCGACTTCTACCTCGTCAAGCGCGGCCGGCTCGTGCGCGACGACCTGTACACGATGTCGGAAAGCGGCACGTACTGGTACACAGGCGGCGTGAACCGCCGCGCGCTTGCCGCGCTGTTGCCGGCCGCGGTGATCGCGATTGTCTGCGTGATGGTGCCGGGCTGGCAGGGCGTCGCGAACTTCTCGTGGTTTATCGGCGCGGGGCTCGGCTTCGTGTTCTACCGGCTGCTCGTGAGCGCGAAGGCCTGAGGAGCATGCGATGAAGATCCGACTGATCAATCCGAATACGACCCAGCGGATGACCGACGCGATGGGCTGCTGCGCGCGCGAGGTCGCGGCCGCCGGCACGGAGATCGTCGCGGTGAGCCCGCCGATGGGGCCGCCGTCGATCGAAGGGTATTACGACGAGGCGCTCGCGACGCCGGGGCTGCTCGCCGAGATCGTGCAGGGCGAGCGCGACGGCTGCGATGCATACGTGATCGCGTGCTTCGGCGATCCGGGCCTGTACGCGGCGCGCGAGCTCGCGCGCGGGCCGGTGATCGGCATCGCCGAGGCCGCGATGCATGCGGCGAGCGTGCTCGCGCCGGGCTTCTCGGTCGTCACGACGCTCGCGCGCACCTGCGGGATGGCATGGCATCTCGCCGAACGCTACGGGATGAAACGGTTCTGCCGCAACGTGCGCGCGACCGACGTCGCGGTGCTCGAGCTCGACCGGCCGGGCTCGGCCGCGCGCCGGATCATCGTCGACGAATGCCGGCGCGCGCTCGACGAGGACGGCGCCGACGCGATCGTGCTCGGTTGCGCGGGGATGGCCGAGTTCGCGCACGAGATCGAGCAGCAGATCGGCGCGCCGGTGGTCGAGGGCGTCACGGCGGCCGTCAAGTGGGCCGAGGCGCTCGTCGCGCTGCGCCTCGCGACCGCGAAGCGCGGCGACTACGCGCGCCCGCTGCCGAAGCGCTACGACGGCGCGTTCGCCCGCTTCAGCCCGCCGGACGGGGATCAGGCGGAACCGGTGCCGAATTTGCCGCAACCGCACATACACACCGTCTGACACGCACTATCTGCGCCGCTGTATGGGCGCGTATGGGCGTTTTCGCTAAACTGGGCCGTCATCGCATCGGCTTGCGCAGCCGGCCTCCGGCCCCCGTGCAGTCGATGCGAACCCATTATTTCAGCGAGCTTTCGCCGCACTTCGAACCATGTCACTCGATCCCAACTATCCTCGCGACCTGATCGGCTACGGCCGCCATCCCGTTCAGGCGAACTGGCCGGGGCGCGCCCGCGTCGCCGTGCAATTCGTGCTGAATTACGAGGAGGGCGGCGAGAACTGCGTGCTGCACGGCGATCCGGGCTCCGAGCAGTTCCTGTCGGAAATCGTCGGCGCCGCCGCGTATCCCGACCGCCACATGAGCATGGAGTCGATCTACGAATACGGTTCGCGGGCCGGCGTGTGGCGCATCCTGCGCGAATTCGAAAAGCGCGGGTTGCCGCTGACGGTATTCGGCGTCGGCATGGCAATCGAACGCCATCCGGAGCTCGCGCGCGCGTTCGTCGAACTGGGCCATGAAATCGCGTGCCACGGCTGGCGCTGGATCCACTACCAGAGCATGACGCCGGAACTCGAGGCCGAGCACATGCGCCTCGGGATGGAAGCGATCGAGCGCGTGACGGGCGAGCGCCCGCTCGGCTGGTACACCGGCCGCGACAGCCCCAATACGCACCGCCTGGTCGCGGAATACGGCGGCTTCCTGTACGACTCCGACAACTACGGCGACGACCTGCCGTTCTGGATGGACGTCGAAGTGTCGGGCGGCAAGAAAACGCCGCAGCTGATCGTGCCGTACACGCTCGACACGAACGACATGCGCTTCGCGACGCCGCAGGGCTTCAACACCGGCGATCACTTCTTCGACTACCTGCGCGATGCATTCGACGTGCTGTACGCGGAAGGCGACGAAGCGCCGAAGATGCTGTCGATCGGCATGCACTGCCGGTTGCTCGGCCGGCCGGGCCGGTTCCGCGGGCTGCAGCGTTTCCTCGACCACATCGAGAAGCACGATCGCGTATGGGTGACGCGCCGTGTCGATATCGCGCGTCACTGGCGTGAACATCATCCGTATCAGCCCAATCATCGAAACGAAGGGAAAGCATGAAGGCGATGCGCTACACGTTGGAACAACTGAACACGATGGCGCCGAGCGCATTTGTCGCGGCACTGTCGGGGATCTTCGAACATTCGCCGTGGGTGGCGGAAGTCGCCGCGGGCCAGCGGCCGTTCGCGAGCATCGATGCGCTGCACAAGACGATGTCGGGTGCGGTGGAAACGAGCGGTGAAGTGCGCCAGCTCGCGCTGATCAACGCTCACCCGGAGTTGGCCGGCAAGGCTGCCGTGCGTGGCGAGCTGACCGCCGAGTCGACGCGCGAGCAGAGCGGCGCGGGCCTCGACCAGTGCACGCAGGAAGAATTCGACAAGCTGCTGACGCTGAACCGCACGTATCGCGAGAAGTTCGGCTTCCCGTTCATCCTCGCGGTGCGCGGCTATGACCGGCACGGCATCATCGCGAACTTCGAGTCGCGCGTGAATCATTCGCGCACCGAGGAACTGCGGGCGAGCCTCGACCAGATCTACCGGATCGCGCGCTTTCGCCTCGACGACCTGATCGACGCCTGACATCGCAATACGGCCTGCTGCGTCGCAGCGGCCTGATCGCCTCACTGAAACAAGGAAACATCATGGCTGTTCCGCTTCTCGATCCCAACGCACCCGACTTCACGCGGCGCTACGTGAACCTGGCCGACCCGCGTCTCGGTGCGCAGGCGCTCGAAGCCAGCGACGATTTCTTCGCGCCGAAGGACCGGATGCTGAACCCCGAGCCTGCCGTGTTCATCCCCGGCAAGTACGACGACCACGGCAAGTGGATGGACGGCTGGGAAACGCGCCGCAAGCGCACGACGGGCTACGACTGGTGCATCGTCAAGCTCGCGCGCCCGGGCGTGATCAAGGGCTTCGACATCGACACGAGCCACTTCACCGGCAACTTCCCGCCGGCTGCATCGATCGAGGCCGCGTTCGTGGCCGACGGCGCGCCGACGCATGCGACCGAGTGGGTCGAGATCGTGCCGTCGACGACGCTGCAGGGCAACAGCCATCACTACGTCGAAGCGAGCGATGCGCGCGCCTTCACGCACCTGCGCGTGAACATCTATCCGGATGGCGGCATTGCACGCCTGCGCGTGTACGGCCAGCCGCAGCTCGACTGGGCCGGCGCGAGCGCGACCGAGCAGTTCGATCTCGCGGCGATGGAAAACGGCGGTTACGTGGTGGCCGCGAACAACCAGCACTTCGGCGTCGCGTCGAACCTGCTGCTGCCGGGCCGCGGCGTGAACATGGGCGACGGCTGGGAAACCCGCCGCCGCCGCGAACCGGGCAACGACTGGGCGATCATCGCGCTTGCGCAGCCGGGCGTGATCCGCAAGATCGAAGTCGATACCGCGTTCTTCAAGGGCAACTACCCGGATCGCTGCTCGATCCAGGCCGCGTACGTGTCGGGCGGTACGGACAGCTCGCTGATCACGCAATCGATGTTCTGGCCCGTGCTGCTCGGCGAGCAGAAGCTGCAGATGGACAAGCAGCACTACTTCGAACAGGACATCGCGTCGCTCGGCCCCGTCACGCACGTGCGACTGAACATCATTCCGGACGGTGGCGTGTCGCGCCTGCGTCTGTGGGGGACGCTCGACAAATGAAGACGCTTGCCATCGAACCGCTGACCAAGGAAGCGTTCGCGCCGTTCGGCGACGTGATCGAAACGCAAGGGGCGAAGCAGATCCCGATCAACCTCGGCACCACGATCCGCTTTCACGATCTCGCGAAAGTCGACGTGACCGATGAAGGCGGCCGCACGCTCGTCAACCTGTTCCGCGGCCAGCCGCGCACGCTGCCGTTCGAAGTGAAGATGCTCGAGCGGCACCCGCTCGGCAGTCAGGCGTTCGTGCCGCTGAACGACCAGCCGTATCTCGTCGTCGTCGCGCCCGCGGGCGATCTCGATCCGGCGAAGATCCGCGCGTTCGTGACGAGCGGCTGGCAGGGTGTCAACTATGCGAAGGGCGTGTGGCATCACCCGCTGATCGCGCTCGGCGGCGTCAGCGACTTCATCGTCGTCGATCGCGGTGGCGACGGCCTGAACCTGAACGAGCAGGACCTGCAGGAATCGCTGTGGCTCACCGAGGATGCACTGGATGCGGTGACGGCCTGAGTCGCCGGCGTTGCTGCCGGCGTCTGACGAAACCCGCGCATCATGCGCGGGTTTTTTTATGCGTGGCCGATTCGGCGGGATTCAGGTCGCCGCGTTTTGCGCGCGTCACGGCGCGGCCGGCGGCTCCTGTTCGTATGCGCGATGCAGCAGCGCGACGAACGACGATGCGTCGGGCAGCGTCGTCGCGCCGAACCGGCGCACGGCCAGTATCACGTCGTGTATCCGGAGCGCATCCTGGACGATCCGCCTACCGTGCGCTGTGCGACCGGCTCGCAGATGAATGCGTTGCGACGATGCGCGCGTCGTGGTGGCGTCTGCGCGTGCTATCGTGCCCGAATCTTGACCGCGCGATGCCCGGTTCCGGGCATGTTCCTCCGATGAGCCAACCTGAAAACGACCTCGCGATCCTGCTGCGCACGATGCAGCCCCAACTGCATCCGGGCGCGTTCGCCTTCGTCTCGCTGCCGACCGACGCAGGCGTATCGTTATCCGAAGTAATCGCAACGTTTCGCGAAGCGGAAGGGCTGACGGTCGTGGTCGAAGAGGAGACGGCAGCGCGTCACGGCTGGCCCGTGCTGTTCCGCTCGGCCTGGATCACGCTGACCGTGCATTCCGACCTTGCGGCTGTCGGCCTTACGGCGGCGTTCGCACGCGCGCTGGGCGCGGCCGGAATCAGTTGCAACGTGATGGCGGCTGCGTGCCACGACCACATCTTCGTGCCGTTCGACGACGGCCCGCGCGCACTCGATGCGCTCGTCGCGCTCCAGCGCGACGCGATGCGCGCTGAGCGCTGAGCGCTGAGCGTTGGCAACGCCGCTGCAACACGCAAAAAAAACGGGCCCGTAACGGGCCCGCGAACGGAAAGGATTGCATCGGAATACGACCCCGGCGCACGGCGGCTTACTTGTTCGCGCCACCCTCGAACCACGCGGCGAGCTTCGTGCGCTCGTCGTCGGTCATGTGCGTGACGTTGCCGATCGGCATCGCCTTCAGGCGCACGGCCTGTTCATAGATACGCTGCGCATTCTTCGACACTTCGTCCGGCGTGTCGAACATCACGCCCGCGGGCGCGCTGCCCATCAGCGTCGGCTTCGCCGAGTGGCACTCGACGCAGCGCTGCTGCAGGATCGGCATGATGTCGTTGATCACGACCTTCGGCGCGTTCGCGGCCTGCGCTTCCGGCGCGACCGGCTTCGGCGTCGTCCAGACCAGTGCGCCGGCCAGCAATGCGACACCGCCGATCGGCAGGTACCACAGCTGCTTGCCGCGGTGGCGCATCACGAAGAACTGGCGAATCAGCGCGCCGGCCAGCATGATCAGCACGAGCACGACCCAGTTGAACTTGTTCGTGTACGTCATCGCATAGTGGTTCGACAGCATCGCGAACACGACCGGCAGCGTGAAGTACGTGTTGTGCACCGAGCGCTGCTTGCCGCGCTTGCCGTAGATCGGGTTCGGCTCTTCGCCCTTGAGCATCTTGTCGACCATCTTGCGCTGGCCGGGGATGATCACGAAGAACACGTTCGCCGACATGATCGTCGCGAGCATCGCGCCGACGATCAGGTACGCGGCACGACCCGCGAAGATGTGGCACGCGAGGTACGCGGCGGCGACCACGTAGATGCCGACGCAGATGCCGAGCACGCGGTCGTTGGTGCCGAGGATGCGGCACAGCGAGTCGTAGACGATCCAGCCGGCCGCGAGGAAGCCGAGTGCGGACGCGACGGCGACCACCGGGCCCATGTCGAGCACGCTCTTGTCGATCAGGTAGGTGTTCGGCGCGAGCAGGTAAAGCACGAAGAACAGCGAGAAACCCGACAGCCAGGTCGTGTACGACGGCCACTTCGACCAGTGCAGGTCGTCCGGCATTTCCGGCGGGGCGACCGTGTACTTCTGCATGTTGTAGAAGCCGCCGCCGTGGACGTGCCACAGCTCGCCGAACACACCGCGCTTGCGCTGGTTCGGGTCGGTCGGCGGTTTCAGGCTGTTGTCGAGCGCGACGAAATAGAATGACTCGCCGATCCACGCAATGGCGACGATGACGTGCAGCCATCGCAGCGCGAGGTTCAGCCAGTCGGTGATGAAGCCTTCCATGAAACTCCTCCAGACTCAAATCGTTTGTTTGATGCGGGCGCTGATTCGAATGTCAGCTGCCGCGATAGGTGCTGTACGACCACGGCGACACGAGCAGCGGCACGTGGTAGTGCGAGCCGGTGTCGGCGATGCCGAAGCGGAGCACGACGCGATCGACGAAGCGGGGTTCGGGCACCTTCACGCCGAGCGACGCGAAGTAGTCGCCGGCATGGAACACGAGTTCGTATTCGCCGGCGGCGAGCGCGGCGCCTTCGAGCAGGGGTTCGTCGCAGCGGCCGTCGCTATTGGTCAGCACGGTCTTGATCGCGCGGCGCGATTCGCCGTCCAGCGCGTAGAGGTCCACCTTGATTGCAGCGCCGGGACGGCCGTGCGCCGTATCGAGTACGTGGGTAGTGAGCTTTCCCATTCGTTGTGTCCTTGTGTGAATGCGAGGTTCGGCGGCGACTCGATCCATGACTGTGCGGCGGATCGAGGCTCCACGTCACGTGGCTACATACCCGTCGGCGAGATTGAAGCGAGCGCCGTGCAGGCATTGTAAAAAGGTTCCCCACGCAAATACGGGCGCGATATCAAAGATAATGCGCCGCGCATGAGCGGCTGTCGACGGCACGCCGGAGGCGGCTTCCGGCGGGTATTTCGGACCGCCGGCGGGGTGTTGCGCGGCGTACCATATCGAAACCGTGAAACGCGGTATTCCGGATCGCGCATTGTGTGCTGCGCGCGCTTGGGCGATCCTCCCGCCGTGCGCGTCGGCCCGTGGCCCGCGCGTACCCCGAAGACGGCGAGCACGCCGGGTAACCGGGCCAGGGCGTTCGAACGGACGCAGGCACCGGCGCGTGCCGCGATTCAGCGTTCGAACGGCTGTGTGACCGCCTCCAGGACAGCCCCTGGGGGCAGACCGACGCGGAGAACGCATGAACCTCGAGCAGCACGCTGGCGCACGCGCGCCGAACCCCTCCTCATCCCGCCCGACAACCCTGCTGGTCAAGCACGCCGACGTGCTCGTGACCATGGACGACACGCGCCGCGAGCTGCGCGACGCGGGGCTCTACATCGAAGACAACCGGATCGTCGCGGTCGGCCCGACCGCCGAGCTGCCCGAGACGGCCGACGAAGTGCTCGACCTGCGCGGCCATCTCGTGATCCCGGGGCTCGTGAACACGCATCACCACATGTACCAGAGCCTCACACGCGCGGTGCCGGCCGCGCAGAACGCCGAGCTGTTCGGCTGGCTCACGAACCTGTACAAGATCTGGGCCCATCTGACGCCCGAGATGATCGAGGTGTCGACGCTCACCGCGATGGCCGAACTGCTGCAGTCGGGCTGCACGACGTCGAGCGATCATCTGTACATCTACCCGAACGGCAGCCGCCTCGACGACAGCATCGGCGCCGCGCAGCGGATCGGCATGCGTTTTCACGCGAGCCGCGGCGCGATGAGCGTCGGCCAGCGCGACGGCGGGCTGCCGCCCGATTCGGTCGTCGAGCGCGAGCCCGACATCCTGCGCGACACGCAGCGCCTGATCGAGACCTATCACGACGAAGGCCGTTACGCGATGCTGCGCGTGGTCGTCGCGCCGTGCTCGCCGTTCTCGGTGAGCCGCGACCTGATGCGCGACGCGGCCGTGCTCGCGCGCGAATACGGCGTGTCGCTGCACACGCACCTCGCGGAGAACGTCAACGACATCGCGTACAGCCGCGAGAAGTTCGGGATGACGCCGGCCGAATATGCGGAAGATCTCGGCTGGGTCGGCCACGACGTATGGCATGCGCACTGCGTGCAGCTCGACGATGCGGGTATCAGCCTGTTCGCGCGCACCGGCACGGGCGTCGCGCACTGCCCATGCTCGAACATGCGGCTCGCGTCGGGTATCGCGCCGGTGAAGAAGATGCGTCTCGCGGGCGTGCCGGTCGGCCTCGGCGTCGACGGCTCCGCGTCGAACGACGGCGCGCAGATGGTCGCGGAAGTGCGGCAGGCGCTGCTGTTGCAGCGGGTCGGCTTCGGGCCCGATGCGATGACTGCACGCGAAGCGCTCGAGATCGCGACGCTCGGCGGCGCGAAGGTGCTGAACCGCGACGACATCGGCGCGCTGAAGCCCGGCATGGCCGCGGACTTCGCCGCATTCGACCTGCGCCAGCCGCTGTTCGCGGGCGCACTGCACGATCCGGTCGCGGCGCTCGTGTTCTGCGCGCCGTCGCAGACGGCGTACACGGTGGTGAACGGGAAGGTGGTGGTACGGGAAGGGCGTCTGGCGACGCTCGACCTGCCGCCCGTCATCGCGCGCCACAACGCGCTCGCGCAGGCACTGGTCGAGGCATCGCGCTAAAGGACGGCCGGCGCCATCCGGCGGCCGCGTTGCCGCCGGACAGGCCGCCGGCAGTCGCCACGCCCTGCCGAAATGGCGCGGGCGGCGCGCGCCGTTACGCCTCGATCAGCGTGCGGGTGGCTTCGGCGACGAGGCTGCGCAGCCAGCGCACTTCGTCGGAGTAATGGCAGCGCTCGTGCCACAGCTGGTAGTACTGCATCGGCGGGAAGTCGAGCGGCGCCGGCACGACCGACAGCGGCAGGAACTTCGCGTAGTGATCGGCGAACAGGCGCGTCGTCGTGAAGATCAGGTCGGACTTCACGAGCACGTACGGTGCGAGGTTGAAGTACGGCAGCGTGACGACCACGTGGCGCTTGAGCCGTTCGCGCGCGAGATGCACGTCGATCGCGCCGCGCTGGCCGACCGAGTACGGCGTCGGCGCGAGATGCGGGGCGTTCAGGTACTGGTCGAGCGTGAGCCCGCCGCGCTTCGCGAACGGGTGCGTGTTGCTCATCAGGCAGACGATTTCATCGACGAACAGGTTCGACAGGTGCAGCTGCTCGGGCGGTTCGGGCCAGTTGCCGACGACGATGTCGAGCTTGCCGTCTTCCAGCGCGAGCTCGTAGTCGAACGCGGGGCCGAGCGAATGGAATTCGAGCGTCGCGTTCGGCGCGGCCTGGCGGAAGCGCTCGACCACGGTCGGCACGAACAGCACGTTCAGGTAGTCGGGGCAGCCGATCCGGTAGCAGCGGATCGACGTGGCCGGGTCGAAATTGTGCTGCTGGAACTTGATGCGCTCGATTTCACGCAGCGCGTTCTGCACGGGCTCGAGCAGGCGCAGCCCGTATTCGGTCGGCACCATGCCGGATTTGCCGCGCACCAGCAGCGGATCGCCGGTGATGTCGCGCAGGCGACGCAGCGCGGCGCTGATCGCCGGTTGCGACTGGTTCAGTTTGACGGCCGCGCGCGTGACGCTGCGCTCCATCAACAAGGTGTGCAAGACGCGCAAGAGGTACGTGTCGATCGCCTCGCGTTGCTGACTCATGTTATCTCCGGTTTATATGGCTGGGCTGATCGAGGGGTGGGGTGGGTATATCGTTTTTAATATGAATGAAAATCAGCGTCAAGAGATGGATACCCGCAGGTACCCGTCGGCCGGGCCGCGAAGGGGCCCGAACGGGGGGCGAAGTGAAGCGCGCGGCGCCGCGCGGAAAGCGCGTTGCACGGATCCGGTCAGCGGCGCGGCGTGTGACGCAGGGGGCGCGTCAGTCGTCGATGCGCATGCCGACCTTCAGCGTGACCTGCCAGTGCACGACCTGGTCGCCTTCGATGTGGCCGCGCGTCTCGGTCACCTGGAACCAGTGCAGGTTGTGCAGTGTCTTGCCGGCTTTCGAGATCGCGTTGCGGATCGCGTCGTCGCTCGATTGCTTCGACGAGCCGGTCAGCTCGATCATCTTGTACACGTGGTCGCTCATGATGCGCTCCCTGGGATGTCGGTATAAATGGCCGGCGCAAGCCGTGGTCCTGAAGCGGCGCCGCGCGTGCCCGGCTTCTTGAGTGATAGGTATGATGGGCGGCAAGTTCAACCCATATCGGAGACGAGGAGCATCGTGGAAGTCGGATTTTGCGGACCGGGATTGATGGGCGCGCCGATGATTCGGCATTTGCTGGCGGCAGGGCATCGGGTCAGCGTGTGGAATCGCTCGCGCGATAAGGCCGAGGCGCTCGTGAAGGACGGCGCGCAGGTGCTTGGCACGCCGCGCGAACTGGCGGAGCGCGTCGAGACGGTATTCGTGTGCGTGCTCGACGGCCGCGCGGTGGGCGATGTCGTGTTCGGCGAGCACGGCCTGCTCTCCGGCGATGCGCGTGCGCGTCGCCTGCAGCGCATCGTCGATCATTCGAGCATTGCGCCCGCCGCCACGCGTGATTACGCGGCGCGTGCCGCGGCGCTCGGCGTCGGCTGGGTCGATGCGCCTGTGTCGGGCGGCGTGCCCGGCGCGCAGGCCGGCACGCTCGCGGTGATGGCCGGCGGCCGTGCGGCCGATCTCGACGCAGTGCGGCCGCTGATCGATACCTACGCGTCGCGGATCACGCACATGGGCGACGCGGGCGCGGGGCAGACGGCGAAGCTGTGCAACCAGGCGATCGTCACCGCGACGGTGACCGCGATCGCCGAAGCCGTCGGTCTGGCGCAGGCGAGCGGCATCGATGCCGCTCGGCTCGCCGAAGCGCTGGCCGGCGGCTGGGCCGATTCGGTGCTGTTGCAGACGTTCGTGCCGCGCATGACGTCGGGCGGCCATCCGCCGATCGGCGCGCTCGGCACGTTCCAGAAGGACGTCGATGCGATCGCCGACGCGGCGCGCGACACGGGCGCCGTGATGCCCGTATCGGCCGCCGTGCAGCAGGTGTTGCGGCTCGGCGCCGCGCAAGGGCTCGCCGGTGCCGATTTCGCCGCATTCATCGACATCGTGCGGCCCGGCAACGGGCGTCAGCAGGTGTCGTGACGGGCAAGCGGGGCGTGTGAATGGCAGATGGGCCGCCCGGAGGCGGCCCATCGAATGGCAGGGTGATCAGCCGAGGGAGCGTGGTGTCGTGTCGCCGGCGTTCTGGCGGCCGAGCCCGCCGCGCAGGCTCGCTTTCGTGCCTGCACCAAACTCGGGCAGGATGCGCGCACGCGCACGGCTCGCGAACACGAGGAAGCCGAAGCCGTTTGCTTCATACCAGTATCCGCCGTTCTCGAGGCCGTCCAGCGGCTGCTCGAGCGCGTTGGCGATCGATTCGATGCAGCGCTTGCGCAACTCGGCGATGGCGGGATAAGGCGGCTGGGCGCCGCGTACGCTGCACAGGAGCACGTCGAGACCGGGCAGCACATGTGCGTACAGGACGGGTTCGTCCTGCGCGCGGGCGCGGGCAATCTTGGTGTCGAGCTGGGCAAACGGTTTCGAGTGGCGCAATACCGCGAGGAATGACTCCTGGCCATCCTGCTGGGCACGCCGACGTTTTTTCGGGAAGGACATAAACACTCGCCTCAAAAACAATTGCAAGAAATGCGGCACTTTCATGCGACCCACTCCCGGCTATGTACGCCGCATGTCGATCCTTTATAGCACACGAAAATGCTGCCTTCGTGCAGTACGACGATCAATGTCTCCCGTCGACCTGCTCGCCATGATCGACACAGCCAGCGTCTTGGCGCCCGTACTGTCGTTTAGTCTCCATCATAGACCTGCTTTCCCCGCGCGTGCATTCGCCCGTCACAAAAAAGTGAGATAGGCCGCATGCGGCGGCGCATCGCGCACGCAATAAAAAGGCCCGCACGGGGCGGGCCTGGCTGGCGGGGCGCCGGGCGATCAGCGCTGCTTCAGCGAATCGCGGATCTCGCGCAGCAGCACCGTATCTTCCGGCGTCGCGGCCGGTGCGGCTTCGTCCGGCTTGCGCAGCTTGTTGATGAATTTCACCATCAGGAAAATGATGAACGCGAGGATGACGAAATTGATCGCCACCGTGATGAACGAGCCGTAGCCGAACGCGGCGACACCCGCGGCCTGCAGGTCCTTGAACGAATCGGGATTACCCTTGAACGTCGGGGGGATGGTGCCGAGCAGAACGAACTTGTTCGAGAAATCCAGGCCGCCGGTCAGCACGCCGATGACCGGCATGATGAGGTCTTTCACGACCGAGTCGACGATCTTCGAGAACGCGCCGCCGATGATCACGCCGACGGCGAGATCCATGACGTTGCCCTTGACGGCGAACTCCTTGAATTCCTTGATGATGCTCATGAGCGGCTTTCTCCTGTGTGGGGCGAGGGGAGGCGTGCCGCGACGCGCAGGGATGCAGAGCGTCGAATGAGGGTCGGTGGCACGCCGATGGCCGCATGATAGCGAACGCTCCCCATTGCCGGTAGTCCATCTTGAAATGATTGACAAATCCGCGCGTCGGCGCGGCCGGCCCTGCAGGGGAGCGTGGCGTGCACTGCAGCGCGTCGCGGGGGCGTCGACGCGCTGCGTCGCGTCAGGTGTTGTCGTCGGTCCAGCCGTCGTCGTTGCTGCCGAGATCCATGCCGCCGCCGCCACCGTTGCCGTCGCTCCAGTTCGAACTGTCGCCGCGGCCGAGGTCGAAGCCCGGGTCGTTCTCCTGCCGGCGGCGTTCGCCGTCGACGATCACGTCGCGTTCGACCACGCGCTCGCGGCCGCCGGACATCGCCTCGCCGAGCAACACACCGGTCAGTAATCCCCCCATGCCGCCGCCGAACCCGCCGCCGCCTTGCTGGATCACCACCGGCGGTTGCTGTTGCGGGTAGGGCTGCTGAGGATACGGCTGGCCTGGCGCGCCCGTCATGCGATCGGCTTCCTGCGCATACACGGAACCGCTGCCGTTCGCCGGTGCCGCGGGTTGCGCGGCCGGGTCGGGACGGCCTTCGACGCGTGCCTTCACGCTCGCATGACGCTGTTCGAGTTCGTCGACGCGATACGGCGGCACCGGATTCTTGCCGTTCGACAGCGTTTCGACGAGCGTGCGCGCATCGGTCTCGATCGCTTCGAGTTCGCCCGTGAGCGCCGCGGCGCCGGGCGCCGTCGACAGCTTCGCGTCGAGCTTCAGCGGGCGGATGTCGTTCAGCACGTCGGTGGCGCGCTTGAGCTGCGTGCGGCGTTCTTCGTCGGCGCGGCTGTCGTCTGCCGTGCGTGCACGCCGCAGCGTCCAGCGCAGCACCAGCGCGATCACCGCGGCGAGCACCCCGAAGCCGATCCACATGCCGGTCGACGGGCCGTGTTTTTCGGCCGGCGCGACAGCGGGAGCGAGCCCCGGCTGCAGCGTGCCGGCCTGCGTGGCCGACGGTACGTTGCCGCTCACGCGCGCGGCGTCGGCGCGGATGCGCGACTCCGTCTGCGCGAAGCGCGATGCGTCGGTGAACTTGAGTTGCGGATCGAGCGACTTCGCGCGCTGCAGCTGCTCGAGTGCGTCGGACGCGCGGCCTTCGCGGTCCAGCACCTGTGCGTACAGGTAGCGCGCATGCGCGTTGTTCGGGTGGGCGTCGATGACTTGCGACAGCTGCGTGTCGGCTTGCTGCCAGTTGCGTTGCGCGATCGATTGCTCGACCTGCTGCAGCGACGGGACCGCAAACGCGGCGGACGACAGCACCATCAGCGAGAGGCCGAGTGCGGCGAGAGATTTCTTCATGGTCGAACCGGGCGCAGGCGCCCGTCTCCTGACGATCGGTTCGCGCCGCGCCCGGGGCGGGCGGCGGCGCGGTGGCCCGCAGCGGCCGTTACTGCGCGGGCGTGTCGAGTTGCTTCTTCAGCGCGGCGAGGCGATCCTCGACCGACGGGCCCTTGTTCAGCGCGGCGAGCTTGTCGTCGAGCGCCTTGCCGCTCGACGTGTCGGCCGAATTCAGGCGTGCGTCCGAGCGGGCGTTCTGCAGCGCGACCTTGTCCTCGAGCTTCTGGAAATCCTCGGACAGGTTCTTGCCGCCGATGCCGCCCAGGGCGCTGGCCGCGACGTCCTTTGCCTGCGCGATTTCCTGCTTGGCCTGCAGGATGTTCGAGCGTGCATTCAGGTCGTTGCGGCGCTGACGCATGTCGGCGATCTGCCCCTTCAGCTTGTCGACCGACGGCTCGAGCGTCGTCAATTCGGCTGCGAGCGCGTCACGCTCGGCTTCCGCGTTCGACTGCGCGGCGAGGGCCTCGCGGGCGAGCGCTTCGTCACCGGCCTGCAGCGCGCGCTTCGCGCCGTCCTCGTACTTCTTCACCTTGTCGTCGGCCGCATCGCGCTTGCTGCGCTGGGTCGCGACCTGTGCCTCGATCTCGATCAGCGAATTCTCGGCACGGCCGATGCTGTCGTCGAGCTCCCGCACGATCTGCCGTGCGTCGCGCGACGGATCCTGTACCGAATCGGCCGCATCGTTCAGCAGGCCTTTGATCGTGCGCGAAACAGAGTCGAAAAGCGACATGAAATCCTCCGTGGTTGAAAGGCGCCGCATGAGAGCGGCAGTGCCCGTTGCGAGCCGGTTCCGACCCGCATGAGCCGGCGGATATTACACCACCGGTTCACTTAAATACGGCTTAAACGCGCGAGTTCAAGCGGCTTGCGCATCACGATGCCGAACCTTTCGCGATTGAAAGAAAGCCGGCGCATGCGCGCGATATTGCGTGTCCATGATAGGCAGAGGATGCCGACAATACGTTCCTCAAATCACGGCATTGCGGGAATTTTTACAAAAAATCGCGAAGGCCCCCGGTCGATTTCATTAAAATGCGCTGTCACGTCGCGGGAACGGATCGCCGCGCGGCGGGGTCTGTCGACGTGACAGCCGCATCACGCTGTATCCGCTCTGATTCATTCGCCTGCATTTCCGCATGCGTCCGAGGGTGCCACGACCGCCCGCCATTCCGACATGCCAATTATCAAACGACCGTCTTCTTCTTCCGACAGGAACGAACCCCACTACACGCTGCGCCGTTCGCCGTCCGGAGCCTATTACCCCGATGACGACGATCGCGACGGCGACCGCCGCACCCAGCGCAGCGGCGGCGGAGGGCGCGGCCGCTCGTTCGGCTCGCGCGTCATGCTGTGGTTCGCCGGCCTCTTCGCGACGCTGGCGATCGTCGGCGCGCTGATCGTCGGCTACGCGCTGGTGGTGATGGCGCCGCAACTGCCGTCGCTCGACGCGCTGACCAACTACCAGCCGAAGGTGCCGCTGCGCGTGTTCACGGCCGATCATGTGCTGATCGGCGAGTTCGGCGAGGAACGCCGCAGCCTCGTGCGTTTCCAGGAGATTCCGGACGTGATGAAGAAGGCGGTGCTCGCGATCGAGGACTACCGCTTCTACGAACACGGCGGCGTCGACTTCGTCGGCATCCTGCGCGCGGGTGTCGCCGACCTGATGCACGGCGGCGCGCGCCAGGGCGCGAGCACGATCACGATGCAGGTCGCGCGCAACTTCTTCCTGTCGAGCGAGAAGACCTACACGCGCAAGATCTACGAAATGCTGCTCGCGTACAAGATCGAGAAGGCCCTGACGAAGGACCAGATTCTCGAGCTGTACATGAACCAGATCTATCTCGGCCAGCGCTCGTACGGCTTCGCGGCCGCCGCGCGCGTGTATTTCGGCAAGGACCTGAAGGACATCACGCTCGCGGAAGCGGCGATGCTCGCCGGGCTGCCGAAGGCGCCGTCCGCGTATAACCCGGTGGTCAATCCTAAGCGTGCGAAGGTGCGCCAGGAATACATCCTGAAGCGCATGCTCGAGGTCGGCTACATCACGCAGCCGCAGTACGACGCGGCCGTGAAGGAAGAGATCCACGTGCGCACGCCGGGCAACCAGTACGCGGTGCACGGCGAGTACGTCGCCGAGATGGTGCGGCAGATGATGTACCAGCAGTACAAGGACGAAACCTATACGCGCGGGCTGACCGTCACGACGACGATCAACTCGTCCGACCAGGAAGCCGCGTACCAGGCCGTGCGTCGCGGCATTCTCGACTACGAGCGCCGCCATGGCTATCGCGGGCCGGAAGCGTCGATCAAGCTGCCCGCGGCCGGCGACGACCGCGACGAGGCGATCGACGACGCGCTTGCCGATCACCCGGACAACGGCGACCTGCAGTCGGCGGTCGTGCTGTCGGCATCGCCGAACGCGGTCGAGGTGCAGTTCGTCGGCGGCGCGACCACGACGATCGGCCCGGCCGGGCTGCGCTTCGTCGCGGGCGCGCTCAGCCCCCGCGCGAACGACACGCTGCGCATCAAGCCGGGCTCGGTCGTGCGCGTGCTGAAGGACGGGAAGACGGGCTGGCAGGTCGTGCAGCTGCCGCAGGTCGAAGGCGCGCTCGTCGCGATCGCGCCGCAGGATGGCGCGATTCGCTCGCTCGTCGGCGGCTTCGACTTCAACAAGAGCAAGTTCAACCATGTGACGCAGGCTTGGCGGCAGCCGGGCTCGTCGTTCAAGCCGTTCATCTACTCGGCGTCGCTCGACAAGGGGCTCGGGCCGGCGACGATGATCAACGACGCGCCGCTGTACTTCCCGCCGAGCGTGCCGGGCGGCACCGCCTGGGAGCCGAAGGACGACGACCAGCCGGACGGCCCGATGACGATGCGCACCGGCCTGCAGCGTTCGAAGAACCTCGTGTCGATCCGGATCCTCGCGTCGATCGGCACGCAGTATGCGCAGCAGTACGTGACGCAGCGCTTCGGCTTCGATCCCGCGAAGACGCCGCCTTACCTGCCGATGGCACTCGGTGCGGGCCTCGTGACGCCGCTCCAGCTCGCGACCGGCTATGCGGTGTTCGCGAACGGCGGCTACAAGGTCGATCCGTACCTGATCGCCGAAGTCGACGACGCACGCGGCCAGGCGCTGCAGAAATCGCAGCCGGTGCTCGCGGGCAGCACGGCGCCGCGCACGATCGAAGGCCGCAATGCATACGTGATGAACAGCCTGCTGCATTCGGTCGCGACGGCCGGCACGGGCGCGGGCACCAACGTACTGGGCCGCAGCGACCTGCAAGGCAAGACGGGTACGACGAACGACGCGAAGGACGGCTGGTTCGCCGGCTACCAGCAATCGCTCGTCGCGGTCGCGTGGATGGGCTTCGACCAGCCGAAGAGCCTCGGCAGTCGTGAGTTCGGCGCGCAACTCGCATTGCCGATCTGGGTGAACTACATGCGCACCGCGCTGAACGGCGTGCCGGAGCAGCAGATGCCGATGCCGGACGGCCTGACGTCGATCGACGGCGAGCTGTACTACGCCGATCGCACGCCGGGCAATGGCTTCGTCGCCAACGTCGACATCAACCCGGCCGAGAATTCGATCAGCGCGAACGATGCGCTCGGCTCGGCTGGCGCGGCGGGGCTTGCGCCGCCGCCCGTCACGCCGCAGGAGAAGCGGCAGATCATGGACATGTTCGAGAACAAGTAAGCGGCACGCCGCGGTTCCGGCATGCGACGGGCGCCTTCGGGCGCCCGTTTTTTTGTGCGAACGGCCGGCAAACGGAGACGCGTGGATCAGAACGATGCGCAGGCCGGCACGACCGTCATGCCGACCGATTGCTGGTGAAATCGCTGCATGTACGCTTGCCGGATCGCGGCGAGTCGCGCACGTGTCTCGGGCGTATCGTCGGCGATGATACGGATCACGAAGCTGTCTTCGCGCGTGATCCGGCCGCTTGTCTGGTCGCGCCACTGGCCGTGTGTGTCCCAGTAGGTGAGGCCGTCGGGGAAGCGTGGTGTGACCGTGTCGGCGAGGAATGCCGCGCGCTCCGCATCGGTGACGGGGCCGCGCCCCGTGATGTCGCGCCCGAACAGCAGGTCGGCCTGCAGCATGCGGTTTTCGCCCGGCTGCGTGCAAACCGGCAGTGCGTTGACGACGGGCGACGGCGGTGCCGCGCAACCGGCGAGCAGGGCGATCGCCATGACGCAGGCGGCCAGCGGCCGCATCTGCCCATTTCGTGACGATCGACCTCCCCGCGCGCAAAACACTGCGCGCTCAACCACTTGCGTGCTTGTCCGGCGGGTTATCAACAGGGCTGTCAACATAATCTGGGGATAACCCTAGGTTTGGCCGCGCGTGCCCGATGTGGGGTCAGTGCTGTAGTGTCGCGTGTGCGAGATGCATGCCGAGCGTGGCCGGGTCGGTGTTGGTGCCCGACAGCAGCACGCCGACGCGCTTGCCCTGCAGCGTTTCGCGCAGCGGGCCGAGCAGGGCGGCCAGCGCAGCCGCGCACGCCGGTTCGACCGACAGTTTCAGCTGCGAGAACAGGAACAGCATCGCGGCCCGCAGCGCGTCGTCGGACACGGTGACGATGCGGTCGACGTGACGCCGGCACAGCTGGTAGCTGTATTCCTCGGTATGCGGCGCCATCAGCGAATCGGCGATCGTCTGCATCGCGCTCATCTTGATCGTGTGATTCGCCGCGAAGCTGCGGCTCATCGCGTCCGCGCCTTCCGGCTCGACGCCGTACACGTGCACACGCGGATTCGCGAGCCGCAGCGCGGTCGCCATGCCGGCCGCGAGCCCGCCGCCGCCGATCGGCACGATCACCGCGTCGAGGTCGGGGGTCTGGGTCGCCCATTCGTAGCCGAGCGTCGCGGTGCCGAGGATCGTGTGATAGCCGTTGAACGGATGGATGAAGAAGCGGCCTTCCTCGGCCTCGATTCGCCGGACCAGATCGAATGCCTGCGATGCGCTGCCGGCCAGCACGACTTCCGCGCGGTACTGCTTGCACTGCGCGATGCGCGACGGGCTGGCGGTATGGAACATCACGACCTTCGCGCTGCTGCCGAGCCGCATCGCCGCGTACGCGACGGCCGCCGCGTGATTGCTGGCCGACACGCAGGTGACGCCGGCGTTCTTGCGTGCCTCGTCGAGCGCGAGCAGGTGCGTGAATGCGCCGCGCGCCTTGAAGCTGCCGCTGACCTGCAGCAACTCGAACTTGAAGTTGACGTGCGTGCCTTCCAGCGATGGCAGGTCGGCGCGTTCGAACACGGGCGTGCGCGCGACCCACGGCGACAGCGCGAAATGCTGCGCGGCGATTTCGTCGAGCGTCGGGATCGGCTCGCCGTCGATCGTCTTATGGGCAGTGCCCTGTTGTTCAGTCGACATGACGTGGCGGGTGGCGAAGTGGGCCGGCCCGCACACGCAGGCCGGCGTGGCGGGGGGCAGTCAGTGCGCGTCGACCGACATGCTGCGGATGAACTTGCGCAGGAACTGCTCGCAGCCGGCGAGCTGCGCGAGCTCGACATATTCGTTCGGCTTGTGCGCCTGCTCGATGTTGCCGGGCCCGCACACGACGCTCGGGATGCCCGCGCGTTCGAACAAACCGGCCTCGGTGCCGTACGCGACCTTGCGCTTGTCCTGGTCGGCCGTCAGCGCGCGCACGAGCTGCGTGATCGCGGCCTGTTCGGTGGCGTCGAGGCCGGGCGCCGCGGCGATCTTCGAGAATTCGATCGCGGCATTCGGATGCTCGCGCAGCATCTGCGGCAGCAGTGTTTCCCGTGCATACGCTTCGATGCGCGTGAAGATCTGCTCGGGATCGAGCGTCGGCAGGTTGCGGAACTCGAAGTCGAACCGGCATTCGGCCGGCACTGTGTTGATCGCGTTGCCGCCCTGGATCGTGCTCGTCTGCGCGGTCGTGAACGGCACGTCGTACAGTTCGTCGAACGGGCCTTCGGCGCGAAAGCGCTCGGCGATGTCGCGGATATGGCAGATGAGGCGTGCCGCGTACTCGATCGCGTTCAGCCCTTTCGGCGTCAGCGACGAATGCGCCGCGTGGCCGCGCACGCAGCAGCGGTACGCGTTGATGCCCTTGTGCGCGATGATCGGCCGCATGCTGGTCGGCTCGCCGACGATGCAGCCGGACGGCTGCACGCCGCGCTTGACCAGATCCGCAATCATCAGCGGCGCGCCGGCGCAGCCGATTTCCTCGTCGTAGGACAGCGCGAAGTGGATCGGCTTCGCGAGCTTCGTCGCCTGCATCTCGGGCAGCAGCGCGAGCGCGGCGCCGATGAAGCCCTTCATGTCGCAGGTGCCGCGGCCGTACAGGCGGCCATCGCGGATCTCCGGCGCGAACGGGTTGCTGTCCCATTGCTGGCCGTCGACCGGCACGACGTCGGTATGCCCCGACAGTACGATGCCGCCGTTCGTCGAGCCGTCGTGCGCGGGCACGGTGGCGAACAGGTTCGCCCAGCCTTCACGCGGATCGTGCGTGATCGTCGATGCGATGCCTTTCGCGGCGAGCGCGTCGCGCACCGTTTCGATCAGGCCGAGGTTCGGCACGCGGCTCGTCGTGTCCATCGACACCAGTTGCTTGATCCAGGGCAGGCTGACGAGCGACGCGTCGCCTTGGGGTGCGGCGGACGGCGCTGTCGCGTCGAGAGTGGACATGGCAAAACTCCGTCTGATGAATGGGAAAATCATACTCAAAAACGCGACGGCCCGCCCGCGTCGGGCGCAGTGCGGTGCAGCAACGCCGCATCTGCCGCCAGCGCATCAGCGCATCAGCGCACCGCGGCAGCTGCTCCCTGCTTCGGTCCGAGCGCGCGCAGCGTTTCCTTGATCGTCGACACGCGGATCGCGAGATCGGGCGAGCGCGTCTCGATGCGCAGCTTGTCCTGGCCCGCGAGCTTGATGTGCCGATGCTTCTGCACCATCTCGATGATCCGCATCGGATCGATCGGCGGGTTCGGCTCGAACTGCAGCCCGATCGCCACCTCGCTCGCGTCGATCTTCACGATGCCGAGCGGCTTCGCGGCGATCCGCAGCCGGTGCGTCTCGACGAGCGCGTGCGCCTGCGGCGGCAGCTTGCCGAAGCGGTCGATCAGCTCTTCCTGGATGCCGTCGATCGCGTCGCCGTGCTCGCAGTTCGCGAGACGCTTGTACAGCGACAGCCGCTCCTGCACGTCCGCGCAGTAGTCGGCCGGCAGGATCGCTGGCGCATGCAGGTTGATTTCCGTCGTCGCGGCGAGCGGGGCGGTGAGGTCGGGCTCCTTGCCGTTCTTCAGCGCCTTCACCGCGTCGTTCAGCATGTCCGTATAGAGTTGGAAGCCGATCTCGTGGATTTCGCCGGACTGCTTGTCGCCGAGCACTTCGCCGGTGCCGCGGATCTCGAGGTCGTGCATCGCAAGATAGAAGCCCGAGCCGAGTTCCTCCATCTGCTGGATCGCTTCGAGCCGGCGCTGCGCCTGCTTGGTCAGCGCCTGCGGATCGTGGACCAGCAGGTACGCATACGCCTGGTGGTGCGAGCGCCCGACGCGGCCGCGCAGCTGGTGAAGCTGCGCGAGGCCGAACTTGTCCGCGCGGTGCATGATGATCGTGTTCGCGCTCGGGACGTCGATGCCGGTCTCGATGATGGTCGTGCACAGCAGCACGTTCGCGCGCTGCGCGACGAAGTCGCGCATCACCCGTTCGAGCTCGCGTTCGTGCATCTGGCCGTGCGCGATCACGATGCGTGCCTCGGGTACGAGCGCCTCGAGCATCGCCTTGCGGTTCTCGATCGTCTCGACCTCGTTGTGCAGGAAGTACACCTGGCCGCCGCGCTTCAGTTCGCGCAGCATCGCCTCGCGGATCACGCTTTCCTCCTCGCGGCGCACGAAGGTCTTGATCGCGAGCCGCTTCTGCGGCGCGGTGGCGATGACCGAGAAATCGCGCAGCCCTTCGAGCGCCATCCCGAGCGTACGCGGGATCGGCGTCGCGGTGAGCGTCAGCACGTCGACTTCCGCGCGCAGCGCCTTCAGCGCTTCCTTCTGGCGCACGCCGAAGCGGTGTTCCTCGTCGATGATCACGAGGCCGAGGCGCTTGAACTGCACGTCCGACGACAGCAGCTTGTGCGTGCCGATCACGATGTCGACGCTGCCTTCGTTGATCTGCGCGATCGCGGCGTTGACTTCCTTCGTGGTCTTGAAGCGCGACAGCTCGACGATCCGCACCGGCCAGTCGGCGAAGCGGTCGGCGAAGGTCTGCGTGTGCTGCTCGGCGAGCAGCGTGGTCGGCGACAGCAGCGCGACCTGCTTGCCGCCCAGCACCGCGATGAACGCGGCGCGCAGCGCGACCTCGGTCTTGCCGAAGCCGACGTCGCCGCACACGAGGCGGTCCATCGGCTTGCCGCTCGTCATGTCGCCGATCACGGCGGCAATGGCGGCCGCCTGGTCGGGCGTTTCCTCGAAGCCGAAGCTTTCCGCGAACTTCACGTAGTCGCGCGGATCGAGCGAGAACGCGTGGCCTTCGCGGGCCGCGCGGCGTGCATACAGGTTCAGCAGCTCGGCGGCGGTATCGCGGATCTGCTGCGCGGCCTTGCGCTTCGCGCGTTCCCACTGGCCGGAGCCGAGCGCGTGCAGCGGCGCGCTGTCGGGATCGGCGCCGCTGTAGCGCGAGATCACGTGCAATTGCGCGACCGGCACGTAGAGCTTGCTGTCGCCCGAGTATTCGAGATGCAGGAATTCGGTTTCGCCTTCGCCGAGATCCATCGACACGAGGCCCATGTAGCGGCCGATGCCGTGCTGCGCGTGGACGACCGGGTCGCCGACCTTCAGCTCCGACAGGTCGCGCACCATCGCGTCGACGTTGCTGGCCTGTTCCTGCCGGCGGCGGCCCGTGCGGCGGCCGAGCGCGCCGTACAGTTCGGTTTCGGTGACGACCGCGTAGCCTTCGCCCGGCACCGCGAAGCCGTTCGCGAGCGGCGCGACGCCGAGCGCGAAGCGTTCGTCGCTCTCGAGCCAGCCGGCGAAGTGGTCGTTCGACGCGGGGCGCAGATGGTGTTCGGCGAGCAGTTGCAGGATCGTCTCGCGCCGGCCGGCCGATTCGACCGTCAGCAGCACGCGCTTGCCCGACGATTCGACGAACGTGCGCAGCGACGCGAGCGGATCGTCGGCATGGCGGTCGACGGTGAGCTCGGGCAGCGCCGTCGCCCACCCGCCGGCCGGCTGCGCGGGCAGCACGACGCGGGCGAACGGCTTCGCGAACGCGAAGAAATCCTCGTCGGACAGGAACAGGCGCTGCGGTTCGAGGATCGGCCGCTCGCGATCGTGTGCGAGGAACGCATGGCGCTGCTTCGTGTCGGCCGTGAAGCGGCGGATCGACGTCTCGAGATCGCCGGTGAACACGAGGTGCGCATCCTGCGGCAGGTAGTGGAACAGCGTGGCGGTTTCGTCGAAGAACAGCGGCAGGTAGTACTCGATGCCGGCCGACGGCACGCCGTTGCCGATGTCCTTGTAGATCGGCGCGCGGCTCGGGTCGCCTTCGAAGGTCTCGCGCCAGCGGCTGCGGAAGGCCGTACGTGCGGCTTCGTCGAACGGAAACTCGCGGCCGGGCAGGAGGCGCACGTCGCGCACCGGATACAGGCTGCGCTGCGTGTCCGGATCGAACGCGCGGATCGAGTCGACCTGGTCGTCGAACAGGTCGATCCGGTACGGCAGCGGCGAGCCCATCGGATACAGGTCGATCAGCGAGCCGCGTACGCAGTATTCGCCGGGCCGCACGACCTGGCTCACGTGCTCGTAGCCGGCCAGCGTGAGTTGCGCCTTCAGCTTCGCCTCGTCGAGCCGCTCGCCCTGCGCGAATGCGAACGTGTACGCGGCCATGAACGACGCGGGCGGCATCCGGTACAGCGCGGTGGTCGCGGGCACGAGCAGGATGTCGCAGCGGCCCTCGCCGAGGTCGTGCAGCGTGGCCAGCCGCTCGGACACGAGATCCTGGTGCGGCGAGAACGTGTCGTACGGCAGCGTTTCCCAGTCCGGCAGCAGGCGCACGCGCGCGTCGGGCGAGAAATAGCGGATTTCCTGCGAGAGCCGCTGCGCGTCGACCGCGTTCGCGCAGATCACCGCGAGGAGCGGCACGTCCTGGCGGTTGTCGGCAAGATAACGGGCGATGGCGAGCGCGTCGGCGGAACCATGCGCGCCGTCGAAGGCGAAACGCTGGCCGGGCTTGACGCGGGCAACGGGCGAGGCGGACGGGGTGGAAGCGTTATCTGGCATAGGGACGACAGGGGTGGCGTGCACGGGCGCATCGCGGTGCGCCGGTCGAGACGAAAGACCTATTATAAAATCCGCTTCTCGATTTCATCTTATCGGCGTTTCCCTTCGTGACCCCCCGACTTTTCGCCCTGATTCCCTGTGCCGGCACCGGCAGCCGTTCCGGCTCGGCCGTGCCGAAGCAATACCGCACGCTGGCCGGCCGCGCGCTGCTGCATTACACCCTTGCCGCGTTCGACGCGTGCAGCGAATTCGCGCAGACGCTCGTCGTCCTCGCGCCCGACGATTCCCACTTCGATGCGCGCCGCTTCGCGGGCCTGCGCTTCGCGGTGCGCCGCTGCGGCGGCGGCTCGCGCCAGGCGTCGGTGCTGAACGGGCTGCTCGAACTGGCCGAATTCGGCGCGACCGACCACGACTGGGTGCTGGTGCACGACGCCGCGCGCCCCGGCATCACGCCGGAGCTGATTCGCACGCTCGTTGCGACGCTGAAGGACGATCCGGTCGGCGGCATCGTCGCGCTGCCGGTGGCCGATACGCTCAAGCGCGTGCCGGCCGGCGGCGACGCGATCGCGCGCACCGAGTCGCGCGACGCGCTGTGGCAGGCGCAGACGCCGCAGATGTTCCGCATCGGCATGCTGCGCGAGGCGATCCTGCGCGCGCAGCGCGAAGGGCACGACCTGACCGACGAGGCGAGTGCGATCGAATGGGCCGGCCATACGCCGCGCGTCGTGCAGGGCAGCCTGCGCAATTTCAAGGTCACGTACCCGGAAGATTTCGCGCTCGCGGAAGCGATCCTCGCGCGCTCCACGAACGCTTCCTGACTTTCACCCCCTCACAATCGGAATACGCATGGATTTCAGAATTGGACAAGGCTACGACGTGCACCAACTCGTCGAGGGGCGCCCCCTCGTCATCGGTGGCGTGACGATTCCGTACGAACGCGGCCTGCTCGGCCACTCGGATGCGGACGTGTTGCTGCACGCGATCACCGACGCGCTGTTCGGCGCGGCGGCGCTCGGTGACATCGGCCGCCACTTCTCCGACACGGACGCGGCGTTCAAGGGCGCCGACAGCCGCGTGCTGCTGCGCGAGTGCGCCGCACGCATCAAGGCGGCCGGTTTCACGATCCAGAACGTGGACAGCACCGTGATCGCCCAGGCGCCGAAGCTGGCGCCGCATATCGACGGGATGCGCGCGAACATCGCGGCCGATCTCGGGCTGCCGCTCGATCGCGTGAACGTGAAGGCGAAGACCAACGAGAAGCTCGGCTATCTCGGCCGCGGCGAGGGGATCGAGGCGCAGGCCGCCGCGTTGCTGGTGAAGCAGGGCGGCTGACGCCGGCTGCGGCGGCGCACGGTTCGCCCGCCGCGCCGCGCTGCGGAAATGAAAAATGCCACGCGGATGCGTGGCATTTTCGTTTGGCGCGGCGACCGGGCCGGCGCGGCTGCCGGCCGGGTGAGGCGACCGCTTATTCGCCTTCCGCGGCGATCACTTGCGCGGCGGCGTTGATCACCGACGCGATACGGCCGACGTCGCGCAGCTGCGTGACGGTCATCCCTTGCTCGTTCTTCAGCAGCGCATAGTGCGACTTCACGCAGAAGTGGCACTTGCCGACGATCGACGCGGCGAGCGCGTACATCTCGAACTTGCGCTTGTCGACGCCGCCGTGCGTCGCATACGCGCCCATCCGCAGCTCGGCGCGTTGCGTCTTCAGGTCGGCATCGTCGGCCATCTCGACATACGGATACCAGGTGTTGTTCATCCCCATCAGCGCGGCTGCCGTCAGCACGGCGTTCGTCTCTTCGGGCGACAGGACACCGGCTTCGCGGATCGTCTTGATGAGCACCGTGCTCTTCGCCGCGATGGCCGCCGCCAGCGCGACGCCGACCGCGTCGGTGCCTTCGAGCGACGAGCGCGAGATCGTGCCGTCGAGGTTCAGGCGAATGTCTTTCGCGTAGTCGGGAATGCGTGCCTTAATCGAATCGATGAATTCCATTGATATCTCCTATGGGTTGGCCGTTAAAAAAGCCCGCAGGCAGGACGTGCGCCGCGGGCTTCGTGCATCGATGCGCTTACAGCGTTGCGCCGCCGACTGCACGGTTGCACGGGCACAGTTCGTCCGTTTGCAGGCCGTCCAGAATCCGCAGGACTTCTTCCGGGCTGCGGCCGACGTTCAGGTTGTTCACCGAAACGTGCTGGATCGTGTTGTCCGGATCGACGATGAACGTTGCACGCAGGGCCACGCCGGCTTCCTTGTCGCGCACGCCGAGCTGGTCGATCAGCTCGCCCTTGACGTCGCCGAACGAGTAGTGGTTCAGCTTGTCGAGGTCCTTGTGCTCACGGCGCCATGCGAGCTTGACGAACTCGTTGTCCGAGCTGCCGCCCAGCAGGACGGCATCGCGCTCTTCGAACTGCTTCGTGAGCTTCGCGAATTCGACGATTTCCGTCGGGCACACAAACGTGAAATCCTTCGGATAGAAGTAGATGATCTTCCACTTGCCCGGGAACGACGCTTCGGTGACGGTCTCGAACGCCGACTGGCCGTTTTCCTCGTGATTGTTGAAGCCCGGCTTCGCGGCTACGACGGTGAAAGCTTCGAGTTTATCGCCCACGGTTTTCATGCGGATACTCCTGTATGAGTTGGGAAGAAGACTGAGTCAAGCTACCTCGGTGCTGCAACGATGATGTGACAGCATGGGCAAAACTATAACACTATTAGTTAGTCACTTCAATAGATTTTGACTAACAAGCCTCATAGCTTTTTTCAACCGGATCGATAGTGTGCAGCGCAAGCAGCGTGCGCGAGCGCGTCACGCAGTCGCACGCGCCTTGCCGGCGCCGGGGAATTCGAGCGTGACTTCGAGGCCCGCTTCCGGGTTGCGGTTGCGCAGCCGCAGCGCGCCGCGATAGCGGCCGACGAGACGCAGCACGATCGCCATCCCGAGGCCCGTGCCGTCCGCCTTGGTGCGGGCGGTATCGACGCGGTAGAACGGCCGCATCACGAGCGGCAGCTGATCCTCGGGGATGCCGGGGCCTTCGTCGCTCACCGACAGCTCGACGCGCGCATGCGACACGCGTGTCTCGAGCGTGATGCGCGACACGCCGTCCTGCTTGCTCTGGCCATACTTGCGCGCGTTCTCGACGAGGTTGCCGATCACGCGGCGCATGTCGGTCTCGTCGGCTTCGATCACCGCGCTCGGCGCGAGCCGCGTGCGGATCTCGACGCCGTCCTCGCCCGACACGCGGGCGGCGACTTCCTGCGCGATCGACGACAGGTCGACGGGCTCCGGCTTGCGTTGCGACGGGCGGGCGTAGTCGATGAAGGCCGCGATGATGCGATCCATTTGCTCGATGTCGTCGACCATCGCGTCCTTGGTCGCCTGGTCGGACGGGCTCATCTCGGTTTCGAGCCGCAGCCGCGCGAGCGGGGTGCGCAGGTCGTGCGAGATGCCCGCGAGCATCAGCGCGCGGTCGGCCTCGAGCTGTTCGAGGTCGCGCACCATCTGGTTGAAGCTGCGATTGGTGTCGGCCGCGACGCCCATCCCGCGCTCGGGCAGCAGCTCGGGTGTCTGGCCCGAGCCGATCTGCCGCGCGGCGAGCGCGAGCCGCGAGAACGGCCGGTTCACCAGACTGGTGATGAACGCGGAGCCGAATAGCGACAACGCGAGCGCGAACAGCCCCCAGCCGGCCCACTGCAGGCCCGTGACGTTGTCGAGCTGGTCGCGGTCGAGCGCGACCCAGTAATCGTCGTCGTCGATCTTGAAGCTGATCCACACGCCGGGAATGTCGTTGACCGACTGGGCGATCACGGTATCGTCGCCGAGGCGGCTGCGGATGTCGTGTTCGATCAGGCGGTTCAGCGATTCATCGGGCTGCAGCTTGAACTTGTCGGTCTTCTCGCGCGGGTAAACGCGCACGCCCTCGTTGCTCTCGAGATCCTGCAGCAGCGCGCGCCGCAAATCGGGATCGGAATAGAGCAGGGCGGTGCGCGTGAGCTTCACGATCGCGACGAGCTGGAGAGCCACGCGCTGCGCACGCGGCTCGCGCTCGATCACGCGAAAGCTCTGGAACCACGCGGCGAGACTGACCGAGATCAGCAGCGCGATCAGCAGGAAGGTGCGCCAGAACAGCCCGCCGAACGCGAGCTGCAGGAGGCGCCGGTCGATACGCATGGGACGGGCCGAGGGCGGGCGAAACCGGAAAGGAAAAAGATCAGGCGGCGCCGTCCGGGATGAACACGTAGCCTAGGCCCCAGACGGTCTGGATGAAACGCGGGCTGCCGGGATCCGGTTCGATCAGCTTGCGCAGGCGCGAGATCTGCACGTCGAGGCTGCGGTCGAACACTTCGTATTCACGGCCGCGTGCGAGCTCCATCAGCTTCTCGCGCGACAGCGGCTGGCGCGGATGACGCGCGAACACCTTCAGCACCGAGAATTCGCCGGTGGTGAGCGGAATTTCCTGGCCGGATTTCGTCAGCGTGCGCGTCGCGAGGTTCAGCGAGAACTCGCCGAACTCGAACACCTCGGTGGTTTCCGACGGCGCGCCCGGCAGTTCGGCCGGCGCCTGGCGGCGCAGCACCGCATGAATGCGCGCCACGAGTTCGCGCGGGTTGAACGGCTTCGGCAGGTAATCGTCGGCGCCCATCTCGAGGCCGACGATGCGATCCACGTCCTCGCCCTTCGCGGTGAGCATGATGATCGGCGTACGGTCGTTGCTGCCGCGCAGGCGGCGGCAGATCGACAGGCCGTCTTCGCCCGGGAGCATCAGGTCGAGTACGAGCAGGTCGAAACGCTCGCGTACCCAGAGCTTGTTCATTGCAGTCGCGTTTTCCGCGACGTAGACATTGAAACCCTGCTCGCCGAGATAGCGGCGCAGCAGATCGCGCAGGCGCGGGTCGTCGTCGACGACGAGAATCTTGGAGGGGTTTTTCGTTTCCATGATCGGCATCTTATCGCGAATGGGAATTGACGCACGGCCGTGAATTTTCGTGCGTTACAGTCGGTTACAAAATTTACCCGTAGTGTCGCGCCGAGTAAAGGCAGGCTATAGAGATTCCTTTACTCGAAGCCGAAATTCGGTAGATACTCCCCTGCACTCCATCATTCATCTTTGCACACCCGAATTCCGCAGGGTTTTTCAAGTACCAGAGGTAGCCGGTTGCCGCGTGACGAAGGGAACAAATCGACCAAAGAAGCGAGGACGGTCATGCGATCTGCCCGGATTGCACTGATGCTGACGATCGCGCTTGCCGGTCCGTATGCGTCGAACTTCGCGTATGCGCAGCGCCCCGAGCAGGGCGCATCGTCGCGCAAGCTGCCGCGCGGCAAAGCGCCGCAGTCCGATCGTACCGCCGAGATGACGGTCCGATCCGCCGTGCCTCCCGATCTCGAACAGCGCCGCCGCGACGGGCACATGACGCCCGAGGAACGCCACCTTTTGCGCCAGCACATCGAGGACGCCGTTCGCGAGCTGTACAAGCGCTGACACGTCGTCTTTCTCCCTGCACGGAATTCACCGCGCGGAAAAGTTTCGTAGCAATTTTTCCGTCAACTTTCGCCTGCCGATTGCCGTTGTACCGGCATCCGCACCGCCGGTGCGCTCCGGGAGTCCATGACGATGAAAGCGAACGCTGCCGCACCGGCGCCGTCGCCCGCCATGCAGTCGCCGCTCGACGCCGACGATGCATTGTTTTTCCTGAGTCGTAGCGGTTTTTCTCCCGCGCCCGCCGATGTCGCGCGCGTCGTCGGCATGACGCGTGCGCAAGTCGTGGCCGACACGCTCGGCAACGTTCGCCGCGACCCCGTCACGACCTGGCCCGACTGGATCGCCGAGTTGCCGCCGACGCGCGCGCAGCGCCAGGCGCTGACGCCCGACATGCGGCGCGACGAGCAGCGCGAGCGCAACGTTCGGTACGATGCGCTGCGCGCGGCGTGGGTCAACGAGATGATCGTCACGCCGTCGCCGCTCACCGAGCGCATGACGCTGTTCTGGCACGGCCACTTCACGTCGGGGCAGGACAAGGTGCCTTACCCGCAGACGATGGCGGCGCAGAACGCACTGTTTCGCCGCGAGGCGCTCGGCAACTTCGGCGTGCTGCTGCATGCGGTCGCGAAGGATCCGGCGATGCTGCAGTACCTCGACGGTGCGAGCAATCGCAAGGGGCGCCCGAACGAGAATTTCGCGCGCGAGGTGATGGAGCTGTTCACGCTTGGCGAAGGGCATTACACGCAATACGACGTGACCGAAGCCGCGCGTGCGATGACGGGCTGGACGGTCGATCCCGATACGTATCGCTTCGAGGTTCGGCCGGATCTGCACGACGCCGGCGACAAGACGATCCTCGGCGAAACGGGGCCGTTCGATGGCGACGGCTTCCTCGACATCCTGCTGAAGCGGCCCGGTACCGCGCGTTTCATCGCCGCCAAGCTGTGGCGCGAGTTCGTGTCGGATACGCCCGATCCGGCTGCGCTCGATGCGGTGGCCGAACGGTTTCGTTCGAGCGGCTACGACATTCGCACGGCGCTCGCCGCGCTGTGGTCGACCGACGCCTTCTGGGATCCGCGCAACCGCGGCGTGCTCGTCAAGTCGCCGGCGGAATTCGTCGTCGGGTCGGTGCGGCTGTTCGACGTGTCATACGGCGATCCGCAGATGCTCGCGAACACCGTGCGCACGCTCGGGCAGAACCTGTTCTATCCGCCGAACGTGAAGGGTTGGCCGGGCGGCGCGCTATGGATCAACAGCACCACGCTGCTCGCGCGCAAGCAGTTCGTCGAGCAACTGTTCCGCGCGACGGAGACGGCCGGCATGCACCCGCCGGCGCATGCGATGGTGCCGCCGCCGAATGCCCGTGCGCATGCGATGCCGGTAGTCGAGGCGGCATCCGCTGCCGGCATGCACGCAACGCCTGCCAAGCCCGCGCGCGCCGGCCTGCGTTTCGACCTCGAGCGCTGGCTTGCGCAATATCGCGCGCGGCCGCAGGCGATCGCGGGTTTGTCGACCGAGCTTCAACTGCAACATGCGGTGCTGCAGCTGTCGCCGGTCGCGGCAATCGACACGGATTCGACCGGCAGCGCGTATCTCGAGGCGCTGCTGATGGATCCGGCCTATCAACTGAAATGATTCGAACGACGATGAAGCGGGGCGCCGGTGCGGCAACGACGCCGGGCGGCGAACCAAAGGATGCGCGATGAACCGACGTGATTTTCTGACGCTGACGGGCGCCGCGGCCGCGGCCGGCGTGTCGATGTGGCAGGCGCCTGCGATGGCGGCTTCCGTGGCGCAGGCGGGGCGCCCATCGGCGGCCGGGTACACGAACGTGCTGATCCTCGTCGAGCTGAAGGGCGGCAACGACGGCCTCAACACGGTGGTGCCGTATGCGGACCCGCTGTATTACCAGTTCCGCCGCAGCATCGGCATCAAGCGCGAGCAGGTGCTGCAACTCGACGCACGCACGGGGCTGCATCCTTCGCTCGCGCCGTTGATGCCGCTGTGGCGCGACGGGCAGGTCGCGGTCGTGCAGGGCGTCGGTTATCCGCAGCCGAACCTGTCGCATTTCCGCTCGATCGAGATCTGGGATACCGCGTCGCGCTCGGATCAATATCTGCACGAAGGCTGGCTGACGCGCACGTTCGCGCAGGCACCCGTGCCGCCCGGTTTCGCGGCCGACGGCGTCGTGCTCGGCAGTGCCGAGATGGGGCCGCTCTCGAACGGTGCGCGTGCGATCGCGCTCGTCAATCCCGCGCAGTTCATTCGTGCGGCCCGGCTTGCCGAGCCGTCGTCGCTGCGCGAACAGAACCCCGCGCTCGCCCACATCATCGACGTCGAAAACGACATCGTGAAGGCGGCCGACCGGCTGCGTCCGCGCGGCGGGATGCGTGAATTCAAGACGGCCTTTCCGGCCGGTGCGTTCGGCACGTCGGTCAAGACCGCGATGCAGGTGCTGGCCGCGTGCGAAGCGTCCGGGCCGGGTGCGCAGGATGGTGTCGCGGTGCTGCGCCTGACGCTCAACGGCTTCGATACGCACCAGAACCAGCCGGGGCAGCAGGCCGCGCTGCTCAAGCAGTTCGCGGAAGGGATGAGCGCGATGCGCGGCGCGTTGATCGAACTCGGGCGCTGGAACCAGACGCTCGTGATGACGTATGCGGAATTCGGGCGGCGCGCGCGCGAGAACCAGAGTAACGGTACCGATCACGGCACGGCCGCGCCGCATTTCGTGATGGGCGGCCGCGTGGCCGGCGGGTTGTACGGTGCGCCGCCGGCGCTCGGGCGGCTCGACGGCAACGGCAACCTGCCGGTCGCGGTAGATTTCCGCCAGCTCTACGCGACCGTGCTCGGGCCGTGGTGGGGGCTCGATTCGACGCGCGTGCTGCAGCAGCGCTTCGATACGCTGCCGTTGTTGAAGGCGTGAGGCGTGAGGCGTGAGGCTGGGGATCAGCGGCGGCGCGCGGCGCGCCACGCGATCCACAGCTTGCGGATCGGCGTTAGCGCGATGCGCTGATGCAGCACCTGGTAGCCGTCGCGCTCGATTTCGTCGAGCAGTGAGCCAGCCAGTGCGATCTGCGCGCGCAGCGTGCGCTGGGCGCGGCGTTCGGATGCCGGGATCGCCGCTTCGGCGGCCACGAGTGCTTCGCGCGCGCGGGCCGTCTGGAATTGCAGCAATTCGGTGAAGGCCGGGCTGTAGCGGCGGTTCAGCAAATCGGCCGCGGTCACGTTGTAGCGCTGCAGTTCGTCGATCGGCAGGTAGATACGGCCGTGGCGTGCATCGTTGCCGAGATCCTGCACGAACTGCGCGAGCATCAGCGCGCGGCCGGCATCCGCGGCCCACGGTTGCGGGTCCGCCGGGTTTGCCGAACTGGCGCGCGCGACCAGCGACGCGAAGGTGCCGCCGACCTGCGCGATATAGCGCTGCAGGTTCGCCAGATCGAGGTAGCGCGCCTGTTCGAGATCCATCCCGTAGCCGTTGACGAGCGTGCGCAATGCATCGGCCTCGGCGGCGATCGCCGGATGATGCTGCGCGAGCGCCTTCGTGACCGGGTGCGACGGCTGCCCGTTGGCCAGCGCCGCGAGTTCCTTGTGCCACCACGCGAGCTTCGTGTGTCCGACGGTCGGGTCGCTGGTTTCCTTGACGGTTTCCTCGAGTTCACGGCGCAGCGCGAACAGCGCGGTCAGGCGCGGCTGCGTGGCGTGCGGCGCCTGACGCAGTGCGTAGTAGACGCTGGAGCCCGCAGGGGCGGCCTTTTGCTGGCAGTAGTCGTCGAAGTTCACGGGCGGAATCGTGTGGGGGGCGGGTTCGGGGGACGCGCGGCGGCGCGGTGCCGAAACGTCGAGCGCGGCATTCTAGCACCGCTGCACGACGGGTGCCGGCAGGGGCGAGACAAGCCCGCGCGGATCGGGTAGAATCTCGCGCTCGCCTGATCGGGCGTGCCGGTTGCAAGCCGGCGCGATGTCCCGGGCGCGTGGTCACGCATCTTTCGTGCCGCGTGGTCAGGCGACAGAAATGCGCGTGAGTGGCGAAATTGGTAGACGCACCAGGTTTAGGTCCTGACGCCCGCAAGGGTGTGCCGGTTCGAGTCCGGCCTCACGCACCAGAAGTCGAATGCGCCTCAGTCAGGGGCCGTTCACCCAAAAGCGCTGTCGGTCGATTGACCGCAGCGCTTTTTTGTTGATGTCGGTGCGGCTCCCGGCACGCGAGCCGAGCAAGCGGTGCGCGAATATTCGTGCCGCGTGTAATATCGTGTTCGCTTCCCCTATAAGAAACACAATTACGCCGAGGACCAACGATGAAAAACACCGTCCGCGTTCCGATTTCCGTACTGGCGCTGATACTCGCTGCGCCGACATTTGCCACGACGCCAGCCGACAACATAGCCTGGAGCGCCAAGCCTGTGCAGCGGTTCGTCATGCCCCCGGAGTGTTACGCCTACTCGAAGCGGCAGATTTCGAGCGATGAGTCGCTTACGACGGAACGTGTGCTGATAGCGGCCGCCAGGTTCCTGACCGGCACCGGGCCCACCCTCGTCATCGGCGGGACTCGGGGCGCAGTCCCCGATCCGTGTGCGTCCTCCGGCCTGTGACCGGCCCGCAAGCGCACCGCGGGAATTCTCGCCTCATCTGAAACAAGCCGGATACCAGCGCCGCGCGTCGCCCGACCCGCGGCGCTGCGTCATTTGACGCGCACCTATTCCCAGAAGCTCCGGATCGCGACCGCCACGATCACCGGCACCGAGAACACCAGCGGGATCGCGAAATATTGCGCTTCGCGATCGACGACCCAGCTATAGATCACCCACGCGGCGCCGATCGCGAACGTGATGAGGCCGACCGTCACGGCGGCGATGTTCAGGACCAGCTTCGAAGGCTGGCGGCGCGTCTTGGCATCGTCATTGTGATCGCGCGGGGACGATTTCATCGGAAGAGTGCGGCTTCGGGCCGGAACGGGGATAAAGGCACAGGAAACCCCATCCGCATCGATCGCGCAAGAGGGCGGGCGCCGGCCGGCCCTCGTCGCGTCCGCCGGCGCGCGCTACAACCCGAACGACGTAGCCAGTTCGTCGAGCAATTCGCGCTGGAACGCAACGAACCGCGCACCCGGCTGCTGCGCGATCGCGAGGTCGAGCATCGGATCGGCGACGTCGGTGCGAACACCCGCCAGCGCCTCGACGATCGCGAGCCCGCAGAACGGCACGTACGCCTCCGAATAGCCGCCTTCGTGAACGATCACGAGCCGGCCGCCGCAATGGCGTTGCGCAGCCTCCTTCACCGCGCGCGTCATGAACCGGTAGCTGTCGGTATGCAACTGCATGCGCGCGAGCGGATCGACCGCGCTTGCGTCGAGCCCGCTCGCGACGATGATGAGCTCGGGCCGGAAACGCTCCAGCGCCGGCAGCACGATTCGTTCGAACGCGTAGCGATATGCATCGTCGCCGCTGCCCGCGAGCAGCGGCACGTTCAGGTTCGCGCCGACGCCTGCGCCTTCGCCGCGGTCGTCGGCGCCGCTGTAGCCGGGCGGGAAGCAGCAATCCTGGTGCAGCGAGATCGTCAGCGTGTCCGGATCGTCGTAGTAGATCGACTGCGTGCCGTTGCCGTGGTGCACGTCCCAATCGATCACCGCGACGCGCTCGATGCCGTGTTTCGCGCGGGCGGCCTCGATCGCGATCGGGATGTTCGCCAGCAGGCAGAAACCCATCGGGCGGTCGCGCAGACAATGATGGCCGGGCGGCCGCGACAGCGAGAAGGCGTTTGCCGCACGTTCGCCGAGGACCGTATCGACGGCCGCGATCGCGAGTCCGGCCGACAGCGCAGCGATCTCGTAGCTGCCCTTGCCGAACGGCGCGAGGTCGCCGAGGTCGCCGCCGTTCGCGTCGCTGAGTGCGCGGAACGCGTCGAGATAGTGTGCGGGGTGAATGCGCAGCAGGTCGGCGGTCGAGGCCGGCTCGGCGCCGCGCAGGTCGAGTTGCGCGGCCAGGCCCGAGGCCAGCACGAGCGACAGGAAGCGGCGCTTCGAATCGGGCGATTCCGCGTAGCCCGCGCTCGACGGCGGCTGGACCCAGCCGCCGACCGGGAAGAACAGCGCGTGCGTGCCGCCGGTGTGCCAGAAAGTGCGTTCGTCGGTGAAGAAGGCAGTGCGATTCATGGATGTGCGTGACCTGTCACGGGTGGGTGGAAATGGAAGCGCGCGTGCGGCGGTCGATGTGGCGCAGCGCGACGAACGACACGATCGCGACGGCCGTCGCGGCCGTGAACAGCACGCGCATCGTGCCGCCGGCGTCGAGCATCAGCCCGGCGAGCAACGGGCCGGCCGCGAGGCCCGCGCCGATCACGAAATTGAGCGTGGCCACGAGGCGGCCCGACGTGTCGATCTGCGCGACGGTCGCGAGGATGAACGGCAACACGAACGTCCACGCGAACTTGAACGCGAAGATCGCCGCGCTGTAGCAGATCGCCGCGCTGTAGCCGCCGGCATGCCGCATCACCGCGAGCGCGACGAGCGAGGCCGCCAGCAACGCGTAACCGGCCGCGAGCATCGCGCGCCGCGCGAGCCGGCCGCCTGCGCACGACGCGAGCGCCGCACCGGCGATGCCCATCACGCTTGCGATCGCGAGTACGTTGCCGGTCGACTGCGGATCGAGCCCGGCTTCGGTCGCGGCGCGGCTTGCGAACGTCCACACGCTGCCGATCGCGAGATAGAACGTGAGCACCGCGCCGATCGCGAGCATGACGAAGCTTTGCGGTGTCTGCTCTGCAGCGTTGCGCGCGTTCTGCGCGGGTGCGGCCCGCGTGCCCAGCGTGGACGGAAAGCCGCGCGACAGCGGCGCCGCGAACAGCGCGAGCGCGGCGAGCGCGATATACAGCGCGCGCAACCCGAACGCCGCGAACACATGCGGCAGCACGAACAGGCCGATTGCCCCCGCAATCAACTGGCCGACGACCCACAGGCCGTACACGCGGTCGCTGTTCTCGCTCGTCGCGGCGCTCGTCATGCAGAGCACCATCAGCGAGCCGCCGCCGAGCGCGGTGACGGCGCGCAGCGCGAGCAGCGCGACGAAACCCGGCATCCACAGTGCGGTCAGCAGGTTGCCCGCGCCGAACAGCGCGATGGCGAATGCGGCGACGCGGCGCGCGTCGACCCGGCCGAGCCACAGGTACGACGGCACGGTTGCGAGACTGAACGCACCGAGTTCGACGAAGAAGTAAGTGCCGATCTGCGACGCGGACAGTCCGAGCTGCGTCGCGAGTTGGCCCGCGACGGCGGGTGCCACGAGCAGCAGCAGCGGCGTGATGGCCGCGAACACGACGAGCGCGACGAGCGTCGAGCGCGCGAAGGTCGATGCGCGGCCGTCGGACGGGAGTGCTGCATCCGGTGAAAGGGTTTTCATGGCGGGTTCTCGTGTGGGGAATCAGAACAGGTGGTACATGCCGACCATCGCGCCGAACTGCGATGCGCCGGCGAGCGGCGTCGGGTCGTATTCGTAGACGGTCTGCGAACTCTGGCCGCTGTTGCGTGCGTAGCCGAGGTTCACGTAGGCGACGGTGCGTTTCGACAGCGCGTACGTGGTGCTCGCGATGAACAGCGTCGGGTGGCCGATTGCCGGCGTGCGCGAGTCGGTGTGGTAGACGCCCGCGTTCAGGCCGATCTCGCTCGACATCTGGTAGCGCGCACCGCCCCAGACGATCGTGCGTGCCGCGTCGAGGTCGCCGGTCAGGCGTTCGACGCCTGCATAGACGGTGAGCGGCAGTGCGGCGAACGCATAGCGCGCGGCGAGCGTGCCGAGTTCGCGGCGGCGTGCCGACGTGTCGTCGGCCGCCGAAACATCGCCGTGAGCCTGATGCAGTACCGCGCTGACCGACAGGCCGTTGCTCGTGAACTGGCCGCCGAGTTCGAGCACGCGTCCGGCGCGTGTATTGCCGGCGACGCCGGATGTCGCGGCAAGCGCCTCCACGTCGAAGCCGGCGAACGTCGGCGACTGGTACTTGACCGAGTGGTCGATGAAGTTCGCGTTCAGCGGCACGATGACGCCCTGGCCGCTGTACGACGCATACCAGAGCGGGTCGTAGAACAGCGTCTTGTCGAACAGCACGCTGAACTGCCGGCCGAGCGTGACGGTGCCGACGGGCCCGGCGATGCCGACGTATGCGCCGCGGAAGAACGCATAGCCGGGCACGGTCGCGGTGCCGTCGTTGAGGTTGAGGCCCTGTTCTAGCTTGAACAGCGCACGCCAGCCACCGCCGAGATCTTCGTGACCTTTCAGCCCGATCTGCGAAGGCAGGATGCCGTAGTTCTGCAACTGCACGGCCGAGTGGTGCCCGTCGGCGTGCGTCAGGTATTGCACGCCGGCGTCGAGCGCGCCGTACAGCGTGAGACTCGACTGCGCGTGCGCGGCAGCGCCGCACGCGGCAAATGTCGCGACGGCCGCGGCCGTGCGGAGGAAGCGGGGTTTCGTCACGTGGGGTTCTCCGTACCGTCCTGCATCGGTGTGTCGTTGGTGTTGTCGCGACGCAGTGTCCGCAGCGGGAAAACCGTCGAACAGTCGTACAGATGAACGGGGTGGAAACCCCGGGGTGCGCGGCACGCAAGCGGCGAGTAGCCGTCGCGCGGCGTGCTGCGGAGCAGCAACGTGCCGTGCACCGTTCAAATGGATGGGGCTGGCGCCCGTTCCGGAACCGTGGCCCGTCAAAAAAGCCGATCGCTATAATCGGCCGGTGTCGTTGCGCACATCAGCAGCCCGGATCGGGCAGGGGAGCGGAAGGTGAGGATCACGACGGATTTCGGGCAGGATCTCGATGCGCTGCGTGACGTGCCGGCCGCCATCGTGCTCGACGACTTCGCGTGGCCGCCGCTGCCGGGCCGGCGCGCCGATTTCGACGGCGTCACGCGCGGCGACGCATCGCAGCGCGAACTCGGGCTGATGCTGCTCGACCTGTACGCGGTTGCTGCCCGGTCCGGCATCGGCGAATTCGAATACCGGTTCTTTTCGCTGTTGCAGGCGCTCATCCCGTTCGACGCCGCATGGACGGGCGTCGCGACCCACGTGCCGACCGGCCCGGTGATGCACAACAGCTTCCTGTACCGTCTGCCGCACGCGTTCTTCAGCGACTGGAAGCGCGTGCGCGATTGCGACCCGCTCGCGCGCCGCACGCTGCGGCGCGCGTATGGCCATGCGGTGCGGTTGTCGGTCGTCGAACCGGGGCTCGATGCCCGGTTTCGCGACTGGTGCGTGAAGTACGGGCTCGCACAACTGATGTGCGTGTGCACGCTCGATCGCCGGTTCGGCCTGACGACGTTCATGTCGATCTATCGCCAGGGCCTGAATCGCCCGTTCAGCGATGACGATGCACGCCGCTTCGAGGAAGTGATTCCGCATCTCGCGGCGGCGCTGACGATCAATCGCGCCGCGCAGCTCACGCGCGAACGCGGTGAAACGGTCGCACCGGCGGCGCGTGCACTGTGCGACAACTTCGGCGTGCTTCACCACGCCGATCACGGTTTCGACGACGTGCTGCGCACCGAATGGCCGGCATGGGCCGGTGCACGCGTGCCGGAGCCGCTCGTCGCGCATTTGCGGCGACAGCCGGGCCAGCCGTTCGTCGGCGACGCGCTGCGAATCCAGTGCGTGCCGGTTGCGGGGCTGTTCCAGATCGAGGCGCGGCCGCGCTCGCTGCTCGACCGCTTGAGCCCGCGCGAGCTCGCGGCAATCCGCTATTACGGCGCCGGGCGCTCGCACAAGGAAGTCGCGCAACAGATGGCGATTTCGCCGACGACCGTGCGCCACTACCTGCGCTGCGCGTACCGCAAGCTCGGCATGCACGACAAGAGCCAGATCGCCGGCGTGCTCGGCGCGACGGGCAGCGCGGCCCACGACGAGCCGGTGGAAGCCGATGGCGAGCCGCGCTGAGTTGCGCTGAGTCGCACGACCGCCGCACGTTGCATGCGGTCGCGCGAATGGTTGTGTCCGCAACTATTGAGCGCTATGCTCGTCAGTTCCCAGGAGACGGAATTTCATCATGAACGACACGAATTCAGGGTCGGTGCGCGCGGCGGTGGTCGGGGTCGGCGCGATCGGCGGATTGCTCGCGGCCGCGCTGTCGCGGGCCGGCATGACCGTGAGCGCGTATGCGCGCGGCGCGACGCTCGACGCGCTGAATGCGCATGGCGTGCGTGTGATCGACGAGGCGGGCGAGACATCGTCGGTTCCGGTGCGGGCGAGCGACGATGCGGCCGCGCTCGGGGTCCAGGACTACGTGGTGATCGCCCTGAAGGCGCAGGCGTTGCCGGCGCTGGCCGCGCGCATCGCGCCGCTGGTCGGGCCGGACACCGTGATCGTCGCGGCGATGAACGGGCTGCCGTGGTGGTTCACGCACGGGCTCGCAGGCGCGCTCGACGGCGTGCCGCTCGATGCGGTCGATCCGGCCGGCGTGGTGTCGGCGGCGTTGCCACCCGCGCAGGCGATCGGTTGCGTCGTGCATCTGTCGTCGAGTACCGATGCGCCCGGCATCGTGCGCCGCGGGCGCGGCAACCGGCTGATCGTCGGTGCGCCCGATCCGCGGCTTGACGTCGCCACGGCCAGGTTTGCCGCGGCGCTCGCGGCGGGCGGTTTCGACGTCGAGTCGACGCCCGCGATCCGGACCGAGATCTGGACGAAGCTGTGGGGCAACATGAACATGAATCCGCTGAGCGCGCTGACGGGGTCGACGGCCGAGCAGCTGCTCGACGATCCGTTCACGCAGGATCTCGCGCTGCGGATGATGGAGGAGGCGGCCGCGATCGGCGCGAAGCTCGGTCTGTCGACGGGGATGAGCGGGCCCGAGCGGATCGCGGTCACGCGCAAGCTCGGCGCGTTCAAGACGTCGATGTTGCAGGATTTCGAAGCGGGGCGCGCGCTCGAGATCGGGCCGATCCTCGGCGTGTTCCCTGAACTCGGGCGCAAGCTCGGCTTGCCGACCCCGTATTGCGACGCGGTGCTCGGGCTGCTCCGACAGCGCGCGACGAACAGCGGGCTGTAGCGCAGGCCGGGCCGCTGCATGCTCGATGCAGGCAAGGCGGCGCGCTGTGGTTCGTTTGCATCGCGTAGCGCGGCATGACGCAAAGCGGGCCGCCCACGTCGCGGATCAAGCGACCGGGGCGGCCCGTCGAATTCGTCGGATCAAACCTGCGGGCGCCGTGCCCGTGTCGCGGTTCAGTCGTCCCGCTCGGTCGCGTGCGCGACGACCTTGTCGAGCAGCCGTTCGAACGTCTGGCGTTCGCTGTCGGACAGGCACGCGAGCAAGCCGTCGTTCCACTTGCGCACGATCGGCATGATCTTGCGATGCAGCGCGCGGCCGTCGGCGGTGAGCGCGATCAGCACGATCCGGCCATCCTCCTCGCTTGCGCTGCGTTCGAGCAGCCCCTGGCGCAGCAGCGCCTCGGCTGCCCGGCTCGCCTGGCTCTTGTCGAGATTGGTGTGGCGCGCGAGGTCCATGATCGAGAACGGGCCGAAGGCGCCGACGGCGGCGATCACGCGCGCCTCGGGCAGCGAGATGTCGAGCTTGTGCCGGTACACCTCGCCGATCCCGCGGTCGGAGCGCTTCGTGAGCGCATGGAGGCGATAGGTCAGAAACTGATCGAGCCCGGCTTGACGGCCTTTCATGTCGAATCCTGAAGAAAAAGGGCGGGCCCGATTGTTCCTGTATCGCGCGCTCGGGTCAACGGTCAGTGTGCGCCGTACTTCAGGCGTGTCAATTGCTCCGCTTCGTTCGCGAGCAGATTGGCCGCGTCGCGGATCGCGACGTCGAGCGTGATCGGCCCGGGAGCCGGCGAGAAGCAGCCGGAAAAATGTTCGGACAGGCGCGGCAGCGCGGCCGGGTCGACCGCGCCCGACAGCAGCGATGCGGGCACGCCGGCGGCCTGCGCGTGGCGGCACGCGATGAACGGCGCCTTGCCGTGCAGCGTCTGCACGTCCGAGCGGCCTTCGCCGGTGATCAGCCAGTCGGCGCCGGCGAGCGCCGCATCCAGCCCGACCTGCCGCGCGACCACTTCGGCGCCCGCTTCGAACTGCGCGCCGAGCATGTGCAGCGCGAAACCGAGGCCGCCTGCCGCGCCGGCCCCCGGCAAGTCGCGGCCGCGACGGTCGAGCGCGGCTTCGAGGAGGTCGGCGAAGCGGGCGAGGGCGGCGTCGAGGGTTGCAACCTGCCCGGGCGTCACACCCTTTTGCGGGCCGAACACGGCGGTCGCGCCGTGCGCGCCCGTCAGCGGGTTGTCGACGTCGGACATGCCGATGAATTCCGTTTCCTTCAGGCGCGGGTCGAGCCCCGACGCGTCGATGCGCGCGATGTCGGCGAGCCGCGACGGCACGGGCTCGACCGGCTGGCCGGCCGCGTCGAAGCACTGCAGGCCGAGGCCCGCGAGCAGCCCGGCGCCCGCGTCGTTGGTGCTGCTGCCGCCGAGCGCGACGAAGAAGCGGCGCACGCCTTCGTCGAGCAGCGTGCGGATCGCCTCGCCCATCCCGCGCGTGCTACGCGCGTCGACCGGCACGCTCATGCCGACCGGATCCGTAATGCCGACGATCTCGGCGGTCTCGACGATCGCGGTGCGCGCATCGATCACGCCGACCGCCGCATCGCGTGCCGCGAGCGACGCGCCGGCCACCCGCAGCGTGCGCCGCGTGCCGCCGCCTGCCAGCATCGCGTCGAGCGTGCCTTCGCCGCCGTCGGCCATCGGGCAGCAGCGCACGACGGCGTCGGGCCGGGCGCGGCGGATGCCGGTGGCGATCGCGTCCGCGACCTGCTCGGCGGAAAGCGAGCCTTTGAACGAATCGGGCGCGATGACGACGACAGGCGCGGACGGGTGTTGCGGCATGGTGTCTCCGGAAGGCGTGATTGGTGTGACGAATATTGGGGCCGCGACGGCGGCGACCTCTCAATTGGAGCTTACAGGATGGCGGGCCCGTGGTGGATACGGCGTTCGGCATAGCGGCGATCCGCTTGCATTGCCGTGCAAAGGGCGGCTGACGCGGCGCGGACGCATGCGCGTCGCGCCGATCTGGCGGTGTGATGAAAATTGTTTGCTAGAATAGTCGATTCTTCCGGCCAAAGCCGTGCTCCGAGCCGCTTGCGCTAGCCATCCGGCGCGTGCAGGGATGGCGTGGCGCTCCGGCGCGGCGAGTGGATGTGACACACATCATGCCGCAGGCAGGCACGGCAAGGAAAACCCGATTCGCTCGAATAATTTTAGGACGATTGAAGCCATGGCTAACGTTGTTGAGAACCTCGGCAAGCTTGAACGCCGCGTGACGATTTCCCTGCCGAAAGACACCGTGCAGAAGGAAATCGACGCCCGTATCCAGAAACTCGCGAAGACCGTGCGCATGCCGGGTTTCCGCCCGGGCAAGGTGCCGGTGAAGATGGTCGCGCAACAGTACGCGGGTCAGGTCGAGGCGGAAGTGCTGAGCGACAAGATCGGCCAGGAATTCTTCACGATCAGCCGCGCGGAAAACCTGCGCGTCGCTGGTCAGCCGAGCTTCGAGCCGAAGCAGGAGCAGGCTGAAGATGCATACGCGTTCGATGCGACGTTCGAGGTCTACCCGGAAGTCAAGATCGGCGATCTGGCGACCGCTGAAGTCGAGCGCTCGACGACGTCGATCGGCGACGCCGAAATCGACCGCACGCTGGACATCCTGCGCAAGCAGCGCGTGCACTACCACGCACGTGGCGAAGCCGGCGAGCACGGCGACGGCGGCGCGGACACCGCAGCGAAGAACGGCGACCGCGTGACGGTCGACTTCGTCGGCAAGATCGACGACGTCGCGTTCCAGGGCGGCACGGCTGAAGATTTCCCGTTCGTGCTCGGCGAAGGCCGCATGCTGCCGGAATTCGAAACCGCGGCGCTGGGCCTGAAGGTCGGCGAATCGCGCACGTTCGACCTGGCGTTCCCGGAGGACTACCACGGCAAGGACGTCGCGGGCAAGACGGCGCAGTTCACGGTCACGATGAAGAAGATCGAGTGGCCGCACCTGCCGGAAATCGACGCTGAATTCGCGAAGTCGCTCGGCATCGAAGACGGCGATCTCACGAAGATGCGCGCCGAGATCAAGGAAAACCTCGAGCGTGAAGCGAAGCGCCGCACGCAGTCGATCGTGAAGAACCAGGTGATGGACGCGCTGCTGAAGATTTCCGAACTCGACGTGCCGAAGGCGCTGATCGAACAGGATCAGCAACGCCTCGTCGAAATGGCTCGCCAGGATCTGGCGCAGCGCGGCGTGCCGAATGCGAAGGACGCACCGATCCCGGCCGAGATGTTCACCGAGCAGGCAGAACGTCGCGTGAAGCTGGGCCTCGTGCTGGCCGAGCTCGTGAAGGCGAACGGCCTCGAGGCGAAGCCGGAACAGATCCGCGCGGAAGTCGACGAGTTCGCGAAGAGCTACGAAGACCCGAAGGAAGTGGTCCGCTGGTATTATTCGAACCAGCAGCGCCTCGCCGAGATGGAAGCGTTCGTCGTTGAAAGCAACGTCGTCGATTTCGTGCTGGGCAAGGCGAAGGTGACGGACAAGGAAGTGAGCTTCGAAGCACTCGCGAGCGCATCGGCGCAAGCGTAAGTGTTGCTCTAGCGGCGTGCCGGCTGTCGGAGCGACGGCCCGCACGCCGTTTTTACGTCAAGCGCACGGTTGCCATTAATATGGCGATTGAGCGGGCGGCTTCCTTCCGTTCAATTTTCCATTCGAACAAGGTTCATTGAATGATCACTCGCGCTGAATTGCTGGACATGCTTGCTTCGAACGCGCCGCAGGGTTTCGAGGCGCAAGCGCTGGGGCTGGTGCCGATCGTCGTCGAAACGAGCGGCCGCGGCGAGCGTTCGTACGATATCTACTCGCGTCTCCTGAAGGAGCGCCTGGTGTTCATGGTCGGCGAAGTGAACGACCAGACCGCCAACCTCGTGGTTGCGCAGCTGCTGTTCCTCGAGAGCGAGAATCCCGACAAGGACATCAGCCTGTACATCAACAGCCCGGGCGGGTCGGTGTCGGCCGGCATGGCGATCTACGACACGATGCAGTTCATCAAGCCGGACGTGTCGACGCTGTGCATGGGCCTCGCGGCCAGCATGGGTGCGTTCCTGCTCGCGTCGGGTGCGAAGGGCAAGCGTTTCGCGCTGCCGAACTCGCGCGTGATGATTCACCAGCCGCTCGGCGGCGCACGCGGCCAGGCATCCGACATCGAGATCCAGGCACGCGAAATCCTCTACCTGAAGGAGCGGCTGAACCAGTTGCTCGCGCAGCACACGGGCCAGGACGTCGAGCGCATCGCGCGCGACACCGATCGTGATAACTTCATGTCGAGCGAGGACGCGAAGGCGTACGGGCTGATCGATCAGGTGCTGCTGAAGCGTCCGTGAGCTTAAACGGGGTGCCGCCCCGATTCGGGCGGCGCCGTCAAACGTCCCGAGTGCCCTGAGCATCTGCGGCAAGCGCATCCAGCCGGCTCCGGTCGCGCCCTAGGCGCGGCGTCCGGAGCAATCGGCGTATCATGTCATTTACCTGTCCGGAGGCTCTACATTCATGGCGGACAAAAAAGGTTCGAACAGCGAGAAGCTGTTGTATTGCTCGTTTTGCGGAAAGAGTCAGCATGAGGTGAAAAAACTCATCGCGGGCCCGTCGGTGTTCATCTGCGATGAATGCATCGACCTCTGCAACGAAATCATTCGCGACGAGGCGGCTGCCGCCGGCGTCGAGGCCAGCCTGTCCCGGTCGGATCTCCCGAGCCCGCAGGAAATTCGCGACATCCTCGATCAGTACGTGATCGGCCAGGAACGTGCGAAGAAGATCCTCGCGGTGGCCGTGTACAACCACTACAAGCGCCTGAAGCATCTCGACAAGAAGGACGACGTCGAGCTGTCGAAGAGCAACATCCTGCTGATCGGCCCGACGGGCTCCGGCAAGACGCTGCTCGCGCAGACGCTCGCGCGGTTGCTCAACGTGCCGTTCGTGATCGCCGATGCGACGACGCTCACCGAAGCCGGCTATGTCGGCGAGGACGTCGAGAACATCATCCAGAAGCTGTTGCAGAACTGCAACTACGAGGTCGACAAGGCCCAGCGCGGGATCGTCTACATCGACGAAATCGACAAGATCAGCCGCAAGTCGGACAACCCGTCGATCACGCGCGACGTGTCGGGCGAGGGTGTCCAGCAAGCGCTGCTGAAGCTCGTCGAGGGCACGATGGCGTCGGTGCCGCCGCAGGGCGGCCGCAAGCACCCGAACCAGGATTTCATCCAGGTCGACACGACCAACATCCTGTTCATCTGCGGCGGTGCATTCGACGGCCTCGAGAAGGTGATCACCGACCGTACCGAGAAAACCGGTATCGGCTTCGGCGCGACGGTCAAGAGCAAGCAGGAACGCGACGCGGGCGAGGTGCTGCGCGAAACGGAACCGGAAGACCTGATCAAATTCGGTCTGATCCCCGAATTGATCGGCCGCCTGCCGGTGGTCGCGACGCTCGGCAAGCTCGATGAAGCCGCGCTGATGAAGATCCTGGTCGAGCCGAAGAACGCGCTCGTCAAGCAGTATCACAAGCTGTTCGCGATGGAGCGCGTCGAGCTGGAGATCCGGCCGGGCGCACTGCAGGCAGTCGCCCGCAAGGCGATCCGCCGCAAGACCGGCGCGCGCGGTTTGCGTTCGATCATCGAACAGGCATTGCTCGACGTGATGTACGAGCTGCCGACGATGAAAGGGGTCAGCAAGGTCATCATCGACGAGAACGTCATCGATGGCGACGGCAAGCCTTTGCTGATCTACGAGGACACGCCGAAGGTGGCGGGTTCGAACTGACCGGCTTGCCGACGATGTTCTGCGAAAAAGGCCGTTCATGAGACCGTGGGCGGCTTTTTTTCGTTTATCTTGTGGGTAACTCTGACTCGACACGCGGTGGTTACTTTCTTACCGAATATTTCCCGCACTTGAAGGCTTGCAATTCGTTGTGGCGGCCTCAATTACCGAACAATTGATTCCACTCATGGGGAAATGAAATGTCAGGCACCCAACTTCTCCCGCCGGAACGCATCACGCTCCCGCTGCTGCCGCTGCGGGATGTCGTCGTTTTCCCGCACATGGTGATTCCGCTCTTCGTGGGCCGGCCGAAATCGATCAAGGCCCTCGAAGCAGCGATGGAAGGCGGCAAGCACATCATGCTCGTCGCCCAGAAAACCGCGGCCAAGGACGAACCGACCGAAAAGGACATGTACGAGGTCGGTTGTATCGCCAACATCCTGCAGATGCTGAAGCTGCCGGACGGCACCGTGAAGGTGCTCGTCGAGGGCCTGCAGCGCGCGAAGGCGTTGTCGATCGAAGAGCAGGAAACGCAATTCTCCTGCGAAGTGATGCCGCTCGAGCCCGATCACGCCGACAGCGCTGAAACGGAAGCGCTGCGCCGCGCGATCGTGTCGCAGTTCGACCAGTACGTGAAGCTGAACAAGAAGATCCCGCCGGAGATCCTCACGTCGCTGTCGGGCATCGACGAAGCAGGCCGCCTCGCCGACATGATCGCCGAGCGCCTGCCGCTGAAGCTCGACCAGAAGCAGCACATCCTCGAGATGTTCCCGGTCATCGAGCGCCTCGAGCACCTGCTCGCGCAGCTCGAAGCCGAGATCGACATCCTGCAGGTCGAAAAGCGCATCCGCGGGCGCGTGAAGCGCCAGATGGAAAAGAGCCAGCGCGAGTACTACCTGAACGAACAGGTCAAGGCGATCCAGAAGGAACTGGGCGAAGGCGAAGAGGGCGCGGATCTCGAGGAACTCGAGAAGCGCATCAACGCCGCGCGCATGCCGAAGGAAGCGAAGAAGAAGGCCGACGCCGAGCTGAAGAAGCTGAAGCTGATGTCGCCGATGTCGGCGGAAGCCACCGTCGTGCGCAACTACATCGACACGCTGATCGGCCTGCCGTGGCGCAAGAAGAGCAAGGTCAACAACGACCTGTCGAACGCCGAGCAGGTGCTCGACGAGGATCACTTCGGCCTCGAGAAGGTGAAGGAACGTATCCTCGAGTATCTCGCGGTCCAACAGCGCGTCGACAAGGTGAAGGCGCCGATCCTGTGCCTCGTCGGGCCTCCGGGCGTCGGCAAGACCTCGCTCGGCCAGTCGATCGCCCGCGCGACGAACCGCAAGTTCGTCCGGATGGCGCTCGGCGGCGTGCGTGACGAAGCCGAGATCCGTGGCCACCGCCGTACGTACATCGGTTCGATGCCGGGCAAGATCCTGCAGAGCCTCACGAAGGTCGGCGTGCGCAATCCGCTCTTCCTGCTCGACGAAGTCGACAAGATGGGCATGGATTTCCGCGGCGATCCGTCGTCGGCGCTGCTCGAAGTGCTCGATCCGGAACAGAACCACACGTTCGCCGACCACTACATCGAAGTCGACTTCGACCTGTCGGACGTGATGTTCGTCGCGACGTCGAACTCGCTGAACATCCCGCCGCCGCTGCTCGACCGGATGGAAGTGATCCGCCTGTCGGGTTACACGGAAGACGAGAAGGTCAGCATCGCCCAGCGTTACCTGCTGCCGAAGCAGAAGAAGAACAATGGGCTGAAGGAAGGCGAGATCGAGGTCACCGAACAGGCGATCCGCGACATCATCCGCTACTACACGCGTGAAGCCGGTGTGCGTTCGCTCGAGCGGGAAGTGTCGAAGATCTGCCGCAAGGTCGTGAAGATGCTGCTGCTGAAGAAGGCATCGGGCGCGATCAAGGTCGACGGCGAAAACCTCGATACGTTCCTCGGCGTACGCAAGTACGACTTCGGCCTCGCGGCGAAGGAAAACCAGGTCGGTCAGGTGACGGGCCTCGCGTGGACGGAAGTCGGCGGCGATCTGCTGACGATCGAAGCTGCGGTGATGCCGGGCAAGGGCAACGTGATCCGTACGGGTTCGCTCGGCGACGTGATGAAGGAGTCGGTCGAGGCGGCACGTTCGGTCGTGCGCTCGCGCTCGCGTCGTCTCGGCATCAAGGACGAAGCGTTCGAGAAGCAGGACATCCACATCCACGTGCCGGAAGGCGCGACGCCGAAGGACGGTCCGTCCGCAGGCGGTGCGATGACGACCGCGCTGGTGTCGGTGCTGACGGGTATCCCCGTGCGTGCCGATGTCGCGATGACGGGCGAAATCACGCTGCGTGGTGAAGTCCTGCCGATCGGTGGCCTGAAGGAGAAGCTGCTCGCCGCGCATCGCGGTGGCATCAAGCTCGTGCTGATCCCGGAAGAGAACGTGAAGGATCTCGCCGAGATTCCGGACAACGTGAAGAACGCGATCGAGATCGTGCCGGTCCGCTGGATCGACAAGGTGCTGGAACTCGCGCTCGAGCGTTCGCCGACCCCGCTGCCGCCGGAAGAAGAGGCGAAGGCGGCGGCACCGGTCGCCGATGCGGCGAAGGATGCCGGCTCGACGGAATTCGTCAAGCACTAAGCATCGGGACATCGTCGCTCCTGACGGTTGTTCACGAAACCCGCGGCATGGCCGCGGGTTTTTTTATGCGTCGCCGAATCGTGTGGTCGAACGTTTAAAAAACTCGCGTCAGGGCTTTGCAAAATGATCGGGGATGAATTAAACTTGCGGGCTCGCTGGTTGTTGATGCCGAAACGCAGATCGCAGCCAGAACGAATCGGAAACGGGTGCTTAGCTCAGCTGGTAGAGCGGCGCCCTTACAAGGCGTAGGTCGGGGGTTCGAACCCCTCAGCACCCACCAGTTTCCTGATTCAGCCAGACCAAGGAGCGGTAGTTCAGTCGGTTAGAATACCGGCCTGTCACGCCGGGGGTCGCGGGTTCGAGTCCCGTCCGCTCCGCCAGAAAATGAAGAAGCCCGCCTTGTGCGGGCTTTTTCATTTGCGTTTCCGGTTGCGCCCGCTGGCGGGCGCGAGACTGCGGAGCGGAGGAAGCCGCCTGCGCGGCTTCCGGCGGGACTCGAAGGGATGCGCGTGCACGCGCATCCGCGGCCTGCAGGATGTAGGCGAGTCCCGTCCGCTCCGCCAGAAAATGAAGAAGCCCGCCTTGTGCGGGCTTTTTCATTTGCGTTTAGCGGCGCCTGCAAGCGCAGCCGCGGCCTGCAGCATGTGGGCTCCCGTCCGCTCCGCCAAACGAACCAAAGTGCCCGCCGCGTGCGGGCATTTTGTTTTGTGCGCCTGTTTGCCGCGCCGTAGTCGCCCACGCGACGCCTGCTTTTCTCCCGTCCCACTCCGTATGTTGTAATATCGGTCGTTTTGTCCAATTTTCCCGTCACGCATGCTCGATTTCTTCCGTAATCACCAGCGCCTGATGATGGCGCTCCTGCTCCTGATCGTGTTGCCGGGGCTGGGTTTCGTCGGGATCCAAGGCTTCCGCGGCTTCTTCGACGACAGCGCGAACGTCGCGGCAGTCAACGGGCACAAGATCACGCGGGTCGAATTCGACGGCGCGTTCCGTCAGCAGATCGACCAGGCGCGTCAGGCGCTCGGCGGGCAGTTCGACATCAAGATGTTCGATACGCCCGAGCACCGCAAGCAGGTGCTCGACGGCCTGATCCAGCAACGCGTGCTGGCCGACGAGACCCAACGTCTGCACCTGACCGCATCCGACAACGCCGTGCGCGACGCGCTGATGAGCGACCCGATGATTGCGTCGCTGAAGAAGCCCGACGGTTCGATCGATGTCGAGCGCTATGCGCAACTGCTGTCGTTCCAGGGGATGACGCCCGAGCAGTACCAGGAGCGCGTGCGCTACAGCCTCGCGCTGCAACAGATTCCGGCCAGCATCGTGTCGAGCGCATTCACGCCGAAGAGCCTCGCGCAACGTCTGTCCGAACTCGCCGCGCAGCAGCGCGAAGTGCAGGCGCTCGTGCTGAAGACGAGCGACTTCGCCGCGAAGGTTCAACCGACCGATGCGCAGCTCGCCGCGTACTATGACGCGCACAAGCAGAGCTTCGCGACGCCGGAGACCGCGACGATCCAGTACCTCGTCTATTCGCCCGCCGCAGCGGCCGCAGGCGCGCAGCCGACCGAGGCGGACATCAAGAAGTTCTATGACGACAACCCGACGCACTTCCGCACCGAAGCACAGGTGCGCGTGAGCCACATCTTCATCGCCGCGCCGGGCAACGCAAGCGCGGCCGACAAGGCTGCGGCGAAGACGAAGGCCGAGCAGCTGCTGGCCGACGTGAAGGCGCATCCGGACCAGTTCGCGCAGATCGCGCAGAAGAGCTCGCAGGACGCACCGTCGGCCGCGAAGGGCGGCGACCTCGGCTTCATCACGCGTGGCTCGACGGCAGGCGGCAAGGCGTTCGACGATGCCGCGTTCGCGCTCAAGCAGGGCGACGTGAGCGGTGTCGTGCAGTCGGATCTGGGCTTCCACATCCTGAAGGCAACGGAAGTGAAGCCGGCCGCCGTCAAGCCGTTCGCCGACGTGAAGGACCAGATCGCAGTCGAGCTCAAGCAGCAGTACGCATCGAAGGCGTTCACGGACAACGCGGAAGGCTTCACGTCTACCGTCTATGAAAAGGCCAAGACGCTGCAGCCGGCCGCGGACAAGTACAAGCTGACGATCCAGACGGCCACCGTCACGCCGACGCCGAATCCGCAGCTGCCGCCGACGAGCCCGCTGAACAATCCGAAGTTCCTGGCCGCGGTGTTCGCCAACGACTCGGTGAAGAGCCAGAACAACACGCAGGCGATCGACGTCGGCAACAACACGCTGATCTCGGCGCGCGTGACCGACTACAAGCCGGCCGCCGTGCCCGCGCTCGACGCGATCAAGGACGTCGTGCGCCAGAAGGTCGTGGCCGAACAGGCTGCGGAGCTCGCGAAGAAGGACGGCGCGGCGAAGCTTGCCGAACTGCAGAAGTCGAAGTCGGTCGACGGGTTCGCGGCCGCGCAGAAGGTGTCGCGCACGCAGTCGCAGGGCCTGACGCCGGCTGCACTGAGCGCCGTGTACAAGGTCGATGCGAAGACGCTGCCGGCGTACGTCGGTGTCGATCTCGGCGCGGACGGCTACGCGATCTACCGCGTGAACGCGGTGATCCCGGGGTCGGCGGTCGATCCGCAGCAACTGGCCGCCGCGCAGCAGCAGATGGCGCAGGTCGACGCGCAGAGCGAAGGCGAAGCGTATCTCGCCGCACTGCGTGACCGCTCGAAGGTGAAGCTGTACGGCTCGACGGCCAGCCAGTCGCAGGACGGCGACAACTGAGCGTCGTTTCGCACGCAACAAAAAGCCCCGCTTCATGCGGGGCTTTTTGTTTTCCGGCGGGGCGGCAGCGTCAGCCGCGCGGCTTGCCGAGCAGCGGCTTCAGCGCAGGCCAGACGTTGTCGAGCAGAATGCCTTGCGCCTGCTGCGCGGGATGCATCTGGTCGGCCTGGAACAACTCCGGCTTGTTCTCGATGCCGGCCAGCAGGAACGGCACGAGCGGCACGCCGAGATCCTTCGACAGCCGCGTATAGACGGCGTGGAACTTCTGCGTATAGTCGGGGCCGTAATTGGGTGGCACATACATGCCGACCAGCACGACCTTCGCCCGCGCCTGTCGCGCGCCGGCGATGATGTCGCGCAGGTTCTGCTCGGTCGTCGCGAGCGGCACGCCGCGCAGCGCATCATTCGACCCGAGCTCGACGACGACGATCGACGGCTTGAGCCGTTGCAGCACCGCGGGCAGCCGCGCGCGGCCGCCGCTCGTGGTGTCGCCGCTGACGCTGGCGTTCGCGACGCTATAATCGATTCGCTCGGTCGCGAGCCGTTGCCGCAGCAATGCCACCCAGCCGGTGTCGCGCGGTAGCCCGTATTCGGCCGACAGGCTGTCGCCGAGCACGACGATCACGGGCTGGCCTGATGTCGCCGCCGGCGTCGTTGCGGCGCGCGCCGGCACGGTGGCAGCGAGCAGGGTGCCCAGCAGCGCGGCGACCGCCGCGCGTCTTTTCCAGCGAAATGTCGTGTCCATGTTCAAGATTACCGATCCGATCATCGAAGTCCATGACGTATGCAAGCGGGTCGCCGATGCAACGGGCGAGCTGACGATCCTCGACGGCATCACGCTTGCCGTGCAGCCGGGCAGCAGCCTCGCGATCGTCGGCGCGTCGGGGTCGGGCAAATCCACGCTGCTCGGCCTGCTTGCCGGGTTGGACAGCGCGACGAGCGGCACGGTTCGCCTGCTCGGTCGCGCGCTCGACCAGCTCGACGAGGATGCGCGCGCGGCGCTGCGCAACGGCGCAGTCGGCTTCGTGTTCCAGTCGTTCCAGTTGATGCCGCACCTGACGGCGCTCGAAAACGTGATGCTGCCGCTCGAGCTGCAGGGCGGCATCAGCGCGCGTGAGGCAGCCGATCGTGCCCGGGCGCTGCTCGTGCAGGTCGGTCTCGGTGAGCGCACCGCGCATTATCCGAAGCTGTTGTCCGGGGGCGAGCAGCAGCGCGTCGCGCTTGCACGCGCATTCGTCACGCGCCCGGCGATTCTGTTCGCCGACGAGCCGACCGGCAGCCTCGATGCGGCCACCGGGCATGCCGTTATCGACCTGATGTTCGAACTGAACCGCACGCACGGTGCCACGCTCGTGCTCGTCACGCACGATGTCGAACTCGCGCGCCGCTGTGCGACGACCGTGACGATCGACGCCGGACGCATCGTCGAGCCGCACGCGGAGCAGCGCGGCACCTGAATGGAGCGGCCGGCCGCGCAAGCAGGGCTGCGCGGCCGGCATCGGCATGGTGCCGCGATACCTCAGCGCGTCAGCGCTTCAGCGCCGCGCGGGCGCGCTCGATCAGCGCGGTGGTCGACGAGTCATGCTTGGCCGGATCGACCGACTCGGCCGTCAGGTCGGCTTCCACCACCTTGCCGAGAATCTTGCCGAGCTCGACGCCCCACTGGTCGAACGGATTGATGTCCCACACCGTGGCCTGCACGAGCACCTTGTGTTCATACAGCGCAATCAGCGCGCCGAGCGTGCGCGGCGTCAGCGCATCGACGAGCAGCGTCGTCGTCGGGCGGTTGCCGGGGAACGTGAGGTGCGGCGCGAGCGCTTCCTTGCCCGGGCCCGCCACCTTGCGCGCTTCGTCGAGCGTGCGGCCGAGCATCAGCGCCTCGCTCTGCGCAAAGCAGTTCGCCAGCAGCTTCGGATGATGGCTCGCGAGCGGATGCTCGGGCGTCAGCACCGCGATGAAGTCGATCGGCACGATCGTCGGCCCCTGGTGCAGCATCTGGAAGAACGCGTGCTGGCCGTTGGTGCCCGGCTCGCCCCACGTGACGGCGGAGGTCGGGTAGTCGACGAAGGTGCCGTCCAGGCGCGCGGATTTGCCGTTGCTCTCCATTTCGAGCTGCTGCAGGTACGACGGCAGGTAGTGCAGCGCTTCCGAATACGGTGCGACGAGATAGCTCTGCGAACCGAAGAAATTCCGGTACCAGATGCCGATCAGGCCGAGCAGCACGGGCAAGTTGCGCTCGAGCGGCGCTTCGCGGAAATGACGGTCCATGTCGTTCGCGCCGGCCAGCAGCTCGTCGAACTGCTCGGGGCCGATCGCGATCATGATCGACAGGCCGACTGCCGACCACAGCGAATAGCGGCCGCCGACCCAGTCCCACATTTCGAACACGTTGTCCGCGGCGATGCCGAACTTCACGACTTCGGCCGGGTTTGCCGACACGCCGACGAAGTGCTTCGCGAGCGCGTCCTCGGGGCAGCCGCGCGCGACGAACCAGTCGCGCAGCGAGCGTGCGTTCGTCATCGTCTCGAGCGTCGTGAACGTCTTCGACACGATGATCGCGAGCGTTTCTTCCGGGTCGACCTGCTCGAGCACGCGCGCGAGATCGGCGCCGTCGACGTTCGACACGAAGTGCGTGGAGATTTCAGGCGTCGCGACGTGATGCAGCGCATGCACGACCATCTTCGGCCCGAGATCGGAGCCGCCGATGCCGATGTTGATCACGTGGCGGATGCGCTTGCCGGTGTAGCCCGTCCACGTGCCGCTGCGCACGGCGCGCGCGAAGGTCGCCATCTTCGCGCGCTCGGCGCTGATCTGTGCGTGGAACGGCGCTTGCGGATCGGTCGCGCGCAGTGCGGTGTGCAGCGCGGCACGGCCTTCGGTCGGGTTGACGATCTCGCCCGCGAACATCGCGTCGCGGCGTGCTTCGACGCCCGCGTCGCGCGCGAGCTGGACGAGCAGGCGCAGCGTCTCGTCATTGATGCGGTTCTTCGAGAAATCGGCCGCGAGGCCGCCGCCTGCGAGCGTGAAGCGTTCGGCACGCGTCGGCGCGTGGTCGTTTTCCGGCGCGAACCAGTCGCGCAGGCGAGCATGGCGGATTTGCTCGAAGTGGGATTGAAGGGCAGTCCAGGCGGGGAGCGAATTCAGCGTCATGGCGGTTCGAGTGAAGCGTGAATCGGGAGGAATGCCGCGCCGGCTCATCGGGATCGGAAGGCCGGCGGACGAGAGGGCCCGCCGTGCGGCGGGGCAGTCAGTATAGCGGCCTTATGTGTCGGCGCGCGGCGACGCATAAAAAAGGCGATTGATCAGCGTGCGCACCATCGGCGCGAGTTCGCCGGCCGTGAGTCCGGCCGGGCCGGTGCCGTGTGCGGTCAGCGTGTCGGCCGCGAGGCCGTGCAGGTAGACGCCCGCGAGCGCTGCCTCGTACGGTGCGACGCGCTGCGCGAGCAACGCGCCGATCAGTCCGCCGAGTACGTCGCCGGTGCCGCCCGTCGCGAGCGCCGCATTGCCGGTCGGATTGATCGTCACGCGGCCGTCGGGCGCCGCAATCACCGTGCCAGAGCCTTTCAGCACGACGTTCGCCACATAGCGAGCCGCGAGCGCCTGCGCGGCCGCCACGCGGTCGCGCTGGATGGTCGCCGTGTCGCTGCCGAGCAACCGGGCGGCTTCGAGCGGATGCGGCGTCAGCACGCACGGATTGCCGCGCGTACCGCGCGTGGCGACGGCGGTCGCGAGATCGGCATGTGTCGCGACGAGGTTCAGCGCATCGGCATCGAGCAGCGTCGCGGCATCGTGTGCGAGCAAGTCGCGCACGAGCGTCGCCGCCGCCTCGCGCGTACCCAGCCCGCAGCCGGCCGCGATGGTGGTCATCGCGCCGAGATCGAGGCCGTCGGCCGGATGCAGCATCAGTTCGGGGAACGGCGGGTCGTACGGCGGCGCACCGGCGCCGAGGAAGCCGACGTGCACCTTGCCGGCACCGGCGAACAGCGCGGCGCGGGCGGCCAGGATCGGCGCACCGCACATGCCCGTGTCGCCGCCGAGCACGGCGACACTCCCGAACGTGCCCTTGTGCGACGCGAATGCGCGCGCGGGCAGCGCGGCGGCGAACCGCGCGGGCGCGTTCAGCACGATGGCCGGCGCCGCGGGCGGCGCGACGTCGAGCGAGGCGATGTCGATCTCGCCGGCGAGATCGCGGCCTTCGCCCGTGTAGAGGCCCGGTTTCGCGGCGATGAAGGTGAGCGTATGGGTAGCGGCGACGGCGACGCCCGCGCCGACGATCTGGCCCGTATCGCTGTCGAGCCCGCTCGGTACATCGAGGGCGAGCACCTGGCCGCCGCTGCGCGTATGCGCGGCGATGCGCTGGGCCTGCTCGGCGAATGCGCCGTCGAGCGCGCGGCCGAGACCGATGCCGAACAGCCCGTCGACGACCCATGCAAAGCCGTCCAGCGAAGCAGGCGGTGTGGCGGACAGCGGTACGCCGGCTGCGCGCGCGAGGCCGAGCGCCCATTGCGCGTCGTCCGGTTTCACCGGCACCGGCATCCACGCTTGCGTGGCGACGCCGAGCTGCTGGAGGTGAGCGGCGGCAACCAGCGCGTCACCGCCGTTGTTCCCCGGGCCGACCGCGAACCACACGGGACGGTCGTCGCCGGCCATGCGCTCGGACAGCCAGTGCGCGGCCGCGGCGCCGGCGCGGCCCATCAGCGTATGCGGCGGCAGCGCCGCCGCCGCGTCGGTTTCTGCCGTGCGCAGGTCGGTGACGCGCAGCAGCGCGATCGGATCGGAATCGGGGAGCGGGCGGGTAACGGTCATCGCGGGTTCGTGGCGGCTGGCTAGGTGGCCGCCGGGAGCGGGCCCGCGGCGGTCAGGTCGTGAAGCGCCCGGCGCGTAGCGCGGCGAGCGTGTCGGCGGGCCAGTGCTGCACGTCGCCGCCCAGGTAGTCGGTCACCACTTTAGCAGACCCGCATGCGAGCCCCCAGCCGGCCGGGCCGTGTCCGAAATTGACGAACACGCGCGGATGCGGGGTCGGACCGACGACCGGCAGGCCGTCCGGCGACAGCAACTGCGTGCCTTGCCACGACAACGCGGCCGAGATCCGCGCGGCGCCGGGCACCCAGTCGTGGACGGCCTGGCCGAGCAGCGCGAGCGCGGCCTCGGACAGCGGCTCGGCGAGCGGCTTCGCGGTATCGGTCAGGCTCTGCAGCACGGCGCCGCCGCCGACGCGCAGGCGCTGGTGCGTGCGCGTGATCGAGATCCGCTTGATCGAATCGATGACGTTCAAGTGCGGCGCGTGTTCTTCGTACGCGACGGGTGCGGTGAGCGTATGGACGCGCACCGGGTGCAGCGGCAGACGCCAGCCGAGCCGGTCGAGCAGCGGCAGGCTGCCGGCGCCGGCGGCGACCACGATCGCATCGGCGGAAATCACGTCGACCTCGCGTGCGTTCGACGCGCGCCGGTCGCCGGGCGGGACGAGCTCGACCGCGGCACGGCCGGTGTCGACGCGGATCGCGGCGACTTCCGCGCCGAAGCGGAACTGCACGCCGTGCTCGTCGAGCGTCTGCTTGACCAGTTTCGCGAACAGCGGGCAATTGCCGGTGCGTTCGGTCTCGAGCAGCACGCCGCCGGCGAAGCCGGGTTCGGCCGGCACCGACGGTTCGAGCGTCGCGCATTCGTCGGCGGAGAGCAGGCGGTACGGCTGGTCGAGCGTGCGCAGCAGGTCGAGCGCCGGCTGCATCGCGTCCCAGTCGCGCGCATCGCGCACCACGTGCAGGATGCCGGGCTTCTGTTCGAATTCGAGTTCGAGGCGCGTCTCGATGTCGGCGAGCGTGTCGCGCGACGCATCGATCAGCGGGCGCAGCCGCGCGTACTGGGCGGCGAACGCGTCGGGTTCGCGCAGCGTGCCGAGCTGCTTGACGAAGCGGCGCACGCCGCCGTTGAAGCCCGGCTTGTAGACGATGCCGCTGTCGCGCGGCTGGCGCTGGCGCATGAAGGTCGGGCCGAACCAGACGTCGAGCGGGCTCGGCAGCAGCGCGCCGCCGTCGCCGTAGGTCGCACCCTGCGCGACGGTGGCGTGACGTTCGACCACGCACACGCGATGGCCGGCCGCGCGCAACTGGTAGGCGGTGGCGACGCCGCTGATTCCGCCGCCGATGACGATGACATCCATGGATTGCTTCGATGACGGGCGGCGCGCAGGCGCCGCCCGGTGAGAATTCGCTGAGGGCCCCGGCCCGGTGAACCCGGAATGATAGCGCCAAAATCGCGCGAACCGGCGCCGGGCGAGCACGGACCGTGCAGCCGCGCCACGGCCGCCGGCTGCCGCGCCCGCGCGGGACGGCCCGGCGGGCGGGCTGTGCGCGGCGCGCACCGTGGCACCGTTGCGGTGCATGCACGCTACCGATTGGCCGGTCTGGGGCGACCGACTTCCGGGTATAATTACGGCCTTCCTTTCGCCCCACGTCGCCACCTCGCGCGACTCATCGACGTCAGTCCAGCCCATGGCTCACTTCTCGTGTTTTCCCGGCGCTTCGGCCCTCTCCGATTTCCGTCAAACCCGTCTGCTCGACACGCTCAAGCAAATCGACGCCAACATCGTCGCGGTGCGCGGGCAGTTCCTGCACTTCGTCAATGCGGCCGAGCCGCTGTCGGCCGACGACAGCGCGCGCATCGACGCGCTGATGCACTACGGCGCGCCGTTCGAGCCGGCGACCGAGAAGGGCACCGCCGAGACCTTCGTCGTGCTGCCGCGCTTCGGCACCGTCTCGCCGTGGGCGAGCAAGGCGACCGACATCGCGCAGCACTGCGGCCTCACGCAGGTGCGCCGCATCGAGCGCGGCGTCGAATTCACGGTCACGCTGAAGTCGGGCCTGCTCGGCGGCAAGAAGGCGCTGTCGGACGACGCGCGCGCAGCCGTGGCAGCCGCGCTGCATGACCGGATGACCGAAAGCGTGGTCGCGGCACGCGACGACGCGAAGCACCTGTTCGACGAACTGCCGGCCAAGCCGCTCGCGCGCGTCGACGTGCTGGGCGTCGGCCGCGGCGCGCTCGAGCGCGCGAACGTCGAGCTGGGCCTCGCGCTCGCCGACGACGAGATCGACTACCTGGTCGACGCGTTCCGCAAGCTCGAACGCAACCCGACCGACGTGGAACTGATGATGTTCGCGCAGGCGAACAGCGAGCACTGCCGCCACAAGATCTTCAACGCGCAGTGGACGATCGACGGTGAACCGCAGGACATGTCGCTGTTCGCGATGATCCGCAACACCGAGAAGCTGAACCCGCAGGGCACGATCGTCGCGTATTCGGACAACTCGTCGATCATGGTCGGCGCTGAGGCCGAACGCTGGTTCCCGCGCAACGCAGGCGCGGCCGGCGAGCCGGGTGAACGCTATGGCCGCCACACCGAGCTCACGCACACGCTGATGAAGGTCGAGACGCACAACCACCCGACGGCGATCTCGCCGTTCCCGGGTGCGGCGACCGGCGCGGGCGGCGAGATCCGCGACGAAGGCGCGACGGGCCGCGGTGCGCGCCCGAAGGCCGGCCTCACGGGCTTCACCGTGTCGAACCTCGATCTGCCCGACGCACGCCAGTCGTGGGAAAACGCGCGCGACGCGGCCCAGCCCGTCGGCGAGCGCAACCCGAACGAGGCGCACGGCCCGTACGGCCGCCCCGACCGCATCGCGTCGCCGCTGCAGATCATGATCGACGGCCCGCTCGGCGGCGCCGCGTTCAACAACGAATTCGGCCGTCCGAACCTCGGCGGCTATTTCCGCGTGTACGAGCAGAACGTCGGCGGGAAGGTGCACGGCTATCACAAGCCGATCATGATCGCGGGCGGTCTCGGCAACATCGCCGACCAACATACGCACAAGCACGACGTGCCGGCCGGCTCGCTGCTGATCCAGATCGGCGGCCCGGGCATGCGCATCGGCATGGGCGGCGGCGCCGCGAGCTCGATGGCGACCGGTGCGAACACGGCCGAGCTCGACTTCGACTCGGTGCAGCGCGGCAACCCGGAAATCGAGCGTCGCGCGCAGGAAGTGATCAACGGCTGCTGGCAGCTCGGCGCGGAAAACCCGATCCTGAGCATCCACGACGTCGGCGCGGGCGGCCTGTCGAACGCGTTCCCCGAGATCGTCGACGGTGCGGGCAAGGGCGCGCGCTTCGAACTGCGCAAGGTCGCGCTCGAGGAGTCGGGCCTGTCGCCGCGCGAAATCTGGTCGAACGAGGCGCAGGAGCGCTACGTGCTGGCGATCGCGCCGGCCGACCTGCCGCGCTTCGAGGCGATTTGCGCCCGCGAGCGCTGTCCGTTCGCGGTGGTCGGTGTCGCGACCGACGAGCGCCAGCTGAAGCTCGTCGACGACGAAGCGACGGGCGCCGACGAATACCCGGTCGACATGCCGATGGAAGTGCTGCTCGGCAAGCCGCCGCGCATGCATCGCGACGTCACGCGCGTGACGACCGAGCGTGCGCCGGTCGACGTGACGGGCATCGCATTGTCGGCGGTCGCGGTCGACGTGCTGAAGCACCCGACGGTCGGCAGCAAGTCGTTCCTGATCACGATCGGCGACCGCTCGGTCGGCGGCACGTCGGTGCGTGACCAGATGGTCGGCCCGTGGCAAGTGCCGGTGGCCGACTGCGCGGTCACCGCGCTCGACTACGCGGGCTTCAAGGGCGAGGCGATGACGATGGCCGAGCGCACGCCGCTCGCCGTGATCAATGCACCGGCATCGGGCCGCATGGCGGTCGGCGAGGCGATCACGAACATCGCGAGCGCGCCGATCGCGTCGCTCGACAAGCTGAAGCTGTCGGCGAACTGGATGGCGGCATGCGGCACGGCCGGCGAGGACGCCGCGCTGTTCGACACGGTCAAGGCGATCGGCATGGAGCTGTGCCCGGCGCTCGGGATCGGCATCCCGGTCGGCAAGGATTCGCTGTCGATGAAGACGAAGTGGGACGAGCAGGGCGTCGCGAAGGAAGTGGTGTCGCCGGTGTCGCTGATCATCTCCGCGTTCGCGCCGGTCGAGGACGTGCGCCGTCACCTGACGCCGCAACTGCGCCGCATCGCCGACGCGGGCGACAGCGTGCTGATCGCGATCGATCTCGGCCGCGGCAAGAACCGGATGGGCGGCAGCATCTTCGCGCAGGTCACGCAGCAGGTCGGCGACACGACGCCGGACGTCGACGATGCGGAAGACCTGAAGCGCTTCTTCAACGCGATCCAGTCGCTCAATGCGCAAGACAAGCTGCTGGCATACCACGACCGCTCGGACGGCGGCCTGTGGGCGACGGTGTGCGAAATGGCGTTCGCGGGCCACGCGGGCGTGTCGCTGAACGTCGACATGCTGACGCTCGACCCGAATCACGAATCCGACTATGGCGACGCGAAGGACTGGGCGAAGCAGACGAGCGGCCGCCGCGAGGATCGCACGCTGCGCGCGCTGTTCTCCGAGGAACTCGGCGCTGTCGTGCAGGTGCGTGCGACCGATCGCGACGCGGTGCTCGGCGTGCTGCGCGAGTTCGGCCTGTCGGCGTGCTCGCACGTGATCGGCTCGGTCAACGATCGCGACGTGATCGAGGTGTACCGCGACGCGAAGAAGATCTTCGACGCACCGCGCACCGAACTCCATCGCGCATGGAGCGAAGTGAGCTGGCGCATCGCGCGCCTGCGCGACAACCCCGCGTGTGCGGATGCCGAATACGACGCACTGCTCGACGCGGCCGATCCGGGCATCTCGCCGGTGCTGAGTTTCGATCCGGCCGACGACATCGCCGCGCCGTTCATCGCGACGGGCGCACGGCCGCGCGTCGCGATCCTGCGCGAGCAGGGCGTGAACTCGCATCTGGAAACGGCCTACGCGTTCGACCGCGCGGGCTTCGATGCACACGACGTGCACATGAGCGACCTGCTCGCCGGCCGTGCCACGCTCGCCGATTTCGCGGGTGCGGTCGCATGCGGCGGCTTCTCGTACGGTGACGTACTGGGCGCGGGCGAAGGCTGGGCGAAGACGATCCGCTTCAACGCGAACCTCGCCGACATGTTCTCGGCCTTCTTCGCACGTCCCGACACGTTCGCGCTCGGCATCTGCAACGGCTGCCAGATGCTGTCGAGCCTCGCGTCGATGATCCCGGGCGCGGAGGCGTGGCCGAAGTTCACGCGCAACAAGTCCGAGCAGTTCGAGGCGCGCTTCTCGTTCGTCGAAGTGGAGAAGTCGCCGTCGATCTTCTTCGCGGGGATGGAAGGTTCGCGGATTCCGGTCGCGGTCGCGCACGGCGAAGGCTATGCGGACTTCTCGCAGCAGGGCGACATCGATCGCGTCGCGGTCGCGATGCGTTTCGTCGATCACCGCGGCGAAGCGACCGAGCGTTATCCGTTCAACCCGAACGGCTCGCCGGCCGGCATCACGTCGGTCACGACGGCCGACGGCCGCTTCTCGGTGCTGATGCCGCACATGGAGCGCGTGCATCGCACGGTCGCGATGAGCTGGCACCCGGAAAGCTGGGGTGAAGCGAGCCCGTGGATGCGCGTGTTCCGCAACGCGCGCCGCTGGATCGGCTGATCGGGATGATGTTCGACCCGAACGCGCCGGTCGAGGTCGTCACGCTGCGCGATGAGCGTGCCAGCGAGGCCGACGCGATCGGCCGCGTGATCGTCGCCGCGTTCGCGAGCGAGCCGGAAGGTGGCCAGTTCGAACGGCGGATCGTCGATACGCTGCGGGCGGACGGTGCGTTGAGCCTCTCGCTCGTCGCGGAGCGCGACGGCCGCCTGATCGGGCACGTTGCGTTCTCGCCGGTGTCGATCGGTGGCGAACCGTCCGGCAGCCAGGGCTGGTACGGGCTGGCGCCGCTCGCGGTGCTGCCCGACTGCCAGCGGCAGAGCATCGGTGCGGGACTGGTGCGCACGGGGCTCGACGCGTTGCGCCGGCTTGGCGCGCGCGGTTGCGTGCTGCTCGGCGAACCCGCGTACTACACGCGGTTCGGCTTTGCGCCATCCGGCGACATCGTGTTCCCGGGCGTACCGCCCGAGTATTTCCTCGCGCTGTCGCTCGACGCTTCGGCGCCGCGGCCGTCGGGTGACGTTCGCTATCACGACGTGTTCTATCCTGCGTAGCCTGCCGCGCTTGCGGTGCGCGTGAATCCGGCACGGGAAAGGCCGCTCTTCGGAGCGGCCTTTTTCATTTGCCGGGCTGCAAGCGCATCGTGACGCGTCTGCAGGCAGGGTGCGCGGGCAATAAAAAAGCCGCTCCGAAGAGCGGCTTTCGATACGCGTGCGGTGCGTGCTGGCGTTACTTGACAGTGGCTTGCTGGCGCAGACCTTCCTCGAACGCCTGCAGCTTCTGCTGCACGAGCTGCTGCGCGATCTGCTGCTTCACCTGCTCGAGCGGCGGCGGGGCGATGTCGCGGATGTCGTCGACGCGGATGATGTGCCAGCCGAACTGGGTCTTCACCGGCGTGTCGGTCATCTGGCCTTTCTGCAGCTTCTGCGCGGCCGCCGCGAATTCCGGCACGTACGCCTTCGGGTCGGACCAGTCGAGATCGCCGCCGTTCTTGCCCGAACCCGGATCCTTCGAGTATTGCTTCGCGAGATCCTCGAACTTCGCGCCGGCCTTGATCTTCGCGATCAGGTCCTTCGCCTGCTGCTCGTCGCTGACGAGGATGTGGTGCAGGTGGTATTCGCGATTGCCGCCGGCGCCCTTGACGAGGTCGTCGTAACGCGCCTTCACTTCGGCGTCGGTCGGCTGGTTCTTCTTCAGGAAGCTCTCGATCATCGAGCGCAGCACGACGGTCTGCTGCGCGACGGCGACCTGCGCCTTCACGTCCGGACGGTTCGGGATGCCTTCACGGATCGCTTCCTGCATCAGGATTTCGCGGTTCACGAGTTCCTGGCGCACGGCCTGCTGCAGTTGCGGGCTGTCGGTCTGGCCTTGCTGGACGAGCTGAGCCACCATCGCGTCGGCGCGCGACTTCGGAATCGGCGTGCCGTTGACGACGGCGATGTTCTGGGCAAATGCCGGTGCCGCTGCAAAAGCAGCCGCCGCGACCCACAGGCGGGGGGATTTCAGGATCATCGGGAATTCCTAATGAGACTAGATTGAAGATTCGTTGAATTCTTCGGGCGTGTAAGCCACGATCGCGAGCGCGTGAATGCCGCGCTGCATCGCATCAGCGAGCGCATCATACACCAGCCGGTGCCGCGCGACGCGCGGCTTGCCCGCGAAGGCGGACGACACGATCGTGACCGTGAAATGGCCGCCGGCGGACGCGCCGGCGTGGCCCGCGTGCTGTGCGCTGTCGTCGCGCACGGTGAGCGACAGCGGGGCGAGCGCCGCGGTGAGGCGCGCTTCGATCAGCGCGATGCGCTCGTCGGGCGACGCGTGGAGAAAGGCGTCCGTCATGTCACTCGTCCTTCAGGTATTTCGTGAGCCACAGGCTCTGCAGGATGATGAATACGACCATCGCGCCTGTCGTGCCGAACAGCTTGAAGTTCACCCATTGAGACTCGGTGAAGTTGTGCACCACGTACAGGTTCGCGACACCGAGCACCGCGAAGAACAGCGCCCAGGCGACGTTCAGCTTGTCCCACACCGGGTGCGGCAGCGTGAGCTGCTTGCCCATCATCTTCTCGATCAGGTTGTTGCCGAACGCATAGCGCGCGGCGAGCAGCCCGATCGCAAACAGCCAGTACAGCACAGTCGGTTTCCATTGAATGAATTTCTCGTCATGCAGGACGAGGGTGGCGCCACCGAAAACGACGATCACGCCGAGGCTGACCCATAGCATCGTGTCGACCTTCCGGTGCCGGAAGGCAACCCAGGCGACCTGGGCCAGCGTCGCGACGATCGCGACGGCGGTGGCGGTAAAGATGCCCCAGACCTTGAAGGCGGCAAAAAACAGGATGATCGGAAACAGATCGAACAGGAATTTCATGGCGCTCGCAGCTGCGTGAAAGGCCGCTTGCGCGGCCTTTCACCGTTGTAGGGACCCGCCAGGCACCGCCGGAGCGGATCGGGGCGGTGGCGCGAGGGGCGCCCCGCGGATCCGCCCGGCGCCGCTCATTCGTTTTCGGGTCGGGACTCGAAGTTTAACGCAGCCGAATTGATGCAGTACCGCAAACCGGTCTTGTCGCGCGGGCCGTCCTCGAAGACGTGGCCCAGATGCGCGCCGCAGTGGTTGCAGCGCACCTCGACGCGCACCATCCCGTGCGAGTAGTCGACCTTTTCGTCGATCACCTCGCCGTTGAGCGGCTTGAAGTAGCTGGGCCAGCCGCAGCCCGAGTGGAACTTGGCGCCGGATTCGAACAGCGGCGTGCTGCAGACGACGCATTTGTAGATGCCGTCGTCTTCGGTGTCGGTGTATTCGCCGGTGAAGGCGCGCTCGGTCGCCGCATGCTGCGTGACTTCGTACTGCATCGGCGTGAGCCGGCGGCGCAGCTCGGCGTCGTCCTTCTGGTACGGGAAGGTCTTGTCGTCGGAATCGTGGGACATGTGGGGTTCTCCTGATCGGTCGGTCGATACGCGCGGGTCGGGGCTCAGGACGAGCAGCTCACTTCGAGCGACCCGGCCCAGTCGGGCGGCAACGCCGCGTACGCTTCATGCTCCGGTTGTTCGTCGAACGGGCGGCGCAGGATCTGCGCGAGCCGCTCGACTTCCGAAAAATCCTTTTCCTTCGCGCGCCGGATCGCGACTTCGGCCAGATGGTTGCGCAACACGTATTTCGGGTTCGCGCGGTTCATCGCGGCGGCACGTGCCGCGTCGTCGCGTGTTTCCTCGGACAGCCGCGCACGGTAGAGGTTCGCCCACGCATCGAACGCGTCGCGGTCGATGAACAGGTCGCGCACGGGCGCGTCGCGGCTCGCGTCGTGCTTCGAGATCTGCGCGAGCCGGCGGAACGTCAGCGTGAAATCCGCGTGGCTCGCGTGCATCGTCTCGAGCAGCTGGTTCGCGAGCTCGGCATCGTTCTCGCGTTCGACCGCCAGGCCGAGCTTCGCGCGCATCGCACGTTCGAGCGCGGGGCCGAAACGTTCCGGAAATTTCGCGAGCACGGCCTGCGCGTCCTCCACCGCACGTTCGGCGCGCGCATCGTCGTCGGCGATGCCGTGTTGCAGGCCGATCAGCGGCAGCAGCGCCTGCGCGAGGCAATAGCAGTTCCAGTGCGCGATGCGCGGCTGCATCCGGTATGCGTAGCGGCCGCTCGTATCCGAGTGGTTGCAGATGTGGTTCGCGTCGAACGCGTCGACGAAGCCGAACGGGCCGTAGTCGATCGTCACGCCGAGGATCGACATGTTGTCGGTGTTCATCACGCCGTGGCAGAAGCCGACGGCCTGCCACTGCGCGACGAGGTCGGCCGTGCGCAGCGTCGCGGCCTCGAGCAGCGCGAGGTACGGATCGTCGGCGCGGCGGCAATCCGGATAGAAGCGGTCGATCACGTGATCGGCGAGCTTGCGCAGCAGGTCGGGGCGATCGTTCGAGAAGAAGTGCTCGAAGTGGCCGAAGCGCACGAAGCTTTCCGACACGCGCGTGACGACGGCCGACGTCTCGATCTCCTCGCGTACCACCGGCTGGTCGGAACCGATCACCGTCAGGGCGCGCGTGGTCGGGATGCCGAGATGATGCATCGCTTCCGAGCACAGGAATTCGCGGATCGACGAGCGCAGCACCGCGCGGCCGTCACCCATGCGCGAGTAAGGCGTGCGGCCGCTGCCTTTCAGCTGCAGCTCGTAGCGGCGGCCGTCCGTGCCGGTGCGCTCGCCGATCGTCAGCGCGCGGCCGTCGCCGAGCTGACCGGCCCACACGCCGAACTGGTGGCCGGAATACACCGCTGCATACGGCATCGCATGCGCGGGCCAGTCGCGCGTCGGGTTGCCGGCGAACAACTCGGCGAAGCCGGGCTGCGCGGCGCTCGACGGCGGCAGGTCGAGCAGTTGCGCGACTTCGCCGGAAAAGCCGACGACATACGGCGCGGCAAGCGGCGCGGCCGGCAGCCGCGTATGAAACGCGTCGCCGAGCGTGACGAACGCGCCAGTGGCGGGCTCGCCGAGCGTGGCGGCGAGGTCGGGGAGGGTGTCAGCCGGATCGGCTGCGCTTCGGGAAAACGACATGTTGAGCGCCTCTGGGTAAGCCGATATTGTAAGGCGGCGCCGCGCCGCCCGCATGGTGGCCCGCGCACCGTGCGCCAGGCCCGTCCGGGGCCGCTGACGGGCGCGCCGCAGAGGCACCGATTCGCATCCTCACGGAGAACAAGACGATGGGTAAGCCGTTGCTGGGCCAGATGATGGACATGCCGTTGCTGGTGTCCTCGCTGATTTCTCACGCCGCGCGCCACGCCGGCGATACGGAGATCGTGTCGAAGCGCGTGGAAGGCGACCTGCATCGCTACACGTACCGCGATTGCGAACGCCGCGCGAAGCAGTTGGCGCAGGCCCTCACGCGGCTTGGCGTCGAAACCGGCGATCGCGTCGGTACGCTGGCGTGGAACGGCTACCGGCATCTGGAAGCGTATTACGGGATCGGCGGGATGGGTGCCGTGTGCCACACGATCAACCCGCGCCTGTTTCCCGAGCAGATCGCGTACATCGTCAATCACGCGGAAGACCGCTACGTCTTCTTCGACATCAATTTCGCGCCGCTCGTCGAGGCCATCGCGCCGCAATGCCCGCACGTGAAGGGCTGGGTCGCGATGACGGACGCCGCGCACCTGCCGTCCGGCACGACGCCGTTCCTCTGCTACGAAACGCTCGTCGAAGCGGAGGATGGCCGCTACGACTGGCCGCGCCTCGACGAGCAGCAGGCGTCGGGGCTCTGCTACACGTCGGGCACGACCGGCAACCCGAAGGGCGTGCTGTATTCGCACCGCTCGACCGTGCTGCACGCGTACGGCGCCGCGCTGCCCGACGCGATGAACCTGTCCGCGATGGACGCCGTGCTGCCCGTCGTGCCGATGTTCCACGTCAACGCATGGGGGCTGCCGTACGCGGTGCCGCTCACGGGCGGCAAGCTGGTGCTGCCCGGCAAGGATCTCGACGGGAAATCGCTGTACGAGCTGATGGAAGCGGAGCGCGTGACGTTCTCCGCGGGCGTGCCGACCGTGTGGCTCGGCCTGCTCAACTACATGCGCGAGGCCGGCGTGCGCTTCTCGACGCTGAACCGCACGGTGATCGGCGGCTCCGCGTGCCCGCCCGCGATGCTGCGCACCTTCGAGGACGAATACGGCGTGCGCGTGATCCACGCATGGGGGATGACCGAACTGTCGCCGCTCGGCACGCTCGCGAAGCTCAACTGGGCGCAGTCGCAGCGGCCGCTCGACGCGCAGCGCAAGCTGCTCGAGAAGCAGGGGCGCGTGATTTGCGGCGTCGACATGCGCATCGTCGGCGAGGACGGCCACGAACTGCCGTGGGACGGCGTCGCGTTCGGCGAACTGCAGGTGCGCGGCCCATGGGTGATCGATCACTACTTCCGCGGCGAGTCGTCGCCGCTGTCGGACGGCTGGTTCCCGACCGGCGACGTCGCGACGATCGACCCCGACGGCTTCCTGCAGATCACCGATCGCAGCAAGGACGTGATCAAGTCGGGCGGCGAGTGGATCAGCTCGATCGACATCGAGAACGTCGCGATCGCGCACCCGGGCGTGGCCGAGGCCGCCTGCATCGCCTGTGCGCATCCGAAATGGACCGAGCGCCCGCTGCTCGTCGTGGTGCCGCGCGAAGGGGCGAACCTGAGCCGCGACGCGCTGCTCGCGTTCTACGAAGGCAAGGTCGCGAAATGGTGGATTCCCGACGACGTCGTGTTCGTCGAATCGCTGCCGCACACCGCGACCGGCAAGCTGCAGAAGCTGAAGCTGCGCGAGACGTTCCGCGATTACGTGTTGCCGACGGCGGTCTGCGAGCCGTGACGCCGGCCCGGGCCGAAAGCGGCTCGTGAGGCGGTCGCCCGATCCGTCCCCGGATCAGGAGCAAAATTCAAATTGAACGACCGTGCTTTTTCATTGTATGCTGCCTCCGTTCATCAGGACACGCGGCTGTTCGACCGCGCACAATGAAGCGCAGCCACCCCGGCGCGCGATGCATGGAGGCAGGCAGATGGCAGTGGATTACTCGACTCGCGACGGCGTGGCCGTCCTTACGCTCAACAATCCGCCCGTCAACGGGCTCGGCCTGTCGACCCGTCAGGGCGTCATGGACGCGCTCGATCGCGCCGCGCAGGATCCGTCGGTGACAGCCATCGTGCTGACCGGCGCGGGACGCGCATTCTCGGGCGGCGCCGACATCACCGAATTCAATACGCCGAAGGCGCTGCAGGAGCCGACGCTGCACACCGTGATCCGCGCGGTGGAGGCGAGCGCGAAGCCCGTCGTCGCGGCGCTGCACAGCGTCGTGATGGGCGGCGGCCTCGAGCTTGCGCTCGGCGCGCACTACCGCGTCGCAGCACCGGGCGCGCAGGTCGCGCTGCCCGAAGTGAAGCTCGGCCTGCTGCCGGGCGCCGGCGGCACGCAGCGCCTGCCGCGTGCGGTGGGGCTCGAAACCGCGCTGAACATGATCGTGTCGGGCGCGCCCGTGCCGTCGGAGCAGTTGGCGAAGAGCGGGCTGTTCGACGAAATGGCAGACGGCGACCTGCTCGACGCGGCCGTCGCATTCGCTGCCAAGGTCGGCGCGCAGAAGGGGCCGCATCCGCGCGTACGCGATCGCAAGATCGTCCATGAGAACGCCGCCGGCTTCATCCAGTTCGCGCGCAATTCCGCGAAGGCCGCCGCACCGAATTTCCCCGCGCCGCACAAATGTATCGACGCGATCGAGGCCGGCGTGCTGCACGGCTTCGACAAGGGCAGCGTGGCCGAGCGCGAGGGGTTCGTCGCGTTGATGATGACGCCGGAAAGCCGCGCGCTGCGGCACGCGTTCTTCGGCGAGCGTGCCGCGAGCAAGATTCCCGACGTGCCGGCCGATACGCCGCTGCGCGAGATTCGCCGCGTCGGCGTGATCGGCGCGGGCACGATGGGCGGCGGGATCGCGATGAACTTCATCAACGCCGGGTTGCCCGTCACGCTGCTCGAGACGAAACCGGAAGCGCTCGAGCGCGGCGTCGCGACGATCCGCAAGAACTACGACGCGCAGGTGAAGAAGGGCAAGCTCACGCAGGAGAAGCTCGACGCGCGCATGGCGCTGATCACGCCGACGCTGTCCTATGACGACCTGAAGGACGCCGACCTGATCGTCGAGGCCGTGTTCGAGGAGCTCGGCGTGAAGGAGCAAGTGTTCAAGAAGCTCGACGAAGTCGCGAAGGCAGGCGCGATCCTCGCGTCGAACACGTCGACGCTCGACGTCGACAAGATCGCGGCGTTCACGAAGCGTCCGCAGGACGTCGTCGGCATGCACTTCTTCAGCCCGGCGAACGTGATGAAGCTGCTCGAGGTCGTGCGCGGCGCGCAGACCGCGAAGGACGTGCTCGCCACCGTGATGGCCGTCGCGAAGAAGATCCGCAAGACGGCGGTCGTGTCGGGCGTGTGCGACGGCTTCATCGGCAACCGGATGATCGAGCAGTACATCCGCCAGGCGCTGTTCATGCTCGAGGAAGGCGCGCTGCCCGCGCAGGTCGATCGCGCGATCGAGAAATTCGGTTTCGCGATGGGCCCGTTCCGGATGAGCGACCTCGCCGGCAACGACATCGGCTGGGCGATCCGCAAGCGCCGCTACGTCGAGCAGCCCGATCTCCAGTACTCGAAGATCGCCGACCGCCTGTGCGAGCAGGGCCGCTTCGGCCAGAAGACGGGTGCCGGCTGGTACGACTACGTGCCGGGCGATCGCAAGGCGAAGCCGTCGTCGCTCGTCGACGAGATGGTCGTCGCGTATTCGAAGGAGCGCGGTGTCGAGCGTCGCAAGATCGGCGACGACGAGATCGTCGAACGGCTCGTGTTCGCGCTCGTCAACGAAGGCGCGAAGATTCTCGAGGAGAAGATCGCGTCGAAGGCGTCCGACATCGACATGGTCTACCTGACCGGCTACGGCTTCCCGCTGTGGCGCGGCGGCCCGATGCTGTACGCGGACGTGGTCGGCCTCTACAACGTCGAGCGCGCGATTCGCCGCTACGCCGCGGCACCGAACGGCGACGCATGGCAGCTCGCGCCGTCGATCGCGGAACTCGCGAAGGCCGGCCGCGGGTTCAACGGCTGACGCGCCGGATCGCGGCGCGACGCACACCCGGAGAAATGCAATGAAACGCACCGACGACGTCCTGCTCGTGATCGACGTGCAATACGACTTCATGCCGGGCGGCGCGCTCGCGGTGCCGGACGGCGACGCGGTCGTGCCGGTGATCAACGCGCTCGCGCAACGCTTCGACCAGGTCGTGCTGACGCAGGACTGGCACCCGCGCGAACACGTGTCGTTCGCGGCGAATCACCCGGGCCGCGCACCGTTCTCCACGCTCGCGCTGCCGTACGGCGAGCAGGTGCTGTGGCCCGTGCACTGCGTGCAGGACACCGACGGCGCGGCGTTGCATCGCGATCTCGACATCCCGCACGCGCGGCTCGTGATCCGCAAGGGCGGCGACGCGCAGGTCGACAGCTATTCCGCGTTCGTCGAAGCCGACCGCACGACGCGCACCGGGCTTGCGGGCTATCTGCGCGAGCTCGGCGCGAAGCGCGTGTGGTGCTGCGGGCTCGCGACCGACTATTGCGTCGCGTGGTCGGCGCTCGATGCGCGCGCGGCCGGTTTCGAAGCCGCGGTGATCAACGATGCGTGCCGCGCGATCGATCTGAACGGGTCGCTCGCCCACGCATGGCAGCAGATGCAGGCAGCGGGCGTCGCGCATGTGACGTCCCCAAGCGCGCGCCCGCAGGCGTAGCGCATTCCCCATCCGATTCAGGACATGAAGCAGGACCGAAGGAGACTCGCATGACCGAAGCCGTAATCGTATCGACCGCCCGCACGCCGCTGGCGAAATCCTGGCGCGGTGCATTCAACATGACGCACGGCGCGACGCTCGGCGGCCACGCGGTCGCGGCCGCTGTCGAGCGCGCGAAGCTCGACCCCGCACGCGTCGAGGACGTGATCATGGGGTGCGCGAACCCCGAAGGCGCGACCGGCGCGAACATCGCGCGGCAGATCGCACTGCGCGCGGGGCTGCCCGTGACGGTGCCGGGGATGACGGTGAACCGCTTCTGCTCGTCCGGGCTGCAGACCATCGCGCTGGCCGCACAGCGGATCATTGCGGGCGAAGGCGACGTGTATGTCGCGGGCGGCGTCGAATCGATCTCGTGCGTGCAGAACGAGATGAACCACCACATGATCCAGGAAGGCTGGCTCGTCCAGCACAAGCCCGAGATCTACTGGAACATGCTGCAGACGGCCGAGAACGTCGCGAAGCGCTACGGCATCTCGAAGGAGCGGCAGGACGAGTACGGCGTGCAGTCGCAACTGCGCGCCGCGGCCGCACAGGAAGCCGGGCGTTTCCGTGACGAGATCGTGCCGATCACCGTGCTCGCGGGCGTGGCCGACAAGGCGACGGGCCGTCTGTTCACGAAGGAAGTGACGGTCTCGGCCGACGAAGGGATCCGCCCCGACACGACGCTCGAAGGCGTATCGAAGATCCGGTCGGCCGTGCCGGGTGGCGTGATCACCGCAGGCAACGCGAGCCAGTTCTCGGACGGCGCGTCGGCCTGCGTCGTGATGAGCGCCGACGCCGCGCAGCGCGACGGGCTGCAGCCGCTCGGCGTGTTCCGCGGGTTCGCGGTGGCCGGTTGCGAGCCGGACGAGATGGGCATCGGCCCCGTGTTCGCGGTGCCCAAGCTGCTGAAGCAGGCAGGGCTGAAGGTCGACGATATCGGCCTGTGGGAACTGAACGAAGCGTTCGCGGTGCAGGTGCTGTACTGCCGCGACACGCTCGGGATTCCTGAGGATCGTCTGAACGTGAACGGTGGCGCGATCGCGGTCGGCCATCCGTACGGCGTATCGGGCGCACGCCTGACCGGCCATGCGCTGATCGAAGGCAAGCGGCGCGGCGTGAAGTACGCGGTCGTCACGATGTGCATCGGCGGCGGACAGGGCGCGGCCGGCCTGTTCGAAATCCTCTGATCTTTGACACGGAGCGGCCGCGGTTTCGCTTCGGCGAGACAGGCGGCCGCGACGCGAATCGGCGCGACTGATCCGCCATTCGAAACAATCGGGAAGCAAAAGGCATGCGCCCGGCAATGCCGTTTCCCCTTACTTGTCAAACCAATTGCCCCACCTATACTTGCTCTGACATTTGCCTTTCGGCACGATGGGCCGGATCGTGCGCCATGCGATCCGTGCCGCGCAGGTTCGAACCAACGCAGCAGACCGACCGGGGACCGAATGAGTACGACCTATGCAGCCGGGGAACCGCCGCGCGTCGTCAGCGCGGCCGCAAGGCTCTACGCGAAATGCCTGCTGGTCGGATTCGCGTTGCTGCCCGCCTATCTGATCGCCTATCTGTGGTTCTTCAGCGACCCGCGCGTCGTGTTCGAGAACCACGCGTTCCATGAAATCGCGATCGCCGCCGCCACCCTCGAAGGCGCGTTCGTCACCTACGTGACGTGGGTCTGCTACCGGTCGTCCGGCGAGCCGCTGCTGCGCTGGCTGACACTGGGCTTTCTCGGCTTCGCGATGATCTATGCGCTGCACGGTGCGTTCACCGGGATGGCGCATCACAACATCTGGCTGTTCCTGCTGTACGGGCCCGCGTCGCGGCTCGTGATGTCGATCCTGCTGCTCACGGGCCTGCTGTCGTATTCGCGTCCGCCCGATCGCCTCGAGAAGCGCACGAGCGTGCGCACGTGGCTGCCGTGGATCGTGTTCTTCGTGATCGTCAACGTGGTCGTGGCGTACATCGCGTATTCGCCGGTCGCGGGCGCACCGGGCACGCGGCTGTCGATGGAAGGCGGCGCGCTCGTGTTCTCGCTGCTGAACGTCGCCGTGCTGCTCGCGCGACGGATCCGCTCGCCGCTGATGGTGATCTACGGTGTGTCGATCATGGCGTTCACGCTGTCGTCGCTCGCGTTCATTCTCGGCAAGCCGTGGAATCACATGTGGTGGCTCGCGCATGCGATTTTTGCCGGCGGCTTCTTCCTGCTCAGCTACGGTGTCGTGCAGGCGCTGCAGACGACGCGGTCGTTCTCGGCGATCTACAGCCAGGAAGACCTGATGAGCCGGCTGTCGGAATCGATGGCGCGCACCGAGAGCGCGCTGCAGGAGCTGCGGCGCACGAACCAGAAGCTCGAATACATGGCCGCGACCGATCCGATGACGGGCGCGTCGAACCGCCGGCAATTCATCGCACAGGTCGAGCGCGAGATGGTGCGGGCCGAGCGCGATGGCACGCCGTTCTGCCTGCTCGCACTCGATCTCGACAATTTCAAGAACATCAACGATGCGTACGGGCATCAGATCGGCGACGAGGTGCTGCGCGGCGTCGTGCGCCAGTGCCTCGATGCGATCCGGCCCGCGGGCGGCCTGGCACGGGTCGGCGGCGAGGAGTTCATGGCGCTGCTGCCGGACATGCCGCTCGAAGGCGCGCGGATGACGGCCGAACGCGTACGCTCGTCGATCGCGAGTTCGCCGTTCGGGCTCGATTTCAAGCGCGTGCAGGTGACGGTCAGTGTCGGCGTCGCGCAATACGGGGCCGACGGCAGCACGGTCGATGCGTTGCTGCGCGCGGTCGACGAACGGTTGTACCAGGCGAAGCGGGAAGGGCGGAACCGGGTCGTGGCGCGGTGATACGGGTTCGCGCGGCACACGGGCGCTGGTGAACGGACGCGCAACATTCGGCCGCGCGGGCGTACAGCGGCTGTGTTCAGCGCCTCGATCTCCGACGAAGCCCCGGAGGCGGTCACGCCGCCGGGGCTTTTGCATGTCCGGTCAGCACGCGACCGGCGACGCGCTACCGCGCTGCCAGCGCCGCCGCGCGCTGCTTCGGCTGCGCATCCTGCATCCGCTGCGACGCCTGCCACCAGTACTTGCCCGCGCGCTGCTGCGGGTCGCGGATCGCGAGATACGTCGTACTCCAGAGCTGTGCCGCGTTCGCTTCGGTGGCGTCCGCACTGCGCGTGCCGAATGCATCGGTCTGGTACTTGCCGTTCACGTACGACCACGTCCACATCTCCGACGTGCGCATGTCGCGCCCGTTCGAGATCACCTGCCAGATCGTCTGCCGCGCCTGAGTGAGCAGCGAGCGTGTCGCGGCCGACAGGTCCTGGCGCGCGAGCTGGCGATCGAGCCCGGCCACCCACATCGCCTGCTGCCACGACCAGATCACCGTGCCGTGATACGCGGAACTGGTGAACTTCGGCCACAGCGCCTGGCTTGCATACGCGGGATTCGCGATCAGCATCCCGGCATCGGTCACGAGCCCGGTCGGGAACGGCCGCGTGACGTCGGTGACGATCCGCTGAAGCTCGTCGTCCGGCGGCGTGCCGAACAGCAGCGCGAAGCCACCGTCCGAATTCATCACCGGAATCGGGTTGCCCTGCTGATCGAGCGACAGCGCGTAGAACGCCAGCGGCGTGCCCGGTGCGGCGCCGGCCGGCACGCCCGCGGACGGCGCATAGGCCGACACGTCGGTGGCTGCCTGTGCGGCCGGCACGCTGACCTGGAACAGCGGCGGCGCCTGCGTTTCCCACGTGGCCGCCTGGTTCGCCGTGTTGGCGAGCGTCGCGCGCTGCCCGGCATCCAGATACGGATCGAGCAGGCCGTGTGTGAGGAACGCGTTCGCGGCACGCAACGCGGCCGGCACGAGCACCGCGTTGACGTCATACGGATAGACGCCGCCGCCGAGCCCGTCGGTGCTGTCGCGCCAGTTGCCGACGATCTCGCCGGGTCGCAGGTGGATCAGGTTCGCGACCGTCGGCTGCTGCACGAACGGCTGCGCGGTCGTCGCGACGTGCAGCAGGTTGACGACCAGGCGGCTGCCCAGGGTCTGCCCGTCGCTGCCGCGCTGCGCGAGATAGGCAGCCGCGCGGGCCTGGCCGCGCGTATCGTCGATCAGCCACGCGGCCGCGATCGGCGCGAGCAGGTAGTCGCTGTCGATCATCTTGTAGTCGTAGGTCGGCGTCGGATCGTTCGGCCGCCCGTTCTTCTGGTTGTCGACGAGGGCGAATTCGCCGATCCCTTCCTCGTGCGCGACCTTGCCGTCGGTCGATAGCCGGCTCAGCACCGACGACAGGCCGGCCTCGATCGCCGCGGGTTCGAGCACGGGCATCAGCATGCGTACCGAGATCAGCGTGTCCCGGCCGAAGTAGGTGTCGTACTGCCACGAGCCGGCCAGCAGCTTGTCGTGGAAGCTCAGGAATTCGAGCACGTTCTGGCTCACCGGGTCGGGGTTCACCGAGGGCGCGAGCAGGTCGGCGTGCGTGATCGGCGACAACGGCGTCTCGCCCGACAGCGCATCGACATGCAGCCGCAGCGTGTGCGAGCCCGCCGGCGCGCTCAGGACGAGCTTGCCGCCCGCTGCCGGCGTGATGCTGCCGCCGTCGCGCAGCGTGATGCGCAGTGAATAACCGGGCGCGCCGTCGATCCGGTCGCGTTGCCATTGCGCGGCGCTGCCCTGAACCGTCGGCGCGGTGAGGATCTGCTGCGGAATCGTGGCGCCGCCGTTGAAGTCGCGCAGGAAGCGCACGTTGCTGAGCACGCCCTGGCGGATCGTCAGTGTGTTGGTGTCCACCGACACGTCGGCGCCGATGCCGTACAGCGGACGGCCATGCGTGTCGGGTGCCGATAGCGCGGACGGCGGCGTGTCGAGGCTCCAGTTCACCGGCTGCGCGGTGTCGTCGAACCACAGCCCGGTGCCGCTGTTGCCGGCGGGGAAGACCACGAGCAGGCGCGGCTTCGTCGACGAGCGCACGAGCAGGTGTGCGGCGACGTTGTCCTGCCGGTAGAACGCGTTGATCTGGCCGCCGGTGTCCATGCGGAACGACAGTGCGGCGTTGTTCGACGGCGGGTTGCTCGATTTGACGTCGTCGTCATTGCAGGCCGCGAGCAGGCCGGCGCAGATGAATCCGAGACACAGCGACTTCGCAAGGCGATGCATGTTGATGTCCCTCCTGATGACTGGCGATTTTTATGAGAATTATCGAATGAGTGGGTGCTCGATCTGCTTCATCCGGTATTGCGGAATTCCTGGGGAATTCAGAATTAATCCAGGCGTACTTCGGGGGCGAATTGAACGCGAAATAACTGGTTGGCGGTTAATGCCGGAATTGAAAACAAAAGGAGGCGCTGCCCCGGCCAGGCATGAAAGACTTCTTTGCTGACGTTCCGGCGCTGTGCCGACATGGGTGTGCGCGAAGTGAAAAACGAAACGTAAGCTGTCGTAGGGGATTCTAAAGTTCGGATAAATTCGAAGTCAATAATGATTTTATGGTTTTCGAATAATGCTCCGGAATGAGGTCGCAATTATTGCTTGTTAGGCCGGTAAAATGTGCGAATTCATGTGGAAATAGAGACGTGTTGATTGTCGAGTTGAGTGAAATCGATTGGCAATCGATGTCGGTATGGGTGATTGATTCCGAACCGGGATTAAATCGTGGCGGTTTGCCTGTCGCCGTGTCTCGGGCGGTGCAAACGAAGCCGTGGAATGTGGTGGATTCGGCAATACGGAGGGGTGAGCAACCGGCGTTCCTGCGACCGGGCTGGCGCGTGACTCCGTGAATCGGGCTCCATGCGATCGCGCCAGCGGTGTCGGCAAGTTTGGTAGGCGTGGGAACCGCTTCCGCTTACCGAATTGCCGCAGTCGGTCATTGATGCGATTCGATATTCGTCGTTTGCGGGGATGACGATCTTGCGACAGAGCGACTTTTCATCGATGGCCGATGTTGGTTGGCGTCGCCTTCACTCCGGAGAATGCACCGTGCTGCACGTGCCCGACGATTCAGTGGTCGTATTGGTTGATTTTCAGACGCGGCTGATGCCGGTGATCCACGAAGGGGCATCGGTCGTCACGCAGGCTGTCCGACTTGCCCGTATTGCGCAGATACTCGGGGTGCCGGTGACGGGTACCGAGCAGAGCCCCGTCCAGTTGGGCCGGAACGTACCGGAGATCAAGGACCTGTGCTCCAGCACCGTCGTCAAGGATCATTTCGACGCATGCGCGGAGGGCCTGGTCGATGCATTGCCGGCCGGGCGCAACAGCGTCATCGTCGCCGGTTGCGAGGCGCACGTGTGCGTGTTGCAAACGGCGCTCGGGTTGTTGCGCAGCGGCCGCAACGTCACGGTGGTCAGCGACGCCGTGGGGTCGCGCAGGACGATCGACCGGGACGCGGGGGTCGCCCGGCTCGCGGCGGCGGGAGTGCAAATCGCGACGGTCGAGATGATCGGGTTCGAATGGCTGGGCTCCAGCCGGCATCCGCGTTTTCGCGATGTGCTGAGCCTGATCAAGTGAGTCGCGGCGCGCGTGCGCTGACGGAAACCGTGTTTCGGGAGCCGGATGCGTGAATCCCGGGATGTCGGCGCATTGGCGCCGTCAGGTTTGGCAGGCTAGGTGCCGGCGGTCGTGGGCGGAATCCTCGTGTCGGCGGGCGACACGGAGAAGAATCGTGCGCGAGCGCCTGGTCGCAGCCCTCCGACAGCGCGACGACAGTTCTCGTCGAACTGTCGCGCCGGCTCGAAACCTCGCCGTCGTTGGGGGCGAGGTTTCTCGGCCGCCGGCGGAGCTCAGGCCGCTGCCGCCTGATGCGCCGAGTCGCGCTGCTCACCACCCAGGATATCGATGAGGCTGGCCAACATCCGCGCCAGTTCACCGGTCATCAGCGTGACATCCGAGTCGAAGCGTTCATCGTCGTTCTGCGCGGTCGGATCCGCCGCTTCCTTGATCACGTCGAGCGGCGTCACGCGCTTGATCGTCAGCGACGGCGTCAGCACGAAGGAGATCCGGTTGTCCCAGGTCATCGCCAGGCGCATGCATTGTTTGCCGGCCTCGATGTGCCGGCGCATGTCGTTCGCTTCCAGTGCGTGGCCGACATATCGCACCGTGGCGCCGCCTTCGCCGCTCGAGCGCAATTCGGCGTCCTGATCCACGGTGAATCCGCCCGGCGCCTCGCCGGACAACAGCCAATCCGTCATCGCGGCGACCGGCGAACGCACCACCTGAACACCGGCGAGCGGCAACTGATCGATCGATTTGACGAGCAGGCCGCGAACGTCGTCGGCAACAGCCTGTGAAGCCGCATCGATGACGAGCCAGCCGTTCACCGTATCGATCCACACGCGGGTATCGCGCTGAATGGTGAACGCACGCGGGAGCAGTTCGTCGGTCACCTGCTCCTTGAGTTCGCGCATCTGCTTTCGCCCGACCTTGAAGCCCTGCTGCTCCTCGATTTCAAGCGCGCGTGCCTTGGTCACCTGAGTGACGACCGACGCCGGAAGCAGCTTCTTCTCGGCACGAAACGTCAGCAACATCTGCCGGTTGATCGAATACACGAGTGCGCCGTCGTCACGCGGCGACGCCCATCCGTGGCTCTGCATCTCGACGCTGGTGCCCGGCTGAAACGCGTGGGGCGCCAGCCATTTTTCCATCTGATCGGGGGTAACGGCCCAAGGTGCCGGAAGACGATGAAGCTGAAGGTTCTTGAACCACATAGGAGTACGGGCAAAGCGCACCATTCTATATGACGGTGATGCTTCGGGTGCGGATTCGGTTGTTCGAGGTGACGGTCCGATCGTTGATCGATGTCGTGTTGAGTAGGGGGGGCATCGCTCGCCAAATTCGCCACGGAACGGGAGCCGCGCCCTGCTCGAAAAGTTGCTTTGCCTTCGCCGATAGCAACGCGATTCTCCGTCCCGGCAATGCTGTACTTGTACCGGCAGAGCCTGGCGCCGGACAGTTGCACCAGCAGATCCAGCCCATCGAAGTCGGCAAGTTTGGTAGGCTTGTCGTCTGCCTTCGCTGGTCGGAACTTGATGGCATCAAGTGACACGGTGAACAAGCGGGAATCGCCTTCGGGTGATCGAAACGATACCCGCTTTGTCACCCGCATCTCGCTCGGCCGGATGCCACTTCCGGCGAACGCAAGCGAACGGTGAAAGGGCGTAAGATGCCCGATTGGCAAGGGTGACAGGCAAGTCGCCGAACCGGAACGAACAGGAGCAACCGAAGTGATCCGTCATATCGTCATGTGGAAGTTGAAAGAATCGGCCGAAGGCGCGACGCGCGCGCAGAACGCGCTGAAGCTGAAGGAAAAGCTCGAAGGCTGCCGCGACCTCGTGCCGGGCACGCTGCAGATCGACGTCGGCGTGGCGACGCCGGGCCTCGATGCAACCGCCGACATCGTGCTGGTATCCGATTTCGCGGACAAGGCCGCACTCGATGCCTACCAGGTGCATCCGGTTCACCAGGAAGTGAAGAAATTCGTCGTCGCGGTGGCCGAATCGCGCGAGTGCGTCGACTACATCGTCGACAGCCCACGATGAGCGACGCGGCAACCCCGACGGACGGCCCGTCGATCGAAAGCCCGTTCGTCGACATGCTCGGCGTGCAGCTCGTGTCCGCGAAAGACGGCGCAAGCGAGATTGTGCTGCCGCTCGAAGAGCGGCACATGAACACGTGGAGCATCGCGCACGGCGGCGTGACGATGACGCTCGCGGACATCGCGCTCGCGATGGCCGCACGCAGCCTGACCGACGACGGTATCGGCGTCGTCACGGTCGAGATGAAGGTGAACTTCATGCAACCGGGGCGCGGCGAGCTGCGCGCTTACGGGCGCGTGATGCATCGCTCGACGACGATGGCCTACTGCGAAGGCGAAGTGCGCGACAGCGACGGCAATTTCGTCGCGAAGGCGCTCGGCACGTTCAAGTACATGCGGCGGCTCGCGGTGGGCCGCGACATCAAGCGGCAACGTTCGCGCACGGCGCCGGACGCCCAGCCCGGCCCGAGCGACGCGTAAGCGCCCGGACGCACGGCGGCCCGGCCTCTTCACAGGCCGGGCCGTTTTGTTTTGCGGCATGCATCGCCCACCGCCCACCGCGGAATGTCGCAACACACGGCGCATCACGCCCGCCGGACCCGCGCATGGCATCATGCACGCTTGTCCGTTCACGGTGCCCCGCAGGCGCCGTCCTCACCGATGCCGCTGAATCCGAAGATCGCCCAGGTGCTCGACATGATCGAGCGCGCGAAACGTCCGTCCTATCACCACCAGACGCCGCAGCAGGCGCGCGCCGCGTACGAGAAGAGCGCGCCGATCCTCGACGTCGCACCGGCGCCGATGCATTCGGTCGAGGCGTGCGTCGTGCCGACGCGCGATGGCCGCACGATCGGTGCGAGGCTGTACCTGCCGGTCGCGCCGAGCCTCGCGGAGCCGCTGCCCGCGCTCGTCTACTACCACGGCGGCGGCTTCACGGTCGGCAGCGTCGATACGCACGACGCGCTGTGCCGGATGTTCGCGCACGACGCGCAATGTGCGGTGCTGTCGGTCGGCTACCGGCTCGCGCCCGAACACAGGTTTCCGACGGCGGTGAACGACGCCGCCGACGCGTTGCAATGGCTGCATCGCGAAGCGGCCACGTTCGGCATTGATGCCGAACGGTTGGCCGTCGGCGGCGACAGCGCGGGCGGCACGCTCGCTACCGTCTGCGCGGTGCTCGCACGCGACGCGGGCATGCGCCTTGCGCTGCAGATGCTGATCTACCCGGGCGTGACGGGCTTCCAGGACACCGAATCGCACGCACGGTTCGCGAACGGCTACCTGCTGACACAGGACACGATCCAGTGGTTCTTCACGCAATACGTGCGGGATCCGGCGGACCGCGACGACTGGCGTTTCGCACCGCTCGACGGCACGCGCGGTGCGCCTTCGTTCGCGGGCGTCGCACCGGCGTGGATCGCGACGGCCGAATACGATCCGTTGAGCGACGAAGGCGCCGCGTATGCGGAGAAGTTGCGCGCGGCGGGAAGCGCGGTCACGCTGGTCTGCTATCCGGGGATGATCCACGAATTCTTCAAGATGGGCGGCTACGTGCCCGAAGTGCGGGCCGCGCATGCCGACGCGGTCGCGGCGTTGAAGGCCGCATTCGACGACGTTTGACGGTGGTTGTTTGGCGGCGTACGCGCCACATGGGAGTTGCGATGACGAACGGCGTGGTGGAAACGGGTAACTGGACGGTTCTGGGCGGCGACGCCGCGCGGATCCGCGACGCGGTGTTCGTGCGCGAGCAGCAGATACCGCCGGAATGGGAACTCGACGACGACGATCCGCTGTCGCTCCATGCGGTGGCGTACCGCGTCGATGCGGCGACCGGCACGCGCCGCGCGGTCGCGACGGGGCGGCTGCTGCCGTCCGGCACGATCGGTCGCGTCGCGGTGCTGGCCGATGCGCGCGGGCAGGGCGTCGGGTCAGCCGTGCTGAACGCGCTGCTGGAGGCGGCGCGGCGCCGCGGCGAAATCGTCGTGCGGCTCTACGCGCAGGATTCGGCCGTGTCGTTCTACCTGCGGCACGGCTTCGCGGCGGTCGGTGAACCGTTCGTCGAAGCCGGCGTGCCGCACGTCGAGATGGCGCGCGCGCCGTAGCGCGGCGCCTGCTCGCGGGCTCAGCGCGGCGGCGTCGCGTCGACGTCGAACGTGAGGGCGCGCTCGAACGTGCCCGGGCGAACGGTGCGGTGCGAGCCGTCGTCGTCGCAGCGTTCCTTGATCTCGACCGTCAGCCGCACGCCTTCCTTCATCGTGACGCGCAGCGCGGTCGTGCCGCGCGTACCGTATTCGGGTGTCTCGATGAACGCAGCCGACAGCGCACGCTCGCGCTCGATCGGAATGCCGGTGTGCGGCAGGGCGTCGTCGTCCGCGACATGCGGGTCGCGCATCAACGCGATCAGTTCGTCGAGCGACGGGGTGGGATTGTCGGTGAGCAGCGTGCCGAGTTCCGCGCGCTTGCGCACCACTTTCGGCCAGGGCGTATCGAGCCGCGCATTCGACAGCGCGTGCACGCCGGGCGCGATCGCGACGGGTGCGGCGACAGCACTCTCACCTTCGGGCGCGCGATTGCAGAACCACGCGAGCTCACGCCGACGCCAGTCGCCGACGAGCAGGTTGAAGCCGTTGTAGACGGCCGCATGCTCCGCGAGCCGCCCGAGGTAGTCGAGCGGCGCGACGGACGGGCCGCCGAGGAAGTCGGACACGAGCTTGCCGCGGGTCGGTGCGCCCGCGCGGATGTCGAACGGCGCGCGGTAGTTCGTCAGCGCGGCGAAACGGCCGTCGCGCGACACGCCGAGCCACGTGCCGCCCGCTTCGAGATCGCGGCCGGCCAGCACGCCCGGTACATCTTCCCACCACGAGAGCGGCGCGCTGGTTCGACGAAAGAACTCGTCACGGTTGGCGGTGAGGGTAAAGACGGGACCGGCGGCGACATCGGGCTGCCAGTCGAAGGCAATCAGACACATCGGGCGAATCTCTCGCAGGAAACATCGGGCGCCGGCTGCGACTCGCGAGCCGGCGCGCGAACGGGTTGTCAGTGCATCACGCTTCCGTCGGCCACGCGTACGGCAGCGTATCGAACGCGAGCGCCGGGCCGTCGGCCGAACCGAGGTGCACCGTGCCGCTGTCGAGCGCGGCGAGCTTGATCTCGACGAGCGCGTCGACACCGCCCGCGGGCGCGGCCGCCGCGTTGACGATCATCCCGCAGGGCTGGCCGGGATCGTCGCTGTGGAACAGCTCGACGCCGGCATGGACGGTATCGGTCTCGCCGGCGACGTGCGCGAGCGCCGTGCGGCGCTTGATCGTGCCGCGGTACTGGCTGCGCGCGACGATTTCCTGGCCCGGGTAGCACCCTTTGCGAAAGTTGACGGCGCCGATCACGTCGTAGTTGACCATCTGCGGCACGAACTGTTCGACGGCAGGCTGCGTGATGCGCGGTTCGCCCGCGCGGATGTCGAGCCAGTCCCACACGGCCGGCGACACGACCGGCAGCGACCCGCCGAGCGCGGCGACGCGCGCGTCGACTTCCGCGCGCGGGCCGATCCACAGATAACGCTTGCGACCGGCTGCGTCGGGTACGCGGATCAGCGTGCCGGCGGGGCCGTCGACCTTCACGTGCACGCCGTCCGGCAGCGCGTCGAAGATGCCCGACAGCGTGTCGCGCACGTCGCCCGCGAAACCGACCACCGCGAGCGTGTCGCTCGCATCCGTCAGCTTCGCCTTGGCGCGCAGCACGAACATCGACAGCCGCTTCTGCACGGCGGCCTGCACGTCCTTCGACACCAGCAGGCGCACGCCGTGGCCGGCGCGCCACGCGAGGAACGAGCCGAGGAGGCGCCCCTTCGGCGAACAGTAGCCGGACAGCCGCGCGCTCGCGGCGTCGAGATGTTCGATGTCGTTGGTGAGCTGGCTGTGCAGGAACGTCGCGGCATCATCGCCGGCCACGTCGATCACGCCGAACTGCGGCAACGGCATGCAGGCGCCCGGCGCATCGAAATCGGCGGCGGACGGGCGGGGGAAAACGGGGAGCGAGGCGGGTGCGGCCTGAACTGCCGGTGAAGCGAACGGTGTGCTCATGGAATGAGGGAACAGTCAACCCTGACTTTGACGGAGGCGAGCAAGTATTATATGGGTCTTACCTGAGTCACGTTTCCATGTCCCTACTGAAGAAATGCGCCGCGACGATCGTGGCGCTGGCCGTCGTCGTGGCCGCTGCCGGCGCGGGCGGCGGATATTACTGGGCAACCCGGCCGCTGCTGCTGGGTTCGGCATCGCTCGACGTCACGATCAAGCCGCGCAGCAGCGTGAAGAGCGTCGCGCTGCAGTTGAAGCGTGGCGGCGTGCCGGTCGAGCCGCTCGGCTTCGTCGCGATGACGCGCGTGCTCGGGCTGTCGAGCCGGCTCAAGTCCGGCAACTACGAATTCAAGACCGGCATCACGCCTTACGAGGTGCTGCAGAAGATCGCGCGCGGCGACGTGAACGAGTATGTCGCGACGGTCATCGAAGGCTGGACCTTCAAGCGGATGCGCGCGGAACTCGACGCGAACCCCGATCTTGCGCACGCGACGGCCAGCATGAGCGACGCCGAGCTGCTGCGCGCGATCGGCGCGCCGGACAGCGCGGTGCAGCGCGGCAGCGGCGAGGGGCTGTTCTTCCCCGACACCTATCTGTTCGACAAGGGCACGAGCGACCTGAACATCTACCGGCGCGCGTACCATCTGATGCAGACGCGTCTCGACGAGGCCTGGGCCGCGCGCGTGCCGGGCCTGCCGTACAAGACGCCTTACGAAGCGCTGACGATCGCGTCGATCGTCGAAAAGGAAACGGGCCATGCGGCCGACCGCGCGTTCGTCGCGGCCGTGTTCGCGAACCGGCTGCGCATCGGCATGCCGCTGCAGACCGATCCGTCGGTGATCTACGGGCTCGGCGATGCGTACGACGGCCGTCTGCGCAAGCGCGACCTGCAGGCCGACACTCCTTACAATACCTACACCCGACGCGGGCTGCCGCCGACGCCGATCGCATTGCCGGGCGTGGCCGCACTGCAGGCGGCGATCAATCCGGCACCGACGAGCGCGCTCTATTTCGTCGCGAAAGGCGATGGCACGAGCGTGTTCTCGGATACGCTCGGCGACCACAACAAGGCCGTGGACAAGTACATACGAGGTCAATAATGGCGAGCGGTAAATTCATCACGTTCGAAGGCATCGACGGGGCGGGGAAGACCACCCACCTGCAATGGTTCTGCGAACGCCTCCAGGGCAAGCTGGCCGCGGCCGGCCGGCAAGTCGTCGTCACCCGCGAGCCGGGCGGCACGCAGCTCGGCGAGATACTGCGCGAGATCCTGCTGAACCAGCCGATGGATCTCGAGACCGAGGCGCTGCTGATGTTCGCCGCGCGCCGCGAGCATCTCGCGCTCGTGATCGAGCCGGCGCTCGCGCGCGGCGACTGGGTCGTATCCGACCGCTTCACCGATGCGACGTTCGCGTACCAGGGCGGCGGCCGCGGGCTGCCGCGCGACAAGCTCGAGACGCTCGAGCGTTGGGTGCAGGGCGGGTTCCAGCCCGACCTGACGGTGCTGTTCGACGTCGCGCCGCAGGTGGCGAGCGAGCGCCGCGGCGCCGCGCGCATGCCCGACAAGTTCGAGAGCGAATCCGATGCGTTCTTCTCGCGCACGCGCAGCGAGTACCTGCGGCGCGCGGAAGAGGCGCCGCACCGCTTCGCGATCGTCGATGCGACGCAGACGATTCCCGAGATCCGCCAGCAGCTCGAACGCGTGCTCGCCGCGCTGTAATTCGCAAGGAACGCACCCCATGATCTATCCGTGGCAAACCGACGACTGGAACCGCCTGCAGCAATTGCGCGCGCAATGGCCGCACGCGCTGCTGCTGCATGGCCAGGCCGGGATCGGCAAGCTGCAGTTCGCGCAGCATCTCGCGCAGGGCTTCCTGTGCGAATCGCCGCAACCGAACGGCGAGCCGTGCGGCGCCTGCGCGGCCTGCACGTGGTTCTCGCAGGGCAACCATCCGGACTACCGGATCGTGCTGCCCGAGGCGCTGGCGGGCGAGGCGCCGGGCGCCGCGGACGACGCGAAGGCGGCCGACGCGGACGAAGGCGGCAAGAAGACGCGGGCGCCGAGCAAGGAAATCAAGATCGAGCAGGTGCGCGCGCTGCTCGACTTCTGCGGGGTCGGTTCGCACCGCGGCGGCGCACGCGTCGTCGTGCTGTATCCGGCCGAGGCGCTCAACGTCGCCGCGTCGAACGCGCTGCTGAAAACGCTCGAGGAACCGCCATCCGGCGTCGTGTTCCTGCTCGTGTCGGCGCGCATCGACCGCCTGCTGCCGACCATCATCAGCCGCTGCCGGCAGTGGCCGATGGCGGTGCCGGCGCCCGACGCGGCCGCGGCCTGGCTCGCCGCGCAGGGCGTCGAGCATGCGCCGGCGCTGCTCGCCGAGGCCGGCGGTGCGCCGCTCGCCGCGCTGGCGCTCGCGAGCGACGAGAACCGCCCGCTGCGCGACTACACGCTCGGGCAGCTCGCGGCCGGGGCGGCCTGCGACCCGTTCGCGTGCGGCGAGACGCTGCAGAAGCTGCCGGTGCCGCTGGTGCTCGGCTGGCTGCAGCGCTGGCTGTACGATCTGCTCGTGCAGCGGATGGCGGGCGCGCCGCGCTACTTCCCGATGCACGCGGCGGCGCTCGCGCGCTGCGCGGAAGCGGTCGATGCGAACGCATTCGCCCGCTTCATGAAGGCCGTGACGCGGCAGCGGACGGTCGAGAACCATCCGCTCAACGCGCGGCTCGTATTCGAGGAATTATTTCTCGGATATCGGGAAATGTTCGCTTGATCCGGCATTGTTTCTCGCGGGTTGCGAAACGATGACCGGCCCACGCCGCGACGCGACCGTGGCCGTCCGGCCCGCGAACGCCGCCCGTTGCCGCATGCCGGTGCGCGCATGAGCGCCCGCCTTACGTATTAGGAAACACGATGTTCGTCGACTCTCACTGCCATATCAATTTCAAGGGCCTGGCCGACCGCCTGCCGGCCGTTCTCGAGAACATGCGCGAGCACGACGTCACGCACGCGCTGTGCGTGTCGGTCGACTTCGAGACGCTGCCGGAGGTCCTGGCGATCGCGGACGCGCACGACAACGTCTATGCGTCGGTCGGCGTGCATCCCGATCACGAGGACATGCACGAGCCGACGCTCGCGGAGCTCGTCGAGCTGGCCGCGCACCCGAAGGTCGTCGCGATCGGCGAAACGGGCCTCGACTACTACCGTCTCGAAGGCCGCTCGATCGACGACATGGAATGGCAGCGCGATCGCTTTCGCACGCATATCCGCGCGGCGACCGCGACGATGAAGCCGCTGATCATCCACACGCGCTCGTCGTCGGAAGACACGTTGCGGATCATGGCCGAGGAGCGTGCGGACGTGCCGGGCGGCGTGATGCACTGCTTCACCGAGCCGTGGCCGGTGGCCGAGCAGGCGCTTGCGCAGAACTTCCATATCTCGCTGTCGGGCATCGTCACGTTCAAGAACGCGACCGACGTGCAGGACGTCGCGCGGCGCGTGCCGCTCGACCGGCTGCTGATCGAGACCGACTCGCCGTACCTCGCGCCGGTGCCGTATCGCGGCAAGCCGAATGAACCTGCGTACGTCAGCCATGTCGGACGCTTTATCGCATCCGAGCGCGGGATCGCCGTCGAGGCGCTCGCCGATGCGACGACGCAGAACTTTTTCCGGCTGTTCAAGATCGCCCGCTAACGACGGGCGCGCAGCCGACAACCCAGGGAAGGAGCCCACAACAATGACGAAGCCGACCAACCATCTGCCGAAACGCGCACTCGTTGCCGCCGCGCTCGTCGCGAGCGGCCTGTTCGCGGCAGCCGGCGCGCATGCCGAATCGCTCGATGCGATCGTCAAGGCCGTCAAGTTCGACGACATCGCCGACATCGGCAAGCAGCTCAAGAGCGGCAAGCTCGACCCGAACACGATCGCGCCGAACGGCGACCCGCTGATCGTGATCGCCGCGCGCGAGAAGTCCGACAAGGTTGCGGCGGCGCTCGCCACGACGCCGAACGTCGACCTCGAGAAGGAAGACAAGGCCGGCGAAACCGCGCTGATGCTCGCGTCGCTGAACGGCGACGTCGGCCTCGCGAAGCTGCTGATCGACAAGGGCGCGGAAGTCAGCAAGAAGGGCTGGGCGCCGCTGCACTACGCGGCCACCAATGGCCAGGATGAAGTGGTGAAGCTGCTGCTCGACCACGATGCGTATATTGATACCGCATCGCCGAACGGGACGACGCCGCTGATGATGGCCGCACGCGGCAACCATCCGTCGACGGTCACGCTGCTGCTCGACCAGGGCGCCGATCCGCAGGTGAAGAACCAGCTCGGCATCACCGCGCTCGAATTCGCGAAGCACTACAACGCGCCGGACGCGATCGAGATCCTGAGCAAGCGGACGACCCGCATCGGGGCATCGACGCCGGCAGAGGCGCAAAAGAGTGCAAAATGACGGTTTTCGGTGCGGCAGACGGTGCCCGCCCGGCCGGATTCCGGCCGGAGCAGGGCGTCCCGGCGCCGCGCCGGCCAAGGTAGCAGGCGGTCTCGGGCCGCATTGACATAAGGAACCCCATGTTGCGCGCAATGTTTTGTGCCGCGGTGTTTGCCGTGCCGTTGTCGGCAGCGGCGTTCACGGGCGCTGATCTCGACCGGCTGTGCGCGAAGACGGACGTCAAGTCGCGGGCGTCGTGCGCGGCCTACATCGAAGGCGCCGCCGACGGCGTCTACAACACCATCGATGCGATCGGCGGCACGACGGGGCCGCGGGTCGGCCAGTATTTCTGCCTGCCGCCCGACATCCGGGCGCAGCAGATGACCGACGCGGTGCGCAAGTACATCGCGGAAAATCCGAAGCTGGCCGACTACAACGCGAGCACCGCGGTGTCGCTCGGTCTCGGCAAGGCGTTTCCCTGCAGGAGCGGCAGCTGACCTGACGCCGTGTCCGGGCCCGCGCGCGGCCCGCGCGTCGCCGACGCATCCAGGACGAGGCGTGCGCGCCTCATTACCCAAGGGCGCCGATGATTTCAATCGAGGAACTGCAGCGCATCACCGATGCGCCGCTGCATTCATGGCTCGGCACGCTGGCCGTGTCCGTCATCGTCTTGCTGGTCGTCACGGTCGTGCACCGTCTCGGCGCACGCATCGTCAAGCGCATCGCGCAGCCGTATCCGTTGATGAGCGCGATCCTGCGCTACATCGACAGGCCGTCGCTCGTCGTGCTCGCGCTGCTGGCGCTCGAATTCCTGTGGGTCCAGGCCGACGACGGCATGTCGTTCGTGCGCGGCATGCGCACGGCGGCGGCGGTCGGCTCCATCGTTTCGCTCACGTGGCTGCTGGTGCGGCTTGCGGCCGGCGTCGGCGACGCCATCATCCAGGCCCATCCGATCGATACGGCCGACAACCTGCAGGCCCGGCGCATCCATACGCAGGCCAAGGTACTCGTGCGGACCGTGATGGTGCTGATCGTGATCATCGGCACCGGCGCCGCGCTGATGACGTTCCCGAACGTGCGCCAGGTCGGCGCGAGCCTGCTGGCGTCGGCCGGTGTCGCGGGGCTGGTCGCCGGTATTGCCGCGCGGCCGGTGCTCGGCAACCTGATCGCCGGGCTGCAGATCGCGCTCACGCAGCCGATCCGGCTCGATGACGTGGTCGTGATCCAGGGCGAGTGGGGGCGCATCGAGGAAATCACCGGGTCGTTCGTGTCGGTGCGGCTATGGGACCAGCGGCGCCTCGTCGTGCCGCTGCAGTGGATCATCGAGAATCCGTTCACGAACTGGACGCGCAGCAGCTCGGAAATCATCGGCACGGTCTATCTGTCGGTCGATTACCGCACGCCGCTCGCGCCGCTGCGCGAGGAGCTCGCGCGGCTCGTCCACGCGGCACCGGAGTGGGACGGCCGCGTGCAGGTGCTGCAGGTGACCGACGCGACGGAGCGCACGATGCAGTTGCGCGCGCTCGTCAGCGCGGCCGATTCATCGTCGTGCTGGGATCTGCGCTGCCGCGTGCGCGAAGGGCTGATCGCCTACCTGCAGGACCGCTATCCGCAATGCCTGCCGCGCAGCCGGATGGAACTGTATCCGCACGATGCCGCGCCGGATGCGCCGAATCCCGAACGGCCGCACGCGCGCTCGCCCGCCGCCAGCACGGCGGCCAATACCGCGGCCGACCCGCAGACCGCCGAAGGCCGCTGACAGCGGCCCGCATGCTCACCGTCCATCGTCATGACCGCGCTGAACACGCTCGCCATTGCCAATTACCGCTCGCTGCGCGAGCTGATCGTGCCGCTCGCGGCGCTCAACGTCGTCACGGGGCCGAACGGCAGCGGCAAGTCGAGCGTGTACCGCGCACTGCGGCTGCTCGCCGATACCGCGCAGGGGCGCGTGATCCCGTCGCTTGCCCGCGAAGGCGGGTTGCCGTCGACGCTGTGGGCCGGCCCCGAGCGCTTTTCGCGGGCGATGCTGGACGGCGACGCACCGGTCACCGGTACGGTGCGCAAGGGGCCCGTGAGCCTGAAGCTCGGCTTCGCCTGCGACGATTTCGGCTACGCGATCGATCTCGGCATGCCGGTGAAGAACGACGCGACGCAGTTCTCGCTCGATCCGGTGGTGAAGCGCGAGTGCATCTGGGGCGGCGCGATGTTGCGCCCGTCGACGCTGCTGGTCGACCGTCAGGGCGCGCAGATCCGCGCGCGCACCGCCTCGGGCGACTGGCAGACGATTCCGCAGCCGGTGGCGAGCTTCGACAGCATGATGACCGAGTTCGCCGATCCGACCGGCGCACCCGAGATGATCGCGGTGCGCGAACGGATCCGCTCGTGGCGCTTCTACGATCACTTCCGGACCGATGCGCAGGCGCCGGCGCGACAGTCGCACATCGGCACCCATACGCCGGTGCTCGCGGACGACGGCGCCGACCTGGCCGCCGCGTTGCAGACGATCCGCGAGATCGGCGACGGCGCGGCACTCGATGCGGCGCTCGACGACGCGTTTCCCGGCGCGTCGGTCGAGATCGACAATCCGGGCGGCCGTGGCCGCTTCGACGTGCTGATGCGCCAGCCGGGGCTGCTGCGGCCGCTCGCGGCGGCCGAGCTGTCGGACGGCACCCTGCGCTACCTGCTGCTCGCGGCCGCGCTGCTGACCCCGCGGCCGCCGGCGCTGATGGTGCTGAACGAACCGGAGACGAGCCTGCACCCCGATCTGCTGCCGGCGCTCGGCCGCCTGATCGCGCAGGCGGCGCAGCGTTCGCAGGTGCTCGTCGTGTCGCACGCCGCGCGGCTCATCGCGACGCTCGAGCGCGAGGCCGGCTGCGAATCGCTGGTGCTCGACAAGCAGCTCGGCGCGACCGGGCTCGTCGATGCCGATACGCGCGACCTGCCGCCGTGGAAGTGGCCGTCGCGCTGACGGGCAAGGCGGGGGCGCGCGTTCGGGCGCGATCGGCGCATAGGGGGCCGGATCGGCCCGACGGGCGGAATGTATCCTGCCTGTAACAACACCCATAAAATGAAAGACGGGCGGTTCCGCGCGGCGGGATCGCGAATAATGAAGGGATATCCAGCCGGCGCTGCATGGGGGCGGGGCGTGAAAGCCCGAAGGCCCGCCGGCCATGCCGCAACGGACAGGACACAGGAGACGTGGACCATGAGAATTGCCCAGATCGCGCCGCTGACCGAATCGGTGCCGCCGAAGCTGTATGGCGGCACGGAGCGCGTCGTGTCCTACATCACCGAGGCGCTCGTCGAGCTCGGCCATGACGTGACGCTGTTCGCGAGCGGCGATTCGACGACGCGGGCGAAGCTCGAGCCGGTCTGGCCGCGCGCGCTGCGGCTCGATTCGTCGATCCGCGACCGGGTCGCGCCGCACATGCTGCTGATGGAGACGGTCGCGCGCCGCGCGAAGGACTTCGACGTGCTCCATTTCCACATGGACTACTACTCGTTCTCGGTCTTCAACCGGCAGGAAACGCCCTACGTGACGACGCTGCACGGCCGGCTCGACCTGCCCGAACAGCAGCCGGTGTTCGACACGTTCAACACGGCGCCGGTGATCTCGATCTCGAACGCGCAGCGCCAGCCGCTGCCGCAGGCGAAATGGCTGACGACGGTCTACCACGGGCTGCCCGATACGCTGTACATGCCGCAGCCCGTCGAGCCGCGCTATCTCGCGTTCCTCGGCCGCATTTCGCCGGAGAAGCGCGTCGACACGGCGATCCGCATCGCCCGCCAGTGCGGGCTGCCGATCAAGATCGCCGCGAAGATCGACGCGGCCGACGAGGAATACTTCGAGCGCGAGATCAAGCCGCTCTTCGCGTTGCCGCACGTCGAATTCGTCGGCGAGATCGCCGATCACCAGAAGGCCGAATTCCTGTCGGGCGCGCATGCGCTGCTGTTCCCGATCGACTGGCCGGAGCCGTTCGGTCTGGTGATGATCGAGGCGATGTCGTGCGGCACGCCGGTGATCGCGTTCAACCGCGGCGCGGTGCCGGAAGTGGTGGACGAGGGCGTGTCGGGTTTCATCGTCGAGGACGAAATCAGCGCGGTGGCCGCCGTGAACCGGCTGCACCTGCTGCCGCGTGCGCGCGTGCGGCAGCGCTTCGAGGAACGCTTCACGTCGCGCCGCATGGCGCAGCAGTACGTCGACGTCTACCAGTCGGTGATCCGCGCGCAGAAGCGCTCGCGCTTCAAGGTGATCGACTCGACGACCTGACGCGCGACGCGCACGACATGCGCGGATGAAAAAACGGCGATGCCCGCAAGGACATCGCCGTTTGTGCATGGCCCGCGCGCGGTGCGCACGGGCGGTGCGCGAGCGTCAGATCTTCAGCTTCGTGACCTTCGTGCCGTTGATCGACACGTCGCCCATCAGGCCTGCGTTCGTCAGCACGACGACCTGGACCGGCGCGGTGGCCGTGTTGGAGTCGACCGCGCCGTTCGCGCCCATCTTCACGAGCGCGACCGATGCGCCGGCGCCGGCTGCCCAGCCGTCCGAGCCGCGGAATTCGTCGAGCGCTTCCTGCGTCATGAACAGGAACACGATCGCCTTCGACTGCGCACCGGCCTGCAGGCCGACCGACAGCGACGACGTGTTGTAGTAGCCGACCGTGCTGCCGCCGACGCGCAGTGCGCCGTTGCCGGACTGGCCGCCGACGATGAAGCCGGCCTGGATGACGTCCGGGAAGACGAGCACGCCGCGCGACTTCGCGACGAGTTCGCGCGAACCCTTGACCGTGGAGTACATGCGCGACAGCGTGGCGTCGACGCTCGAGTCGATTGCCTGGCGCTTCGACGCGCTCGTTGCGGCGTTGTCCGGCTTGTCCGGGGTGGTGGTGCAACCGGTGAGCGCAAGGCTACCGACGATGAGCGCAGCGGCGGCTTTCAGCACAAGATTCCGTTTTTGCATCGTTCTTCTCCATCGGATGATGTTCGGAGTGAGTCTCGCTCAGGGAGCGGATCACGTCGGCAGTTATATCACAGCGGATTACAGCCTCTTTTCATTGCGACGTGAAAAAGCGTCAAATCGCGTGGGGATGTCGCGGCGCGCCAACGGACGAACCGGCACCCCCGCGCCGACCTCGGGTCGGCATGCGGCAAACACGGGGGTCTATCGGATGTCGGCGCCTGCCGCGCATCAGTGCGTGACGGGTGGAACAGGCGGCTTGATCGGGGGACGGCGCAGCGCGCGGCGGATCAGCGCGATCACGACGCCGCAGGCGAACAGGAACGCGGCCGGCACGACCCAATAGCCGACGAACGCGTGCCACAGATAGCCGGCGAGCGTATTGCGGCGCACCACGTATTCGTCGCGGGCCGCTTGCTGGCGCGGCGCATTGGCGGCGAGCACGTCGGCCGGGCAGCCGGCCGCGCGCGCCTCGTCAGGATCCCCGTGGCACTTCGCGGCGGCGCCGGCGGCCTGCTGCGCATCGGTGAGCTGCCAGGTGGTCAGCGCGAGTTGCAGGTCCGCCTTGTTGTACGCCATCTCCTCGCGGATCTCGCGCACGGCGACGATCGCAACGGGCACAGCCCAGAATACGATCACGATCAGCCAGCGGCGGAACCAGCGGTGTTGTCTCCATGCCATCCATGCCTCCGTTTGACGCGTGTGCGCGTCTGTCTCGAGGGCGGCCCGATGGCGCTTCTTGTACTTGGATGGGCCGCGTTGCAGCCATCATAGAAGAAAACGCGGCGAATTGCCGCACCATGTGGCGGCGCCGGCACGGCGAGCCGGGGAAGCGGGGCGGGAGCCGTCACAAAAGCGCGGAAGAGGCGCGCGGGCGGGGCGCGTCGATGCGCGTGCAACGAAAACAAGAATGCCGCGCCCGCCGAAGCGGTGCGCGGCATTCGATACGGGAGCGCCGGAACTCAGGCGGCCGGCTGGCTGCTCAGGCAGCTCTTCATGAACGCCTTGCGGTCGTCGCCTTTCTTGCCGGTGGCCTGCGTGTTGCACGCCTTCATCTTTTCCTGCTGCGACATCGCCTTCGCGGGCTTCGCCGACAGGCAGTCCTTCATGAACGCCTTGCGTTCGTCGCCCGTCTTGCCGGCTGCCTGGGTGTTACAGGCCTTCATCTTGTCCTGCTGGCTGTTCGCCGCGAACGCGGGGGAAGCCAGCATGCCGCCGAGAAGCACTGCGGCTACGAGCGATTGGATTTTCATTTCGACACTCCCATGGGGTGAATTGCGTGTTATCGACGCCGTCACGAAGCACCGTGCAATGAGGATAGGGTCGCATCGCACAGCGCGCTCCGATTATGGCAAATCAATGTGAAAACACCAAAACGGCACTTTCTATAACGTTGCGGACACCATGGCCGTTGACGGCACGTGTTGCCGAACGATCGGGACAAACCATGATGCGCGGCGGACAGCGTCGGTCGCCACGCCGGAACCCGGCCGCAAGCCTTTACAATCGCGGCCATGAATACTTCGAATTCCGCATCCCCTTCGTCCGCGGCGGCCCTGCCGCGCATCGCCGTGCTCGCCACCGGCGGCACGATCGCCGGTGCCGCGCCCGACGCGGCCAGCACGGCCGGCTACCAGGCCGGCGCGCTCGGCGTCAATTTCCTGGTCGACGCGGTGCCGGCGCTCGCGTCCGTCGCGCGCGTCGACGCCGAGCAGATCGCCGGCATCGACAGCAAGGATCTCGCGCTGCCGCTGTGGAATACGCTCGCCGCGCGGATCGACGCGCTGATGGCCGACCCGGCGGTCGACGGCATCGTGATCACCCACGGCACCGACACGCTCGAGGAAACCGCGTACGCGCTGCACCTGGTCGTCAACGGCGACAAGCCGGTCGTGCTGACGGCCGCGATGCGGCCGGCGACCGCGCTGTCGTCCGACGGCCCGCTGAACCTGCTGAATGCGGTGACGGTGGCCGCGCATCCGTCCGCGCGCGGGCAGGGCGTGCTGGTCGCATTCAACAACCGGATCCACGGCGCGCGCGACGTCGTGAAGACGAGCACCTATGCGGTCGATGCATTCCAGTCGCCGGAGCTTGGCGCGCTCGGCTGGGTGCAGGATGGCCGGGTCGAATTCGCCCGCCGCGTCACGCGTTCGCGCGACACGCCACTGGCGATCGCCACCGCGTGGCCGCCTGTCGAAGTCGTCGCGAGCTACGCGGGCGTGACGCGCACGGCCGTCGACGCGCTCGTCGCGGCCGGCGTGCGCGGTCTCGTCGTCGCGGGGACGGGCAACGGCTCGATCCATGCGACGCTGCAGGCGGCGCTGGCCGATGCGGTGAAGGCAGGCGTCGCGGTGGTTCGCGCGTCGCGCGTCGGTTCGGGGCACGTGATGCGCAACGGCGCCGCGAGCGACGATGCGCTCGGCTTCGTGAGCGCAGGGTCGCTGAACCCGTTCAAGGCGCGCGTGCTGCTGATGCTCGCGCTCGCGAACGGCATTCACGGCCGCGATGCGCTGCAACGCGCGTTCGATACGCTGTGACCGGCTGATCGACGGGCGCGGCGCGGGCCGCGCGCGTCACCATGAAAAAAGGCAGGCCATCGGCCTGCCTTTATTTGTCCGTCAGTCCGGCAACAATGCTCAGGACTGCGGCGGAATCACGAGCTTCTGGCCCGGGTAGATCCGGTCCGGGCTCGACAGCATCGGCTTGTTCGCCTCGAAGATCACCGGGTACTTGTTCGCGTCGCCGTAGACTTCCTTGGCGATCGCCGACAGCGTGTCGCCCGGCTTCACGTCGTGGTACTGCACTTCCGGATCGTCCGGCTGCAGATCGTCGTCGTTGACGCCCGCGACGCCTTGCACGTTGCCGGCCGCGACCTTGACCTTGGCCTTCGTGTCGAGGTCGGCGACGCTGCCCGACAGCGTCACGGTGCGCGATGCGCCGTCGAACGCCACGGTCAGGTTCGACGTATCGAGACCCTGCGTGTTGATGTAGTTCTTGATGGCATCGGCCGCGGTCTGGTTTGCGGCATTCGGATCTTCCGCGGCTTGCGCATCGGCATGACCCAGCAGTTTTTCGCCCGCCTCTTTGATAAACGAAAGAAGACCCATCGTTGCACTCCTTAGGTGGTTGAAAAGAAAACGCGCCGTGAAGTGGCGAAAAAAACACCGCGCTGGGCGCGGTCACCGGAGGTGAACGCTAGCGCGGCGATTTTCTCGAAAGGCGTGGCGAAAGTGTAGGCGTTCATGACGACGATTGCATGAAAAATCGCACGCTCGAACGTAAAGAAATGTAATACGCGAAATCCGACAGGCGGACACCCGACGACGACGTCTGACCGACCAAGGCTTCCCCGGCGTCGCCGGGTGCCGCTGCGGACCCCACCACGCCGCTCTCAGCCCAGAGCGGCGTTTTTCGCCCCGTCCTGCATGCCATCGGCAGTGCAGGGCGGGGCGCCCCACCGTGATGCGCAAGTGCGTGGCGCCTCGCGCATCGATGCGACCGGCCGTGCCGGTCACATGTGTCTGTCGCGCGCGTCCGCCATCGCGGCGGAAACGCGCATCGTTGCAGCCGTGTTACGCGGCCGGCGTCTGGCCGATCTCGAAGTTCGACATGATCTCGAGCGCGCGCACGAGCGCCGAGTGATCCCAGGCCTTGCCGCCGTGCGACGCACACACGCTGAACAGTTGCTGCGCGCTCGCGGTATGCGGCAGCGCGAGGCCGAGCTTGCGTGCGCCGTCGAGCGCGAGGTTCAGGTCCTTCTGGTGCAGCTCGATGCGGAAGCCCGGATCGAACGTGCGCTTCGTCATCCGCGCGCCGTGCACTTCCAGGATGCGCGACGCGGCGAAGCCGCCCATCAGCGCCTGGCGCACACGCTCCGGATCGGCGCCCGAACGTGCGGCGAACAGCAGCGCTTCGCCGACCGCCTCGATGTTCAGCGCGACGATGATCTGGTTCGCGACCTTGCAGGTCTGGCCCGCGCCGTTGTCGCCGACGAGCGTGATGTTCTTGCCCATCTTCTCGAACAGCGGCCTGGCGCGCTCGAATGCCGCCTCCGGGCCGCCGACCATGATCGTCAGCGTCGCTTCGCGTGCGCCGACTTCGCCGCCGGACACCGGTGCGTCGAGGTAGTCGCAGCCGAGTGTGTTGATCTGCTTCGCGAATTCCTGTGTGTCGAGCGGCGAGATCGAGCTCATGTCGATCACGAGCTTGCCGGCCGAGAGGCCCTTCGCGACGCCGTCGTCGGCGAACAGCACGTTACGCACGTCCGGCGTATCCGGCACCATCGAGATGATGATGTCCGCGTTCTTCGCGACTTCGGTCGAGTTCGCGACGACCTTCGCGCTCGTGCGCAGGTCGTCCGGGATCGGGAACGCGCCGTTCACGACGAGCTGATGGTCGCCCTTGAGCAGGTTGCGCGCCATGTGCGCGCCCATGATGCCGAGGCCGATGAAACCGATGGTTGCCATGTGAAAGTCTCCTATAGGGCTGAAAACGGAAAGGGCGGATCTCAGGCGGCGCGACGCGCCGAGCCCGGTGCGCAGCCGGCGACGCTGTGCAGCCAGCCGAGGCCTTCCGTCGTGGTGGTGCGGGGCTTGTACTCGCACCCGACGTAGCCGGCATAGCCGAGCCGGTCGAGCAGCGCGAACAGGAACGCGTAGTTGATCTCGCCCGTGCCCGGCTCGTTGCGGCCCGGGTTGTCCGCGAGCTGGACGTGGCCGATCGATGCGAGGTTGCGTTCGATCGTCGCGGCCAGTTCGCCTTCCATGCGCTGCATGTGATAGATGTCGTACTGCAGGAACAGGTTGTCCGAGCCGACCGCGCGGATCACGTCGAGCCCTTCCGACGAGCGGTTCAGCGCGAAGCCCGGGATGTCGAAGCTGTTGCACGGCTCGACGAGCAGACGGATGCCTTCGCGCTTCAACGCGTCGGCGGCAAAGCGCAGGTTGTCGACGATCGTGACGAACGTCTTGTCGCGCGCCGTGCTGGCCGACGGGATGCCGACGAGGCAGTTCAGCTGCGGCACCTTCAGCGCCTTCGCGTACTCGATCGCACGGCCGACCCCTTCCTGGAACTCGCCGACGCGATCGGGCAGGCATGCGATGCCGCGCTCGCCCTGGTCCCAGTTGCCGGCGGGCAGGTTGTGCAGCACGAGGCGCAGGCGATGCGTCTCGAGCCGCTCGGCGAGTTCCTCTTTTGCGTACGGATACGGGAACAGGAACTCGACGGCGTCGAAGCCCGCGTCGGCGGCCGCCTTGAAGCGGTCGAGGAACGGCACTTCGTTGAACAGCATGGTCAGGTTTGCAGCAAACTTCGGCATGAGCTAAGCCTCTTCGGTCGGTCAGTCAAAAATGTCGTGCGGTTCAGTCGAGCATCGAGATAGCGGTCGGTGCGTGCTCGGCCTTTTCGGCGAGATCCTCGAATTCGTTGATCGCGTCGATTTCGGTGCCCATCGAGATGTTCGTCACGCGCTCGAGGATCACTTCCACGACCACCGGCACGCTGAACTCTTCCGCGAGCGTTTGCGCCTGGCGCAGCGCCGGCTCGATCTCTTCCGGCTTGAACACGCGCAGCGCCTTGCAGCCGAGGCCTTCCGCGACGGCCACGTGGTCGACGCCATAGCCGTTCAGTTCCGGTGCGTTCACGTTGTCGAATGCGAGCTGCACGCAGTAGTCCATATCGAACGCACGTTGCGCCTGGCGGATCAGCCCGAGGTACGAGTTGTTCACGACGACGTGCACGTACGGCAGCTTGAATTGCGCGCCGGCGGCCAGTTCTTCGATCATGAACTGGAAGTCGTAGTCGCCGGACAGCGCGACGATCGGGCGGCTCGGGTCCGCTGCCCGCACGCCGAGCGCGGCAGGAATCGTCCAGCCGAGCGGGCCGGCCTGGCCGCAGTTGATCCAGTTGCGTGCCTTGAACACGTGCAGGAACTGCGCGGCGGCGATCTGCGACAGGCCGATCGTGCTGACGTAGCACGTATCGCGGCCGAACACCTTGTTCATCTCTTCGTACACGCGCTGCGGCTTGACCGGCACGTTGTCGAAGTGCGTCTTGCGCTGCAGCGTGCGCTTGCGTTCCTGGCATTCCGAGACCCAGGCGCTGCGGTCCTTCAGCTTGCCGGCGGCCTTCCATTCCTGCGCGACGGCGACGAACAGTTCCAGCGCGGCTTTCGCGTCCGACACGATGCCGAGATCCGGGCCGAACACGCGGCCGATCTGCGTCGGCTCGATGTCGACGTGCACGAACTTGCGGCCCTTCGTGTAGACCTCGACGCTGCCCGTGTGGCGGTTCGCCCAGCGGTTGCCGATGCCGAGCACGAAGTCGGACGCGAGCAACGTGGCGTTGCCGTAGCGGTGCGACGTCTGCAGGCCGACCATGCCGGCCATCAGCGGGTGGTCGTCGGCAATCGCGCCCCACGACATCAGCGTCGGGATCACCGGCACGCCGATCGTTTCGGCGAACTGGACGAGCAGGTCTTCGGCCGCTGCGTTGAGCACGCCGCCGCCCGACACGATCAGCGGCTTGTCCGCGTCGTTGAGCATCGCGAGCGCCTTCTCGATCTGCGCGCGGGTGGCCGCGGGCTTGTAGACCGGCAGCGGTTCGTACGTGTCGATGTCGAATTCGATTTCGGCGAGCTGCACGTCGATCGGCAGGTCGACCAGCACCGGTCCCGGACGGCCCGAGCGCATCAGGTGGAATGCCTGCTGGAACACGCGCGGCACGAGCGCCGGCTCGCGCACGGTGACGGCCCACTTCGTGACGGGCTTCGCGATCGACTCGATGTCGACGGCCTGGAAGTCTTCCTTGTACAGGCGGGCACGCGGTGCCTGGCCGGTGATCGCGAGGATCGGAATCGAGTCGGCGGAAGCGGAATAGAGACCGGTGATCATGTCGGTGCCGGCGGGGCCCGACGTGCCGATGCACACGCCGATGTTGCCCGGGGCCGCACGCGTGAAGCCTTCGGCCATGTGCGACGCGCCTTCGACGTGGCGTGCCAGTACGTGGCTGATGCCACCCGACTTGCGCATGGCCGAGTAGAACGGGTTGATCGCTGCGCCCGGCACGCCGAACGCGGTCTGGATGCCTTCTTTCTCGAGCACGAGCACAGCTGCGTCGACGGCTCTCATCTTGGCCATGAATGTCTCCTTGAATGGGGTGGATCTTGCAAATGGGTCTGTTGGGGACACTTTAGGGATGCAGGAAAGGTTTGATAAGATCAGCCGAAGTCGCTTTTTTCGAAACTAAAAGTATGGAATGACGGCTGGGCGGGGCTTTCCGCCGATGCCGGCATAGAGACGGAGACGGGAGATGGATCGCTTCAAGCAGATCGAGACGTTCGTGCGGGTGGCCGATGCCGGCAGCCTCGCGGCGGCGGCGCTCGAGGAGGGCGTGTCGCCGGTGGTGCTCGGGCGGCGCATCGACGCGCTCGAAAAGCGTCTCGGCGTGAAGCTGATGTACCGCTCGACGCGGCGCCTCGTGGTCAGCGAGGAGGGTGCCGCGTTCCTCGAGCGCTGCCGCGGCCTCCTGTCCGAATGGGACCAGGCCGAGAACGAGCTGGCCGCCGGGCGGCGCGCGGTCAGCGGGCACCTGATCGTGTCCGCGCCGGCCGCATTCGGGCGCAAGCACGTCGCGCCGCACGCCCCCGGCTTTCTGGCCGACAAGCCCGAGATGCAGCTGTCGTTCAACCTGACCGACCGCGTCGTCGATCTCGTGCGCGAAGGCTACGACCTGTCGATTCGGATCGGCGGGGCCGTCGATCCGAACTTCGTCGCGGTGAAGCTCGCATCGAACCGGCGCGTCGTGTGCGGCACGCCCGAGTATTTCCGCCAGCACGGCCGGCCGAAGTCGCTCGACGACCTGCTCAGGCACAACTGCCTGGCGTTCAACCTGCAGGGCGGGCAGAACCGCGGCTGGTATTTCCAGCGCCACGGCAAGATCGCGACGATGCGCGTGGCGGGCAATCTCGACTGCAACGACGGCGAACTGCTGCACCGCTGGGTGGCCGAAGGTCTCGGGCTCGGCTGGCGCTCCACCTGGGAAATCGCCGCGCAGCTCGAGACGGGCGAGCTGGAAACCGTGCTTGACGAATATGCGTTGCCGGACTACGACATCCTCGCGGTCTACCCGCAGCAGCGCTACGTGCCGGCGCGTGTGCGCTACTTCATCGACTACCTGCGTGCTGCTTACGCGAGCCCGGGCTACTGGAGCACCACGCCGTAACGGCGCGGACGGCCCGGCCACCGGGCTGTCCGGCATTTTTTTACGCTTCGGGCGTGCGGCGTGGGAATAAACTCGACGCAACGACGGTAAGGTCATCGAGCGTGCACGTTGCCAGTCTGTCCGGGCGCCGTGCTCGGAACGGGCGCGGCTTCGGCCGCCGGGACCAGGGAGGCCATGTGGGGCAAGCCGGACAGGCGATCGAAGAGCGGTCGGCGGACGACGCGGTGGCGCGCGGCGAGCGGTTTCGTGCGCTGGTGCTGCCGCATCTCGACGCCGCGTACAACCTCGCGCGCTGGCTGAGCGGCAACGCCGGCGATGCGGACGACGTCGTCCAGGACGCGTGCATGCGCGCCCTGCGCTTCGTCGATTCGTGTCGCGGCGACAACGCCCGGCCGTGGCTGCTGACGATCGTGCGCCACACCTGGTACACGGAATGGCGGCGCCGCACGCATGCGCACGAGGTTGCGCTGCCCGACACGCTCGACGACACCGACGTGCCCGACGACTGGCAACCCGCGACCGACGATCCGCTCGCGCACCTGCTGCGCGGCGAGAACGTGCGGCTCGTGAACGAAGCGCTCGCGAAGCTGGCACCCGAATACCGCGAGGTGCTCGTGCTGCGCGAGATGGAGGACCTGAGCTACCGCGAGATCGCGGCGATCGCGGACGTGCCGGTCGGCACCGTGATGTCGCGGCTCGCACGCGGCCGGCGCAAGCTCGCCGCGCTGCTGGGCGGCGAGCCGGCGCCGGCGGCCGCAGGCAGGCCCGGCCGTACGCCGGCTGGCGGAACCGCATCGGAGGCTATCGATGGACTGTAACGAAGCGCGAGCGTTGCTGGACGCGGACGTCGACCGCGAGCTGTCGGCGCCCGATGCGTTGCGGGTCCAGCAGCATGTCGAAGGGTGCGAAGCGTGCCGCCGTGAACGCGCGCGGATCGTCACGCTGGTGCAGGCCGTGCGCCAGGCCGACTACCATCGTGCGCCGGATGCGTTGCGGGCCAGCATTCTCGCGAGCCTGCCGGCAGCGGCCGATGCGCCCGTGCGCGAGCAGGCGCAGCCCGAACCGAAGTCAAGGCCGCAGGCGCGTCCGCGTGGCCGCCGCTGGTTTTCGTGGCTGACGGATCAAGGCGGAGCAGCACGCCCGGCGTCGGCCGGCATGGGGCCGCGCGTGGCTGCGCTGCCCGGCCTCGGCTGGGGCGTCGCGCTGCTGGTGGCGCTTGCCGCGGCGGGCGGGATGACGTTGTCCGCCCGCCATGCCGATACCGACCGCACGGTCGACGAACTCGTGTCGAGCCACGTGCGGGCCGACCTGTCGGCGCGCGACATCGACGTGATCTCGACCGACCGGCACACGGTCAAGCCGTGGTTCAACGGCCGGATCGACTATGCGCCGCCGGTCGAGGATCTCGCGGCGGACGGCTTCGCGCTGGTCGGCGGCCGGCTCGACTACGTCGGGCGGCGTCGCGTCGCGGTGCTCGTCTACCGTCACCGGCAGCACGTGATCGACGTCTACGTGCGGCCGGCCGGCGAGGGGCCGGGAGCGCCGTACACGACCGTGTCGCAAGGCTACGCGCTCGACCGCTGGGAGGCGGCCGGCATGACCTGGTGGGCCGTGACCGACGCCGAACCGTCGGCGCTCGCGGCATTCAGGACCGCGCTCGATGCGCGACTCGGCGTGACACGCACCGAGTGACGGCGGCGGGCGCGGCCTGCCGCTTGCCGCGCGTTTTTCCGTTCCGACCCTGACCGGGAAATAAGCCGAAACGCGGCCGACCTGCCGGGTTCGCCCCTTCAAGTCTTTGAAAACATGGCCGAATCCGTGCACGAGCCGTCGATTGGTCTTGCGCGCGCCCCGTATTCGGGTTAGAATCTTCGGCTTCTCACTTGCCACACCGGTTCAGACGCCCGGGTGGCTTTAATCCACAAGGAGTGTGTAATGCGTCATTACGAAATCGTATTCATCGTGCACCCCGATCAGAGCGAGCAAGTGCCCGCGATGATCGAGCGTTACAAGACCACGATCACGTCGCACGGCGGTCAGATCCACCGCGTCGAAGACTGGGGCCGTCGCCAACTGGCCTACATGATCGAGAAACTCGCGAAGGCTCACTACGTCTGCATGAACATCGAGTGCGACCAGACGACGCTCGACGAACTCGAACACGCGTTCAAGTTCAACGACGCCGTGCTGCGCCACCTCATCGTCAAGATGAAGAAGGCCGAAACCGGCCCGTCGCCGATGATGAAGGAAGTTCAGCGCGAAGAAGCCAAGAAGGCGGCTGCAGCTCAGCCGACCGAAGCGCAGGCTTAAGTTCGTCATTCATTAAGCCATCAAGGGGCGCGTCACTCACGTGAACAGGTTGCAATTGACGGCGAGCGTCGTCGAACGCGCACCGGTGCGATATACGCCGGCAGGTGTTCCGATCGCAAGCGCCACATTGCATCACCGCACGGAAGTCGTCGAAGCAGGCATTCCCCGTCAGGTCGAAATGACGATCGAGGCGGTGGCGGCCGGTGAGGCGAGCGGCAGGCTGGAAAGCCGTGAAATGGGCGTCGAAACGCTGTTCACGGGCTTCCTGGCAAAGAAAAGCCGCAACGCGAGAACCTTGGTGTTTCACATCACAGCATTGCAGGACATTGGAAAGGACTGAAATCATGCCCCGCCCGACTGGTAAGAAATTTGACAAGCGTCGTCAGCAACAAAACCCGCTCTTCAAGCGCAAGAAGTTCTGCCGTTTCACGGCTGCAGGCGTCGAGCAGATCGACTACAAGGACACGGAAACGCTGAAGGACTTCATCGGCGAAAACGGCAAGATCACGCCGGCTCGTCTGACGGGTACGAAGGCGCACTATCAGCGTCAGCTGGATACGGCCATCAAGCGTGCGCGTTTCCTCGCGCTGCTGCCGTACACCGATCAGCACAAGGCGTAATCAGGCGACGCAATAAGGAGAATTCGAATGCAAATCATTCTGTTGGAAAAAGTCGCCAATCTGGGTAACCTCGGCGACATCGTCAAGGTCAAGGACGGTTACGCTCGCAACTTCCTGATCCCGAACCGCAAGGCTCGCCGTGCAACGAAGGAAGCGATCGCCGAATTCGAAGTTCGCCGCGCCGAACTCGAAAAGATCGCCGCTGAAAAGCTGGCAGCATCGCAGGCAGTCGGCGAGAAGCTGAACGGCCAGTCGTTCGAAATCACGCAGAAGTCGGGCGTTGACGGCCGTCTGTTCGGCTCGGTCACGAACGGCGACGTCGCGGAACTGCTGAAGAAGGCAGGTTTCGAAGTCGAGAAGCTGCAAGTTCGCATGCCGGAAGGCCCGCTGAAGATGATCGGCGAGCACAACGTCCAGGTCGCGCTGCATACGGACGTCGTCGTCGACGTCACGATCAACGTGATCGGCGACCACGCGTAAGCGTACGCAAGCTTTCCGGGCGGCTTCCGCCGTCCGGACAAGGGCAGGCGCCCGGGCAACCGGGGCCTGCCTTTTTTATTGCTCGTTCGCCGGTGGCCGGTATGGCGCCGTCCTGTGTAATTCGCGATAATCCCAACCCATGAACGCGCCGCAAGATCCTCAAATCGAATCGCTGAAAGTCCCGCCGCATTCGGTCGAAGCCGAGCAGTCGGTGCTCGGCGGCCTGTTGCTCGACAACGCGGCCTGGGACCGGATTGCCGACTTCCTGTCGCAGGGCGATTTCTACCGCTACGACCACCGGATCATCTACGAGCACATCGGCCGCCTGATCGCGTCGACGCGCCCGGCCGACGTCGTGACCGTGTACGAAGCGCTGACCACGTCCGGCAAGGCCGACGACGTCGGCGGGCTGGCCTACCTGAACGCGCTCGCACAGAACACGCCGAGCGCGGCGAACATCCGCCGCTATGCGGAAATCGTGCGCGACCGCGCGGTGCTGCGCCGGCTCGTGTCGGTTGCCGACGAAATCTCGGCCGATGCGTTCAACCCGCAGGGCAAGGAAGTCCGCCAGCTGCTCGACGAGGCCGAATCGAAGGTGTTCTCGATCGCCGAAGAGGGCGCGCGCGGCAACCAGGGCTTCCTCGAGATCGGCCCGCTGCTCACGCAGGTCGTCGAGCGCATCGATACGCTGTACCACACGGCGAACCCGAGCGACGTCACGGGCACGCCGACGGGCTTCGTCGACCTCGACCGGATGACGTCCGGGATGCACGGCGGCGAACTGATCATCGTCGCAGGGCGCCCGTCGATGGGTAAGGCGCAGCCGCTCGATGCTCGCGTCAGGACGCTCGCCGGCTGGAAGCGGATGGGTGAGCTGGCGGTGGGCGATCAGTTGGCTTCGGCCGATGGCGCGCCATCGGCGGTGACCGGCATCTATCCGCAGGGGGAGCGGCAGGTGTACCGCGTCCGCTTCTCGGACGGTCGTTCTGCCGAGTGCTGCGACGAGCATTTGTGGTGCGTCCATTACCGGGAGTGGGCGAAGCCTCGCATCCTGAGCACGGCGGAAATCCGTACGCTGCTGACGCGCGAGCGCTATCGCAACCGTTTGTGGATCGACATGGCGAGCGGTGATTTCGGGCATACGGAGGCGCTGCCCGTCGACCCGTGGGTACTCGGCGCTTTGCTCGGCGACGGCTCGATGGGGGGTACGGCGGTGCGATTCAGCGTCAAGGCCGAGGAGACGCTGGAGCGGATGCGTGCGCGGGTCGATGCGACGCTCGAACTCGAACATGCGGGGCGGTACGACTGGCGAATCAAGCGCCGGCCGGCCGGTTCGGTATCGCGGCCGACGGTCAACCCGTTGAAGGCGGCGCTCGAGCGGCTTGGTGTCTGGGGGCGCACGAGCTACGACAAGTTCATTCCGCGCGAGTACCTCGACGCGGGCAAGGACGCGCGACTTGATCTGTTGCGTGGGTTGCTCGATACCGATGGCTGGGTCGAATCCTGGGGCACGGTGCGTTACTCGACCGCGAGTCCGCAACTTGCGCGCGACGTCCAGGAGCTGGCGCGCTCGCTCGGCGCCTGGTGCCAGATTTCGGAAAAGGCGACCAGTTTCACGTCGCATGGCCAGCGCGTGGCCGGCGTGACGGCGTACGTGTGCACGATCAGCCATCCGGATCCTCAGGATCTTTTCCTGTTCGAGGGTAAGCGCGAGCGGCTGGCGAGCGGGCGTTCGCGCCGCAAGATGCCGGTGATCGTCGGCATCGAGCCGACGCGTCGCACGGCGACGCAGTGCATTTCGGTGTCGCATCCGTCGCGCTTGTACGTGACCGACGACTATGTCGTGACGCACAACACCGCCTTCTCGATGAACATCGGCGAATACGTCGCGGTCGAGTACGGGCTGCCGGTCGCGGTGTTCTCGATGGAAATGCCGGGCACCCAGCTCGTGATGCGGATGCTCGGCTCGATCGGCCGGCTCGACCAGCACCGGATGCGCACGGGCCGCCTGACGGACGAGGATTGGCCGAAACTGACGCACGCGGTGCAGAAGATGAGCGAGGCGCAGCTCTTCATCGACGAAACCGGCGGCCTGAACCCGATGGAATTGCGCTCGCGCGCCCGGCGGCTGGCGCGGCAATGCGGCAAGCTCGGCCTGATCATCGTCGACTACCTGCAGCTGATGTCGGGTTCGTCGCAGGGCGAGAACCGCGCGACCGAAATCTCGGAAATCTCGCGATCGCTGAAGAGCCTCGCGAAGGAACTCGACGTGCCGGTGATCGCGCTGTCGCAGCTGAACCGCGGTCTCGAACAACGCCCGAACAAGCGCCCGGTGATGTCGGATTTGCGTGAATCCGGCGCAATCGAACAGGACGCGGACGTGATCCTGTTCATCTACCGTGACGAAGTCTACAACCCGGACAGCCCCGACAAGGGCACGGCCGAAATCATCATCGGCAAGCAGCGTAACGGCCCGATCGGCCCCGTTCGGCTCACGTTCCTGGGGCAATACACGAAGTTCGACAACTTTGCAGGGGCGCAGACGTTCTACGGCGAGTAACGCCGGTTGTAAAGCCCTAAATCGCCAAACGTTGTATCCAATCCCGGCGCGTGCATGTGCGCGCGTCGCGGCGCGACCGAAAACGGTACAATGTCGCCCGTTTTCGTGACAGTAGTTTGACAATCTCTCAGGAATCCCATGTTCGGTCGATTCATGCCCACCGAGGGCAAGTTCTTTGAACTCTTCAACGCGCACGCGAAGCACATCGTTTCCGGTGGCCGCGAGCTCGAACTGCTGATCGACAATCTCGCCGACGCCGAGATTCACAAGCAAAACGTGCAAACCGCCGAGAAGGCCGCCGACAAGCTCACGCACGAGGCGATCGATCTGCTGCACAAGACCTTCATCACGCCGCTCGATCGCGACGAGATCCACAAGCTGATCACGACGATGGACGACATCCTCGACCTGATGGAAGACGTCGCGACCGCCGTGTCGCTGTACGACGTACGTTCCGTCACGTCGGAAGCGAGCCAGCTCGCGCACATCGTCACGCAGTCGGCCCAGCACGTGCAGCAGGCGGTCGGGTTGCTGTCCGACATGAAGCAGTCGGCACAGATCCTCAAGCAGTGCGAGGAGATCGACCGCTGGGAGTCGGAAGCCGATCGCGTGCTGCGCGCGGCCATGTCGAAGCTGTTCCGCGAGGAAGACGACGTGAAGACGCTCATCAAGCTGAAGGCGATCTACGAGTTGCTCGAAGAGATCACCGACAAGTGCGAGGACGTCGCGAACATCATCGAAGGCATCGTGCTGGAAAACGCCTGAGCGGACCACGATGCATTCGATACAACTCGCCCTATGGATGGTCGCGGCACTCGTGCTCGTCGCGCTCGTATTCGACTTCATGAACGGCTTTCACGACGCGGCGAACTCGATCGCCACCGTCGTGTCGACCGGGGTGCTGAAGCCCCAGCAGGCCGTCGTGTTCGCGGCCGCGTTCAACGTGATCGCGTACTTCATCTTCCACCTGAAAGTCGCCCAGACCGTCGGTAAAGGCACGATCGACCCCGGGATCGTCGACCACTACGTCATCTTCGGCGCGCTGGTCGGTGCGATCGGCTGGAACGTGATCACGTGGTACTACGGGATCCCGTCGAGCTCGTCGCACGCGCTGATCGGCGGCCTCGTCGGCGCGGCGCTCGCCAAGTCGGGCTGGAGCTCGCTGAACATCGACGGACTGCTGAAGACCATCGCGTTCATCTTCATCTCGCCGCTGCTCGGCTTCATCCTCGGTTCGCTGTTCATGCTCGGCGTGTCGTGGCTGTATTTCCGCACTGCGCCCAGCAAGGTCGACCGGCGCTTCCGCCGGTTGCAGCTGCTGTCGGCCGGGCTGTACAGCCTTGGCCACGGGGGCAACGACGCGCAGAAGACCATCGGCATCATCTGGATGCTGCTGATCGCGTCGGGCTATGCGTCGGCGACCGCCGATGCGCCGCCGGCGTGGGTAATCGGCGCGTGCTACCTGTCGATGGGCCTCGGCACGCTGTTCGGCGGCTGGCGCATCGTGCGCACGATGGGCCAGAAGATCACGAAGCTCAAGCCGGTCGGTGGTTTCTGTGCGGAAACGGGTGGCGCGATGACGCTGTTCCTCGCGTCGTTCCTCGGCATCCCGGTGTCGACCACGCACACGATCACCGGTGCGATCGTCGGTGTCGGCGCGACGCAGAAGCTGTCGGCCGTGCGCTGGGGCGTGGCCGGCAACATCGTGTGGGCCTGGGTGCTGACGCTGCCCGCGGCTGCGTTGTTCGCGGCCGGCGGATGGTGGCTCGGTCACCAGATCTTCTGATCGCCGACGTAGCCGGATCGACATCCGATGCGCCGCCAGCCGAAAGGCTGCGGCGCATTTTCTTTTGGAGCGGGGAGTTCGCGGCGGAACGGGCGGGGCGGCGGCGGATACCGCCAACGTGATTGACTGTCGAGGTTCGGGCAACCGGTCAGTAGCTTCCGTTCGCAAACCGCGCGATCGGATCGTCTGCCGTACTGGTGCGCGGGCTGACGGGCGCGGATTGCGTCGATGCGCGCCATACCTGCACAGGTGGGGGCTCGATACTGCGCGGAGATGCCGGCGCAGCGGCAGGCGGCGGTTCGGCATCGAATGCGGCGGCCTGGGCGGCCGTGAGCGCCGTCGTGGGAATCTGCGTGCCGGACTCGACCGGGGCGGCAGGCGCTGCATTGGCCGTCATCGCGTTCATCCCATCATTCACTGACGTTGCCTGTTGCTGCGCGGCCTGCCTGCGCGGTGGCGGCGGTTCGTACGGATCGGCGGCCGGGGCCGTGGGTGCGGCTGCGGCGGTCGTCACGACCGGCGCGGCAGCGCTGACCGGCGCAGGTGCAGGCGCCTGCGCGGTTCTCGCTTGCGACGAGGCATAGGCAGGCGGCCGCGGCGCGGCGGCAGTCACGACTACCGGGGTCGGTGCGGCCGCCGGCGCGCTGCGCGGCTCGTCGCGCTTCGCCTCGTAGGTCGGTGCATCGAATGGCGTCGGCGCCCCGCGCGGCGGCGCGACGCGGCGAATGCCGTCGAAACGCTTGGCCCAGTACGGGTTCGTCAGGTAGTCGAGCCGCACGGTGCCGCCCGTCGACGGTGCGTTGACGAAGCGCAGCTTGCCGACATAAATGCCGACGTGCGAATGCGGCCGTCCGGTCGTATTGAAGAAGATCAGGTCGCCCGGCGCGATCTGGTCGGGCTCGATCGACACGCCGCGGCCGCTCATGTCGGCCGTCGTGCGCGGCAGGTTCACGTCGGCCGCCCGGCCGATCACATAGCGCACGAGCCCGCTGCAGTCGAAGCCGCTCGTCGGCGTGTTGCCGCCCCAGCGGTACGGGACGCCGACGAGGCTCATCGCCTGGATCGAGATTTCTTCCTGGCCGACGCTGTGATCGACGAATTTCGGGAAATTGGCGGGGGCGGGGAACGCGCGCGGCGTCGTGATCCTCATGCCTGAATCGGAGCGCGATGCCGACTGCGGCGGCACGCTGGAGCAGGCCGCAAGCAGGGAAACGACGGCGACGGGAACCCAAATTCGAAGCATGGCAAGGCGGGCAAGCGCGGCGCGCTCGCGAATCGTATGACAACAGACAGACCCGATGGTAGACGCTCCGGCGGGGCTTAAGCAACTATTCTTGAGAATTTACTTGAAGTTTCGCGCGTAAACTGCGCTGTTGCGTGACGAAGCGTTACTTACGTCTTCGACCCCAAATAAAAACGGCGCTCCTGAGAGGAGCGCTGCGAGGCGTCGACAGCCGGCCGATCGGCCGGCCAGCCGCGTTACAGGATGTCCGACGCGTAGTCGGCGAGCCGCGAGCGTTCACCGCGCGCAAGCGTCACGTGGCCGCTGTGGCCCCAGCCCTTGAAGCGGTCGACGACGTACGTGAGGCCCGAGCTGCCTTCGGTCAGGTAAGGCGTGTCGATCTGCGCGATGTTGCCGAGGCACACGATCTTCGTGCCCGGGCCGGCGCGCGTGACGAGCGTCTTCATCTGCTTCGGCGTCAGGTTCTGCGCCTCGTCGATGATCAGGTACTTGTCGACGAACGTACGGCCGCGCATGAAGTTCATGCTCTTCACCTTCAGGCGCGAACGGATCAGTTCCTGCGTCGCGGCACGGCCCCATTCGCCGGCCGCGTCGTCGGTCTTCTGCAGCACTTCGAGGTTGTCGTCGAATGCACCCATCCACGGCTGCATCTTCTCTTCCTCGGTGCCCGGCAGGAAACCGATGTCCTCGCCGACCGGCACGGTCGCGCGCGTCACGATGATCTCGTTGTAGCGCTTGTCGTCGAGCACCTGCGCGAGGCCGGCCGCGAGCGCGACGAGCGTCTTGCCGGTGCCGGCCTGGCCGAGCAGCGTGACGAAGTCGATCTCGGGGTTCATCAGCAGGTTCAGCGCGAAATTCTGCTCGCGGTTGCGCGCGGTGATGCCCCACACGTTGTTCTTGTGGTGGCTGTAGTCGCGCAGCGTCTGCAGCAGCGCCGTCTTGCCGTTCAGCTCGCGGACGATCGCATGGAACGTCGGCTCGCCGTTCTGCGGCTCGAGATAGACGAACTCGTTGACGAGCATCGACGCGACGAGCGGGCCGGTCACGCGGTAGTACGTGGTGCCCGTCTTCGTGTCCTGCCAGCTCTCCATGCCCTTCGCGTGCTTGGTCCAGAAGTCCTGCGGCAGTTCGCGCACGCCGTTGTACAGGAGGTCCTTGTCCTCGAGCACCTGGTCGTTGAAGTAGTCTTCCGCGGGCAGGCTGAGCGCGTGCGCCTTGATCCGCATGTTGATGTCTTTCGACACCAGCACGACCTGGCGATCGGGCCGGTCGCGCTGCAGCGCGCGCACGACGCCGAGGATCTGGTTGTCGGCCTTGCCTTCGGGCAAGCCTTCGACGGGCGCGATGTCCGCCAGCTTCGTCTGGAAGTACAGGCGGCCGAGCGCCTCGCGGCTGCCGAGGCGCGACAGCGGGATGCCGGCCGTGATCGGGCCGGCATCGGCGACGAGCGCGTCGAGCGTGCGGCTGACCTGGCGTGCATTGCGCGCGACTTCGGACATCCCCTTCTTGTGGTTGTCGAGTTCCTCGAGCGTCATCATCGGCAGATAGACGTCGTGTTCCTCGAAGCGGAAGAGGCTGCTCGGATCGTGCATCAGCACGTTGGTGTCGAGCACGAACAGTTTCTGCAGTTCGGCTTCGGCGGGCTTGCGGCTGCGCGACTTCGTCGCGGCGCCGGTGTCGCGCGCGGGGGCGGCGGCCGGTTTGTCGGCAGCCGGTTTGTCGTTGCGTGCAACGACGGGTGCCGCGGGTTCGGCGGGCGCCGGCATCGGCTGCAGCAGGGCGGCCGTCTGTTTGGTCTTGCGGCCGCGTGCGGGTGCGCTCGCGGCATCTTGCGCCGAAGACGCGACGGCGCGCAAGGGCGCGGCCGTGTTCGCGGCTTCGGTCATCGGTTGGGCCACGCTCGCCGGACCAAAGTCACCGGCTGTGGATGCGTCCCCTTCGGCGGATTTCTTCGCGGCTTTCGCGGGCCGCGCTTTCGCCTTGTATTCGTCGGGCGGCAGCAGGCTGCCGAGCTTGCTGGGGGGAGTAGGCAAAGGCATGGTGTCCCTCGGGAGGAATCGTGTCGCATGGCGTGCGCCGCTGATCGCATCCTGCGTGACGTAGACGCATGCAGTTTGCGCGCGGTGGCGCACAGGAAGTTCGTCTAGCCGGTTCGCCTAAGTGTCGATCAGCTCCTTGACGCGGTGAGGGCCGGACCGAGGCCCGGCGCGCAATCCATAAAAAAAGCCGCTGCCCCGTCGATAGAGGCATGCGGCTCAGCTGATACGGTCGTAATGCGCGTCAGGTGCCGGCAAGCATCGCAACGAGCACCGGCGCAGCTACGAGAAATATGGGGCGAACTGGCATTCATTGCGGCCCAATATAACGCGCCTCAAAGCGCTTGTACAGCACTTAGCACGTCGTCCACATGACCCGGTACCTTGATGCCGCGCCATGCCTGGCGAAGCACGCCGTCGGCGTCGATCAGGAACGTGGAGCGCTCGATTCCGCGCACTTCCTTGCCATACATTTTCTTCATCTTGATGACATCGAACAGCGCGCACAGCGCCTCGTCGGCATCGGAAATCAGCGGGAACGGCAGTTCGAGCTTTGCCTTGAAATTGTCATGCGAGCGCAGGCTGTCGCGCGACACGCCGATGACTTCCGCACCGGCTTTCTTGAACTTCGGATAGAGATCGCGGAACTGCAGCCCTTCGGTCGTGCAGCCCGGCGTGTTGTCCTTCGGATAGAAGTACAGCACGAGTTTCTTGCCCTTCAGGTCGGACAGCGAAATGTCGCCGCCCGTGGCCGGTGCGGTGAAATCGGGAACTTGACGGTCAACTTCGACGGACACGTGTTTCTCCTGTTGTTATGGAAAGGCGCCGCTGCGGCGGCGCGGTACGGCGGGGCGTCGCGGCAGCGCGCCGCAAGGGCGGTGCGGCGACGCCGGCTCGTGCGAACTCAGTCGGGCTGGACGATCAGTTCGCCAGAGCGGCCTGGGATTTCGCCCCACGTGACAGGGTACGATGGCAGCGAGTCGCGGTCCAGCGTCGCGTGGTAGTCGCCCATCGTCGCGAACGTGTGGCCTTGCGCGCGCCAGCCAGCGAGCAGTTGCTCGAACACGGGCGCGAGCTTCTGGCCTTCCAGCTCCGCATGCAGCGTGAACACCTGGTCGTGCGGATTGGTTTCGGTGAACTTGAGGATGTGCGCGGCGACGTTGTGCGTGTCGATGCCGTCGATGCCGAGCACTTCGTCGAGCGTCGGTAACGTGGTGGGCATCTGCACGTGCGACAGCGTGCGGCCGTTGACGACGGGCAGGTACGGCGAATGACCGCGGCCGTCGGAGGCGTAGCGCATCCCCCATGCGTCGATCTGCTCGAACGCGGAATCGTTCATCTGCCAGCCGGCCGCGCCGTGCGTGACGGGCGGCGCGCCGAAGACCTCGATGAAGCGCGCGTGACTCTTCTGCATTTCACGCGCGGTCCAGTCGCGATCGCGTGCACGGACGTTGTCCTGCCAGTACACGTGATCCCACGTGTGGATCCCGCATTCGAAGCCGGCCTCGTGGATCGCGCGCATGTCGGCGATGGCACGGCGGCCGATGTCGGGGCCCGGCAGCAGCACGCCGTACATCAGCTGCTTCACGCCGTAGTGCTCGACCACCGACGTGCGCGACACTTTCTTCAGGAAGCCGGGGCGGAACACGCGCCGCAGCGCCCAGCCCGTGTGATCGGGCCCGAGGCTGAAGAGGAAGGTCGCGCGCGCATTGAAGCGGTCGAAGATGCGCGCGAGGTTCGGCACGCCTTCGCGCGTGCCGCGCAGCGTGTCGACGTCGATCTTGAGGACGATGCGAGCCAAGCGAACGTCCCGATCAGCCTTGCTGTTCGACGAGCGCGCGCGCGTCGGCGACGTGGCCGCGATACGCTTCGAAGATGTTGCGCAGCGCGTCGTCGAACGTCGCTTGCGGCGCCCAGCCGAGTTCCTGCATCGTGTTGTCGATCTTCGGCACGCGGTTCTGCACGTCCTGGTAGCCGTTGCCGTAGTAGGCGCCGGACGTCGTCTCGACGAGCTTCACCTGCTTGGCCGAATCGGCGTACTCGGGGAATTCCGCCGCCAGTTCGAGCATCTTGTGCGCGAGTTCGCGAACCGAGAAGTTGTTCTTCGGATTCCCGATGTTGTAGATCTTGCCCGACGCGACGCCGTCCTTGTTCTCGATGATCTTCATCAGCGCGCTGATGCCGTCGCCGATGTCGGTGAACGCGCGCTTCTGCGAGCCGCCGTCGACGAGGCTGATGTTCTCGCCGCGCACGATGTGGCCGAGGAACTGCGTGACCACGCGCGAGCTGCCTTCCTTCGGCGTGTAGATCGAGTCGAGGCCCGGGCCGATCCAGTTGAACGGGCGGAACAGCGTGAAGTTCAGGCCTTCCATCCCGTAGCCCCAGATCACGCGGTCCATCAGCTGCTTCGAGCACGCGTAGATCCAGCGCGGCTTGTTGATCGGGCCGTAGGTGAGGGCCGACGCATCCGGGTCGAACTGCTCGTCCGAGCACATGCCGTAGACCTCGGAGGTCGACGGGAACACGAGGTGCTTGCCGTACTTGACGGCCGAACGCACGATCGGCAGGTTCGCCTCGAAGTCGAGTTCGAACACGCGCAGCGGCTGCTGGACGTAGGTGGCGGGCGTCGCGATCGCGACGAGCGGCAGGATCACGTCGCACTTCTTCACGTGATACTCGACCCACTCCTTGTTGATCGTGATGTCGCCTTCGAAGAAATGCATCCGCTCGTGATTGACGAGGTCGCCCAGCCGATCGGTCTGCATGTCCATGCCGAACACTTCCCAATCGGTGGTTTCAAGAATGCGCTTCGACAGGTGATGGCCGATGAAGCCGTTCACACCCAGGATCAGGACTTTTTTTGCTTTCATGAATGACGGGAAGAATGAATGAACTGCGCGAATTCCGCGGGCGTCACGACGGTTTCGCTGCCGTCGCGCTGCTGCCACAGCTCGAGAATGGATAGGGCGCGGCTGTCGCCGCAGACGCCGAATAGCGCATTATCGCTTACGTGCAGGCCGGGCGGCAAATCTGCCGCGGCGGCTGCCGCCGCGCTGCCGGGCGCCGCCAGGCGCGCGCGCGCGATTACGAAACGCGTGCCGTCGACGTCCGTGAACGCGCCCGGATACGGGGGCGCGACCGCGCGCACCAGGTTGTAGACCTGCGCGGCCGGCTTCGACCAGTCGATGCGGCCGTCCTCGGGCTTGCGCCCGCCGTAGTAGCTGCCGCTCGAGAGATCGTTCGGCAGGTGCGGCGCCTCGCCCGCGAGCAGCGCGGGCAGCACGCGCCAGAGCGTCTGCTCGGCGGCTACCGTGACCTTGTCGAACACCTGCGTGGCCGTGTCGTCCGGCAGGATCGGCACCGCGGTCTGGCCGATGATCGCGCCGGCGTCGGGTTTCGCCGCCATCTCGTGCAGCGTCGCGCCGGTTTCGGTTTCGCCGTGCAGCACCGCCCAGTTGGTCGGTACCCGACCCCGGTATTTCGGCAGCAGCGACCCGTGCATGTTGTACGCGCCCTTCGGCGCGATCGCGAGCAGGTCCACCGGCAGCATGTGCCGGTAGTAGAACGAGAAGATGAAGTCCGGCTGCGCGTCGGATACCGCGCGGCGCAGCGCCGGATCGGCGGGATCGGCCGGCGTGAGCACCGGAATGCCGTGCTCGGCCGCGACGGATGCGACGCTGCCGAACCAGATGTTCTCGTTCGGGTTGTCCTCGTGCGTGACGACGAGCGCGACGTCGACGCCGCGCGCGAGCAGCACCTGCAGGCAGCGCACGCCGACGTTGTGATAGGCGAAGACGACTGCGCGCGGCTTCATTGCGCGGCACCCGTGCGGTTCGCGCCGGCCGGCACCGGCGGCACGCCGTCGTGCTGCTCAAGCACGGCCTGGATCAGGTAGCGCGGCCGTGCACGCACCTGCTGGTAGATGCGGCCGACGTATTCGCCGAGCAGGCCCAGCGCGAAGATGATCACGCCGAGCAGGAAGAACGTGATGGCGAACAGCGTGAACACGCCTTGCACTTCCGCGCCGACGATGAAGCGGCGCACGAGCAGCAGCACGAACAGCGCGGCGGAGCCGAGCGACAGGATCACGCCGATGAACGACAGCCACTGCAGCGGCACGACCGAGAAACCCGTCACGAGGTCGAAGTTCAGCCGGATCAGGCTGTACAGCGAGTACTTCGACTCGCCGGCGAAGCGCTCCTCGTGCGCGACCTCGATCTCGGTCGGTTTCTGCGCGAACGTGTACGCGAGGGCCGGGATGAACGTGTTGACTTCGCCGCACACGTTGATCGTGTCGATGATGCGGCGGCTGTACGCGCGCAGCATGCAGCCCTGGTCGGTCATCTTGATGCGCGTGATGCGCTCGCGCAGGCGGTTCATCATCTGCGACGCCTTGCGCCGCCAAAGGCTGTCCTGGCGCTGCTTGCGGATCGAGCCGACGTAGTCGTAGCCCTCGCGCATCTTCGCGATCAGCTTGCCGATTTCCTCGGGCGGGTTCTGCAGGTCGGCGTCGAGCGTGATGACGATCTCGCCGCGCGATTGCGCGAAGCCGGCGAGGATCGCCATGTGCTGGCCGTAGTTGCCGTTGAGCAGCACGACGCGTGTCGTGTCGGGACGGACGTGGAACTGATCGGCGAGCATCGCCGCCGAGCGGTCGCGGCTGCCGTCGTTGATCAGGATCACTTCGTATGACGTGTCGAGTGCGTCGAGCGCCGGATACAGCCGCGCGAACAGCGCAGCGAGGCCGTCTTCCTCGTTGTACACGGGGATGATGACCGATACTTCGAGCCGGCCGGCGTCCAGGTGCCCGGCGGCCGGATGCCCGGCGCGTGCTTCAAGGTGACTCATGTACGCTTATTTTCCGTATTGTTCACAAATCTGGTTGATGGCGTCGACCACGCGACGCACGTCGCCTTCCGTCATCTGCGTGAAGAGCGGCAGCGTGACGGTCGACGCGCCGTACCGTTCGGCGTGGGGGAACATGCCCTCCTTGAAGCCGCGTGCACGGTACAGCGTGAAAAGATGGATCGCCGGGTAGTGGATACCCGTGCCGATGCCGCGTTCCTTCATCTGCGCCATGAACTCGGCGCGGGTGATCGTCAGGCGCTCGAGCGGCAGCGTGATCAGGAACATGTGCCAGTTGCCGTTCTCGAATTCGGCGATCGGCAGGCCGACGCCGAGCTTCACGGCCGCACTGCCGTCGAATTCGGCGAAGTAGGCACGCGCAAGCGCGCGGCGCTGCGCGGTGAAGCGTTCGATGTGCGGCAGCTGCCCGAGGCCGACGCGCGCGGCGACGTCGGTCAGGTTGTACTTGCCGCCGAGCACGTCGCAATCCATCCCGTCGAAGCCCGTGCGCGTGATGCCCTGCAGCCGGTACTTCTGCGCGAGCGTCGCTTCTTCCTCGTTGTTCAGCACGAGTGCGCCGCCTTCGATCGTCGTCAGGTTCTTGTTCGCGTGGAAGCTGAACGACACGATGTCGCCGATCGCGCCGATGCGCTTGCCGTTCCACGTCGAGCCGAACGCCTGCGCGGCATCCTCGATCACGCGCAGCTTGTGTGCGCGCGCAATGGCGTACAGGCGGTCCATGTCGACCGGCAGGCCGGACAGGAACACCGGGATGATGGCCTTCGTGCGCGGCGTGATCGCCTGCTCGAGCTTGTCGAGGTCGATGTTGCGCGTGACGGGATCGATGTCGGCGAACACGGGCGTCGCGCCCGTCTCGAGGATCACGTTGCTGGTCGAGACCCACGACGCCGGCGTCGTGATGACTTCGTCGCCGGGGCCGACGCCCGCGATGCGCAGGCCGATCTCCAGCGTGCAGGTGCCCGAATTGAACGCGCGGACCGGACGGCCGCCGCAGTATTCGGACAGCGCCGCCTCGAATTTCTGGCTCTGCGGGCCGGTGGTGATCCAGCCCGAGCGCAGCACGTCGACGACGCCCTGGATGGTTTCCTCATCGATCTCGGGGCGGGTGAACGGCAGAAACGGAGCGGTAGTCTGGCTCATGTACGCTTTGGCCTGTAATGGCGTGTAATAAAAGGGTCGGGCGATCCCGGCCGAAACCGGCATTAAACACCGGTTGGCGGAATCGCACCGTGATTTTTTGTAGGCAGACGCTTAATGCGCGCGGCGGCCGGGCTCAGCTTCGCGCGAGCACCAGCACGCCGATCAGGATGATGCCGATGCCGACGAGCCGCTGGACCGACAGCACTTCGCCGAACAGGTACCAGGCGGCGAACGCGTTGACGACATAGCCGAGCGACAGCATCGGGTACGCGATCGACACGTCGACCCGCGACAGCCCGACGATCCAGACCACGACGCTCAGCACGTAGCAGCCGAGGCCGCCGATGATCGGCAATTGGGTCGCGATCTTCAGGCCGACCGGGATGATGTTCGCACGGCTGAATTCGAAGTGTCCAACGGCGTTGACGCCGGCTTTCAGCAGAAGTTGCGCACAGGCGTTGAGCATCACGCCGGTGATGATGCAGACGAACGAAACGGGATTCATGCAGCGGGCGTCCTTACGATTGCGGTTTCTCGACGATCACGCGGCGGTTGTCGCGTGCAATCACGCGCATCGGCACGCCTTGCTTGACCAGGGTGTCGTACTCGCCGGGCGGCATGATCGCGAGCGCATGGGTTTCCTGCTTCCAGCGCGTGATCCACTCGTCGACGGTCGGAATCCACTTGTTCGGCTCCATCGAGATCCCGAACGCGAGTTCGTCCTGGCGCTGGACCATGATCGTCGTGTGGCCCATGTAGAACGGGAACGTGTGATCGAGCATCTCGATCGAGTAGAACGGCGTGTCGGCCGGCAGTTTCGCCAGTTCGGCGCGCACGGTGGGCGCGAGCAGCGCGCCCGAGCTGTAGCGGCCGAATTCGTCGTGACCGGTGCCGCCGATCGTGCCGAACGCGAGCCAGGCGGCGCCGAACGCGGCGAGCGCGGCGGCCACGCCCGCGCGGCGGTTCAGCCATGCGGCCGCGAGCGTCAGCGCGGCCGCGACCGCGAGGCCCGCGTACAGCCACATCTGGAACGCGCGGTACAGCGCGTTCGGCGTGCGGGCATCGCCCTGGTACGCGAGGAAGATGATCCCGAACGCCGCGACGACTAGGAACACGAGGTTGCCGAGCAGGTGGCGGCGGAACCGGTCGGCGCTCATCAGCGGCAGGTACGCGCCGATGATCAGCGCGAGCGCCGGCGCGACCGGCAGCACGTACGAGATCAGCTTCGAATGCGACGCGCTGAAGAACAGGAAGATGAATGCGCTCCAGATCAGCAGCACGAGCATCGGCGAGAAGCCGTTCGGCTGGCGCGGCATCCGCAGCGCATGGCGGATGCTCTGCCACGCGACCGACAGCCACGGCAGGAAGCCGACCAGCAGCACGGGCACGAAGTAGTAGAGCGGGCCCGGGCGGTTCTGTTCCGGGGTCAGGTACCGGCGGAACTGCTGGACGATGAAGAAGAAATTGAAGAACTCGGGGTTGCGCTGCTGGACGAGCACGAACCACGGCGTGACGATCGCGAAGAAGATCACGAGGCCGCTCACCAGGTACAGGCGCTTCCACAGCGCCCAGTCGCGCGCGATCAGCGTATAGAGCACGAGCACGGCGCCGGGCAGGATCAGGCCGACGAGGCCCTTCGACAGCACCGCGAACGCCATCGCGGCCCAGCATGCCCACATCCAGCCGCGTGCCGCGGCCGGGCGCAGCCCGGGCCGCTGCGCGAGCAGCAGCGAGCACAGCGACAGCGCCATCCAGAACGCGAGCCCCATGTCGAGCGCGTTGAAGTGGCCCATCAGGTTCCAGTACGGCGACGACGCGAGCACGACGGCGGCGAGGAAGCCCGACAGCGGGTTGAACAGGCGCGCGCCGGTGTAGCCGACCAGCAGGATGCCGGCGAAGCTCGCGACGGCCGTGTAGAGGCGCGCCTGCCATTCGCCGATGCCGAACCACGCGAACGTGAGCGCGTTCAGCCAGGTCTGCAGCGGCGGCTTCTCGAAATACTTGTAGCCGTTGTAGCGCGGCGTGATCCAGTCGCCGGTGACGAACATCTCGCGCGCCATTTCCGCATAGCGGCCTTCGTCGCTCGGGATCAGGTGGCGCAGCCCGAGCGGCGCGAACCAGACGATCGCGAGCGCGATGACGAGGAGGACGAGCGTGATGCGATTGAGCGGTAGCCTCGACGGCGTATCGTTCATGGATATTCAGCCTGTTGGTTGTTGTGACGGGCCGCCGGCGGGTTGCGCCGGGGGCGGGCGGCCTGGCCGGGCCGATCCGGGGGATCGACCCGCTGCGCCGGCCCGAGTTTTACCGCATCCGGGATTAACGTTCAATTAAGAGCGCGGCGGCGACTTTGCGGCCCTCGGCCATCAGGATGTTGTAGGTGCGGCAGGCGGCCTGGAAATCCATCGTTTCGACGCCGATCCGCTTCGCCGTGAGCGCCGCGACGAGCCGCGGGTGCGGGAAGCGCAGCCGCGCGCCGCTGCCGAAGATCACGAGTTCGGGTGTCGGGTCGAGCAGCATCGCGAAATGCTCGGGCGCGAGCGCGTCGAACGACGACACGGGCCATGCCTGGACCGGCGCGCCGGGCAGCACGATGACGCTCGTTTCATGGCGTTCGAGATTGACGTCGACATAATCGGGGCCGTAGCCGGTGACGGTGTTGAGCGCGCCGCTCGTGTCCTGGTGCAGTTTCAAATCGGTATTCCGCGGTTCCGTAGGGGAATGTATCGCAGGGCCACACGGGCCCGGACGGCCGGTTTCGCTTGTCCGGGCACGCGGGACGCCCGACGGTGCGGGCCAGGCGCGGCTATGGTGCATTGCGAAAGTCAGCCAAAATCCGCTAAATTATAACTTTTTGGTCGCCCCCGGGCGCCATTTGCGTCGCGCGTCGCCACAAGCCGCGCCCGACCGCCCGCTTTTTCCCAGTCTAGACAGCGCGCACAGACCGGCCGCTTTCCAGTTTTGATCCCGTCCCCCCGGCCGCAAGGCCAATCCAGGAACCGTGTCGTCGTGAAACCGATTCAGAAGTCGAACAAGCTGCTCAACGTCTGCTACGACATCCGTGGCCCGGTGCTCGAGCACGCGAAGCGCCTCGAGGAAGAAGGCCACCGCATCATCAAGCTGAACATCGGCAACCTCGCGCCGTTCGGTTTCGACGCGCCGGACGAGATCATCCAGGACATGATCCGCAACCTGCCGACGTCGTCCGGCTATTCGGATTCGAAGGGCGTGTTCTCGGCGCGCAAGGCCGTGATGCACTACACGCAGGAAAAGGGCGTCGTGGGCGTCGGCCTCGACGACATCTACATCGGCAACGGCGCGTCCGAGCTGATCGTGATGGCGACCCAGGCGCTCCTGAACGACGGCGACGAAGTGCTGCTGCCCGCGCCCGACTACCCGCTGTGGACGGCGGCGGTCAGCCTGTCGGGCGGCACGCCGGTGCATTACGTCTGCGACGAGCAGAACGCGTGGATGCCCGATCTCGACGACATCCGCCGCAAGATCACGCCGAACACGAAGGCGCTCGTCGTGATCAACCCGAACAACCCGACGGGCGCGCTTTATTCGGACGAATTGCTGCTCGAACTGCTCGAGATCGCGCGCCAGCACGGGCTGATCGTGTTCGCCGACGAGGTGTACGACAAGATCGTCTACGACGGCCTCGAGCACACGGCGCTGGGTTCGCTGTCGGAGGACGTGATCACCGTCACGTTCAACAGCCTGTCGAAGAGCTATCGCTCGTGCGGCTACCGCGCGGGCTGGATGGCCGTGTCGGGCCTCGGCGGCGACAACCGCCGGCACGCGAAGGATTATCTCGAGGGGCTGGGCATCCTGTCGTCGATGCGCCTGTGCGCGAACGTGCCCGGGCAGTTCGCGATCCAGACGGCGCTCGGCGGCTACCAGAGCATCAACGAGCTGATCGTGCCGAGCGGGCGCCTGTACAAGCAGCGCGAACTCGCGTACGACATGCTCACGTCGATCCCGGGCGTGACCTGCGTGAAGCCGCAGGCCGCGCTGTACATGTTCCCGCGCCTCGACCCGAAGCTTTATCCGATCCAGAACGACCAGCAGTTCATTCTCGACCTGCTGCTCGAGGAGCGCGTATTGCTCGTACAGGGCACGGGCTTCAACTGGACGACGCCGGATCACTTCCGCGTGGTCTTCCTGCCGAACCTCGACGACCTGACCGATTCGATCAACCGGATCGCACGCTTCCTCGACGGCTACCGCAAGCGCCATTCGGCCTGAGCGGCACGGCCACACGGAACTCACTCATTCTTACTCATTCGATCACACGCAGCATGGAACCGATCAAAGTTGGCCTGTTGGGCTTCGGCACGGTGGGCAGCGGCACCTTCACGGTGCTGGGCCGCAACCAGGAAGAAATCAAGCGACGCGCGGGGCGCGGCATCGAGGTGACGCGCATTGCGGTGCGCACCCCGGCCAAGGCGCTGGCCGCGCTCGGCGGCGACGCCGGCGCCGCGCAGATCACCGACGATTTCAATTCGGTCGTCGATGATCCGTCGATCGCGATCATCGCCGAGATGATCGGCGGCACGGGCATCGCGCGCGAGCTCGTGCTGCGCGCGATCGCGAACGGCAAGCACGTCGTGACGGCCAACAAGGCGCTGCTCGCGGTGCACGGCACCGAGATCTTCGAGGCCGCGCGCGCGAAAGGCGTGATGGTCGCGTTCGAGGCGGCCGTCGCCGGCGGCATCCCGATCATCAAGGCGCTGCGCGAAGGCCTGACCGCGAACCGCATCCAGTACATCGCGGGCATCATCAACGGCACGACCAACTACATCCTGTCGGAAATGCGCGATCGTGGGCTCGACTTCGCGACCGCGCTGAAGGCGGCACAGGAGCTCGGCTACGCGGAAGCCGATCCGACCTTCGACATCGAAGGCGTCGACGCCGCGCACAAGGCGACGATCATGAGCGCGATCGCGTTCGGCGTGCCGGTGCAGTTCGAACGCGCGTACGTCGAGGGCATCAGCAAGCTCGACGCGACCGACATCCGCTACGCGGAAGAACTCGGCTACCGGATCAAGCTGCTCGGCATCACGCGCCGCGCCGAAAACGGCATCGAGCTGCGCGTACACCCGACGCTGATCCCGGAGAAGCGCCTGCTCGCGAACGTCGAAGGCGCGATGAACGCGGTCGTCGTGCACGGCGACGCGGTCGGCACGACGCTGTACTACGGCAAGGGCGCCGGCGCGGAGCCGACCGCATCGGCCGTGGTCGCGGATCTCGTCGACGTCACGCGCCTGCACACGGCGGACCCCGAGCATCGCGTGCCGCACCTCGCGTTCCAGCCCGACAGCCTGTCGAACACGCCGATCTTGCCGATCGAGGAAGTGACGAGCGGCTACTACCTGCGACTGCGCGTCGCCGATCAGACCGGCGTGCTGGCCGCGATCACGCGCATCCTCGCCGAATCGGGCATCTCGATCGACGCACTGTTGCAGAAGGAGTCGGAGCAGGTCGACGGTGCGAACGGCGAAACCGACATCATCCTGATCACGCACGAAACGGTCGAGAAGAACGTGAATGCGGCGATCGCGCAGATCGAGAGCCTCGCGACGGTGGTCTCGAAGGTGACGAAGCTGCGCATGGAAGCGCTGAACTGAGCTGAGGACGACATGAACTACATCTCCACGCGCGGCGCCGGCATCGGCGAGCGCCACACGTTCTCCGACATCCTGCTCGGCGGTCTCGCGAAGGACGGCGGGCTCTACCTGCCGGCCGAGTATCCGACGGTGTCCGCCGACGAGCTCGCACGCTGGCGCACGCTGTCGTACGCGGATCTCGCGTTCGAGATCCTGTCGAAGTTCTGCGACGACGTGCCGGCCGACGACCTGCGCGCGATCACGCGCCGCACGTACACGGCCGACGTGTACCGCAACACGCGCCATGGCGAGAACGCGTCCGACATCACGCCGCTGAAGACGCTCGGTACCGAGAACGGCGCGCCGCTCTCGCTGCTCGAACTGTCGAACGGCCCGACGCTCGCGTTCAAGGACATGGCGATGCAGTTGCTCGGCAACCTGTTCGAGTACACGCTCGCGAAGCACGGGCAGTCGCTGAACATTCTCGGCGCGACGTCCGGCGACACGGGCAGCGCGGCCGAATACGCGATGCGCGGCAAGGCCGGCGTGCGCGTGTTCATGCTGTCGCCGCACAAGAAGATGAGCGCGTTCCAGACGGCCCAGATGTTCAGCCTGCAGGATCCGAACATCTTCAACCTCGCGGTCGAAGGCGTGTTCGACGATTGCCAGGACATCGTGAAGGCCGTGTCGAACGATCACGCGTTCAAGGCGCAGCAGAAGATCGGCACGGTCAATTCGATCAACTGGGCACGCGTCGTCGCGCAGGTCGTGTACTACTTCAAGGGTTACTTCGCGGCCACCCGGTCGAATGACGAACGCGTGTCGTTCACGGTGCCGTCGGGCAACTTCGGCAATGTCTGCGCCGGCCACATCGCGCGGATGATGGGGCTGCCGATCGCGAAGCTCGTGGTCGCGACCAACGAGAACGACGTGCTCGACGAGTTCTTCCGCACGGGCGCCTATCGCGTGCGCAGCGCCGAGAACACCTATCACACGAGCAGCCCGAGCATGGACATCTCGAAGGCGTCGAACTTCGAGCGCTTCGTGTTCGACCTGCTCGGCCGCGATCCGGCGCGCGTGATGCAGCTGTTCCGCGACGTCGAGGAGAAGGGCGGCTTCGATCTCGCGGCGAGCGGCGATTTCTCGCGCGTCGCCGAGTTCGGTTTCGTGTCGGGCCGCAGCAGCCACACGGACCGCATCGCGACGATCCGCGACGTGTTCTCGCGCTACGACACGATGATCGATACGCACACCGCCGATGGCGTGAAAGTCGCGCGCGAGCATCTCGACGCGGGTGTGCCGATGGTCGTGCTCGAGACGGCGCAACCGATCAAGTTCGGCGAGACGATTCGCGAGGCACTCGATCGCGAAGCCGAGCGGCCGGCCGCATTCGACGGGCTCGAGGCGCTGCCGCAGCGTTTCGAGGTCGTGAAGGCCGACGCGCAGCAGGTGAAGGACTTCATCGCCGCTCACACGGGCGCATGACGCACGGCCGGGCCTGCGGGCCCGGTTGCGCAGGACGGCCGGAACGCCGATTCGTCGAACGGATCGGGGTTCCGGCCGTTTCGTTTGGCAACTGCCAAGCGGCGGTCGTCACAATGCGTACGAAACAAGTGTCAGACCGGCGCGTTCGCGCGAATCACAGTTTCCGCATGGCCGCCATATCGCGCGCCCGCACGACGGCGTCGCTACAATGACGTATTGAATCCAACGATCCCCGATTCCATCGATGTCGAACCCGAATCCCGCGGCGCCGCGCGCGCCGATGCTGTCGACCGCCGAGGCGCTCGCCGCGCTGCTCGATGCCGCGAAGCCGTTGCCCGGCACCGAAACCGTCGCCACGCTCGACGCGCTCGGCCGCGTGCTGACGGCTGACGTGAGCTCGCCGCTCGACGTGCCGCCGATGCATACGAGCGCGATGGACGGCTATGCGGTGCGCGTCGCCGACCTGCTGCATGGCGAGCGGCGCTTGCCGGTGTCGCAGCGCATTCCGGCCGGTCATCCGGCCGCGCCGCTCGCTGCCGGCACGGCCGCGCGGATCTTCACCGGCGCGACGGTGCCGCCCGGCGCCGACGCCGTCGTGATGCAGGAGCAGACGTCGGCCGACGGCGATGCGGTCGAGATCCTGCACACGCCGAAGGTCGGCGAATGGATCACCGCGCAGGGCGCGGATATCCGGCAGGGTTCGGTGATCCTGCCGGCCGGCACGCGGCTCACGCCGCAGGCGCTCGGCCTGGCCGCGTCGGTCGGCTGCGCGCAACTGCCGGTTGCGCGGCGAATTCGCGTCGCGGTGTTCTTCACCGGCGACGAACTGACGATGCCGGGCGAGCCGCTGAAGCCCGGCGCGATCTACAACTCGAACCGGTTCACGCTGCGCGGGCTGCTGGAGCGGCTCGGCTGCCACGTGACCGACTACGGGATCGTGCCCGATTCGCTCGCCGCGACGCGCGACACGCTGCGCGAGGCGGCACGCGATCACGACGTGATCCTGACGAGCGGCGGCGTGTCGGTCGGCGACGAGGATCACGTGAAGCCGGCCGTCGAGGCCGAAGGGCGGCTCGCGCTGTGGCAGATCGCGATGAAGCCCGGCAAGCCGCTCGCGTACGGCGCGGTGCGCCGCGGCGACGATCGCCCCGACGCGCACTTCATCGGACTGCCCGGCAACCCGGTGTCGAGCTTCGTCACGTTCCTGCTGTTCGTGCGGCCGTTCCTGCTGCGCCTGTCCGGCGTGCGCGACGTCGCGCCGCGCGCGCTGTCGCTGCGCGCCGACTTTTCGCAAAACAAGGGCGATCGGCGCAACGAATTCCTGCGTGCGCGCGTCAACGCGGCCGGCGGCCTCGACCTGTTCCCGAACCAGAGCTCGGCGGTGCTGACGTCGACGGTGTGGGGCGATGGCCTGATCGACAATCCGCCGCAACACGCGATCAGCGCCGGCGAGACCGTGCGTTTCATTCCGTTTTCCGAACTGCTGTCGTAACGCGACGGCTTCCCGAACCATGAAGATTCAACTGAAATTTTTTGCAAGCGTGCGCGAGGCGCTGGGTGTTGCCGACGAGCAGGCCGACGTGCCGGACAGCGTCACGACCGTGGGCGACGTGCGCGCGTGGCTGCGCGTGCGCGGCGGGGCGTGGGCCGAGACGCTCGCCGACGGGCGCGCGCTGCGCATGGCGTGCAACCACGAGATGACCGATCCCGACACGCGGCTCACCGAAGGCTGCGAAGTCGCATTCTTTCCGCCGGTGACGGGCGGGTGAGGCGCAGGCGATGGCAACGGTACGAATCCAGACCGACGACTTCGACCTGAACGCCGAGGTTTCGGCATTGCGTGCGCGCAACCCGAAGATCGGCGCGGTCGCGTGCTTCGTCGGCACGGTGCGCGACCTGAACGAAGGCGATTCGGTGGCCGCGATGGCGCTCGAGCACTATCCGGGGATGACCGAGAAGGCGCTCGAGAAGATTGCCGCCGAGGCCGGCCGGCGCTGGCCGGGCATCGACGTCGCGATCGTGCACCGCGTCGGCACGCTCCTGCCGCTCGACCAGATCGTGATGGTCGCAACGGTCGCATCGCACCGCGGCGATGCGTTCGCGTCGTGCGAGTTCGTGATGGACTACCTGAAGACCGAAGCGCCGTTCTGGAAGAAGGAAACGACGCCGGATGGCGAGCGCTGGGTCGATGCGCGCAGCACCGACGATGCCGCGCTCGCGCGCTGGGGCATCGAATCGGGCAATACGCGGCGCTGAGCGTGGCGCCACGGTAATGCGGCGCGATGCCGCATGCGCGCAAGCGTCGCGCGCGCCGGCGGCCCGCCGGTGGCCCGCCGGTGGCCCGTCACGCGTCCGGATCGCTGCTGCGCCCGATGATCTTCGTCGGAAACGGCTCGCCGCGGGCACGCGACGGCAACGCGTGCGGATCGTCACCTGCATCGCGACGGCGCGGCGCGATCGCGTCGAGCAGCGCCTGCTGCTCGGGCGGAATTTGATAGTCCCAGCCGAACCGGCTCAACTGGAGGCTCTGGGCGATCCGCAGTGCCGGCTCCATGAAGCGGATCGCCGCGGGCGGCGCGTAGCGCGCCTCGACGGTCTTCAGGAACAGCGACAGCCAGCGGCTGAAATGGGCGGGCTTGATCCCGTCGAGCGGCTGGTGCGCCTGCTGCACGTTGCCGCGATAGCCCTTGGTGCCGAGCACGAGGCTCGACCAGAACGTGACCATCTTCGGCAGGTGGTCGTCCCAGCGGCCGGCCAGCTTTGCCTCGAACACGGGCCCCAGCAGCGGATCGGCGCGGACGCGGTCGTAGAACGCGTAGACGAGATCGCGGATGTTCCCTTCGGTCGGCTCGGTGTCGCGAGGGCGGGCCGGGGCGGTATCGGGCGAGGCGGGCAGGACGGTCATGGCAAAAGGGCCGGCAGAAATAGGCAACGACAGGGGCGGCGCGGGCATCGAGTAGGACGCCGACCGAATTTTGACGCAAAATAGCGTCCAACACCCCTGAAAAACGTGTAAGTGTCACGCATCTTATTGCGCGCGCGCCATCCCGGCAACCCGGGGCCGCGGAGCAGGGTCGCCAACCGGCCTCGTGCGCATCCCGGTCGGCCCGGCTCACGTAATCGGGGTACGATCGATTTTTTCCGTATTCGCCCATGAGACTCACCGACTACACCGACTATTCGCTGCGCGTGATGCTGTACCTTGCCGTGCGCGGCGAGGGGCTCGCTACGATCCAGGAGATCTCGGACGCCTACGGCATCTCGAAGAACCATCTGATGAAAGTCGTGCAGCAGCTCGGCGAGCTGGGGTGGGTCGACACCGTCCGCGGTCGCAATGGCGGGCTGAGGCTGTTCCCCGAATCGTTGCAACTGACCGTCGGCCAGGTCGTGCGCGCGACCGAGAGCGATTTCGCGCTGGTCGGCTGCTTCTCGGCCGACGACGAATCGCGCGGCTGCGTGATCGAGCCGCATTGCCGGTTGAAGGGGGTGCTGGCGGCCGCGCGCGATGCGTTTTTCGCCGAACTCGACCGTCACACGCTCGGCGCACTGATCGAGCCCGCGTCGCCGCTCGCCGCGTTGCTCGGCATCCACCCGGTCGTGCGCCTGCATGCCGAGCCTTTGCCGGAAGACGCACCGGCGTCCGTCGAGCCGCCGTCGACGGCCCGCTGATACGCGCTCGCCGCGCGTCTCGCTCCGGCCGTGGCCCATTCCGGGGCCGCTTCAAGGATATCCATCGATTTTTGCGCTGAATCAACCCGAATTTCGCTTGAAAGCCGCATAACCATCCTCATCTTGGTGTTAATCGAAAATTGGAGGTCTCGACTAAATGAGAATCGACAAGCTCACCACCAAGTTCCAGGAAGCACTCGCGGACGCGCAAAGCCTCGCGGCAGGCCGCGACAATCAATACATCGAACCCGTTCACGTTCTCGCGGCGCTGGTCGCGCAGCAGGACGGTTCCGCCCGTTCGCTGATGTCGCGCGCGGGTGTTCACATTCAGGCGCTGCAAGGCGCGCTGAACGAGGCCATCTCGCGCCTGCCGCAAGTGACGGGCACGGGCGGCGACATCCAGATCGGCCGTGAACTGGCCGGGCTGCTGAACCAGGCCGACAAGGAAGCGCAGAAGCTCAACGACACGTTCATCGCGAGCGAGATGTTCCTGCTCGCCGTGTCCGACGACAAGGGCGACGCCGGCAAGCTCGCCCGCCAGCACGGCCTCACGCGCAAGGCGCTGGAAGCCGCGATCGCCGCCGTGCGCGGCGGCTCGCAGGTGCACAGCCAGGACGCGGAAAGCCAGCGCGAGGCGCTGAAGAAATACACGGTCGACCTGACCGAGCGCGCCCGTGCGGGCAAGCTCGATCCGGTGATCGGCCGCGACGACGAAATCCGCCGTTCGATCCAGATCCTGCAGCGCCGCACCAAGAACAACCCGGTGCTGATCGGCGAGCCGGGCGTCGGCAAGACGGCGATCGTCGAAGGGCTCGCACAGCGGATCGTCAACGGCGAAGTGCCCGAGACGCTGAAGGGCAAGCGCGTGCTGTCGCTCGACATGGCCGCACTGCTCGCCGGCGCGAAATATCGCGGCGAATTCGAGGAGCGCCTGAAGGCGGTGCTCAACGACATCGCGAAGGACGAAGGCCAGACGATCGTCTTCATCGACGAAATCCACACGATGGTCGGCGCGGGCAAGGCCGAAGGCGCGATGGATGCGGGCAACATGCTGAAGCCGGCGCTGTCGCGCGGTGAGCTGCACTGCATCGGCGCGACCACGCTCGACGAATACCGCAAGTACATCGAGAAGGATGCCGCGCTCGAGCGCCGCTTCCAGAAGGTGCTCGTCGACGAGCCGAGCGTCGAGGCGACGATCGCGATCCTGCGCGGGCTGCAGGAGAAGTACGAACTGCACCACGGTGTGGACATCACCGACCCGGCGATCGTCGCCGCGGCCGAGCTGTCGCATCGCTACATCACCGACCGTTTCCTGCCGGACAAGGCCATCGACCTGATCGACGAAGCCGCTTCGAAGATCAAGATGGAAATCGATTCGAAGCCCGAAGAAATGGACAAGCTCGATCGTCGCCTGATCCAGCTGAAGATCGAACGCGAAGCCGTGAAGAAGGAGCAGGACGAAGCGTCGCAGAAGCGCCTGCAGCTGATCGAGGAAGAGATCGAGCGTCTCGGCCGCGAGTACGCGGACCTCGAGGAAATCTGGACCGCCGAGAAGGCCGCGGTGCAGGGTAGCGCGCAGTTGAAGGAAGAGATCGAGAAGGTGCGGGCGGACATCGCGCGGCTGCAGCGTGACGGCAAGCTGGAGAAGGTGGCCGAGCTGCAGTACGGCAAGCTGCCGCAGCTCGAGGCGCAGCTGAAGCAGGTCACGCAGGCCGAAGAGCAGGAGCAGCACAACCCGACGCGCCCGCGCCTGTTGCGCACGCAGGTCGGCGCCGAGGAAATCGCGGAAGTCGTGTCGCGTTCGACCGGGATTCCGGTGTCGCGGATGATGCAGGGCGAGCGCGAGAAGCTGCTGCACATCGAGGAAAAGCTGCATGAGCGCGTGGTCGGCCAGCACGAGGCGATCAGCGCGGTGGCCGACGCGATCCGCCGTTCGCGCGCGGGTCTCGCCGATCCGAACCGTCCGTACGGCTCGTTCCTGTTCCTCGGCCCGACGGGTGTCGGCAAGACCGAGCTGTGCAAGGCGCTGGCGTCGTTCCTGTTCGATTCGGAAGAGCACCTGATCCGCATCGACATGAGCGAGTTCATGGAGAAGCACAGCGTCGCGCGGCTGATCGGCGCGCCGCCGGGCTATGTCGGCTACGAGGAGGGCGGCTACCTGACGGAAGCCGTGCGCCGCAAGCCGTACAGCGTGATCCTGCTCGACGAGATCGAGAAGGCGCATCCGGACGTGTTCAACGTGCTGCTGCAGGTGCTCGACGACGGCCGCATGACGGACGGGCAGGGGCGCACGGTCGACTTCAAGAACACCGTGATCGTGATGACGTCGAACCTCGGCTCGCAGGTCATCCAGGCGATGACGGGTGCGCCGCAGGAAGAGATCAAGGACGCCGTGTGGCTCGAGGTGAAGCAGCATTTCCGCCCCGAGTTCCTGAACCGGATCGACGACGTCGTCGTGTTCCATGCGCTCGACCGCAGCAACATCGAGTCGATCGCGAAGATCCAGCTCGCCCGCCTGCACGACCGGCTCGCGAAGCTCGACATGGCGCTCGACGTGTCGGAAGCGGCGCTCGAACAGATCGGCAAGGTCGGCTACGATCCGCTGTTCGGTGCGCGTCCGCTGAAGCGCGCGATCCAGCAGGAGATCGAGAACCCGGTCGCGAAGCTGATCCTCGCGGGCCGCTTCGGTCCGAAGGACGTGATCCCGGTCGACGTCCAGGACGGCAAGTTCGTGTTCGACCGCGTCGTTCACTGATCGCAGGGCTCCGGCCGTCGCCCGGTTCGCGCCGGGCGCACAAAAACAAACACCCCGCCTCGGCGGGGTGTTTGCTTATGGCGCGTCGCAACGACGCAGCGCGTCAGCCCTGCTTGTTGCCGCCGAACATGCCGGCGATCTGCGACAGCGAGCCGAGCACGTTCGACGGGTCGACCTGTGCCTGGCCGTCGGCCGGCACCGCACCGTCCGGCGTCGCGTGGTTGACGACGTGCGGCAGCACCTGCGCGAGGACGGTCGACGCCGTCGACGGATCGACACCGAACTTGCTCGCGAGCGCACCGATCGCGTCCGAGCCGAGCACGTTCTGCAGCGTGTCCGGCGAGATCGGCTGGTTCTGGCCGTTGCCGACCCACGAGCCGATGATGTCGCCGGCGCCGCCGGCCTTGAACTTCTCGATCAGGCCGTTCAGGCCGCCCGGCTGGTTGTTGATGAATTCGAGCGCGGTCGTGATCAGCGCGCTTTGCGAGTTGCCGCCGGCCTGGCCGCCGATCAGACCGCCAACGATGTCGAGGAGACCCATGGTTCTTCACCTTTACCGATAAGGGCGCCACACAGTGGGCGCCCGTTGAACGAATGCCGCGCGCACGCCGTCGCGCGCGCGGCGCACATCAGGCGCCCGACGCCGCGGCGGCGGAGGCTGCCTTGTCCTTCTTGCCTTTCTTCTTCGAACCCTTCGTCGCTTTTGCCGACGACGCGGCGGCCGGTGCGCTCGCACCCGCATCGGCGGATGCCGCCGCTGCGGCGGCCGCTTTTTCCTTCTTCGTCATGCGCTTGGCCTTGGCCGGCTTCGCCGTATCCGGCGCGCTTGCCGCCGGTGCCGGTGCCGGTGCGGTGGCCGTCGTGCCGGCCGTCGCGGTCGTGGACGTCGACGCCGTGCCTGCCGACGCCGTGGTCGACGTGGTGGCCGATGTCGTCGCGGCCGGCTTCGACAGCTTCACGCCCTTCGGCGGCGTCGACGCGCCGCCGATCGTCAGGCCGTTTTCCTCGAGATGCCCGACCGACTTCGTGCCGAGGCCCTTGACGCGGTTTGCGAGATCGTCCGCGTCCTTGAACGGGCCGTTCTTGGTGCGTTCGTCGATGATCGCCTTCGACTTCACGGGTCCGAGACCTTTCACGGATTCGAGCGCGGCCTGGTCAGCCGTGTTGACTTCGACGGCCGCGGCAAGGCCTGCGGCGAGCGACAGCGATAGCGCGACGAACAGCATCAGCAGCTTTTTCAGCATGGCAAAGGCTCCCTGGTTCTGACGGATGAATGGCTGTTGCAACGGACGGCGGCGTGACGCCCGGCCGGACGTCGCCGTTAAGCATAGGACAAATGCGTGCCCTTTTTAAGACAGGCTGACCGAATCTTGCTGAAGGCTTGCGACGCTGTAAAGACCGAAACCCGCGCCGGGCGGCGGTTTTGACCATTCTTTACGGTGTCGCCGGGGTGTCACTGACGATCGTTGCACTGGCCGTTCGACAGGGCTTGACTTAGAGTGAACTCTAACTCCTAACCTTGTTCCTGCCATGTCGAACACCGTATCCCAATCTTCCTCCGCCGGCCCGCTGACGATCGGCCAGGTCGCCGAAATGACCGGCCTGTCGACGCATACGCTGCGGTACTACGAGCAGGCCGGCCTGCTGCGCGCGATTTCGCGCACGGCGGCCGGGCACCGGCTCTATGCGCCGGCCGACCTTGACTGGCTGGCCTTCGTGATGCGCCTGAAGGCGACCGGCATGCCGATCGCGCAGATGCAGGCGTTCGCGGCGCTGCGTGCGCAAGGCGAGTCGACCTTCGGTGCGCGGCGCAGCCTGCTCGTCGCACATCGCGACGCAGTGCGCGCGCATATCGCGGAGCTGCAGGCGAGCCTCGACGTGATCAGCGACAAGATCGCGTATTACGAGGCTCAGGAGCGGGATACGGCGCGACGGGCGAAACCTTCTCACTCTCCCTCGGAACAGGACGGACACAATGGAACGACTCGTTGAAGACCGCTACACGCGCGGCTGGAACAAACTGAAGGAAATCGACGGCGAAGTGGGCGAACGCGTGATCGCGGCGCTCGCGCCGATCGCACCGGATTTCGGGCGGCTCCTGGTCGAGTTCGGTTTCGGCGACATCTACAGCCGGCCGCAGCTCGACCTGAAAGCGCGCGAGATCGCGACGATCGCGGCGCTGGCCGCGCTCGGCAATGCGCAGCCGCAACTCAAAGTGCATGTCGAGGCCGCGCTGAACGTCGGCTGCACGCGCGACGAGATCGTCGAGGTGTTCATGCAGATGGCCGTCTACGCGGGTTTTCCGGCCGCGCTCAACGCGCTGTTCGCCGCGCACGAAGTGTTCACGCGGCGCGATGAGGCGGCCGGTAACGCGGCAGATGCGAACGAAGCAGCTATGCAGCCCGCATGACGAAGCACGCGCCCGCGCGTCACGCGCGGTGCGGCGCGACGATCCGGTGCTTCGCAATGCGCCGGTACAGCGTCGCGCGCGAGATGCCGAGCGCCTGCGCGGCCGCGTCGGGCCGCCAGCGATGCGCGGTGAGCGCCGCGACGATGCGGCCGCGTTCGTCGTCGGGCAGCCCGCCGGGCGACGTGCCGCCAAGCTGCGTGGCGATATCGGCCGGCAGATCTCGCCGCGTCACGCGCGCGGCGTCGCACACCGCGCACGCATAGCGCAGCACGTTGCGCAATTGCCGCACGTTGCCGGGCCACGGATACGTGGCGAGCTGTTCGGCGAGCGTCGCATCGAGCGTCAGCACGTGGCCGGTGGCCTGCGCTTCCTCGGCGAACACGGCGGCGATCACGTCGCGCACGTCGGCACGCTCGCGCAGCGGCGGCAGTTCGAACGTCGCGCCGCTCAGCCGGTAGTAGAGGTCCTCGCGGAACGTGCCCTCGGCCACCATCCGCGCGAGATCGCGGTGCGTCGCGCAAATCACGTCGAGATCGACGCGGACGGGCGTATCGCTGCCGAGCGGCACGACTTCGCCGTCGGCGAGCACGCGCAACAGGCGCGTCTGCAGCGCGAGCGGCATGTCGCCGATTTCATCGAGGAACAGCGTGCCGCCGTCGGCGAGCGCGATCTTGCCGCGTGCGCCATGCTTGCGTGCGCCGGTGAACGCGCCGGCCGCATAGCCGAACAGTTCGCTCTCGATCAGCGCTTCGGGCAGCGCGCCGCAGTTGACCGCGACGAACGGCCGCGCACGCCGCGCGCCGGCATCGTGGATCGCGCGCGCGAATACTTCCTTCCCCGCACCGGTTTCGCCGAGCACGAGAATCGGCAGCCGCTTGCTTGCGACACGCAGCGCGAGTTCGGCCTGCTGCGCGATATGCGCGTCGCTGCTTTGCAGAAACGGCGTCAGTGCGCCGACGTGGCGTTGCGCGCTTCCCGGGCGGCGCGAGGCCGTGCCGGGCTCCCGGCCGGTGCGCCGTAGCGGCGCACGCAGCCGCGCATAGAGCGGCGCGCCGGTCGCGCGCAGCCGCAGCGCGACGATCGCATCGAGCCGCGCGGCATCGCGCAGCGGCATCTCGGTCGCGTCGAAGATCTCGTCGATATGGCGCGGCTCGCGCAGCGCTGGCAGTGCGTCGCGCGCCTGCCGGTTCGCGGCGACGATGTTGCCGCATTCGTCGAACGCGATCAGCCACTCGGGCTGCGCTTCGACGTAGTGACGATTCGGATGCCCGAACAGGATCCAGTGCTGCGTGGTGCTGTGCACGAAGTAGCCGTCCTCGATCAGCGCCGCGCTCTGCCGCACGAGCTGATAGACGAGACGCTGGCTGTCGCGGCCGTCGGGCGAATGAACGGCCGACGCGTCGAGCACGCCGATCAGCTCGCCGCCCGGCGAGAAGATCGGTGCCGCGCTGCAGGTGAGCGTCGTGAACGCCGCACGAAAGTGATCCGTCTTGTGCACGGTGATCGGCGCGAGATCGGTCAGCACGTTCGCGACACCGCAGGTGCCTTCCTCGCTTTCCGACCAGCATGAGCCGATGTGCAGCCCCGCATGACGGAAGTCGTTGCGGCGCTCGCGGTCGATCCGGTAGTCGATCGTCACGCCGTGCGCGTCGGTCAGCATCACGCAGTAGTCGGCGACGCGAATCATGTCGTGCAGCCGCGTCAGGCACTGTCCCGACGCGCGCAGGAAGGCCTCTTCCTTGTCGCGTACTTCACGGAGCTCGGCTGCGGTCAGCACGCGCGGGCCGATCGACGAAGCGGGGTCGAGACTGTAACGCTCCAGCGACCGCTGCCACGACGACACGAGGCGCGTGGAGTCGGCCGGCGCGGGCAGGCGTCCGGCGAGCGCGCCGAGCACGCGGTCGGCGTGCTGGGCCTGGGGGACGGCGTAGGGCATGGTCGGCTCCGGTTCCGTACGGCGGGGATGCGATGTTCTTGTAGCACATCCCGTTCGACGGATCACATTGCATCGCAGCACGGGGCGGGCCTGAGACGTTCGTCTCACGGTATCGCGGGCTGTCTCGTGTCGTTGAGACGCGTGCGTGTGCGACTGGCGGGGTCGTCCGGCATGACGCGGCCTGCGCGGCGCCGCGCAATGGCGGGGGTTTGCGGGCAGGGCGGTGCGCTTGCACCGGCGTCGCGGCAGCCGTTTCGTCGTATCGACGCTGTGAGACGAGCGGGCCGAATGGCCGCGCGTTCCGTCCTTGCAGCAGCGATTGCGGAACCCCGGCATCCCCGTCGCTTCAGCATTCACAAGGGTTTTACGTTCATCGTATGTAGGGTGGCACGCCGCTTGCAGAGATCACGGGCAAGTCGGCGCGGTCGCGTCGACGACGATCCGCCGCCCGGCGATGGCAGCGGACGAGACAGGCAGAGCCACGGCACGCCAACGCGAGGCGGCCGGCCAACTGGATGGAGACGAACCCGTGACGATGCCCGTTACCGTCGGCGTGATCGCGAACCCCGCATCGGGGCGCGACATCCGCCGCCTCACGACGCATGCCTCCGTCTTTCCGACGGCGGAGAAGGCGAACATGATCGTGCGCCTGCTGGCCGGCCTCGGCGCGATGGGCGTCGAGCGCGTGCTGACGCTGCGCGACCGGACGGGCATCGCGACGCTGCTGCTGCGTGCGATCGACACGCACCGTGCGGTCGCGCCGCACGAGCGCTGGCCCGACGTCGAATTCGTCGACCTGCCGATCACCGACACCGTCGCCGATACCCAGGCCGGCGCCGCGTACCTGCACCGGATGGAAGTCGCGCTGATCGTCGTGCTCGGCGGCGACGGCACCCATCGCGCGGTGGCCGCGCACTGTGGCGCGACGCCGCTCGTCGCGCTGTCCACCGGCACCAACAACGCATTTCCCGAACATCGTGAAGCCACGGTCGCCGGCGTCGCGGCAGGACTCGCCGCGACCGGCGCGGTGCCGGCCGACGTCGCGTTCACGCGCAACAAGCGGCTCGTCGTGCGCTGCGTGGCGGGCGCGCAGCCGGGGCGCGAGGAGATCGCGCTCGTCGACGTGTGCGCCGCGCGGCAGCGCTTCATCGGCGCCCGCGCGATCTCGGGGTCCGACGACATCGATTCGCTGTACCTGACGTTTGCGGAGCCGGACGGGATCGGCCTGTCCGCGCTCGGCGGCGCGTGGGCGCCGCTCGAACGCAGCGCGCCGCACGGGTTGGCGATGCGCTTTGCGGCCGAAGGCATGACCGCCGGCACGCCGCTCGTCGCGCCGATTGCGCCGGGCCGCGTCGACCGCGTCGTGATGCGCAGTTGCGAGCGGCTCGAGCCGGATGCGTGGCAGACGATTCCGTTCGAGCACGGCACGCTCGCGTTCGACGGCGAGCGCGAGATCGAGGTCGCGCGCGGCGATCGCTACGAGATCTCGCTCGACTGGCGCGGGCCGCTGACGGTCGACGTCGGCCGCACGCTGCGCTATGCGTCGTCACGCCAGCTGCTGCGCGATGCCGGCGAGTGGCGCTATTGAGACACCGCTTTACCGAGTGACATTTCGGCATCCATAACGATCAACACGGAGACATCGCCATGACAGCCCCACTCGAAGGACAGGTCGCCATCGTCACGGGCGGCGCGCGCGGCATCGGCCGCGGCATTGCCCTGACGCTCGCCGGCGCGGGTGCCGACATCCTGCTGGCCGACCTGCTCGACAACGCACTCGACGCCACCGCGCGCGAGGTACGCGCGCTCGGCCGCCGGGCGGCGGTGGCGAAGGTCGACGTCACGCAGGCCGCGCAGGTCGACGCAATGGTTGCGCAGGCGCTCGCCGACCTCGGCCGGCTCGACATCCTCGTGAACTGCGCGGGCGTGATCAGCATTCATCCGGTCGGCGAACTGACCGAGCGCGACTGGGATTTCGTGATGGACGTGAACGCGAAGGGCACGTTCCTCGGCTGCCGGGCGGCGCTCGCGCCGCTGAAGGCGCAGGGCCGCGGCCGGATCATCAACGTCGCGTCGATTGCCGGCAAGGAAGGCTTTCCGAATCTCGCGCATTACAGCGCATCGAAATTCGCGGTCGTCGGCTTCACGAACGCGCTCGCGAAGGAGGTCGCGCGCGACGGCGTGACCGTCAACGCGATCTGCCCCGGCATCGTGCGGACCTACATGTGGGACCGGCTGTCCGACGAATGGAAGACCGACGGCGAATCGGTCGAGGAATCGTGGCAGCGGCACCAGTTGACGCTGATTCCGCAGGGTCGCGCGCAGACGCCGGAGGACATGGGCCGGCTCGCGCTGTTCTTCGCGACGATGGACAACGTGACGGGCCAGGCCGTGAACGTCGACGGCGGCTTCACGTTCCACTGACGGCCGCGGGCCGTGCAATCCGTCGCCGCGGCCCGGCCGCGGCGGCATTCGCAGTCAGACCTACCCAGGAGACACACATGACCGCTTCGACACAGCTCAGCAGGGACAAACTGCTGGACGCCTACCGGCTGATGCGCACGATCCGCGAATTCGAGGAGCGCCTGCACGTCGAATTCGCGACCGGCGAGATCCCCGGCTTCGTTCACCTGTATGCGGGCGAGGAGGCGTCCGCGGTCGGCACGATACTGCACCTCGGGCTCGCCGACTACGTTGCAACCACGCACCGCGGCCACGGCCATTGCATCGCGAAGGGCGTCGACGTGCACGGCATGATGGCCGAGATCTACGGCAAGAAGACGGGCGTCTGCCACGGCAAGGGCGGTTCGATGCACATCGCCGACCTGTCGATGGGGATGCTCGGCGCGAACGGGATCGTCGGCGCGGGCGGCCCGCTCGTCTGCGGCGCCGCGCTCGCGGCGAAGCACAGGAAGACCGGCGGCGTCGGCGTGTGCTTCTTCGGTGACGGCGCGTCGAACCAGGGCGTGATCTTCGAATCGATGAACCTCGCGTCGGTGTGGCGGCTGCCCGCGATCTTCGTGGCCGAGAACAACGGCTATGCGGAAGCGACGTCGTCGAGCTGGTCGGTCGCGACCGACAACATCGCCGATCGCGCGAACGGGTTCGGGATGCCGGGCGTGATCGTCGACGGTTTCGACTTCTTCGCGGTGCACGAAGCGCTCGGCGAAGCCGTCGAGCGCGCGCGCAACGGCGGCGGCCCGACGCTCGTCGAGGTGAAGTTCACGCGCTATTTCGGCCACTTCGAAGGCGATGCGCAAACCTATCGCGCACCGGGCGAAGTGCAGAAGCTGCGCGACGAGAAGGACTGCCTGAAGCATTTCGAAACGCGCGTCGTGCGGGCCGAAGCGCTGACGACCGCCGACCTGCGCGCGGTCGATGCGCAGGTGAAGGCGCTGATCGACGATGCAGTCGCGCAGGCCAAGGCCGCGCCGGTACCCGATGCCGCCGACCTGCTGACCGACGTCTACGTGTCGTACCCGTGAGTGCGGCCTGATACCGCGGCCGACACGGCGAACCGAACATTCCAGGAGACAGACATGGCAAGGAAAATCACTTATTCGCAGGCGATCAACGAGGCGCTCGCGCAGGAAATGGCGCGCGACGACAGCGTGATCGTGATGGGCGAGGACAATGCGGGCGGCGCGGGCGCGCCGGGCGAGGACGACGCGTGGGGCGGCGTGCTCGGCGTGACGAAGGGGCTGTTCCACAAGTTTCCGGGCCGCGTGCTCGATACGCCGCTGTCGGAGGGCGGCTACATCGGCGCGGCGGTCGGCGCCGCCGCGTGCGGGATGCGGCCCGTCGCGGAGCTGATGTTCATCGATTTCATGGGCGTGTGCTTCGACCAGATCTTCAACCAGGCCGCGAAGTTCCGCTACATGTTCGGCGGCAAGGCCGTGACGCCGGTCGTGATCCGCGCGATGTACGGCGCCGGCCTGCGGGCGGCCGCGCAGCACTCGCAGATGCTCACGTCGCTGTTCACGCACATTCCGGGGCTGAAGGTCGTGTGCCCGTCGACGCCGTACGACGCGAAGGGGCTGCTGATCCAGGCGATCCGCGACAACGATCCCGTGATCTTCCTCGAACACAAGCTGCTCTATACCCGTGAAGGCGACGTGCCGGAGGAGTCCTATGCGATTCCGTTCGGCGAAGCGAACGTGATGCGCGACGGCGACGACGCGACGATCGTCACGTACGGCCGGATGGTGCATCTCGCGATGGACGCGGCCGCGAAGCTCGCGAAGGACGGCATCCAGGTCGACGTGATCGACCTGCGCACGACGTCGCCGCTCGACGAGGACACGATCCTCGAAAGCGCGGAGCGCACCGGGCGCGTGGTGGTCGTCGACGAAGCGAACCCGCGCTGCTCGATCGCGACCGATATCGCCGCGCTCGTCGCGCAGCGCGCGTTCCATGCGCTGAAGGCGCCGATCGAGCTCGTGACCGCGCCGCATACGCCCGCGCCGTTCGCGAGCGTGCTGGAAGACCTGTATATCCCGTCCGCCGATGCGATTGCGCAGGCGGTCCTGAAGACGAGGAGCTGACACGATGTCGATTCACATGATCACGATGCCCAAGTGGGGGCTGTCGATGGAGCAGGGGCAGGTCAACGGCTGGCTGAAGGCGCTCGGCGAACGCGTGACGAAGGGCGACGAAGTGCTCGACGTCGAGACCGACAAGATCTCGTCGGGCGTCGAATGCGCGTTCGACGGCACGCTGCGCCGGCAGGTCGCGCAGGAAGGCGAGACGCTGCCGGTCGGCGCGCTGCTCGGCGTCGTCGCGGCCGCCGACGCGAGCGATGCCGACATCGACGCGGCGATCGCCGAATTCCAGCGCGATTTCGTGCCGAGCGCGGCGTCCGACGAAGCCGCGGGCCCGCAGCCCGAGAAGGCGCAGATCGGCGGCCGGACGGTGCGCTTCCTGAAACTTGGCGAAGGCGGCGGCATGCCCGCCGTGCTGATCCACGGCTTCGGCGGCGATCTCAACAACTGGCTGTTCAATCACGCGGATCTCGCCGCGCACCGGCCGGTATGGGCGCTCGACCTGCCCGGTCACGGCGAGTCGGGCAAGACGGTCGAGACGGGCAGCCTCGATGAGCTGGCCGACGCGGTGCTCGCGCTGCTCGATGCGAAGGGCATCGACCAGGCCCACCTGATCGGCCATTCGATGGGCGGCGCGGTGGCGATGGCGGCGGCCGAGCGCGCGCCGCAGCGGGTCGCGTCGCTGACGCTGATCGCGAGCGCGGGGCTCGGCACCGACATCAACCGCGCTTACATCGACGGCTTCGTCGCCGGCAATAGCCGCAACACGCTGAAGCCGCACCTCGGCGCGCTGTTCGCGGACAACGCGCTGGTCACGCGGCAGCTCGTCGAGGATCTCGTCAAGTACAAGCGGCTCGAAGGCGTGCAGGCCGCGCTGGAGAAGATCGCGCATGCCGCGTTCGACGGTGCCGCGCAGCGGCGCGTGTTCCGCGACCGGCTCGCGACGCTTGCGCCGCGCACGCTCGTGATCTGGGGCGAGCACGACCAGGTGATCCCCGCGCAGCACGCGCGGGGTTTGCCGGATGGCGTGCGTGCCGAGGTGATCCCCGGCAGCGGGCACATGGTGCAGATGGAGGCGGCCGCCGACGTGAACCGCCTGATCGTCGCGTTTCTCGGAGACTGACGATGGCCGCCGCGCTCGAACGACCCAGCCTCACGGCGCTCGGCCAGCCGGGCGCGAGAAGCCGTGACAAGCTCGCGCGCATTCCGGTGCGCGTCGAGCCCGCGGCCGGTGCGGCGTTGCCGAAGCCGCCGTGGCTGCGCGCGCGGCCGATGATGAGCGCGGCGGTCGCCGACATGGCTGCCGTGCTGCGCGACCATCGGCTGCATTCCGTCTGTGAAGAGGCGATGTGCCCGAACATCGGCGAATGCTTCGCGCAGCGCACGGCGACCTTCATGATCATGGGCGGCCTGTGTACACGGCGCTGCCCGTTCTGCGACGTCGCGCACGGCCGCCCCGACCCGCTCGACGCCGACGAGCCCGCGCGGCTGGCCGATGCGGCCGCGGCGCTCGGGCTGCGCTACGTCGTGATCACGTCGGTCGATCGCGACGACCTGCGCGACGGCGGCGCCGCGCATTTCGCCGCCTGCATCGCGGCGGTGCGCGCGAGCGTGCCGGGCATCGGCGTCGAAGTGCTGACACCGGACTTCCGCGGCCGCGTGGCCCGCGCGCTCGATGCGCTGTCGACGGCCTGGCCCGACGTGTTCAACCACAACATCGAGACGGTGCCGTCGCTGTATCGCGCGGCGCGGCCGGGCGCCGACTATCGCGGCTCGCTCGAACTGCTCGCGCAGGCGAAGCGGGCACGGCCTGAGCTGGTGACGAAATCGGGATTGATGCTCGGGCTCGGCGAGTGCGACGACGAAGTGCGCGACACGCTGCGCGACCTGCGTGCGCATGACGTCGACGTGCTTACGCTCGGCCAGTATCTCGCGCCGTCCGAACACCATCTGCCCGTGCGGCGCTACGTGAGCCCGGATGCATTCGCCGCGTGGCGCGACGAGGCGCTGTTGCTCGGTTTCAGGGAAGTCGTCGCCGGCCCGCTCGTGCGGTCGTCGTATCACGCGGCCGACGTGCTGGAGGAGACGTAACGGGCGGCGCGTCAGGCGGACGTGGAAGCGGCGGCATGCGCACGACTGACGCGGCGCAGGTACAGCACGAGCCCGGCGCCCGCGAGCATCAGGCTGATCGTGTTCGCGAACCAGAAGCCGCGCGCGCCGGTCAGCCACGCGGGCGCGATGCCGCCCACGTCGAAACCGAGCGCATAGCCGCCGCTGAGACCGACGCCCCACAGCGCGACCGCATAGATCACGGTCGGCACGACCGCGACCTTGTAGGCGCGCAGCACGAACGCCGACGTGACCTGCAGCGCATCGAACACGTGGTAGCACGCGACGATCGCGACGAGCGGCATCGCGGCCGCGGCGACGGCCGGGTTCGGCGTATAGCCGCCGATGATCAGCGGGCGCAGCACGAACACGAGCAGGCCGTAGGTCGCGGCAATGCCGCACGCGAAGATCACGCTGTGCCGGCCGAGCAGCCGGGCTTCCTCGGGCCGTCCGGCGCCGAGCGCGCGCGCGACCAGCGTCGACGCCGCCACGCCGATCGACAGCGGCGTCATGTACAGCACCGCGCCGATGTTGCCGGCGATCTGGTGGCCGGCGAGTGTCGTCGTGCCGAACTGCGCGATGAACAGCGCCATGCACGTGTACGACGTGACCTCGATCAGGTACGACAGGCCCATCGGCACGCCGAGTTTCAGGATCGCCTTCTGGCGCGCCCAGACCGGCCAGCAGAAGCGCGAGAAGATCGCGAGCGGCGCGAATACGTCGAGCTTCGCGAGCAGCGTGTAGCCGATCAGCGCGAGCGCCCAGTTGATCAGCGTGCTGGCGAGCCCGCAGCCGGGGCCGCCCAGGGCCGGCACGCCGAACCCGCCGAAGATGAACCACACGTTGAGCGGAAACTTGAGCAGCAGCGCGCCGATCTGCAGGATCATCGCGAGGCGCGGCTTGCCGGCCGCGTTGGTCAGCGCGTTGTAGATGCGGAAGACGAGGCTGGCGGGCAGCCCGTACGACAGGATGCGCAGGTAGTCGACGGTGCGGTCGTGCAGCGCGGCGGGCGTGTGCGCGACGCGCAGCAGCGGTTCGGGAAAATGCAGCAGGAGAAAGCCGGGCACCGCGAGCAGCAGCGCGAGCCACAGCGCCTGGCGCACTTCTTCGCCGATCTCGGCGTAGCGGCGCGCGCCGTACAGCTGCCCGGTGATCGGCTGCAGCGCCGACAGGATGCCCGTCAAGCCGATATAGATCGAAATGTAGATCGACGAACCGAGCCCGAGCGCGGCGAGATCGACGGCCGAGTAGCGCCCGACCATCGCGGTGTCGATCACGCCGAACGCGATGATCGCGAGCTGGCCGACGAGCACCGGCCACGCGAGACCGACGATCCGGCGGATGTCGCCGAACATCGTCAATCGGCCGGCTGGCGGCGCGGCGGACGCCGCTTGACGGGCGTCTTCGGCCGTTCGATGCGCTCGTAGAGGCGGAAGCGCTCGTCACGGTCGGCGGCGCGGCGGCCTTCCCACACGAGACGCCACACGTATTGCGACATCGAGCTCGGCTCGCCGAAGTCCGAGCGGTCCTGGCGCAGGATCACGTCGCAGTCGCCGGAGAAATCGAAGCGCATGTTGCCGAAATACGCGAAGGTCGCGATCTGCGCGTCACCGAGCCGCACCGGCGAGATGCACTCGTAGTCGGACGGCAGGTGCACGGCGATCTGCTGCGCGACGTCGCGATAGGTCCGGCCGTAGTTGACGATCGGCAGCCACAGCGTCATCAGCAGCACCCACATCAGCGTGGTGCCCGCACCCGACAGCACGACGCTGCGCCACAGCACCTTCGGCTGCCGCGAGATGCGCCAGCGCACCAGGAAGCACCAGCATACGGTGGCGATCACCGCGCAGATGAACGACAGGATCTTGAAGTGCGGCTCGTAGCCGGGCACGAGGCGGGCGAGGTTGCGCGCGAGCGGATGCGGGAAGCCCGTGATCGAGGCGAGCCACACGAGCCACACGAAGGTGCCGAGGATCGTGAAGCTCAGCACCGCGAACCAGTCGATCGCGTTGATCGCGCCGCGCTTGAGGGTCGGCAGCGCGAACGTCGCGAGCACCGCGAGCGGCGGCAGCAGCAGCATGTACATGCGGTTCGACTGCTGGCTCTGCAGGATCACGAGCGCGACGAGCGGCACCGCGACCGACAGCGGAATCGCGATGTGCGCACGGCGGCGCATGCCGGCCCAGCTCCACCATGCCCAGATCGCGAGCGGCCACGCGGGCCACGTGAACAGCGGCAGGTTCTTCGCCGCATAGCCGAGCACCGCGGTCGGCGGGCCCGAGAAACGCATCAGGCTGCCGTGGATCCACTGGTTGAAGAACCACGCGGCATCGTCGGGCGCCGCGACGAACGCGGCCAGCGGCCACAGCGCGAAGATCGCGGCCGCGAGCGGCACGCCGATGAGCGGCAGGCGCAGGTTGCGCATCTCGGGCGTGACGAGCCACAGCACGGCCGTGCCGGCGAGCAGCGCGACGACCAGCACCGGATTGCCGGACAGCGCAACAAGGCCCATCGCGAGGCCCCACCACAGCGCGCCCTGCATCGGCTTGTCGATGCCGCGCACGATCCCGTAGACGAGCATCGCGATCCACGCGAACTGCGCGAGCTGCGGCGTCGTTTCGTGCCCGCGCTCCGCGAGGCCGAAGCAGGCGACGAGCACCAGCAGCGCGCCGTCGGCCAGCGTGCGGCCGTAGTCGCGCGGCTCGGGCTCGCCGCCGAATGCGTACTTGAACGGCTGGACTTCGGCACGCCGGCCGAGCAGGTAGGCCGCGTACCAGACGAATGCGCACGCGACGCAGAACAGCAGGCCGGTATCGACGCGCGACGCGTTGCTTGCGTCGACCCACGGGCCCAGGCCGCGGATCGACAGCGCGCCGAGCCAGTAGCCGAGCGGCCCGTCGGTCGTGATGAACTTGCCGACCAGATTCGGCAGCAGCCAGTCGTGCCAGCCGCCCTTGGCCATCGTCCACATCACGCCAAAGCCTGCCGCGTCCTCGTTCTTCCACGGGTCGCGGCCGAACAGGCCGAACGCGGCGTAGACGAAGCAGAGCGTGAGCAGCAGCCAGCGCGGTAGCGCGCGCGTGGCGGAGGCGGTGAGACGGACGACAGGCTTCATGCAGATGAGCGATTTGTTATGGGCGGGTGGCCGGCGCGGACGCGCGCGGTCGAGCCGGTTTCGAGCATCCGGCATTGTAGACGCGCCCGCTGTTGCGCGTCAGGTCGATGCCCGGGCGCCGGCTGGCGCCTGCCGGGCGAGCAGAGACAAAAAAGGGCAGCCTGGGCTGCCCTTTTGTGCGGTACCGGTGCAATGCAACCACCGGATGCAATGCGAAGCTTACTTCGCCTTGCCGCTGGCGCGAACGCCGAACTTGTTCTTGAACTTCTCGACACGGCCTGCCGTGTCCATGATCTTTTGCTGACCCGTGTAGAACGAGTGCGATTCCGACGACACTTCGATCTTGGCGAGCGGGTAGGTCTTGCCGTCGAGTTCGATGTTTTCGCGCGTCTGGATCGTCGAGCGCGTGATGAACTTGAAGCCGTTCGACATGTCTTGGAAGACGACTTCGCGGTAGTTCGGGTGGATGCCTTCTTTCATGGTCTTTCCTTGGTGAGAGCGGTAGCCAACCCGCCGCTTGCCGTGCCGGAACGCGCATATTGCGCAAACCGGAGGACGCCAAGCCCGGCGCGAGCCACTTGCCTAAGGTCGAAAAACGGCGATTATGCCAGAAAATCAGATGGTTGACGAATAATTTTCACGGTGCGTCGAGCGCGCCGGTGCCGGCCGGATCCTGCCGGTAGTAGCGCGCGAGCAGCCGGTACAACTCCGGAAATTCGGACTCGAACGCTTTCGGCCGGACGAACAGCGCTTCGCTGCATACCGCGAAGAATTCCGACGGGTGGTCGGCGGCATAGGGATCGATCAGCGAATCCCGCTCGAAGCGCGCCCACGCGCGGTCCGGCACCGCGTCGACGCGCGCGCAGAACTGGTCGTACGCGTGTTCGAACACATCGGCCCAGGCCTGCGCATCGAGGTGCGGCGCGTGCCAGCGGCGAAATAGGGGTGGATAGCCATCGGCCGCGCCGTTGACCATGTCGATCTTGTGCGCGAACTCGTGGATCACGACGTTGTACGCGTCGTGGCCGTCCGTCATCTGCGCGTCTTCCCAGGACAGGATCACGGGGCCGCCTTCCCAGGCTTCGCCGCTCGCATCCTGCTCGACTTCGTGCACGACCCCGTCCTCGTCCTGCACCGTCTTGCGGATCACGAATTCGCCCGGATACACGACGACGCCGACCCAGCCGTCATACAGCGACAGATCGAGATTCAGCACGGGCAGGCAGGCCTGCGCGGCGATCGAGACGATCATCGCATCGGTCAGCTCGAGCCCGTGCGCGGTCGAGAACGATTTCTTCGCGACGAACAGGCTCGTCAGTTCGCGCAGCCGGCCGAGCGCGTCGGGCGGCAGTGCCGCGAGGAACGGCAGGCGCTCGACGGTGTCCTGCCACAGCGCGTCGGGAATCGGGTGGCTGCGCAGCGCGCGGTCGCGGCGGCGGTCGTCGAACCAGCGGGTCAGTTTCGAGAGCATGAAGGCGGCTCGCGGAAATCCAAAGCCTGTCTTTTAACTCAATCGATCTCTTTTTGCCATGCCGCAAAAAGGCCGCCGACGAGCGCCACGCCCGCCAGGAAGTAAAAGCCGTCGAGCGACGCGAGGAACGACGCCTGTTGCGCGACCATGCGCGCGATCGACGCGATCGCGAGGCCGTGCGCCTCGTTCAACGCGTGGCCGGCGGCGGCATAGCTGCGCATCAATGCATCGACGGTCTGCTGGAACAGCGGGTCGAACACGTTGGCACGCTCGACGAGCCGCGTCTGGTGCACGGCCACGCGGTGCTGTTCGACGATGATCACCGACGACGTCGCGAACGAGATCGTCAGTTGCCGCACGATGTTCTTCAGCCGGTAGCCGTGCGTATATTCGTCGATCGCGAAGATCCGGAACGTCAGGTTGGCCACCGGCAGCACGATGAAGAGCAGCAGCAATCCGCGCAGCAGCAGCGGGACGATCAGCGCGGCTTCGCCGACCTGCGGCGTCATCCGCGTCATCCACAGCGCGGCCGTGATCGCGATCGCGAACCCCGGCACGACGAACCACTTCTTGTGCGTGACGAATTTCGCGTAACGCAGGTACGCGAACAGCGCGGTGGCCGAAATCAGCGACATCGTGCCCACCAGCCGCCCGGCGTTCTCGACCGGATAGCCGAGTCCGCTTTCGAGAAAGCGCGACGTCAGGTAACTGAAGCCCGTCGACTCGTAGTAATAGAACATGTAGAGCAGCAGCCCGACCTGGAACGTCCGTTCGCGGAACGCGTGCAGGCGCACGAGCGGCGTCGGATGATGCCACTGGTGATACGCGAACCACGCAAGCGCGCCGATCCCCGCGATCGTCAGCAGGATCAGCATCGGCGAGCCGCTGTAGAGCTGGTAATGCACCTGCTGCAGCACGATCTGCAGCGCACCTTGCGCGAGCGCGAACATGACATACGGCCAGAAGTGTCCGGAGCCGCGTTCGTCGTCGGGTGTCCGGCCCGAATCGGGCAGCGTGAGTAGCGCGAGTATCGCGAACGCGATGCCGGCCGGCGCCGAGCATACGAACAGCGCGCGCCACGTCGAATGTGCGACGAGCAGGCCGCCCACAATTGGCGCGAGCGCGCTGCCGAGCAGGATCATGATCAGGAACGCGCGTGTCGCGGGCGGCCGTTCTTGCGGCTTGAAGCTGATCTGGATCAGGATCCGGCACGCGCCCATCATCGGGCCGATGAAATAGCCCTGAAAGCCGCGCGCGAACGCGAGTTCGAGCGACGTGTCGGCGAGCGCGGCCGCGATCGCGCCGAACGAGAACATCAGCATGCAGCCGGCGACGTAGCGGCGATGGCCGAGCCGGTCGACCCACCATTGCTGCTGCAGGATGCCGAGCACGGCCGTGACCGCGTAAGCGCTCGACGACCACACGAGTTCATCGGGCGATGCGTTGATGCCGCCCGCGATGTAGCTCGCGAAGAACGAGAAGATCGCGTTGTCGAAGTAGTCGATGCCAGTAACGAGCGCGAGCGCCCACGGGAACAGGTCCGCGCGCAGGTTCGCGCGGCTCCACAGCGGCGAGCGACCGGGCATCGCGCTCACTCGCGCGCCTTGCGCGTGCGCCGCGTGCCGGCTTCGGCCTGCCGCTGCGCGATCAGCGCATCGGCGTTTTCGCCGGCAAGACGCCGTTCGACGTAGTCGATGTCGTGCTGCAGTTCCTTGCGCAGCGCGACGGCTTCCTTCAGTTCGCGCTGGACGGCCGCGATCCGCCGGTCGAGCGTGTCGACCTGCTCGGCCAGGCCGGTGCGGATGTCGCGCAGCGACGCGTCCGAATAGCGGCGCCGGCCGTCGCCCGTTTCTTCCAGCGGGCGCTTCAGCATCTCGGTGATGCCGTGCAGTGAGAAACCGAGCGCGCGCAGCCGCAGGATGCGTGAGAAGCGCTCGAGATCGGCCTCGTCGTAGAGGCGGTAGCGGCCTTCGCTGCGTGACGGCGAGACGAGCCCGCGCTCCTCGTAATACTTCAGCGTGCGCGGCGTGACGCCGAGCCGTGACGCCGCATCGCTCACGGTCAGCAGCGGAGTGGAGGTGTCATTCGGCATCGGGAGGAGGATGGGATTCGGGCGATGACGCGATTATAGATCAACCTGTACGTTCACGTTCATGTTGGCACCGAAAAACGGCCGCCGGGCAGGATGCGCGGGCGGCCGTCTTTTGGGTGCGGGGCGGGGCGATTATCCGCCGCGGCGCATCAGGTCGAAGAACTCGGAGTTGCTCTTCGTCTGGCGGATCTTGTCGAGCAGGAATTCCATCGCTTCGACTTCGTCCATGTCGTGGATGAACTTGCGCAGCACCCAGATCTTCTGAAGGATCTCGGGCTTGATCAGCATTTCTTCGCGACGCGTGCCCGACTTGTTCAGGTTGATCGACGGATACACGCGCTTTTCCGCGAGGCGGCGCTCGAGGTGCACTTCCATGTTGCCGGTGCCCTTGAACTCTTCGTAGATCACGTCGTCCATGCGGCTGCCGGTTTCGATCAGCGCGGTGCCGATGATCGTCAGCGAACCGCCTTCCTCGATGTTGCGCGCCGCGCCGAAGAAGCGCTTCGGACGTTGCAGTGCGTTCGCGTCGACACCACCCGTCAGCACCTTGCCCGATGCCGGGATCACGGTGTTGTACGCGCGTGCGAGACGCGTGATCGAGTCGAGCAGAATCACGACGTCGTGCTTCATTTCGACGAGGCGCTTGGCCTTCTCGATCACCATTTCGGCGACCTGGACGTGGCGCGTGGCCGGTTCGTCGAACGTCGATGCGATCACTTCGCCGGCGACCGAGCGCTGCATTTCGGTCACTTCTTCAGGGCGCTCGTCGATCAGCAGCACGAACAGGATCACGTCCGGGTGGTTCTGCTTGATCGCGTGTGCGATGTGCTGGAGCATCACGGTCTTGCCCGACTTCGGCGACGCGACGAGCAGGCCGCGCTGGCCCTTGCCGATCGGCGCGATCATGTCGATGATGCGGCCCGTGACGTTTTCCTCGCCGCGCATTTCGCGTTCGAGCGACAGCGGCTTGTTCGGGTGCAGCGGCGTGAGGTTCTCGAACATGATCTTGTGTTTCGAGGCCTCGGGCGGCTGCCCGTTGACTTTGTCGACCTTCACCAGCGCGAAGTAGCGCTCGCCGTCCTTCGGCGTGCGGACTTCACCTTCGATGGTGTCGCCGGTGTGCAGGTTGAAGCGGCGGATCTGCGACGGGCTGATGTAGATGTCGTCGGTGCTCGCGAGGTACGACATTTCCGGCGAGCGCAGGAAGCCGAAGCCGTCCGGCAGCACTTCGAGCGTACCGTCGCCGAAGATCGTCTCACCCGTCTTGGCGCGCTTTTTGAGAATGGCGAACATCAACTCCTGCTTGCGCAGGCGGTTCGCGTTTTCGATCTCCAGGCCATTGGCCATTTCGATCAGTTCGGAGACGTGCAGAGACTTGAGCTCGGATAAATGCATACGGAGAACCCGCCAGGGAGGAGACGACGAAAGAAATAAAGGGAGGAGGGCGAGCGGAAGCGCTCAGAGACTTAAATGCGTCTTGTAGACGTTTTTTAATTCTAGCATAGGCCGATTCGCGCTTGAGCGAGCGATCGGCGGCTTGTCGACGGACGTGTTGCCGGCTGACAACACGTCCGCGGAACTGCCTGTATTACAGGTGGCTGTCCAGGAATGCGGTGAGCTGCGACTTCGACAGCGCGCCGACCTTCTGCGCGGCGGCCGCGCCGTTCTTGAACAGGATCAGCGTCGGGATGCCGCGCACGCCGAACTTCGCAGGCGTTGCCTGGTTGTCGTCGACGTTGATCTTCGCGATCTGCAGCTTGTCGCCGTAGTCCTTCGCGACTTCGTCCAGGATCGGGGCGATCATTTTGCACGGGCCGCACCATTCGGCCCAGAAATCGACGAGCACGGGCTTGTCGGATTTGACGACGTCCTGTTCGAACGATGCGTCGCTGATGTGTTTGATCTGTTCGCTCATTGGGTCAATACCTCTTACGGTTCGGGGACTGCCTGCTTGCGCGTTGCGGCGTACCGGCCGCCGTTGGGGGCCGGCCGCTGCGGCAGGTCACTCCACTCTCCGGAAAGGAGGCGTGTAAGCGCTGCATGCCGCGGCTCGCGGGTCGTTCGGGCGTCATATTAGCCTAAATTGCTATCTGCTGCGGGCGGCGATAGTAGCCGCTACGCGAGTAGGGGTACGACGCGGCGTTCGACCGTTGTGTCCAGCAGGTGGAGGCCGGCTTGCAAATTACAAGGGGCGGACGCGCAGGTCATTCGCGTCGGGTGGGCTGCATGGCCCGATGCGCGTCGGTTTGTCGGGTCATATTCGCATTGATGCGAACAAACGGTCGCATTCATCCGGAAGCGGTGATAGAATATGTCGTGACGGGCCTCCTCGCATGGTGGGGCGGTGAACCTGGTCAGGTCGGGAACGAAGCAGCCACAATCGTTTTCCGCCAGTGCCGAGGGTTGGGCTCGTCACCTTCCATCTCGCCCCGTTCGCCGGGCGTTTTTTATTTCTGCACCCCACTCCGTTTTACCTGCGCGTTTGCCTGTCTTCCGCACCGTTTCGCGTGTCGGCGCGACGCAGCGTTACTGATACAATTTCCCGATGACCTATCAAGTTCTCGCACGCAAGTGGCGTCCGAAGGATTTCGCTTCGCTCGTCGGCCAGGAGCACGTCGTCAGGGCGCTTACGCACGCGCTCGACGGCGGGCGTCTCCATCACGCCTATCTGTTTACCGGAACCCGCGGTGTCGGCAAGACGACGCTGTCGCGGATCTTCGCCAAGGCACTCAATTGTGAAACCGGCATCACGTCGCAGCCGTGCGGCGTGTGTCGCGCCTGTCGCGAAATCGACGAAGGGCGTTTCGTCGATTACGTCGAGATGGATGCCGCGAGCAACCGCGGCGTCGACGAAATGGCCGCGCTGCTCGAGCGCGCGGTGTACGCGCCCGTCGATGCGCGCTTCAAGGTCTACATGATCGACGAAGTGCACATGCTGACGAATCACGCGTTCAACGCGATGCTGAAGACGCTCGAGGAGCCGCCGCCGCACGTCAAGTTCATCCTCGCGACCACCGATCCGCAGAAGATCCCCGTCACCGTGCTGTCGCGCTGCCTGCAGTTCAACCTGAAGCAGATGCCGGCCGGGCACATCGTGTCGCATCTCGAACGGATCCTCGGCGAAGAGCAGATCACGTTCGAGCCGCAGGCGCTGCGCCTGCTCGCGCGCGCCGCGCAGGGCAGCATGCGCGATGCGCTGTCGCTCACCGACCAGGCGATCGCCTATTCGGCGAACGAGGTGACCGAGTCGGCCGTGTCGGGCATGCTCGGCGCGCTGGACCAGACTTACATGGTGCGTCTGCTCGACGCGCTCGCCGCAGGCGGCGGCCCGGAAATCCTCGCGATTGCCGATGAGATGTCGCTGCGCAGCCTGTCGTTCTCGACCGCGCTGCAGGATCTCGCGAGCCTGCTGCATCGCATCGCGTGGGCGCAGTTCGCACCGGGCTCGGTGCTCGACGAATGGCCCGAAGCGGGCGACCTGCGCCGCTTCGCCGAGACGCTGAGCCCCGAGCAGGTCCAGTTGTTCTATCAGATCGCGACGGTCGGTCGCGCCGAGCTCGGCCTGGCGCCGGACGAGTACGCCGGTTTCACGATGACGCTGCTGCGGATGCTTGCGTTCGAGCCGGCGGTTGCCGCCGGCAGTGCGCCGGTCGGCCAGCCGTCCGCGCCGCGCGCGGTGCCTGGCCCGCGCATGGCGGCGGCATCGGCCGCTACGGCGAAGCCGGTATCGGCTGCACCTGCCGCAGCAGCGCGGCCGCAGGCTATTGCCCCGGCAGCGCCGGCGGCACCGGTTGTGCGCGCAGCGCCGGTGCAGTCGGGCGACGAAACGGACCGGCCGGCCGTGAAACCGGCTGTCGTCGAAGCAGCCGCGCCGGCCCCGGTTGACGCGCCAGTCATCGAAACGCCGCAGCCGCAGACGGTTGCAGTACCGCAAGCGGAGCCGGCCGGCGATCCCGCGACGCCTGTCCGCAAGGAACCCGAGCCGCCCGCTGCCGTTGCGCAGCGAAGCGACGAGCCGGCTGCGCCGGCCGAACCGATGCCGCGCGCTGCGCCGCCTGAGCCCGCCGCGCGTCCGTCGGCGCGTTCCGGAGGCGCCGCCGCCGCGCTCGACGTGCTGCGCAATGCGGGGATGCGCGTGTCGTCCGATCGCGGGCGCGCAGGCGCCGCCGCCGCGAAACCGGCCGCCCAGCCGGCCGTCGAGAAGCCGGCCGCGCCGCGTCCCGCCGCCGTCCAGGTGCCGACGCCGCGCGCAGCGGCCCGTGCACCGCAGGCAGCCGATTCGCGCCAGGCGTCGCCGCCGTGGGAGGACATCCCGCCCGACGACTACGTGCCGCTCAGTGCCGACGAAATGTTCGGCGGCCCGCCCGACGATGGCTTCGTGCCGGTGTTCGACAGCGGCCCCGACGACGTGCGCGTGACACCGAAGCCGGCGGAAACCCGTCCGTCCGCACCGGTCGACACGCGTCCGTTGCCGCCTGCGATCGCACTCGATCCGCTCGGCTTCGACGGCGAATGGCCGGCGCTGGCCGCGCGGCTGCCGCTCAAGGGCGTCGCGTACCAGCTCGCGTTCAACAGCGAACTGACGGCCGTCGACGCGACGACGTTGAAACTTTCCGTGCCGGTGCCGCAATATGCGGACGCCGCGCAGGTGGCGAAGCTGAAGGCCGCGCTGGCCGATGCGCTCGGCAAGCCGGTCGAGGTGGCCGTCGAAGTCGGGCCCGCACGGCGTACGGCGGCGGCGCTCGATGCGGCCGCGCGCGCGGCTCGCCAGCGCGAGGCCGAGCAGGAGATTCATGGCGATCCGTTCGTCCAGCAGCTCGTGCGCGACTTCGGTGCGCGCATCGTCGAGGGTTCGGTGCGTCCGCTCGCCGATGCGGCGCCGGACGGCCCGCCGCCGACGCTGCATTGAACTGAGCGCCCCGCGACAGGCACAATCACGCCCATACATTGGCCGGCACGCGTCGCGTGCCGGTTTTCACACGATCAAGAAGGAGTATTCCCATGTTGAAAGGCAACCTCGCCGGACTGATGAAGCAAGCGCAGCAAATGCAGGAAAACATGAAGAAGATGCAGGAGCAGCTTGCGCTGATCGAAGTCGAAGGGCAGTCGGGCGCCGGCCTCGTCAAGGTGACGATGACGTGCCGCAACGAAGTGCGTCGCGTGTCGATCGACCCGAGCCTGCTCGCGGACGACAAGGACATGCTCGAGGATCTCGTCGCGGCTGCGTTCAACGACGCCGTGCGCAAGGCCGAAGCGACGTCGCAGGAAAAGATGAGCGGCATGACGTCGGGCCTGCCGTTGCCCCCGGGCTTCAAGCTGCCGTTCTGAGCGTAGCGTCCGTGTCACTTTTTGCTGCCGTATGAAACAGCCGTCCGCCCTGTCCGCGCTCGTCGAAGCGTTGCGCGTGCTGCCCGGCGTCGGGCCGAAATCCGCCCAGCGCATGGCGGTCCACCTGATGCAGCACGATCGGGAGGGCGCGGAGCGGCTCGGCCGGTCGCTGCTGTTCGCGACCGAGCACCTGCAGCACTGCGAGAAGTGCAACACGTTCACCGAAGCGCAGATCTGCGAGGTCTGCAGCGACGAAGAGCGTGATCCGACGCTGCTGTGCGTCGTCGAGACGCCTGCCGACCAGATCATGCTCGAGCAGACGATGACTTACCGCGGGCTGTATTTCGTGCTGATGGGCCGGCTGAGCCCGCTCGACGGGATCGGCCCGAAGGAAATCCATTTCGACCGCCTCGTGCGGCGCGCGTCCGACGGTGTCGTCAAGGAAGTCGTGCTCGCGACCAATTTCACGAACGAAGGCGAAGCCACCGCGCACTACCTCGGCCAGACGCTGAAGGCGCGCGGGCTCGCGGTCACGCGCCTCGCGCGCGGCGTGCCGGTGGGCGGCGAGCTCGAATACGTCGACGCGGGCACCATCGCCCGCGCGATGCTCGACCGCCGCACGATGTAAGCCGGGCGCCGCCGGCCGGCGGCGTCGCGCGCCTCGCGAGCGGCCGTTCTCGTGGCAACGCATGCACGTTCCATATGTAAACAGACCCTAGGAGACACATGAGCACCAGCCAGGGCCCGCTCGCGGGCGTCAAAGTGCTCGAATTCGGAACGCTGATCGCGGGGCCGTTCGCGTCGCGGCTGTTCGCCGAATTCGGCGCGGAAGTGATCAAGATCGAGGATCCGAACGGTGGCGACCCGCTGCGCAAGTGGCGTAAGCTCCATCCGGAGCAGGGCGGCACGTCGCTGTGGTGGTCCGTCCAGGCGCGTAACAAGAAATCGGTCACGCTCAACCTGAAGGCCGACGCCGGCAAGGCGATCGCGCGGCAACTCGCGCGCGAGGCCGACATCGTGATCGAGAATTTCCGCCCGGGCCTGCTCGAAAAGCTCGGCCTCGGCTACGACGTGCTGTCGGCCGAGAACCCGGGCCTCGTGATGGTGCGCCTGTCCGGTTACGGGCAGACCGGCCCGTACCGCGACCGGCCCGGCTTCGGCGCGATCGCCGAATCGATGGGCGGGCTGCGTCACATCACCGGCTATCCCGAACTGCCGCCGCCGCGCATCGGCATCTCGATCGGCGATTCGATCGCCGCGCTGCACGGCGTGATCGGCGCGCTGATGGCGCTGCATCACCGCAAGGTCAACGGCGGTGCGGGGCAGGTGGTCGACGTTGCACTGTATGAAGCCGTCTTCAACATGATGGAAAGCGTGGTGCCCGAATACGGTGTGTACGGGATGGTGCGCGAGCGCACCGGCGCCTCGCTGCCGGGCATCGTGCCGTCGAATACGTATGCGTGCCGCGACGGCAGCATCGTGATCGGCGGCAACAGCGATCCGATCTTCAAGCGGCTGATGAAGGCGATCGAGCGCGATGACCTCGCGGACGATCCCGCGCTCGCGCAAAACGACGGGCGCGTGCCGCGCACGCAGGAGATCGACGACGCGATTGCCGCGTGGCTCGCGCCGCGCACGATCGAAGAAGCACTCGTCGTGCTCAACGCGGCCGACGTGCCGGCCGGGCGCATCTACAGCGCCGCCGACATGTTCACCGATCCGCAGTTCGTCGCGCGGCAGATGATCCAGCGCTTCAAGCTGGCCGACGGCACCGACATTCCGCTGCCGAACATCACGCCGAAGCTGTCCGACACGCCGGGCGAAACGCGCTGGCTCGGGCCCGAGCTCGGCGAGCATACGGACGAGGTGCTGCGCGGCCTCGGCTACGACGCGCCGGCGATTGCCGCACTGCGCGAAGCGGGCGCGATTTGAGCACCCTCGGGCCTGTCGCTTCGCGCCGGGCTCCCGGAACTGGGCATTCCCCAACGGCGCGCCGTTGGCGGGAGAAAACCCGGGGTGGCGCAGCGTTTTCCTGAGCACGCGGAACGCCGCGCCGCAACGCGGCGGCGCAGCGTGTCCGGGTGCCCGCAGCGGTCCATCCGCAGTCGCCGGACTGTCGCTCTCGCGCCATCTTTCCTCGGTTACAATCGCCGGATGCGAATCCTACTCAGCAACGACGACGGCTATCTCGCCCCCGGTCTCGCCGCGCTCAGCGACGCGCTGCAGCCGCTGGCCGAGCTCACGGTGATCGCGCCCGAGCAGAACTGCAGCGGCGCGTCGAATTCCCTCACGCTGTCGCGGCCGCTGTCGGTGCAGCGCGCGGCGAGTACGGGTTTCTTCTACGTGAACGGCACGCCGACCGATTCGGTCCACGTCGCGTTGACGGGGATGGCCGACGCCAGGCCGGACCTCGTCGTTTCCGGGATCAACAACGGCCAGAACATGGGCGAAGACACGCTCTATTCGGGGACAGTTGCGGCCGCCACCGAAGGCATCATGTTCGGCGTGCCGGCCATCGCATTCTCGCTGGTCGACAAGGGCTGGGCCCATCTGGCGGACGCCGCGCGCGTCGCCGCGGAAATCGTCGAGCACTATCTCGCGCATCCGCTGCCGGGCCAGCCGCTGCTCAACGTCAATATTCCGAACCTGCCGTACAACGAACTGAAAGGCTGGAAGGTCACGCGCCTCGGCAAGCGTCATCCGTCGCAGCCGGTGATTCGCCAGACCGACCCGCGCGGCGAACCGATCTACTGGATCGGCGCGGCGGGCGAAGCGCTGGACGCCAGCGACGGCACCGATTTTCATGCAGTGGCAAACGGTTTCGTGTCGATCACGCCGCTGCAGCTTGACCTCACGCACACGCAGATGCTGCCTGCGACGCGCGAATGGGCGCGCGCCGGAGGGCGGGCTTCATGAGCGGCGAGCGCGCGAAGCGGTTCCCGCTCGCGCTCGAAGATCTCAAGCGAGCGCCACGCAAGTCGGAAGGTCGAGCCGGCGAACGCCATGCGGCGGTCTCGGCATCGAAGGCCGCCGACAAGCCTGCGGCCGTGCTGAAACCGGTTGCGGTGAAGCCCGCTGCGACGCGATCGGCCTTGCCCGGCTCCGCCGCCGCGAAGCCGGCGACCGCACCGAAGCCGACCGCACTGAAGCCCGCGATGCCGAAGCCGGCCGCGCCGAGCGTCGCGCCGGCCGGCACGTTCGCGCTGACGTCGGAACGTGTGCGCGAACGGATGGTCGAACGGCTGCGCGCGAACGGTGTGACCGACGCGCGTGTGCTGGAAGCGATGGCCGCGGTGCCGCGACACATGTTCGTGGATCCGGGGCTCGCAACGCAGGCCTACGAGGATTCGGCGTTGCCGATCGGCCACCAGCAGACCATTTCAAAGCCGTCGGTCGTCGCGCGCATGATCGAGCTCGCGATGGCCGGCCGCACGCTCGAGCGCGTCCTCGAGATCGGCACGGGCTGCGGCTATCAGGCCGCCGTGCTGAGCCACGTGGCACGCGACGTGTATTCGATTGAACGCATCAAGCCGCTCTACGAGCGCGCGAAGCTGAACCTGCGGCCGCTGCGCGTGCCGAATATCCGTCTGCACTACGGCGACGGGCGTGTCGGCCTGCCGTCCGCAGCCCCGTTCGACGCGATCGTGATCGCGGCGGCAGGGCTCGACGTGCCGCAGGCGCTGCTCGAGCAGCTTGCAATCGGCGGGCGGCTCGTCGCGCCGGTCGGCGCGCAGAGCGGGCAGCACCAGGTGCTCACGCTCGTCGAGCGCGTCGCGCACGCGCAATGGCGAGAGTCACGGCTTGATCGCGTTTTCTTTGTCCCTTTAAAATCCGGAGTAATTTGAAACCGATGAGTATGTTGCGCGCGATGCAAAACAACCGTTCCAGGGAACCGCTCACGCTCGCCCAGCGGGCGATCTGCGTAGCTGCGTTCTCCACGCTTCTGGCCGCCTGTGCGACGCGGCTCGACAACGCGCCCGTCGTCGATCGCTCCGGTTCGCTCGGCACGACCGGCACCGCGCAGCCCGCGGCGCCGCTTCCGCCGGCGCCACCGGGTTACTACCGGGTGAAGCCGGGCGACACGCTGTACCGGATCGCACTCGAAAACGGGCAGAACTATCGCGACATCGCCGCGTGGAACAACCTGGCGAATCCGAATCAGATTGAAGTCGACCAGTTGCTGCGCGTTTCGCCGCAGGCCGGTGCCGCCGTGGCGGGCACGCAGGTCGCCGCGCCGATCGCGGGCGCCGCCGTTGCGACCGCGCCGCTCAGCAGCGGCCCGGCAGCGCCGGCCGCCGGCACGTCGTCGTCGGTCGCGACGCCGCCTGCCGCAGCCGCCGCATCGAGCGATACGGCAGCCGCGCCGAGCGGCCCCGTGACGTTCGCATGGCCCGCGCGCGGCCCCGTGCTGAACGGTTTCGACGACGCGAAGAACAAGGGCGTCAATATCGGCGGGTCGGCCGGCGAGACCGTGAAGGCGGCGGCCGACGGTCGCGTCGTCTACTCCGGCAATGGCCTGCGCGGCTACGGCAACCTCATTATCATCAAGCACGATGCAACTTACCTCACGGCGTATGCACATAATCGCGCTTTGATGGTAAAAGAGGGGGACGCGGTAACGAAGGGGCAGAAGATCGCCGAGATGGGGAACAGCGATTCCGACCGCGTGATGCTGCATTTCGAGGTTCGCCGGCAGGGTAAACCTGTCGATCCGCTGAAGTATTTGCCGCCTCAATAACCGAGACGACCATGCCGAAATCGAAGCGCCACGAGCCGCAAGCCGAATCTGAGAAAATCAGTCGAGCCACGCAAGCATCGGTGGGGCGAGCTGGTGCTTCGACGGACGACGAAGACGACGTCGCGGACAACGAGCGTGACCTCGAGGCACGCGACGCCGACGCGGACGGTGGCGACGACGAGCGCGAAGGCCGTGTCGAGGCGGCGCCCGATGTCGACGATTTCCGCACGATACTGCAGGCCGAGCTCACGGCCGACACGATCCAGCATTACCTGAACCGCATCAGCGTGAAGCCGCTGCTCACCGTCGAGGAGGAGCAGCGCTATTCGCGTCTGGCCAAGGCCGGCGAATTCGAGGCGCGGCAGGTGATGATCGAGCGCAACCTGCGTCTCGTCGTCAGCATCGCGAAGGGGTATCTGAACCGTGGCGTGCCGCTGCTCGACCTGATCGAGGAAGGCAACCTCGGCCTGATGCATGCCATCGAGAAATTCGACCCGACGCGCGGCTTCCGTTTCTCGACCTACGCGACGTGGTGGATTCGGCAGAGCATCGAGCGCGCGATCATGAACCAGGCCCGCACGGTGCGCCTGCCGGTGCACGTGATCCGCGAACTGAACCAGGTGCTGCGCGCGAAGCGCCACCTTGAAAAGAACTCGATGTCGACGGGTGAAGCGGCCGAGCGCCGCGAAGCCAGCATCGACGACATCGCCTATCTCACCGGCAAGACCGCCGAGGAAGTCACCGACATCCTTGCGCTCAACGAGCACACGGCGTCGCTCGACGCGCCGCTCGACCTCGATCCCGCGAGCAGCCTGCTCGACCTGCTGCCCGACGACCAGAGCCAGTCGCCCGACGCCGAGGTGCAGCACCGCGAGCTCGAGACGCTGACGCGCGCGTGGCTGTCGCGGCTGTCCGACAAGCATCGGCACGTGATCGAGCGCCGCTTCGGCCTGAACCACATCGAACCGGCAACGCTCGAGGAGCTGGCCGACGAGATGGGACTCACGCGCGAGCGTGTGCGCCAGATCCAGCAGGAAGCGCTGGTGCGCCTCAAGCGGTTTTTCGCCTCCAACGGTGTGCGCAAGGACGCCGTTCTGTAACTGATGACTCCGATTCTTGTTTTTGACATCGAGACGATTCCCGATGTCGACGGCATTCGCCGTCTGGAAGACCTGCCCGCGACGCTCGACGATGCCGCGGTGGCCGAACATGCATTCGCCGCCCGTCGCGAGAAGACCGGCGGCGATTTCCTGCCGCACCACCTGCAGCGCATCGCGGCGATTTCCTGCGTGTTCCGCGACAACAACGGGTTTCGTGTGCGCTCGCTCGGCACGCCGCAGGACAACGAAGCGACGCTGATCCAGTCGTTCTACCGCGTGATCGAGAAATACACGCCGCAACTCGTGTCGTGGAACGGCGGTGGCTTCGATCTGCCGGTGCTCCATTACCGCGCACTCGTGCACGGTATCCCTGCGAGCCGCTACTGGGATCTCGGCGAGGACGACCGCGATTTCAAGTGGAACAACTACATCTCGCGCTACCACTCGCGGCATACCGACCTGATGGATGTGCTCGCGATGTATCAGGCGCGCGCGAATGCGCCGCTCGACGCGCTCGCGAAGATGTGCGGTTTTCCGGGCAAGCTCGGGATGGACGGCAGCCAGGTGTGGCCGGCGTTCCAGGCCGGGCGGATCGAGGAAATCCGCAACTATTGCGAAACCGACGTCGTCAATACTTACCTGTTGTACTGCCGGTTCCAGTTGATGCGCGGCGGCCTGACGCCGAGCGAGTATGCGGACGAGATCCTGCTCGTGAAGAACTCGCTTGCACAGGAGCCTGCGTCGCACTGGGCCGAATACCTGGCCGGATTCGACGCCTAGCGCGGGCGAGGTGCGCTGCGGCCGGCGGCGCGATCATGCCAGTTCGAGCAGCACCGGCTGGTGATCGGACGCGCGCACGTCGCCGTCGATCTCGCAGCGCGTGACGCGCGGCATCAGCGTATCGGTCACGAACACGAAGTCGCACGCGAGCGGCCCCTCCGACCATTGCACCGTATCGTAAACACCCGCCGTCGGCGGTGGCATGCGGCCCGGGTGTCGAGCGACCCATGCGTCGATGAAGCGCGGCGCGTCCGGGATCGGCTCCAGGAGTCGGCAATAGGCGTCGCTGCCGAACGCGCTGTTGAAGTCGCCACAGACGATTGCATCGCATGGCTGGCCGGTTGCGCTGAATGGCCCCTCGGCGGTTTCGGCGGGCGCCGGTCGTGCCGCGTGCGCGCAGGCCTCGCGGTGCCGGTCGCGCAATGCGTCGACCTGGGCGAGCCGCTGGCGCGCCGAATAATATTCCAGATGCGTGGTGACCACCCGCAGTGGCCCAAAGGACGTCTGCAACTCGACGTCGAGCGCGACGCGCGGCATCGACGGCGCGCCGGCGTCGGCCGGCCACGGCAGCAAGTGGCGGAGCACGCGCCCGACCGGCAGCCGGGTCGCGATTGCGTTGCCGAACTGGCGGCGCGGTGCGCCGGTTTCAATGGGCGGCAAGTCGGCACCGATCGCGTCGACGATCGTATATCCGGGCAGCAGCGCCGCGAGTTCGGCGAACTGGTCTGCCCCGGGCCGGCCGGGCAGTGCGCCAAAGCCGCGCGTGACTTCCTGCAGGCACAGCACGTCGAAGTCGCCGAGCGCGCGGATCGTGGCGACGGTGCGTGACAGATCGACGCTGCCGTCCGCGTCCCGACCCCATTGGATGTTCCAGTCGATCAGTTGCATGGTCGAATCTCCTGTCGGGCGGATCTCGGCCCAGGGCGGTTCCTGAGTCGGCGCCACGGGGCACGTGGCCGCTGGCGCTCTCGGCCCCGCCTGTCTGGCCGTTCCGGCGCAATGCCGGGCCGTCTATGCTTAAGTATCGACGCTTGGCGCATGCAAAGCGGGCGATGCGGGCCCGCGTCGTCTACAATCTCGCCTTCTTCAACGTTTGTCAGGAAAAGCTGGTGTCCGAAGCCGTCCCCACTTCTGCGCGCAAATCAAGAAATGCGCCCGTCGCGCCCGGAATCGCCCCGGTTCTCGAGATCGAATCGCTCGACATGGAAGCGCGCGGTGTCGGCCGCACGATCACCGAGGACGGCGAGCCGGGCAAGGTCATCTTCGTCGAGGGCGCGTTGCCGGGCGAGCGCGTGACCTATTCGAGCTTCCGCCGCAAGCCGAGCTACGAGCAGGCGACGGTCGTCGACATTCTGCGCCCGAGCGTGATGCGCACGAAGCCGAAATGCGCGTTCTTCGGCACCTGCGGCGGCTGCTCGATGCAGCATCTCGACATGCGGGCGCAAGTGGCGGTCAAGCAGCGTGTGCTTGAAGACAACCTGTGGCACCTGGCGAAGCTGCGCGCGGAAACGATGTTCGCGCCGATCCACGGCCCGTCGTGGGGCTATCGCTACCGCGCGCGCCTGACCGTGCGCAACGTCGCGAAGAAGGGCGGCGTGCTGGTCGGGTTCCACGAGAAGAAGAGCAGCTACGTCGCCGACATGACGAGCTGCGAAGTGCTGCCGCCGCACGTGTCGGCGATGCTCGTGCCGCTGCGCCGCCTCGTCGAGGGGCTGTCGATCCGTGATCGGATGCCGCAGATCGAGCTCGCGGTCGGTTCGGAAGTCACGGCGCTCGTGCTGCGCGTGCTTGAGCCGATCAACGCGGACGACGAAGCATTGCTGCGCGCGTTCGCGGACGAGCACAAGGTGCAGTTCTGGCTGCAGCCGAAAGGGCCGGACACGGTGACGCCGTTCTATCCGCTCGACGTGTCGCTCGACTACACGCTGCCGGAATTCGGCATCCGCATGCCGTTCAAGCCGACCGATTTCACGCAGGTCAACCATCAGATCAACCGAGTGCTGGTGGGTCGCGCGCTGCGTCTGCTCGCGCCGTCGCGCGACGACCGCGTGCTCGACCTGTTCTGCGGGATCGGCAACTTCACGCTGCCGCTCGCGCGCCTGTCGCGCGAGGTGATGGGCATCGAAGGCAGCGATACGCTGACGACGCGCGCGCTGGCGAATGCGCGCGAGAACGGTGTCGACGGCCACACGACGTTCGCATGCCGCAACCTGTTCGAAGTGACGGGCGACGACATGCGTGCGCTCGGCGCATTCGACAAGTTCCTGATCGACCCGCCGCGCGAAGGCGCGCTCGCGGTGTCGAAGGCGCTGGCCGAGATCGCGCAGAGCGGCGAAGGTCCGCTGCCGAAGCGCATCGTCTACGTGTCGTGCAACCCGTCGACGCTGGCGCGCGACGCGGGCCTGCTCGTGCACGAGGCCGGCTACCGCCTGAAGGGCGCCGGTGTCGTGAACATGTTCCCGAATACGTCGCACGTCGAATCGATCGCGCTGTTCGAGCGCGACTGAGTCGGGCGACGGACGTAAAAAAACCGGCCCGCGGGCCGGTTTTTTCATGGGGGGTAGCGAACGTCAGTTGCGGTTGCCGCCAAAGATGCCGAGCAGCGCGAGCAGGTTCGTGAACACGTTGTACAGGTCGAGGTAGATCGCGAGCGTTGCCGAGATGTAGTTCGTCTCGCCGCCGTTCACGACGCGCTGGACGTCGAACAGCATGTACGCGGAGAAGATCGCGATCGCGAGTACCGACACGGTGAGCATCAGCGCCGGGAGTTGCAGGAAGATGTTCGCGACCGATGCGAGCAGGATCACGATCACGCCCATGAACAGCCACTTGCCGAGCCCCGAGAAGTCGCGCTTGCTGACGGTGGCGATCGTCGCCATCGCGGCGAAGATGATGCCGGTGCCGCCGAACGCGAGCATGATCAACGACGGGCCGTTCGAGAAGCCGAGGATGAAGCTCAGCAGCCGCGACAGCATCAGGCCCATGAAGAACGTGAAGCCGAGCAGCACGAACACGCCGGCCGCGCTGTTTTTGGTCCGCTCGATCGCGAACATGAAGCCGAACGCGATCGCGAAGAACGCGAGCAGGCTCATCATCGGGCTCGTGGCCGCGAACAGCGAGAAGCCTGTCGCGACGCCGACCCAGGCGCCCAGCACGGTCGGCACCATCGACAGCGCGAGCAGCCAGTACGTGTTCCGCAGCACGCGGTTGCGAACCTCGGCGGTGCTGACGGAACCGCCGCGGCCGAAATTGTACGGATAGTCGTTCATGGTTTCTCCTAACATTGAACGCGTGGGCGTCCGGGGCCGGTTCGGCACACGCGGTGTGCGGCGCAGCAAACCGGAGCAGCTATGGCTAAGATACGTTCCGTGCCCGGAGGTTTCAATGGCCAGGCGGCACAAAACACATGGATTCGGAACCTTTCACGTGTGTAAGGGTTCAATCGCAATGATACACGGGATCGTGCTACAATAGCGGATTCATTTGAACCTGTAACTTCTTAATTTTTTGGAGTTTTTATGGCAATCGAGCGCACCTTGTCGATCATCAAGCCGGATGCGGTGGCAAAGAACGTGATCGGCCAGATCTACAGCCGTTTCGAAGGCGCCGGCCTGAAGATCGTCGCATCGCGCATGGCACACCTGTCGCGTGCTGACGCAGAGAAGTTCTACGCGGTTCACGCAGCGCGTCCGTTCTTCAAGGACCTCGTCGATTTCATGATCTCGGGCCCGGTGATGATCCAGGTTCTGGAAGGTGAAGGCGCGATCCTGAAGAACCGCGACCTGATGGGCGCAACGGATCCGAAGAAGGCAGAAAAGGGCACGATCCGCGCCGACTTCGCCGACAGCATCGACGCGAACGCCGTGCACGGCTCGGACGCTGCTGAAACGGCAGCGGTCGAAATCGCGTTCTTCTTCCCGGAAATGAACGTTTACTCGCGCTAAGCCCTGGCTGGCAGCAAGTAGGCAGGATTCAGCGCACGCGGCAAGGCAGCACATCATGACGAGCGAAACTTCCGTCAATCTTCTCGACTTCGATGCCGAGGGTCTTGTCGCGTACTGCGGCAGCCTCGGCGAGAAGCCGTTCCGCGCCAAGCAGTTGCAGCGCTGGATCCACCAGTACAACGCTGGCGACTTCGACGGCATGACCGATCTCGCGAAGTCCTTGAGAGAAAAACTCAAGGGCCGCGCGTCGATCGGCATGCCCGAGATCGCCAGCGATCACGTTTCCGCCGACGGCACGCGCAAGTGGCTGATCGATGTCGGAAACGGCAATGCGGTCGAAACCGTGTTCATCCCGGAAGAGACGCGCGGCACGCTGTGCGTGTCGTCGCAGGCCGGGTGTGCGGTCAACTGCCGCTTCTGTTCGACGGGCAAGCAGGGCTTTTCCCGCAACCTGTCGACAGCCGAAATCATCGGTCAGCTCCGGATGGCCGAATTTGCATTGCGAGCGTCCCTGGGCCGCGCGCCCGGTCCGAACGGCAAGGCCGAACGGGTCGTCACCAACGTGGTGATGATGGGTATGGGCGAGCCGCTGCTGAATTACAGCGCGGTCGTGCCGGCGATGCGGCTGATGCTCGACGACAACGCGTACGGCCTGTCGCGCCGCCGCGTCACGCTGTCGACGTCCGGCGTGGTGCCGATGATGGACCGCCTCGGCGCCGAACTGCCGGTCGCGCTGGCCGTGTCGCTGCACGCGCCGAACGATCCGTTGCGCGACGAGCTGGTGCCGCTCAACAAGAAGTATCCGCTGCGCGAGCTGATGGCGGCTTGCCAGCGTTATCTGAAAGTCGCGCCGCGCGACTTCATCACTTTCGAATACTGCATGCTGGACGGCGTCAACGACACCGAAGCGCACGCACGCGAACTGCTGGCCGTCACACGCGATGTGCCGTGCAAGTTCAATCTGATCCCGTTCAATCCGTTTCCGGAATCGGGCCTCATCCGCTCGAAGCCGGAGCAGATCAAGCGCTTTGCACAGGTCCTCATCGACGCGGGTGTCGTCACGACCGTGCGCAAGACGCGCGGCGACGACATCGATGCCGCGTGCGGCCAGTTGGCCGGTGCAGTGAAGGACCGCACGCGCCTCGCGGAACGGACGGGCGCAGCAGGAAAAATCATCGAAGTTCGGGCGATTTGACAGGGATGCCTGGCCGGGGATGCCAGGGCCTTTAAGCGGTACAACACGCGAATAGCGATCGGTCGCGGCGCCTCGGCGTCGCGCATGGTATGGACAGTTGCGGGTGCCGGCCGGCGGGAACCGGCGGCGGCCGCCAGTGAAGAAGAATCGACGCGAGGACAAGGATGAGTGAGCCGCAGCCGTCTAACGGCGCAGAGACGAATGGCGCGAAGCCGGCACCGGCAGGGTTGGAATCGCTTGCGGCAGTCGGCAGCCGACTGGCGCAGCTTCGGGAGACCAGGGGTTGGACCGTCGACGACGTGTCGGCGCGACTCAAGGTCGCACCGCAGAAGCTTCGGGCACTCGAGGCCGGTGACATCAGCCATTTGCCCGGCGTGACGTTCGCGCTCGGTGTCGTGCGCAGCTACGCGAAGATGCTCGGCGTCGATCCGGAACCGTTCGCGCAGGCGTTGCGCCGTGAGCGCGGGGTGCCGGAAGTCGACCTGTCGATGCCCGCGTCGTCGGGGACGGATCTGCCGCGCGGCCGCGTGTCGATTCCGCTGGGCGGGTCGTCGCGGCATCACCCGTGGCTTTGGGGCACGGGGATCGTCGTCGTCGCGGTGGTCGCCGTACTGATGTGGCACACTGGCGGCGATTCGTCGAGCCTGCTCGCGCGCTTCAAGAGCGGCGATGCCGAGCATGCGTCGGCCGCAAGCGCGCCGGCGGCATCGTCGTCATCCGTCGAAGGGGCAGCCTCGAGCGGTGCGTCCGCGGCAGTCGCGAATGAGGTTCCGGCCCCGGCTGTTGCATCTGCAGCCCCGGCGCCGGCAGTTGCGTCGGCTGCTCCGGCACCCGCGCCTGTGGCGCCGGTCGTGACGGCAGCCGCATCGCAACCGGTCGTGGCAACGACGGCGGCAAGCGCCGCCGTGCCGGCCCAGCCGGCGAGCGTCGCGGTGGCGGCCGGCCAGTCGATGATCGAACTGAAGGTCAAGCAGGACAGCTGGTTCAGCGTGCGCGACAAGAGCGGCAAGGAGCTGTTCTCCGGGCTGGTGCACGGCGGCGAGGCGAAGCAGGTCGCCGGCGACGGCCCGTTCAAGGTCACGATCGGCAACAAGGCGGGCCTCGACGCGATCGCGTTCGACGGAAAACCTGTCGATCCGGCAAAATATTCGGCAGCGCGGGGTAATGTGGCGCGGTTCACGTTGCCCTGACGTCAAGCGCCGTGGCGAAGGCCTGTCGTCGATATCGGCAGGCCGCGAGGGCACGGCGCTTTTTCAATTCATGCGCCGCGTCGCGGCGCATTCCGCGTAAATGGATCTATCGATGCAATCCGAAGCTCAATCCCCACGCAGCAGTCAGATTTGTTCAACCGAGCCGGTGTTCGGCGGGCACCAGCCGCGCCGCGTATCGCATGCGGTGGATGTCCGCTGGGGCGGGCAGCTCGTGACGATCGGCGGCGACGCGCCGGTGCGCGTGCAGTCGATGACGAATACCGACACGGCCGACGCGATCGGCACGGCAATCCAGATCAAGGAACTCGCGAACGCGGGCTCCGAACTGGTGCGCATCACGGTCAACACGCCCGAGGCCGCGGCCGCCGTGCCGGCGATCCGCGAGCAGCTCGATCGCATGGGTGTGACCGTGCCGCTCGTCGGCGATTTCCACTACAACGGCCACCTGCTGCTGCGTGACTACCCGGGCTGCGCCGAGTCGCTGTCGAAGTACCGGATCAACCCGGGCAACGTCGGCCAGGGCGCGAAGCGCGATACGCAGTTCGCGCAGATGATCGAGGCGGCGGCCAAGTACGACAAGCCGGTGCGGATCGGCGTGAACTGGGGCAGTCTCGACCAGGATCTGCTCGCACGCATGATGGACGAGAACGGGGCGCGTTCGCAGCCGTGGGACGCGCAGAGCGTGATGTACGAGGCGCTGATCCAGTCGGCGATCGGCTCGGCCGAGCGTGCGGTCGAGCTGGGCCTCGGCCGCAACCGCATCATTCTGTCGTGCAAGGTCAGCGGCGTGCAGGACCTGATCGCCGTGTACCGCGAACTCAGCCGCCGCTGCGGCTTCGCACTGCATCTCGGGCTGACCGAGGCCGGCATGGGCTCGAAGGGCATCGTCGCGTCGACGGCTGCACTCGGCGTGCTGCTGCAGGAAGGGATCGGCGACACGATCCGCATCTCGCTGACGCCGGAACCGGGCGCATCGCGCACGGGTGAGGTGATCGTCGGCCAGGAAATCCTGCAGACGATGGGCCTGCGCTCGTTCGCACCGATGGTGATCGCGTGCCCGGGCTGCGGCCGTACGACGAGCACGCTGTTCCAGGAACTGGCGATGCAGATCCAGACCTACCTGCGCGAACAGATGCCGGTCTGGCGCAAGGCGTATCCGGGCGTCGAGAAAATGAACGTCGCGGTGATGGGCTGCATCGTCAACGGCCCGGGCGAATCGAAGCACGCGAACATCGGCATCAGCCTGCCGGGCTCGGGCGAGAACCCGGCCGCGCCTGTCTTCATCGACGGCGAGAAGGTCAAGACGCTGCGCGGCGAGCGGATCGCCGAGGAATTCCAACAGATCGTCAGCGACTACGTCGAACGCAACTACGGCCGCGCTGAGGCCACGAACTAATTCGTCCACACACACGATGACTGAACAAAAACGCAAGATCGAGAAGCTCACCGGCGTCAAGGGCATGAACGACATCCTTCCGCAGGATGCCGGCCTTTGGGAGTTCTTCGAAGCTACGGTGAAATCGCTGCTGCGCGCATACGGTTACCAGAACATCCGCACGCCGATCGTCGAGCACACGCAGCTCTTCACGCGCGGCATCGGTGAGGTCACCGACATCGTCGAAAAAGAGATGTACAGCTTCACCGACGCGCTGAACGGCGAGAACCTGACGATGCGCCCGGAAAATACCGCGGCGGTCGTGCGCGCGTCGATCGAGCACAACATGCTGTACGACGGCCCGAAGCGCCTGTGGTACATCGGCCCGATGTTCCGTCACGAGCGTCCGCAGCGCGGCCGCTATCGCCAGTTCCACCAGGTCGGCGTCGAAGCGCTCGGCTTCGCGGGTCCTGACGCGGATGCCGAGATCATCATGATGTGCCAGCGCCTGTGGGACGACCTCGGCCTGACCGGCATCAAGCTCGAGATCAACTCGCTCGGCCTTGCCGAAGAGCGTGCCGCGCATCGCGTCGAACTGATCAAGTACCTCGAGCAGTTCGCCGACGTGCTCGACGAGGATGCGAAGCGCCGCCTGTATACGAACCCGCTGCGCGTGCTCGACACGAAGAACCCCGCGCTGCAGGAAATCGCGCAGAACGCGCCGAAGCTGATCGACTTCCTCGGCGACGAGTCGCGCGCGCACTTCGAAGGGCTGCAGCGCCTGCTGCTCGCGAACAACATTCCGTTCAAGATCAACCCGCGTCTCGTGCGTGGTCTGGACTACTACAACCTGACCGTGTTCGAGTGGGTCACCGACAAGCTCGGCGCGCAGGGCACGGTCGCAGCCGGCGGCCGCTACGATCCGCTGATCGAGCAGCTCGGCGGCAAGCCGACCGCCGCATGCGGCTGGGCGATGGGCATCGAGCGGATCCTCGAGCTGCTGAAGGAAGAGGATCTCGCGCCCGAGCAGGAAGGCGTCGACGTGTACGTCGTGCACCAGGGCGAGACCGCGCGCGAACAGGCGTTCATCGCGGCCGAGCGCCTGCGCGACACGGGCCTCGACGTGATCTTCCACTGCAGCGCCGACGGCGCGCCGGCGAGCTTCAAGTCGCAGATGAAACGGGCCGACGCAAGCGGCGCCGCGTTCGCGGTGATCTTCGGTGAAGAAGAGGTCGCGAACGGCACGGTGGGCGTGAAAGCGCTGCGCGGTGCGGGCGGAGACGGGGAAAAGAACGTTCAGCAGACCGTACCGGTCGAAGGCTTGACCGAATTCCTAATCAATGCGATGGTTGCATCCGCCGAAGACGGCGACGACTGATCGCGCTGGCATCCGCTCGACAAGAAAAGCCTGAACAGGAAGGAATCGCTCGCCGATGAGTTACCACGACGAACAAGAATCGATTGAAAGTGTCAAGGCGTGGTGGGCCCGCTGGGGCAACCTCACCACGTGGATCGTGCTCGCGGCGCTCGTCGTCGCGGCCGGTTTCAACGGCTGGAACTACTGGCAGCGCCGTCAGGCTGCCGAGGCGTCCGGGCTGTACGAACAGGTCCAGAAGGCCGCCGCCGCGAACGACAAGGCGACGATCGCGCGCGCGGCCGCCGACATGGAAGACAAGTTCGGCAGCACGCCGTATGCGCAGATGACCGCACTCGCCGCTGCGAAGACGCTGTACGCAGCCGGCGACTCGGCCGGTGCGAAGGCGCAGTTGCAATGGGCCGCCGATCACGCCAAGGATGACGAGTACAAGCAGATCGCGAAGCTGCGTCTCGCGTCGCTGCTGCTCGACGAGAAGGCGTACGATGCGGGCCTCGCGCTGCTGTCGGGCACGCCGGTCGATGCATTCAAGGGCCTCGTGGCCGATCGCCGCGGCGATCTGCTTGCCGCGCAAGGCAAGACCGACGATGCGCGCGCGGCGTACAAGCTCGCGCTCGACGGCCTGTCGAAGGACGACCAGTCTGCGCGCCAGCTCGTGCAGTTCAAGCTGGACGCGCTCGGCGGCTGAATCCCGGTCCCCTCAACCTCTTAACTCTGCTTCGCTAACCGATGAATTTGCTGAAACGTTACGCTGTGCCCGTTGCCTGCGCGGCGGCTGTCCTCGCACTGGCGGCCTGCTCGTCGTCGAAGGACGCGCGCCGCGTGCCTACGCCGCTCACCGAGTTCAAGCCCGTGATGGACGTGCAACAGGTCTGGAAGGCGAGCGTCGGCAAGGGCGGGCGCTACCTGTTCTCGCCGGTGGCCGTGGGCGACGCCGTCTATGCAGCGGGCGAGAACGGTTCGGTCGAGAAGATCGACGCGAAGACGGGCCAGACGCTCTGGCGCGCGAAGGTCGGCTCCGACCTGTCGGCCGGTGTCGGCAGCGACGGCAACCTGACCGCGGTCGGTGCGTTGAAGGGCGGCGTGTTCGTGCTGGGTCCGGACGGCAAGCAACTGTGGAAGACCACCGTGCAGGGCGAGATCTTCTCGCCGCCGCTCGTCGGCAACGGCCTCGTGGTCGTCCGCACGATCGACGGCCAGGTGATCGCGTTCAACGCGCAGACGGGCGAGCAGAAGTGGAACTACCGCAACCGCGCGGTGCCGCTGAACCTGCGCGTGTCGGCCGGCATGACGTTCGCGGGTGACGCGGCGGTGCTGGCGGGCTTCCCCGGCGGCGGGCTGGTCGCGATCAACCTGCAGACGGGCGAGCCGTTCTGGCAGACGCCGGTGTCGTTCCCGAAGGGCGTGACCGAAGTCGAGCGCATCAACGACGTCAGCGGTCCGCCGACGCTCGTGGGCGCGGAAGCCTGCGCGGTGACGTTCCAGGGTCAGCTTGGCTGCTTCGATGCGAACTCGGGCCGCCCGCTGTGGGAAAAGGCGTTCTCGAGCCGCAGCGGCCTCGCGCAGGACGACTCGGTGGTCGCCGGCGGCGACGACTGGTCGGTCGTGACCGCGTACGATGCTGCGTCGGGCAACCAGCTGTGGCGCAACGACAAGCTGAAGAGCCGTGACGTCGGCGTGCCGTATCTGCTCGGGCATGCGGTCGTGTTGGGCGACTACAAGGGCTTCGTGCACTTCCTGTCGCGTGAAGACGGCAGCTTCATCGCACGGATGAAGACCGACGGCAGCGCGATTACGGCGGCGCCGGTCCTCGCGGGCAATACGCTCGTCGTGCAGACGAAGGACGGCGGCCTGTACGGATTCCGTCCGCGCTGACGCGCAGGAAACATGCGCGGCCGCGGCGCGACGGGCGTGTCCCGTGCGCCGCGGCCGCGTGACTTGAAGGCGGCCGGTGCTCCCGGCCGCTCGGTATTTGAAAGGCAGTTCGAGACGAAAGACGATGGCGCGCAGCGCGCGCCAGGCGCGCGCATCCGGCGCGGCGCGAATTCGTGATATTTTCATTCAGCGCAGCCGCCCGCAGCAGCGGGCCTCCCGCTGCTGCGCTTCACCGTAGAAAACACAGATGAAACCGGTCATTGCCCTCGTTGGGCGCCCCAATGTGGGGAAATCCACGCTGTTCAACCGGCTCACGCGCTCGCGCGATGCGCTGGTCGCCGACTTGCCGGGCCTGACGCGCGATCGCCATTATGGCGAAGGTCGCGTCGGCGAGCGGCCGTACCTGGTCGTCGACACGGGCGGCTTCGAGCCCGTCGCGAAGGACGGCATCCTGCACGAGATGGCACGCCAGACGCGGCAGGCCGTCGAGGAAGCCGACGTCGTCGTGTTCATCGTCGACGGCCGTAACGGCCTCGCGCCGCAGGACAAGTCGATCGCCGACTACCTGCGCAAGACCGGCCGGCCGATCTTCCTCGTCGTCAACAAGGCCGAGGGGATGAAGTACACGGCGGTCGCGACGGACTTCTACGAGCTCGGGCTCGGCGATCCGCGTGCGATCTCGGCGGCGCACGGTGACGGCGTCACCGACATGATCAACGAGGCGCTGGATGTCGCGTATGCGGACCGTCCGGAGGAAGAGGACGAGAACGATCCTTCGCGCGGCATCAAGATCGCGATCGTCGGCCGCCCGAACGTCGGCAAGTCGACGCTCGTGAACGCGTTGATCGGCGAGGATCGCGTGATCGCGTTCGACATGCCGGGTACGACGCGCGATTCGATCTACGTCGACTTCGAGCGCAACGGCAAGAAATACACGCTGATCGACACGGCCGGCCTGCGCCGCCGCGGCAAGGTGTTCGAGGCGATCGAGAAGTTCTCGGTCGTGAAGACGCTGCAGTCGATCTCCGACGCGAACGTGGTCATTCTTCTGCTGGATGCGCAGCAGGACATTTCCGACCAGGACGCACACATCGCCGGCTTCGTCGTCGAACAGGGTCGCGCGCTCGTGATCGGCGTCAACAAGTGGGACGGGCTCGACGAGCATGCGCGCGATCGCGCGAAAGCGGATTTGACCCGCAAGCTGAAATTCCTCGACTTCGCGAAATCGCACTTCATTTCGGCCACGAAGAAGACGGGCATCGGCACGCTGATGCGCTCGGTCGACGACGCGTACGCGGCGGCGATGGCGAAGCTGCCGACGCCGAAGCTCACGCGCGCGCTGATCGAGGCGGTCGAATTCCAGCAGCCGCGCCGTCGCGGCCCGGTGCGTCCGAAGCTGCGCTACGCGCACCAGGGCGGCCAGAATCCGCCGATCATCGTCATCCACGGTAACGCGCTCGACGCCGTGACGGAAACGTACAAGCGTTACCTGGAAAACCGGTTCCGCGAAACTTTCTCGCTGACAGGGACTCCATTGCGCATAGAGTTCCGTTCGTCGAACAATCCGTACGCGGACAAGAGCTGAAGACGTCTGTTACACGCGTCACGCAAGGGGTTGGCCGCAAGGCCTATGCCCCCGGCGAGCCAGGCAAAATCGGCTATAGTGTAGCGATTGGCGCCGGATCTCTTTTTCTTCGCCGCCAGTCCAGATCAACCTGCAAAAAAAGATGGAGTACGCCATGAGCAACAAAGGGCAATTGTTACAAGACCCGTTTTTGAACGCACTGCGCAAAGAGCACGTTCCCGTTTCGATCTACCTCGTCAACGGCATCAAGCTTCAAGGGAACATTGAATCGTTCGACCAGTACGTCGTGTTGCTCCGTAATACGGTGACCCAGATGGTGTACAAGCACGCCATCTCGACGGTCGTGCCGGCGCGCCCGGTGAATTTCCACCCGGACGCGGAAGCCTCGTCCTAACCTATCGCAGCGGCCGGCATCCGGTCGCCGCGAGCGACCGATGCCAGCCGCCTTATCTTGACACCTGAAAATTTGATCAACGCAGCGCTCGTCGGCATCGATTTCGGCAAGACCGATTTCGAAGCCAGTCTCGAAGAACTCAGTCTTCTCGCCTCCAGCGCGGGGGCCCGTCCCGCAGTCACCCTCACGGGGCGTCGTTCCAGTCCCGATGCCAAGATGTTCATCGGCAGCGGCAAGGCCGAAGAACTCCGGCTCGCCTGCGACGCGCACAACGTCGAAATCGTCATCTTCAACCACGCACTGGCGCCCGCCCAGCAACGTAATCTGGAGCAGGCACTTAACAGGCGCGTGGTCGATCGCACCAGCCTCATCCTCGACATCTTCGCCCAGCGTGCCCGCAGCCACGAAGGCAAGCTGCAGGTCGAGCTCGCGCAGCTTCAGTACCTGTCGACGCGGCTCATTCGCGCATGGACCCACCTTGAACGGCAGAAGGGTGGTATCGGCCTGCGCGGCCCCGGTGAAACCCAGCTCGAAACCGACCGCCGCCTGATCGGCGAACGCATCAAGATGCTGAAGTCGCGGCTCGACCGCTTGCGCCGGCAACACAGCACGCAACGCCGCCAGCGCGCGCGCAGCGGCACGATGTCGGTGTCGCTCGTCGGCTATACGAACGCGGGCAAGTCGACGCTGTTCAATGCGCTGACGAAAGCGCAGGCCTACGCGGCCGACCAGCTGTTCGCCACGCTCGATACGACGTCGCGGCGCGTGTACCTCGGCGACGAGGTCGGCCAGATCGTCGTGTCGGATACGGTCGGGTTCATCCGCGAGTTGCCTCACCAGCTGGTCGCCGCATTCCGTGCGACCCTCGAGGAAACGATCCACGCGGATCTGCTGCTGCACGTGGTCGATGCGTCGAGCGCGGTCAGGCTTGAACAGATCGAGCAGGTCAATGGCGTGCTGCACGAGATCGGCGCGGACACGATCCGTCAGGTGCTGGTGTTCAACAAGATCGACGCCGTGCCTGAGCTGGCGGCCCGCGGCGACGCGGTCGAGCGGGACGAGTATGGTAATATTTCGCGCGTCTTTTTGAGCGCGCGCACCGGTCAGGGTCTTGATACGTTGCGTGCCGCCATCGCCGAAATCGCCTCCGCGGAACACCTTTCCAGCGCGACGTTACCCAACGGCGCGCTCGACGGCGCCCCCGCTGAACCACACGAAGACCACACGATTTCCGAACACGGGCGCTAACCGGTCCCGGCCGGTTCGTCGGCGTCTAATCTGGTGAACAAACTCTGGTGAACGAATACAACGAGCGGAGTACCTGGCGGCGGATGCGCGCCTTGCTGTCGATCAACGATCCCCGCTGGGGGCGCGGTGAAGGCAATGGCAAAGACGGATCCCGTCCCCGCCCGAACGAATCGAAGCGTCCGCAAGGCGGCGACGGCGATGGTCCGCCCGATCTCGACGAGATGTGGCGCAACTTCAACCGGCGCCTGAACGGCCTGTTCGGCGGCAAGGGCGGCAACGGCTTCCGTCCTGACAACGGGCGAGCCGCGCGCGTTGGCGTCGGCATCGTGATCGGCGTGCTGGTCGCGGTCTACGCAGGCAGCGGGCTGTTCGTCGTGCAGGAAGGGCAGACGGGCGTCGTGCTGCAGCTCGGCAAGCTGTCGGGCACGGTCGGTCAGGGCGTCCACTGGCGCGCGCCGTATCCGTTCGCGTCGCACGAGATCGTCGATACGTCGCAGGTTCGCTCGATCGAGATCGGCCGCAACAACGTCGTGCGTCTCGCGAACGTGAAGGAAGCGGCGATGCTGACGCGCGACGCCGATATCGTCGACGTGCGCTTCATCGTGCAATACCGCATCCGTTCCGCGACCGATTACCTGTTCCGCAGTGTCGACCCCGAGCGCAGCGTCTCGCAGGCCGCCCAGGCCGCGGTACGCGCGATCGTCGGCACGCGCAGCGCGGCCGACGTGCTGAACCAGGACCGCGACGCGCTGCGCGAGCAGCTCTCGGCCGCGATCCAGCGCGATCTCGATCGCTACCAGTCGGGGCTCGAGGTGACGGCCGTCACGATGCAGAGTGTTGCGGCGCCCGAGCAGACGCAAGCCGCGTACGGTGAAGTCGCGAAGGCACGCGACGAGCGCGAGGCCGCGAAGCGCGCCGCGCAAGCGTATGCAAACGACTTGCTGCCGAAGGCGCAGGGCGATGCGGCGAAGCTCGTCGACGAAGCGAAGGCGTATGCCGATCGCGTGGTCACGGAAGCCGAAGGCGATGCCGACCGCTTCAAGCAGGTCTATGCGCAGTACTCGAAGGCGCCTGCGGTGATCCGCGAGCGGATGTATCTCGAGACGATGCAGGAAATCTATTCGAATTCGACGAAAGTCTTCGTCGGCAACAAGGGCGGCAACAGCGTCGTGTATCTGCCGCTCGACAAGCTCGTCGAGCAGGGGCGACAAAACGCCGCGACGTCCACGGGCGCATCCGCGCCCGACGCGGCGTCGGCACCGGCGGCTGCCGCGCCGGCTGCGGCGGCGCCCGCGAGTGCGGCGTCGGCCGTGGCGGCGTCGGGCGCCGACGTGCTGCGATCGCGCGAGGCGTTTCGCAGCCGGTCGCGCGAAGACGATCTGAAGTAACGGGGAGCGCAGAACATGAACCGAATCATTGCGCTCGTCGTCGCAATCGTGATCGTTGCCTTCGCGGCATCGTCGACCGTCCTTACCGTCGATCCGCGCCATGCGGCCGTGCTGTCGGGGCGCGACGGCGCGCAACCCGAATTGGCCGGCCCTGGCATTCATTTCAAATTGCCGCCGCCGCTGCAGACGGCCACGCTGATCGACACGCGCCTGCAATCGCTCGAGTCGTCGGATCCGCTGCAACTGGCAACGGAAGACAAGCGCGACCTGCTCGTCGCCTATGCGGTGAAGTACCGGATCAGCGATCCGATGAAGTATTTCACGACGACGGGCGGTGACCCGTCGGCAGCCGGTGATCGTCTCGCCGGCGTGCTGAAGAGCGCACTCGGTGACGCGTTTGGCAAGCGCGCGCTCGACGACGCGCTTGGCGGCCAGCGTGCGATCGCCGATGCGGCCCGCGACGAGGTGAAGGCGAAGGCGTCCGGTTTCGGCGTCGACGTGGTCGACGTCCAGCTGACGCGCGTCGATTTGCCGGCCGCGCAGACCGATGCCGTCTATCAGCGGATGATCGGCGCGCTGCGCGATCAGGCGGCGCAGGTGCGTGCGCAAGGCGCGGCCGACGTCGAGCAGATCAAGGCGGACGCCGAACGCGAACAGCAGGCCGTGCTCGCGAACGCGTACAAGTCCGCACAGACGATCAAGGGCGAGGGCGACGCGAAGGCCGCGACGATTGCCGCCGACGCGTTCGGCCGCGATCCGCAGTTCTACCAGTTCTACGCGAGCCTGCAGGCTTACCGGAACACGTTCAAGCGCAACGACGTCATCGTCGTCGATCCCGACAGCGAGTTCTTCCGCTTCATGCGCAGCCCGACGGGCGGTGCCGCACCGGCGGCGCCTGCTCCCCGCAAACACTGACCTTGGGGCGCCGCGTCGAGCGGCGCCGTCGCTCGCATGGACCTGGCTGGCTCGTTGTTGCTCGCAGTAGCGCTGATGCTGATCATCGAGGGGGCGTTCCCCTTCGTGTTTCCCGTCGCCTGGCGCGACACGTTTCGTAGAATAGCTGAGCGGCCGCCGCATCATATCCGGATCGGCGGGCTGATCGTGATGGTGCTCGGGCTCGTACTGCTGCTGCTCGCCACCTGACCGGAGACCTGATCCGGACGGCTTATCCGCCGTTCGTCCCGCCCGAATTCAGAATTTCCGATTCACATCGCGGCGCGCGTGTCGCGCGCTGTTTCCCGTCGTAGGACCGTACCGATGTCGACCTGGTTACTTCCCGAGAATATCGCCGACGTACTGCCGTCGGAAGCGCGCAAGATCGAGGAGCTGCGCCGCAGGCTGCTCGACCGCTTCCGTTCGTATGGCTACGAAATGGTGATGCCGCCGCTGCTCGAGTATCTCGAATCGCTGCTGACGAGCGGCGGTGCAGATCTGCGCCTGCGCACCTTCAAGCTGGTCGACCAGCTGTCGGGTCGCACCCTCGGCCTGCGTGCGGACATCACGCCGCAGGTCGCGCGGATCGACGCGCACCTGTTGAACCGCCAGGGCGTGACGCGCCTCTGCTATGCGGGTCACGTGATGCATACGCGTCCGCGCGGTCTGCACGCGACGCGCGAGCAGATCCAGATCGGTGCCGAAATCTACGGGCATGCCGGGCTGGAAGCCGACCTCGAGATCCAGCAACTGATGCTCGACGCGCTGCATCTCGCGGGCCTGTCGCGCATCCGTCTCGACCTCGGTCATGCGGGCGTGCTCGCGGCGCTGCTGGCGCGCGATGCGCAGGCCGCCGAGCGCGGCGAGTCGCTGTACGACGCGCTGTCGGGCAAGGACGTGCCGCTGCTGAACGAGCTTACCGACGATCTTGGTGCCGATACGCGCGCCGCGCTGCGCGCGCTGCCGCATCTCTATGGCGACGCAAGCGTGCTCGCCGAGGCGCGCGCACGCTTGCCGGTCCTGCCCGAAATCACGCGGGCGCTCGACGATCTGGCGCAGCTCGCGGCGCAGGCGAAAGGTGCCGAAGTGGCGATCGATCTCGGCGACCTGCGTGGCTATGCGTATCACAGCGGCGCGATGTTCAGCGCCTACATCGATGGCGTGCCGAACGCGATCGCGCGGGGCGGCCGCTATGACCACGTCGGCCAGGCGTATGGCCGTGCCCGTCCTGCTACGGGCTTCTCGCTCGACCTGCGCGAGCTCGCGCGGATCTCGCCGGTCGAGGCGCGCGGCACCGCGATTCTCGCGCCGTGGGCGCAGGACGATGCACTGAGCGCGGCCGTCGCGGCGCTGCGCGATGCGGGTGAGGTCGTGATCCAGGCGCTGCCGGGCCACGATCATGTGCTCGACGAGTTCGCATGCGACCGTTCGCTCGTCGAGCGCAACGGCGCATGGGTGGTCGAACCCCGATAAACAGGCGTTCGCGGGACGTGCTTCGGCGTGCATATCGTTGAAGCGAAACGGAAAAATTCGGAATCGCCCGCGAACATAGGTAGAATACGTTTTTAACCAGCTAACGAATCAACATGTCTGCCAGCGCAGTGAACGTGACTCCCGGGCGCAATGTCGTCGTCGTGGGAACGCAATGGGGTGATGAAGGCAAGGGCAAGATCGTCGACTGGCTGACGGACCACGCTCAGGGCGTCGTGCGTTTCCAGGGCGGTCACAACGCCGGCCACACCCTCATCATCGGCGGCAAGAAAACGATCTTGCGCCTCATTCCGTCGGGCATCATGCGTGAAGGCGTCGCCTGCTACATCGGCAATGGCGTCGTCCTGTCCCCCGAAGCACTGTTCAAGGAAATCGGCGAGCTGGAAGAAGCCGGCGTGAACGTGCGCGACCGCCTGTTCATTTCCGAAGCCACGACGCTGATCCTGCCGTACCACATCGCGATCGACCAGGCGCGCGAAGCGCGCAAGGGCGCCGGCAAGATCGGTACGACGGGCCGCGGCATCGGCCCTGCGTACGAAGACAAGGTTGGCCGCCGCGCGCTGCGCGTGCAGGACCTCTTCGACGCGAAGACCTTCGCTGACCGCCTGCGCGAAAACCTCGATTTCCACAACTTCGTGCTGACCCAGTACCTGGGCGGCGCGGCTGTCGATTTCCAGGCCACGCTCGACACGATGCTGGGTTATGCCGACCGCCTGAAGCCGATGGTGGCCGACGTGTCGCGCCGCCTGTACGACGCGAACAATGCGGGCCAGAACCTGCTGTTCGAAGGCGCGCAAGGCACGCTGCTCGACATCGACCACGGCACCTATCCGTTCGTCACGTCGAGCAACTGCGTCGCAGGTGCGGCGTCGGCCGGCGCGGGCGTGGGTCCGCAGAAGCTCAACTACATCCTCGGCATCACGAAGGCCTATTGCACGCGCGTCGGCTCGGGCCCGTTCCCGAGCGAACTGTACGATGCGGACAATCCGCAGCGTCAGGACCAGGTTGGTGTCACGCTCGCGAACGTCGGCAAGGAATTCGGTTCGGTCACCGGCCGTCCGCGTCGCACCGGCTGGCTCGACGCCGCCGCGCTGCGCCGCTCGATCCAGATCAACGGCGTGTCGGGCCTGTGCATGACGAAGCTCGACGTGCTCGACGGCCTCGACGAAGTCAAGCTGTGCGTCGGCTACAAGATCGACGGCAAGGATGCGGACATCCTGCCGCGCGGCGCCGCTGACGTGGCCCGTTGCGAGCCTGTTTACGAAACGTTTGCCGGCTGGAAGGAGAGCACGGTCGGCATCAAGACGTGGGAAGCACTGCCGGCGAACGCGCAGGCTTACCTGACCCGCGTCCAGGAAGTGGCTGGCGTGCCGGTCGACATGGTGTCGACGGGTCCGGACCGCGACGAAACGATCCTGCTCCGCCATCCGTTCAAGGTGTAATTTTCAGATGACGCAGCAAATCACGATGACGGCGGCAGACTTGATGACCGATCCGCGCAACGACGACAAGAACCTGTGGGTAGGCTGGGACGAGTATCACCGTCTCATCGAACTGCTCGCGCTCCAGGTGCACGCATCGGGCTGGAAGTTCGACCAGATCCTGTGCCTCGCGCGCGGTGGCCTGCGCGTCGGCGATCAACTGTCGCGCATCTACGACGTGCCGCTCGCGATCCTCGCGACGAGTTCGTACCGCGAAGCGGCCGGCACGGAGCAGGGCGAACTCGATATCGCGCAGTACATCACGATGACGCGCGGCAACCTGGCGGGCAACGTGCTGCTGGTCGACGATCTCGTCGATTCGGGCGTCACGCTTGCGCGGGTGCAGGAGCACCTGAAGGAGCGCTATCCGTCGGTGACGGCCGTGCGCTCGGCCGTGCTCTGGTACAAGGGTTGCTCGAAGGTCAAGCCCGACTATCACACGCAGTTCCTGCCGACGAATCCGTGGATTCATCAGCCGTTCGAGGAGTGGGACACGGTTCGCCCGCACAACCTCGAGGCGTGGATCAAGCGCGGTCGCGCACAGCGCGACGGCTCGGGCGCGTAAGCGGCCGGCCAATCGAAGGAAAGCCTTGTACGGCGCCGCTTGCGGCGCCGTTTTTCGTTGGGGCGCCATACGCGCCGGCGCCGCGCGTACCGTGGATCCGGTAGGCAGACCGCGCTGCCCCGGCTATGATTGGCAGCCCTGCCACAGCTCGCGCCGGATTGCATGCGCAGCGTGGATCACGTGGTGACAAGGCAACAGAGCAGGGCGGCGTTTCACGGGGGCGCGAGTAGAATAGCGCTCGTTTTGTCCGACCCGGACCCGATTATTACGCTTCATATGAACGACACGATCCACGCGACCGACGCAGCACACGCGCCGCATTCGACGCAACAACACTCGATGCGGGCGCTAGCGATAGCAGCCATCGGCGTCGTGTTCGGCGACATCGGCACCAGCCCGCTGTATTCGCTCAAGGAGGCGTTCAGCCCCGCACACGGCATTCCGCTCACCGAAGGATCGATTCTCGGCGTGATCTCGCTGCTGTTCTGGGCAATCATCCTGGTGGTCGGCATCAAGTATCTGCTGTTCGTGATGCGGGCGGACAACAACGGCGAAGGCGGCGTGCTCGCGCTGATGGCGCTGTCGTTGCGGCCGCTCGACTCGAAGACCCGCGTCGCGGGCGCGCTGATGGCGCTCGGGATCTTCGGCGCGTGCATGTTCTACGGGGACGCGGTGATCACGCCGGCGATCTCGGTGATGTCGGCGGTCGAAGGCCTCGAAATCGCGACGCCGCACCTGTCCCATCTCGTGCTGCCGATCACGATCGTGATCCTGATCGCGCTGTTCTGGATCCAGCGTCACGGTACCGCACTGGTCGGCAAGCTGTTCGGCCCGATCATGGTGCTGTGGTTCGTCGTGATCGCGGCGCTCGGCGTGTACCACATCGTGCGCGTGCCGGGCATCATGGCCGCCATCAACCCGTATTACGCGGCGTCGTTCATGGCCGATCACCTGCTGCAGGCGTACGTCGTGCTCGGCTCGGTCGTGCTGGTGCTGACCGGTGCGGAAGCGCTCTACGCGGACATGGGGCACTTCGGCGCGAAGCCGATCCGCATCGCCGCGTACGGGCTCGTGATGCCGTCGCTCGTGCTGAACTACTTCGGCCAGGGCGCGCTGCTGATCCAGAACCCGAAGGCGATCGAAAACCCGTTCTTCCTGCTGGCGCCCGAATGGGGGCTGCTGCCGCTCGTCGTGCTGTCGACGGTCGCGACCGTGATCGCGTCGCAGGCGGTGATCTCGGGCGCGTATTCGCTGACGTCGCAGGCCATCCAGCTCGGCTACGTGCCCCGCATGAAGGTGCTGCATACGTCGGAACTCGCGATCGGCCAGATCTACGTGCCGGTCGTGAACTGGCTGCTGCTGTTCGTGATCCTCTGCATCGTCATCGGCTTCAAGAGCTCCGACAACCTCGCGGCAGCTTACGGTATCGCGGTGACGGCGACGATGGTGATCACGACCGTGCTCGCCGCAGTCGTGATGGTGAAGGTGTGGAACTGGAACCGGCTGCTGGTCGGCGCGATCATCGCGGTGTTTCTCGCGGTCGACCTCGGCTTCTTCGGCGCGAACCTGCTGAAGGTCGCGCAGGGCGGCTGGCTGCCGCTCGGCATCGGCGCGCTGCTGTTCTTCCTGCTGATGACCTGGTACAAGGGGCGTCACATCGTCAAGGAGCGCACGGCGGCCGACGGTATTCCGCTCGAGCCGTTCCTGCAGGGGCTGCTCGCGCATCCGCCGCATCGCGTGTCGGGTACCGCGATCTACCTGACCGGCAACGACAAGCTCGTGCCCGTGAGCCTGCTGCACAACCTGAAGCACAACAAGGTGCTGCACGAGCGCACCATTTTCCTCACGTTCGTCACGCGCGACTTTCCTTACGTGCGCGACGACAAGCGTCAGTCCTCGCGTGATGCGGGCGGCGGGCTGTATATCGTCAAGGCCGAGTACGGCTTCAACGAGACGCCGGACGTGAAGGCCGTGCTCGAGGAATTCGGCCGCACGCACGACATGACGTTCGAGCTGATGGATACGTCGTTCTTCCTCGCGCGCGAGACGGTCGTGCCGACGCATCTGCCCGGGATGTCGATCTGGCGCGAGCGCGTGTTCGCCTGGATGCACCAGAATGCCGCGAAGCCGACCGACTTCTTCTCGATCCCCGCGAACCGCGTGGTCGAACTCGGGACGAAGATCGAGATCTGACGCAACGTATGGCGCGCGGGCCGTCCGGCCGCGCGCCGTGTTTGCCGAAGTCGTAAAAAAGCCCGCCTTTCGGCGGGCTTTTTTGTCTGTCGCGCAGGGGCTTGCGGGTGCTCAGCGCTTCAGCTTCGCGAATGCCGCGGCCATCGCGCCTGCCGGTTCCGGCTCGCGCGAACGCTGCTGCGGGCGGGCCGCGCCGCGGCCCGCGTTGCCGCGATCCTGGCTGCCGCGCGACGACATGCCGGGTGCCGCCGCATCGTCGTCGAGGCGCATCGTCAGCGCAATGCGCTGGCGCTTCACGTCGACGTCGAGCACCTTCACCTTGACGACCTGGCCGGCCTTCACGACTTCGTGCGGATCCTTGATGAACTTGGTCGACATCGCGGATACGTGGACGAGGCCGTCCTGGTGGACGCCGATGTCCACGAACGCGCCGAACGCGGCGACGTTCGTCACGACGCCTTCGAGCGTCATGCCGGGCACGAGATCCGACACTTTTTCGACGCCTTCGCGGAACGTCGCGGTCTTGAATTCGGGGCGCGGATCGCGGCCCGGCTTCTCCAGTTCGGACAGGATGTCGCGCACGGTCGGCAGGCCGAAACGTTCGTCAACAAATTCCGTCGGGGACAGGCCCGACAGTGCTTCGCGGTTGCCGAGCACGTCGTCGATGCGCTTGTTGATCTTCGCGAGCATCCGCTCGACGACCGGATACGCTTCCGGGTGCACCGACGAGCGGTCGAGCGGATTCTCGCCGCCGTTGATGCGCAGGAAGCCCGCGGCCTGTTCGAAGGTCTTGTCGCCGAGGCGGGGCACCTTGCGCAGGTGCTCGCGCGACGGGAACGGGCCGTTCGCATCGCGGTAGTCGACGATGTTGCGCGCGAGCGTCGCGTTCAGGCCCGATACGCGGGCGAGCAGCGGGGCCGACGCGGTGTTCGCGTCGACGCCGACCGCGTTCACGCAGTCCTCGACGACCGCGTCGAGCGAGCGGGCGAGTTCGCGCTGGTTCACGTCGTGCTGGTACTGGCCGACGCCGATGGCCTTCGGCTCGATCTTCACGAGCTCGGCGAGCGGATCCTGCAGGCGGCGTGCAATCGAGACGGCGCCGCGCAGCGACACGTCAAGCTCGGGGAATTCCTTCGCGGCCAGCTCGGACGCCGAATAGACCGAAGCGCCGGCTTCCGACACGACGATCTTCTGCAGGCGCAGCTCCGGGTGCTTCGCGATCAGTTCGCCCGCGAGCTTGTCGGTTTCACGTGACGCCGTGCCGTTGCCGATGCTGATCAGCTCGGCCTGCGTCTGTGCGGCGATGCGTGCGAGTTTCGCGATCGAGCCATCCCAGTCGCGGCGCGGCTCGTGCGGGTAGATCGTGTCGGTCGCGAGCACCTTGCCGGTGCGGTCGACGACCGCGACCTTCACGCCCGTGCGCAGACCGGGGTCGAGACCGATCACGGCCTTCGGGCCGGCCGGCGCGGCCAGCAGCAGGTCGTTCAGGTTGCGCGCAAACACGCGGATCGCTTCCGTTTCGGCCGTTTCGCGCAATTGCGTGAGCAGCTCGTTCTCGATGTGCGGCTGCACCTTCACGCGCCAGCACCAGCGGCATACGTCGGACAGCCACTTGTCGGCCGGGCGGTTCTGGTTCGCGATGCCGAAATGGCGCGCGATCATCGCCTCGCCGGGATGCGGCACCTGCGCGTCGAGTTCTTCGCCGAGGCCGAGCTTGATCGTCAGCACGCCCGCGTTGCGGCCGCGGAACAGCGCGAGGGCGCGGTGCGACGGCACCGTCTTGATCGTTTCCGCGTAGTCGTAATAGTCGCGGAATTTCTCGCCTTCCTCGTTTTCCTTGCCCTCGACGACGGCCGACGACACCACACCCTGGTTGTGCAGGTAGTCGCGCAGCTTGCCGAGCAGTTCGGCCGTCTCGCCGAACTGTTCGGACAGGATGTCGCGCGCGCCGTCGAGCGCGGCCTTCACGTCGGCCACGCCCTTCTCGGCGTCGACATACGCGGCTGCCTCGGCCTGCGGGTCGAGCAGCGGGTTCGCGAGGAGCGCCTGGGCGAGCGGCTCGAGGCCGGCTTCGCGGGCGATCTGCGCACGCGTGCGGCGCTTCGGCTTGTACGGCAGATAAAGGTCTTCGAGCACCTGCTTGCTGTCGGCCGCGTCGATCGCGGCGCGCAGTTCGTCGGTCAGCTTGCCCTGTTCGTCGATGCTCGACAGGATCGACGCACGGCGATCCTCGAGTTCGCGCAGATACAGGAGGCGTTCCTCGAGCTGGCGCAACTGCGTGTCGTCCAGGTTGCCGGTCACTTCCTTGCGGTACCGGGCAATGAACGGAACGGTCGAGCCTTCGTCGAGGAGTTGCACGGCCGCCGCGACCTGGCGCGGCTGGACGGACAGTTCGGTGGCGATGCGCTGTACGATCTTGAGTGCTACGGTTTCCGTCATGTCGTGGATGATCTGCCTGCTGAAATCGCGGCGGGGGCCGGCAGGCCCGAAGCGGCGGGCTGCGTGGCGGGCCCGACGGGCCGGATGCCGCGGGTGAGTGAAGCGGGGCATTTTGCCATAAATGGCGGAGCGCCCAGCCGGGGGTGATAGAATTTGACACATGTCCCGCAGCTTTCCTACGACGTTGCCAACTTCCCGAATTTCTCTCGTCGCGCTCGGCGCAGCGCTCGCCGCGGCTTTGTCTGCCGGGCCTTCCGGCGCGTTCGCGCAAGCGTCGGACGCCACCGTGCCGGCCGCCGCCGCGGCTGCGCCCGTGACGGCCACCGCCGCACCGGATTTCGACGCCCGTCAAAAAGTGCTCAATCAACGCTCCGCAGAAAACGATTATCGTTATGCGGTGGCCGAGCACGATTGCTACAGCAAGTTCTTCGTCAATCACTGTCTCGGCAAGGCACGTGAACAGATGCGCGACGAGCGGGCGAGCATCCGCCAGGAGCAACTCGCGCTCAACGACGAGCAGCGGGCGGTGCGTGCGCAGCAGCGCGACCAGCAGCAGGCGCTGAAGGCGGCGCAAAACGCGGCGGAAGCACCGCAGCGCGCGGCGAACGATGCGGCAAACGCGGCTGCGTTCCGCGACAAGCAGGAGCAGAATGCGTTGAAGCAGGCGCAGCGTGGCGCGGAAGGGCCGCAGCGCGCGGCGAACAAGCAGGCATACGACCAGAAGCAGGGCGACTTCCAGCGCAAGCTCGACCAGGCGCATCAGCAGGCCGCGCAGAAGGCGCAGGAGCGGGCGGACAACGCCGCGCGCTACGAGCAGAAGCAGAAGGAAGCGGAGCAGCACAAGGCCGATGTCGAGCAGCGTCAGAAGGAAGCGGCCGAGAAGGCGCAGCAGAAGCAACAGCAGGGGCAGTAACGTGTTGGATTGATCGGGATCAGTCTCGGGCGCGCTGGCACGCCAGTCGGCGCGCTGCTTCGATGAGGAGGCAAGTATGCAAAACCGTCACACGGAACAGCAGCAGGAATTGCACAACCGTTTGGCTGCATTGCAGGAGCAGCACCAGCAGCTCGCTCGGGAGATCGAGCTGAAGGAAGGGCACTCCGACATCGACGACATCACGCTGCACCGGCTGAAGAAGGAAAAGCTGGCGGCCAAGGACAAAATCATTTTGCTGCAATCGCAGCTGGAACCGGATAAGCGCGCCTGAGCGCGGCCTGGCAAGCGCCGGCGCCGCCCGGGCGCTGGACACAGGAACGCTTGCCTTGAATTCACCGCTTGAAGCCACCCCCGATGCCCGGCGCGACGTGTCGCCCGCCGGGCGCGCTCGTGCGCCCGAAGGCACCTTTGAGCTGAGCCGCAAGCGCGTCGACGAACTCGACACGATCTTCGGCGAAGGCGGATTGCTGGCGCGTGCGCTCGACGGCTACCGGCCGCGACAGTCGCAGATCGAGATGGCGCGCGCCGTCGCGTCCGCGATGGAAGCGTCCGCGCGCCGGATGCCCGAACCCGAGATCTTCGAAACCCGCAAGCGGCCGGCGCGTCGCCTCGGCGACGGCGACAAGGCGGCCGAAACGGGCGCGGACGCCGCCGCGGCAGCCGAAGTCGACGGCGATGCCGGCGACAACACGCTGATCGTCGAGGCCGGTACGGGTACCGGCAAGACCTATGCATACCTCGTGCCCGCGATGCTGTGGGGCGGCAAGGTGATCGTGTCGACCGGCACGAAACACCTGCAGGATCAATTGTTCGCGCGCGACATCCCGACCGTGCGCAACGCACTGGCGGTACCGGTGTCGGTCGCGATGCTGAAGGGCCGGGCCAACTACCTGTGCCATTACTACCTGCAACGCACGGCCGACAACGGCCGGTTGCCGTCGCGGCAGGATACGGCCTATCTGCAGGAAATCGTCCGCTTCGCGAAGATCACGAAGAGCGGCGACAAGGCCGAGCTCGCGAGCGTGCCGGAAACGGCGCCCGTGTGGTCGATGGTCACGTCGACGCGCGACAACTGCCTCGGCCAGGAGTGCCCGCATTACAAGGATTGCTTCGTGATGCAGGCGCGGCGCGAGGCGCAGCAGGCCGACATCGTCGTCGTCAACCACCACCTGTTCTTCGCGGACATCATGCTGCGCGATACGGGGATGGCCGAGCTGCTGCCGAACGCGAACACGGTCATCTTCGACGAAGCGCACCAGTTGCCGGAAACGGCGACGCTGTTCTTCGGCGAAACGCTGTCGACGACGCAGATTCTCGAGCTCGCCCGCGACACGGTGGCGGAAGGCCTGAGCCATGCGCGCGACGCGGTCGAGTGGGTGAAGCTCGGCGGCGATCTCGAGCGTGCGGCGCGCGACTTGCGCCTGGCGTTCGCGAACGACCAGATCGTCCGCATGTCGCTCGCCCAGCTCGGCGACGATCACCCGATGTTCGGTGCGCTCGACGCGCTCGAGGCTGCGCTCGACGCGCTGGCGTCGGCGCTCGCCAGCCAGGCGGAACGGGCGGAATCGCTCGGCGCGTGCCTGCGGCGCGCCCGCGAACTGCAGGACCTGCTGGCCGGCTGGGTCGCACCCGGCGCGACGGAAGCGGCGGCGAAGGCCGACGCAACGGCGGCCGGCGACAAGGCGGCATCCGACGGCGATCCGAACGAGAAGGTACGCTGGGTCGAAGTGTTCGCGCATACGGTCCAGCTGCACGAAACGCCGCTGTCGGTCGCGCCGATCTTTGCCAAGCAGCGCGCGGGCGTGCCGCGCGCCTGGGTGTTCACGTCGGCCACGCTGTCGGTGCGCGGCGACTTCACGCACTATGCGGCGCAAATGGGCCTCAGCTCGCGTCGCTCGATGACGCTCGCAAGCCCGTTCGACTATCAGTCGCAAGGGTTGCTGTACGTGCCGCGCAACCTGCCGCAACCGTCTTCGCCGGCGTTTACCGATGCCGTCTTCGACGCCGCGCTGCCGGCGATCGAGGCGTCCGGCGGCGGCGTGTTCATGCTGTGCACGACGCTGCGCGCGGTCGACCGGATCGCGTCGAAGCTGCGCGACGTGATCGAATCGCGCGGCTGGAACACGCCGCTGCTCGTGCAGGGCGATGCAAGCCGCACCGAACTGCTCGACCGTTTCCGTGGGTATGGCAACGCGATCCTGGTCGGCAGCCAGAGTTTCTGGGAAGGCGTCGACGTGCGCGGTGACGCGCTGTCGCTCGTCGTGATCGACAAGCTGCCGTTCGCGCCGCCGGACGATCCGGTGCTGGCCGCGCGCCTCGACGCGCTGACGAAGAAGGGGCTGAGCCCGTTCGCCGTGCACCAGTTGCCGCAGGCCGTGATCACGCTGAAGCAGGGCGCAGGCCGGCTGATTCGTGCGGAGACGGATCGCGGCGTGCTGATGATCTGCGACACGCGGCTCGTCGACAAGCCCTACGGGCGCCGGATCTGGCAGAGCCTGCCGCCGTTCAAGCGGACCCGCGAGATCGCGGTCGTCCAGGACTTCTTCGACGAGCACCGTTCGGCAAAACGCACGTGACGGTGCGCGCGGCGATCGGCGCGCGATTGCACCGGCGCCGCCTGAGTGCGGCGCCCATAAAAAACCCGGCTCGATGGCCGGGTTTTTTGTTGGTGCGGCGCGTGCCGCACGGTGCTGTCGTCAGAACTGCCACCACGACTTCTTCGCGCCGGGGCGCGAGTGGCCCGTGACGTACGGGCTGTCGGGGAACGTGCCGGCGAGCACGCGCTTCGTGTCCTCGGCGAGTTCCGGCTGGTTCAGCTTGCCGTACGACAGGATCATGATGTGCAGTGCGTCCTCGATCGCCGGGGCGCCCTTGTAGTCCTTGATCGCGAGCTGCGCACGGTTGATGGCCGCGACGTAGGCGCCGCGCCGGTAGTAGTAGTCGGCCGCATGCACTTCGTGCGATGCGAGCGCGTTCACGATATAGCGCATCCGCGCGGCGGCGTCGGGCGCGTACTTGCTCTTCGGGAAGCGGTCGACGACGACCTTGAACGCATCGTACGATTCACGCAGTGCCTGCGGATCGCGCTCGCTCATGTCCTGGCCGGAGAAGCGGCCGAACAGGCCGAGATCGTCGTTGAAGTGGATCATCCCCTTCAGGTAGTACGCGTACGGGATATCCGGATGATCGGGGTGGAGCTGGATGAAGCGATCGACGGCCTGGTCGGCGGCGGCCGCTTCGTTATCCTTCCAGTTGCAGTATGCAACGTTGATCTGCGCCTGTTGCGCGAAATGGCCGAACGGATCGCGACCTTGCAGCGATTCGAAATATTTCGCGCACTTGCCCCAGTCGCCGCCGGACAGTGCGTCCTGGGCCTCTGAGTATAATTTGTTGTTCGACCAGGTAGCCGTCTCGTCCTGCTTCTGCGGCAAGCCGTGGCAGCCGGCGATGAGGGCCGCGGCCGCTACCGCCGCAGCCCGGGCGGCGACGGTTCTGGCCGTGCGTTTGGTCGAATTCATCATGCTCGCATGTCCTAGCTTCAAGTCTCGGTGACCCAGTCTAAATGACCCGTTCAAGTTCGCAGAATGCCCAGCCGGGCACACCAAATCGCGAAGATTATAGCCCAAGCGATCGGCCCGCCGACGCTGCCTCGGGGGATTCCCTCGATGACGATCTGACCGGTGACGCAATGCAGCCGCCCGTCGTGCCGTCCGCGGCGGTCGATGAAGCGCCGCGCGTCGTCGAAGTGCCGATGTCGCTCGCGGGTGAGCGCCTCGACAAGGCGCTCGCCCAACTGTTCCCCGAATTCTCGCGCAGCCGCCTGCAGAGCTGGATCGAGGCGCAGCGCGTGCTCGTCGACGGCGCGCCGGCGAAGATCCGCCAGCCGGTGCCGCTCGGCGCGAAGATCGAACTCGTGCCCGACCTGCTCCCCGAGCAGCTCGCCTTTACGCCGGAGCCGGTGCCGCTCGACGTGATCTACGAGGACGACGCGCTCGTCGTCATCAACAAGCCGGCCGGCCTCGTCGTGCATCCGGCCGCCGGCAACTGGAGCGGCACGATCCTCAACGGGCTGCTGCATCGCTATGGCGACGCGGCGGCCGGCCTGCCGCGCGCCGGGATCGTCCACCGGCTCGACAAGGAAACGTCGGGCCTGATGGTGGTGGCGCGCACGCTGGCCGCGCAGACGGATCTCGTGCGCCAGCTGCAGGCCCGCACGGTGAAGCGCCGTTATTTTGCGCTCGTGTGGGGCACGATGCCCGAGGACGGCACGATCGACGCGCCGATCGGCCGCGATCCGCGCGAACGCACGCGCATGGCCGTCGTCACGGGCGCATCGGGCAAGCCCGCGCGCACGCATTTCCGCACGGTTGACACATGCCTGTGGCAACGTCAGCCGGTTTCGGCGATCCAGTGCGATCTCGAGACCGGTCGCACGCACCAGATCCGCGTGCACTGCGCGCACGTCGGGCATCCGCTGCTCGGCGATCCCGTGTACGGTCGTGCGCGCGGCAAACGCTCGGTCACGCCGCTGCCGGACGGGTTCGCGCGTCAGGCGCTGCATGCATGGCGGCTCGGCCTCGTGCATCCGGTCACTGGCAAGGCGATGCAATGGCGCTGCCCGCTGCCGGACGACATGAACACACTCGTCGCGGCGCTCGGCTTCGGGCAGGGCGACGAGGAATTCGACGACGATGACGGTGTCTACGACGATGACGATTTCGGCGGCGAGTATCACGATGACGAGCCGGACCTGGACGATGAGGAGGAGTGAGTGCCGATGACGAACCTGGCGCCGCTGACGTGGCAGGACTGCGTACAGCCCGACTGGCAGGTGTCGCCGCGCGTGCGCGCGCTGATCACGACGCGCGACGGCGGGGTGAGCGAAGGCCCGTACGGGCGCTGGCAGCGCGGCGACGCGCTGCCGGGCGGGATGAATCTCGGCCTGCATACCGGTGACGACCCGGCCCATGTGGCAGGGAATCGCGCACGCTTGCTGGCGCTCGCAGGCCAGTCGAGCGCTGCGTGGCTCGAGCAGGTTCACGGCGCGCAGATCGTGCGCGCGGACGAGGTGATCGCGGCGGCGCCGATGGCGACGGCGCCCGTGCAGGCCGACGCGAGCGTCACCGACCGCGCGGGTGCCGTCTGCGTCGTGATGGTCGCGGATTGCCTGCCCGTGCTGCTGTGCGACACGCAGGGCCGTGCCGTCGGCGCCGCCCATGCGGGCTGGCGCGGGCTGGCGGCCGGCATCGTCGAGCAGACCGCGGAGCGTGTCGCGGCACTCGCGGGCGGTGCGACGGACGCGCTTCACGCGTACCTCGGGCCGGCGATCGGCCCGCAGGCGTTCGAGGTGGGCGCCGACGTGCGTGACGCGTTTCTCGACACGGCCCCGCAGTCGGAGCATGATGAAACCCGGCTTGCGTTCGTCGCGATCGAGGGCGCGCCGGGCAAATTTCTTGCCGATCTCTATGCGCTTGCGCGCCTGCGTCTCGCGCGTGCGGGCGTTGTGCACGTGAGCGGCGGAACGGCTTGCACGGTCACCGAACAGGCACGCTTCTATTCGTACCGGCGCGATCGCGTGACGGGCCGCATGGCAGCAGCGATCTGGCTGGCCGATTGACGGAATGCGCATGCGCGTGGAGTTTATTGCGCCGCAAAATCGGGTTATCTCGATATTTCGGCCGCGATGCCGCGCTGCATGCGCGATTGAATGGAAAATCCCGAAGTCAAGTCAACCAAAATGTTTTATGTTTCGCCGGAACCCTTGTCCCGTCTGTTGTGCGAGGATTATCTCCGTACGGAAATGTTCAGTGGTTTGACATGGCGCTTCACATGGGGAAAACGATAATGATAAAAATACCGCACTGCGGCAGAATCTGGAGACGCCTCTCCAGAGCATGACGGCCCGGCTCGCAGCCGGCATGCCGCGCGCGAGCAGGATTTCACGATAGACGCTCACGAATCACCGGTAAGGCAGGTAATGACAGCATCGAAAAAATCGTCGACGTCCGCTCAGGCGGGCACTTCCCCGGGCAGCATTGGTTTCGATCCGGCCGCCCAGCCGATGCAGCAGATGTTCGAGTCGTGGTTGAACGCGTGGCGCGGTTTTGCGGATCCGGCACGCGCCGCGACTGCGTCGGCCACCGTGAATCCGTTCGCCACATTCCAGTTTCCGACATCGTTCCCGTTCCAGATGCCGTCGATGCCCGATTTCGGCGCGATGGCGTCGCCGTTCGCCGGGTTGAAGCTGCCGGCCGCCGCGATTCCGCCCGAGCGGCTGCAGGCGCTGCAGGCCGACTACGCGCGCGATTGCATGGTGCTGATGCAGCAGGCCGCCGCGGCGAAGCTGGAGTCGCCCGAGCTGAAGGACCGCCGTTTCAGCGGGGATGCGTGGAAGGCGTCGCCGGCGCATGCGTTCGCGGCGGCCTGGTATCTGCTCAACGCGCGCTATCTGCAGGAACTGGCCGATGCGCTGCAGACCGATCCGAAGACGCGCGAGCGCATTCGTTTCACGGTCCAGCAATGGACGGCCGCAGCCGCGCCGAGCAACTTCCTCGCACTCAATCCCGACGCACAGAAATCGATCCTCGAAACGCAGGGCGAAAGCCTGCGGCAAGGGATGATGAACCTGCTCGGCGACATGCAGCGCGGCAAGATTTCGCAGACCGACGAATCGCAATTCGTGGTCGGCAAGAACCTCGGGTGTACTGAAGGTGCGGTCGTCTACGAGAACGACCTGATCCAGCTGATCCAGTACACGCCGAAGACGGACAAGGTGTTCGAGCGGCCGCTGCTGATCGTGCCGCCTTGCATCAACAAGTTCTACATCCTCGACCTGCAGCCGGAGAATTCGCTCGTCGCGCATGCGCTGTCGAACGGCCATCAGGTGTTCCTCGTGTCGTGGCGCAACGCGGACGCATCGGTCGCGCACAAGACGTGGGACGACTACATGAACGAAGGGCTGCTCGCGGCGATCGACGCCGTGCAGCAGGTCAGCGGCCGCGAGCAGATCAACACGCTCGGCTTCTGCGTCGGCGGCACGATGCTCGCGACCGCGCTCGCTGTGCTTGCCGCGCGCGGCGAACATCCGGCCGCGTCGATGACGCTGCTCACCGCGATGCTCGACTTCACCGATACCGGCATTCTCGACGTGTTCGTCGACGAGGCGCACGTGCAGATGCGCGAGCAGACCATCGGCGGCAAGAACGGCACACAGCCGGGGCTGATGCGCGGCGTCGAATTCGCGAACACGTTCTCGTTCCTGCGTCCGAACGACCTCGTGTGGAACTACGTCGTCGACAACTACCTGAAGGGCCGCACGCCGGCGCCGTTCGACCTGCTGTACTGGAACAGCGATTCGACGAGCCTGCCGGGCCCGATGTACGCGTGGTACCTGCGCAATACCTATCTCGAGAACAAGCTGCGCGAGCCGGGTGCGTTGACCGTGTGCGGCGAGTCGGTGGACCTGACGCTGATCGACGTGCCGACCTTCATCTACGGTTCGCGCGAGGATCACATCGTGCCGTGGCAGACGGCCTATGCGTCCACGTCGATCCTGTCGGGCCCGCTGAAGTTCGTGCTCGGCGCGTCGGGGCACATCGCGGGCGTGATCAATCCGCCGGCGAAGAAGAAGCGCAGCTACTGGGTCAACGACAGCGACCTGCCCGAATCGGCGGACGAGTGGTTCGCCGGTGCAACCGAGCACCCGGGCAGCTGGTGGACGACCTGGGTCGAATGGCTCGACCAGTACGGCGGCCGCAAGGTGGAGCCGCCCGCCCAGCCCGGTACCGCGCAGTTCCCGGTGATCGAACCGGCGCCGGGCCGCTACGTATTGCAGCGCGATTGACGAAAACCGGACAGCGGCGCAGGCTGTCCGGTGCACCGCAGTTTTTTTAACAGGGCCGGTAGCGATGCGCCGTGTCGTGCGGGCCTGGAGGAAAGGGAAATGACGGACGTAGTGATCGTATCGGCCGCGCGGACCGCGGTCGGCAAATTCGGCGGTTCGCTTGCGAAGATTGCGGCGCCCGAGCTGGGCGCGACGGTGATCCGCGCGGTGCTGGAGCGTGCGGGCGTGAAGCCCGAGCAGGTCAGCGAAGTGATCATGGGCCAGGTGCTGACGGCCGGTTCCGGGCAGAACCCGGCGCGGCAGTCGCTGATCAAGGCCGGGCTGCCGACGGCAGTGCCGGGGATGACGATCAACAAGGTGTGCGGCTCCGGCCTGAAGGCCGTGATGCTGGCGGCGAACGCGATCGTCGCGGGCGACGCGGAGATCGTGATCGCGGGCGGCCAGGAGAACATGAGCGCGTCGCCGCACGTGCTGCCGGGCTCGCGCGACGGGTTCCGGATGGGTGACGCGAAGCTGGTCGACACGATGATCGTCGACGGCCTGTGGGACGTGTACAACCAGTACCACATGGGCATCACGGCGGAGAACGTCGCGAAGGAATACGGGATCACGCGCGAGGAGCAGGACGCGTTCGCGGCGTTGTCGCAGAACAAGGCGGAAGCCGCGCAGAAGGCCGGCCGCTTCGACGATGAAATCGTGCCGGTGGCGATTCCGCAACGCAAGGGCGAGCCGCTGCAGTTCGCCACCGACGAATTCGTGCGTCACGGCGTGACGGCGGAGTCGCTGGCGGGGCTGAAGCCGGCGTTCTCGAAGGACGGCTCGGTGACGGCGGCGAACGCGTCGGGGCTGAACGACGGCGCGGCGGCGGTGCTGGTGATGTCGGCGCAGAAGGCGGCGGCACTCGGCCTGACGCCGCTGGCGCGGATCAAGGCGTACGCGAACGCGGGCGTGGATCCGAGCGTGATGGGGATGGGCCCGGTGCCGGCATCGCGCCGGTGCCTGGAGCGCGCGGGCTGGACGCCGGGCGACCTGGACCTGATGGAGATCAACGAGGCATTCGCGGCGCAGGCGCTGGCGGTGCACAAGCAGATGGGCTGGGACACGTCGAAGGTGAACGTGAACGGCGGGGCGATCGCGATCGGCCACCCGATCGGCGCGTCGGGCTGCCGGATCCTGGTGACGCTGCTGCACGAGATGGCCAAGCGCGATGCGAAGCGCGGGCTGGCGTCGCTGTGCATCGGCGGCGGGATGGGTGTCGCGCTCGCGGTCGAGCGTCCGTAAGCGGCCCTCCGTAGGCGGCTGTTCTCAAGCCGCCATTCGCGACCAGCGAACCGAATTCGTGTGCCGGCCGATTGCGGCTTCGGCCGGCGTCACGTGAAGTCAGAGGGGCCTCCGGCAGCTCTCGAAACCAAAAAATGGAGTGAGATTTATGTCTCAGCGAATTGCGTACGTAACGGGCGGGATGGGCGGCATCGGCACCAGCATCTGCCAGCGCCTGTCGAAAGACGGCTTCAAGGTGGTCGCAGGTTGCGGCCCGAACTCGCCGCGCCGGGTGAAATGGCTCGAGGAGCAGAAGGCGCTCGGGTACGATTTCATCGCGTCGGAAGGCAACGTCGGCGACTGGGACTCGACCAAGGAAGCGTTCGACAAGGTCAAGGCCGAAGTCGGCGAGATCGACGTGCTGGTCAACAACGCGGGCATCACGCGCGATGTCGTGTTCCGCAAGATGACGCACGAAGACTGGACCGCCGTGATCGACACCAACCTGACGAGCCTGTTCAACGTGACGAAGCAGGTGATCGACGGGATGGTCGAACGCGGCTGGGGCCGGATCATCAACATTTCGTCGGTGAACGGCCAGAAAGGGCAGTTCGGCCAGACCAACTACTCGACCGCGAAGGCCGGTATCCACGGCTTCACGATGTCGCTCGCCCAGGAAGTCGCGACGAAGGGCGTGACGGTCAACACCGTGTCGCCGGGCTACATCGGCACCGACATGGTGAAGGCGATTCGCCCGGACGTGCTCGAGAAGATCGTCGCGACGATCCCGGTGCGGCGTCTCGGCGGCCCGGAGGAAATCGGTTCGATCGTCGCGTGGCTCGCGTCGAACGATTCCGGTTTCGCGACGGGCGCAGACTTCTCGCTGAACGGCGGCCTGCACATGGGCTGAGCGTCCGCGCTGCGCGGGCCGGGTGGCCGCGCAGCCGGGCGTTTTCCGAAGGCCCCCGCCTCCCGGATTCGGGCGGCGGGGATTCGTCACTTCCGCTACGCTGCACTCAAAGGCGTTACATGACTACTACAAAGAAGACGGCCGAACGGCTCATCAAGAAGTACCCGAACCGTCGGCTCTACGATACCGAGACAAGCACGTACATTACGCTGACCGACGTGAAGCAACTCGTGCTGGAGCAGGAGGATTTCAAGGTCGTCGATGCGAAATCCAACGAAGACCTGACGCGCAGCATTCTCCTGCAGATCATCCTCGAAGAGGAAAGCGGCGGCGTGCCGATGTTCTCGTCGTCGATGCTGTCGCAGATCATCCGTTTCTACGGGCATGCGATGCAGGGCATGATGGGCACGTACCTGGAAAAGAACATCCAGGCGTTCATCGACATCCAGAACAAGCTCGCGGATCAGTCGAAGAACCTGTACGAAGGCAATGCGATGAATCCGGAAGTCTGGTCGCAGTTCATGAACATGCAGGCGCCGATGATGCAAGGGATGATGACCAGCTACATCGAGCAGTCGAAGAACATGTTCGTGCAGATGCAGGAGCAGATGCAGAACCAGGCGAAGTCGATGTTCAGCACGTTCCCGTTCAAGCAGCCGGGCGCGTCGGAGCCGGAAAAGAAGTAACGGTTTCGCGGCAGGCCGACCGCGGCGGGCAACCCGTCGGGCGTCGGTGCCGCGAAGCAGCGCGGCGCGGGTCGGCTGATCGTGCATTCGGGCGCGACGATGTGTGCGGCCGCCGCCCGCCGGATCCTCTTGCCGACGGTCGTTCATGACCGTCGGCACCGAATGCGCATGCCGGGTTCGGGCGTGCGCGGACGTTGTTCAGTCGATCGAGATCCCGTCACTTGCGAAGGAACACCGGGGCGTGTCGTGCCTGATGGTGCGCGTTCGTGCACGCACGCGTACCATGAGCGGCGCTGCGCTGCGCTGCGCGGTGTGGCGTGGAAGCTGCGTTCGGCGAAATGCAATGACGCCGCCCGGGCAGGACAGGCCGTGATGCGCGATGCCGCGTCGAGGCAATGCGACCAAGAAAAAACCGACTGAGAGAAAGCATGCGTGGGATTCGAGTGGCACCAGCCGGCCGGCTGGCTGGTTTAGCTTCGATGTTCATGCTGGGCGTTGGCGTGGCGGTGCCGGCCTTTGCGATGGATTGCGCGAAAGCCGTGCAGTCGCTCGAGAAGCGCATCTGCGCGAGCTCCATCCTGCGCGCAGCCGACTCGCGGATGAATTCGGCGTACGCGGGTGCGCTGAAGGCCGCACCGGACACGGCGATCCGCGACATGCTGGTGCGCAGCCAGCGCCGCTGGATCAGTGCGCGCAACAATCGTCTCGACGCCGATTACGAAGGTCGTGCGCTCGCCGTCGACGAAGTGCGCAAGGCAATCGATCGGCGCACCGCCGTACTGGCCGATCAATCGAACAAAGGGTTGATCGCGCGTGCGCAGGCCGAGCGCCAGTGGCTCGCGAAATACACGGGCGGCCCCCTTACCGGTTTCGATGCAAACTGCGACTTCATTCCCGACGATGCGACTGGCGCGCACGTTTCCTACGCATGTTTCGGCGCGGTCCATGTGCAGCATCGCGCGCGGGTCTGCAGCCAGAGCGAGGACTGGGCGACCGGGGCGGTCTATCAGTACCGGTCGGTGAGCACGGCCGATGGCGCGAAGGTGCGCCCCGTTGCGTACTGCGAAGCGCAGGCCCATGGGAGTGCGTGCGACACCGGTGGCGCGCAATCGGCGTGGACGCGTGTGGGGGCTTCCGGCGGGGATAACCGCGCGTCAGCGCCGGTAGCCGGGCTGCCGCAACTCGATGCGGAAATGTGGCCGATCGGCGATGGAGACGATGCTTTGTGGTTCGAGCGGTGCCTGACGGCCGCGAAGTTTCCGTGAGCGCCGGATGGGATTGGTCCGTTGTGTGGGCCCGCTTCGGCGGGCTTTTTTACGCGCGCGTGGTGGGCGGTTCAATACGCGGCGGGCCGGGCGTGCGCAATGGCCGACGTTACCGGCCCGGCTTGTCTTATGCCGGGAATCCCTGCTCGTCGTCGTGCGGCGGCAGATCGAGCACGAGCTTGACCGCGCAGTAGTTCGCCTTGAGCGAAAACACGCGGCCGATCACGAGGAACGTCTGTCGCGAATTCTCGAGCTCGACGAAGTCGCCCGGTTGCGGCACGTGCGCGCCCTGGTCGTACGAGAAGCTGGTGCTGGTTTGCTCGCCGATGGTTTCGGCTGCGTGTTCGGTGAATTCGATCGTGATGTGGGTGGTCATGCGAACCCCATTGGGTAATGGAAGAGAGGGAAGAGCGTGGACGCTGCGATTTTCGCATAGCGACGGGGCGGTTCCGGCGGAATTGTCGGGAAGCGACGCGTGCGCGTGGATCCCCGTCACTTCGCCGATTTCCAGTCGAAGGCGGACCGCACGGTCCTGGCCGGCACATTGTGCAGCCAGAGCAGCTTGATCGCCGCCTCGTCGTTCGGGAAGTGGCCACGCATCTTGCCGCACATGGCGTTGACGGTAAGCCGACAGCCCCTCATCCCGCCTCAAACCGACGCGAGCGGCACGCACGTTGCCCATGCGTGTTTCGGCACGGTCCATGTGCAGCGTCGTGCACGGATCGGCAGCCAGGGCGAGGACTGGGCGACCGGCGCCGATGATCAAAACCGGTCGTCGATTGCGACCGTCGGCGCGAAGGTACATCCGGTGGCGTTCTGCGAAGCGCAGGCGCGCGCACGATCGTGCGATGGCAGCGGCCCGGCCGAAGCCGGGCGGGGCATGGAACGAAGCGAGGCGGCGGTTATTTCTCCGCGAACGTGCCTGCTTCCACCAACGTCATCTTGTCGGGGTCCAGGTACCTGCGGATGGCGGTGTTGACCTGCTCGACGGTCAACGCTCGGACGCGCTCGGGATAGGTGTCCAGGTCACTCAGCGGGCGATCCTGGAGCACCGTCTGGGCGATCATGGCGGCCATCTGCCCGGTGGTTTCCATCGCGACTTGATGGCGGCCGATCATGCCGTCCTTGCGTGCATCCAGTTCCGCTTGGGTCACGCCCTGTTTCCACCAGGCATCCAGAATCCGGCGCGTGCTGGCGACGCCCTTGTCCAGCAGGGGCGGGGCGAAGCTGCTCGTGATGACGAATCCGCCGTCCATCAGGGAGAGCCCGGACAGGCCGGCGCGGATGCCATAGGTCAGGCCTTCCTTGTCGCGGACCCCTGCCATCAGGCGGCCGGTGAAGCCGTTGCCCAGGATGTTGATACCCGCGCTGAGGGGCAGATAGTCGGCATCGTTGGCGCGCAGGTCGATGGCCTGACCCAGCATCACGCTGACGGATTCCTTGTCCCCCATGGAGATGCGCTGCGTGTCGGGCCGGCTTGCCTTGCGTGGCGGGCCCTGTCGCACGAGTGCCCGGCCCCCGCTCCAGCCCGCGAAGGCTTCGGTCACCATGGACTGCAGGCCGCGAGGGTCCGCGCCGCCGACCACGACCAGCGTCATGTGGGCGGGCCCGTAATAGGCTTGATGAAAGGCCTTGATGTCGTCCAGCGTGGCAGCGGCGATTGCGTCGAGCATCCGTTCGCGTGGCACCGGTGCATTGAGGTGGGCAGCGGGGTAAATGGAACGATCCAGCGCCTCGGTGGCCCGAACCGACGGGTTTTCTCCGGCGTGACGGACCGCGGCCTCCAACCGGCTCTTGGCCTTGGCCAGCTCTTCCGGCTTGAAGGCCGGCAGGCGTAACTGCTCGGCCATCAGGTCGATCAGCGTCGGCAAATCCTTGGTCAGGCTTTGGCCGTGTATGCCGACATAGCCGCCGTCGGTCTGGAACGACAACTGGGCGCCCAGGCTTTCCAGCAGCGCGGAGATCGCCACCTTGTCGCGACGGGTGGTGCCCTCCTGCAGCAACATGCCGGTCAGCAACGGCACGGCGGGATTGGCCGCCTTGCTGGCCGTGTCGGCATCGCCCAGGGGCATCACCCCGGTCACGGACACCATTTCCTGCGGCGACATCGAATAGGTCAATAGCGTGATGCTGCCGGCCTGGGCGCGCACGACGCGCTCGGCGATGCCTGCCTGAGCCGCAACAGGCAGGCACAGCACGGCGAACCACACGAGCCACGTCCGCAGAGGGTTGAAACGAACATGCTTCATCACGATTTCTCCGGGACGAACCAGCCGGTGGTGCTCTGGTTTTCAACGAGGTACTTGCGGGCGACGCGCTGCACGTCGGCGGGCGTCACCTTTTCGAGTTCTTCGAGCTCGGTGACGAACCGTGTCCAGTCGCCCTGCGAGACCGCGTTGCCCAATCGGGCGGACGTCGCGCGGACGCCGTCACGCTGGTAGACCTGATCGGCCCGGTAAGGGCCGAGCACCCGCTGGATATCCTCGCGAGTGACGCCCTCGGTCTTGATCCGCTCCAGTTCGGTCCAGGCGATTTTCTCGGCCTGCTCGTGTTTCGCGTCGAGCGGCAGGCTGATCGTCACGACGAACGGGCCGGGATCGCGCAGTGCATGGAAGCCGGCGCCGGCTTGCGTGGCAACCGTCGTGTCGACCAGTGCGCGGTACAGCCGGCTGCTCTTGCCCTGGCTCAATACCAGGCCCAGTACGGTCAACGCAGGCGCATCGGGGTCGAGCGCGCGCGGCCCCTTGAAGGCGATGATCAGACTGCCCGTTGCGCCCGCGCGTTTGAGCACCAGCCTTCGCGGCCCCTGCTGCGACGGCTCTTCGGTCGTGACGGCGGGAATGGCCTGGGGCGCGCGCGGGATGCCGCCGTAATACTGCCTGACCCACCCCAACGCCTGGTTCGGCCGGAAATCGCCGACCAGGATGACGGTGGCGTTGTCCGGCCAGTAGAAGGTGTCGTAGAAACGGCGCAGCTTGTCCACGCTCGCATGCTCGATGTCGCTACGCCAGCCGATGGTGGGATGGTGGTAGGGATGCGCCTGGTAAGCCGTGGCCATGACCTGCTGGAACAAGGCGGTGAAAGGACTGTTCTCGCCTCGCTCGTACTCGTTGCGTACCACCGTCATCTCGCTGGCCAGGTCTTCCGGGCGCAGCAGGAGGTTGCGCATGCGGTCGGCCTCGATCGCGATGTAGCCTTCCAGCGCATCGCGCCCGAGCGTGCCGAAGTAGTTGGTGCGGTCCATCGAAGTGGTGGCGTTGAAGGTCGCACCCACTCGCTCCATGTAGCTGTTCAGTGCATTGCCGAGCGCCTTGTTGTAGTGCTGGCTGCCCTTGAACATCAGGTGCTCGAGCAGGTGAGTGTCGCCGGTCGTGCCCGCGGCTTCGTTGCGTGAACCCACCCGGTACAACACCTGGAAACTGACCACCGTCGCAGCGGAATCGGGCACGGCTAGCACGGTAAGGCCGTTGGCATCCAGACGGTATTCGTCGATGCCGCCCAGGGAGCGCACGTGGGTAAAGCCCGGTACCTCGACGGGTTGGGCCATCGCCGTGCCCGCAATCAACGGGCACAGCGAGAGCCAGGTGCATATCAAACGTCGTACTGACATGTAGCGTCCTTTTGTGTAGGCGCCGGCTCGGCGGTCAGTTGACTGCGATGCGTCGAGCGCGGCGAACGTGGAGTTTTTCATACTTTTCGATGCGTGTTGACCGATGGCGCGTTGCGGGGGCGTCGCTGCCGTGATGCGTTCGTCGACGGCCGTACGTGGCTTGACCGTCGACGCGTAGCGACAGACGGCGCGATTTCAAAGTGAAAGGGACGTATCGAGCAGTCGTCGCATGACGGCCCGCCGCCGCGTCGTGCATCCAATTCGACTATCGATGCCGCTGCCGATCGCCTGTTTTGCCTCGCCACCCCTAAATGGCTGTAAACTCACGCTTTTGCTGCCACGCCCCCACATTCCAGATGTCCCAATCCCCCAAAGTAGGGTTCGTATCCCTCGGGTGCCCGAAGGCGCTCGTCGACTCCGAACAGATCATCACGCAACTGCGCGCCGAAGGTTATGAAATCTCCGGCACCTACGACGGTGCCGACCTCGTCGTCGTGAACACCTGCGGCTTCATCGACGAAGCCGTGCAGGAAAGTCTCGACGCGATCGGCGAAGCGCTGACCGAGAACGGCAAGGTGATCGTCACCGGCTGTCTCGGCGCCAAGTCGAGCGCCAGCGGGTCGAACCTGATCGAGGAAGTCCACCCGAAGGTGCTCGCCGTCACCGGCCCGCACGCAGTGGGCGAAGTGATGCAGGCCGTGCATTCGCACCTGCCGAAGCCGCACGACCCGTTCACCGATCTCGTGCCCGCCGCCGGCATCAAGCTCACGCCGCGCCACTACGCGTACCTGAAGATCTCCGAAGGCTGCAACCACCGCTGCACGTTCTGCATCATCCCGTCGATGCGCGGCGACCTCGTGTCGCGCCCGGTCGCCGAAGTGATGCTGGAAGCCGAGAACCTGTTCAAGTCGGGCGTGAAGGAACTGCTCGTGATCTCGCAGGACACGAGCGCGTACGGCGTCGACGTGAAGTACCGCACGGGTTTCTGGAACGGCAAGCCGATCAAGACGCGCATGACCGACCTGGTCGCCGCGCTCGGCGAACTCGCCGCGCAGTATGGCGCATGGGTGCGCCTGCACTACGTGTATCCGTATCCGAGCGTCGACGAAGTGATTCCGTTGATGGCCGAAGGCCCGTTCAAGGGCCACGTGCTGCCGTACCTCGACGTGCCGTTCCAGCACGCGCACCCGGAAGTGCTGAAGCGCATGAAGCGTCCGGCGAACGCCGAGAAGGTGCTCGAGCGCGTGCAGAAGTGGCGCGAGATCTGCCCGGACCTGACGATTCGCAGCACGTTCATCGCGGGCTTCCCCGGCGAGACGGAAGCGCAGTTCGAAACGCTGCTCGACTTCATCCGCGAGGCGGAACTCGATCGCGTCGGCTGCTTTGCGTATTCGCCGGTCGAAGGCGCGACCGCGAACGAACTCGACGGCGCGCTGCCGGATGAAGTCCGCGAGGAACGCCGCGCGCGCTTCATGGAAGTCGCCGAGGAAGTGTCGGCGAACCGCATCCAGCGCAAGGTCGGCAAGACCCTCAAGGTGCTGATCGACGAAGTCAGCGAGGAAGGCGGGATCGGCCGCACGGCCGCCGATGCGCCGGAGATCGACGGCGTCGTCTATGTCGAGCCGGCGGCGAAGGCATCGAAGCGCTACAAGGTCGGCGATTTCGTGTCCGTGAAGATCACGGGCGCCGACGGCCATGATCTGTGGGGCGAGGTATAAGCGATGGCCGCCGCATTTCCGGAGATCCTCGCGCTCGGCGAGGCGATGATCGAATTCAACCAGTCGCAGCCGGGCCGGCCTGAATTCCTGCAGGGCTTCGGCGGCGATACGTCGAACTTCTGCATCGCCGCCGCGCGCCAGGGCGCATCGACGGGTTTCGTGTCGGCGATCGGCGACGATCCGTTCGGCCGCCTGCTGGCCGACATGTGGCGCGCGGAACGCGTCGACACGACGTACGTGCGGATCGACCGCACGGCGCCGACCGGCGTGTACTTCGTCACGCACGGCGCCGATGGTCACCAGTTCGACTACCTGCGTGCGGGCTCGGCGGCGAGCCGTTATGCAACCGATGATCTGCCGCTCGACGCGCTGGCTGCCGCGAAAGCGGTGCACCTGTCGGGCATCAGCCTGGCGATCAGCACGGCTGCGTGCGACGCCGCATTCGCGGCAATCGACCACGCGCGCCGCCACGGCGCGAAAGTCAGCTTCGACACGAACCTGCGGCTGAAGCTGTGGCCGCTGCCGCGCGCCCGCGCGGTGATGCGTGAGGCGCTGCGTCAGACGGACATCTGCCTGCCCAGTTGGGACGACGTGACGGCACTCACGGGCGCGAACGATCGCGATGCGATCGTCGATGCGATGCTCGAACACGGGCCGCAGATCGTCGCGTTGAAGCTCGGCAAGGAAGGCGCTTACGTGGCGACGCCGAACGAACGGCGCGTCGTGCCGGGCTTCGCGGTCGAGGCCGTCGACGCGACGGGCGCGGGCGATTGCTTCGGCGGTGCGTTCGTCGCGCGGATCGTCGCGGGCGACGATCCGTTCGCGGCGGCGCGTTATGCGAACGCCGCGGCGGCACTGTCGACGACGGGCTACGGCGCGGTCGCGCCGATTCCGCACCGCGATGCGGTGGAGCACCTGATGCAGGGCTGACGCGGCACGCGCACGCCGGCCGCGGCAATGCGCTCGTGACGATGTGCATGGGCGGCGGGCAAGGCATCGCCGCGATTTTCGAGCGAATCTGAAGCAAGGAGCAACACACGGTGGGTCGATATTCGCAATGGCAACGGGCGCTCGTCGTCGCGGGCGCGCTGGCGGTGGGCATGGCGATACCGGGCGTCTGCGCGGCGCAGGCCGCCACGCCGGGCGCGCAGCAGGATGAACCGGCCATGGCGCGGCCGCTGAAGCCGAATCCCGAGTTCGCCCGCCTGCCGCGCTATGAAGGCACGCTCGGTGACCGGCCGATCGTCGTGCATCTCGGCCCGAAGACGGACGAGGAAGGCGTGCACGGCGAATACCAGTTCGCCGATACGGGCGAGGTCGTGCTGCTCGCGGGCGATCGCGACGGCGACACGCTCGAAATCGAGGAATCGAACGACGGCACGAACATCACGGGCGTGTGGATCGGCCGCTTCGACGCGACGGGTGCCCTGAAGGCCGACCGGATGAATTCTGACGAGTCGGATCCGCAGCCCGTCGTGCTGCGTCTCGCGCCGGGCAAGCGTGCGGCGCTGCAGGTACGCGACGGCCGCGTGCAGGAAATCGAGACGGTGGGCGGTGTCGTCAACCTGCGCACCGACGACTGAACCCGCGCTGGCTCGGTGCGCGCGGCGCGCATTGTACCGGGCCAATTGCGCCGATTTTGGCTAATCTAGCTGCATATTCCGCAACCGAACGGCCTCGTGCCCGGCTTCCCGTCATGACTGCATCCACTCCCAAGCGCGCACTGCAAACCCGCATCGTTCAACCCGACGACGTGATCCCGGAAGGCTTCCGTTCGTTCGTGCCGCCGGTCGCGCGCGCGTCGACGGTCGTGTTTCCCGATCTGGCGACGATGCGTGCGCTCGTCTGGCACAACGACAACCAATGGCGCTACGGCCTGCATGCGACGCCGACGTCGCTCGCGCTCGCGCAGCGGCTGGCGGAGATCGAGGGCGGCACGCATGCACTGCTGCAGCCGTCGGGCCTCGCGGCGATCATGAACGTCTACTTCGGGATCGTGAAAGCCGGCGACGACGTGCTGATTCCGCACAACGTGTACGGGCCGAACGCCGATTTCGGCAACTGGCTCGCGAAGGACTTCGGCATCACCGCGCGCTTCTACGATCCGCTGATCGGCGCCGGCATCGCCGGCCTGATCCAGCCGAACACGCGGCTGATCTGGATCGAGGCGCCCGGCTCGGTGACGATGGAAGTGCCGGACGTGCAGGCGATCACGGCGGCCGCGAAGGCGCGCGGCATCGTCACCGCGATCGACAACACGTTTTCGGCCGGGCTCGCGTTCAAGCCGTTCGAACATGGCGTCGACATCTCGGTGCAGGCGCTGACCAAATACCAGTCGGGCGGCAGCGACGTGCTGATGGGCGCGACGATCACCGCGAACGCGGAGCTGCATGCACAGCTGAAGCTCGCGCGGATGCGCTGCGGCGTCGGCGTGTCGGTCGACGATTGCTCGCTCGTGCTGCGCAGCCTGCCGAGCATGCAGGTGCGGTTCGATGCGCACAGCAAGAGCGCGCTCGCGCTCGCGCAATGGCTGAAGGCGCGGCCGGAGATCGCGGCGGTATTGCACCCGCAGATCGCCGATTGCCCGGGGCACGCGTCGTTCATGCGCGATTTCACCGGCGCGGGCGGGTTGTTCTCGGTGGTGTTCGACGAGCGCTACAGTGCGGAGCAGGTCGACCGCTTCGTCGAGTCGCTCGAGCTGTTCGCGATCGGCTGGAGCTGGGGCGGCGCGTGCAGCCTCGCGATGCCTTACGACGTCGCGTCGATGCGTCCGGACTGGGCGCATCGCGGCACGCTGGTGCGTTTCTATGTCGGCCTGGAAGACGAAACCGACCTGCGTGCGGACATCGAGCGCGCGCTGCAGGCTGCGCTGGGCTGATCGCCCGCCGACAACGTTCGGCAGAAAAACAAGACGCCGGCGCGATGTTGCATCGCGCCGGCGTTTTTCATGTCGGCTGCCGCGGGATCAGAACAGCCGCAGCAGCCCGTCGAGGCCGACGTGATCGAACGCGACCGTCGCCGCATCGCGCACGACGGGCTTCGCGTGGTACGCGACCGACAGCCCGGCTTCGGCCATCATCTTCAGGTCGTTCGACCCGTCGCCCATCGCGATCGCGCGGCGCGGCTCGAGGCCGAGCGACGCGCACGTGTCGCGCAGCAGGCGCGCCTTCACGTCGGCGTTGACGATCTCGCCGAGCACCTCGCCGGTCAGCTTGCCGTCGACGATCTCGAGCGTGTTCGCATGCGCGTAGTCGAGGCCGAGGCGTGCCTTCAGCCGTTCGGTGAAGAACGTGAAGCCGCCCGACACGAGCAGCGTCTTCATGCCGGCGGCCTTCACGCCGGCGAGCATCTGCTCGGCGCCCGGCGACAGTTGCAGCCGTTCCTCGTACACGCGTTCGAGCGCGTGCGCGTCGAGCCCGGCCAGCAGCGCGACGCGGCGCGTGAGGCTTTCGTTGAAGTCGCGGATCTCGCCGCGCATCGACGCTTCGGTGATCTCGGCGACCTGCGTTTTCAGCCCGCAGAAATCGGCGATCTCGTCGATGCACTCGATCGTGATCAGCGTCGAATCCATGTCCATCACGGCGAGCCCGAAATCGCCGAGCGAGAGGCCGGCCTCGACGAACGCGAAGTCGAGTGCGTGCGTGCCGCAGTAGGCATCGATGTCGAGGCGCTGCGCCGGGTTCGCGTGGTCGATCCGCAGCGCATGATCGTCGGTCTGCACGATGCGGGTGCCGCGCGACAGCGCGAGCAGCGGTTTGTGATGGGTGTCCGACAGCGGCGCAAGACTCTGGATGACGAGGTTGTGGGTCATGACGGGATGGTTGGGAAGCGAATGAAATGCGTCTGCGGCCAACGGGCAGCCGCCTGCCGATGCGGGCCCCGTCCGGCGTCGGGCCCTTGCGTGGCGAACGCGCCATTGTAGCCGGTTGGCCGCATGCGGCGGTCGGGTGAGGATCGAAACCGTGGGCGGGGGGCGGTCATGGCCTGTCCGTGCGATCCCAGTACGGCGGATCGCCGAAATGCTCGGCCAGGAACGTGATGAAGGCGAGCGTCTTCAGCGGAACGTGCGCGCGGCTCGGGTAGACGGCCCAGATCGCGATGTCTTCCGCGAACGGATAGTCGTCGAGCACCGTGACGAGCGCGCCGCTCGCGAGCAGCGGGCCGACGTCCCAGGTCGACTTGATCGCGATCCCGAAGCCGTCGACGAGCGCTTCGCGGATCGCCTCGCCGTTGCTCGCGACGAGCCGGCCGCCCACCCGCACGGTGAGCGGGCCTTGCGGCGTGGCGAACGACCAGTCGCGCTGGTCGCCGAGGATCACGCACTCGTGCTGGGCGAGGTCGGCCGGATGGCGCGGCGTGCCGTGTTCGGCGAGATACGCGGGCGAGCAGCACAGCACGCGGCGGTTCGTGGCGAGCTTGCGCGCGACGAGCGTCGAATCCTTCAGCGCGCCGAGGCGGATCGCGACGTCGTAGCCGTCGTCGACGAGGTCGACGATCTCGTCCGACAGCCGCAGGTCGAGCGACACGGACGGGTAGCGGCGCAGGAACGCGGGAATCACCGGCGCGACATGCTGGCGGCCGAACGACGACGACATCGACACCTTCAGCCGCCCGTACGGCTCGGAGCGGCCGTGGCCGACCGATGCGCGCGCGGCATCGGCGGCCGACAGCAGCGTGTCGGCGTGCGCCATGAAGACCTCACCATCCTGCGTGAGGCTGATGCGGCGCGTGGTGCGGTGCAGCAGCCGCGCGCCGAGCTGGCGTTCGAGTTGCGCGATGCGCGCGCTCGCGACCGCGGCCGACACGCCGAATTCGCGGCCGGCCGCGGTGACGTTCGCGAGCAGCGCCGCGCGCACGAACAGCGCGACGTCGAGCAGGTCGAGCGGCTTGTCCGGCGTCGGAATCGGATCGGAGGCCATTATTCTGAAATTCCTGAAAATGTTTCAGGAAATATAGCGCTTTTCTCGAAGGATCGGGTTGCCTACGATGACGTTCATGGGGCTGCGCCGCGGCCCACAGGTTTCCTTGAAGGAGTGTCGTGATGAAAGCCGTTGGACTGACCCGTTATCTGCCGATCGACGACCCGCAAGCGCTGCTCGACGTGGAGCTGCCGCAGCCCGTGCCGGGCCCGCGCGACCTGCTCGTGAAGGTCGAGGCGATTTCCGTGAACCCGGTGGACTTCAAGGTGCGCGCGCCGAAGCCGCAGGTCGAGGACACGCCGCGCGTGCTCGGCTGGGATGCGGCCGGCACGGTGGTCGCGGTCGGCGCCGACGTCACGCTGTTCCGGCCCGGCGACGAAGTGTTCTACGCGGGCAGCATCACGCGGCCGGGCGCGAACAGCGAATTCCATACGGTCGACGAGCGAATCGCCGCGCTGAAGCCGCGCACGCTCGATTTCGCCGCCGCCGCCGCGCTGCCGCTCACCGCGCTGACCGCATGGGAAGCACTGTTCGACCGGCTGCGTGTATCGCCGCAGGGCGCGGACGCCGGCAAGTCGGTGCTGATCATCGGCGGCGCGGGTGGCGTGGGTTCGATCGCGATCCAGCTCGCGAAGACGCTCGGCAAGCTGCACGTGATCGCAACCGCATCGCGGCCGGCGTCGACCGAATGGGTGCGCTCGCTGGGCGCGGACGCGGTGGTCGACCATTTCGGCGACCTGCCGGCGCAACTGCGCGAGGCCGGGCACCCGAACGTCGACTACGTGCTGATTTTCAACGACACGGATCGGCACTTTCCGGCGGCTGCGGAGGTCATCCGGCCGCAGGGCGGCATTTGCACGATCGTCGAGAACGACAAGCCGGTGCCGGTCGAATTGCTGAAGGCGAAGAGCGCGGCGTTTCATTGGGAATTCATGTTCACGCGCGCGATGTTCGAGACGCCGGACATGATCGAGCAGCACCGGATCCTCGGCGAAGTCGCGCGGCTGGTCGACGGCGGCACGCTGCGCACCACGGTCGGCGAGCAGCTCGGCACGATCAACGCGGCGAACGTGCGGCGCGCGCACCAGCTGCTCGAGGCCGGGCGTTCGATCGGCAAGCTCGTGCTGAGCGGCTTCTGAGCTGGCCTCGCGTTTAAGGTCGCGGCGCCGCGAACGCAAGCGGGGTAACACCCGATGCGTTTGCGGCGCATTGCATGCCGCTTGGCGGTAGACTGGCAGCGCATCATGCATCGAAAACCGCGCGGCACGCGCGTGCCGCCGCATACCAAGGAGGTCAGCATGAGCCAACGCAGCTTGTCAGTCGCCGCAACGTGGTCGGTCGTGTTCGCGGCGGCGTGCGTCAGCGCGAGCGTATTCGCGGCGCCGCCGGTCAAGGGCAGCCTGAAGGGCGGCGGTACCGGACAGCTCGAATACACCGTCAAGGTCGACTCGAAGACCTTCGGCAATACGCAGGAGACCCGCAAGATCCGCTCGGGCGAGACGGACGACTTCAACTGGAAGTCGGTGCCGCCGAGCGGGGCGGTCGCGATGCCGGACGGTTGCCCGAACGCCGACAACCTGCCGCGCGACGAGAACGGCGCGATGGTGCGCCAGACCCAGGTGCGGCTCGCGCCGTCGATCGACGCGAAGGGGATCGCCAACGTGCAGTTGAGCTTCCAGGCGGCCGCGCCGAAAGGCACGCGCAACGTGACGGCCGGCGGCAAGTCGCTGCAGTGTCCGGACGTCGTGTCGGTGAGCCAGGTGAAGTGGGTGTCGATTTCGACCAACGGCGGGTCGAAGTCCGTCACGATGAGCGATGGCACGAAAGTGACGGTGTCGATCAAGCGTTGAGCGGTGCGCATGGGCCGGCGTCGGAGCCGGTGCGCGCGCAACGGATTCGACTTGCGGTACCACGCGGCGACACGTGACCGTTTCGTGTCGCCGTCACAGTGCTTTCTCGCGACCTGCTTCAGCGGCATGGCGGCCGTTCGCCGTGCGGTGGCGTCGCGTAGCGACCCGCGTGACGTCATGAGCCTGTCACGCTATGCTCGCCCGCATCATCACCTTCCTGTCACGACATCCCGATGAAATACCGAATGCGCGCGCTGCTGTGTGCCCTTGCGTTCGTCGCCGCGCACGCGCACGCGGCCGACGACTGCGGTTTCGTGAAGAAAGTCGAGCTGTCGTCGCGGCAGCAGGTGGCGGTCGTGTCGAGCGGCGCGCTCGAACCGTGCTCGACCGGCAGCTACGCGGTGCGCGTGTATTCGACCGCGCATGCCGCCCCCGGCTTCGATACCGACGATTACGTGACGGGCGCGCTGCATACGCGTGATGGTACGGTTACCGATGCATTCACGGCCGACCTCGGTGCACGTGCGCCGCAGGCGCTCGTCGTGACGACGCGCTCGGCCGGCAGCGGCGGCTATGTCGGCGCGCAGGCCTATGTGACGACATCGCGCGCCGTGAAGCTCGTCGCGTCGGTCGACGGGCTCGCGCCCGACGCGGACATCGCGGCTGCGTTGCGGCAGGCACTCGGCAAGCGCCACGGCCCGCGCTGAATGGCGAACCGCGTGAACGCGTCGCGCGATGGCGCCGCGTGTCAGTGCGCGCGTTCTTCGAGCCGCGCGGCGAGAAAGCGGTGATCCGCCGAGAACAGCCGGCGATAGGTCATCAGCACCGCGCCGACGGTGCCGAGCGCGGAAGCCGCGGCGATCAGGAACATGATCACGATCTGGTAGCGCACGGCCTGCAGCGGCGACTGGCCGGCCAGCACCTGGCCCGTCATCATCCCCGGCAGGCTCACGACGCCGACGACGGCCATCTGGTTCAGCGTCGGCAGCATGCCGGCGCGCACGGCCTGGCGCGCGGCGTCCTGCGCGGCTTCCCAGCGCGTCGCGCCGAGCGCCAGCGCGGTTTCGACGCGGTCGCGGCGCGCCGTGAGTTCTTCCATCATCCGCTCGACCCCGAGCGACACGCCCGTGAGCGTATTGCCGAGAATCATCCCGAGGATCGGAATCGCGTATTGCGGCGCATACCAGGGGTGGATGCGGATCACGACGAACAGGCCGACCGCCGCGACGAACCAGCTGCTGAACCAGATCGACGCGATGCTGTCGATGCGCTGGCCGCGATACGTGCGCTTGCCGCGCCCCGCGCCGGCGAACCCGGCGATCAGCGTCATCAGCGCGGTGAGCGGCAGCACGATGTACCAGTGAGGGTGACCGAACACCCACCCGAGCACGTAGCCGATCGCGAGCAACTGCACGACGGTGCGTACGGCCGCGAGCGCGAGCTTGCGGCCGAGGCCGAGCGACAGGGCCATCGAGATCGCGCCGTTGACCGCGACGAGCGCGGCGGCGATGCCGACGTCGACGAGGCTCAGGTCCTGCAGTGCGGGGCTCATCGCGTGGCCTCCGTCGGGTCGGCCGCGTGCATCACGCCGGCCTGCATCACGAGCCGCATCGTGCCGATCCGCGCGGCCTGGGCCGGGTCGTGCGAGATCCACATGTACGCGCGGGCGTCGGGCGCCGCGTCGAACCATGCGCCGACGAGCGCCTCGATCGCGCGCGCCGATTCGGGGTCGAGCGCGGACGTCGGCTCGTCGAGCAGCAGCACGTCGGGATCGAGCTGCAGCACGCGCAGCAGCGCGGTGATCTGCGCTTCGCCGCCGGACAGGTCGCTCGCGCGCTTGTCGAGAAAGTCGGGGCCGCGACCGGCCTGCGCGGCGAGCGCTTCGGCGCGCGCGCGATCGAACGCCACGTCGCGATAGATCGCGAGCGAATACGGATAGCGCAGCTGCGATTCGACGGTGCCGTCCATCTGCGCGGGGCGCTGGCGCACATAGGCGACGCTGCGGCGGTAACGCGGGATCGCATTGCGCCGGATCCGTTTGCCGCGCCACAGGATGTGGCCGCCGTCGAGCGGATCGAGCAGCGCGAGCGCGCGCAGCAGCACGCTCTTGCCGGACCCGGACGGCCCGGTGATAGCAATTCGCGATCCCGCCGCGAGGCTGAAATCGGTCGGGGCGAGCAGGGTCTTGCCGCTGCTGGCATCGCGCCGCGTGATGCGCGCTGCATCGATGAGGCCGGTGGGGGCTGTCATGTCACAAATGAAAAAAAGCGTTAATGGCGCCGAAACGTCACCATGGCGTGCGTCATAATACCGATTGAAAAGCCGCGGGTGTCGTGCGCCGTTCGTCCACGCAAGCGGCCCGGCATGGTGCGGCAACATTTCAGAACAACAACGGAACCGCCATGACGCTAGCCCGAGCCATCGGCAAATCGGCTGCATGGATCGTCGGTATCGTCGCGGTGCTCATCGCGGCGGCCGGCGTCTTTCTCTTTATCTTCGACTGGAACCGCGCGAAGCCGTGGGTCAACGAGCAGGTCACGGCCGCGCTCGGCCGCCCGTTCGCGATCAACGGCGACCTGAAGGTGGGCTGGCGTCGCCCCGACGGCGAAACCGGCTGGCGCGCCTGGGTGCCCTGGCCGAGCTTCACGGCCACGCAGCTCGAGATCGGCAACCCCGACTGGGCGAAGATGCCCAAGTTCGTCACGCTCGATGCCGCGCACTTCGATCTCGCGATCCTGCCGCTGCTCGCGCATGAAATCGTGATCCCGTCGATCGACGTCGTGAATCCGGCCGTCGACCTCGAGCGGCTCGCCGACGGCCGCAACACGTGGACCTTCCAGTTCAAGCAATCGTCGCAGCCGTCGCCGTGGAAGGTGCGGCTCGACAGCTTCGGCTTCGCGAAGGGCACCGTCACGTATCGCGACGCGATCACGAAGGCCGACCTGACCGTCGCGATCGATACGCTCGGGCAGCCGATTCCGCTCGGCGACGTGCTGAAGGAGCAGGAGCAGACATCGCGCGCGGCATCGGCGCAGCGGGTCGGCAAGCATGGCGCCGCGCAGTTGAGCGCGAAGGCCAACGCGGAGGCCGCGTCGAGTGCTTCCGCCGCGCAGGCTGCGAGTGCGGCGTCGGCCACCGGTGCTTCGGCCGGGGCTGCCGTAGTGTCGGCTTCGGCTGCTTCGTCCACCGCTTCGGCATCGGCTGCTGCTGCCGCGTCTGGTGCAAGCGGCGCAAGCAGCGTCGCAGTGCCCGCGAAGCCGGCCGGCCCGACCTATGCGTTCGGGCTGAAGGTCGACGGCCGCTACAAGAACGTGCCGATCAGCGGCACCGGCAAGCTGGGCGGCGTGCTCGCGATCCAGGACGCGTCGCGGCCGTTCCCGTTGCAGGCCGACGTGAAGGCCGGCGACACGCGGCTCGCGATCGTCGGCACGCTGACCGACCCGATGCATCTCGCGGCCATCGACCTGCGACTGTGGCTGCAGGGCACGTCGATGTCGCACCTTTACCAGCTGACCGGCATCACGCTGCCCGATACGCCGCCTTACGCGACCGAAGGGCGACTGATCGGCAACTTCAGGCGCAAGGCCAGCACGTTCCGTTACGAGCACTTCAACGGCCGCGTCGGCGGCAGCGATCTCGGCGGCACGCTGGTCTACGAGCAGCGCGAGCCGCGGCCGAAGCTGTCGGGCGAGCTCGTGTCGAACCTGCTGCAGTTCTCCGACCTCGCGCCGGTGATCGGCGCGGATACGGCCGCGAGCAAGGCCAAGCGCGGCGACACGACGAAGCAGCCGTCGGGCCGCGTGCTGCCGGTCGAGACGTTCCGCACCGACCGCTGGCGTGCGCTCGACGCGGACGTCAAGTTCACCGGCCGCAAGCTGATCAAGAGTTCGGACCTGCCGATCACCAACCTGTACACGCACATCGTGATGACGGACGGCGTGCTGTCGCTCGAGCCGCTGCAGTTCGGCGTCGCGGGCGGCACGCTCACCACGACCGCGCATCTCGACGGCAGCGGTGCGCCGCTGAAGGGCCGCTTCACCGTGGCGGCGCGGCACCTGAAGCTCAAGCAGTTGTTCCCCGCGCAGAAGGTCATGCAGTCGGCGCTCGGCGAGATCAACGGCGATGCGTCGCTGTCGGCGACCGGCAACTCGCCGGCCGCGCTGGCCGCGACGTCGACCGGCGAGGTGAAGGCGCTCGTGACCGACGGCCGCATCAGCCGCCTGCTGATGGAAGCGGCGGGGCTGAACGTCGCGAACGTCGTCTACGAGAAGCTGTTCGGCAACAACGACGTGAAGATCAATTGCGCGGCGATCGACTTCGTCGCGACCAACGGCATTCTCGACCCGAAGGTGTTCGCGCTCGATACGGACGACGCGCTGATCAACGTCGACGGCCCGATCAGCCTGCGCGACGAAACGCTGAACCTGAAGATCCATCCGCACACGAAGGGCTTCCGGATCTTCTCGCTGCGCTCGCCGCTGTACGCGAAGGGCACGTTCAAGAACCCGAACGTCGGCGTCGATGCAGGCGCGCTCGCGCTGCGCGCCGGCGCGATGGTCGGCCTCGGGCTGATCAACCCGTTCGCGGCCCTGATTCCGCTGATCGCGCCGAGCAACAATCGCGACGTGCCGTGTTCGGAGCTGTTCGGTCAGATGAACGCGAAGGCGGCCCAGCGGGCAGCGGCGAAGGCCGGCAAGTGACGCGCGTGCGCGTCAGCGGCCCGCGCGCACCCAGAGCAGCACGGCATCGACTTCCCGGCCGTCGATCCGTACCGGGGCGGCCGTGCCGAGCTGCAGGCGATCGCCGTCGAGCCTGACGGCGCGCTGCTGGACGTTGCCGAGCCAGTTCGGGAACAGGCTGACGTCCATTTCGTGGGTCAGCGTGCCGTCGTCGGCGACCTGAAAGGGGCCGGAATACGCGATGTAGCCGCCGGCGGCCGCCGCGCGCTCGTCGGCGGTGCCGCCCTGCAGGTCGCCGTCCGCGTAGCGCGGCCGGCCGGCGGCCATCAGCTGCGCGGACATGTAGCCGTCCGGCGTGTACAGGATCCAGCCGCGCGCGTCGCGGCCGAGCGGATAGGTGACCGCGCTGCCGTCGCGCGGGCGGACTTCGTAGGATACGAGGCGCCATGCGCCGACGAGTTGTTCGCGAAGCTGGCTGGCAAGCATGCGGGATTCCGGTAAGGCGGCGGTGGGGCGCGTGCCGCCGTGTTGGCGGGCCGTCGGGCGGCAGGCCGGGGGGGCCGGAAATGCGCTGCCGGAACGGCGTGGTCGGCAGTTTCTCCGACACCTGCTAAAATACACGGTTTTCCGTCGATTTATCCTTTAACGGGACCTGCCGTGCTTTCTACTGCCAACATCACGATGCAATTCGGGCCGAAGCCCTTGTTCGAGAATATCTCGGTCAAATTCGGCGAGGGCAACCGCTATGGTCTGATCGGCGCGAACGGCTGTGGCAAGTCGACGTTCATGAAGATCCTCGGCGGCGACCTCGAGCCGAGCGCCGGCAACGTCGCGCTGGAGCCGAACGTGCGTCTCGGCAAGCTGCGCCAGGACCAGTTCGCGTACGAAGACGTGCGCGTGCTCGACGTCGTGATGATGGGCCACACCGAAATGTGGGCCGCCATGACCGAGCGTGACGCGATCTACGCGAACCCGGAAGCCACCGACGACGACTACATGCACGCCGCCGAACTCGAAGGCAAGTTCGCCGAATACGGCGGCTACGACGCCGAGGCGCGCGCGGGTGCGCTGCTGCTCGGCATCGGCATCGAGGAGAAATTCCACAACGGCACGATGAGCGAGGTCGCGCCGGGCTGGAAGCTGCGCGTGCTGCTCGCGCAGGCGCTGTTCTCGAAGCCGGACGTGCTGCTGCTCGACGAACCGACCAACAACCTCGACATCAACTCGATTCGTTGGCTCGAGCAAACGCTCAACGAGTACAACTCGACGATGATCATCATCTCGCACGATCGTCACTTCCTGAACTCGGTGTGCACGCACATGGCCGACATGGACTTCGGCACGCTGAAGGTCTGGCCGGGCAACTACGACGACTACATGCTCGCGTCGGCACAGGCGCGCGAGCGCCAGGCCGCGGCGAACACGCGTGCGAAGGAACGTGTCGCGGAACTGCAGGACTTCGTGCGCCGCTTCTCGGCGAACAAGTCGAAGGCCCGTCAGGCGACCAGCCGTGCGAAGCAGATCGACAAGATCAAGATCGAGGAATTCAAGCCGTCGTCGCGCCAGAACCCGTTCATCCGTTTCGAGTTCGAGAAGAAGCTGCACAACGTCGCGGTGGTCGCCGAAGAGATCACGAAGAAGTACGAGCGCACCATCTTCCAGAACTTCAACCTGTCGGTTCAGCCGGGCGAGCGGATCGCGATCATCGGCGAGAACGGCGCGGGCAAGACGACGCTGCTGCGTTCGCTGCTCGGCGCGCTCACGCTCGATCATGGCACGGTGAAGTGGTCCGAGAACGCGAACGTCGGCTACATGCCGCAGGACACGTACGAGGAGTTCCCGAACGACATCACGCTGATGGACTGGATCGACCAGTACCGCAAGGACGGCGACGACGAAACGATGGTGCGCGGCACGCTGGGCCGCCTGCTGTTCACGTCGGACGACATCAAGAAGTCGGTGAAGGTGCTGTCGGGTGGCGAGAAGGGCCGCATGATCTGGGGCAAGCTGATGCTCGGCCGCCACAACGTGCTGCTGATGGACGAGCCGACCAACCACATGGACATGGAATCGATCGAGTCGCTGCAGATCGCGCTCGAGCAGTTCGAAGGCACGCTGATCTTCGTTTCGCACGACCGTGAGTTCGTGAGCGGGCTGGCGAACCGGATCATCGAAGTGCGTACGGACGGCACGCTGTTCGACTTTGGTGGCAATTACGAGGAGTTCCTGACGAGTCAGGGGCAGGAGTAAGTGTCCTGACGCTTCCGTCCGTGTGTTGCGGTCTGGCGGTGGTACGAAGCCGGAGCGTATAGCAGCGCGAAGCCGCGAGAAGCGCATCGGGCCCGCATCGACCGTGTTGTCGATGCGGGCTTTTTCATTTCCGTGCCGGTGAAGCGCGGGGGTGTCGCACATTCCCGTTTCCCCCCGTCAATCGACTTCGGGTAAATTACGCTCCGGATACCACCCTCAATTCCGACCCGGAGCCCCCCTCGATGCAGGACCATCGTCTCCCGCTCGATCTGTCCGGCCTTGCGCCAAGCCTCTATGCACAGGGCACCGAGGAAGGCATCCTGTCGCGCCTGATGGAGCGGATCGCGCCGACCAACCGCTTCTGCGTCGACATCGGCGCGAGCGACGGGCTGCGCAACAGCAACACCGCGCGGTTGCTGCGCGAACGGGATTGGGCCGGCGTGCTGGTGGAAGGGAGTGCGTACCGCTTCGGCAAGCTGGCCGCCCACTACGCAGGTGTAGACCGCGTTCGCTTGCATCACGACCGCGTTCAGCCCGACACGATCGACACGTTGCTCGCCGATGCGAATACGCCAACCGACTTCGACCTGCTGTCGATCGACATCGACGGCAACGACTACTGGGTCTGGCGCGGCCTGCAAGCGTTCCAGCCGCGTATCGTCGTGATCGAATACAACCCGTACTACACGCCGCCCGAGCGCTGGGTCATGTGCTTCAACCCGGACCACGAATGGGACGGCTCGACCTATTACGGTGCGAGCCTCGAATCGCTCGTTCATCTCGGCAGGCAGAAGGGTTATGAACTCGTCTGCTGCGATGACATGGGCAACAACGCGTTCTTCGTGCGGCAGGACCTGTATCCGCTGCTCGGCATCGCGAACAACGATCCTTCGGTGCTGTTCCGCCCGGCGATGTACAAGGTGCGCTACGTCGGTCACAACACGTTCCTGAGCGGCCATCCGTATCGATACGGGCCGGCCGAGCACATCTGAATGGACTCGCTCGCCGCGACCATCGACGAGATCCGCGCGGCCTATGCGCTCGGCCGCAACGGGCCGCCGCGCCAGGTCGGCGAACGCGTGTGGCACCTGCCGACCGATGACGGTGGCGTAGCGGTCAAGCTCTACGCGCTCGAACACCATGCGCGTGCGACCAAGGAGGCCGCCGTGCTCGCGCACTTCGAGACGCATCGCGATGCGCGTTTCCATGTGCAGGCGCTGAAACGCACGGCGTCCGGCGAGCCGCTGTGGACGGGGCAAGGCTCGCACGCGATGCTGACGCGCTGGGAAGCCGGGCAGTTCAGAACCTACGACACGTTTTCGCCGGCCGAATGGGATGCGCTCGGCGCGAGCCTGGCCGCGTTGCATCTGAGCCTCGAGCAACTCCATGTGCCGCAGCTCGACACGCTCCGCGCACGCCTGACCGCGATCGACGCGGACGCGGTGCGCCGCAGCCTGCATGACGCACTCGATCGCGCACGCGCGAACCACGCCGCCGACAACCTGCGCCGCTACGTCGATCTCGCGCTGCGCATGCTCGACCGCTACTATCCGGGCAGCATCGACGCGTTTCCCGCCGACGATCCGCAGCACCCGATCCACAACGACTACAACCAGTTCAACTATCTGTTCACGGGCATGCTGCCGCCGCTCATCCTCGACTGGGAAGCGTCGATCGGCGCGCCGCGCGAATACGAGCTGGTGCGTTGCCTGAATCATCTGCCGCTGGAGGCGCCGCATCGGGCGGAAGCGTTCGTGCTGGCTTATCGGCGGACGCGGCCGGTCGATCCCGCGCGCCTTGCGTGGGCGGTCGATGCCGCGTGCCTGCAGCACGCGCTCAAGTTCTGGATCGTGCAAGGCTGGCTCGACGATCCGTCGCGCTTCGCATCGCATCTGAACGGCGCGGTGACGATGGCCGCCGCGATGGTGGATGCGCGCGACCGTCTGGTCGATTTCTTTTCCCGTTGTGTGGAAACAGGACGCTGAAGTGAATGCGAATTTGAACCGGATGTCGAAGCCGACGCCGCCCACCGAGCGGCAGCATGTGTTTCCGCCGCCGCTGGATCGCGATTACCGCGTCGAAGACGGGCGCGTGCTGACGCGCTCGCTGGAAGCGCACATCGTCGATCACTGCAACCTGACCTGCGCGGAATGCTGCTCGCTGTCGCCGCTGCTGCCCGAGTGGTATGCCAGCCCCGAATCGATCGAAGCCGATCTGCGCCGCGCGGCGAAGGTGCTGCGCCCGCGTATGTTCAAGCTGGTCGGCGGCGAGCCGTTGCTGCATCCGGCGCTCGTCGAACTCGTCCAGCGCGTGCGCGCCACGGGCATCGCGCCCGTGATCTCCGTCACGACGAACGGCCTGAAGCTCGGCGAGATGAGCGACGCGTTCTGGCAGGCGGTGGACGCACTGACGATCTCGCGCTATCCGAAGCCGTCGCTGGCGCCCGATCTGGTCGCGCACATCGAGCGCCAGGCCGCGCGCTTCGACGTGCGCCTGAACTGGAAGGTGCAGGACGTGTTCACGACGATGAACCGCGCGCAGCCCGGTACCGATCGCGACGAAGCACGGCGCCTTTATCACGATTGCTGGATCCGCGAGCGCTGTCATATGATTCGCGACGGCATGTTCTACACGTGCACGCGCCCCGCGCATTTCCATACGCTCTACCAGGGCGAGAAGGATTTTCAGTCCGACGGCCTGCCGCTGCGCGACGACGCCGGCATGCTCGACGCGATGCTCGCCTATCTGCAACGCGAGGCGCCGCTCGAAGCGTGCCTGCATTGCCAGGGCGGCAGTGCGCCGGTGGCGCCGCATCGCATCCTCAAACGCATTGAAGTGGACGCCTTGAAGGCGCGTTATCCATGATCGTCGGCACGCGCGACCTGTTCGGTTTCGACCGGCTTCACTACCATCCGCGCAGCGGTGCGACGGCATCCGGCATCCGGGACGTCCTGCGCGCGTCGAGGCAACCGGCCGGCGAACCGGACGCAGCGGCCATCGCGGGCTACCTGAGCGGCGAGCGGCTGGTCGGCCGCACCGTATTGCGCGACGTGCGCGCGGTGCCGCCCGGCCATGCGCTGGTCCATTCGCCGCAAGGGCTGACGGTACAGCCGGCACCGGGGCAGTCGCAGCACGCCGATCTGGAAACCGTGCTGCGCGCATCGCTGCAGCGCGCGCTCGACAGCGGCAAGCGCGTTGCGCTGGCGCTGAGCGGCGGGCTCGATTCGGCGCTGCTGCTCGCGTTGCTGCGCGAACTCGGCGCGCAGCGGCACGTGACGTCCTACGTTCTCGTGACCGACATGCCGGACTATTGCGAGCGCGATGCCGCACTCGAGCTGGCCGCGCAGATGCAGGCGAACGTGAAGATCGTGCGCGCGAACGAGGCCGATTTCGTCGCGGCGCTACCGAGAACGACGCATGCGGTCGAGGAGCCGATGTTCAACCTGCACCCGGTCGCGAAGCTGCTGCTCGCCGAGGCGATGGCCGCGGACGGCGTTGAGGTGGCCATCACCGGCGACGGCGCGGACCAGGTGCTGCGACGCGACCAGTCGGCCAACTATCTGCCGCTGTGCCATGCATTGTTCGACGCGGCGTCGGTCGACCTGCATCCGCCGTTCGTCGACGCGGCCGTCGTCGCGCATCTGACGAGCATCGCGCCCGACCCGGGCAAGCAATGCCTGCGTGACCTCGGCGCGCGCCTGAACCTGCCGGACCGTCTCGTGCATGGCCCGAAGCGCGGGCGGCTCGCTCCGGCGATGGATCTCGCGACGCTGCTCGACCGCGACCGCACGCACGCGCTGGCGGACACGCTCGGCCTGGCCGCCCCCACGCTGCAGGCGGATACCGAACGCGTGCTGTGGACGACGCTTTCCCTGCTTCTCGATCATTTCGATTCCCTCGATGCCGCGCATCGCCCAACCTGAGCCGCTCATGAAACGCATCCTGTTCTGCGTGGTGCCCGAAAAGGGGCACGTCAATCCGTGTATCGGCCCCGCCCAGCATCTGCGTACTGCCGGCTGCGACGTCGCGTTCTATGCGCCGGCCGATATCAGCGCACAGCTCGACGGTGCCGGCGGCTTCGAATTCGTCGGGCCGCGCGAGACGCCCGAGCGCCACGACCTGTCGCGCGGCGCGAGCTTCGCCGCGAACATCCGCGACGCGGCTTGGCTACGGCACTGGATCCGCACGCTGCTGATCGATCTCGCGCCCGCGCAGGTGGACGGCATCCGCACGGTGCTGCGCGACTGGCGGCCCGACGTGGTCGTGATCGATCCGCTGCTCTATGCGGCGGCGATTGCCGCTGAACTGGAAGGGCTGCCGTGGGTCTCGATGTCGAATTCGCTGAATCCGGTGCTGCCGGACGATCTCGATTCGGAACTGTTGCGCACGGTGCGCTGGCTCACGCCGGAACGCACGCGGCTGTTCGCGCGCTACGGGCTCGATGCGCGCTTTCGCGGATGCGACATCCTTTCGCCGCACCTGACGCTCGCGTTCACGACCGACGCGCTGGTCGGCGCGCCGCCGCCGGGTGTCGAGCTGGTCGGCCCGGCAATGCCGTCCGGCCCGCGCGGCGACGAGACGCCGTTTCCTTGGGATCGCCTCGAAGCGGATCGTCCGTTGGTCTACATGTCGCTCGGCAGCCAGCTTTACTACCATCCCGACGTGTTTGCCAAGGTCATCGAGGCGACGCGCGCGACGTCGGCGCAACTGGTGCTGTCGGTGGGCGAGCTGGTCGATTCGGATCTGCTGCCCGCCGACGACGAGCGCGTGATTGCGGTGCGCTACGTGCCGCAACTGGCGCTGTTGCAGCGCACGCACGCGTTCGTCAGTCACGGCGGCGCGAATTCGGTGATGGAGTCGCTTGCGAGCGGCGTGCCGATGCTGCTGTCGCCGTTCTGCAACGACCAGTTCCATTCGGCGCACTTCGTCGAGCGGGCCGGCGCGGGGTGCGTGCTGGATCTGCAGCAGGCCGGCGTGGCGGACATCGCCGCTGCGCTCGAACGCCTGTTGCGGCCCGGGACGTTGCGCGAGCAGGCGGCGCGGATCCGCGCGAGCTACGCGTCGCGCGACGGTTCGGCCGAGGCGGCGCGCCTGATCAGCGCACTCGCTTCAGGAAGCCGCCGGGCGACAGCGTCATGAGGACGCGGTCCTCGATGTCGTAATCGACCTCGAAGCGCTTGTCGCGAGCGAGGAATTCGTGCGCGGCGGTGGCCGGGTTGTTGCCTTTGCCGTACGGCTTGCCGTCGAACATCGACGCGGGCAGGTACTCCATGATCGTATCCATCACGATCGCGTAGCTGCCGGGCGTCACGAGCGGCGCATAGCATTCGAGCTCGCGCAGCACGTGCGCGTGGGTGTGCGTGAGATCGAGGATCACCATCACGCGCGCGCCGTCATCGATCTGCGCACGCACCGAGGCGAGCGTGTCGGCCGCGCATGATTCGCCTTCGATCAGCGTCATCCGATGGGCGAGCCGGTGCGATTGCAGGCGCTGCCTGACCTCGTCGCGCAGGCGCGGCTCGATCGCGACGACGCGGCCGCTGTCGCCCGCCAGTTCCAGCATCGACGCGGAGAATACGACGCCGCCGCCCGCCGCGATCCCGGTCTGCACGATGCAGTCGGGACGCTCGCGCCAGATCAGCTCCTGGAGCGCGAGCATGTCGCCGGGCAGGTGGAAGAAGCGCTCGCCGAGCCAGCGCGTCTGGAACAGATGGTCGAATTCGGCGGCGCGCGTCAGCCATTCGATATTGATGTCCCGCATGCGGGCCGAGGGACGCTCTGACATGGTCAATGCAACGAGTAGGAGTGACGTGAAAACGCTGGAACCGTGGCTTCACCGGTACTGGAACATCGGGCCGGCGCACCTGCACGCGCTGGCGTCGGGCCATACTAACAAAACGTATCTCGTCGAGTGCGATGCGGGGCGCGCGGTGCTGCGCGTGTCGTGGTCCGGCAAGGCGGTCGAGCAGGTGCAATGCGAGGCGGCGATGCTCGGCCATCTCGGCCGCTCGCGTACGGCGCCGACGCTGCCTGCGCTGCCGACGCTGCGGCCGACCGTGGACGCCCAGTCCGGTGTGCAACTGCCTGATGGAAGCTGGCTGCATCTGTTCGAGCATATCGACGGCCGCCCCGGTCTGCCGGACGATGTGGGGGCAGCCACGAGCGACGCGATGCGTGCACTCGCGCATCTGCATGCGGCGATGGCGGCGGTACCCGTGACCGAATCGGCGCCGCTGGCCTGGCTGTCTGCGCGCCACGCACGTGTAGCGGCGCGCGCTGCGCCGTCGTTGCCGGGTGACTTGAGCGGCCACTACGAGACGATGATTCACCGGATCGGCGCACATCTCGACGCTGCTGCCCGCTGGCTGACGGGGGCGGTGCAGTGGCTGCATGGCGACTATCACGCGGGCAACCTGCTGTACGTGGGGCACACGGTGAACGGCGTGCTCGATTTCGACGATGTCGGGCAGGGCGCGCAGTGGCTCGAAGCCGCCTTTGCGCTGTTCGCGCTGTCGCGCGATGCGGGCAGGGACGATCGCTTCGTATTCGATGCGCAGCGCTGGGACGCCGGCCTGCGAGCCTATGCCGCGACGCGGCGCGATGACGTGCCGGACTGGCTGCACGACCGCCGCGATGCGCTGATGGCCTTGTTCTGCGCGGACCAGACGCTGATCCATCTCGAAGCTGCCCAGCGCGGCCTGTGGACACCGGGGCCGGGTATCGGTTTTCTCGGCGGCTGGTGGCAGTTGCTGGATGGTGCGGCGCCGGGACGTTAACCGGCTGCTTTTTCAGCGCGGCCGATTCAGGAACAGGCGCACCGCTTCGACCGTATGGGGCCGCGCCTCGCCGTGCCGCGATCCGTCGTGCATGCAGAACAGCACGTCACGTTGCCGTGCCGCGCTGGCGTCGGCGTGCGCGCACATCGCGTCGAACAGCGCCTGCGGCGACGGCGCGGGCCGCTGCCAGTCGTCCAGTATCGCGGTCCAGCCCGTGTGTTCGCGCCGCAGCCGTGCCAGCACGCCGGCGCGACTGTCCTCCGGCATCAGGCCGTAAGGCAGGCGCAATGGAATCGTGGCCGGCGCCGGAACGCCGGCTCGGCGATAGGCCTCGCGGATCAGCGCGTCGGTTGCGTCGATTTCGTCGATCAGTGCATCGTCCGCCAGCGCGCCGGGCTTCGCGTGCGAATGGGTGTGATTGCCGAGTGGGTGGCCCTCGCTCACCATTCTTGCCGCGACATCGAGTGCGTCTTCGAGATTCTGGCCGAGCAGGAAGAAGGTCGCCTGGCATGACGCAGCGCGCAGGACATCGAGCAAGGGGCGTGTCGAGGGGCCGGGCCCGTCGTCGAAACTGAGGCGAATGGACATTGCGGGTGGGGGCGCCGTTCAACGTGTATCGGAGCAACGATAGCGCAAGTCGCGGCGAGCGGCGGCCGGCGCTTTCATCGGTCGGCTGCTGGAGCGGCTCGATCGCCAGCGGACAGGTGCCGATCCGACGCAACTGCGTGCCGGTCCACTCGTAGAAGAACCGGGCGGCCTTCGCGCTGTTGTCGTCGCATTCGTCGTTGAAGCAACCCGCGACGATCAGCAGCCTGCTGCCGGGGCGGAAATCGACGCGCTCCTCGTCGTTGCCCATCACGCCTGCGATGGCCTGCACGCCGGGCATCGTGTACGTCGCGCCCGTGTACTTGTCGACGATCGCGAAATTCCGGCAATCCGTTCCGCAACCCCAGATCGCGACCCGGTAGTGGCCGGCAAAATTGGCCGGTTGCGTGAATTCGTCGCGAATGACCGTGCGGTAGAGGCGGGTTTCTCTCGTGGTCAGGCGGGGTGCCGCAGCCGGCTTGCGTGGCGCGCTCGCCGCGAGTGCCGGATAGCGGTCGAACGAAGGCGACGGGCATGCGGCGGCGGCCTTGGCCGTCGCCGCGCGGGCGGTGCCGGAACCGCAAAGCAGCGCGGCCGACGCGCCGGCGATCAGCAGAAGTCGATGGGCAAGCATCACGCGAGCATCCTTCAGGTTCGGGATGGGGATCGGGCCGGAGGGTCCGAACGGCCGGCCCGACGATTCTATGACGCTTGACGCGCGCCGGCGACCCGGCGCAGCGATCGCGATCCTGCGTCAAGCCGACGTTCCGCACACGGCCCGCCGTCAAGCTTTGTCAAATTGCGGCGATATCACGATGCCTGACGTTTCAGGCCGCCTTCGAAGGCTGTCATGCACGGTTCGATTGAGTATCCTTGGATTCGATTCGCGGTACTCATGCCATCACAACCGGGAGGCTTCACATGAATGCACGTCTATACCGCGCGACCGTTGCCGGCGCGCTGATCGGATTGCTCGCGCCGTTTTCGGTGGCGCATGCGCAGCTGGGCGATGTCCTGAAGCAGGTCGGCGGCGGTGGCGACTCAGGCGGCAGCGCGGGCGGTGCGCTCGGCAATCTCGGTGGCCTCGGCGGTGCATTGACGGGCGGGGGCGGTGCGTCGCTGACGCCGGGCAGCACGGGCAACGTCGCCGGCCTGCTGCAGTTCTGCATCCAGAACAACTATCTCGGCGGGGCGTCCGGCGGTGCGTCGTCGGTGAACGACGCGCTGATCGGCAAGCTCGGCGGCAACGCATCGTCCGACAGCGGCTATACCAGCGGCGCGAGCGGGGTGCTCGATGCCGGCAACGGCAGCAAGCTCGACCTGAGCGGCGGCGGCCTGAAGCAGCAGGTGACCAAGCAGATCTGCGACAAGGTGCTGACGCAGGCGAAGTCGCTGCTGTAAGCGACTCGTCGCGCGGCGGCGCAGGGGGCGGTGCGATGCGTACCGCTTCCGCAGGCCATGCCGGCCGCCCCGCGCACATCATCGAGGAGAAGGCGGGCGGCCGCGCGATGCCGCTGCCCGCACGCATGGACTCAATCGGCCAGCCGCTTGTCGGCGAGCGCCTTGCAGCAGTCTTCGTAGACCCATTGCACGAGTTTCGCCCGATAGTCGAGATCGTCGGTATCGACGATTTCCTCGACCGCGTCGCGCGCCCACGACGCATCGACGAACCCGGCATGCCGCTTCGCGATGTCCTGCGCGAGCGCCGCGAGCTTGGCAACGGCCAGCCAGTCGGCTTGGCGATGATGGCGGTCGAGCCAGCGGTGCGCGGCCTGGACCTGGAACGTGGCGTCCGGCCATGATTCGTTGAGGTAAAACGCGCCGAGATTGCCGCAGGTGAGCCAGCAAAGCAGTTCCAGGCGGTCTTGCGAGCCGAGGATATGGGGTGCGTCGGACATGGCAGCGCTCACGAAATACGTCGATTCCGGGCGGCGCCGGTTGCATTGGGCCGGTGCCGATAATAAAAACATAGCACGATGCGGGCCCGACCGCGCACCCGGGCGGATGCTGACATCGCGGTGGTGAAACGGACGCCGCGCCGGCGAGGATCGCCGACGGCGAAGTGAGGCGGTAGCGGGAACGGAAAGTGCGCCAGCGCGTGAGGCGCGGCGCGGGATGAGGCGGCCGGGGAACGGCCGCCGGCGCCATGAAGCGGGCCCGTTGGCGGGCCCGCCGCAGCCCGGCGTGCGGGCCCGGCTGCCGATGAGCGAACTCAGGTCGTCGTGTGCGTGGCGCGCGCGATCGAGCGGATGCTGCGCTCGACGCGGATCAGGATGATCAGCACCGCGAGCGACACGAACGAATACAGCGCGACGAGCGCGGCGACGCCCGCGTAGCGCGCGGTCTGGCCGTTCTCGGCAGCGGTCTCTTCCACGGCCTTCTTCTCGTTGTCGATCGCGGTGCGGCGTGCGTCGTAGCGCTCGGAGAAGTCGCGCATGACCGCCGACACGACGTCGGTGTACGCCTGCTCGCGCGCATATTCGTCGCCGTGCCCGGTGACCTTCTTCTTGACGCTGGCCGCGACGTCCGTGCGCGACAGCACCTTGTCGAGATACGCGATCTGCTGCTCGTAGTACGCGACGTCCGGATGGTCGTCGTCGCCGAGCACGCGCTGGAACGACGGCTCGTATGCGTCGCGATCGACCGCGTAGTCCGGCGACAGGGCCGCGCGGCCGTGCTTCTGCACGATGCCCGACAGTTGCGTCGACAGGCGCAGCGCGGGCGACGCGTTGTCGTCCTTGGCTGCGGCGCCGCCGGTGGCCTGCGTGGCCTTGGCGGGCGCATCGTTCTCCCACGCGAACGATGCCGGATCGACCTGGATGGCCGAATCGACCTTCGGCGGTGTCGACAGGCGCGCATCGAGTGCGACCACGCCGAATATGACCCCGCCGATCAGGACTGCGGTCGCGAACAACAGCACGATCACGCGCAACACCTGAAGATAGCCGCCCTCGATTTTGGTCAGGATGCTCAAGGCATTCTCCTTTCTTATGATGAATGAGGCGCCGAGGCTAAAGACCTTTCGAATGGCTGTCAATCGTCACGCCGCGTCACACCGGCGGACCGGAACGCTCGCTAGAATGGCGGCTTTCCTGGAGGCGGAAAGCGATGAAAATCTACGACCAGTTCTATATCGACGGCGCGTGGCTCAAACCGGCCGGCATCGGCACGATCGACGTGATCGACTCGGGCACCGAGGCGGTGATCGGCCGGATTCCGGAAGGCGTCGCGTCCGACGCGCAGGACGCGATCCGCGCGGCACGCGCAGCCTTCGACGCGTGGGCGGCCACGCCGGCCGCGACGCGCGCGGGCTACCTGCGCAAGATCGTCGAGCATCTGCAGGCGCGCAGCGAGGAACTCGCGCAGTCGATCACCGGCGAAGTCGGGATGCCGATCAAGCTGTCGCGCGCGATCCAGGTCGGCGGCCCGATCTACAACTGGAAGGCGTACGCGAAGCTCGCCGAGTCGTTCGAGTTCGAGGCGCAGGTCGGCAACTCGCTCGTCGTGCGCGAGCCGGTCGGCGTCGTCGCGGCGATCACGCCGTGGAACTATCCGCTCAACCAGATCACGCTGAAAGTCGCGCCGGCGCTCGCGGCCGGCTGCACGGTCGTCCTGAAGCCGTCCGAAGTCGCGCCGCTCAATGCGTTCATGCTCGCCGAAGCGATTCACGAAGCCGCGCTGCCGGCCGGCGTGTTCAACCTCGTGTGCGGCTACGGCCCGGTCGTCGGTGAAGTGCTGGCCACCGATCCGGACGTCGACATGGTGTCGTTCACGGGCTCGACGCGCGCCGGCAAGCGCGTGGCCGAGCTGGCGGCCGCGGGCGTCAAGCGCGTTGCACTCGAACTGGGCGGCAAGTCGGCGTCGGTGATCCTCGACGATGCCGATTTCGCGATGGCGGTGAAGGGCACGGTCAACGCGTGCTACCTGAACGCGGGGCAGACCTGCTCCGCGCACACGCGCATGCTGGTGCCGGAAGCGCGCTACGACGAGGCACGTGAGCTCGCGAAGGCGGCGGCCGAAAGCTACGTCGCCGGCGATCCGCGGCAGGATGCGACGCGCCTGGGCGCGCTGGCATCGGCCGTGCAGCAGCAGCGCGTGCAGGACTACATCCAACGCGGGATCGACGAAGGCGCCGAACTCGTGACGGGCGGCACGGGCCTGCCGGAGGGGCTCACGAAGGGCTTCTTCGTGAAGCCGACCGTGTTCGGTCGCGTCGATCCGAAATCGACGATCGCGCAGGAAGAAATCTTCGGGCCGGTGCTGTCGATCATCACGTATCGCGATGAAGACGAGGCCGTGCGGATCGCGAATGATTCGCCGTACGGGCTCGGCGGCGCGGTGTGGGCCGGCAGCGACGAACGCGCGATGGGCATCGCGCGCCGCATCCGCACCGGGCAGGTCGACATCAACGGCGGCGCATGGAACATGGCCGCGCCGTTCGGCGGCTACAAGCAGTCGGGGCACGGCCGCGAGAACGGCGTGTACGGGCTCGAGGAATATCTCGAGTACAAGTCGATGCAACTGAAGCCCGCGAAGCCGGCCTGAGCGTTTTTCACGGCCTGAACCGGAAACGGCACGCTCGCGTGCCGTTTTTTTATTGACGGGCGTCAAGGTGCGCGTCGGTGGATCGTCGATCATCGCGGTTCCGATGTTCCGACGAGGTTTCAGATGACCGTACGCACTTCCTTTCCGCCGCTGACGATTCGCGGCCGCACCTTGTTGCCCGTCGTGCAGGGCGGCATGGGCGTCGGCATCTCCGCGCACCGGCTCGCGGGCAGCGTCGCGCGCGAAGGCGCGGTCGGCACGATCGCGAGCATCGACCTGCGCCACCATCATGCGGACCTGCTCGCGCGTTGCCGCGCGCAACCCGATCGCGCGACGCTCGAGGCCGCGAACCTCGAGGCGCTCGCACGCGAGATCCGCCTCGCGAAGACCTACAGCGAAGGGCGCGGGATGATCGCGGTCAACGTGATGAAGGCCGTGAGCGCGCATGCGGACTACGTGCGGGTGGCGTGCGACGAGGGGGCGGACGCGATCGTGATGGGCGCGGGCCTGCCGCTCGATCTGCCCGACCTCACGCAGGGACACGACATCGCGCTGATTCCGATCCTGTCGGACAGCCGCGGGATCGCGCTCGTGCTGAAGAAGTGGATGAAGAAGGGGCGCCTGCCCGACGCGATCGTGATCGAGCATCCGGCGCATGCGGGCGGCCATCTCGGCGTCACGCAGATCGACGACATGCACGACCCCCGCTTCGATTTCGCGCGCGTGCTCGACGAGACCGCCCAGGTGATGGCGACGCTCGGCCTCGCACGCGAAACGATCCCGCTGATCGTTGCGGGCGGGATCAACAGTCACGACGCGGTGCGCGCGGCGTTCGACGCCGGCGCGAACGGCGTGCAGGTCGGGACGCCGTTCGCGGTGACGGAAGAGGGCGATGCGCATCCGCACTTCAAGCGCGTGCTGGCCGATGCGACACCCGAGGACATCGTCGACTTCGTCAGCGTGACGGGGCTGCCCGCGCGCGCGGTGAAGACGCCGTGGCTCGATCGTTACCTGCGCAACGAGACGCGCATCCGCACCAAGCTTGGTGCGCTGAAGCAGCGTTGCCCGACCGCGCTCGAATGCCTGAGCGTATGCGGCTTGCGCGACGGCATCGAGAAGTTCGGCCATTTCTGCATCGACACGCGGCTCGCGGCCGCGCTGCGCGGCGACGTCGCGAACGGGCTGTTCTTCCGCGGCCGCGAAGCGTTGCCGTTCGGCCGTGCGATCCGCAGCGTGCGCGATCTGCTCGACCTGTTGCTGACGGGCGCTGCGACGGAGCCTGCGGCAAACCGCCCCACGTTTACGCTGGCTTGACGAATATCAAGATGAAGAAAAGACCCTACAGGGAGAATGGAAACCATTCTTTGGGGGTCCGTACCATGCATAAAACGATTCGAACTTGTGTCACCGCTGCCGCCGTTGCGGCCGCTTTCGCCGCGCTGCCTTCGCTGTCGCACGCAGCCTCGCCGGGCGACGGCATCAACCAGGGCGACGTCCTGGTTCGGCTGCGCGCGATCAGCATCCAGCCGAACGAACGCGCGAGCGATACGCTGGGCGCGCTCAACGTCGGGGTGAACAACGCGATCGTGCCCGAGCTCGACTTCACGTACATGATCCGCGACTACCTCGGCGTCGAGCTGATCCTGGGTACGTCGCGGCACCAGCTGACGTCGAGCGTCGGCAATCTCGGCGGCGTGGGCGTGCTGCCGCCGACACTGCTGCTGCAGTACCACTTCAACCATGCCGGCAAGGTGCGTCCGTACGTCGGCGCGGGTGTGAACTACACGTACTTCTACAACAACGGGCTCAACGTCGGCGGCGAGGGCGTGTCGATCAACAAGAGCAGCTTCGGCCCCGCGCTGCAGTTCGGCGTGGACGTGCAATTGACGAAGAAGGTCTTCATGAACGTCGACGTGAAGAAGATCTGGATGAGCACCGATGCGACGCTGGGCGACAAGGGCATCGGCACGCTGCACATCGATCCGCTGATCGTCGGCGTGGGCGTCGGGATGAAGTTCTAGACGCGGCGGGAAAAAAACAGAGTTGGGGTTGGCGGCATGGCGGTCGGCATGCCGCTCTTTTTTTGCGCGGCGGATTTACAGCTTGTCGTACTGGAAGCGCATCGCGGTGCCTTCGCGCGAGATGCGCTCCCACACCGCGCGCTTTTCGTCGTCGCTCAGGAACACCCAGTTCGACACTTCGGCAGCCGTGCGGCCGCAGCCCTTGCAGACTTCGTCGAAGAGGGTCGAGCACACGCCGATGCAGGGGCTGTCGGGCAGGTCGTGGAGATTGGAGGCCATCGGAAGGGTTCACGCCGTTGAATCGTCAGCCGCCATTTTAATGCATCGCGGCCGGACGGTCGGACGGGCGCCGCCGGCATGCCGTACCGGTGCAGCGGCGTGACAGTACGGCGGGCTCGGGCACGGCCGCCGGGCGGTTCGCGTCCGGCCGGCGGACGCGGGTGCGCCGCCGCCCGTTTTTCCCGGTGGACAGCCGCCGATTACCCGATAGAATTCCCCGGGAACGCCCCGCCGCACGGGCGGCCAGCCTGGCCGGCGGCGGTAATCTGTTCCGTTTGCGCGACACCGGCATGATTTTTTTGTGACGGGGCGCGAATGATGGTAGTTTTCGGGGTTTTCGAGGGGCGGCGCGCCAGAATGCGCCGTCATGACGAGGCAGACGGCAGCCGGACACACGGTCCGGCCGGAGGGAGAGCGGGATGAAAGCAAAGGTAGTGGGCCGGTTCGCAGCGCTCGCGCTGTGCGTGGGTGCATCGGCGGCAGCGGCGAAGGATACGCAGCTCAATGTCTATAACTGGTCGGACTACATTGCGAAGGACACGATCCCGAACTTCGAGAAGCAGACGGGCGTCAAGGTCCGCTACGACAACTACGACAGCGACGACACGCTGCAGGCGAAGCTGCTGACGGGCAGCTCGGGCTACGACATCGTCGTGCCGACCAGCAACTACGCGGGCAAGCAGATCGCCGCCGGCATCTTCGCGCCGCTCGACAAGTCGAAGCTGCCGAACCTCAAGTACCTCGATCCGCAACTGATGGCGCTCGTCGCCGGCGCCGATCCGGGCAACAAATACTCGGTGCCCTGGGCGTACGGCACGACCGGTCTCGCGTACAACCTGACGAAGGCGCAGCAGGCGCTCGGCAAGGTGCCGCTCGACAACTGGGACATCCTGTTCAAGCCGGAAAACATCTCGAAGCTGAAGACCTGCGGCGTGTCGGTGCTCGACGCACCCGACCAGATGTTCGCGGCGACGCTGCACTACATCGGCAAGGATCCGATGAGCACGAACCCGGCCGACTACAAGGCCGCGATGGACGTGCTGAAGAAGATCCGCCCGTACATCACGCAATTCAACTCGTCGGGCTACATCAACGACCTGGTCGGCGGCGACATCTGCTTCGCGTTCGGCTGGTCGGGCGACGTCGTGATCGCGAAGCATCGCGCGATCGAGGCGAAGAAGTCGTACAAGGTCGAGTACTACATTCCGAAGGGCGGCGCGCCGGTGTGGTTCGACGTGATGGCGATCCCGAAGGATGCGAAGAACAAGGATGCCGCGCTGCAGTGGATCAACTACATCGAGGATCCGAAGGTGCACGCGGCGATCACGAACGCGGTGTACTACCCGAGCGCCAACGCAGAGGCCCGCAAGTACGTGCGGCCCGACGTCGCGAACGACCCGGCCGTCTATCCGCCGGCCGATGTCGTGAAGACGCTGTTCCTGCTCAAGCCGCTGCCGCCTGAAATCCAGCGTCTGCAGACGCGTCTGTGGACCGAGCTGAAGTCGGGCCGCTGACGCGAGCCGATGTTCCCGGCAGTCATGAAGCCCCTGGTACCCCCGGGGGCTTTGTTCGTTCAACGCAGGAGAGAAGCAGCACATCATGAATAGCCAGTCGGGTGCGCCGGTCGCGGGCGCGCCGTCCTCCGTTTCCTCCTCCGGCGCCGATGCGCGCGCCGAGTCCTTTGTCCAGATCGTCGACGTCGTCAAGAAATTCGGCGACACCGAAGCCGTGCGCAGCGTCAACCTGACCGTGCGCCAGGGCGAGCTGTTCGCGCTGCTCGGCAGCTCGGGCTGCGGCAAGTCGACGTTGCTGCGGATGCTCGCGGGCCTCGAGACGGTCACGTCGGGCAAGATCCTGATCGACGGCGAGGACCTCGCGCAGATGCCGCCGTACAAGCGGCCCGTGAACATGATGTTCCAGTCGTATGCGCTGTTCCCGCACATGTCGGTCGAGTCGAACGTCGCGTTCGGTCTCAAGCAGGAAGGCACGCCGAAGGCCGAGCTGAAGGAGCGCGTCGCATCGGCGCTCGAGCTCGTGCAGATGAGCAAGTACGCGAAGCGCAAGCCGCATCAGCTGTCCGGCGGCCAGCAGCAGCGCGTCGCACTCGCGCGCTCGCTGGTCAAGCGGCCGAAGCTGCTGCTGCTCGACGAGCCGATGTCCGCGCTCGACAAGCAGATCCGCCAGCGCACGCAGATCGAGCTCGTCAACATCCTGAACAAGGTCGGCGTCACCTGCATCATGGTCACGCACGACCAGGAAGAAGCGATGACGATGGCCAATCGCCTCGCGGTGATGAGCGAAGGGCAGATCGTGCAGATCGGCTCGCCGAACGAGGTGTACGAATATCCGAACAGCCGCTTCTCGGCCGAATTCATCGGCTCGACGAACCTGTTCGACGGCGTGACCGTCGAGGACGAGCCCGACCACGTGTACATCGAGTCGCCGGAGCTGCCGAGCCGGCTGTACGTGAGCCACGGGATCTCGGGGCCGCTCGGGATGCCGGTCACCGTGTCGGTGCGCCCCGAACGGATCGCGCTCACGCGCAAGCCGCCCGAAGGCGCGTTCAACTGGGCGCGCGGCCGGATCAGCAACGTCGCCTACATGGGCGGCTACTCGCTGTATCACGTGAAGCTCGACGGCGGCAAGACGGTGATCGCGAACGTGTCGAGCCTCGCGATTTCGGAGCTCGAGACGCCGGCGCTCGGCGACGAGATCTACGTGCGCTGGAGCGCGACGGCCGGCGTGGTGCTGACGTCATGACCGCGTTCAAGTCCCTGCTCGAGTGGCCGGTGCGGCGCTTCAACCTGACGGGCGCCACGGCGGTTGTCGCCGGGCCGTTCACGTGGCTCGTGCTGTTCTTCCTCGTGCCGTTCGTGCTGGTCGTCAAGATCAGTTTCGCGGAGCTGCAGCTCGGCATCCCGCCGTACACGGAGCTTGCGTCGTATGCCGACGGCGTCGTGCACGTCGCGCTGAACCTGTCGCACTACGCGTTCCTGTTCACGGACAGCCTGTATTTCGCGACCTACGTGAATTCGGTGTGGGTGGCCGCGATCACGACGCTGCTGTGCCTGCTGATCGGCTATCCGATGGCGTACTACATCGCGCGCTCGAACCCGGCGACCCGCAACCTGCTGATGATGGGCGTGATGCTGCCGTTCTGGACGTCGTTCCTGATCCGCGTGTACGCGTGGATCGGCATCCTGAAGAACAACGGGCTGCTGAACAACTTCCTGATGTGGATCGGCCTCACGCATACGCCGATCGAGCTGTATCGCACCAACTACGCGGTGTACATCGGGATGGTGTACTCGTACCTGCCGTTCCTCGTGATGCCGCTCTACGCGCACCTCGTGAAGATGGACCTGCGCCTGCTCGAAGCTGCGTACGACCTCGGCGCCAAGCCGTGGAAGGCGTTCGTGCAGATCACGCTGCCGCTGTCGAAGAACGGGATCATCGCGGGCTGCCTGCTCGTGTTCATCCCGGCGGTCGGCGAGTACGTGATTCCCGAGCTGCTCGGCGGCGCGAACACGCTGATGATCGGCCGCGTGATGTGGAATGAGTTCTTCAACAACGCAGACTGGCCGATGGCGTCGGCGGTGACCTGCGCGATGGTGCTGCTGCTGCTCGTGCCGATGGCGATGTTCCAGCACTTCCAGGCGAAGGAGCAGGGAGGCCGCCGATGAAGCCGAATCGTTACCTGCAGTTCGCGGCGCTGTTTGCCGGCTTCGCGTTCCTGTACATCCCGATCATCAGCCTGATCGTCTATTCGTTCAACGAGTCGAAGCTCGTCACCGTGTGGTCGGGCTTCTCGTTCCGCTGGTATGCGGCGCTCGTCGAGGACGACGAGCTGCTGACGGCCGCATGGCTGTCGCTGAAGATCGGCGTGCTGACCGCGTTCGCGTCGGTGTTCATCGGCACGTGGGCCGGCTTCGTGCTCGCGCGGATGGGGCGCTTCCGCGGTTTCGCGCTGTTCAGCGGGATGATCAACGCGCCGCTCGTGATTCCCGAGGTGATCCAGGGGATCTCGCTGCTGCTGCTGTTCATCGAGCTGGCGAAGTGGATCGGCTGGCCGGCCGAGCGCGGCGTGTTCACGATCTGGCTCGGCCACGTGATGCTGTGCATCTCGTACGTCGCGATCATCGTGCAGTCGCGCGTGCGCGAGCTGAATCCGTCGCTGGAAGAAGCCGCGCTCGATCTCGGCGCGACGCCGCTAAAGGTGTTCTTCACGATCACGCTGCCGCTGATCTCGCAGGCGCTGATCGCGGGCTGGCTGCTGTCGTTCACGCTGTCGATCGACGACCTCGTGCTGTCGGCGTTCCTGTCGGGCCCCGGCTCGACGACGCTGCCGCTCGTGGTGTTCTCGCGTGTGCGGCTGGGATTGAACCCGGAGATGAACGCGCTCGCGACGCTGTTCATCGTCGCGGTGACGGCCGGCGTCGTGATCGCGAACTTCGTGATGCTGCGCCAGGAGCGCAAGCGGATGGCGGGGTTCGCGGCCTGACGTTCGGGTTGGGATTGCTGCTGTAAAAAAACGCCCGGTGCCGACGACGAGTCGGGCCGGGCGTTTTGTTTGGTGACGCGGGAGAAAGAATTGAAGATTTCAGAATGGCTGGGTGCAAGTCTGACTGCCGCGATCGTGGCCGGCTTGCTTATCGGCCTGTTGTCCGTCCATGATTTCGGCGGCGTGTCGATCGCTTTTGCCGTGGTTGCTTTCGCGGTTGCCTTTCCCGTGGCCATGCTGCTTTCGTATCCGGTCTATCGGGCAAGCACGCGCCTTTCACGCAAGGCGGTCTTGCCGATGCTGGTCATCGTGGGCGGCGTTGCGGGTTTGACCGTTCTTGCGGTCCTGACAAAGGCTGCATGGCCGGACGTCGCAAGGAACGGGGAAATGGCGTTGCTGTATGCGGCAGTCGGCGCGATATGCGCGGTTTCGGCGCTGGGGTATGTCGAGCGAGCCAGAATTGCCGGCAAGCTGCGCAAATGGCTCGGATGACCGTCAAGCCGCGCCGGGTTTGATGTCGAGCATAAAAAACGCCCGGCGCCGACGACGAGTCGGGCCGGGCGTTGTGCCGGGGGGCGTTTCCCGTGGATCGCCGCCGGTCAGTACGCGAAGCTCTTGCCGGGCGTCGTCCAGATTGCCGTGGCAGCCGTGCATGCCTGCAGGGTCAGCGTGCCGCCGGCGGCAGGCGCGAGGCAACGGCCCGTCGGTTGCGACACGAGCTGCGCCGAACCCGGTGCCGCGCCGGCCTTCACGAGCCATTGCTGATCTGCCGCACCGGCCGCGCAGGTACGCAGCAGTGCGCCGTTCGCCTGCGCGGTGAGGCAGTAGCTGTACTTGGTCAGCAGCGTGCCGTCGCCTGCGACGACCCACAGTTGCGGATTGAAGTGCGTGCCGCCGGACGTGCGCACCGATGCGAGCGTCGGGCAGGCGCCGAGTACCGCGGGACGGCCGTCGGCCAGGCCGCCCGACGCGGTCAGGCACGCGCCGTTCGCTTTCACGAGGCCGGCCGCCGATTGCTGCGGGCCGCCGACCAGCGTCGCGACGCCGTTCGCGACGAACGCGTTCGCATCGCCGGCGGGGCAGGTCTTGTTGACCGTGACCGACGGTGCCGGCACCGTCACCGTGTTGCCGATCGCGTCGTATGCGCGAATGCTGAACTGCGCGTCGGTGTACGCGATCGACGTGCAGCTCGTGCGGCTCGAGTTCCAGTCGAAATATTCGACCCACTGGCTGATCGACGAAACGGGTACCTGCGTCTGCGTCGTGCCGACATAGATGCTGCCGATGTCGAAGCTGTCGCCGGCCGAGCCGGGCGTCACGTCGGTGACGTTGCTCTTGAACCAGCCGGGGCCCTGGTTCGTGTCCGGCGTGATGCGGAACCGGTAGGTGTGCCCGGCCTGCCAGTCGTAGCGATAGCGACACTGCGCGCCTGCGCTGCCGTCGGTCGCCGAGCCGCTGACCGTGCAATGGCTGCCCGCGCCGATGCCGGCGCTCGCGGGCGTACCGGGCTTCGCGGCCGTCGCGCCCCACAGGCTGAACAGGAATTGCTTGCCGGCGCCTTCGCTGGCCGACACCAGCTCGGTCGACTGCAGGCCGGTGTAGCCGTGCAGCGAATTGACCTGGTTCGACCAGAACACGTTCGAGTTCGGGCCCGGGTCGGTCTGCGGCGTGATGAACAGGTCGAGCGTGCCGACGCTGCGCACCGTCGACGGAAACCATGTGTCGCTGTAAAGGCCCGGCGTCGAACCGAGGAAGCCGGACAGCGTCGGTGCGGTGCTCGACGACAGCGTCGCGAGACCGGGCGCCGGATTACCGGTGACGGTGAAACTGCGCGCGCCTGCCGGCGGCAGTGCGGCAACGGACGGCACGTCGAGCGTGAAGCTGAAGGTACAGGCGCCGCCGGCCGGTACCGTTGCGCCCGACAGCGCGACCTGCGCGGTGCCGTCGCTGGCCAGCGAACCGCCGCACGCGTTCGTGAAGCCGCCTGCGGTGAAGCCGGCGGGCATGCCGATGAAGAGGCCGGCGGCGGCCGGCTCGGTGCCGGTGTTGGTGAGTGTCAGTGTCGCCTTGTCGGTCCCGCCGACCGACGGCGAGAGGCTGGCGAGCGTCAACGCCGCCGTATAGGCAGGCGTGGCGAGTGCGGTGAGCGGGGCGAGCAGCAACGCGGCGGCTGCCGCGCGCTTGACGGAGAAAACGAGCATGGCCGGACTCCTGAATAATTATTCGTTGTCGACGCGCGAGGCACACGCGCGTGGCGGCGAGTCTAGCATGCGGTCCTGAAAAATTCGCGACGGACGAAGGGCGTCGCGGGCGGGACGCGGGTTCGATTCCCGCGCCCGGTCGTGCGCCGCCTCACGCGCCGAACGCCGCCTTCGCCAGCAGCCCGAGCGCGACGCACACGAGCACGGCCGCGAACCCGGCCTGCACGTGCCGCGCGGCGAGGTGGCGCGACGCGCCGCGGCCGGCGGCCATGCCGAGCGCGGTCGCGACGGTGAACCACAGCGTCACGTCGAGCGGTGCGCGTGTGCCGGAAACAAGCGTCGCGAACACGCCGCCGGTGCCGACGAGCGCGATCACCATCAGCGACGTCGCGACGACACCGTGCATCGACACGTTCGTGAACTTGCGCAGCATCGGCACGATCACGAAGCCGCCGCCGACGCCGAGCAATCCCGTCATCAGGCCCGTCATCGCGCCGGTCGATGCCAGCGCGACGCCGACCGGCCAGGACCACACGAGCCGGCCGGTATCGGGGTTGATGCGGCCGACGCACAGCGGCGACGCTTCCGCGTCGACCGGCGCCTGCCGCAGCGCCTGCCGCAACAGGCGGCCGGCGACGACCAGCATCGTCAGCGCGAACAGCGCGAGCAGCAGGCGTTGCGGCAGCACGTGCGCAAGCCGTACGCCGAGCGTGGTCAGCGGCACGCCGGCCACGGCCATCAGCAGTGCCGCGCGATAGCGCACGAGCCCGCGGCGGAAACCTTCGAGCGCGCCGAGCGCGGCGCTGCCCGCCACCGCGACGAGCGCGACGGGCGTGGCCTGCTGCATCGGCCAGCTCATGCCGACGACGAGCGCCGGCACCGCGAGGATGCCGCCGCCGGCGCCGGTCAGGCCGAGCACGGCACCGACGAAACCGCCCAGGACGAGGGAAATCAGCATGACGTCATCGCGCTCCGGTCAACGTGCGATCGCGGGCTTCGCGAGCCATTCGCGGCCCTTGAGCATCGCCTTCCAGTAGAGCGGCGGCAGCACGCGTTCCTTGAGCAGCCACGCGAGCCGCGACGGGCGCTTGCCGTCGATCAGCCACGCGGGGAAGGTCGGCGCGACCTTGCCGCCGTACAGGAACTCGGCGAGCACGATCTTGCCGCGCTCGACGGTGAGCGGGCACGAACCGTAGCCGTCGTACGCGGCATCGCCGTGCGCGCGGCCGAGCGACGCGAGCAGGTTGTGTGCGACGACGGGTGCCTGCTTGCGGGCGGCCGCAGCCGTTTTCGCGTTGGTCGTGTTGGTGGCGTCGCCGAGCGCGTAGACGTCCGGATACTGCTTGTGCCGCAGCGTCGCCGGATCGACGTCGATCCAGCCGGCCGCATCGGCGAGCGGGCTCGATCGCACGAAGTCGGGCGCCTTCTGCGGCGGCACGACGTGGATCATGTCGAACGCACGCACGACGGTTTCCTTGCCGCCGTCCGGCAGCGCGCGCGCGAACGTCGCGCGGCGCGCGGGCCCGTCGATCGACACGAGGTTGTGGCCGAACGACAGCGCGATGTCGTAGCTTTTCACGTATTCCATCAGCGCGGGCACGTAGTCGGCGACGCCGAACAGCGCGGCGCCCGCATTCAGGAACTCGACGTTCGCGGCGTCGAGGCGGCCCGCGCGCCGCCAGTGGTCGCACGACAGGTACATCGCCTTCTGCGGCGCGCCCGCGCACTTGATCGGCATCGGCGGCTGCGTGAAGAGCGCGTTGCCGCCGCGGAACGCGCGAACCAGCTCCCACGTGTACGGCGCGAGATCGTAGCGGTAGTTCGACGTGACGCCGTTGCGGCCGAGCGTGTCGGCGAGGCCTTCGATCCCGTGCCAGTCGAGCTTGAGCCCCGGGCACACGACGAGCTTGCGATAGCCGATGCGGCGGCAGCCGTCGAGCACGACCGTGTGCGCGTTGGGCTCGAAGCCCGCGACGGCGGCCTGGATCCGGTGCACGCCGCGCGGCAGCACGTCGGTCATCCGGCGCGCGGTGGTCTCGGGCCGGAACACGCCCGCGCCGACCATCGTCCAGCCCGGCTGGTAGTAGTGGACGTCGGCCGGATCGATCACCGCGATGTCGAGCGACGCGTCGCGCGCGAGCAGGCTCGACGCGACCGCGATGCCGGCCGCGCCGGCGCCGACGATCACGATGTCGTGCCGCGCGTCGACGGCCGGTGCTGCCTGCCTGCCGCCTTGCACGACCCGCGACGCGAGCGCGCGCAGGTCGTAGCCGGCTGCGCCGGCAGTCGCGACGATGTCGTTCAGCGGACGCAGGCCGGCTTGCGACAGCGCCCACAGCGTGGCCGAACGCGTGCCGCTGCGGCAGTACGCGAGCACCGGCCCTTCGAGCGACGCGACGAGCGCGCCGAACTGCGCGGCCTGGTCGTCGGTCACCTTGCCGGTATCGACCGGCAGGTAATGCACGTCGATGCCGAGCGGCGTGGCGGCCGCGCGGATCTCGGTGACGGTCGGTTGGTCGGGGCCTTCGCCGTCGGGGCGGTTGCAGATGATCGCGCGGATGCCGGCCGCGTGAAGCGCGGGCAGGTCGGCCGCCGCGATCTGCGGCGAGACCGACAGCGTGTCGGTCAGCTTGTGGAGGGTCATGTCGGGGGTCTCCGGAGGGGGGGCGTGTCGCTCAGATCGCGTCGAGCGGGATCTTCAGGTAGCGCACGCCGTTGTCTTCGGGCTCGGGCAGGTGGCCGGCGCGCATGTTGACCTGCACGGACGGCAGCATCAGCACGGGCATCGCGAGCGTGGCGTCGCGCGCGGTGCGCATCGCGGCGAAATCGTCCTCGGTCACGCCGTCCTTCACGTGCACGTTCGCGCGGCGCTGCTCGGCCACGGTCGTCTCGAACTGCACGTCGCGCCCGCCCGGCTGGTAGTCGTGGCACAGGTACAGGCGCGTGTCGGGCGGCAGCGCGAGCACGCGCGCGATCGAGCGGTACAGCGTGCGCGCGTCGCCGCCGGGGAAATCGCAGCGGGCTGTGCCGTAGTCGGGCATGAACAGCGTGTCGCCGACGAATGCCGCGCGCTGCGTCGCGTCGTCGACGCAGTAGGTCATGCATGCGGGCGTGTGGCCCGGCGTATGCAGCGCGCGGATCGTCAGCGCGCCGAGCGCGAGCGTGTCGCCGTCGTCGAGCAGCCGGTCGAACTGGCGGCCGTCCTGCGCGAAGCCGGGGCCGGCGTTGAACAGCATGCCGAACACGTGCTGCACGCGGCGCACGTGCGAACCGATCGCGATCTGTCCGCCGACGTGTTCCTTCAGGTACGGTGCGGCCGACAGGTGGTCGGCATGCACATGGGTTTCCAGCAGCCAGTGCACGTCCGCGCCCAGTTCGGCGACGCGGGCGATCAGCCGGTCGGCGCTCGCGGTGTGCGTGCGGCCGGATTTCGGGTCGTAGTCGAGCACGCTGTCGATCAACGCGCACGCGCGGCTCGCGGTATCGAGCAGCAGATAGCTGACGGTATGGGTCGCCGGGTCGAAAAAGCCTTCGACCGACAGCGTGGTGGCATCGCTCACGGGGTGTCCTCGATCGGGTTCTGCATCTGCAATCCGGAGGGGTAAATCAAGAAGCGTGCCAGCCTCCGCCGAGGCACCGGTCGATCCGGCAGGGACTTGATTTGGCTCGGGTTTTCGGTGCAACTGCAGCGATGCGCGCGTGTCGGTGGCGCTCAGCTGCCGCTGCCGACTGCCATGTTTGGCAGTGTCGTGGCAGAATTGGCAGTCTGCCTGGCAGTTCGTCGGGTACCCCCTTCATCGAGCGTCCGCATGAATCCGCACGACACCATCCCGATCGTCCCCGCGCCGCGCCATGACGCCATGCCCGACGTGCGCGCGCTCGTCGCGTATCTCGAGCAGGATCCGCAGCCGATGATCGTCGTCGATCCCGACTACCGCATCCTCGCGGCGAACGATGCGTACCGGCGCCAGTTCGGCGTCGCGGGCGTCGAGCACGTGGGCCGGCACTGCTTCCAGGTCTCGCATCACTACGACGTGCCGTGCGACCAGGCGGGCGAGCATTGCCCGATGAAGCAGGCGCTCGAATCGCGCGGGCTGAACCGCGTGCTGCACATCCACCACACGCCGCGCGGCCCCGAGCATGTCGACGTCGAATTGCGGCCGATCTTCGATGCCGACGGCAACGTGATCGCCTATGTCGAGCGGCTGACGACGGTGCGCAGTGCATCCGCGCAGCCGAGCGCGGAAGGGCTCGTCGGCGGTGCCGACGCGTTCAACGCGGCGCTCGGCGCACTGCAGCGCGTCGCGCCCTCGATGCTGCCGGTGCTGCTGCTCGGCGAATCGGGCACCGGCAAGGAGCTGTTCGCGCGCGCGCTGCACGAGGCGAGCGACCGCGCGATGGGGCCGTTCGTCGTCGTCGATTGTTCGGGGATCGCCGAGACGCTGTTCGAGAGCGAGCTGTTCGGTTACGAGAAGGGCGCGTTCACGGGCGCGAACCAGCGCAAGCCGGGCCTCGTCGAAACCGCGCAGGGCGGCACGCTGTTTCTCGACGAGATCGGCGACGTGCCGCTGCCGATGCAGGTGAAGCTGCTGCGCCTGATCGAGTCGGGCACGTTCCGGCGCGTGGGCGGCGTCGAGGCGCTGCGCGCGGATTTCCGGCTGGTCGCGGCCACGCACAAGCCGCTGCGCGAGATGATCGACGACGGCCGGTTCCGGCAGGACCTCTACTACCGGATCAACGCGTTTCCGATTCCGTTGCCGGCGCTGCGCGAGCGGCGCGGGGACGTTGCGCTGCTGGCCGAGTCGATCCTGCGGCGGATCGCGAACACGCGCGCCAGCGCGGGCGACGCGGGGGCCCGGCCGTTCGTGCTGACCGAGCGCGCGCTCGCGTGTCTCGATGCGTATGCGTGGCCGGGCAACATCCGCGAGCTGCGCAACGTGCTCGAACGCGCGTGCCTGTTCGCGGACGACGGGACGATCCGCATCGAGCATCTGCCGGCCGAGCTGGTCGCCGCATCGGCGGCGCCGCAGGACCGCGCTGCCGATGTGCGCGGCGTGTCGGATGCAGAGCTCGTGCGTATTGCGCGCACGTTCGACGGCACGCGCAAGGCGCTCGCCGAGCAGGTCGGGATGAGCGAGCGGACGTTGTACCGGCGGATGAAGGCGCTCGGACTCGGGGCGCGCGAGCGCTGAGCGGGCGCATGCGACGGGTGGCTGGTAGTGGCAGGCGGCTTTGTCGATAATGGCGCGTTCGATCCCGATCCCACCTCCCACGTCGCCGATGAAGAGCCGCTTCCTTTCGCCTCACCTGTTTCTCGCAGCCATTGCGCTGTGCAACCTGGCGCAGGCCGCCGCCGAGTACACGTGGACCGACGCGGCCGGCGCGCATGCGGTGACGCTCACGAGAACCGAGTCCGGCGACGACGTCGAACTCAAGGTCGCCGCGACGCTCGACGGCCGGCCCGACTGGACCGTGCGTGACTACGTGAAGGCATGCCCGGTCGACGTGATTCTCGACGTCGTGCCGGCATCGATCGAAATGCGCGACCTGCTCGGCAACGGCCGCAAGCAGTTCCTGTTCGCGTACAGGATCGGTTGTCGCGGCGATGTGAGCGCCGACCAGGTCAAATACTTCCTGATCGACCAGGGCACGAAGTACGTGCTGCGCGGCGAGGAGACGGTCACGGTCAACGGCAAGTTCATGGACGGCGGTGCGGCGCCCGTGCCGAGTGCGGACCTGAAAGGCCAACCCGCGTTTCTGCGCTACATGACGAAGCATTGGCACGGGATCAGTGTGCGCGATTATCGGTAGGCATGCGCAGGGCGGCCGCAGCGGTGCGTTCCACCCGCGCCTGTCAGTGAAACGGGCGGCACGCGGAAAACCCGCCTGTCGCCCGCAACCTCATGCGCTCAACCTGCTCAACGCGCCGGCGCCAGCTGCGCCATCGCCTCCCGCACGAAGCCGAGCAACGTATCGTCGATCCACGAATCCTTCGTCAGCGACGGCTCGTTCATCATCGCGTGGCGGAATTTCGCATGCGTGGCCGGATCGTTGCCGGCATAGCTGCAGAACAGCGTGAGCCAGCGCTGCGCGAGCGCGCGGCCTTCCGGTGAATCCGGCCGGGCGCCCGCCTCGATCGCGTCGCGCACGTCGCCCATCAGTTGCGGCCACGCCATTGCGCTTTCACCGTAGTGCGCCCGCATGAAGCGGATCTCGTCCGGCGTGAGGTACTTCTCGAAGATCCGCATCTTGTTCTCCGACGACGCGCGCAGCACATAGTCGCGCAGCGCGGTCGAAATCCCGATCTTCGACTGCATCGCCGGTTCGTGTTCGTGCATCAGGTTCAGCTTCGCCAGCAGCCGCGGATCGTTGTTCGTGTCGCGCACGAGCAGCGCCATCCAGCGGCTGGCGAGCGCACGGGTGCGTTCGTCCTCGGCGGGCACGCCCGCGTCGTGCAGCGCGCGAACTTCATCGACGAGCGCGATCCATTCGGCGTCGCCCGTCTGGCTCTTCTGGTACATCGGCAGGCGTGCGAGTTCTTCCTCGGAAAAGTATTTGTCGTACACGGTCATCAACTCCAGTGTGGTGAGCCAATCGGCCAGCTCCGGCTCCGTGCCCGCGGCGAGCTGCGCATGCAGGTTCACGAGCCGCTCGCGCAGCTGCGCGGTCTGCGCGAGCTGACGGTCGAGCAGCGCGATCTGCTTCGCGACGATCTCGACGAGCGGCGTGTCGGGCTGGTTCAGGTGGTCGCCGATTTCGGCGAGCGACAGGCCGAAGCGACGCAGCGCCTGGATCTGGTGGAGCCGGGCGATGTCGTGGCGGTCGTACAGCCGGTAGCCGTTGTCGGCGCGCGCCGAAGGCGTCAGCAGACCGATCGCGTGATAGTGATGAAGCGTGCGGACGGTCAGTCCGCTGCGTTTCGCCAGTTCTCCCACTTTCAGTCGCATTCGTTCCTCCATTCGGGTCGCACACTGGAGTCTCGAACGTTACGCTACGTGAGGGTCAAGCGGAAGATCGGAAATCGGGTGCGCGGCGGGAATCCGCGCACCCGATCGCAGGGCCGGCTTATTGCGGCGAAGGCGGGGTGTCGGCGCCGGTGGCGCGCGCTTGCTGGCCGGTGGCGGAATCATCGGCCGCGTTGCCGGTCTTCCCGGACTGGCCGGCCTTGTCGACCGGCGGCGTGCCCATCGCCTGGTAAAGCCGCGCGGTGTCCGCGAACCGCGCGCCGGTCGCGCGGATCTCGTCGAGCCGTGCATTGCGATACTGCAGCTCGCTGGCGCGTGCGGCCGACGGCGGCAGCGCGCCGAGCCGCACGCGGGCCGCCGCGTCGTCGTACGCGCCGCGCGCGGACAGCGCGGCGCGGGACGACGCATCGAGCGCTTCCGCGTCGTGCTCGAGCGCGGCGAGCGAATCGGCGACGTTCTGGAATGCGCCGAGCACGGCCTGCTTGTACTGGTCGACGGCGGCCTCGTAGGTCGCCTTCGCCGCGCGGCGCTGCGCGAGCAGCGCGCCGCCATGGAAGATCGGCTGGCTCAGCGACGCGCCGACGTTCCAGATCGCGCCGGCGCCCGACAGCATCGTCGGCCAGCTGAAGCCGCCTTTACCCATCGCGGCCGACAGCGACAGCTGCGGGAACATCTGCGCGGTCGCGAGGCCCACTTCGGCCGCGGCCGCCTTCAGCCCCGCATCGGCCGCCTGGATGTCCGGGCGGCTTTGCAGCAGGTCCGACGGCACGACGACGGGCACCTGTTCGGGCAGGTGCAGGTCGGCGAGCGTGAGATCGGCCGGCGGCTGGTCAGGCGTGCGGCCGACCAGCACCGCGAGCGCGTGGCGGGCCGAGTCGCGCTGCTGGCGCAGCGCGGGCAGGCTCGCCGCGAACGTGTCGGCGCTTTGCCGCGCGTTCAGCGCGTCGCTGCGCGAGGCCGATCCGAGCGCGTAACGGCGTTCGGCATCGTGCGCCTGGTCGTTGGCGAGCGCGACGAGCCGCTCGGTCGTGTTGATCTGCGCATTCAGCACCGACACCGTGATCGATGCGGTGACGATGTTCGCGGCCAGCGCGCGCCGTGCGGAGTCGAGCTGGAACGCGCTGACGTCGACGCGGCGCGCCAGCGCGCGGTTCGCGAAACGCGACGCGCCGAACAGGTCGATCGTGTAGCTCGCCTGCAGTTGCCCGACGAACGAGTCGTACAGCAGCGTCGAGTCGCCGAGAGCCGGAATCGGCACGCCGAGCGCGCGCTGGCGCGACGCCTGGCCGCCCGCATCGATCGACGGCAGCATCGAGCTGCCGATCTGTGCGCGCAACTGTTCGCGCGCGGCATCGAGCGAGTGGGATGCCGCGCTCAACGTCGGGCTGTTGCGCAGCCCTTCGTCGACGAGCGCGTTCAGCGCGTCGGAGCGGTACTGCTTCCACCAGTCGGGCACCGGCTTCGCGCCGACCTCGAACTGCTGCGTGACGCCTTGCGCGGACACGGTCTGCTGCACTTGCGGCGTGGCGCCATAGTGCGCGGGCGACGGCATCGCGGGCGGCTCGCCGCTCGGCGCGAACCACGCGCAGCCCGCGAGCGGGCCGGCGAGGCTCGCCACCGCGATGGCCCGCGCGGCTTGGGTTTTCAGGTTCATCGATCGATCCATGGTCATGCTCCCGACGGCGCGGCAGGCGTGCCGCCAGGCGGCGGGCCGTCCTGCGGGTCGCGTTCGTCGTGCTTCACGCGGAACCACGTCGCATACAGCGCGGGCAGGTAGAACAGCGTCAGCACGGTTGCACTCGTGATGCCGCCCATCAGCGCGGTCGCCATCGGCCCGAAGAAGTTCGAGCGCAGCAGCGGGATCAGCGCGAGCACGGCGGCCGCGGCCGTCAGCGTGATCGGGCGGAAGCGCCGCACGGTCGCGCCGATGATCGCGTCGATACGGCGGTGGCCGGCTGCGATGTCCTGCTCGATCTGGTCGACGAGGATCACCGAGTTGCGCATGATGATCCCGAACATCGCGATCACGCCGAGCATCGCGACGAAGCCGAACGGCTGGCCGAACAGCAGCAGCGTCGCGACCACGCCGATCAGCCCGAGCGGCGCGGTCAGCACGACCATCAGCACGCGCGAGAAGCTCTGCAGCTGGATCATCAGCAGCGTGAACACGGCGATCGCCATCAGCGGCATCTGCGCATTGATCGACTTCTGCGCCTTCGCGCTTTCCTCGACCGAGCCGCCGATGTTGATCTGATAGCCGACCGGAAGTTGCGCGCGCAACGTGTTCAGCTTCGCGTCGACCGCGTGGGTGACGTCGATGCCCTGCGCGCCGGCGCGCACGTCCGATTGCACGGTGATGGTCGGCTGGCGGTCGCGCTCCCACACGACGCCGTATTCGAGCGTCGGCTTGAAGCGGCCGAGCGAGCCGAGCGGCACGGGGCCGTTCGGGGTCGGCAGCGCGAGGCCGGCGAGCTTGCCCGGATCGACACGATCCGCCCGCGGCGCGCGCAGGTCGACCGCGATCAGCTTGTCGCGCTCGCGGTACTGCGTGACGGTCGTGCCGGACAGCGTCATCGCGAGGAAGCTCGACACGTCCTGCGACGTGACGTTCAGCTCGCGGGCCTTCTTCTGGTCGATCTCGAAGCGCACCGAGCGCTCGGCCGGCTCGTCCCAGTCGAACTGCACGTTGACCGTGCGCGCGTCGCCGCGCATCGTCGCCGCGACCTTCTCGGCGATCGAGCGCACCGTCGCGATGCTGTCGCCGCTCACGCGGAACTGCACCGGATAGCCGACCGGCGGGCCGTTCTCGAGCCGCGACAGCCGCGAACGCACGGCCGGGAACTGCTCGCGCAACGTGGTTTCGAGCCAGGTCGCGAGCTTCTCGCGGTCCTTCACCGATTTCGCTGTGATCACGAACTGCGCGAAGTTCGGCAGCTGAAGCTGCTGGTCGAGCGGCAGGTAGAAGCGCGGCGCGCCGCTGCCGACGAAGTTCACCGAATGATCGATCTCGGGGCGCTTGTCGATCGCTTTCTCGAGCCGTTCGGTCTCGCGCAGCGTCGCCGCGAACGACGCGCCTTCGGGCAGCCGCAGGTCGACCAGCAGCTCGGGGCGATCGGAGCTCGGGAAGAACTGCTGCGGCACGAGCGTGAAGCCCATCAGCGCGACGACGAAGAGCGCGCCGGTGATCAGCAGCACGACGAAGCGCCGTTCGATGCACCAGTCGATCCAGCCGCGCAGCCGCCGGTAGAACCGCGTGTCGTAGATGTCGTGCTCGTGGTCGTCGGGCAGGTGCGCTTCATGTGCCTGCCGCTTGCGCTCGGGCAGCAGGTGGAAGCCGAGCAGCGGGATCAGCACGACCGCCGCGAACCACGATGCGATCAGCGCGATCGCCGACACCTCGAAGATCGAGCGCGTGTATTCGCCGGTGCTCGATTTCGCGAGCGCGATCGGCAGGAAGCCCGACACGGTGACGAGCGTGCCCGTCAGCATCGGGAACGCGGTGCTCGTATAGGCGAACGCGGCGGCGCGGGCACGGCTGTAGCCCTGTTCGAGCTTCACGGCCATCATCTCGACCGCGATGATCGCGTCGTCGACGAGCAGCCCGAGCGCGAGCACGAGCGTGCCGAGCGACACCTTGTGCAGCCCGATGTCGAACAGGTACATGAAGAGGGCGGTGACCGCGAGCACGACCGGAATCGAGATCACGACCACCATCCCGGTGCGCAGGCCGAGCGACACGAGGCTCACGACCAGCACGATCGCGACGGCTTCCGCGACGGCTTCGAGGAAGTCGTCGACCGAATGCGCGACCGCGTGCGGCATGCTCGATACCAGCGTCAGCTTGAGGCCGGCCGGCAGCTGCGCCTGCAGGTCCTTCGATTCCGCGTCGAGCGCCTTGCCGAGCCGGATCACGTCGCCGCCCGGCTGCATCGTGACGCCGATGCCGAGCACCGCGTGGCCGCCGGCGCGCATCTGCGTGACGGCCGGATCGTCGTAGCCGCGCTTCACGGTCGCGAGATCGCCGAGCCGGAACGTGCGGCCGTTGATGCGGATCAGCGTGTCGGCGATCGCGTCGACGTTGTCGAACTGGCCGCTCGGCCGCACGAACACGCGATCGTCGGCGGTCGTCAGCGTGCCGGCCGACGAGATGTCGTTCTGCGCGTTGATCGCCTGCCCGAGCTGCTGCGGCGAGATGCCGAGGCGCGTGAGCTGCGCGTTGTTCACCTCGATGAAGATCCGCTGGTCGGGGTCGCCGAAATAGTCGACCTTGCCGACACCCGGCACGCGCAGCAGCACGGTGCGCAGCTGGTCGGCGTAATCGTGGAGCTGCGCGGGCGTGAAGCCGTCGCCTTCGAGCGTCCAGATGTTGGTGTAGACGTCGCCGAATTCGTCGTTGAAGAACGGACCCTGCACGCCGGGCGGCAGCGTATAGCCGATGTCGCCGACCTTCTTGCGGATCTGGTACCAGGTTTGCGGCACGTCCTTCACCGGCGCCGAATCCTTCATCGTGAAGAAGATCAGCGATTCGCCGGGGCGCGAGTAGCTGCGCAGGAAGTCGATGGCGGGCGTTTCCTGCAGCTTGCGGCCGATCCGGTCGGTGACCTGTTCCTGCACCTGCCGCGCGGTCGCGCCGGGCCAGAACGTGCGGATCACCATCACGCGGAACGTGAACGGCGGGTCTTCGGACTGCGCGAGGCGGGTGTAGGCAAGCATGCCCGCGAGCGTCGCGAGCGCGATCAGGTAGACGACCAGCGCCTGGTGGCGCAGCGCCCACGCCGACAGGTTGAAGCGGCCTTCTTCGTAGGAAACGCTCACGATGCGAAGTCCTCCGGATGCAGCGGCGCGATCGCGCGGACCTTCTCGCCCGCGCTGACCGTGTGCACGCCCTGCAGCACGACGCGCTCGCCGGGTTGCAGCCCGTGCGACACCGTGACCGTGCGCTCGTTGAAGCGCGCGACGTCGACGCGGCGCAGCTCGAGCGTGTCGTCCTTCGTGCGCACGACCCACACGGCCGGTTGCGGGCCGTCGTGGAACAGCGCGGTCGCGGGCAGCGTGATCGACTGCGCGTCGCCGGCGGCCGGTGCGCCGTCGAACGCGACGCTGGCCGTCATCCCGAGCCGGATCGCCGGGTCGGGCGCGGCGAGCGTGAGCTTCACGCGGTACGTGCGGCTTTGCGGATCGGCGGCCGGTGCGATTTCGCGCACCTTCGCGGCGAACGGGCGGCCCGGCAGCGACGGCAGCGTGACGGTGGCCGCGTGGCCCGGCGTGAGCGATGCCAGCGCGGCCTCGGGTAGGTCGCTGACGACGTCGACGTCGCCGGACCATGCGAGCTGGTAGACGGCCTGGCCGGCCGACACGTTCTGGCCGGTGTCGGCCTGTTCGGCGGTGATATAGCCCGCGTGATCGGCGACGAGCGTCGCGTAGCGGAGCTGGTTCTTCGCGAGCGCGAGCTGCTGCTGCGCCTGCTCGCGCTGCGCGAGCGCCGACGTGTAGCTGTTCTCGGTCTGCTCGAGCTGCGCGGTCGCGATCAGGTTCTCGCGCGCCTGCGCGCGATCGCGGTCGAGCTGCTGCTTCGCGAACGCGAGGCTGTGCGTTGCGGCATCGAGTTGCGCCTGCGCGCTCGCGGCGTTCTTCTCGACATCGGACGGATCGAGCAGCGCGACGACCTGGCCGACCTTGACCGTATCGCCGAGGCGCACCTTGCGCTCGATGATCTTGCCGGCGATGCGGAACGACAGCGGGGTGGCGTAGCGCGGCTGGATTTCGCCGGGGAGCGTGCGGGCGACGGCAGCGTCGTCGGCATGAGCGGGCAGCGCGACGACGGGGCGCGGGGCGGGCGGCGCGGAGTCTTTCGGATGACAGGCGGCGACGACGAGCGCGGCGCCGACCAGCAGCGCGACGCGGGAACCGGAGCGATTCACGAAACCCCCAGATGAGGTGAGAGCGAGAGCGGAACGAAGCCGGCAAGCGCGGCGGGCGCTTGCCCCGAGCGGCGTCGGCACGGGCGTGCGGACACCTTCTTTCAGAAACTGTGGCGAATTCTAATACACACCTGTATCTGAATGCAAAGATGAATCCGTAAGGGAAAGGGTGCTAGACTGCGCGCCATGAAACCTCAGCGCTTAACTCGCGAGCAGAGCAGGGACCAGACGCGTGAACGTCTGCTGATTGCCGCGCACGGTATTTTTCTGAAGAAAGGTTTTGTCGCCGCGAGCGTCGAAGACATCGCGGCCGCGGCCGGCTATACGCGCGGCGCGTTCTACTCGAATTTCCGCAGCAAGTCCGATCTGCTGCTGGCGTTGCTGGAGCGCGATCACGCGGAAGTGCAGGCCGACTTCCAGGCGATCTTCGACGGGGGCGGCACGCGCGAGCAGATGGAGTCGATGTCGCTCGCGTATTACCGGACGCTGTTTCAGGACGACGAATATTCGCTGCTGTGGGGCGAGGCGAAGCTGCAGGCCGCGCGCGACGCGAAATTCCGCGTGCGCTTCAACCAGTTCCTGCATGGCAAGCGCCTGCAGATGGCCGAGTTCATCCGGCGCTTCTCCGAGCGCGCGGGCACGCCGCTGCTGCTGCCGGCGGAGACGCTGGCGTTCGGGCTGATGTGTCTGTGCGATGGCGTGCAGTCGTACTACACGGCCGATCCGCAGCACGTGTCGGCCGAGGCGGCCGAGTCGGTGCTGGCAGGGTTCTTCGCGCGCGTGGTGCTCGGCCGCGCACCGGACTGAGCCGCCCCGGCCCCGGCCTCGAGCCCCCTTCGTCACGCTGCCGGCCGCGAACCGACCGGTCAGCGTTCGCCGGTCATTCGCCGGTACGCATCGAGCAGCGACGTCTTGTAGACGACCCCGGCGAGCGTCGGCTCGGCTTCGCTTTCGATCACCGGCAGGCGTTCGCCCTGGAACGCCATGAAGCGTTCGAGCGCGGTGGCGAGCGGCATGTCGGGCGTGAGCAGCGGAAACGGCGTGTGCACATAGTGCGCGGCCGTCTTGTCGGCCGTGTCGCGCTTGTCGAGCAGGTCCGACGTGATGTCCTTCAGCGCGACCGCGCCGCGAAAGCGCCCGGCGTCGTCGGTCACGTACAGATACTTCACCGGATATTCGAGGAACACGCGCGTCATGTCGGCGACGCTCGCGGTGAGCGGCACGACCGTCTGCGCGGGCTGGATCAGTTCGCGCATCTGCGTGGTGCGGATCCGGCTGCGTTCCTCGGCATCCTGGTGGTGGTGCAGCGTGATCTCGTACATCGACGTCGTGCCGGTCGCGCGCGCGACGAAGTACGCGAATACGCAGGACACCAGCAGCGGCAGCACGACCTGGTAGCTGAGCGTCATCTCGAAGATCATCAGGATCGCCATCAGCGGCGCCTGCGTGGCGCCCGTCAGGAACGCACCCATGCCGACGATCGCGTACGCGAAGTACGCGGACGTATGGCCGGGCCATACGGCTTGCATCGCGAGCCCGAACAGCGAGCCGAACACCGCGCCGACGAACAGCGTCGGCGTGAACACCCCGCCGATCGCGCCGGAGCCGACGGTGGCGGAGGTCGCGATCACCTTGAACACGAGCACCGCGACGAGTGCCTGCCAGGTCCACGGCGAGTGGAGGATGAGGTTCACCACGCTGTAGCCGTTGCCCCACACGTCCGGCACCCACACCGAGATCACGCCGACGACGAGGCCGCCGAGCGCGAGCCGCACGGGCAGCGGCACGAGCAGCCGCTTGAACTGGTTCTTCGACGCATCGAGCAGGTGCAGGAACTGCGGCGCGAGCACGCCGCACAGCGCGCCGAGCACGACGAACAGCAGCACTTCGGGGCCGGTGACGGCCGGGAACACCGGCATCTCGTACGGCGGCCGGTAGCCGGCGAATTCGCGCATCACGATGTTCGCGACGACCGACGAGACGATCATCGGCCCGAGACTTTCCATCGCGATGCCGCCGAGCACGATCTCCGACACGAAGAAGGCGCCGGCGATCGGCGCGTTGTACGCGGACGTGATGCCGGCGGCCGCCCCGCAGGCGACCAGCAGGCGCAGGCGCGGCGGGTCGAAGTGCACGAAGCGGCCGACGAGCGACGCGGCGAGCGCCGCGAGCTGCACCATCGGGCCTTCGCGGCCGATCGAGCCGCCGCTGCCGATCGTCAGCAGCGACGACACGCTGCGCCACAGGCTCTGGCGAACCGGCACGATGCCGTTGCCGAGCGCGACCGATTCCATGTAGTCGGTCTTGGCGGCCTGTTTGGCGCCGCGGGTGGCGAGCAGCAGCACGCAGCCGGCGAGGAAGCCGCCCGCGGCCGGCATCCAGAACCGCACGTACCAGGGCAGGCGCTTGGCCATCTGCACGAAGCTGCCGCTTTGCCCGGAGATCAGGTGCTGCATCAGGTCGATGCCTTCGCGGAACGCCATCGTGGCAAAGGCGCCGCCGACGCCGACGATGGCCGACCAGATCAGCATCGTATGGGCGTCCGACAGGCGGAACAGCGTTTGAGCGCGAGTGCGCAGCTTCAGCAGGAACGAGAGCACGGCTGAAAGAGGGCGATGGAAAACGACGCGAAGCATAGCACTGCGCCGCGCCCGCGGGACCTTCCCGTCGGGCGCGGCGCGCGAAGCGTCACGGGCGGGCAACTCAGCCAAGCCAGTGCTGCACGGCCCAGGTGATCCCGTAGCCGCCGGCGATCAGCCACACGTACAGGATCAGGCCGGTCATCAGCGCCCGGGGGCCGGCTGCGCGGATCTGCGCGACGCGGGTTTCGATGCCGAGCGCGGTCATGGCCATCGTCAGCGCGAAGGTGTCGAGCACGTTCAGCGTGTGGGTGACGTCGGTGGGCAGCACGTTCAGCGAATTGACGATCACGAAGCCGAGGAAACCGAGCGCGAACCAGGGCACGGCCACCTTGCGCTTGCCGTGCGCGCCGCTGGCGGTCGCACGTGCCGAGCGGGCCAGCCACGCGCCGAGCACCAGCAGCACCGGGACCAGCAGCATCACGCGGGTCATCTTGACGATCGTCGCGACGTGCGCGACCTGCGGGCTGATGTCGCTCGCGGCGCCGACCACCTGCGCGACCTCGTGGATCGTGCCGCCGAAGAACAGGCCCAGGCCGGCCGGATCGAGGTTCAGCAGCCCGGCGTGATACGCGATCGGGTACAGGAACATCGACAGCGTGCCGAACAGCACGACGCTGCCCACGGCCATCGCGCTCTGGTGCGGCTTCGACTGCAGCGTCGATTCGAACGCGAGCACGGCGGCCGCGCCGCAGATCGCGCTGCCGGCGGCGGTCAGCAGCGCGGAATCGCGGTCGAGCTTCATGATCCTCATGCCGGCCCAGGTGCCGATCACGAGCGTGCTGACCACCACCAGCACCGACACCGTCAGGCCCGGCAGTCCGACCTGCGCGATTTCCTGCAGGCTCACGCGCAACCCGAAGAACGCGACCGCGATGCGCAGCAGCTTGCGCGCGGAGAAATTGACGCCGGCTGCCCAGCTGGCCGGCATGCCGTCGCGCAGCGCGTTGCCGTACAACGCGCCTGCGACGATGCCGACGATCAGCGGCGACAGGCCGAGCCCCGCGATCGCGGGAAGCTGGGACAGGCTCGTGACGGCGGCGGCGAACAGCGCGACGAACAGCACGCCGTTCAACTGGCCGCGCATCGACGGCGCGGCGGGGCTGAGATGGGGACTCGGAGCAGTGGACATGGAAGCACCGTGATGGAGCGTGTGGCGATGGTGTAATCCTAATTTCGTTATATCGATATGAAAAATTGTGATTTGTGACGTAAACTATCCGGAAAGCCGATAATTTATCCCCATGACCCCGGATCAACTGATAACGTTCGCCGCCGTCGCCGAGCACCTGAACATCAGCCACGCCGCCGTGGCGCTGCATCTGTCGCAGCCGGCCGTGTCGGGCCAGTTGCGGCTGCTGCAGGACGAATTCGGCGAGCCGCTGTACCAGCGCGAAGGCCGCGGTATCCGCCTGACTCCGGTCGGCGAGCAGCTCGCGCAGTACGCGAAGGCGCAGCGCGACACCTTCGCGCAGGCGCGTGCGTTTCGTGACGCGGTACGCGGCCTCGAGGCCGGCACGCTGCGCATCGGCGCGAGTACGACGCCCGCGAGTTACCTGTTGCCGTACCTGATCGCGGCGTTCCAGCCGCGTGCGCCGCGCGTGGCGATCCAGACGATGAGCGGCAACACGGCCGACGTCGTCGCGGCGTTGCCGTCGCTCGATATCGCGATGATCGAAGGGCCGCCCGGCGAGGCGCTGCCGCCGGGCACCGCGGTGCACGCGTGGCGCGAGGACGAGATCGTGGCGATCGTGCCGACCGGCCATCCGCTGGCCGCTCCGGACTATGCTTCGGGGGTCACGCTCGACGCGCTGGCCGCCCATCCGCTCGTGCTGCGCGAGGCGGGCTCCGCCGTGCGGCAACTCGTCGAGCGCGCGTTTGCGCAAGGCGCGGCGCCGATGCGCGTCGCGTTCGAGATCGCGGGCGTCGAGGCCGTGAAGGAAGCCGTGCGGGCCGGGATGGGCGTCGGGTTCGTATCGGCGATGTCGCTGCGTCACGACGATGCCGCGCTCGTCCTGCGCTCGCTCGCGCCCAAGCCGCTCACCCGTCACTTTTCCATCCTCGTGCCGCACGGCGGTGCGCCGTCGCGGGTCGCCGCCCAATTTCTCGAAATGAGCCTCGTGCACGACCTCGCCTGAGCGCCCGAACCCGGCCCGGGAACGCGCGTTGCGCGCCGTCGGGCGCGCGTTTGAGCGGTGCACCGTCTTAGGGATTTCCTCTATGGCGTGGGTCCGAAGCGAGGCGCACCATCCGTCTCAAGCAAATGGAACCGGTTCCATTCCGGTGAAAAAGGGCAACATGACAGACATCGTGATCGTGGCGAGCGCATTCGGAATGGACCGCGTGCGTCAGGAGGGCCACAGCGCATTCATCGCGACCGCGGCGGCAGCGGGTGCGACCGGCTTCGAGGTGCGGCGCGAGCTGTTCGCGTCGGAAGAGGCGGCCGCGCCTGGCGCGCTGGCCGTGCTCGGCGCGCAACTGGCCAGCCACGGTCTGTGGTCGGTCTTCTCGACGCCGGCCAACCTGTACACGGAAACGGGCGCACTCGATGCGGACGCATTGCGCAGCGCGCTCGCGGAAGCCGACGCGCTCGGCGCGCGCTTCGTGAAATTCCAGCTCGGCGGCTTCGCCGGCGACGCGCACGCAGCCGAGATCGTCGCGCTGTCGCGCGGCGCGCGGGCCCGCGTGGTGGTCGAGAACGGCCAGCTTCCGGTCGGCGGCGCGCTCGCGCAGTTCCGCGGGCTGTTCGACGCACTGGCCGCGGCGGGCGTGCCCGATGCGCTCGGGATGACCTTCGACATCGGCAACTGGCAGTGGCCGGGCGAAGCGCCGCTTGATTGCGCGCAAGTGCTCGCGCCGCACGTGGAATACATTCACTGCAAGGCAGTCGCGGGCGAGGGCGCGCGCCGTTTCGCCACCGCGCCGGCCCCGAACGATCCGCTCGTGACCGGCGTGCTCGCGGTGCTGCCGCAACATGCGCCGCGCGGCATCGAGTTCCCGTTCGACGCGGCCGACCTGGCGGGCGATGCATGCCGGCGCGTTGCATGGCTCGCCACGGCGTGACGGCGGCAGGATCCTGGAGAGTTCATTCATGAAAGCAGCACTCGATGTGGTGACCTACGGCGAAGCGATGGCGATGTTCGTCGCGACCGAGCCCGGCCATCTCGCGCACGCGACGCAGTTCACGAAGCGGGTCGCGGGCGCCGACCTGAACGTTGCAATCGGTTTGTCGCGGCTCGGTTTCCGGGTCGGCTGGATGAGCCGTGTCGGCCGCGATTCGTTCGGCGGTTACGTGCTCGACACGCTGGCGCGCGAGGGCATCGACGCGTCGTGCGTGAGCGTCGATCCGCGTTACCCGACCGGCTTCCAGCTCAAGTCGCGCAACGACGACGGCAGCGACCCGACCGTCGAATATTTCCGCAAGGGCTCGGCCGCGAGCCACCTGTCGTGCGACGACTACGTGGCCGACTACGTGCTCGGCGCGCGCCACCTGCACCTGACGGGTGTTGCGCCTGCGATCTCCGCGACATCGTGCGAGCTCGCGTTCAAGCTCGCGCGCGAAATGCGCGCAGCCGGCAAGACGATCTCGTTCGACCCGAACCTGCGCCCGACGCTGTGGCCGTCGGCCGACGTGATGGCGAAGACGCTGAACGCGCTCGCGTCGCTCGCGGACTGGGTGCTGCCGGGCATCGCCGAAGGGCGGCAACTGACCGGGCACGACACGCCGGCCGACATCGCGGGCTTCTATCTTGCACAGGGCGCGCGCGGTGTCGTGATCAAGCTCGGTGCCGAAGGCGCGTACTACCGGACGGCTGACGGCCGTGACGGAACCGTGGTGGGCGAGCGCGTGCAGAATGTCGTCGACACGGTCGGCGCCGGCGACGGCTTCGCGGTCGGCGTGGTCAGCGCGCTGCTGGAAGGCAAGACGGTCGAGCAGGCGGTGGCGCGCGGCAACCGGATCGGTGCGCTCGCGATCCAGGTGATCGGCGACTCGGAAGGACTGCCGACCCGCGCCGCGCTCGATCGATTCGAAAACGTCAGCAATCGCACCGATCGCTTAGAGGAAACCTTCACCGCGCAATGAGAGGCCGGACACGGCACAATCCGCGGACTCATTTAGTCGTGCATGCGCACGACAAGGTATGGGATCAGAGTAAGCGCTAAAGCGCTAACTTTGATCGACCGCGAAGCATGGGACCAGAGTAAGCGCTAAAGCGCTAACTCTGATCGACCGCGAAGCATGGGATCCACGTAAGCGCTAAAGCGCTAACGTGGATCGACACAGGAGACATTCTGATGGCCAACACACTCGCTGCCCGCCGCTGGTGGACGATCATGCCGATCGTCTTCATCACGTACAGCCTCGCCTACCTCGACCGCGCGAACTACGGGTTCGCGGCCGCGGCCGGCATCAACCAGGACCTCGGGATCAGCAAGGGCCTGTCGTCGCTGATCGGCGCGCTGTTCTTCCTCGGCTACTTCTTCTTCCAGATTCCCGGCGCAATCTACGCGGAACGCCGCAGCGTGAAGAAGCTCGTGTTCGTCAGCCTGATCCTGTGGGGCGCGTGCGCGGCACTCACGGGCGTGGTCAGCAACATCCCGTCGCTGATGGCGATCCGCTTCGTGCTCGGCGTCGTCGAGGCGGCCGTGATGCCGGCGATGCTGATCTACATCAGCAACTGGTTCACGAAGAACGAACGCTCGCGCGCGAACACGTTCCTGATCCTCGGCAACCCGGTCACCGTGCTGTGGATGTCGATCGTGTCGGGCTATCTCGTGCACGAATTCGGCTGGCGCCACATGTTCATCGCCGAAGGCGTGCCGGCCGTCCTCTGGGCCGTGTGCTGGTGGTTCCTCGTGCAGGACAAACCGGCCGATTCGCCGTGGCTCAACGCGCAGGAAAAGCGCGACCTCGACGCCGCACTCGCGGCCGAGCAGGCAGCGATCAAGCCCGTGCGCAACTATGGCGAAGCGTTCCGCTCGCCGGCCGTGATCAAGCTGTGCGCCCAGTATTTCTGCTGGAGCATCGGCGTGTACGGCTTCGTGCTGTGGCTGCCGTCGATTGTCAAGAACGGCTCCGACCTCGGGATGGTCGCGACCGGCTGGTTGTCGGCGCTGCCGTATCTCGCCGCGACGATCGCGATGATTGCCGCGTCGTGGGCGTCCGACAAGGTCGGCTCCCGCCGCGGTTTCGTGTGGCCGTTCCTGCTGATCGGCGCGGCTGCGTTCGCCGCATCGTATGCACTCGGCTCGTCGCACTTCTGGATCTCGTATGCGCTGCTGGTCGTGGCAGGCGCCGCGATGTACGCGCCGTACGGCCCGTTCTTCGCGATCGTGCCGGAACTGCTGCCGAAGAACGTCGCCGGCGGCGCGATGGCGCTGATCAACAGCATGGGCGCGCTCGGCTCGTTCGTCGGCTCGTACTTCGTCGGCTACCTGAACGGGGCGACCGGCTCGCCCGTCGCGTCGTATGCGTTCATGAGCGCCGCGCTCGTCGCCGCGGTGATCCTCACGCTGTCCGTCAAACCCCAGGCGCGCGATACGCATCCGCTCGCGACGCCGCTGCAAGGAAAATGAATCCGATGAAGCCCCGTATCGTCGCGTACAAGCCGCTGCCCGATGACGTTCTCGCGTACCTGCGCGAGCATGCGGACGTCGTGCAGGCCGACGGCGCCGCCGCCCTTGCCGATGCGCTCGGCGACGCGGACGGCGCGATCGGAGCGAGCCTGAAGGTCACGCCGGAAATGCTCGACCGCGCACCGCGGCTAAAGGCATGGTCGACGATCTCGGTGGGCTACGACAACTTCGACGTCGCGGATCTCACGCGGCGCGGGATCGTGCTCGCGCATACGCCGGACGTGCTGACCGAATCGACCGCCGATACGGTGTTCTCGCTGATCCTCGCGTCCGCGCGACGCGTGGTCGAGCTGGCCGAGTGGGTGAAGGCCGGCCACTGGCATCGCAGCATCGGCCCCGACCTGTACGGCACCGACGTGCAGGGCAAGACGCTCGGCATCGTCGGACTCGGGCGGATCGGCGGCGCGGTCGCGCGCCGCGCGGCGCTCGGCTTCCGGATGCAGGTGCTGTACGCGAACCGCTCCGCGCATGCGCAAGCCGAGTCACAGTACGGCGCGCGGCGCGTCACGCTCGACGAACTGCTCGCGCAATCGGATTTCGTGTGCCTGCAGGTGCCGCTGTCGCCGGAAACGCACCACCTGATCGGTGCGGCCGAATTCGCGAAGATGAAGCGCGGTGCGATCCTGATCAACGCGTCGCGCGGGCCGGTAGTCGACGAGGCCGCGCTGATCGATGCGCTGCGCGCGGGCACGATCCGCGGCGCGGGGCTCGACGTGTTCGAGAAGGAGCCGCTGGCGGCGGATTCGCCGCTGCTGCAGATGAAGAACGTCGTCGCGCTGCCGCATATCGGCTCGGCGACGCACGAGACGCGCCATGCGATGGCGCGCTGCGCCGCGGAGAACCTGGTCGGCGCGCTGGCCGGCACGCTGCGCACGAATCTCGTCAATCCGGACGCGCTCGCACGCGCTTGAGCCGCGGCGGTAGCGGGGCGACCCCGGCCGCCCCCCGGCCGGCGGGGCGCCGGCTTCGTTAGAGTCGATGGTCTTGGTGCCGGAGGGCTGGCTGCGTTATGATCCCCGCGCGTCGTCTCGACGGCCCGGCAATGCTGCCGGCGGCGTTTCGCGACGGGTATCCGCGCCAGGTCCGGTGCGGCCGACTGCTGTTGCAGGTGACCGGGATGGATGCCGACGCGCCGGTGCCGATCATCGCGAAGCAGGGGATCGGCGCAAGCGCTGAAGGGGCTAACGCTGACCGACCGCGAAGCATGGGACTCGCGTAAGCGCTGAAGCGCTAACGCTGGTCGACCGCGAAGCATGGGGTCAGCGTAAGCGCTAAAGCGCTAACGCTGACCGACCGCGAAGCATGGGGTCAGCGTAAGCGCTAAAGCGCTAACGCTGACCGACAGGGAGATTCCACCGGGTGGCTTACGTTTCCAACAACAAAGGTCCGTCTGCTCACGAAGCGGCGCGGATCGTACGTCGCGAGGCACGACAGTGACCGATTCGCAACCAACCACGACGCGTCCGGCGACGATCAGCGATGTCGCGCGCGAGGCCGGCACCGGCAAGACCAGTGTGTCGCGCTACCTGAACGGCGAGACGCACGTGCTGTCCACCGATCTGCGCCAGCGTATCGAAGCGGCGATCGCGCGGCTCAATTACCGGCCGAACCAGATGGCGCGCGGGCTCAAGCGCGGCCGCAACCGCCTGCTCGGCATGCTCGCGGCCGACCTGACCAATCCCTATACCGTCGAAGTGCTGCAGGGCGTCGAGGCCGCATGCCACGCGCTCGGCTACATGCCGCTGATCTGCCATGCGGCAAACGAAGTCGAGATGGAGCGCCGTTTCCTGCAGCTGCTCACGACCTACCGCGTCGAAGGGCTGATCGTCAACGCGCTCGGCGCCGACGAGGACGTGCTGCGCCCGCTGCGCGGCGCCGGCATCCCGGCCGTGCTGGTCGACCGCACGGTCGAAGGCTTCGAGGCCGACCTGATCGGCCTCGACAACGCCGACGCGATCGAGACGGCACTCGCGCACCTGGTCGCACACGGCTTCGACGCGATCCATTTCGTCGTGCAGCCGTTCGAGCGCGTCAGCTCGCGGCGCCTGCGCGAGGCCGCGTTCCGCACCGCACTGGCGGCGCGCGGGCTGACGGTGCCGTCGACGGTCGTGCTCGACCTGGACGCGCCCGACGCGGTCACGGCGGCGCTGGCCGACATCGATGCCCGCATCGACGACGCGGCACGGCGCGGCGTGCGCGCGGCGCTGTTCGCCGCGAACGCGCCGGTCGCACTCGCGATCGCGCGCCACCTGCGCGCGCGTTTCGGCACCGCATGGCAGCAGCGGGCGGCGCTGCTGTCGATCGACGATCCGGAATGGGCCGAGCTGATCGGGATCACGACGATCCGCCAGCCGACCTACGAAATCGGCTACAAGGCCGTCGAATTCGTGCACGAGCGGATCGACGGCGCGGCGGGCGACGTACGCGTCTCGCTGTTGCCGGGCGAGCTGGTTGCGCGCGCGTCGACCGCAAGCTGAGTATCATTCGGGGCACGCAGCGCGTCAGGTGCGCTGCCCCGAACAAGGAAATACATGACTGTCGCTCCCGTCACGCTGGCGGTGCTGATCGCCGCCACGCTGATCATCGCGCTCCTGCCGCTCGTCCTCTACCGCATCCTGCGCAAGCCGCTGGCGCTGAACCGCCGCGACACGATCGTCGGCGTGGCCGTCTTCACGTTGTTCGCGATGATCCTCGAACGCGCGTTTCACGGGCTCGTGCTGAGCCAGACGCCGCCGGACGGCTGGCTCACGCAGCCGCTCGCGTTCGTCGCGTACAGCGCGCTCGCGACCGCCGTATTCGAGGAAGTCGGCCGCTATCTCGGGATGCGTTTCCTGAATCGCCGCTACGGCCCGTCGCCGGCCGGCGACAGCCGCGGAATCGGCTACGGGATCGGTCACGGTGGCGCCGAAGCATGGTTCGTCGGCGTACTCGTATGGGGCCAGTGGTCGTATCTCGCGTGGCTCGCGAGCCGCGGCCAGCTCGAGACGCAGCTCGCCGACCTGCCGGGCGATACCGTCGTGCGGCTGCACGTGATGCTTGCGACGCTGTCGGCGCAGTCGATGCTGCTGTTGCTGCTCGAACGCTGCGCGGCATTCGTGCTGCAGCTCGCGCTGTCGGTGCTGGTCTGGCGCGGCGTGCGCGCCGGCCGCGCGAGCGTGTTGCCGCTCGCGATCGTGCTGCACGCGCTCGCGGCCGCGCCGGCGTTGCTGTACCAGGTGCGCGTGTTGCCGGCCGGCGGGGTCGAGGCCGCGTATTTCGTGCTCGCCGCGATCCTGGTCGTCGTGCTGGTGAAGGCATGCCGGCCGTCGCAATCGGCAGCCTGACGGGAGAGACGGGATGGATGACTATCTGATCGAATGCCAGAGCGCGGAATTCGACGCGCTCGCACGCGTGATCTGCGATCTCTTTCCGGAGCAGACGCGTTTCGCCGAAAGCAGCGACGCACGCGGGCGGTTCCTGTCCGTGCAGTGGCTCGCGATGCGTTTCGGCTCGGCGCCGAAGCGGATGACGCTCGATATCCGCATCGTGCCGGCCGCGCTCGCGCGCTACCTGGCGCTCAAGCCGATGCAACGGGCGCGCAGCCATGCGGTGCTGCATGCGTACACGGAAGCGATGCTCGGGTCGCTCGAGGAGCGTCACGCGGCCGGCGAGGCCGTCGAGCGCGACGCGGAACTCGTACTCGACGAAGACTTTGCGTGACCGTTCGCGCCGGCGCCATGCCGGCGCGCTGCATTACGCGTCGCGGTAGACCTGCGCGAAGCGCTGCGCCTGCACGACACCGTAGTCGCCGGGCGCGTACTGCATCACCCAGTCGCCGGCGACGCCGCGCAGCGTGTCGCCGTTTTCCGAGCGGGCGATCGTGAACGGCTCGTCCATCCGGCGGGCGAGCACGACGGCCGGCCGGTTCCGGTAGGCGCCCGGTTCGCCGTGTGCGAGTGCCGGATCGGCGGGCAGGTATTTGGCGTCGAAGCGCGCGCGCGACACGACCCAGCGGTCGCCGGTCGAGCCCGTGATCAGCGCGTCGCCCGCCGCATAGCGGTTCGGGCCTTCGAGGCTCATCAGTTCGCCGTCGGCCTGCGCGAAGGTAACGGCGACGGTTTCGTCCTTGACGACGCGACGGGCCTGCGGATCGGTACGCAGGTCGAGGTGCTTGAGTTCGAGCATGGCGGGGAAGGGCGGGAAAGCGGTAAAAGCCGGGAGCTTATCCCGAATCCGGCGCGCCGTGTGACGCGCCGGTCGCCTGGAGGGGCGCTGCGCCGTCCGGCCCGGACGGGCGGTACGGCGCCGGCAGGGCGGGCGTCAGGGTTGCGCGGGTGCGCTGGCGGCCGGCGCGGCTGCCGCCTTGCCATCCGTGCCCTTCGTCTTGCCCTTGCCGCGATGCTCGCCGCCGTGGCGCAGCCAGCTGCGGAACGTCGTGTCGGCCAGCGCCTTCTGGTCGGCCGGGAAGCTCTCGTAGAGCGGTGCGAAGGCATCGGCGAGCTTCTTCGCGCCGTCGGCGTTCGCCTGCGACAGTTCCGCGTACTGCTTCATGTCGTCGAGTGCGGAAACGTCGTGCTTCGCCATCCGTTCGCGATAGAGGCGGCCCATCGTGTCGCCGTTGTCGCGCATCGTGTCCGCGAACGTCTTCCATTGCGGTTCCTGCGCCGACGTGATCTTCAGCTGGTCGTGCAGGTACTTGATGCGCTGCTCGACGCGCGCTTCGTGGCGTGCCGCGCGCTGCTCGGCGCTCGGGGCCGACGCCGCGGCGGTCGTTGCGGGGGCCTGGACGGGCGCCTGCGGCTGCGCCGGGGTTTGCGCGAACGCGCCGGCTGCAACGGCGAGCGTAGCGAGGGTGAGCGAGATTTTCTTCATGGTTGGCTCTCCGGGGTGGTGTCTTGCGAGCGGGCGCGGCGGCAACTGCCGCAAGCGCGCTTCTCGCGTCGCCAGCTATTAGTAGCACGTTGAATGCGGTGCAGCAGCGAATGCGACACTTGCTTACATCCGATACGAATCGAAATTGAAAGGATCCGGCCGGATCGTGGCGGCGCCGTTTGGGCGGGCCGGCGTTCGGCGCTATCATCGCGTCACCTTCCACTCAGCCGGCGCGTCGTGCCCCGGCCCAGCCTCATGCGTCCACCCCGCCTCGACCAACTCGACGATCTCGACCGGCAACTGGTCGCGCTGCTGCAGGCCGATGCGCGCGCCAGTGTCGCGGATCTCGCGCGCCAGCTCGACGTCGCGCGCACGACGGTCGTCGCCCGCATCGCGCGGCTCGAACGCACCAACGTGATCGCCGGCTACAGCGTCCGGCTCGGGCAGGACGTGCTCGATGCAAGCATTTATGCGTACGTCGGCATCATCCTCACGCCGAAGTTCGGCAAGGACGTGCTGCGCAAGCTCGACCGGATGCCCGAGGTGCAGCTGCTGTGCGCGGTGAGCGGCGAGTACGACTACGTCGCGTGGCTGCGCGCCGATTCGCCCGAACGGCTCAACGACCTGCTCGACCAGATCGGCACGCTCGAAGGCGTCGAACGCACGACGACGTCGATCATCCTGTCGCGCAAGATCGATCGCGGGACCATCGGCGGCTGACGCTCAGGCGCGGCCTGCGTCGCGTCGTGCGTGTGGCGCCGGGGTATCGGCCCGGCTGCCGGCCTGCGCCGCGCCGGGCGGCCGCACGAGCGGAATCCGCACCGAGATGCGCAACCCGCGCGCTTCCGTTTCATCCGCATAGGCGAGCGCGATGTCGGCACACATCCGGTCCGCGACGATCTTCACGATCGACAAGCCGAGCCCGGAGCCGATCTGCGCATTGCCGGGCACCCGGTAGAACGGGTCGAACACACGTTCGCGTTCGTGCGGCGCGATGCCCGGCCCGGTGTCGGCGATCGTCACGCACACGTGCGTGTCCGTGCGTTGCGTCGACAGGTCCACGCGTCCGCCTGGCGGCGTGTAGCGGATGGCGTTGTCGACCAGGTTCATCACGAGCGACACGAGTTCGAGCTCGTCGACGGGCACGTGCGTGTCCGGGCCGCCCTCGATGCCGATGTCGAGGGTTTTCGCGTCGGCGAGCGGCATCAGGTCTTCCAGCACACGCCGATAGATCGCATGGACGGACACGTCGCCGGGCGGCGCGGCCGGCGCGCTTTGCGCCCGCGCGAGCGCGAGCAGCTGCCCGACCAGGTGGCCGCTGCGGTCGAGCCCGCCGCGCAGCGCGGCGAGCCGTGCGCGCGCATCGTCCGGCAGGTCGGCCTCGGCGAGGCGCTCGGCCTGCAGCGACATCGCGGTGAGCGGCGAGCGCAGTTCGTGTGCGGCGTCGGCGACGAAGCGGCGCTGCGCGGCGACCGACTGCGCGACGCGCGCCAGCATGCGGTTGATCGCGACGACGAACGGCCGCACCTCGACCGGCACGCGCTCGGCCGGCACCGGGCGCAGGTCGTGCTCGTCGCGGGCGTCGATGCCGGCGGACAGCGCGGCCACCGGGCGGAACAGCTTGCGCACGAGATCGGCGACGAGCAGCAGCAGGATCGGGACGAGGATCAGCAGCGGCAACGCGGTGCGCCACGCGCTTTCGCGAGCGACATCGTCGCGCACGCCGGCTTCCTGCGCGACCGCGATGCGCTCGCCGTTCGCGAAGGTTCGAACCATCACGCGATACGTGCTGCCGCCGGCATCGACCGTATGCAGCCCGTCGGCGAGCGTCGGCGCCAGCGCGAGCCGCGGCGTGCCGTCGCTGCCCGGCTGCGGTGCACTGCCGAGCGGCTGCACGAACACGCGCGACAGCTCGTCGCTTTCGCGCGCGGGCCCGGTGCCGTCGGCATGGAGCGACGACGCGTGCTCGCGGTCGAGCAGCGTCGCGACCTCGCGCAGCACGTCGTCCTGCAGTTCGTGTGCTTCGTCGAACGCCGATGAAAACGCGAACGCGGCCGCGGCCGTCGCGACGACCAGGATCGCGGCCGACAGCGCGACCGACAGCCGGAAGCCGATCGACTCGCTCAGGCGCTTCTTGAAACCATCCATCCCGCACCCCTGACGTTCTTGATCACGGTACTGCCGAGCTTGCGGCGCAGCGAATGGATCAGGAATTCGACCGCATTGCTTTCGACTTCCTCGCCCCAGCCGTACAGGCGATCCTCGAGCTCGCGCCGCGACAGGATCGCGCCCGGGCGCACCAGCAACGCGCGCAGCAGCGCGAACTCGCGATTCGACAGCGGCACCGGCGCGTGCCCGTCGACGGCGGCCTCGCGCGTCGCCGGGTCGAGCGACACGATCCCGTTGCTCAACAGCGGCGCGGCCGAACCGGCCCGGCGCCGGATCGCGACGCGAATCCGTGCGAGCAGCTCGGCCATCTCGAACGGCTTCACGATGTAGTCGTCGGCACCGCCGTCGAGGCCGGCCAGCCGATCGTCGAGCCCGTCGCGGGCGGTGACGATCAGCAGCGGCGCGCTGGCGTCCTTCGCGCGGATGGCGGCCAGCACGTCGAGCCCGTCGCGGCCGGGCAGGCCGAGATCGAGCAGGACCAGGTCGTAGGGCTGCGCGGCGAACGCGGTCAACGCGCGCACGCCGTCGGTGACCCAGTCGGTGGCGTACGACGCGTCCTTCAGCGCGGCATGGACGGCCTCGCCGATCATCGGGTCGTCTTCGACGAGCAGTATTCGCATGCGTGTTCTCCGTGCGGCGCAAACGCCGCCAGCGTATGCGATTCCCGCACGGGCGTCACGTGCGGCGGCGCCCTGTGATCCTTATTTGCCGCTGAACCGGTCGAGCGTCGCGAGCAGGCTCTTCATCGCGGCGGCCGAATCGGCCTGGGTCGGATGATCGGCGCGCAGCGCGGAGAGTGCGCGGTCGATCTCCTGGTCGACCATGTGCCAGTCGGCGGCGGCGCGCGGCTTGAGGCCGGCTTCGGCCGAGTCCCACGCGATCTCGAGATCCTTGATGCGCGTTTTCGCGCCGGGCAGGTCGCCCTTGGCGACGAGCGCGTTCACGTCGACGGCGATCGTGCGGAACTGCGACAGGTCGCCGAGCTTCGATGCGTGGGCCGCTGCGGGCGAGGCGGCGGCCGAGGCCGGCGCCAACGTCGCTGCGTTCGCGTCCTGCTGCTTCGAGCAGCCGGCGGCGGCGCTCAGCAGGGCAATCGTGGCAACGGCAACGGCAAGACGGGAAACGGGATGGGGGATGCGCATGGCGTGTCCTCGATTCGATGAATGGAAAGAACGGAAAGGAATGGGCGTCATTCGGTGGTGCCGGCCTGCGTGCGCGGGCCGCTGCCGAACTGCGCGACGGCGACGAGCAGCACGATCACGGTCAGGAACAGCAGGCTCGTCCAGGCAGCGCCGAAGCCGAGCCCGCCGTAGGCGCGGGCCTGCGTGAGCAGGTCGCCGAGCGATGCGCCGAACGGGCGCGTCAGGATGTACGCGATCCAGAACGCCAGTACCGCATTGGCGCCGAGCCGCCACATCACGAACACGGCCGCGATCAGGCCGCCGAAGCACAGCGCGCCGAGCGTGAAGCCGAGCCCGAGCGCCTCGGTCGCGAGATCGCCCGCGGCGGTGCCCAGCGCGAACGTGCAGAGGATCGCCGACCAGTAGAACAGCTCGCGCCGCGGCGTGACGATCGTGTCGATCGACAGCGTGCCTTCGACGCGATGCCACACGAAGAAGATCGCGGCGAGCGCGACGGCAAACGCGGCGGTGCTCGCATAGAGGCTGACGTTCAGGCCGTCGGTGAGCAGGTCGGTGATCTGCGTGCCGACGATGCTGACCAGCACCACCGTGAGCCAGTAGATCCACGGCACGTAGCGGCGCGTGCGCAACTGCAGCCACAGCGCGATCGCGAGCAGCGAGGCCATCGCGACGCGCGTGACGGTCTGGCCGAGCCCCGCGTTGACCGCGAGAAAGTCCGCGCCGGTCTCGCCGACCGTGGTCGACATGATCTTGATGATCCAGAACGACAGCGCGACGTCGGGCACCTTGTTCAGCCAGTGCGGCGTGCGATGAGCGGGCAGGGATTGCATGCGATGCCTCCTTGGAAGTCGGGTGGTCGGCATGCAGTCTGAAACGGAAGACTTAGGCCAGCCATAGCGGGGGCCGCAGCGGTAAAACGTGTTGTTTCGACACTTCGACGAAATATGTCGTCGAAACGTCGAAATTATCGGTCGTTTCGCATCATTCTTCGTCTTGGAACTGATTTTGAGCGTCCCTACACTGTGTTCATGGCTCAACGCCGTTCACAACACCAACCCATCATCAGGAGATAAGCGCATGAAAATCGCCATCGTCGGCGCAGGTCTGATCGGCCACACCATTGCTCACATGCTGCGTGAAACGGGCGACTACGAAGTCGTCGCGTTCGACCGTGACGCGGATGCGCTTGCGAAGCTGTCGCGCGAAGGCATCGCGACGCAACGGGTCGATTCGGCCGATGCAAATGCGATTCGCGAAGCCGTGAAGGGCTTCGATGCGCTCGTCAACGCGCTGCCTTACTACCTCGCGGTCAACGTGGCCGCCGCCGCGAAGGCTGCCGGCGTCCACTACTTCGACCTGACCGAAGACGTGCGCGCCACCCACGCGATCCGCGAACTGGCCGAAGGCTCCGACCGTGCGTTCATGCCGCAGTGCGGCCTCGCACCGGGCTTCATCGGTCTCGCCGCACACGAACTGGTGAACGGCTTCAGCGAAGTGCGCGACGTGAAGATGCGCGTCGGCGCGCTGCCCGAGTATCCGACCAACGCGCTGAAGTACAACCTGACGTGGAGCGTCGACGGCCTGATCAACGAATACTGCCAGCCGTGCGAAGCGATCCGCGACGGCCGCAAGCAGTGGGTGCAGCCGCTCGAAGGCCTCGAGCACTTCTCGCTCGACGGCACCGAATACGAAGCGTTCAACACGTCGGGCGGCCTCGGCACGCTGTGCGAGACGCTGTCGGGCAAGGTCGAGACGCTCGACTACAAGTCGGTGCGCTATCCGGGCCACCGCGATCTCGTGCAGTTCCTGCTCGAAGACCTGCGCCTGTCGACCGACCGCGACACGCTGAAGTCGATCATGCGCCGCGCGGTGCCGTCGACGAAGCAGGACGTCGTGCTCGTGTTCATCACGGTGACGGGCGTGAAGGACGGCCAGCTGGTGCAGGACGTGTTCACGCGCAAGATCTTCGCGAAGGACGTGTGCGGGATGCACATGAGCGCGATCCAGATCACGACGGCCGGCGCGATGTGCGCGGTGCTGGATCTGTTCCGCGAAAAGAAGCTGCCGCAGAGCGGTTTCATCCCGCAGGAAAAGGTGTCGCTGAAGGCGTTCCTGTCGAACCGCTTCGGCAAGCTGTACGAAGGCGGCACGATGGAGCGCGTGCACGAAGTAGCCTGACCACCCGTCAGCCTCTGGCACGAGGGCCGTACGACGCCGGGAGCGCAACAGCGCTTCCGGCGTTGTTTTTTGCGGGTGACGAAAAAGAGCGGCCGGTCAGGCCGGCAGCGGCGGGACGATCGTGGTCGCAGGCGGAGGCGGCGCGATGCGGTACAGCAGCGCCTCGACGTCAGCATCGGAGGGCGCGGTGTTGTCGAACATCACGATGCCGTCGCATTCGTGGCCGGTCGGCACGAAGCGGCGCTGCCGGTATTCGTCCCAGTGCGCGAGCTTGTATGCGTCGTTCGGGTTGCCGCGCGCGACGATCCGCTGGTGCGCGACGTCTTCCGACGTGTGGACCCAGACGACCGTCAGCGTGACGTCGGGCGCGATGCCGAGCCACGCGCGATCGAGAATGCGGCGATCGCGCACTTCGCGCGACAGCGGGCCGACCACGAGCGCGCCGATGCCGAGCGCGAGATTTTCGCGGGCCGTGTCGAGCAGCCCTTGATATTCGGGATCGCGCAGGTGCTTCAGGTAGAGCGGGCTGTCGCGGTCGTTCGGATCCGCGGTGAGCGCACCCATCGCGGCCGAGCTGTAGCGGCCGTACAGCGTGTCCTTGTCGAGCAGGCAGAAGGCCTCGCCGGTCGCGCGCATCAGCGGCCCGATGAGCCGCTTCGCGAGCGTGGTCTTGCCGGTGCCGGCGTGACCGCAGAAGAACACCAGATGCGTCACGAAGCCTTGCCTCCCGAGCGCGGGCTCGACGCGCCGTTGCGCTTGTCGCCGCGCGAGAAGACTTCCGCTTCCAGCCACATCGCGTTGATGATGCCGAAGCCGAGCGCCACGCCGATGCCGAGTATCCACGAGAAATACCACATGGGTCAGTCTCCTTGACGGTTGGGCCGCACGGCCGTGCGGCGGGTGGTCCGAACTGCCGGGTGCGCATGCTGCGGCGCACGCAGCCCGATCATGACCAATATCGCCGAGCCGCGCAAGCCGGGCCACCCGCGCAGCAAACCGGTAAACTGATGCGCAAACCGCAACGTCACAACACCATGCTGATCAACTGTGCTGCATACCAGGACGGCCGCAAGCTGGCCGACATCGATATCGACGCCATCAGCGACCACGTGTCGAAGCCCGAGTGCTTCGTGTGGGTCGCGCTGAAGGATCCGACGCCCGAGGAACTCGACCTGATGGGCGAGGAATTCGGGCTGCACGAACTGGCGCTCGAGGATGCCCGCAAGGGGCATCAGCGGCCGAAGATCGAGGAGTACGGCGATTCGCTGTTCGCGGTGCTGCATACGGTCGAGCTGGACGACGACGATGAATTCAAGGTCGGCGAGCTGAACGTGTTCGTCGGCCCGAACTACGTGCTGTCGATCCGCAACCATACCGAGCACGATTTTCGCGACGTGCGCAAGCGCTGCGAGCGCGAGCCGCATCTGCTCCGGGAAGGTTCGGCATTCGTGTTCTACGCGCTGATGGACCAGGTCGTCGACCGCTATTTCCCGATCCTCGAAACGCTCGGCGCCGAGCTCGAAGAACTCGAGGACCGCATCTTCGCGAAGGCCACGCCCGCCTCGTCGCGCGCGATCATCGAGGATCTCTATTCGCTGAAGCGCCGGCTCGTGATGCTGTACCAGCACACGGCGCCGCTGCTCGAGCCGCTGGCGAAGCTCACCGGCGGGCGCATTCCGCAAGTCTGCAGCGGCATGGAGCCGTACTTTCGCGACGTGTACGACCATCTGCAGCGGATCGTGAAGACGATCGAAGGGCGGCGCGAGATGGTGGTCACGGCGATCCAGGTCAACCTCGGGATGATCTCGCTGGCCGAGAACGAGGTGACGAAGCGGCTCGGCTCGTTCGCCGCGCTGTTCGCGATCCCGACGATGATCGCCGGCATCTACGGGATGAACTTCGCGAACATGCCCGAACTGCACCTGAAATACGGCTTCTACGGCTGTATCGCCGTGATGGTGGCCGCCGACTTCGGGTTGTGGTGGCGCTTCAAGCGGGCAGGGTGGCTGTAGCCTCGCGTCACGCGCGGGGCGGCGCGTGCTTGCCGACCACGACGCGCCACGGCCGCACGCGCCACGATTTCACGAGGCCGTTCTGCACGTACGGATCGGCGCGTGCGAACGATTCGGCCGCCTCCGGCGAATCCCCTTCGAACACGAGCACGGCCTGGTCGGCCGGGTCCGACAGCGCGCCGGCGAGCACGAGTTCGCCGCGCTCGGTCGCAGCCTGCGCAAGCGCGAGGTGCTGGGCGCGGAACGGTTCGCGGCGGGACAGGTAATCGTCGACGAGTTCGTAGGTCAACTGGTAATGCATGGCGGCTCCGGAAAGGATCGCGGCGGCCGGTGCGTCAGCGCGCCGTCAGTCAGTCTGCTGCGGGCAGTATAGGGCAGGCGGACGGCGGCGACACGACGCGGAGGGCGGCGCGCTTCCGTGGTCATAAATGCAACTAACGGTCTGAGCGACGCCCGTCCTGGAATCCTGGCCGCAACGCGCCTTCCATGCAGCCATGGTCTACAGGCCACCGGCGGGGCGCGTCCCTACGCCTTGTAGCCGATCGTGCGCAGCAGGTCCTTGCGCCAGCGGATGTCGTCGTCATTTTCGACGCCGAGCGGCCCGAAGCCGTCGACGACGCCGACGATCCCGCGTCCTTGCGCGGTTTCCGCGACGATCACCTCGGTCGGGTTCGCGGTCGCGCAATAGATCCGGCAGACCTCCGGCACCGCCTTGATCGCATTGAGGACGTTGACCGGAAAGCACCCGTCGCCGAGAAACACGATGAACGCGTGACCGGCGCCGATCGCGCTGGCGTTGCGGCAGGCGAGGTCGACGAGCGTCGCATCGGTGCCGGAGTGGCGCACCAGCCGCTTGCCCGATGCCTCGCAGAAGGCGAGCCCGAAGCGGATGCCGGGCACGGTGCCGACCAGCGCCTCGTGGATGTCCTCGACGGACTTGATGAAATGCGACTGGCCGAGGATGAAGTTCACGGTCTCGGGCTTGTCGACGGCAACGGTTTGCAGTTGCAGCATGGCGGACCTCGTCTCGCGATGCGGCGCGTGCGCCGCAATGGGCGCTTCAAGCTTAGTACGCGGCGGCCGGCGACAAAAGCCGCGCGGGCGGCCTATCCTTGGTTGTGTGTGGCGCGCGCCGCACGAAGGCAACGGAGGACGACATGGACGTGCGACAAGGCTTCGTCGACTGCGTGGGGCGCACGCCGCTGATTCGCTTGGCGAAGCTCAGCGCCGAGACGGGCTGCGAGATCCTGGGCAAGGCGGAATTCATGAATCCGGGCGGGTCGGTGAAGGACCGCGCGGCACTCTACATCATCCGCGACGCCGAGCGGCGCGGCGTGCTGCAGCCGGGCGGCACCGTGGTCGAGGGCACGGCGGGCAACACCGGCATCGGCCTGGCGCATATCTGCGCGGCGCGCGGCTATCGCTGCGTGATCGTGATTCCCGACACGCAATCGCCGGACAAGCTGGCGATCCTGCGCACGCTCGGCGCCGAGGTGCGCCCGGTGCCCGCTGCGCCCTACCGTGATCCGAACAACTACCAGAAGATTGCCGGGCGGCTCGCGGACGAACTCGACAACGCGGTATGGGCCAATCAGTTCGACAACGTCGTCAATCGCCAGGCGCACTACGAGACGACCGGGCCCGAGATCTGGCGCGATACGGCCGGCACGATCGATGCGTTCGTGTGCGCGACCGGGACGGGCGGCACGCTGGCGGGCGTGAGCCGTTATCTGAAAGAGCAGAATCCGGACGTGCGGATCGTGCTGGCCGACCCGCACGGCAGCGGACTCTACGGTTACGTGAAAACGGGCGACCTCGGCGCGGAAGGCAACTCGATCACCGAAGGCATCGGATCGACGCGCGTCACGATGAACCTTGCCGGCACGCCGATCGACGACGCGGTGCGGATCGACGATCAGCAGTGCGTGACGATGGTCTACCGGTTGCTGCGCGAGGAGGGGCTGTACGTCGGCGGATCGAGCGGCATCAACGTCGCCGGGGCGGTCTGGCTGGCCCGCCGGATGGGCCCGGGGCACACGATCGTGACCTTGCTGTGCGACCGTGGCGACATCTATCGCACACGGCTTTTCAATCGCGAATGGCTACGCGAAAAGGGACTGGATCCGGGGGACTGAACCCGTGTGTCGAATCGGTGCGAAGCGCGCGAGCGGCGAGGTTTTCCATCCGCCGGAATGCGACCTATGCTGAACGAATCCGGTGCGAACGCCGTTCGCCCGTTTCGTCCAGACGAGGTGTGCCATGCCTGTGTCAGCCACCCTGCAGGATTGCCTGCGTCAGAAGTCATCGCGGTACGAAGTGGTGTACCACCCCTATAGCCATACGAGCATGGAGACGGCCGCCGCCGCGCATATCCCCGGCGATCGCCTCGCGAAAACCGTGCTCCTCGAAGACGACGAAGGCTACGTCGCCGCTGTATTGCCGACCACGCACGCTGTGCGCCTGTCGGATCTCTGGGTAAAGACGGGACGTCATCTCGTGCTTGCCCGGGAGGTCGAGCTGCGCGAGCTGTTCAAGGATTGCGACATGGGCGCGTTGCCGCCGGTGTGCATGGCGTACGGCATGAAGACATTTCTCGAGGAACGTCTCGCGCAGCAGCCGGAAGTCTATTTCGAGGCCGGCGATCACGAAGCGCTGATCCACATGATGCAGGATGAATTCCTGATGCTGATGGAGACGGCCGAGCGCGCGCATTTCTCGCACAAGATGCAGGGCATGCACTCCTGACGCGCGGTGTTTGGGCGCTGGTCGGTGCGTGCCTGACGGGTCTCGTGTAGAAGCGGTAAGTGGTCGTGCGATAGTTAATTCGGTATGCGAAATTGTTTGCGATGGTTTGTCGAGTGCTCAATCCATCACGAAATTTGTATCGCATTGCAGACTAACTTTCCGGATATCCAGGGTGTTTCGGGCGTTCTGAAGAAGCTGTGTCGACCAGATCGAGGCAGTTGACCAGCGTATCCGGCGACCGATGGGAGCGCCGATGAGGAGAGGCGTGAATCTTGGCGGTCGCATCCGGCGCGGGCCATTTTGGTGCGGCGCGGGAAATATGCCGATATTTATGCTGAAGCAGATTAATATCCGGTTTTGCATATATCCATACAATTCAATTACCGTTTTTATAATAGAAGTTTGATTTGTGCTTACCGGAATATTATTTGAATAAACCCTCCAAACTTTGTATTCGGGCATCAAATAAAGTTTGACGTCAAAATTTTTTCCTTGCTATTGTCTGCACCCAAGTGAGCGGCGCCGCTGACATCACCGTGTAACGAACGATGGGTCGTCATACGAAATGTAAGGTGCCGCCCGCTCAGCTGACAATTGCCTGAACGTGCTGGCGCGTTTTTTTTCGGTGCAAAACCGGGCCGCGCCGGCCGGAACGATTCCTTGAAAAAAATGAATTTGCATTCGAATTGAATTCTTTCAATTCGGATTGCTAATTGAATTTGAAATGAAATATTCGGGTTGATGCGATGGCGATGCCGACCTGGCTTTGCCGCCGGCAGCAATCCGATACTGGGCGAATCGCTTGGGGGATGGATGGTGGGCATGAAAGTCGAAGAACGTCTGGCTACGTCGAACAGCGGACTGGCTACGCTGGGCCGTCCGCGAGAGTTCGGCAAGAAGCAACAGAATCCGGTGCGCCGGTTCGGCGGCATCGGCATCGTCCTGGTGCTGCATGCGGTGCTGATCTACGCGCTGCTCAACGGCCTCGCGACGAAAGTCGTGCAGGTGATCCAGCACCCGATCGAAACCCGCATCATCGAGCCGGTCAAGCCGCCGCCGCCACCGCCGATGCCCGTGGTCAAGCTCCCGCCGCCGAAATTCGCGCCGCCGCCGCCGCCGTTCGTCCCGCCGCCGGAAGTGCCCGTGCAGGCGCCGCCGCAGGCGACGATCACGCACCAGTCGGCCCCGGTACCGTCCGCACCGGCCGTGCAGGCGCCGGTCGTGGCGCCTCCCGCGCCGGCCAAGCCCGTCAGCCATGACGTGGGGGTGGTCTGCCCGAATTCGGACACGCTTCGCGCGTCGATCCAGTATCCGAAAGAGGCGCAGGAAAACAACATCACGGGCGACGTGACGATCGAGTTCGTCGTGGATGCGGAAGGGAACATCACGAACGAGCGTGTGGCGCAGTCGGCTGATCCGATCCTCGATCGTGCTGCCTTCAACACCGTGAAGCGCTTCAAGTGCGTCGCGCAGGGCCAGTCGGTGCGGGTCCAGGTTCCGTTCTCGTTCAATCTGAATTGATGCAGTGGGCGGCCCGGTGCGATCCGGGCCAAAAAAAACCATCTCGAACTGGGGTATTCAGTTCTTCGAATTAACTGGAGTGGGGTATGACGAAGCGTTCACTGGCCGCGCTGGCGGCAAGCATCCTGATGTCCGTCGCCGCAATCGACGGGTTCGTTGCACCACAGCTCGCCCACGCGCAGGCGAGCGGCGCGGCCGGCACGTCGGCGCAGGCCGCGGCACCGTCGACTGCGCCGGCTCCGGTTCCGGCGGCCGCCGAGCCGGCTCCGCCGCCCGCGCCGGCCACGACGGAAGCGGTCGAGAATCCGTACGGGCTCGGTGCGCTATGGAAGAACGGCGATTTCGTCGCCCGTTTCGTGCTGATCCTGCTGGTGATCATGTCGATGGGCAGCTGGTACATCATGATCACGAAGTTCCTGGAGCAACTGCGCGCCAATCGCCGCGCGAAGCTGGCGGATGCGCAACTCTGGACCGCGCCGTCGCTGGCCGAGGGCGCCAAGCTGCTCGACGAGGCGTCGCCGTTCCGGTTCATCGCCGAAACGGCGATCGAGGCCGGCGAGCATCATGAAGACGCGCTGCTGGAAGCGGTGGACCGCAATACGTGGATCGACGTGTCGGTCGAGCGCTCGATCACGAACGTGTCGAACCGGATGCAGGACGGGCTCGCGTTTCTGGCCACGGTGGGCTCCACCGCGCCGTTCGTCGGGCTGTTCGGCACCGTCTGGGGGATCTATCACGCGCTGACGGCCATCGGCATCGCCGGGCAGGCGTCGATCGACAAGGTCGCGGGCCCGGTGGGCGAGGCGCTCATCATGACCGCGATCGGCCTCGCCGTCGCCGTGCCGGCGGTGCTCGGCTACAACTTCCTGGTCCGGCGCAACAAGTCGGTGATGGAGCGGGTGCGCAACTTCGGCGCGCAGCTGCATACCGTGCTGCTGGCCGGCAATCGGCGCCCGGCACGCGCGTCGTCGCCGGCCGCGGCGTCGCTCGCGAACTGACCGGCTGACGGAGACGCGCGATGGCCATGAACGTCGGGCAGGACGATAGCGACGAGGTGATCGCCAACATCAACACGACGCCGCTCGTCGACGTGATGCTGGTGTTGCTGATCATCTTCCTGATCACGATTCCGGTCGTGACGCACACGATCCAGCTTCAGTTGCCGAAGGAGACGGTGCAGCCGCTGCAGACGACGCCGAAGAGCATCGAGATCGCGGTGAACCGCGATGGCGATTTCTTCTGGGGCGAACAGCTGGTGGATGCCACGACCCTGCTCGCGAAGCTGAAGGACGTGTCGCAGCAGCAGCCGCAACCGAGCGTCCACGTGCGGGGCGACCAGAACACGCGTTACGAGTTCATCGGCCGGGTGGTCACGATGTGCGAGCGCGCGGGGATCGCGAAGCTGTCGTTCATTACGGAGCCGCCGGCGCGCGGGGGATAGTCGCGCAGTGGAGTCGGGGTGGGACAGGGGGCTGGCGGTAAGTGGGGGAGCGCTGACGCTGGTCGACCGGGAAGCATGGGATCTGCGTAAGCGCTGAAGCGCTAGCGCTGATCGACCGCGAAGCATGGGATCCACGTAAGCGCTGAAGCGCTAACGTGGATCGACAGGAGTTCGACGATGGGAATGAATGTGCCTTCGGGCGGAAGCAACGCCGAGCCGGAAGTGATGGTCGATATCAACACCACGCCGCTGATCGACGTGATGCTGGTGTTGCTGATCATGCTGATCATCACGATCCCGATTCAGATGCATTCGGTGAAGATGGACCTGCCGGTGGGTAATCCGCCGCCGCCGGCCGCGCCGCCGGAAATCGTGCAGATCGATATCGACTTCGACGGCACGACGACATGGAACGGCGCCCCGGTGCCGGATCGCGCGGCGCTCGAGTCGAAACTGGCCCAGGTGGCCGCGGAACCCGTGCAGGCGGAGATCCATCTGCGCCCCAACAAGCTGGTGCCGTACAAGGACGTGGCCGCCGTGCTCGCGTCCGCGCAACGCGTGGGCGCGACCAAGATCGGCCTGATCGGTAACGAACAGTTCATGCAATGACGACACGGACGAGCCGATGAACCAGCGACGATGGAAACGGATGATGGCGGTGACGGCGCTCGGCGCGGCGGGCCTGCTCGGCCGCCCGGCGCTGCCGGCGGACGCGCTGCGGCCGGACGTGGCGAAACCGTTGGCGGCCGCGCAGGAGCTGTACCGCGCACACAAGTATCGCGACGCGCTGGGCAAGATCGCGCAGGCGGCGGCCGTGCCGAACCGGACGCCGTACGAAACCACCGTGGTTGAAGAAATGCGTGGCGCGGCAGCGATGGCGGCCGGCGATTCGGGGACGGCCGCGCAGGCGTACGAGAGCGTGCTGAACTCCGGGCGGCTCTCGGGCGACGACGAGCAGCGGACCACGGCGGCGCTCGCCGGCATCTACTTCCAGCAGAAGAACTACCCGCTGGCGATCCGCGTCGCGCAGCGCTACCTGAAGGCGGGTGGATCGGACCCGGAAATGCGCACGCTGCTCACGCAGTCTTACTACCTGTCGAACGATTGCGCACCGCTCGTGAGCCAGTTGAAAGCGAGCACCGACGCGCAGGCGAATGGCGGACACGCACCGGACGAAGGGCAGTTGCAGATGCTGGCGACCTGCGCGCAGAAAGTGAAGGACGGCAACGCATATCGCGGTGCGCTCGGGCTGCTGGTGGCTTATCACCCCAGCCCCGCGTACTGGGACGAAATGGTCACGGCCATTCGCGGCAACCCCGGGTATCTGCCGTCGCTCGACCTCGACATCTACCGGTTGCGGCGGGCGACGGGCTCGCTCACGACCGCCAACGCATACATGGAAATGACGCAGCTCGCGCTGGTGGCGGGCTCGGCCGCCGAGGGCAAGCAGGTGATCGACCAGGGGTTCGCATCCGGTGTACTCGGCAAGGACGCGCAGGCGGATCGCGAGAAGCGGTTGCAGGCGCTCGCCGCGAAGCGCGCGCAATCGGGCGGCGACGCCACGACGCCGGCAGCGCCGATCGACGCCGGCATGAACCTCGTCTTCGAGGGCCATGCACAGCAGGGGCTGCCGATGATGGAGCAGGCGATCGCGAAGGGCGGCCTCGAGCATCCCGACGCGGCGCGGCTGCGGCTCGGTGAGGCGTATTACGTGGCTGGCCAGAAGGCGCGTGCGGTCCAGGTGCTGCGCACGGTCAAGGGCACCGACGGTTCCGGTGATCTGGCACGGCTCTGGACGGTGGTGGCCTCCCGGTAACGCAACGGACGTGCACGGCCGCGCGCAATGCTGGCGGTCGGAAAGCGGTGTGCCGCCGCGATCGCGCGGATGCACGACGAACAGGTCAGCCGATGAAAAGGGGAAAACTTGTTAATTAGTAAGCCGAATGAAATGGACGAGCGATGTGCGGGCGCACGACGCGAGTGCGCTGCCGCACCGCGCGTGGCTTGCACGTCGCGACAGCGTGCAGCGGGGGATCGCGCCGGGCCGGCTGCATCGCGGCATCGGTCGAGGCTTGACGACATCAAACCGATTTCGACTGCGAGGAACCGTCTTTCCATGGTTTTGCCCCCTGATGAGTCGGTGCTCGTCGCCATGTCGCTCGGCAACAAGATCCGGGCGCTGCGCCAGCGCCTGAAACTCACGCTCGACGAAACGTCGACGATCGCCGGCATTTCGAAGCCGTTCCTGTCGCAGGTCGAGCGCGGGCGGGCGACGCCGTCGATCACGTCGCTGGTGCGGATCGCGAAGGCGCTGGGCGTGACGATGCAGTACTTCATCGACACGCCGACGGAAGCGCGCTCGGTATGCCGCGGCAACGCGCTGCAGTATTTCCAGTTCACGAACTCGGCCAGCCGGTTCGCCAGGCTGACGAACCTGGTGGACGGCCGCAAGCTCGACGCGATTCTCGTCCGGATGCCGGTGGGGCAGCTGTCGTCCGAGATGACGACGCACGCGGGCGAGGAGTTCGTCTACGTGCTGCGCGGGCAGGTGGCGCTGACGCTCGAGGATTGCACGTTCACGCTGAACGAGGGTGATACCGCGCATTACGAATCGACGATGCCGCATGCGTGGCGCAATACGGCCGACGAAGAGGCGGTGATCGTCTGGGTCGGCACGCCGAGGCTGTTCTAGCGAAGGCGGCCGGCAGGAAGGAGAAGTACCCGGTCGACGGCAGTGGGTGCGCAGTACGGCGCATACAGGTTCGCGTTTTACGGAACCAGCGCCCGTCGAGCCGGGAAGAAGCAGGCAATGCGCTCAATGTAGGTGTTTAGTATGACGAATCAAAATAGAAGAAGACGGTGATGCCGAATGGCGCTGGTGCTACGAGGCCGATCCGTTCGAGTCGTGGCAGTCGATAGCGTGGCAATCGCGGGTTCCGGTACACGGGCACCCAGGACGCGCAAGGAATTCACAAGGTTCCGGCGCACAGCAGGTGGGGTCTTACTACGAGCGAGAGGGAACAAGATGAAGCAGAGAGTTTTGGCGTTGGCCATCAACAGGATAGTCTGGGCGGAACTGGCGCTGACGGCCGCACTGGCGCCGCCGGCGTTCGCCCAGAGTCAGCCGGCGCCGGGCGCCGTCGCGATCGCGGATGCGGTCGCGAGCGGCGCGCCCGTGACCGTTGCACAGGCGGCCGGCACGGCGGGCAGCGCCGCTGCACCGGACGCCGCGGCGCCCGATGCAGCACCCGGTGCAGCGGCCGAGGCGACGCCTGCCGCACCCGCCGCGAACGGGCAGGGCAAGGTCGCGCAGATCAAGCGGTTCGAAGTGACGGGCTCGCTGATCCGGCAGGCCGACAAGACGGGTTTCCAGCAGGTGCAGACGATCACGCCGAAGGAAATCCAGGCCAGCGGCGCGGTGACCGTCGCCGACTTCCTGCGCGATGCGGCAGCCAACTCGGCGAACAGCTGGGGCGAAGGGCAATCGGGCAACTTCGCGGCCGGCGCGGCCGGCATTGCACTGCGCGGCCTCTCGGAGAAGTACACGCTCGTGCTGGTCGACGGCCAGCGCGTCGCACCGTATGCGTTCTTCTCGAACAGCGTCGATTCGTTCTTCGACCTCAACACGATCCCGCTCAACGACATCGAGCGGATCGAAATCGTGAAGACGGGCGCCGTGTCGCAGTACGGTTCGGACGCGATCGGCGGTGTCGTCAACATCATCACGAAACACAATTTCCGCGGCCTGCAGCTCGACGGCAGCCTCGGCAGCGCGATCAACGCCGGGAACGGCGACGGCACGATGAAGTTCGGCGTGCTCGGCGGCTTCGGCGACCTGAACGCCGACCGCTTCAACGTGACGGCCGCGCTCAGCTACTACAAGTCGAACGGCTTCACGCTGGCCGACCGTGATTCCACGCGCAGCCAGGACTTCACGGGCAAGCCGGGCGGCTTCTCGCTGCTCGCGCCGTCCTACTGGAACATGCCCGACGGCAGTGCGCAGGCGCTGAACGGCGGCTGCCCGTTCGGCGGCTCGGTTCATCCGGCCGCGCCGAATTCGCTGTCGGCCGGGTTGCCGGGCACCATCTGCGGGTACAACACGGCGGAAAGCACGTCGATCCTGCCGATGACCGAGCGCCTGAACGCGAAGCTCCACGGTGACTTCAAGATCGACGACAAGACGACCGCGTTCGCCGACTTTATGGAGAGCTACAACACGACCACGACCAACGACGGCCTGTGGAACAACGTGATCGGCAACTCGCAGAACCCGGCGCTCGTCTGGAATCCGCAGACGAAGCTGCTGTCGCCGTTCAACTACACGGTGCCGGTCAGCAACCCGTACAACACGACGGGTGCGGCCACGCCGCTCACCTATGCGTTTCCGAACACGGTCGCGCAAAAGACCTGGGCCAACTACTGGCGGGCGGCCGCCGGCATCAAGGGGTCGTTCACGCTGCCGTACGGCGACTGGGACTGGGCGACGTCGGTCAGCCATTCGCAGAGCACGGTGTCGAACGTGTTCACGAACCAGCTGAACGTGAACGCGCTGAACAACATCTACCAGAACGGCACGCTGAATTTCGCGAACCCGGCCGCGACGCCGAACGCGTTCAACGGTCTCTATCAGGAGGCGAACAACCTCGGCATCTCGAAGCTCGACACGATCGATGCGACGCTGTCGACGCCGAACCTGTTCCATCTGCCGGCCGGCGACGTCGGCATCGGCTTCGGCGCGCAGTTCACGCACCAGAGCGAAACGCTGACGCCGGGCTCCGAATACCTGAGCGGCGCCGTCATCACGCCGGACCTCGAGACGGTGGATGGCCAGCGCAACGTCGCGGCCATCTATTACCAGATCAACATACCGATCATCGAGAACCTGACGTTCAGCCAGGCAGGCCGCTACGATCACTACACCGACGTGGGCGGCGCCTTCTCGCCGCGCTTCGCGTTGCGGTACCAGCCGATCAAGGCACTCACGTTGTATACGTCGTACAACCGCGGCTTCCGCGCGCCGACCTTCGTCGAGGACAGCAAGTCGCAGACGCTCGGCATCCAGGTCGATCCGGCCACCGGCCAGAACTACACGTCGATCACCGTCGGCAACCCGAACCTCGCGCCGGAACGCACGCGCAACCTCAATATCGGCTTCCAGGTCTCGCCGAGCCGTTACACCGACCTCGGCTTCGACTGGTACAAGATCCGCATCGACAACGTGATCGGCCAGGGCAAGCCATCGCAGGTCGTGACCGACCCGACGACCGGCCAGCTGCTGTACAAGGTGATTCCGTACCAGAACCTCGGTTACCTCGACACGAACGGCTTCGAAGGCACGTTCCGCCAGGGCCTGCCGCTGAAGGGCTGGGGCACGATTACGCTGTCGGGCGACTGGGCTTACGTCAACAGCTACAAGATCGGCTTCCCGGGCGCCGCGCCGGTCAACGGCGCGGGCAACAACTTCACGATCACGCAGCCGTTCGGCGGCAGCTTCCCGCGCTGGCGCGGCAACACGACGCTGGACTGGAACTACCGGAAGTTCGATGCGGCGCTGACGTGGCAGTTCACGGGTCCGTACGCGCAGAACCTGATGCCCGAGCCGAACAAGGTTGGTTCGTACAGCCAGTTCAACCTGATGGTGACGTACACGGGCTTCAAGAACTGGACGATCTACGGTGGCATCGACAACCTCTTCAACCGCACGCCGCCGTTCGACCCGATCTTCGCGAACGGCACGCTGAGCCAGAGCGGGTACGACACGTCGGTGTACTCGTACATCGGCCGGTTCGCACAGGTCGGCGCGACGTACAAGTTCTGATGGCGATCGCGATGCACTGACAGGTTTGGGACAGGCCGCTCCACGTCCACTACCCCCTTTTCGGGGCGGCCTTTTTTCACCTGGCGCCACGACGGCCCGCAACCGGGACGCGCGGCGGTGCAGTTCATCCGATCGGGACCAGCACGAACCATCCGCGGGACGCGGCCGTATGCGGCGTCCGGCACGGGCATCGATTGCGCGCAGGCTTCGCACCCGCACGCTTCCGGACAGACTGACCATGAGACTGTTGAATGGGCGACGGGCACGCGTGCCGCGCCACTCGCACCTGACGCGCACGCACGGGCGGATGCGCACCGCCGCGCGCGCCGCGCTGCTCGCGTGCGCCGTGTGGCTCGTGTCGGGCGGCGTCATGCCGCAGGCCGCGCTCGCGGTGCCGGCAATTTCGCAATACGACCATCCGAAGTATCCGCCGGGCTTCACGCATTTCGACTACGCGAATGCGGATGCGCCGGACAACGGCACGCTCCAGTTCGAAAACTACGACGAAGCGCAGAGCTACGATTCGCTGAACCCGTTCCTCGTGCGCGGCGCGCCGGCGCCGGACATCAAGAACCTGATGTTCGACACGCTGATGCAGCGCAGCTGGGACGAGCTCGCGTCCGAATACGCGCTGATCGCCGACGACGTCGACGTCGCGCCTGACGGGTCGTCGGCGACGTTTCACATCAACCCGGCCGCACGCTTCTCGAACGGCGACCCGATCACCGCGGCCGACGTCAAGTATTCGTTCGACACGCTGTCGAGCCCGCAGGCGTCGCCGCTGTACAACGCGCAGTTCGCGATCATCAAGCGCGCGGTGGTGGTCGACGGCCACACGGTGCGTTTCGAGTTCAAGCATGCGGAGCGCGACGCCGCGCTGATCGCGGGCGACCTGCCGGTGTTCTCGCCGAAATGGGGGCAGCGCGCGGACGGCACGCGGCCGCCGTTCGACCAGATCGCGAACGTGCCGCCGATCGCGAGCGGCGCGTACCTGATCGATCAGCGCAGGAACGACAAGCAGATCAGCTACGTGCGTAACCCGCACTACTGGGCAGCGAACCTGCCGTCGCGACGCGGCATGTTCCGCTTCGCACACGTGTCGTTCAAGCTGTACCTGGATCAATACACGGCGCTCGAAGCGTTCAAGGCCGGCGACATCGACGCGCGCATGGAATACAGCGCGACGCAGTGGGCGCGCAAGTACGTCGGCAAGAATTTTCGCAACGGCATGCTGACACGCGGCGAGTTTCCCGACGGCCCCGCGCAGATGCAGGGTTTCCTGATGAACATGCGCAAGCCGATGTTCCAGGACGTGCGGGTGCGGCATGCGCTCGCGCTGGCGTTCGATTTCGACTGGATGAGCCGGATGATGTTCTACGGGCAGTATCGCCGCACCAACAGCTTCTGGGAGGCGAGCCCGTTCGCGGCATCCGGCATGCCGAGCGCGAAGGAGCTGGCGCTGCTCGAACCGTTCCGTGCGACGCTGCCGCCCGAGGTGTTCGGCCCGATGGTCCGGCAGCCGTCGACGCTGCCGCCGAACTCGCTGCGCGCGAACCTGAAGGAGGCGCGCGACCTGCTCGCGCAGGCCGGCTGGCATTACCGCGACGGCGCGCTGCGCGACGCGAACGGCACGCCGATGACGATCGAGATCATCGACGACCAGCCCGGCATGGACCGGCTGATCCTGCCGTACACGCAGGCGCTCGCGATGCTCGGCATCCACGCGTATCTCCACGAGATCGACAGCGCGCTCTACCTGAAGCGGCTCGACAATTTCGAGTACGACATGACGACGTACATCTACCTGCCGGTGACGATTCCGGGCGCGGAGCTGACGCGCCGCTTCGGCAGTGCGGCCGCGTCGCAGCCCGGATCCGAGAACTATCCGGGCGTGAAATCGAAGGCGGTCGATGCGCTGATACGCGCGGCGCTCGCAGCCGACACGCTCGACGATCTCGAGACGGCCACGCACGCGCTCGACCGCGTGCTGATCAACCTGTACGCACTGATCCCGCAGTACTACCTGCCGAACGCGCGGATCGCGTACAAGGCGACGCTCGGCCACCCGGAGATCGTGCCGGACTCCTATCAATACGAGGACTGGATCATCGACTACTGGTACGTGAAGCAACCGGCGGCGAAACCCGCACCGGCCGCCTGACGGAGGAACGACGATGCTGGCATACATACTCAGGCGCTTGCTGCTGATGATCCCGACGCTGATCGGGGTGGTGACGATCACGTTCGCGGTCACGCAGTTCGTGCCGGGCGGCCCGGTCGAACAGGTGCTCGCGCAGTTGCGCCACGGCAGTGCGCGCGGCGGGGAGGCGGGCGGCGCAGGCGGCTACCACGGCAGCCAGGGCGTCGACCCGCAGCAGATCGAGCAGATCCGCAAGCAGTTCGGCTTCGACAGGCCGCCGCTCGAACGCTACGTGCTGATGCTGAAAAGCTATGCGACGTTCGACCTCGGCCAGTCCTATTTCGCGCACCGCAGCGTGTGGGCGGTGATCTGCTCGAAGCTGCCGGTGTCGATCACGCTCGGGATGTGGACAGTGATCCTCACGTACCTGGTGTCGGTGCCGCTCGGCATCGCGAAGGCGGTGCGCAACGGGTCGCGGTTCGATACCGTGACGAGCGTGCTGGTGCTGGCCGGCTACGCGGTGCCCGGCTTCGTGCTCGGCGTGCTGCTGCTGATGCTGTTCGGCGGCGGCACGTTCTGGCAGGTATTTCCGATGCGCGGGCTCACGTCCGACAACTTCGACGACCTGACGCTGATCGGCAAGGCGCTCGACTATCTGTGGCACGTCGTGATGCCGGTGACGGCGTCGGTCGTCGGCAACTTCGCGATCGTCACGATCCTGACCAAGAACACGTTCCTCGAGGAAATCGGCCGGCAATACGTGCTGACCGCACGCGCGAAGGGCGCGCCGGAGCGCGACGTACTGTGGAAGCACGTGCTGCGCAACGCGGCGATCCCGTTGCTCACCGGGCTGCCGGCCGCGTTCGTCGGCGCCTTCCTGAACGGCAACCTGCTGATCGAGACGCTGTTCTCGCTCGACGGCATGGGGCAACTGTCGTACGACTCGGTGATCCGCCGCGACTATCCGGTCGTGCTCGGCTCGCTGTTCCTGTTCACGCTGATCGGCCTGCTGACCAAACTCATCGCGGATATCTGCTATGTCCTCGTCGACCCCCGTATCCAGTTCAACCGCCTGGACCACTGACCAGGCCTGCGCCGCGTGTGCGGCCTCGCCGTCGCCGTGGCGGCGCACGTGGCTGCGCTTTCGCGCGCAGCCGCTCGGCTACTGGAGCCTCGTGATCTTCGCGGTGCTGTTCGCGCTCAGCCTCGGTGCGGACCTGCTGTCGAACGACCGGCCGCTGATCGTGCGCTACGACGGGCACTATTACTTCCCGATCGTGAAGAACTATCCGGAGACGGCGTTCGGCGGCGACTTTCCCGCGATGACGAACTATCTCGATCCGTATATCCGCACGAAAATCGAGTCGCACGGCAATTTCGCGATCTATCCGCCGAACCGGTACCGCTACGACACGATCGACTATTTCGCGTCGCGGCCGTATCCGGCGCCGCCGTCGTCGAGCAACTGGCTCGGCACCGACCAGTTCGGCCGCGACGTGCTCGCGCGGCTGCTGTACGGGTTCCGGCTGTCGGTGCTGATGGCGTTCGCGCTGACCGTATCGGGCGTGCTGGTCGGCGTGCTGACGGGCGCGCTGCAAGGCTTCTACGGCGGCCGCACCGACCTGGTCGGGCAGCGCCTGATCGAGATCTGGAGCGCATTGCCGGACCTGTACCTGCTGATCATCTTCGCGTCGATCTTCACGCCGTCGCTGTGGCTGCTGTTCATCCTGCTGTCGATGTTCGGCTGGCTCGTGCTGTCCGACTACGTGCGTGCCGAATTCCTGCGCAACCGCGCGCTCGACTATGTGAAGGCCGCGCGCACGATGGGGCTGACGAACGCACAGATCATGTGGCGCCACGTGCTGCCGAACAGCCTCACGCCGGTGATCACGTTCCTGCCGTTCCGGATGAGCGCGGCGATCCTGTCGCTGACGAGCCTCGATTTCCTGGGCCTCGGCGTGCCGCCGCCGACGCCGAGCCTCGGCGAGCTGCTGCAGGAGGGCAAGAACAACCTCGATGCGTGGTGGATCTCGATCGCGGCGTTCGCGGCGCTGGTGGTGACGCTGCTGCTGCTCACCTTCATGGGCGATGCGCTGCGCAACGCGCTCGATACACGCACGCGCGGTTCGGCATTCGGCGGAGGGCGGTGATGACGAGACCGTTGCTGCAGATCGACGGGTTTTCCGCGCATTTCGGCGCGCACGCGGCCGTACAGGACCTGAGCCTGTCGATCGCCCGCGGCGAGCGCGTGGCGCTCGTCGGCGAATCGGGGTCGGGCAAGAGCGTGACCGCACTGTCGATCCTGCGGCTCGCGCAGCAGGCGACGCTGTCGGGGCGGATGCTGTTCGACGGCGAGGATCTGCTCGCGAAAACGGAGCAGCAGATGCGCGGGATTCGCGGTGCCGACATCGCGATGGTGTTCCAGGAGCCGATGACCGCGCTCAATCCGCTGTATACGATCGGCAAGCAGATCGCCGAGAGCCTGCGGCTGCACGAGGGGCTGCGTCCGGGCGACGCGCGCGAGCGCGGGATCGCGCTGCTGCGGCGCACCGGGATTCCCGAGCCGGAGCGCCGCATCGACAGCTTTCCGCACCAGCTGTCGGGTGGGCAGCGGCAACGCGCGATGATCGCGATGGCGCTGGCGTGCCGGCCGCGGCTGCTGCTCGCGGACGAGCCGACCACCGCGCTCGACGTGACGGTGCGCCAGCAGATCGTCGACCTGCTGATCGAGCTGCAGGAGCAGGAGGCCGCCGCGCGCGGGATGGCCGTGCTGCTGATCACACACGACCTGAACCTCGTGCGGCGCTTCGCGCAGCGCGTGGCCGTGATGGAGAAGGGCATGCTGGTGGAGACCAACACGACCGCCGCGCTGTTCGCGGCGCCGCAGCATCCGTATACGCGCCGGCTGCTCGACAGCGCGCCGCAACGGGCGGTCGAGCCGGTTGCCGCCGGCGCGCAGACGATCCTCGACGTGCAGCACCTTGCCGTCGACTACCGTATCGCGGCAAAGGGCTGGCGCTCGGTGCTCGGCAAGACGACGTTCCGCGCCGTCCACGACGTGCAGCTGAGTCTGAAGCGCGGCGAAACGCTCGGGATCGTCGGCGAGTCAGGCTCGGGGAAATCGACGCTCGCGTCGGCCGTGCTCGGCCTGCAGCGGCCGGCGTCGGGCGGGATCGAGATCGATGGCATGCCGCTGGCGTCGCTGCGCACGACGCGGGGCCGGCGCACGCTGTACGGGCGCATGCAGGTGGTGTTCCAGGATCCGTTCGGCTCGCTGTCGCCGCGCATGACGGTCGAGCAGATCGTCGGCGAGGGGCTCGGCGTGCACCGGCCGCAAGTGGCCGGCGACGCGCGGCGCGCGCGGATCGCGGCGCTGCTGCAGGAAGTCGGCCTGCCCCCCGAGGCGATGCTGCGCTATCCGCACGAGTTTTCCGGCGGGCAGCGGCAGCGGATCGCGATCGCGCGGGCGCTGGCGGTGGAGCCGGAGCTGCTGGTGCTCGACGAGCCGACGAGCGCGCTCGACGTGTCGATCCAGAAGCAGGTGCTGAATCTGCTGACGAATCTCCAAAAGAAGTACAAACTCAGCTACCTGTTCATCACGCATGATCTGGCGGTGATGCGCGCGATGGCCCACCGGGTCATCGTGATGAAGGCGGGGCGCGTGGTCGAGGCGGGCGAGACGCTCGACGTACTGCACGCGCCATCCCATCCGTATACGCGGGCGCTGCTCGCGTCGTCCATGCTGGCGCCCGAGCGCGGCCCGCAGGAGCAGCAAGAGAGAACCGATGATTGACGAGAACCGGGCGCCGGGCGTCCGAGCCGTGCAGGCAGCACAGGGGTTGCGCAGCGACGCCGATTTCTGGTCGCTGCGTATCGTCGACGAGACGATCGACGAACACGCGGTGCGCAACGACGTCGCGCAGCCGTTTTCGCGCACGCGCGAGCGTGGTGCGATGCTGACGGCCTGGGCCGGCACGGGCGCCGGCTATGCGGCGACGCCCGACCTGTCCCCGGCCGGGCTGCAGGCGGCGCTCGACATCGCGACCGCGCGGGCCCGGGCCAGCGCGCCGTGGGCGCTGGTCGATCATCGCCAGGCCGCGCGTCCGCAGGCGAGCGGCACCTATGCGTCGCCCGATGTCGACGCGGCGCTGCCGTCGCGCGCGGAATGGATCGAGCGTCTCGCGCACGAATGCGCGGCGGCAAACCTCGGTGCGCGTATCGTCGAGCGTTCGGCGAGCGTGATGATCGTGCATACCGAGCAGTGTTACGTGACGAGCGACGGCGTACGGATCGACCAGCGCTTCCGCTTCCTGATGCCCGAGCTGCAAGCCGTCGCCCATGGCGACGGCGACACGCAGACGCGCTCGCTCGGCCAATCGGGCACGCTGGCGCAGGGCGGCATCGACGTGCTGGCGCGCTACGGTTTCGACGGCGCCGGCGCGCGCGTGGCCGACGAGGCGCTGCAGTTGCTCGCCGCGCCGAACTGCCCGACCGGCCGGCGCGACCTGCTGCTGATGCCGGACCAGATGATGCTGCAGATCCACGAGTCGATCGGCCATCCGCTCGAGCTCGACCGGATTCTCGGCGACGAGCGCAACTTCGCCGGGTCGAGCTTCGTCAGGCCGGAGATGGTCGGCCACTATCAGTATGGTTCGCCGCTGCTGAACGTCACGTTCGATCCGGAGCCGACGGCCGAAGCCGCGTCCTACGCGTTCGACGACGACGGCACGCCGGCGCGCAAGCAGTACCTGATCCGCAACGGCGTGCTCGAACGGCTGCTCGGCGGGGCGCTGTCGCAGCAGCGCGCGGGCCTGCCGGGCGTGGCCAACTCGCGTGCGTCGAGCTGGAACCGCGCACCGATCGACCGGATGGCGAACCTGAACGTCGAACCCGGCGACCAGTCGCTCGATGCGCTGATCGCGGGCACCGAGCACGGGATCCTGATGCGCACCAACACGTCCTGGTCGATCGACGACCACCGCAACAAATTCCAGTTCGGCTGCGAATTCGGGCAACTGATCGAGAACGGCCGGCTCACGCAGGTCGTCAAGCGCCCGAACTACCGCGGCATCTCCGCCCAGTTCTGGCGCAGCCTGCGCGCGGTCGGCGATGCCAGCACGTTCGGCATCTACGGCACGCCGTACTGCGGGAAGGGCGAGCCTGCGCAAATCATCCGTGTCGGCCACGCCGCGCCGGCCTGCGTGTTCGCCGGCGTCGACGTCTTCGGAGGCGCGTGATGACGGGATTCGATCCGATGACACGCCAGGCCGGAATCGACTGGCATGCGTATTTCGCCCGGCTCGCCGAGGAGGCACAACGGCTGACCGCGCCGACCGAAACCGTGCTGCTCGGCTTCTCCGGCGAAACGTCCGACTTCATCCGTTTCAATGGCGGCAGGATTCGCCAGACCGGGCGCGTCACGCAGGGGCGGCTGTCCGTGCGGCTCATCGACGGCGCGCGGCAGGCACACTCGGCGCTGACCGTCTGCGGCGATCCGGCGGCCGATCTGCGCGAACTGGCGGACGCGCTCGCCGTGCTGCGTGACGGCCTGCGCGATGCGCAGGACGATCCGCACCTGCTGTTCGATACCTCGTCGTGGGTGCAGGAAACGCGCCGCACCGGGCGCCTGCCGAATGCGGACGGGCTCGCGCGAATCGTGGTCGAATGCGCGCGCGGGCTCGACCTCGTCGGCTTTTACGCGGGCGGCACGCTGGCGCGCGGCTTCGCGTCGTCGACCGGCAGCCGCGGCTGGTACGAGGTCGAGAATTTCAACTTCAGCTGGTCGCTGTACGACCCGAGCGGCCGCGCGATCAAGACCGTCTATGCGGGCGACGACTGGCGCGATGCAGCGTTCGCGGCCAAGGTCGACGCGGCCGCCGCGCGGCTGCCCGTGCTCGGCCGCACGCCAAAGGCGCTTGCGCCCGGGCGCTACCGCGCGTACTTCGCGCCGGACGCCATTCACGAGATGACGAGCCTGCTCGGCTGGAGCGGCTTTTCGGCGCGCGCGGTCGCGAGCGCCCGCAGCCCGCTGCATCGCCTGTATGCCGGCGAGGTCGCGCTCGATCCGCGCGTATCGATCACCGAGGATTTCTCGCTGGGCATCGCGCCCGCGTTCAACGCGGACGGCTACCGGCGCGACAGCGTGCCGCTCGTCGTCGAAGGGCGGGGCGCCGGGCAGCTCGCCTGCGCACGCACCGCGCGCGAGCAAGGGGGCACGCCGAACGGAGCGGACAACGGCGAAGCGCCGCAGTCGCTGACGATCGCCGGCGGCACGCTCGCCGATGCCGACGTGCTGGCCGCGCTCGACACGGGGCTCTACGTCGGCAACCTCTGGTACCTGAACTTCTCGGACCCGATTGCGTGCCGGATGACGGGGATGACGCGGTTCGCGACGTTCTGGGTCGAAGGCGGCCGCATCGTCGCGCCGGTCGACGCGATGCGGTTCGACGACAGCTTCTACCGGCTGTTCGGGTCGGCGCTCGAGCAGCTCGGCGCGGCACCGGCGCTGCTCGCGAACGACGACACGTACGGCGAGCGCGCCACCGGAGGCGCACAGCTGCCGGGGCTGCTCGCACGTTCATTCGAGCTCACGCTGTAGCGCGTTCGCGGACCCTCGCCGATGCCGTCATTCTTCATCGACCGTCCCGTCTTTGCGTGGATCGTCGCGCTCGCGATCGTCGTCGCGGGCGTGCTGGCCATTCCACAACTGCCGATCGCGCAGTATCCGCGCCTGGCGCCGCCGCGGGTCGTGATTACTGCGTCCTATCCGGGTGCGTCGACCGAGACGGTCGATGCCAACGTCGGCAGCATCATCGAGGAAAGCCTCGACGGCGCCGACGGGCTGCTGTACTACGAGACCAGCAGCGACGGCCACGGCAACCTCGAGATCGGCGTGACGTTCGCGCCCAGCACCGATCCGGACATCGCGCTCGTCGACGTCAACAACCGGTTGAAGCAGGTCGAGCCGCGGCTGCCTCAGCAGGTCGTCCAGCAGGGGATCGGCGTGTTCAAGGCGGCGAACACGTTCCTGATGCTCGTCACGCTGACGTCGACCGACGGCACGCGCGATTCCGCGCAGCTCGGCGATTACCTGAACCGCTACGTGCTGCGCGAGCTGAAGCGCGCGCCGGGGGTGGGCGCGGCCGAGCTGTGGGATGCCGACGAGGCGCTGCGGGTCTGGCTCGATCCGGTGAAGTTGCGCGAATACGATCTCGGCGCCGACGACGTGATCACGGCAATCAGTGCGCAGAACGCGACGGTCACGGCCGGCGCGATCGGCGATGCGCCGTTCGTGCGCGGCCAGCAGCTCACCGCGACGGTCGTGGTCAAAGGGCAGCTCACGTCGCCCGAGGAGTTCGGCCGGATCGTGCTGAAATCGAAACAGGACGGCTCGGTGGTACGCGTGGCCGACGTCGCGCGCATCGAGATCGGTCGCGACGACTATTCGTTCTATTCGCGGCTGAACGGCCGGCCGGCCGCGACGGTCGGCATCCAGCTCGGCCCGCGCGGCAACGCGCTCGAAACGTCGAATGCGATCCGCGCCCGGCTCGCGGAGTTGTCGCGGACGCTGCCGCCGGGCGTCGCGGTCGAGATTCCGTTCGACGGCGCGCACTTCGTCAAGATCGCGATCCACGAAGTCGTGCTGACGCTCGTCGAGGCCGTGGTGCTGGTGTTCTGCGTGATGTGGCTGTTCCTGCGCGACCTGCGCTACACGCTGGTGCCGACCGTCGTGATCCCGGTCACGCTGATGGGCGCGTTCGTCGCGATGTGGGCGTTCGGTCTGTCGATCAACGTGTTCACGATGTTCGGCCTCGTGCTGGCGATCGGCATCCTGGTCGACGATGCGATCGTCGTCGTCGAGAGCGTGCACCGCGTGATGGAGGAGGGCGTGTCGCCGCGCGACGCCACGCGCCGGGCGATGAAGCGGATCGGCGGGGCGATCGTCGGCGTAACCGCGGTGCTGACCGCCGTGTTCGTGCCGATGGCGTTTTTCCCGGGCAGCGTCGGCGGCATCTACCGGCAGTTCGCGGTGGCGATGATCGCGTCGATGCTGGTGTCGTCGTTCATGGCGCTGTCGCTCACACCCGCGCTGTGCGCGAACCTGCTGAAGCCAGTTGCGCGACACGATGGCGGCGCCGGCCGTGCGCGGCGACGCGGCATCGGCGCGCGTCTGGCCGACCGGTTCGGTGCGGCTTTCGCGCGCGCCGAAACCGGTTATCGCCGCGTCGCCGTGTTTGCGGTGCGCCGCACCGGCATGGTCGTGGTGGTGTACGCGGCGCTCGTGATCGGATGCGGGTTGCTGTACTGGATGATGCCGGGCGGTTTCCTGCCGACCGAGGACCAGGGGCAACTGCAGGTGATGATCCAGTTGCCGGCCGGCGCCACGCAGGCGCGCACGCTCGCGGTCGTCGGGCGGGTGGAGGCCATCCTGCACGCGGAGCCGGCGATTGCGAACGTGACGAGCGTGATCGGCTGGAGTTTCGTCGGCAGCGGGCAGAACGTCGGGATGGCGTTCGTGGAACTGAAGGACTGGGCGAAGCGCGACGTCGACGCGATGGCGTTGCGCGACCGGCTCAACGGGCGCTTCGGTGCGATCCTCGACGGCGACGTCGAGGCGGCGCTGCCGCCGTCGGTGCGCGGCATCGGGCATTCGGACGGCTTCACGTTCCGGCTCGAGGATCGCGGCGGGGTCGGGCTCGATGCGTTGAAGGCGGCCCGCGAGCAGCTTGCCGAGCGCGCGAAGGCGGATCCGTTGCTCTCGGCCGTGCATTTCGAGGACCTGCCGGATGCACCGCGCATCGAACTCGATGTCGATCGCGCGAAGGCGTATGCGCTCGGCGTGCCGTTCGAGCGGATCGCGGGGCTGCTGGGCGGCACGTTCGGCTCGAACTACATCAACGACTTTCCGGCATCGGGCCGGATGCGGCGGGTGATCATCGAGGCCGATCCGGAGGCGCGCGCGACCGATACGCAACTGATGGCGCTGACCGTGCCGAACCGTACCGGCGACATGGTGCCGCTGTCGGCCATTGCCGCGCCGCACTGGACGATCGGGCCGGTGATGCTGAACCGGTACAACGGCTATCCGTCGCTCGACATCAGCGGCCGCGCGGCGACCGGCACGAGTTCGGGCGCGGCGATGGCGGAGATGGAGCGGCTTGCCGCTGCGCTGCCGGCCGGGATCGGCTTCGACTGGGTCGATGCGGCGCGCGAGGAGCAGGTCGCCGCGCGGCAGACGCCGCTGCTCGTCGGGTTGTCGGTGCTCGCGGTTTTCATGGCGCTGGCCGCGCTGTACGAAAGCTGGACGATTCCGCTGTCCGTGCTGACGATCGTGCCGCTCGGCATGATGGGGGCGATCGCGGCGGCGCTCGCGCGCGGCATGCCGAACGACGTGTATTTCAAGGTCGGGATGATTACCGTGGTCGGGCTGGCGGCGAAGAACGCGATCCTGATCGTGCAATACGCGCGTGACCTGGTCGTGCATGGTGTGCCGTTGCGGCAGGCGGTGGTCGATGCGGCCGCTGCGCGATTCCGGCCGATCGTGATGACGTCGATGGCGTTCCTGCTGGGCGTTGTGCCGCTGGTGCTGGCGACGGGCGCGGGGGCGGAAAGCCGACGGTCGATCGGCACGGGCGCGTTCGGCGGTGTGCTGGCGGCGACGGTGTTCGGGCTCGTGTTCGCGCCGGTGGCGTTTCGGGTCGTGGCGTCGGTCGGGCGAGGCGGCAGGCGGGTGGCGGTGACGAAGCGGGATGATCGTCAGGCGGAGGTGGTAGGGGAGTGAAGTCGCTTCGAGAGGTGATTTTCGAGCGTTGTGTTGATTAAATGCGATTGCCGCGCAGACGGTTCACCGACATTTCAATTCAAGGAGACGAATTCAGACCATGTCCTACGTTCTGTATTACTCGCCCGGCGCGGCAAGCATGGCCGTGCACTGGATGTTGATCGAACTCGGCGTGCCGTTCGAAACGCGCCTCGTCGATATCGATACGGGGGCGCAGCATACGCCTGAGTATCGGCGGTTGAATCCCGCGGGCCGAGTGCCGACGCTGGTCGTCGACGGCGTGCCGCGGACCGAATCGGCCGCGTTGCTGATGCTGCTCGCCGAACGCCATCCGGAGCCGCGCCTGGCTCCGGATCCGGGCTCGCCTGAACGTGCCGAGTGGTTCGAGATGATGATCTATCTCGCCAATTCGGTGTTGCCGGCGATGCGAAACTGGTTTTATGCGCAGACGGATGGCGATCCGCGGTGCGCTGACATGGTGAAGGTTTTTTCGCAGGGGCAAGTCGAGGCGGCGATGGCGCATCTCGACACGCTGCTGTCCGATGGCCGTTCGTATTTGATCAACGACCGGTTGAGCACGGTCGACTTCCTGGCGCTGATGCTCATGCGCTGGACGCGCAACATGCCGCGTCCGGCAACGACGTGGGTGAATCTGACGCGTTATATCCACGCGCTTCGCGCGTTGCCGACGTTCCTGGAATTGAATGCGCGCGAAGGACTGACGGAGTGGATGAATCCGGTTGCCTGAGCGTTTCGACGGCGCTCAAAAGTGCGGCAGCGGTCGGTTGAAGGCCGCTTGCCGCGAGGTTTGGGGCTGAAATATCGTATTTGACATAATCAACATTATCGCTGGATTCGGTTGTAGTAGCTAAGTTCAAATGTCCGCTTCTGGCTAAGTTCAGATGTCCGTTTTTCGACCCATCGTAAGCTGACCGGCTGCCGGTTGTCCGGCGCCGGAGGCTGCGATGGCTGCAACGGAACGGATCACCATGACGATGCGAGAGCTCGACCGATTCAAGTTCATTCGCTAGAAATTGCGCGCCACGCCGACCATGAACATGTCCTGGTCCTTGTCGTTGCGGGTTGCGACACGATTGAAGCGCAAGCTTGCCGCCCAATCGTTCGTGATCTGATAGGCCACTTGCGCGCTGAGCAACGCATTGAGTCGCGTCCTGCCCGAGGCATCGTTCCGATCCCGCGAGAGATACGGACCGACGCCTGCCGAAAGCGTCCATTTGCTCTTGATCGGCGCGACGTACCAGAATTGCGCGGCCACGCCTCGTCGGCCGGCAACGCCATTGTTGCCTTCATAGACGAAGCTGGCCGAATAGGCCCACGCATTGCCGAGCGGCCGCTTGACTTCGACCATGTATCCCTTTTCGATCGGCACTTGAGGACGGTTCGTCTGCGATGTTCCGGCCCAAACGCCGACCTGCGTCTTGCCGTCCGAAAACGCCGGGCCAGGATCGCCGCCGAAATCCGAGCCGATACCGAACAGCACCGCGTCGGAATTGAATCCGCCGATCATCTGAACGTGGTTGTACTGCAGCTTGAGGAAGAAGCGGTTGGGAACGACGTAATACCGCACGGCTGCCGACGCACGCACGCCCCAGCGCTTGTCATTGCGCGGCTGGTCGTCGACATGTGTCGTGTCCATGCTGAAGTACGGGCCTGCCGAAAATTCGAGCGCCAGACGACTGCCGATCGGCCAACGAAACGAACCCAGGGCGGCAAAACCGTCACGGTGGTGATCCAGCGGATGTCCCTCGTTCAGGTACGCGAGGTAGACCGACAGGTAATCGTTCAAGACGTCACCGAAGCCGACTTCGTACGCACGCCAATGCATGTCGCCGCCCTCGGTCGCGCGTCCGTCGCCATACACCGCATACGCGTTGAGCGTTCTCCCCGATGGTTCGAGTCCGCTCGGCGAACTCGAAGACCCCTCTTCGGCGTGCGCGTGTCCCGGGCACGCCAGTATCGTCAGACCAGCGATCGAGCTTGCGAGGACGAAGCGCGAACAGATGCGACGGCACTGTCCCATTTGGACACCCCCCACCTTGGTAACCGCGATTTCCCGGAAAAGCTGATAGCGATTATAGGCGGCGTCCGGTCAGGCGGCTGACGTGAACCGCATGCCGACATCGGGCGGCACGTCGACGACGAAGCCATCGAGGATGCAACCGCTCGCCTGCTCGCCCGTCGTTCCCGCCAGGCGCGCGGCGATGTCTCAAACCGTTCGCAAATCGCGAGGCTGACAGGCGACATATCGTCGATCCCCGCCGCAATGCGACGCCTGAAGGCGTGCACGACGAATGTTCGCTTCCCTGCCCCGGTTCGGCGGTGAGAAGCACGGAGGCGGCCCGGACGGTGGGCATCAGACGCGTTTTCGAATCGGCGAGTTTGGACTATTCATAGTGCTATTGTGATAAGAAAAGTTATCCTGACATCGACATTGAGTTAGCCAACTGCGTGTTCCGCAGCAGACGAATCGGCGCGTCAAACCGTCCGATAATCAGTCGCCTTTGGTGAGGTCGCGCTACGCCTGAACGTTCGCGCAGCGCATTGAGGCATCGAGGCGCTTGAGCGTGACGTCGAGCGCCGATTGGGCGGGCCGCCCGCCGCAGTAGTGGCGCATGGCAGTTCAGCCGCGAATATCGCGGGCATGTCGACTGACATGACCGTGAAGCGGCCTCGTGCAGCCGGGCGACGCCGCCGCGATCCGCAGCCTTTGACCGCCTGCTCCACGCCCTGACCGCAGTCCCTCAACCCGCCCCACCCTGCATTTGTTCCCCCGACGCAAGACTGTTGCTCCACGGTGGGTATTCGAGATCGCAGCCGGCGCGCCTACAGTTCGCCCATCGGATTCACGGATCCGGTCGGCACCGAAGCCGAGAACCCTTCACCTATCGAGGCAAATCATGAGCGCATCCAAAGTCATCATCGTCACCGGCGCATCGCAAGGCATCGGCGCGGCAACGGTCGACGCATTCCGGGCCCGCGGCCATCGCGTCGTCGCCACGTCACGTTCGATCGGGCCGTCGAACGATCCCGATCTCGTCACCGTCGCGGGCGACATCGGCGATGCGGCCGTCGCACGGCGCGTGGTCGACGCCGCCATCGAACGCTTCGGCCGCGTCGACACGCTCGTCAACAACGCGGGCATCTTCATCGCGAAGCCCTTCACGCAGTACACGGCGGACGATTATGCGCAGATCACGAACGTCAACCTGAGCGGCTTCTTCCACGTCACGCAGCACGCGATCGCCGCGATGCAGAAGCACGGCGGCGGCCACGTGGTCAGCATCACGACGAGCCTGATCGATCACGCGAACAGCAACGTGCCGTCGGTGCTCGCGTCGCTGACGAAAGGCGGATTGAATGCGGCGACGAAGTCGCTCGCGATTGAATATGCGAAGGCCGGCATTCGCGTGAATGCGGTGTCGCCCGGGATCATCAAGTCGCCGATGCACGCGCCCGACACGCACGCGACGCTCGCGTCGCTGCATCCGGTCGGCCGCATGGGCGAAATGAGCGACATCGTCGACGCGATCCTGTACCTGGATTCGGCGTCGTTCGTCACGGGCGAGATCCTGCATGTCGACGGCGGCCAGAGCGCCGGGCATTGACGCGCGGTGTCGAAACCGCGAGCCGGCGCGCCTAGCGCGATGCGCCGGCTCGTTTGGCGCGTGTCCCGGCCGGCTGCCCGGTCGGTGCGCGCGCCAGATGCTCGACGAGAAAGTCGACGAACACGCGCACGCGCGACGACAAAAAGCGCGCATGCGGATACAGCAGCATGAACGGCCGCGACCGGCCGCCGAGGCCGGGCAGCACTTCCACGAGCGTGCCGGCCCGCAGATCCTGCTCGACGATGAAGCGATAGGTCTGGAACAGGCCCGCACCGCTGCGCGCGAGCGTCACACCGGCAAGATAGTCGCCCGACGTACCGTAGCTGCCGGTCGTCGCGACGTCGATCCCTTCCGAGCCATCGTTGAACAGCCACGGAATCGCTCGCCCGCTGCTCGGCAGCTCGAACTGGATGCATTCGTGCGCATGCAGGTCGTCGACGGCGGTCGGCATGCCCGCACGCTTCAGGTAGCCGGGCGTCGCGACGATCACGAGTTCGGCATCCTCCAGCTTGCGGGCGATCAGGTTCGAATCGGCCGGTGCGCTGCCGCGGATCGCGAGATCGTAGCCTTCCTCGGCGAAGTCGATGTTGCGGTTGCTCAGGTGGGTGTCGACGCGCACGTCCGGATATCGCTCGCGAAACGCCGGCAGCAGCGGCAGCACGCGATAGTGCCCGTACGGTGTCGGCATGCTGATCCGCAGCACGCCGGCGGGCGTCGCCTGCTGGCCGGTCGCCTCGCGCTCCGCATCGACGAGTTGCGACAGCGCGTCGCGACATTGCTCGAAATAGCGGCGGCCGGAATCGGTCAGGCGGATCTGGCGTGTCGTGCGCACGAACAGCCGCACGCCGAGACGCGCCTCGAGCCGCGCGACCGAGCGGCTGACCGCGGCCGGCGTGACGCTCGCCGCGTTGGCCGCGAGCGTGAAGCTGCCGAGTTCGGCGGCGAGACAGAATAGCTCGATGCTGCCGAGCAGCAGATCGTCGAATTGTCGTTGCATGGGGCGATTCCTGCCGTCTCCGGCGCGTGGCGCGCGATGGAGCCGAGTGTGCATGAATCCCGCCCGGGAAACCAGCGGGCGTGCATGGCGAGATTCGTTACACCGCGTCGTGAATCAATTGCGCCGCTGACATTTACCGGTTTCGGCCGCCTGACTACAGTGACTCACAGGCAGCACCGATCGCCCGAACCCTTTTCCCGCAAGGAGCCCGACATGACCGTCGAACAGAAACTGGCCGACCTCGGCCTCGCGTTACCCGAGCCGCCGAACCCGCTCGGCAACTATACGGCCGCCAGCGAAGCCGGCAACCTGTTGTTCGTCTCCGGACAACTGCCGCTGGTCGACGGCAAGATTGCCTATACCGGCCGTGTCGGCGAGCAGTTGAACGTCGACGAAGGCAAGCATGCCGCCCGGCTCGCGGCGCTGAACGTGCTCGCGCAGATTCGCCGGCACCTGGGCGGGTTCGAGCGCCTGCGCAAGATCGTGCGCGTCGAGGGGCACGTGAGTTCGGCCGACGGTTTTTTCGGGCAGCCGTCCGTGATCGACGGCGCGTCGGACCTGTTCGCCGCCGTGCTGGGCGAAAAGTCGGGCCATGCGCGCTCGGCGTTCTCCCAGCGCCAGTTGCCGGCCGACGCGGCCGTGATTCTCGTCGTGATCGCCGAGATCGACCCGGCCTGACCGATCGGCCGCCCTGCGGGGCGGCCCGCCATTCCCGGAGCGTTTTCACCTGCCCTGCCCGGATGCGTCGCGCGTCGAATATCGGGGATCGACCGTCGGAATGCCTTCTCCTGCAAGGCTGTACACGTTCCAGATACATTGAAATACAAAATATCGGATGCGATTTAATCGAATGCGCTTGACTGAGTGGGTCGCCTCGACGAAACTCCATCGCATGCGATCGAATCGCATCTGAAACAAACCACCCAACTGACGGAGCAAACGATGAGCAAGATCGAAAAAGTGCTGTACACGGGCAAGACGCATACGACTTCGGGCGGCCGCGACGGCGCGGCACGCAGTTCCGACGGCCGCCTCGACATCCAGTTGTCGTCGCCGGGCAGCGCCGGCACCGGCACCAACCCGGAACAACTGTTCGCGGCCGGCTGGTCGGCCTGCTTCATCGGTGCGATGCAGCTTGCGGCGCGTGCCGCGAAGGTAACGCTGCCGGCCGATCTCGCGGTCGACGCCGAAGTGGATCTCGGCACCGCCGGCAACGCGTACTTCCTGCAGGCCCGGCTGAACGTGAGCGTGCCGGGGCTCGATCGCGACGTCGTGCAGCGCATCGTCGATGCGGCGCACCAGACCTGCCCGTATTCGAAGGCGACGCGCGGCAACATCGACGTCGACATCCGTATCGCTTGAACGATGCATCAGGCGGCCTGGCGCCGCCTTGCCGAATACCCGATTTCTTTTCTTTCTTTTTGAGGTGAATGATGAATACCCGACTGATCGCCGCCCTTCTCGTCGCTGTTTCGGCCACGGTTGCCGCACCGGCGTTCTCCAGCGAATCGACCGTGACGCGTGCGCAGGTGCGTGCCGAGCTCGCGCAGTTGCAACAGGCCGGCTACCCGCTGAATCGCGCGACCGACGCCACCTATCCGAATGATCTCCAGGCTGCACTCACGCAGATCCATGTCGTCGATGCGGTCGCCCGCAACGAGCAGGCGTCCGGCTACGGCAGCAACGGCGAGGCGGCAACGCAATCGGGTCGCCGGCATGCGCTCAGCGTGGCCGACCGCTCGGTGTATTTCGGTCATTAATCGCGACGCATCGTCGATACGCGAACCCTGAATCCCTTCTATTTCTCTTCTGTCGAGGTCAATGATGAAAACCCAACTGATCGCCGCCCTTCTCGTGGCCGTTTCCGCATCCGCTGCCGCACCGGCGTTCGCCGATGCAGCCGCCGTATCCCGCGCGCAGGTGCGTGCCGAGCTCGTCCAGCTCGAACAGGCCGGCTATCGTCCGGGCCGCGCGAACGATCCGCACTACCCGGACGATCTGCAGGCCGCGCTGACGCGCATTCACGCGAACGACACCGCGGTGGCCGAAGCCGCGACGTCCGGTTACGGCAGCGATGCCGCCGCTGCGTCGCAGTCGGGCAGCCGGCATGCGACGCGAATCGCCGAACGCTCGATCTACTTCGGTCATTGAGCGACACCGCGAACGGCGCCGGTGGCCGGCGCACGATGCGCAACCCATGAATTCCATTTTCTTGTCGAGGTGAATGATGAAGACCCAACTGATCGCTGCCGTTCTCGTTGCCGTGTCGGCTGCCGTTGCCGCGCCGGCGTTTGCCGGTGACGGCACCGTGACGCGCTCGCAGGTGCGTGCGGAACTGGCCGCGCTGCAGAACGCCGGCTACCTGCCGAACCGGCCCAACGATCCGAACTATCCGGACAATCTCCAGGCTGCGCTGCGCCGGGTTCACGACACCGATGCAATCGCGGTCGAGTCGCAGGCATCGGGTTACGGCAGCGACGCCGGCAGTGCGACGCAGTCCGGCAGCCGCAGCGTGGTTCGCACGGCCGAGCGCTCGATCTACTTCGGCCATTGAGCATGGCGCGTCGGAATCGTCGCGCCGATCCGGTCAGTTCGGTACGGGGTGTGAGAAACGGGAGCGCGCGAGCACGGCGCGCGCCTCGCCGGTCGTCGGCGAAAAACAGCGTTGCAGGTCGGCGCGCACCACGTGCTCGTGTCGGCCCGCAATTCGACGGTGCGCCGTGCCGATGCGGCTGCCGGCGCTCGCGGCCCGTGATCGTCGAAGCAGCAACATCAGCCGTGGCAGGCCGGACAACAAGCCGTACCCGGGCGCGTTCACGATGACGCGCTCCCCTCCATCGAGGGTCGCATGCCGCTCGAATCGAGCGATGGCATGGCATCGAAGCCGCGCAAAATAGCGGCTTCCACAACCGTATCGCGCAACGGCCGCGCAACGGGCCTCTGATGGCCGGCCGCATCGATTCGGCGCTCGAAGCGATACACGATGGCGGGCGGGAAGTTCATCCACGCGACACCCACCCGGACGGCGCGAATGCGCATGGCCTCCAGGTCGCGCGCCGGGATCGGGCAGCGCGGCACATACGTGAACTGGTAGAACGCACCATCGGCGGCGAGGTGGCGCGCAAACGCGCAGCGAACGATCGCGACGGCCCGTTCGACCGGCATCGCGACGAGCGGCAACCCGCTCACGATCGCATCCGCACGCGCCCCGCCGAAGAAGTCGCCCGTCATGCCGAGTTGCGCCGCATCCATCTGCATGACCCGCAGCGCGGGAAACTGATGCCGCAGCGTGTTCGCGAAAGCGGGATCGGCTTCCACCAGCACCAGCCGGTCACTCGTGACGCCGCGTGCGAGCAGTGCCCGCGTGAACACGCCGGTGCCCGCGCCGAGTTCGATCACGGTGGCGCCGTCGCGCGGGATATCGGCGGTGATCAGTGCAGCGAGTGCCGGGCCGGACGGCGCAAGCGCGCCGACGCGGCGTGGATGGCGCAACCAGGTACGCAGGAACAGCAACCATTCGGGGATTCGCATCGACAGGCTCCAGGCAGGATCGATCGGTCAACGACATGTCGGGCTAGGTGGCCGCTCGTGCAGCCAGGTAGCCGGCCGTGATGAACAGCGTGTTCCAGAGCGCGATGCCGGCCGCGGCACCCGACGCGAACCGCGCGAAACTCGTCTCCAGCAAGCCGGCGAGCGCGGGGGCGACGAGCCGGACGAACGGCACCAGTTGCGACCAGAGTGCGAGCCGCGTGGGCCGCGCGCGGATGCCGTCGATCAGCGCGTCGATTCTTGCGGGCTGCAGCCTGCCCAGCGGCGCGATGCGGCGCAGCAGGGTCAGCACGCTGTCTTCCGGCCACAGGTTGCCGAGCGCGTAATGCAACAGGCAGCCGGCGAAGCTTCCGAGTGCCGTGACGACGATCGCTTCCGGCAATGTCCATACGCCTTGCGCGCTGGCGACGCCGATCATCGTGAGGAGCGCGTGGGACGGCAGCACGGGGATCAGCCGCTCGATCAGCGACAGGCCGACGAGGCAGGCAATGCTGTTGGCGCCTGCCACGCCGAACGCGAGGCCGAACGGGGCGAGCGTGGCGAGCTGGTTCATCGCACCGCTCCCGCGCGGCCGGCGCGCAACGCGCACGACGCGCACAATGCACGCGGCCTTCCGTGCCAGAATGGCCCGCACCGACGCGGCGCGAAGGTGGGGCGTCGTGCCGCATTGCATTGCAGCAACGGAATTGAAGGACGTGACACGGTCATCGCGAGCCTCTCGAGGAAACGCCAGATGCATTGCACCGGCAATGCGGCGAATGGCACGCATCGTGGCCCCCGGGCTTTAAGAAGTTTTTAATCGCGGTCGGTCAGGCTGGCGACCTCGACAATCGAGGAGCGAAACCGATGCATATCCTGCTGGTGGAAGACGATGTCATGCTGGCCGACGCCGTGTGCGCGGGCCTCAGGCAGAACGGCTGGCGCGCGGACTGGTCGGCCGACGTGTCGGCGGCGCGGCTCGCGCTCGTCGGCCACGACTACGACGCGGTGCTGCTCGACCTGCAACTGCCGGGCGCGTCCGGCTTCACGCTGCTCGCCGCGATGCGCGCGAACTACGACCCGACGCCGGTATTGATCGTGACCGCGCGCGATCAGCTGAGCGACCGGATCCGCGGCCTCGACGCAGGCGCCGACGACTATCTCGTGAAGCCGTTCCAGCTCGACGAACTCTACGCGCGGCTGCGCGCGCTGACGCGCCGCAGCCAGGGCCGCATGTCGGAACGCCTGGTCTACCGCGACGTGCACGTCGATCCGGCGCGCAAGGAAGTCACGCGCGCCGGCGAACCCGTTGCGCTCAGCATCCACGAGTACCGCACGCTGCTGGCGCTGATGGAGAGGCAAGGCCGCGTCGTCACGCGCACGCAGCTGGAAGCGCGCGTGTACGGCAACGACAGCGATATCGAAAGCAACACGATCGCGGTGTACATCCATCAACTGCGGCGCAAGCTCGGCGACGAGCTGATCGTGACGGTGCACGGCTTCGGTTATCGCGTCGGGGAGAGCCCGGCATGAAGTCGCTACGCGTGCGCCTGCTCGCGACCGTGATGGCGGCGGTCGTCGTGTTCTGGGCGAGCTGGGGGGCGTTTCTCGGCATCGGCCTGTGGCGTGAGCAGCGCGGCTGGCGCGACGGCATGCTCGAGAGCGCCGCGCAACTGCTGCTCCTGGCATTGCCGGATACGATCGATCGCCTGCCCGCGGCGAACGCCCAGGCGGTCGTACCGAACACGGCGTATGGCAACTACGACGTCGCGTTCCAGGTCTGGGTCGATGGCCGGAACGTGATGCACAGCGTGGACGCGCCGGGGCCGGCCCTCAAGGCCGACCTGCGGGACGGATACGGGGTGAGCACCGGGCGTGGCGTCGCGCACGACGAGACCTGGCGCGTGTACTCGCTGTCGGATCCGGCAGGCCGGATTCACGTTCAGACGGGCGGCCCGGCCACGACCTGGCAGGAGAAGGCGAACAATGCGCTGCAACTCGGCCTGTTCAACACGGCGGTGATGCTCGGGATGCTGGGCGTCGTGATCTGGTGGGTGATCCGCTGGTCGTTCGGGCCGGTGCGCGACGTCCAGCAGGCGATCCAGCGCAAGGCGGCGTTCGATTTCTCGCCGTTGCCGCTGGTGACGCTGCCGCGTGAGCTGCGGCCGCTCGTCGAATCGTTCAATCGTCTGCTCGCGCGGCTGGGTCAGGCCGTCGATACCGAGCGCCGTTTCATCGGCGATGCGGCGCACGAGTTGCGCACGCCGCTCGCTGCGTTGTCGGCCCAGGCGGAAGTGGCGTTGCAGGCGGACAGCCTGGCGGACAAGAACGAAGCACTGCGCCGGCTCGCAACGGGCGTCGAGCGCAGCGCGCGGCTATCCGGGCAGTTGCTCGAACTGGCGCGGCTGGATGCAGGGTCACGGGCCGACCAGCACGGGCCGGTCGACCTGTCGCGGCTCGTTGCACTGATCGCGAGCGACTTCGACGCGGCCGCGCATGCGCGCCGACAGACGATGCGGATCGCGGTCGAACCGGTGCGTGTCTGGGGCGACCTCGACGAGATCGCCATTGCGGTGCGCAACCTGATCGACAACGCGCTGCGATACGGCCGTGACGGCGGGCGGGTCGAGATTGCGTGCGACGTCCCTGCCGATGCGGACGGTGCATGGGTCAGGCTGCGGATCGCGGACGACGGGCCCGGTGTGCCGGCCGATGAGCGCGAGCGGATCTTCGAACGTTTTTACCGGGTACCGGGGACGGTGCAGCCGGGCAGCGGCATCGGCCTGTCGCTCGTCGCGCGAATCGCCGAGTCTCACGGCGGTTCGGTCGAAGTAACGGCCGGGATCGACGGGGACGGGCTGGCGGTGATCCTGTCGTTCCCGATATGGATGGATCCGCAGCGCTGGCAGCGGTAGTTGGCGCGCCGCGCCCTGCCCGTCCGATCCCGGTCTATGCTGTGCCACCGACACCTTCAATCAAGGAGCAGTTCATGTCCGATGCAACGACCGGAAACCCGCCAGGCAATGCGCACCCGCTCGACCGTGTGGTGTGGAATGCGCTGACGGGCAGGCAGCGCCGCTTGGCGCTCGGTCATGGCCGGGCCTGGCGGTTTCCGGTCGCCATCGCGCCGTTTGCCGCGATCGAGGATACAAGCGCGGCGTCGTTAGACGCATTGCGTACGTTGATCGCGGCTCACGGGCCGGCGGCGCTGGTCACGCCGGACGAGATCGAACCGCCGGCGGGATTGTCGGCGATCCGGCGCGCGAGCCTGTTGCAGATGGTCTGGCAAGGGACGGTCGACCCGGCGCCTCAATCGGGTTACGTCACGCTCGCCGAAGCCGACGTGCCGGACATGCTCGCGCTGACCACGGCCGCCCAGCCCGGCCCGTTTGGCCCGCGCACGGTCGAGCTCGGCCATTACATCGGCATCCGCAGCGAAGGCAGGCTGGCCGCGATGGCCGGCGAGCGGATGCAGGTCGACGGGTATACGGAGATCAGTGCGGTCTGCGTGGATGCCGCGTTCCGGGGGCAAGGGCTGGCGGCGCGTCTGATGCGTGCGTTGATCGCGGAGATCGATGCGCGTGCGGATACGCCTTTCCTGCACGTCCTCGCGTCGAACCAGGTGGCGATCGAGCGTTATCTCGCACTCGGGTTTGTCGTCCGCCGCGAGATGAACCTGCTGGTGCTGGGCGACGGGCACGCATGACGACGCGGCCGGCACGCGGGTCGTGCCGGCCGCAGCGTGACCGGGCGTTTATTCGTCGGTCGACCGGATCAGGTTGCCGCGCAGCGTGACGATCGCCTTCTGCATCTTCGCGAATTCGTCCGGCTTCAACCCGGTGGCTTCGACCAGGTTCATGTCGAGCCCCTTCTCACGCAAGCGGCGCCCGCTCTTCGTCAGGCTGACGAGCACCTGGCGTTCGTCCGACGGATCGCGGTGCCGCTCCAGGTAGCCCATCGTCTCGAGCTTCTTCAGGATCGGCGTCAGCGTATTGGATTCGAGGAACAGCTTCTCGCCGAGTTGGCCGACCGTCTGGTTGTCCTGCTCCCACAGCGCAATGATCGTGATGTATTGCGTATACGTGAGGCCCAGCGCTTCGAGGATCGGCTTGTACGCCTTGCCGAACGCGAGGTTCGTCGAGTAGATCGCAAAGCACAGGAACTCGGACAGCTTCGGCGCGGTATCGAATGGGGCTTCGGTCGGTTTCATGAACGTCCTCCAGCGACGCGAACGGCCGCAGATGGACGCATTATATATCGCGTGCGATCTTATCGGAAGCATGATAATCGGTCTCGATGAACCGGCGCGGCGTCAGGTCGCCCTGCGGCGCTTGCCGGTCTGTGTGCGGCTGGCCGACAGCAGCGTGCATTGCACCGGATGCGCGACTTCGGTTGCGAGCCCGCCCGCGGCAATCAGCAGGATCATCAGCCAGCGTTTCATGCGTCCTCCACGACCGAGAGGCTCGCGCCGTTGGCGACCGTTGCATCGAGCGCATACGGGTCGACGCCATCGAGGCAGCCGAGATTGACGCGCCAGCAGGCGGGGTTCATGCGCGTTTGATGGAACGGATAGATGCCGCACTGGCTGCAGAAATAGTGACGGGCCGTGCGTGTGTTGAACTGGTAGCACGTCAGCGCGCCCTCGCCTTCGACGATCTTCAGTTCGCTGGCGGCGAACATCGGGCTCATCAATGCGCCGCGCCGGCGGCACAGGCTGCAGTTGCAGCGCGTCGCCGGCGTCACGGCCGTTCGGACTTCGAATTTGACGGCCCCGCAATGGCAGGACCCTTTGAACCAGGTTGCAGACATGGTGCACTCCCGAAGAGGTCATGCCTGCTTTATAGCGGACGCCGGAAGCTGCGTTGTATCGCGATGTATCCGCGGTTCGTGCTGATACAGAACATTGCAAATTAGCCGCGGGCGGCGACGTATCGATTCGGCGATCGGGGTGCGTTCACCGATCGCCGCTAAAGGCCGGCGGCAAGCCGCTCGCGATTCGTGCGATCAATCCAGCACGTGCTGCAGCCGCTCGATCGCCGCCCGCGTTTCACGTTCGAGCGCGGCGAACAGCTCGGCCGCCGGCAGCGACCGCGCGAGCGGTGCCGCCTGCCCGGCCCACTGCGCGCCGTAGCCGAATTCCCCCGTTGCCTTCGCCGCCGCGTGCAGCGCCTTGCCGGCGTCGTACGCGATCGGGTACGCGGGCGTGGCCGGCGCGTGCGGGTCGTCGCCGAGCGCGGTCAGCCGGTTCGCGAGGCCGCGTGCGATCCGGCCCGAGATCGCGGCCGTGAACGTCGTGCGGCGGGCCGCGTCGCCCAGCAGCGCGCGGCGATAGCCGTCGTCGATCGACGTCTCCGGGCATGCGACGAACGCGGTGCCGAGCTGGGCGGCCTGCGCGCCGAGCGCGAGCGCGGCGGCGATGCCCTCGCCGTCCATGATGCCGCCGGCGGCGATCACCGGCAGCGCGCATTCGCGCACGATCAGGCGCGTGAGCGCGAACGTGCCGAGGCGATCGTCATGCGCGGTCGAATCGAACACGCCGCGGTGCCCGCCCGCTTCGATCCCCTGCGCGACGATCGCGTCGATGCCGGCAGCGGCGATCTGGCGCGCCTCGTCGAGATGCGTCGCGGACGCGAACAGCGTGACGCCCGCGCGCTTCAGCGCCGCGATCACCTCTGCGGACGGCAGCCCGAAATGGAAGCTGACCACGGCCGGCTTTTCTTCGACGAGCAGCGCCTGCATGGCTTCGTCCGCGACGAAGCTCGTATAGATCTCCGACAGCGTGGCGGGCGGCGTCGCGCCGTATTCGCGGAACACAGGGGCGAGCCAGTCGAGCCACGCGCGTTCGACGGTCGCGTCGGCGTGCGCGGGCTGGTGGCAGAACACGTTGATGTTGAACGGTCGATCGGTGAGCGCGCGCGTGTCGCGGATCATCTTGCGGGCGCCGTCGGCGTTTGTCGCGCCCACGCCGAGCGAGCCGAGCCCGCCCGCATTCGACACGGCGGCCGCCAGCGCCGGCGTGCTGACGCCGGCCATCGGCGCCTGGATGATCGGGGCGCGCATGCCGAGCGTGCGCAACAGCGTCCGGTTGTCGGTCGATTGATTCATGTCGCTTGTCTCCTGCAGGATTCGTCGTCGAAATGCGTCGGCCGGATGCGGGCCGACACGCGTGTGTCGGGTTCGGATCGGTGCGCGTTCGTCGTGCGTGGCGCGCGGCCGGTCACGTGAGCGTGATGTCGAAAACGATGGGTCGCACGTGCGGTGCCGCGGTGTCTGCAATGCCGGCGATGGTGCATGTCGTCGCCGCTTCCCGGCGCGACACCGGTCACTGCGCTCATCGTACGCCAGCCCGCGCTCCGCCGCCCAGCCGCTATCGGCCGCGTGCCCAGTGCGCGAGCCCCGCGCAGGCCGCCAGCAGCGCGCCCGTCACGAAGAACACCGAATGCAGCCCGAGCGCGACGCCGATCTGCCCGCCGATCACCGGGCCGACCACCTGCCCGCTGAACTGCGCGGACTGCAGGTAGCCGAGCATCTGCCCGGTCGCGCGCTCGTCGACCGATTGCCGCACGAGCTTGCCGATCGACGGCAGCAACCCCGCGAGCGACATGCCCATCAGCCCGCGCAGCGCGGCAAGCTGCCACCAGTGCGTGACGAACGCCTGCGGCACCATTGCGAGCGCGGTCACCATCAGGCAGCCGATGATCACGTTCCAGCTGCCGATCCGGTCGGCCAGCGCGCCGAGCCGTGCGGCGGTCAGCATGCTGCCGAGCGCCGAACACGCCATCACGACGCCGGCGACACGCGCAAGGTGGTCGCCGCCCACGCCGAGGCCGCCGATATAGACGGTGATGATCGGTTCGATCGACATGTTCGCGAGCAGCACCATCATCGCCGTCACCAGCAGCGCGGCGACCGCTGCACGATTCGTGCGGTGCGGCGTGCCGGCCGCGGCACTCGACGTGCGCGTGGCGGCATCGGTGCCGGCATGGAAGTCTTCCTTTACGACGAAGATCGTCAGCAGCGCGGCGACGGCGATCATCGCGCCACCGGCGAAGAACGTGCCGCGAATGCCGAGCCAGCCCGGCAGCAACCCGCCGACGAGCGGCCCGACCAAATTGCCCGCGAGCGCACCGGTCGACAGGATGCCGAGCGCCCAGCCGGCGCGCTCGCGCGGCGCCTGCGTGCCGACCATCACGGTTGACGCCGACGCGTAGCCGCCGACGAGCCCCGCGAGCAGCCGCAGCGCGACGAGTTCGACGACGTTGTGCGCGACGCCGATCAACGACATCACGATCGCCATGCCGATCGCGGCACGCACGAGCATCGGCTTGCGGCCGAAGCGGTCCGCGAGGCGGCCCCACAGCGGCGCGGTGACGGCCGTGCCGAGAAACGTCGCGCCGAATGCGATGCCCGACCACTGGATCACGGCCGACTGCGTGTCGACGCCGAGTTGCCGGACGTACAGCGGCAGGAACGGCAGCAGCATGCTCAGGCTGACGAGCGTCGTGAACGAGCCGAACACGCAGACGGCGAGATTGCGTCGCCAGTAGCGCGTGTTGCGTTCGGCGTAGCTGGCGGCGGGTCGCTCGGCCCGTGCCGTGGCGGGGGCATGCGAGATCGTGCTCATTGCGCGCTCCCCGTCGAGGCCAGCTGGGCGGGAAGCCCCTGCGTGACGAAGATGGCCGGCAACGGCGCGAATGCGAAACGGGCCCAGCCGATGCCGGTGAGCACGCGGTGTGTCAGTCCGAACGCGCGGGCGCGAGGCTGGACGGGAAGCGCTTGATGCATGTCGACCTCCATTCGCTGAACGGGCGCCATGCGCGACCGTTGGTTGAAGGAAGTCTAGATTGAGCTGGTTATCGGGAGAATCCTCGTCTCACGAAAGCCATTCTTCCGCATCCCGGTTCAATCGCCGTCGGTAATGGCCGCCAGCCGCGCGAAGTGCTCACGCAGGCGCGGCGCCGCGAAATCGACGAATGCGCGCACCTTCGGCACCGCAAGGCGTCCGTAAGGTGTGACGAGATGGATGGGCAGCGGCGCGTGCTCGCTGTCGCTCAGCACGATCCGCAGCGTGCCGTCTCGCACCGGTTCGGCGACGTGATACGAAAAGAGCCGCGTGACGCCGTGCCCGGCGACGGCCGACGCGACCGCGCCGCGGATCGTGTTGATGATGAAGCGCGGCGCGAACTGGACGACCTGCGGCAGCGCCGACGGCGTGGACGGCGGGAAGCTCCACGAGTCGAGGCCGAAATGCGTCATCGAGATGATCCGGTGCTGCGCGAGATCGGCCGGTGTCTCGATTGCCGGATGCTTCGCCAGGTAGTCGGGCGACGCCACGACGACCCGCCGCACCGCGCCGACCGGAATCGCGACCAGCGTCGAATCGGACAGGTGCGCGATCCGCAGCGCGACGTCCATTCCTTCGTCGATCAGGCTGACGGGACGGTCGAGTAACTGCAGCCGGATCGACACGGCCGGATGGCGTTCGATGAATTCGTCGAGGAGCGCGCGCAATACGTCTTCACCCGCGGCGACGGGTGCGGTGACCGTCAACAGGCCGCGCGGCGCCGAACGTTCGTCGGCGACCAGCATGTCGGCTTCCTCAAGATCGGACAGGATGCGCCGGCACGCGGCCGCGTAGCGCTCGCCGGCCTCGCTGAGCCGGATCGTGCGCGTCGTGCGGTACAGCAGCGCGGTGCCCGTGTGTGCTTCCAGGAACGCGATCGCGCGGCTGACCGCCGCCGGCGACCGGCCGAGCTTCCGGCCCGCGCCCGCGAGGCTGCCCTCGTCCAGTGTGGCGACGAACACCTTCATCGCATCGATTCGATCCATGGCGTGTTAGCGGGTGCGAGCGGTCGTGGAGTGGGCGGTGGGCAAGCGAGCGTTCAGTCTACCGCACGCGGGTGACGCGCTTTGCCGGGGGATACTGCGCTTGCCGTTTTGGCCCTACAATGCGCAGGCGAAGAAACCGCATGATCGGCCGTCAGGGTGCCGCGTTCATCGAACGTAGCGTCCGACATTCAAGCGGTTCCGCTGAATAACCAACAACATCCAACAGCACACATGAAAAGAAGAACATTTCTCGCGCTGCCCGCCGTGGCAGCGTCCGGCATGCTTGTCGGCTGCTCCAATTTCGGTCCCGTCACCAAGGCGTGGATGAAGGATTCGGAATACGACGAAACCTTGTCGACGTTCCTGATCACCGCGGACGGCAAGCAGCTCGTCGTGCTCGGCAAGAAATATCACTACATCTTCGAGATGCCGCCGAGCCTTGCAACGGTGCTCAACGCGCCCTATCGCCCCAAGATCCACACGGCGTTCAACGGTTTCGAGGCGCACGGCGACGAGATCACCGGTCGATACACGATGAGGCTGGACGACTCGGATGCGCCGACCGGCTCCGACGTGCGCGAGCGCGCGCTCGCGGATGGTTTCAAGCAGGAACGTGGCGACCTGACGTCGAAAGGCGCGATCAGCGGCAAGCGCTATCTGCCGAACGACGTCACGCCTTCGTCGGTCCCGCAGGCGTTCAATCGGCCGTACGAGGTCACGGTGACGGACAAGCTGACGGCTGTCGGCCGCGGCGCCAAGCTGGCGTTGTCGCCGATCGCGATGGCAGCCGATGGCGCGTTGGGCCTGCTCGGCCTCGCGCTGTTCCCGATCGCGCTCACCACATTCATCATCGTGGCGAGTTGAGGCCGAAACTCACGATGAAATCACCTGCCGGACACCTGTTCCGGATCGGCTGCGAGCTTACGCGACGCAGCAGAATGCATCGCTGAAATGAAACGAGCCGGTACGCCGCGGTGAATTACGGCGTACCGGCTCGTGTCGTGACGTCGCCGCATCAGACTTCATAGCGCACCGCATGCGCTTCGGTGGGCAGCGGCACATCCCAACGCAGCAGCATCGCCTCGAGCGCGCGGTTCGTCAGCGACGTGTCGCGCCGCGCGTTGCGGCGCAACAGTTCCGCGCGCGGCTGTTCGAGGTAGACGAGCGTCACGTCGGCGTGATACGCAAACAGCAGGTCGAGGGTCTTCTTGCGCATCAGCGGCGACAGGTTCGTCGCATTCCACACGAACGGTTGTTGCGCGCGCAACAGCACCTTCGCGGCGTCGACCGCGTGGTGTGCGACCGCGCCCTCGTTCTGCCCATGACGCAGCCCCAATGCATCGCGCGCATCGTCGAACGACACGACCGGCAGATCCGGATGATGCCGCGCCACCCACGTGTTCTTGCCCGACGCGGGCAGCCCTGACATCACGACGACCTGCGGGCCCGGTGTGCGAAACAGCGGATAGTCGGGATGCACGTCCGCGCCGCGAAAGTAGCTGAGCGCCGTGTGCGCATCGGCGAATGCACGCGGCTGGCCGTAGCAGCCCTCTTCCCGCGCCAGTTCGCGCAACAGTTCGATGTTGTCGAGCACGCGCGGCGTGTCGTCGCAGATGCGCCCGCGGATATCGGCTTCGGCAAGCAGGCACAGAAGCGGCAGGCTGACCTGCCACGACAGCTCGCGCGCGATGAACTCGGGCGTGCCGCGGCGCGACCCGCTCATCGCGAAGAACGGCACCTGGTGCACGGCGATCATCCGGCAGATTGCCTCGCGCACTGCGAACGGCACCCCGGCATCCCACAGTGCGATCCGCGCATCGATCGCGCCCTTGCGCGAGTGGCCGGGATGGCCGATCGCACCGGTAACGGGATCGACGACCGTCGTGCCATGCTTCGCGATGTCGTGCAGCAGCGCGGCCAGGAACACGATCTCCTGATCGGCACGCGACGCGGCCTGGTACTCGGGCAGCGCGAGCAGCGCATCGATCACCATCATCGTATGCGTCCACACGTCGCCTTCGCCGTGGTGCGCGGGCTCCTGCGGGGTCGTTTTCGCGTGTTCGAGCGCGGGAAATGCCGCGAGACACGCGTGATAGTCCGGCTGCCGGCCGGGCGCAGGCACGAGTGCCTGAAGGTGTTCGTATTTCATGATCAAGACTCCTCTCGAAACGGCGTACGGCCGTTCCGCATTCATGGGTTCGGGCGCGCGGCGGGGATCGATGCCCACGTGAGCGTCGGGCCTGGCGCATACAGGTCGACACCCGGCGCGAGCAGGTTCGGGATGAACGGCTGCTCCGAGTGATGGCGCGCCGATTCGAGAATGGCCTGCACGAAATCGTGGCGCACCCACTTCAGGCGCGCGGTCGTCGTGTCGTCCGTCTCGACCTTCACGTAGAGCCCTTCGGAACGCTCCGACTTGTCGCACTGCTGCCATGCACGCGCGAGGTCGAGCCCCTGCCGCCGCACCGTTTCCTCGAACGCGCGACGCCAGTCCGGCGTCTTCGCGAGCGATGGGCCGAGCATGGCCTTCAGGTCCGCGAGTCGCGCCGGCGCGATGCCTTCGTACAGCACGGGCACCGACAGCACGGGCCCGTCGGCGAGCAGCGCGCGACGCGCGGGTGTCGACAGGAAACGGCCCGTTGCGCGATCGAACACGTCGAATTCGAAAAAGTGATGCGGCAGCGCGTCGTAGAACACCGCGTGCTTCTTGCTCATCGTCTCGCCGTACATCACGTAGCGATCGCCGAGGCGATCGAGCAGCCAGCCCGCATGGGCGGCGGCCCAGGTCTTCACGAACCCGAACTGCCGCTCGCGGCCGCCGCCGGCCAGATAGTGGCCGCGTGACTGCAGCAGCAGTTCGCCCGCGGGGCTGAAGCTGATGCCCGTGTTCGCGCCGTCGAGCTTTTCCTCGACGACGAGATGCGCGCCCGCGAGGGTGCGATAGGGAACGTGGTCGTGACCTTCGTCGCCGTCCTGCAGGCGCGAGCCTTCGAGGTGCGGCGTGCGCGGGTAGCGGGCGAGGTCGAGCGATTGCGCGTAGGCGCGGAAATCCAGCGTCATGGTCTTTCTCCGGAAATATCAGAAAAAGCCGACGACGTGAACGAACGATGGGGTGTGCGTTGCGGTGTCAGTGCGTGTCCGGGCGCGGCCCTGCGATCACTGTTCCGGCGCCGCGAGGCAGACGGGAACGGGCAGGACGACACGCGGCCGGGACGGCAGTCGTCGGCGTATCAGGCGAAGGGACGAATGTTTGCGGGCACTTGGATCACCGATTCGATGAGGGTTCAGGGATGAAGCAGGCGGATGCTACGAAACGGCATGTGCGCTGTCAAGCGTGGTTGAGTACGGTCGCCTCGGTTGTCGGCGTGCGTCGAATGCTTGCTGTGGCGTGCCACGCGCGCCATCGACGTGTGAATGATCCGGATTCCTACTTGTGTGTTTTTCGCCACATCGAGCCGTGATTCGATGGGCAACGCCGCGCTCCCCGCTTGTTGCGCGCGTCGCATGCATGCTAGAGTCGCCGCCATTCCGATCAACCCCTCACTCGCAAGGAGAAAAAATCATGACGTCACGCCAGCACTCCTCCCGTCGCGGGTCGTAGTTCGGGTTTTTCGCGTCCGTTCGTCTCATCGTTCACGCCAAGCAGCACCTCGTATCGCCGTCACGGCGATGAGCCGGGTCGTTCCGATCCGGTCGTGCCGCCCTCTTCCCGACTTCCGATGTCGGGCAGCGCCTGTGTGCACTGCCCGCGCCATGGCCCGCCGTTCTTCCTTTTCATCGAACGGAAACCTCCATGGGCAATTCCATGCAATACCTGGGCGAGCGCATCACGTTGTGCGCTTGCGCCACCACCTGGATCGAAGGTGAGGCCATCCGGCAGCTCGAACACGCTGCCACCCTCCCCGGCATGCGGCGCGTCGCCGGCATGCCCGATCTTCACCCCGGACGCGGCTACCCGGTGGGCGCCGCGTTCTTCTCGACGGGCCGGCTGTATCCGGCGCTGATCGGCGGCGATATTGGCTGCGGGATGGCGCTGTGGCAAACCGCGCTCGATGCGCGGCGCGTCAGTGCGTCGAAGCTCGCGAGCCGGCTCGGCTCGATCGACGCCACGCCCGATACAAGCTGGCAGCCGTTCGTCGCGGCCGCCGGGTTCGCGGATCACGCATACGCGGCATCGCTCGGCACGATCGGTAGCGGCAATCATTTCGCGGAGGCGCAGCGGATCGACGCGGTGTACGACACCGATGCCGTCGCGGCGCTCGCCCTCGATCCCGATCGCCTGCTGCTGCTCGTGCATAGCGGATCGCGCGGCTTCGGCCAGTCGATCCTCGAGCAACACATGCGCGAGCACGGCTACAACGGCCTCGTCGACACGGATGCCGCCGTCACGGCGTACCTCGCGCGTCACGATGCGGCGTTGCGCTACGCCATCACGAATCGCGACCTGATCGCGCGGCGCATGCTGGCGCGCTGGCGCACCGACGGCCGGTGCGTGCTCGACGTGAACCACAACCTGGTGAGCCGCGCGAGCGTCGACGGCGAGCCGGGCTGGCTGCATCGCAAAGGCGCGACGCCGGCCGATGCGGGGCCGGTCGTCATTCCCGGGTCGCGCGGCGACTACAGCTACCTCGTCGCGCCGGTGCGGCCCGACGATGCGGCCAGCCTGGCGTCGCTGGCGCACGGTGCGGGCCGCAAGTGGGCGCGCGGCGATTGCAAGGGGCGTCTCGAACGGCGCTTCACGCCGTCGCAGCTCACGCGCACGCCGCTCGGCAGCCACGTGATCTGCGAAGACCGCGAACTGCTGTACGAGGAAGCGCCGCAGGCCTACAAGCCGATCGACAGCGTCGTCGACGCGCTCGAAGCGGCCGGGCTGCTGCGCAAGCTGGCGCGGCTCGCGCCGGTGCTGACCTACAAGACGTCCGGGGAGGCTGGCCGATGCTGATGCAGATTTCTTCGGCACACGGCCCGCTCGAGTGCCAACTGGCCGCGGCCAATGCGTTGCGGCGCCTGCAGGCGGAAGCCGATGCGCAGCACGTCGTCGTCACCGTGCTCGATGCGCAGCCGGGCGAACGCTCCGGCACGCTGCGTTCGGCGCTGCTCGACCTCGACGGCGAAGGTGCGCAGGCGCTCGCGGATCGCTGGACGGGCACGCTGCAATGGATTTGCGCGAGCCCGTACCGGTTGCGCCATCCGCGCAAGAACTGGTTCATCGGCGTCACGCGCTGCGCCGACGCTCAGCCGCTGCCGGATGGCGATGTGCGGTTCGAAGCGATGCGCGCACGCGGGCCGGGCGGCCAGCACGTGAACAAGACGAGCTCCGCGATTCGTGCGACCCATGTCGCGACCGGCTTGTCGGTGCGTGTGGAAAGCGAGCGCAGCCAGCACGCGAACAAGCGCCTGGCGCTGCAGTTGCTGCAGGTTCGCCTGCAGCAGGAGGCCGACCGTCACGCGTCCGAGGCGCGCCGGCAGCGGCGGATGCAGCACTTTGCGCTGGAGCGCGGCAACCCCGTGCGCGTGTTTTACGGGGCGGCGTTCGTGCCGGCCGACTGAGCACGAGCGCCTGGCCGCCGGTGGCTTTCGCGCTGGCGGCCACGTAATCCGACTCATGGTTTTCCCGGCCTGCCGGTTGCGCGAGCGCGCCATCGGCTGCGGTGCATGACCGCGCGCCAGGCAGGCTGCACCGGCCTGCCGCGTGCATGCCGGCTGTCGCGTGTTCCGCACCCTTTCTGCGCAGGAAAGGACGCTTGAAGCATCCGCAATTATCACGTGCCGCGGATTTGCCCACCATGTGTCGAACGATCGGGACAGCCCGCCTATTCGGCCCTTTCACTGGACTCGCGATGCCTGCCGCCACGTCGTGCGACCGGATGCAGCGCGCCGGTCGCGAACGGCCGGGCCTCGCGCCACGGCGTATCGATAATCAGGAGACACGATGAACAGCCATTCCCTCGATCTCGGCGGCAACGCGGGCGGACCCGCGTCCGCACGACCGGCGGCCGCTGCCACTGCCGCCGGCGGCGATGCGTCGGCCCGCCCCGCCCGCCGCGTCACGCTCGGCGATTTCATGGACGACCTGCCGGTCGGCGCGTTGCACCGGTTCGTCGTCTGGGTGATCGGCATCGGGCTGTTCTTCGACATGTACGAGATCTTCCTCGTCAGTACGATCGGTTCCGCGTTGCAGAACGAATACGGGCTGAGCCGGCAGAGCACCGATTTCAAGCTGCTGCTGGCATCGGCGTTCATCGGCATGTTCGTCGGCGCGATGTGCCTCGGCAGCCTCGCCGACCGCATCGGCCGGCGCAAGGCGTTCCTGCTGACGCTCACGTGGTACAGCGCCTTCTCGCTGGTCGGCGCGTTTTCGGTGAATGCCGACATGCTCGTCGCGTGCCGGTTCCTGACCGGCATCGGCGTCGGCGCGATCTATCCGGTTGCGGACAGCTTCCTGTCCGAGATCCTGCCGAAGGAAAAGCGTGGCAGGCTCGCCGCGTGGGCCTATACGACTTCCTACGTCGCGGTGCCGCTCGTCGGGTTTCTTGCGCTGTGGTTGAACCCGCTTCATGTCGGCGGCGTGGCCGGCTGGCGCATCATCCTCGCGATCGGCAGCCTCGGCGCCGTGTACGTGCTGTTCGTCCAGCATCGGCTGCCGGAGAGCCCGCGCTGGCTGCTCGCGCAGGGTCGCACCGCCGACGCGCATGCGGCATTGCGGCGCTTCGCGGAAGGCACTGGCGTGCGCGCGCCCGAGCAGTTCGCGGAGCCGGTCGAGCCGCAACGGCCGCTCGGGCTTGGCGAGCGTATCGCGCTGCTGCGAGGCGAACCGTACGGCGCGCGCTACGTGATGCTCGCGATCTTTCACCTGTTTCAGGGCTTCGGTTATTACGGGTTCGGTACGCTGGCCGGCACGGTCGTGAAAAGTCGCGGCTTCGACGTGACGGACAGCACGCTGTTCATCGCGCTGTCGTTCATCGGCTATCCGATCGGCTCGCTGCTGTCGATTCCGCTGCTCAACTGGATCGAGCGCCGCACGCTCGTGATCGTGTCGATTCTGTCGATCGCCGCGTTCGGGCTGTGCTTCGCGTATTCGGGTAATACCGTGCTGATCGTCGGCTTCGGGTTTCTCACAACCTGTGCGTCGAACGTGTTCAGCAACGCGTATCACGTGTATCAGGCGGAGATTTTCCCGGCGCGCGTGCGCTCGACGGCGATCGGCAGTACCTATGCGCTGTCGCGCATCGTCAGCGGGGTGTTGCCGTTCGTGTTGTTGCCGGTGCTTGGCAGTTATGGCGCGGGTGCGATGTTCGGGGTGATCTCGGTCGCGCTCGGTATCGTCGCGGTCACGCTGCGGGCGCTCGGGCCGCTGACCACGCGGCGCAGTCAGGATGAGATCAATCCGGTTTGAGCGGGTGTCGCCGAGGGGGCACGGAAACGCGCTCCCTCGTCACGATGGATGTTTCGCGGTATCCGTCGCTTGCCGATGCATTGAAGTCGTTCGGAGTACCGGGAAGCACACGCTCGACGCAACCTCAGATATCGACCGTGATCGACCGCATGACAACCCCTGTACCGCCGGCCATCAATCGCGAGATCTTGCCACCGTCGACATCAAGGAGGACCTTGACGACGCTCGGCGAAGGTTGCGGCATCAAGTGCCCTTGCTCAATGGTGATTTCCGTGTCGCCTGCCCCCATCCGCTCGTACAGCAAGCACGCCAGCGGCCCGGCTGCGGTTCCTGTCGCCGACTCCTCGGCAATGCCGAAACGCGGCGCGAACATGCGGGCGCCTGCATGACGACCGGGTATTTTCGTCGTCGTCGAGAATACGTAATAGCCAATCAAGTCAAGATCGTCGCTGATCGATTCAATCGCGTGCGGGTCCGGACGAATCGCCGCCACGGACTGCTCGTCGGGCAATGCAATCATCAGAAAGCTGTTGCCGGTGTTGACGACGGTCGGGCTTTCGACACCATGGATCCGGGCAGTCGATACGCCCAGCGATTGAGCGATTTTCGCGGAGAACGGGGAGTCCGCTTCGATTGAGCGATAAGTTGGGGAACGCTGCTCCATTAGAACGGTGTCGCCATCGATCACGATGTCTCGGCATCCGTCGATCGTCTCTTTCGACGACTTGCCGTCACCTACCCTGCCGATTGCGCTCAAGAGGGAAAATGTGGCGATCGTGGCATGGCCGCAATGCGCGATCTGCCGCGTCGGCGTAAAGAATTCCAGCTTGATCGTCGCAATATCCGATTTCGACACGAACGCGGTTTCCGACAATGCGGCCTGCTGCGCAACACGCAGCTTCTGGCCTGCGGTCAGCGCATAGGCATCGATCACCACGCCCGCGGGATTGCCCCCGGCTTTTCCGTCCGTCAAAGCGTTGACGATCTGAACTTCAACTCGCACCAGTCCTCCCGATGAACGAACCTCAAACGAAGCGCGACGAACACATGCGTTCGTATCATTGATCGGCGATCTTACGTTTGGCGCCGACTGACTGCAACCGCCCAAGGCGGCGCAATCGGCAGAGACCTGCCAACCGGTACTTTCCTGCCTAATCGTTGCTCGTGGTGGGGCGGCAACCATACAAGCTTCGAGTCGCCCCGTTCGCCATCCTCGTTCAGTTGGCTTTGGCAGATGGAATCTTGTGAATTCCCGACGCGTCCTGTCGAAGACCGGAACTGGAGGCAGCCCCGCCTCACCTTGCCGACATGAAATCGAACAGCTTCGCGATATCGGTCGTCAGCACGGCGCCGGCCTTCACCCCCACCCACAGCGTTCTCGTCGCCCACGCGTCGTCGAGCTTCACGACCCCGAGCCGCGCCGCGCGCTCGCCGGTCACCGCATCGCGCGGCAGGATGCCGATGCCGAGCCCCGCCTCGATCATCCGGCTCACGCCGTCGAAATTCGACACCTGGATGCGCAGCTTCAGCGAGCGCTCGACCGCGAACGCCGCGTCGGTCATGCGCGCGAGCAGCGAGCTGCCGTCGCTGAGCCCCACGTAGTCCTCGTCGAGCGTATCCGCGAAGCGGATGCTGCCGCGCGCGGCGAACCGGTGCGTGCGCGGCACGAGCAGCACGAGTTCGTCGCGCCGGTACAGCCGCCGTTCGATGCCGGGGGCCGGCACGTTGTCGGCGAACACGCCGAGATCGGCCTTGCCGGACGCGAGCGCGTCGACGATCTCGTGGCTCAGCCGCTCCTCGAGGCTCACCTTGATGCCCGGATGGTCGGTGAGGAACGCGGCGAGATCGGCGGGCAGGAACTGGACGATCGCGGACGTGTTGGTCCATACGTGGATGTGGCCGCGCACGCCGGCGACGTAATCGCTCATCTCGTGCGCCATCCGGTTGACCTGCTCGATCACCTTCGCCGCATGGTCGAGCAGCGCGCGGCCCGCAGGCGTCAGCTCGACACCGCGCGCATGCCGGACGAACAATGCACTGCCCGTCACGCTTTCCAGCTCGGCGATGCGCTTGCTGACCGCGGACAGCGTGAGCTGGCCGTGTTCGGCCGCTTTCGTCAGGCTGCCGTGCTCGGCGACGAGCGCGAACACGCGCAGCGACTGCAGATCGAAATGAAGCGGATTCACCATGTCGTGGGTCCTGGGAAGGCCGTGCCGGCGCCCGCCGTCGGCACGGCGGCCTGACGCCGATCATACGCCCGGCCGCCCCCGCGCGATAAGGCGCGCCTAGCGCGGCGCGATCGACAGCAAGGCGGTGAGCATCGCACCGTCCGGCTTCGCGAGATCATCGAGCACGTCGAAGTGCTGCATGCCGGGCAGCCCAACGTGGGCGCTCCGCTCTCCCGCCGCTTCGCACGCCGTCGCGTAGTCGTGTGCTTGCCGCACGAGTTCGGGCAGCTCGGCTTCGCCGACCGCCACCACCGTCGGCGCGCCGGGCCCGACATGGCGCAACGGGCTGTACGCGTCGACTTCGTGCGCGGTGAGCTGCAGCTTGTCGTTCAAGCAGCACAGCGAGATCGGTTCGAGATCGACGAGCGGACTGATCGCGAGCGCCGACACGACGGCCGGATGCGCGCGGTGCACGGCCGTCAGGTGGCCGCCGGCCGAATGGCCGCTCAAGTGGATCGGCCGCTTCGCGGTGCCGAGGCCGTCGGGATCGTTCGCCAGGTAGTCGAGCAGCGCGCCGATCTCGCCGACGATGTCGGTCATCGTCGCGATCGGCGCGAGCGTGTATTCGGCGAGTATCACGTCGAAACCGCGCGCGAGCGGCCCGCTCGCCGCATAGGCGAAATCCTCTTTCGCGCAATGCTGCCAGTAGCCGCCGTGAACGAATACGAACAGCGGCGCATCGGGCTGGCCGCACGACAGCCAGTCGAAACGCTGCGCGGGTTGCGCGCCGTAACGCAGGTCGCGCCGGACGGACGCGGTTGCATAGAGCGCTGCGCTGCGCGCCTGCATCGACGTCAGCAACGCGGGGAAATCGGGTACCACCTTCGTGTTCAGATAAGCGGCGTCGAGTGCCGCGCGGTCCATGCCGCGATAGAGGATCGTCATCGGGAATTGCCTGGGTCGGGTTGCGGAAGCGCGGACGCGAGCGTTGCGTCCGTTGCGAAGGCGGCTTCTCAGTCGCCGATGCCTGCATTATCCGCAGCGCGGCACGGGCCGGCTATCCGGAATCGGCGAGCGCGGAAACCGGCTGTCCGATTTCGGCGGGAGATCGGCGCGGCATGCAGTCGCACCGTGATCAGGTCCGCACGCGTGAGGGCGAAGCGGCGAGACGACGCGGTGATGCGCCGGTGCTCAGATCAACTCGGAGATCTCGATCAGGTTCAGGTCAGGATCGCGCACGTAGACCGACCGGATCTTCTGCGTCGCGCCCGTGCGCTCGACCGGCCCTTCGACGATCGGCCAGTCGACGCGCTTCAGGTGTGCAATCACGTCGTCGAGCGGCACCGACGCGATGAAGCACAGGTCGAGCGCGCCGGGCACCGGCACGTGCGCTTTCGGTTCGAACTCCGCGCCGCGCACGTGCAGGTTGATCTTCTGGTTGCCGAAGCGGAAGGCGATCCGGCCCGCGCCGAAGGTTTCGAGCTGCATCTGCAGCACCTCGGTGTAGAAATGCTTCGTCCGGTCGGGATCGACGCAGGTCAGCACGAGATGGTCGAGGTGATCGATCAGCGCCATGAGGTTCGCTCCTGTTCGTGGTTCATGAGAACGCGCGTTGCGCGGGCATGTCGCCGGCGTCCGCGCGCGGCGGCGGATGCAGGTCCGAGCGGCGCCCGGCTTTCAGGATCTGGCTCGGCACGTCATGACCGATCAGCGCGGGCAGCCGTGCCGACGCGGCCAGCACGGCCGCGAGATCGATGCCCGTGTCGTAGCCGTCGAGTTCGAGCATGTGCACGAGTTCTTCGGTGCACGCATTGCCGGTCGCCCCTGGCGCGTACGGGCAGCCGCCGAGGCCGCCGAGCGACGCGTCGAAGCGGTCGATCCCGGCATCGAGTGCCGCGAGCGTGTTCGCGAGCGCCATCCCGCGCGTGTTGTGGAAGTGCAGCGTGAGCTGCAGCGCGCCGAAGCGTTCGCGTGCCCGTGCCGACAGGTCGCGCACCTGCGACGGAAACGCCATGCCCGTCGTGTCGCACAGCGTGAAGCCATGCACGCCGAGATCCGCGAAGCGCTGCATCCACGCGAGTACGCCTTCGGCTGCGACATCGCCTTCCATCGGGCAGCCCATCGCGGTCGACAGCGACACGTTGATCGCGACACCGGTGCCGCGTACCGCGTCGATCACGTCGCGCAGTTGTGCGAACGACTGCTCGCGCGTCATCCGCAGGTTCGCGCGGTTGTGGCTTTCGCTCATCGACATCACGAGGTTCACTTCATCGACGCCGCACGACAGCGCGCGCTCCGCCCCGCGCACGTTCGGCACGAGCACCGTATAGACGACACCCGGTGCGCGCGCGATGCCGTGCATCACGGCCTCCGCGTCGCGCAACGCGGGGATCGCCTTCGGCGACGTGAACGACGTGACCTCGATCTTCGCGTAGCCGCACGCGCTCAGCGCATCGACGAGCGCGATCTTGTCGTCGGTGTCGACGAAGGCTGCTTCGTTCTGGAAACCGTCGCGCGTTGCGACTTCGTGGAGGTAGAGCCGTTTGCGTTGCCAGATCATGTTGTCTGCTCCTGTTTCCGCATCTCAGATCACGCCGCGCGTGCGCCAGTCGCCGCGCGTCGCCGCATCGATACCGAGCGATTCGAGTACCGCGTCGGTATCCGCGCCGAGCGCGGGCGCCGCGTGTTCGATGCGCCCGGGCGTCGCGCCGAGCTTCGGCACGATGCCGGGCACGAGCACCGGCGTACCGTCGGGCAACGCCGCATCGACGAGCATGTCGCGGGCGCGGTAATGCGGATCCGCTGCGATGTCGGCCACGTCGTAGATGCGCCCGGACGGGATGCGCGCGTCGTTCAGCGCGGCCAGCACGGCGTCGAGATCGTGCTGCGCGCTCCATTCGCCGATCGCCGCGTCGATGCGTTCGACCTGCGCGACGCGCCCGTCGTTGTGCGCGAGCGCGGGATCGTTGCCGAGATCGGGCCGGCCGATCAGCTCCATCAGGCGCCGGAAGATGCTGTCGCCGTTGCCGGCGATCAGTGCGTACTTGCCGTCACGGCAGCGGTACGCGTTGGTCGGCGCGATGCCGGGCAGGCTGCTGCCGGCCGCCTCGCGCACGGCGCCGAACGCCGAGTATTCGGGCAGCAGGCTTTCCATCATGTTGAATACCGACTCGTACAGCGCGACGTCGACGACCTGCCCGTGGCCGCCCTGCTGCTCGCGATGCCGCAGCGCGAGCAGCACGCCGATCACGCCGTGCAGCGCCGACAGCGAATCGCCGAGCGAGATGCCGACGCGCACCGGCGTGCGGCCGGGCTCGCCGGTCAGGTGCCGCAGGCCGCCCATTGCCTCGGCGATCACGCCGAAGCCGGGGCGGTCGCGGTACGGGCCCGTCTGCCCGAAGCCCGACACGCGCAGCATCACGAGCCCCGGGTTGATCGTGGACAGCGCGTCCCAGCCGAGCCCCCAGCCCTCGAGCGTGCCGGGCCGGAAGTTCTCGATCAGCACGTCGGTTTCCGCGACGAGACGGCGCACGACGTCCTGCCCTTCGGGCGTGCGCAGGTCGAGCGTGAGCGAGGTCTTGTTGCGCGACTGCGCGGCCCACCAGACCGAGGTGCCTTCATGCAGCAGCCGCCATTTGCGCAGCGGGTCGCCGAGCCCGGGCGGCTCGACCTTGAGCACGTCGGCGCCGAATTCGGCGAGCATCCGGCCCGCGAACGGCCCGGCGATCAGTTGGCCGAGTTCTAGCACGCGAATGCCGTCCAGGGGGCGTGTCATGGCTGTCTCCGATGCAATCGTGGTGTCGATGAAGGCGATCATGACCGCGTTCGCGCCCGGCGAAAATCGATCGATGCTCAACCCGCCTTTCCGTTTCGGAAAGGCGCGCGTCGCGCCCGTCATGCACGCGTTGCGTCAGCCTTTCCATCCGGGAAAGCGCGCTCGCGCAACGGGCAAACGACGGCACGCGCGCCGCCGGCAGAATCGAACCCGTTCCGCGCCCGCCGGGCGCCTGTCAGCGAGACCCGCCATGTTTTCTGCTTCCTCTCCCGCGAAGATCGTGTTTCTCGACCGCGCGACGCTGTCGCCGCACACCGTGCTGAAGCCGTTTCCGTTCCCGCACGTATTGCAGACCTTCGAGCGGACGGCCGCGCACGAGACGGCCGCGCGCATCCGCGACGCGGACATCGTCGTGACCAACAAGGTGCGGCTCGACGCGGCAGCGCTTGCCGGTGCGCGACGCCTGCGGATGATCGCGATCGCCGCGACGGGCACCGACATCGTCCATCTCGACGCGTGCGCGGCGCACGGCATCGTCGTGAGCAACATTCGCGGGTATGCGGTCCGCACGGTGCCCGAGCACACGTTCGCGCTGATCTTCGCGCTGCGCCGCAGTCTCGTTGCATACCGCGACGCGGTGCGTGCGGGGCGCTGGCTCGACAGCGGGCAGTTCTGTTTTTTCGATCATCCGATTCGCGACCTGGCCGGCTCGACGCTCGGGATCGTCGGCGACGGCGTGCTCGGGCGCGCGGTGGCCGGCATCGCCCGCGCGCTCGACATGCGGGTGCGGTTCGCGGCGCACGGCGATGCGGCGGGGGACGACTACGTGCCGCTCGACACGCTGCTGCGCGACAGCGACGTGATCACGCTGCACTGCCCGCTCACGCCCGCGACGCGGCACCTGATCGACGCGGCCGCGTTCGCGCGGATGGCGCGCCGGCCGTTGCTGATCAATACCGCGCGCGGCGGGCTCGTGGATGAAGGTGCGCTCGTCGACGCATTGCAGTCGGGGCAGATCGCGGGCGCGGGGTTCGACGTGGTCACGCAGGAGCCGCTGCCGGCCGCGCATCCGTTCCACGCGATCCTGTCGCATCCGGCCTTCATCCTGACGCCGCACATTGCGTGGGCGAGTGACGAAGCGATGCAGGCGCTCGCCGATCAACTCGTGGACAACGTCGCCGCGTTCGTGGATGGCGCACCGCGGCACGTGGTGTGACGTGCGTGGCGCAAAGTGCGGCGGGAGGTCATTTGAACCGCGCAAACAGAACGGCCCCGCTCGATGGCTCGAAGCGGGGCCGGCAGAATGTGGGGCTGCTTACGCCAGCGACTCGGCACGTTACGGGTTCGTGCATCCGCCCTATCTTGCGGCCGGTTTCTGAATTCCTGATGGGCTCTACTTTAAGGAATCCAGACGACCAACGATATAGGACAAGTCCGAAACTGAATGGGGCCAATTCTGGAAACGGCCGTTTCGATCGCGGTGCGCCGCGACCGACGCAAAGCTCAGTAAGCGGACATCTCGACGCAAGGATCGACCTTGGACGGCGAGCAGATGACCGAGTATTTGGCGCTCTCGCGCATCAGCGCTTCGCCTTCGTGCAGCGCGATCTTGATCTCGGGGTGACGCTCGTACGCGAGGAAGGCCGAGCACACGACGGCGGACATCACGACGAGGGAAAACACAAATTTTTCAAGGGTTTGGAAACGTTCAGGCATGGTTCGACCTATCTCTTAGGCCGTGATTATATCTCGAAATAAGGGTTTTCCCTATAATCGGGCCCGCATACCGAGGATGCGTTCGGTCTTTGGGGCAGGTGTTCGCGCCCCTTTTTCGGTGAATCGGTGTCGAACGCGGGTCGCGCCGGTCGATTGGCGCCACCGCGCTGGCCGTGGTCGTACCTGCACGGGGCGATGGTCATCGATGGCTTGAAGAAACGGGGCGATTGCGGCCCGCAGGGACGAAGCCGCGTGCCCGCGGAATCAGGGCACGCCGCGCCGCCGACGCGTCACTGCGGCGCCGACGCCCCGCTCGCGGCATTGCCCGGCCACGCCTTGCCGATTTCGTCGACCAGCGACTTCGCGGTGCCGGTGACGATCGCCGCGTCGACGCCGGACGTCTGCCACGCGCCGTCGGCGGCCTGCACGAAGGTCAGGTTCGCGCGCGAAGGCTTGTAGTCGGCATTGCGCCACGTGACGACGACGTCGCACGAGTAGGTGCGATCGCCGAGCTTCTTGCAGTCGCCGTCGGGTTTCGCCGACACGACATCGGCCGAGACGGGCAGCGGCTGGCCGAACAGCGCGTTCAGGCCGCCGTGGTTTTCCGCCTCGAGCGCGCGGCGCACGGCGGCGTCGACGTCGCTCGAGCCGGGGCCGTCGTGGAGCAGGTTGCAGGCAGCCAGCAGCGTCGATGCACCGGCGAGTGTCAGCAGCGTGTGGAACTTCATGGATTTTCGTAATCGGGTGAACGCCGCGTAGTCTGCAACGTCCGCGCGCGGTGCGCGGTATCCATTTGTAACCAATTGCACGGAGGCGCGCGGCATCGCGTGCCCGTGCGGCGCCCTCGCCTATTGCCGCTCCTGCTTCACGCGGCTGACGAGCTGCGTCGGGCTCACGAACTGCAGCGCGAGCACGACCCATACGAGCGTGATGGCCATGTAGATCATCGCCATCGCGTCGATCGACTGCGGCGCGCGCACGCCGGTCGAGAACACCGCGTAATACAGCGCGACGACGAGCGTCTGCGTGCTCGGCCCCGCGGTGAAGAAGGTCAGCTCGAACATCCCGATCGTGCGCACCAGCACGAGCAGCCCCGCCGCGAGCATGCCGGGCACCAGCAGCGGCAGCAGCACGTAGCGGAAATAGCGCCACGTGTTCGCGCCGAAGATCCGCGCGGCGGCTTCGAGGTTCGGATCGATCTGCTCGATGAACGGCGTCATCACGAGGATCACGAACGGCAGCGCCGGCACGAGGTTCGCGAGGATCACGCCGGGCAGCGTGCCCGCGAGCCCGACCTTGTACATCACGGTGGCCATCGGGATCCCGTACGTGACGGGCGGCACCATCAGCGGCAGCAGGAACACCAGCAGCGCGAAGCGCTTGCCGCGAAACGGCACGCGCGCGAGCGCATACGCGGCCGGCACGCCGAGCGCGATCGACAGCAGCACGACCGCGCCGACGACCTCGACCGTCACCCACAGCACGCTCGCGAGCTGGAAGTCTTCCCACGCCTTCGCATACCAGTGCAGCGTAAAGCCTTGCGGCAGCGGCGTGCCGAACCAGCGGGTCGCGATCGAGTTCACCGCGACGGTCGCGATCAGCAGCATCACGTTCAGCAGGAAGAACGCCATCAGCCCCCACACGAGCGCCTTCCAGACGCGGCCGGCGAGATTGCTTGTCATCTTCTGCGGTTTCCTCGCGTCGACGGGCTGCGCATCGGGCGCATCGGGCGTGCCGTGCTTCGGCGGCCAGGTGCGCGCGGCATGATTGTCGGTCGCCATCAGCCCTTGCCTCCCGTCACCGCGCCCGCATAGAAGAAGCGGCGCGCGCCGAGCATCGACGCGACCACCAGCAACTGTACGAAACCCATCACGATCGCGATCGCCGACGCCAGCGAATAGTCGTAGCTCTCGAACGCGGCTTCCGCCGCCGCGATCGAGATCACGCGCGTGGGCCCGGCCGGCGCGCCGAGCAGCACGGCCGACGGAAACACCGAGAACGCCTGCACGAACGACAGGCATGCGGCCATCGTGAGCCCCGGCACGAGCAGCGGCAGGTAGATCTGCCGGAACTGCTGCCACGGGTTCGCGCCGAGCGTTGCCGCTGCGCGCGCGAGCGTCGGATCGATGCCGCTGATGTACGACAGCATCAGCAGGAACGCGAACGGAAAGCCCGACACGATCAGCGACAGCAGCACGCCCCAGTAGTTGTGCGTGAGGCGCACTTCGTCGGTGTACAGGTGCAGCCCCTGCAGCGCCTGCGGGAACCAGCCGTTCGGCCCGAAATACGTGAGCATCCCGTCGGCGACGAGCACCGTGCCGAGCGTCACGGGAATCACGAGCAGCGTCGTGACGAACTTCTGGTACGGCGAATGGCGGCGCAGCGCGAACGCGACGGGCACCGCGATCCCGACGTTGAGCAGCGTCGCCGGCACCGCGAGCTTCAGCGTGACGAGCACGGTCGGCCACATCGCCGTGTCGGTGAAGAACTGCACGTAGTTCGCGAGCGCGCCGCCGCCGTTCATCGGCTGGAACGACAGCACGAGGCCGTACGCGAACGGATAGATGAACAGCGCGACGATGAACGCGAGCGCGGGCGTGACGAGCCAGGCTTTCGCGTCGCGCGGCGTGCCGCCGGATGCGGCCGTGCTCATGCGGCCTCCCGGTATGACGGCGCGGCGGCTGCGCCGCTCATGTCGGCGCTCCCGGGTAGACGAGCGTGCGGGACGGCGCAACGCGCAGCCGCAGCGGCTCGCCTTCCGTGAATTCGCCGGCGACGCGCGCCCAGATCGGGCCGAATGGCGTGACCGCGCGGATCAGCGAATCGCGGCCGCCGTACTCGACCGTTTCGATGGTCGAGTCGAACGCGTTCGTATTGTCGCCCGCATCGTCTGCCCGCTCGATGTCGTCGGGGCGCAGCGCGACCACGACCTCCTTCGCATCGAAGCCGGCCATCGGCACGCCCGTGACGCGCACGCCACCGGCCGCGACCGTCACGTAATCGCCGGCCATGCCTTCGAGCGTGAACGGCAGCACGTTGCGATAGCCCATGAAGCGCGCGACGTGCAGGTTGTGCGGGCGCGTGTAGACGTCCTTCGGCGTCGCGACCTGCTGCACGACGCCCTCCTTCATGACGACGATGCGGTCGGCCATCGATAGCGCTTCATCCTGGTCGTGCGTCACGTAGATCGTCGCGCGTTCGAGCTGCGTGTGGATGCGGCGGATCTCGGCGCGCATCTCGATGCGCAGCTTCGTGTCGAGGTTCGACAGCGGTTCGTCCATCAGCACGAGCGGCGGCTCGATCACGATCGCGCGCGCAATCGCGACGCGCTGCTGCTGCCCGCCCGACAACTGCCCGGGCAGCTTGCCCTCGTGGCCGACGAGTTGCACGAGTTCGAGCGCCTGCTGCGCGCGCCGTCGCGTTTCCTGCTTCGGCACGCCGCGCATCTTGAGGCCGAAGCCGACGTTGTCGAGCACCGACATGTGCGGAAACAGCGCGTAGTTCTGGAACACCATCCCGAAGCCGCGGCGCTCGGGCGGCAGCACGTCGATGCGCGTGTCGTCGAGCCAGATGCCGCCGCGCGTGAGCGGCTGCAGCCCCGCGATGCAGTTGAGCGCGGTCGACTTGCCGCAGCCCGACGGGCCGAGCAGCGCGATGAATTCGCCGCGCCGGATCTCGAGATCGAGCCCGTTCAGCGCGGCGACCTGCGCGCCTTGCGCATTGGTGAAGCTGCGGCACACGCCATCGAGCCGCAGCCGTTCGAAACTGTGCTTCATTGCGCGAACTCCCTCGACGCGGGCGCCGCGGCGCCCGCCGGTTCATGCGTCACTTCGACTTCTGCGAACCGATCTCGCGATCCCACTTCTGGAACGCGGCGACCATCGCCTGCGCGTTGAGCGGCTGCACGTGCGGGCGATCCGCGAGCAGCTTCGCGTACTCGGGGCGGCCGAATTTCTTGATCACTTCCTGGCTGTGCGCGGGCGCCATCTCGAGCGTCACGCCCTTTACCGCCGGGCCCGGATAGAAGTAGCCGTCGTCGTAGGTCATCGCCTGTTGCGCCGGTTCGAGCAGGAAGTTCATCAGCTTGAACAGCACGTCGAGCTTTTCCTTCGGCACGCCCTTCGGGATCACCATGTAGTGCGCGTCGTTGACCCACGTCATGTTGTCGAACGCCTGGACCTTGAATTCCGCCGGCACGATGCCGAGTGCGCGCGGGTTGAGGTCCCAGCCGGTGACGGTCACGGTCATGTCGCGCGTGCCCTCGCCGAGTTCCTTCATCACCGCCGACGTGCCGCCCGGGTAGTACGGCACGCAGTCGTTCAGCGCCTTGAGGAACGCCCAGGTCTTGTCCCAGCCGTTGATCGGATCCTGCGGATTCTTGTCGCCGAGCACGTACGGCAGCCCCATCAGGAACGTGCGGCCGGGGCCCGAGTTCGCCGGGCGCGCATAGATCAGCTTGTTCGGGTGCGCCTTGCACCAGGCGAGCAGCTGATCGGGTGTCTTCGGCGGGTCGCTGACTTTCGCCGGGTTGTATTCGAGCAGCGGGCCGGCCGGCATGTAGGCGACTTCGAGGCCGTAGCCCTGCGCGAGATCCTGCATCTTGCGCGGGCCGGGCGCGTACTTGTCGAGCACGCCGGGGAGCGCGGCCGCGTCGTCGGGCAGCAGCTTGCGCCACAGGTTCTGCTCGATGCCGGCGGCCAGCGCGTCGGTGCCCGTCAGCACGAGGTCGATGTCGGCGCGCCCCGCCGCCTGCATCGCCTTGATCTTGCCCGGCAACTGCGGCGCGGGCGCGTTCGTGAACGTGACGTTCGAGACGAGGTTCGGGTTCTTGTCCTTGAAGGCTTCGATGGCCTTCTGCGTGAGCTGCAGGTTGCCCGCGACATCGACGATGTTCAGCGAGACGGGGGCGGCGATGGCTGCCGTAGCAGACAGCGCGAAGCCCAGGGCAAGTGCGATCCGGCGGACACGGCGAGCGATCGGGGTGGCGTTCATGTCTCCTCACTTCGGTCGGTGGATGGGACCTTTCTTTTCAGGAAATCATGACGGCGTTATACGATGTCGGTCAACAAAAAACCACGGCGTGCGGGGCGGGACTTTCCCTGACAAACAGCTTCCGTTTGTTGACGATTTGTGTGTCGGCCGCTGCTGTGGCGTCGTGCCACGTAGATTGGGCTGCGTGTTAAGACGTCGTATCTCGGCGGGCGGCGAAATGGAATCGGTTCGGGGCTGCAGCGCGACCCGACGGTGACGGCGCGCGCGCCGGGTACCCGGTCGGGCGCGGCGCGTGGAAGGCAGGAATATTCAGTCAGTCAGGCGGCGCCGAGTGCGGCCACCTCCCCGATCAACCGCTCGGCATCCTGCCACTCGCCATATCCCGACGCAGGGTTCAAATGCCCGACCTCCCCCAGATCGACGAGCTGGCTGCCCCAACTGGCCGCCAGCGACTCGATGCGTTCGAAACCCGCGAGCGGGTCGTTGCGGCTCGCGGCGACGATGCTCGGAAACGGCAGCCGTTCGGTCGGTATCGGCGTCCAGCCGTTCGCGGCGATCGCATCGGGCGCCGGATAACCGGCGGGCATCGGCGACTCGAGATCGGCCGGCGTCGCGAGCAGCGCGCCGTGGATCTGGCGCGTGGCCCGGCGCGCCCAGTGCACGGTAATCATCACGCCCGCGCTGTGCGCGACGAGGATCACCGGGCCGTCGATCTCGGCCAGCGCCGCATCGAGCGCCGCGACGCGTGCGGCGCGGCTCAGCTTGTCGGCTTCGAGCGGCGGGACGGCGCGTGCGTTCGGCAGGCGTCGTTCGAGGTGCGTCTGCCAGTGGTCTTCGACGTGGTCGCGCAAGCCGGGCACGATCAGGATGGTGGGGGTGGTCGTCAGGGTCATGCAGTCTCCGAAGCGTTCAGGAAAGGTGGGACGCGCGCCGTTCGCGTTCGACGCGCGCGAGGTCGGCCACATAGCTCGCGCGTCCGATTGCGAACAGCGCGGCGGCCATGAGCGGCACGACCGGAATCCATTGCAGTGCGCCGACGAGCCCGGCGCGATCGGCGACCCACCCCGTCAACAGCGGGCCCGGCGCCATGCCGAGCAGGTTGTTGGCGAGCGTGAGCGTCGCGAACGCCGACGCGTGGATCGCGGCCGGCGTCAGGTTCGCGACCATCGCGCCCGACGCACCGGATGCGCCCGCGCCGACCAGCATCCCCGCGCAGATCAGCGCGAGCTGCAGCGGCCCGGGCGGCAGCCGGAACGCAATCGCGAGGCACACGCCCGTGAGGACGCAATACGCGATCGCGGTCAGCCACTTGCGCTTGCCGTCCATCTTGCCGACGCGGTCGGTGACGATCCCGCAGCCGACCATCCCGACGCCCGCGAGCAGCACGAAGCCGGCCGCGAGCACCGCCGCGCGGTCGGGCGCCATCGCGTAGTAGCGATTCAGGTAGCTCGGCAGCCATGCGAACAGCGCGCCCGGCACGAACAGGTGCAGCCCGCTGCCGAGGTACGCGCAGATCACCGAACGCGACGCGAACAACCCGGACATCAGCGCACGCACGTTGCCGCGCAGGTCGCGCGGCGCGCCGGTGTCGCGCCGGCACGGTTCGATCCGATACGCGGCGAGCCGCCGTTCGGTCACGACGCAGCGATACGCGACGAGCAGCACGATGCCGAGCGCGGCCATCACGCCGAACGACCAGCGCCAGCCGAGATGCGCACCGACCAGCCCGCCGAGCGCCATCCCGAACACGGAGCCGAATGCGCCGCCGGCCATGAACGCGCCGGTCAGCGTCGCGCGCAGCCGTGCCGGAAAGATGCTGAGGATCAGCGCGACGCCGACACTGCCGTACGCGGCTTCGCCGAGCCCGACGAGGCCGCGTGCGACCAGCATCTCCGCGTAATTCGTCGACAGCGCGCAGCCGAGCGTCGCGATGCTCCACAACGCGGCCATCAGCACGATGCTGCGTACGCGCCCGAAGCGGTCGGCGAGTACCGACAGCGGGAACGTCAGCAGCCCGACCAGCAGCGCGACGACGCCGGACAGCGAACCGAGCTGCGTGTCCGACAGCCCCCACGCGTGCTTGAGCAACGGGAATATGGCATTGAGCACCTGCCGCGACATGTAGTCCGACAGCAGCAGGCCGACGGTCAGCCCGAACACGAGCCACGCATACGCGGGCGCGCGCCGGCCGGCGGCGGCGACGTCCTGCATCGACGGCTCGACTTGATGGATCAGCATGCGTGTCTCCTCCGGCGCCGGAGGTCGTGCTCCGGCGCGGCTTGCGTGGCCCCGCTCCGTTGACCGGAGTCCGCTCCCGCGCGCTGCGCAGGGGTGGTGCCACGCCACAACGGTCGGCGGGCGGCGGCCGTGACGACCGCCTGCCCGGATGCGCGGCGCGTCAGGCGGCCCGCAGCGGCACGTTCACCTGGCCGGCGCGGCGGTTCGGCGCCATCCCGAGGTGCGCCAGCGTCTCGTCGATGCCGTCGTACTGCACGCCGATCCGGTAGATCGCCTTCGCCTCCTTGCCGGTGGCGATGTCGCGGCCGAGTTCGCGCGCGATCCGCACGCACTGCTCGACCTGCTGCACCGACGTCATCCGGTTGCCCTTCTGGTCGATGATCGTGTCCTCGATCCCGCAGCGCGGATGCAGGCCCAGCGCCATCGCGACCGTGTTGATCGGCAGCACGTTCTTCATCAGCGATTCGAGCGTGATGCACGCGCCGTCCGGGCAGCGCCGCACGAATTCCATGAAGTTGTACGGATTCGGGCCGTCGAAGCCGCCGCCGATGCCCACCCACGTGACGTTCAGCGGGCCGCGATAGACGCCGCGGCGGATGATCCGCTCGAGCGTTTCCAGCGCGTGCATGCCGGTGAGCTGGAAATGCGGCTGGATGCCGGCCGCCTGCAGGCGGCGCAGGTGTTCGTCGACCCAGCCGGGGCCGGCCGGCACGGTCATCTCGCGGTACGCGTCCCAGTAAGCGGCTTCGTTCAGCGACGTGCCGGCGATGTCGCGGCGGTCCATCAGCTCGGTGATGTTCATCTGGACGGTGTTGATCGCGACCGTCACCTGGTCGGGCTTCGGCGTCAGCTCGGCGAGCATGTGGCGCGTGTCGTCGGACAGCCATTTCGCGTCGGCGCCCTCGCCTTCCGGCGCGAACGAGATCGAGCCGCCCACCTGCAGGATCATGTCGGGCACCGCCTCGCGCAGCCGGCCGAGCAGTTCGTTGAACTTCGACAGCCGCTTGCTGCCCTTGCCGTCGAGCTCTCGCACGTGCATGTGCAGCACCGTCGCGCCCGCGTTGTAGCAGTCGACGGCCTTCTGCACGTGCTCGTCCATCGTCACCGGAATGTCTTCGGGAAAGTCGGCCGGCATCCATTCGGGGCCGTACGGCGCGACCGTGATGACAACCTTGTCCTGGTTTTCCGGGTGCAGCGAATCGTCGAGAAATTGCATGTCGTCCTCCAGTGGAAATCGTTGTATTGCGGGTACGGGCGTGCGTATCCCGCCGCGCCGGGCGGCGGGCCCGGCGCGTTGCATGGGGTTTCAGAGATGGGCTACGGTGTTGGCGGGCTCAGAACGGCACGTCGCCGACGATGCCCGCGCGCTCCATCTGGCGCACGCACGGCGGGTAGTCCATCACCGCGTAGTGCTGGGTGCTGCGGTTGTCCCAGATCGCGACGCTGTGCTTCTTCCAGCGCCAGCGCACCTGGTACTCGGGGATGTACGCCTGGCTGATCAGGTATTGCAGCAACTGGCCTGCGCCGGGATTCGCGTCCTGCCCGACCCGCACGCGCGCCGGCGTGTGGAAGTTCGTGAAATGCGTGGTGAACGCATTCACGTACAGCACCTTCTCGCCGGTTTCGGGATGCGTGCGCACGACCGGGTGCTCGGCGTCCGGGTACTGCGCCTTCAGCGCGAGGCGCTTGTCGATCGGCATCGCCGCGCCGAAGCTCGCCTCGATGCTGTGGCGCGCGCGCAAGTCGTCGATCTGCTGCTTCACGTGCTCCGGCAGGCGCTCGTATGCGAGCACCATGTTCGCCCACATCGTGTCGCCGCCAACCGGCGGACCGTCGATGCAGCGCAGCACGCAGCCGAACGGCGGCGCCACGCGCCAGCTCGCATCGCTGTGCCACGCATTCTCGTAGCGGTCGTTCGGCTGGTCGGGCGACTTGTAGATCCGCACGAGCCCCGGGTGCGCGGGATCGCTGCCGGCCACCGGATGATCCTCGAGCTCGCCGAAGCGCCGCGCGAACGCGACGTGCTCGGCGCGCGTGATGTCCTGGTCGCGCAGGAACAGCACGCGATGCCGGAGCAGTTGCGCACGGATCTCGGCGAACAGGCCGTCGTCGTGCACGGCGTCGGCGAGGCTCACATCCAGCAGTTCCGCGCCGATCGCGCAGGTCAGGGGTTCGACTCGCATGCGCGTCTCCTCAGACGATGAACACCGACGAACCGGTCGTCTTGCGCGATTCGAGATCGCGATGCGCCTGTGCGGCATCCTGCAGCGCGTAGCGCTGGTTGATCTCGATCCGGATCCGGCCGGCTGCGACGTGTGCAAACAGTTCGCCGGCCAGGTCGTTCTTCTCGGCCGGATCGGCAATGTAGTCGGCCAGCGCCGGGCGCGTCAGGTATAGCGAGCCTTTCATCGCGAGGCGCTGCGGATCGAACGGCGGAATCGGGCCCGACGCGGTGCCGACGCACACCATCAGCCCGCGCCGCTTCAGCGAATCGAGCGAGCCTTCGAAGGTGTCCTTGCCGACGCTGTCGAACACGACGTCGACGCCCGCGCCGCCCGTCAGCTCGCGCACGCGCTTCGCGACGTCCTCGCGGCTGTAGTCGATCGTATGGTCGCAACCGTGTGCGCGGGCGATTTCGGCCTTGTGCGCGCTGGAGACCGTGCCGATCACCGTGAGCCCGAGCAGCTTCGCCCATTGCGACACGATCAGCCCGACGCCGCCGGCGGCCGCGTGCAGCAGGATCGTGTCGCCCGGCGCGAACGCGTGGATGCGGCGCAGCAGGTAGGCCGACGTCAGGCCGCGCATCGTCATCGCCGCGGCCGTTTCGCAAGAAATGCCGGCCGGCAGCCGCACGAGCGGCGCGGCGGGAATCAGCCGTTCGGTGCTGTACGCACCGAGCGTGTTCAGGAAGCCCGTGTAGGTCACGCGGTCGCCGACGGCGACGTTCGTCACGCCGGGGCCGACCGCTTCGACCACGCCGGCCGCCTCGACGCCGAGGCCGGCAGGCAGCGGCACCGGATACAGGCCGCTGCGGAAATACGTGTCGGCGAAATTCAGGCCGACCGCGTCGTGCCGCAAGCGCACCTGGCCGGGACCCGGGTCGCCCACGTCGACTTCCTCCCAGCGCAGGACCTCGGGGCCGCCGGTTTCGTGGAATCGCACTGCATGTGCCATCTTTGTTCTCCGTAGGGTGTCAGTCGGATGCGCGTCGCGCATCGTCGGGTTCGTTCGGTTCGTTCGCGCATGGCGGCGTCGCGGCTGCGCCGTCCGCCAGCGATTCATCCAGTCCGGCCCAGTCCGCGTCGCCGAGATAGCGCCGCGCGGCCGGGAAAATCACGCCTTCCATCCGCCCCATCTGCTCGAACGCGCCGTGCGCATAGCGGGCGAGCGCCGTGTCGAACGCGACCGACGGTAGCCCTTCCGCGGCGATCCGCGTGAGCGCATCGAGCGCTTGCGCATCGCGCTGCCGCTGGCGGTCGAGTTCGTCCAGTTCGGCCGCGACGCACTCCGCACGGACGCGCAATGCCGCGAACAGGCGCGCTTCGGCGGCCGTGCCGAACCGGGCGCGCTGAAGCACGGCGAGCGATGTCAGCGCCTCCTGCGTGTCGGCTACCTGCTGCCGTGGCTCGCGCGAGGCGGTGCCGGTCGCCGTCAACGCCCGCAGCCACCCTTCGACCGCACGATGCGCATCGAGGCAACGCGCCATCACGCGCGCCTCGGCAGGCGTTCGCCGCGACGTGCACACGAGCACCGGCACGCCGCTGGTCGCGAACAGGTGCAGCCGTTGCGCGCAGGCCGCCGCATCGGCATCGTGCGGCAGCGCCGCGACGCCGATCAGGTCGCAGCCGAGTTCGGCCGCCAGCGCACCGGGCGCTGCGTTGCCGGCCGCCCCCGGATGGCCGGCCCCCGGATGGCCGGCCCCCGCGATCGCATGAGACAACCCTTGTGCCCGCGCGGCGGCTTCCACTTTCGCACCGTGCTCCGGCAGCCGCGCTCCGGATAAACGCGAGTCCGGTGCGGCGCCGGTCAGCATGAACGTGACCCGGGCGCCGACCGCGCGCGCCAGTTCGAGCGCATGGCCGATCGCGTCGATGCCGCCGGGCGAGCCGTCGACCGTCACGAGCAGATGGCGGTACATCGTGCCGCTCCGCTTATCCGGCGAGCGGCGCGCTGCGCCGCGTGCCGGTCGATACGATCTTCATGGGTGGGCTCCTCGTGGTGTTCGTCTTGCATCGGAACCCATGCTATCGATGCGCTGCCGGTGCGGCCCCACTCGTCGCGGGGGGGATTGACGGGCGAACGCGGTTCGACCGATCCTTCCCCCACACCCACCCCGGACGCTGGCCCGCACGGCACCGCCGGAATCCGACTGCTGCCCCGATGGCCCACCCACCCGATCGCGCCGACGCGCCTCCCACCGAACTGGTCCTGAAGACGACCGCGCCGCGCGTGCCGGCGCAGTTGCTGGCCCGCGCGCGGCTGAGCCTCGCCGCGCCCGCTTTCGACGGCCGGCCGGTCACGCTGGTGCAGGCGCCGGCCGGTTACGGCAAGACGTCGCTGCTCGCGCAATGGCGCCGCGAAACCCTCGCGCTCGGCCGTGCGGTCGTATGGCTGTCGGCCGACGAGCGCGACGATGCGGCGCGGTTGCTGCAGGGGCTCGTGCAGGCGGTGCGGACCGGTTGTGCACGGCCCGGCTTCGGGCGCCTGATCCCGATGGGCGCGGCCGACGCGGCGCGCGCGCTGGAGGGCGTGACCGCGTGGCTGGCCGAGGTCGCGCAACTGTCGATCGATGCGCTGCTGATCGTCGACGATGCGGAGCGGTTGCCGCCCGCGGGCCTCGATGCGCTGACCTACGTGCTGCACAACGCGCCGCAAAACCTGCATGTCGTCGTCGCCGCGCGGCGCGGGCTCGATCTCGTGGCCGGCGATCTGCTCGCCGGCGGGCAATGCACGCTCGCGGGCCCCGACTGGCTGCGCTTCACGCTCGACGAGACGATCGCGCTGGTCGGCGCGCGCTTTGCCCAACGGGTCGACGCCGACGCGTGCGCGCGGCTGTTCGAACGCGTCGACGGCTGGCCGCTCGGCCTGCAGCTCGCGATGGCCGCGATGGCGCGCTCGGCCGATCCGCGCCAGGCGGTCGACGCACTCGCCGCCCGCGTGGACGGCACGCGCGACCGGCTCGTCGAGCTGCTCCTCGCGAACCTGTCGGCCGACGACACCGCGTTCCTGACGCGCACGAGCGTCGCCGATCGCCTGCATCCGTCGCTATGCGCCGCGCTGCTCGACGACGCAGGCGCACCCGCCCGTCTCGCCCGGCTCGCACGCGACACGCCGCTGTTCATTGCGTCGGACGATTCGGACTGGTGCCGGCTGCATCCACTCGTGCGCGACACGCTGCGCGACCGCCTGGCCGCGGGCTCCGACGCCGAGCGCAGCGCGCTGCATGCGCGGGCGGCTGCCTGGCTCGACGCGCACGGGATGACCGAGGAAGCCGCCCGCCACGCGTATGCGGCCGGCCAGTTCCAGGTGGCGTACGCGCTCGCGCAGCGCTGTCTCGAGGATGCGATCAAGCAGGGCCGCATCAACGACGTGCTCGACTGGCTCGCGCTGCTGCCCGATGCGGAGCTCGACAAGCGCCCGACGCTGCGCGTCGCGGTGGCGTGGGCGCTGGCGCTCGGCGAGCGCCATGTCGAAGCGCAGCGCCAGATCGCGGGCATCCTCGCGGATCCCGGCACGCCCGCGGCGATGCGCTACGAGTGCGCGCTGATCCTCAGCGCGGCCGCGTATTACGCCGACGAAATCGACCGCTTCGTCGAGCTGTTCGAGCCGTGGGCCGACTTCACGCCGCCGGCGGCGACCTGGCTCGCGCAAATGCATGCGAACCGGCTGTCGGCGCGCGCAATCATCGTCGGCGAACCGGCGCAGGCACGCCGCTTCCAGCACGCGGCGCCGCGCGGCGAGACGGCGGCCGGGTTCGGCTACGTCGCGCGCTGGGGCGAGCTGATCACGGGCCTGAGCTACCTGCGCGAGGGCCAGGTCCGGCTGGCCGACGATGCGCTGTCGCCGGCACTGGCGCGTGCGGAAGCCGATCTCGGGCGCCGCCATCCGCTCACCTGCATGCTCGCGGCGATGTGCGCGGCGCTCGCGTACGAGGCCGACCGCGTCGACCAGGCCGCCGCGTTGCTCGCGAACCGCCTCGACGTGCTCGAACACGCGGGCACGCCCGATACCGTGCTGCTCGGCTATCGCACCGCCGCGCGCATCGCGCTGCTGCGCGGCGTCGAGCACCGCGCGATCGACCTGCTCGAAGCGCTCGACGCGATGGGGGTCGCGCGCCGCCTGCCGCGCCTGTCGGTCGCGAGTCTCGCCGAACAGGTGCGCATTCATGCGGCGCGCTATCGCGAGGCGACCTGCCACGCGCTCGTCGAGCGGATCGATGCGATCGCCGCGGCCGAGTTTCCGTCGCATGGGCCGTTGTGGCGGCGCCCCGTCGTGCTGCTGCAGGCAACGGCGCACGCGGGTGCCGCGCTGGCCGCGCGCCGCTGGGACGACGCAAGCGCGGCGCTCGACGAAGCCGCCGTGCTGGCCCGCGAAATGAGCATGGGGCAGGCGCGCATCGAGATCATGGCGCTCAGCGCGTTCGCGCGCGAACAGTCGGCCGGCGGCGGCCGTGCGTTGCTCGACGAAGCGATGAACCTCGCCGACCTGTTCGGGCTGACGCGCACGCTCGCCGACGCGCATCCGGCGATCGCCGACTGGGCGCGCCGCGCCGGCGACGAAGCGGCCGCCGGCACCGGCCCCGCGCGGCACGCGCTGCCGCTGCCGCGCATCGTGCCGCCCGCGCCGCGCGCCGCGGCCAGCCCGCGCGCGGTGCCGAGCGTCGTGCTGACGCCGAAGGAGCGCGCGATTCTCGAGCTGCTCGCGCGCAACCTGTCGAACAAGGAGATCGCGGTGGCGCTCGCCGTCGGCGAGGAAACCGTGAAGTGGCACCTGAAGAACCTGTTCGGCAAGCTCGACGCCAGTTCGCGCAAGCATGCGGTGCGCCGCGCGCTGGTGCTCGGCCTCCTCGAAAGCGCGCCCTGACGTCGTAACGCCGGTTCCGCCGATCGGGCGCAGCGTCGCGCCAGCCTTCCACCGATTCTCCGCAACCCTGCCCCCCGCGCATGGGGGGGAGCGGCCGCCCGCCGTTGCGTAGTCTTTCCGCACGGCTCAGGCGGGCGTCGCCTGTCACACCTTCCCGCCAGCCTCCCTGCTTTCCCGCTTCACCCGGACGGGCTCGACCCCGTCCGGTCCAATACGACCCTGGAGACTTCGATGAAGACGAAACTGGCCGCGCTCGCGGCGCTTGCCGGCTGTTCGGCGCTCGCGCATGCGCAATCCTCCGTCACGCTCTACGGCGTGATCGACTCGGGCCTGCTGTACCAGAGCACGTCGTCGGCGTCGTTCAGCCCGACCGCGCCGAACACGGGCAAGGTGTTCCGCATGAAGGACGGCGGCATCTACTCGAGCTTCTGGGGCATCAAGGGCAGCGAGGACATCGGCGGCGGCTACAAGGTCAACTTCAAGCTGCAGGGCTCGTTCGACAGCGGCAGCGGCAAGCTGCAGCTGAGCGACACGCCGGGCGCCGTCGCGATCTTCAACCAGGTCGCGTCGCTCGGCGTGTCGGGCCCGTTCGGCACGTTCACGGCCGGCCGCCAGATCGTGCCGATGATCTACGCGATGGCCGACACCGACGTGCGCAACGCGCAGTTCTTCGGCAGCGTGCTGATTGCGTGGCTCGGCCTGAACACGGCGGCCGGCTGGTCGGGGACGAGCACCAACGCAGCGATCGGCGCGTTGTACGACAGCAATGCGCTCGTCTACCAGTCGCCGACCTTCGCGGGTGCGTCGATCGCGCTCGAATACGCGCCGGGCGGCGTGGCCGGGCAGTTCCAGGGCGGCACGCGCGAATCGGTCGTGCTCAGGTATGCGAACGATGGGCTCAATGCTTCGGCCGCTTACTACAACGGCCACGACACGAGCCCGGCGCCGGGCATCGCGCCGACCGGCGTCGACAACAACCGCTTCATCTACTTCGGCGCGAAATATACGATCCACGATTTCTCGGTGTCGGCGTCGTACGGCAACGGCCGGAATCCGTCGCATGCGGACAAGGTGAACCTCGACATGCTGTCTGCCGGCATCGGCTATCGCTTCAGGCCGGCGCTGCAGGTGACGTCCGCGGTGTATTACCTGAAGGATCGCAACGTCTCGGCGAACAAGTCGACGGCGGTCGTGCTCGCGGCCGACTACAGCCTGTCGAAGCGGACGATGGTCTATGCGCAGGTCGGCCACGTGAACAACCGCGGCACGATGGACCAGATGCTCGTGTACGGGCAGCCGGTCGCGCCGGGCGTCGGCACGACGGCCGTGATGGTCGGGCTGCGGCACAACTTCTGACGGTTGCCGGCGGCGCCTGGCGATGCCGCGGCGGTCGCGCGTGGCCACCACCTGCATCGATCGCCGGGATCGGCTACAGTGGGCGTTTTCGGCGCGCTCCGCCCTGCCGTCTCGCCGTCGACCGTGGCGCGTGCGGCAGCAGGAACGGGCGCGGATCCTTCACTTCGACGAGCGACCCTCCATGTCCGACCTGTCCGCCTTCCCGATCACGCAAAAGTGGCCGGCCCAGCATCCCGACCGTCTCCAGCTCTACTCGCTGCCGACGCCGAACGGCGTCAAGGTGTCGATCATGCTCGAGGAAACCGGCCTGCCGTACGAGCCGCACCTCGTGCGCTTCGACACGAACGACCAGTTCTCGCCCGCGTTCCTGTCGCTGAACCCGAACAACAAGATCCCGGCGATCATCGATCCGAACGGCCCGGACGGCAAGCCGCTGCCGCTGTTCGAATCGGGCGCGATCCTGATCTATCTCGCGGACAAGACGGGCCAGCTGATCCCGAAGGATCTCGCGGGCCGCTACGAGACGATCCAGTGGGTGATGTTCCAGATGGGCGGCATCGGACCGATGTTCGGCCAGGTCGGGTTCTTCCACAAGTTCGCCGGCCGCGACTACGAGGACAAGCGTCCGCGCGATCGCTACGTCGACGAATCGAAGCGCCTGCTCGGCGTGCTCGATGCGCATCTCGCGAACCGTCAGTGGGTGATGGGCGATACCTATACGATCGCCGATATCGCAATTTTCCCGTGGGTGCGCAACCTCGTCGGCTTCTACGAAGCGGGCGACCTGGTCGGCTTCAGCGAGTTCCGGAACGTCAAGCGGGTGCTCGACGCGTTCGTGGCGCGTCCGGCGGTCGAGCGCGGGCTCAATATTCCGGCACGGGGTTGATGGGTTAAGCGGGTGCACGCCGTGCAGGCCGCGATCTGAAGAACCCGCCGCATTGCGCGGCGGGTTTTTTATTTGAAGTTTGTTGCGAATTTCCGGGAAGACGGTCGGTGTTCAGTTACGCCGGCGCGTCACTTGGGCCACCGCCACGACGGATCGGACAGGTGTTCCGCAAAGTAATCGGACAGCGCAGCCACCTTGGCCGGACGGGCACGTGCGGACGGCGTGACGAAGTAAAGGCCGCCCTTCGTCAACGACCAGTCGGTCAGGAGCGCCTCGAGGCGGCCATCGGCCAGATATTCGCCGGCGATGAATTCGGGCAGTTCCGCAATCGCGAGGCCATCGAGCAAAGTGGGCAGCAGCGCATCGGCATTCGTCACGCGCAGCGGTCCGGTCGGCATGACCGGTTCCTCGTCACCCGCGCCGTTCGTGAACCGCCACACATCGCCGCGTGCGCGATAGGCATAGGAAAGGCACGGCCGATCCACCAGTTCGCGCGGATGGGCGGGCCGTCCTTCCCGCTTCAGATACGCCGGCGACGCCACCAGGAACTGGGTGACCGCGCACAGCCGGCGCGCGACCAGCGAGGAATCCGGCAGCGCGGCGATGCGCAGCGCGGCGTCAAAACCGTCGGCGACCAGATCGACCGATGCATCGGAAAGATGCAAGTCGATCGACACCTCGGGATACGCGCGAAAGAAGCCGGGTAACAGCGGCGCGACCCAGCGCAGCCCGAACGACATCGGCACGGCGAGCCGCACCAATCCACGCGGCTGCGACGACATCTCCCGCGCGGCGCTTTCCGCCTCCTCGGCCCGGCGATAGATCTCGCCGGCCGTCTCACAAATGGTCCGGCCGAACTCGGTCAGCGCGAGCTGCCGCGACGTGCGATTGAAGAGCCGCGCACCCAGCCGGTCCTCCAGACGGGCGACGCCCCGCGAGACTGTCGCGACGGACACCCCCATCGCACGCGCCGCCGCCGCGAACGATCCTTCCTCGGCGACCTTCGCGAACATCGCGAGTCCTTCGAAATCCGGCAGCTTGGCCATCGCCCCTCATCTTTTCATTTATGCAACGTTAGGTTGCAATCAATTCTATTTCGAAATGATAGGGGCGTCGATATTCTCCTCACATCGCAGCACGCAACACCGAACGCAGTCCCACTTATCGAATGCAAGGAGAAGCAAAATGGCACGCAAACTCGACAGCAAGATCGCCCTCGTGACCGGCGCAACCAGCGGCATCGGTCTTGCCACCGCCCAACGCTTCGCGGCAGAAGGCGCGCACGTCTACCTCACCGGTCGCCGTCAGGCCGAACTCGATGCCGCCGTGAAAGGCATCCAGGCAGCGGGCGGGAACGCGACCGGCGTCCGTGTCGACTCCACGAAGCTCGATGAGCTCGACGCGCTGTACGCGCAGATCAAGGAAGAACAGGGGCGCCTCGACGTGCTGTTCGCGAACGCCGGCGGCGGTTCGATGCTGCCGCTCGGCGACATCACCGAAGCACACTACGACGACACCTTCGATCGCAACGTGAAAGGCGTGTTGTTCACGGTGCAAAAAGCGCTGCCGCTGCTCGCCGAGGGCGCATCGGTGATTCTCACCGGTTCGACCGCGGGCAGCGCCGGCACCGCTGCCTTCAGCGTGTATTCGGCGTCGAAAGCCGCGGTGCGCGCCTTCGCTCGCAGCTGGATTCTCGACCTGAAGGACCGCCGCGTCCGCGTGAACACGATCAGCCCGGGGGCGACCCGCACGCCCGGCCTGCTCGACCTCGCCGGCGACGATGCCGCCCAGCGCCAGGGTCTTGCCGATTACCTGGCGGCCCAGATCCCGATGGGACGCCTCGGCGAACCGGGCGAGATCGCGAGTGCCGCGCTGTTCCTCGCGTCGGACGACGCGAGCTTCGTGAACGGCGTCGAGCTGTTCGTCGATGGCGGCCAGCAGCAGATTTAAGCATTGCGCCGGGCGCGGATGCGATCGTCGACGATCGAGCCCGCGCCCGGCGCGTACGCGCGTTTGAACCCGGACACCTCATGATCGAACATCGATCGTTTCAGTTGCTTGGCGCGACCCGGAGCGACTGGCGCGACACGCGGATGCATTTCCGCCTCGGCGCCTGCGGACGCCCCGATCATGGTTCGCTCGGCGCGCTCTACGCCTGGAACGACGAAGCGTTCGCTCCGCATGCCGGCGTTGGCCTGCACGTTCACCGGAACGTCGAGATCGTGACGTGGGTGCGCTCGGGCGCGATCACGTTCGAAGACGACGCGGGCAATCGCACACGGCTGGTCACCGATTCCATCCAGGCGATGCGTGCGGGCGCCGCTATCCACCTTGCCGAGCGCAACGACGAGAACGTCCCTGCGCGGCTGTTCCGGATCTGGCTGCATCCGCGCACGCCTGGCGGCACGCCGCGTTCGGCGACGCGAACCTGTTCACGCGAATGTCGCGAAGGCCGCTTCGTCACGCTGGCGAGCGGCGATCCCGATGACGTGTGCGCGGGCGCGCTGCCCATCCACGCGGACGCGCGCGTGCGCATCGCGACGTTACGCGCAGGCACGACGGTGCATCACGTGTTGCCGGGGGCAGGTGGGGCGTACCTGGTTGCAGATCATGGCCGGCTCGATATCGGCGACGTCCGGCTCGCGCCGCGCGACGGGGTTGCCGTTCGCGACGAATCGCGGCTCACGTTGGTGGCACGAGACGACACCGATGTCGTGATGGTCGAGCTTTTTCGGTAAGGAAACCTTATCTTTGGGTTCGATCGCAACGACATGATTCAATGGTGGCGCGTCGTACGAAAAGCTCGGGTTGGTCGCTTTATTGGCCGTTTTTCGCTGAGGCGCAGACGTGGATTCCGCGTGACGGGGGCGTCTGCAACCGCTCGGCAAGCGACGTCTACGACCCTTCACGACGATTTTTCCACCTCGTGTGTTCGCCTCGCGCATTCTGTGGCGCTACTTTCCCTCCGCCCCTTTCGACGCCCCGTCTCCCAGCCCCGCCAGCAACTTTCCCAGCAGTTCAGACAACTGCGCCTGTTCCGCATCCGACAACACGGCCAGCAATTCCCGCTGATTGTCGATATGCGCGACGACTGCCTCATCGATCAGCGCGCGACCAGTCTCCGTCAACGCCACAAGCGTCCCACGCCCGTCCGCCGGGTTCGGCCGGCGCTTCACCCACCCGGCCTTCTGCAACCGGTCGATGCGCGCGGTCATCCCGCCCGACGACATCATCAGCGCGTCGTACAGCGCCGTCGGCGTCAAGGCGAACGGCGCCCCGCCACGCCGCAGCGTGGCCAGCACGTCGAACTCACCGGGCTGCATCCCGTAGCGCGCGAACAGCGGATTGAGACGGTCGCGCGCGATCACGAGCGCCGCTTCCTGCAGCCGCCCCATCACCACCATCGACGACGCGTCGAGATCCGGGCGCTCGGCGCGCCATTGTGCGAGCGCATGCGCGGCTCGATCCATTAACCCTCCTCGGCTCACCAGTTATCTTGACGTCGAGATAAATCAGCATTTATCTTGATGTCGAGATACTTTACATGAAAAGCGCGCGGCACCTCCCCGGAGGCGGCCGCGCACCGATATCGAGGGCCTCGCAATGAATCGCTTCACTTCCCCCGGATGGCGGCTTGCCGCCATTGTCCTCGTCGGGCTGAACCTGCGGCCGGCGCTTGCCGCGGTCGGCCCGCTGCTCGACATGATCCAGCGCGCGACCGGCATCAGTGACGGCGCGGCGAGCCTGCTGACGACGATCCCGATCCTGCTGATGGGCCTCGGCGCGCTGAGTGCGCGGCGTCTGCAGCGCCTGACCGGCATCGCGGGCGGCGTCTGGCTCGGCGTCGCGCTGATCGGGCTCGCCTGCGTGTCGCGCATCGGGGCGCAGCACGCGTGGCTGCTGCTCGCGAGCGCCTGCTGCGCGGGCGTCGGGATCGCGATGGTGCAGGCGCTGCTGCCCGGTTTCGTGAAGGCGCATTTCGCGTCGCGGATCGGTGGGGCGATGGGCGTCTATTCGACGTCGATCATGGGCGGCGCCGTGCTCGCGAGCGTCGTCGCGCCGTTCGCCGCGGCCCAATGGGGCTGGCTCCCCGCGCTCGCGGGCTGGGCGCTGCCGGGCGGGGTGGCCGCGCTCGCGTGGCCGCTGGCCAGCCGCGGCGGCGACGCGCTCGCCTCCGGGCCGACGTCGGCGTCGAACGCGCAGCCGTCGCGCTCGCCGCGCGCGTGGCGGCTCGCGCTGTTCTTCGGCATCGCGACGGGTGCGTACACGCTCGTGCTCGCGTGGCTGCCGCCGTACTACATGCGGCTCGGCTGGTCGCCGACGGCGGCCGGCAGCCTGCTCGGCGGTGTGACGCTCGCGGAAGTCGTCGCGGGGCTGACGATCTCCGCGACGATCGACCGCCTGCCCGACCGCCGGCCCGCGCTGCATGCGGCGATCGCGTCGCTGTTCGTCGGCTTGCTGGTGATGCTGGCCGCACCGGAAGCGCTCGCGCTGCCGGCCGCGCTGCTGATGGGCGCGGGGATCGGCGCGCTATTTCCGCTGTCGCTGATCGTCACCGTCGACCATGCGGCGACGCCGGCCGATGCTGCGTCGCTGACGGGGTTCGTGCAGGGCATCGGTTACCTGATCGCCGGGCTGTTCCCGTTCGCGGCAGGCATCGTGCGCCAGCATCTCGCGGATCTGTCACCGGCGTGGATCGCGATGGCCTGCCTGTGTGTCGCGCTGTTCGCGCTGGCGGCGGGGTTTGCGCCGAAGCGGGTGCTGCACGCCGCGCGCGCGTAGCACGTATCCCGCGCAATGTTGCCCCGCCGCGATCGGACAGGACGGTGGTCGTGCTCAACTGCTCAACCTGATCCCCGTCGTCGGCATTCTCGGTGAATCGGCGTCGCCGATCCATTTCGTTGGCGGCGCGATCACGATCGCGCGGCGCGCGACACGCCCCTGCGCGAACGCCGTACCGAACCCGGGCCGGCCCGGGCGTGATCAGCCCGCGCTCGCATACAGCGTCGAATCGGCGAACCCTTCGGCGTCGAGCACGCGCCCGATCAGGATCAGCGCGGTGCGCTCGATCTGCGTGCCCTGCACCTTGGCGACGATGTCGGCGAGCGTGCCGGTCACGCGTTCTTCATCCGGCCAGCTCGCGCGATAGATCACCGCGACCGGGCAATCGGCGCCGTAATGCGGCAGCACTTCGTCGACGATACGGGCGAGATGGCGCACGCCGAGATGGATCGCGAGCGTTGCGCGGTGCGCGGCGAGCGCGCCGAGCGCTTCGCCTTCTGGCATCGTCGTCTTGCCCGCGAAGCGCGTGAGGATCACCGTCTGCGCGACACCGGGCAGCGTCAGCTCGACGCCGAGCGTCGCCGCGCACGCGGCCGTGGCCGTGACGCCGGGCACGATTTCATACGGAATCCCGAGCGCTTTCAAGCGGCGAATCTGCTCGCCGATCGCACCGTACAGCGACGGGTCGCCCGAATGCACGCGCGCGACGTCCTGCCCTTTCGCATGCGCGCCGGCGAGCAGCGCGACGATGGCGTCGAGGTCGAGTTCGGCCGTATTGACGACCTGCTCGGCGCGATGGCCGTCGAGCACGGCCGCCGGCACCAGCGAGCCCGCATACAGGATCACCGGGCACGTGCGCACGAGGCGCTGGCCCTTCACCGTGATCAGCTCCGGGTCGCCGGGGCCCGCGCCGATGAAATACACCGTCATCGAAAAATCTCCGTCAATTCATGGGATGACCGGCCGCGCGGCGTCATGCGCGTGCGGCCGGATCGAGCGCGTCGATGAGCGCCGTGGCCGAATCGAACGCGCGGTCGGCGTCGGGCAGCGGCGGCCGGCGCAGCATCACGACCGGCACTCTGCGTTCGCGCGCGACCTCGAGCTTGGCTTCCGTGGCCGTGCCGCCGCTGTTCTTGCTGACGACGACGTCGATGCCCATCAGCGCGAACAGCGTGCGCTCGCCGTCGAGCGTGAACGGCCCGCGCGCGGCGACGATCTGCGCATGCGCGTTGCCGGGATGCGCGTCGAGGCAGCGCACGAGCCAGAACTGGTGCGGCGGGATCGCGTCGAGATGCGCGAGCGGTTCGCGGCCGAGCGTGAACAGCGGCCGCCTGAACGGCGCGAGCGCGGCTTCGATGCCGGCCCAGTCGTCGACCATGCGCCAGTCGTCGCCGGGTTGCGGCACCCATGGCGCGCGGCGCAGCGCCCACAGCGGCACACGCGCTTCACGCGCCGCGACGGCGGCATTCGCGCTGATTTGCGCCGCATACGGGTGGGTCGCGTCGATCACGAGGCCGATGCCGGCGTCGCGCAGATAGGCGGCCAGCCCGGCCGCGCCGCCGAAGCCGCCGACGCGCACGTCGCAGCGCAGATCGTCGGGCACCTTGCCGAGGCCGGCCAGGCTGTAGACGTGCCGAGGCCCGAGCGCGCGCGCGATCTTCAGGGCGTCGCCGGTGCCGCCGAGCAGCAGGATGCGCAGGCTCATCGCGCCTCCCCGACGAAGCGGCCCTGCCGGTCGATCGCGAACATCTCGACCGCGACGGACGGCGGCACGATGTCGCGCGCGACGCGCAACGCCTGTGCACAGACGAGATCGCCGAGCGGCACGCCGTCGGCGTGCGCGAGCTTCAGCGCTTCCTGGGTCGTGTTCGCGGCGCGCATCGCGGCCTGCAGCGCGTCGCTTGCGCCGGCCTCTGCCGCCCACTGCGCGAGCAGCGGCAGGTCGATGCTCGAATGGCGGCTGTGCAGGTCGAGATGGCCGGCCGCGAGCTTGCTGAGCTTGCCGAAGCCGCCGCACATCGACAGCCGTGCGACCGGCGCGCGCCGCAGGTGCTTGAGCACCGCGCCCGCGAAGTCACCCATTTCGATCAGCGCCATGTCGGGCAGTTGATAGTGCGCGCGCATCGCGTCCTCGCTCGCGTTGCCGGTGCACGCGGCAATGTGCGCGATGCCGTTCGCGCGGGCGACGTCGATGCCCTGGTGGATCGACGCGATATAGGCCGAACACGAGAACGGCCGCACGATGCCGGTCGTGCCGAGGATCGACAGCCCGCCGACGATGCCGAGGCGCGGGTTCATCGTCTTCAGCGCGAGCGCTTCGCCGCCTTCGACGCCGATCGTCACGTCGAAGCCGCCCGCATAGCCATGCTCGGCCGCCAGCGCGTCCAGGTGCGTCGTCATCATCTGGCGCGGCACCGGGTTGATCGCCGGTTCACCGACCGGCAGCGTCAGCCCCGCGCGCGTGACCGTGCCGACGCCCGGGCCCGCATGAAACCGCACGCCGGGCGCCGCCGCGAGCGCGACGCGCGCGAAGATCAGCGCGCCGTGCGTGACGTCCGGATCGTCGCCGGCATCCTTGATCGTGCCGGCTTCCGCACCGTCGGCGGTGGCCCGGCAGAACGCGAGCCGCATCATCACGCGCTGCCCCTTCGGCAGCACGATCTCGACCGCGTCGTCCGCACTACCCGCGAGCAGCAGCCGCGCGGCGGCGAGCGACGTCGCGGTCGCGCAGCTGCCGGTCGTATAGCCGAAACGTAGCGGCGCGGGCTGTTCGGGAGTCTCGTCGCGCATCACGCGTCCGTTGCGTTGGTCGTGGCCGACGAGGCGGGTGTGTCGGCCGCATCGGGCTTGCGCACGTCGTACAGCGTGACCGGCAACGGCTGCCGCCACGTATCGAAGCGGCCGAGCGGCTCGGCGTGTGCGAGCGACACGCGCGTGAGCGTGCCGCCGTGCGCGTCGCGCCAGGCGGCGAGCGTCATCTCGCCCTGCAGCGTGACCGCGTTCGCGACCAGCCGGCCACCGGGCTTCAGCGATGCCCAGCACGCGTCGAGCACGCCGGGCGCGGTCGCCCCGCCGCCGATGAAGATCGCGTCGGGTGCGGTGAGCCCCGCGAGCGCGTCGGGCGCGCGGCCCGCGACGAGCTGCAGGCCGGGCACGCCGAGCGCGTCGCGGTTGTGCTCGATGAAGCGCTGCCGCTCCGCATGCGCTTCGATCGCGATCGCCTGGCATGACGGATGCGCGCGCATCCATTCGATGCCGATCGAGCCGCTGCCGGCGCCGACGTCCCACAGCAGCTCGCCGGGCACGGGCGCGAGACGCCCGAGCGTCATCGCGCGCAGGTCGCGCTTGGTGAGCTGGCCGTCGTGACGGTACGCATCGTCCGGCAGGCCGGGCGTGAGTGCGCGTCGCGGCGCGTCGGGGCCGGCTTGGCAGTCGAGCGCGACCAGGTTGAGCGCGGCCGTTTCGTCGATGCGCCAGTCCTGCGCGAGGCCGTCGAGACGCCGCTCGAGCGGGCCGCCCAGATGTTCGAACACGCTGATGCGCGTCGGCCCGAAGCCGCGAGCGACGAGTTCGGCCGCGACGGCGGCCGGTGTGCGGCCGTCGGCGCTCAGCACGAACAGGCGGCGCCCGGGCAGCAGGTGACGCGCGAGCGTCGCCAGCGGCCGGCCGACGAGCGAGACCGCGCCGACATCCTGCAGCGCCCAGCCGAGGCGCGCGGCCGCGAGCGACAGCGACGACGGCGCAGGCAGGACGCGCCATTCGTCGGGGGAAAGCCGGCGCGCGAGCGTGGCACCGACGCCGAACAGCATCGGGTCGCCGCTGGCGAGCACGCAGACGGGCGACGCGCGCCGCGCCAGCACGCCCGCGAGGTCGAACGGCGACGGCCACGCTTCGCGCGCGGCCGGCAGCCGCGCGGGCAGCATGTCGAGATGCCGCTTCGCGCCGACGACGAGCGTCGCGTCGAGCAGTGCGCGCCGCGCACTGCGTCCGAGCCCCGCGTAACCGTCGTCGCCGATGCCCACTACCGTCAGCCACGCCGTCATGCACCCTTCCCCATCGTTCGATTTCCTACCGTGTGTTGCGATGCGCGGCGGCCGGGCTGCCGCGCGTTGATTCGTTGATGATTCCGATCCCGATCCGCCTCCGCGCCGTGCGCGTCGCCCGCCGGTGCGATACGGCCCGGATGTCGGGTGTCGAGCGGCCAATCGTACCATTGACGCGACAGCGCAAAACCGGCTGCAGCCGTGCTGCGACGCGGTTGTGCGACGCATCGCCGATGCCGGATCGTCTCGAAAATCGGGTATCCTACGGCCGTTCGTTCGCCGGTGCCCCTCGGGGCCGAAGAGGGAACACAGGGCGCGCCACGCGCCGCTGTGGCTGCCCCCGCAACTGTAGACAGCGAGCCGATCTCCCCCTCATGCCACTGGTTCCACCGGGAAGGCCGGGAGCCGGCGCCGACCTGTCAGCCAGGAGACCTGCCGGCCAGAAAGTGCGTGCGTGCCAGTCGGCGTCGGGCGGGGTGTACCGATGCGTTGGCCGCGGCGCGACACAGCCCCGGTACCCCGTTGAGTTCCGCCCCCGTTTCGATTCCTGCATCGCCCGTCATGCGCCCGTCGGCCTGCCCGGGGCTCGTGCGCGTGGTCGCGGCCGCCGACGGCGGACTGTGCCGGATCAAGCTGCCGGGCGGCCGGCTCGATGCGCGCCAGGCGCGTGCGATCGCCGCCGCCGCGCGCGCCTTCGGCTCGGGCGCGATCGACGCGACCAATCGCGCGAATCTCCAGCTGCGCGGCATTCGCGACGGCGCGGCCGACGCGCTGACGCATGCGTTGCTCGAAGCGGGTCTCGGCCCGCCCGTCGACGCCACCTCGAATGCAGACGCCGATGCGGCCGCGCTCGCCGCGAGCGACGACGTGCGCAACGTGATGCTCAGCCCGCTCGCCGGCCACGACCCTGCCGCACTCGTCGACAGCCGCGCGCTCGCCGCGCCGCTCTTCGACATGCTGGCGCGCGAGCCCCGCCGCGGCGAGCTGTCGCCGAAATTCTCGATCCAGCTCGACGGCGGCGAATCGGTTGCGGCGCTCGACCATCCGCACGACATCTGGCTGGCCGCCTGGCGTCGCGGCGATGGCGCGGTGCGCATCGCGGCCGGGCTGACCGGCTGTCCGCCGGTTGCATACGACGACCCACCCGCTTCGGTCGATGTCGCGCCCGATCAAGCTGCTGCGCTGGTTCGCGCGCTGCTGCTCGCGTTCCTCGATCTCGCGCCGGCGGATGTCACGCGAATGCGCGCACTGCTCGCAACATGCGGCGAGCGCACATTACTCGAACGCGCACAGCACTACCTGCCCTTCCCGCTTGAAGCCGATCCGGCGCTTGCCGGCTGGCGCCGCACGTGCACCGACCCGACGCTGCGTTTCGGCGTGCGCCCGTCGCTCGATGCGACGCGCTGCAACGTCGGCGCGCAATTCGTGCTCGGCCGGCTCGATGCCACCCAACTGGAACGGCTCGCCGCGCTGGCCGAAACCGACGGCGACGGCACGCTGTCGATGACGCCATGGCAAGGCGTATTCCTGCATCGCGTATCGCGCGAACGCGCACCGGCCACGCTCGATGCGCTCGCGTCGCTCGGCCTCGTCTGCGCGTCGTCCGACCCGCTGGCGACGCTTGTCGCGTGCACCGGCAGCGCGGGCTGCGCGAAGGCGCGCGCCGACACGAAGCACGACGCCCTCGCGCTCGCCGCCCGCATCGGCCACGCAGTCGACGTGCACCTGACCGGCTGCGAGCGCCACTGCGCGCTGCCGCACCCCGCGACGCACACGCTCGTCGCGGTTGCGCCCGCGCGCTACGACCTTTACCGGCGCGACGCCGCTGCGGGCCTCGGCGCCCCGCTCGCGCGCCATCTGACGATTGACCAGGCCGCGGCCCGACTGACGGGCGCGCGGCACAGCCAGGACACCACCGATGCTTGACTACATTCGCGACGGGCAGGAAATCTACCGCCAGTCGTTCGCGACGATCCGCGCCGAGGCCGACCTGTCGCAGGTTCCGCCCGACCTCGAGAAACTCGCGGTGCGCGTGATCCATGCGTGCGGGATGGTCGACGTCGTCTACGACCTGCGCTTCTCGCCCGGTGCCGGCACGGCGGGCCGCACGGCACTCGCGGCCGGCGCGCCGATCCTGTGCGACGCGAGGATGGTCGCCGAAGGCATCACGCGCGCGCGGCTGCCGGCCGACAACCGCGTGATCTGCACGCTCGGCGAGCCCGAAGTGCCCGATCTCGCGCGGCATCTCGGCAACACGCGTTCGGCCGCCGCGCTCGAGCTGTGGCGGCCGCACCTCGATGGCAGCGTCGTCGTGATCGGCAATGCGCCGACCGCGCTGTTCCACCTGCTCGACATGATCGACGCCGGCGCGCCGCGCCCCGCGCTGATCCTCGGATTTCCGGTGGGCTTCATCGGTGCGGCCGAATCGAAAGCGCTGCTCGATGCCGACAGCCGTGGCGTGCCGTACGTCGCGCTGCTCGGCCGGCGCGGCGGCAGCGCGATGGCGGCGGCGGCGGTCAACGCACTCGCGACGGAGGTCGAATGACGACCGCGCGCGGACGCCTGTTCGGGGTCGGTGTCGGCCCCGGCGACCCCGAACTGATGACGATCAAGGCGCTGCGCGTGCTGCAGGCCGCGCCCGTGGTCGCGTATTTCGTCGCGAAGGGCAAGAAAGGCAATGCGTACGGCATCGTCGAAGCGCACCTGCAGGACGCGCAGACGCAACTGCCGCTCGTCTATCCGGTGACGACCGAGGCCTTGCCGCCGCCGCTGTGCTACGAGACGGTGATCGCCGACTTCTACGACACGGCTGCCGAGATCGTTGCCGCGCACCTCGACGCGGGGCGCGACGTCGCGGTGATCTGCGAAGGCGACCCGTTCTTCTACGGCTCGTACATGTACCTGCACGACCGCCTCGCGTCGCGCTACGACACCGAGGTGATCCCCGGCGTGTGTTCAATGCTCGGCGGCACCGCGGTGCTCGGCCAGCCGCTCGTCTATCGCAACCAGAGCCTGTCGGTGCTGTCGGGCGTGCTGCCCGAGCCCGAACTGCGCGAACGGCTCGCGCGGGCCGACGCGGCCGTCGTGATGAAGCTCGGCCGCAATTTCGACAAGGTGCGGCGGGTGCTCGACGAATTGGGGCTCGCGAAGCGCGCGCGGTATGTCGAGCGCGCGACGATGGCGAGCCAGCGCATCGTGCCGCTCGACGAAGTCGATCCGATGGCGTCGCCATACTTCTCGCTGCTCGTCGTGCCGGGGGAAAAATGGCAAGGATGACGACTCCGCCCGCGATCGTGATTCTCGGCGCGGGCGCGCTCGATACCGCGCGGCGCATCCAGGCGCGCTATCCGGGCGCGCGCGTGCATGGCCTCGCATCGCGCGTCGCGGCCGACGTGCCGTTCGACGATCTCGGCGCGCACCTGCGTGAACTCTATGCGCGCGGGCTGCCGATCGTCGCGCTGTGCGCGGCCGGCATCGTGATCCGCTGCATTGCCGCCGCGCTCGCCGACAAGGGCGTCGAGCCGCCCGTGCTCGCGGTGGCGGAAGACGGCTCGGCGGTCGTGCCGCTGCTCGGCGGGCTGACGGGCGTCAACGTGATCGCGCGGGAAATCGCCGCATGCGTCGGCGTTGCGCCGGCGATCACGACGAGCGGCGAACTGCGTTTCGGCGCGTGCGTGCTCAATCCGCCGGAAGGCTATGCGCTCGCCGATCTCGGCCAGGGTAAGCGCTTCGTGTCCGATCTGCTCGCGGGCGCGTCGACGCGCATCGACGGCGCGGCGCCGTGGCTCGACGATGTCGCGCTGCCGCGCGACGAAGCCGCCGCGCATGCGATCCGCGTGACCCCCGACGCATGGCGCGGCGCGCGCGACGAACTCGTGATTCATCCGCGCAGCGTCGTGATCGGCGTGGATGCACAGGCTATCCACGCGGATGAAGCGCTTGCCGCACGCATCGATGCGGCACTCGATTCGCAAGGTCTCGCACGGCTGGCGCTCGCGGCGATCGTTGCGCCCGCATCGGCAATCGGTGATGCCGTGCTGGAAGAGGCGGCGCACACGCTCGACGTGCCGCTGCGCTTCGTCGATACCGATACCGATAAAGACGGCGACGCTGACGCGACAGATGATGCGGCCACCCTGCTCGGTCGCGCGTTGCGCGTCGCACACACGCTGCGCGCCACGACGAACGGCATCGCATGCGCGGTCGCGTCGCATCCGGTCGACCCCGCCACGCTCGGCCGTGCGCGTGGCCGCCTGACGGTGCTCGGCCTCGGCCCGGGCGGCGCCGCGTGGCTCACGCCGGCTGCGCGCGCCGCGCTCGCGGACGCGACCGACATCCTCGGCTACACGACCTACGTGAACATGGCCGGCCCGTTCCGCGACGACCAGCGCGTGCACGGCACCGACAATCGCGAAGAGATGCAGCGCGCCCGCCATGCGTTCGAACTCGCGTCCGAAGGCCGGCGCGTCGCGGTCGTGTCGTCGGGCGACCCGGGCGTGTTCGCGATGGCCGCGGCCGTGCTCGAAGCGCTCGACGAAGCGCGCGACCCGCATTGGGCCGCGGTCGACCTGCGCATTGAGCCCGGCATCTCGGCGTCGCTCGCGACGGCCGCGCAGGCCGGTGCGCCGCTTGGCCATGATTTCTGTGCAATCTCGCTGTCGGACAACCTGAAGCCTTGGGACGTGATCGAGACGCGCCTGCGGCATGCGGCGCAGGCCGATCTGGTGATGGCGTTCTACAACCCGATCTCGCGCGCACGACCGTGGCAGCTCGATCGCGCGCTCGACGTCGTGCGCGCGCACCGCCACGCCGAGACGGTGGTCGTGCTCGGCCGCGACATCGGCCGGCCGGGCGCCACGCTCACGACGACGACGCTCGGCGCGCTGCGCAGCGATCAGGTCGACATGCGCACGATGGTGATCGTCGGCTCGTCGACGACGCGGTGCTTCGCGATCGGCAACGCACGCGAGTGGGTCTATACGCCGCGCTGGTATCGCTGAACCCGGTCAGCGCGTCGGCGTGACGCCGCGCGTGTCTGCCTGCGCAGTGCCGGCTGCACCGTCGGCATGCCAGAACCGGCATACGAGCACGCCGACGATGGCCTGCGCCGCGACCACAAAAGCGACGCAGCCGCCCCATCCCCACCGATGCCAGCCGGGCACCGGCAGGATCGAGCCGAGGCTGCCGCCGAAGTAATAGCAGGACAGGTAGATGCCGATCGCCGTCGAGCGCGCACTCGACACCGCCTGCGAGATGAACGTGTTGGCCGACGCCTGTTCGACGAACACGGCGGTCGAGCTGAGCGCGAGGCCGGCCAGGATCACCGGCACGTGGTCGGACAGCGTGAGCAGCGCCCCGCCGATCGCGAGCGCGGCCGCGGCAAGCCCCGGCGCGCGCGGGCCGCGATGCCGCGCGAGGCGTCCTGCCAGCGGGGTCACGACCACCGCCACCAGAAACACCGCGTAGATCGCGCCGATCCCGACCGTGCCGAAATTGAACGGCGGGCGGGCGAGGCGCAGGCCGACGAACGTGAACGTCGCGACCTGTGACGCGAGTACGCATGCGCCGATCGCGAACGACGCAAGCAGCGGGCCGCGCGTGACGATGCGCCAGGACGGCCCCGCGCCGCGATCTGCCTCATGCTCGACGCGCCGCGCGGTTGCGCCGGACGCCGGCAGGCTCGCGTAGATCGCGACGCCCGTGACGAGACACAACGCCGCGACGACGTCGAGCGCATGCCGCCAGCCCCAGATCGATGTCATCAGGTTGGTCGCGAAGCGGCCGGCGAAACCGCCGAGCGTCGTGCCGGCGACGAACAGCGCGCTGATCTCGGCCGACGTGCCGCGATCGAAGCGCTCGGCGATATACGCGATCGACAGCGCGAAAATGAACGGCATGACGAGACCGGCCGCAAAGCGCGCGCCGAGGAACGACGCGAAACTGCCCGCCTGCGCGGACCACACGACCGGCAGCGCGACGGCCACCGCCGCGAGCGAGATCGCGACGCGCCGCTCGATGCGCGCGGCCAGCACGCCGACGAACGGCGCGATAATGGCGACGGCCGTCGTGGTGGCGCTCACGCCCTGCCCCGCGCGCTCCGCGCTGACACCGAAGGTGGCCGCGAGTTCGTGCAGGATGCCCTGCGTCGAATACAGATTGAGAAACGCGGCGAAGCCGCAGAGAAAGAACGCGATGCGCGTGGTTCTGTCGTTCATCGGAGCTGCCTGGTCGTCGATACCGACAGTCTGACGAGCGCGCCGCGTGCACGCCAATACCGTTTTCATCGCGATTGATACCGGAACGACAACAATGCTCGACCTGCGCCGCCTCCGCTATTTCGTGGTCGTCGCCGACGAACTGCACTTCGGCCGCGCGGCGTTGCGCCTGCGGGTCGCGCAGCCGCCGCTGACGCGCCATATCGCCGCGCTGGAAAGCGAGCTCGGCGTCCGGCTGTTCGAGCGTTCGACGCGCGCGGTGCGGCTGACGCCGGAAGGCGCCGCGTTCCTCGACCATGCGCGCCACGTCGTCAGCGCGGCCGCCGAGGCCGAGGCGAGTGCACGCAAGATCGCGCAGGGCATCGCCGGTCGCATCGTGATCGGCTATGCGAGCTCGATTCCGATGTCCGACACGTTCCCGGACGTGATCCGCGTCGCGAGCCGGACGATGCCCGACGTCGAGCTTGTGTTCCGCGAGGCGGCGACCGCGAGCCAGCGCCAGCAGATCGCGGACGGCACGATGGACATCGGTTTCGGCTGGGCATGGCACGGTGCGCCCGGCGTGCCGGTGGCATCGCTCGTCGTGTCGCGCGAACCGCTCGTCGCGGCCGTACCGGCCGGCGATCCGCTCGCGAGCCGTGCGAGCGTCGACGTCGCAGCGCTTGTGCACGCAACCTTCGTCACCTTTCCGCCCGGTTACGGTTCGGCATTGACCGCGGCACTGGACGACTTGTGCGCGCAAGCCGGATTCACGCCGCGGATCGGCGCGACCGCCGCACAGATCACGACGCTCGTGTCGCTGGTGGCCGCCGAGCGCGGCATCGCGATCGTGCCGGGCTTCACGGCCACGCTGCAGCGTCCGGGCGTCGTCTACGTGCCGCTCGCCGGCACGCGCGCGGTCGAGCAGATCGTGTCGTGGAACGAGCCGTTCGCATCGGTGTGCGTCGAACGCTTCGTCGCACTGGCGCGCTCGCTCGTGCAGCCGCCATCGGCTTGAAGCACGGCGAGCAATACGCGACGGGCCTCACCCGGTCGATCGGAAAAATCACCCGCGTCACGCATGCCGGAACTGTGTCGAATCGGCAAGATCGTTACGTATCGGGAATCAAATAACAAAAAGAACTCCTGACCATTCACTATTCGACGCGAATCCTCCAAGATGAGCACGCCGTCGGCCGGGCATGCCCGGTCGCCCGACCGGCGGCGATACGCGGGCCAGCGTATCCCTCTTCCACTTGGAGAACACAATGAACAACAATGTGTTGCCGCGTTTCATCCCGCGCGCATTTGCGGCGGGTTGCCTGCTTGCCGTGGCGAGCGTGTCCCAGGGCGCCGGCGTCTATGCGCCCTATGTCGACGTGACGCTCTATCCGACGCCGCTCGTCGACCAGATCGGCGTCCGGCAAGGCATCCAGCAGTTCACGCTCGCGTTCGTGGTTGCGGGCAACGGCTGCGTGCCGTCGTGGGGCGGCGTGCAGCCGATCGGCAACGGCGCGAGCGGCAGCCTGCTGACCGCGCTGTCGACGTCGATCGCGAGCTATCGCGCGAAAGGCGGCGAAGTCGCCGCGTCGTTCGGCGGCGCGAACGGCACGCCGCTGATGCAGGCGTGCACGACGGTCCCCGCGCTGGCGAGCGCGTACCAGACCGTGATCGACACGTACGGCCTCACGCACATCGACTTCGACATCGAAGGTGCGTCGCAAACGGACACGGCCGCGGTCGCGCGCAACTTCCAGGCGGTCACGCAGCTGCAGGCGAGCTATGCGGCGAAAGGCAAGCCGCTGCACGTCACGCTGACGTTGCCGACGATGCCGACCGGGCTCACGCAGGACGGCCTGAACGTCGTCAACGCGGCGATCTCGAACAAGACCGCGTTCGATGCGGTGAACGTGATGGCGATGGACTATGGCCCCGCGAACCTCGACATGGGCGCGGCCGCGATCAGTGCCGCGCAGGCGCTCTATTCGCAGCTCGATACGGCCTTCAAGTCGGCCGGTCAGCCGAAGACGAATGCGCAGCTCTGGCAGATGGTCGGCGTCACGCCGATGATCGGCGTGAACGACGTGCAAGGCGAAACCTTCACGCTCGCGAATGCGCAAAGCGTGCTGAATGCGGCCGTCAGCAACGGCTACGGCTTCTTCGGCAACTGGTCGGTCGGCCGCGACCAGGCGTGCCCGTCGGGCGGCACGTATGCGTCGCCGACCTGCTCGGGCGTCGCGCAGCAGCCGTATGCGTTCGCGACGATCTTCAAGCAGCTCGACGGCAAGTGGGGCGCGGGCGTCACGCAGGATCCGAACTACGGCGGCGGCTCGAACGGCGGCACGCCGCAGCCGGGTGCGCCCTGGGCGGCCGGCCAGGTCTATACGGCCGGCGCGACGGTCACCTACCAGGGCACGACGTACCAGGCGCAATGGTGGACGCAGGGCGACGTGCCCGGCCAGGCCGCCGTGTGGAAGGCGGTCGGCGGCGGCACCGCCACGTGGTCGGCCACCACCGCGTATTCAGGCGGCACCTGCGTGATGTACCAGGGCGCGAAATACTGCGCGAAATGGTGGACGCAAGGCGACAACCCGAGTGCGGGCGGCGTGTGGGTGAAGTCGTGATGCGGCGTAGCGGCCGGCGCTAGGCTTCAGGCCCGTGCATCGGGGGCCGTTCACGGCGATCACCAGCTACCGGATCGCCAGCGGACGGCCCGCTGATCGGTAGCACCCTGCCCGCTTTCAGTCGCGCGCGTGCTCGGCCAGCAGCGTGGCCTTCGCGTCGACGAGCAGCGCCGCATGCGTGTCGCGATGCTGGCGAATCCGCTCGGTCGGCCCGACCACCGACAGCCCGTACCAGTCGCCGTCGAGCGTCAGTGCGACCGCAATGGCCGACAGCTCGGGCGCGCTCTCGCCGAAGTTCTCGGCCCAGCCGAGTTCGCGAAACCGGGCGGTTTGCGCGACGAGCGCGGGTAGATCCGCCACCGTCGCGTCGGTGAAGCGCTCGAACGGCAACTGCGCGCCGAGCGCCTGCTGCGCGTCGCCGGCCAGTTCCGCGAAGATCGCCTTGCCGATCGAGTTCGCATGCAGCGGGCGCAGTTCACCCGGCGCGCGCGTATAGCGGATCGCCTGCTCCGATTCGACGACGTCGAGATACGTGACCGACACCCCCTGGATCTTGCCGAGCACGGCCGTCTCGCGGCTCGCGTCGCGCAGCGCGACGAGATGCGGATGGACGATGTCGACGACCGGATCGGTCGCGTCGATCGCGGCGGCGAGCGTCTGCAGGCGGCGCGTCGGGTAGTAGCCCCCGCGCTTGCGTACTTCGTACAGGTAGCCGCGGCTCACGAGCGTGCGCGCCATCGCGAGGCAGCTCGACGCCGGCACATTGAGCAGGCGCGCGAGTTCGGTGAGCGGCAGCGGCCGCCGTTCGGCGGCGAACAGCTCGAACAGGTCGAGCGTGCGGGCAACGAGTTTGACGTCCATGACGAGTGCTTGAATCGGAACGGGACACCGCGCACCGGGCCGGCTGCCGGGGCGGACCGGTCAGTACGACTTCGGCAGCCCGAGCACCTTCTCCGCGATGTAGCACAGGATCAGTTGCGGACTCACGGGCGCGAGCCTCGGAATCATACACTCGCGCAGGTAGCGCTCGACATGGTATTCCTTCGCATAGCCCATCCCGCCGTGCGTCGCGACCGCCGTCTGGCAGGCCTGGAACGCGGCTTCCGCGCCGAGGTACTTCGCGGCGTTGGCCTCCGCGCCGCACGACTGCCCCGCGTCGTAGCGCGTCGCGGCCTTCATCACCATCAGCCACGCGGCCTCGAGCTGCATCCACGCCTGCGCGAGCGGATGCTGGATCGACTGGTTCTGCCCGATCGGCCGCCCGAACACGACGCGCTCGCACGCATACTGCGTCGCGCGGCGCAGCGCGGCCTGTCCGAGCCCGATCGCCTCCGCGGCGATCAGGATCCGCTCGGGATTCAGCCCATGCAGCAGGTAGCGGAAGCCGTCGCCTTCGTTGCCGATCAGGTCGCCTTCCGGCACGCGCAGGTTGTCGATGAACAGCATGTTCGAATCGACCGCCTTGCGGCCCATTTTCTCGATCTCGCGCACCTCGACGCGCGAGCGGTCGAGGTCGGTATAGAACAGGCTCAGCCCGTCGGTCGCCTTCGCGACCTGGTCGAGCGGCGTCGTGCGCGCGATGATCAGCATCTTGTTCGCGACCTGCGCGGTCGAGATCCAGATCTTGCGCCCGCTCAGCACGTAATGGTCGCCGTCGCGGCGCGCCTGCGTGCTCAGGTGCGTGGTGTCGAGGCCCGCATCGGGTTCCGTCACGGCAAAGCACGCCTTGTCGCGCCCGGCGATCAGCGGCGGCAGGAAGCGCGCCTTCTGCGCGTCGGTGCCGAACACCTGCACCGGATTCAGCCCGAAGATGTTCATGTGGACGGCCGACGCGCCGGACAGGCCGGCGCCCGACGCGCTGATCGTGCGCATCATCAACGCGGCCTCGGTCATCCCGAGCCCGGCGCCGCCATGGGCCGGGTCCATCGCGATGCCGAGCCAGCCGGCCTCGGCGAGCGCCGCGTGGAAGTCGGCCGGAAACCCGCCCGCGCGATCGCGTTCGAGCCAGTAGTCGTCGCCGAAGCGTGCACAGATTTTCTCGATCGCGCTTTCGATCGCGCGCTGGTCATCGGTCAGGTCGAACTGCATGGCATGCACTCCTGGAAAAGGCGAAGCGGCTGCGCCGCTTTCAAGAAGGAAAACGCCCGGCGGCGTCGAAGCTTGCGCTCCGACGAGCGTTCCTTGAGGGATTGCCCTCCCGGAGCGCCGGCACGAAGCGGCAGGTCCCGGGCGCTCACAGCGGAAACACGCCCACGATCACCGCGGCGAACACCATCAGCACGGTGGCGGCAAACAGGAACGGAATCGTGAATTTCTGGTGCTCGGCGAGCTCGACGCCGGTCAGGCCGACGATCAGGAACGTCGCGGGCGTGAGCGGGCTGACCGGAAAGCCCGTCGTCATCTGGCCGAGCAGTGCTGCCTGCGCCATCTGGATCGGCGGCACGCCGAGCAGCTTCGCGCTTTCCGCGAGCACCGGCAGCACGCCGAAGTAGAACGAATCGGGGTCGAACAGCAGGCTGAGCGGCATCGACAGCAGCCCGAGCACGAACGGCATGTGGCGCGCATGCTCGACCGGCACGTGCGCGACGACCACGTCCGCCATCGCCTTCAGCATGCCCGTGCCGGACATGATGCCGGTGAATGCTCCGGCCGCTAGCAGCACGCTCGCCATCATCAGCGCGGCCTTGGCATGCGCGTCGATCCGCTCGCGCTGGGCCTGCACGTCCGGGTAGTTGATCACGAGCGCGGCGACCGCGCCGAGCATGAACATCACCATCGGGTCGACGATGCCCGACACGAGCGTGACGAGCACGACGAGCGTCAGCACGAGATTGATCCGGAAGCGTTCCGGCCGGCGCAATGCGCGCTCGTCGTCGGTCAGCGCCCGGGGCGCGATCGCGAGCGACGCCGCGCCGGCACGATCGAGCCCGAGCCGCTTCGCCTCGCGCACGCCGAGCACGTAGGCGGTGCCGAACACGAATACCAGCCCGACGATCTGCACCGGAATCATCGGCATGAAGATCGCGGAGCCGGGAATGTGCAGCGCCGCCGATGCGCGCAGCATCGGCCCGACCCACGGCAGGAAATTGACGCCGGCCGCCATCGACGCGACGCACGCGAGGATGCGGCGATCCATCCCGAGCCGCGTATAGAGCGGCATCATCGCGGGCAGCGTGACGAGAAACGTGACGGCGCCCGAACCGTCGAGATGGATCAGCAGCGCGAGCAGCGCCGAGCCCATTACGATACGCGGCGGATGGCAGCCGATCACGCGCAGCACGCCCGCGATGATCGGATCGAGCATCCCGGCATCGGTGAGGATTCCGAAAAAAAGAATCGCAAAAACGAACATCCCGGCGATCGGGCCGATGTTCTGGACGCCGTGCACGATGAACTTGCCGGTCGCGAGCCCGAACCCGGCCGCGAGCGACGCGGCCACCGGCACGACGATCAGCGCGACCAGCGGCGACAGCCGCTTCGTGATGATCAGGCCGAACAGCGCGACGATGGCGATCGCGCCGATCCATGCAAGCATGATGCGTCTCCTTTTCAACCGGTGCGCGCGTCGTCGCCCGGCGTGGTGTGCGAGTGGCAGTGCGGCGCCGTCGGGCGCGCGACACGGCCGGCGGCCGCGATGCGGGTCAGTCCCGGTGCGTGTCGTGGTCGCGGTCGTCAGCGTTGGCCGCGGCGTCGGCAAACACCTGCGCCGCGTGTTCGTTCAGCGCGGGCGGCGGCCGCCGGTACGTGGCCGGCGTGCGGCCGAGCTTGATCGGCGACGCGATGCCGCGATGCCGGCCCAGCTCGACCTTCATCCGCCGATGCGCGACATGCGGATGGTCGAGCGCCGCATCGAGCCCGAGCACCGGCGCGCACGGCACGCCGCGGCGCATCAGTTGCTCGGCGAGCGCCGCGCCGTCGTGGGCGGCCAGCGCCGTTTCGAGCAGCGTGCGCAACGCGGCGCGGTTCGCGCTGCGCGCGCGGTTGTCCGCGAAACGCGGATCGTCGAGCCAGTCGCGCGTGCCGAGCACGTCGCACAAGCCCGCGAACTGCCCGTTGTTGCCGACCGCCAGAAAGATGTCGACGCTCGCCGTCGGAAAGCTGTCGTACGGCGTGATGTTCGGATGCGCATTGCCGGTGCGCACGGGTGCCTTCCCCGAATGGAAGAAGTTCGGCGTATGCGGATGCAGGATCGACAGCGCGCAGTCGAACAGCGTCGATTCGACGAACTGGCCGCGGCCGCTCGCGTCGCGCTCGCGCAGCGCCATCAGCACGCCGAGCGCCGCGTTCAGCCCGGTCACGAGATCGACGATCGGCACGCCGACCCGCAGCGGCGCGCCGCCGGCTTCGCCATTGACGCTCATCAGCCCCGCGAGCGCCTGCACGGCCGCGTCGTAGCCGGGCAGCCCGCCGAGCGGGCCGTCCGCGCCGAAGCCCGACACGCGGCAATGGACGAGGCGCGGAAACCGCGCATGCAGCGCGTCGAAGCCGAGCCCCCAGCGCTCCATCGTGCCGATCTTGAAGTTCTCGACGATCGCGTCCGCGTGTTCGAGCAGGCCGAGCAGCCGCTCGCGGTCGGCCGGTTGCGTCAGGTCGAGCGCGATCCCGAGCTTGTTGCGGTTCACGCCGAGGAAGTACGACGCGGTATCGCCGTCGAACGGCGGGCCCCAGGTGCGCGTCTCGTCCCCGGACGGCGGTTCGACCTTGATCACCTCCGCGCCGTGGTCGGCCAGGATCTGCGTCGCATACGGGCCACCCAGCACCCGCGACAGATCGATGATGCGCAATCCCGCCAGCGCGCCCTGCTGCTCGTGTTCCGCCATGCGTCCCGCTCCTGGTTCCGGTTGATCGGACGGCCGGTCCGGCAGGCCCGGCACTTGGGCGCGAGCTCCGGATTCGGCGAATAATTCTTGTATGTGAATTTATATTCACACTCAGGAATTACGTTGTCAACCCCGGCGGCATCCTGACGCGAAGCGAAAGACGCCGCCGTGAGTAAGCGGGAGCGACGCCGAACACGGGCCGGTTGCGGTGGCGTCCCGCCTTTCGTTAAGCTGGCGGGCAACCTTCACCTCAAAAAAATCGGACGGATCATTCATGAAACGGATGCTGCTGGCGGCCTTCATGCTGGCGTCGACGCTGGGCGTCGGACATGCGCAAACCCAGACGTTCCACTTCGGCGAAGGACAGACCGGGATGCCGGGTGGCGCGCCGCAGTCGGCGTCACCGACCGCACGGCCCGTGCCCGCGCGCCGGCACGTCACGCCGCCGCCGTCCCACCATCGGCGGGCCGTCCACAAGCGCCGCCAGTCGCGCCACGTGAAACCCACGCGCAGCGGCATCTATACGCACGCGTGACCCGGCGCGTGTCCCGCGAACGCGTGCATGGAACTGTCATGAACGGCGGCTAAGATCGGTGCGGCTGCCTGTACGCCGTTGCGGCCTGCTGCCGGGTCACGCGCCGCCGACACGCATTTTCTCCACGATTCAGCACCTGTTTTACCGAACATGAGTACCGGGCTGGACACTCTCGCCGTCATCAAGGAACGCGCCACGATCGTGTGCCGTCAGCGCAGCAGCGTGCTGCTGGTCGCTCGCACCGCGTCGCGCTGGTCGCTGCCGGGCGGCACGATCCGGCGTGGCGAGACGCCGCTCGATGCTGCCCTGCGGGAGCTTGCGGAGGAAACGCGGCTGGAGGGGCTGGCGCTCGATTACGCGGTGCAGTTCGGCGGGCTGACGAAGCTCCATCACGTGTTCGTGGCCGACGTGCCGGCGCACCTGACGCCGCGCGCGAGCAACGAGATCGCCCGCTGCAAGTGGTTTACCGTCGACCGGCTCGACACGCTGCGTGCGAGTGTGCCGACGCGCAAGATCATCGAGCTGCTGCGTCTCGACGGTTTTTCGGCGATCGCGAACGGCCGGCTGCGCTGACGTCGATAGCGCTCCCGCCGGTCATGCGCGCAGCAACGGGCCGGCCTTGCGTTCGAGCAACGTGACAAGTTCCGGCTGCATGTAGGCGTACCGGTCGGGAATATCGAGGCACACGATCTTCTTGTCCCGCAGATGCACACCGAATTGCGCTGCCAGCCGCGCCTTGTGCGCACGTTCCATCACGAATACGACATCGGCCCAGTCGAGCTGCTCGGCGGACACGCGCGTGTCCGCATCCGGCGCGAGGCCCGCGGAGTCGGTTTCGACGCCCGGCCACGCGGCGAACACCGCTTCGGCCGTCGGGCTGCGCAGCCGGTTGCGGCTGCAGATGAAGAGCGCCCGCGTCATGTCGCTTCGCGGTTGCCCGGCGCCTGCCCGCTCAACCTTGCGGAATCGTGCCCGGCCGGACGTACGCGAGCATGTGCGGCACGTAGTCGGCCTTGCCGAGTTCGACGCCGTGGTGGCGCAGGATTGCGTACGCGGTGATCGCGTGGAAGTAGAACTGCGGCAGCGCCCAGTCGCGCGCGTACTGTTCGCCCGTCATGTCGAACGCGATCCCGTTCGGCAAGTCGAGCGCGATCGGCCGCGCGGCACCGCCGTCGAGCGCATCCGGTGCGAGGTCGCCGAGAAACGTGAGCGTGCCGGCGATGATCGCCTGCGCATCGGCGAGCGTGCCGGGCTGCGCATCCGCATGCCACCCTGCCTCGCGCAATGCGAGCAACGCGGCCGGCAGCGGTTCGCCGCGCAGCCGGTGGACGGGCTCCATCGCCTGGAAGCACGAGAAGCGCACCTGCGCCGCGAGCGGATACATGTCGGGCGCCAGCTTCAGCGACATCGCCGCGTCGGGCGCGTCGCCCGCGGCCTGGCGGTGTGCGGCAGCCTTGTCGAGCCACGCGGACTGCGCGCGCAGCATCTGGGTGAAGGTCGGAACGAGAAGTTGAGTCGGTGACACGCGCGCCCTCCTATGCTGTGTTGTGGTTTGCGCCACGATAGCAGCGCAGGGAGAAACCTGCATCCTCGCAGGGGCAACGAGCGCGATTGAACGCGGATTCGGTGAGGCAGCGCATGGCGCACAGGTGCCGCCCCACGCGGGGCGTTCACGACGCGCGGCCGCCGCGACCCAACCTCAAGGCTTGCCCTGTCGCGCCAGGAACCGGTCGAACTGCGCGGCGAACGCCTTGCCGTCGCGTGCGCTGAACGGCGCCGGGCCGCCCGTGTCGATGCCCGCGCTGCGCAACTGGTCCATCATCGCGCGCGTCGACAGGCGCTCCTCGATGTTCTCGCGGCTGAACCAGTTGCCGCGCGGGTCGAGCGCATGCGCGCCCTTGTCGAGCACGGCGGCGGCCAGCGGAATGTCGGCGGTGATCACGAGGTCGCCCGCTTCCACCCGCTCGACGATGCGCGCATCGGCCACGTCGAAACCGGCCGGCACCTGCACCGCCTTGATGAACGGCGACGGCGGCGTGCGCAGAAACTGGTTCGCGACCAGCGTCACGCAGATTTCGGCACGACGCGCGGCGCGAAACAGCATGTCCTTGACGACGGCGGGACACGCGTCGGCATCGACCAGTACTTGCATGGCAGGTTGTTCCAAAGGGTTGAAGCAGAAGCGGCGATCATAGCGCACCGCCGGCCGGCCATCAGCCGGCGCGGCCCGTGCACAGCGCGTCGGCCGTCACCCACTGCGCGCCCCACGCCGCGGCGAGCCGCGCGCCCTGCCCGATCCGCACGGCCGCATCGTCGAAGTCGACGAATACGACGTGATCGGCCGCCGAAGGTTTCGCGGGCGTCTCGCGCGTGCGGCCGTCGGACAGCACCCACAGCCAGCGCTGCTTGCCCGGCTCACGCCGCGCCGCGCGTGCGAGCAATTGCGTGGCGGCCGCGATGCCGTCCGCGAGCGGCGTGCCGCCGCCGCCTTCGACCGGTTCGAGCCAGCGCGCATTCCACCAGCGCGGCACGGCCGGGCCGAAGCGGCGCACGGCGCCATGGCCGCCGAAACAGATCAGCGCGGTTTCGACGCGGTCGCGCGCGGCCTGGTCGAAATACGCGACGATCAGCCCCTTCGCCAGTGCGAGCCGCTCGTGCGACAGCATCGACGCCGAGCAGTCGAGCACGAAGCAATGCAGTGCGTGCGGCGTGCCGGCACGTTCGCGGAAGCGCAGATGGTCGCGATGCAGCGGGCCGCCGCGCTTCGCGACGAGCGTCGCCGGCCACGCCACGGTGGTGCCGGTGCGTGTCGTGCCCGGCACGCGCGCGGCTGCGCCTGATTGCCATCGAGGGCCGCGAACGGTGTCCGCGGCGGCGCCGGCTCGATGGCTCAGCGTTTTTTTAGCGGCAGCGGCACCACGCTTTTCACGTCGCGCAGCCCGGCCGGTTCGGGCGGCAGGTAGCCCCAGTCGCCCTGCGATGCCGCGGCATCGCTTTGCGCGGCCCCCGGTGAATCGTTGGGGCGATCGCGTGCATCGGGCGCAGAGCGACCGTCGCGTTCGTCGTTGGGTTGCTGCGCGCCGGACGACGGCGGTGGGCCCGCGTGGCGCCGATGCCGCAGCACCGCGTCGGCCACCCGCTCCACATGCGACACCGTCACCGCGTCGGCCTGCTCCAGCGCGGCGAGCGCACGCGCCGCGCGCAGCATCACGAGATCGGCACGCAGGCCGTCGACGGCCGCGTCGATGCACAGCGCACTGACGCGCGCATGAACCGTATCGTCGAACTCGAGCGCCGCGAGCCGTGCGCGTGCTGCCTGAATCCGGTCGCCGAGTGCGCGTTGCGCGGACGCATGACGTGCGCGGAATGCATCCGGATCGAGATCGAATGCAAGCCGCGCCTTCACGATCCGCTCGCGCTGCGCGGCGTCGAAGCAGTTCTCCAGCTCGACCATCAAACCGAAGCGATCGAGCAGTTGCGGACGCAGCTCGCCCTCCTCCGGATTCATCGTACCGATGAGCACGAAGCGCGCATCGTGCGCGTGCGACACGCCATCGCGCTCGACGATGTTCACACCGCTCGCGGCGACGTCGAGCAGCGTATCGACGAGCCCGTCCGCAAGCAGGTTCACTTCGTCGACATACAGCACGCCGAGATGCGCCCGCGCGAGCAGGCCCGGCCGGAAGCGCACGCCGTTTTCGGCGAGCGCATGCGCGAGATCGAGCGTGCCCGTCACCTGCTCGTCGCTCGCCGACAGCGGCAGCGTGACGAACTGGCCCTCGGGCAACAGTTCCGCGAGGCCGCGCGCCGCGGTCGATTTCGCGGTGCCGCGCGGCCCGCTCACGAGCACGCCGCCGAGCGACGGGTCGATCGCGGCGAGCAGCAGCGCCTGCTGCAGCGCATCCTGCGCGACGAGCGCCGCAAACGGAAAAACCGCGCGGGCGCGGTGCGTCGTCGGATCGGTCATCGCCGTCCTCCTTCCTGGAGTTGTTCGCTCGCGAGCCAGACCGCTTCGATCCGTTCGCGATAGTCGCCCGGCTGCTGCCACAGGCCGCGCTGCATCGCCTCGACGAAACGTTCGCAGATGCCGTGCAGCGCCTTCGGATTGTGCCGCTCGAGGAACGCGCGGGTGGCGTCGTCGAACAGGTAAGCGTCGGCGACGAGCGCGTACTGGTGGTCGGACAGCACGCGCGCGGTCGCGTCATAGCCGTACAGGTAGTCGACCGTCGCGGCCAGCTCGGCCGCGCCCTTGTAACCATGGCGCTTCACGCCGTCGAGCCATTTCGGGTTGACGACGCGCGAGCGGATCACGCGCGCGATTTCCTCGCGCAGCGTGCGCATCTTCGGCGCGGCCGGATTCGCATGGTCGCCGTGGTAGATGCTCGGCTGCTGCCCCGAAAGGTGCCGCACGGCCGCCGTCATCCCGCCCTGGAACTGGTAGTAGTCGTTCGAATCGAGGATGTCGTGCTCGCGGCTGTCCTGGTTCTGCACGACGACGTCGATCGTCGCGAGCCGCTCGCCGAACACGTCGGCCGCCGCATCGCCCGCGCTGTTCTGTGCGTACGCATGGCCGCCCCACTGGCGGTAGGCATCGGCGAGATCGGCGTCGGTCTGCCAGCGGCGCTGGTCGATCAGGTCCTGCAGGCCCGCGCCGTAGCTGCCCGGCCGCGCGCCGAATACGCGCCAGCCGGCACGGCGTCGCGCTTCGTCCGGCGCCACGCCCTGCGCGACCCATTTTTCGCGTTCGCGCTCGATGCGCGCGCGGATCGGGTTCAGCTCCTCGGGTTCGTCGAGCGCGGCCACTGCCTGCACGGCCGCGTCGAACAGGTGCATCAGGTTCGGGAACGCGTCGCGGAAGAAGCCCGACACGCGCAGCGTCACGTCGATGCGCGGCCGGTCGAAGATCTCGATCGGCAGGATCTCGAAGTCGGTCACGCGATGGCTGCCGTGCGCCCATTTCGGCCGCACGCCGAGCAGCGCGAACGCCTGCGCGATGTCGTCGCCGCCCGTGCGCATCGTCGCCGTGCCCCAGACGGACAGGCCGATCGCGCGCGGATAGTCGCCGTGATCCTGCAGATGGCGCTCGATCAGTTGCTGCGCGGATTTCAGGCCGAGCGACCACGCGGCCTGCGTCGGCACCGCGCGTGTATCGACCGAGTAGAAATTGCGGCCGGTCGGCAGCACGTCGGGGCGGCCGCGCGACGGCGAGCCGCTCGGCCCCGGCGGCACGAAGCGGCCGTCGAGCCCGCGCAGCAGGTGACGCATTTCCTCGCTGCCGCACGCGTCGAGCGCGGGCAGCAGCGTTTCGCGAACGCGCTCGATCACCGCGAGCGTGTGCGGCCAGTCGCCGGGCGGTGTCGCGTCGGTGCCCGTGCCGCCGCCCGTTGCGCACAGCCCGTCCAGCCATTGTTGCGCGAGCCGTTCGAGCCGCTCGCGCGTGTCCCCCGCATGGCGCCACGGCGATGCGTCGAGCGCCTGCAGGATCGCCGGTCGTGGGCCAAACCACGGCGCGGCCCAGTCGGCTGCGAGCGGATCGAAGTCGTCGCCGAGTGCGAGATCGCGCGCCAGCGCACCGATCAGCCCGGCGCGCGGGCCCTTGCCGTCGCCGACCGGAAAGCGCGCGAGCGCGAGCAGCGTATCGCGCCGCTGACGCTCGATCGGCGATTCGCCGAACACGTGCAGCCCGTCGCGGATCTGCGCTTCCTTCAGTTCGCACAGCCATGCGTCGACGCGCGTGAGCAGCGCATCTTCGTCGCCGGCATCGCGCGGCGGCGACACGCTCAGTTCGTCATGCAGACGATGCTCGGCGATCGTCGCGAGGATCGTCTTGCGCAGCAGCTTCGCGCGCCGCGCATCGACCATCAGCGCTTCGTAGTATTCGTCGACCTGCCGTTCGAGCTCCTGCAGCGGGCCGTAGTTTTCCGCGCGCGTGAGCGGCGGCATCAGGTGATCGATGATCACGGCCTGCGCGCGGCGCTTCGCCTGGCTGCCCTCGCCCGGATCGTTGACGATGAACGGATACAGGTGCGGCAGCGGCCCGAGCGTCAGGTCGGGCCAGCACGCGTCGGACAGCGCGACGCTCTTGCCCGGCAGCCATTCGAGGTTGCCGTGCTTGCCGAGATGGATGACCGCGTCGATGCGGTACGCATCGCGCAGCCAGAAATAGAACGCGAGATACGCGTGCGGCGGCACGAGCTCCGCGTCGTGGTAGCTCGCGTAGTCGTTCTCGCCGCGCGAGCGCGACGGCTGGATGCCGACGAACACGTTGCCCGCGCGCCAGCCCGCGATCGTGAAGCGGCCTTGCCGCAGCGTCGGGTCGGCTTCGGGCGGCCCCCAGCGTTCGTTCAGCGCGTCGCGCACGGCCGCCGGCAATCGCGCGAAACGCGCGACGTAGTCGGCCAGCGGGAAGCTCTGGAATGCGGGGCGCAACGCATGCACGGCCGCGTCGTTGGTCACGCCTTCGGTGAGGCGCGCGATCAGCGCGTCGCCGTCGGGCGGCAGGTCGGCCACCGTGTAGCCCGCATCGCGCAGCGCCGCGAGCACGCGCAGCGCGGACGCCGGCGTGTCGAGGCCGACGCCGTTGCCGATCCGCCCTTCGCTTTGCGGATAGTTCGCGAGAATCAGCGCGACGCGCTTGTCGGCGTGATCGAGCGTGCGCAGCCGGCACCAGCCGCGCGCGAGCGTCGCGACGAACGCGATCCGCTCGGCATCCGGCTGGTAGCGCACGACGTCGACCTCGGTGTGCGGGCAGCGGTACGCGAGCCCCTTGAAGCTCACCGCGCGCGTGACGATGCGGCCGTCGACCTCGGGCAGCGCGATGTGCATCGCGATGTCGCGCGCATGCAGGCCCTGGTTGTCGGCCACCCACGCGTCGCGATTGCCGCCGGACAGGATCACCTGCAATACCGGCGCGTCGCCGGCGAGCACGTCGTGCTCGGGGCTGTCGATCGCGCCGGCCGCGAATGCGGTCGTGTTCAGCACGAGCGCGACGTCGTGCGCGTCGCAGAGCTGCGTGATGACTTCGCGGCTCACCGCGTCCTTCAGCGACGTGACCGCGATTGGCAGAGGATTCAGCCCCTCAACGATGAGCGCATCGGCCAGCGCATCGAACACGGCCGTGTTCGCGGCCTGCCAGTGCGCGCGATAGAACAGGATCGCAACGACGGGCGCGCCGGGCGTCCAGCGCGGCCGCCAGTCGTCGACGCTCGCGCGGTCGCGCGCCGGGTGATACAGCGCGGCGGCTGGCAGCGGGCGCGGCAGTTCGGGTTCTTCGCCGAACCCGAGCGTGTGAAATGCAATGCTGCGCAGCAGCGCCTCGGCGTTGTGCACGCCGCCTTCACGCAGGTAGCGCCACCACAGCCGGCACAGGTCGGGCGCGACGGTGCTCTTCGCGACGAGGTTCGGGTCTTCCTGCAGGTCGCCCGAGAACATCGCGAGCTGCTGCCCGCGCTTCGACGCGAGCGACACGGCCTGCTCGATTCCGTACGGCCAGTACGCCTCGCCGCCGAGATGATCGATCACGACCGACTTCGCATGCTGCAGCACGTCGTCGACATAGAAGTCGACCGACGCCGGCTGCCGCAGGAACGTGACGTTCGCGAGCCGCACGCTCGGGAAGCCGGCCGGCAGATGCGGCACGACGCTCGCGAGCAGCGACAGCGTCGTGTCGGCCGAGCTCAGGATCACGATGTCGGCCGGTTGCTGGTCGATCCGGACGACGCCCTGCGTATCGTCGACGAAGCCGCCCGGCGTGGTGCGCAGCAGATGCATCGTGCGTTACGCCTGTTGCGGTTCGGCCGCGCATGCGGCGTCGAACGCGCGTTGCAGCGCGGCCGCGTCGAGATCCTCGCCGATCAGCACGAAGCGGCTCGCGCGCGTTTCGCCGTCCTGCCAGCGACGGTCGAAATAGCTGTCGAAGCGGCGGCCGACACCCTGGATCACGAGCCGCATCGGCGCACCGGGCAGCGCGGCGAAGCCCTTGGCGCGGTAAATCGTGTGCGCTTCGACGACGCGTTGCAGCGCGGCGATCGTCGCTTCGCGCGTGCCGGCGTCGCCCGACACGACCACCGAGTCGAAATCGTCGTGATGGTGATCGTGATCGCCGTCGTCGGCCGAGCCGTGATGGTCGTGACGCAGGTGGATCGTTTCTTCCGATGCCGATTCGAGGCCGAGCAGCATCGCGAGATCGAGCTCGCCGCGCGTCGCGCGCACGATCTTCACCTGCGGCGGGATCTCGTCGCGAATCGCGGTTTCGATCTGCGCGAATTCCGCGTCGCCGACGAGATCGGCCTTGTTCACGATCACGAGGTCGGCGGACGACAGCTGATCGGCGAACAGCTCGTGCAGCGGCGATTCGTGGTCGAGGTTCGGATCGGCGCGGCGCTGCGCGTCGACGGCCTGCGGGTTTTCCGCGAACTGACCGCTGGCGGCGGCCGGCCCGTCGACCACGGTCATGACCGCGTCGACCGTGAAGCTGTTGCGGATCGTCGGCCAGTTGAACGCCTGCACGAGCGGCTTCGGCAGCGCGAGGCCGGACGTCTCGATCAGCACGTGGTCGATGTCCGCGCGGCGCTCGACCAGCGCTTCCATCACCGGATAGAACTCTTCCTGCACGGTGCAGCACAGGCAGCCGTTCGCGAGCTCGTAGAGCTGGCCTGCCGCTTCGCCCTGCGCGCCGTCGGCATCCTCGCAGCCGATGCCGCAGCCCTTGAGGATTTCGCCGTCGATGCCGAGCTCGCCGAATTCGTTGACGATCACCGCGATGCGGCGGCCTTCGGCGTGCTGCAGGATGTGACGCATCAGCGTGGTCTTGCCGCTGCCGAGAAAGCCCGTGACGATCGTGACGGGAAGCTTGCGTAGGGTCATGGTAGGTCCTGTGTCGAATGAGGGGGTCAAGCCGAGAGCGTCACGTCGATCTCGTCGTAACGTTTGAGCCGATAGATCGCGGCCGACACGATCCAGCACGCGAGAAACAGGCCGATCACGACGTAGCCGAGCATCCCGAAATGCGAGGCGACCAGCGTCGAGAATGCCCAGACGGGGCCCTGCAGGGAGAGTTTGTCGGCGAGCAGCGCGAGCACCTCGATGCCGCCGATCAGTGCGGCGACCAGCACCGACACGAACGTGATCGTCATGTTGTAGTAGATCTTGCGGATCGGCCGCACGTACGCCCAGCGGTACGCGCCCATCATCAGGATGCCGTCGGTCGTGTCGACGAGCGTCATGCCCGCGGTGAACAGCGCCGGCAACGCCATCACCGACCAGAACGACATGCCGCCCTGCACCTGCGTCGCGGAAATGCCGAACAGCGCGATCTCGGTCGCGGTATCGAAGCCGAGGCCGAACAGGAAGCCGACCGGATACAGGTGCCAGCTGCGCGACACGAGGCGGAACAGCGGCCGGAACAGGCGCGCGAGCACACCGCGCTGGTTCATCAGCATGTCGAGATCGGCATCGACGATCGCCTCGCCGCGGCGGGCCGCGCGAAACGTGCGGTACACGGAAATCAGGATCAGCAGGTTCGCGGCCGCGAGCACCAGCAGGAAGAATGCCGACACGCTCGTGCTGATCACGCCGCCCCAGGTCTTCACGCTCTCGAAGCGCGCGAGCGACGCCGCGGTCAGCGCGACCGCCACCGACATCACGATCACCACGGTCGAGTGGCCGAGCGAGAAGAACAGGCCCGCGCCGAGCGGGCTGCGGCCGCCCTGCATCAGCTTGCGCGTGACGTTGTCGATCGCGGCGATATGGTCGGCATCGACCGCGTGGCGCAGCCCGAACACGTACGCGAGCAGCGCGGTGCCCAGCAGCACGGGCTGCTCGCGAAACGCGACGAAGGCCCAGATCCACGCGGCGACGTTGAACGCGACGAGCAGCGAGTAGATCGCCACGATTTTTCCGCGCAGCCCGGACGGGCTGTCGTTGAACAGGCGGAGGAACGAGTCGAGCATGATGCTCCCTTGCGAACGGTCGACAGGGTGAATGCCAACACGGCTGCCGCGTGCCCTGCCCGTGCCGCCTGTCGCACGCCGTGCCGGCGCGTGCATGCAGCGGACGGTTCGGCGGAGGAAGCGGGAAACGCCAGGACGTCTGGGCGTACTGCGGCCGTGGACGATGCGCCGCCTCCCCGCGGCGCTGGATCCAACGTCCTGGCCGGTATCCGGGCTGACGAACACGCCGCTTCGCCTTCCCGGATGCGCGGCATCCAGTGGCGGTCGTCCGCATGCGGCAGGCATGCGGCGAAGCGGCGCTGCGTCGTGCCGGGCACGACGCGTTCGCTTACCGTTGCGGGGGCAGCACAGGTTGGCTCGACTGCGGTGCAGGCAGGTCCCTGTTTCCCGTTTAACTGCGCGCACCGGAGCGGCACGCGCGAGCACCAAAACGCGTGCGAGTGTAGGCGGGCGGGCCGGGAGCGTCAAGACGACGGCCCGCGAGCCCGTGCGAGCGCGCGTCGCGGCCGGCTTTCCGGTCCAGCGGCTCAGCCGGTTCCCGGCGACTGCTCCGCGATCGCGTGGCGCAGCGCTTCGACGGTATCGGGACGCCCGAAATACCAGCCCTGCGCACGGACCGACTGCCCGGGGATGTCGAGCATGTCCGCCTGCTCACGGGTCTCGACGCCCTCGAAGACCAGACCGGCCCCGAGTCGGCGGGCAATCGCCAGGATCTCCGGAATGAATGAGGTGCCGTCATGCTGCGGCGCGACCGGCAGCAGCGAACGGTCGACCTTGATGTAGTCGATCGCAAGATGCTGCAGCAGGCTCAGGCTGGAATAGCCGGTGCCGAAATCGTCGATGTAGACGGGATGCCCGAGCGCGCGCAATTGCCGCAGTGCCGGCACGATTTCCGGCAGTTCCACGGTCGACCGTTCGGTCAGTTCGACGCCGACATGCCGGCGCGACAACCCGGCCGGCCAGCAGCGGTTCAGCGTCGCCAGCAGGCTGCCGTCCCGCAATTCGGGCGCGCTGACGTTGATGGTGACGCAAAAGTCCGGCCTGCTGTCGAACAGCACGCGCATCTCCCGCAGGACCGTGCGCACGACGAACGCCGTGACGTCGACGATCATGCCCGCGCGTTCGGCTTCGGCAATGAACACGTCGGGGGCGGCTGGCCCGCCGGTCCAGCGGATCAGCGCTTCGGCGGAGACGATCCGCGATGACGCGCCCAGCGCAACGATCGGCTGATAGCGCAGGACGAATTGCCCGTTTGCCAGCGCTCGACGCATCTGCGCCGGGAGCGCGGCCCAGCGTCGGTGCAACATCCGCGCGCCGAGCCCCAGACAGCAGCCCGCCGCGCCGGCGGCGATCCCCAGCAGCCAGGCGGCGCGCCGACTCGCGTTCGCGAGCGCCTGCGGCGTCACGACGACGCTGGTACACAGCGGCACCCGGGCCGAGCAGAATGGTTTGCCGTCCCGAAACCCCGGCACCTGGCCGGCATCGTCGTACTCCGGGACACCGCGCTTGCCGAGTCCGATGACGAGCGCGGCCGGGTGGCCCTTGAGTCCGATCACGTAGTGCAGACCCGGCGGCGGCGGCACCCTGAAGGCGTCCAGGTCCATCAGCAGGTTCGCCCTCCCCCCGGCGACCACCAGCCCCAGCGTGTCGGGGCTCGACAACAACGGCACCGCCCAGAAGGCCGACATCGCGTCGGTCAGCCGGAATGGCTGCCGCGTCGAAGCAAAGGGCCTGGGCAGCACGCCCAGCATCGTCGTGCAGAGCAGATCGGGGCCGGACAGGCGTCCGACGTCCTTGATGTACTTCGACTGCACGGAAGCCGATCGCAACCGGCGCCGATCCTGGGGCGAGCAGGCGGCGTACGGCGAGGCATTGACGTCGGCAAGCGTCCTGGCCGCCGAGTCGAATACAACGTCGATCTGCTGGACGACTTGCATCCCCAGTGCGGCAACCGATCGCGCCAGCACGATCTTCGTGACCTGCGGCCACGCTGCCAACGCCAGTCCTGCCGAAACGACCAGCACGCCGATAGCGAGTGCATGGCCGGCCCCATGGGAGGTTGTCCACCTGCGTACGTTCGGCATAGGTGCGGTGCTTTGCGATGTAGTGGTCATCGCCCTGCAGGTCCGGCAGAGCGAGCCGATTTTGGTATGGATTTCGTCAGCCTCGTGCGACCGGCGCCCCGAAGCCGCGCCTTGGTCGTGGCGTTGGCCAGAGGATCGCACACCAATATTACGGCCCGGCAATGCAGCGCCGCCGGATCGAGTGCCGACAGGATACGGGCCCGGTTCGCCGGCGCCGTGCCCGATGTACGCTGTGCTATCGTATGCGCCGCGTTCGGTGCTCGCACGCGCATTCCGCGCGTGCAGTTAAACGGGAAACAGGAGGCGGACCACCGCCCGGCCTGTGCTGTCCCCGCAACGGTACGCCGCCCGCGCGACGCGCTTCCCCGCGCACGCGCCCATGCCGCCCACGATGCCACTGCCCTTCAGCCGGGCGGGAAGGCTGCGGCCTGGCAAGCGGCCAGCCCGGATACCGGCCGACGCAAGGGGCGAGCCCGACGCTCGCCGAACGCCCGATCCGCGGGGGACGGATGAGGTGCGCATTTCGCCCGCGTCCGCGCGGGCTTCGTTCGATCCGTCATGCATCACCTGTTCGCTGGCCGCCGCCGTGCCGCCCGCCTGCCCCTTTTCCCCGTTACGACACGGTGCGCGCCGTGCCGCGCCCGATGAGCCGCGCCTGGCTCATCGGCGCCGGCCCGGGCGACGCCGACCTGCTGACGCTCAAGGCCGTCCACGCGATCGGCACGGCGGACGTGCTGCTCGTCGACGATCTCGTGAATCCCGACGTGCTGCGCCATGCGCGCGCCGATGCGCACATCGAGCACGTCGGCAAGCGCGGCGGTCATGCGTCGACGCCGCAGGAGACGATCGTCGCCGCGATGCTCGCGCATCTGCGCGCGGGGCGCAGCGTCGCGCGGCTCAAGGGCGGCGATCCGTTCGTGTTCGGCCGCGGCGGCGAGGAGCTGGCCGCGCTCGGCGCGGCGGGATTCCCGGTCGAAGTCGTGAACGGCGTCACCGCGGGCATCGCCGCGCCGGCCGCGATCGGCATCCCGGTCACGCAGCGCGGCGACGCGCAGGGCGTGATCTTCGTCACGGGCCACGGCGCGGGCGCCGACGAACCCGACTGGCGCGCGCTCGCGGCCACGCGCATGACGATCGTCATCTACATGGGCATCCGCCGGCTCGACGCGATTGCCACCGCGCTGCGCGATGGCGGGCTGCCCGGCGCGACGCCGTGCGCGGCGATCGAGCATGCGACGCGCCCTGAGCAACGCCACGTGCTCGCGACGCTCGATACGCTCGTCGAACGCGTCGGTACGACCGGCATCGGTTCGCCGGCGATCGTCGTGATCGGGCGCGTCGCGGCGTTCGCCGACGATCCCGCGGTACGGGCCGCGCTCGGCGGCGGCGCATGATGCGTGTCGCGCTCGGCATCGGTTTCCGTGCAGGCGTGACGGCCGCGCAACTCGATGCCGCGATCCGCGCGGCGCTGATGCGTTACCCCGCCGCCGAACCCGCGCTCGTGGCCACGCTCGCCGACAAGGCGCGTGCCCGCGCACTGCGCACGCTCTGCGCGCGACGCGGCTGGCCGCTCGTCGCGTTCGACGCGGCGCAACTCGCGAGCCGCCCGGAACTGGCCGCGAGCGGCCCGTCGGCCGCCGCGCTCGCCCGCTTCGGCGTCGCGGGCGTGGCCGAGCCGTGCGCGCAGCTCGCGGCGCCGCATGGCCGGCTGTTGGGCCCCAAATCCATCCGGGACGGCGTGACGGTCGCACTCGCCGGCCCGCTCTGAACCCTTTGTTTCGCTTTTTTTTCGACAGGACGAATCCGATGAAAACCGACGCCGAATCCCATCAACGGATGACCGAACGCCGCCGTGCCGGCCACGAGAAGAAGCAGGCCGCCGCCGTCAACGAAAAGGGCCTGCTGATCGTCAACACCGGCAACGGCAAGGGCAAGAGCACGGCCGCGTTCGGCATGGCCGTGCGCGTGCTCGGCCACGGCATGCGGCTCGGTGTCGTGCAGTTCATCAAGGGTGCGCTGCACACGTCCGAGCGCGACTTCCTCGGCGCGGTGGCCGAATGCGATTTCGTGACGATGGGCGACGGCTATACGTGGAACACGCAGAACCGCGACGCCGACATCGCGACCGCGCGCAAGGGCTGGGACGAGGCGCGCCGGATGATCGAGAGCGGTGACTACCGGATGGTGATCCTCGACGAACTGAACACGGTGCTGAAGTACGAATACCTGCCGCTCGACGAAGTGCTCGCGACACTCGCCGCACGTCCCGAGGCGGTGCACGTCGTCGTGACCGGGCGGCATGCGCCCGATGCGCTGATCGACGCGGCCGACCTCGTCACCGAAATGCGGCTCGTCAAGCATCCGTACAAGGAGCAAGGCGTGAAGGCGCAGCGCGGCGTGGAGTTCTGAGCATGCCCGCCTGTCCCGCGCTGTTCGTCAGTGCGCCCGCGTCGGGCCAGGGCAAGACGTCGGTGACGGCGGGCCTGGCGCGGCTGCACCGCCGGCTCGGCCGGCGCGTGCGCGTGTTCAAGACCGGGCCCGATTTTCTCGATCCGATGCTGCTCGAACGCGCGAGCGGCGCGCCGGTGCATGCGCTCGACCTCGGGATGGTCGGCGAGGCCGGCTGCCGTGCACTGCTGGCCGACGCGGCGCGCGAGGCCGACCTGATCCTGATCGAAGGCGTGATGGGGCTGTTCGACGGCACGCCGAGCAGCGCCGACCTCGCGGCCGCGTTCGGCGTGCCGGTCGTCGCGGTGATTTCGGCGAAGTCGATGGCGCAGACCTTCGCGGCGATCGCGTTCGGGCTCGCGCGGTTCCGGCCGGGGCTGCCGTTTCACGGCGTGCTGGCGAATCGCGTCGGGTCGGCCCGGCATGCGGAACTGCTGCAACAGGCGCTGCCCGACGACCTGCGCTGGCTCGGGCACGTGCCGGCCGATGCGGGCATCGCGCTGCCGGAGCGGCATCTCGGCCTGCACCAGCCGAACGACATCGACGATCTCGACGCGCGGCTCGATCGCGCGGCCGACGTGCTCGCGCAAACGGCGCTGGCCGAGTTGCCGCCGGCCGTTGCGTTCGCGGAACCGGATGCAGCGGCGCCGCTGCCGCGTGCGCTCGCCGGCAAGCGGATCGCGGTGGCGCGCGATGCGGCTTTTTCGTTCATCTATCCGGCGAATCTCGCGTTGCTCGACGCGCTCGGTGCGCAGGTGCGATTCTTTTCGCCGCTCGCCGACGAACCCTTGCCGGACGATTGCGACGCACTGTTCCTGCCGGGCGGCTACCCGGAATTGCATGCGGCGACACTCGCGGCGAATGCCTCGACCGCGCGTTCGATTCGCGCGCACGCAGCGGCCGGCCGGCCGATCGTCGCGGAATGCGGGGGGATGGTGTATCTGTGTGAGTCGCTGACCGATGTCGACGGTGTGACGACGCCGATGCTGGGGCTGTTGCCGGGTCACGCGACGATGCAGCGCCGGTTCGCCGCACTCGGCATGCAGCAGCTCGACACGCGCAGCGGGACGATGCGGGGGCATACGTTCCACTACTCGCGGCTCGCGACGCCGCTGGAGGCGGTCGCGCATGCCGCGCGTCCCGATGGCGCGGCGGGCTACGGCGAGGCCGTCTATTGTCGCGATGCGATCGTCGCGACCTACATGCACATGTACTGGCCGTCGAATCCGGAAGCGGTCGTGGCGTTGTTCAGCGGGGAAGCGTTCTAGATTCGGGATCGCACGAGTCATACCGGGATTGCATGCCCCGTCGCAACGATCACGTGCCTGCTTTGTGCGACTACAGATGTTGTTCGATGTCCATGCGTTGATGCAGGACCCGAATCAAATCGATCGTGTATTCCGTTTCACGATAGAACACGACGTGGGAGCCCACGGCGTACCGGAAATATCCATCGCGAACAATGCAAGTCCGGCCGACCTTTTCACCGCGCGCCAGCGCTTCCATGGTTCCGATCAGATCGCGGTGGTAAAGGTCGGCTTGCTTGAGCGACCCACGCCCGACGGTATCGCGCCAAATGTCTTCGAGATCGAGTTCGGCCAGCGGGGCGAGCCGACGCTGCCTTTAGCCGTCATGCGCGGCCCGCATGCGGGCCAGGAAGGCCTCGCGGTCGAATGGCCTGGGTGCTCCCGATACCTCCCCGGCCTTCAACGCTTCCTGCAACGCGCGCACCTGCATGTCGCGTGATTCGAGAAGCCGCAAACCGGTTCGTTCGACGTCGCTTGCGGAACCGTATTGTTCCGATTGCACTTGGGTATCGACGAGTTCGGCAAAGTGGTCGCGCCGGGAAACGGATGTGTTTTGCGACATGAGTCATTTCTCTTTCAATGCGGCCATCGTTTTCCCGAGTCTGGGACTTCCGGCGCTCCGCCGTTGCGGCGACCTTGTCGATGCCGCGCCTCGCGCCGTATGCGTCGTTTTCGCTGTCAAACCAGGAACGCCTCCGCCAGCTTCACCCAGTACGACGCGCCGGTCGGCAGCGCCGCATCGTTGAAGTCGTAGCCGGGGTTGTGCACCATGCAGCCGCCCTCCCCGTCGCCGTTACCGATGATCAGGTAGCAGCCCGGCCGCTTCTCGAGCAGGAACGCGAAATCCTCGCTGCCGGTGAGCGGCACCATCCCGTCGATCAGGTTCGCGTCGCCCACCCATTCGCGGGCGACGTTGCGCGCGAACGCGGTCATTTCCGCATCGTTGACGAGCACCGGGTAGCGGCGCTGGTAGTCGATCGTCGCGGTCGCGCCGAACACGGCCGCCTGCGCATGCACGACTTCCTTGATGCGCGTCTCGAGCAGGTCGCGCACCTCCGGCTTCAGCGCGCGCACCGACAGGCGCATTTGCGCGCGATCGGGAATCACGTTCGGCGCCTCGCCCGCGTGGATCGCGCCGACCGTGACGATCGCCATGTCGAGCGGCGACACGTTGCGCGACACGATCGTCTGCAGCGCGATGACGATCTGCGCGCAGACGACCACCGAATCGACCGCCTTGTGCGGCACCGCGCCGTGGCCGCCCCGGCCCTGCACGTCGACGATCACCGTATCCGACGACGCCATGAACGACCCCGGCAGGAAGCCGAACTTCCCCGTCGGGAAACCGGGCATGTTGTGCATCGCGAAGATCGCGTCGCACGGGAACAGCTCGAACAGCCCTTCGTCGAGCATCTTCTTCGCGCCGCCGAGCCCCTCCTCGGCCGGCTGGAAAATCAGGTTCAGCGTGCCCGAGAAGCGGCGCTCGCGCGCCAGGTGCTTCGCGGCCGCGAGCAGCATCGCCGTGTGGCCGTCGTGGCCGCACGCATGCATCTTGCCGGCGATCCTGCTCTCGTACGGCAGGCCCGTGGCCTCGTGGATCGGCAGTGCGTCCATGTCGGCGCGCAGGCCGAGCCGCTGTGCGCCGCTGCCGACCTTCAACTGCGCGACGACGCCCGTGCCGCCCAGCCCGCGGTGCACCGTGTAGCCCCACGACTGCAGTTGCTCCGCGACGAGGTCGCTCGTCGCGAACTCTTCGAAGCCGAGCTCGGGGTGGGCGTGGATGCGGTGTCGGATCTCGATCATTTCGTCGGCGAGGCTGGCGGGAATCACGCTGTGCGTCACGGTGTCGTCTCCTGTCCTGTGGGGAATGTGCAGGCAAGGATAGTGGGTTCGGCAGCAACCGGGCAGACGGAAAGTCGTCGTGGTAGCAACCGGCAGTTGCCATATTGGGAACGATGCGCGAGGCGCGCAAGCTGGCCATCCGGCCGACTGCCGCCCAGGAGCCGAACGCGCAACACTGTGGGTCACCCATCGATTTCTTGCGTGTGAGGGCGCGGTGACTATCGTTCAGAATCATCAAATAGTTCCTACACATCAATATCTTGCGAATGCTTGTTCACTTTTTGACGCTTGTACATTTTTTGTGTACGCTGACAAAAAAGTGAACAAGCGATTCTCTTTGATGCCCGTGAACATCTCCCTCTCCGTGTCGGAACAGCGCGTGCTCGACGAAGCGTGCGCCGCGTTCGAAAGCGCGACCCGGCGCTTTCGTGCCCGACCCGTGCGTGTGTCGGCCGCCTGGAAGGCGCGCGCCGACGCCATGATCCGCTTCGACGTTGCCGGGCAGGCATTCGAGATGCCGGTCGCCGTGAGCCTGCGCGTCGAATCGCTGTCGGGCGCGCTCGCGGAATTGCGCCGCCGCGGCGAACCCGCAGCGCCCGGCGAACGGTCGTTGATGCTGGTCGCACCGTATCTTTCGGCGGAACTGGCCGCCGGCCTGACCGACCAGGGCATCCCGTTTCTCGATACCGCCGGCAACGCATGCCTGACCGAACCGGAGGCGACCGTGATGATCGCGGGCCGGCCGAAGCCCGCACGCACGCCACGCCGACAGGCGTCGCGCGCGACGACGCCGAAGGGGCTGGCCGTGATGTTCGCCCTCGCGACACAGCCGGGCCTGGTCGCGCAACCGTATCGGGCGATCGCCGCTGCATCGGACGTCGCACTCGGCACGGTCAATCTCGCGATGGACGACCTGATCGCGCGTGGCCTCGTCGGGCAACGCCGCAACGGCGAGCGCCTGATGCCCGACTGGCCGCGCTTCGTACAGGAATGGGTCGCGCTCTATCCGAGCCGCTTGCGCGCGAAACTGCCGAGCCGCCGGTTTGCGAGCCTCGCGCCCGACTGGTGGCGCGGCTTCGATTTCGCGGCATTCGATGCGCGACTCGGCGGCGAGCCGGCAGCCGACCTGCTGACGCGCGACCTGAAACCCGCCGCGATCACCGTCTATACGCACGGCACCGCGTCGAACCGGCTGCTGCTTCAGGGCCGCCTGCGTCCGGACGAGCGCGGCGATGTCGAGATCGTCGAAGCGTTCTGGCCGCGGTCTGCGGAGCTTGCCTGGCGCGAGCAGGAAGTACCGGTCGTACCGCCGCTGCTGATCTACGCGGATCTCGTCGCGTCCGGCGACAGCCGCAATCTTTCCATCGCCGATCGCATCCATGACCGATGCCTCGCCCAACCGCCCGCTTGAGGTCGACGCACGCCGGCCGCTGGAGCCTGCGGCGGTCGCGTTGCTGCAGGCCGTCGGCTCTGCCGGCGCGCGTCTCGACACGGCATTCGTGGTCGCCGGTGCAACCGCGCGCGACATCCTGATGTGGCACGTGCACGGCATCCGGCCGGTGCGCGCGACGAGAGATGTCGACGTCGCGGTGTGCGCGGTGAGCTGGCCGTTTCACGCGCAGCTCGTCGAGGCACTCGTCGCGACCGGGCAGTTCACGCGCGCACCGAAACAGCAGCAGAAACTGCTGTTCGAAAGCGGCGCGGACGGTTTTCGCACGGAGCTGGATCTCGTGCCGTTCGGGCCGCTCGAAACGCCTCCGGGCGAAATCGCATGGCCGCCCGGCGGTGAATTCGTGCTGAACGTGCTCGGGTTTCAGGAAGCGGTGGATACCGCACAGCCTGTGTCGATCGATGCGCGCACCGTGGTACCGGTGGCCAGCCTGCCGGCACTGGCGCTGCTGAAGCTGCTCGCCTGGAAGGACCGGCGTGCACGCCAGAACAGCGATGCGTACGACCTGCTGTTCCTGCTGCGGAATTTTCACGACGCCGGCAATCGCGAACGTATCTGGGATGCCGCGCCGGACCTGCTCGAAATCCACGCATTCCAGCCGGGACTCGCCGCTGCCGCGCTGCTCGCGCGAGAGGCGAAACGCATCGCTTCGCCACAAACGCGTGACGCGATCCGTGCGCTGTTGTCGGACGAAGCAACTTATGCCGTGCTCGGCCAGGATCTGCTGGCACGTGCATTTGCGCTGTTGCCCGGTGAATTCAGCGATGACGCCGACCGGTATCTCGACGCATTCCGCAACGCCTTTCTCGCAGACGAACCCGCGTCGCGCGCTTGACGCGCCGATGCGCAACCGCCGAGCGACCGAGCAGATCCCGAACGGCGCTCAAGCCGCCCAGTCTTCGAGCGACAACCCGGCCACACGACCGAACTCGCGGCTGTTGTGCGTGACGAGCACCGCACCGGCCGCGATCGCATGGCCGGCGATCGATGCGTCGTTCGCGCCGATCGGCGTGCCGCGCGCGGCGAGATCGGCACGAATCGCGGCCGTTGCATCGACGGCCGCCGTGTCCCACGACAGCACGCCGTCCAGCCGCGAAACAAAGGCCGTCACGAGTTCCGCATGCTTCGGCGACGCCTTCCTGCCGACCGCGCCGAACCGCATTTCGGCATAGGTAATCGCCGAGACGACGATCCGGTGCTGCGCATTGACGCACGATTGCAATCGCGACAGCACCACGGGCGGCCGCTCACGCATGATGAACGAACAGATATTCGTATCGAGCATGTAGAGCGTGGTCACTGGCCGGACTCCGTCGGGGCGGCGCCACCATCGGCCAGGTCGAAGCGGCTGGACTCGATGACGGCCGGGCGTTCGGCGAGGAAGTCGGCGTCGGCCGGCGGTTCGCTCGCGAACGAGAGCCACGTGGGCCGCACCGGCCGCAGCAGCAGCGTGTCGCCCTCGCGGCGGATCTCGAGTTCCGTCACCCCCTCGAACTCCATGTCCTTCGGGATGCGGATTGCCTGGTTACGGGCGTTCTTGAAAATGGAAACGGTGCGCATGAGCCACTCCATGGGAGTACGATGCGTCCATTCTAGACATATGCTGGCATATGTCAATGCTGGCGCGCGCAAACGGGATGTCGCGCCCCATGCTGTCGCGGATGTTTTTGCAATGTCGCGGGCCTGTCGTCGATGAGGAGAGCGATCCATTCTTCACGACGCAGGCCGCGCGGTCCATATGCCGGACGGCCGATGCCCGCGAGCCACGGTGCCGCGCGCACCCTCGCACCGCACCGCGCACCCGCGCCGTCACGGCAATTTGAAAGTGTCGAAGAATGTATCGCGCTCGATCACGGTGAGCGCCGCGCGCTTGTGCGGGAAGTCGAACTCCTTCAGCGTGTAGAACCCGAGCCGGTGCATGTACGCGATGTGCCGCACGTGGTCGACGCGCGGCTCGCCCACGAGCCGTTGCGTGCGCGGTTCGTCGACGAACATGTAGTGCAGCACCCCGCTCCACCACGCATGCAGCTTGCCGGCGCTCTGGAAGCGCGAATCGCCGATCAGCAGGTGCAGCCCGCGGTCATAGTCGTGCGCGTCGTAGAACGGCGCGAGACGGTCCTCCTTTGCCCAGTAGAACTCGAAATAGCCGAACGGCGTGTCGTCGAAATAGCCGATCATCGGGTGCATGTGCGGATCCGCGAGCCGCTCGGCGAGATACGCCGCGTGTTCGTCGCGCGTGCCGCGCTGGTCCCAGAAATGCGCGACGCGATCGAGGTTCATCCAGCCGCTGAACAGGTCCGCGTGCGCGTCGACATCGACGGTGCGCAGGCTGAACGTCATCCCGACCTGCGGCATGGCGCGTGCATAGATCTCGCCGGCCGGCGACGGCGGCCGCACCGGGTGCCGGTGGCCGTTCGTGATCACATGGCGCAGCGGCATGCCACCCGACGCAGGCGCCTTCAGCCACGGCCGCGGGTTCTGCCAGAACGTCGCGCGCGACACGGTGAAGCGCAGCGCGTCGCCGGCAACCTGCGCGCCGTCGATCACGCCCTCGCGCACCGCGCGCGCGACGTACGCCGCCACGGCTGCCGCGTCGGCGCCGCCGCGCGGCGCCGTGATCGTCGCCGCGTCGTAGCGCGTGTCGGTGTTGAACAGCGCGACAAACGCCGCGAGCAATACGTCCGGCGAGTCATCGGGCCGCCACGCGTCGAGCGTGTGCTCGGCGACGGCCATCGCCTGCCCGGGTGCGGCGCCGTCGGGCGCGGCGGCCACTTCACCTTCGACGGCATCCGCCGTGCCGGCCGGTTTCGTCAACGTGTCTTCCATCACAGTGCTCCCGCGTCGTGGCGGTCGGCGAGGACGTGCAGCCCCCGCTCGAGTGCCGGAAACAGGCTACGCTGGAAGTTGTTCCAGCGCAGTTCGAGAATCGTGTCGTCCGGTGAGATCGGCGTGTCGAGCACGTCGCAGATCACCTCGCCGGAATCGATGCCGTTGTCGACATAGTGAAACGACGCGCCGGTCATCGTCACGGGCTCGACGGGCGAGGTCGTGCCGTTCGACCAGTCGACCCGTTCGCCGCGCGCGCCGTGCAGCGCGTCGAGCGTCGCCCACGCGCCGCGCCGCTGGTACGGCGAACCGTCGGCGGTGATGCCCGGGTGGATGTTGGCGATGCGCCGGTGAAAGCGCGCGCCGGGCCGCACGAGCTCGTCGAGGATCACGAGCAGCCCGTCGAGCACGACGATGTCGGCGTCGAGTTCGAGCAGGCGCTCGAGCAGGCGGCGCTCGAACGCCTGTTTGGCCGCAGCGCGGTCGCGCGCGTCGCGCGGCAGCCGCCGGTACGTCGACGCAATCGTGCAGAACAGTTCGTCGACCGGCCGGCCCTGCACCGTCAACCCTTCCGGCAGGATCCACGGGCGGCCCGGCGTGCGGGCGAAGCCGTAGTCGGCGACTTTCGCGCGGTCGGCCGGCGAACCGTCGTCGTCGTCGACGATCACGCCCTTGAGCGTGTAACGCTCGCCGAGCGGCGAATCGTTCAGGCGTTCGACGAGATATTCGAGCGGCGCCTTCATGTAGCGCGTGCCGCCCCGATAAGCGACCGGCTGCCCGGCGCGATCGGCCGCGCCGTTGCGCAGCGACTGGATGTAGACGAGATTTTTCTTCGGCATGGATACGTCGTGGAAAAGCGGACGAAGGCGCCGCGGCCCGCCCGCGCCGGCCACGAAGGCCGGCCGGCGGGACACGGCGCACATCGTCACCAGTTGTATTTCGCGGTCGCGATCACGGTACGGTCGGTGCCGAACACACAGACGTTCATCGACTGGCAGCCGCTGATGTAGTGGCGGTTGGCCAGGTTCGTTCCGTTCACGGCGAAGCGCCAGTTACGCGTGTCGTAGTGCACGCCCGCGTCGAACAGCGTGACGCTCGATACCGTCAGCGAATTGTCGGCCCCACCGGCCGATGCGCTCTGGTAACGAACGCCGCCGCCCAGGCCGAAGCCCGCGAGCGGCCCCGTGTGCCACGTCCAGTCGGTCCACAGCGACGCCATCTGGCGCGGGCGCGGAATGTCGACCGGCCAGTTGTTCAGCGACACGTCGTTGGCCTTCACGTTCTTTACGTCCTGATACACGTACGACGCAATCACCGACAGGTTGCGCGTGACCTTGCCGGTCGCGCTCAGCTCGATCCCGCGCGAACGCACTTCGCCGGTCTGCACCGACTTCGTGCCGGTATTGTCCTGGCTCGGCAGCGCCGGCGTGAGCACGTTGGTCTGGTTGATCTGGTAGATCGCCGCGTTCAGCATCAGGTTCTTGCCGGGCGGCTGCCAGCGCAGGCCGGCTTCGATCTGCTTGCCGCGGGTCGGCTGCGGCAGCCCGCCGCCGACCAGGTTCACGCCGATCAGCGGGTTGAACGACGTCGCGTAGCTGACGTACGGCGACAGCCCGTAATCGCCCTGGTACGTGAGGCCGACGCGGCCGGTGAACGCCGTGACGTCCGCCTTCGTCGACGTGCCGGCCGCACGGTCGTCCATCCGCATGTTGACCCAGTCTTCGCGGCCGCCGAGCGTCAGCGTCCAGCGGTTCCACTTGATCTGGTCCTGCGCGTACAGGCCGAACGTGTTCATCGTCGTGTACGTGTTGGTGCGGAACGTCGAGTCCGGCGTGAACACCGCCTTCGTGACAGGCAGGTAGACCGGGTTGTAGATGTTCAGCGGCGGCGCGGCGGCGAGCCATTCGCTGTCGGTCGCGGTCTGGCGGTTGTACTGGAAGCCGAGCAGCAGCGTGTGCTGGAGCGGGCCCGTCGCGAAGCGGCCTTCGAGGTTGTTGTCGATGTCGAAGCGGCTGTAGTTCATCTGGAACACACCGGCCCAGCGCGACACGTCGGTCGTGCTGCCGTCGACGAAGCCATTGCCGAATACCGAACCGTTGTCGAGCGACAGGTGCATCAGGCGCGTGTTCTGGCGGAACGTCCACGCCGGCGTCAGGTTCCGCTCGAACTGATAGCCGACCGACCACTGCTTCTTGCGGTAGTAGTTGAAGTTCGGATCGCCTTCGTACACGTCCTTGTTGATCTGGCCGTTCGGGTTCGGCAGCACCGTACCCTGCGCGGGCAGGAAGTTCGACGAGATATCGCCCCAGTCCTGCAGATAGGTGGCCGACAGCGTCAGCGACGTATCCGCGTTCGGACGCCAGCGGAACGACGGCGCGAGCGAAACGCGCTGGTCGTTGTTCGGGCCGGTCAGCGCGTTGCCGTCGCGCGCGACGCCGACGAAGCGGTACGCGTACTTGCCGTCCGGGTCGAGCTTGTCGCCGACGTCGATCATGAACTGCTTGCGCGCGTAGTTGCCGATCTGCACGCCGGCCTCGCGCACGCGCTCGCCGTCGGCGAGCTTGGTCTGCACGTCGACGATCGCGCCCGGGTCGCCCGCGCCGTACAGCACCGAGGTCGGCCCGCGCAGCACGCTGATGCTGTCGATCATGTACGGGTCGACGCGCCAGCTCGCGAGGTTGATCGTGTTCGGCACCTGCAGCCCGTTCACGTACGCGGTCGGCGTGAAGCCGCGCAGCGCGGCGTACCAGTCGGAACGGTTGTCCGAGCCGTACGACGAGAAGCCCGGCACGTAGCGCAGCGCCGCGTTCACGTCGGTCGCGCCGGTCATCTCGATCTGCTGCGCGGTGACGACGTTGATCGTCTGCGGGATCTCGTTGATCGACGTGCTGGTCTTCGTGCCGGTGCGGCTGCGCTTCGCGACGAGCCCGACCGTGCCGTCTCCTTCCGAGGCCGCGTTGACGTTGATCGTCGGCAGCGTGCCGGTCGATGCACTGGCCGACGCATTCGCGGCCGCACCGTTCTGCGCACTGCTGGCCGACGCCGCTGCGCCTGCGTTCACGGCCGGCGCCGTCTGGGCCTGTGCGTGCCCTGCCGCCACACCGAACGCCACGCTCGCCGCGGCTGCGATCGCACGCAAACGCGTGCCTGTTGCCCACTCCATCTTTCTCTGCTCCACTTTTTTCATGCGGTCTCCGACCGCGCCTTTGTCAAAGAGCGAAAGCCATCCGGCTCGCGCTCACCCCGTTTTCCTGTCGTTTTTCCTGTGTTGCCCGGGCCGCGCCTTCTTCATGGGCGGGTGCGATCCCGTCTTCCAGCGACGCGCAGATTTCGTCCGCGCGGCGCGCCAGTACCGACAGCAGCGTGTCGGACAGGCCGTGGCTGTCTTCGCAGCAGCCTTGCAGGTAGATGCGCGGCGCGAAGTGCGCGGGCGTCGCGAGCAGGTAGTCGCGCGTGACGTCGCCGCGTGCGAGCGCGTCGCCCAGGTGCGGCGCGAGCCCGTCGAGCAGCGCCGAATGCGTGTCGCGGCGGTAGCCGGTGGCCAGCACGAGCGCGTCGAAGCGCTCGACGCGCGTGTCGCCGCTCATCCGGTCGCGCAGCGTCAGCTCGATGCGGCCGTCGGCGGTGCGCACCGCGGCCTCGATCGCGCTGTTCGCGAGCAGCGCATGGCGCGGCGTACCGTCGATGCGCTGCAGGTACAGCATTTCGTAGATCTGTTCGATCAGCGGCCGGTCGACCACCGCGTAGTTCGTGTCGCGATAGCGCTCGAGCAGCGCGCGGCGCGCGTCGTGCGGCTGCGCATAGACGACATCGGTGAACTCGGGGCTGAAGATCTCGTTGACGAACGGGCTGTCGTCGGCCGGCTTCAAGGCGCCTGCACGCATCACGAGGCTCGCGTCGACGTGCGGGAAGCGGCGCGCGAGATCGATGAACACCTCGGCCGCGCTCTGCCCCGCGCCGATCACCGCGACGCGGCGGCGCTCGCCGTCCGGCGACGCGACGAGCCGGTCGATGTCGGTCAGGTACGACGACGAGTGGATCACGCGGTCGCGGCCGAGCGCGGCGAACGCGTCCGGCACCGCCGGCGTGCCGCCCACGCCGACCGACAGCGCGCGCGTGACGCGCTGGCGCTCGTGGCCGGCGGCGTCGCGCGACAGCACGCGCAGCGCGTCGATCTTCGCGCCGTCGCCGTGCACGGGCTCGATCGCGAGGACGGTCTCGCTGTAATGGACGCTATCGTCGAACGCCTGGGCCACCCAGCTCAGGTAGTCGTGGAATTCGACGCGGGTCGGATAGAAGTTCTTCAGGTTGACGAATTCGTTCAGCCGGCCGCGTTCGAACAGGTAGTTGATGAACGTGTAGCGGCTGGTCGGGTCGCGCATCGTGACGAGATCCTTCAGAAACGAGATCTGCATCCGGCAGTCGTCGAGCAGCATGCCGCGATGCCAGCCGAATTCCGGCTGGCGCTCGATGAAGCAATGGGCGAGCGGGCGCGCCGCGCGCCGTTCCTCGAGGCGGATGGCCAGCGCCAGATTCGACGGCCCGAAGCCGACGCCGATCAGGTCGAATACGGTTTCTCTCTGCATGTCTCAGCTCCCTTGTCGGTGAATCCGGCGCGTCAGACGTGACGGCCGGAGAAGAACGTCTCGCGCAGCGTGCGCATCCACAGCGGCTGCGCGTCGGCCAGCGCGAGACGGCGCTGCCGCGCGAAGCCATGCCGCGCGAGATGGTCGGCAACCCGCGCGTGGCCGGCCGGAACGGCACAGCCGACCGCTTCGGTACGCGGGTCGTCGAGAAACAGGTAATGCACGACGGACGGCAGCCAGCCCGCCACGCAATGCGGGCCGCGCCAGCGCGACTCGCCGACCAGCATCCGCAGCCCGCGGTCGTAGTCGCGCGCCGCGACGTGCGGCGCGAGTGCGTCTTCCTTCAGCCAGTACGCCTCGACATACGCGAACGGTTCGCCGTCGAAGCAGCCGACGAGCGGAATCACGTGCGGATCGGTGTCGGGCGCGGCGCCTTGCGGGCCGTCCGCGCCGGGCTGCGTGCCCGGCCAGCCGTCGCGTACGCGCGGTTGGTCGAACCAGCGCGCGAGGCGTTCGGCATCCTCGACCGGCTGCCAGCCGCGCAGCGTGAAGCGCACGCCGAGCGCCGGCAGGTCGCGCGCGTAGACCTCGCCGCGCGGCGCGGGCGGCCGGCGCGGATGACGGCGGCCGTCGGTGAACATCGGCAACGTCGCGCACGGCAGATGCGTGCCGACGCGCCACAGATCGGCCTGCTGCGCCCAGCCTTCACGCATGCAGCGGCCGCCGTCGGCGAGCACGCCGCTCGCGCGCAGCGCATCGAGCGCGACTGCGGGCCACGCGGCCGGGTCGAGCCGGATCGCCGCGTGGCGCGCGCTGTCCGAAAACGCCGCGGCCAGTGCGGCCAGCAGCGCACGCCGCTGGTCGGCCGGCGCCGCGCGATGGTTGTAGGCGACGAGGCGCAGCGCGCCGTCGTCGCCGAGTTGGGCGCGCAGCAACTGTGCGCCGATGCCGTCGCCCTGCGCGACGCGGATCTCCGTGCCGTCGCGCACGGCGAACAGGCCGTCGGCGAACGCGAGGCGGTAGGTATCGAGCATCGTGAATCCGTCCGGACGCACTTCAGCCAGCATGGCGCGCCTCCTGTCCCGTTTCCGTGTGCGCATCGAGCCGCGCGCCGAGTGCCGCGAGCGTCGGCGACGCGAACACGTCGGCGACCGTCAGCGCGTGGCCGGCCCGGCCGGCCGCGTCGACGAAGCGCACGACGTCGAACGACGTCGCGCCGGCTTCGAACAGGTCGGCGTCAGGCTCGGGCGCGGCCGTCGCGAACGTGTCGGACCACAGCGCCGCGAGCACGGCCGCCGCGTGCGGTGCGCGGGATGGCGTTGCGGCGCGTGCGTTGTTGTCGGTCCGCGCGCGATGCGACGCCTGCGCAACAACGCGCTTGTCGGGCGCACCGAGCACCGCTTCCGACGCGCCGGCGAAGCGCGCGACTTCGTCGTGATAGAGATCGACGAGCGCATCGACGAAGCCGCGATCGAGCAGTTCGTCCGCATACGAGAACGCGGCGCTCACGCGGCCGTCCGGATGCTCGACGACGTCCAGCTCCAGCGTAAATACGACGCGATGGCGCACATCGTCGAATCCGGCCAGCGCCAGGCCGGCCCAGTCGCGCGCCGCGGCACCGGTCGGGCGCAGGTAGTTGAACATCACCTGGAACAGCGGATTGGCCTGCGCGGCACGCGGCGCGCGCAGCGCCGCGACGACGTCCGCGAACGGCACGTCGGCGTGCGCATAGGCGGCGAGCGCCGTGTCGCGCACCTGCGCAAGTACGTCCGCGCGACGCGCGGCCGGGTCGAGCCGCGTACGCACGACGACCGAATTGATGAAGAGGCCGAGCGTATCGCGGGCCGCATCGCCCGTCAGCTCGCGCGTCGACGCGAGCACGCCGACCGGCTGGTCGACCGCGCCCGTCGCGCGGAACAGCGCGGTGTTGAGCGCCGCGTGCAGCAACATCGGCAGCGTCGCGTGCGCGGCCGATGCCGTGTCGCGTGCGGCGCGGATCAGTGCGCCGTCGAATTCGAACGCGATGCGTGCCGCGCGCCATTGCGGCACGGCCGGCGCGTCCGCGCGCTGCGGCAGCACGCGCGTCGGCAGATCGGCCAGCGCGTCACGCCAGTAGGCGATGCGTGCCGGATGGCATGGAGCGGGCAGCACGAGCGGCTGGGCGGACAGTTGGTCGGCCTCATCGGCCGGCACGGCGCTGGCGCCGCCCTGCACGCGGGCAACATAGCGCGCACGAACCGCATCGAGCCACAGCTCGATCGATTCGCCATCCGACACGATGTGATGAATCGTCACCGACAACACGTGATCTTCCGCGCCCAGACGCAGCACGCGCGCACGCCACAGCGGCGCATCAGCGGCCAGATCGAACGGTGCGAGCGCATCCTCGTCGGTCAGCGCTGCGGCGCGGGCGAGCACATCGGCTTGCGCCGACAGGTCGAGCACCGGCAGTTCGACAGACGCATTGGCGTCGATCCGCTGGCCCGGCAGTGCGCCGTCACGCGCCACGAGCCGCGCGCGCAGCGCCGGATGCACGGCCGTGACATCCGAGAACGCTGCACGCAGCGCATCGACGTCGAGCGGGCCGCGCACCCGCAGTGCAACCGGAATGTTGTACGCGGCGCTGTCCGGCTGCGCGCGCCACAGGAACCACAGGCCGACCTGCGCCGGCGACAGCGGCCACACGCCGTGTGCGTCGGGTTTGGCGACGGCCACGCCCGGCGCCGCCGCACCGGCCTGCGCGGCGCGCGGTGCATCGGCCACCTGCAACGCATACTGCGCGAGCACCGGCGCCTCGAACAGCGCGCGCACCGGCACGTCGCGGCCGAGCCGTTCGGCCACGCGCGTCGCGACGCGCACGGCCGCGAGCGAATGGCCGCCGAGATCGAAGAAGTGATCGCCGCGGCCCACGCGCTCGAGATTCAGCACGTCGCACCAGATCGCCGCGAGCGCGGCTTCGTCGCCGTCGTGCGGCGCTTCGTACACGCGTTCGACGCGTACCGGCGCCGGCAGCCGTGCGCGGTCGACCTTGCTGTTGGCGTTGCGCGGCAGCGCGTCGAGCACGAGCAGCTGCGCGGGCACCATGTAGTCGGGCAGCGTGCGGCGCAGGTGCGCGTCGAGCGTCGCGGCTTCGACCGGCTGCGCAGCCGCCTGTGCGTCGGCGGTCAGTTCGACATACGCGACGAGCTGCGCCAGTGCGCCCTGCCCGTGCACGACCGCGCAGGCTTCGCGCACCGCGTCGTGCGCGGCGAGCTGCGCCTCGATCTCGCCGAGTTCGATGCGCAGCCCGCGCAGCTTCACCTGGTGGTCGACGCGGCCGATGAAGTCGAACACGCCATCCGCGCGACGCCGCACGAGGTCGCCGGTGCGGTACAGCCGCGCGCCCGGCGCGCCGTACGGATCGGGCACGAAGCGCTCGGCCGTCAGCGCCGGGCGGTCCAGATAACCGCGCGCGACGCCGATCCCCTCGCCGCCCAGGTACAGTTCGCCGATCACGCCGACCGGCAGCGGATGCAGCCGTTCGTCGAGCACGTGCGCGGTGCGCGCGCCGACCAGCGTGCCGATCGGCAGGTACGCGGCGTCGCCGAGTTTCGCGAGATCGTCGCCGGGCCGGAACATCCACAGCGTCGGCGTGATGACCGTCTCGGTCGGGCCGTAGCCGTTAACCACGCGCACGTTCGGCAGCGCGCGGCGCAGCAGCGCAAACGCCTCGCGCGACGTCGCCTCGCCGCCGACCGTCAGCGAACGCAGCGTCGGCGGCGCGCCATGCGCGAGCGCCCATTCGGCGAGCTGCGCGGCGCAGCCGGGCGGCACGTACGTCATCGTCACGCCGTCGCGGACCATCATCGCGCAGGTCTGCGCGGGCGGCCACAGCACGTCGGCCGTCACCGACACGGCGGCGCCCGACATGTATTGCGAAAACCAGCCTTCGTGCGCGCCGTCGAAGTTGACCGACTGGAACAGCAGGAACACGTCGTTCTCGCCCGCGCCGTAGCGCTCGGCGATCGCCGCGCAATGCAGCGCGAACGACGCGTGGTCGACGATCACGCCCTTCGGCTTGCCGGTCGAGCCCGACGTGTAGATCGCATAGGCCGCGTGGCCCGGCAGCACGTCCGGCAGCACGACGTGCGCGGCTTCGTCGAGGGCATCGACTTCGTCCGCACGCCACACGCGCAGCTCCGGCAGCTCGGGCAGCGACGCGGCGCTCGCGCGGTCGGTCAGCACATGCGTGATGTTCGCGTCGCCGACGATCTGCGCGAGCCGTTCGCGCGGATGCGCGGGATCGAGCGGCACGAACGCGGCGCCCGACTTCAGCACCGCGATCAGCGCGACGAGCAGGTCGACCGAGCGTTGCAGCGCGACGCCGACGCGCATTTCCGGGCGGACGCCGGCCGCCACCAGGTGACGCGCCAGCCGCGCCGCGCGCGCATCGACTTCACCGCGCGTCAGCGCACGATCGATATCGGCGACGCCGCGTGCGTCGGGCTGCGCCTGAGCATGCGCGGCGATGCGGGCATGCACGGGCACGAACGGTTCGGATTCGGTTGCGCCTGCCGGTGCGTTCCATGCGAAGAGTTGTGCGCGCTCAGCGGCGGGCAGCCAGTCGAGATCGCCGATCGGCATGTCGGGGCGTGCGAGCGCATCGGCGAGCAGCGTGACGAAGCGTGCGGCCAGCCGGGCGATCGCGTCCGCTTCGAACAGGTCGAGCGCGTAGATGAAGGCGGCATCGAACGTGCCGTCCGGCGTCGCTTCGACCGTCAGCGTCAGGTCGAATTTCGCGGATGGCGTGCCCGACGGCAGCAACGCGGCCGCTGCCGTGCCGAGCGCCGGCAGCGCGCGGCGCTCGCCGTACGCGGCCATCACCTGGAACAGCGGATGGTGGCTCGCGCTGCGCGGCACGCCAAGCGCATCGACCACCTGCTCGAACGGCACGTCCTGGTGCATCTGCGCGTCGACGAGCGCACGTTGCGTGCGTGCGACCAGCGACGAGAAATCGCCGTGCGCGGGCACGTCGACGTCGATCGCCAGCGTGTTGACGAAGAAGCCGATCAGGCCGGCGACTTCCGCGCGCTCGCGGTTCGCGGCCGGCACGCCGACGCAGATCCGCGCGTCGCCGGTCGCGCGCGCCAGCAGCACATCGAGCGCGGCGAGCAGCACCGCGAACGGCGTGGCGCCCGAGGCGGCCGCGAATGCGCGCAGTTGCGCACCGACGCGCGCGTCGAGCGCAAACACGTGGCGGGCGCCGCGCGCACTGCGGCGCGCGGGTCGTGCCGTCGCGCCCGGCAGCGTCAGTACGCCACGTTGCGGATCGAGCCGTTCGCGCCAGAACGCGAGCTGGCGGTCGCGCTCGCCGGCGTCGAGCCAGCGGCGCTGCCACAGCGCGTAGTCGGCGTACTGGATCGGCAGCGGCGCGAGCGGCACCGGCCGGTCGGATGCATACGCGCGATAGAACGCCGCGAGCTCCTCGAGCATCACGCCCGACGACCAGCCGTCCGACACGATGTGATGGACGGTCAGCGCGAGCCAGTGATGCGTCGCATCGAAGCGCACCAGGTGCGCGCGTATCAGCGGCGCGGCGCCGAGATCGAACGGCTCGGCTTCGTCGGCCGTCGCGACGGCTTCCGCGCGCGCCGTGCGCTGCGTATCCGGCAGCGCTTCGAGATCGGTTTCACGCCATGGGCAGCGCAACGGTGCGTGGATCGTCTGCGCGACGCCGTCCTGCGCTTCGTCGAAGGTCGTGCGCAGCGCCTCGTGACGCGCGATCAGCGCATCGCACGCAAGACGCAGCGCATGCGCGTCGAGCGGGCCCGTCAGCGCCAGGCGCTCGGTGATGTGATACGCATCGGGCGCATCGATCAGCCGCGCATGCAGCCACAGCCGCGTCTGCGCGAACGACGCCGGCACGCGGTCGTGGCGCGCCGTGCGCGGCGGGATCGGCAGCACGCGGAAGTCGCTGCCGGCCGCGCCGAGCTTGTCGATGAAGACCGCGCGCTGCGCGTCCGGCAACTGCGCGAAACGCGTCGCGAGCGCGAGCCAGTCGGGTTGAACCTTCGTCATCCGTCGTCCTTATTGGGTTTCCAGTTCGCCGAGCAGCGCATCGATCGCGCTCGCCGCATCGGTCGCGCCGCGGGCCGCGCAGGCTGCGTCGATCGCTTCCGCGCAGCGCGCCAGCGTGCGTGTGTCGAACAGCGTGCGCAGCGGCAACGCGAGCCCCCAGTGCAGGTTCGCCTGCGCGTGAGCCTGCGTCGCAAGCAGCGAATGGCCGCCGAGCAGGAAGAAATCGCCGTCGCGGCCGATCGCGTCCACGTGCAGCACGCGTTGCCAGATCGCGGCGAGCGCGCGTTCGGTGTCGGTCGCGAGCGCGACGTCGGCCGCCGCTTCGCGCACCGGCGCGGGCAGCGCATGGCGGTCGCACTTGCCGTTCGGCGTCACGGGCAACGCGTCGAGTTCGATCAGTTGCGACGGCACCATGTAGGCCGGCAACTGCACGCGCAGCGTGTCGAGCAGCGCCGCCCGGTCGAGCGGGCCCGCGTCGCCGCGTGCGACATAGCCGATCAACTGCTCGTCGCGCACGATCACGACCGCGTCGTTCACGCCGGGCGCCGCGCGCAGCAGCGCCTCGATTTCGCCCGGCTCGATCCGCTGGCCGCGCAGCTTCACCTGCGTGTCGACACGGCCGAGATAGTCGAGCGCACCGTCGGCGCGCCGGCGTGCGAGGTCGCCCGTGCGGTACATGCGCGCGCCCGGCACGAACGGATCGGGCACGAAGCGCTCGGCGGTCAGCGCCGGACGGCCGAGATAGCCGCGCGCGAGCCCCGCACCCGCGAGATACAGTTCGCCGGTCGCGCCTGCCGGCACCGGCTGCCATGCCGCGTCGAGCACGTGCAGTTGCAGGTTCGCGATCGGATGGCCGATCGGCACCGCGGCCGCATGCGCATCGTCGGGGCCGCAGGTCCAGTGCGACACGTCGATGGCCGCTTCGGTCGGCCCGTACAGGTTCACGAGCGTCGCGTTCGGCAGCAGCCGCGCCATCTTCGCGACGAGTTCGGGCGCGAGCGCCTCGCCGCTCGCGACGATCAGGCGCACGCTGTCGCACTGCGCGGCGGCCGAGAAATCGTCGAGATGCGCGGCGAACGCGGCGAGCATCGACGGCACGAAGTGCAGCACCGTCACGCCGTGTGCGTGGATCGCAGCCGCGAGGCGCGCCGGATCGCGATGGTCGCCGGGCGCGGCGATCGCGAGCTTCGCGCCGATCGCCAGCGGCCACACGAATTCCCACACCGACACGTCGAAGCCGAACGGCGTCTTGTGCAGCACGACGTCGTCGCGCGTGAGCCGGTACGCGTGCTGCATCCATGCGATCCGGTTCGCGAGCGCGCCGTGCGTGTTGCCGGCGCCCTTCGGCTTGCCGGTCGAACCGGACGTGTAGATCAGGTACGCGAGCTGGGCGTCGTCGATCGTGGCCGTCTCATCGGCAGCGCCGCTTTCGGCTTCGTCGGCGAGCAGGTCCGCTACCGTCAGCAGCTGCGTCGTGACGCCCTCGCCGAGCGCGGCCTCGACCTGCTCGCGCAGGTGCGCCTGCGTGATCGCGACGGCCGGCCGCGCGTCGCGCAGCATGTAGGCGATGCGCTCGGCCGGATAGTCGGGATCGATCGGCAGGTAAGCCGCACCGGCCTTCAGCACGCCGACCAGCGCCATCACCATGTCGAACGAGCGCTCGACGCACAGCGCGACCGGCGTGTCGGGCTGCACGCCGCGCCGGCGCAGCGCGGCCGCGATGCGTGACGTGCTGACGTCGAGTTCGCGATAGGTCGCGCGATGCACGCCACCGTGAACGTCCGCGTATTCGAGCGCGATCGCGTCGGGCGTCGCCCGTGCCGCCTCGGCGAATTGCAGGTGCAGCGGCTGTTGCTGCGCAGCCGGCCATGCTTGGGCGGTGGCTTGCGCCTGCGCCAGTGCGTCACGGGTGGCTTCGTCGGCGATCGACAGCGTGCCGAGCCGCGCATCCGGCGTGCGGGCCAGTGCATCGAGTGCGCACGCGAACACGCGGTGCCAGGTCTCCACCTGCCGCGCGTCGACGCGCGCGGTGTCGTAGCCGTAGTCGATCGTCAGTTCGGCACCGCTCTCGATCACGAGCGTCAGCGCGAAATCGGTCGCTTCGATGCTGCGCACGTCGCTCAAAGCGAGTGCGCGCGGATCGGCGTCGCGCGCCGACTCGTCGACCGGGTAGTTCTCGAACACGACCAGCGTGTCGAACAGTGCGCCGCCCGCGCCGCGCGCCCAGCGCTGGATGTCGGCGAGCGGCGTGTGCGCGTGCTCGGCGGCGGCCGCGTTCTCGCGTTGCAGCGTTTGCAGCCAGTCGGCCGCGCGTTGCTGCGGCGCGGGCGCCGTGATCACCGGCAGCGTGTTGATGAAGAGACCGAGCACCGAATCGACGTCCGCGAGTGCATCGGGGCGGCCCGCGACGGTCGCGCCGAACGCGACGGCCGGCTGGTGCGTCATCCGCTGCAGCGCGAGCGCCCACGCGCCCTGCACCAGCGTGTTGACCGTCAGCTTCAGTGCGCGCGCCGTCTGAGCGACACGCGTCAGCGTGTCGGCATCGAGCGTCGCGCGCCAAGTGACCATGTCGGCATCCGCGCGGTCGGCCGTGCGTTCCGCGATCAGCGTCGGTGCGTCGAGTCGAGCGAGGCGTTCGGTCCAGAAGCGCTCGTCGGCGTCGCGGTCGCGCGTGCCGAGCCACGCGATGAAGTCGCGATAACGCAGCGCCGGGCGGCTCGCGAACGGCGACACGGCGTCCGGGTCGCGATAGTCGCGCAGCACGTCGGCGAGCAGGCGCGCGGTGCTCCAGCCGTCGAGCAGCACGTGGTGACGCGTCCACACGACGCGCCACGCGTCGTCAGTCACGCGGATCAGCGTGAGCCGCATCAGCGGCGGTTCGCGCCAGTCGAAGCCGCGTGCGCGATCGGCGGCGAGCCAGGTGTCGAAATCGGCGTCGAACGTGTCGCCGCGGGTGCGCCAGTCGAGTTGCTCGACCGGCATCCGCGCATGCCGATGCACGCACTGCAGCGGCGCGGCTTCGTCCGGCATCACGCTCGTGCGCAGGATGTCGTGGCGCGCGATCGACGCGTCGAACGCGGCCGCGAACCGGTCGGCGTCAAGTGCGGTCGCAGTCGCGACGAGCTGGTTCACGTAGCTGGCGTGACCGGGGGCGAACAGCGCATGGAACAGGATGCCCTGCTGCATCGGCGACAACGGATAGACGTCGTCGATCGTGCGCCAGTCGAGCGGTGTGCGCTCGATCGCGGCCTGCGTGAGCCCGGCGGCCTGCGCGAGCGGGAAATCGCCCGGCGTCGCGCCACCGCCGCGATGCGCGACGCGCGACGCGCAGGCGTCGACGAGCTCGCGCAGCGCCGCCGCGAAACGTTCGGCGAATGCGTCGATCGTCGCGCGCTCGAATTGCGGTGCACCGTAGACCCAGTGCACTTTCAGCGTGCGAGCGCCGTCGCGGTCCGTGTCGAGGTACGCGTGGATCGCGAGCGTATTGCCGAGCGGCCCCTGCGGATCGCGCTCGACGCCGGTGCCGCCGAAGCGCGGCACGAGCGTGGCATCGCGCGGCGCGTCGAACTGGCCGAGATAGTTGAACGTGACGCGCGGACGCGGCACGGCGGCCAGCGCCGCACGCGTCGCCGCATCGCCATAGTGCGCGAGCACGCCGAAGCCGAGCCCCTTGTGCGGCACCGCGCGCAGCGTGTCCTTGACCGCGCGCAGCGTGTCGCTTGCCGTGGCCGCGACCGGCAGCGTCACCGGGTAATGGCTCGTCAGCCAGCCGATCGTGCGGCTGGCATCCACGTCGTCGAACAGTGCCTCGCGGCCATGCCCTTCCAGTTCGACGCGGCACGATGCGGCACCGCTCGTGCCGGCCAGCGCCCGTGCGAGCGCCGCGCCCAGCAGTTCGATCGTCTGCGTGCGATAAGCCGCGTGCGCGTCGGTCAGCGCCGCGCGGGTCAAGGCCGCGTCGATCGTCTGCACGACCGCGGCCGCATCGGCGTTCGTCGCCGCTGCATCGGGATGATCGGGCACGATGTCGTCGCCCTGCGCCATGCCGGCCCAGTACGCCGCCTCGGCCGCGAACGGCGATGCCGGTTCCGTTGCCGCACGGGCGAGCCGGGCCGCCCATGCATCCGCACGCAGGCCCGGCTGCGACAGTCGAACCGGTGCGCGTTCGCATGCGGCACGATAGGCCGTGTCGAGATCGTCGAGCAGGATGCGCCACGACACGCCATCGACGATCGCGTGGTGAATCGCGAGATAGAGCTGCGTGGAGCCGTCCGGCAAGCGTGCCGCGCAGGCGCAGGCAAGCGGCCCGCGGCCGAGGTCGAGACGGCGCTGCAATGCGTCGAAGCGCGCGAGCGCGTCGGCTGCGTCGCGGGCGGCGACTTCGACGAACGGCAGCGCGTCGTATGGCTTTGCCGCATCGCTGGCGTGCCACGTACCGTCCGCGCCGCGCGCGAAACGCTGGCGGAACGCGTCGTGATGCGTCAGCAGTGCGTCGAACGCGCGCGCGAATGCGTCGGCGTCGAACGGCCCGCGTACGTCGAACGTGACCGACTGGTTCCAGTGGCCCGGATGCGGGATATCGAGCGCGAAGAAGCGCTGTTGGGCAGGCGTGAGGACCTGCGCCGTCACCGACGCGCCGGCAGCGGCTGCGACCGCAGGTTTCACGGCGGCAGCGGCAGTGACGTCCTCCGTCTTCGCGATACGTGCGAGTTCGGCGACCGTCGGGCCGTCGAACAGCTGCTTCGGCGTGAAGCGCACACCGCGCTTGCGTGCACGGGCGATCACCTGCAGCACGAGGATCGAATCGCCGCCGAGCTCGAAGAAGTTGTCGTCGCGGCCGACCTTCGGCGCCTTCAGCACGGCCTGCCAGACTTCGGCGAGCACCGTTTCGACCGCGCCCTGCGGTGCATCGCCGGAGGCCTTCACGACCGGCGCGGCCGCCAGTTCGCGCAACGCCGCGCGGTCGATCTTGCCGTTCGCGGTCACCGGCAGGCGTGCGAGCGCGACGAATTGCGCGGGCACCATGTAGTCGGGCAGCTTCGCGGCAAGCGCCGCGCGTAGGGCCGCCTCGTCGAATGTCGAACCGTCGCGCATCACGACGAACGTCGCGAGCCGCAGGCGGCCGTCGTGTTCGATCGCGAGCGTTTCGGCCTGCGCAACCGGGCCGGCCGCACGCACCGCCGCACTCACCTCGCCCGGTTCGACGCGATAGCCGCGAATCTTCACCTGGTCGTCGATACGCCCGAGGAACGCGAGACGGCCGTCCGCGCGCAACCGCACGCGATCACCCGTGCGATACAGCCGCGCGCCGGGCGTGAACGGATCGGGCACGAAGCGCTCGGCGGTCTGGGCCGGACGCCCCAGGTAGCCGCGCGCGACGCCCGGCCCGCCCAGGTACAGCTCGCCCGTCGCACCGGCCGGCACGCACGCGCCGAACGCGTCGAGCACCAGCGCGCGCGCATTCGGCAGCGGCAGGCCGAGCGGCACGCCGCTCGCCGGATCGCGCGCATCGGCGGCGATCGACGCCGTGTCGCAGGCGATCGCGCCGACGGTCGCTTCGGTCGGCCCGTAGTGATTGATCACGCGGCAGGCCGGCGCCAGCGCGGCCACGCGCGCGACGAGCGCCCACGTGAGCGTTTCGCCGCCGGTCACGAGCGCGTGGCGCGGCAGCACGTCGGCCGGCACACGTGCGTCGAGCAGCGCCTGCAGGTGGCTCGGCACGATCTTCAGCACGCCGACGTCACGGCGGCGCATTTCTTCGGCGAACAGGTCGGGATCGAACGCGCACGCGGCGGGCAGCAGGTGCAGCGTGCGGCCCGCGCATAGCGCGCCGAACAGCGTCGTGTGGCCGAGGTCGGCCGCGACGGTCGATACCATCGCGAACGACGCGTCCGGCGCGAACGCGAGTTCGTCGAGCATCCCCTGCACGTAGTCGGCCAGCGCGCCGTGCGACACGACGACACCCTTCGGCGTGCCGGTCGAGCCCGACGTATAGATCAGGTATGCGCCCTGCTCGGGATGCGGTGCGAGGCGCACGCCGGTGGCGTGGGCGAGCGTCGCGTCCTGCGCGAGCGCATCGACGTCGAGCGGCTGTGCGTCGATGCCGGCAGGCCAACCCCCGACATCCGCGACGAGCACCCAGCGCGCGCCGCAGTCGGCTGCCGCCGCGGCCAGTCGCGCGGCGGGTTGAGCGGGATCGAGCAACACGGCGAGTGCGCCCGCCTTCAGCGCGCCGAGCAGCCCGACGACGAAGCGCGCCGAGCGTTCGATGCAGACGATGACGGACACTTCGGCGGCCACGCCGCGCTGGGTCAGCGCACGGGCGATGCGGTTCGATGCGTCGTCGAGTTCGGCGAACGTCAGTGACGCCGACGCATCGGCGAGCGCGACGCGATGCGGATACGCGGCAGCCTGCCGCGCGAACGCGGCGACGATGTCGGCATGTTCGACGCGCAGCGCACGGCCGTCGCGCGGCTGGCGCGAAGCGGCTGACGCGTCGCACGGCAAGACGGCCGTCGTCTGGCGCGGATCGCGCGCGGCCGCACCGACGAGCGCCGCGTAGCTGTCGAGCCACGCCCGCGCGGTGTCGGCGTCGATGCAGTCGGTCGCATAGGCCGCGACCAGTTCGATGCCAGTCGCATCGTCGGTGAAATCCACGGCGAAATCGAAGCGTGCGGCGAGGTCGGGCCCCGGCGTGGCGACTGCGGTCGCGCCCGGCAGCACGCTGTCGTGCCGCGCGTCGAACTGCTGCGCGAATTTCACGCGCAGCCATTCGTCGCCGCGCTTGACCGGCGGCTTCACCGCATCGACGACGCGCTCGAACGGCACGTCCTGGTGCGCGACCGCGTCGAGCGCCGCCGCGCGCGTCGCATCGACGAGCGCGCGGAACGGCAGCGTCGGCGCCACGTGCACACGCAGCGCGACCGTGTTCAGGAACAGCCCGAGTAGCGCGCGGGTTTCCGGGCGCTGGCGATGCGCGACCGGCACCGCGACGACGACGTCCGTTGCGCCGGTCACGCGCGACAGCCACGCGTCGAACCCGGCCAGCAGCACCGTGAAGACCGTTGCCTGCGCGTCGCGCGCGAGTTGCCGCACGTCGGCCGCGACCGCGTCGGGCAGCCGCACCGACACGCGCGCGCCTTGCAGCGTGCGTGTGGCGCCCGGCTGGCGATCGACCGGCAGCGCGAGCGGGCCCGGCACGTCGCGCAACGCGCCGCGCCAGTAGTCGAGCTGGCGCTCGCCCTCGCCGCCGGCCAGCATGTCGCGCTGCCAGTCCGCATAGTCGGCGTACTGGATCGACAGGTCGGGCAGCGACGGCTCGCGGCCCTCGACATACGCGCGATAGGCGGCCGACAGTTCGTCGAACGCGCAGCGCGAGCTCCAGCCGTCGGTGATCGCGTGATGCGCGGTCAGCAGCAGGCGGTGGCGGTCGTCGGCGAGTGCGACCAGCGTCGCGCGCAGCAACGGGCCTCGGGCGAGGTCGAACGGCTCGGCCGCATGGCGCTCGGCGAGACGGGCGGCGTGCGCGTCCCGGGCGGCGGGCGGCTGGTCGCGCAGGTCGATGTCGGCGATCGACACCGGCAGATGGGTGTGAATGCGCTGCATCACGACGCCGTCGTCGTTGTCGACGAGCGTCGTGCGCCAGGCTTCGTGGCGGCCGATCACGTGATCGAGCGCGCGCTGCAGCGCGGTGCGGTCGAGCGTGCCGTCGATCGTCCAGTGGGCGGCGATGTGATACGCGGCGCTCGCATCGCGCGTTTGCGCGAGTACCCAGAAACGTTGCTGGGCGAGCGACGCGGCACGGTCGACATGCGGTGCGGTGGACGCGGCCGCATCGGCCGGTGCACGGCGTGCGGAAATCGTGGCCAGCGGCTCGCCGGTTTCGCGTTCCGCACGATCGACCGTGTCGGCCAGTTCGAACAACGCCGGATCGGCGAACAGCGTGTCGAGCCGCAGGTTCACGCGCACTGCCGCACGGATCGCGGCTTGCAACTGCATCGCGGCGAGCGAATCGGCGCCCAGCGCGAAGAAACGGTCGTCACGCGACGGCGTGACGTCGAGGCCGAGCAGCGTCTGCCACAGGCTGGCGAGCTGCTGCTCGGTCGGCGTGCGCGGTGCGTCACCGCTGCCTTGCGCGGTGTCGCGCGCGGCGGCAATCGTCTCGCGCAGCGCGGCGCGGTCGAGCTTGCCGTTCAGCGTATACGGCAGCGCAGCGCACCGGACGAACCGGTGCGGCTGCCAGGCGGGCGGCAGTTGCGCGGCCACATGCGCTTTCAGGGCCGCGTCGTCAGTCGCCGCGCGCAGCGCGACGCACGCGATCAACCGCGTCGGCCCGTTGCCGGTTTCAGCGATCACGGCCGCGTCGGCCACGGCCGGATGCGAACGCAGGCACGCAGCGATTTCAGCGGGCTCCACACGCACGCCGCGCACCTGGACCTGATCGTCGAGGCGGCCGAGATAGTCGAATGCCCCGTCGTCGCGCAGCCGTGCGAGGTCGCCCGTGCGGTACACGCGCGCACCGGGTGTGCCGTCCGCATCGGGAATGAAACGTTCGGCCGTCAGCGCCGGACGGCCGTGATAGCCGCGCGCGACGCAGACGCCGCCCAGCAGCAGCTCACCCACGCCGTCGCCCTCGCCCTCGCCGCCGTCGACACGCGCGACGCGCGGCCCGATCACGCGGCCGATCGGCAGCGACGCATACGCATCGTCGGCGGCCAGCACGGGCGTCTCGCCCGGCTCGACCGGCCACAGCATCGGCGAGATCACGGCCTCGGTCGGCCCGTAGCCGTTGATCAGGCGTACCGACGGGAATGTACTGCGCACGAATTCGAACGCCTGCTGCGGCAGCGCTTCGCCGCCGAACGCGAGCACGCGCAGGGCCGGCGGCACGCCGTCGCGCGCGGCCACCGCCGCGAATTCGCGCAGGTACGCGGGCGGGAACGCGGCCACGTTGACCGATTCATTCACCATCAGCGCATGCGCGGCATCCGGCGCGAACGGCTGCGGCGGCGCCACGACGATGCTGGCGCCGGTCGCGAGCGGCGCGAGCCAGCATTCGTGCGCGGCGTCGAAATTGACCGACGCGAAATGCAGCAGGCGGTCGCCGGCCTCGATCGGCAGCGCGGCCGCGAGCGCGTCGCAATGCGCGGCGAGCGGCCCGTGTTCGACGACGACCGCCTTCGGCGTGCCGGTCGACCCCGACGTATAGATCATGTACGCGGCCGAACGCGGGTGGACGGGCACTGCTTCGTCATCCGCAACGATCTCCTGCCCGTCCGCCGCGCTGCCGGCCGCGTCAAACGCATGTTCGAACGGCGTGCCGAGCGCCTCGCGGCCGGCCGCGTCGGCGATCCCGTGCCGCAACTGCGCATCCTGGACGATCCAGTCGAGGCGCGCGGCCGGATGACGCGGATCGAGCGGCACGAACACGCCGCCCGCCTTCAGCACGGCCAGCAGCGCGACGAACAGTTCGGCCGAGCGCTCGACACACACGCCCACCCGCACTTCCGCGCCGACGCCGGCCGCGCGCAGTTGCCGGGCCAGCCGCGACGCCCGCGCGTCGAGCGCGCCGCGCGACAGGCGCAAGTCATTCTGGAAAGGGACCGCGATGGCGGGTGCGTCGGGCGCGACGCGCGCCAGTTCGCGGATTCGATGATGCAGCGCAGTCGGGAAACTCGTCATGTGCGTGAAGTCCTTCGGTCCGGCCGCTTCGGCCAAGTCTCGGGGCCGCTTGGGGCGGCTTCACTGGTGTGACGAACGGCGCGGCCGATTTTTTACCGTTTCGTGCGCAAAGCGCGTGCGGACGCTTTTTTTTGAGCGGGCCGCTAAATATTTGCGCGGCCCGTTCGTCTATCAGGGAGGAAAGCCGGAACGGGGCCCCGCCTCGCCCGCTGCTTTCGCGCCAGTTTTGCCGTTTCCGCGTTTTCGCTTGCCTTCCCTTTACCGACGTTGCCGATGACAGCCGCCCACGAGCCTTCTTCCCCGCCGTCCCTCGACGCTTCCCCCGGCCGCCCCGCGGCGCGCCTGATCCTTGCGCTGTTGCGCGAAAGCCGCGTGTCGCTCGCGCTGGCGCTCACCGCATGCGTGCTGAACGGCGTCGCGAGCGTGCTGCTCGTCGCGACGCTGAATCGTGCGCTGTCTCAGCCGGGCGCGGCCGACGCATCGCTCGCGTGGCGCTTCGCGCTGTGCGCGGTGATCGCACTCGTCACGCGGATCGTGTCGGGCACGCTGTTTGCCCGCCTGTCGCAGGACACGATGGCGCGGCTGCGCGTGCATCTCGCGCGGCGCGTCGGCGCGGCCGAGCTGCGCGACATCGAGCGGATCGGCGCGGCGCCCGTGCAGTCGGTGCTGACCGACGACGCCACCAACGTGTCGATGCTGTTCTTCGCGCTGCCGAACCTGGTCATGCACGGCTCGATCGTGTTCGGCTGCCTCGGCTACCTCGCGTGGCTGTCGTGGCCGGTATGCCTGCTCGCGCTGGCCGCGATCATCGCCGGCTCGCTCGGCTATCACACCGGCGACCGCCGCGCGATCGCGTCGCTCGAGGCGGCCGGCCAGGCGCAGGATCGCCTGTTCGGCTATCTCGGCTCGCTGTTTTCCGGTGCGAAGGAGCTGAAGCTGCACGATGAGCGCGCCCGCCAGTTCGTCGACGGCCAGCTCGGCGCCGCGATCGGCGAAGTGCGCGACCACCGCCGCCGCGCGTTCAGCGCGTACGCGGTCGGGGTCGGCTGGATCATCTTCCTGTTCTATGTGTTCCTCGGCATCGCGTCGTTCTGGCCGCAGCTCGGCGTGCATGCCGATCCGGCCGCGGCCGCCGGCTACGTCGTCGTGTTCCTGTTCATGCTCGTGCCGCTCGACGGGTTGCTGAACAACCTGCCGACCGTCAACGCGGCCCGCGTGTCGCTCACGCGGATCGAAGGCGTGATGGCCGAATTCGGCGCGCTGCGCACGGTGCCGCCCGCGTCCGACGCCCCCGACGTGCCGCCGGCCGGCGCCGTCACGCTGCGCGGCGTCACGCATGCGTACTTCCACGAACGCGACGAACGGATGTTCAGCATCGGACCGATCAACCTGACGATCCAGCCGGGCGAGCTCGTATTCATCGTCGGCGGCAACGGCAGCGGCAAGACGACGCTCGCGAAGGTGCTGACGGGGCTCTACGAGCCCGAGGAAGGCACGATCGAGGTCGACGGCCGCACGATCGGCTGGCGCGAGCGCGCCGCGTACCGGCAGCGCTTCAGCGCGGTGTTCAACGATTTCCACCTGTTCGATGCGCTGCTCGGCATCGTCGATCCCGACGATCCGTCCCGCGCGCAGGCCGATGCGCGTGCGAACGCGCTGGTCGCGAAGCTCGCGCTCGATCACAAGGTGAAGGTGGTGGACGGCGCATTCTCGACCCGCGCGCTGTCGACCGGGCAGCGCAAGCGGCTCGCGCTCGTCGTCGCCTATCTCGAGGACCGGCCGTTCTACCTGTTCGACGAATGGGCGGCCGACCAGGACCCTTCGTTCAAGGCCGTGTTCTACGAGCAACTGCTGCCCGAGCTGCGTGCGCGCGGCAAGGCCGTGATCGTGATCACGCACGACGACCGCTACTTCGATCTCGCCGACCGCTTGCTGAAGCTCGACAACGGGCGCATCGTCAGCGATACGACGCCGGCGCGGTCTCGCGCGCAGGACGGTGTCGATGCGCTGAGCGCGTAATTCTCGACAGTCGATGGAGAAAATCGCCGACGCGCTGCAAGGGCAGGACGTCGGCGATTGTCGTTTCAGGAAGCAATGTGGCAGGCGCGTCGCGCGATCGGATCGCAGAACGCCTGGGGCGATTCACCATGAGTCCCGTGCACAAGCGATGGCCGACGCCGGTGAGCACGCCGCTCGACCGAAGCGCATCACATCGAGCGCGACCGCCGGCCACGCGGTCACACGGCCACACGGCCAGGTCGAGCCGGATCAACGCGTGGCGCGCGCAGGTCGACCGCAACGCCCTGCCCGTCGAAGTCGAAGCGGCGTCATCCGCCGATCGACCGCCGCGCACTCGGCTCAACGCACGGCCGGCAGCTTCAGCATCGTATCGGTCATCACGTCGGCCAGCTTCAGCGCCGACATCGGTCCGCCGAACCCCCAGATATTGCGTTCGATCAGCGCGATCCGGTGTTCCTTCATCGCGGGCACGAAGCGCCACACCGGCGAATCGAGTTTCGCGGAAAGCGGCACGTCCATCCCCGACGCGGTCACGAACAGCACGGCCAGCTCGCGCTGCCTGAGCAAGTCGGCCGACGTCACGTACAGCGTGCCTTCCCGCGTCGGCTTCTTCGGCCACGGATCGAGCCCGAGCGCCCGCGCGAGCCCGGCCGACGTGCTGTTGCCGGTATAGGCCCAGTAGCGGTCGGGCAAGCCGAGATCCTGCAGCAGCGCGACGCGCTCGCCCTTGCGGCCCGCGGCCGCGAGCCGCGCCGCATTGCGCGCGATGCCCGCGTCGAGCTGCGCATCGACCGCCTGCGCACGCGCGTCGCGCCCTGTCACCGCACCGATCGTCCGAAAGATCTGCCGCATCCAGTCGAGCTGCGTGACCGGCACGCCGCCGTCCGACACATTCGGGCTGAACTGGAACAGGATCGTCGGTGCGATTCGGTCGAGCGCGTCGAAGATCGGCGCATGGCGGAAACCGACACCGATGATCAGGTCCGGCTTGACCGCCGCGATCGCCTCGAGCCCCGGCTCCTGGCGCGAACCGATATCGGTCACGTTCGCGAGCCGTTCGCTTTGATAGCCGAGCCAGCCCGGATAGAACGCGGTATCGGCCATCCCGACCGGCACGAGGTCGAGCGCGATCACGCTTTCCGCGAACATGAAGTCGAGCGCGACCACGCGCTGCGGGCGCACCGGCATCGTCGCGCTCGCCTGCGACACGACGGGGTTACCGGCCAGCGACACCTCCCCCGGCGCACGCGCGCCCTGCGCGCGATGGGCGTCGAGGGTCGCGGCCATTGCGCCGGACGATGCGGAAAACGTACCGCAGCACGCGGCGCCAAGTGCCGCCGCGAGTGCGCCGAGCGCGTGCCGGCGGCCGGCATCCATCACCGGATCGCGTCCTGCTCGGCCAGCGCCGCGTCGTCCATCGTCAGTAGCAGGGGGCAGCTTCCACACAGTTGCGTTTCTCCAGGAATTTCATAGCGCAGGCAGCACACGCGGCGCGCACGAAACGGCGTCGGCAGCAGCGCCGAGCGCGGCACGGCATCGCGCACCGGCACGCGCAGCGGGTTCGGCTCGCCATGCACGCAGCGCGAACCGAACAGCCAGCCCGCATCGCGGACGGGATCGGCCGCGCATGGCAGCGCACGACACGTATCGAGCAGATAGTCGAGCAGGTTGCCCGCGTTGCTCCACAACACGCGCGGCGTGACGCGGCCCATCGCCGCAAGCAGGTCGATCACCGCGCCGAGATGCGCGACGAGCCCCGCATAACGGGGCGCCGGGTCGTCGCACGGTGCGCCGAGCGCATCGTGCGGGAAATACAGTGCAGCGGGCATCCCGTCGTCGAGCGCGACGAACGTGCGCTCGGGCGACATGTCGAGCGGCCGGCCGAGCGTCAGCGCGGCGACGACGCCGGCCGGCGCCGCCCGGCCGAAATAGTATTTGCTCCATTGCGACATCAGCGCGCGTGCATGCTGCGCCGGATCCCCGCCGTAATGGCCGACCATCGCGTCGAGCACGATGTCGCGATACGCAGGCAACGCGCTGACGGGTACGACGATCCGGCCCGGCGCATCGTGCGCGTCGTCCGGCATGCCGAGCCAGACGACGTCGAGGTGGTCCGCAAACGGTTCGGGCGCGAACGCCGAGAAGCGCGTGGCGCGCGCGCCGTCGAGCGCGGGCGTCATCGCCCTGCGCGCCGGGCGCGGCGCCCCTCGAGGATCAGCAACCCGAGCAGGTACGGCGCGCCGATCAGCGCGGTCAGCACGCCGGCCGGCACTTCGCGCGGCGCGACGACCGTACGCGCCGCGAGATCCGCCACACCGAGGATCAGCGCGCCGCAAGCAGCCGCGAGCCACAGCCGCGTCCGGTGCCGGCGCGCGCCGAGCATCGTCGCGACGTGCGGCGCCATCAACCCGATGAAGCCGACCGGCCCGACCGCCGCGACGGCCGCGCATGCGGCGAGCGTCGCGATCGTCAGCGCGAGCGGCCGCAACGCGGCCACCGGCAGGCCGAGCGCGGCGGCCTGGTCGTCGCCGAGCGCGAGCATGTCGAGCGGTTTCGCGAGCCAGGCGAACACGGGCACCGCGAGCACGCACCACGGCAGCAGCATCGACACCTCGCCCCAACTCCGGCCATAGGTACCGCCGACGAGCCACACGACGAAGCGCGCGGGCTGCACGCTTTCCTGCGTGATCAGCCATTGCGCGAGCGTAGTCCACAGCGCGCCGATCACGATGCCCGTCAGCGCGACCGCGAGCGGCGCATAGCGATGCCGGTGATTCAATGCGAGCGTGACTGCGAGCGACAGCCCGCCGCCGATCAGCGCGGCCGCCGCGAGCGTCACATGCCCCATCAGCGGCCACGTCGACAACGCGAACAGCGTGACGAGCCCCGCGCCCTGCGTGACGCCGAGCACTTCGGGGCCCGCGAGCGGATTGCGCACGACGCTTTGCATCGCGACGCCGCTCACCGCCAGCAACGCGCCGGCAAGCAGCGCGCACAGCAGCCGCGGCATGCGCAGGTCGATCAGCATCCGCGCGAGCGCATCGTGGCCGGACAGCGCAGCCGACCAGCGCGCGATCGACAGCCACTCGGGGCCGGCCGACACGCCGACGAACACGATCAGCACGCCCGCCACGACGAACAGCGCCGTGCGCAGCGGCCAGCCGAGCCGTTCGAGCCAGCCGACGAGCCGCGTCGAACCGCCGCCCGACGCGCGTTCGGCATCCGCGTGCAGCACGCCCGACCACGCGGCGCCGCGCCGGATCATCGCCAGCATCAGCGGCGTGCCGACCAGCGCGATCGCGACGCCGGTCGACAGCGTCGCGTCGAGACCGGACGCGAGCACCGCACTGTCGGTGACGAGCACGAGCGCACCGCCCGCGAGCGCCGACAGCGGCACCAGCACGCCGAGCCGCGCCGCGCGCGCGCCGCGCACCTGGCGCAGCAGGTTCGGCGCGACGAGGCCGACATACGACAGCGGGCCCGCGATACTGACCGCCACGCTCGTGAACGCGACCGCGACGATCGTCGCGGCGAGCCGCGTCGCGTCGACGCGCACGCCGGCCGCGGCCGCCGCATCGTCGCCGAGCGTAAGCGGGTTCAGCGGCCGGATCACGAACGGCAACGCGACGAGCGGCACGACGAGCCAGCGCGCGGCGAGCGCGAGGCCCGTCGCGCCCGGCTGGTAGAGGCTGCCGTTGGTCCACAGCGCGGCGCCCGCGATGTTCTGCTCGAAGAACGCGAGTACGAGCGTCGACAGCGCCGCGAACAGCAGCATGCACACGCTGCCCGCGAGCACGAGGCGCAACGGCGTCGCGCGCCAGCCGCCGGCCGCGACGATCGCGCAGGCGGCCGCGGCCAGCCCGCAGACGAACAGCAGCGGCACCGACGCGACGCCGGCCAGCGCCGGCACGAGCATCGCCGCGAGCAGGCCGAGCTGGGCGCCGCCCGTCACGCCGAGCAGGTCGGGCGACGCGAGCGGATTGCGCGTGAGCGACTGGAACAGCGCGCCCGCGATGCCGAGGCAGCCGCCCGCGACGAGCGCGGCCGCGACGCGCGGCAGGTTGAGGTCGAACAGGAACACGTGCGCGAGCGCGGCGGCATCGCTGCCGGGCACGGCGTCCCACCACACGCGCAGATCGGGGGCGACGCGCAGCACCGCGAGCGCGGCGATCAGCGCGACGAGGCCGAACGCGATCGCGCCGGCCCGGCTCGATGCCGTGCCCTTCCCCGCCGCCGCGAGGCGCTTGCGCATCGCGAACGTCGTCATACGGCGAGATCCCGGTCGAAGACGCCGGCCGCCTGCGGCACGCCGTCGGTCGTCGGCCCGTAGGCCGGCACGCACATCGGCGCGCCCGTCTGCGGATGCGAAAGCTTCAGCATCTCGACGCCGAACGCCGCGCGCAGCCGCGCCGGATCGAGCATCGCGTCGGGCGTGCCCTGCGCGACGAGGCGGCCCGCGCGCATCAGCACGATTTCGTCGCTGTACGCGGCCGCCTGGTTCAGGTCGTGCAGCACCCACACGATCGTCAGCCCGCGCGTGCGGTTCAGCGTGCGCAGCGCATCGAGGATGTCGAGCTGGTGATGGATGTCGAGATAGGTCGTCGGTTCGTCGAGCAGCACGATCGGCGCCTGCTGCGCGAGCGCCATCGCGATCCACGCGCGCTGGCGCTCGCCCCCCGACAGCGCGCCGACGTCGCGCTCCGCATCGTCGGCAAGGCCGCTCGTCTCGAGCGCCTCGTCGATCGCCGCGTGGTCGGTCCGCGACAGGCCGCGCAGGAAGCCGCCGTACGCATAGCGCCCGTACGCGACGAGCTCGCGCACGGTGAGCCCCGACGGAATCTGGTTGAACTGCGCAAGCATCGTCAGCTCGCGCGCGAGCGCGCGACGGCGAAACGCCGCAAGCGGTTGGCCGTTGACTTCGACATGACCGACACGTGCAGGCTGCAGGCCCGCGAGCGTGCGCAGCAGCGTGCTCTTGCCGCAGCCGTTCGGTCCGCACAGCGCGGTTACGCGGCCGGCCGCGATCGACAGGTCCAGCCCGTCGATCACGACATGGTCGCGATACCCTACCGACAGCCCGCGCGCGGCAAGCGCGGCGGTACGACGCGTCATCGAGCCTCCGTTCGGTCGCGCGGGACCGTATAACTCTGCGCCATCGCGACGACGACCTTGCGCGGCCCCTCGAACGGGTCGCGCGCATGCGCGGTCAGCATGTTGTCGAGCATCAGCACGTCGCCCGTGCGCCATGGGAACACGATGCGCTGCTGGTCGAGCACGCCGCGGATTTCCGCGAGCGCGTCGGCTTCGAGCGGTTCGCCGTCGCCGTAATACACGTTGCGCGGCACGTTCTCGAGCCCGACCGCGTCGACGAGCGCTTCCTGCATGTCGTCGTCGAGCGCCGACAGGTGAAACAGGTTCGCCTGGTTGAACCACACGCGCTCACCGGTGCGCGGATGCCGCGCGACGGCCTGGCAGCGTTCGCGGGTGCGCAGCAGCAGCTCGCCGTCGTCGTCCGTGCGCCATGCGCATTCGATGGCGCGCGCCGCGCACATCCGCTCGACTTCGGCCGGCTCGTCGGTGCCGAACGACTGCTGCCACGGCAGGTCGAGCCCCTGCCCAAAATTGCGCACGTACAGCAGCTCGCGTTTCTCGAAACGCGCAATCAACGCCGGATCGAGCGCGCGATAGACGGCGCGGCTGTCCGCGATCGGCGTCGCACCGCCCTTCGGCGCCGCGAGCGCGCAGTGGAACCAGATCCGCAGCGGCCATTCGCGCGTATACGACTGTTCGTTGTGCAGCGGAATCGCGCGGTGCGGCGGGTATTCGGTCGACGTGTAGACCGCGCCTTCGACCTGGCTGCGCGGCGTCGATGCGTATTCATAGCCGATCAGCGGATCGCCGAACGATGCCGCGAACTGCTGGAACGCGTCGATCGACGGCACGTGAAAACCCGTGAACAGCACGCCGCCCGCCCGTTCGAGCGTGTCGGCCGCGATCTCGCGCGCGAGCGGCGCGACGTCGTCGATCGACATGCCGTCACTGCCGCGCGGCGACACGACGGTGGGCAGCCCCGGCTCGATACGCAGGTCGTCGAGCGTCGGCAACGATAGCAGGGTCATGCAACGTCCTCTTCAGGTGGCGCGCCGGATCACGGCGCAGCGGGTCACGACGCGCGCGAGGCGCGCTCGCCGTCCATCGCGCGGCGCAGGCTCGCGGGGCGCATGTCGGTCCAGACGGTCTCGATGTGCGCGAGACAGTCGGCTTTCGGGCCGCTCACGCCGATCTCGCGCCAGCCGGCCGGCACGGGCCGGAACGTCGGCCAGATCGAATACTGTTCTTCGTCGTTGATGACGACCGTGTAGACGAGGTCGTCGGTGTCGGCGGAAGGCGTCGTGGCTTGCGTCATGATCGGAAATCGCTGAGGCGGTTGAAGGTGGCGAAGCGGCGGTTTCGGCCGCTCCTGTCTGATAGACGTTTGGCCGGCGCGGTTTTTTACCGGCGCCGTGCGCGGCCGCCCAGGAACACCGGGCACGCGACGCCGCGATGGCACGCGTCAAGGCATTCCGCGCAGTGGCGTTCCGCGTCGCGCACCATGAAATGCACGAGCGTCTGCGACACGTTCAGCGCACGCGCCGCGGTCTGCAGCGTCTCCTCGCGCAGCCGCACCATCTCGAACGCCGCACGGCTGCGCGCCGGCAGGTCGTCGAGCGCCGCCCACACGCGCTGCAGCGTGTCGCGTGTCAGCAGCGCGGCTTCCGGCGTCGGCTCGGGCGACGGCACGTCGAAGCCGTCGTCTTCTTCCGTGTGATAGACATTCTCGAGGCTTTGCCGGCGGCACGCATCGATCGACGCATTGCGCACCATCCGCGTGACATAGGCGACCGGCTGGCGCACCGCGTCCTGATTCGGGAATTCGACGAGCTTCACGAACACGTCGTGCACGACGTCCTCGGCGCGGCTCGCGCAGCCGACAAAGCCGCGCGCGACGTTGACGAGCATCGCGCGATGCGAGATCAGCACGTCGAGCAACGCGCCCTGCGCACGGGGCTCCGCGGTGCAGCGCGCACGCGGCGGCCGGTCGGGATAACTGCCGAGGAACGGGTTTGCCGCTGCCGCCGCCGGTCGGTCGAGCACTTCCGCCATCGCCATCGATCTGCTCCGTCAAATTCCGAGATAGCGAAATTTAACGTAAACGCAAATCATTCTCAATACGATTACGAAATGACCCTTTCGGTTGTCAGGATTTGTCTGAATAATCGGCGAAATCGTTACTGGGGCGGATGGGACGCATGGTGCCGGTCGTGGCAGGCGGCCATCGACGCGTCTGTCCGGCGGATACGGCTACCGCTACTTTCACGGGTTCTGACGAAACGCCGGGGTGTCCTGTCATGGGCGGTAGCAACTTCTTACCACGTGAAATTTTGAGGGCTCGTACGATCGACGTGCCGTTTCCCCAGGGAGAACAACATGAAATCCATCGTGCTATCCGCTGTCATGCTGGGTGCGCTGTCGAGCGTGATGCTCACCGGCTGCGTCGCCTATCCGGCCCCGACCGAAGTCACGATCGGCTGGCATGGCGATCGTTACTGGGACGGAAATCGCTACTGGGAGCGCCACGACTGGGAAGCTCGGCATCCCGACGGGCATGACGACCGCCGGGACGATCGCCGGGACGACCATCGCGACGATCAGCGGCCGCAGTGGTAATGCGCTGCCGCTCCCGTAGCCCGCTATTCAACGACAGGACCTCAACATGAAGACGCTACTCAAAACCCTGACCGTCGCGGCGCTCGCCGCCGCCGTACTCGTGCCGGCGATCGCCGAAGCCCGTCCGCACCGCGTGTGTCACTTCGAGCATCACCATCACAAGGTTTGCCGCTGGGTGCGGTAAACGACAAGAGGCGCCGGGAAACCGGCGCCTTTTCTACAGGCTGCGTCGGAACGCTCCATTTGCGTTGAACCGGGCGCAGCGCAGACTGAGCGAGACGGACTTGCCATAACATCGGCCGGTATTCGCTGTCCAGATACGCTTGCCCCGATCACGCTGCGATCGACCTCAATAGATGAACAACCGGATCGTCGCTGTCGCATCGAAGCGGCCGATCTTTGGCGGTCCGAACGACTTCAGCACGGCGTCCATCAGTACGCTCTGATTCATCACGTTCGACGGGAATTGCGCCAAGGTGAACTGCTCGTTGAACGGAACGGCCTTGCCCGTGCTGTCTTCGATCCCGATGCCGAAATTGCTGTCACTCGAAGGCACCAGCAAACCGTTCCTGACCGGAAAGCTCGTTTCGAAATATCCGTCGACCCGCACTGCGACGTTGCATTTCTTGGTCAGCGACAGCGAGAAGCGCTTGCGCGGCACGGCTGGCAGAAAGCCGTTGCCGACCGACTGGACCTGACCAAAGTTGACGATCCCCGGTTCAGGCGTCACGAGTACGTCGACGAAGCACGGCGTCGGTTTGAGATTGCGCAGGCCGCTCAGGCGATACTGAAAGCTGGTGCCGAACGCATTCAGGCCGCCCTCGCCGTCGAACTGGAACACCGTGTAGATGTCGTTGGGTGGCTGAATCCAGTTGCCCTTCTTTCGTATGACGATCTGATAGTCGATGCTGATCTGCGTGCGCTTGCAACGCCCGGCAACAAAATCGGAGCGCTTGCACGGATCCACCCAGAACCCGGTCGGTACGCCGCCGCCCGGTGCGCTGGTCCGGTCGAAGTAATCGACACCCTTGTAGCGGATCCCGATCTGGAGCCCCCATGCTGCGGGATCCGTCCGATTCGGATTGGCGTAGAAATAGATGTTGTCGATGACGCTCAGGCTTTTGTCGTCGCCCAGGTCCTTGTAGCAATACCCCGACGTCGTGCGCGGCGGCGACACCCAGATGACGTAGCCGTCAGGCGCGTCGGTCGGATACGAGGCGACCCCGCCAACCGGCTCGGTCAGCGACGTTGCACCGCTGTTGGTCAGACAACGCAGTGCCCACGCGGGCTGCACGGCCGCGATCAGCAGCGCGAGCACAACCCAGCGAAGCCAACCCGCGAGTGATCCCTGCTTATGCATCGCCCCGCTCATTTCTTCACGCTCTTGCAAACCGCAGCCTCACACGCATACTCGACCGCCACCTGGCCACCGTAGTCATCGATATGCGTGACGAACAGCGTCGACGGCGTCGCGGCCTTGAACGGCACGTCCGTGCTGCTCATCGGGCTCACCATCACCGGCTCCAGCGGCACCTGCGTCTTCTGCGCCCCCGAAGCCAGGTTGACGATCGTGATGTGATACGGCGTCGGATTGTCGAACACGAGCGTGTGCGCGGCCTGATCGACCCGCAACGTCATCGGCAGCGTCCAGTCCACTTCGCGCGCCGGCTGCACGGCCTTCGGGCGATAGAACAGCTTCATCTGCGTGTGCAGCGCGATCTGCAGCGTGTTCGGCGTATCCGTCTTCGGCGGCACTTCGCGGATGTTCAGGTAGAACACCGTTTCGCGATCGGCCGGCAGCTCGGTGCCGGGCAGCTTCGCGATCCGCAGCACGTTGCGCTCGTTCGCCTCGACGCGCTGCAGCGGCGGCACGACCATCAGCGGCGACGTGATCTTGTTGCCCTTCGCGTCCTCGAGCCACGACTGCACGAGATACGGGTACGTCGCGCTCTTGTTGGTGATCGTGACGATCGCGGCCTGTTCGCCTTCGTTGAAGATCACGCGCGTGCGATCGGGCACGATCGCCGCCTGCGCGGCGCCTGCGAACAGCGCGCCGGCGGTCGCGAGCACGCACCATGCGTGCCGCCAAAGGGGAAGGGAAAGGGAGAAGGAATGTTTCATCGCGGGATCCGTGAATTCATCGTTCGACCCGTGCGGCCGCTGCATGCGACTCGCCGGGCGTCTGGCACGTCACCGGAATCGGCGTGCCTTCGAGTTGGAGCTGGTTCGGCAGCGTGTCGATCGTGCAGAGCGTGCGTTCGCCCGCCCGCACCGCCAGCGTGGATTTCGGCTGAACCTGGGTCAGGAACGCCGCACCGCCCTCGCCGACGATGCCGAGTTCCTTGCCGTTCGCCACGTCCTGCACCGATGCACCGAACGGCAGCGGCTTGCCGGCCGCGTCGGTCAGCGTCAGGTACAGGTTGCTGCCGCGCGCGGCGGAAAACTTCACGAAGCCGATCGCGCCGTCGGTCAGCACCATGCGCTGGATCGGGTTCGTCACCTGCACTTCGAGCGGCAGCTTCTCGACGTTGACGGTCGCGTCGTACACGTTGTACGGCGAGATGCCGTCGAGCACCGCATAGCCGCGCGAATCGGTATGCGAGAGCGTGCCCGACAGCGGCACATCGGGCACGCCGTCAGTCGACACCAGCAGGCGCGTATCGCCCGCATTGCCGTTCGCGTGCGCCGACACGCCGTATTGCGTCGCGACGAACGAACCGTCGACTTCGAGCGATGCCGCCGCATACGCGTTGGCGAGCGTCGACGCCTGCGCGGTCAGCTGATACGCGGACGAGCGCTGGCGGTAGCTCGCGTTCGCCGACGCACGCCCGTCGGTCGCGCCCGCGTTGACCTGGTAGGTACGGCCATTCGGATCGTCGTAGATGTAGCCCGCGTTCACGCTCGTGCTGCCGCTGCCCGTCGTCAGGTTCGACGTGACGGTGTGACGGCCGCCGATCGGCAGCGTCGCGGTGACCGAGACCTGGTTGCCGCTTGCGCCGGCGCTCTGCGTGCGGAACGCCGACACGCTCACGTTCAGGTTGCGCAGCGTGCCGATCGAGAACGCCCGCGTCAGCGTGAGGCCGACGCGCTGCTCGTTCGCGCGTTCCCAGTAGGTCGTCTGGTCGTACGAGAAATAGGTCGAGGTATCGCCGAAACGCTTCGACAGCGTCGCCGAGTAGCGCTGCTTGCTGTTGGCGAGGCCGTACGCGGTCGGGTCGCCCGAGAACTGCGCGAAGTTCGTGTATTCGCGTTCGGAGAAGCGATAACCGAAGAAGCGCACGTCGGCATCGAGCCCGTCGAAGTGCTTCGAATAGTTGATGCGGTACGAGTTGCCGTTGCGCGTCGCGCCGTTCCACCACAGCTTCGCCCGCGCATGCGTGACGTCGGCCGACAGCGCGCCGAACGCGCCGAAATCACGGCCCACGCCGAGCGCGATCGACGTATAACCCGACGCGGCGATGAAGCCGCCGTACGCGGTGACGTCGAACGGCAGGCCGTACGCGATTTCGCCGAAGCCGAAGAACGGCGTGATGCCGGCGCCGCCGAACTGGCGCGGCTTGCCGACGGCGGCCTTGTAGCGCAGTTGCCCGGCGCGCGCGAGGAACGGCACGGCGGCCGTCGTCACCTGGAAGCGCTGCACGCTGCCGTCCTCTTCCTCGACCGCGACGTCGAGCGTGCCCTGCACGCTCGTATTGATGTTCTGCAGCGCGAACGCACCCGGCGACACGCGCGTCACGTACAACACGCGGCCTGCCTGTGAAACGGTCACGGTCGCGTTGGTGCGCGCGACACCCGAGATCAGCGGCGCATAGCCGCGCAGCGAAGGCGGCAGCATGCGGTCGTCGCTGCGGATCGACGCGCCCGTCAACGCGAACGTGTCGAAGATGTCGGAAGTCAGGTAGTCGTCGCCGAACGTCACCGTCGACTGGATCGACGGCAACGCACGAAAGGCATAAAGCCGGCTAAAGCGGAACGTGCGGTCCGCGTAGGCCGTATTGCCCACGTTCGATTGCGCCTGGTAGTCGCCGCGAAAGCGCCATGCATCCCAGTTCGCGCCCACCGTCCCGTAGGCCTGGATCGAATTCGTCTGGCGGCCGCCTGTCCCGAAGTTGCGGTTCGTGTTCGCGATCACCCGATAGTCGAGCATCGCCCCCGGAATCCCCTCGGACCAGCGCGACGGCGGCAGGTAGGTCGAATCGGTGAACTCGAGCGCGGCCTGCGGAATCGTGATCTTGAGCCGCCCGTCGCTTTTGAGGTAGCGCACGGTCGCCCCCTCGATCGCGCCGAGATCGACGCAACGTCCGCCCTGGAAGCGCGGCAGGTCCTTCACGAGCGACGGCTTCAGCCCGAACTGCGCGACGAGTTCCGGCGGCAGGCACGGCTTGCCCGCCCCCGACGTGTCGACGGCGATGAATTCGATCGCCCGCAGCCCGTAGAACAGGTCGTTGACCTGCACGTCGAGCATGTACTCGCCGGGCAGCGTGAAGTCCGCCTGCGAGAACTGCGACAGATCGACGTTGTTCGAGCCGTCGATGTTCAGGAACGACGAATTGAATTCCGTCGCATGGCTCTGGCTGCCGACCACCAGCACGGAGACGCAAAGGAAGGAATGTCTGATTCGCACGCGGCGCTACCGGAAGTCCAGGGAAGGAGAAAAAGGAGGAAAAGCGAACGAGGAAGGGTGCGCGCACCCTTCCCCGGTACGGCGGCTTACTGGTAGCGAACCGTGAAGTTCGCGACGCCGTCGGCGGTACCCGGCGTCACGCCGGCTGCGGTCGCTTCGTACATCGCAGCGAAGCGTGCGATGTTCGTGCCGTTCTGCAGCACGGTCGGTGCCTTCTGTTCGGCGCCGTTGTCGAGGTATTCACCCGACGCTGCCTGCAGGCGGATACCGACGTTGGTCGCCGAACCGATCGTCGCGAGCAGCTTCGGCTGGCCTGCGCTCGACGTGCCCGTGAACGTGAAGTACGCGTTCTGCGCGACGCTCGTGTCGCAGTCGGTCAGCTTGATGTCGAAGTTGGTCGGCGTGGACTTGTCGCCGGCCTGCTTGAACACGTTGGTCGGCACCTTGCCGAGGTTCACGGTCTGGTTGACCGAGCCCGAATCGATGCCGCATGCGCCCGCGACGATCTCGCCCGTGAAGTTGATCGTGCCGGTGCCCGCTGCGAAGGCCGAGGTCGACAGGGCCGCGAGTGCGACAGCGGTCAGGATGGATTTTTTCATGACGTTTCCCGTAAGGACTGCAAATGGAGTAGTTGACGTGGCGGACACAAACGGCAGCGCACGGTGGCTTCCGTCCGACACGAGGCGGCATTATCGAGATAATCATGAAAGTTTTCTGTAAATCATTGTCAAATGCTTCTGACAATGTCCGATTTACCCCTCTAAATCCGCATTCTTTCCTGTCGATTTACAATCATTCAATTTTTATCCGCAGTCCTTTTTTATTTTCCGGAAGCAATTGAAGATTAAGGATATTTTCGATCGACAGCCGAAACCATCCCGCTCCTCCTTGCTGGGATTGACTCCCGAGAAATCATCGTCGAAAAGGACAAAGCATTGTCCAATGCCGCCATCGTTGCCGGACGACAACGCCAATATCAAATCATTTTCAACAAAAAGGAAATTAACCGGCGATTCAATCAATTCAATTCTTTCGCGCAAACGATTGCGACACGAATACAAACGTTTTACTGCGACACTTTGCCGCTCTCATTATTTCCAATATATTGATTAATTCATCGATCAATTCCGGATCGTCAATCACGTGCATGAGCGGTCGTCGGAACCCGCCATCCGGTCTGTATCGCAACAGGGCAAGAAGGAAAAATGGCCCGCACACGTTTGCGCGGAATGGCGACGCGAGCGGTCGCACGACGACGTCTGTTCCGGTACGCACGCATGCGCGTTGCTACAGGATGAAAGCGTCCTGGCCAGCCTGGCAGTGAGGGGAAAGATATCGCCGAAACAGCGGTATGGATCGAAGGAAGCGGCGGCGGCACATCGAAGCGCACCGCCACCGTCATGCCGCCCGACGCGCTTGCGTCAGGCGACAGGCATTACGCGGATGCCGCGGCCTCCGCCGACGCCGGCGACCAGCCGCCGCCGAGTGCGCGGTACAGCGTGATCGCATTCGCGAGCCTGAGCTGCTTGAGCCGGATCAGCTCCTGCCCCGACTCGTACGTGCTGCGCTGCGCGTCGAGCAGTTCGAGATACGTCGCGACACCGCCCGCGTAACGGCGCTCGGCGAGCTTCAACCGCGCACCGTCGGCCGCATACACGTCCTGTTGCGCGGCAAGCTGGCGATCGATCCAGTCGCGCGCGGCGAACGCGTCGGCCACTTCACGGAACGCGGTCTGCACCGTCTTCTCGTAATCGGCCACCGCGATGTGCTTGCGCGCGTTCGCGACGTCGAGGTTCGCCTGATTGCGGCCGCCCGCGAAGATCGGCAGCGTGAGGCGCGGCGCGAACGTCCACACGCTCGTGCCGCCGGTGAACAGGCTCGAGAACGCATCGCTGACCGAGCCGTAGTCGCTCGTCAGCGTGATGCGCGGGAAAAACGCCGCGCGCGCGGCGCCGATCTGCGCATTGGCGGCCTTGAGCCGTGCCTCTGCCTGCCGGATGTCCGGCCGCCGTTCGAGCAACGCACTCGGCGCGCCGGGCGCCACGGGCGCGATCGACAGTGCGTCGAGCGCAGTCGTGTCACCCGGCACGTTGCGCGCGAAGTCGCCGGCGAGCAACTGCAGCGCTCGCACGGACTGCGCATGCTCGCGCTGGAGTGCAGCCTGAGACGCGCGCGCGGATGCCACCAGCATCTCGGCCGAGCGCAGCTCGATCGCGTCGCTCGTGCCGGCCGCATAGCGGCGCTGCGTGAGCGCGGCCATGCGTTGGCGCGCATCCAGCGTGCGCTGCGCCAGCGCGAGTTGCTCATGCAGCGAGCGCTCCGATACATAGGCGCCCGCCACGTCGGCGATCACGCCGATGCGCACCGTGCGTTGCGCATTGGCCGTCGCGAAATAGTCGGCGAGCGCCGCGTCGGACAGGCTGCGCACGCGGCCGAACAGGTCGAGCTCGTACGCGCTGATGCCGACGCCCGCGCGATACAGCCCGCTGATCGCGCTCTCGCGCACGACCGGGTCGTACTGGCGGGTACGGTCATAGCCCAGGTTCGCATCGACCGACGGCATCCGGTCCGCGCGCTGCACGCCGTACAGCGCGCGCGCTTCCTCGAGGCGGCCGGCCGCGACCCGCAGGTCGCGGTTGTTCGCGAGCGCGGCATCGATCCACGCCTGCAGCGCGGCATCGGTAAAGTAGCTGCGCCAGTCGTCGAGCAGCGCGGCGTCGGCGGGCGACACCTCGGCCGCGGGCGCGGCACTGCCGTCGACCGGCGTATAAGTCGCCGGCACCGGCGCCGCCGGCCGCTCGTAACGCGGCGCGAGCGTGCAGCCGGCCAGCGCGAGCGCGGCGGCCAGCGCAACCTGGGCCCGCAGCGCGGCGCGTGCATTCAGCGCAAACATCATTGAGAACCCTCCATCGTCGCCGGCTGTGCCCCGCCTCGCCGGCGCGGGCCGACGTCGAACAGGCGGCCGACGATCACGAAAAACAGCGGGACGAGGAACACCGCGAGCACGGTCGCCGTGATCACGCCGCCCAGCACGCCGGTGCCGATCGCCATCTGCGCGCCGGACGCGGCGCCCGACGCGAATGCGAGCGGCAGCACGCCGACACCGAACGCGAGCGACGTCATCACGATCGGCCGCAGCCGCAGGCGCGCGGCCTCGAGCGCCGCGTCGACGAGCGACATCCGCTGGGCGACCAGGTCCTTCGCGACTTCGACGATCAGAATGGCGTTCTTCGCGGACAACCCGATCGTCGCGATCAGCCCCACCTTGAAGTAGATGTCGTTCGGCATCATCCGCAGCGTGACGCCGAGTACCGCGCCGATCACGCCGAGCGGCACGACCAGCATCACCGCGAACGGAATCGACCAGCTCTCGTAGAGCGCCGCGAGCGCGAGGAACACGACGAGCACCGACAGCGCGAACAGCATCGGCGCCTGCGCCCCCGACAGCCGCTCCTCGAACGACTGCCCCGACCACGAGAAGCCGGTACCGGCCGGCAGCTTCCCGGCAAGCCGCTCGATCGCGGTCATCGCCTCGCCGCTGCTGTGGCCTGCCGCGGCCGAGCCGTTGATCGTGAACGACGGAAAGCCGTTGTAGCGCGTGAGCTGCGGCGGCCCGAGCGTCCAGTGCAGCGTCGCGAACGCCGCGAGCGGCACCATCTCGCCGCGCGTGTTGCGCACGCGCAGCTTCTTCACGTCGTCCGGATCGAGCCGGTGCAGCCCGTCGGCCTGCACGATCACGCGCCGCACCTGCGTGCCGTGCATGAAGTCGCCGATATAGTCGGAGCCGAACATCACCGCGAGCGTCGTGTTGATCTCGTCCATCGACACGCCGAGCGCGGACGCCTTCGCGCGATCGATGTCGAGCTTCAGCTGCGGCGCGTCCTGCGTGCCGGCGAACATCAGGTCGGTCAACGCCGGATCCTTGCGGCCCGTTTCGAGCAACTGCTCGCGCGCGGCGCTGAACGTCGCGTAGTCGAGCCCGCCGCGGTTCTGCAGCCGGAAGTCGAAACCGCTCGACGAGCCGAGATCGGGCAGCGCCGGCGAATTCATCGCGAACACCGTCGTGTTCGGCGTGCTCGCGAAGCGCTCGTTGATGCGCGCGATGATCGCCTGCACGTGCGCGTCTTCGTTCTTGCGCTCCTTCCAGTTCTTCAGCGTGACGTAGATCATCCCGCCGTTCGGGCCTTCGCCGTACAGGTTGAAGCCGCCGAGCGCATACGTGAACGCGATCGGCTCATCGCGGCGGATGGCCGACTCGACTTCCCGCACGCTCTGCATCGTTTCCGCGAGCGGCGTGCCTTGCGGCCGGATCACCATCACCATGAAGTTGCCCTGGTCCTCGTCCGGCAGGAACGCGGTCGGCAGTTGCGTGAGCATCAGTGCCGCCGCGCCGGTCAGCGCGCCGTACACGACGAGCCAGCGCACCGGCTTCTTCAGCATCGCGCCGACGCGCGTCGCATAGCGCTGCGTCGCGTTCGCGACGAAGCGGTTGAACCAGCCGAAGAAGCCGCGCTTCTCGTGGTGGTCGCCCGACACGGGCTTGAGCAGCGTCGCGCACAGCGCGGGCGTCAGCGACAGCGCAAGGAAGGCCGAGAAGCCGATCGACACCGCGAGCGACAGCGCGAACTGCCGGTAGATGTTGCCCACCGCGCCGCCGAAGAACGCCATCGGCAGGAACACCGACGTCAGCACCACGGTGATCCCGATGATCGCGCCGCTGATCTGCTTCATCGCCTTGACGGTCGCGTCGTAAGGCCCGAGCCGCTCCTCGACCATCAGCCGCTCGACGTTCTCGACCACGACGATCGCATCGTCGACGAGGATGCCGATCGCGAGCACCATCCCGAACATCGTCAGCACGTTGATCGAGAAACCGGCCGCATACATCACACCGAACGTGCCCGCGAGCGCGACCGGCACGACGAGCGTCGGGATCAGCGTCGCACGCAGGTTCTGCATGAACAGGAACATCACGAGGAACACGAGCACGCCGGCCTCGATCAGCGTCGTGACGACCTTGTTCATCGATACGCGCACGAACGACGACGTCTCGAACGGGATCTGGTACTTCACGCCCGGCGGGAAATACGCGGACAGCTCGTCCATCGTCGCGCGCACGCGCTTCTCGGTGGAGACCGCGTTCGAGCCCGGCGCGAGCTTGATCCCCATCCCGGTCGCGACCTTGCCGTTCACGTACGACGGATAGTTGTAGTCGTTGCCGCCGAACTCGATGCGTGCGACGTCGCGCAGGTAAAGCGCCGCGCCGTCGGCCTGCGTGCGCAGCGCGATCGCGCCGAAATCGGCCGGCGTCTTCAGCGGCGCGTCGGCGAGCACGGTCGCCGCGATCGGCGCGCTTTCCGGCACCGCGGAGCGGCCGATGTCGCCGATCGTCACGCGCGCGTTGTGCGCACGCACGGCCGATGCGATATCCGACGCGGTGAGGCCGTGACCGGCCATCTTCACCGGGTCGGGCCAGATCCGCATCGCGTACTCGGTGCCCCAGACCTGCACCTTGCCGACGCCCTCGACGCGACGCAGCGCCTGCACGACGTTCGCCGACGCATATTCGCCGAGCTGCACGGCGGTCATCCGCCCGTCGTCGGACGTCAGCGACACCACGAGCTGGATGTTGTCGGCGGCTTTCTCGACCTGGATGCCGTCGCGTCGCACCGGTTCCGGCAGCCGCGCCTCGACCGTCTTCAGCCGGTTCTGCACTTCGACGGCCGCGAGATCGGCGTTCACCCCCTGCTTGAACGTCAGGTATAGCGACGCCATCCCGGCGCTGCTGGTGGCCGACGTGTACATCAGCCCCGGCGCGCCGTTCATTTCGCGCTCGATCAGCGCGGTCACCGATTCCTCGACGACCTGCGCGGACGCGCCCGGGTACGTCGCATAGAGGCTGACGACGGGCGGTGCGATGTCCGGGTACTGCGCAACGGGCAGCGCGCGGATCGCGAATGCGCCGCCCAGCATGATGAAAATTGCGATCACCCACGCGAAGACGGGGCGATCGATGAAGAAACGTGCCATGGTGGTGTGGTGTTGACCAGTCAGGTTTGACGGGCGGCCGCCTGCGAAGCGGCCGCTGCCGGCACTGCCTTCGACGGCGGCGCCTGCTCGACGGGCTTGACGTCCGTGTCGGGCGCGAACTGCGCGGCGTTGTCGACGATCACGCGCTCGCCGCCCGCGAGGCCGCGCGTGATGCGCCAGTCATGGCCGCTCATCTGGTCGGCCGTGACCTCGACGTCCTTGACCTTGCCGTTCGTGCCGACGACCCGCACCGACGTGCGGTCGGCCGTGCGCAGCAGCGCATCGCGCGGCACGAGGATCGCCCGCTGGTCGACCGCCGTGTCGAGCGCGATCCGCACATACGCGCCCGGCAGCAGCTCGCGCTCCGGATTCGGGAACAGCGCGCGCATCGCGACGGTGTCGGTGGTCGGATCGACCGCGAGATCGCTGAACAGCAGCTTGCCCTTCAGCGGATACGCGGTGCCGTCGGCGCGCAGCAGCGTCACCGCGATGTCGTGCTGCGCGATGCCCGTCGCCCGCCCGCTCTTCACCGCGCGGCGCAGCGCGTCGACGTCGGCGGCCGGCTGCGAGAAGTTCACGTAGATCGGATCGAGCTGCTCGACGGTCGTGAGCGGCGTCGCCTGGTCCTGGCCGACGAGCGCGCCTTCGGTCACGAGCGCGCGCCGGGCGCGGCCCGCGATCGGCGCGGTGACGGTCGCATAGTCCAGTTGCAACTGCGCCCGCGCGAGTTCCGCCTTCGCGGAAGCGACGTCCGCCTTCGCCTGCGTGTCGGCCGCGACGGCCTCGGTGTGGTCGCGCTCGCTCACCGCGCGATCGCGCACGAGATCGTCGTAACGGCGGCGCTTGTCGCTCGCCGCGAGCGCGGCGGCCTGCGCCTTCGCGAGCGCGCCCTGCGCGGCGTCGCGCGCGGCCTTCAGCGGTGCGGGATCGATGCGGAACAGCACCGCGCCCTGCTTCACTTCCTGGCCTTCCTCGTAGGTGCGCGCGGTCACGATGCCCGCGACCCGCGCACGCACCTCCGCCTGCCGGTACGCGTCGAGCCGGCCCGGCAATTCGACGGTCATCGGCACGGCCGTCGGGCGCACCGTCACGACCGTCGCCTGTTTCGCGGCCTCCGGCGCCGCGTCCTTGTCGCCCTTTCCACATCCGGCCAGGGCCAGCACGGCCGCCAGCGCGAACGGCGCCAGTCGGTGGCGCAACAGGGAGCGATTGTTATTCATGTGTGACCTCGGATCGTTCGCCACCGATAAAATGCGGCGGCTCAGGGTGGCCGATTATAATCAGTCACGACTGATTAAATACACGCCGTTTCAATCTGACCGTCACACTGTCTCAATAAAACGACAGCGAACTGTAAGGAATTTCAGGACATGGCTCGCAAGACCCGCGAAGAATCGCTCGCCATCAAGCACCGGATCCTCGACGCCGCCGAGCTCGTGCTGCTCGAGAAAGGCGTGGCGCAAACCGCGATGGCGGACCTCGCCGAGGCCGCCGGGATGTCGCGGGGCGCCGTCTATGGCCACTACCGCAACAAGATGGAAGTGTGTCTCGCGATGTGCGACCGCGCGTTCGCGCGCACGTCGGAAGGCTTCGACGCGGGCGAAGGGCTGCCCCCGCTCGCCACGCTGCGGCGCGCCGCGTCGCACTATCTGCAGGAATGCGGCGAGCCGGGCCCGATGCAGCGCGTGCTCGTGATCCTCTATACGAAGTGCGAGCAGAGCGAGGAGAACGGCGCGCTGCAGCGGCGCCGCATGCTGCTCGAATTGCAGATGCTGCGGATCACGAAGGCGCTGCTGCGCCGCGCGATCGCGGCCGGCGAAGTCGCCGCCGATCTCGACGTGCACCTGGCCGCCGTCTATCTCGTGTCGCTGCTCGAAGGCGTGTTCGCGTCGATGATCTGGACCAACCGGCTGCGCGGCAACCTGTGGAACGACGCCGAGGCCATGCTCGACGCCGGCTTCGACACCGTGCGCACGTCCGCCGCGCTGCGAAGCCGCGCGCACAAATTGCCGGACTGACGGAATTTGTCGCAATAAATGCTGATTTAACCCGATTTACCGCACTGCGAAACGAGTGAGCTGACCCCCTTTAAAATTTTTAACGTTTCGCGGAACATCGGTAGACTGACGCTGTCATCTTTCTTTAGCGTCTTCGTGATAACCGGGTACGACCCGGCATGCACGCCGCCGTTCGAAGCGGGCCCGCCCCGCGCGTTGGGTCGAACGGAAACGACACAGGCCCCTGGCGGGGCCTGTTTTGTTGCACGCCCGCCGCCCGCCCCGTCGCTGCCCGACGGATGTGCCGCCGGTGGACCCCGCCCACACCCCTTTGAACCGCTTTCCTGGATGTGGACACCTTGGTCAAGTCTGCCGCTACCCCTGATGCTTTCGCGCCCGGCCGCGCGCAGCGCATTGCGCGCGCGCTCGTGCCGGCCGCCGTGCTCGGCGCCCTCGCCGCACTCGGCCTCGCCGCGCTGCCGGCCGTGTCGCAACTGCCGGGCGCCGTCGATTCGGGCACGGCCGCGCTGCCGCAGCGCGTGCTGTCCGACACGCCGTTTCCCACCGCGCAGCATTTCGTGACGAGCGAGCTAGCCCGCACGATCGGCGAGCGCAACGATGCCGGCGAACGCAACGACCGCAGCCCGCAGCCGGGGCTGTTCGCGCCGCTCAGCGCGCACCGCAACGAGATGCTCGGCTATGCGAACCTGTTCCAGTTCGCGGCCCCTGAAAACCAGCACGGGATGCGCGCGGGCGACATCGAGCTCACGCTGTCCGATACGCTGAACCGTCTCGACGTGCCGCCCGAGGTGCGCATCCAGCTTGGCGATCTCGTCAGCGGCAAGGTCGCGATGCGGGCGAGCGCGCAGCGCGGCGACTACTACCGCGTCGCGTTCGATACGAGCGACGGCACGCCGCGCCTCACCGCGCTCGAACTGCGCGTCGCCGGCCGCACGTTCGGCGCGATCTGGTTCCGCGCGCCGGGCGCCGAGCACGGCGCGTACTACGCGCTCGACGGCTCGCCGCTCGAAGCCGCCGCCTTCACGATGCCGGTCAAGTGGACACGCATCAGCTCGTTCTTCGGCGAACGCATTCACCCGCTGTCGCAGGCGATGGCGTTCCACACGGGCGTCGATCTTGCCGCGCCGAGCGGCACGCCCGTCGATGCGGCGGCCGATGGCGTCGTGTCGTTCGTCGGCACCGATCCGGGCGGCTACGGCCGCTACGTGATCGTCGATCATGCCGATGGTTACTCGACCTACTACGCACACCTGTCCGCGTTCGCGCACGGCCTCAAGACGGGCGAGACCGTGAAGCAGGGCCAGCGCATCGGCTCGGTCGGGATGACGGGCGCCGCGACGGGCCCGCACCTGCACTTCGAGGTGCGCGTCGCCAACAATCCGGTCGATCCGCTCGTCACGCTCGCGAGCGCGCAGACGGCACTGTCCGACATGCAGCTCACCGCCTTCCGCCAGGAAGCGGCGCAATGGCGCTTCCGTCTCGCGTCGATCCGTACGACGCCGTTCGCGTTCGCGCAGAACGACGGGCCGCTATGGGGCGATTTCGCGACCGATTCATCGACGCTGCGCGCCGTCTTCAATACGCATTACTCGGCATCGTGATGCACGTGCTGCGCGCCGTTGCTCGACTCGCAGCGGCGCACAGCAGGCGCTCAACCTTCCGTGCCCCTGCCCCCGAGCGGGGCTGGCCTGCGTGACGCGCTGTCCGCTGCGCGGATTCAACGACACGCCGTCTTCGGCCATTCGAAACGGCCGCGGCATGCCGTCACCGCGCGGGTTCCGTATATTCGGCCGCCGCGTGCGCGGCGCGTTCCGCGCGCGGGCGCCGCGACAGCAGCCAGCGTGCCGCGCCGTCGAGCGACGTGCACAGCACCAGATAGATCAGCGCGACGAACAGGAAGATCGGTGCCGGATACACCATCAGCCGGTTGTTCACCTGCGTCGCGACGAACGACAGCTCCGGCACGCCGACGATATACGCGAGCGACGTGTCCTTCACGAGCGCGACCCACTGGTTGACGAATGAAGGCGTCATGATCCGGATCGCCTGCGGCAGCAGCACGTAGCGCACCGTCTGCCAGCGCGTGAGCCCGAGCGACAGCCCGGCCTGCCATTGCCCGTCGCCGGCCGCGACGATGCCCGCATGCACCGCGTGCGCGAGATACGCGCCGCCGATCAGCGCGAGCGCGCACACCACCGTCGCGAGCCCCGGCACGTCCATGTGCAGCAGCATCGGCATCAGGAAGTAGGTCCAGAAAATCAGCATCAGCACCGGAATCGCGCGGAAGAAGCCGATGAACGCGAGCAGCAGCACGCGCATGGGGCCGCGCGCAAGCGCCATCGCCACGCCGAGCGCGATGCCGAGCACGGCGGAGGCGACGGCCGACGCGATCGCGAGCAGCAGCGACAGCGCGGCGCCGCCGAGCGGCCCTTCCGGGAACGCGCCCACGAGCAGATACGGCAGATTGGCGAACAGCAGCGAGAGATCCATCGTCAGCGCCCCGCTCCCAGCCGGTCGCGCCATTGCGTGGCCGCATACGCGAGCGCTTCGATCGCGGCCACCGCCGCGACGTACAGCACGGTCGCCACGCCGAAGGCGGCGAAGGTCTTGAACGTCTCGGTCTCGACCTGCCGCGATGCATACGACAGCTCGGCCACGCCGATCGCCATCGCGAGCGACGAGTTCTTCACGAGATTCATGTATTGGCCGAACAGCGGCGGCAACGCGATGCGCACCGCCTGCGGCAGCACCACGTAACGCAGCGACTGCATCGGCGTGAGGCCGAGCGCGGCCGCCGCATCGTGCTGCGCGCGCCGCACGCCGCGCAGGCCGGCTTCGCACTCCTCGGCGACGAACGCGGCCGTATAGGCGCTCAGCCCGACCCAGCCCGCGACGAATTCGAACGACGGCCACGCAAGCGTGAACGGGCCGATGCTCAACGCATGACGCGCATTCAGCCACGCGATCCATGGTTCGGGCAGCAGCGACGCGACACCGAAATACCAGAACAGCAACTGCACGAGCAGCGGCGTGTTGCGGAACGTGACGACGTACGCGGCCGCCATCGCGCGCGGCGCCGTGCCGCGCGCATGGCGCATGACCGCGAGCAGCAGCCCGCCGGCGGTCGCGACGACGGCCGACGCGGCCGCGAGGCCGAGCGTCAGCAGGAAGCCCTGCCAGAGCCAGGACAGGTATTTGGGAGCCAACCCGAGCATGCTGTGTTGCGGGCGCGAAGCGCGCGATCGGAAGAATGCGAAAAGCGCCGCTTGGCCGATGATGCTTCGGCCAGTCGCGGCGCGCGTGCGATGCGGATCAGGTCTTGTCGCCGATCCGGAAGATGCGTGTGAGCGGCGTCTTCGTCGTCGGCCCGAACCATGCGTCGTAGATCTGCGCGGCGCGGCCGTTCGCCTCGAGCCCCTTCAGCGTGTCGTTGACGAAGCCGAGCAGGCGCGTCTCGCCCTTCGGCACGCCGACGCCCATGTAGTCGTTCGAGATCGTGAACGCCGGGATCTCGTAGTTCTGCTTGTCGGGCACGTTCGCGAGCAGCCCGATCAGCTTCGGGCCGTCCTGCGTGATCGCCTGCACGTTGCCGGCGCGCAGCGCGGCGAACGCGAACGGCGTGTCGTCATACGCGACGATCGTCGCCTTCGGGAATTTCTCGCGCAGCGTGATTTCGTTGGTCGTGCCCTTGTCGGCGCCGACGCGCAGCGCGTTCAGCTGGTCGGCCGATTTCAGCACGCCCTTCTTCGCGAGAAACTGCTGGCCCGACGAGAAGTACGGAATGCTGAAGTCGACCTGCTTCGCGCGCTCGTCGGTGATCGTGAAGTTCGCGAGCACGAGATCGACCTTGCCGGATGTGAGGAACGGAATGCGGTTCGCCGGGTTGGTCGGCTGGAGCTGCAGCTTCACGCCGAGCTTGTCGGCGAGTGCCTTCGCATAATCGACGTCGAGGCCGACGATGTGATTGCTTTTGCCGTCGACATAGCCGAACGGCGGGTTGCTGTCGAACGTTGCGACGCGCAGCACCCCGGCCTTCTTGATGTCGTCGAGACGGTCCGCATGCGCGACGGTGCCTGCGGTGATGAGCGCAGCTCCGACGAGCCACGTAGCGAGCGTGTGGAATTTCATGAGCACGACCTGATTTGTTATGAAGGCCGCCGCGGATCGCGCGGCGGCCCGGTTCGAAGAACATCGCGACGGAGTGTGTCGTCGCGAAGCCGCTAACGTATCAGCGCGTGCGGCGAATCCGAACCAACAAATGGTGATTTGCTCAGCGGGTTTCGTAATGAGCCCCGCGCGATGCGGCGCGCGTCGTCACGGGAACGTAAACGAAAATTCCGCGCCGCCGCCCGCATAGCCGGGCTTCAGTTCCGCATCCGTACCGGTGCGAACGTACCAGGCACTCAATGGGATCGAGGCAAGGTCACCCGTGCGCCGCATCGGATAAGTCGTGGCCGTGCCCGGCTCGCCGTACGCAATCCGCTCACCGGTCAACTCGTTTTTCATCGCGATGTTGAACCCCCGTGCAACCGCCTGACCGGCCGGCGCACTCAGCTGCAGCAGCGTCTTGTCCGGGTTCGGCTGCGGGGCCTTGTCCCGGAAACTGATCGACGGCTTGGCCGCGGCCGCGCAATTGCTGAGCGTGATATCGAAATTGACCGGCTTCGACGTGGCATGCATCGCGGGGAAACTGCTGATCGCGAAATTGCCGAGCGTGACGGATTTCACCGTGTTCGTCACAACCTCGCAACGATTCGGCACATGGAGTTCGCACTCGCTGCCGATACATACGTTGCCGACGCCGACAAACGCCTTCATCTGCTTGCACAGGTTGGGGGGAGTCGTCTGCTCCGGCACCGTCACGGTGCCGCCCACCGACGCGAGACCTTTCGGAAAGTCGATCGCATAGATTGCGACAGTGGGATTGCCCGGCAGGTTCTTGACGACCAGCTTGCCTTGCGGCAATTGTGCGGCCGGCTTCGTGAGGACCAGATACTGCCGGAAACGCATGATTTGCGTTTCAGAACCGACGCCGCCCGAGCTACCGAGCCCGTACTTCGCGGTCACCATCGGCAACGCGCCCTGCTGCAGCGTGCGTTCGACGCTGTCGCCGGACACACCGGCCCATTGCAAGCCGATGCCGGATACATTCGTCTGCGCGGTGCCGTCCGTGACGATACTGCCCGGCGCCCAATGTCCCGCGGTCACCAGTTCGTGCTGCGTCAAAGCCTTGCCGTACTTGAATGAGACAAAGAGAGAAACGGTACGTTGATACAAGATCGCGTTATCCGGCGTCGTACTCGTCAACGGTGTCACCATGCGCCAGGCTGTCGCGTCGAGGTTACTGTAGCTGCAATCCACCGCTGTCAAGCCACCGCTTTCCTGCGCGATGGCATGCGCGCCGAATGCAATCACCAGATATCCCGCCATCGCCAGGCGACGCATCGCTTGACCGGCTCTCCCGGGCGAGTGCCATTGAATCGTCTTCATGCTGTCTCCCGTTGCATCGGCGGCGGACGCCGGTCATGCTCGCCCGCCGCCTGCTGCATTACTCGATCACACCGAGATTAAGGCCGGCGATCCTCTGCAGCGCAGCCTCGCCGGATACGAAGCTGTTGCGGAAGATGCCGCGGTTGATGCCGACGAGGCCGCCCAGGGTTTGATACGACGACACATTGATCCGCCCGCTCGCGCCCGAGCGCTCGACGAGCCCGGCGTTCAGGCCGATCAGGCCGCCGAGCGTCGCATAGTAGCCGGCGCTGACCGTCCCCGATGCCGTTGCGTCGAGCACCGTGCCGAGATTTTCTCCGGCAAACCCGCCCACGGTGCTCGACGAGCCACCCGACACTTTGCCGGTTGCCCATGCGGTCTCGATCGTGCCGGACGTCGTGTTGGCGCCGGCGAAGCCCCCCACCGACGCGCTGGTGCCGCCAGACACGTCGCCGCTTGCGTCGTTGTTGGTCAGTTCGGCCGCGTTGCTGCCGACAAAGCCGCCCGTCTTGCTGTAGTTGCCACCGGTCGTCTTGCCGCGCGCGACCGAGTGTGCAATCTTGCCGCCGAGGTGACTGCCGACGAAGCCGCCGTTCGCACCCTGACCACCGGTGACCGCGCCATGCGCTTCGCTCATGTAAATGACCGCGTCCGCGCCCACGTTGCTGCCGACGAAACCGCCCGTCGAACCGGTCGATGCGCTCATGACGGCGCCCATTGCCTTGCCGTCCGTCACGTTGCCCTGGTTCAGTCCGACAAAGCCGCCGATCGCTTGTGCGTATCGGCCGTCGACGACACCGCTCGCAATCGACTCGACGATCTTGCCGGTATTGAGGCCGACGAGCCCGCCCGCCGTACCGCCCGAGCCACCACCTGTCACGCGCCCCAGCGCCGTGCCTTTGAAGATCGTGCCGAACAGGTTCGCGCCCACGAGCCCACCGACGTGCACGCCGGCAATATTGACGCCAGACGTGGTGCCGCGGCTCGTCGAGTTCAAAATGTCACCGCCCCGGTTCACGCCTACCAGACCGCCGATCGATGCGAGATTCGATGCACCGCCGGATACGGTCGCGTTGGAATCGCCATCGGACACGATGCCGCCCCCCTTCCAATCCACGCGGTTCTCGCCAACCAGCCCGCCGACGGCATACGACATTCCGTTGCCCGTCACCGATCCGGCATATGACGATTGGGACAGCTCGCCGCGATTGATGCCGACCAGTCCGCCCAGCGCATTGCTGCGGCTCGCGCCGGCGCTCACCTTCATGCCCGTCGCGGTCACGTTCGTGATCTTGCCGGCGTTTTCGCCCACCAGTCCGCCGATGGATACCGGACCGACACCGGAAGCGGCACTGACACTCAACGATTTCAGGTTGAGGTTGGCGAGCGTCCCCGTGTTGCGGCCGAACAGCCCCGCATACGGATCGCTGCTCGTGATGACGAGGTTGCTGATCGAATTGCCGAGACCATCGAACACGCCGAAGAACGAAGCGCCCGAGCCGATGGTCTTGAACGTGGTACAGGCATACCAGGAACAGGAGCCGGAGATCGCGTTGCCGAGTACGTACAGCCCGCCGAGATTCGTATTGATGCCCTGCAGTTGCTGCAGGTTCTGGATCACGGTATAGCGGTAGCCGTTCGACTCGAAGCCGGCCCCCGCCCCCGACAGCGTCACGGCCGCGCCACCCGCGAGCGAATGCGCGACGCCATAGTCGAGCGTCAGCAGCGCATTCGCGCCGGTCAGCGCGATCGGTGCCGCGATCCGCACACTGTTCTTCGCGTCGATGGCCACGCGCGCATTCGCGCCGGTCGCGCGCAGCGCGCCGGTGACCGACACGTCGTCTTGCCGGCTGGTCAGCGCCAGCCGGTTGCCGCTGGCCCAGGTCACCGGCCCGTCGACCGATATCGCGCCACGTTCGGCAATCAGTTCGACGTCGGTGGTCGCGAGGTTGCGCGACAGCGTATCTGCCACGATCGTGCCCGGCTGATTCGCACCCGCCGTGACCGACACGTCGGACGATGCGATGCGCCACGTACCGCCGCGCCCGTTGGTCGCGCGCGTATCGACCATCGCGCCGAGCGCCACCTTCACGTCGGCGCCGCGCGTGTCGACGGTGCCGCCGTTGCCCGGCGTCGCCGCACTCGCGTTCATGACACCCGCGACGTTGACGGTGCCGGCGTCGTGACCGTCCAGCGAGATTCGTCCCGCGACATTCCTGAGCGTGCGCGCTTCGATCGTGCCCAGGTTGTTGACCACCGTGCGCAGCACCGTATCGACGGTCTTCGCGCCCATCAGCACCCGTCCGCCGTCCGCCTTCAGCAACTGCTCGTTGCTGACCAGCGCGTTCATGATGCCCTGGTCGATCTGTACACTCAGCAGCTTGCTGCCGTCGAAGTTCAGCGTGGCGTCGCTGCCCGCGCCCAATGCGACGGTGCCCAACTGCGCCTGCACGGTCCCCCTGTTGACGACTTTCGCGCCAAGTAGCGCGATCGCGCCGCCTTCGCTCGCCACGAGATTGCCGTAGTTCTGCACTTCGCTCGGAGACTTGCCGGAAAAGCGGAAACGACCGGCTTCGAAGTCGTCGTTCTTGATGTCCAGCGTCGTCGCCACCAGGCCGCCGACATTGACCTGCGCGCTCTTGCTGAACAGGATGCCGTTCGGATTGACGAGGAACACGCGGCCGTTCGCCTCGATGGTGCCGTAGATGGCGCTGGCATCCTGCCCGACCACGCGGTTCAGCGCGGTGGACGTCACGGACGGCTGGTTGAACGTGACGCGCTGCCCTTTGTCAACGTCGAACGTCTGCCAGTTCGTGACCAGCTTGTCGGTGTGCTGGTTGATCGACATCTGCTGCCCGTTGTCGTAGCGCAGAATGTCGGCTTTCCCGGACACGACGTTCTCGCCGGTCGGCAGCGCATGCACGGACGTCGCCGCGCCGCTCGCAAACAGCGCCGCCACCGCGACGACGCGCACGCGCGTCGCGGACTTGCCGTGCCGGCGTACCCGTTCGCCGACCGCCTGCCAAACGCCCTGCCTGGCGTTCCATACCAAAGCATATGCCTTGTTCATTCTCGTTTTCCTTGTTGTGGTTGAAACCCTGTCGACCCCCGACAGGACGGGTACTGCAAGCATTGGCGGTAGGTCGATCACGGCCGCGCGAACCTCGCCCGATGCTCGAGCGCTGCACCGCTGTCGTCGACGGCGTCGAACACAATCGCGCCACCCGCCTTCGCGTCGGCCTTCATGCCGGTCGGGATCTCCGCCCGACCGAACGGCGCGACGTCCACCGCGCCGTTCGCAAGCACGACGGGTTCACCGTTCAGCAGGATGCGCGTCAGCGTCACGTAGTACGGCGTGGGGTTGCGCGCCACGATCGACGAATCGGCGTGCGAGTCGCCATGCATCCATTCGAGCCGTTTCGGTGCGTCGTCCGGATCGCCGTCCAGACCGGGCGGCCGAACCAGCAGCTTCATTCGGAGCCGATACGCGATACGCAGCACTCGGTCGGCCGCTGGGGTGGCTGGCGGCACTTCCAGCAGGTTGAGCCAGAAGCACGATTCCCGGTCGGTCGACAAATCGCCCCCGACAGACTGCACGCGGATCGACAGCGGCTGAGCAGGATCGAGTCGCGTGAGCGGTGGCGAAACGACAAACGGCACGCGCAGGCGACTCGGATCGGCATTCGCGTCGCCCACGTCGAGCCACGCCTGAACCAGGATCGGGTCAGCCCCACCGTTGCGCGCGAGGATCGTCAGCGTACGGGCATCGCCGGGATAGACGAAGCGGGTACCGACCACGGACAGCGCCGCGTGGCCGGTGACCGCGCCGACGCTCGCCGCGCAAGCCACCACCGCGGCGCGCACGATCCTGGCAGTGCGGGTCGTTGCGAGGGCTCGGCACGACGATCGGATAACCACAGGTGCGGGAAGGAAAGCGTGACCGTGCATCGACCTATTGCCCCTCGCCACGGCCTGCGGCGACAGGCGCCGTCACGGGAATCGCACGGCAGACGCGCGTCAGCGTCACGTAGCCGCGGGCAGTCTGCTCCTGCGGTGACACCGAGTAGTCGATCACGCACCGCTGATCGGCACGCGTGCCCCATTCGACGCGAATTTGCCCGTCGTCGTCGGCACTGCGCACCAGTAGTCGACTCCCCTGCCCGACCCCGCCCAGCATGGCGCCGGTACGTGCATCGAGTGCACGCGCCGCGAATGGCAGCGGCCGGCCGTCCTCGGTCTGTGCGTCGATCAGCAGCGCGCGCGCCTTCAGCGTGTCGTACGACAGCATGACGATCGAGCCCGAACGAGGCGCGATGCTGCGCGATACCGTCCTGAGCTCGACGTCGTCGGGAATATCCTTCGGATCGAGGTCGATCTTGTTGAGCTGATACGGCGTGAGGCTCGGCACGATCGCGTAGCCGAACCGGTCGACACGTGCGCTCGTGTTCGCGACCAGCGCGCCCCGCGCGTGCGGCGCATGCACGACGCCGATCGTCTCGCTCAAGGTGGGCGCAGGCGTCAGGCCACCCGGATGCAGCACCAGGGCGCCAGTCGCACTGGCGGACGCCTGCTGGTAATCGCTCCCGATGCCGATACTCGCCGACAGCGACGCGGCCGGCAATTGATAGCCGACGCCGAAACTGCCCGATGGCGCGCGACTGTTGCCGTCATAGCTCGACGACAGCGAGTACGATCCGTCACCCCGCTCGCCGAAGCGGCCGGCCAGGCTCGCATTGACACTTGTGCCGGCACTGCTGTCCTGCGTCATGAACGTGCTGAAGATCGGCGCACGCCGCGTATTGCGTCCCAGCGGAATCGAAACGTTCACGCTGACGAGCGTGCTGTCCGAGCCGCCGCCGAACGACGATTGCCGCGCGGACAGATTGCGCACGCGCTGCACCGACGCGGTCAGCGTCGCGTCGCGCCATTGCGTGCTATAGCCGAGCGTGAAGCTGAGCGACTGCCCGCCGCCCGCCCAGTAGCTGAGCGCCGATCCGTTCGCATAAACGCTGCCCGAGCGCCCGACCTGCTGGCTCACGTTGAGATCGACCCGATTGCGCAGCCGCGCGAACGATGCGGCGTCCGTACCCTGGTTGCTCTGACCGTTCAGCAGCAACGCGTCGCGCAGGCCGAGGTAGCCTTTCGTCGAGTAGCGATACGCGAGCAGCGAAAAGTTCGTGCCGCTGTTCGGCAGGTTCTTGCTGTACGACACGCGAACACTCGAGCCGGTCAGGCGCTCGCTGCCTGACGGCTGGGTGCGCGCGATCGTGATGTCGGCCGCGAAGCCGCCGATCGACGTGTTGAGCCCGACGCCCATCAACACCGACTGGTAGCGGCTCGCGAACGCCGCCCCGCCGTAGGCTGTCACCGCATTGCTGACGCCGCGCTGCACCGTGAACTGGCCGACATACTGGGTGCCGACGTTGCCGCCGAGGTCGATCGCCCTGCCCGCCATCGCGCTGAACCGCGTACTGCCGGGGCGCAGCAGTTGAACCGTCGTCGCGAACGGGACCACGAAGCTGCGCGTTTCGCCGCTGGCCTCGGTCACCGTCACGTTCAGGTCGCCGCCGTAGCTCATCGCCTGCAGATTGTCGATCGCGAACGGCCCCGGCGCGACGGTCGTTTCGTGCACAAGATAGCCGCGCTGGTAGATCGCCACCTTGGCATTCGACTGCGCGACGCCGCGCACGACCGGCGCGTAGTAGCGCTGCTCGTCGGGCAGCATGCGGTCGTCGCTGGCGATCTGCACGCCGCGGAACGATACGGCGTCGAACAGCATCCCGCTGGTCGAGCTTTCGCCGGCCAACAGCTGCGCATGCCAGTCGGGAAGATCGGTCTGCGCGTAGACGTAGCCGCGCTGATAGCGCGCGCCGCCGCGCTGCGACCAGGTGAAGTTGCCGTTGTGGCGAATCCTGAACCGCCCGGCGCTGGCCGCCATCGAGAGGCCCGTGTAGAGCTGCGAGGATTCGGCGCCGCCCGAGCGGGTCGTGAATCCGCTGGCGCTGTAGTTCAGCCAGGCGGCGGGTACGCCGTTCGTCCAGTTCGCCGGATCGACGTAGGTACTCCGGCCGGCAAGCCGCATGTAGAACGCCGGCACCGTCAGATACAGTTTCTGCTCGGCCGCATCGAACGACAGTGCGGCACCGGGTATGTACCGGGAGAGCGCATCGCAAATCGTTCCATCCGGCATCGGGTTTGACGGCTGGTCCGCGTCCTGCCCCCGCGCGCTCCGGTCGAGATCGACACCGGCCCGCTGCAACAGAAGCCGGTCATAGCAACGCAGCACGTCGCCCCGCGCACCACGACGGAAGGTGATCTCCTCCACGCCGCGCCACTGACCGTTGACGATCAGATCTGCACGACGCAGCCCCGGCATGACGGCGTTCGGACGCTCAAACGGCGTCGTATCGATCCGCTCGCCGCCCAGGCCGTGCATCAGCATGGAGCCGTCGAAATGAGTCTTGCCGGCCTCCGGCGACGCGTCGGCGCGCTCACCGTGTGCATCGTCCCGCACCGCCACGTCGATCGTCTCCGCGCCGGCGTTCGCGCCCGACGTCATCGCGATCAACGCAAACACCGAGGCGACTGCCAGCAGACATGGATGCTGCGAAAGTTGCGGACCAACCTCCGACGTGCGTGACGAATGGAAAACTGCTGACCTGCGCATGTGGATAGCGTTATTTTGCATACCGAATCGATACATCGGAATCGATATGCCGGGTGGTGCCTGCTGAATGCGTTGCTTGGAGTGACGCGACTTAGTCGATCAGTTTTCTTGTTATGGTGGTGCGCCCGCCGTAGTCGTCTATCGTCACGTAGCGCACGGACGTCGGGCGATGCGATTGCGCGACGCCGGGTAACGGAAACCGCTGCGTACCGAACGGCGCAACCATCCCGCCACCGGCCGAGATGAAGTTGCCGCCGACTTCGCCCTCGACCGCCCCGAAGGAAACGTAGTACGGCGTCGGGTTGGACACCTCGAGCGCGACCTGCCGCTGGCCCGCGTGCGTCGCCTCGGCGAGCACCTTCCAGGCGAGTTGGTCCTGCGCCGTGTCGACGTCGTTCACAAGTATCGAAGGCCGATAGAACAACTTGATCCGGGTTCGAAACGCGAAGCGCAACTGGTTTTCCGCATCTTGCTGAACCGCCGGCACCTCGAGCACGTTCAGCCAGAACACCGATTCGCGGTCGGTGGGGAGCGATTCCTGCATGTTTGTGATGCGCAACACCGCACCGCGCCCTGCCTCGACTCGCACCAGGGTCGGTGCAACGACAAACGGTGTGCGCATCTGCTCGGGCGGAACGTCGGCTCGTCCGTCGTCGATCCAGCTCTGTGCGAGCACCGGTTGGGTGCCGGAATTCTCCATCCGAATCGTCACGTCGCGAGCGTGCTCGGGAAAGATCACTCGCGTACCGTTGAGCAGGAGCGCGGCCTGCGCCAGCGTGGCGCAGGCCGTCCACGCCACGACACCGGCCACGACTCTCAAATAAGGAATGCGAATTGAAAATGTCATGACGTGGAACGCGAATTGCGACGATCAGTGGTAAGCGAGCATGTACCGGATAAACGAATTGCCGGAACCCGTCTTGATGTTTGTACTCGCGACCGTCGACACGTATGCCGCCTTATAGGTCAAGGTCGCCGTGTTGCTCGCGACCGTCGCGACCTGGGCATCCGAGATGTTCTGGGGCTTCCCGAGCATGATCTTGCCGGTCTTGCCGTTGCCCGCGTCCTTGATCTGGATTTCGACGCCTTCCGCCGGCTTGGTGCCGATGAGCTTCAGGTTGCCGGTCGACGGATTGATGTTGACCGACACCGGATCGAATTCGATCACGACCTTCGTGCCGTCGGTGCAGCCCGTATTCCCGCCGATCTTCACGTTGAACTCTGTATCGGGCGACGTCGCGCCGATCTTGTCGAACGTGGACGGGCTGATGCGGTCGCCGAGTTGCACCTCTTGCCGGTTGCCGGCGCCTGGCGCTTGGCCGTTCACGTTGCACGTAACGTCGGAGATGCTTCCGTAGAAGGCCAGTTCGCCGTCAAATGCATGGGCGAGTGACGGTACCAGTACGGCGCTCGCGATGCCTGCCGCAATGCAACTCCGAAGCAAATTCAAGTTCATCTCTGGAATTCCTCTCAAAATAGAAGATTGTTCTCGGAACAGCCTGATCGGCTTCGGATTTTCATGGACTCGATTCCCCGAAGCGCCGATCGCGTCGCGTCATCTCGAATAATTAAATTGTTTACCCAAGAAAAACGACAACGAAGCAATTCTATTGGCTCGCAATCATCCATCAAATAGTACGAGTAAGAAAGATGAGCATCATTTTTCCATCCGGCGCGCTGATCAGCCGCGATGATGGCGCCTCACGAAGCCCCATCGGATCGAATCAGGAGCGCCGCGCGACGCACACACGACGCGAACAATTCGACATGGCGTTTCGATTCAACTCATGAAGTGTAAAAATTGTTTTTACTTTTCACATAACAAGTGCGGCAAAAATTGAAAGCGAATCAATTCCTTACCGAAAAATAATCAAAAACATAGGACAAGTCACATGAGAATTATCTCGGCATATTTTTTTCCGATTGCTCGGGTGACGCAAGCTATCCAATCGATATATTTCTGCTTGTCTCGAAATAGACTTGTTGTCGACGTGAACGATTCCCCCGGGAATGCGCGAAGGCGAACCGCACGCTCATCGCCGACCTCCGGCGCTGCCAGCAGGCAGGAATTGGATCCCGCCCGAAAGCGCAAGCAGCCCGTCGCCGGGTGCATCGAGCCGTCACCGGTGCGGCCGATCCGGACCGGCGCGCCGGCATGCGGTAACCGGACGGGCGAGCAAGCGGGCGCGACCACCCCCGCCAGCGTCCACATGAGACGCAGCGCACCAAAAAAGACGCCCGCTGCAAGCAGCGGGCGCGAATCCCAGTCAAGGAGGTGTCACACGAACTACAGGCCCAGATTAAGGAATTCGCCCGTCATGGACAACGAATCGATTTCAATATCGATATGACGGGATTCGCTCACGCCGGCACCTCCCGCGTCGCGCAGTGGATGCCGCCGCCGCCGGACGCGATCCCGAGGATGTCGACCTGCACGATCGCCCGGTTCCCCGCATACGGCCGGATCGCGGCGACGGCGGCCGCGTCGGCCGCGGCGTCGTTGAACTTCGGCATGACGATCGCACCGTTGCAGGCGTAGAAATTGATGTAGCCGGCCGCGAAATTCGTCATCTGCCGGTCGTTCAGGGTCGTGCCGGACGACGTGCCGAAATTGACCGGCGGCACCAGCTCGACGATCTGCAGCGGCCGGCCGTTCGCATCGGTCTGCCCGGCGAGCCGTTGCCGGTTCGCGTCCGTCAACGCGCGCTCGCCGGTCGAATTCGACGCGTCGTAACAGCACGCGACCACGCCGGGCGCGAGAAAGCGTGCGTAGAAATCGACGTGCCCGTTGGTGATGTCGGTCTCGCCGGCCGGGGTCGCCGCGCCCCCGGCACCGCGTACGCCGCTGCCGCGCGGATAGGTCGCCGTGCCGGGGAGCCAGATGATCTTCCGCACGCCGAGCGTGCGCTGCAGTTCGGCGAGCACCGTGTCTTTCGCCGTCGGCAGCAGCGTCGCACTCGCGATCACGCCGTTCGGGATGTCGAACAGCTGCGGATCAGGCTCGCGCCTTTGCGCTGCGCCATCCAGCCCGCCACCGCGTTGTCGCGACTGAACGGCTGGAAGAACTTGCCCGCCTTCGACCGGTTGCTCGCGGCCGCGACTTCCGGCGGAACCGTCGCGCCCGGGCTCATGCCGGCGCCGTCGGTATTCGCATTGCCCCAGCCGTTGAAATTGAAGCCGACCGCATTCAGCGCATTATCGTTCGTCGTATCCCTGACGAACAGGCACCCCGTGTCGCGCACCCAGAAATCGTTGAAGCCGTCGGCGAGCGGCACGAGGTTGATCCCGCCCGCGCCCGCGGCGCGGGCCGCATAGCGCGCATGCAGGTCGGGGTTCGCGACGCTCGCGGTCGCGAGCAGCGCGCGGGCCGCGTCGAGATCGACCAGCAGCACCAGCATGTCGACCGGTTCGGTTGCGCCGATCGCCTTCGCGACGTCCATCAGGTCGGCCCGCACGCGGTCGATGCCGGCATCCGTGCTTTGCGGCGTGACGGGCATCCAGATGCCATCCGCGCCGGACGCAAATGCCATGTAGGTCGACGCGTGCGGCGCATCTTCGGCCGGCAGCCGGTACTTGACCTGCCGCGTCGACGGCGTCGTGCCAGGTGTCGTGCCTGGCGACGGGGAAGCCGCGCCGGATGCACCGTCCCCGCCGCCACCGCAAGCGGTCAGGCTGCCGAGCAGCGGCACGCCGAGAAAAGCGGCCGAATATCGAATGAAGCCGCGCCGGCCGCTATCGGGTGTGCGCTGCATCCGCTTGCCGGTGCTCGCATGGGTACGTCGTTTCATCAAGTTTCAACTCCCTTGTGCGGTCGGCGCGCACGCGAGCACGCCGGCTTCCGTCTCGCAAGACGGAATCCGCATTGTTGTCAGCAGTCCGGAATGAACAGCTGCCTGCTACGGTCGTACGGGCCGTTCACGCGTGCCGGCCCGCAGCCGCGCTCAGGCCGGCTGCTGTTGCGTCGTGCAGTGGATGCCGCCGCCGCCCGCGGCGATGCCGTCGATGTTCAGTTGGATAATCTCGCGCCCCGGAAACAGGTCGACGAGCGTGTCGCGCGTATTGCGGTCGGCGCGGCTGTCGCCGAACGCCGGCGCGATCACCGCACGATTGCACACGTAGAAGTTGATGTAGCCGGCCGCGAACGCCTCGTTCTCGTATTGATGCCGGACGGACTTCGGCCCCGGCAGCACGACGACTTTCAACGGGCGGTCCTTCGCGTCGGTGGATTTCCGCAGGATCTCCAGATGCTGCCGCGTCACCGCGTGGTCGTATGAAGACGGATCGGTATCGAGCCCGGCCACCACCACACCCGGGCTCGTGAAGCGCGCGTAGAAGTCGGTATGTCCGTCGGTGATGTCCTTGCCCGCGATGCCCGGCAACCAGATGATCTTCTTCAGCCCGAGCAGCCGGCTCAGCTCAGCCTCGCACTGGGCCTGGCTGACGCCCGGATTGCGGTTCCGGTTGAGCACGCAGCTGCGCGTGATGATCGCCGTGCCCTCGCCGTCCACCTCGATGCCGCCGCCTTCGAGCACCAGCCGCGTGTCGAGCAGCCGCGCACCGGCGCGCTCCGCCACGAACGGCGCGACGTCCGCATCCTGGTCGTGCTCCTGCTTGTTGCCCCAGCCGTTGAAATTGAAGCTCACGCCGCCGAGTTGGCCCGACGCGCTCTTCACGAACACGGGCCCCGTGTCGCGCATCCACAGATCGTCGACCGGGTGCTGGACGAGCTCGACCGACGAACCGCACAGCCGCGACGCGATCGCATAGTCCTGCTCGCGCACCAGCATCTTGAGCGGCTCGTGCGCGGCGATCGCCTTCGCGATCGCGGCCAGGTTCGCACGCGCAACGGGCAACAGCCGCGCGCCCCAGATGTCCTCGCTCGGGCCGAACGCCATCCAGGTCGCCGTGTGCGGCGCGCCCTCGTCCGGCATGTGCCAGGTTGCGCCCTGCTGCGCGTGCGCGGTGCGGCCGAGCAACCCGCCCAGCGCGCCGGCGGCCAGCGCCGCCCCCGATACGGACAGGCCGCGTTTCAACAGTTGACGTCTCGTTGTCATGACATTCCTCTTTCGCTTGCCGATCGCTTCGTGTGCTTCGGTGGTTTCAATCGTTCGGCGGCTTCATGATGCGCGGTCACGGCCGCGCCGTCTTGAAGCCGAGCCAGGTCCGGCCTTCCAGACGCATCGCGGCCGGCGATTCGGCGATCGGCGTGAACAACGTCCGCCGCGTCGCCTCGTCCGGATAGATGCCCGGATCGCGTACCAGCGCCGGGTCCATCAGCTTCAGCGCACCCTGGTTCGCATTCGCGTAGCGCGTCGAATTCGAGATCTTCGCGATCACGTCCGGACGCAGGATGTAGTTGATGAACGCATGCGCGTTGTCCGGATGCTTCGCGGAGGCCGGAATGACCATCGCGTCGAACCACATCAGGGTGCCGATCCGCGGAATGTCGTACACCACGTCGCGTTTCGGATCGCGCGCCTTCGCCTTCTGCGCGGCCAGGTTGATCGCGCCGGAGAAGCCGACCGTCACGCACAGCTCGCCGTCGATCAGCTCGTTGGCATCGGACGAATTGACGAACTCGCGGATGTACGGCCGGATCTTCATCAGCATCGCCTGCGCGGCCGCATAGTCCTGCGCGGACGGGTGCATCGGATCGCGGCCGATATAGCGCAGCGCCAGCGGCAGCACGGTGCTCGCGGAGTCCTGCAGGCCCAGCCCGCACTTCGCGGCGACGCGCGCCGCGATCTCGGGCTTGAACAGCAGGTCGAGGCTGTCGGCCGGCAGGTCCTTGCCGAGGATCGCGCGCACCCTGGCGCGGTCGTAGCCGACGCCCACGGTGCCCCACATGTACGGCACGCCGTACTGGTTGCCCGGATCGGATTGCGCCATCTGCTTCAGCAGCGACGGATCGAGATACTTCAGGTTCGGCAGCCGGGTCTTGTCGAGCTTGCGAAACACGCCCGCCTGGATCTGCTTGGCCATGAAGTCGTTGGTCGGCCACACGAGGTCGTAGCCGCTGTTGCCGGTCAGCAGCTTCGACTGCAGCGTCTCGTCGCTGTCGTACGCGTCGTAGCGCACCTTGATGCCGGTTTCCTTCTCGAAGCCGGCCAGCGTATCCGGCGCGAAGTAATTGCTCCAGTTGTACAGGTTCAGCACCTTCTCGTCGTCGGCGCGGGCCGTGCCGGCCAGCACGCACAGCGCGAGGCCCGGCACCGCGAAGCGCAACCCGGCTTTCCGTTTCATCGGGCCTCCTTCAGCGATAACACGACGACACGCCGTCGCTGGTCAGCAACGTGCGGTACATCTCCGGGCGGCGATCGCGGAAAAAGCCCCACGATTGCCGGTCGGCGCGGATCGCGTCGAGATCGAACGTGTGCACGAGCACGGCTTCATCGGTGCGGTTCGCCTCGGCCCGCTTCTCGCCGGTGTGATCCGCGATGAAGCTCGACCCGTAGAACACGCCCGTGAGCCCCTGCTGCGCCGGATTGCCGTTGCCGAAGCCGACTTCGCGGCCGATCCGGTTCGCGGCCACGACCGGCACCATGTTGGCGGCCGCGTGGCCCTGCATCGTGCGCTGCCAGTGGCCGGACGAATCGAACGCACTGCTGAACGGCTCCGAGCCGATGATGGTCGGAAAGCACAGGATCTCGGCGCCCATCAGCGCGAGGCTGCGCGCCGTCTCCGGGTACCACTGGTCCCAGCAGATGCCGATGCCGATCCGGCCGAAGCGCGTGTCCCACACCTTGAAGCCGGTGTCGCCCGGCGTGAAATAGAACTTCTCCGTATAGCCCGGCCCGTCCGGGATATGTGTCTTGCGATAGACGCCGAGCACGCGCCCGTCTGCATCGGCCACGGCGATCGAGTTGTACGCGGCATTGCCCGCACGCTCGAAGAAGCCGATCGGCAGCACGATGCCGAGCTCGCCGGCCAGCGCGGCGAACCGGGCGATCTGCGCGTTGCCTTCGAACGGCTGCGCGAGTTCGAGATGGCGCACGTTCTGGTCGAGGCAGAAGTACGGCATCGCGAACAGCTCCGGGCACAGCACGAGATTCGCGCCCTGTGCGGCGGCCGCGCGGATCAGGCGCTCCGCGGTGGCCATGTTGTCTTCGAGATTCCAGCTGCCCGACGCCATCTGGACGGCGGCGACGGTGATGTGTTTGGACGGCATTGCGATGGCTCCTCGGTGGGATCGGAAACCGCTGACGAAACGTCGCTCAGTGCGCGACGGACGGCTGCTGCTGCGTCGAGCAGTGGATGCTGCCGCCGCCGATCGACAAAGTCGGGATCGGCAGCATCTCCACGTTACGCCCGGGGAACGCGCGGCTGAATGCCTCGTGCGCCGCCTGATCCTGCTCGACGCCGAACGCGGACACGATCACCGCGCCGTTCACCAGAATGTAGTTCGCGTAGCAATCGCAGTAGCGCTCGGAGCCGAAGCGTTCGGTGACGATCGGCGACGGCAGGTCGAGCAGCTCGAAGCGACGCCCCGCCGCATCGGTTGCCAGCTCCAGCGCGCGACGGTTTTCCCGCATCACGTGAAAATAGTCGCCCTGCTCCGGCAGCGCGGTCTGGCACAGCATCCGGCCCGGTGCGATGAACGACGCGATGCCGTCCACGTGCCCGTTCGTCTCCACTTCGTCGGGATTGCCCGGCAGCCAGATGATCTTCTCGACGCCCAGCATCCGGCGCAGCTCCGCCTCGATCTCCGCGCGGCTCAGGTGCGGATTGCGATTCGGATGCAGCAGGCAGCTCTCGGTGGTGACCAGCGTGCCCTGCCCGTCGACATAAAATGCGCCGCCCTCCAGCACCAGGTGCGAATTGAAGATCTCCGCGCCCGCCGCGCGGGCGATGTCCTGCCCGGCCTGCTGGCAGCCGTCGTACGGCTGGTACTTCTCGCCCCAGCAGTTGAAGCGGAACACGGCCGCGCCCAGCCCGCGCCGTTCGCTCACCAGAAAGACCGGCCCGCAGTCGCGCAGCCAGTTGTCCTCCGCCGCGACCGGCAGCACGTCGACGCTCGCGCCGACCATCTCGCGCGCGGCGTCGGCCTGGCTGTGATGCGCGGCCACCACGCAACGCTGGTAACGGGCGATCGTCCGCGCGACCAGCGCGAATTCGCGGCACACCTGCGCGTAGTGGCTTCCCCACAGATCCTCGCGATCGTGCAGAACCGGCCATCCGAGCCACGTGGCATCCATGGATTCCCATTCCGCGGGCATCCGGTAACCGCGCTGGCGAGCATCAAAGCGACCCATCGTTCCGTCTCCGTTGTGATTGATGGCCGATTGTGCGTCAGGTTAAACTTGATGAATATTGATATTTATTGGCCGAATCAATCAATTCACCTCATACCTCGATGCAACGCGTTCCGTCCCTGAAACTGCTGACCGGCTTCGAAGCCGCGGCCCGACTGGGCAATTTCTCGCGGGCGGCCGATGAGCTGCACCTGTCGCAATCGGCGATCAGCCATCAGATCCAGCAGCTCGAAGCACAACTCGGGCAGCCGCTATTCCGCCGGCGCGGCCGCGGCGTCGAACTGACCATCGCCGGCGAGGTTCTGCAGCGCAGCGTGCAGCGCGCGATGGACACGTTGCGCGGCGGCCTCGACCGCATCGCGACCTACCTGAACCCGGGGCTCGTCGTGCTGGTGTGTCCCGCGCCGTTGCTGCACGGCTGGCTGCAGCCGCGCCTCGAGCAGCTGCAGCAGGCGCTGCCCGACCTGTGCCCGCTGTTGTCGACCGACGAAACCGCGCGCTACGTCGACGAGATCGACGTCGACATGACGATCGGCACGCGGCCGATGCTGCAGCCCGGCCTGCTCGATATCCCGTTCATGCGGGACGAATGGGTGACGGTGTGCGCGACGCCGCTGGCGGAACGACTCGAACGCGTGCCGCGCGACGCGCACCCGCTGCACGCGGGCGTCATCTGTCTCGAAGCCAGCCTGACCGACGAGCGCCTGGCGACGGTGTTCCGCGAGCAGCTGTCGGCGTTCCGGATGCATGCGATCTACGACGACCAGCGGCTCGTGCTGGACGCCGTGCTGCGCGGCCGCGGCATCGCGTGCCTGCCGCGCCTCGTCGCGCAGGCGGGCATCGACCAGCGCACGCTGACCGTGCTCGCCGATTACCCGCGCCTGCCCGGCACCACGTGGTGGCTGTCGCGCATGGAAGGCCCGTCACGCTCGCCGATCGTCGAGCGGATGTTCGAATGGCTGGTCGAGCAAGGCAGCCTGTCGAGCGCATCCGATCCGGCACCCGACCACGTGCCGCCGCCCGCGTAATCGCACGCCGCAAAAAAAAAACGTCCCGCCGGGTGGCGGGACGTTCGTCATGATGCGCATGCGCTCGATGCGCACACTGCGCAGCCGATCACGGCTCGTGACGCAGATACCCTTCCTTGCTCGGATCGCGCATCTGCCACGACACGAGCAGCGAGATCGCGCACAGCACGGTCACGTACCAGTAGAAGGTTTCCTCGCTGCCGATCGACTTGAACCACAGCGCGACGTACTCGGCGGAACCGCCGAAGATCGCATTCGCGACCGCGTACGACAGGCCGACGCCCATCGCGCGCACTTCCGGCGGGAACATCTCGGCCTTGATCAGGCCGCTGATCGACGTGTAGAAGCTGACGATCGCGAGCGCGACGGTGATCAGCACGAATGCGGCCACCGGGCTCGTCACGTCCTTCAGCGCATGCATCAGCGGCACCGTGCCGATCACCGCGAACGAACCGAACAGGATCATTGACGTGCGGCGGCCGATCTTGTCGGACAGCGCGCCGAACACCGGCTGCATCAGCATGTAGACGAGCAGCGCGACGGTCATCACGTTGCTGGCCGTCTTCGCATGCATGCCGGCCGTGTTCACGAGGTACTTCTGCATGTACGTCGTGAACGTGTAGAAGATCAGCGAGCCGCCGGCCGTGAAGCCGACCACCGTGAAGAACGCGCCCTTGTGCTGCCACACGCCGCGAATCGTGCCCGCGTTTTTCTTGTCGCGCGATTCGGTCGTCGACGTCTCGTCGAGCGACTTGCGCAGGTACAGCGAGATCAGCGCGGCCGCCGCGCCGACCACGAACGGAATGCGCCAGCCCCACGCCTTCAGTTCGTCGGCCGACAGCGTCTGCTGAAGGATCACGAGCACGAGCAGCGCGCACAGCTGGCCGCCGATCAGCGTCACGTACTGGAACGACGCGAAGAAGCCGCGACGGCCCTTCAGCGCCACCTCGCTCATGTAGGTCGCGCTCGTGCCGTATTCCCCTCCCACCGACAGCCCCTGGAACAGCCGCGCGATCAGCAACAGCGCCGGCGCGAGCGCGCCGATCTGCGCATAGGTCGGCAGCACCGCGATCACGAGCGAGCCGCCGCACATCATCAGCACCGAGATCATCATCGCGTTGCGGCGGCCGTGGCGATCGGCGATGCGGCCGAACAGCCAGCCGCCGATCGGACGCATCAGGAAGCCGGCCGCGAACACGCCGGCCGTGTTCAGCAGCTGCGTCGTCGTGTTGCCGCTCGGGAAGAACGCCGGCGCGAAGTACAGCGCGCAGAACGAGTAGATGTAGAAGTCGAACCACTCGACGAGGTTGCCCGACGAGGCGCCGACGATGGCGAACACGCGCCGCCGGGTGTCATGCGCGGACAGCGCAGCTTGGTCGGTCTGGACGTCCATGGATTGGTCAGTTCCTTTTTAGTGCTTTCTGGGCGAGACGGCTGGGGGCCGCCGCGTGCGATCGTACGTGGCACCGGTTCCGGCGCACGGCGCTACGGAATTTTAGCGAAATGTAAAGTAACGGGCTCTCCGGGTTCGTCCCGATGTAGAAAATTTTTCTCCCGCCACGCGCTCGTCATATGAAAACGCCAGCCGCAAGGCTGGCGTCCGATGCAAACATTCCGCAGGCGACGCTCAGATCCGCACCTCCGGCGGCACGTAGCGGCACTCGTAGCGCTTGCGCACGGTGCCGGCCTCGTCGACGCTTTCCAGGAACACGTCGAATTGCCAGAGCCGCGCCATGTGCTTGAGCACCTCGTCGCTGTCGTTCGACAGGTGGCGGTTGTCGGTCATGAAGTGGCGCAGCGTGAGACTGCGATCCCCGCGCGTATTCACCGCCCACACCTGGATGTTCGGCTCGCGGTGATGGATGTCGTACTGCCGCGACAGCGCCTGCCGTACGTACTGGTAGCCCGAATCGTCGTGGATCGCCGACACCTCGAGCGAATCGCGCATGTCGTCGTCGAGCACCGAGAAGAGCCGCATGTCGCGGATCAGGCTCGGCGACAGGTACTGCGCGATGAAGCTCTCGTCCTTGAAGTTGCGCATCGCGTAGTGCATCGCCGGCAGCCACGGGGTGCCCGCGATCTCCGGAAACCACTTGTAGTCCTCTTCCGTCGGCGCTTCGCAGATCCGCCGGATGTCGCTCATCATCGAGAAGCCGAGCGCATACGGGTTGATCCCGCTGTAGTACGGCTTCGTGACGGGCGGCTGGTAGACCACGTTGCTGTGCGAGTGCAGGAACTCCATCATGAAGCTGTCTTCCAGCTTCCCCTGGTTGTACAGCGTGTTCAGCAGCGTGTAGTGCCAGAACGTCGCCCAGCCTTCGTTCATCACCTGCGTCTGCCGCTGCGGGTAGAAATACTGGCCGATCTTGCGCACGATGCGGATCACTTCCCGCTCCCACGGCTCGAGCAGCGGCGCATTCTTCTCCGCGAAATACAGCAGGTTCTCCTGCGGCTCGGGCGGATAGCGCTCTTCCTGTTCTTCCATCAGCTCGGGCTTCTTGCCCGGCAGCGTGCGCCACAACTCGTTCACCTGCGACTGCAGGTACGCCTCGCGCTCGCGCCGCAGCGCGGCTTCCTTCGACAGCGAAGGCTTCTGCGGCCGCTTGTAGCGGTCGACGCCGTAGTTCATCAGCGCATGGCACGAATCGAGCAGTTCCTCGACGCGATCGAGGCCGTAGCGCTCCTCGCATTCCGCGACGTAGTTCTTCGCGTACACGAGATAGTCGATGATCGCGTGCGCGTCGGTCCACAGCCGGAACAGGTAGTTGCCCTTGAAGAACGAGTTGTGCCCGTACGCCGCGTGCGCGATGACGAGCGCCTGCATCGTCATCGTGTTCTCTTCCATCAGGTACGCGATGCACGGGTTCGAGTTGATGACGATTTCGTACGCGAGCCCCATCTGGCCGCGACGGTAGCTCTTCTCGGTCGACAGGAAATGCTTGCCGAACGACCAGTGACGGTAGTTGACGGGCATCCCGACCGACGCATACGCGTCCATCATCTGCTCGGCGCTGATCAGTTCGAGCTGGATCGGGTAGATATCGAGCTCGTATTGTTCGGCAACCTGCGAGATGTGCGTGTCGTATTCCTCGAGCAGTTCGAACGTCCAGTCGGACGGGCACGGCAGCGGCTTGCGTTCGGCAACGTTCATACGCGCTTCCTTTCGCCCGGAGCCGGGCAAGTCGGCGGCCGGCGGCGGTGGTTCGGCCTGCCCGCGTTGCTGCGATGCGGCAGGGCCGGCCGTGTCGTCGCCGGAGGGGCGCGGCGCGTAGCCGCGCGACTCGTTGTGCAGATGGCGGGTCGTCATGACATTTCCACCTGCTTTTCGAACAATTCGCGAAACACCGGGTAGATGTCGGCAGCCGATTCCACTTTTTTCATCGCGAGATGCGGCTGCGACAAGGCCAGTTGCGCGTATTCCAGCCACAGGTTCTGCTCTTCCGGCGCGACCTGGATATACGCGAAGTAACGCGTCTTCGTGAGGATATCCTCTTCCAGGATTTTGCGACACTTGGGCGAATCGTCGGTCCAGTTGTCGCCGTCGGACGCCTGCGCGCCGTAGATGTTCCACTCGGTCGGCGAGTAGCGCTCGTTCATCACCTTGCGCATCAGCTCGAGCGCGCTCGACACCACCGTGCCGCCGCTCTCGGTCGAATGGAAGAAGGTGTCTTCGTCGACTTCCTCGGCACGCGTGTGGTGACGGATGAACACGACCTCGATGCGCTCGTAGTTCCGCTTGAGGAACAGGTAAAGCAGGATGAAGAAGCGCTTCGACAGATCCTTGCGCTGCTCGTCCATCGAGCCCGACACGTCCATCAGGCAGAACATCACGGCCTGGCTCGACGGTTGCGGCTGCTTCACGCGGTTGATGTAGCGCAGGTCGAACGGATCGATGAACGGAATCCGCCAGATGCGCCCCTTCAGGTGATGGATCTCGGCCTCGAGCACCGCGATCTCCGCGCGCCGGTCTTCCGGATCGCGCTTCATTGCCTCGAGCTGCGCCTCGAGTTCGCGCAACTCGTTGACGAGCGGCGAGCCGAGCGCGATGCGACGCCCGAGCGCGCTGCGCAGCGAACGCACGACGTCGATGTTGTTCGGCGTGCCTTCCGCCGACCAGCCCGCGCGCACGTTCTTCCAGCTCGGCACCGTCAGCAGGTGCGTCTTCACGAGGCGCGGAAGTTCGAGATCGTCGAAGAAGTACTGCATGAACTCGTCACGCGACAACTCGAACACGAAGTCGTCCTGCCCTTCGCCCTCGTTGCTCGCCTGACTGCCGCCCCCGCCCGAGCCGCCCTGCGGACGCGGGATCTTGTCGCCGCGCACGTAGTCCTCGTTGCCGGGGTGCACGTATTCACGACGTCCGCCAGGGGCGTGCCGAAAATTCGGCTCCGCGATGTCCTTGCGCGGAATCGTGATGCTTTGCGTGCTCTGGATATCCTTGATGCTACGGTCGCGCACCGCATCGGACACGGCACGACGAATGTAGTTCTTGACGCGACGCAGAAAGCGTTCGCGGTTGGCGATACTCTTGTTCTTGCCGGCCAGCCTGCGGTCGATGATTTGATGAAGCACTCCCGGTCTCCCGCTCGAAAGTCGATATGCCGGGACGCTCGCCGCACATGCCGTCTCCCGTCATGCGGGCGGCGTCTCTGAAAACACCCGTACGGCGACGCCGTACGGGCGCGGTACCGCGCGTGTCATGACGACTTGCGCACGCGCAGGTACCAGTCGCAAAGCAGCCTCACCTGCTTCGGCGTATAGCCCTTCGCGACCATCCGGTTCACAAAGTCCTCATGCTTGCGCTGCTCCTCCGCCGAACCCTTGGCGTTGAACGAAATCACCGGCAACAGTTCCTCGGTGTTCGAGAACATCTTCTTCTCGATCACGACGCGCAACTTCTCGTAGCTCGTCCACACGGGGTTCTTGCCGGCATTCGCCGCCCGTGCACGCAACACGAAGTTCACGATCTCGTTGCGGTAATCCTTCGGATTACTGATGCCGGCAGGCTTCTCGATCTTCTCCAGCTCCGCGTTCAGCGCGGCGCGATCGAAGCTCTCGCCCGTGTCGTGGTCGCGGAATTCCTGGTCCTGGATCCAGAAGTCCGCATACGTGACGTAGCGGTCGAAGATGTTCTGGCCGTACTCCGAATACGACTCGAGGTAGGCCGTCTGGATCTCCTTGCCGATGAATTCCGCGTAGCGCGACGCGAGCACGTCCTTCACGAAGGACAGGTACTTCTGCTCGGTTTCCGGCGGGAACTGCTCGCGTTCGATCTGCTGTTCGAGCACGTACATCAGGTGCACGGGGTTGGCCGCCACCTCGCTCGAATCGAAGTTGAACACGCGCGACAGGATCTTGAACGCGAAGCGTGTCGACACGCCCGTCATCCCTTCGTCCACGCCCGCGTAGTCGCGGTATTCCTGGTACGACTTCGCCTTCGGATCGGTGTCTTTCAGGTTCTCGCCGTCATACACCTGCATCTTCGAGAACAGGCTCGAATTCTCCGGCTCGTGCAGGCGCGACAGCACCGAGAACTGCGACATCATCTTCAGCGTGCCCGGCGCGCACACGGCTTCGGCCAGCGACGAGTTGCGGATCAGCTTCTCGTAGATCTTGGTCTCTTCCGACACACGCAGGCAGTACGGCACCTTCACGACGAAGATCCGGTCGAGCAGTGCCTCGTTGTTGCGGTTGTTGCGGAACGCCTTCCACTCCGACTCGTTCGAGTGCGCGAGGATGATCCCGTCGAACGGAATCGCGCCGAAGCCCTCGGTGCCCTTGAAGTTGCCTTCCTGCGTGGCGGTGAGCAGCGGGTGCAACACCTTGATCGGCGCCTTGAACATTTCGACGAACTCGAGCAGCCCCTGGTTCGCCAGGCACAGGCCGCCCGAGTAGCTGTACGCGTCGGCGTCGTCCTGCGCGTACTGTTCGAGCTTGCGGATATCGACCTTGCCGACCAGCGACGAGATGTCCTGGTTGTTCTCGTCACCCGGCTCCGTCTTCGCGATGCCGACCTGCCGCAGGATCGACGGATAGCGGCGCACCACGCGGAACTGGCGGATGTCGCCGTTGTATTCGTGCAGCCGCTTGACGGCCCACGGACTCAGGATGTTCTTCAGGTAGCGGCGCGGAATGCCGTACTGTTCCTCGAGGATCGGACCGTCTTCGTCGTAGTCGAACAGCCCGAGCGGCGATTCGTTGACGGGCGAACCCTTCAGCGAATAGAACGGCACGCGCTCCATCAGTTGCTTCAGCCGCTCGGCGATCGACGACTTGCCGCCGCCCACCGGGCCAAGCAGATAGAGGATCTGCTTCTTCTCTTCGAGCCCTTGCGCAGCGTGTCGGAAGTAGGCGACCACCTGCTCGATCACCTCCTCCATTCCGTAGAACTCACGGAATGCGGGATAGACCTTGATGACCTTGTTCGCAAAGATCCGCGACAGGCGCGGGTCGTTGCGGGTATCGATGTGTTCAGGTTCCCCGATTGCTTCCAGCATGCGTTCACCAGCCGTCGCGTACGCGGATGGATCGTTCTTGCAGAGCGCGAGATACTCCTCCAGCGAGAGCTCTTCCTCTCGCGTTTTTTCGAAGCGGTTCGCGAAGCTGCTGTAAATATCCATGCTACCTCCCTCGCCTGAGTCTGAAGACGTGCCTGCCTTCGTACGACTGCGCAGAAGCAAGCGCGTTCGAATTCATCCTAAACCCTTTCTTATTTTTTTTCACGAACTCTTCGTATGAAGTTCGTCATTCTCGACAACACCGCTTGGACAACACATTTCGTCGTTTTACAATCGACCTCCCGAGCCGCAGAAACTGCATCCGTCGCGTCTCGTCGAACAACGGAACGTCTTGTGTGTTGGACATATCCGGCGTCGTCACTTCTCCCCTTCATCCCTATACGTTCGAGCGGTCGTTTTCGACGACACGTTGTGCGCACCGTTACAAATTTTTTTCGCAGCGCCCTTACGGAAATACCCGTACGACGGATGCGGGAACATGACGCACCACCTGTGCACGCATCCTTCGACGCATGTTTCACCCTGCATGCGACGCGGCACGATCGTCGTTCATGCCCGTCGCCTGTCACATTATTTCCGTCGCGGAAACGACGACGCCCGCATGTCGCGGGCGTCGTTCGTCACCAAATGGGGATAGATGCGCGATGCGCGCGAATCAGAAGGTTTCCCAATCGTCCGCGCCGGCGGTAGCGGCCGCTTGCGCGGGCGCCGCTGGAGCAGCGACGGGCTTGCGTGCCGGCGCCGCTGCGGCGACGCGTTTCGGTGGTGCGTCGCGCTCGTCGCGCACGGCAGCCTGGACGGGTACCGCGACCGTTGCCGCGGCCGCACGCGGCGCGTGACGCACGGCCACCGGTGTCGAGACACCCGGGCGTGCGTCGTCTTCATTGAGCTGGAAGACCGCTGCCGTTTCACGCAGGCGCCCGGCCTGTTCGTCGAGCGATTGTGCGGCAGCCGCGGCTTCCTCGACGAGCGCCGCATTCTGCTGCGTGACCTCGTCCATCTGCGCGACCGCGCGCGCCACCTGGTCGATCCCGCCGCTCTGCTCCTCGGAGGCCGCCGCGATCTCGCCCATGATGTCCGTCACGCGCTGCACCGCACCGATCACGTCGCTCATCGTGCGCCCTGCTTCGTCGACCAGCGTGGAACCCGAGCGAATGCGCTCCACCGACGCGTCGATCAGCACCTTGATCTCCTTGGCCGCGGCCGACGAACGCTGGGCCAGGCTGCGCACCTCGCCCGCGACGACCGCGAAACCGCGGCCTTCCTCGCCTGCCCGCGCCGCCTCGACTGCGGCATTCAGCGCAAGAATGTTGGTCTGGAACGCGATTCCTTCAATGATCGCGATGATGTCGGCGATCTTCGCCGAGCTGTCGTTGATCTCGCCCATCGTGCCGACCACCTGGCCGACCACCGTATTACCCTTGTTTGCAATCTCCGACGCGTTCGCGGCCAGCGAACTCGCCTGGCGTGCATTGTCCGCGTTCTGTTTCACAGTGCCGGTCAGCTGCTCCATGCTCGACGCGGTTTCCTGCAGCGCCGCGGCCTGTTCCTCGGTGCGCGACGACAGGTCGATGTTACCGGCCGCAATCTGGCGCGCCGCGGTCGCGATCGACTCGCTGCCGCCGCGCACGGTGCGCACCGTGTCGACGAGCCCGCGCTGCATCTTGCCGAGGCCTTCGAGAAGCTGGCCCATCTCGTCACGGCGATCCACGACGATCGGCCGGCGCAGGTCGCCGGCGGCAATCGCGTCGAAATGCGCGAGCGCGTCGGCAATCGGACGGCCGATCGCGCGGCTCAGCGTCAGCCACGACACGACCGCGGCGGCAAGGCCGGCCACCAGCGCGGCGATCGCCAACACGCGCACCGTGTCGAACGCCGATTCCGCACGGTCGAAACCGGCTTGCGCATCGGTGAACTGGAAGTTGCGCAGCGCCTCGCTCGCCACCGAGAGGTCGTTGTAACTCGCCTGGAGCTGCTTCGCGCCTTCGCCGATCCGGTCGGCCTGATTTGCCGCGATCACGCTCGCGAACGCGTCACACGCGTGCTGCAACGCCTGCCGCTTCGCGGCGACGTCCTGCGCGAGCCGGTCTTCCTCCGGGCCGCGCGGCAACGCGAGGTATTTCTGCCACCACGTGTCGGACTGCGCGCGCATCGCGCGGCTTCGTTCGACGGCCGCCGCCGCGTCGGGTGTGCCGGCCAGCAGCGCCCCACGGTCGAGCGCCAGGCGTTCGCGCGCAGCGTAGATCTCGGCCACCGAAACGTCGACCGCGCTAGGCATCTGGTTCGTGAAAATATCGCGCGTCGTGTCGTTCGCGCGCGTCATGCCGTACACGCCAAGCGCGCCGATCACCCCCAGGAGTACCGCCAGAAACGCCATCGTGAGACCGATGCGCGCACGAATCGTCAGGTTTTTGAACACCATCATCCTTCCTGTGTTGCGTCGTGATGGACGGGACAGCCCGTCGCTTCGAAGCATTGCTTCACTTGGTGCATTTACGACCATGCACCGCACAACTTGATGGTGTTTCCGCTATTTTTTCGAATTATTCGTCTGTTTATTACAAATAGCTAAATGAATAATGCGCGTTTCAGCGTGGGTTTGGAAGCCAAGGGAGGGGCGGCGCTCCGCTGCCGGCGCGCGTCGCAGGTGGGCGGCCGGCCGTCGTTTGCGACGGACCGGCCGCGATGCTTGATCGGGTCCTATTCGGCCAGTTCGGCCAGCGTGGGAATCGACGGCTGCGCGCCCGCTCGCGTGACCGAGAGTGCCGCGGCGCGTTGCGCGAAGCGGATGGCCGTGTCGACGTCCGCGCCGGCCGCGAGCCGCGCGGAAAAGCCGCCGATGAAGGTATCGCCGGCGGCCGTCGTGTCGACGGCCTGCACGGCCGGCGCCGGATAATGCCGCGCCGCGCCATCGGCCGTCAGCGCCAGCACGCCGCGCGCGCCGAGCGTCACCAGCACGTTGCGCGCGCCGCCTGCCTGCAGCACGCGCGCGGCCGCTTCCGCCTCCGCCGGGTCACGCACCGGCAGCGCGGTCAGCGCGGCCGCCTCGACCTCGTTCGGGATCAGGTAGTCGACGAGCGGCAGCCAGCCGTCCGGCAGCGGTGCGACGGCCGGGGCCGGATTGAGCACCACGGTGCGGCCGAGCCGCCGCCCGGCCGACAGCGCCGCGAACACCGCGTCCGGCGGCGTCTCGAGCTGGCAGATCAGCACGTCGGCCGACGCCAGTGCGGCTTCGTGCCGGGCGACCGTCTCGGTCGTAACCTCGCCGTTGCCGCCCGCGACGATCACGATCGCGTTCTGGCTCGCATCGTCGACGACGATCAGCGCGACGCCGGTCGACGCCGATGCGCTCGTCGCGAGCCCCGCACAGTCGATTCCCTCGGCTTCGAGCCCCGCGCGCAGGGCGGCACCGTGCGCATCCGCGCCGACGCAACCGATCATCGCGACCTGCGCGCCGAGCCGGGCGGCCGCAACCGCCTGGTTGCCGCCCTTGCCGCCCGCCGCCTGCGCGAATGCATGACCGGCGAGCGTTTCGCCCGGCAGCGGCAGACGCGGCGCACGCACGACCAGATCCATGTTGAGACTGCCGACCACCGTCACGCGGCCGGCGCCTGCCGCGGGCGCCGTCATGCGCGACCGCCGGAGGCCGGCGGCTCGCGGTAAATCGCCGTCGACTCGCGCAGCACGAGGCGCGGCGACACGACGCGGCGGCGGCTCGGCACGGCGGTCGAGCCGCCGCCGATGCGCTCGATCAGCGTCTGCGCGGCCATTTCGCCGAGCGCGCGCACCGACTGGCCGACCGTCGATAGCGCCGGATACGTGTAACGGGAGAATTCGATATCGTCGAACCCGATGATCGAACAGTCGTCGGGCACGCGCATGCCGCGCTCGGCCGCCGCGCGCAGCGCGCCGACGCCCATCAGGTCGTTGCCCGCGAAGATCGCGCTCGGCCGCACCGATTCGAACAGCCGCGACGCCGCGTGATAACCGCCGAGGCACGAGAAGTCGCTTTCCGCGATCGCGCCCGGCACGATGTCGACCCCGCGCTCGGCCATCGCGCGGATGAAGCCATGCACGCGCATGGCGCTGACCGCCGTGTCGGTCGGCCCCGTGATGCAGCCGATCTTCGCGTGCCCGAGCTCGAGCAGGTGACGCGTCGCCAGGTACGCACCGCGCTCGTGATCGATCTGCACGAGGTCGGCCGCGAGCCCCTCGATGTTGCGGTCGACGACGACGAGCGGCGCGTGGATATCCGCGAGCGTCTGCGCGAGCACCGCATCCTCGCCCGCCGACGCGACGATGAGCCCGTCGATTCGCTTTTCCTGCAGCACGCGCAGGTAGTTGCGCTGCTTGACGGGATCGTCGTCCGAGTTGCAGAAGAACACGCAATAGCCATTGGCCGCGCACTGATCCTCGATCCCGCGCGCAAGCTCGGCGAAGTACGGATTCGTGCTGTTCGGCACGACAAGGCCGATGGTCGCCGTCGCACGCGCCTTCAGCGAGCGCGCCACGGCCGACGGCACGTAATTCAGCTCGCGGATTGCGCCCTCGACCTTCGCACGCACATCCGCGGACACCGGCCGCGAATTGTTCACCACGTGCGAGACGGTCGTAAACGACACGCCCGCCATGGCCGCCACATCCTTGATCGTCGCCATTTCCCGTTTCTCTCTGGTCTGTTCTGTCTGTCTTTTTACCGCACGCGGGTGCGCCGGCTACGATACGTATCGAGCACGACCGCCACCACGATCACCGCGCCGGTGATGATCCGTTTCGTCGGCTCGTTCGCACCGATCTGCGCCAGCCCCGCGGCCAGCACGGAGATGATCAACACGCCAAAGAACGTGCTGATCACCGAGCCGCGCCCGCCCATCAGGCTCGTGCCGCCGATCACGACGGCAGCGATCACCTGCAGTTCGAGGCCGACGCCCGCATTCGGGTCGGCCGCCTCGAGCCGCGAAATCTGGAACAACGACGCCAGCCCTGCGAGGGCGCCCATCAATGCGAATACGAGAATTTTATACGGCCTCGGGTTAACCCCTGCAAGTCGGACCGCTTCTTCGTTCGTGCCGATCCCGACGAGATAGCGTCCGAACACGGTGCGCGTCAGCACGAACTGGGCCGCGATCATCACCGCGACCGCGATCAGGAACGCCGGCGAGATGCCGAGCGCGATCGGGTTCGACAGGAAATCGAACGCGTCGCCGATATAGGCCGTGCGCGAATTCGTCAGCTGGTACGCGAGGCCGCGCGCGGCCTCCAGCACGCCGAGCGACACGATGAACGACGGGATCCGCCAGCCGACCGTGACCGCGCCCGTCAACGCGCCCGTGACGGTCGCGACCGCGATACCGATCAGCGCGGCCGGCAGCGGCCCCCACTGCCATTTCAGCGCGGCGACGCTGACCATCGACGCGGCGAGCGCGAGCACCGAGCCGACCGACAGGTCGATCCCGGCGATGATCAGCACGAAGGTCATCCCGACCGACATCACGACGAGATCGGGAATCTGGTTCGCGATCGTGCTGAACGTATCGTAGGTCAGGAAATGCGAGCTCAGCACCGAAAACAGCGCGATCATCGCGGCGAGCGCACCGGCGAGCCCGAGGTAGTTCGACAGGCCGAGCCGTGTGCCGGACAGCGTGCGCGCACGGCGCCCCGTCACGTCCTGCTGCGCGCCTGCGTCGGTCGGGGTTACGGGAGGCTGGGTCATTGCGGTCGTCCTGTATTCGAAGTGCCGGGAGCGGCGCCTTGCGCGTGCCCCGCGTCCGGATGCTGCGCGCCGCCCGGCGGCGTGTCGCGGCCGAAGCCGGCGAACGCCGCGGCCAGCAGCGCATCCTGGGTCCAGTTGCCGCGCTCGAACACGGCGGTCATGCGCCCGGCCGACATCACGCCGATCCGGTCGCAGATCAGCATCAGCTCGCGCAGGTCGCTCGACACGACGACGAGCGCGCGGCCTTCGCGCGCGAGCGCGCCCATCAACGTGTAGATCTCGAACTTCGCGCCGACGTCGATCCCGCGCGTCGGCTCGTCGAACAGCAGCACGCCCATGTCGCGGGCGAGCCAGCGACCGATCACGACCTTCTGCTGGTTGCCGCCCGACAGCTCGCCGACCGCCTGCGTCGCGCCGTGCGTACGGATCCGCAGCGCGTCGATCTGCTGCTCGGCGAGCGCCGTTTCGCGCGCGCCGTCGACGATCCCGCCGCGCGCGAGCCGGTCGAGCTGGCCGAGCGACACGTTCGCGGTGATCGACTGCGTCAGCAGCAGCCCTTCGCCCTTGCGATCCTCGGTGATCAGCGCGATGCCCTCCTTCACCGCCTCGACGGGCGAACCGATCCGCACCGGCTTCGGCGGCTGGCCGATCGCGATCGTCCCCGCGTCCGGCGCATCCGCGCCGTAGATCAGCCGCAGCAGCTCGGTGCGTCCCGCGCCGATCAACCCCGAGATGCCGAAGATCTCGCCCGCGCGCACCTCGAGCGACACGTCGCGCACCGCCGTCCCGCGGCTGAGGCCCGACACGATAAGCCGCGGCGCGCCGACACGACGCTCGCCGAGATCGATGTGCTCGCCGATCTCGCGCCCGACCATCAGCGTGACGAGCCCGTCGGACGTCGTCGCCGCCATGTCGCCCGCGTGGACGAGCCGGCCGTCGCGCAGCACCGCGACGCGCTCGGCGACCCGCGCGAGTTCCTCGAGCCGGTGCGAGATGTAGACGATCGCGACGCCGCGCGTCTTCAGCCGGTCGATCTGCTCGAACAGCAGCTCGACTTCACGCGCGGTCAGCATCGCGGTCGGTTCGTCGAGAATCAGCACGCGGCAGTCGCCGATCAGGTTGCGCGCGATCTCGACCATCTGCTGGTGGCCGATGCCGAGCGCGCCGACCGGCGTATCGGGATCGACCGCGTCGAGCCCGACCTGCGCCATCGCGGCCCGTGCATCGTCGCGCAGCCGCGCGCGATCGATGATCCCGAAGCGCCGCGGCAGGCGGTTCAGGAACAGGTTTTCGGCAACCGTCAGTGTCGGCAGCAGGTTCAGCTCCTGCATCACCATGCGCACGCCGAGTGCCTCGGCCTGCGTCCGGCTCGCCGGCGCATACGGCGTGCCGCCGAGCTGCATCGTGCCGGCGGTCGGCTCGACGAGGCCGCCGATGATCTTCGACAGCGTGCTCTTGCCGGCGCCGTTCTCGCCCGTCAACGCAAGCGCATGGCCCGCCTCGAGCGTCAGCGTGACGTCGGCGAGCACGGGTTCGGCATAGGTCTTGCCGATGCCGGAGACGGACAGCACGGGAGCGGCTGCGCGGGAGGGTTGGAAAGTCGGGTCCATCACGATCCTGGTTGCGGCCGCGCGCACGCGGCGCGCGGGTGTGACGCTCACAAGTGCATGTGCATGCAGTGGCCGTGATCGCGCTCACCCCGGATAACGGCCGCCGCGCCCGATTCTTGAGGGCGGCGGCCGCATCGGGGCCGCGTCACTTCGTCACGAGATCCACCGGCGTCTCGACGACGCCCGACATGTCGGCCTGCTTGCGATGCTCCGCAATCGCCTTGAGCGCCGTGTCGATACCGAACACGGCCTGCTTCGCCGCGTACTGATCGGCGGTCGCGAGCACGCGGCCGTCCTTCAGCATCGGCTTGATCGCGTTGATGTTGTCGTAGCCGACCACGAGCACCTTGCCCTGCTTGCCTGCCGCGCGCACGGCCGACACGGCGCCGATCGCCATGTTGTCGTTGCCGCACAGCAGCGCCTTCAGGTTCGGGTATTCGTTGAGCATCGCGGCGGCGACCGCATTGCCCTTGTCGATCTCCCATTCGCCGGACTGCACCGACACGACCTTCATCCCGCCCGCCTTCATCGCGTCCTGGAAGCCGGCCGTGCGCTGTTGCGCATTGGTCGTCGTCGACACGCCTTCGATGATGCCGACCTGGTCGCCCGACTTCAGCCGCTTCGCGAGGGTGTCCCCGATCTTGCGCGCGCCCTTGCGGTTGTCCGGGCCGACGAACGGCACGTTCAGGTTCTTCGACTTCAGCACGTCGGGATCGAGCCGGTTGTCGATGTTCACGACGATGACGCCCGCGTCGACCGCCTTCTTCACGACCGGCACGAGCGCCTTCGAATCGGCCGGCGCGAGCACGATCGCGTCGACCTTCGACACGATCATCTGCTCGACGATGCGGATCTGGTTCGCGGTGTCGGTTTCGTCCTTGATGCCGTTGGTGATCAGGTCGAACTGGCCCGCGTTGTGTTTCTGGTATTCCTTCGCGCCCGTTTCCATCGTCAGGAAGAACTCGTTGGCGAGCGACTTCATCACGAGCGCGACCTTCGGCTTGGCCGCCGATTGCGCGTGGACGGCCGGTGCGGCGGCGACCGCGACGGCGGCGAGCGCGGCGGTCAGGAAGCGACGGCGAAAGCGAACATTCATACTCATCTCCTGGCGACTGGCCCCAAGGGCCGGACGATTGTTTGACTGTTGTTTTAATGTGAGCAAACGTTTGCGCCACACTACCCGGGCAATGGCCATCGATGCTGCTGTCGGTACCACGGAATGGAAGCGAGGCAGACGGCCGACTGCCTGGCGCGCTGTCGTTTACGCGCCGCCGCCGGCGGGACGCCGGCGGAGTGAAGGCTATGCTGTACCGATTCGCGTCGGCGTGCAACCTGTCTGATCAATATTTAAGGGTTTATTCGGAGCGCGTGTCACGCCGGGCCCCGCGGCGCCGGTTCGTCTTCATCGGCCGACGGCGGCTCGCCGAAGCGGTTCGCATGCGGCGTGCCGGCGATGAAGCCGTTCATCACGAACAACGCGAGCGCGCCGACGATCGGCACGAACAGCAGCAGCATCCACCATCCCGACTTGTCGATGTCGTGCAGCCGCTTCACACCGACCGCAATCGACGACCACACCGCGACGACCGCGCATCACCAGCGGCGGCAGATCGTCTTCCGGCGCACCGCGGGAACTCGCATCGAAAATCGCGCTGAGCACCGTGGAAACCAGCGCGTAGATCCACCACGGCAGGCGCCCGATCCGGCCTTCGAAGGAAAAGAGAAGCCATTTCAGATTCATTGTTTACCTCTTCGTCACGCGTGTTGCGTGCTGCGCGATAGGTCCGCGGGCATGCCGGAACCGGCGATCCACGTGCGTGGTTTCTTGAAGGCGGACGGCCTGCCGGCGTTGCTTTTTGCACTTCGTTCCGGTGTTGCGCGTTGCGTCGCTGATGCGATCCGGCCGGCAGGATGGCGACCAACAGACGGCCCGAGCGCACGTCACCCGGCATTCACGTGCATTGAATCACATTTGCCGGCCAATGGATCGCTCGATAGGGCAGATGGCCTAACCCGCAACGAGGCGTGCACGCGACGCTCTTGTTCTTGTCGTTGGGTCGACAAGCGAATACATGTCGTTCGCCGCGTGCGGCGAAGAATCGGACGGAAACCGCGATGGCGGTCGATGATACGGTGAGTCGATCGACCCAGGCAGCGGCAAATCGCCTGCCGCTGCCCAATACATGACACAACCCGCGCCGGTATGTCGCGCCATCCGCGCCGAGCGCGCGGATGACGCACGACGCGCTGCCGTCAAACGGCTTCGCGCAACAGCCCCGCGATTTCCGCTTCGTTCAGATGCGGCGCGAACATCTCGATCAGCCGGTACGCATACGCGCGCAGGAACGCACCCTTGCGCAGCCCGACCCGCGTCGTGCTCGCTTCGAACAGATGCTGCGTATCGAGCGCGACGAGCCCCGTGTCGCGCTGCGGATCGTAGGCCATTGCCGCGACCACGCCGATCCCCATGCCGAGCTCGACATAGGTCTTGATCACGTCCGCGTCGATCGCGGTGAGCACGACGTCGGGCACGGCGCCCGCCTGCGTGAACGCCTGGTCGATGTGCGAGCGGCCCGTGAAGTCCTGGTCGTACGTGATGATCGGGTACTCGGCGATTTCCTCGAGCGTCAGGTTCTCGCGGCCGACGAGCGGATGGCCCTTCGGCACGACGACCGTGTGGTGCCACGAATAGCACGGGAACGTGACGATGTCCGGATAGCGGTCGAGCGCCTCGGTCGAGATGCCGAGATCGGCCTCGCCGTTCAGGATCATCTGCGCGATCTGCTGCGGGCTGCCCTGGCGCAGCGCGAGATGCACCTTCGGGAACACGTCGGTGAACTGGCGGATCACCTTCGGCAGCGCGTAGCGCGCCTGCGTGTGCGTCGTTGCGACGACGAGATGGCCGCTGTCCTGGTCGGCGAACTGGCGCGCGACGCGGCGCAGGTTCTCGGCGTCGAGCAGCATCCGCTCGATCAGCTGGTGCACGGCCTTGCCGGGCTCCGTGAGCCCCGTCAGCCGCTTGCCGCGCCGGATGAAGATGTCGACGCCCAGCTCATCCTCGAGATCCTTGATCTGCTTCGACACGCCCGACTGCGACGTGTACAGCACGTTCGCGACTTCCGTCAGGTTCATGTTCTGGCGCACCGCTTCGCGCACGAACCGCAATTGCTGAAAATTCATGGGTATGCCTCTTAGGCTGTCGTTGTTTGATTGTCGATTCCGAGCGTATCCCGCCCCCTGCCCTGCATTTTCTCGTCAACGCGCGGGAAACACACGCACCGCGCGCGGCACCGCCGTCGCACCGTCGCCGACCTGCAGCGACAGCGCCCGCCATGCGTCGCGATCGAGTTCCGCCTCGAGCGCGCCGCCGGCACGCGCCTCGAGCTCCACGCGCACCGAGCCGCCCAGCGGGATCACGCGGCGCACGTCCACCGCGATGCCGTCGCGGTGCCCTGCTTCGCCAACCGGCCACAGCTGCAGGTCGTGCGGGCGCACATAGGCATTCGCGGGGCCGGCGAAATCGGCGTCGACCTCGATCGGCGCGGCCGCCCCCTCGGCGACGAAGCCACGCCCGGCGACCGTGCCCGGCAGCCGGTTCGCGGCGCCGAGGAATTCGTAGACGAATGCGCTCTGCGGATGATCGTAGACGTCCTGCGGGCTGCCGACCTGCTCGACGTGGCCGCGGTTCAGCACGACGATGCGATCGGCGACTTCCAGCGCCTCCTCCTGGTCGTGCGTGACGAAGATCGTCGAGATGTGCAGGTCGTCGTGCAGACGACGCAGCCAGCCGCGCAGCTCCTTGCGGACCTTCGCGTCGAGCGCGCCGAACGGCTCGTCGAGCAGCAGCACCTTCGGCTCGACCGCGAGCGCGCGGGCGAGCGCGATGCGCTGGCGCTGGCCGCCCGACAGCTCGGACGGATAGCGCTGCGCGAGCCAGTCGAGCTGCACGAGCTTCAGCAGTTCGTGCACCTTCTCGCGGATCGCGGCTTCCGACGGCCGCTCGCGGCGCGGCTTCACGCGCAGCCCGAACGCGACGTTCTCGAACACGGTCATGTGGCGGAACAGCGCGTAGTGCTGGAACACGAAGCCGACCTGGCGGTCGCGTGCGCCGACCGATGCCACGTCGAGCCCCTGCAGCACGACCTGGCCCGCATCCGCGTGCTCGAGGCCCGCGATCACGCGCAGCAGCGTGGTCTTGCCGCAGCCGGACGGCCCGAGCAGCGCGACCAGCTCGCCGGGCGGGAAGTCGAGCGATACGTTGTCGAGCGCCGTGAAATCGCCGAAGCGCTTCTGAAGGTTACGGACGGTGATACCCATTCTGGTTGCCTCTTTACGATTTCGACGAAACGGCGCCGACGGGGCCGGCATGTGCGGGAACGGCGTCGTGCGCGTCGGCCAGTTCGGCCGCAAGATGACGCTCGGCGATCAGCTTCAGCGCGAGCGTGACGAGCGCGAGCAGCGCCAGCACCGACGCCACCGCGAACGCCGCCGCGAAGTTGTATTCGTTGTACAGGATCTCCACGTGCAGCGGCATCGTGTCGGTCACGCCACGGATGTGGCCGGACACGACCGACACCGCGCCGAACTCGCCCATCGCGCGCGCATTGCACAGGATCACGCCGTACAGCAGGCCCCACCTCACGTTCGGCAGCGTCACGCGGCGGAAGATCTGCCAGCCCGACGCGCCGAGCACGCGCGCGGCTTCTTCCTCGTCGGTGCCTTGCGCCTGCATCAGCGGAATCAGCTCGCGCGCGACGAACGGGAACGTGACGAAGATCGTCGCGAGCACGATGCCCGGCACCGCGAAGATGATCTGCACATCGTGATCCTGCAGCCACGGCCCGAACCAGCCCTGCGCGCCGAACAGCAGCACGTACACGAGGCCCGAGATCACCGGCGACACCGAGAACGGCAGGTCGATCAGCGTCGTCAGCAGCGCCTTGCCGCGGAATTCGAACTTCGCGATCGCCCACGATGCGCACACGCCGAACACGAGGTTCAGCGGCACCGCGATCACGGCGACGGTCAGTGTCAGCTTGATCGCCGACCACGCATCGGGATCGGCCAGCGATTCGAAATAGAAGCCGACGCCCTTGCGCAGCGCCTCGACGAACACCGCGGCGAGCGGCACGACGAGGAAAAACGCGAGGAACGCCAGCGCGATGCCCGTGAGCAGCCAGCGCACGACGCGCGACTCGCTGACGGGGTCGAGCCGCTTCGTGGCGCGCGCGGCCGGCGACGGGGTTTTCAGCACGACGGTGGCCTCCTGGCTCATTGCTGGCCTCCTGCTGCGGCGGCGGTGACGGCGGCGGGCGCCGGACCGCTCGCGCCCTTGCTCGTACGGCGCTGCAGATACCACTGCAGCGTGTTGATCAGCAGCAGCATCAGGAACGACACGACCAGCATCACGACCGCCAGCGCGGTCGCGCCCGCGTAGTCGTACTGCTCGAGCTTCGTGATGATGAGCAGCGACGTGATCTCGGATTTCATCGGCACGTTGCCGGCGATGAAGATCACCGAGCCGTATTCGCCGAGCGCGCGTGCGAACGCGAGCGCGAAACCGGTGAGAAGCGCCGGCAGCACGGCCGGCAGCACGACGCGGCGGAACGTCAGCCAGCGCGACGCGCCGAGGCACGCGGCGGCCTCTTCCTGCTCGCGCTCGAAATCCTCGAGCACCGGCTGCACCGTGCGCACGACGAACGGCAGCCCGATGAAGGTCAGCGCGACCAGCACGCCGGCCGGCGTGAACGCGATCTTGATGCCGAGCGGCGCGAGATACTGGCCGACCCAGCCGTTGGTCGCGTAAACGGCCGCGAGCGAAATGCCGGCGACCGACGTCGGGAGGGCAAACGGCAAGTCGACGACCGCATCGACGAGGCGCTTGAACGGGAACGTGTAGCGCACCAGAACCCACGCGACGAGAAAGCCGAACACGGCGTTGATCAGCGCACCGCCGAGCGCGGCCGAGAACGTCAGCCGGTACGACGCGAGCACGCGCGGCGACGTGACGGCGGTGACGAACTGGTCCCACGACAGCGTCGCGGTCTTCAGGAACGTGGCGGCGAGCGGTATCAGCACCACGAGGCTCAAATAGGCCACCGTGATGCCTAGCGTCACGCCGAAACCGGGCAGCGCGCTCGGCTTGCGAAAGGTGTACGTCGTCATCGGATGCTCTTGCTGGGTCGATGCTGCTCATGGGTCCGACGCAAACGCCGGCGCAGTGAATCGCGCCGGCGGCCCCGTCGGGGATGCGGCGCGCTATCGTGGCGCGCCGCCGTTGTTATGGCGTTACTGCGGCTTGTAGATCGAATCGAACACGCCGCCGTCCGCGAAATGCGTCTTCTGCGCATTCGTCCAGCCGCCGAAGGTATCGTCGACCGTGTACAGCTTCAGCTTCGGGAACTGCTTCGTCAGCTCCGCCGGCACGTTCTTCGAACGCGGCCGGTAGTAGTTGCGTGCCGCGATCTCCTGGCCCTGCGGGCTGTACAGGAAGTTCAGGTACGCCTCGGCCAGCTTGCGCGTGCCCTTCTTGTCGACCACCTTGTCGACCACCGCGACGGGCGGCTCGGCCAAGATGCTCACCGACGGCACGACGATCTCGAACTTGTCGGTGCCGAATTCCTTGACCGACAGGAATGCCTCGTTTTCCCATGCGATCAGCACGTCGCCGATCCCGCGCTGCACGAAGCTCGTCGTCGCGCCGCGCGCGCCCGAATCGAGCACGCCGGCGTTCTTGTAGAGCTTCGTGATGAATTCCTTCGCCGTCTGCTCGTTGCCGCCCGGCTTGTGCAGCGCGTACGCCCACGCGGCCAGGTAGTTCCAGCGCGCGCCGCCCGACGTCTTCGGGTTCGGCGTGACGATCGAGATGCCCGGCTTGGTCAGGTCGTCCCAGTCCTTGATCCCCTTCGGATTGCCCTTGCGCACCAGGAACACGATCGTCGACGTGTACGGCGACGCGTTGTCGGGCAGACGCTTCTGCCAGTCCTTGTTGACGAGCCCCTTGTTCGCGAGCGCATCGATGTCGTACGCGAGCGCCAGCGTGACGACGTCGGCCTGCAGGCCGTCGAGCACCGAGCGCGCCTGCGCGCCCGAGCCGCCGTGCGACTGCTTGAAGTTGACGGTCTCGCCCGTCTTCGCCTTCCACTCCTTGCCAAACGCCTGGTTGAAGTCCTGATACAGCTCGCGCGTCGGGTCGTACGACACGTTCAGGAAGGTCGTATCGGCCTGTGCGTGCGTCGCGACGCCCAGCGCCGCCGCCGCGCCCAGCGCGAGTGTTGCGATCAGGCGGCCCACTCCGCCCACCAGCCCCGTATTGCGCTTGCCCATCCTTGGTTCTCCAGTGTTGTCGGTATTGCGATGTCGGGCCAGTCTAACGAACGGGTTACATGATTAAAAATAATCGTTCCTTATTTTTTAATACTCAAAAGTGCTAACGCAGACGGGATGGACGGTTGTGGCAGATGAACCGCCGTCCGGACGTCGCAAAATCGCGTCGGAACCGGCGTGATCGCGTCGAACCTCACGTAACACTTGAAATTCGCGGACTACTGTATAAAAATACAGCTCACTGTCTATCCATACAGTTGAGCCATGACCAAACTCACCGCCCGTCAGCAGCAAGTGTTCGACTTGATCCGTCGCGCGATCGAGCGCTCCGGATTCCCGCCCACCCGTGCCGAGATCGCGGCCGAACTGGGCTTCAGCTCGCCGAATGCGGCCGAGGAGCACCTGCGCGCACTGGCGCGCAAGGGTGTGATCGAGCTGGCCGCCGGCGCGTCGCGCGGCATCCGCCTGCTCGGCATCGACGATGCCCCGCACCAGTTCACGCTGCCGCACGCCGGCCTGATGCAACTGTCGCTGCCGCTCGTCGGCCGCGTCGCGGCCGGTAGCCCGATCCTTGCGCAGGAGCACATCTCGCAGCATTACGCGTGCGATCCCGCGCTGTTCTCCAGCAAACCCGACTACCTGCTGAAAGTGCGCGGCCTGTCGATGCGCGACGCCGGCATCCTCGACGGCGACCTCCTCGCCGTGCAGAAGCGCACGGAAGCAAAGGACGGCCAGATCATCGTCGCGCGTCTCGGCGACGACGTCACGGTCAAGCGCCTGATGCGCCGGCCGGGCGGTCTCGAGCTGATCGCGGAGAACCCGGATTACGAAAACATCTTCGTCAAGGCCGGCAGCGCGGAATTCGCGCTGGAAGGCATCGCCGTCGGGCTGATTCGCTCGGGCGAACTCTGACATTCCGTCTCGCTGAGGAGAACATCATGGAACGCCTTGCCCGTCTGCTGCCTTTCCGTCAATTCGGCCGCCTGCGTCACCTGCGCGGCCGCACGCCCTGCGCTCCGCTGTCCGCAGCGGCGCCTGTGCAAGAAGAAGTCGCAGTCGAACGGCAGGCGTCCCTGCTGCCGTCGGCGCTCCCCGCTTTCGCGCGGGTATCGCTGAACGCCGGCCTGAATCACGCCGAACCCGCGCGCCGTGCACCGGTGCGCGTTTATCACGGGCGGTCGCGCCTGATCATGGTCGGCACGATCGATGCCGTGTGCCGGATGATCGATCGCTGCATTGCAGAGGAACGATCGGCCACGCCAGGCGGTCTCTGATTGCGGACATCCCCGCACCGGAGGCAACGTGACCGGATCTTCGGGCCGCGCATGGCGGCTCAAGCCCCTTCTGATCGTCGTGCTGGCCGTCGCCATCGTCGTGGCCATCGGCTATGCCTACGCGTCGCCGTACGTCGCCCTCGGTCGCCTGAAATCGGCGATCGATGCGCGCGATGCGCAGGCCATCAGTGAATATGTCGATTTCCCGTCGCTGCGCATCAGCCTGAAGCAGCAGGTCACTGAAGAGTTGATGCGCCGGATCGACGCGGTGAAGAAGAACAATCCGTTCGCGGTGCTCGGTGCGCTGATCGGATCCGCACTGATCGGCCCGCTGGTCGATGCGTACGCGACCCCGGAAGGCGTGGCCGCACTGATGAGCGGATTACCACCGCGTGGCAATCCAGGTGAGCGTCCACCCGAATGGTCGAATCTGCCGCCCGGTAGCAATGCGCCGGCGGCACCATCGGCCAATCCGGCTCCTCCCGCGAGCGCAGCCGCTCCGGGTAGCAACGCGGCCGCTACCGCTGCGTCATCGCCATCCGCCGCTGCCGCACCGGCCAGCCCGGTCGATGCAACGCATGCGCCGCACCCGCAGCAAACCAGCGCCGGTTACCGGAATATCGATGAATTCGTCGTGACCTACCAGCGCAGTGCCGACGGCACGCGCTATGCGGCGATATTCCACCGCTTCGGCCTGTTCTCGTGGAAGTTGTCCGCAATCGACCTGCATGCTTGACCGGTCTTGAATGGCCGCGGTCAGCGCGCGCCCGACGGACGTGGCACGACGCCCGACCGGCGCGATCCGCCGGTCAGGCAGTCATCGAATCATTGGATCATTTGCCGTTCGCCGTGGCCGCTTCACGCTCCCGCGCGATTTCTTCCTTCTGCTCCTGCGCCGACGAACACGCCACCAGAATGCTGCAATTCACGCGATCGAGCAGTTGCGTGTTGCCCGACCCCATCCACCATCTGGACAACCCGCTGCGGCACCGATGGCCAACGACGACGAGGTCGACGTTCAGCTCCCTTGCGAGATTCGCGATTTCGTCGATCGGATAGCCGAACGCGAAATGGCCTTCGGCCTGCACGCCGCGCTCGCGCAGCCAGTTCACCCCTTCCTGCAGGATTTCACGCGCGGTTTCCTCGAACCGGCCGCACGCTACGTCGGTCAGCAAACCCGCGCTCTGTGCAATGCTCGAGCGCATGTCGACCACCGACAGCAAATGCGTCTCGGCCTTGAGGTCCATCGCGAGATTGGCGCCGCAACGCAGTGCCTTGCGTCCTTCGAGCGTGCCGTCGTAACACAGCAAAATCTTGTTGTAGCTAGCCATGAAACCTCCCTATCGCAACAACGAGCCTACGCATTCATCATGGTGCGCCGCAATTCAGGACGCAAGGGATGGAAAACGCTGATTCGCCCCGCTCGGCTCGTGCGCGATGATGCAGTGCACGATCGGTGCGTACAGGCATCGCACCGTGCAGGCATGCCCTGAAGAGACGCAGTCGATGCACTAGAATGGCCCGTTCGTACTCCAGCGGGCCATCAGGCGCCGGCGTCGTGCGCTTCGGTCATGCCCGTGTGACACGCAGTCGTCCGATCGGTTCGTCAACCGGCCACGCATCCGGCAACAGCGGAACGCTTCCGCGCCGGCCTACAACGACAACATGCCCATGTCCGTTGCACCGATCGATTTCCGGAACGTCGAAAAGCGCTATGGCGACAAGCTCGTCGTCAACGGCCTGTCCTTCACCGTCCAGGCCGGCGAATGCTACGGCCTGCTCGGGCCGAACGGCGCCGGCAAGACCACCACGCTGAAAATGCTGCTCGGCCTCACGCATCCCGATGCAGGCACCATTTCGCTCTGCGGCGAACCGGTTCCATCGCGTGCGCGGCATGCGCGCCAGCGCGTCGGCGTCGTCCCGCAATTCGACAATCTCGACCCCGACTTCACCGTGCGCGAGAACCTGCTCGTCTTCAGCCGCTACTTCGGCATGTCGGCGCAGGCCGCGCACGCGCTCGTGAAACCGCTGCTCGAATTCGCGAAGCTCGAGAACAAGGCCGATGCGAAGGTCGGCGAGCTGTCGGGCGGCATGAAGCGCCGCCTGACGCTCGCCCGCGCGCTCGTCAACGATCCCGATGTGCTGGTGCTCGACGAGCCGACGACGGGCCTCGACCCGCAGGCGCGTCACCTCATGTGGGAGCGGCTGCGCTCGCTGCTCGCGCGCGGCAAGACGATCCTGATCACCACGCACTTCATGGAAGAAGCCGAGCGCCTGTGCGACCGCCTGTGCGTGATCGAGGAAGGCCGCAAGATCGCCGAAGGCGCGCCGCACGCGCTGATCGAATCGGAGATCGGCTGCGACGTGATCGAGATCTACGGGCCCGATCCGGCCACGCTGCGTGACGAGCTGTCGGCGCTCGCGAAGCGCACCGAGATCAGCGGCGAGACGCTGTTCTGCTACGTGAGCGATCCGGAACCGCTCAGTGCGCGACTCAAGGGGCGCACGGGGTTGCGCTATCTGCATCGCCCGGCCAATCTTGAAGATGTGTTCCTGCGGCTCACGGGCCGCGAAATGCAGGACTGATCGATCATGGACGTCCGCAACTATTCGACCGCCGCACCGTCGGCACCGCCGCGCGTGTCGCGCTTCGCGATCGCGATGCCCGCGAACGCGACCAACTGGATCGCCGTCTGGCGGCGCAACTATCTCGTCTGGCGCAAGCTCGCGCTCGCGTCGATGTTCGGCAATCTTGCCGATCCGATGATCTATCTGTTCGGGCTGGGGTTCGGGCTCGGGCTGATGCTCGGCCATGTCGACGGCGTGTCGTATATCGCGTTCCTCGCGGCCGGCACGGTCGGGTCGAGCGTGATGATGTCCGCGAGCTTCGAGTCGATGTATTCGGGGTTCTCGCGCATGCACGTGCAGCGCACGTGGGAAGCGATCATGCATACGCCGCTCGCGTTGGGCGACATCGTGCTCGGGGAAATTGTCTGGGGAGCCAGCAAGGCGATGCTGTCGGGGGCCGCGATCATGCTCGTCGCGGGGGCGCTCGGCTATGCGCGGTTTCCGTCGATGCTCGCGGCGCTGCCCGTGATCGCGCTCGCGGGCCTCGCGTTTGCCAGCATCGCGATGATCGTCACGGCGCTCGCGCCGTCCTACGATTTCTTCATGTTTTATCAGACGCTCGTGCTGACGCCGATGCTGTTGCTGTCGGGCGTGTTCTTCCCGATCACGCAGTTGCCGCCGATCGCGCAGCATGCGGCGCAGGCGCTGCCGCTCGCGAATGCCGTCGAGTTGATCCGGCCCGCGATGCTCGGCCGGCCGGCAACCGACGTCGCGTTGCATGTCGCGGTGCTTACCGGTTACGCGGTCGGCGGATTCCTGCTGTCCGCGTGGCTGTTCCGGCGGCGGATGATGCGCTGACGGCCGGCGCGCGAGCGCCGGCTGTCAGCGACGACCTTACTCGTCGTCGTCGCTCCACGGGATCTCGACGTCGGTCAGGAACGCGACGGTCGCGAGCGGGCCGCCTTCCTGGCGGCCGAGCTTGCCGTCCGCGCGATGCCATTCGACGCGAAACTGCGTGCCCGGATCGTCGGCCAGCAGATACACCGTGCGCAGTTCTTCCTTGTCGGCTTCGTCCACCGGGCCGTCGAACGACACCAGCATCTTCTGCGGCCACAGGCCGTTGACCGGATCGTAAATGCGGTCGCCTTGCGGAATGTCGATGCTGGCCTCGACGCCGATCGTTGCGGAGGCCTCGATGATCATCGTGCCGAGTGCGTTCAGCACGGCAGTCGCCCGCGCGGAATTGGCCTGGCGGATCGCGAGATCGCCGCGCGTCAGCGCCTTTTCGAGTCGAGGATGGATCTTCGGTTGGGTCATGCGTTTTCCTGTTTGCTTCTTGTAAATGGCGCCGCACGCGTGAAACGGCGGCGCCGGATGAATACGACGATTGCGCCCGTTTGGCGCGCCGCTTGCGCGCGTCAGAACCCGAACGCGACCGCGAGCAGCCCGCTCGCGATCCCGAACACGACGACGAGCGTCGCGACGATCGCCAGCATGTACGGCTTGAACGAACGCGCGAGCATCGCGAGCGACGGCACGCTGATCGGCGGCAACGTCATCAGCAGCGCGGCGGCCGGGCCGACGCCCATGCCGAGCGACAGCATTGCCTGGATGATCGGCACCTCGCCGGCCGTCGGAATCACGAACAGCATGCCCGCGACCGCGAATGCAATGATCCAGCCGAGATGATTGCCGATGTCCGGGCCGATATGCGGGAACAGCCACGCACGCGCGGCGCCGAGCAGCAGCACGAGCACGATGTATTCGGGCACGAGTCGCACGGCCATGCGCGCGAGCAGCTTCATCCAGCGAACGAACGGATTGCCGGCCGCGGCCTGTTCGGCCGCCAGCGCGGCGAGTTGCGCATCGTCGATGCTGCGGTCTTCAGGGCGTGCGATGCGGTTCAGCAGATAGCCGATCCCGAACACCATCGCGATGCCGAGCACGAGGCGCAGCGCACTCCAGTGCCAGCCGAGCACGAAGCCCATGAAGACCAGCGCCGCCGGATTCAGCACCGTGTTGCCGAGCCAGAACGCGACCGCGCCGCCCGGCGATGCATGGCGCGCACGCAGCCCCGCGACGACCGGCGCCGCACAGCACGTGCACATCATGCCGGGCAGCGACAGCAGGCCGCCCGCGGCGACGCTGCCGAAGCCGGTGCGGCCGAGCACACGCGCGACCCAGTGCGCGGGCAGCAGCGCCTGCACGGCCGAACCGAGCAGCAGGCCCAGCACCATCGCCTGCCAGATCGCCTTGCCGTACGCCCACGCGTAGTCGAGCGCGGCCTTCAGCGACGGCTCGGGCGCGGCCGCCGACGTGCCCATCAGGATCGACTGGCCGATCGAATGATGCTCGGCGGCGACGAACGCCTTGTTGTAGTACGGGAACCATTTCACATAGAACAGGCCCGCGACCGCGATCAGCAGGAAGGTCATCCAGCCGAGGGCCGGACTGGGTTGGGTGCGTGTGGTCGTCATCGTGTGGTCGTCGATTGGTTTTGATCAGTTTCGAATGTCGCGCCTGCAGCAAACGCGGCCGATGCGGGTAGCCCGGCCTGTGTAAGCTGGGCCAGCAGCGCGCGCGCCTGCTCGCGCCCATCGGCGGCGTTGGGCCGGAACGTGAACGTCAGCGCCCGGTTCGGCTTGTTGTACGTCGCGCGATAGGTGCGCGCATAGGCGGGATCGTAATGCTTGTCGATCAGCTCGGTGAACAGTTCGGCCCGTGCGTCCGCGTCGATCAGCGCCTTCCAGTGCGTCACCTGCTCACGGCTGTGCAGGCCAATCAGCCGATGGAGCTGCGCCTTGAACGCATCCGGTTCGTCGAACAGGTGCGCGTAATCGTCGAGGAGGAATGCGATGCGCTCGTCGTGCGCCGCGTCGACATGCACCCACGGCCCCGCGTGAAACGCTTCGATCAACGCGATCGGCAATTGCACGAGCCCGATCCTGCGGCTTTCCGATTCGACGAACACCGGCCATTCGGGGTCGAAACGTCCAAGCGTTTCGACGAGCCCGGAATCGAATCCCTTCTGCGCCGGCTGCGGCTTGCCCGGCAGCGCACCAAGCAGCGAACCGCGATGGCACGCGAGCGCCTCGAGATCGAGCGTCTGCGCGCCCACGTCGCGCAGTGCGTTCAGCAGGCGCGTCTTGCCGCAGCCCGTATGGCCGACGAGCGCGATGTAGCGAAAGCGCGTCGGCAGCGAGTCGAGCGTCGCGCATACCGACTGGCGGTACGCTTTGTAGCCGCCGTCGAGCTGGCGCGCCTTCCAGCCGATCAGGTTGAACCAGGTCGTCATCGAGCCCGAGCGCTTGCCGCCGCGCCAGCAGTAGATCAGCGGCCGCCAGTTGCGTGGACGGTCGGCGAAGGTCGTGTCGAGATGGCGCGCGATGTTGCGCGCGACCATGGCCGCGCCGACCCGGGTCGCCTCGTACGGCGACACCTGGCGGTACATCGTCCCGACGAGCACGCGCTCCTCGTTGCTGAGCACGGGTGCGTTCAGCGCGCCGGGAATATGGTCCTCGGCGAACTCGAGCGGCGTGCGCACGTCGATGATCTCGTCGAACTCGCCGGCGCGATCGAGGGTGACAATCAGGTTCTTCAATTTGGCGTCGAACAGGGGCGATGCGGCTCGATGAGCCGCATGGGCACGGAAGGCGGATTGACGATTATCTCACGGGCCGGCCTCTCGGGCCGCGCGCGGCAGTCGGCGGCGCCGACGCGGCCTGCATCGCATCGATCAGATGATCGCGGAACGCGCGAACCGACGCGGGCAGATCGCGCCCCGCCATCGTCTGCACCTGGATGCTGCGCTCGCGCAGCTGCGGGTTCGTCACGGGCACGACGACGAAGCCGTCCTCGGTGCAGCGATCACGCACCGACAGCAGCCCCGTGAACATCACCGCGCCCGTGCGCCGCGCGTAACCGTACATCGCCGCCGTGTTGTTGCTCGTCAGTTCGGGTTCGAGCAGCAGCCCGTCGAGCGCGCACGCGATGTCGATCAGCTGGCGCACCGTCGTGCCGGCCTCGGGCAGCACGTGCGGGTGACGCGCGACATCGGCGAGCGAAACGGCCTCCCGCGTCGCGAGCGGATGGTCGTGCCGCACGAGCGCGAAGATCGGCGCGCGCTCGGAGCGGTCGACGCGCACGCCCTTCTCCGGCGCGAGGCTGAAGCTCAACGCGATGTCCACGTCGCCATCGCGCACACGCCGCGTCGCGTCCGCCGGCGACACCACCCATACGGAGAAGTCGACACCGGGAGCTCGCGTGGTTCGGTCAATTTCAAGCTGAGCCTGCGCGCCCGCGACGGCGCGCATCACTCCGGCAACTGGGGCGGGCTGTTGCGCAATCCGGCGATCGTGCTCGCGCATGCGCTCGCGAGCCTCGTCGACGCGCGTGGCGCGGGGCTGCGTCCGCCGCCGATCCCGGCCGCCATGCGCGATGCGCTCGCCGACCTCTCCGTCGGCGGCGGCCCCGGCGATCCGGCGCTCGACGCCGACTGGGGCGAGCCCGGCCTCACCGCGCCCGAGCGCGTGTTCGGCTGGAACACGTTCGAGATCCTCGCGTTCAAGGCCGGCAACCCCGAGCACCCCGTCAACGCGATCCCGCCCGCCGCGTACGCGCACTGCCAGTTGCGCTTCGTCGTCGGCACCGACTGGGAAGCGCTGCACGCGCATCTGCGCACGCACCTCGATGCGCACGGCTTCGCCGACATCGAGATCGACGTCGAGCGCGGCGCACCGGCGACACGCGTGCCGCCGGACGATCCGTGGGTGCGCTGGGCCGTCGCGTCGCTCGCGCGAACCACCGGCAAGAAGCCCGCGATCCTGCCGAACCTCGGCGGCACGCTGCCGAACGAAGTGTTCGCCGACACGCTCGGGCTGCCGACGCTGTGGGTGCCGCACTCGTACCCGGCGTGCTCGCAGCACGCACCGGACGAGCACCTGCTCGCGAGCGTCGTCAGCGAGGGGTTGCAGATGATGGCCGGCCTCTTCTGGGATCTCGGCGACGACGCGCCGATCGCTCGCCGCACGGCGCCCGCCGCGGCCGGCGCCGCCCTGTAACGCGCTTCGCCCTTCTCACGGGACGTGCAAACACGATGAATACGACCACCCTCACTTCGCAGGAAGCCGCCCGCCCCAGCGCCGCGAAGATGCGGCGCATCATCTTCGCGGCGTCGATCGGCAACGCGCTCGAATGGTTCGACCTGATCGTCTATGGCTTCTTCGCGGTGACGATCGCCAAGCTGTTCTTCCCCGCCACCAGCGAAGCGACGTCGCTGATGCTCACGCTCGGCACGTTCGGGCTGTCCTACCTGATCCGGCCGATCGGCGGCTTCGTCCTCGGCGCCTATGCGGATCGCGCGGGCCGCAAGGCGTCGCTGCTGCTGTCGATCGCGATGATGATGGCCGGCACGCTGCTGATCGCGCTGATGCCGACCTACGCGTCGATCGGCCTGCTCGCGCCGCTCGGGATCATGCTGTCGCGGCTGATGCAGGGCTTTTCCGCGGGCGGCGAATTCGCGAGTTCGACCGCGTTCCTCGTCGAGCACGCGCCGCAGCGGCGCGGTTTCATGTCGAGCTGGCAGTTCGCGAGCCAGGGCCTCGCGACGCTGCTCGCATCGGGCTTCGGCGCACTGCTGACCTCCACGCTGACGACCGCGCAACTCGAAAGCTGGGGCTGGCGCGTGCCGTTCCTGTTCGGGCTCGCGATCGGCCCGGTCGGGCTGTATATCCGCCGCTACGTCGACGAAGGCGTCGAGTTCAAGACGCAGGCACGCTCGGCAGCGCCGGTGCGCGAGCTGTTCGCGGAACACAAGGTGCGGGTGCTGCTGTCGATCGGCGCGCTCGTGATCTCGACCGCGATCAACTACATGATCCTGTACATGCCGACTTACGCGATCAAGCAACTCGGGCTGCCCGCATCGACCGGCTTCGCGGCCACGCTCGCGACCGGCTTCGTGCTCACGCTCGTCACACCGGTCGTCGGCCACCTGTCCGATCGTACCGGGCGGATCCGCATGATGGCGGTCGCGGCGGTCCTGATGCTCGTCACCGTGTACCCGACGTTCGCGTGGCTCACGCGTCACGCGTCGTTCGCGACGATGCTCGCTGCCCTGGTCTGGATCGGTGCGCTGAAGGCGATGTACTGCGGCGCGCTGCCGGCGCTGATGGCCGAGCTGTTCCCGTCGCAAACCCGCGCAACGGGGCTCGCGGTCAGCTACAACACGGGGGTCACGCTGTTCGGCGGCTTCGCGCCGTTCGTCATCACCTGGCTGATCAGCGCGACCGGCAACCGGCTGTCGCCGGCGCTCTATCTGATGGGGTGCGCGCTGCTGAGCCTCGCCGCGCTGTTCGTCGCGCGCACGCGGCTCAAGATGCGGTAACGGAAGGAACGGAGGCACAGCGATGCGCCGCCGGTGCGGCCCGTCGCGGCATCGCTGTCGTGCGGGCCGGACGCCACCTGCTTCAGGTCACGGCGCCGGGTTCGGCTGCAGTTCGTGCAACGCGTCGATCTCGGCGAGGATCTCGTCGGACAGCGTCACGTCGACGCTGCCGATGTTCTCCTTCAACTGCTCGAGCGACGTCGCCCCGATCAGGTTGCTGCGCGTGAACGGCCGGCTGTTGACGAACGCCAGCGCGAGCTGCGCGGGCGACAGCCCGTGACGCCGCGCGAGCGCGACATAGCGCGACGTCGCCTCGACGGCCTGCGGCTTGCTGTAACGCTGGAAGCGTTCGAACAACGTGATGCGGGCGCCAGCCGGACGCGCACCGTTCTCGTACTTGCCGGACAGCCAGCCGAACGCGAGCGGCGAATACGCGAGCAAGCCGACGCCATCGCGATGCGTGAATTCCGACAGCCCGTTCTCGAACGTGCGGTTCAGCAGGCTGTACGGATTCTGGATGCTCGCGATGCGCGGCAGCCCGAGCTTCTCGGCCGCACGCAGGAACTGCGCGACGCCCCACGGCGTTTCATTCGACACGCCGATCGCGCGCACCTTGCCGGCCTTCACGAATTCCGCGAGCACGCCGAGGGTTTCCTCGATCGGCACCGTATAAGCATCGTCGACCCACGGATAGGCGGGACGGCCGAACGTCGTCGTGCTGCGATCGGGCCAGTGCAGCTGATAGAGGTCGACGTAGTCGGTCTGCAGGCGCTTGAGGCTGCCGTCGAGCGCTTCGGTCAGGTTCTTGCGGTCGAACTGGTTGCCTTCGCCGCGGATATGGCGCGGATTGTGCGGCTGCCGCGCCGGGCCGGCGATTTTCGTCGCGAGCACGATGCGATCGCGCTGTGCGCGATGCTGCGCGAGCCAGGTGCCGATGTACGCCTCGGTGCGCCCCTGCGTGTCGGGTTTCGGCGGTACCGGATACATCTCCGCGGCATCGATCAGCGTGACGCCCTGCCCGATCGCGTAATCGATCTGCTCGTGCGCATCACGCTCCGAATTCTGCTCGCCCCACGTCATCGTGCCCAGGCCGATCAGGCTCACCTCGATGCCCGAATCGCCAAGTGTGCGGTATTCCATGCTGTTCCTGTCGCGTCGGTGGAAAGCAGGAACGCTATCACATTGAAGCGACTGCTTCAGACAGGCTCCGCCTACGCTTACAGGCGGCCTTCGGCGCCAGCAACGACGTTCACGCGCCGGCCCGAACGATGGCGCGGCCGCCCGCCGTCACTGCGGCCGCTGGATGAAACAGGTCGCCGACGCATGCGCGACGATCTTGTCGTCCGCGGTCTTCAGCGTGCCCTCCGCGACGCCCAGCGAACGTGACAGGTGGATCACGCGCCCTTCCGCGACCAGGTCGACGTCGCGCGGCACGGGCCGCAGCATCTTCACATGCAGGTCGACCGTGCCGTAGCCGACACCCGCATCCAGCATCGAATGCACCGCGCACCCGGTGACCGAATCGAGCACCGTCGCGGCGAACCCGCCGTGCACGCCGCCGAGCGGATTCAGGTGCCGGCCGTCTGCCCGCGCCGAAAACTTCACATAACCGAGCTCGACGTCGAGCGGACGCATCGGGATCGTCTCGGAAATCGACGCGAGCGGCGCATCGCCCGATACCGCCGCGCGCAACAGATCGAGACCAGACAGGGAAAGCGGGTTCATCGGGTTGTCTCCGGGTTGAAAGCGCGTCGCCGCGCGAGTAAGTTCCAAATTGGAACTCATTATTGACAACGACGGCGGCCGTTGTCAACGTGGCCGGGCCCGTTACAACCGAAGGCGGGTTCTATAATCGAACCCGCTGTTTCGCTGAACCGCCGCCAAGGATGCAAGAGACTCGACGATGAAATGGGATGACATCGGCACGCTGAACTGTTCGGTCGCGCGTACGCTCGCCGTGCTCGGCGACCGCTGGACCATGCTGATCCTCCGCAACGCGTTCCTCGGCTGCCGCCGCTTCGACGCGTTCCAGACCCAGCTTGGCCTCACGCGTCATGTGCTGGCCGAGCGGCTCGCGCGACTCGTCGACGAAGGCGTGCTGGTCAAGCGCGCGTACCAGGAGCGGCCGCCGCGATTCGAATACCGGCTGACCGACAAGGGCCTCGACCTCTACCCGACCCTGCTCGCACTGACGGCGTGGGGCGACCGCTGGAAAGACGACGGCCAGGGGCCGCCGGTGCAGTTGCGTCACCGCACTTGCGGCCATCTGATGCATGCGGTCACCGTATGCTCCGCGTGCGGCGAGCCGCTCGACGCACGCGACGTGCAGCCGGAGCGTGGCCCCGGTTGGATAGCAGCCGAGGCAGCCGGGACGCCCGCGGCCGAGGATTGACGCTGAGTCGTGCATTCAGGAGTGAACGCGTAGCGCACACGGATCGTTAGTCGCACTCACGCTGCTGTTGCGTGCCGCATCGTGCCCAACCGGCCGCGCGCATGGCTTATACGCTGCCATTCCACCACCGTCGCACGCGCAATCGCGCGCTGCTATCGCCTGCATCCGTCGATCAACCCGATCACGTACTCGGATCCTGTACAACGCAACTTTGCATCACCGCCCCTGCGATCACAGTCATCGCGATGCGTCGTCCCGTCTCATCCACACGTGACCGGGCCGCCACGTCTGCGTTACACTCACGGCCCGCTGTCTCGAAATTGTTCGCTGTCCAAGATGTTGTCGCGCAATCGCCTCGCCGCTGCCTGTCTCGCCGCCTCCCTGCTCGCCACTCCGTACGCCGCCTTCGGCAAGACGCAAAGTGAATCGCTGCTCCAGCAGGCGATCGACTTGGTGTCGCGTTGGCTGCCGGCCCCCACTCACGAAGCGCCCGCGACCCAGGTCGTCGAATCGGCGTTTTCGCCCGATGGCGGTGCCGAAGCGCTCGTGCTGAAAGCGATCGGCGCCGCGCGCAGTTCGATCCGCGTCGCCGCCTATTCGTTCACGTCGCCGCCTGTCACACGCGCACTGCTCGCGGCGAAGCGACGCGGCGTGAATGTCGCGGTGGTCGTCGACGACAAGGGCAATCGCGCCAAGAGCAGCAAGCAGGCGCTGAACCTGCTCGTCAACGCGGGTATCCCGACGCGCACGATCGACGCCTATGCGATTCATCACGACAAGTACCTCGTGATCGACGCCGAGCACGTCGAAACGGGCTCGTTCAACTACAGCGCATCGGCGGCCAGCCGCAATTCCGAAAACGTCGTCGTGGTGTGGAACAACCCGCAACTCGCGTCGCGTTATCTCACGCACTGGCAAAGCCGCTTCGACCAGGGCACGCCGTACCGCTCCAGCTACTGAGGCAGGCCGCGCGGCGCGCGCCCCGTGTTCGATCCGCCTTGGTGCTGATGATCGGCGAGCGCGGCGCGAAGCTCAATTCAGCCGAATGGCCAGCGCGCCGCCGCACTCAATGGATGTCGGGCGCCCGCCCGGTCGCCGCACCGGCCTGCGTCGTCGGCCCACAGCGATTCGCCTGTCCGCTCGCGCCGCTTGCCGACGACGGCGGCAAGCCGCCGGGCAGCGCGCTGCTCACGCAAACGACGCCGAATGCCAGCGTGTTCTGAACCATCGGATAAAGAAGATACAGCGCAAACGCGAGATAGCCCGCGTACAGGAATCGAACCATGGTGCGGTGAGAGGCGATGAACGAATGGACTCGCCCTGTTTACGGCACTGCGCCGGGGTACCTTGAGGTATCGCGCCGCCGATTGCGCATCTCGGCGAAACGCGGCCCTATGGCGCCTGCTTCTCACCCGATCTGCATCGATTCGTGCCGGGCCGAAACCACCGGTCGGCGGATTGGCAACGTGGCGATGCGCCGAACAATGCGCGATACTGTCCGACATACGATCCCGTAACCGGCCTCGCAGCCGGAACAAAAGACAAGGCCCATGCAAATCGCCCCGAAACCGGCTGACGAGGCGGCCCGGCTCGATACGCTTCATTCGCTCTCGATCCTCGACACGCCGCCCGAAGAGCGCTTCGATCGCCTGACGCGTCTCGCACGCAGGCTGTTCGACGTACCGATCGCCCTCGTCAGCCTCGTCGACGACGATCGCCAGTGGTTCAAGAGCCATGCCGGGCTCGACGTCACGCAAACGTCGCGCGACGTGTCGTTCTGCGCCCATGCGCTGCACGAGGGCCATACGATGGTGATCCAGGATGCGCTGAACGACAATCGCTTCCACGACAACCCGCTCGTCACCGGCGCGCCCGGCATCCGCTTCTACGCCGGTCGACCGATCACGGCGCCCAACGGCGCACCCATCGGCACGCTGTGCCTGATCGACACGCGGCCGCGCTCGCTCGAACCCGACGAGCTCGCGCTGCTCGGCGATCTCGCCCACATGACCGAGCGCGAGATCGCCGCGCTGCATTTCGCGACCACCGACGAGCTCACGCAACTGACCAACCGGCGCGGCTTCGAGATTCTCGCCCGCCACGTGCTGAGCCTGTGCGATCGCCTCGACCGTCACGCGGTGCTGCTGTTCTTCGACCTGAACGATTTCAAGTCGATCAACGACCGCTTCGGCCACGCCGAAGGCGACCACGCGCTCAAGGCCTTCGCCGACACGCTGACGGGCGCGCTGCGCGACAGCGACGTGATCGCCCGGCTTGGCGGCGACGAATTCGTCGTGCTGCTGAGCGCCACCGATCCGGCCGACGTGGCCGAGCCGGTCGAACGCGTGACGCGGGCGCTCGCGCTGCGCAACGCGGCCGACGCACGCGGCTATGACATCCGGTTCAGCGTCGGGCATGTCGACTACGATCCCGCGCACCATCGCGACGTGGCCGACCTGCTCGCCTCGGCCGATCAACGGATGTACGAGCACAAGCAACGCGGCAAGTCGACCGGCGCGTAAGCGCGGACGGAACGGGCGCAGGCACGCGCCGCCGCCCCGTTGCTCAATTGGTGTTGCGTGGTTGCGTCAGCTTCCGCACGGCGGCGCGCTGGCCATGGCCTGCGCGATCTGCTCGGGCGTCAGGTCGCGCTGATGTGTCGCGAGCGACCAGCGATGGCCGAACGGATCCTCGACCTGTCCGTAGCGATCGCCCCAGAACATGTCGGCAGCCGGAATCGTGACCGTCGCGCCGGCCGCGACCGCCTTCGCGATCGCCGCGTCGGTGTCCGGCACGTACAGGTGCAGGCAGACCGGCGTGCCTTTGAGTGCCTTCGGCCCGAGCGCACCGTGCTCGGGCATTTCATCCACCAGCATCAGTGTCGAATCGCCAATCGCGAGGCACGCGTGCGCGAGCCGGCCGTCGGGCATCGCCAGGCGAAACTGTTCGCTCGCATTGAACGCACGCTTGTAGAAGTCGATGGCTGCGGTTGCGCCGGCGCAGATCAGGTGCGGCGTCAGCGTGCGCATCCCTTCCGGGATCGGTTTGACGGACGTGGACATGGGTGTCGCTCCTTCGGGCGGTTGTCGTATCGGAATCGGGATGGACGCGCGCTGCGCACGCCTCCGATGCTACGACGGACGAACCCGGCGGAAATCGACACGGCGGCCGACATTTTTTTGTTTTCCCCGGTATCGGCGCACACGGGTTCCCCGCATCGGGCGTCATCGGCCCGTCAGGTCGGCCTCGTTGGCCGGTACGCCGAACTGCCGGCGGCATGCCTCCAGCAATCCGGCCACCGCATCGAGCGGCAGATCGGCAAACCGGGCGATCGGCAGCATCACGCCACCCGGTACCTTGTTGCGCGATGAAAGCACCGAGAACTGGTAGCCGATGTAGCGATTTCCGGCAACGCTGATGATCCGGAATTCGGTGACGTCACGCCATCGCGTGACGGGTTGCTCGCGCAAAGCCCCGACGAGCCTGAAGCCCGTCCGTCGACATGCAGCGCCATCCTGCGCCGCGACGACACGAAGAAGGCGGCCCCCGCCAGCGCCAGCAAAACGGCCAGTGCCGCCACGGGCCAAAGCGCCGGCGCGGCCGCATAACCGCACAGGCTCGCCACGGCCAGCACCGCGCACGCGATCGCCCTTCCTTTCAGGCTCCGGCCGTCGACCGCCAGCGTCACCGGCAACGGGCCGACGACGGTTCCCGCATCGGGATCGACATGCCGGCCGGAATCGGTGGTTTCGCTTTCGTCGTTCATCGCGCAATCGCTCACATCGACGACAACCCGCTCATCGAGGCCGGATATCCGATCGACGCGCCGAGACAGGCGGCCTGTCGCCGGAAAACGGTCGGGATCGGTGAAGGTAAGTATCGACGCACGACAACGCGCCTTCGTCCGCGCGGAACGGGCCACGCTCCGTCGGCATCGGTCATGTTCAGTTGCACACCTTGACGGTGCCGTTGGTCGTGCATTGACCAATGGCCCAGTGGCTCTGCCCGGCAAGATGAGGGGCCTGGCCGACGCCACGGATCGGCTCGGGCGGCGACGATGCCGGCACGGCCGCGGCAGCCGACGCGGTGTCGGGCGACGGTAGCGGAGGCGGCTCGGGCGCGGTCTGGCAAGCCGACAGCGCCAGACAAAGCGCGGATGCCGACAGGGCGATGAGCGGTCTGGACATGATCTCGAACGCGTTTGCGATATTCGCTTCCGGTAAAACGGGCTCGCTCAAGATCACGTGCCGCGTCAGACCGTTCGGCGCAACCGCCAATGCAGCATGACGGTCATCCAATACTACTCCTCGCGATCGACGTCGCGCGAGCGGCCGTTCGGCCAGGTGCCGCCCTCCATGCAGCGGCACCCGTTATCGCTGACGCATGCCGCGCCGGTCAGATTTGCGGCAGGTCGCGCAAAGTGCGCGACTCGTTCGTTGCATCGATGTCGAGTTCGATGCCTTCCGATGCATCGCGATACAGCACGCGCTTCAGCCGGGGCCCGATCGCGGTGGCGTCCGACGCCGAGAAGATTGCGCGGACATCGTTACCGGACGCGAGCGCACGCGCCACGTCTGCCACCGGTGCTTCGCTGGGCGTCGCCGCCCACGACCGGTCAGCCGGATTCACGGCCGCCCAGCGCACGTGCGTCACGCGCGCGCTGAGCGGATCGATTCGCACGCCATTCACCGCAAACATCGACATTGGCATCTCCTTCGAATTTTTTGCGGCCCGCCGCACCGATACACGATCACGGACGGCCCCAGATCTCGCAGACGTTTCCCGCCGGATCGGCCACGGAAATCGCGATCGTGCCATCGCCGTAGTCCCATTCGTTCAGGATACTGACGCGACACGACTCAAGGCGCGCGACGGCTTCCGACACGTGCGCGACTTCGATCGCCAACGCAATGCCATGGCCAGTCGGACGAAACTCAGGGTACGGAAACTTGCCACCGCTACCCGTATGGATGGTCAGCGTCGCCCCGTCCAAGACAAAGCGATGCCACGGATTCCCCGCAGCCGACACGCCTTCGGCATGCACGGGCAGCGCGAGCGCCAACCGATAGAAATCCACCACCGCCCGGAAGCGATCGTCTTCGACCGGCACCAGAATGCCCAGACTCGCGATCATGCGCGCTTCTCCGGCCCACGTGATTTTCGATGATACATTGGGACGCTTTACAACCGTCAACAGACAATCGTGCACGGGAGAAACACATGACCGACGCCTGGGGAACCTTCCCTGCCAGAATGGGCGACCATCAGGCTTTCATCAGCTTCAACCACAGCTTTGCGGAAATCGCCGAAGGCGATCCGCGCACGTCGCTGCTCAGCGTGCGCGTCCCCTTTGCGCATCCGACACCGGAGGGCCTGCCGACCGGCGACGAATTCACCGACCTCGCGACGATCGAGGATCTGCTCGACGCCACGATCACCGCGAAAGGGGGCGTGCAGGTTGGCCGCATCACCGTCGACGGCCATCGGGATTTCCTCTTCTACGTGCCGTTCGACCAAGAGGCCGCGGCGGAGATCGTCGACGCGCTGGCCGATCAGACGACTTACGCCCTGCAGTACGCGCATCAGGACGATCCGGACAAGGAAGCGTACTGGCAGACGCTCTACCCGACCGATGACGACTGGCTGATCATGCGCGACATGCGTGTGCTGGACGAATTGCGGAAGAAAGGCGACGCCAGCGACGTAAGTCGGCGCGTGATGCACTGGGCGTACTTCCCCGACCCGAGCGACGCGCATCAGTTCGCGGACTGGGCCGAATCGAAAGGCTATCCGGTCGAATCGGTGGCGCCCACCGAGGACGGCAAGTCGGCGGTCCGGTTTTCACATGAAGGCACCATGGCGCTGGCCGACATCACGCGCCATACGATCGCGATCAACCACGAAGTGCGTGCACTCGGAGGGGATTACGACGGATGGGAAACCAGCGTGGAACAGGCTGGCTGAGCGGGTCGACCTGCCTGCTGTGCGACACGTGATGCAACGCATCCGGCGCAAAAAATATCCCGGCGGCATGCTTGCGCGCCGCCGGGACCAAGGCATCACCGGCCGAAACCGGCAATGGGCCTGAGGGTTCGCTCAGGCACGAGGAAAGCGATTCGTGCGGATCAGGCGAACGGATGCCGGGGTGCGCAATCGATGCGCTCACGCCGCCCGCCGGACGCCCGTCCGGTTCCGTCGACGCAGCCTCCCCGCGTCGGACGGGCAAAAAGCCCCCGCTCCTGCGCGAGCGAGCGGGGAAACGGTTGACCGGGCCGGGGAAGAACGGTCAACCGGCCAAATTGTGAGCGTGGGCCGCGCAACGATCTGTGCGGCAACTCACCATTTGGTGACAATGCCGCAGCAATTGGTTCGCTCGCGTGCCGCGCGGATCGCGTCACGGTCCGAGCGCAACGCCCGCGACCGGCGCGAGCACCACCACGATGACGGGTGACAGCACCACGGCCCCGATCATCATCACACCGTCGGCTGCGAGCGTGACAGGCGTCGCGAGCACGCGCACGGCCTTGCCCGCCGTCGTGATGCGGTCGGTGACCGGGATCTTGTACGCATGCGCAAACGACGACCACGTCTTGCCTTGCGCAAAACCATCGGCGAGATAGCGCGATCCGGCCAGTTCACCCTTCATCCCGAGATCCCAGTCTCCGAGCTTCGTGAAGCCGTCCTCCAGCGCACGATTCCAATCCTCATTGGTCATGTCATCGCGATGGAGCCGCAGCGAGAAATCGCCCGAAATCTTGCTGCCCTGCGCGACGAACCCAGATAGCGACGCCTCGATCGATTTCCGGTAAGGCGATGCCAGCACCGCGCCGAGATGCTCCGGCATCTCGAAGATGTAGTGATATTTCTTGCCGAGCACGACGAATTTCTTGCCGTCCTCGCTGACGAGGAATCGGTCGACTGTCTCTTCGTAATGGCCGTCTTCGAACAGCATTGCAGTGCAGCCTGTCAGGCCGGCAGCGACAACGATCACGCCCGCCGTCAGCAGCGTTCTTCTTTTCATTTCTGGAGTTTTATTTTGTTTTAATTCAATCGGATATTTTCAGCCCGAACCCAGTTTCCGGTAAGTCGCAGGCGTTGTCAAAGCAGGTTTATTCTATTTTTCCGATCGACACGATTCGGGCTTCATTTTTCGGTACCGACTTTTTCGAAACCGTATTTTTCGAACACCGGGACGCGCGTCATGACAACCGGGTTTCGTCATCGTGACGGTCAGCTGAAAAGCCATTCTGCGACCCGCTCTATCCAGTCGAGGTCGCCAGCAATATCGATGACGGTTTCGCCGACGATTTCGGCAGTCGATGTGGTCGATACGCCCGTCGCCACCGCCCCGGCAGCAACCGCATTCGCCTTCGCCATTTCGACCGGCGCGCCCGAGCGCGGATCGGCCAGTCGCTCCAGCCAGTCGACGATGTTGGCGCGCGCATCCTCTTCATCAGCGAAATCATGTCGCTCGAGAAAGCGATCGAACACGATCCACGCAAGCGTCTTGCTTCGCGAATCGGATTCGAGATGCCAGTCGACAACGCCTGTCCGACCGGACGCTCTGATTTCGAGCATCGCGGTGAAACAGTAATCGAGGTACTCGATTTCAAGTTTCGACGACATGGTTTTCTCCGGTCAATCTGCCAGCGCTGTACTTACGATGAGCCGCGCATCCGGTTCCTCGACACTGTATGAATCTTCGATGAAATTCGCGCGGCGCATCATGTCCTCGGGCAGTATCGCGATATTCTCGTGACCTGTCGATATCGATCGCCGACACATGAGCGCAATCGATTTGCCCACCATTCTCCTCCGCGCTTTTGCTCGCGGTTCAGGTTCTGCCGCGAATCGCTCCGGTTTCCTCTTTCGGGTATTGTCCTGCCTCGCCGCCGCAATCGCGCTGCTAAACTGGAATCAATAAGGCCGCTCGCGGCATCAGAGGAAACAATGGCACTCGCCCACGCACAGGAAAATGGCGTAGAAGTCTGGGTTATCCAGCTTCCCGGGCACACACCCTATGCCTATACGCACCTCAAGCGGGTATTCTCGTCTGACGATACGCGCCATCGGGTCGTGACGATCGACCTGCCGAAACTGCTGACATGTGCCGACCGCGACACGACGGACTACGTGTTGCCGTCCGTTCTGTACTGGGCTCCTGGAAAAGCCGCGGGCATTCGCGAATTCCTCGATCCTGAACAGGCTAGGATTGCGGACATGCCATACATCACGTTTCGCGAGACGCGAACGCGAACGCTGCTCGGCATCCCCGGCCTGTCGAAGGTCGGCGTCGCGTCGTTCCGCAACGGCCAGCATCGCGCACGCTATCTGGCCTATGCAGGCGCAACGACCCTGCCCGTCGAGGTGCACGAGACGGAAGCCGATTTGCTCGTGCGGTACTGCGGCGAGTAGCGACGGAGCCCGTTCGGCCTTCGCCCGGCGACAGCCGCACATCGTGCGACCGTTCGCTCGAATGTCGGCAGGCCACTACGCCTGTATCGCATAGATCCGGTCGGTGACCTCCGTCTGGCCGATGCGGCTCGTCTCGATACCCGCCAGTTGCCATCCGTTGTGTTCATAGAAACCGATTGCGCGTACGTTGTCCTCCAGCACCTTCAGGTGGACCTTGTGCGCGCCAATCGTGCGCGCCCAGGCACGAACGGCGTCGATCATGCGCTTGCCCGTGCCGCTTCCGTGATGCGAAGGATGGACGTGCAGGCAGTCGAGCAACACGCCCAGCACCGCGTTGACAGGACGCTCGGCACTGACGAAACCCACGGGTTCGCCATCCGCGTCGGCGATCAGCACGAGACCCCACTCTTTTTCATTGCGATCGAGATAGTGCCGCCATCGGTTCGCGTGCTCCGTCGGGACCTCGTCGGCCAGATAGGCAGCCGGCAGGATGTGGCTGTATGGGGTTTGCCAGCTCAGCGTGTGCAGGCAAGCGATGTGGTGTGCGTCTCGCGCTGTCGCGGCACGCAGCGTGGGCCGGGTTGCCGGCATCGGTGGTCACTCCTTCAGCTTGTTCTCTTGTTCGGGACGTCTCGCCGCAAAATGTACCGCGCGTTGCGGTATGCAACCCTCAACGACGCTGCGCTCGAACGATCCCGTGTCGGCGAGTCCCGGGACGACGAAATCAAGGCATCGCACTCCGCACATTATCGTCGCGTACCTTGCATGCGCGGTCGCCATCCGCTGGCGCGTGGCGTTCGCCAGCGCTCGTCCTGGTCACGGCTGACGCGCTCACGTCAGCGCCTGCCCGCCGGACGTCGCCGCAACGCGTTGCCCGCGCAACGGAATGCAGGCAAAAAAAATCCCGACACCATCATCGGTCGCCGGGATCGAACGGCCCTGCAAAGCATGCGGGCACGAGGAAGGCGACACATTACACCAATGTAAGACTGTTGCGCGCCATCGGTTCACGCCAACTCCCTGTCCCATTCCGCCATTCATGCGGCAAAGCGCGGCCAAGAACGAAAAAAGCCTGCTCGCGCGGAACGCGAGCAGGCAAGAAAACGGATCAGCATTCGAGGCACGAGGGCTGTCCATGGAAGATAACGGCACGGGGCGCGAGAACCTTAGCTGGGACAGGAAACTTCGCAACATCATGTCGACGGGATACGACCATCCCATCTCGCGTCGAAGATCCATGGATGAAAACCGGCAGCGCAGTGACGATATCCTGTCGCTCGCAACTCCGGCTTTTCGCCAATCGCGCAGTTCCACCCGGCTTGCTCGTAGCGAAGCAGCACTCCGCTCAATCGGCCATGTATGGCAAACTTCGGCTCCGAATCGGCGCAGCGCGCACTCTTCACTGCAGGGAAATCATGTACGTCTTGATCTATATCGCAGCAGTCGCTGTCGCGAACCTGATGGTCGCTCATTTCGGACCCGCTGCTACACCGATCATCGCGTTCTTTCTGATCGGACTCGATCTCGCGATTCGAGACCGTCTTCACCTGGACTGGCGCGGCCGCGCACTTTGGTCAAGGATGCTTGCGTTGATCGCAGCGGCCGGCGTCGTCAGTTACACGCTCAATCCGGCTGCCAAGGAAATCGCCGTCGCGTCTCTCGTAGCGTTCGGTTCGGCAGCCGTCGCAAGTGCAATCGTGTTTCAACTCGCACGTCGTTTTCCGATACTGGCGCGCGCCAACGGCGCGAACGTCGCGGGTGCGGCTGTCGACTCCATCGTCTTTCCACTCATTGCGTTCGGGGCAGTGTTTCCGACGATCGCCGCATTGCAGTTCGTTGCAAAGGTGGCGGGTGGTGCGTTGTGGTCGTGGGTGGTTTTTCGAAACACTCGAACGGGTCAGGCGGGGATTGCAAGTAATGCGGCCGATCGTTAAGCACGGGTTGCGCATATAGCGGCGTTGTTCGTTGCCGAGGTCGCCGCTTCTGTTCGTCCGGATGTTTCTCGTCTCGACCAAGTTCACGATCACGGAACAAATACCGGAGTGTCGTGTTATTGGTCGGCTGCGTGGACGGCATAACCATCGAATGAAGATCGTAAAGCGACGAGGTCTGTCATTCCGAATTTTGGAATTCCAAAACAAAAACGGCACTGTCTTTTGGGACAGTGCCGTTTTTAACAACTTGATACCGCTTGGAATTCTGTGGGGTGGCTGATGGGACTCGAACCCACGACGACAGGAATCACAATCCTGGACTCTACCAACTGAGCTACAGCCACCACTGTTACTGCTTTTTGTTCTTCGCTGCTTTTGTGTTTCAGCAGCGAAGAACAAGATTATACGAACACTTTTGAATCTTGCAAAGCTTTTTTTTCAAAAACTTCTTCGGCCTCGTTCAGATGCGCACGCGCCTCGTCGAACACGGCCAGATCGGCACGCGCGAGCTTCTTGTTGTCGGACAGCACACGACGCCAGCCGCGTGCGCCGGGCATGCCGCGATACAGTCCGAGCGCGTGCCGCACGATCGCGCCGAGGTAGGTTCCGCGCTTCAGTTCGGCCGCGCAGTATTCGATCAGCTTCGCCTCGGCCTCTTCGCGCGTCGGCACCGCCGCGGTCGACCCGTAGAAGCGCGTATCCACCTCGGCGAGCACGTACGGGTTGTGATACGCCTCACGGCCAAGCATCACGCCATCGACATGCTCGAGATGCTGCGCTACCTCGTCGAGGGTCGTGATACCGCCGTTGATGACGATCTCGAGCGACGGAAAATCGCGCTTCAGCTGATACGCATAGTCGTACTTGAGCGGCGGGATCTCACGATTCTCCTTCGGCGACAGCCCCTTCAGGATCGCATTGCGCGCATGCACGACGAACGTTTCGCAGCCAGCCTCGGCCACCGTACCGACGAAGTCGCGCACGAACGCGTAGTCCTCGACCGCATCGACCCCGATCCGGTGCTTGACCGTGACCGGCACCGACACCGCATCGCGCATCGCCTTCACGCAGTCGGCAACGAGTTGCGGCTCGTTCATCAGGCACGCGCCGAACGCACCGCGCTGCACGCGCTCGGACGGGCATCCGCAATTCAGGTTGATTTCGTCATAGCCCCACTGCTCGCCGAGCTTCGCCGCGCGCGCGAGATCGTCCCGCTCGCTGCCGCCCAGTTGCAGCGCGACCGGCGATTCGTTCGGCGTGAACGCGAGATGCCGCTGGGCATCGCCGAACAGCAGCGCGCCCGTCGTGATCATCTCCGTATACAGCCACGTGTCGCGCGTCAGCGTACGGTGGAACGAGCGGCAATGCCGGTCGGTCCAGTCGAGCATGGGCGCGACGGATACGCGGCGGGGAGGAAGTGAAGACGGTACGGACATGGATTTCGGGCAACAGGCCTGGCGGCGCGGAAACAACCCGGTATTTTACCGCAACACGGGCCGTGCCCGCCCGGCACGCGTGCTACCCCTCGCCCAACTCCGCATCGACTGCGCGCCGGGCCTCGTCGAGCACGCGCTCGATCACGCGCCGTTCGGTCAGCAGCATCCCGTCGACCTTGACGAGCCGCCAGTCGATCCGCACCGCACCGCCCTGCAGCACGCGGTAATGCGCATGCTCGCCGTCCCAGACCTGCTCGGTCTTCACCTCGATCTCGAAGCCGCGGTACGGCTCGCTGAAATCGCCGAGGTCGCTGCCTCTCGGTTCCATCGCACGCTCCGTGGCGACGCAGCGCCAGGCCGCCCTGGCGGCCGGCGCCGCGCGCTCAATCGTATTCGTCGGATAAAAAGGATTTGCCATCGGCCGTCAGGTCGACCCGGTCGGTCGCCGCCTGGTAGATCAGCCCCTCGTTCAGCAACGCGTAGACGACATCGTCGAACACGGCGGGAACCGGCCGGCTTTCACCGAACTGGTCGATCCATTTCAGCGCCTCGATGGCTTCGGGGGAAAGGATGGGGGTCATGCGTTGGCCTCCGGCATCGGTGTCGCTCCATCCTAGCACTTCGTCCGGACGTCGAATACCGAGGCAAACGCGCTGCGCCAATGCCGGGCGGCGCCAACGGGCAGGTTGCCCGCGGCGCCGCGCCGGTGCAGCACACGCGGGCTCAGAGGCGCGCGATCGAGACTTCGGTCGATTTCACGAGCGCGACGACTTCCGCGCCCACCTTCAGTTCGAGTTCGTCAACCGAACGGGTCGTGATCACCGACGTGACGATGCCGAACGGCGTCTCGACGTCGACCTCGGACACCACCGATCCGCGAATGATCTCCTTGACCTTGCCCTTGAACTGGTTACGTACGTTGATTGCAGTGATGCTCATCAGGTTGATCGCTCCGAAGAAAAAGATCTCAGAACGGGCGGCCGCTGCCGCCCGGATTTAAACGGCCCAGCGGATCTGCCCGACCGGTCGAACGTTGTCTGCCTCATGCGGTGCGTCGTGGTCGGCCGCACCGGGCCCGCCGGCGAGCACGCGTTTCAGCACGCGATCCTCGAGCGCCGCAAACGCGGCCGACGCGCGGGCGCGCGGCCGGTCGAGCGGCACCGGCTGATCCAGCGCCACCCGCCCCTGCTCGATGAGCAGGATGCGGTCGCCGAGCGCGACGGCCTCCTGCACGTCGTGCGTGACGAGGAGCGCGGTGAATCGATGCTCGCGCCACAACCGCTCGATCAGCGCGTGCATCTCGATGCGGGTCAGCGCGTCGAGCGCGCCGAGCGGCTCGTCGAGCAACAGCAGTTGGGGCCGGTGCACGAGCGCACGAGCCAGGGCGACACGCTGCCGCTGGCCGCCCGACAGCTGCGCGGGCCAGTCGTTCGCGCGTTCCAGCAGGCCGACTTCATCGAGCACCGCGCGTGCCTGGTCGCGCGCGCCGCGTCCGAGGCCCAGCATCACGTTCTGCAGCACGGTCTTCCACGGCAGCAGGCGCGCATCCTGGTACATGATCCGCGTATCGAGTTCGCCGCCGCCCTCGCCGCGCGTTTCGAGCGTGCCGCTGCTCGGCTGCTCGAGTCCCGCGACGAGACGCAGCAGCGTCGATTTCCCGCAACCGCTGCGGCCGACGATCGCGACGAAGCTGCCGCGCGCGATGCCGAGCTCGACGTTGTCGAGCACCGTGCGTGCCCCGAAGCGCTTGCTGACACCCGATAGTGTCACGGCATCGTCGGGGGCCGGGCTTGCCGGCCGTCGCCGCGCGAGCGGAACGACGGATGCGCCGGCGTCACGTTCGAGAACCGCTGCGTCCCGCGCGTCACCGTCCGCGACACGCGCCTGCGCCAGTTCGGCCTCGAGGTCTGCGCCGGCAAGCGGGCCGTAGGCGGCCGCCGAAGTCGTCGCATTCATGCCTTTGCTCCTGATTGATAAGCGGGGTGCCAGCGCAGCGTCACGCGCTCGAGCCATTTCGCCAGCACGTCGGCCAGCTTGCCGAGCACCGCGTACAGCAGGATGCCGACCACCACCACGTCGGTTTGCAGGAATTCACGTGCGTTCATCGTCATGTAGCCGATGCCCGACTGCGCGGAGATCGTTTCCGCGACGATCAGCATCACCCACATCAGCCCGAGCGCAAAGCGCACGCCGACGAGGATCGACGGCAACGCACCAGGCAGGATCACGTCGCGGTACAGCGCAAAGCCGCGTACGCCGTAGCTCTTCGCCATCTCGATCAGGTTTGCGTCGACCGAGCGGATCCCGTGATACGTGTTGATGTAGACCGGGAAGAACACCCCGAGCGCAACGAGGAACAGCTTCGCCTTCTCGTCGATGCCAAACCACAGGATCACGAGCGGAATCATCGCGAGCGCCGGGATGTTGCGGATCATCTGGATCGTCGAATCGAGCGCGACCTCGGCCGCCTTCGACAAGCCGGTCGCGAGCCCCAGCGCGAGGCCGACGCCGCCGCCGATCGCGAAACCGAACAGCGCGCGCCACGTGCTGACCTTCACGTTCGCCCACATTTCACCCGACGTCACGAGCGACCAGGCCGCTCGCACGACCGCCACCGGTTCGGGCAGCACGCGGGTCGACAGCCAGCCGATGCGCGCGCCGACTTCCCATGCCGCCAGCAGCGCGAGCGGCACGAGCCACGGCGCGACGCCGCGCCATGCGCGGGCGGCCACGGCCGCGGCCGTCGTCGACGTTTTCGTTGTCATCGCAGGCCTCCTGTCGCTCAGCTCTGGGCCGCTTTCGGCAGATAGCTGTTGCCGACGATCTCGCCGAACGGGCCCGACAGCGGGCCGGTCGCCTTCGCCACGCCGTTGCCCTTGATCAGCGGGAATACGAGTTCCGCGAAACGGTACGACTCCTCCAGGTGCGGATAGCCGGACAGGATGAAGGTCTCGATGCCGAGATCCGCGTATTCGCGCATGCGCTCGGCGACCTGCTCCGGGTTGCCGACGAGTGCGGTGCCCGCGCCGCCGCGCACGAGGCCGACGCCGGCCCACAGGTTCGGATACACCTCGAGCGCCTCGCGGCCGCCGCGCTTGCCGCCGTGCAGCGCGGCCATCCGGCGCTGGCCTTCCGAATCCATGTTCGCGAACGCCTTCTGCGCGCGTGCGATGGTTTCGTCGTCGAGGCGGCTGATCAGGCGCTCGGCGTCGCGCCATGCTTCGTCCTCGGTCTCGCGCACGATCACGTGCAGACGAATGCCGAACTTGATCTTGCGGCCGCGCGCCTCGGCGCGGGCGCGAATATCGGCGATCTTCTTCGCGACGGCCTCGGGCGGCTCGCCCCAGGTCAGGTAGGTGTCGATGTGATCGGCCGCGATCTCGTGCGCGGCCGGCGACGAGCCGCCGAACCACAGCGGCGGATGCGGACGCTGCACGGGCGGATACAGTGCCTTGCCGCCCTTCGACTGCAGATGCTTGCCGATGTAGTCGAACCCGCCGTTGTCGTGCGACGCGGACAGCAGCCCGCGCCAGATGTTCAGGAAGTCGTCGGTGATTTCATAGCGCGTGTCGTGATCCGCGAACAGGCCGTCGCCTTCGAGCTCGGCGGCATCGCCGCCCGTCACGACGTTGATCAGCAGGCGGCCGCCCGACAGGCGGTCGAACGTCGCGGCCATGCGCGCCGACAGCCCCGGCGATGCGATGCCGGGACGGATCGCGACCAGGAATTTCAGACGCTGCGTCGCCGGGATGAGGCTCGACGCAACGACCCACGCATCCTCGCAGGAACGGCCGGTCGGCAGCAGCACGCCCTCGTAGCCGAGCGTATCGGCCGCCACCGCGACCTGCTTGAAGTAATCGTAATCCGCGGCGCGCGCGCCTTCGGCCGTACCGAGGTAGCGGCTGTCGCCGTGCGTGGGGATAAACCAGAACACATTCATCTGCTGCTCCTGCTTGACTGTCCTTGCCGGAATTTGAAAAAGACACCGCCCTGCTCGCGTCGCGGATGCGCGGCGCATGCATGGTGTGCGTTCGAATCGGGATGGCTCGCCGGTCAGGCCGTGCAGCGGGCGAGGACGCGATTGCACGGCTGTTTCTGGGAAATCAGTCTAGGGATCGGTGCAGGGCTTTGGAACGATTTTTTTGAGCTTAGGTTTTCCGCTTTCGTGATTAGCACGACGCTGGAGCGAATATCGCGGCGGGCGGGCCCTATAATGGCGCACCTATCCGAATAACTCCGCGCGGACGGCCCCGGCCGTGCGCGCCTGCGGTGCACTCATCGATGCAGAAAGTCATCCTGCCATTCCTGTCCGGCTTCCTGGCCGCCCTGTTCTTCCGCGAAGCGACGCTCGCCCTCCTTCATACGGCCGACCTGATCGCCGCAACCGGCTTCTCCACGCAGCCGTTCGCGCCGCTCGGCATTCCTGAATTTGTCGCGAATGCGTTGATCAGCGCGTGCTGCGCGATCCCGATGGCGTGGCTGCTGCGCGTCTCGCCGGAGCGCGAGGCCTCGTGGATCGGCGCGCTGGTGTTCGGCGGCATCGTGCTGACGGCCGCCCGAGTGTTCGCGATCGATCCGCTGCGCGGCATCTGGCCGTCGGGCAACATGATGCCCGTGCTCGCGGCCGGCTTCGCGGCGAACGCGGTATGGGGCTTCGGCGCACTCGTGTTCATGCGCGCGTTCATGTCGGACGACGCAGGCGACGAATAACGCGGCGGCAAGCGCTGCGCCCTTCGCCATCCACCGGTCGGCACCCATGAAAAAGGCCGCCTGCTCGTGCAGGCGGCCTTGTCGTTTCCAGCGCGCGCTTCGGTCAGTCCGACCGATGTCAGTCCTGCAGCTTCCGCAGCGGATGCGTGTCCGGCATCCACGGGCTGTCGAACATCGCGAGCACGTCCGCGCGATCGATATCGGCGGACGACTTGAAACGCCAGGCCGGCTGGTGGTCCTTGTCGACGATCAGCGCGCGCACGCCTTCGATCACGTCGCCGCGCGCGAACGTCGAGCGCGTGAGATCGAGATCGCGCCGCAGGCAATCGGCCATCGTTGCCCCGCGTGCACGTTCGACGACTTCCAGCGAGACGGCCATCGACAGCGGCGACAACTGTTCGCGCATCGCGTGGGTCGCCTTCTCGACCCATCCGTCGACAGCCGCGCAGTCCTGCTCGGCGTCGAGCGACGCGAGGATCGCGCCGATGTCCGGCTGCGCGAAATGCCGGTCGATTCCGGCACGCGCGTCGGCCAGCGCCGACGTGTCGGGCGTCGGCACGACCTTGTGCGCGGCCGCCGCGTCGGCCACGCACGCGACCGCCTGCTCGCCGCTGGCGATGCGCGCGCTGCGCAGCGTGTCGAGCAGCGCCGGCAGCGCGGCATCGGGCAGATAGACGTCGGCGAGCTGCGCGTACAGCGCGCCGGCCGCGTCGAGCGTCGCGCCGGTCACGGCGAGATAGCGGCCGAGCGCGCCGGGCGTGCGCGCGAGGAACCAGCTCATCCCGACGTCCGGGAACAGGCCGATACGCGTTTCCGGCATCGCCATCTTCGTCGAGTCGGTCACGACCCGCAGGCCGCCCGTATGCCGCGCCGCCTGCGAAATCCCCATGCCACCGCCCATCACGACACCGTGCATCAGCGCGATATAAGGCTTCGGGTAAGCGAAGATCGTGTGGTTGAGCGTGTATTCCTCGATGAAGAACGTGTCGACCGCATCGCGGTCGCCTCGCTGCCACGCATCGTGGAAGAAGCGCACGTCGCCGCCCGCGCAGAACGCGCGCGGATGCGGGCTGTGCACGACGACCGCGACGACCTCCGGATCGTCGCGCCACGCGTCGAGCGCCTGCTGCATCAGCCGGATCATGCCGACCGACAGCGCGTTCAGCGCCTTCGGCCGGTTCAGTTCGAGAAAGCCGATACGGTTCGCGACAGTCGCGCGCACGTCGGGCTGAGCGGATTCGGCGGAAACGGCAGCGGAAGGGGAATCGGTCATGAGGGTCATCCGGCAAATGGCAGTCGCACGCTCAGTGCGCCTGCATCTTCGAGAACAGGTTCAGCACCACGACGCCGGCGATGATCAGGCCGAGGCCGATCACGGCCGGCAAGTCCGGCACCTGGCGATAGAGCAGCATCGCAACGAGCGTGATCAGCACGATGCCCGCGCCCGACCAGACGGCATAGATGATGCCGACGGGCATCGTGCGCAACGTGATCGACAGGCAGTAGAACGCGATGCCATAACCGGCCACGACCAGCAACGACGGCCAGAGGCGCGTGAAGCCGTCCGCCGCGCGCAACGCCGACGTGCCGATCACTTCCGCGACGATCGCGATCGCGAGCCATGCGTAACCGGGAAGCTGCATCGCTCAGCTCCTCGCGAGGGCCAGCACGGCGTAGTCGTGGCCGAGCTCGGCACAGAGCGCCTCGACGACGAATTCGTGGTCCGCGCGCTGCGGCAGCCCCGACGCGGTGATCGAGCCGATCACGCCGGCACCGGCGACGGTTAGCGGGAACGAGCCGCCGTGCGGCGAATATTCGGCGATCGGCAGCCCGTGCTTGTCGGCGAGCGTCGCGCCGGCCTGCTGCATGCGCAGGCCGATCGCGTACGAGCTGCGGCGGAAATGGGCGACGACGTTGCGCTTGCGGCGTACCCAGTCGGCATTGTCGGGCGTGGCGCCAGCGAGCGCCGCGTAAAACAGCGGCTGGCCGAACGTGACGATGTCGATCGCGATCGCATGGCCGCGCGACGTCGCGAGCGCGTGCATCCGGTTGCCGAGCGCCCACGCGCGCGCCGGGTCGAAATGGGGAAATACGAGCGCCTGTTCCTGCGCGCCGATCGATTGCAGATCGTGAGCGATGTCCATGAATCCGTCGATACAGTAATGAGAGTCGCAACAGCGCCGAAACGATCGCGCATGGCCCCGCTGCCGAAGAAACGAAACAAACCGCTCGATTCTAGCGCACGCACCCGCCGTACCGGCCCCACAAGCAGCGACAAGAAATTGTCAGAAAACGCTTGCACGCATTCGGGTTACTCCTTATAATTCATTTCTTCGACGGACGCGGGGTGGAGCAGTCTGGCAGCTCGTCGGGCTCATAACCCGAAGGTCGTAGGTTCAAATCCTACCCCCGCAACCAACCGTCCAGAATTACGCAAAAAGCCCGGCTCCGCGCCGGGCTTTTTGTTTTTCCGCGCCCGGGCGCCGCGCCCTCTTCGCGTACACGTACCCTCCGCTTCGCACCCCATGCCGTGCGCACGCGCAGGCGTTCAAGAATGCCGCGCCCCGGTGATACACTCGCATCACCTCGTCCCTTCCACTCGACATGAAATTCTGCTCCGTCTGCGGTCACGAAGTCATCGCGCGCATTCCTCCGGGCGACAACCGCGAGCGCTTCATCTGCGATCACTGCGGCACGATCCACTACCAGAATCCGCGCAACGTCGTCGGCACGGTCCCGGTCTGGGGCGACCAGATCCTGCTGTGCCGCCGCGCGATCGAACCGCGCTACGGATTCTGGACGCTGCCCGCGGGCTTCATGGAAATGGGCGAGACGACGGCCGAAGCCGCCGCACGCGAAACGCTCGAGGAAGCCGGCGCGCGCGTCGAGGTGCAGAACCTGTTCACGCTGCTCAATGTGCCGCACGTGCACCAGGTCCACCTGTTCTACCTCGCGCGGCTCACCGATCCGGCGTTCGAGGCCGGCGAGGAAAGCCTCGAAGTGAAGCTGTTCGACGAAGCCGACATCCCGTGGGACGAAATCGCGTTCCCGACCGTCAGCCAGACCCTGCGGTTCTTCTTCGCCGATCGCGCCGCGGGCGACTACGGCGTGCACACCGGCGATATCTTCCGCTCGCTGCGCAACGGCTGAGCCCCCGCCCCATGGTCCCCTGGCTCGGCCCGGACGATCCGTTTCCGCCCATCGAACGCGCGCTCGGTCCCGCGACGGGCGCGCCCGGGCTGCTCGCCGCGAGCGCCGACCTGCTGCCCTCGCGCCTCATCGACGCGTACCTGCGCGGCATCTTCCCGTGGTACTCGGACGGCCAGCCCGTGCTGTGGTGGAGCCCCGATCCGCGCATGATCCTCGTGCCGGCCGAATTCAAGGTGTCGCCCTCGCTGCGCAAGACGCTGAAGCGCGTGCTGCGCGAGCCCGAATGGGAAGTGCGCGTCGACCACGACTTTCCGGGCGTGATGCGCGCGTGCGCGCAGGCGCCGCGCCGTGGGCAGCGCGGCACGTGGATCACGGCCGAAATCATCGACGCGTACACGTCGCTCTACCGCTCCGGCAACGCACACAGCATCGAGACGTGGCACGACGGGCGGCGCGTCGGGGGCCTGTACGGCGTATCGTTCGGGCGGATGTTTTTCGGCGAGTCGATGTACGCGGACGCGACCGATGCGTCGAAAATCGCGCTGGCCACGCTCGTCGCGCACCTTCGCGAGCAGGGGCTGGAAATGATAGACTGCCAGCAGAATACGTCGCATCTAGCGTCGCTCGGCGGCCGCGAGATCGCACGCAAGGCCTTTGTCGCTCACGTGCGCAGCGCGGTAGCCGAACCGCCGATTCCGTGGCAGTTCGACAAGCGCGTGCTCGCCGCGCTGACGGGCCGCACCGAAACGGCGGCCCCCTCCGGAATCGAGCGCTAGCGCGGCACTCCCTCCCTGCAACGAGAGCTGCCCATGACTCACCCGACTGAGCTGCCGCTTTCACCGCTTTCGGCGCTGCAATTCTATGCAACGGCGCCCTATCCGTGCAGCTATCTGGACGGCCGCGTCGCGCGCTCGCAAGTCGCGACGCCGAGCCACCTGATCAACTCCGACATCTACACCGAGCTCGTGAAGGCCGGCTTCCGGCGCTCGGGCGTCTTCACGTATCGTCCGTACTGCGACGGCTGCCGTGCCTGCGTGCCGGTGCGCGTCCCCGTCGCCGCGTTCGCGCCGTCGCGTACGCAGCGCCGGATGTGGAAGCGCCATCGCACGCTCGTCGCGACGGTTTCGCCGCTGCACTACGACGAAGAACACTACGCGCTCTACATGCGCTACCAGTCCGCGCGCCACGCGGGCGGCGGCATGGATCGCGACAGCCGCGACCAGTACGAGCAATTCCTGCTGCAGAGCCGGATCAACTCGCGCCTCGTCGAATTCCGCGACCTCGACGCCCCGGGCGGCGAGCCCGGGAAGCTGCGCATGGTCAGCATGATCGACATCCTCGGCGACGGGCTGTCGTCCGTCTACACGTTCTTCGAGCCCGACGACCGGCACACGAGCTACGGCACCTACAACATCCTGTGGCAGATCGAGCAGGCGAAGAGCCTCGGCCTGCCCTACGTGTACCTCGGCTACTGGATCCGCGAGAGCCCGAAGATGGCCTACAAGGCGAACTTCCATCCGCTCGAAGGGCTGATCGACGGCCGCTGGAAGATACTCGATCCGGAACGGATCGACCTGCCGCCCGTCGATGCTGCACTGGCCCGTGCGCCGTTGCCAGGCGGGCATTCCGGCTCGGGCTGACGCGCGCCGCGGGGGTGACGAAGCGAAGCGCGCCCCTGCCGCCCAACTCCCGGTAAAATAGCGGGTTGTCATTCATTCCGGCTGTCCGCCCTATTCCCGTGTTCAGTTCCCTCTATCCGCTGGCCCGCGCATCCCTGTTCAAGATGGATGCGGAAGACGCTCACCACCTCACGCTGCGCGCGCTCGGCGCGGCCGGCCGCACGGGCCTTGCCTGCGCGCTGTCGGCCCGCGTGCCCGACGCGCCGCGCACCGTGATGGGGCTCACGTTCCGCAACCCGGTCGGTCTCGCGGCCGGCCTCGACAAGGATGGCGCGGCCATCGACGGACTCGCGGCGCTCGGCTTCGGCTTCATCGAGGTCGGGACGGTCACGCCGCGCCCGCAGCCCGGCAACCCGCGCCCGCGCATGTTCCGCCTGCCGCAGGCCGAAGCACTGATCAACCGGATGGGCTTCAACAACCACGGCGTCGACCAGTTCGTGAAGAACGTCCAGGCGGCCCGCTATCGCGGCATCCTCGGCCTGAACATCGGCAAGAACGCCGATACGCCGATCGAGCGCGCCGCCGAGGACTACCTGTACTGCCTCGAACGCGTGTACCCGTTCGCGAGCTACGTGACGATCAACATCTCGTCGCCGAACACCAAGAACCTGCGCCAGCTGCAAGGCGCGGGCGAACTCGACGCGCTGCTCGCGGCGCTGAAGGACAAGCAGCAGCGCCTCGCCGACCTGCACGGCAAGCTCGTGCCGCTCGCGCTGAAGATCGCGCCCGATCTCGACGACGAACAGGTCAAGGAAATCGGCGACACGCTGCTGCGCCACAAGATCGAGGCGGTCATCGCCACCAACACGACGCTGTCGCGCGCGGCCGTCCAGGGCCTGCCGCATGCGGACGAAGCCGGCGGCCTGTCGGGCCGCCCCGTGTTCGACGCGTCGAACGAAGTGATCCGCAAGCTGCACGCCGAAGTCGGCAGCGAAGTGCCGATCATCGGCGTCGGCGGTATTTTCTCGGGCGAGGATGCCCGCGCGAAGCTCGCGGCCGGCGCGGCGCTGGTGCAGCTCTATACGGGGTTCATCTACCGCGGTCCCGCGCTCGTCGCGGAATGCGTGAAGGCCGTCGCCCGCGAACGCACCGCGTAATATAGGCATAAACAAACGATATTTAAAAGTCGATTGCATTTTTGCTATGATCGACCCCGTTATCAGAATCAATGACCCGGACAGGGCAAGGAAACACACGATGAAGATTGCGCTGCTGAAGAAGCTGCTGGTTGCCGGCCTGATCGGCACGTCGTTCGCCGCTGCCACCGCGCATGCGGCCGACCTCCTCGACCAGGTGAAACAACGCGGCACGCTGCGGGTCGGCCTGGAAGGCACGTTCCCGCCGTTCAACTCGAAGAACCCGCAAGGCGAACTCGTCGGCTTCGACGTCGACATCGCGAAGGCCGTGGCCGCGAAGCTCGGCGTGAAGGCCGAATTCGTGACGACCGAATGGAGCGGCATCATCGCGGGCCTGCAGGCCGGCAAGTTCGACGTGATCGCCAACCAGGTCGGCATCACCGACAAGCGCAAGGAAACGCTCGACTTCTCGCCGGCGTACACGTACTCGTCCGCACAGCTGATCCAGCGCAAGGACGACACGCGTGACTTCAAGTCGCTGGAAGACCTGAAGGGCAAGAAGCTCGGCGTCGCGCTCGGCACGAACTACATGGACATGGCGAAGTCGGTGCCGGGCATCGACGTGAAGACGTACCCGGGCGCGCCCGAGTACCTGCGCGATCTCGCGGCCGGCCGTCTCGACGCGGCACTCAACGACCGCCTGATGCTCGCGTACCTGACGAAGAACTCGCAACTGCCGCTGCGCCCGGGCGCGAACGTCGGTTCGGCGAACCCGTCGGGCATCCCGTTCAAGAAGGGCAACCCGAAGTTCCAGAAGGCGATCGACGACGCGATGGCGCAACTCGAGGCCGACGGCACCTTCACGAAGATCTCGGACAAGTGGTTCGGCATCGACGTGACGAAGCCGATCAAGTAAGCACGCCTGCATTTCCCGCCTGACGGCGGGCCGGAAAGGGCGGCATCCGTCACGATGCCGCCCTTTGTTTTATGCGTCCGGTTTATGATTGCGCTTTCGCGCACGCATTCGATTCGTATTCCATGTCGACAACGTCCCTGCTCGTCCAATCGCTGCCGGTGCTCGCCCAGGGCGCCGTTCTGACCGTCAAGTTCGCCGTGCTGTCGATGGTGTTCGGCCTGCTTGGCGCCGTCGTGCTCGCGATGATGGGCATCCGGCAAAGCGAAGCGCTCGACGGTTTCGAACGCATCTGGGTCAACGCGCTCGCGTGGCTGGCACGCGCGTACGTGAGCCTGATGCGAGGCACGCCGCTGCTCGTGCAGATCTTCGTCATCTATTACGGGCTGCCGAGCCTCGGGATCTCGCTCGACCCGACGCCCGCCGGCGTCATCGCGCTGTCCGCGAACGTCGCGGCCTACATGTCGGAAAGCATGCGCGGCGCGATCAACGGGATCGCGCGCGGCCAATGGCTCGCCGCGTACAGCCTCGGGTTGTCGTGGGGGCAGACGCTGCGCTACGTGATCGGCCCGCAGGCGCTGCGCATCGCAGTGCCGAGCCTGTCGAACAGCCTGATCAGCCTGATCAAGGACACGTCGCTCGTGTCCGTGATTACCGTGACCGAACTGCTGCGCAGCGCGCAGGAAGTGATCGCGGCAACCTATCAGCCGCTGCCGCTCTATCTCGCCGCCGCGGCCGTGTACTGGATCCTGTGCCAGATCCTCGAATGGGTGCAGCGCTGGTACGAAAAGCGCCTGTCGCTGCCGTCGCGGCACTGAGCGCACGCCGCGCGCCGGGCCGCTCGCGCGTGCCCGGCTCCCGCCTTCCCGCTTACTCGCTTACTCGCCCGAATAACGCACGCCGAGCGCCGCGCGCGCGGCGTCGGTCATCGCGATCATCTGCCGCGAGTGATCATGCGTCATGATCGGGCTTTCGGTCTTGCCCGCGCGCAGCAGGTCGCAGAAATGCGCGGTCTCGTAGTTCAGCCCGCCGCCGTCGACCGGTGCGTCGAGTTCGACGGTGCGCCCGTCCGCATAACGAATCGTCGCGCGCGCGGGGTTCCACCATTTCTCGTGAATCGTCACGTGGCCGCCGGCCGCGGCGATCAGCGCGTCGCCGCGCCCCATCACGTCGAGCCCGCAAAAGAGCTGCGCGATCCCGCCGTTCGCATGCACGCTGTTCAGGCTCGCGAACAGGTCGACACCCGTTGCCCCGACGCGGCCGAGCGTCTGCACGTCGCGCGCGGCGCCGAGCCAGTCGACCGCGAGAAACGCCTCGTAGATCCCGATATCGAGCAGTGCGCCGCCCGCGCGATCGAGATGATAGACGGCATGGTCGTCCGGCACCGATGACGACGCGCATCCTGCCCGCACGAGCCGGATTTCGCCGATCGGATCGTCGTGCAGATGCGCACGTAACTGACGGTACAGCGGGAAGAACGGTGGCTTCATCGCTTCCATGAAAAGCCGCCCGGCGTCGCGTGCCGCACGCAGCACGGTGTCGAGCTGCGCCGCGTTCAGCGTCGCGGGCTTTTCGCACAGCACGGCCTTGCCGGCAGCCAGCGCGGCCAGCGTGTACTGCGCGTGACTGTCATGGAGCGTCGCGATGTAGACCGCGTCGATATCGCTCGCGAGAAGTGCGTCGAGGCTTGTAGCAGGCGTACCGCCGTACGCTTCGCAAAAGTCTGCCGCGGCATCCGCGCGGCGGGCCCAGGCACCGGCGAGCGTGGCGCCCGGCACGTGCGCGAGGCTTTGCGCGAAACGGCGCGCGATGCTGCCTGCGCCAACGATGCCGAAGCGCACCGTGCGTTGGTCGTTGTCGTTCATCCTGATCTTCCGTGTCGGTCGTATGACGATGGCCGGCACGCTGCCGGCCGGCCGTCATGATAAACGGCCCGCGGCACACGGATGAGCGACTCGCGCAGCGTCAGGCGCGCATGGGCACGTCGACGGAGAAATCGCGCGAGATCTCGTCGGCGCTGAAATCGATCAGCGCGAGCGAAGCGGCTTCGGCTTCGCGCGGGTCGCGCCGCTCGATCGCGTCGACCACCCGTGCATGCGCCTTCACGACGATGTCGTGCGCACCTTCCTTCTGCACGACACGCGGATTCACGAGACGCACCGCCCCGCGCACGATCGCCGCCATCTGCTGGAAGAACTGGTTGCCGCTCGCCTGCACGATGCGCGTGTGCAGCAACTCGTCCGCCGTGTCGTAGCCGGAGTCGCCGGGCTGCAACACCTTGAACGCATCGAACGCTTCGCGGATACCCGCGATGTCGGCAGCCGTCGCACGCACCGCCGCCTGCGCGGTCGCGCGCGGTTCGATCAGCATCCGGAATTCGATGACGTCGCGCATGAACTGCGGATCGGGTTTCGCCCGGAATCGCCAGCTCACCACATCTTCGTCGATCATCCGCCAGTCGCGCATCGGCCGCACGCGCGTGCCGACTTTCGGACGCACGTCGAGCATGTCGCGCGCAAGCAACATCGATAGCGCTTCCCGCATCACGGTGCGACTCACATCGAACTCTTTCGACAGCACGTCCTGCGGCGGCAAGATGCCGCCGTACTTGTCCTCGACGATACCCGAGACAAGCCCATCCATCACTTTCGCGACCAGTGACCGGTCTTTGCCCTGCTCCATGACACCTCCCCGTGCGTCGATTTGCGAACACCTGCTCCGCAGTTCCGCCGGCCCTGGTTACGACTGTTCTTATGATCTATAAGTTGATGAGTTCGAGGATATTTCGCTATCTGGTAAACACCTGACAGGGTTATCCCTCTTTTTGACCGGGTGATTTATACGGCTAAAAATAAGGCCCGGGAAGCGCATTGCGCCTACCGGGCCCCGATTTCCACAAGATTTAAACATTCAGTCCATTACGACACGCGACACATCATTACGGACTGCTTGTGAAATCTTTCAATTAGCCGAATAAACGATCGTTTCAACGCCGTTTTCCGTGCCGAGCAAGCACAGGTTCGCACCGCGCTCGGCGAACAGGCCGACCGTCACGACGCCCGGCCATGCGTTCACCTGGGCTTCGAAACCGCGCGGATCGGCGATCTGCAGCCCCTTCACGTCGATGATCTCGTTGCCGTTGTCGGTGATGTACGGCGCGCCGTCCTTCGTCACGCGCAGCACCGGCACGCCGCCGAGCGCGGTCACGCGCCGGCCGATCGCCGTACGCGCCATCGGCACGACTTCGATCGGCAGCGGGAACGCGCCGAGCACCGGCACGCGCTTGCTGGCGTCCGCGATGCAGACGAACGTATCGGCCACCGATGCGACGATCTTCTCGCGCGTCAGCGCACCGCCGCCGCCCTTGATCATCGCGCCGCCCGCGTCGATCTCGTCGGCGCCGTCGACGTACACCTGCAGCGAATCGACCTCGTTCAGGTCGAACACCTTGATGCCGTGCGACTTCAGGCGTTCGGTCGTGGCGACGGAGCTCGACACGGCGCCGCGATAGCGCGCCTTGACGACGGCGAGCGCGTCGATGAAGCAGTTGGCGGTCGAGCCGGTGCCGACGCCGATCACGGCGCCTTCCGGCACGTTCTGGATCACGTAATCGGCGGCGGCCTGGCCGACGAGGCGTTTGAGTTCGTCTTGAGTCATGGAGTGGTAATGCTGCGGGATTGCGGAAAACCGCCAGTTTACCGGACTCGGATGACGGCCCGGGTTTTTCGGCGTGCCGGGCGCGACGGATTCAGGGCGCGCCCGCCGCGGGCGCATTGTCCACCGGTTGCGTGCCGGGAAAGTACTTGTCGAGCAACGCCTGCGCGATCGCGTCGGTTTCGGCGTCCGGGTTGCCTGCATAGTCGGACGGCCTGAAATGCATCTGGAACGCGGCGAACACGCGGCGCGTGCGTGCGTCGAGCACGCCATCGGTGGCCACGTCGTAACCGTAGCGCGCGAGCTTGAGCTGCAGTTCGCGCACGTCGACCGGCGCATGCGGATCGCGACCGCCGAGCCGCGCGGTGATGGTCGCCTCGTCCGGCCACGCACCGACGCCGGCCTCGGCCAGCGCATGCCACGGAAACAACGGCCCCGGATCGATCTTGCGTTGTGGCGCGATGTCGCTGTGCCCGACCACACGCGTCGGCGGAATCCCGTAGCGCGCGACGATGTCCTTCGACAGCCGGGTCAGCGCCGCGACCTGTTCGGGCGGATAGGGTTGCCAGGTGCGGTTTTGCGGATCGAGCGGCCCGCGGTTCACGTTCTCGATGCCGATCGACACCGCATTCAGCTCGGTCGTGCCCTGCCACTCGCTGACGCCCGCGTGCCAGGCGCGCTCCGATTCCGGAACGAGCTGATAGACGACCGGCATCCCGCGCTCGATGCGCGGCTGCGGCGGGATGACGTAATGCACGCTGACCGAATCGCCCGTCAGCGTGCGCAGCGATTTCGCCTCGTCGCTTTCGGTGTAATGCATCACGAGAAAGCGGATCCGCGAATCGGCGCCGCGCGCGTGCAGGCTCGTGTCGGCGTAGTAGGTACCGCGTTCGACGAGCGACGGCGACGTGCAGGCAGCCAGCAGGCACAGCACGGCGCAGGATGCGCCAGCCCGAAACAGGGTCATCGGTCGCGAGCTCCGGAGAGCCGCGTGCCGCATCGGATCGCGGCACGCGTCGTTCGGGTCATTCGAGGCCCGCGCAGGGCGCGCGGGGCGGGCTGCGTCAGCTCTTCACGCGCCGCTGGCGCACGGCTTCGTACAGGCATACGCCACTGGCGACCGACACGTTCAGGCTTTCCACGCTGCCGGCCATCGGAATGCTCATCACCTCGTCGCAGGTGTCGCGCGTCAGCCGGCGCATGCCTTCGCCTTCCGCGCCCATCACGAGCGCGACGGGGCCGTCGAGCTTCGTTTCGTAGAGCGTCGCCGATGCCTCGTCCGACGTGCCGATGATCCACACGCCGGCCTCCTTCAGCTCGCGCAGCGCACGGGCGAGGTTCGTCACCGTGATGTACGGCACCGTATCCGCCGCACCGCTCGCCACCTTGGCCGCGGTGGCATTCAGGCCGACCGCGCGGTCGCGCGGCGCGATCACCGCGTGCGCGCCGGCCGAATCGGCGACACGCAGGCACGCGCCGAGGTTGTGCGGATCGGTGACACCGTCGAGCACCAGCAGCAGCGCCGGGCCCTGGATGCCGTCGAGCAGCTCGGACAGGTTCTGCGCGAGCGGGACGTCCTCGACACGCGCGACGACACCCTGGTGACGCTCGGTATGCGCGAGGCCCCACAGGCGCGTTTCGTCGGCCGCGATCAGCCGCACGCCCGCTTCCTTCGCGGTGTGCAGGAAGTCCTGCATGCGGCGGTCGCGGCGCGTCTGGTCGTACAGCACCTCCGCAACCGTCGATGCATCGTGCCGCAAACGTGCGGTCACCGCATGAAAACCGTAAAGAACCTTCAGACGTGACATGACTGGAACAACCTTCGATCAAACGTGCGGCCGCGCGACGCGCGCAGCCGCGATCCATGGAAAAGGAAAGCGCCGCGTTGCCGGCGGATGACCGGTCACGCGGCGTCTCTCGATACTGCAGGGCGGGCGTTGGCGCCGCCCAGAACGCTCAATACTTCTTGCGGGCGCGCGTCTTCTTCGCCGTCGGCTTCGCCGCCGCACCACCACCGCTGCTACCCTTCTTGCGCGCGGCGCGCGCTTCATTCACCGCAACGCTCGGCGCACTCGCGGCCTTCTTGCGACGCGGCACGGGATCCTCCACCTGCGGCAGCGTGCGTACGCGCGGGCCATTGCCGCGGTCGACACCGCCGCCAGCGGAAGCCGGCGCGGGCGACGGGCGCGGCGCCTTCACCGGCGTATCGCGCACGAGGCGGAAGTCGATCTTGCGTGCATCGAGATCGACGCGGCTCACCTGCACGCGCACGCGATCCGACAGGCGATAGCGGATGCCCGTGCGCTCACCGCGCAGCTCGTTCTTGATCTCGTCGTACTGGAAGTAGTCCGAGCCGAGTTCCGTGACGTGCACGAGCCCTTCGATGAACAGCGTGTCGAGCTGCACGAAGATGCCGAACGACGTGACGCCGTTCACCATCCCGCCGTACTCCTCGCCGAGCTTGTCGCGCATGAAGTAGCACTTGAGCCAGGCCTCGACGTCGCGCGATGCTTCATCCGCGCGGCGCTCGTTCGCCGAGCAGTGCAGGCCGAGCTCTTCCCAGATCGCCGTGTTCGAACGCGAGCGGCCGCGCGATTCGTCGTCGGCCTGCTGCATCGCGCGGGCGCGCGGCGACAGCGCGGTGTTCAGTTCGAAGCCTTCCGGCGCCTTCGGCACGTATTTCTTGCCCGACAGGATCGCGTAGATCGCGCGGTGCGTGAGTAAGTCCGGATAACGGCGGATCGGGCTCGTGAAGTGCGCGTACGCCTCGTAGGCCAGGCCGAAGTGACCGATGTTGTCCGGGCTGTAGACGGCCTGCTGCATCGAGCGCAGCAGCATCGGCTGCAGCATCTGCGCATCGGGCCGGTCGCGGATCTGCGCCATCAGCGCCGCGTAGTCGCTCGCATGCGGCTTGTCGCCGCCGCCGAGCGACAGGCCCATGCCGCGCAGGAACGCACGCAGGTTCTCGAGCTTCTCCGGCGTCGGCCCCGCGTGCACGCGGTACAGGCCAGGATGCTTGTTGCGCTTCAGGAAATCGGCCGCGCAGACGTTCGCGGCCAGCATGCATTCCTCGATCAGCTTGTGCGCATCGTTACGCTGGCGCGGCACGATCTGCTCGATCTTGCCCTGCGAGTTGCAGACGATGTAGGTCTCGGTCGTGTCGAAGTCGATCGCGCCACGCTTCTGCCGCGCGGCGAACAGCGACTTGTAGACGCCGTACAGATCCTGCAGGTGCGGCAGAAGATCCGCGCGACGCGCAGCCTCCGGCCCCTTCGTGTTCGACAGCACGGCAGCGACTTCGGTGTACGTCAGGCGCGCGGCCGAATGGATGACGGCCGGATAGAACTGGTACGCCTTGATCTCGCCGCGCGCGGTGATCACCATGTCGCACGCGAGCACGCAGCGGTCGACCTGCGGATTCAGCGAGCAGAGGCCGTTCGACAGCTTCTCCGGCAGCATCGGAATCACGCGGCGCGGGAAGTAGACCGACGTGCTGCGCTCGAGCGCGTCGGCATCGAGCCCGCTGCCCGGCTGTACGTAGTGCGATACGTCGGCGATCGCGACGATCAGCCGGTAGCCGTCGCCGCGGCCGACCTTGACCGGCTCGCAGTAGACGGCGTCGTCGAAGTCGCGGGCGTCCTCGCCGTCGATCGTCACGAGCGGCACGTCGCGCAGGTCGACGCGGAAACGCAGGTCGGTCGGGCGCACCTTGTCCGGCAGCGCGGCGGCTTCGTCAAGCGCCGGCTGGCTGAACTCGTGCGGCACGCCGTACTTGCGCACCGCGATTTCGATTTCCATGCCCGGATCGTCGATGTCGCCGAGCACCTCGACGACGCGGCCGAGCGGCTGCGAATGGCGGCTCGGGAAATCGGTCAGCTCGACGACGACGACCTGCCCGACCTTCGCCTTCTTCACGTTCTGCGTGATCAGGATGTCGTGGCCGATGCGCTTGTCTTCCGGTGCGACGATCAGCGCGCCGTTCTCGTTGAGCAGGCGGCCGATCACGCGCTTGTTCGCGCGCTCGGTGACTTCGACGACGTGCCCTTCCGGGCGACCGCGGCGATCGTAGCCGACGATCCGCGCGAGCACGCGATCGTTGTGCATCACCTTCTGCATTTCGCCGTTCGGCAAGAACAGGTCGTCCTGGCCGTCGTCGCGGATCACGAACCCGTAGCCGTCGCGATGCCCCTGCACGCGCCCGGCGACGAAGTTCGACGGATGGGTCAACTGGTAGTGGCCGCGCTTGTCGAGGCGGATCTGGCCGTCGCGTTCCATCGCGGCGACACGCCGGAAGAACCCCTCGCGCTCCTGACGCTTGATCGACAGTGCTTCTGCGATGTCGTTGGCGGCCAGCGGCGCGTCGCTCGTACGCAGCACGCCGAGAATTTCTTCACGGCTCGGAATGGGGTACGGATATTTGCTCAAGGGTTTGTCGATGGTTGTTCTCGTTGCGTTGATTGATGGTGCACGGCATCAACATAGAGGTGTCCGTCAGACAGTTCTATATTGACGGCGGCGGGTCATTCTATCACCCGCCTGTGTCACCAAAAGACCGGAATGCCGCCGGCAGGCGCGGCGGAGCCCGGTTTGCGATGCATCGCAAAAAAGTATTGACACGAATAATTGGGGCGCTATAATTTCGCTTCTTTGCAGCAAGCAGCTACTGCAAAACGTGCCCAGGTGGCGGAATTGGTAGACGCACTAGGTTCAGGTCCTAGCGGTGGCAACATCGTGGAGGTTCGAGTCCTCTCCTGGGCACCATCTGTATTTAAAAAGGTCGGCTTCTAGCCGGCCTTTTTTCATTTCTAGCCCAGGGAACCGTGCGCCGGGGTCGCGCATGTGCTGCCGAACCCTCTCCTCGGCACCTCGGTATTCAAAAAGCACAAAAGCCGGCATCGTGCCGGCCGCCTTCGTTTCCTAGCCTTGGGCGCCCATCGCGGCCCACCCGGCATCGTCGTGAATCAGCACCAAAGTGGTGCGCGCGTGGCGGATCGACATCCGCCTCGCGCCACGCCCTCATCAGAGCATGCGCTTCAGCACGTCGTTCTTCGACACGAAATGATGCTTGAGTGCCGCCCCCGCGTGTACCGCCACCACGAATGCCAGCGTGTAGCAGCCGAACTTGTGAAGGTCGAACCAGTGCTCGGTCACCGGCCCCGCGCTATACGGCGTCTTCACGTAAAGCACGCCAAACAGCCAGTAACCGTCCGGCACCATCACGAACCCGCTGAACAGCACGAAGGCGACCAGCGCGTAAATCAGCGAGTGCACCAGGTGCGCGATCGATTGCTGCTGACGCGGAATCGACGCGACGTCAGGCGGCGTGCGGCGGAAGAACGACCACACATAGCGCAGCGGAAACAGCACGATCAGACAGCTCGCGAGCGACATGTTCAGGGTCGACACGAAACGCCAGAGATCCGGCTGCGTAATGAAGTGCAGCGAAATTCCGGCCACCATCGTGTACAGGATCACGGCCGCGAAAATCCAGTGCAGCGCGCGGGAAAAGCGGTCGTATCGACCGCTGGATAATGTTTCGTTGTGCAAATCTGTTTGGGAAGCCACCTGCATGATTCATCCTTTATCGGTTGCGAAGACATGGTTGCCATGGATATGTGGATGAAATTATCGAGGTGGAAACCCGTGTTGATAACCATTCTCAAGGATTTCCAAATACCCGGCGCAGCGTCAGCGCATCTCGATCAGGAACGTCATCACGCCGTCGCCCGACCCCGCCGTCACGCGCTCGCCGTACTGGTAGTACTGCGCGGTATACGGCAACGTGGTCGCCCCGACCGTCGCGTCGCCGAGGCTCTGCCAGGTATTCAACGTGACCGGCGCGTCGTGCTTCAGCACGCGAATGCCGACACCCTGCGCGGCGTCGTCGCCGAGCAGCTTCAGCACGTCGGTGGTGCCCGGCACCGTCTCGCCGAGCAGCTGGATCGACAGCGGTGTCGGCCGTGCCTCGCCGAACGGGCTGCAGGTGAGGTCGATCGCGAATTCGCGTGACGCCTGGGTCGAGCCCGGACCGTCGAAGGCCGACGCGGGCACGGCGCCGAGCGGCACGACGAGATGCTTCGAGGCCGTATTGACGGTGCACGCGACGCCCCGCACGTAACTGCTCGTAATGTGCTTGCGCACCACGTAATGGCTCGGATCGCCGCTCACGGGCGACGCCTCGACGACAAACGCCTGGCCCAGCAGGAAGCCCGGCGTCACCGGCCCGATCTTGACGAGCTCCATGTCGATCACGAACGTGCGCGCCGAGCCGTCCCCCGGATGCGTCCCGAGCACGCCTTCCGTCTTGCTGCCGAGATCCTCGCCGTCGCGCACCATCCGCAGCGCAAGGCCCGGGAGATTGGTTGCCCACAGGTTCATGCCCGGCGCGGGGCCGAACTCGCTCGAGTAATTCAAGGTCCGCGCCAGCGGCTCGCCCTGGCCATTCGGCGCACAGGTGAGGGTCAGCGTGAACCGGACCGACCGGACGACGCCGCCGACCTCGACGCCGTCGGCCGCGATCGAACCGAACTCGATCGGATTGAAATCTTCGGGGAGGCTCAGGCACGCGGCAAACGCGGGCGCCGTGCAGAGCGTCAGCGCGACGAACGCCGCCCAGCGGCGCAGGCATGCGGCAAATCGGGATATCGTGGGTTTCATGAACGGGGTGAAGTAGGTGAAGCAGCGTCGGCCCGCAGCGCCGGATGCGTGCGCGAGCAGACGACCTCGAGTTCGGGGAAATTGCTGTGCGGCGTCGACTCGCCCATGTTGTACGACAGCGCGCAGCGCTCGTCCGGGCGCGCGCCCCATCGCACGAACAGGTCGCCGGCCCGGCCGACGCCGGTGACGAAGCCCTGCCCGTTCGGGCCGACCATGCCGACCTCCTTGCCGGCCGCCGTCAGCACCGCGGCACCGAACGGCACCGGCTGGCCCGCGTCGTCGGTCATGTCGAGCATCAGGCGGCCCGCTTCGACCTCGAACGGCGCCAGCACGACCGCACCGTGCGTCGGCACGACGTGCACGATCGCGTTGCGGATCTCGAGCTGACGATCGAGTTCCGCCGTGCGCAACGCGATGCGGTTCTGCCGGTACGGCGTGACGTTCGGTACGACCGCATAGCCCGCGCGGTCGGTACGCACGCCGGCATGCGCGATCACGCCGACGTCGGCCGCGCCCTCGCTGCGCACCAGTGCGACGGTTTCGCCGAGCGGCTGCGACAGCGTGACGCCGCCGCCGTGCACGACCACGCCGCCCGCCGCGCTGACCGAGGTCTGCGAGCCGCTGCGCGTCTGGTTGTGGGTGGCCCCGAACTGGCCGGCCGTCGCACGGTAGTTCAGGTTCACCGCACCGCCCAGGCCGTGTGCCGTGCGATCGGCGTCGACGCCATAGCTCAGGCGATCGTCGTCGAACAACGTGCCGAACACGCCCGCGCGCTGCTCGGTGCCCGCGGTACCGGCGATCAGCGTCGCGCTGCCGTACGCATGCGGTGTCGTCGTGCGCCCGCCGCCGAACGGAATCGACAGGTTCAGCGACACCTGCCGGCTGCGCTCGCCGCGCGCACGCTGCTCGGCGCTCAGGCTCACGTTGTAGGACACGCGCGACACGCTACCCGAATAGCCGAGCTGGAGCAGCCGGTCCTCGCCGGCACCGTCGCGATAGGCGCGCCGGTTCGCGCTGACGTACAACGAGCCCGCGCGCCCCAGGCTCTGCGACACGCTCACCTCGCTGCGGCTGCGCTTGCCCGCGCGGCCCGCCCACGTGTCGACCGACGTCGCGTAGCGCACCACGACGTCGGACAGGCTGCGATAGCCGCCCGAGTACTGGTGATGCGCGGCGCGCAGTTCCGTGCCGGTCGACGCGAACGCCTTCGCGTACATTGCCCGCACGGCGCTGCCCGCGCCCGCCTGCCCCGCCTGGTCCCGATAACGGGCGTGCGTCACGTCCACCGACAGTGCACCGATGCGCGCCAGGTTGCGCGCGGCGCCGGCCGCCAGCGCCGCATACCCGTTCGCGAACGTCACGCCGCCGTAGATCGTCGTCTCGCCAGGCAAGCCGTAAGCGGCGCTCGCCGACGTGAACCACTGCGATTGGGCGGAATCGGCACGCAAGCGCCCCGCGGCCGCGCGATACGACCAGGCCTTCTGGCGCAGCAGGGTCGGAATGCTCGCCGACGGCTGGATGAAGCTGCGCTTCTGGCCATCCGCCTCGACGATCGTCACCTCGAGATCCGCATGCGCCGCGATCGCGTACAGGTCGTCGATCTCGAACGGCCCCGGCGGCACGTAGCTGCTGTAGATCAGATAGCCGTTCTGGCGAATCTCGACCTTCGCATGGCTTTGCGCGATGCCGCGCACGACCGGCGCGTAGCCGCGCTGGCTATCCGGTTGCATCGTGTCGTCGGACGCGAGCTGCACGCCGCGGAACGCCACGCTGTCGAACACGTTGTCGGACGTGAAGTTCTCGCCGAACGTGACGCGGCTGCGCCAGCCGGGAAGGTCGCGCTCGAGATAGGTGTTCATGAATTGCGTCTGCAGCCCCGACGCGTTGTGGTTCACCATCGCGCTGCTGCGCAGGCGCCACGCGCCGAGGTTCAGGCCCGCGCGCACGCTGCCGTACGCTTCCGTCGCGTGGCCCGACGGCCCGTCGTAACGCCGCTGCGCGGCGTTGAAGCGATAGTCGAAGCGCAGTGCATTGATGCCTTCGTCCCAGCGCGACGGATCGACCGAGCCGCGCGGCACGCGCTTCATCTTCGCTTGCGGAACCGTCAGCGCCAGCGTCTGGCGATCCGGATCCACCGTGACCGTCGCGTCCGGCATCGCATCGCGCGGATCGACGCACGCGAGCGTAGCGTCGGCCGCATCCGCGGCATCCACCTCGGCAATGCGCGGATAGGCCGCCAGGTTCACGCCGAACCCGTCGAGCTGCGCGGCGCCCAGGCAGGGCCGCACCGCATTGCCTTGTTCGTCGCGCGGATCGCGTTCGAAACGGATGTCGTGCATGCCCGACGCTTCGCCATTGACCGACACCTCGACCGGGTGCACGCCGGGCAGCAGCACGTTCGCTTCGGCGAACACGTCGAGATCCACGTCCGCCTGCGGGTTGCCGAACGCGAGGAACGCGGGATTGAACGCCGTGTTCGCGTGCGCGTGCGCCCCCGCGCTCGGCAATCCGAACGCGAAGGTCGAAGCGAGCGCGAGCACGCATCGGCGCAGCGGGTCAAGGCATCGTGTCATGAATGGGTGAACGGCGCGCGCCGGATGAGCGCACGCCGCATGAAGTCAAAAAATGAAAAGTCGGAAAAGCGGATCGCGGAGTGGCCGCTGGCCGGCCCCGCGACCGCGTTGCGTCAAACGGCGCCGGTCGGCACCTTCATCGTGACGGACGGTGTCACCGCGCCGTAGTCGTTGATCGTGCTGAACCGCAGCGTGACGGGCTGTGCCGGCACCGCGTGGATGTAGCGCAGCTTGTAGGTCGCCGCCTGTAGCGGCGGCACCATCTCTAGATCGACGTCCTCGATCGTTCCGGCATCGATGCCGATCTTCGAGAACGTGACGTGATAAGGCGTCGGATTGTTCACGGTCAGCAGCGCGCCGTCGCTCGACGGCGCGATGTGCCAGGTCAGCGCCGCCGGCGCATCGGCCGACGAGCCGGTCAGGCCCTGCGGCCGATAGAACGCCTTGATCCGCGTCTGGATCGCGATCTGGAGCACGTTGTCCTGCTTCGGCGTGGCCGGAATCTCCTTCACGTTCAGCCACATCAGCGACTCGCGATCGGACGGCAGCCCGTGCTTGACGGGCATCACGCGCAGCAGGTTTTCCTTGCCGGGATCGAGCCGCGACAGCGGCGGCGTGACGAAGAACGGCGCCTTCGCGCCGCCCTTCGTCGATCCGCCGTCAATCCAGGCCTGCACGACGTAAGGCTGGCTGTCCGCGTTCTTCACGGGCACGACAGCTTCGCGCCGGTCCTCCTGCAGGATCACGCGCGTCGCGCCCACCACCACGCCCGCCAGCGCGCCGTGGGTCATGCACAGCCCGAGCACGCAGGCCAGCGTACGTTGTCCGAATTGAATCGTCATCGGTCGATCCCGTCTGCTTAGCGGTAGTGCAACGTGAACGACGCCGTGCCGTTCGCCTCGCCCGCCTCGGTCTGGTTCGACGTCGAGACGTAGTTCGCGGCGAAGTTCAGCACGTTGCTGCCCGGCGTCAGCTTGAGCGTGTCGGTCTCGCTGTTGATGCCGATCTGCTTGCCCCCTTCGTCCATCAACTGGATGCCGACGCCTTTCGCGTCGTCCTGCGCGCCGGTGCCGATCGCGAGCAACGTCGGATCGTCGCCGTTCGACGTGCCCTCGAACTGCGCGCGTACGCCGCTCAGCTGGTCGTTGCACTCGCTCAGTGCGATCTGGAACGGCACGCGACGACTTTCCTGGCCGGCGGTGGCGAGCTGGTCGATACCGATCGCGCCGAGCGGCACCTGAATATTGCTGTTGTCGATCTTGCAGGTCGTCGCGACGATCTTGCCGTGGAAGTTGATCGTGCCATCCGCGGCGAATGCGGACGTCGAACCGAATGCGGCCAGCAGCGCGGCCAACAAGAGGGATTTCTGGTACTTTTTCATCGAGTATCTGGGTAGAGAATTGAGGATTTCCGCTGCCGGTCCCTGACAGCGGAACAACGAACCCGTCGAGTTCGCAGGCATTATTCCGAGCCGGCCATCGCCACCCAACAAACTTAAGAAAATTCTCAACGCATGCCGCCTGGACGGATGAATCACGATGCAATGCGACGCCGGCGACGCCCCCTTCCACCCTTCCCGGGCTCGGCTGCCGACGTTGCGGAAAGCATCTAAGCAATACTCAAGGAATCCTCATCATCTGGCGAAATATGCACCGTGCAGCGAGATGGCCGTCAATACGGATGGTGTGCGCAAACGCGCCCGAGGCCGGCACGGCCGAGCGTGCCGCTCGCGGCGGCGGTGACGAACGACGGGGGGATGTGATCGGAGCGCGGCGAGACGGGCTGCCGTGCCTCGCGAAAGCCTCGGGATAGCCTCGCGCAGGCGCGTCGATTCAATGCCGAACGGCGGCTGAAGCGGTGTACCGCGACAGCCTTGCCGGAATGGGAATACGGATGGGGACAGGAAGGATCGGCGATATCGATCCCGTGGTCAGCCGGCGCGCGTCGCCGCGGCCGGCCGATTGCTCAGGTCAACTCGAGCCGATACCCGTAGTTGTAGATCGTCGTGATCGCGAGCCCGTTCTTCGGCCGCAGCCCGAGGCTCGTACGCAACTTGCTGACGTAGGTGGCCAGCGTCGCGTCGTACTTTCGGTCCACCACGCCCCAGATACGCTTGATCATCATGTCCTTCGACACGATCCGCCCGACGCTCTCGAACAACATCAGCGCGAGATCGAATTCGCGCTGCGACAGCTCGACCGGCACGCCGTCGACGGTCGCGGCATGCGAGCTCGTGTCGAGCACGAACTTGCCGACCTCGACCACCTTCGCGCGCTGCGTCTCCGGGTAGTACTTGCGCGCCTGCGCATTGACGCGCGCGACGAGTTCGCGCTCCCGCAACGGCTTGATCAGATAGTCGTCTGCACCGGTGTTCAGACCGAACACGATGTCGTTCTCGCCGTCGTGCTGCGTCATCATGATGATCGGCAGCGTGTCGGCGAACGATTCGCGCGCCCAGCGCATCACCTCGATCCCCGACTTGCCGGGCACGTCCCAGTCGAGCAGCAGTACGTCGACGCGCTGCGTGCGCACCAGCTCGATGAAGCTGTCGCCGTCGTGACGCACCTCCGTGTCGTAGCCGGCCTTGTTGAGCCAGCCGGCCACGACGCCCGCCTGCGTCACCATGTCTTCGAGTATTGCGACAATCATGTTCGATCCAGTCTCAAGATGCCGCCCCGTCCCCAGGCCCGTTCGCCACTCCGTCGGCCGGAGCGGGCGGCAAGTAAACAAAAGCCCATTCGCCATAGGCGTCGCTGTCGCCGAACGTATCGTACCGCGCGGGGAAGCCCTGGCGCTTCAGCGGCTGCCCCGGCGCCTCGCTGTACACGCCCATGATGCCGCCGTCCGGCGCCTTCACGAGCCCCCACTGCGTCGATCCCGTCAGCGGATCGGCGTACAGGCGCCGCAAGTGACGCTGCGTCGGCAGCGCGCGGCGGTCTTCGAGCAATACGTCGAGCGACTCCGGATAGCGGCTGCCTCCCGCCGCATTGTAGTAGCTTGCGATCGCCGCGCGATACTGGTCGCCGACAAACAGCAACTGCGCCTCGCGATCGCGCTGCTGCACCGTCTGCCAGATGCGCGCGGCCTGCGTCATGCCAAGCCCCAGCGCCGCGACGAGCATCAGCACGCCGAGATACGCGATGCCGCGCTGCCCGCGCGGGCCGCGGCATCGGCCGCCACGCCGCCGGTTACCACGTCCCATATGCGCTCCCGTCGAGCGCACGCCCTTTCGCGCCGCTCTTCACGTCCGCGACGCCGCCCCGGTCGCCGGCCTGCGGTTGCCAGGAGCCGCGCTTGCCCGTGACCGGGTCGAGCGGGATCTCGCGCAGATAGCGCTTGTCGACCAGCACCTCGAGCGTGTCGGGATCGCGGCCGTGATCCGCCCGATAGTCGTCGATCGACTGGCGCAGCGTGTTCAGGTTGTGGCGCAGCACCGTTTCCTTCGCGCGATCGCTCTGCTTCAGGTAGCCGGGGGCGACGAACGCGGTGAGCGACGCGATGATCGCCATCACGACGAGCAGTTCGATCAGCGTGAAGCCCGCGATGCGGCGTGCACGCTTACCACTGGTTGTACGGGACGCCATTGAGGCTCTCCTTGCGGTTGGTCGAGCGGATGTCGAACACGTCCTCGCCGGACGAGAACGCATCGGGGTCGCTCGCATAGCTGCGCGTTTCCCAGGTGTCCTCCGGCGCCTTGCCCTCGCATTCGCACATCGGATCGGCGGGGAGCTTGCGCAGGAAGTACAGTCTCGCGCCGTCCGGCGATTTCTTGTCCTCGACGCCGTCGACGAGCGCGTGCAGGTTGGGCGGATAGCCGCTCGCGTCGACACTGCGCTCGATGCGCCCGTCATCGGCCGCCGCCTTGTACGCGTCGAGCGCCGAGCGGATCACCACCAGCGCGCGGCGCAGTTCGGCCTCGTCCGAGCGGCGCTTGACCAGGTCGGTCAGCGGCAGCGAGACGGTCGCGAGCAACGCGAGCAGCGTCAACGCCACCAGCAGCTCGATCAGCGTGAAACCGCGCGCGCGCGCACGTCGACGGATGCTCATGCGAGGCCCCGTGCGCGCGACGGCAGTACCGGCGCGTCGGCATACCGCACCGGCGCCGATTCGCGCTCGCCCGTCAAACGCGCGACGAGCGCGTGGAGCGAGCCGATCAGCGAACGTACCGCGGCGGTGATGCGATGCTCGCCACGTGCCTGGCGCTCGGCGAACTCCGCGCGCGGCGCGGCAGCATCGGCCACCGTCACCGGCGCAACGGCGCGCACGACGGCGGCCGGTTGCACCGCCTGTGGAGCCGCATCGACTGCGCCCGCCGGCGCCTGCCCGATCTGTGCGGCGACGACTTCCGCACGCGGGCCGGCAGCGGGCACCGCTGCAGCGACGGCGCGCGTGATCTCGCCGCGCGGCGCGGCCGGGCGGTTCTGTGCAACCGGGGCCGCTACGGTCTTGATCGCCGCGGCCGGTTGCCGGCCGGCATCCGCACGCGTACGCATCATCCCGGTGCCGCGCGCGCCGTGCTCGGCTGCCGGGCTCGTCGCGTCGCCCTGCTCGGCCTGCGCCGGCGCTTGCGGCTCCGCGTCGGCGTTGGCCGGTTCGGCGCTCACGTCGTTGCTCGCGGGCTTCGACGGCTCGACCGGCTCGACCGGCTCGACCGGCGCGTTCAGGTCCGGGCCGTCCGACGACGTCATCCGCGCCGGCACGGCGCGTGCCGAATCGAGCGTCAGCGCTTCGGTGGTCACGCGCGACTCGGTGCCCGACAGGAAGGTCGTCACCGCCGACGTCGGCAGGTCGAGATTGCGTTCGATATGCGGCGTGATCAGCAGCACGATCTCCGAACGCTCGCTGCTGCGGCCGTTCGAGCCGAACAGCCGGCCAAGCACCGGCAGGCCCGACATACCCGGCAGCCCCGCGATGCTTTCGCTTTCATTGCGCTTCACCAGGCCGGCCAGGATCTGCGTTTCGCCGTTCTTCGCGGTCATCAGCGTCTCCGCGTTGCGCGTCCCGAGCGAATAGGCGACGAGCCCGGTCTTCGTGGTTTCCTTCGACAGGATGCTGCTGACCTCCATGTTCACCTTGACGCTCACCTCCTCGTTCAGGCTGATGCGCGGCTCGACCTTCAGCATCAGGCCCACGTCCTGGTAGCTGACCGATTCGGTGACGACACCGTTCGCATTGGTGGTCGTGACGATCGGCACGCGCTCGCCGATCTTGATGTTGGCCTTCTCCATGTTGCGCACGCGGATCTTCGGATTCGCGATCGTCTTGGTCTTGCCCTGCTTCTGCAACATGTCGATCGCGAGCGCGAGCCCGCCCGATTCGCTCGACACGCCGACGCGATCGCGATTCAGGCGCAGCAGGTCGCCGAGCGTCAGCGCACCGCCTTCCACGCTGCCCAGCGCGTTGAACTGGACCTTGCCGGGATATTGCACGCCCAGATCGAGGCTGTCGTTCATGTTGACCTCCAGCACCTGCACGTCGAGCGTGACTTCCGATTGCGGGATATCGAGGCCCATCACGACGCGCTCCGCGACCTGGATCGTCTCCGGCGTGTCGCGCATGACGACCGCGTTCACGCGCTCGTCCACGTAGACGTCCTTCGGCTTGATCATCTGGCGCAGCGCGGCCATCACCGACTTCGCGTCCGCGTGCGACAGGAAGAACGTGCGAATCGCGAACTCCGTGTAGTTGCGCGCCTTGTCGGGCTGCGACGGGTAGACGAGCAGCGTGTGCTTGTCGAGCACCTTCTTCTCGAGCTGGTTGGTACGCAGCAGCAGGTTGATCGCATCTTCGGCGGTCGTGCGCTCCGCGAACAGCGTCGCGGGCTGGCTGGTATCCACGTCGCGGTCGAACACGAAGTTCACGCCGGACACGCGCGAAATCACGTCGAAGATGTTCATGAGCGGCTGCTGCTTGAAGTTGAGCGACACCGGCTTGCGCAGCGCGTCGGCCAGTTGCGGGCGCACCGTGCGGCCGGCCTGCGATTGATTCAGCAGCGTATCGCGCAGACGCTTCGCGTCCGTATGGTTCGGCTGCTCGGCGAGAATCCGCCGCACGATCTCGAGCGCTTCCTGCGACTTCTCGCCGCCAATGCGCTGCGCGCGCGCGAGGTCGACCGACATCTGCTGGCGGCGCTTGACCTGCTCGAGCGACTGGCTGGCCTTGAAGTTGCCCGGCTCCTCGCGCAGTACGTTGGTCAGGTGGTCGATCGCGGCGGCATGGTTGCCCTGCGCGACCTGGCGGTCGGCGGCCTTCAGCTCGGCGCGCACATACTCCTGCCGGCTGCCCTCGACGGCGGTGGTAAGGGCGATGTCGTCGGGCGCGGCCTGCTTCTGCTGCTGCAGCGTGCTGAGGCGCTCGGCGGGTGTCGTGGCGGCGGCAGGCGCGGCGTTGAACGGGGCACTCGCGCATCCTGTCAGCGCGAGCGCCGAGATCAGGAGTAAAAGACTGAGTTTACGTTTCATGATGGTGTTCGGCACAGGTTCAAATCGGGGTTCATGGAGTCGGGACGGGCGGCGACAGCTCGATATCGGTGCTGCCACGGGTCACGATCACCGCGCCCTGTTTGCCCAGTTTCTTCAGCCGGTAGCCTTCGGCGATCTCGCCGCCCGGCAGTACCGCGTCACGCACGCCGCAACGCGATTCGCACAGCAGGAACGTCTTGCCCGAGCCGTCCAGCACGACGATGCGATGACCGTTCTCGCGCCACTCGCCGGCAATGTCGAACGGCGCCGACGCAACCGGTGGCGCGTCGATCGGCGTGTCGAGCGGCGGCATGTCGGACTCGGGCGCCGCGTCGGGCGGCGGCTCGGCTTCGGTCGCCGTCTCCGCGCCGAGCGAGGCCCAGCTCTGCGCGGGAAAAAGGTCGACGACCGGTGCCAGCGCGTGCGTTTCGTTCGCCGCGCTGCCGCCGGCAACGCACGCGGCAGCCAGCGCGAGCGCGGCCGCGAACGGGATCAGGGGCGCGCGCATCATGCATCCGGCCCCAGCAGGCTGACCCGCAGGTCGGCGATCACGTTGGGACTGTCGATCCGCTCGCGCTCGACCGACAGGCCCTCGATGCGTACCATCGGCTGCTGCGTAATCTCGCGGATCGCTTCGCGCAGCCCGACATAGCTGCCGGACAGCGCGACGTTGATCGTGAGCCGGCGCAGCTTGCCCGGCACCTCGACTTCGCGGCGATAGGTCGCGTGCTTGCGCTCCATGCCGTGCTGGGACAGGATCTGGAAGATCGAGTACGCCTGCTCGGTGCTGCGCAGTTGCTGCACCTGCTGCAGCGTCATGCCGCCGGGACCGGCCTTCTGGCCCGGCTTCGGCAGCGCGGCCAGCGCCTTCGTCCGCGCGTCGCGATCGGCTTCGAGCTGCTCGGCGCCCGGCTGCAGGTAGCACGCGTGCACGCCGATCAGCGCCACGACGAGCCCCCCTGCCACCAGCCCCGGCATGCCCAGCTTGCGGGACGCCGCATAGGCGCCCCAGCGCAGCCGCTCGGCGAGCGCGGTCATGTCGATTGATTTCAGGTTCGTCATGGGTGTTCGATGTTCAGGCTGAAATAGAAAATGTTCTTGCCGTCCTCGGCTTTCGTCCGGTGCTGCAGCAGGCGGACCTCGCGGTCGGGGTGACGGTCCTTCAGGCGGTCGACGAACATGTAGATGTGCGACAGATGCGCGGCACCGCCTTCGAGGCGCGCTTCCTGTCCGGCCTTGTCGACCGTCAGCAGCTTCAATGCGATCTGCGGCGTCCACGCGTGCTCGATCCAGTCGACCACCGCCGGTCCCGCGCCGGTCGCACTCGTGCGCTGCTGGTCGAGCACGCGCGCGATGCGGCGCTCCTCCGCCGTCATGTTCTTCTGCCGGCGCTGCTCGCGCTCGATCGCGCGCTGACGCTGATCGATGCGGCTTTCGATGCTGTCGACCTCGTCGCGCAACTGCTCGACGTTGGACCACTCGCTCGCGACGAACGCGCCGGTCACCAGCGCGCAGCACAGCGCGACCGCCGCCCACGGCGTGACACGCGCGCGAGGCGCCACGAAATCCAGTTCATTCAGGCGCTTCATGCCGGCTCCTCCTGCGTGGGCACGGCCTGGTCCACGTCGTCGTCGAGCAACGTGACGCCGTCGGCGGCCGCGCTCGGCAGCGTGCCGTCGAGCGCGCTCGCGAAGGCCGCGCCGGCGAGCGGCTGTCCGGCCATCAATGCCGCGGCCGCGAACCAGTCGTCAAGACGGCTGCCCCCCGCGCGCGGCAGCGTAACCACGTCGGCCCACTCGCCCGCACGCCGGAACACGCACGTGACGATGCGCGGCTGCAGCAATGCATAGCGGTAGTCGTCGTGGCTCAGGTGCTTCGCATGCGTGGCGAGCGCAACCGACAGCGCGTCGCGCACGCTGACGAGCCGCCAGCCGGCTGCGCGGCACGTCTCGTCGAGCGACATGAGCAACGTGTCGCAAGCCGCCACCGCGAGCTGCGTGCGGCCGCGCCGCCCGCCTTCGAGGCGAATCCGCAGCGCGCCGCGCTGCGCACGGGCGGCGAACAGCGCGCGGGCATAACCGTCCCACGCGGCGTCCGACACCAGCCCGTCCTGCCAGGGCAACACGACGCCATGCGTCCACGGATGCCCCGCGACGACGTGCACGCGGTTCAGCATCGGCAGGCGCGCCTTCGGCAGATCGCCGAGCACCTGCGCCAGCGCGTCGGCGGGCGCACCGTCGTGCGCGACGACGATCCGCGGCTCGCCGGCGCGCCGTGCGCGCCAGTCTGCGCTCGTCCATATGCGCAACCGGTCGGCGTCGAGCACCGCGAACACGTTATTCCACGGCGATCGCACGCTGCACCTCCTGAAACGTCGTCAGTCGCGCGCGAATCGCGGCAAGGCCCGCATCGCGCATCGACTGGTAGTCGGCGTTGTTCGCGAGCGCCTGCGCGCGTTTCTCGATCGAGCGTTCGAGCAACGCGGCCTTCATCGCCGCATCGAGCGTCAGCACTTCGGCGAGGCCGATCCGGCCGTGATAACCGGTGCCCCGGCAGGTTTCGCAACCCTCGCCGGGCGTGACCACGTGCTTCAGGTCGTCGAGCGACGCACCGGACAGATCGGCACCGTCGGCCGCCGCGCCGCCGCAGCTTTCGCAAATGCGCCGCACCAGCCGCTGCGACACGACACCGTTCAGCGCCTCGAGAAACGTCGACGGCTCGACGCCCATGTAGATGAAGCGGTCGATCACGCTGAAGCCGTCGTTCGCGTGCACCGTCGACAGCACGCGGTGGCCGGTGAGCGCCGATTGCACCGCGATCGACGCGGTCTCCTCGTCGCGGATCTCGCCGACCATCACCGTGTCCGGGTCGTGCCGCAGGATCGCGCGCAGCCCGCGAGCGAAGGTGAGACCCTTGCGCTCGTTGACGGGAATCTGCAGCACGCCTTTCAGTTCGTATTCGACCGGGTCCTCGATCGTGATGATCTTGTCGTCGCCGGTGTTGACTTCCGACAGCACCGCATACAGCGTCGTCGACTTGCCGCTGCCGGTCGGCCCCGTGACGAGCATCAGCCCGTACGGCCGGTGCGCGAGCGCGCGCACGCGCTCGGCCGTCTGCGCGTCGAAGCCGAGCACGTCGAGGCTCACGCTGTCGCCGCGCTGCGACTTGTCGAGCACGCGCATCACCGCGTTCTCGCCATAGGTGCCGGGAATGATGGACACGCGGAAATCGATCTCGCGGCCCTGCATCACGACCTTGAAGCGGCCGTCCTGCGGCACGCGCTTTTCCGCGATGTCGAGCGCCGCCAGCACCTTGAGACGCGACAGCGTCTGCGCGGCCGTCTCGAGCCCCGGGATGTGACGGATCGACTGCAGCACACCGTCGATCCGGTAGCGGATCGCCAGGCCGTCGGGTACCGCTTCGAGGTGGATGTCGCTCGCGCGGCTCTGCAGCGCGTCGTAGAGGGTCGTATTGACGAGCCGGATGACCGGGCTTTCGTCCTTCGCGATGCTCGCGAGCGAGATCGACTCGATCGCCTGCGCGAGCGAATCGCCCTGCGCATCGATCGTCACGTCGTCCATCAGACGCTCGTTCGACTCGACGTCGCCGAGCAGCCGCTCGACCTCGCCCGGCACGCTCATCGCCATCTGCACCGGCTGCGCACCGAAGCGCGCGAGCAGCTCGTCGCGCACCTGGCGCGCGAACGGATCGGCCAGGACGACGCAGGCCGCGCCGTCGTGCTCGATCGGCAGTACGCGCCAGGTCAGCGCGTCGTGCAGCGGCAGCAGGTCGAAGCGCGTCGGCGCCGCCTGCAGCGTCTGCGCGTCGACCGCGTCGACGCCGAGGCAGGCCGCCACTTCGGCCAGCACCGATGCGTCGCCGCTCAGCAGGCCGTCGACGTATTGCGCGAAGCCAACGCCGGATGCCTCCGATTCCGACTGCCAGCGTTGAGCGATGTGTTCCGTTTTCATTCAGTTTTCTCCTGTTGGTCAGCGGGTTCGCGAAAGCAGGGTCGGCCCGGATCGCTATCCGACGCTGCCGGCCAATTCGAAGATCGGCATGTAGAGCAGCAGGACCACCGCGCCCACCGTCGCGCCCACCGCCAGCATCAGCACCGGTTCGAAGACCTTGCTGAGCATCTCGATCGCGCGGTCGAGCGCGCCGTCATGAAACTGCGCGATGTGTTCGCACATCCCGCCCAGGTCGCCGCTCTGTTCGCCGACGCGCAACAGCCGTTCGGCCACCGACGTCGTCAGTGCATGCGCGGCGAGCACGGCGGCGACCGGACGCCCTGCGCGCATTTCGGTCAGCGCCGCCGCCAGCCGCCCGCGGAAATGCTCGGGCAACACCTTGCCGGACAGTTCCAGCGCGACGATCACCGGCGTGCCGCCCGCGATCAGCAGGCCGACGGTCCGGTAGAACCGCGTGAGCGCGAACAGCGCGCAGATGTCGCGCACTTTCGGCGCGCGCCACATCAGCCGCTGCGCGGCCCGCTTGGCGGCCGCCGAGCGCACCGCCAGCCCGATGCCGACGAACGACGCCACGACCGCCAGCCCGACCGCCATGCCGTTTTCGCGCAGCAGGGTCGCCCACCAGAGCATCGCCTGCGCGGTCGCCGGCAGCGTGGCCAGCGACTCGAACACCACCGCGAAGCGCGGAATCACGAAGAACGCCATGAACAGCAGGATCGCGATACCCACGCCGATCACGACGACCGGATAGATCAGCGCGCCGGTGACGCGCTTGCGAACCTGTTCGATTCGCACTTCGTACTGTTGGTAGCGCTTCAGCACGACCGGCAACTGACCGCTGCCCTCCGACGATTCGATCGTCGCGACGAGCAGCGGCGGAAAGATCGCCGGTTGCTGCGCCAGCGCCTTCGACAACGGCTGCCCTTCGACCATCACCGCGAGAATCCGGTCGATCACGTGTTTCGCGTCCTTGCCCGAATCCGCTTTGTCGCGCAACGCTTCGAGCGCCTCGATCAGCACGAGGCCCGCATCGAGCAGCGTCGATAACTCCTGCAGGAACAGCGTCAGCGCAAACTTCGGTGCAGCGCGACGGCGCCCGAAGCCCGCCTCGCGCCGGATCTCGACCACGACCCATCCCTGGGCCGCGAGCCGCGCGCGCACCTCCGCCTCGCTCGCCCCTTCGGCCGTCTGCTGCGAGACCTTGCCGTCGGCAAGCACCCGTACCCGGAACGTGTTCATCGCGACGGCCTCCGCCATTCGTTGAGTTTCGCGAGGCTCGCCTCACGATCGCTCGTCAGCACCCGGTATTCCTTCCAGACCTTGGTCGCGTAGGCCTTGCGGGCCGGCTCGCGCTTCGGCGAAGACCCGGCGTTGTACGCACCGACCGCGTTCCAGGTATAGCCGTGCCGATCGATGAAATCGGCGAGGATCGATGCGCCGGTGGCGATCGACGTGCACGGCTCGTCGATCAGCCGCTTGTGCGTCACGCCGACCTTGACCAGACGCGGCAGATGCGTGCTGTTGATCTGCATGAGCCCGATGTCGTAGGTGCCGTTCCGGTTCCAGTTCATCGCGCGCGGATTCATCGACGATTCCACTTTCGCGATCGCGACGAGCAGCAGCGGATCGATGCCATGCTGCTCGCCTGCCCAGGTCCAGCAATCCCTGGCCGCGACGCCGGAGGTGCCGGCGGCGAACAGTGCCACCGCGGCCACCCAGCGACGCAGGCCCTTACATGCCGTAGACGAGGTCTGCATCGAGACCACTCCCGCCAACCCGACCGTCGCGCCCGAGCGATACGATCTCCGCTTCGCCGTCGCGGCCCGGCACGTTCCACTGGTACACGCGGCCCCAGCCGTCCTTCGGCACGGCCTTCGCCAGATACGGGCCGTTCCAGCCGTCGGTGCCCTGCGGCGCCGCGACCAGTGCGTCGAGCCCTTCGTCAGCCGTCGGATAGCGGCCCATGTCGAGCCGGAATTGCGAGACCGCGTCGCCCAGTGTCTTCATCTGCGCTTCCGTCGACTTGACCTTCGCCTTGTCGACCTGCGAGAAGAGCTTCGGTCCGACATAGCCGGCCAGCAGCGCGATGATCAGCAGCACGACCAGCAGCTCCAGCAGGGTGAAGCCCTTCTGGCCCCGTCGTTTCGTCCATTTCAGATAGTTCGGTTTCACGTCGTATGCCCTCGGTAGAGATCCCGGCGCGGCATCGCGGCCGGAGGCCGTCGTATCGCAGACGGCAGGTGAATCGCGCTTTCGCTGATGCGTATTTCGATTGAAGGAAAGCGCCGATCGATGACGTCATTTTCCCGGGGGGTGCCCCGCGCCACCACCTTCCTCAACGAAATATCAATAAGGTTTTCAAGGTGCGGGCCGGTACGCTCCGACCCGAAAAAAAGAGCCGCACGCATTGCTGCGTGCGGCTCGTCTCAATGCCCTTTCAGGTCGTTACTTGGCGCAGGCGCCCAGGTCCTTCCACACCTTGCCGGTGTGGTCCGCACCCGTCGAGGCCGGGCTGCCCGGAACCTCGTTCTGCGTCCACCAGCGCGCCTCGTACGTGCGGCCGTTGTGCTGCACCTTCGCGCCGCCCGTGTAGGCCGTGCCCTGCTTCCACTCGGCCTGGCATTGCGCGCCTTCACCGCCGCCCGCGTCGCCGGTCAGCTTGAACGTGGTGGTTTCCTGCTTCAGCGTGCCGCCTTCGATCTGCGACGTCGCCACGGCCGTGTGCTGGCCGGCCTTCGCGTTCGCGATGTCGACGCTCACGTCGCCCTGCATGCGCATCGTCGCCGACTTCGAGCCGACCAGCGAGTTCGACGCGTCATAGACCTTCACGTTGACGTTCGTGTCCTTCGCGTGATTGAACTTCAGGAAGAACTTCGCGGTCGCCTTGCCGTTCTGGATCTTGAATTCACCGTTGTTCGAGATGCTGAAGCCTTCGTCGAGCCCGCTTTCCGGCTGGTGATCGATCGTCGTCTCGGTGCGCACGATGCCGCTGCCCTTCTTCGAGAACACGTCGTTCTTGCCGAGCGACGGCTCGATGCGACCGTCGCGCTCGACGCCGGCCATCAGGTTCGCCGACTGCACGCGGTTGATTTCCTTCGCGAGCAGCATCGGCCACATGTTGCGTTCGCCCTGCTGCGCGGAGCCGATCGTCACCGTGGTCTTCATCGACGGCACTTCGCCGCTCGACTTGAACACGCGGTTCGTGACCTTGTCGCCGGCCTTCAGGTCCATGATCGGCGCGATGCTGCCGACGTTCGACCACGAGGGCTTGCCCGGATCGGTCGCGCCGCCGTCGTCGGTGATGTTCAGGTCGGCGACGTTGTAGAACATGCCGGCCGTATCGCCGACGTGCCACGTCGTCAGCATCACGTGATGACCCTTCTTGTCTGCCGGAATCGTGCAGTTGTGCGGGCCGATCTCGTCGGCTTTCTTCATCCCGCCGTCGACCGTACAGAACGGGTTCAGGTCGAACTGGTCGCGCGTGAGCTTCTCGTTCGGATTCCAGCCCTGCTTCGTCAAGTAGTACTTGAATTCCTTCGTCACGTGCGCCGCGGTGAACGTCCACTTGAACTTCTGCGCGCCCGGCTTGATGCTGGTCTGCTTCCAGCGATCGACCGACTGCTCGTTGAGTTCGCTGAATTGCGTCACGCCGCCGCTCGCGATTTCGCCGTCTTTCGGGCCGGCTGCCGGGAAGCCTTGTTTGCCTTCGATACTTTGCGGTTCATAGGCGACCGAGCCGCAGTTGAAGTTTTCGATCTTCCCCGCCTTCGCGCTGCACAGCAGGCCGCGCGACGGCGGCTCGGACAGGTAGCCATGCGCGAATGCGGCCTGGGCGAAGAACATCGACGCGCAGGCAACGAGCGGCGACAGGGTAAAGAGGGTCTTTTTCGCAGTTCGGGTTCTCATCTGATTTCGTTTGGTTGAAAGTTGGTCAGGGTTGGCTTCGTTCGACGGATCGCGTTCGAACGTCTCGAATGGCGTGACGCATGTTCTGCTGACGAAACGCTGAGTGAAGTATCGGCAAGCGTCTTTCAATCGAGAATCTTCCTCAACGATCTCTAAACGATTCCCTCCCGAGTCATCCGCAGTCCTGATATAGGCATGTCCCGCGTCGAGCAGCCCGCGTTTAGATTGCATTGAGATTCGTTGCCGCCCCGCCCTCCACGAAGAAAAATGCGCTGGCATTCGCGACACTTTTTTTCAACACCAGGATGGATGGCTATCAAATTGAATTCGAAGAAACCGACTCTTGATCTCGTGGTTCGACGCCGCTCGCTGCGCCGCACGCACATCGCCTATGCGGCACTCGCCGCGGCCAGCGCACTCAGCTTTGCCAACGCCGCATTCGCCGCACCCGGCAAACCCAGCCTGAAACAGTACGAAATCACCTCGCAGCCGCACGGCTTCGTCGAAATCGACATGCAGAAGGCAGGCGTCGCGCCGTACAAGGACATCGTCAAGCTGAACAAGAAGGTCGACGTGCCGCTGCCGTTCGACATCTGGAGCAACGGCACCGCGGTGAAGGCGGTCGCGCTGGTCGACGGCGTCGTCGACGCCACGTCCGAAGTGAAGATGACGCCCGGCGGCACGCAGAGCGGCCAGGTGGTCGCGAACGTGAAGACGCCCGGCGTGAAGAAGATGCAGGTACGCGTGATCGACGCGAACGGCGCGGCGACCGACAGCGCACCGCTCGACGTGGTCGTGTTCGACACGATTCCCGAGCTCGCCGACGATCTGCCGAACAACGCGAGCAAGAACCACAAGCCGTACGCGAACACGTCCGGCTCGGTGGTCGGCACGTACTTCGCGACCTGGTCGATCTACGACCGCAAGTTCAACGTCGACAACGTGCCGGTCGAGAACCTCACGCACATGCTGTACGGCTTCATCCCGATCTGCGGCGGCGCGGACGTGAACGCCTCGCTCGCGAAGGACCTGCCGGGCTCGTTCAACACGCTCCAGCAGAGCTGCAAGGGCCTGCCCGACTTCAGCGTCGCGATCCACGACACCTACGGTGAAATGGCCAAGGCATTGCCGGGCCAGACCGCGAACTCGAAGCTCAAGGGCGTGCTCGGCCAGATGATGGCCGCGAAGAAACGCAACCCGAACATGAAGATCCTGCCGTCGATCGGCGGCTGGACGCTGTCCGATCCGTTCTTCAAGCTGCATGACCCGGCGAAGCGCAAGGTGTTCGTCGACTCGACCGAGCAGCTGCTGCGCACGTGGAAGTTCTTCGACGGCGTCGACATCGACTGGGAATTCCCCGGCGGCAAGGGCGTGAACCCGTCGCTCGGCGATCCGGTGAAGGACGGCCCGCTGTACGTGACGCTGATGAAGGAACTGCGGCAGATGCTCGACAAGCTGTCGCAGGAAACCGGCCGGACGTACGAACTGACGTCGGCGATCGGCGCGGGCAAGGACAAGATCGACGTGGTGAACTACAAGGAAGCCACGAAGTACATGGACTACATCTTCGACATGACGTACGACTTCTACGGTGCGTTCAGCCTGAAGGAACTCGGCCACCAGACCGCGCTGTATGCACCGGGCTGGAAGCCGGACACCGCGTACACGACGCACAATTCGATCCAGGCGCTGCTCGCGCAGGGCGTCGATCCGAAGAAGCTCGTGGTCGGCGCGGCGGCCTATGCCCGCGGCTGGACCGGCGTACACGGCTATGCCGACGGCAATCCGTTCACCGGCACGGCGACGGGTGCGCACAAGGGTCAGTGGGAGCCGGGCATCCTCGACTACAAGAAACTCAAGGCGGAGATGATCGGGCCGAACAACGCCGGCATCAACGGCTACGAGTACCACTACGACCAGACGGCCGAAGCACCGTACGTATTCAACAAGAGCACCGGCGAGCTCCTCACCTTCGACGACGAGCGCTCCGTTCTCGCGAAGGGCGACTACGTGCGCGCCCACCAGCTGGGCGGCCTGTTCTCGTGGGAAATCGACTCGGACAACGGCGACATCCTGAATGCGATGCACAAGGGCCTCGGCCACGGCAATGAAGGCGGCGGCGCGGAAAACCATCCGCCGGTCGCGAACGCCGGTGCCCCGATGACCGTCACCGGGCCGGCGACGGTGACGCTCGACGCATCGAAGTCGCGCGATCCGGACGGCGACAAGCTGACCTACAAGTGGGACCAGGTCGCCGGCGCGCCGCTGCAGCTCGCCAACGCGACGAGCGCGAAGGCAAGCGTCGACATTCCGTCGGTCAAGCAGGACACGAAGTACACGTTCCGCGTGACGGTCACCGATCCGGCCGGCCTGAAGGACAGCGCGCAAGTCGTCGTGACCGCCAAGGCCGACACGGCCGTGGAACCGCCGCCGGCGGAAAACCGCCCGCCGGTCGCGCAACTCGGCGGCCCGGCAACGGCTGAAGCCGGCCAGGCTGTCGTGCTGTCGGCAGAGAAATCGACCGATCCGGACGGCGACAAGCTGAGCTTCAAGTGGAACGTCCCGACCGGCATCCAGGCGACGCCGGCCGGCGCGACGCTGAACTTCACCGCGCCCACGCTCGCGAAGGACCAGTCGTTCACGTTCTCGGTCACGGTCAGCGACGGCAAGCTGTCGAGCACCGCGAAGCACACCGTGCTCGTGAAGGCCAAGGATGCGGGCGGCGGTAACGGCGGCGAAGGCGGCGGCAACGGTGGCAACGGCGGCAACGGTGGCGGCGAAGGCGGCAAGTACCCGGCGTACAAGGCCGGTACGCAGTACAACGCCGGCGACATCGTGTCGAACCTCGGCAAGCTCTACCAGTGCAAGCCGTTCCCGAACAGCGGCTGGTGCTCGGGCGCGCCGACCGCGTATGAGCCGGGCAAGGGCTTCGCGTGGAACGACGCGTGGACGCTCTACGGCAACGACGGCGGCAGCGGCGGCGGCAATGGCGGCAATGGCGGCGAAGGCGGCGGCGGCGAAAGCGGCGGTGGTAACGGTGGTAACGGCGGCGGCGAAGGTGGCGGCAGCGGTGGCAACCACCCGCAGTACAAGGAAGGCACGAAGTACAACGCGGGCGACATCGTTTCCAACAACGGCAAGCTGTTCCGTTGCAAGCCGTTCCCGTACACCAACTGGTGCTCGATGGCAGCCTGGGCCTACGAGCCGGGCAAGGGCACCGCGTGGGACCAGGCATGGGATGAACACAAGGAGTAATGCCCGGTCCGGCCGGCGGCGCCATCGCGGCGCCCCGGTCAATCCGAACCCGCGTCTTGCGACGCACAACGGCTGATGCCGATATCGCCCTCGCCTCGCGCGAGGGCGTTTTCGTTTGGGTGTCGGTTGGCGGATGGGCGTCCGCAACGCTGCGGGCGGGACGGTTGGGAAGGTGCGGGCGATGCGCAAGGAATGCGCGGACCGCAAACGCCACCGCCAGGACCGGCGTCGCCCCGGTGTCATCGCGTCATGTCGATGGCGTCCTCGACCTTCCCGCTGCTTCGCGTCCGGAGTCGCGCCGCGCCTGCGGGATCGGAGTCCCGCTTGACGGCAGGTCCGCGTCGGAAGATGCCACGCGGCCCCCGCACCTTCGTGTCTCGTGCCGACGTGACAGGCCATCGCCGTACCGTCCGCTATCCCGCGGTTCACGGCGACGAGCATCCATCCGCAGGTCTCGTCAGGTCGGCACCACCCCAGGATGGCGCGATCGTCATACAGTCCGAAGCGCCGACAGGCGCGCCGGTCTCGTCATCCGCCGTGTCGCGACACGCGCCAGGCCCGAACGCAAAAAAGCCGGGCCCTGTGCGATACAGGGCCCGGCTTTCCATCCATCCGGTTCAGTCTCTACCCGACCTCGACGAAGCATGCGGCCGCACTACCGTTGCGGCCCGGCGCAGCTCACGCGTCTTCGAGCGTTTCCGCAGCGGCTCTCGGCAAGCGCACGATGAAGCGGCTGCCCTGCCCCGGCGTCGACGTCACGTCGATCGAGCCGCCATGGCGCACGATCACGGCCTTCACGAACGGCAAGCCGAGGCCAACACCGCGGCTGGCGTCGCGGTGCGAGCCGTCGACCTGAAAGAACGGCTCGAACAGGCGCGGCAGCGCGGCAGCGGGGATGCCGATCCCCTGATCCTGCACCGTCATCGTCACCTGCCGATCGTCGGCATCAATCCACACGTCGACCACCGTCTCCTCGTCCGAGTACTTGATCGCGTTGTCGAGCAGATTGGTCAGCGCACGCAGCAGCATGTCACGATTGCCGGACACGAACACGTCGTCGCCCTCGTAATGCGGGCCTTCGACGCGGATCCGCTTCGCATTCGCGCTGTGCCACAGATGATCGACCGCCTCCGTCGCCAGATCGTTGGCGGACACGGCCACGTAGGCGCGGGTGTCGAGATGCTCGGCGCGCGACAGCTGCGTGAAATCCTGTGCGACGCGCAGGCTGTAGTCCACCAGCTTGTGCAGGTCCGTCAGGAAATCCTCGTCGGTCGCGCCGTCGGCGCGGTTGCGCTCCTCGAGCAGCGACAGCACGGTCGACAGCGGATTGCGCAGGTCGTGCGCCATGTGTCGCAGCGTCAGCCGGTCGCTTTCGACCGCGGCCTTGATGTTGTGGATATCGACGAAGCAGATCATGCTCGCCGTGGAACGATGCTGCTCGCCGTCGCCGAACGGCGTCACCATCATCATCTGCGTGCGCCCGTTCAGCGTCAGCTCCGCCGAGTGGATCTTGCCGCTCGCCTTCGCGATCTGCACTTCGTCGTGCGCGAGCGACAGCACGTGCCGGACGGCCGCGTCGCGGTCACCGTCGGTATCGAACGTCTCCAGCATCGCGCGGCCACCCGCATTGCACAGCAGCAGCCGGCCGTGCTGTTCGACGAAGATCGGATACGGCAACGTCTCGATCATGTCGACATAGGCCGTCTGCCAGGCGCGAATATGCTGCATCGCGATCTCGACTTCGTCCGCGCTCGGCAGCTCGGTATCGGCGCCCGCCGCGTGCGGCACGCCGGCGAATGCATGCTTGCCGGCCAGCCGGTGCAGCAGCCCGTATTCCTTCAGCATGAACGTCCGCAGGCTGCCGGCACGCCGCCAGCCGCAGAACGCGAAAATCAGCGCGCACACGGCAAACATCGGCCCGAGCGGCATCCAGTACGACCAATGCACCAGCAGCACCAGCGAGACGGAGACGAACGTGGCCATCCACGCGATCGCGACTGCATACATGCGCCAGCCCGGCACCAGCATGCAGATCAGCAGCATCCCCGTCGCGACCGCGACGCTGACGCCAACCTGGATCGCCGCCGGCTCGCGCCGCAGAATGCGGCCATCGAGCAGCGCCTGCGTCACCAGTGCATCGACCTCCACGCGCCGCAGCCGGCCCCCTTCCGACGTCGACAGGTCGTACACACCGGAAAGGTCCGACATCGCGTCGCCGATGAAGACGATGCGACCGCGCCATGCCGACTCGGGAATGCGCCCTTTCAGCACGTCGACGTATGAATAGCGATCGAGGTCGAAGCGCGCCGGCAGGAACAGCGCGAGCGAACCGGTCTCGACATGCCCCAGATTCGACACGTGGTCCTGCACCTGGTGGCGCACGTCGCCGGCCGGCAGCGACGCGCCCGCCACGCGAATCGCCTCCAGCGCCACGTGCGGCAGTTCCGCCTCCGCGTTGTCCGCGTGGATATAAGGCACGATGCCCTGCACCAGATGGTCGCTGCCCAGCATCACGCTGCGCTGGCCGATGGCCGCGGCCGCGGCGCGCAACCGCGCCTCGGGCAACAGCACGGTGTCGGCACGTGTGGCCTCCTGCGATACGTGGGCAGGCAGCACGACGTGCCCTTGCCGCGCGATCGCGCCCGCCAGCGCCCGATCGCCGGACGCCGCGCTGAACATCGTCATGTCGAGCACGACACTCGCGGCGGCACCCAGCCGATCGAGCACCTGCGCATGGGACGTCCGCGCATAGCTTTCGCCGCTGCCGAGTTCGGCAATCGTCTTCTTGTCGATCGAGATGACGACGACCTCGTCACGATCCCCGTGATCGACGCCGGTCACCACCAGGTTCCAGTACAAACGGTCGAGCGGCGACAGCAACGCCTCGGCGGTCGGCGTGCAACTGAGCACCGCCAGCAGGACCGCGCCGGCCGTAAGGGGCCATACGGCAGGTCGCACGGATGTTGCAATTTTCAAGACTCGATTGAGCCAGTCAGGCATGGTTTGGTCCACGTTATTGTTTTGTTCGCCCGAGTTCGTTGCAGCCGCGCACTTCCTGCATGGTTGCGGCCTTGGCCACATTTTTCGTCGCGCTCTCGATCCCGCCACGCAACACTCGCTCAGGCGGCCCCGGGTCCCTCAACAGGCAACCGCACGGCATGCTGCCGCGGGTTCCAATGTCGCCATGTTGCCGGAACTATCTCGATTTTTATTAGGCACCGGGTCCAATTAGACCTTGTCCCATATGGTTTCTATTTCGTTTCGGACTTGTCTTAATTTTTGTCATCCGGACGGTCGTCAGGGCGCGTCGATACCGTGCCGGTGCGCGCCGTTCGGGACCTTCGATCCCGGGTGAGTTCGTGCAGACAATGCGGTTGTTTGCCCCCGGTTGTCACCCATGAAGCGGCCTCGCCAAACTTTGATGAACGGCGGTGAATTTCGCAACAGGTTTTTCCCGACCGAACGGCTTGCCGGCGCGCGTCGAGACGAAGCCGGCGCCGGGCTGAGTTTTCGCAGCGAGGCGGGCCGGCGCCGGTCAGTGTGTGGCGGACCGCTCGACGTGAACACTTTTCATCGCTTTCGATGAAATTGTGTTGACAGCCCCTTCGGACACGCTATAATTGCGTTCTTTCGCGATGCAGCAACAAGCGAAACGTGCCCAGGTGGCGGAATTGGTAGACGCACTAGGTTCAGGTCCTAGCGGTGGCAACATCGTGGAGGTTCGAGTCCTCTCCTGGGCACCATCTGTTTTATAAAAAGGTCGGCTTCTAGCCGGCCTTTTTCATTTCCGGCGCGCGAAAATACGCGCCTGCCGCAAGATGGCGTCGTCGCTCATGCAAGCGGCTCGCATGCCCGCCTCCCCCTCTTTTGCCCGACCGAACAGCGTGCTCAATTATTTTCGTTCGCGACCTGAAATTGTGTTGACAGCCCCTTCGGACACGCTATAATTGCGTTCTTTCGCGATGCAGCAACAAGCGAAACGTGCCCAGGTGGCGGAATTGGTAGACGCACTAGGTTCAGGTCCTAGCGGTGGCAACATCGTGGAGGTTCGAGTCCTCTCCTGGGCACCATCTGTTTTATAAAAAGGTCGGCTTTTAGCCGGCCTTTTTCATTTCTAGCCCAGGAAGCAAAGCGCCTGCGCGCTTTGCGTGAGGACTCGAAAGGCTGCGCTTGCAAGCGCAGCCGGGGTCGCGCATGTGTGACCGAGTCCTCTCCTGGGCACCATCTGTTTTATAAAAAGGTCGGCTTTTAGCCGGCCTTTTTTCATTTCCGACGCCGGAAACACCTCCCTCCCTCCGTCCCCGAGAGCAAAGCAATCGCTTTGGTTTGCACGCCAGCACCAGCGAGCCCGAACGGCATGCGGCAACAACCCGGTGTCACGCGCTCGAACCCACGCCACAAGCCACCCTGCGCCTGATTTCCTCGATCTCCGCGATCCATCCCCGATTCCGAACACCCCGCACCCACGCTCCCACACAAACCGGGATTTCCCTAGGCTGACACGCCGGCGTGCGCGCGGTTAAATAAATCAACGTGATTTATTTAATGCGCTGCCCGACAGCGCACCATGGAAGGAGACACCATGAGAAGCCCGCACTTCGGCCAGGGAAGCAACTCGGCCAACGTGCGCCGTTACAACGAGCGCCTGCTGCTGAAGACGCTGCGCCGCGCAGGCAGCGCGTCGAAGGCCGACCTCGCCCGCCTCGCGAGCATGACGGGAACGGCAGTCGGCAGCATCATCGCGTCGCTCGCCGATGCGAAGCTGATCGAATTCGCGGGCCGCACCGAAGGCCAGCGCGGCCAGCCGGCCTCGCTGATCCGCCTCGACCCGCGCGGCGCGTTCGGCATCGGCGTCCATCTCGACCGCATGCGCATCGAAACGGCGCTCGTCAACTTCGCCGGCGACGTGCTCGGCCGCCGCTCGCACGACACGCTGCTGCCGCCGCCCGCCGACGTACTCGAGATCGTCCGCCACGACATCGACGCGATGCAGGCGCTGCTCCCCGACCACGAGCGCGCCCGCCTGACGGGTATCGGCGTCGCCCAGCCCTACAACCTCGGCGCGTGGATGCGCGAACTCGGCCTCGCACCCGACACGTTCCGCGCGTGGGAAGACGTCGATTTCGCGGCCGACCTCAGTCGCACGTTGTCGCTTCCGGTGTTCGGCGAAAACGACGGCAACGCAGCCGCGATCGCCGAGCTGTTCTACGGATACGGCCGGCAGTGCGACGACTTCGTCTACCTGTTCATTGGGCCGGCCATCGGCGGCGGCATCGCGATCGACGGCGACTGCCTGCGCGGCGTGACCGGCAACGCGGGCGACATCGCCGTGATTCCCGTGCCGCCGAGCCGGCTGGCTTCCGCGCCGCCGCCACGCGGCCCGTGGGACATCCTGCTCGCGCGCGCGTCGCTGCATGCGCTGGTGCGCCATCTGCGCCATCACGGCGAAACGGTCGACAACCGGGCCGATCTCGAAGCGTGCATCGCCCGCGGCCTGCCCGCCGTCGACGAATGGATCGACGATTGCGTCGACGCGCTGGCGCCGGCATTGCGCGCGGTGCTGTGCGTGGTCGACGCGCCGGTGGTCGTACTCGACGCCGATACCGACGCGGGCCTGCTCGACGCGGTCACGACGCGCCTGCGCGCCGCGCTCGTGGCCACCGCGCCCGAAGCACGCGGCACGCCGATGCTCGTACGCGGCACGTTCGGCGCCGACGCCGGTGCGATCGGCGCGGCCACGCTGCCGATGTTCTTCAACTTCTCCCCGCGGGCCGGCATCCTCAAGGGCGCCCGCATCGACTCGCAGGAGGTCAACCATGTCGCGATCTGAGTCGCCCCGTCCGTTGCTCGAGATGCGCGGGATCAGCAAGACGTTCCCGGCCGTGCGCGCGCTCGACAACGTCAGCCTGACCGTCTATCCCGGCGAGATCCATTCGCTGATGGGCGAAAACGGCGCGGGTAAATCGACGCTGATGAAGATCCTGTCGGGCGCATACCGCGCCGACGCCGGCGGCGAGATCCTGATCGACGGTGCCCGCATCGACATCGACGGCCCGCTCGCCGCGCGCGATGCAGGCGTCGCGGTGATCTACCAGGAACTGTGCCTGTCGCCGAACCTCACCGTCGCGGAAAATATCTACATCGGCCGCGAACTGCGGCGCGGCAACCGGCGCTGGGGCACGATCGACCGGGCGGCGATGGCGCGCGGCTGCGAGGACGTGCTCACGCGCCTGGGCGCATCGTTCGGCCCCGACACGCTCGTCGACACGCTGTCGATCGCGGAGCAGCAGCTCGTCGAGATCGCACGCGCCGTGCACACCCGGGCGCGCATCCTCGTGATGGACGAGCCGACCACGCCGCTGTCGTCGCGCGAAACCGAGCACCTGTTCCGCCTGATCCGCCAGTTGCGCGAGGAAGGTCTCGCGATCATCTACATCAGCCACCGGATGGCGGAGATCTACGAGCTGTCCGACCGTGTGTCGGTGTTGCGCGACGGCGCGTACGTCGGCACGCTCGAACGCGCGTCGCTGTCGGCCGAGCGCCTCGTCGCGATGATGGTCGGCCGCGACATCTCCGGCTTCTACAAGAAGGAACACGCACCGTACGACCCCGGCCACCTGCTGCTGTCGGTCCGCGACATCGCCGACGGCGCACGCGTGCGCGGCTGCAGCCTCGACCTGCACGCCGGCGAAGTACTGGGCATCGCGGGGCTGGTCGGCGCAGGCCGCACCGAACTCGCGCGGCTGATCTTCGGCGCCGAACCGCGCGTGCGCGGCGACGTGAAGGTGGGTGAACGCACGTTCGGCGCGCACTCGCCGCGCGACGCAATCGACGCGGGCCTCGTCTACCTGACCGAAGACCGCAAGCGCCAGGGCCTGTTCCTCGACATGAGCGTGCGCGACAACATCAACATCTCGGTCTGCAACCGCGACGCGCGGCTCGGCGCGCTCGATCTCGCGCGCGGTGCCGAACGCGCGCAGGACGCCATTGCGTCGCTGTCGATCCGCGTGCCGAACGCGAACGTCAACGTCGGCGCGCTGTCCGGCGGCAACCAGCAGAAAGTGTTGCTGTCGCGCCTGCTCGAGACGAAGCCGCGCGTGCTGATCCTCGACGAACCGACCCGCGGCGTCGACATCGGCGCGAAATCCGAGATCTACCGGATCATCAACGAACTGGCCCGGGCCGGCGTGGGCGTGATCGTGATCTCGAGCGAACTGCCGGAAATCATCGGTGTCGCCGACCGCGTGCTCGTGATGCGCGAAGGCGAGATCGCCGGCGAACTTGGCGGCTACACGCCTACGCCCATCACGCAGGAAGCCATCATCGCACTCGCCACCGGCTCGCAAGCCGAGCTCGCCGACGCGCACTGAGGCTCGCCCCTTTTCATTTCCTTCTTACATCCAGGTTACCGAAATGATCAACCCGACCAAGCAGCGGAACCTCGCTTCCGCGACGGCCCAGCAGGTGGCCACCCGCACGCCGCTGTTGCGCGGCGCCGATCAACGCGCCCGCATGCGGTCGCTGATCCGCACGGCCGGCATGCTGCCGGTGCTGCTGGTTCTGTGCATCGGCTTCGGCTTTCTGACCGACGGCTTCTTCACGCTGCAGAACCTGTCGATCGTCACGCAGCAGGCGTCGATCAACATCGTGCTGGCCGCCGGCATGACCTTCGTGATCCTGACGGGCGGCATCGACCTGTCGGTCGGCTCGGTGCTCGCCGCCGCGGCCGTCGCGGCACTCCTCGCGTCGACCATCCCCGGCTGGGGCTGGCTCGGCGTGCCGTTCGCGCTCGTCGTCGGCCTCGTGTTCGGCGCGATCAACGGCGGCCTGATCTCGTTCCTGCGCCTGCCGCCGTTCATCGTCACGCTCGGCGCGATGACCGCCGTGCGCGGCGTCGCGCGCCTGATCGGCAACGACACGACCGTGTTCAATCCGCAGTTGCCGTTCGCGTTCATCGGCAACGGCACGATCCTCGGCGTGCCGTGGCTCGTCGTGATCGCGTGCGCGGTGATCGCGATCTCGTGGTTCATCCTGCGCCGCACGGTGCTCGGGATGCGCATCTATTCGGTCGGCGGCAATCCGGAAGCCGCCCGCCTGTCGGGCATCAACGTGCGGGCGATCCAGCTGTTCGTGTACGCGGCGTCGGGGCTGCTCGCCGGCCTCGGCGCGGTGATGTCGGCCGCGCGGCTCTACGCGGCCAACGGCCTGCAGCTCGGCCAGTCGTACGAACTCGACGCGATCGCCGCGGTGATCCTCGGCGGCACGAGCTTCGTCGGCGGCGTCGGCTCGATCGTCGGCACGCTGATCGGTGCGCTGATCATCGCGGTGCTGACCAACGGGCTCGTGCTGCTCGGCGTGTCCGACATCTGGCAGTACATCATCAAGGGGCTCGTGATCATCGGCGCCGTCGCGCTCGACCGCTACCGCCAGCGCGATTCGGCCCGTACCTGAGCCCCTGCCCGTCCATTCAACCTGGCGGCGCAGGCCGATCCCTGCGCCCGCCCGACAAGCCACTTCACGGAGACACCACGACATGTTCAAGCACAAAGCCGCCCTGACCGCCGTCGCCTGCGCACTCGCGTTCGGCGCTTCCGCCGCGCACGCGGCCGACAAGCCGCTCAAATCGATCGGCGTCACGGTCGGGTCGCTCGGCAACCCGTACTTCGTCACGATCGTCAAGGGCGCCGAGGCGCGCGCCAAGCAGATCAACCCGAATGCGAAGGTCACGGCCGTATCGGCCGACTACGACCTGAACAAGCAGTTCACTCAGATCGACAACTTCATCTCCGCGCACGTCGACATGATCCTGCTCAACGCAACCGATCCGAAAGCGATCGAGACGGCGGTGAAGAAGGCGCAGGCGGCCGGCATCACGGTCGTCGCGGTCGACGTCGCGGCCGCCGGCGCGAATGCGACCGTGCAGACCAACAACGTGAAGGCCGGCGAGCTGGCATGCGACTACATCGCGAAGAAACTCAACGGCAAGGGCAACGTGATCATCGAGAACGGCCCGCAGGTGTCGGCCGTGATCGATCGCGTCAACGGCTGCAAGACCGTGCTCGCGAAAAGCGCCGGCATCAAGGTGCTGTCGAGCGACCAGGACGGCAAGGGCTCGCGTGAAGGCGGGATGAACGCGATGCAGGGCTACCTGACGCGCTTTCCGAAGCTCGACGCGGTGTTCACGATCAACGACCCGCAGGCGATCGGCAGCGATCTCGCCGCGAAGCAGCTGAACCGCCCGAACATCGTGATCACGTCGGTCGACGGCGCGCCCGATATCGAGGTCGCGCTCAAGTCGAATACGCTCGTGCAGGCGTCGTCGAGCCAGGACCCTTGGGCGATGGCGCAGCAGGCCGTCAACGTCGGCTACGGCATCATGAACGGCCAGAAGCCGGCCAACCCGATGATCCTGATCGAGCCGACACTCATCACGCGCGACAACGTGAAGAGCTACAAGGGCTGGAGCACCCCGCGCTGATCGCGCCACCTGTCCGCCCGAGCAACCGGGCGGTGCCGGGCCGCGTCGCGACGTGCGACGACCCGCACTGCCCGTCCTTTCAGATCAACCGCTGCATGGCCGCGTGCAACGCCGCCGCACAAGGTTTCGACATGACGACGACGTTTCCCCGCCTGATCGTATTCGGCGAAGCATTGACCGATTTCATCCGCGACGACGACCAGCACTGGCACAGCGTCGCCGGCGGCTCATGCTGGAACGTCGCACGCGTCGGTGCGCGACTCGGCGTGCCGACGGGCTTCGCCGGCACGGTCAGTCGCGACACCTTCGGTGACGAGTTGATGCGCAAGAGCGCCGACGCGGGGCTCGACCTGCGCTTCATCCGGCAGGTCGATCGCGCGCCGCTGCTCGCGATGGTCGTGTCGAAGCAGCCGCCCCACTACTTCTTCATCGGCGAGAACAGCGCCGATCTCGCGTTCGATCCGGCGGACCTGCCCGCCGGCGCACTCGACGCGGCCGAGATCGTGCACGTCGGTTCGCTCGGCGTCGTGCGCGAGCCGCTCGCGTCGCGCCTGATCGACGTGGCGCAAGCTGCGCGGGCGGCCGGCAAGCGGATCTCGTTCGATCCGAACTTCCGCGCACCGATGGCCGCGCCGTCGTATCGCGACACGCTGCGCCGGCTGGCCGGGCTCGCCGACTGGATCAAGGTATCCGACGAGGATCTGCGCGGGCTGTTTCCCGAACTCGACGAAGCCGCCGCGCTCGCGCAGCTGCGCACGTGGGCGCCGGACGCCGCGATGCTCGTCACGCGCGGCGCATCCGGCATGCAGCTCCTGCATCGCGACCTCGTGCTGTTCCAGCCCGCGTTCCCGACCGAAGTGGCCGACACCGTCGGTTGCGGCGATGCGAGCATCGGCGGCTGGCTCGCGAGCCAGCTTGCGCGTCCCGATGCATCCGCCGCCGAACATCTGCGCTACGCAGCCGCGTGCGCGGCCGTCGCCTGTGCGCATGCAGGCGCCTATGCGCCGACGGCGGCCGAAGTGACCGACATGATCGATCGCTCCGCCGACGCCGTGGTGTCGCCATAGCACTCACCGGCGCGGCGCCCCCGCGCCGTCACGCGGCGGTCGTGCCGTCGCTGCCGTCCGGCGGCATCCGGGCCTGCAGCAGTTGCAGGCTCTCGTCGACACTCAGTTCGGACATCGCATCGTCGTGCAGCGTGTCGTCGGCCGCGCGGCGCAACGCATGCAGCGCGTGCACCTTGAGCCGCACGATCGCGAGCCGCAACCCGCGCGCCGTGCATTCGGCCGCGAAGGTGCGCAACGATTCGATCGTCGTGCTGTCGACATCCGGCGTTTCCTCGAGGCTCAGCATCACGGTATGCGCGTCCGGCGCGGCCTTCATCAACGCACGCACGCGGTTCAGCATCCGGTCCGCATTCGCGAAGAACAGTTGCGCCTCGGGCCGCACGATCAGCACGCCCGGCACCGGCTTCGCGTCGGCATGGCTCGCCACGTCGACGAAATCGTGACTGTCGCGCAGCCTGCCGAGCACGCTGACGTTCGGCTCGGACAGCTTGCGCAGGGTCAGCAGCAGGCTCACGCCGATGGCCGCGAGCAGCCCGTGCAGCACGCCGAGCACGAGCACCGCGAGCAGCGCGGCGCTCACGACGAGGCGGTCGCGATGCCAGGCCCAGTACGGCCGGAATACCGACGGATGCAGCGAGTGGCTGACCGCGAAGATCACGATCGCCGCGAGCACGGGCTCCGGCGTGCGCGCGAGCTGCGGCAGCAGCAGCCAGACGATCAGCGCGACCACGCCCGCCGCCCACAGGCCGGCAAAGCGCGACTGCGCGCCGGCCGCTTCGTTCGCCGAGGTCGCCGAATAGCCGGCGCCGACCGGCATGCCGTGCAGCAGGCCCGACACGAGGTTCGCGCAGCCGAGCGCGACGAGGTCGCGGTTCGGCGACACGCTGTCGCCATGCTTCAGCGCGAAGTTGCGGATCGATCCGTACGATTCCGCGTACAGGATCAGCATCAGCGCGAACGCAAGCTCGATGGTCTGCATCCACGCGTTGCGGTCTAGGGTCGGCAGGCCGAACTCGATATGCTTGAAATCGATATGGCCGACGATCGCGATCCCGTATCGCTGCCAGTCGATCGCATAGCCGGCCGCGATCGACAGCACGATCACGACGAGCGTCGCGGGCACGCGCGAGCTGCGCCCGAGCGTGAACAGCAACGCCAGCGCAATGGCGCCGAGCACGACGCTCGCGAGATTCGCGTGCGGCGCGCCGGTGATCAGGTCGAGCGCGACATGCGGCGCATCGCTGTGCTGCACGGAAATCGCGAGGATCTTCGGCAACTGCTTGATGACGATCGTCAGCGCGAGGCCGAACGTGAAGCCGCGCAACACCGGCCGCGCGACGAAATCCGACATGCCGCCGAGCCGCGCGGCACCGGCCAGGATGAACAGCACGCCCGTCATCGCGACGAGTGCCGCCGCGAGCGCGAGTTGCGCGGCGAGCGCCATCCCCGACTCCGCGAGCACGGTCGCCGCGAGCACGGCGGCCGACGACGACGTCGACGACACGATCGCGAAGCGGCTGCTGCCGGTGAGCGCATAGACGACGAGCCCCGACAGCAACGCGATGAGACCGGCCTGCGGCGGCAGGTTCGCCAGCCCCGCGTACGCGACCGCCTCGGGGATCAGCAGCCCCGCGATCGACAGGCCGGCCAGCGCATCGAGGCCGATGCGTCGCGTAGGCGGCGGCGCGGCCGCGTCGAGCGCGGCGAAATGATCGGCATGCTGCGGGCCGGCATCGGGGCGGATCGGGGCGGTCGTCATGAGGCGGTCAGGGCTTGACGGCAATGACGCCCGACCAGCCGGGCAGATAGCGTGCATCCTGCTCGTGCGCGCGATGCAGAGCGATGTCGAGCGCCTTCGCGAAGTTCTTGCGGATCTGGTCGAGCGACACGTGCTGGCGCAGGTAGTCGGCCCACAGGAATTCGCTGAACGGCGTCGCATCCTTCGCATAGCCGCCCGCCGTGCGCAGCTCGCCGGCGAGGCTGCGGTACGGATCGTCCACGAGCCCGGTCAGCGCCTTCGGCAGATTCGCGTAGTCGCGACGCGTGCCGTCGGCGCCGAACGGATGCACCCACTGGTTGTGTTCCATCATCCGCCAGAAGATCGTCTCGTCGAGCCATGACAGATCCTTCAGCAGCATCGCGTTCACGCGTGCCTCGCCTTCCTCGATGAGCGCGAGGCCGAGGTGGTGGTGATCGGTGATGTAGTGCAGCCCGTCCGGGCCGAGCACCGCCGGGAACCAGTGCGATTCGATCGCGGCCTTGCGCGCGCGCTTGCTGAGCGCCTTCCAGTGCTTGCGCTTCGCCTTGACTTCGCGATAGCCGACCGTCATCTGCGTGGGACGCAGTTCTTCAAGCTTGACGGGAATCAGGTGAACATCGTTGCCGAGAGCCATGGTCGTACCCCATGTTGCGAAATTCCGGCAACGATACTCCTGATCGCGCGAGCCGTTAATACGTCATGACCTCGATACGCGTCCGGTTGACGATCTCTGACAACCAAGCGACCGCCCGCCCGCGCACGGCGCCGCGCTACGCGCGCAGATCGTTGCGCTCGAGACGATGCCGAATGTAAGGAATGCCATCGTGCACGACGCTCACGCGACGCATCCCGAGCTTGCGCGCGACATTCAGCGAGCCGCTGTTGGCCTGGGCGATATCGGCGATCACGCGCGGCAGGCGCACGGTGTCGAACGCGTGGCGCACGACGGCTGCCGCGGCTTCGCTCGCGATGCCGCGCCCCCAGGTCGCACGCACCAGCCGCCAGCCGATCTCGACGTCGCGCGCGCCATCCGCATAGTCGGGAATCAGCAGGATCCAGCCGATGAACGCTTCGGGCGCGGCCTTCTCGAAGATCGACCAGTAGCCGAGGCCCGGCGGATAGTCGCACGTGATCCGGTGCGTGACGAAACGCCGATGCTCGACGGGATCGTGCCACGGGCCCGCGATATGGCGCGTGACCTCGGGATCGCGATCCATCGCGAGGCATGCGTCGAGATCGGCCAGCACACGCGGACGCAGCCACAGCCGCGCCGTCTCGAGCACGGGCAGCGTGGCGGCGGAACGTTCGGTCATCTGGACTCCTGATTCGGTGACGATGTGCATCGGGCGCATTACAAAATAGATACAAACAGCCTTCAGGAACTATGCAGATGCCTGTCGCCGGTTTCGTGCGACGGCATTGCCATTTCCGAAACAGTTCATTTCCTAGGGATTATTCCCGATTCGACGTTATCGCACCCCACATCGTCGGGCGCCGCCGCCTACACTCGATCCATGCCCCCGGACCGCGCGCATGCCGGGCCGGCATCCGCATCCACAACGTGAGCGCGCAAGCCGACGAGGAGACCTCGGACATGAGCTGGACCCGCGAACAACGCAACGTCACGATCGCCGCCTACCTCGGCTGGACACTCGATGCGTTCGATTTCTTCCTGATGGTGTTCGTGCTGAAGGACATCGCCGCCGAATTCGGGTCGACGATTCCCGCCGTCGCGTTCGCGCTCACCCTGACGCTCGCGATGCGGCCGCTCGGCGCCCTGATCTTCGGCCGGCTCGCCGATCGCTTCGGTCGCCGCCCGACGCTGATGGTCAACATCGCATGCTACTCGCTGCTCGAACTCGCATCGGGTTTCGCACCGAGCCTGACCGCGCTGCTCGTGCTGCGCGCGTTGTTCGGCGTCGCGATGGGCGGCGAATGGGGAGTCGGCTCGGCTCTGACGATGGAAACCGTGCCGACCCATGCGCGCGGCTTCGTGTCGGGGCTGCTGCAGGCCGGCTATCCGAGCGGCTACCTGCTCGCGTCCGTCGTGTTCGGCCTGTTCTACCAGTACATCGGCTGGCGCGGCATGTTCATGGTGGGCGTGCTGCCCGCGCTGCTCGTGCTGTACGTGCGTGCACACGTACCCGAATCGCCGGCATGGAAGCAGATGGAAAAGCGCCCGCGCCCGAGCCTTGGCTCCACGTTGAAGCAGAACTGGAAGCTCACGATCTACGCGATCGTGCTGATGACCGCGTTCAACTTCTTCTCGCACGGCACGCAGGATCTCTATCCGACGTTCCTGCGCGAACAGCATCACTTCGATCCGCATACCGTGTCGTGGATCACGATCGTGCTGAACATTGGCGCCATCGTCGGCGGCCTGTCGTTCGGCGCGATCTCGGAGCGGATCGGCCGGCGTCGCGCCATCTTCATCGCCGCGTTGATCGCCCTGCCCGTGCTGCCGCTGTGGGCGTTCTCGAGCGGCCCGGTTGCCCTCGCCGCGGGGGCGTTCCTGATGCAGATCTCGGTGCAGGGTGCGTGGGGCGTGATCCCGGTTCACCTGAACGAGATCTCGCCCGACGAGATCCGCGCGACCTTCCCCGGCGTCGTCTACCAGCTCGGCAACCTGCTCGCGTCGGGCAACGCGACGATGCAGGCGTCGCTCGCCGTGTCGAACAACAACAATTACGGCTTCGCGCTCGCGCTCGTGGCCGGCATCGTCGCCGTCGTGATCGCCGTGCTGATCCTGTTCAGCCGCGAGCGGCGCGGCATCGACATGACGCAATCGGTCAATACGCGTAGCACGGTCGGCTGATCCCGCGCATTGCCGCACCGCATCATCACGCGTGCCCCGTCCTGCCGAGGGCACGCGCGATACTTTCCGCATTCGCACATCGAACTAGAGGAATTTGTCCAGATTCCCCGCTTGCCCGCTCCGTCCGCGATTTTTTATCTTAATAAAAACGGCTGTTTGAATCAGACAAACAAATCACCAGTTCGCGGCCGGGCGACCGGCATGGGAGGCGGGACATGGCAGTAAGTCAGGAGGGGCGGCCATCCGCGGGACGGCCGTCCGGGGCACGGTCATCCGGCACGCGGCAGACCGGCGGGACGAAGGCGCGCATCCTCGATGCGGCCGAGGACCTGTTCATCGAGCATGGCTTCGAGGCGATGTCGATGCGCCAGATCACCTCGCGCGCGGCGGTCAATCTCGCCGCGGTCAACTACCACTTCGGCAGCAAGGAAGCGCTGATCCACGCGATGCTGTCGCGCCGGCTCGACCAGCTCAACCAGGAACGCCTCGGCATCCTCGACCGCTTCGATGCGCAACTCGGCACGCACATCACCTGCGAGCACGTGCTCGGCGCGATGTTCATTCCGGCGCTGAAGGCCTCGCGCAATCCCGAACGCGGCGGGCCCGGCTTCCTGCGCCTGATCGGCCGTGCGTACACCGATCCGTCGCCGTTCGTGCGCAACTTCCTGACCGCGCACTACGCGAGCGTCGCGGGCCGCTTCTTCGACGCGTTCCAGCGCGCGTTGCCGCACCTGCCGCGCACGGAGCTCGGCTGGCGGCTGCACTTCGCGATCGGCGCGCTGTCCGGCGCGCTCGCGGGCGCCGAAACGGAAAGCCTGATCGACGAGTTCTCGCAAGGCCGCACGATGAACGACGTGCAGATGATCGCGCGACTGTCGTCGCTGATCGTCGCCGCGCTGAAAGCGCCGATGCCCGACAGCGCGCAGTTGTCGATCTTCGCGGCCGTGCTCGACGATGCGGGAGCCAGCGAAGCATTCGGGCTGCCGCAGTCGGCGCCGCCCCTCGTCGATACGACGACGCTGCATTCCACGAACTGAGCGCGCGAGGCCACGCGCGGCTTCCTGTTCACGATTTGATTGAAACGCGCGGTCGTGCGGGGCGTCGAGGCGCCCCGTCGATCGACCGTGCGGCACGGGGCACGGGCCGGCGCCGAAGCGCCCGCCCTCGCCGAGAGCAAAGACCGGAGACTCGTCATGTCATCTTCCGCAGCAACCGCAGCGGCCCAGGTTCCGCCGAACACCGACGGCATCTGGTACGCGTCGTACCCGCCCGGCGTCCCGCACGAGATCGACGTCACGCAATACGCGTCGCTCGTGCAGTTCTTCGACGAATGCACGAGCCGTTTCGCCGAGCGCGTCGCCTACGTGAGCGCAGGCGCATCGATGACCTATCGCACGCTCGCGCAGAAAGTCGACGCGTTCGCGTCGTACCTGCAAGGCATCGGCATCAAGCCCGGCGACCGCGTCGCGATCATGCTGCCGAATACGTTCCAGTACCCGGTCGCGCTGTTCGGCACGCTGAAGGCAGGCGCGATCGTCGTCAACGTCAATCCGCTCTACACCGTGCGCGAACTCGCGCATCAGCTGAAGGACAGCGGCGCGCAGACGATCGTCGTGTTCGAGAACTTCGCGCGCACGCTGCAGGACGCGCTGCCGGAAACGCAGGTGAAGAACATCGTCGTCACCGCGCTCGGCGACCTGCTCGCCGACGGCTTCAACGCGAAAGGACGCCTGATCAATTTCGTGCTGAAGCACGTGAAGAAGCTCGTGCCGGCCTACCACCTGCCGCAGGCCATCCGGTTGCGCTCGGCGCTGGCGCTCGGGGCGCGCGGCAAGCCGCAACCGGTGCAGACCACGCGCGACGACCTCGCGTTCCTGCAGTACACGGGCGGCACGACCGGCGTCGCGAAAGGCGCGATGCTCACGCACGGCAACCTGATCGCGAACCTGCTGCAGGCGAAGGCCTGGATCGCCGACCAGGTCTCGGGCGACGTCGAAACCGTGCTCACGCCGCTGCCGCTGTATCACATCTATTCGTTGACGGTGAACGCGTTCATCTTCATGGGGCTCGGCGGGCGCAACATCCTGATCGCGAACCCGCGCGACATGACGATGGTGATGAAGATCATCCGCAACGAGACGTTCACCGGGATCACCGGCATCAACACGCTGTACAACGCGTTCCTCGACAACGAGGAATTCCGCAAGCGCGATTTCTCGAAGCTGAAGCTCGCGATGGCCGGCGGGATGGCGATGCAGCGCGCGGTGGCGGAGCGCTTCCAGCAGGTGACGGGCCGGCCGGTCGTCGAAGGCTACGGCCTGACCGAGTGCTCGCCGATCGTCACGATGAACCCCGTGGACCTGAACGACATGGCCGCGTTCAGTGGTTCGATCGGCCTGCCCGCGCCGTCCACCCTCGTGCGCTTTCGTCGCGAGGACGGCACCTGGGCGCCCGTCGGCGAACCGGGCGAGCTGTGCGTGCGTGGCCCGCAGGTGATGCGCGGCTACTGGCAGCGCCCCGACGAGACGGCCAAGGTGATCGACGCCGACGGCTGGCTCGGCACCGGCGACATCGGCGTGATGGACGAACGCGGCTTCATCCGCCTGATCGACCGCAAGAAGGACATGATCCTCGTGTCGGGCTTCAACGTGTATCCGAACGAGATCGAGGAAGTGCTGGTGATGCATCCGGGCATCAGCGAAGCCGCGGCGATCGGCATTCCTGACGAGATACAGGGCGAACGGATCAAGGTGTTCGTCGTGCGCCGCGACCCGTCGCTGACGGTCGACGACGTGCTCGCGCACTGCCGCAAGAACCTGACCGGCTACAAGATGCCGAAATTCGTCGAGTTCCGCGACGCGCTGCCGCAGACGAACGTCGGCAAGATCCTGCGCCGTGCGTTGCGCGACGAGGAACTCGCCAAAATCAAGGCCGCGAAGCAAGGCTGAACGCACCATCGCCCCGGGAGACGCCGTCGATGAACGAAGGAAAGAAGCGCCACGCGCGGCATGCCGCCGCTATGGCAGTCGCGTGCATGCTGTCGCTCGCCCAGACCGGCCTGCATGCGCAGGAAGCCGCCAGTGCCGTGAGCGCGGCGCAGGAGGTCGCCCTGCCGCCCGATCTCGCGAAAGTCACCCGCGAGCCGGTCGCGCAACAGGCACGCTGGCTGCGCACGGCCGCGCAGCGCGGCACGCTCGCGCAACTCGATGACGCCACGCTCACGGCGCTCTTCAAGGCGCTCGATCCGCTCGCCGTGCCGCTCTATATCCGTAACGGTCCCAACGGCTATCCGTCCTACCAGTTCACGATGGTGCGCCAGGAACGCATCAGCGGAAAATGGTCCGATACGCCCGACCGCATGCTGGTGAAGACCACCCGCGAGCCGCTGCGCGTCTATGCGAAATGGCTGCCGGGCGGCGCGCACGCCGGGCAGGAAACCATCTACGACACGACGCAGCGCAAGGACGAGATGTACGGCCACCTCGGCGGCCTGCTCGGCAAGATTCCGCTATGGACGGCCATCGACGGTGCACTCGCGCGCGCCCAGTCGAATCACCAGGTGAAGGATCTCGGCACCGAATTCATCACGAACCTGTACCTGACCGAAGGGAAGAAATACCTGGAAGCCGGCGTGCAGCGGCCGACCGATGTGGAAGCCAGAACGATCAACGGCGTGCGCGTCGTTGCGCTCACCTACGAAACACCGACCGGCCGGCCGCAGTTCTATGCGAAGAAGGAAGTCCTGGGGCTCGACCTGCACGCGCCCTATTTCCGGACCGTCGAGTCCTATGACAACGACGGCAAGATCTTCGAGCGGATCGTCATCGAGAAAATCGCCCCGACGACGCTCGACGACACCGCATTCGACCCGAAAAACCCCGACTACGCGTTCTGATGCGCGCCGGCGGGGCTGGCCTCGGGCTCAATCGTCATCGTCGTCGCCGTGGTGCCGGTGCCAATGCTTGTCATAGTGCCTGCGCCACTTGCGATAGCGATCGTCGTCGTCATCGCCGTAGTAGCCGTATCCGTAGCCCGGATAGGCGACCACGGCCGGTTGCGGCGCCACATAGACCGGGGCCGGCTCGACATAGACCGGTGCGACCGGTACGCCGATGCCGACCGACAGGTCGACATGCCCCGCCATCGCACTGCCCGAAGCCAGCAACGCCACGCTCCCGACCCACCCTGCCCATCGTCTCTTGTTCATGTTCTGAATCCCTGATATGCCGGCCCGCCCGGCGCGCGCGACTAAAGTAAACGTCGCGCGCGAACCCAGGTGATACGGCCTTGCGAGAGTCGTAACGCGACGTAACGAAATGGCATTAGCCGTTTGGCCGAATCGCGAAATCGCGCTGGAACGTCTATAGTGGGTTACGGTTCGACACAATCACGACTACGCGCTCCCCGATTGAACAGGGTAGAATCCCGCCAAACACCTTGTGGACGAACACGCCACACACACGCACAACATATTCTCTGACGCAGGCTCCTGCCGCACCTCAATGGCCAATCCCGCAGAATCCCATCCGCAAAACGACTTCATCAATTCGGCGCGCAAGGAACGTAAACGCGTTGAAATCTATCTCGTCAACGGCATTCGTCTGACGGGGTGCATCGAGTCGTTCGACCAGTACCTGGTGATGCTGCGCACCCCCGTGGGTCTGCAAGGCATCTACAAGCGCGCGATTTCCACGATCCAGCTCGACACGGGCGGCTCGCGCCCGGGCGGCAGCGGCCCCCGCGGGCCGCGCACCGGCGGGCGCCCCGGCGGCCGTGAAGGCGGCGGTCACAGCCCGTACGGCTCGCACGGCGGCCCGCGTGAATCGCGCGGCGACGGCGGCTACGGCTCCCGCGAACCGCGTGAAGGCTATGGCTCGCGCGAACCGCGCGAAGGCTACGGTGCCCCGCGCGAACCCCGTGAACCGCGCGAAAGCTACGGCGCACCGCGCGACACCGGCGACGCATCCGGCAACGCCTCGTCGTCGGATGCCCGCGGCGGCAGCGGGCCGGTCATCGTGACGCGCCGCCGGCGAATCGTGCCGGACGGCCAGTAAAGCAAAAGGGCAAGCCAACCGGCTTGCCCTTTTTACTGGTGCGGCCGGCGCGGCATGTCGCCGCACCGCCGCCGGGTTCAGCGTGCCGTCGTCGGCAGGCCCGCATCGGCCTCACGCTGCAACGAACGCACCTGCTGCTGCAACGCGCGCAGTTGCGACTGAAGCTCGGCCTGCTGCGCCTGCAATGCGGCCGTCTCGTTGCGTACGCTCTTCTGGCGATCCGCGACCGCCGCCTGCTGCTGGCGGGCGATCGAGATATCGGCCTGCAGACGCCGCGCGCGATCCTGGGTGACCTCGATCTGCTTGTCCATTTGCGCCTTCTGCGATTCCAGCTTCGCCGCCCGCAGTTCGTTCACGGCCAGCCGCTCCGCCTGGCGCGAGAAATCGCGATAGATCGCTTCCGCACGCGTTTCGTCGTAAGTCTTGATGACGCGCCAGAACGCCTTCTGCTGGAACAACGCGACGAAGTACGCCCCGTCCTTCACGTTGAACAGCAGGCTCGCGCCGTAGCTGCCGTTGTAGCTCGTGCGCATTTCCGTCAGCGAGTGCGCCTGGATCTGGCGCTGCAAGTCGTCGACCGTGCTCGGCCCCGTCGACTCGCCCGCCTGCGGCTGCAGCGACGTCTGCGAATCGATCACCGGAATCGCCGCCACCGGCGCCGATGCCTGCTGTACGGCCGGCGAACCGCTATCCGCCAGACTTTGCGCGTATGCGCCCTGAATGCCTCCCGCCAGGGCGAACAATACGCACGCCCTTCCCAACCCCGTCATATGGCTCATGAAGTTCTATTCCCGCCCGAGTCGTTGTAATTCAGCGCGATTTTATCTCATTAATTACTCGCTTTCGCGGGTCTCGGGTTCCTCGTCGAAGATCTGGTATTTGCGCATTTTTTCCCACAGTACCTTGCGGCTGATGCCGAGCTGCTGCGCCGTATCCTGACGCCGCCAGCCGTTTGCGTCGAGCGCCGCAATGACGCGGTTGCGCTCGTTCATGTCCCACTTGCTGCGATCGACGAACACCTCGGCCGCACTCTCCGCCGGGACCGGCTGGGCCGAACTGCGCGCATGCGCGATCAGCCGCTGCAGCCGCGCGGCATCCCAACCGCCCGTCTGCCGCACCGTCACGCCGACACGCTCGGCGAGGTTGCGCAGTTCACGCACGTTGCCGGGGAAATAGCTGTCCGCGACGGAATCCGTCAGCCAGTACGGCAGATCGGACAACTGAGCGAGCCGCTCTTCGCCGACGACCTGTGCGACGAACGACTTGAACAGCGCGATCTTGTCGACGGCGCCGCGCTCTTCCAGCGACGGAATGCTCAGCTCGATCACCGCGAGCCGGTAGTAGAGATCGGCGCGGAACAGGCCATCCTTCACGAGCTGCGGCAGCTTCTTGTTGCTCGCCGCGACCAGCCGGAAATCGACCTTGACCGGCGACGTCGCGCCGACGCGCAGCACCGCGCCATCCTCGAGCACGCGCAACAGCTTGACCTGCTGGTACAGCGGCAGATCGCCGACTTCGTCGAGGAACAGCGTGCCGCCGGCCGCCTGCTCGAAATAGCCTTTATGCGCAACAACCGCGCCCGTGAACGAACCCTTCGCATGACCGAAGAACAGCGATTCGAACAGGCCGTCGGGAATCGCGCCGCAGTTCACGGGCACGAATTCGCCATGCCGGTAGCGCGAATGTTTTTCGTGCAGCAGTTGTGCGATGCGCTCCTTGCCGACGCCGGTTTCGCCGTGCAGCAACACGTTGGTGTCGCAATCGGCGAACGTATCGACTTCGTGCAGCAGGGCCTGCATCGATTCCGAGTGCGCGACGAGTTCGGTCGGATGCGACGTTTCGGCCGTATGCGCCCGCAGCTGCGTGACGAGCTTGCCGATCATGCCACGCAGCTCGGCACACGTGAAGTCGAGCGGCAGGATGTGCGAATACTCGGGCGGATACTGCGACGCGTCGTGATCGCGCGCCGCGCCGACCCAGACGACCGGCATGCCGATGTTGGCCTGCCAGTCGCGCAGGAACGCGGCGCCGATTTCGATCATCGTCACGCTGATGATCGCCAGCGACGGCCGCAAGGCGGCGCGCTCGGGCGAGATCTCCGCGTTGTCGGCGCGGATCACTTCGACGTCGAAGCTCGCCATGCACCGGGCGACGCGGTCGACAATGTCCGCCTTGCCTTCCCAGACGTACAGGTCGAGCTCTTCGATTGCGGGCGTGGTTCTCATGATTCGGGTGCGGCTTCAGTGATTGACGAGTTGCTTTGCATTGCAGATCAGCGATCTGTTGCAGGCAGCAGCGACGCTGCCCGCATTGATGACTGAACGTTCAGGCATTTATTGAACCAGCATGGGGTTGCCGCATTTGATCGAGTCCGGTGTGTTCGTGACATAGGCGTTCCCCAGGCTCAATCCGAGCAGGCCCGTGACGGAGGTCAGGAGCGAGTCGATTGGTTGCAGGAGCAGCGGAACGAGTGTGCTTCCGAGCGCGGTCAGAAGCGGCCCGGTCAGGATATCCAGCAAGGGATTCAGGATGCCGGCCAGCACCCCCACCAACCCGCCGCTCGCCGACACGGAAACCGACAGGCCGCTACCGACGATACCCTGAACCGCGGGCGCCAGGAATTGGTCCGTTCCCGTGCCCAGGGTGTACGGTGACGCCGGGCTCGGCGAAGCGGATGACCCGGGGCCGGGATACGTGAACGTCAGCGCAGTCGGCGTTTGATTAGCCACGGGAACCGTCAATTGTCCGGGCTTCAGGCTGATATTGACGGATATCTGATTCAGGTTGATCAACCCCAGCGTCAGCACATTGAGCGCTGAAATCACGGTATTGAGCCCCAGTAGACTGAGCAGGCTCTGCAGGTTGACGGCTACCAGCGTGATCGGGGTTCCACTGCCGGTGGTGTACCCGGATGGCGCGTTCAGGTTGATCGGGGTATTCGCCGAACCGCCGATGTACACGGCTACCACTCCAGTCTGCACGTTCACCTGAGCGGTCTTCGTGCCGTTCGCGGTACAGGTGACCGAAGCGAGGCCCGCCGTCGCGGGTGCCACATAGGCGGTAATCGGCAGTTGCACCGCGGCAAGCGGCGTGGGACTACCCGACGGGCACGTACCTCCCGGATAGACCAGCCCGCCGGTCGGACAGGTCGACAGCAACGATATCGACGTATTGAGGAACACATTCCCCTGCGCAGTCGACGTGTTGGTCGTGCAATTGGAGGTTCCGCAATTCGTCGGCCCGGCCGGACCGCTCGCGGTGGACGGCGGCGTCCCCGCAAGTGACACCGAGCCCGATACGGTTGCGTTCAGCAGCGGCGCCAGCGCGGTCGGCGTCTGAACCGTGATGCTGGGAATGGCGACCGAATTCGTGCCGTTCGCGATCTGCAATGCCGTCGACAGCAATCCGAGAGCATTGACGCTGGCGTTGACGGCGGAGGTTCCGGTAGCGGTAGCGGCAGAAACCAGCTGACCAAGCGCGATCTGCGGACCGCCGCAGACGGTGCCGGAACAGAGCGAGGCAACGATCGCGTTCAGCACGTTCAGGTTGGCTCCGACCAGATTCTGCTGCGTCGCTGCCTGAACTGCGGCGTAGGCCAGTTGCCCGAGCGTCACGGTACCGTTCAATACGCCCGTGGTCGTGCCGACCGGCAGATTGGCGAGAATACCTGCCAGTTTCAGGTTGACTTGCGCCAGCCCCTGGTAGTCGAGGACCGTCAGACTCAGCGCATTCGGAGACCCCGTCAGCACTTGGAGCAACTTGTTGGCCAACCCGCCGTTCAACGCAGCCAGTGACGTGGTCAGCGTAAAGCTGTCGGTCGGCACGCTCTTGGCGATAGCCGACGCACTGATCGTTACGTCGTTGATAAAAATCCCGCTCACCGGCTCCGAAACGGTCACGCACACGGCGTTGACCGATTGCCCGGCGCCGACTGCGCCGCCTGACAAGCCGGCGCACTGGTTATTGGCCGGCAGCGCTGCTCCCGAGGTGCGTGTGAACTGGGCACTCGCGCCGCTGGTTGCCGGTGGGCTCCAGATCCCGCACGTCACGGCTGCCGTGGCCTTTCCCGACAGCAGGCTTGCCGGCACGTTCGTGACTTGATTAACCGCAGTCGTTGCGGCCGCACAAGTGGCATCGCTGGCGACCTGCGTCACGGCAGACAGCGCGGCCGTATCGGCGGCCGCCTGCATATGGCGTCGTTCGGCATAGAAGCGACCTATATCAGTCGCGCCCAACACGATGACCGCGATCGCCAGGAAGATCGTCGCCATGATCGCTGCACCACCACGCTGGCGACGCCCCCCCGGGCAGCCGACGCGGCGCCGCCGAGCCACGTGTGATTGATCTGTGCGCATGGCCGTCTCGCTTACTGCGCGCTTAGACCGCCACCCGACATACCGCTGGCAGAGCCGAGCTGCGAATTCATCGTGTCGGGAATCTTGTTCTTGAACGAGTCGAGATAGCGTTGATAGACCAGCGACGCAACGTCGCCGAGCACCGGTTGCGCCGGCGCTGCAGCACGATTGTCGCGCTGCATGGCGAGCCATTCCTTCGCGGAGCGCTCGACGTCGGACGCGCGCGGCGCACCGGCATCCTGTGCATAGGTGACAGCCGAGCCGACCGCGATCCACACGATCGCACCGAGTACCGCGATCCGGCCCACGCGCACGTTTCGATGATATTTATTGTTCATGTCGTTTTCCCGATGTCTGTTCATTGTGCAAAGCGCTGCAACAGTGGCACGGTCTGGTCATAACCGAAATTGTTCGCCATCGGTGTAATCGGCGCTGCAGCAGCGCGACGCGACACCACCGATGGTGTCGCGACCGCACGCTGCTGCGCACGTGCCGCCGCGACGATCTTCGCCGCGTCGCCGGCGATGTCCTTGCGGATATCCGCCGGCAGATGTTGCTGATTCATCAACCGTTGAGCATCCTGTGTACGCCCCGCCGCGATCAGGTAAAGCGCAAGATTGCTGACGATCTTGGGATTGCGCTGATCCAATTCGGCCGCCTTCATCAACGGCACCCGCGCACCGACGACGTCGCCGCTGCGCAACTTCGCATATGCGAGATCGGACAACAGCGACGCATCGGTCGGCGCAAGATCCGACGCCTGCGCAAGTACCTGCGCCGCACGATCGAAATCGCCTGCCGCGCCCGCGATCAACCCGAGCCCGCGATAGCCTCGCGCGGCAAGCGGTGTTTTCAGCAGTTGCGTATAGACGGCCGCGCTGGCCACCGGCTGGTCGGTCATCCGCAGTGCGTCCGCGCGCAACAGGATCGACTCCGGAATCGCGCCGTAGGTCTTGTCGTACGCATCGATGTGCGCAAGCGAAGCAAAGTAAAGCCCCTGCCCCTGCATCCGCTGGATCAGGCCGAGGTACATCCCGGGCGTATCCGGAACGGACTGCTTCTGATCGGCCGCCTGCATCAGCGCCGCACGCTCGGTCTGCGCGCTGACGCCATACCCGTTTTCCTTGGTTGCGCACGCACCGAGCAGCAGCACCACTGCCGCAGCCACACCCATTTGCGATGCCATCCCGCTGATCCGCTTCATCGTCTTTCCTTCCACCGTCAATGGCGCGCCGACAATGCGTGCGTCACCGCCAGCAAACCCGGCCCGGCTGTCACGATCAGCAAGGCGGGCAGCAACGTCAACACCATCACGCCTGTCATCTTCACGGTCAATCGGCCAATCCGTTCACGCAACATCGCACGGCGCGTCTCGCGCAACCGGTCGCCGAACTGCTTGAGCGGCTCCTGCACCGCACCGCCATGTTTGTCGACCTGGACCATCAATCGCACGATTGCGCGCAGATCCTCGTTGTCGAATCCGCCGGACAGACGCTGCAACGACTGCTCGCGCGTCCGGCCTGCCGCGAACTGGCGCTGCGCGATCCCCATTTCCGAGGACAGTACCGGCATCATTCCGCGAAAATCGTTTGTCACGACCTGCAGGCTCTGATCGAGCGACAACCCGACGCCTTGCAGCAGACGCAGCATGTCGACGAGCAACGGCAGTTCGTCGATCACGCTTTGACGCCGCGCCGCCGCGCGGCGCTGTACGTATAGCTTCGGCAACATGAAGCCGAGCCCGAAAGCGGCAAACATGCCGACCATCCACATGCTGCCCTTCATATGCCCGCTCGCGAAAATCGCGAACAGCAGCGGCAGCCCGATCCCACACGCGACCCGCGCGCTCAGGAACAGCCCGCGCGTGCGCGTGTCGACGTAACCGCATTGCTCGAGCAAGCGGCGATCCTCTTCCGCGACAGCGTATTTGCCGAGCCCGGTATCGAGCCAGCGCACACCGGCCGCCGACAGACGATCGAGAATACGTTCGACGCGCTGCCCCCGCCGGACGTCGGGCTTGGCTGGCGCATCGCCGCCGTCCGGCGCGGTCCGCGCTTTCGCTGCTTCGAGCGTGGCCATGCGCCGGTCGAGCGCATCGACAAGCGCGCGCTCGGCACGCGTCGCGGCACTTGCGCGTAACAATGCGATCACGCCGAACAGCAGCACGCCGAGTGCGCCGCTCGCCAGGGCAATCGCTCCGATCTGATTCGCTGTCATAGCATCACCTGAGCCGAGCCATTCGATACAGCCACACACTGCCGGCCAATTGCAACAGGAACGCGAACATCAGGAGCGTCCGCCCGCCCGGGTCGTTCCACATCCCGTGCAGATACTTCGGATTGGTCACGACGATAAAGCTGCCGATCCCGATCGGCAACATCACGAGCACGAACGCCGACAACCGCGTTTCTGCCGACATTGCTGTCAACTCGCGCTCCGCCTGTTCGAGGTCGCGCATGAACACGGCCATGCGCTCGAGCATCACGTCCGCGCGGCCGCCGTACTTGACCGACAGTCGCAACACGGAACCGACGAGTTCGAACTCCTCGGTTCGGTAGATTTTCGCGATGTGCACCATTGCGCGATCGATTTCGACACCGCCTCGCAGCATCCTCGACACGTGGTCGAGACAGCCGCGAAGCGGCTCCTCGGTCGTCAGCAGCGCGGACTGGAATGCCGCCGGCACGCTATTGCCAAGCGTCACGAGACGCACGATGCCGTCGAGGAACGACGGGATCTGCCGGACAATCTTCAGCCTGCGCCGCTGGATTCGCGACGCGAGCCAGACGCCGAAAATCGAGCATCCGCACGCAAGCGCGGCAAAGCACGCGAGCGCGCCACCGCGGTTGCCCGCGAACGTCGCGACCGCAACCAGCACGGCGAGCGCGACGAGCGTCTTGCCGCGCGCATCCTCGATCCCCGCGCGACTCGCAAGGTTCGTCAGATATTCGGATGCGACCGCATACTGGTGCTTCCAGAACGTAACGGACGATGCGCTCCGTGCAGTGCCCGGTTGCGGCGACACCGCACGCGCGGCGCCTGCCGTGGACGGCCGTGCTGCCTGCGTGGCAACCCCGGCACGTGCACCCAGTTCGAGCCGGCTGTCGATAAATCGCTTCGCATCGGTCCGTATGCGCCGGTTCTCCGCGTGACGCCACAGCATCACCGCTGCCGCAACGCACAGCATCGCGAAAGCCAGCACCCACGCCATCGCGCTATACATTGAAGCCCCCGCCGCCGCGGCCGAACCCGCCGCCGAAGCCCCCGCCAAACCCGCCATCGCCGAACCCACCGCTCGTCAGCGTCTGACGGAAGCGCGCTAGCTTCGGCGAATGCGGATGAATGCCCAGCGTCTCCCAATGGTCGACTTCCTCGCCCTCAGGCGTCACGCGCGCTTCATAGCGGTAAAGTTCCTGCGTCGCGATGATGTTGTCGGACAACCCGGTCACTTCCGTGATCGACAGGATCCGCCGCCGTCCGTTCGACAGGCGCCCGATCTGCACGATGAAGTCAATCGCGTTCGCGATTTGCCGACGCAGGCTCGATTCAGTGCCCTGGAAGCCGGCAAAGCCGGCAAGCATCTCGAGACGGTACAGACACTCACGCGGCGAACTCGCATGCACGGTGCCCATTGAGCCGTCGTGACCGGTATTCATCGCCTGCAGCATTTCCAGCACTTCGCCGCCCCGCACTTCGCCGACGATGATCCGGTCCGGACGCATCCGCAGCGTATTGCGCAACAGGTCCCGAATCGACACGACCCCGGTGCCGTCGAAACCGCCCGGTCGGCTCTCGAGCCGTACGACGTGCGGGTGGTTCAGCGACAGTTCCGCCGTGTCCTCGATCGTTACGACACGCTCGATCTCGGGAATGTGGAATGCGAGCGCGTTGAGCAACGACGTCTTGCCGGAACTCGTGCCGCCCGACACGAGAATGTTGCAGCGCGCCTCGACCGCAGCCTGCAGGAGCGTGTTGATCTCTTCGTTGAAGGTCCCGTTGCCGAGCAGGTCGGACGGTTTCAACGGATCCTTGCGGAATTTCCGGATCGATACCACCGGGCCGTCGATCGACAGCGGTTCGATCACGACGTTCACGCGGCCACCGTCGGGCAGCCGCGCGTCGACCATCGGGTTCGACTCGTCGAGACGTCGGCCGATCGGTGCGAGGATCCGGCGCACGATTCGCAGCAGGTGCGCGTTGTCGGTAAAACGCACCGGCAGCTTCGCGAGTATCCCGTGACGCGACACATACACGTCGTTGTACCCGTTGATCAGGATGTCCTCGACGGCCGGGTCCGCAAGCAGGTCCTCGATCGGCCCGAAGCCCGCAAGCTCCTTGGTAAGAGCCTCGGCGATCGCACGCACCTCGTTCTCGTTGAGCGGAATGCGGCGCAGGCGCACGAAGCTGTCGATCTCGAGATCGACGAACTGGTTGATCGCCTGGCGAGACCATCGGCCGAACTCGGCGCCCAGTTCTTCGATGCGCGTCAGCAGATGTTCATGCGCGGCATTCTTGATATCGTGGAATTGCTGCGTCTGGGAGAACGGCGCTGCGCCGTCCGCGAATTGAATGTCGTGTGCCATCGCTTACGACCGCTTGGACGAGGGTTGAATGAAGCGCTTCAGCGCAGACAGGCCGGATGCCGGTCGCGTGACGGTCGACCTGACCGACACACCCGGCAGCCGCGCGGCAAGCGACTCGAGCGCGCGCACGTACGGGTCGCGCTCCGTCATGTCGACGATGAGCCGGCCCTGGTTTGCCGCATGGCCGATCGCGACGCGGCGCGACGGCAACGTCCCCACCAGCGCCAGACCGAGACGCTCGGCAATCTGCGCAGGCGTCAGGTCGAGTGCGGGATCGTACTGGTTGACGACGAGCCGTACGCGATCGGTGTCGACACCCGCGTCGCGCAGCCCGGTGAGCAGATCGGCTGCGGACACGATCGACGCGACGCCCTGATCGCAGACGAGCCACGCCTCATCGGCCGAAGTCGTCATCTGGGCAACGAACTCGCGATTCGAAAAACCACCGAGATCGACGATCTGCTGATCGAAGAAGGCACGAAACCGGTTCAGCAATCCCGCACACGACGCATACGAGACATCGCGCAGCCCGCCGAGATCGGCTGGAAGCGTCGTCAATGCGACACCGCTCTCATGCCGGGTCAGTGCGGTATTCACAAAGGTTCGGTCGATGCGGCGCAGGTTGTGAACCGCATCGATGAAATGGAATTCGCAGCGGGTATTCAGGAACAACGCGCCATCGCCTGCCGGCAGCCCCAGGTCGACCAGCGCTGTCTGGCGGCCGGCCGGCGTGCCGCCATTCGACTCACCGCTCCCCCCGGGACTCACTGCGTGCTTCTGCAGCCATACGGCGAGATTCGCAGCGAGCGTGCTCACGCCCATGCCGGCGCGCGCGCCAAGCAACGCGACGACCTTGCCATGGCGGCTCGCCGGCTCGCCGACGTTCGCAAGCAGTCCGCGTGTCGTCCGCAATGCCTCCTCTGCCGGCGCCGATACGTCGATGAAATCGCGCACGCCGGCACGCAATGCGGCAAGCGTGCTTTCCGGCTGGGCAAGTGAGCCGAGCGCGACAATCGGCAGGCCCGGATGGGATGCGCGTACCGCTGCAGCCGCCACGCTCGCCGCCGGGCTACCACCGGAAAAATCAATGAATACGAGCGCAGGGTTGAGACCCGTAATGCGCTGCGCGAGCACGCCCGGCTCAAGGGACGCAGCCTCGACCGCACCGGCCGATACGAGCGTATCGGCCAGCCAGCGGACATGCGCCTCCTGTAGCGATGCGCAAACGAAATAGTCGGTCACGGCGGGTTCACACAATGATTGGATTCGCGCGTTCATGCTGAACACCCCCGATTACACAAGGCGTGGCGAGGCGTCGCAATCCGCGATGCATCGCACTCATTTCGAGAAACCCGGAGCTGCATCTGGTGATGCCGCTCCGCCCAGATACGATTTCCAGACCGGCCCGTCACGCTGCTCCGACAGTTCGCCAGGCGTCGCGGGCAATACCGCGCCCTTCGCGATCGGTGCGACGAGATGCGGCGTCACGATGAACAGCAATTCCTTGTCGTTCTGCTGATAGTTCAGATTCTTGAAGAACGTCCCGATGATCGGCAAATCGCCGAGCAGCGGCACCTTGTTGACGTTGGACATCGTCTGGCGATCGATCAGGCCACCGATCACGAAGCTCTCGCCGTCGCCGAGCTCGACCGTCGTGTCGGCTCGGCGCGTCGTGATCCCCGGCACCGCAACACCGCTGATCGTCACGCTGTTCACGTAATCGAGCTGGCTCGATTCGGGCGCAACCTTCAACGCGATCCGCTGCGGGCTCAGCACCGTGGGCGTCAACGACAGTCCGACACCGTACTGCTTCCACTGGATCGCGGTCGAGCCGAGCCCTTGCGGCGACGGCACCGGAATCTCACCGCCAGCGAGGAAGCTCGCGCTCTGGCCCGACAACGCAACGAGCGTCGGCTCCGCAAGCACACGGGCGAGATTGTTCGCCTCGAGCAGCGATAGGTCGGCGAAGATCCCACGGCCCGCGGCATTCACGACCAGATTGAACGCGGACGAGACAGGCGAGCCGAGCGTCGGAACGTACCCCGCGGTGCCGGGTGACCCACCGCTATACGATTGCACGCCGCCGGGCGAAAACGAGCCGAACGAAAAGCCGTTGCTCTGTTTGAAGAAATTGAACCCGACCTGCTTGAGCACCGATCGGCTGAATTCGACGACCCGCACATCGACCTGCACGACGCTCTTGCCCGCGACCGTCGAGCGATCGATCACGGCGCCCTTCCCGCTCATGTTTTTGCCGACTGCCGCCGCACGAGCATGCGCATCGAGCGACGTCGACGAGCCCTGCAGCACCGCGGTGCCACCGTATGCATTCACGCGCGGCGTGGAGCCGTCGAGCACCGCTTGCGCAGCTGCGTCGACGACTTCGACGTTCCAGACCGTCGGTTCCTCGTGACCGCGCTCCCACAGCATCACATTTGTCGCGCCAGGCGCCTTCGCCGTCAGCAACACGGAACCCGAGCGGCTGCCCTTCATGATCAGGACGTCGGCGATGGCCGGATCGCCGACCGCAACACGCTGCAGCGCGCGGCCCGCCGAAAGCTGCCGCTGCGCGCCAACCGCCAGTTCGATCGTGCCGCTCGCGCTCGCAAACGATGCGAAAGTCATGGTGCAGATAGCAATCGCGAATGCAATCAGTGTGTTTTTCATTGTTTGGTAGACCGTCACGCGGCCCTTTATTTGTCGTCGCTGAAATCGATAGCCTTCGATGTCGTTCAATAGGCAACCGTTTCCGACCGGCCGCCGCGGATCACTTCGATGCCGCCGCCCCCGCCGCCCGCCCGCACCACCGGCGGCAGATGCGATGGCAGTGGCGGCACGTTCGGGTTGGCCACCGGGGTTCTCGGTGTGCCGGACAGTTGTTGCAGCGAGACGCCCGCGGCGGCGAGCGCCGACGGCGACAGCTTGTTGTCCGTCCGCACCGCGACCGTCTGGATTGCAAGCTCGTCATCGCGCGGGTTACGCAACGCGAAAGTCAGGCGGCCACTCGACTCGCCAAGCGTCAGTGCATCGACTTGCGCGGTCGGCACCGCAAGCACCGCGATGCGGACACTGGACGGTTGACCGTTGTTGCCATTGGTGGTGTTGCCGCTGTCTCGATCGGGTGTCGCGTCGCCAAACGACAACACACGTACCTTCGACAACAACAGCCGCGCCTGAGTCTGCGAAATTTCGCCGTCAAGCATCGTGCCCCCGCCTTCGCGCTTCAGATTGAGAAATATGTCGACGTAGTTGCCGGGCCGCAACCGGTTGCCGACCGCATTGGTTTCGTCGACTCGGACAGCGACCGCACGCTCGCCCGGCTGGACATCCTCGGCAAGCCCCGACACCAGCGCCCCCGCGACAACCGGCGACGAAGCCGGAATATCCGCTGCCGGCACCCGGCCAACGAGCACGGACGGATCGGCAAATGCGCCAGTCGGCACCGGCGCGGTCTGCCGGACCTTCAGTGCGTCGGCCGTGATCGGCTGGCCGGCCGGCAACACGCGCGTCGCAATCACGACCGGAACCGGGTTTGCCGCAACGGTTTGCTGGACTGGCACGGCATTCTGCGTGCTGCGTCCGAGCATCCACGCATAAATTCCGAGCAATACGGCGATTGCAATCAGCAGTCCCGCGATGATCTTCGTCAAATTGTTGGCCATGTTGTCGTGTAGATGCCGGATTGAAAGTCCGATAGGTTTCTGCCCGATTCGCGCGCCAGCTTGCTGGTCGCGTCACGATACGCACTTCAAAGGATCGACTGCGGAATCTGCACGACCGCCGTACTCGTCAACGGTTGACTCAGTATGCTTCCCAGAAATGGCATGGTCGTAATCCAGTCTTTGGGGGTGTAGTTCACCGTGACGGACAGGCAGTACAGCGACGGTGGAACCGACGTGTCGTAACTGCACTGCGGCGCCGCAACTTGCGGCGTACCGACATTCAGCCAGGCGACGACGCTCTGCGCGGTCGTTGTTGCGTTCGTAATACGCGCAGCGAGGCTGGGGGCGTAAGCCAGCCCGGCCCGTGCACCTTCGCTGGCGGCAAACGTCAGGCTCTGCTGAATCGTGAATATCATCCCGAAAGTGACGATGCCGTAGAAAATCACGAACAATAACGGAAACACGATCGCAAACTCGACGGCCGTCGCGCCACGCTGCCGGCGGCGTCCATGCCGCTGCATCTGTCGTTTCATCGCAAGCTCCCCGTGGCGACAAGAAAGACAACCCATGCGGCAGCCGGTGCCGCGAGGCATGCCGCATAGGGTGTTGCCCGGTATTTGCCGAGCGCCATCGCCGGCTGGCCCGGTTGCCGCAACGCGCCGATCGACGTGCGCGACAGCAGCATCACGGCCAATGCATGAATACCGGCGGCAAGACTGGCGGCAATCCAGATCCACAGCAGCGCATATGCGCCGCACCACACGCCGATCACGGCAAAGATCTTGACGTCCGCCGCGCCCATGACGCGCAGCAAAAAGAGCGGGAAAAAGGCGGCCAGCCCGACCAGCAGGCCGATCATCGCCTGCGCCGGGAGAATGCCAAACGGACCGGCGTTGAAATACGCTCCGCCTAGGCCACTGACCAACCCGGCCAGGACGAGCGAATTCGAAACACGCCGAAAACGGATGTCGCTGGTCGCGACGAACGCAGCCCAGACCAGGAACATCCCGCTGAATATGAAATGTGTCATCGCAACACAACCTGCCGCAAATGTCGCAGAGAGCGGACTGCCAAAGGCAATCCGCTCGCCGCAACATCAAGACGACTCAATGTTTCGAGGTCGTACCAACTAACGTCAGGTGTATTACGTAAAGATCTTGGCAGCCGAGCAGTTCGCGCCGCCCGGGGTGGTGAGACACGTCCCGAGATTCGTGAACATATTGCCGAGATTAGTGCCGATCGTTGAGGCACCAGCCAAGATCGCGACAGCGATAAGACCCGCAATCAGCCCATACTCGATCGCGGTAACCCCGTCATTTTCCCGAAGGAAACGCTTGATGATTGCTTTCATTTTATTCCTCGTGCCTGTATTTACGTTCTTTGGCCTTTTATACGTATACGTCCCCGCATATCTGGCCGGTTGCCCCACGCTGTTCGCCACATCTGCTGTAACGACAACCGGGTGCGCTTTCTTTATAGGTCGCCCCGAGGGGCATGGCTCAACATTTGATGCAAGTTAACATTCGCGATAGTCACCTCCTCGAACGTTGTGTACCGAACCGTACATTTGCTTACATCTGCTGCCGATTCTATATCCGATCCCATTTAAATTCCAACCTCTTTTAACAACACGGATCGAAAAAATGACCAGGAGCACCATGTATTTGTACGGCGTTTCGGTACGACTTACACATAGGATTTACGATAGGTTAGATGTGCACACCTAATCCACCAGTAAAACAATTGCCTCGTCCACCAAGCCTGCGCGGCCCCCACGTTACGCCGCACGCGTAACGCCAATGTTGTGACGTTACGTTACGAAACGCGCGAAACCGTTCTCATTTGCCTGCCCTTAAACAGATTCAACAATCTTTCAATTTCCATAACTTCCTTTTCCGACAAGGAATTGCCTCGTTTAAAACCTGTTGTCGAACCGTCGAGCATCGAAATGGCACGACAGTTGCAGAGTAGTGCGCGCACCACTCAACACAACGAAGTTCACAACACATTTTTAATGCGAGGACAAAATGGACATTAAGGTTATCCCTCATGGCGTGTTCCGGACGACTCTGATCGCGGCCACCGTTGCAGCCATGCTTTCCCTCTCCGCGTGCGGCGGTTCCGGCTCCATCAGCCAGGGGCTCGGCGGCGGTTCGAGCTCGGGCGGCGGCGATACGATCTCCACCTCCGGCACGAGCGGTACTTCGGGCACGAGCGGTACCAGCGGCACCAGCGGTACCTCGGGCACCAGCGGTACGTCCGGTACGAGCGGTACATCCGGCACCAGCGGCACCTCGGGCACGAGCGGTACCTCCGGCACCAGCGGCACCAGCGGTACGTCGGGCACGAGCGGCACCTCGGGGGTATCGTCGAACCCAGTGGGAACTGTCCTCGCAAGCAGCAGCAACATCATCACGAGCGCCGGTGGGACCGTCTCGGGCCTCGGCTCCGTCATCGCCAACCAGTCGCTGCCGGGCGTCAACCCGGCCACCACGCAAGCCGCGGGCGGCATCGTGCAGAGCGTTGGCGGCGCCGTGACCGCACTCGGCAACGGCCTTGGCAACGGTCTCGGCCAGCTTGGCGCGACGAAGGATCCGCTCGGCACCACGCTCGCCAGCACGGGCGGGGTGGTCAACCAGCTCGGCGGCGCGGTCACGCAGACGGGCAACCTGGTCTCGAGCCTCGGCAGTGGTCCGCTGACGCCGCTCGCACCGGTCACGGGCGCCGTCGGCGGACTCGTGTCGACGCTCGGCGGCGCCGTATCGAACGGCGGCACCACGCTCACCAACGCACTGTCGACCGGCCCGATCCAGCAAGTCACGCAGACGGTCAGCTCGGCCATCACGCCGATCACGACGATGGTCGGCCAGACGACCCAGACGATCGGCACCGCGACCGGCCTCGGCGCGCCCGTCAACACGCTGCTCGGCACCGTCGGCAACGGCCTGAACCAGGCCGGCGCCCTGCTCGCGTCGGCAGGCGGCAACCCTGTCACGACCGGCCTTGGCAACACGGTCTCGTCGACGGGCAACACCGTGAAGGCCGTCGGCGGCCTGCTCACAGGCGGCACCGGCGGCGTGACCAACCCGCTCGCACCGCTCACGGGTCTCCTCACGACGGTCACGGGTACGCTCGGCGGCGCAACGGGCGGCGCCAGCAGCCCGCTCGCCCCGGTCACCGGCCTCGTCTCGACGGTCACGGGTGCGCTCGGCGGCGCAGCAGGCGGCGGCAGCGGCCCGCTCGCTCCGGTCACCGGCCTCGTCTCGACGGTCACGGGCGCACTCGGCGGTGCAGCAGGCGGCGGCAGCGGCCCGCTCGCCCCGGTTACCGGCCTCGTCTCGACGGTCACGGGTGCGCTCGGCGGCGCAGCAGGCGGCAGCGGCGGCCCGCTCGCCCCGGTTACCGGCCTCGTCTCGACGGTCACGGGTGCGCTCGGCGGCGCAGCAGGCGGCAGCGGCGGCCCGCTCGCGCCGGTTACCGGCCTCGTCTCGACGGTCACGGGCGCGCTCGGCGGCGCAACGGGCGGCACGAGCGGTGGCCCGCTCGCCCCGGTCACGGGTCTCCTCGGCGCGGTCACGGGCGCACTCGGCGGCGCGACGGGCGGTGCAGGCGGCAGCAGCCCGCTCGCTCCGGTGACGAACGTCGTGTCCACGGTGACCAGCACGGTCGGCGCACCGGCATTGACCGGCGGTACGGGCGCCGTCACGAACTCGGGTTCGTCGTCGAATCCGCTCGCGCCCGTCACGTCGCTGATCGGCGGCCTGCTCGGCGGCACGCACGGCAAGTAAACCAACATCCATCAATCGACAAGACAGCGAGGAGTCCATCATGTCCCAGCAACGTTCTCTCACGACAGCCGCCCTGCGCCAATGGCGCGCGCCCCTCACGGCCTTCGCCGCCGCCTGCCTGCTGGCCGCCTGCGGCGGCGGTGGCGTCAGCTCGCCGCCGACCAGCAGCAACAACAATAACAACCCGAGCACGAGCGGTACGCCAAGCACGAGCGGCACCAGCGGTACGTCCACCGGCACCAAGGGCGTAGTCAGCACGGTCGGCCAGACGGCCACCGACCTCGGCAGCACGGTCGGCAACATCAGCGTGCCGGGCCTCGGCGACGGCGTGACGAAGGGTGTCGGCAGCACGCTCTCGAGCACCGGCACGATCGTCGGCGCCGCCGCCGACGCGGTGAGCAACGGGCTGGGGCAGATCGGCACGGCGAAGGATCCGGTCGGCACGACCGTCGCGGGCCTCGGCAACGTGGTCGGCGCGACGAGCAACACGGTGTCCGGCCTGAGCTCGACGGTCAAGGCACTCGGCACCGGCCAGCTCGCACCGCTCGCGCCCGTCACGACGCCGGTCGGCACCGTCCTCGACACGGTGGCCAACGGCTTGACGGCCGCCGGAACGACGCTCGGCTCGACGCTGTCGTCGGGCGCCGTGCAGCAGGTCACGCAACCGCTCAGCTCGGCAATCACGCCGCTCGTGATCACCGCCGGCCAGGTCACGCAACAGGTCGGCACGACGACCGGCCTCGGCCAACCCGTCTCGGGCCTGCTTGGCCAGGTCGGCGGCGCGATCAGCTCAGCGGGCAAGCAGGTGGGTGGCACGTCGAGCCAGCCGCTCGTCGGCGACGTCGGTCAGCTCGTCACGGCGGTCGGCAACACCGTCACCAACGCGGGCGGCCTCGTCAACCCGAACGGCCCGAACGGCGCGGCACCGATCCCCGGCCTGATCACGAGCCTCGTCGGCGGCTCGACGGCGACCGTACAGAACGGCACGTCGTCGGGTTCCGGCTCGACGAATCCGCTCGGCGGCCTGCTGTCGGGTCTCGGCTCGACGCCGCTCGGCTCGCTCACGGGCGCACTCGGCGGCGTGACCGGCGGCTCGGGCAGCAGCCCGCTCGCGCCCGTCACCGGCCTCGTCTCGACCGTCACCGGCGCACTGAGCGGTGCGGCGGGCGGCAGCGGTGGCCCGCTCGCCCCCGTCACGAATCTCGTGTCGACGGTCACGGGCACGCTCGGTGGCGCGACGGGTGGCGCAGGCAGTGCAAACCCTCTCGCGCCTGTCACCGGTTTGCTGAATACTGTCACCGGAGCAGTCGGCGGCGCAGCAGGATCCGGGGGATCGAGCCCGCTCGCACCGGTCACGTCGCTGGTTGGCGGCGTCACGGGTACGGCAACGTCGGGCGGCAGCTCGACGGGGCTGCTGGCACCGGTAACGGGGTTGCTGGGTACGCTGGGTAGCGTTGGCAAGTAAGGAGGACGGTCGCACCTTCGCAGCCGGAGCGAATGGCGCGGCCGTACAAACACAACCGGCATTGCGGCACGCGGCGCGCGGCACCCTGGTGTCGCGCGCCGGCATTACAAAGAAGACGAAGAGCAAGGCCAACGAGGAAGAACAATGAAATCCAGACTCGACAGATGGATGATGCTGCTCGCCATCGCGGCAGCAGGCACGGCACATGCACAAACGCGCGTCGGCGGTAACCCGCTCGACTCCCTGCCCCAGATCAACGCGCCGAAAACCGGCCCGAACGTGACCGTGCAGGTCGCACCGCAAGCACCGCAATTGCAGGAGTTGCTGTCGCGTCACCTGACACCGACCACATTCCAGGTCGAAGGCGTGAAATCCGTTCCGTTCGACGAGATCTCGCGTCGCTTCACCCCGCTCGTCGGCAAGGACATCACGATCGGCGACCTGATCGAAACCGCCAACGGCGTGACGAAGCTGTACCAGGATCGCGGCTTCGCGCTGTCGTTCGCGTTCGTCCCGGCGCAGACGTTCGAGAACGGCGTCGTGCGCATCACGGTTGTCGAAGGCTATGTGTCGGACGTCAAGGTCACCGGCAAGCCCGGTGCGATGGAATCGAAGATTCGTGCGATCGCCGCGCATATCACTGCCGATCGCCCGCTGCGCCGCGCGACGTTCGAACGCTACGTGAACACCTTCGGCCTGTTGCCCGGCCTCACGGTCAAGGCGAACGTACCGCCGCCGCAAACCACCGACGGTGCCACGACGCTCGAACTTGCGGTCGACCGCAAGCCGTTCAACGTCAGCACCGGTATCGACTTCAACCATCCGGGCGTCCAGGGTCTCATCACCGCGACCGAAAACGGCCTCACGTCGTTCGGCGAGCAACTGAGCATTTCCGCGCTGGCGCCGCCGGGGCGCGACAAGCAAACCTATTTCGCATTCAGCGGTGCGGTACCCGTGGGCAGCAGCGGCCTGATCACGCGCCTCGACGCGAGCACCTATCGCGGCAAGCCGACCGACAACCCGGGGCTGCCATCGTACGTGCAGCGCACGGTCAAGAACGAGAAGCTGGGTCTTTCGGCATCCTATCCGATACTGTTGAACAACCAGCGCAGCCTGCTCGGCACGGTGTCGGGCTACGCGGCGCACAACGAGGACAACTACCAGAATCAGATCAATGGCGCGACGCTCAACAATCGGTCGCAGGTCCGCGTGCTGCAACTGCAACTTGACTACACCAACGTCCAACCGAAGCAAGTGCGAAAGTTGAGCGTCAACGTAGCCAAGGCGTTCGACATCCTCGGCGCGTCGAAATCGCAGGTCGCCCAGGCCAACGGCTCGACGATCACATACGCCGACCCGACATCACTGACCTTCGTCCGTACCGGCGCGACCTTCACGCAAACCAACGAGTGGCCGTTCCGGATCGGCACGTCGGTTTCGCTGACCGGACAATACAGCCCCGACTCGCTGCCGACATCCGAGCAGATCTCGTTCGGCTCGACGCGTTACGCGCTCGGCTATCAGCCGGGCGAAGCGTCGGGTGACTCGGGATGGGGGATTTCGCTGGAGGTCAACCGCGGCTTCACGCCGGGCTGGACGTACATGAAATCCGTAACGCCGTACATCGCCTACGACATGGCGCGCGTGTACCTGCACGCGGGCACACCGTCGCCGAACCGCATGTCGTCGGTCGGTATCGGCGTGCGTTTCACCGACAGCCGCTTCTACAGCCTCGACCTGAACGTTGCGAAGCCGGTGGGTGACGCTCCCGTCGAAAGTGCGTCACGCAGCCCGCGCATCAACGCCGCATTCTCGTATCAGCTCAACTGATCGGGCACCCAACAGCCCGCGCCAGCGGGCTGTTTCGATTAGAGTCCCCTCTATCAAACGTGACACGCGGTTTCACGTATTCTGGCGAAGCTCGCAACATGCCCGCCCCATGCAGACGGTCGTGCGGGCAAATCGAACACGACATGCAAAACAAGGAGGACGACAATGATTCAACTGACCCACCCGTTTCGTGCCATCGCCGTCGCCGGCGTACTGCTCGCTTGCGCCGCGCCCACGTTCGCACAAGCAGACAGCCCCATCGGCATGTGGCAAACGATCGACGACAACACGCATCAGCCCAAGGCACTCGTGCAGATCGCCGAGGACGGTGACGGTGCGCTGACCGGCAAGGTCGTGAAGGGCCTCGGCGCGAACGATACGCCTGATCGCCGCTGCACCGCCTGCACGGACGAGCGCAAGGATCAGCTCATCAAGGGCATGACGATCATCAAGGCCATGAAGAAGGATGGCGACCACTGGGACGGCGGCAACATTCTCGACCCGGAGAACGGCAAGGTCTACAAGTGCAAGATGACGCTTGAAGACGGCGGCCAGAAACTCGTCGTGCGCGGTTACATCGGCGTGTCGCTGCTCGGTCGTTCGCAGACCTGGGTTCGCCAGCAATAATGCGGCTCGCGCTTAAACGCGCGGCTCAATGAAAAAATCGGCCTGCGACGAAGTCGTCAGGCCGATTTTGTTTTGGTGCATGCGTGGCGGGAACTGATGAACATCACGCTGCATGCTTCAGCGTGTCCGACGCATAGCTGCCAGGTGCGCGATATGCGGGCGCCGCATTGCTGCGTGCTTCCGCCGCCTTCGATTGCGTGTGCTTGCGCATCCGCGTGGACAACTCGTTGCACAAATTCACGCCTGCGTCGCCATAGAGTTCACGCATGACACTCATCAACGTGCCCGTCTCGTGCCAGACCTTGAAGCGACGATGGCAAGTCTGGTACGAAGGGTAACGACGCGGCATGGCCGACCACGTTGCGCCGCTGTAGATCACCCAGAGCACGCCGTTCAGGACGGCACGCGTATTGGCCAACGGGCGGCCGCGCAACTCGGTGCGCGGCTGCATTTCGGGCAGAAGCGACGCAACGCAGCGCCACTCTTGATCGGTCAGATCGCGATACGGTGTCATGGACATCTCCAGCCTTAGTAACCATGACACAACGATATCGGCTCACCTCAACAATGAATATAAGACAAATCCGAAATTACCCCGAGATTGCTTTAATTTGACCGGAATTGACGATTGAATCCCGTCAATTGCCGGAAATCGCACTCAGGTCAGCGACGTATCGACGATGCGGCGCGGCGTTTCGATGTATTCCTTCGACTGCATCTCGACGATTCGCGAGACCGTACGCGCAAACTCGTTGGCCATCGGGCCTTCGATATACAACTGCTCCGCCGGCACCGCCGCGGACATCAGCAGCTTGACCTTGTGGTCGTACAGCACGTCGATGAGCCACGTGAAGCGCCGCGCCTCGGACGCCATGCGCGGCGACATCTGCGGTACTTCGGACAGCACGATCGCGTGGAAGCGGCTCGCCAGCTCGAGATAGTCGTTCTGCGAGCGCGGGCCGCCGCACAGCGTCGCGAAGTCGAACCATACGACGCCGTCCGCCTTGCGCAGTGCCTTCAGTTCGCGCTTCTCGATATGCAGGAGCGGGCTTTCGTCGGGAACGGCCGCGAGCTTCTGGAACGCATGCCGCAATTCGCGATCGGCATCCGCGCCGAGCGGCGTGTGATACATCTTCACCTGCGCGAGCGTGCGCTGGCGATAATCGACGCCCGCGTCGACATTGAGTACGTCGAGCTTGGACTTGATCAGCGCGATTGCCGGCAGCATGCGGTCGCGATGCAGGCCGTCCGGATACAGGTCGTCGGGATCGTAGTTGGACGTCATCACGAACTGCACGCCGTTGTTGAACAGGCGGTCGAGGAGACGGTACAGGATCATCGCATCGGCAATGTCCGACACGTGGAACTCGTCGAAGCAGATCAACCGGTAGCGCTTCGCGATGCGCCGCGCGAGTTCGTCGAGCGGATCGGCCTGCCCTTTCAGCTCCTCGAGCTCGCGGTGCACTTCGCGCATGAACTCATGGAAATGCAGCCGCGTCTTGCGCTGCACAGGCACGACCGCGTAGAAGCTGTCCATCAGGAAGCTCTTGCCGCGACCGACGCCGCCCCACATGTACACGCCGCGCGGGAGGTCGGGATGATTGATGAGCTTCTTGAATGCGTTCGAGCGGCGCGCCTTGTACTCGACCCATTCGTCGAAACATTGCTGCAGGCGATCGACGGCCGCGCGCTGTGCGGGATCGGACTGATAGCCGCGCGTGGTCAGTTCGCGCGTGTAGTATTCGGTGACGTTCATCGGGCAAACCGGAAAAAACGAAGGCGGACGGGAAAACCCCGCCCGCCCTCGTCATGAGACGGCTGCGCCGGCCGATGGCCGGCCGGCGCTATACCGCGCTCAGCTGTTCAGCGAGCGCTTGTCGACGGCGAGCGCCGCTTCGCGCATCACTTCCGACATCGACGGGTGCGGATGGCAGATACGGGCGATGTCTTCCGACGCCGCCTTGAATTCCATCGCCACCACGGCTTCCGCGATCAGGTCCGACGCGTTCGCCGCGATCACGTGCACGCCGAGCAGTTCGTCGGTCTTCGCGTCCGCGATCATCTTCACGAAGCCGTCCGGCGCGTTCATGCCGAGCGCGCGGCCGTTGATCGAGAACGGGAACTTGCCCGACTTGATCTCGCGGCCTTCCGCCTTCAGCTGCTGCTCCGTCTTGCCGACCCATGCGATTTCCGGGTACGTGTAGATCACCCACGGAATGCAGTTGTAGTCGATGTGCGGCTTCTGGCCGTCGATCACTTCCGCGACCAGCACGCCTTCGTCTTCCGCCTTGTGCGCGAGCATCGGGCCACGCACCACGTCGCCGATCGCGTACACGTTCGGCACCGCCGTGCGGCAGTGGTCGTCCACGTCGATGAAGCCGCGCTCGTTCGCCTTCAGGCCGATTGCCTCGAGGCCGAGGTTGTCGGTGTTCGGCACGCGGCCGACCGACACGATCAGGCGGTCGGCGTCGAGCGTCTGCGCGTTGCCGTCCTTGTCCGTGTAGGCGATCGACACGCCATTCGCGGTCGTCTTCACTTCGCCGATCTTCACGCCGAGGTTGATGTCGAGGCCCTGCTTCTTGAACAGCTTGGCCGCTTCCTTCGCGAGCGCTTCGTCGGCTGCGCCGAGGAAGGCCGGCAGCGCTTCGAGCACCGTCACTTCGGCACCGAGGCGACGCCACACCGAGCCGAGCTCGAGGCCGATCACGCCTGCGCCGATCACGGCGAGCTTCTTCGGCACCGAGTCGAACGTCAGCGCACCTTCGTTGTCCGACACGATCTTGTTGTCGACCGGGATGCCCGGCAGGTGACGCGCCTTCGAGCCCGTCGCGATGATCACGTTCTTTGCGGTGACGACTTCGGTTTCACCTTCGCCGCTCACTTCGATCTGCACGCCGGCGTCGGTCTTGCCGGTGAACTTGCCATGGCCCTTCAGCCAGGTGATCTTGTTCTTCTTGAACAGGAACTCGATCCCGCTCGTCATCTTCTCGACGATCGCGTCCTTGCGGCCGAGCATCTTCGCGACGTCGATCTTCACGCCGTCGACCGTGATGCCGTGGTCGGCCAGGTGGTGCGACGTGTTCTCGAACTCTTCCGACGATGCGAGCAGCGCCTTCGACGGGATGCAGCCGACGTTCAGGCACGTACCGCCGAGCTTCAGCGCGCCGGCCGGGTTCTTCCACTTCTCGATACAGGCAACGGTCTTGCCGAGCTGCGCGGCGCGGATCGCGGCGATGTAGCCGCCGGGGCCGGCGCCGATCACGACGACGTCAAATTCCTTGGACATGACAATCCTTTCTTCTTGTGCAGCCGCACGGGCCGCGCGTGTCGCGCGCCCGTGCGGTGCGGGTCAATGCGGTGAAACTCGGCTTACAGGTCGAGCAGCAGGCGTGCCGGATCTTCCAGCGCATCCTTCATCGCGACGAGCGACAGCACGGCTTCGCGGCCGTCGATGATGCGGTGGTCGTACGACAGCGCGAGGTAGTTGATCGGACGGATCACGATCTGGCCGTTTTCGACGACCGGACGCTCCTTCGTCGCGTGCACGCCGAGGATTGCCGATTGCGGCGGGTTGATGATCGGGGTCGACAGCATCGAGCCGAACACGCCGCCGTTCGAGATCGAGAACGTACCGCCCGTCATTTCCTCGATCGACAGCTTGCCGTCCTTCGCCTTCTGGCCGAACTCGGCGATCTTCTTTTCGATCTCGGCGAGGCTCAGTTGATCCGCGTTGCGCAGGATCGGCACGACGAGGCCGCGCGGCGAGCCGACAGCGATACCGATGTCGAAGTAGCCGTGGTAGACGATGTCGTTACCGTCGATCGACGCGTTCACGAGCGGAAACTTCTTCAGCGCGTGGACGGCCGCCTTCACGAAGAACGACATGAAGCCGAGCTTCACGCCATGTTCCTTCTCGAACTTGTCCTTGTACTTGTTGCGCAGCTCCATGACCGGGGCCATGTTCACTTCGTTGAACGTGGTCAGGATCGCGTTGGTCTGCTGCGACTCGAGCAGACGCTCGGCGATACGCGCGCGCAGGCGCGACATCGGCACGCGCTGTTCCGGACGGTCGTTCAGCCAGGTCGCGGCCGATGCCGGCACCTTCACTTCCGGCAGCGACGGCTTCGCAGCGGCGGTCTTCGCCGGTGCGGCAGCCGGAGCGGCCTTCGGTGCGCTGCCTGCTGCCAGCGCGTCGCCCTTCGTGACGCGGCCGTCGCGGCCCGAACCCGCGACGTCGCCTGCCGACAGGCCCTTCTCGGCCAGCAGCTTCGATGCGGCCGGCGATGCGGTGGTCGACGATGCGGCTGCAGCGACCGGCTGTGCTGCCGGTGCAGCTGCAGCAGGCGCTGCTGCCGGCTTGACTTCGGCGGCGCCTGCCGCGGCTTCGGCTGCACCTGCCTTCGCTTCGGTGTCGATCGTTGCGATCAGCTGATCGGCAACGACGGTGTCACCGTCGTTCTGCAGCACTTGCGCGAGCACGCCCGCGGCCGGTGCCGGCACTTCGAGCACGACCTTGTCGGTCTCGAGTTCGATCAGGATTTCGTCTTGAGCAACTGCTTCGCCCGGCTTCTTCTTCCACTGCAGCATGGTGGCTTCCGAAACCGACTCCGAAAGCTGGGGGACTTTGACTTCTACGATAGCCATGTGATTTTCCTGGATGCTTAATCTGGGGTGTGACGAGGTTCGTGCGATTCCTTCGGCCGGTGCGGCGCGCAACGCGCCCGGCGGGCCAAAAGAGACGGGAAAGCGCATGGCGCCTTCCCGTTTCGCTTCCGTCGGTTATTTCGCGATCGATGCGCTCTTCAGGCGGCCGAAAGCACCTTCGATGAGGGCCTTCTGCTGCTCGTAGTGCTTCGCGTAGTAGCCAACCGCCGGCGAGGCCGAAGCCGGACGGCCGCTGTATGCCAGCTTCTGCCCTTCCTTCATGCCTTCCTTCAGATGGTGCTCGACGTAGAACCAGGGGCCCTGGTTCTGCGGCTCGTCCTGCACCCAGACCACTTCAGTCGCGTTCTCGTACTTCTTCATTTCGGCTTCGAACTGCTTGTGCGCGAACGGATACAACTGCTCGATACGGATGATCGCGACGTCGTTCGCCTTCGCTTCGCGGCGATGGGCGACGAGGTCGTAATACACGCGGCCCGAGCATGCCAGCACGCGCTTGACCTTCTTCGCGTCGATGCCGCCGTCGGTTTCGCCCAGCACCGGCTGGAACGAACCCTTCGCGAGTTCCGACAGGTCCGACACCGCTTCCTTGTGACGCAGCAGCGACTTCGGCGTTGCGACGATCAGCGGCTTGCGGAACAGGCGGATCATCTGGCGACGCAGCAGGTGGAAGATCTGCGCCGGCGTCGTCGGTTGAACGACCTGCATGTTGTGATCCGCGCACAGTTGCAGGAAACGCTCGATACGCGTCGACGAGTGCTCCGGACCCTGGCCTTCGTAGCCGTGCGGCAGCAGCATCGTCAGACCCGACACGCGGCCCCACTTCACTTCGCCCGACGAGATGAACTGGTCGATCACGACCTGCGCGCCGTTGACGAAGTCGCCGAACTGCGCTTCCCACAGCACGAGCGTGTTCGGCTCGGCGGTCGAGTAACCGTATTCGAAGCCCAGCACCGCTTCTTCCGACAGCACCGAGTCGATCACCGTGAACTTCGCCTGGCCTTCGGCGATGTTCTGCAGCGGCACGTACGTGCCGTCGTTCCAGCGCTCGCGGTTCTGGTCGTGCAGCACCGCGTGACGGTGCGTGAACGTGCCGCGGCCCGAGTCCTGGCCGGTCAGCCGCACCGAGTAACCCGATGCGACGAGCGACGCGAACGCGAGGTGTTCGCCCATGCCCCAGTCGAGCGGCTGGTCGCCACGCGCCATGTTGCGGCGGTCGTTGATCACGCGCTCGACGAGCGGGTGGACCTTGAAGTTTTCCGGGACCGTCGTGATGCGTTCGCCGAGGCGCTTCAGTTCTGCGAGCGGCACGGCCGTGTCGGCTGCATCCGTCCACTTGCGGTTCAGGAACGGAACCCAGTCGACCGCGTACTTGCTCTTGTAGTTCGACAGGACCGGGTCGACCGTGTGGTGACCGTCGTCCATCGCCTTGCGGTACGCCTTCACGTAGTTGTCGGCGTCTTCCGCGGTGATCACGCCCTGCTGCACGAGCTTCTCGGCGTACAGCGCACGGGTGCCCGGGTGCTGCGCGATCTTCTTGTACATCAGCGGCTGCGTGACCGCCGGCGTGTCCTGCTCGTTGTGACCCAGCTTGCGGAAGCAAACGATGTCGATCACGACATCCTTGTGGAACTGCATCCGGTAGTCGATCGCGATCTGGATCGCGAGCACGACAGCTTCCGGATCGTCACCGTTCACGTGCAGCACCGGCGCTTCGATCATCTTGACGACGTCGGTACAGTACAGCGTCGAGCGCGCATCGCGCGGGTCGGACGTCGTGAAGCCGATCTGGTTGTTGATGACGATGTGCAGCGTGCCGTGCGTGCCGTAGCCGCGCGTCTGTGCGAGGTTCAGCGTTTCCATCACGACGCCCTGGCCAGCGAAGGCCGCGTCACCGTGGATCTGCACCGGCAGCACTTGCAGGCCGTCTTCGTCGCCGCGACGGTCCATCCGCGCCTTCGCGGAACCTTCGACCACCGGGTTCACGATTTCGAGGTGCGACGGGTTGAACGCGAGCGACAGGTGGACCGGGCCGCCTTCCGTCGACACATCCGACGAGAAGCCCTTGTGGTACTTCACGTCACCGGCCGGCAGGTCGTCGACGTGCTTGCCTTCGAATTCGGCGAACAGGTCGGCCGGCATCTTGCCCAGCGTGTTGACCAGCACGTTCAGACGGCCACGGTGGGCCATGCCGATGATGATTTCCTGCACGCCGCGCTTGCCCGCGTGCTGGACGACTTCGTCCATCGCCGCGATGAAGCTTTCGCCGCCTTCGAGCGAGAAGCGCTTCTGGCCGACGTACTTGGTATGCAGGTAACGCTCGAGGCCTTCTGCGGCCGTCAGGCGATTCAGGATGTGCTTCTTCTCGTCGGCCGAGAAGTTCGGCGTCGCGCGGGTCGACTCCAGGCGCTCCTGCCACCAGCGCTTCTGTTCCGGGTCGCTGATGTACATGTACTCGGCGCCGATCGTGCCGCAGTACGTGTCGCGCAGGCCCTTGACGATGTCACGCAGCGAAGCCTGGTCGAAACCGAAGTACAGGTTGCTTGCGCTGTACGTCTGGTCGAGGTCGCCTTCGGAGAAATCGTAGAACGCGGGTTCGAGCTCGGGAATGGCGGGACGTTCGCGACGCTTCAGGGGATCCAGATTGGCCCATTGCGAGCCGAGGAAGCGATACGCGCTGATGAGAGACTGGACGTGCACCTGCTTGCGTGCCGCAGCCAGATTGGTCGTGCTTTCGCGCGGAATGAAGGCATTGGCCTTCGCGCGCTCGGCGAACGATTCGACGATCGGAAAATGGGCGACGTCATTGGCATTCGAACCGTCCGTTGCAGGCACATTCTGCAGCGCGTCGAAATACTCTCGCCAGTTTTCCGGCACCGATGCCGGATTGTTGAGGTATGCATCGTACAGTTCTTCAACGTACGAAGCATTGCCGCCGAACAGATAGGAGTTCAGCTGAAACTGCTTCATTACATCTGACATTTTACGCTCACCTTTCTTCGAGCTTCTCGAGAAATAGCGGGTTACTCAACCTTCCGCGACACGGCCTGACCGTTTAGCGGATTGCGAATCAAGTCTTGCTTGGAAGGACCTAAAACTTGCGTGCGCGCAGCATATCACAGAACCGATACCGGAGTTCACGGCGAAATGTGCCCGAAAGCACCGCGCGACGGGGTTTTGCCGGATTGCCACGAGCCGCGGGAACAGTGTTTTGCAGACAATCCGATTGCGCCTCGCGCAGATGCAAAAAAGGCTGCCCGCAGGCAGCCTTTTCCGTGACGCAGCGAACGGCCGGAACGCTTAGTCGACCGCGCCTTCGCGGCTCGCGCGGCGACGCTCGTGCTCCTTCAGGAAGCGCTTGCGCAGGCGGATCGATTGCGGCGTCACTTCGACGAGCTCGTCGTCGTCGATGAATTCGACCGCGTATTCCAGCGACATCTGGACCGGCGGCACGAGGCGCACCGCTTCGTCGGTACCCGACGCGCGCACGTTGGTCAGCTGCTTGCCCTTGATCGGGTTCACGACGAGGTCGTTGTCGCGGCTGTGGATGCCGATGATCATGCCCTCATAGAGCGCGTCGCCCGGCTTCACGAACATGCGGCCGCGATCCTGCAGCTTCCACAGTGCGTAGGCCACGGCAGCACCGTCGTCCTGCGAGATCAGCACGCCGTTGCGGCGCTCGAACACCGAGCCGTCCTTGACCGGTGCGTACGAGTCGAAGATGTGGCTCATCAGGCCCGTGCCGCGCGTGAGCGTCAGGAATTCGCTCTGGAAGCCGATCAGGCCACGCGCCGAGATCTTGTACTCCAGACGCGTGCGACCGCGGCCGTCCGACGCCATGTCGAGCATCTCGCCCTTGCGGCGGCCGAGCTCTTCCATCACGCCACCCTGATGCTCGTCCTCGACGTCGACGGTCAGCAGTTCGTACGGCTCGTGACGCACACCGTCGATTTCCTGCATCACGACGCGCGGACGCGACACGGCCAGCTCGTAGCCTTCACGCCGCATGTTCTCGACGAGAATCGTCAGGTGCAGCTCACCACGACCCGACACTTCGAACACCGTTTCGTCGCCGGTGTCCTTCACGCGCAGCGCGACGTTGTGGTTCAGCTCCTTCATCAGGCGGTCGCGGATCTGGCGGCTCGTGACGAACTTGCCTTCGCGGCCGGCGAGCGGCGACGAGTTGACGAGGAAGTTCATCGTCAGCGTCGGTTCGTCGACGGTGATCATCGGCAGCGCTTCCGGCGTATCCACCGCGCAGATCGTCGCGCCGATGCCGACGTCTTCAATACCGTTGATCAGCACGATGTCGCCCGCTTCGGCCGATTCGACCTGCACGCGCTCGAGACCCGTGAACGACAGCACCTGGTTGATCTTGCGGTTCAGCACTTCGCCTTCCGGGCCGAAGCGCATCGCGACCGGCTGGCCCGGCTTGATGCGACCGCGCGTGATGCGGCCGACGCCGATCCGGCCGACGTACGTCGAATAATCGAGCGACGTGATCTGCAGCTGCAGCGGTGCGTCCGGATCCGCCGGGCGGACCGGCACGTGCTCGAGGACTGCCTCGAACAGCGGGCGCATGTCGCCTTCGCGCGCGGCCGGGTCGAGCGACGCATAGCCGTTCAGGCCCGATGCGTAGACGATCGGGAAATCGAGCTGCTCTTCGGTTGCGCCGAGCTTGTCGAACAGGTCGAAGGTCTGGTTGATGACCCAGTCGATCCGCGCACCCGGACGGTCGATCTTGTTGACGATGACGATCGGCTTCAGGCCGAGCGCGAGCGCCTTCTTCGTGACGAAGCGGGTCTGCGGCATCGGGCCCTCGACCGCGTCGACGAGCAGCAGCACCGAGTCGACCATCGACAGCACGCGCTCCACCTCGCCACCGAAGTCCGCGTGCCCCGGCGTGTCGACGATGTTGATGTGCGTGCCTTCGTACTCGACCGCGCAGTTCTTCGCGAGAATCGTGATCCCGCGCTCTTTTTCGATGTCGTTCGAGTCCATCACCCGCTCGGCAATCTGCTGGTTCTCGCGGAAGGTGCCGGACTGGCGAAGCAGTTGGTCGACGAGCGTGGTCTTGCCGTGGTCGACGTGGGCGATGATGGCGATATTGCGAAGGGCGCGGGTCATAGAAACCTGGAAATCGTTTGAACGCGCAAAAGCGCCCGCTCGTTTTTCACGGGCGCGCGCATTGCAGCTTGGAAAGCCACAAATTATAGCACGTGCGGATGTCGGGAGCTGACCGGCACGTTGCGACGCAACACCAGACGACCGCACACCCTCCCCTCGAACCCGCCGGTCGGCCGAAGCCCGCGCCATTGGCAAGCCCCAAAAACCTTATTGGGATAGTGGATTTATGGGACACAAAGCGCGCCCTTTGCCGTTCGATTAACATTTGCCGCGGCAAGCAACTGTGCCTATACTGCTGCCTAGTCAACTATTGCAGCTTCAGGGTTTTATGTCGGATTCTTCTACCCAACCGCCCGTCTCGCCGCTGTCCTCGTATCAGATGAACGACAGCGTCGGTTATCTGATGTCGCGCGTGAAGTCCGTGATGACCAACCTCGTCACGCAACGCACGCAGGAGGAGCTCGGCATCACGGGCACGCAGGCGAGCATGCTGTTCATGATCGCGGTCGGCAAATGCTCGACGGCCGCCGAGCTCGCGCGCGAGTACGGGATCGACGCGAGCGCGGTCACGCGCCTGCTCGACCGGGTCGAGAAACGCGGCCTGCTTTCTCGCGTCCGCAGCGTCGAGGATCGGCGTGTCGTGCGCCTCGAGCTGACCGACGAAGGCCGTGCACTCGCCGAACGGCTGCCGCCGATTTTCCGCAGCGTGCTCGACCAGGTGCTGGACGGGTTTACGCCGGAGGAAGTCGGGTTTCTGAAGAGCATGCTGCGCCGCATTCTCAGCAACTACTGCGAGACCGCCGGCGGCAGCATCACGTAATAGTTGCCATAACAATTACTTTTGACAGATTAATGTAAGGAAATCCTTGCAGTGTCCATCATTCATTCCGAGTCAGGGATCAGCGCGATGAAATCCTCCCCGTTGTCCGTGCGCGCCGGGTCGTGCCGCGCCGCCGTCGCCGCCGCGGTCGCCGCACTGGCACTGGCGGGCTGCGCGAACTACATCGGCATCAAGAGCGACAAGCAGATCGCCCCCGCGTCGCAATTCGAATCCGCCCAGAGCCTGCCGGCCCAGGGCGGCCAGTGGCCGGCGCTCGACTGGGCCAGCCAGTTCGGCGATCCGCAACTGCCGAAGCTGATCGACGAAGCCCTGCAGGGCAATCCGTCGATCGCGCAGGCGCAGGCGCGCATCGCAAAGGCGTCGTCATACATCGAATCGTCGCGCTCGAACCTGATGCCGAAGGCGGAAGCCAGCTATTCGTGGACGCGCGAGCTGTATTCGTCGAACGCGCTGTTCCCGCCCCCGTACGGTGGCCAGTGGTACAGCGAGAACAACGCGCTCGCGAGCGCGTCGTGGGAACTCGACCTGTGGGGCAAGAACCGCGAGCGCCTGCATACCGCCGTGTCGCAGGAAAAAGCCGCCGAAGCCGACATGCAGCAGGCACGCATCACGCTCGCGTCGTCGGTCGCACGCACCTACAACTCGCTCGCGCAACTCTATGCGCTGCGCGATATCGCGCAGCGCGAGATAACCAACCGCGAGACGGTCGGCAAGATCACCGACGGCCGCGTGTCGGCCGGCCTCGACACCAACGTCGAACGCCAGACGGCGCGCGGCAATATCGCGACGACCCAGGCTTCGCTGTCCGATCTCGATGGCCAGATCACGACGGTGCGCTACCAGCTCGCCGCGCTGCTCGGCAAGGGCCCGGACCGCGGGCTGCAGATCGCCGCGCCCGTGGTGAACCCGAGCGGTGAAGTCGCCCTGCCCGGCAACCTGCCGGCCGATCTCGTGTCGCGCCGCCCCGACATCGTCGCCGCGCGCTGGCAGGTCGAAGCCGCGATGCATGACGTGAAGGAAGCGAAGGCCGAGTTCTATCCCGACGTGAACCTCGCGGCCGGCTTCGGCTTCGATGCGTTCGGCTGGGGCAAATTCCTGAACTTCGCGAGCCGTCAGGCGCAGTTCGGCCCGGCGATCCACCTGCCGATTTTCGACGCCGGCGCGCTGCGCGCGCAGCTCAAGGGCCGCTACGCGGACTTCGACCTGTCGGTGGCGAACTACAACCAGACGCTGATCAGTGCGCTGAACGACGTCGCGACGCAGGTCGCATCGATCCGCGCGGTCGATCGCCAGATGGGCGATGCGCAACGCGCACTCGACGCATCGACGCGCGCCTATGACCTCGCGGTCATCCGCTACAAGGCCGGCCTGTCGCCGCAACTGCAGGTGCTGACCGCGGACAGCAACCGCCTCGCATCGGAGCAGACGGTGACCAACCTGAAGATGCGCCGCCGCGACATGCAGCTCGCGCTGATCAAGGCGCTGGGTGGTGGGTTCGATGCGACCGGCACGCCGCTCGCCGCACCCGATGCCGACAAGCCGACAAAACAGGCCGCCAACTGATCCGGCGCCACCACTACGCAGACACTCGAAATAACGGACGGAGAAAATCGCCATGAGCGACCAACAAAACGCCGCCAGCGCGCAGCCGCAGAACAACGGCAAGCGCAAGCGAATGATGACGCTGCTCGTCGCGGTCATCGTGATCGCGGCCATTGCGTACGGCCTGTATTACTTCCTCGTCGCCCGCTTCCATGAAGGAACCGACGACGCGTACGTGAACGGCAACGTCGTGCAGATCACGCCGCAAGTCACCGGCACCGTGATCGCGGTGAAGGCCGACGATACGCAGACCGTCAAGGCCGGCGATCCGCTCGTCGTGCTCGACCCGGCCGACTCGCAGGTCGCGCTGCAGCAGGCGGAAGCCAATCTCGCGCAAACGGTGCGCCAGGTGCGCGGCCTATTCGTCAACGACGACCAGTACCGCGCACAAGTCGCGCTGCGCCAGTCCGACTTGTCGAAGGCGCAGGACGACCTGCGTCGCCGCCTCGCCGTCGCGCAGACGGGCGCCGTGTCGCAGGAAGAGATCTCGCATGCCCGCGACGCGGTGAAGGCCGCGCAGGCGTCGGTCGACGCCGCGCAGCAGCAGCTCGCATCGAATCGCGCATTGACCGCGAACACGACGATCGCATCGCACCCGAACGTGATGGCCGCCGCCGCGAAGGTGCGCGACGCGTACCTCGCGAACGCACGTAACGTGCTGCCCGCGCCGGTCACCGGCTATGTCGCGAAGCGCTCGGTGCAGGTCGGCCAGCGCGTGTCGCCCGGCAACCCGCTGATGTCGGTGGTGCCGCTCAATGCCGTGTGGGTCGACGCGAACTTCAAGGAAGTCCAGTTGAAGCACATGCGCATCGGCCAGCCGGTCGAGATGACGGCCGACATCTACGGCTCGTCGGTCACGTACCACGGCAAGGTGGTCGGCTTCTCGGCCGGTACGGGCTCGGCGTTCTCGCTGTTGCCGGCGCAGAACGCGACGGGTAACTGGATCAAGGTCGTGCAGCGCCTGCCGGTGCGGATCGAACTCGATCCGAAGGATCTCGACAAGCACCCGCTGCGCATCGGCCTGTCGATGCAGGTCGACGTGGACATCAAGGACGAACGCGGCGACCAGCTCGTGAACGCGCCGAACACCGTTTACGAGACCAACGTGTTCGCGAAGTACGGCGACGAAGCCGATGCCGAAATCGCCCGCATCATCGCCGAGAACGCAGGCGGCAACGCATCGGCGCCGGCCGCGTCGAAGTCGAATGCCGTCGCGAAGATGATGTAACCGTTCCGACTCCGGAAAAAGCAACCGACATGGCACAGGCTCCTGTCTCTCACCCGCCCTTGCAGGGCGGGCAACTCGTGATCGGGACGATCGCGGTATCGCTCGCGGTGTTCATGAACGTGCTCGACACGTCCATCGCGAACGTCGCGATCCCGACCATCTCGGGCGACCTCGGCGTGTCGTCCGACCAGGGCACGTGGGTCATCACGTCGTTCGCGGTCGCGAACGCGATCTCGGTGCCCCTGACCGGCTGGCTGACCGACCGCTTCGGGCAGGTGCGCCTGTTCCTCGCGTCGATCATCCTGTTCGTGATTTCGTCGTGGATGTGCGGTCTCTCGCCCAACCTGCCGTTCCTGCTCGGCTCGCGCGTGCTGCAAGGCGCGGTGGCCGGCCCGATGATTCCGCTGTCGCAAGCGCTCCTGCTGTCGAGCTATCCACGCGCCAAGGCACCGATGGCGCTCGCGCTATGGGCGATGACGACGCTGATCGCGCCCGTCGCCGGCCCGATCCTCGGCGGCTGGATCTCGGACAACTACTCGTGGCCGTGGATCTTCTACGTCAACATCCCGGTCGGCATCGCCGCGGCCGCCGCGACGTGGGCGATCTATCGCAACCGGGAGTCGGCTGTGCGCCGCGCGCCGATCGACGGCGTAGGCCTCGCGCTGCTGGTCGTCTGGGTCGGATCGCTGCAGATCATGCTCGACAAGGGCAAGGATCTCGACTGGTTCGCGTCGACGACCATCATCGTGCTCGCGCTGACCGCCGTCATTGCGTTCGCGTTCTTCGTCATCTGGGAATTGACTGCCGAGCACCCGGTCGTCGACCTGTCGCTGTTCCGCATGCGGAACTTCACCGGCGGCACGGTTGCGCTGTCGATCGGGTACGGCCTGTACTTCGGCAACCTCGTGCTGTTGCCGCTGTGGCTGCAGACGCAGATCGGCTACACCGCGACCGACGCCGGTCTCGTGATGGCGCCGGTCGGGCTGTTCGCGATCCTGCTGTCGCCGCTCACCGGGAAGTATCTGCCGCGCACCGATCCGCGCTTCATCTCCACTGCGTCGTTCCTGACGTTTGCGCTGTGCTTCTGGATGCGCTCGCGCTACACGACGGGCGTCGACGAATGGTCGCTGACGCTGCCGACGCTCGTGCAGGGCATCGCGATGGCCGGCTTCTTCATCCCGCTGGTGTCGATCACGCTGTCCGGCCTGCCCGGCCACCGCATCCCCGCGGCATCGGGCTTGTCGAACTTCGTGCGGATCATGTGCGGCGGCATCGGCACGTCGATCTTCCAGACCGCCTGGGACCATCGCAACAACTTCCATCACGCGCAACTGGTCGAGCAGGCGAACGTCTACAACCCAACGTTCAACCAGGCCGTCACGCAGATGGGCAACCTCGGGCTGACGCAGGACCAGGCGCACGGGCTGATCAACAACATGGCCACGCAGCAGGCCGCGCAGCTCGGCGTGAACGACTTGTTCTACATCTCGGCGGCGATTTTCGTGCTGCTGATCGGGCTGATCTGGATCACGAAACCCGAACGCTCGGGTGGTGGCGATGCAGGTGCCGCGGCATCGGCTGCACACTGAACACGCAGCCTGGACGCAAACAAAAAGCCCGGTCGACATCGACCGGGCTTTTTCATTCGAGCGGGAGCGTTCGCGCGGCTGCGTCAGGCCGCCGTGACGACGAGCCGTTCCGGCGCCAGTACGCCGTTCGCCTTGCGCGCCACGCCGAGCAGCCGAGTGGCGTCATAGACGCGCACACGCTCGCCTTCGGCCGCGTCGATCGGATCGAGCGCCGACAGCGGCAGGCGCTGGCCGTGCAGGAACCGTTTCGCGCTGGTTTCATCGAGACGAACCAGCGGAAACGTCGACAGCAACGCGTCGACCGGCTGGAGCCATGCATCGCGCGACGCTTCGTCTGCATCGGACAGCGCATCGAGCGTCACCGCATGCTCGAGCGTCAGCGCGCCGACGCCCGTGCGACGCAGCATCGTCAGATGCGCGCCGCAACCGAGCGCCTCGCCGATATCCTCCGCCAGCGTACGCACGTAAGTGCCCTTGCTGCAGGTCACGCGAAACGTCACGTCAGGCAGGTCGCACGCGAGCAGGTCGAGTGCGAGGATCGTCACGTTGCGGCCCTCGCGCTCGACGATCTGCCCCGCCCGCGCATATTCATACAGCGGCTTGCCGTCACGCTTGAGCGCCGAATACATCGGCGGCACCTGCACGATCTCGCCGGTGAAGCGCACGAGTGCGGCTTCCACAGCCGCGTGGTCGCATTCGACGGGCCGCGTCTCGATCACTTCGCCTTCCGCGTCGCCGGTGGCCGTACGCTGGCCGAGACGCATCGTCGCCTCGTAGGTCTTGTCCGCTTCGAGCAGATCCTGCGAGAACTTCGTCGCCTCGCCGAAGCACAGCGGCAGCAGGCCGGAAGCCAATGGATCGAGCGTGCCGGTGTGACCGGCTTTTTTCGCGAGCAGCAGACGCTTCGCGCGAATCAGCGCATCGTTGCTCGACAGGCCGACCGGCTTGTCGAGCAGGAGGACACCGTCCAGCACGCGCCGGGGCACGCGCGGACGTTGGGGTGCTGCAGTCGTCATAGGCCGGTCGAGCTCAGTCGTCCTTGGCGGCCGAATCGGCCTCGTCGTCGTCCTTCGCGCGCGTCGAGTTCGCTTCCTTGATCAGGCGCGACATTTCCACGGCCTTCTCGATCGTCTGGTCGTAGTGGAAATGCAGCGTCGGCACCGTATGGATGTGCAGGCGCTTGAACAACAGGTTGTGCAAGTGACCCGACGCGTGGTTCAGCGCTTCCTGCGTCTTGTCCGGATCGCCGGTCAACGCGGTGAAGTAGACCTTCGCGTGTGCGTAATCCGGTGTGAGCTCCACGCTCTGGATGGTCACGATGCCGATGCGCGGGTCTTTGACCTCGCGCATGATGAGTTCGGACAGATCGCGCTGAATCTGGTCAGCGATCTGCACGTTGCGATTGGGGGAAGTACGTTTCCTGGACATGATCGATCCGTGATCCGTTTATCAGGATAAAGCGGCGGCCAGTGTTGGCACGCCACCATGAAAATGGGCGGGACAGGCCCAAAGCCTGCCCCGCCCATGAGCCGATGCGCGAGGGTTACAGCGTACGCGCGACTTCGGTCACTTCGAAGACTTCGAACTGGTCGCCTTCGACGATGTCGTTGAAGTTCTTCACCGACATACCGCACTCGAAGCCTTGCTTCACTTCCTTCACGTCGTCCTTGAAGCGCTTCAGCGATTCGAGTTCGCCCGTGAAGATCACGACGTTGTTGCGCAGCACGCGCACCGACGACGAGCGCTTGACGACACCGTCCGTCACCATACAGCCGGCGACTGCACCGATCTTCGGTACCTTGAAGACCTGGCGCACCTCGACCATGCCGGTGATGACTTCGCGCTTCTCCGGCGCCAGCATGCCCGACATCGCCGCCTTCACCTCATCCACTGCGTCATAGATGATGTTGTAGTAGCGGATGTCGATGCCGTTCGACTCGGCCAGCTTGCGCGCCTGCGCATCTGCACGCGTGTTGAAGCCGATGATGACCGCCTTCGATGCCGTTGCGAGGTTGACGTCGTTTTCGCTGATGCCACCCACCGCGCTGTGCACGATCTGCACGCGCACTTCGTCGGTCGACAGCTTGAGCAGCGATTGCACGAGTGCTTCCTGCGAGCCCTGCACGTCCGCCTTGATGATGAGCGGCAGGTTCTGCACTTCGCCTTCGCCCATCTGCTCGAGCATGCTTTCCAGCTTCGCGGCCTGCTGCTTCGCCAGCTTGACGTCGCGGAACTTGCCCTGACGGAACAGCGCGATTTCACGCGCCTTGCGCTCGTTCGGCAGCACGATCACTTCTTCGCCCGCACCCGGCACTTCCGACAGACCCTGGATTTCGACCGGGATCGATGGGCCGGCTTCCTTCGTCGGCTTGCCGTTTTCGTCGAGCATCGCGCGCACGCGGCCATAGGCCGTACCCGCCAGCACGACGTCGCCTCGGTTCAGCGTACCGGACTGCACCAGGATCGTCGCGACCGGGCCCTTGCCCTTGTCGAGCTTCGCTTCGATCACGATGCCCTTGGCCGGCGCCTCGACCGGTGCCTTCAGTTCCAGCACTTCGGCTTGCAGCAGCACGTTCTCGAGCAGATCGTCGATACCCGCGCCCGTCTTCGCCGAAACCGGCACGAACGGCGAATCGCCGCCGTACTCTTCCGGCACGACGCCTTCCGCGACCAGCTCCTGCTTGACGCGATCGAGATTCGCGTCCGGCTTGTCGATCTTGTTGATCGCGACGACGATCGGCACACCGCCTGCCTTCGCGTGGGCGATGGCTTCCTTCGTCTGCGGCATCACGCCGTCGTCGGCTGCCACCACCAGCACCACGATGTCGGTCGCCTTCGCGCCGCGTGCACGCATTGCCGTGAACGCTTCGTGACCCGGCGTATCGAGGAACGTGATGACGCCGCGCGGCGTTTCGACGTGGTATGCGCCGATGTGCTGCGTAATGCCGCCCGCTTCGCCCGCTGCAACCTTCGCGCGGCGGATGTGGTCGAGCAGCGAGGTCTTGCCGTGGTCGACGTGACCCATGACCGTGACGACCGGCGGACGCGGCAGTTGCTCCGCATCGGTACCGGTTTCGCCTTCGACGAGCAGCGCTTCCGGATCGTCCAGCTTCGCGGCAACCGCGCGGTGGCCCAGTTCTTCGACGATGATCATCGCCGTTTCCTGGTCCAGCACCTGGTTGATCGTGACCATCTGGCCCATCTTCATCATCACCTTGATGACTTCGGAGGCCTTGACCGACATCTTGTGCGCGAGGTCGGCAACCGACACGGTTTCCGGCACGTGCACTTCACGAACGATCGGCTCGGTCGGCGCTTGGAACGTCGAGCTGTCCTGGTGACGGCCGCGACCCTTCGGACCGCCGCGCCAGCCGCGGTCGACACCGCCGCTGGAATCGCCGCGCGTCTTGATGCCGCGACGCTTCGATGCGTCGTCCTGCCAGCCGCCCTTGCCTGCGCCCGGCTTCTTGTTACGGTCGCCCGCACCTGCCGGCGCAGTCGTGGCCGGCGCTGCCGCACCGGCCGGCTTCTTCACGGCCGGACGCGCCTGCGCACCTTCCGGCTTCGCCGGCTTGTGCAGCGTGCCCTTCGCTTCGGCCGGCTTCGGCGGCTCCACCGGCTTCGGCGGCTCGACTGCCTTGACCACGGCCTTGCGCGGCGTGTTCATCATTTCGCGGATCGCACGCGCTTCGGCTTCTGCCGCTGCACGACGCTTGCTGATCTCTTCCTGCTCGGCGCGCGCCTTGTCCGCCGCCTCGCGGGCAGCGTCTTCAGCCTTCTTCGCCGCTTCGCGCTGAGCCGCACGTTCGGCGGCTGCGCGTGCTTCGTCCTGCGCGGACTGCGTGCTGGCCGTTTCCTGCTGCTCGGCTGCCGCAGCCTGCTGTGCGGCCGCCTGCTGCTGCGCCGCCGCTTCGGCCGCGGCACGCTTCACTGCGGCCTCTTCCTCGGCGCGACGACGCTCGGCTTCAGCCGCTTCCTCGCGGGCGCGGCGCTCTGCTTCCTCGCGCTCGAGGCGTTCCTGGCGCTCGCGAAGCTCCTGCGCCTGCTTCTCGAGCAGCTCGGCCTCACGGCGCGCTTCTTCTTCGCGACGCTTCAGTTCCGCATCGTCGTCCGCCTCGGCAACCTGCGCCTGTCCCTGTTCCGCACCCTCGCTCACGTCGTCGCGCTTGACGAACGTACGCTTCTTGCGGACCTCGACCTGAATGGTGCGAGCCTTGCCCGTCGCGTCAGATTGCTTGATCTCCGACGTATGCTTGCGGGTCAGCGTGATCTTGCGCTTGTCGCCGTCGGTTGCGCCGTGCGACTTGCGCAAATGATCGAGCAGACGCGCCTTGTCCGTTTCGGACAGCGCATCGTCTTCACTCGCTTTCTGGACGCCCGCTGCCTGCAGCTGTTCGAGCAGCACACCAGCAGGCATTTTCAGTTCCGCGGCAAATTGGGCTACGTTGTTACTCGCCATTCATTCCTCTTAGTGCAAGGACCGATTCCTTGCGGTTAGCATCGGGTCAGGCCATACGGCCGCCATCAAATCAGTGCGCCATGGTCATTTCTCACTGGAACCAATGTTCACGTGCTTTCATGATCAACGCCTTAGCGGCATCCTCTTCCATTCCGGTCATGTCGACCAGTTCATCTACAGCCAGCTCGGCGAGATCGTCGCGCGTCTGCACGCCGTGTTCGGCCAGCTTCGCGAGCAGCTCCGGCGTGATGCCGTCGAGGCTCTTGAGATCCAGCGCTGCGTTCTCGACCTTTTCTTCGTTCGCGATGGCCATCGTCAACAGCGCGTCGCGTGCGCGATTGCGCAGCTCGTGCACGGTGTCCTCGTCGAACGCCTCGATTTCGAGCATTTCGTTGAGCGGCACGTACGCGATCTCTTCCAGGCTCGTGAAGCCTTCGTCGATCAGGATGTCGGCAACTTCTTCGTCGACGTCGAGACGCGCCATGAACAGTGCACGCAGCCGGTCGCGCTCTTCACCCTGCTTCAGGGCGGATTCGTCCGGCGTCATGATGTTGATCTGCCAGCCGGTCAGTTCGCCTGCAAGACGAACGTTCTGACCGCTGCGGCCGATCGCGACAGCCAGCTCGTTCTCGTCGACGACGACGTCCATCGAGTGCTTTTCTTCATCGACGACAATCGACTGAACAGCTGCCGGCGCGAGCGCGCCGATCACGAACTGGGCGGGATCCTCCGACCATAGCACGATGTCGATGTTTTCGCCACCGAGCTCGTTGCGCACGGCCTGCACGCGGGAACCGCGGATGCCGACGCAGGTGCCGATCGGATCGATCCGCTTGTCGTACGCGATGACGCCGATCTTCGCGCGCACGCCCGGGTCGCGGGCAGCCGCCTTGATCTCGAGCAGGCCCTGCTCGATTTCCGGCACTTCCATCTCGAACAGCTTCATCAGGAACTCGGGCGCCGTACGCGACAGCTCGATCTGCGGGCCGCGCGCGGTGCGGTCGACCTTCGCGATGTAGGCGCGCACGCGGTCGCCCACGCGCAGGTTTTCCTTCGGGATCAGCTGATCGCGGCGCAACAGCGCCTCGACACGGCCCGATTCGACGATGAAGTTGCCCTTGTCGAGGCGCTTCACCGTACCCGTCATGATCTTTTCACCCCGCTCGAGGTAGTCGTTCAGGATCTGCTCGCGCTCGGCGTCGCGCACCTTCTGCAGGATCACCTGCTTCGCGGCCTGCGCGCCGATGCGACCGAACTCGATCGACGGAACGGGTTCCTCGACATACTCGCCGACTTCGACGTCGGGCTTCTGCTCACGTGCTTCGAACAGCAGGATCTCGCGATCCGGCTCCTGCAAGCCTGCCTCGTCGGGCACGACGAGCCAGCGACGGAAGGTTTCGTGCTCGCCGCTTTCGCGATCGATATGGACGCGGATTTCGGCGCCTTCGTCGAACAGCTTCTTGGAAGCGGACGCGAGCGCAGCCTCGAGGGCGCCCAGCACCACATCCTTGTCGACGTTTTTCTCGCGCGCCAGCGCATCCACCAGCATCAACACTTCGCGACTCATTATTTGCGGCTCCTAAAGTCAACTTGCGGAATCAGGCGGGCTTTGTCGATATCGGCCAGCGTGAAATCCAGCATGGCCGCCTCGCCCTTCTTCCTCTCAAATTCCAAACCGATCGTTTCGCCATTCGGCGCGTGCAGAATGCCCCGGTACGTCTTGCGCCCGTCCAGCGGCTTTTTCAAGGTCACGGAAACTTCGCTGCCAGCGAAGCGCTCGAAGTCGGCCAGCTTCTTCAACGGGCGGTCGAGCCCCGGGGACGAGACTTCGAGCCGTTCGTAATCGATGTTTTCGACCGTCAAGACGTGCTGGAGCTGACGCGTGACCTTTTCGCAATCTTCGAGCGAGATGCCGGCAGGCTGATCGATATAGATGCAAAGCATGCCGCGCCCGGTGCGCTCGAGATCCACCAGCTCGTAGCCGAGCCCGGTGACCGTGGTTTCTATCAGTTCCGTCAGTTGCACTGTGTCCTCTCAGGTGTTCGCGCCCGCCGCTCGCGATTACACCCGCGGGCGCGCGCCTTAGCCGGCGCAGGAAGCGCTACCCGAGATGCCTAACCGTTTCAGCAAAAAAAAATGGGCGGAACGCCCATCTTCTTACTGGTGGTCGCACCTGAGCCGCACATTGAATCCGTACGCCCAGCGACTTCGCGATTATAGCGATTTTTGGCGCAAACGCCAAGCCAGCCGGTAAAAGCAGCGTGTCGCCTGCCTTTACGGGCCCAAAAATGCGAAATCGGGCTGCACGATCGACCGGCGCCATGACGACAGACCGGTGATCGGTCATGCCGGCGGCCATCCAGCACCGCGCGACACATATACAGTCGAAAGCAATCGACGCAATGCCTCGCGCCGACAAGACCGGCCGGATGCCGATCCGGCCGGCACACCGGCGGCCTTGCGCCGCATGCCTGACTGAATGCTCAGCGGCTGCGCGTGCGGCTGCGCTGCGGACGCTGACCGCCGCGCGGGCCGCCGCCATTGCCGGCACCCTCGGCACGATTGCCGTTCGGGTTGCGGTTACCGCCCTTGCTGCCGCCACGCTTGGGGCCCGCGCCGTCGCGCTTGGGGCCTGCGCCATACGACGCGCGATTGCCGTCGACATCGCCACGGCCACCGCCGGCGCGATTGCCATCGCGTCCGCCCCCGCCCGCACGGTTGCCATCCCGGCCGCCGCCGGTGCGATTGCCGTAGCCCGACGGCGCGACCGGCAGGCTGCCGTAGCCGCTCAGGCCCGGCAGGCCCGGCCCGCCACGACGACCACCACCACGACGGGGCTGATCCAGCTGCCCATGCGTCGTCAGCACCGGCTCACGGCTGATGAAGCCCATCGACGTCTGCATCGGATCGGGCTGGCGACGCTCCGCCTGGCCCGCACCGGCGCGCTTGCCCTTCTCTTCGGACGGCGCCTTCAGGCCGACGGTCGCCATCAGCTTGCGCACCTGCGCGTCGTCGAGCTCTTCCCAACGACCGCGCTTCAGGCCACGCGGCAGCGGAATCGGGCCGTGACGCGTACGGATCAGGCGGCTCACCATCAGGCCGACCGCCTCGAACATCCGGCGCACTTCGCGGTTGCGGCCTTCGGCCAGCGCAACGTGATACCAGTGGTTCGTGCCTTCGCCGCCGCCGTCGCGGATGCGCAGGAAGTTCGCCGGGCCGTCATCGAGCTCGACGCCGTGCAGCAGTTTCTGCCGCATGCCTTCGGCCAGTTCGCCGACGACACGCACCGCGTACTCACGCTCGACGCTGTAGCGCGGATGCATGAAGCGGTTGGCGAGGTCACCGGAAGTCGTCAGCATCAGCAGACCTTCGGTATTGAAGTCGAGGCGGCCCACCGCGAGCCATTTCGCCGTCTTCATCGGCGGCAGGCGGTCGAACACCGACGGACGGCCTTCCGGATCCGCGTGGCTGACGATCTCGCCCGTCGGCTTGTGGTACAGCAGCACGCGCGGCGGCTTGTTCGGCAGCTTGCGCTTGACCGGCTTGCCGTTGATCCGCACTTGGTCGGTCGGCATGATGCGCTGGCCAATGTGCGCGGGCTCGCCGTTCACCGACACGCGGCCGGCGACGATCAGCTCTTCCATTTCGCGGCGCGAGCCCATGCCCGCTTCCGCCAGCACCTTGTGAAGCTTCGGCGCGTCGTCGTCCGGCGACAGCACGCGCTTGTTCGCCGGCTGGCTACGGCCGCGACGCAGCATCGGTGCACGCACGCCGCTACCGCCCGCGGAGTTGTCCGCGTCGAATGCCGGCGACGTCACGTAGGCGAACAGTTCGTCCTGGGACGCATCGCCCTCCACCTTTGCCGCGCCGCCTTCAGCCTTCGGTGCACTACCGCGACGACCCTGGCCGCCCTGAGCCTTGGCCGCGCCTTCGCGCTTGGCCGCCGGCTTGCGAGCCCCCTTGGCCGCACCTTCCTTGCGCGGCGCGCGCGTCGGCTGCTGCGCTTCGGCGGCCTCGGCCGGCTGCGCGTCAGCGCCTTCGCCGCCCTGCGGCTCGCCTTCGGCGCCCTTCGACTTGGCTGCCGCGCGACGCCGCGCGATCAGGCTGCGCGGGCCTCGCCGCAGACCGCGGCGGGGACGCTCGTCGCCGCCCTCGGCCGAAGCGCCCTGCTCCGGTGCATCGTCGGCACGCGCTGCCTGTACGGCAGGCGCGGACGATTCAATATCGTGGATATCTGTCAAAACAACCTCAAAATGTCAGGTCTCGCGCCCGGCGCGGGCGCGGCAAGAAGTTGGCCGCGATCAGGCGCGACGCTGTTCAGGTTCTGCTTCGTCGTCCGGCAGCGCATCGGCACCGATGGGTGCACTGGCGCTTCGCACGGCATCGGCGAGACTGTCGGACGTGTCGTCCAGCAGCTCGTCGTCCGCAGGACGGGAACGGGGGGCGTCGGCCTGGCCGGCCTCGCCGGGCGTGTCGCCGGCCGCTTCCGCTCCGTCTCCGGCAACCGCTTCGGCAGCCGGCTTGCGATCTGCCTCGCTCCAATCCGCGCGCAGCGGCTCGGGCTGCGCACCGGCCGGCACTGCTTCGGCGCCAGCCTGTTCCATTCGTTCCGTTTGCCCGTGAACAGCATCGAGCGTATCGCGGCTCGCGATTTCATGCGTCGACGCGCCGTCCGCCGCAGGATCATCCGGCAATCCTGCCGATTGACCGGCGGATGCCTCATCTGTTTGCGGCGCGTCGCCCGTTGCATCGCCGGCAACCGGCATGCCCTCGTCGAAATCCATCGCCTGCTGCGCCAGCAGCGCGGCCTCGATGTTCGCGGCCGGCTCTTCGAGCGCAGGCAGATCATCGAGCGCCTTCAGGCCGAGGTCGTCGAGGAATTGCTTGGTCGTCGCATACAGCGCCGGGCGTCCCGGCACGTCGCGATGACCGATCACCTCGATCCAGCCGCGATCCTCGAGCTGCTTGACCACCTGCGTATTGACCGTCACGCCGCGAATCTCTTCGATGTCGCCGCGCGTGACAGGCTGCCGATACGCGATGATCGCGAGCGTTTCGAGCACCGCGCGCGAATATTTCGGCGGCTTCTCGGGATGCAGGCGATCCAGATAGTGGCGCATCGCCGGCTTGCTCTGGAAGCGCCATCCGGTTGCCAGCGCCACCAGTTCGACGCCGCGGCCGGACCATTCCTGTTTCAGATCTTCGAGCAACGTGCGGACCGTGTCAGCCGACACGCCGTCGGCAAAGAGCTTGCGCAAATCGCCGAGTTTCAGCGGTTCCTGCGCGCAGATCAAAGCAGTCTCGAGGACGATCTTCGCCTCTTGGGTATTCATGCAGCTAGGCCAGACCCTGTGGTCAAACGAACCGGATCAACAAACAGACGAAAGGAACGGAAGACGCGCTCGCCCGATTCTGATCGGTCATATTGATGGGAGCACGAACCGGGGGCGGCGAACCAACTTCAGGCCAGGCCCAAACCGGACGGAACAGCACGGCTCAACGACGGAACCGCGTGACTGAGCGCCATATTACGCAAAATTGCCCGGTGCGTAAAGATGAGCCGAACGGGGTGCCGCCAGCACGGCGCGCCCGCTCCGGCCCCGCTTCAGCGGTCGGCCACGCCCCGTGCCAGGAACCGCCGTAACCGCTCCACGCCCGCGTCAAGGCGTGCCGGATCGCACGCGTAGCACCAGCGCACAAACCCTTCTCCCTCCGGGCCGAATGCGCGCCCAGGCGCGAGGCCGAGCCCCGCCTCGCGCACCAGCGTCTTGCAGAACGCGAGGCTGTCCGACGCGCCCGGCAGGCGCAGAAACAGGTACATCGCGCCCGGCGGAGGCGGCACCTCGACACCCGGCAGCGTGCGCAGCGCGGCAACCAGGTGATCGCGCGCATCGTGCAGCGCCGCGACGAACGACCGCACGAACGGCTCGCCATCGCGCAGCGCGACCTCACCCGCGGCCTGCACGAAGCCCGGCGCACACGACGTGTTGTATTCGACGAGCTTCGACAGGTCGGCCATCACCGCTGCCGGCGCGACGAGCCACCCCAGGCGCCAGCCCGTCATTGCCCACGCTTTCGAAAACGAATTCACGACCACGACCCGCTCGTCGCGTGACGCGATGTCGAGGAACGATGGTGCACCGTCCGCACCGCCGGCGTCGAAAGCGAGCCGCTCGTACACCTCGTCGGCGACCAGCCAGATGCCGTGGCGGCGACAATGGGCGAGCACCGCTCGCTGGTCGTCGCGCGACATCGTCCAGCCGGTCGGATTGTTCGGCGAGTTGATCAGCAGCATCCGCGTATCGGGCGTCAGCGCCGCCAGCAGCCGCTCGACATCGAGCTGCCAGCCCGCATCGCCATAGCCGAGCGGTACGCATTCGACCTGCGCCCCAAGGATCTTCGGAATCTCGACGAGATTCGGCCACAGCGGCGTGACCGCGACGACACGTTCGCCCGGACCGACCAGCATCTGCGCGGCCAGCATCAGCGCGCTTACACCCGAGCTCGTCACGGCCACGGTGTCGGCCGCCGTCGCACCGTGACGGGCGCTGACGTAGGAGGCGATCGCGTCGCGCAGCGGCGCAGTGCCGAGATTGTGCGTGTAGAAGGTCGCGCCATCGCGCAGCGCCGCCGCGGCGGCGTCCCGGATGAAGTCCGGCGTCACGCGATCGGATTCGCCGAACCAGAACGGCAGCATGTCCGGCACGCCAAAGCCGGCGTTTGCCACTTCCCGGATCAGCGACGGACGCAGCGCGTGCACGGCGTCGCGCGCCACCGGAAGAGAATCTGCGGAATGCACCATCGAGAACCACCTTCGAGGAACACGATCCGCGTAGTGTACCGGCCCGCGCGCAGGGCCGGCGCACGTCGGTCCGCGTCAGTCGAGGTCCTCTGCCCTCGCCGGCATCTGTCGCACGAGTTCCCAGATCGCCTGCGCAGCGGGCGACAACGACCGGTCGCGGCGGCGCACGAGTTCGACCGTGCGCTCGGTGCGTGGCGTGAGCGGCCGCGCGACGAGCGTCGAGCCGGCCGGTAGCGGCAGCGACAGCCACGGCTGCACGCTCACGCCGACGCCGGCCTCGACGAGTCCGAACACGGTCGCCGAATGCCCGAGCTCCTGCATGACCGTCGCGTTGACATGATGAGCGGCCAGCGCGGCATCGATCAGCGGCCGGCTTCCCGATGCATGATCGAGGAGCACGAGGCGCTCGCCGTCCAGCGCCGTCCAGGGCACCTCGGCACGCGCCGCGAGCGGATGGTCCGCGCGCGCGACCAGGCAGAACGAATCGGTCATCAACGATTCGCAGACGAGATCGGCCACCGTGAGCGGACCGATCACGACGCCGAAATCGACCTCGCTCGACTTCACCTTGCGCAACACGTCGCTCTGCACGTCGTCGCGCAAACCCAGCGTCACGAACGGAAACTGGCGCTCGCACGACGCAACCACACGCGGCATCAGCCGGCACGCGATCGTCGGACTGGCCGCGACGATCACGCGTCCGCGGCGCTGCTCGCCGATCTCGCGAATTTCGCGCAGCGTGTCGTCGAGATCGTCGAGCAGACGGGACACGCTCGCGATCAGGTTTGCACCGACATCGGTCAGCTGCACGTCGCGCGTCGTGCGATCGATCAGCTTCAGCCCGAGCTCGGCCTCGAGCTCGCGCACGCAGCGACTGACCGCGGATTGCGTGAGCCCGATCTCGTCGCCCGCGCGACTGAAGCTCTTGAGCCGCGCGACCTCGATGAAGACGCGAAGCTGGCGCAGCGTGACGTTCATTTCCCGACCTCATCAATCGTCGATATCGATGCGCGATTTTAATGCGCGAATCCAGCTTCGATGTGCGAATCAGGCACCTGCCCCACATGTTTCGCTGCGGTGCAATACATCCGCGAACGCACGTGGTGCGGGCGAACTGCACAAGATTGGTGATTGTCCCGATTTGCTGGCGGGTTATTTTGGCGTCTTATACGCCCCTAGCTGACTTAGCCGTTAGCTCGCTGCCAAGCGGCTCTCGAGGGAATTACCTCCGACATGGCACGCTTCGTGCATTACCTGGCGCACAGGGCGCAGGTTTTCGTCGGACGGAAGAGCAAAAACGCCGCTGCCGGCCAACCGGACGCCCCCACCCGGCACTCGATGATCGAGTGCCTGAAGAGTGCGCGGCGCAGGGCAGCGCACCGGAGTTAGCTTCGCTGAGGTGAGGACATGATGCTGTTCGACGATTTGAGAGATAACGAGTGGGCGCTGGTCGAGGGTCTGTTTTGCTCTGAACCCGCGCGGAGTGAGCGGCGTGGCCGCCCCCGCGTGGAAGCCCGCTCGGTGGTGAACGCCGTGCTGTGGGTGCTGTCGACGGGTGAAGGCTGGTCGAAGCTGCCGGGCCGCTATCCGTCGCCGCCGACTTGCCGCCGTCGCTTCGACGAATGGCAGGCGGACGGCACGCTCGCCGAAATCGTGAAGCGACTCGGCACGAGCGGCCGGCAGATTTCCCTGCGCGGGCGCATCGGCGCAAGCGCCGCGAAGCCGCCCGCACCGCCGAGCCGCGACCGGCTGCGCGGCGCCTTCTGGACCAATCCGGAATCCTGGCGCGCGCCCGTCAAGATGGCGTAACGAATGCTCGATCGGGCGGCTTCGGCCGCCCGGTTTCTTTCAGCGTCGCGACCTGTTCGCGACGCCCGCGTTGCCGTCGATTACCGTTGTCGTGTCGCGATACATCTATTTACCAATATTTACAGCTAGCCTGCACTCCCACGCTTACCTTAGCGAAATATCAACAGGCCGCGTCGACGGCTTGAAGGGAGCCCCGCCATGAAACCAATGTCACTGCTCGTCGCATGCGGCATTGTCATTTCCATGGCGTTGTCGGCCCCAGCCCACGCCGACGATCGCGTGAAGCCGCCCCATCGCCAGCAGGATCACCGGAACACCCTCCGCCAGCCGCCGTCCGCCAATCCGCCCAGCCGGCAAACCGTGCCGCGCGGCGACCTGCGCGGCGACATCGCCAGCAACGCGCGAGCGCGCATCGGCTCGCAGCCGACCGACGTACCGCGTCATCCGTAGTCCTGCCAATTTCGGGATTTAGCCAAAGAAAATGCCCGCGGTCGGGAACTGCGTCGCATGCGACGAGTCACAACGTTGCCATGAGCACAGCGTGGCAACAGCAAAAGTATCCGGTACGCCCGTATCCTCGCGATACGGGCTTTTTTTTGGCGCATCGCCAGCCGCACGGCGATGCGCGTGACGGGATGATCGACCGCTACAGACGGCTTTCGAGAATCGCCACGGCACTCGCTTCGCTCAATGCGTAGTCGGCCATGCGGCGATCGGTCCAGGAAAGTAATTTCTCGTCGCGCTCGAGGCGCGAGAATTCGGCTCGACCGCTTTCGGTCAACACGGCAATGTCGACCGGCGCATGGAAGCCCGGCGCGGGGGCAACGGTTTTCTGCCTGACCGTGTCCATGAGCCCGAGCGAACGGAGATACTCGAACACACCCGGGCGGCGTGCCCACGGTACCTGGCGGTACTGCACTCGTCTCAATGCGTCGAGCACCGCTTCGTTGGAATACGTGGCCATCTCGATTCTTTCTTAAAGTGCAGCGACAATGCGAAGCGGCGCGCCGGGCGGCGTCTCCGCCCGCCGATACCGCCACCGATTCTGGACGCCGACGGTCGGCGTCGCGTCAGGGCCGGATCGTCAGCCGTCCATAAAAAGACACCATACCCCAATCAAATTGATTCTGTTCGATTCATTTGTACTTCTCTTCATCTGTTTCATGCTCTGCCGCAAACGGCGACGAATCATCTCGATCGCCGCCGTTGCGCTGTTCTGGCTGCTCGCGACAGGCTGGCTCGCCGCGCCGCTGATCGCCTGGACCGAGGCGGGCGTCGCACCCGTCGAGCACCCGGACATGCATGGACGAACCACGCTGATTCTCATCGGCGCAGGGACGAAGCGCACCGACTCCGGGCTGCGGCCGCCACCTGACGGAACCGCCCGCATCCACAAGGTCGCAGCGCTCTACCGCGCCTGCCGGCAGCAAGCCGAGCGCTGCACCGTGGTGATGTCGGGCGGCGACCCGCAGCATCACGGCGAAACCGAGGCTGCCGTATACGGGCGCCAACTCGTCGCCGAAGGCGTCGCGCCCACGGACCTCGTTCTGGAACCGGAAAGCCGCACAACCTACGAAAACGCGAAATTCACTGCGTCTATACTACGCTCACAGTATGACGACGCGCGCATTCTCGTCACCTCGTCATACCAGATGCGCCGCGCATTGCTCGATTTCCACCGTTTCGGGATCGATCCGCAGCCCGTTTATGCGAATCGCCGGCGTGCGCAAACAGGCTGGCTGCCGCGCTGGCGCAATGTAGTCAACGCCGAGCAGGCGCTTCATGAACTGGTCGGCATCGCGCAGTTCCATGTGTATCGACGGCTCGGGTGGTTCTGACGACTCCGGGGAAACCGGAGCGGAAATGACTGCGGCGACGACGATGGCACGCACGTGACGAAGCGCGCGAAGTGTTGCGCGACTTCAACGGGGCGTTGCGTCGCGCCACGATCCGGTGCACATTGATCCGTCACTTTTGTTACACTCGACACGCACTCGATTGCAGTCGCCAGACAAAACGGCAACACTCGGGTTCATCACCACTTAGCGGAGGTAAAGCAATGAAGAAGACGTCCCTGGCTATCCTGGTAGCGATGTCGGCGCTGACTGGCGCAGCGTATGCGCAAGAGAGCACGGAAATCAAGACGATTACCGATCCGGCCAAGATCTCCGAGATCGAGCAGCGCGCACAGGCGCTGCAGCAGCAGCAAGCGGCTGAAGCCGCTCAGCCGGCGGTGCAGGAAGAGCATCACCACGGCAAGAAGGCTGCTCACCACAAGGCAGCTGCGAAGAAGGCCGGCAAGAAGGCTGCCAAGGCCGCAGACGCTGCCAGCCAGTAAGTTCGGCGGCACCGCACAAGCGAAAAGCCGAATCCGGGCAACCGGGTTCGGCTTTTTTGGTTGCGGTGCCCGCGCGCTGTGCTAAAGTCGCGCACCGAAATTTTCCACCCGTGCGCACCCCGGTGCGGAGGACAGCATGAGCAACATTCAACTCGACATCGAGTGGACCGAAGCCGCCACTCGCCAGATCAAGCAACTGATGCCCCGCGGCTCGGCTGACGCGTTCCTCGCGCTGCCGCCGATCGAGTGCCTGCCGATGGAGGGCGACGTGCTTTTCCTCGGCCCGCAAGGCAAGCAGCAACCGTTCATCGTCGCCGAGCGCCAGTACCATCACGACGGCGACGCCGACTGGACGATCATCCTGATCCTCGACGTACCCAACACGTCGCACTGACGCATCCCGCGACCGGACACGTCCGGTCGCCCTGCCCGGCTCAGACGAGCTTCGACAGCACGCGGATTTCGGAACGCTCGATCCAGTCCGCGGCCGCTTCCCGATAAGCGAGAATGTGCGCGGAACGCGCATGAGCAGCCAGCGCCTCCTCGCTTTCCCAGCGCTCGACAAATACGAATCGCGCCGGCTCCTTCAAGTCCCGATGCAGGTCGTACTGCAACGCTCCCGCTTCGTTGCGGGTCGGCTCGACGATCCCTTCGAGCTGGGCACGCAACTTTTCCTCGGCGCCCGGCTTCGCCACGATCAGCGCCACCACTGCAATTTCCGCCATTCCCGCTCCCCCCCTTCGTCTGGAAAAGTCCGAGAATACGCGAATCGTGCAGCGGCTGCGCCAGCACGGCGTCACACGACGGCCCCAAAAAAATAGCCCGCGCTTCAGAGAAGCGCGGGCGAAACCGTCGCCCTACGAGGATAGGCGACGGGGCCATCGAGATCCGCACGCTGGCGCGGATCGTCATCAGTTACGCCGACGCTTGTCGCGTCGGCATTCGAAGACGTCGATACCGTTGATCGGGCACTCGCGGCGCACCCCCGGCATCTGACGCCATCCTCCCTGTTTCAACAATTCCAACATATAAAGCAGGTTGCGTGCCAGCCACCACAGGCCGACCACCCTATTGATTTAAAAGGATAAATTTTTGACCTTCGACGATGCGACACGGGTTTTGCCGCCGTAACGCACGGATGTTACGTAACGTCACGAGGAGGGACCGAACCTTCCGCACACATGCGCGCCGGCGAGCGGCGATAAAAAAAGCCCGCCATGTGGCGGGCTTTTCATCGATGGGAGAAACGTCGAGATCAGCGAAGCTGATTCACGAGCAGCCCCATGATCTGGCGAGCCGGCGACGACGTATCGATCGCGCCCGCATCGTCGACGATCGCGATGCGCGTCTGGTCGGCCGTGAGTGCCTTCACGTTGACACGGTACTGCTTCGCCTGCTTTTCCTTCTTGCCGTGGAACAACTGGCTCCAGAAGCCCTGCTCGGCCGAGGTCAGATCCTTCGGATCGACATAGCGCACAAAATACAGGCCCTTGGTGCGATCGCGATCGTCGACGGTGAAGTTCGCACGATCGAGCGCGAGACCGACGCGCAGCCACGACCGGTCGTACGGCTCGCCGAGCGTGACTTCCGACGGGACGGCAGCATCAGCCGCATCGTTGCCTTGCGCCGACGCGCGGGAAACGTTTTGCGCGGCAATCGCTGCAGCAGCCTTCGACGATGCGTCGTCGGCCTTCTTGTCCTTGGCCACCGGTACCGTGTTGTCCTTGATGTTCGCGATTGGCGGCTCGCCGTTCTTCGCGCGCTGCTCGTTCTGTGCGAGCACCGCCATCAATCGCTTCAGGTATTCGGTCTCGAGCGCCGGATCATTCGGCTTCGGTTCCCACTTGCTCGAATCGTTGTTCGAGCCCGTGATCGCTTCGCGCATCCCCTTCTGGCTGATGAACACGTAGGTGCCGCCATTCGGCGCCGAATCGAGACGCGTACGGTACTTGTTGCGCTCGGCCGTCACGTACGAGTTGCCCATCGCCTTCGAGATCACGCTACGGATCAGGCCGTCATTGATCTGCGGATGGGTTTCGTTCCAGTCGGTTTCCATCACGCCCTTGTCGCGCTGGTCGACGACGAGCAGGAAGCCCTGCTCCTGCCAGAAGCGGCGAACCTGCGGCCAGACGGCGGCGGGCTGCTTGCCGTCGATCACGAGCCAGCTCTCGGTGCCGTCGCGCTGGATATGCATGCCGGCGACGGCCGGAGCAACGGTGTCCAGCGCAGGCGCTGCCTGCTGGACCTGCTGAAGCGCGGACAGGGAAGTCGCGCCGCCCTGGGGCGGCAGCGAACGCTGATCGGCCGTCTCGTCGAGCATGTTGGGCGGCACTGCGAGCGACGCTTCCTTCGATTTCGAATCGCTCTTGTAGTCCACTTTCGTGGGCGACGACGTACCGCAACCGGCGACGAGCGCGCCGGTGGCGAGCACTGCAGCGAACCGCATGGTAAGACGAAGATCAGTCATGTTCGGGGAATCCTCTTCCGCTAAATCACGGCGCTTTCCGTGGATCAACCTTGCATTTTACCGGGGCCGCGCCGCGATGTGCAAAAAAGCGACCGGCAAGAAAAAACCCGCGTCAGCTTGAGCTGACGCGGGTTCTTTGTCTGGTCGGGGCGAGAGGATTTGAACCTCCGACCACCTGCACCCCATGCAGGTACGCTACCAGGCTGCGCTACGCCCCGAAAGAAAAAAATTATAACAGACAGTTTTCCGATTTAGAACGGGTCGCATGCATTTTGTGAGTGTTCTTGTGAAATTTTTTGGCGCGAAGGCGCGATGCGGGCACCGACGCGCGTGGCATGAACGAATTGCGCAGCAGTAACCACACGACGACGCCTCGCATTCACCGCTTGCGCGCCACACAGATGACCGTGAGCCCGGCGACGCGGTTGAAACGGAATATCGGTAACTCGATCCGACAGATCGACTTGAGCAAGCCGTTGACGAACGGATGGTGACGACGCAATTGCGACGCCGGCTCGCTCGGCTGCCGACGCACCCGCTCGCCGAGCCGCAACGCTGCCGCAAGCGGAAACGTGAGACCGAAATAATAGGCGCCGTGCTCGACGTCGAGCCCCGAGCGACGCACCACGTCCTCGAGACTGCCCAGCGTATATCGGCGCTTGTGCTCGAGAAAATCGTCGTGCCCGCTCCAGAGGAACTGGAACGCGGGAACCGTGATCAGAAAGCGGCTCCCCGAAGGCGCACCCTTTACGTACTGCGTGAGCAGACCGACATCGTCGTCGACATGCTCGAGCACATCCATCAGCAACACGAGATCGGCGTCGAATCGGTCGACGGATCGCCGAAAATGGATGGGCTTGCCGGACGCTTCGCCGTCGGTATCGTCCGCATAGCTCGTATCGACACACCACGCCTCCGTCGCCTGCGTACGCTCCAGCAAGTGCTTCGAGAAGAAGCCCGAGCCTGCACCGACATCGAGTATCCGGTTTGCACCAGGCACCCCAAGGAACCGACGGATCGCACTCGCCTTCGACGCGTAGTACCAGTGATCGCCCACGCCCGCACCCAATACGTCGACTTCCTTGAGATCCATGACGTTTCCCCGTGATGGCTACTGTGCTTTGGTCGATACAGCCACTGATGTCGATCTTACCGCGCCGCCGCCGCCGATCCTACCTGTCGACAACGCGCAGCCGGCCCCGGCAACCCGCATTCCGACCTAATCGAAAAGGACGATGGCCGGTTCGCCGCAAATCGCTACCGTGCGGTTACCCGGCGCGAGATCGATGCGCACGGGCGAACCGTCCGACTGCATGCCGATCGATCCGGCCCGGCTTTGCCGCGTAGCACGTGATACAGGAGGCAACCTCGGTCACCACCGCAGTCGCGACCCCTTGTAACCGTCTCCGATACAGGGCATTGAATGCATCAGAAAAAAGAAATTTCCCGTCGACAGTTTCTCCGGATGGGCGCCGGTACGATAGGCGTGGCGCTGGGAAGCGCATCGCTTCTGTCGGCATGCGGAGGCGACTCGATTTCGGTCGCGCCGGTCACGACACCGCGGTTGAGTTCCGTATCGAATTTTCGCGACTCGGCCGGGCCGGACGGAACCGGCTACGTGACAACGAGCGGCGCCAAGATGAAAAAAGGCGTGATATATCGTTCCTCCGCGCTCGCGTTGTCGGCCGCGGACATCGCCACCGTCGGCACGCTTGGCATCAGGCAGGTCTGCGACCTGCGCACGCCCGCCGAGATCAAGACGCAACCGGATGTGCCACTGGCCGGGGCCACCTGGCAAAACCTCAACGTGCTCGGGGCGGCCAGCATCGAGCCGCTCCCGACCACCGGCGCCACCGCGACGGCATTCATGTTGAGCATGTACCGCGCGTTCGTCACGTCGGACACCGCGCATGCCAGCTATCACGCGCTCTTCACCGGATTCGCCGGCTCAGGCGAAAACCTCGTGTTCCACTGCACGGCCGGCAAGGATCGCACGGGCTGGGCCACCGCGATCCTGCACACGATCCTCGGCGCGTCCGAACAAACGATACTCGCCGACTATCTGCTGACGAACGTCTACAGTGCATCGGAAATCGCGACTTCGGTCGCCCAGGCGCAGAAAGCCGGCGGGCAAAATGCGGCAGACATGATGACCGCGCTGCAAGGCGCACACACCGACTATCTGCAGGCGGCATTCGACCAGGTCACCGCATCGTACGGCTCGATGACGTCGTATATCGCGAACGGGCTGCAACTCGACCAGGCGACGCTGAACGCAATCCGGCGGCACATGCTGGTCTGACCGACCCGCAGGCCGCGGCGTCGGGGCCGGATCGCAGCCCCGCTTCGACCGCCGCGGCCGCTGCCCGTCGCATCCGGCGAAACCCGCATCGGACAAGGCTGCGGCGGATTTTCCCGGTCGCAGCGACATTCGCCGGCGACGGGCCGCGCAAACCAAACGACCGTTTGATCCGGCCGCCCAATCACCCTGAATCCATTGTCCCGCAGCCCGCCGGACGGCCCTACCCCGGCGCCCGTTGTTTGGTAACGCCGCTCTAGCACGCTATGCCACACTGCACGGCATCGACGCTCGCGCCGTGCAGTGGCGCGCGCCGCCGTCGATCACGACAAGACATGGAGACAGACGATGCGGAATGCGGTCCGGCGCGGCCATCGCTCGCCTTTGGCAATTTTCGACTGGATTTCCGGCCCGCCACGCGCGGGCCGCCCCCTCTCGCCCACGACGTCCCGCATGTTCGGCTGCGGCGTGCTGGCGCTCGCGCTGCTGTGCGCCGGTTGCGCGGAATCCTCCGCGCAGCGTGACGGCAACACGTCGGTCGCGTCGACGAAGATCGAACGCACCAAGGCCGAACGCCTCACCCGCGAGCAGCAGGTTGCACGCACCGTGCCGTCGCTCGCATCGATCAGCCTCACGCAACCGCGCCCGTTCACGCTGCGCGATTCCGGCCAGAACGGCGCGATGACGTTCCTGCGCGACGTCGATTTCCGCATCGTCAACAATCTCGGCTTCTTCATCCACCAGTTGTCGGCCACGCTCGTGCCGACGCAAGCCGGCGCGCCGATCGTGTTCGACGATCCGACCAGTTTCCAGATCGACGTGCATGAAGGCACGGTTACGCTCGACGACGCGAAGCTCACCGCCCTCTTCAACACGTACATCTTCGGCTACCGCAACGCGCCGCTGCGCAAGCTCGCCGTGTCGGCCGGCGACGGCGTGATCCACCTGCAAGGCGAGATGCAGCGCGACGGCTGGGTACCTTTCTCGCTGACCGGCACCCTCGCGATCCGTGACGGCAGCCAGCTCGTGTTCCATCCGACGGGCGTGCGCGTATCGGGCATCAACGCGCAGCCGGTGATGCGCGCGGCCAACGTGAAGATGGCCGACCTGCTGAAAGTCCAGACGCCGATCGCGCAACTCGCCGGCGACGATCTCGTGATGTCGGTCGACAAGCTGATGCCGCCGCCGCGCCTGAAGCTCACGATCACCGCGCTGCGCGTGACGCCGGCCGGGCTCGACCTGAAGCTCGACGACGGCACGCATGCCGGCTTCGCAATGCCCGCGAACGCACCGCAACAAGCGATGTACATTCGCGGCGGCGACGTGAAGTTCATGCGCTCGATGCCGATGAACGCGGACATCCTGATCGGCCCGGTCGATTCCACGAAGCATGACCAGACTTTCGTGTTCGACCTGTATCACTATCGCGACCAGGTGTCGGCCGGCTACTTCAATTTCGACGAAAGCGGCGCGATGGCGATCCGGATGCCGTCGTATGCGGGCCCGGCCAGCGGCGCGTTGCTCGGCAACGCGACCGCGCGCCTGAACGACAGCTTCCTCGCCGCGCAACAGAATGCGTTGCGCGACATACGCCAGCACTGGGAAGCCTACGCACTCGCGGCGAACCCCGCTCACCCCGGCATGCAGAAGGTCGCGATGCGGCGCACGTCGACCACGCCGTTCAACGAACGGCACGTGTCGAACCGCAACCCGACGATCCATCTGCGCAACGTCGACTTCAACCTGTCCGGGGATATCGGCTTTCACGTCGAGGACCTCGACGTCGAGCTCGTATCGAAGCGGCCCGGCGACCCCGTCGATCTCGACGATCCGAACCAGTACGACATCCGCATTCTCGGCGGCACCGTCGTCGAGTCGTGGAAGGCGATGTCGGCGCTCTTCAACAACTATCTGCTCGACTACTCACCGCGCTCGCTCAACGATCTGCAACTGAGCGCGGACGGCACGAACCTGCGCGTCCAGGGCGGCATCAAGCTGTGGAACCACGTGCCGGGCGTCTGGCTGCCGACCGACATGAAGGGCACGCTGTCCGTGCTCGACGACCGGCATCTCGCGTTCACGCCGTCCCAGGTGTCGGTGCTCGGCATCCCGCAGGCGAAGCTGCTGCGTTCGCTCGGCATCGAGCTCGCTTCGCTGACGCCGTTGCAGCGGCGCGGCGCGGAATTGCGCGGCGACACGCTCGTGCTCGACCAGTACACGGTGTTCCCGCCCCCCGTGCTGAACGGCAAGCTCGGACAGGCAACGGTCGAACGCGACGGGCTGCGCCTCACGTTCAGGCGCATGGCAGGCGCGCCCGCGCCGCAACGGCCGCAGATCGATGCACCGAGCTACATGTGGATGGAAGGCGGCGACATGAAGATGTTCAACGTGCTCGAACTGAACGTACGTGCGCTGATCCGCAATTCGGCCGGGGCCGGCCCGATGCGTTTCGACCTGTACGGCTACCGCAACCAGGTTGCACAAGGCTCGGTGCGGATGCTGCCCGACGGTACGCTGGTCGTCGACATGGGGCAGAAGAACCCGCTGGCGTCACGCTGAAACGCACCCGGCACGCATGAAAAAAGCCCGGTGGCACGCTGCCAACCGGGCTTTTCATTTCATTCTTCGCGCTTCGCACTCAGTCGTGCTTCAGTCCGTCGAGCACGTCGAGCAGCGCCTGCCGCAATGCAATGACGTCGACGGTCGCGCCCGGCTTGCCCGCTGTACGAGCATCGGCGGCCTGCGCCTCCGGCTCGACGGGTGCTGCCGCAGCCCGCTCGCCGGCCGGCGAATCGAGCCGGTTGCGCGCACCGTTGATCGTGAATCCCTGCTCGTACAGCAACTCGCGAATCCGCCGGATCAGCAGCACTTCGTGGTGCTGGTAATACCGCCGATTGCCACGCCGCTTCACCGGCCGCAGCTGAGTGAATTCCTGTTCCCAATAACGCAGCACATGCGGCTTGACCCCGCACAGCTCGCTGACTTCACCGATCGTGAAGTAGCGCTTTGCGGGAATCGGAGGCAAGACGACTTTCTCAACCGTAGTGGTCATCGTCGGTTAACCGTCGGTAAAGGGTGCGCGGCGGCCGCGCGGAGACGTCAGCGCGCGGGGCTTACTCCGCGCCGTTTTCGACCAGCGCCTTCAGCTTCTGGCTCGCGTGGAAGGTTACCACCCGGCGGGCCGCGATCGGAATCGCCTCGCCCGTCTTCGGATTGCGGCCCGGGCGCTGCGGCTTGTCGCGCAACTGGAAATTGCCGAACCCCGACAGCTTGACGCTCTCGCCGTTTTCGAGCGCGTCACGGATCACCTCGAAAAACGCCTCGACCATGTCCTTCGCTTCACGCTTGTTCAGCCCGACGCTGTCGAACAGCAGCTCCGCCAGTTCCGCCTTCGTCAGCGTGGGCGTCTCGGTAGACGCCGGCGCCGAAGCGTCGCGGTTCATGGCGCTGCGTTGCGCCGTCAGGAGGGCTTCGAATTCACTCGAGGTCATGTCGTTCATATCTGCCATACAGCGCGTTAAATCAAAACTTACGATCGGAAAAGGCCGCCCGCGAGCGGGCGGACCTCCTCCTTAGCCGCGCAGGCGCGCACCGGCACGAGCCATCCGCTCGACCAGCGTCTGGATCGCCTGATCGACGACCTCGTCCTGTAGCGTGCCAGCCGCGTCCTGCAGCGTCACGCGGAAGGCAAGGCTCTTCTCGTGCGCGGCAAGTCCACCGGAAGTATTTGATTTTGCACGAAATTCGTCGAAGAGTACAACCTTCTGAACGAATCGGCAGGCCTCTTCGGCAAGCGCCTTCTTCATTTCGTCGAAAAGTGCCTGAACCTCGACCGCCTGATCGACGACAACGGCGATATCGCGACGAACCGGCGGGAATTTCGATACGTCGGTCGGCGCGGGCAACGCACGTGCAATCAGCGCGTCCGCGTCCACCTCGAACATCACCGGCGCGTGCGGCAGCTCGTACTTCTGCATCAGGCGCGGGTGCAGTTCGCCGATCCAGCCGACCGCACGGCCATCGACTTCGATGCGCGCGCTGCGGCCCGGATGGAGGGCCGGATGCTCCGCCTTCACGAAGCGTGCGGTTGCGGGCGCGAGCAGTGCCTCGAGATCGCCCTTCACGTCGAAGAAATCGACCGCGCGGGTTGCCGTGCCCCATTGCTCGTCGAGCGCCGGACCGTACGCAAGCGCACCGACGCGCTTCGGCTGCACGTAGCCCTCGACCGTCAGCTCGCCGGCCTTCGCCGCCGTATCGGTGAGGAACACGCGGCCGGCCTCGAACACGCGCACGCGATCCGCGCGGCGGTTCAGGTTGTGGCGCAGCACGGAAATCAGGCTGCCGAACAGCGTCGTGCGCATCACCGACAGCTGGCTCGCGATCGGGTTCAGCAGGCGAATCGGATGGTCGTTGCCCGCGAAATCCTGCTCCCACTCCGCATCGACGAAACTGAAGTTGACGGTTTCCGCATAGTCGCGCGCGGCGAGCGCGTGACGGATGTCGTGGATCGAGCGCCGCGTCTCGTGGGTCGCGCGCATTTCGCTCGTGGCGACCGGCGGACGCGCCGGGATCTTTTCGAAGCCGTAGATGCGCGCCACTTCCTCGATCAGGTCTTCCTCGATCTCGATGTCGAAGCGATGCGACGGCGGCGTGACGAGGAATGCGTCGTCTTCACGCTCGAACGGCAGCCCGAGGCGCGTGAAGATGCTGGCGATCTCGTCGGCGCCGATCTGCACGCCGATGATGCGGTTCGCGCGCGACACGCGCATCTTCACCGGCGCGCGCTGCGGCAGGTTCACGGACTGATCGTCGACCGGGCCGGCCTTGCCGCCGCAGATCTCGAGAATCAGTTGCGTGATGCGCTCGACGTGCTCGACGGTCGTCGCGTAGTCGACGCCGCGCTCGAAGCGATGCGCCGCATCGGTCGAGAAGTTGTACTTGCGCGCGCGGCCGCGGATGCTGTCCGGCCACCAGAATGCGGCTTCCAGATAGATGTTGGTCGTATCGAGCGTGACGGCCGTGCTGTCACCGCCCATGATGCCGGCCAGGCTTTCGACCTGACGGTCGTCCGAAATCACGCCGACCGTTTCGTCGAGTTCGACCGTGTTGCCGTTGAGCAGCTTCAGCGATTCGCCGCGCTTGCCCCAGCGCACCTCGATGCCGCCGTGGATCTTGTCGAGATCGAACACGTGCGACGGGCGGCCGAGCTCGAACATCACGTAGTTCGAGATGTCGACGAGCGCCGACACGCTGCGCTGGCCGGAACGCTCGAGGCGCTCGACCATCCACTGCGGGGTCTTCGCATGCGCGTTCACGCCGCGGATCACGCGACCCGAGAAGCGGCCGCACAGATCGGGCGCGGCAATGCGCACCGGCAGCGTTTCGTCGAGTTCGACGCGCACCGGGCGGATGTCGACCGGCGTCAGTGGTGCGCCGGTGATCGCAGCCGTCTCGCGGGCGATGCCGAACACGGACAGGCAATCCGCCTTGTTCGGCGTCAGCTTGATTTCGAAGATCGTGTCGTCGAGATTGAGCGTCTCGCGGATGTCCTGGCCGACCGGCGTGTCTTCCGGCAGCACCATCAGGCCGCTGTGGTCCTCGGACAGCTTCAGCTCGCGTGCCGAGCACAGCATCCCCTGGCTCTCCACGCCGCGCAGCTTCGACAGCTTGATCGCGAACGGCTTGCCGCCCTCTTCTGCCGGCGGCAGTTCCGCGCCGACCAGCGCGACCGGCACCTTGATGCCGGGCGCGACGTTCGGTGCGCCGCAGACGATATTCAGCGTCGCGCCGGTGCCGGCGTCGACCTGGCAGACATTGAGCTTGTCCGCATCCGGATGCTTGACGACTTCGAGCACGCGGCCGACGACGATCTTCGACGTCGGCGGCGCAGCCTTGCTCAGCGATTCGACTTCGAGCCCCGCCATCGTCAGCGCGTGCGACAGTTCGTCGGTCGTCAGCTGCGGGTCGACAAAGGTTCTCAACCAGGATTCAGGGAATTGCATGGATGTCTACGTTCGAAACAGGTTAGATCGACGCCCGGGCCCCTCGGAAATGTCCGTCGGGGCGTGCACGGGCACAGGTCGGCGCGGCGCGCGGCGTTACGCGAACTGGCGCAGGAAACGCAGGTCGTTCTCGAAGAACAGCCGGAGATCCTGGACGCCGTAGCGCAGCATCGTCAGGCGCTCGAGGCCGCTGCCGAACGCAAAGCCGATGTAGCGCTCGGGATCGAGGCCCATGTTGCGAATCACGGTCGGATGCACCTGCCCCGAACCAGAGATCTCGAGCCACTTGCCGGCGTTCTTGCCTTGCTCGAACATCATGTCGATCTCGGCCGACGGTTCCGTGAACGGGAAATACGACGGACGGAAGCGCACGAGAATGTCGTCGCGCTCGAAGAATTTTTTCAGGAAGTCGGTATAGACGCCCTTGAGGTCGGCGAAGCTGATGTTTTCGTCGATCCACAGCCCCTCGACCTGATTGAACATCGGCGAGTGGGTCGCATCGCTGTCGACGCGATACGTGCGGCCCGGCGCGATCACCTTGATCGGCGGACGGTTCATGCGCGCGTAACGCACCTGCATCGGGCTCGTGTGCGTGCGCAGCAGCAGCTGGCGGCCGTCGGCATCCTTGCCTTCGACGTAGAAGGTGTCCTGCATCGAACGCGCCGGATGGTTCTCCGGGCTGTTCAGCGACGTGAAGTTGTACCAGTCGGTCTCGATTTCGGGGCCGTCGGCCACATCGAAACCGATCGAGCCGAAAATCTGTTCGACACGCTCCCACGTGCGCATCACGGGGTGCAGGCTGCCTGCACCGGCGCCGCGGCCCGGCAACGTCACGTCGATCGCTTCGGCAGTGAGGCGCTGATTCAGCAGCGCGTCGGCCAGTGCCTGGCGACGGGCGGTCAGCGCGGCTTCAACCTGCTGCTTCGCGACGTTGATGCGTGCGCCTTCGGTCTTGCGTGCTTCGGGATCGAGCTTGCCGAGGCCCTTCAGCAACTCGGTCAGCGCACCCGACTTGCCGAGAAATCGTGCTTTCTCGTTTTCGAGCGTGGTGATGTCGGCAGCCTGTTCGAAGGACTGCTGCGCGTCGGCGACAATCTGGTCCAGATCCATAGATCCCATCATTTCCAACGTCATTCGGTCTTGGCGAGCGAAATCGCCCACCAAACAAAAAAGGGGCTCGGAAGAGCCCCGTTTTCGCTGCAGCGGCCGAGACTACCGGAACCTCGCTGCAACTAACCACGCAGTGCTAATTTCGCAATTAGGCTGCAACGGCGGCTTTCACCTGCTTGACGATCGCAGCAAAAGCAGCCTTGTCGAACACCGCCATGTCGGCCAGAACCTTACGGTCGAGTTCGATCGACGCCTTCTTCAGGCCGTTGATGAACACGCTGTAGGTCATGTCGTGCTGGCGAACTGCCGCGTTGATACGCGTGATCCACAGTGCGCGGAACACACGCTTCTTGTTGCGGCGATCGCGGTACGCGTACTGACCAGCGCGCATCACCGCCTGCTTGGCGATGCGGTAGACGTTATTGCGGCGGCCGCGATAACCCTTGGCCAGGTTGATGATCTTCTTGTGGCGGGCCCGTGCGGTTACCCCACGTTTGACTCGAGGCATGTTTCTCTCCTTAGAGTATCAGTTAGGGGTTACGCGAACGGCAGCATCGCGCGGACGGAGTTCAGATCGGAATCATGAACTGCCGTTGCGCCGCGCAGGTGACGCTTGTTCTTCGTGGTTTTCTTGGTCAGGATGTGACGCTTGAAGGCTTGACCGCGCTTGACGGTACCGCCCGGACGCACCACGAAGCGCTTTGCAGCACTCTTCTTGGTCTTCATCTTAGGCATGACGAACAACTCCAGTTTATTAGATGGCGATGGGTGTGCGGTTGGCTTGCGCCCTTGACCCGCCCTTCGAAACCCAGTCCACTTGTGTACGGCAAACCGCTTGCGCAGCCGCCGTCATTGCTGGCGCGCCGCCCTGACCGGGCAACGCGCCGAACCTCTGCGAACCTGCGCGCGACGCGCGCGGGCCCGTTACTTCTTTTTCTTCGGCGAGAGCACCATGATCATCTGGCGCCCTTCCATCTTCGGCATCTGCTCGACCTGGCCGACTTCCTCGAGATCCGTGCGCAGACGCTCAAGCATCCGCATACCGATTTCCTGGTGAGCCATTTCGCGGCCGCGGAAACGCAACGTGATCTTCGTCTTGTCGCCTTCTTCGAGGAAGCGCACGAGATTGCGGAGCTTGACGTTGTAGTCACCGTCATCGGTACCCGGGCGGAACTTGACTTCCTTGACCTGGATGACCTTCTGCTTCAGCTTCGCTTCGTGCTGCTTCTTCGACTCCTGGTACTTGAACTTGCCGTAATCCATCAGACGGCAAACCGGGGGAACCGCTTGCGGCGCGATTTCCACCAGGTCAACATCCAGTTCTTCCGATTTACGGAAAGCATCAGCGAGTTTTACGATACCGAGCGGTTCGTTCTCGATCCCGACCAGGCGCACTTCCGGCGCAGTGATTTCACCGTTGATGCGGTGCGACGACTTATCAGTAGCGATGTTACGTTTCCTCTAAAAATTAAAAAAACGAGCCGCGCTGCCAGGGCGGTTACTTGAACGAGCGCAGGTCTTCCTGCAGACGCTCAACGAAGGCTTCGACCGGCATCACGCCAAGATCGACGCCGCCACGGGCACGCACGGCTACCGTTTGCGCATCACGCTCCTTGTCCCCCACGACGAGGAGATAAGGCACCTTTTCCAGCGTGTGCTCGCGTATTTTATAGCTAATCTTCTCATTGCGCAAATCGGCCGTCACTCTAACCCCTTGTTTTTGCAACGATTGGGCCAGAGATTGCGCATATTCGGCCTGACTTTCGGCGATATTGAGCACAACTGCCTGTAACGGCGCGAGCCAGGCCGGCATCGCACCAGCGTGGTGCTCGATCAAAATGCCGAGGAAACGCTCCATCGAACCGACGATCGCACGGTGCAGCATCACCGGACGGCGACGGCTGCTGTCATCCGCGACATACTCGGCGCCGAGGCGCTCCGGCAGCACCATGTCGAGCTGCAGCGTGCCGCACTGCCACGAACGGCCGAGCGCATCCTTGATGTGGTACTCGATCTTCGGACCGTAGAACGCGCCTTCACCCGGCAGCTCTTCCCACGTGAGGCCGCACGCCGTCAGCGCGTCGCGCAGGCCCTGCTCGGCGCGATCCCAGGTCTCGTCCGTACCCGCGCGCTGCTCCGGGCGCAGCGACAGCTTGATGTCGATGTGATCGAAACCGAAGTCCTTGTACACGCTCATCGCCAGCGTGTTGAACGCGATCGATTCCGAGATGAACTGGTCTTCCGTACAGAAGATGTGCGCATCGTCCTGCACGAAGCCGCGCACGCGCATCAGGCCGTGCAGCGCGCCCGATGCCTCGTTGCGGTGGCACGAACCGAATTCCGCGTAACGCAGCGGCAGGTCGCGGTACGAGCGCAGGCCGTGCTTGAACACCTGGACGTGGCCCGGGCAGTTCATCGGCTTGATCGCGTAGTCGCGCTTCTCCGACTCCGTCGTGAACATGTTCTCGCGGTAGTTCTGCCAGTGACCCGACGCTTCCCACAGCGAGCGGTCCATGATCATCGGCGTCTTGATCTCGAGGTAGCCGGCTTCGTTCACGCGGCGGCGCATGTACTGCTCGACCTGCTGCCACAGCGCCCAGCCCTTCGGATGCCAGAACACCATGCCCGGCGACTCTTCCTGCATGTGGAACAGGTCGAGCTGCTTGCCGAGCTTGCGGTGGTCGCGCTTTTCCGCTTCCTCGAGCATGTGCAGGTACTGGTCCTGGTCTTCCTTCTTCGTCCAGGCCGTGCCGTAGATGCGCTGCAGCTGCTCATTCTTCGAATCGCCGCGCCAGTACGCGCCGGCGACCTTCATCAGCTTGAAGACCTTCAGCTTGCCGGTGGACGGCACGTGCGGGCCGCGGCACAGATCGGTAAAGCCGCCGTGCGAATACAGCTTGATTTCGTCGCTTTGCGGAATCGACTCGATGATCTCGGCCTTGTACTTCTCGCCGATGCTGCGGAAGTAGCCCGCCGCTTCGTCACGCGACACGACTCGGCGCGTCACGGGCTCGTCCTTCTTCGCGAGCTCCTGCATGCGCTTTTCGATCTTTTCCAGATCTTCGGGCGTAAACGGGCGGTTGTACGAGAAGTCGTAATAGAAACCGTTGTCGATCACCGGGCCGATCGTCACCTGCGCGTCCGGATACAGTTCCTTCACCGCGTACGCGAGCAAGTGCGCCGTCGAGTGACGGATGATGTCGAGGCCGTCGGCGTCCTTGTCGGTCACGATCGCGAGCGACGCGTCGCGGTCGATCACGGCCGACGTATCGACGAGCTCGCCATCGAGCTTGCCACCAAGCGCAGCCTTCGCAAGGCCGGGACCGATCGAGGCTGCAACCTCGGCAACTGTCACCGGATGCTCGTATTGTCGAACTGAGCCGTCAGGCAAGCGTATCGAAACCATAGCAATCTCCGTGATGCCGACAGTGGGCGGCAGACCAGGTACGCGATATAAAAATCACGCGGGAAAATTTCACGACAAAAAAAATGCGGCCCCGCTTTCGAGGGGCCGCATTCGATACTTCACTCAAACTGAAAGGGCGAAAGGGTTCCTCGACTAGCGTCGCTCCGAAAAAGTTTCGGTCAACGTTCGCGGTGTCATAACCGTATTCGCCTTGTTCGCGTTGAGTTATTTGCTGCATCGAACACCCGGCAAGCGGGCATTCTCAATTCGTTGGTAGGCTCGATTGGACTCGAACCAACGACCCCCACCATGTCAAGGTGGTGCTCTAACCAGCTGAGCTACGAGCCTAGTGAAGCTAAGATTATATAGAGCCCTTACCCGCTTGGCAAGTATTTTTATGCGGTCGCAGCAAAATAACGGTGTTCGAGCCCCACTTCAGGCCTTCCGCCCCGCCCGCACGACGCCCTGCACCTCGCCGAGCAGCGTGCACGCGCGCTGCACCTGCGCCGAATTCGACACCTCGACCGTGAACTGCATGAATGCCGCATTGCGGCGGCTCTGCGTCTTCACGCCCACGACGTTCATCTTCTCGCGCGCAAACACTTCGGAGATGTCGCGCAGCAACCCTTGCCGGTCGCTCGCCTCGATCATCAGGTCGACCGGATAGACCGACGCACCGCGCCCGCCGAGCACGTCGGCCGACCAGGTCGTCTGCAGCACGCGCTCCGGCGCGCGCTCGACCATACGGCGGAACGTCGGGCAATCGGCGCGGTGGATCGACATCCCCTTGCCGCGCGTGACGAAACCGCTGATCGGATCGGGCGGCGCCGGACGGCAGCAGCGCGCGAGCTGGGTCAGCAGCGCGTCGACGCCCACGACCAGCACACCGGTCGACGCGCCATGCGCGACGCTCGCGCCGCTGCTGCGCTTCTCGAAATCGGCAGGCGCTTCGGGCGCCGGCTCGGGCGGCGGCGCATCGGACAGCGCGTGCTCGACATTGCGCAGGCTGAACTCTTCCTTGCCGACGACCGAGAACAACTCCTCGGGCGACTTGAAGCCGAGCTTCGCGGCGAGATTATCCAGGCTGACCGACGTCTTGCCCTCGCGTTGCAGCGTCTTTTCGACGAGCGCGCGGCCATGCGCGACGTTTTCTTCCTGCTCGATCGAGTTGAACCACGCACGCACTTTCTGACGCGCGCGCGGGCTCTTCATATAGCCGAGCTGCAGGTTCAGCCAGTCGCGCGACGGCCCGCCCTCCTTCACCGCGACGATCTCGACCGTCTGGCCGTTTGCGAGCGGCGTATTGAGCGGCACCATCGCGCCGTCGACGCGGGCGCCACGGCAGCGATGACCCAGCTCGCTGTGCAGGTGGTATGCGAAATCGACCGGCGTCGCGCCCTGCGGCAACGCGATCACGCGTGCCTGCGGCGTCAGTACGTAGATGTGATCGTCGTCGAGCGACGTCTCGCGCAATTGCGCCCACGCCTTGTCGCCGGACTTTTCCGCACCGTCCTCGACGTCATCCTTCCACGCGAGCAGCTGGCGCAGCCATGCAATCTTCTCGTCGTACTTGTCGCTTGCCGAGAACTGGCCGCCGTAGCCGCGCGCGCCGGCTTCCTTGTAGCGCCAGTGCGCGGCGACGCCGTACTCGGCGAAACGGTGCATCTCCTGCGTGCGGATCTGCACTTCGAACGCACGGCCATCGTCGCCGATCACGACCGTGTGCAGCGACTTGTAGCCGTTCGGCTTCGGTCGCGAGATGTAGTCGTCGAATTCCTTCGGCACCGGCTGCCACAGGTGATGCACGATGCCGAGCACCGCGTAGCAATCCTTGATGTCCGGCACGATCACGCGAAACGCGCGCACGTCGTACAGCTCGGAGAAGTCGAGTTCCTTGCCGCGCATCTTGCGCCAGATGCTGTAGATATGCTTCGGCCGGCCGCTCACGTCGGCCTGGATGTGCGCATCCGCCAGCTCTTGCTGCAACCGGTCGATCGCCTGCGTGACGTACGCTTCGCGCTCGATGCGTTTCTCGTCGAGCAGCTTCGCGATCCGCTTGTAGGTGACGGGATCCTCGAAGCGGAACGCGAGATCCTCGAGCTCCCACTTCAACTGCCAGATGCCGAGACGGTTCGCGAGCGGCGCGTAGATCTCGAGCGTCTCGCGCGCGACGTCGGGCGGCGGGTCGATCTTCGCGGCCGCGTAGTAGCGCAGCGACTGCAAGCGCGACGCGAGCCGGATCAGCACGACGCGGATGTCCTGTGCGAACGCCAGCAGCATCTTGCGCAGCGCCTCGATCTGCGTGCGCCGCTCTTCGGCCGCATCGCGCCCGGCGTCGGCCCCCGCGTTCTGCGCGGCACGCAGGCTGACGGTACCGAGCCGCAACAGCTTGCGCACGTCGGACACGAGCCGCGCCACTTCGTCGCCGAAACGCTCGGTGAGCTCGCGTTCGGGGTCGCTCAGGTGCGGCGTCAGCACGAACAGCGCGGCCGCCTGCATCGCGGACGGATCGACATTCAGCGTGCGCATGATCGACGCCGTGCCCGCCGAGTGATCCGCGAGCAGTTCGCCCGACGACAGGCGCACGTCGCCGGCCCGCTCGCGCACGAACGCGAGCACGTCGTCGAACGACGGCGCCGCGACGGGGGAGGCGGAAACGGACTCGGTCATTGCTCGGCCTGGCGAAATGCGATCATCGTCGGGTGACGTTCAGTTCAGCTCCGCTGCGCGGCGACGACCACGATCTCGACGAGCAGCGCGGGATCCGCGAGCTTCGCCTCGACGGTGGCGCGCGGCGGCGTATTGCCCTGCGCGACCCATGCATCCCACTCCGCATTCATGCCTTCGAAGTTCGCCAGATCCGAGATGTAGATCTGAACCGACAGCAGATGCGCCTTGTCGCTGTTCGCTTCAGCGAGCAGGCGATCGATGTGGCCGAGCACTTCGCGCGTCTGGCCCCTGATGTCCTGCGTGGTGTCTTCGGCGATCTGGCCGGCCAGATACACGGTACCGTTGTGGATCGCGGTTTCGGAGAGACGGGCCCCGACGTGGTGACGAATGACTGCCATGGAATGTTCCGGTCGTGAGTGGATGGAGATTCGGGCGGCGGCACGGCCCGCGTGCCGTCGAACCGCATATTATGACGCGTTTATGCGCCGCCTTCGACGAAAAACCGCCGCGCGAGCGCAATCTGGCTTGCGTCGATGAACGCCGGCGCGTGGCCCGCCCCTGGAATCTCGGCATGGGTCACATGCCGGCCGCGACGCTCCATCTCGGCCACCGTCTCGCGCGACAGCAGGTCGGACGTCTCGCCGCGCACGACGAGCAACGACGCGTTCGTCGTCTCGATCGCGTGCCACAGCGCGGCCTCGCCGAGCGCCGCCAATTCGGGCGTCGTCGCCTTGAACGGTTCGGCGATACGCGGATCGTAGCGAACCGTCCAGCCCCCCTCGGGCAGCTCGCGCAGCAGCGGCCCGTTGATCTCGCGCCATTCGTCGGCAGTCAGCGCCCCGAACGGCAGCGACAGCGACGTCAGATAGTCGATGCCCTCCTGCCGGGTCGCAAAGCGCGGCTGCACGCCGAGATATTCGCCGATGCGCGTGAGCGACTCGGGTTCGATGCGCGGGCCGACGTCGTTGACGATCATCCGGCGCAGCGGCGAACCCGGTAGCCCCGCGAACGCCATGCCGATCAACCCGCCCATCGACGTGCCGAACCAGTCGACCGATTCGACGTCGAGCCGCGCGATCAGCGTCACCATGTCGGACACGTATTGCGGGATCGCATAGAGCCGCGGATCGGCGAGCCAGTCCGACTGGCCGCGCCCGACGACATCGGGGCAGACGACGCGATACGTATCGGACAGCGCCGCGGCGAGCCGGTCGAAATCGCGCCCGGAACGGGTCAGGCCATGCACGCAGACCAGCACGCGCGGGTTGGCGGGATCGCCCCACTCGGTATAGGCGACGTGGTGAAGGCCGGCCGCGCTCGCACACTGCACGCGCCGCTGGCGAGGAACCTGGGAATTCGCTGGGGTCGTTGGCATCGTTGGCATCCTGTCGAACGGGGGCGACGCGCAGGGCAACGCATGCGACGCCCGATGCAAACGATTGTAAACCGCTTCAGCCGCACGGGTCCGCTCGCCGGGCACCCGACAATCGGCCGGACGGATGACACCATGACAAACGCCCCGCATGCCGTCGTCCGGCATGCGGGGCGTCGAAGCTGCGCGTACGCGCGAAACCTTATGCGACCGCGCTGACGTCGAGCGGCGCGCCCGTCTTCGCCTGGATCTCGTCGACGCTCACGCCGTCGGCGAGTTCAAGCACCTTCAGGCCGGACGGCGTCACTTCGATCACGCCGAGATCGGTGATGATCAGGTCGACCACGCCGACGCCCGTCAGCGGCAGGTTGCATTCCTCGAGGATCTTGTGCTGGTCGCCCTTCGCGACATGCTCCATCAGCACGACGACGCGCTTGACGCCGGCGACGAGATCCATCGCGCCGCCCATCCCCTTGATCATCTTGCCGGGGATCATCCAGTTCGCGAGGTCGCCCTGCTTGCTGACCTGCATTGCGCCGAGGATCGCCAGGTTGATGTGGCCGCCGCGGATCATCGCGAACGAATCGGCCGACGAGAAGATCGACGAACCCGGCAGCGTCGTGACGGTCTGCTTGCCGGCGTTGATGAGATCGGCGTCGACTTCGTCTTCGGTCGGCGACGGGCCGATGCCGAGCAGGCCGTTCTCCGACTGCAGCCACACCTCGACACCTTCCGGCACGTGGTTCGCAACGAGCGTCGGCAAGCCGATGCCGAGATTCACGTAGAAGCCGTCCTGCAATTCCTTCGCCGCGCGCGCGGCCATCTGGTCACGATTCCAGGCCATGTCAGTCTCCTTTGGCGCGTACGACGCGTTGTTCGATGCGTTTTTCGGGCGTCGCGTTCAGCACGATGCGCTGCACGAAAATCCCCGGCGTGTGGATGTGGTCCGGATCGAGCGCGCCGTTCTCGACGATCTCCTCGACCTCGGCGACGGTGATCTTGCCGGCCATCGCGCACATCGGGTTGAAATTGCGCGCGGTGCGGCGAAAGATCAGGTTGCCGGACTTGTCGGCCTTCCAGGCCTTCACGAGCGCGACATCGGCCGTCAGCGACGGCTCGAGCACGTAGTGGCGATCGCCGAACTGGCGCGTTTCCTTGCCTTCCGCGATCACGGTGCCGTAGCCCGTGTTCGTGAAGAATGCCGGGATGCCTGCACCGCCCGCGCGCAGCTTTTCGGCGAGCGTGCCTTGCGGCGTGAATTCGAGCTCGAGTTCGCCGGCCAGGTACTGGCGCTCGAACTCCTTGTTCTCGCCGACGTACGACGAGATCATCTTCTTGATCTGGCGCGTTTCCAGCAGCAGGCCGAGGCCGAAACCGTCGACGCCCGCGTTGTTGCTGATGCAGGTGATGCCCTTGACGCCCGTATCGCGCAACGCCGCGATCAGCGCCTCGGGAATCCCGCACAGGCCGAAGCCGCCCACCGCGAAGGTCTGTCCGTCGCGGACGATCCCTTCCAGCGCGGCAGCCGCGCTTGGATAGACTTTGTTCATCAGTTGTCCCTTCCTCTATGGAAACCAGCGAAACCGGTTCACGCGCCCACGTGGCCCGCAAGCCCGCCGCATCATTCTATGCATGCACGGCGATGCCTGCGTCGAGGCGCGCTGTTTTTATAACGCGGCAAACCGCCACGAGATGCCTGAAAGGGTACGATGCGGCGCGGATGCGGCACAATACGCAAAAATACATAAGCGTTTGCCTCCGCTTGCCTGCGCCATGCCCGCTCTCGATTACCAGACTGCCTTCCACCTCGCGCCGCTCGGCCTCGTGCTGTCGCGCGACCGCGTGATCGAGGACTGCAACGACGCGCTCGCGTCGATCTTCCGCTGCGCGCGGGCCGACCTGATCGGGAAGTCGTACGAGGTGCTCTACCCGTCGACGGACGAATTCCAGCGCATCGGCGAGCGCATCGCGCGCGTGATGGCCGCGAACGGCATCTACTCGGATGACAGAATCATGAAACGGGCGGACGGCGAACTGTTCTGGTGCCACGTCACCGGCCGCGCGATCGACCGCACCGCCCCGCTTGCGGCGGGTGTGTGGACCTTCGAGGATTTGAGCGCGACGCGCCGGGTCGCCGTCGAACTGACCCCGCGCGAGCGTGAGATCGCCGCGCAGCTCGCGACCGGCAAGACCAGCAAGCAGATCGGGCGCGTGCTGGACATCAGCTCGCGCACGGTCGACATCTACCGCGCACGGCTGATGCGCAAGTATGGGACCAACAATACGCCGGAGTTGCTGCAGCGCCTGCTCGGGCAGTGAGTGACGGCGCCCGGATGACAATCGGCCGCACACGGCGGCCGATTCGGGAAACAACGGGTATCGCGTGCCGCCCCGGCGACCTTGTGCCGGCCCGGACTCGCCGACTCGACGCTTAGCCGACCTTCGCCGCGAGCGCGCGCTCGATCGTGTCGCGCAGCAACTGGGGCAGCGGCACCGACTTGCCGAGCGCGTAGTCGACCCACACGCAGCGTGCATTGCCGCGCGCATAGACATGCTGCGGATCGTCGGTGCGCGTCAGTTCGAAACCGGTGTCGAAGCTGCTGCGGCCGGGTTTCGCAGCCGACATCTTCGCGATCACGTCGCCCGGATAGTGCAGCTGCTTGAGAAATTCCATCGACGCCGTGACGATGACGGGCCCCTGCCCCTCGCCGTTGCCGCCGGCAATGCCGAGCGCCTCGAACCACGAAATCCGCGCCTGCTCCATGTAGCGGAAATAGACCGTGTTGTTCACATGGCCGAATGCGTCCATGTCGCCCCAGCGGATCGGCATCGACATCTCAAAAACGGGGGAATAATCGCTCATTGCAGTCTTCTTTGTTGCGGTATGTCATCAGCTCAGGCGAGGCCGAAGCCATCGTCGGCGGAGATAATCGAGCCATTGATGAACTGCGACTCGTCGGCCGCGAGCAGCAACAACAGCCCGTCGAGATCCTGCGGCTTGCCGACGCGCCGGCGCGGCAGCATCGACTGCAGCTTCTGGCCCTGCTCGGTTTCCCACAGGTAATGATTGATTTCGGTATCGATATAGCCCGGACAGATCGCGTTGACGTTGATCCCGTGGCGCCCCCATTCGAGCGCCATCGCGCGCGTCATCTGCACGACCGCGGCCTTGCTCATCGCGTACAGCCCGATCTGCGGAAACACGCGCAGGCCGGCCACCGACGCAATGTTGATGATCCGGCACGGCGGCTTGCCGTTGCCGCTTCCGTTCGCGCGCATGATCATCCGCTTCGCGACTTCCTGCGCGACGAAAAATGCGCCGCGCGTGTTGGTGTCGAATACGAACTCGAAATCCTCCGGCGTCACGTCGACGAGCTTCTGCATCGTCGAGACACCCGAATTGTTCACGAGGATGTCGATCGTACCGGCTTCCGTCTCCGCGTGCGCGACCGCCGCCTTGATGCTCTGGACATCGGTGACGTCGAGCGACACGACGTGCGCGGCGCCGCCCGCCGCCTCGATCTCGGCACGCAGCTCCTTCAGGCGCTCGACGCGACGGCTCGCGAGCACGACCTTCGCACCGGCCTGCGACAGCACCTGCGCAAAGCGCTGCCCAAGGCCGCTCGACGCGCCCGTGACCAGCGCAACCTTGCCTTCCAGATTGATCGACCGACCCATTTGCACTTCCCCTTTCGATGTCGTTTCGCCGCCACGGGCAGCACAGCCCGAGCCGCATTACCCTAGCACTAAAATAGAACGATCGTGCTAATCTAGCCGCATGCTGTTGCGGCAAGCGTTTCGTTTCGCAGACAATACGCTCCCGAATAAAAGCATTCTAACGGTTAGAGGAACGCCAATGACCCCCGCAAGCCTCATCGAGCAATATGGCCCGCGCGAATCGATGGAATACGACGTCGTGATCGTCGGCGGCGGCCCCGCCGGGCTGTCGGCGGCGATCCGGCTCAAGCAGCTGGCCGCCGAGAAAGGCACCGAGATCGGCGTGTGCGTGCTCGAGAAGGGTTCCGAGATCGGCGCGCACATCCTGTCGGGCGCGGTGATGGACCCGCGCGCGATCACCGAGCTGTTCCCCGACTGGAAGGAACGCGGCGCGCCGCTCGACGTCGAGGTGACGGAAGACCGCTTCCTGTTCCTGTCCGAGAAGAGCGCGGTCACCACGCCCAACTGGGCGCTGCCCGCCAACTTCCAGAACCACGGCAACTACGTGATTTCGCTGGGCAACGTCACGCGCTGGCTTGGCGCACAGGCCGAAGCGCTCGGCGTCGAGATCTTCCCCGGCTTTCCGGCCGCGGAGATCCTCTACAACGACGATGGCTCGGTCAAAGGCGTCGCGACCGGCAACATGGGCGTGGGCAAGGACGGCGAGCCGACCGAGAACTTCCAGCTCGGCATGGAGCTGCATGCGAAATACACGCTGTTCGCCGAAGGCTGCCGCGGCCATCTGGGCCGCCAGCTGATCTCGAAGTTCAAGCTCGACGCGAACGCGGATCCGCAGGCCTACGGGATCGGCATCAAGGAACTGTGGGAGATCGACCCGGCCAAGCACAAGCCGGGCCTCGTGATCCATACGGCCGGCTGGCCGCTGAAGTCGGATACGTACGGCGGCTCGTTCCTGTATCACATGGACAACAATCAGGTCGTGGTCGGCTTCGTGGTGGGCCTGGGTTATACGAACCCGTACCTGTCGCCGTTCGAGGAATTCCAGCGCTACAAGACGCATCCGTCGATCCGCGCGTTCCTGGAAGGCGGCAAGCGCGTGTCGTACGGCGCGCGTGCGATCACCGCGGGTGGGCTGCTGTCGCTGCCGAAGACGGTGTTCCCGGGCGGCGCGCTGATCGGCGACGACGCGGGCTTCCTGAATGCGTCGCGGATCAAGGGCAGCCACGCGGCGATCAAGACCGGCATGCTGGCGGCCGACGCCGCGTTCGACGCGGTGCAGGCCGGCCGCCAGTCGGACGAGCTCAACGCGTACCCGGATGCGTTCAAGCAGTCGTGGCTGTACACGGAGCTGTACCGCGCGCGCAACTTCAAGCAGTGGATGGCCAAGGGCCTGTACCTCGGCACGCTGATGGTCGGGCTCGAGCAGAAGGTGATGGGCGGCAACGTGCCGTGGACGCTGCACCACAAGCATGCGGATCACGAGATGCTGAAGCCGGCGTCGCAATGCCAGCCGATCGAGTATCCGAAGCCGGACGGCAAGCTGACGTTCGATCGACTGTCGTCGGTGTTCATCTCGAACACGAACCACGAGGAGAACCAGCCGGCGCACCTGACGCTGAAGGATGCGAATGTGCCGGTGAACGTTAACCTGCGCACGTACGCGGGGCCGGAGGGCCGTTTCTGCCCGGCGGCGGTGTACGAATTCGTGAAGAACGACGACGGCAGTGACCGCCTGGTGATCAACGCGCAGAACTGCGTGCACTGCAAGACCTGCGACATCAAGGATCCGACGCAGAACATCGTGTGGGTCACGCCGGAAGGCGGTGGCGGGCCGAATTACCCGAACATGTAATGGCCGGAACGCGCCGCCACGAGCGGCGCGCTTTTTCGGGTGCCGCAAACGAAACGGGGCGCTGCTTGATGCAGCGCCCCGTTTTGCATGCTCCGCGCAACTGCCGGCGAGACGCGCTGCGCCCCGCCCGCTTGTGTCAGGTCGCGCTGCCCGCGATCTTCGGCGTCGGCGTCTCGACATCGCCGCACTGCGCGCGATGGCGCAATGCATGGTCGATCAGCACCAGCGCCAGCATCGACTCCGCGATCGGCGTCGCACGAATGCCGACGCACGGGTCGTGGCGGCCGAACGTTTCCACCGTCGCTTCCTCGCCGGCCTTCGTGATCGAACGGCGCGGCGTGCGGATGCTCGACGTCGGCTTGATCGCGATCGACACGGTGATGTCCTGCCCCGTCGAAATCCCGCCGAGCACGCCGCCCGCATGATTGCCGACGAAACCGCCCGGCGTCAGCTCGTCGCCGTGCACCGAGCCACGCTGCGCGACGCTGTCGAAGCCCGCGCCGATCTCGACGCCCTTCACCGCGTTGATGCTCATCATCGCCTTTGCGATGTCCGCATCGAGACGGTCGAACACCGGCTCGCCCCAGCCGACCGGCACGCCCGACGCGACGACGTCGATGCGCGCGCCGATCGAATCGCCATCCTTGCGCAGCGCATCCATGTACGCCTCGAGCTCCGGCACGACGGCCGCATTCGGCGAGAAGAACGGATTCTCATGGACGTGCGACCAGTCGACGAATGGCACGTCGATCTCGCCGAGGCCGCTCATGTAGCCGCGCACCTCGACGCCGAAGCGCTCGCGCAGCCACTTCTTCGCGACCGCACCCGCGCCGACGATCGGCGCGGTCAGGCGCGCGGACGAGCGCCCGCCGCCGCGGTAGTCGCGGATGCCGTATTTCTGCCAGTAGGTATAGTCGGCGTGGCCGGGACGGAACGTCTCGACGATGTTGCCGTAGTCCTTGCTGCGCTGGTCGGTGTTGCGGATCAGCAGCGCGATCGGCGTACCGGTCGTCACGCCTTCGAACACGCCCGACAGGATCTCGACCTCGTCGGCCTCCTGCCGCTGCGTCACGTGGCGCGACGTGCCGGGCTTGCGGCGATCGAGTTCGACCTGGATGTCGGCTTCGGTCAGCCCCATTCCCGGCGGGCAGCCGTCGATCACGCAGCCGATCGCGGGACCGTGCGATTCGCCGAAGGTCGTGACAGTGAAAAGCGTGCCGAGGGTATTGCCGGACATGATGGAACCGCCCAAAGAGAAATGGACAAACCGATGCGCTGCCCGGGCCGCAGGCAGGTCGATCGTTTGCCGGTCGAGAAAAAGAGGTAAGCCGCTATTATGCCAGCCGTCCCGGGCACGCGGGCCGTGTGAACCGTTCGGACCACACCGGCCGGCCACGGGAACGGCCCCGGGCGTCGCTTGCCGACCCGCGCCGTTCCGGTCGAACGGGACCGTTCACGGCGGCCATGACGGCCCGGGGCGATGCCGCCGGGCCCGCCCCGCCTACTTACGCGCGCCGCGCAGTTCGGTGACTGCCGCCTGAAGCGCTTCGGGTGTCGCGACCGACGCCGGGATCGGCTCGCCGACCGCCAGCGTCAGCCGGCTCATCACGCCGCGCTTGATGGGCCGCGGCATCCGCGCATCGGAATGCCGCGAAAAATAGCTGCCCCACAGCCCGCGCAGCGCCATCGGGATCACCGGCGCCGGCGTGCGGCTCAGGATCTCCGTGATGCCGTGGTGGAACGTGTTGATGTCGCCCGTCTTCGTCAGCTTGCCTTCCGGGAAGATGCACACGAGTTCACCTTCCTTCAGCGCGGCCTCGCATGCGTCGTACGCGCGCGCGAGCATCGCGGGATCCTCGTGGCGCGGCGCGATCGGGATCGCCTTCGCATGCCGGAACACCCAGCTCGCGAAGCGCGTCTTGAAGATCCGGTGGTCCATCACGAAACGGATCGGGCGCGGGCTCGCGGCGGCCAGCACGAGCGCATCGACGTAACTGACGTGGTTGCACACGAGCACGGCCGCCCCTTCCGCCGGAATCCGCTCCGCGTGCACGAGGCGAATCCGGTAGAACGTATGCACGAGCACCCATGCGACGAAGCGCAGCAGGAACTCGGGCACGAGCAGGTAGATGTACGTCGCGACGATCACGTTCAGCAGCGCGGTGACGAGGAACAGCCCCGGGATGTCGACGCCGGCCTTGGTCAGCCCCATCGCCATCACGGCCGACAGGATCATGAACAGCGCGTTCAGGATGTTGTTCGCGGCGATGATCCGCGCGCGGTGCGTCGGTGCGCTGCGGCTCTGGATCAGCGCGTACAGCGGCACGCTGTAGAAGCCGCCGAACATCGCGAGCAGGAACAGGTCCGCCAGGATGCGCCAGTGGCGCGCGCCGGCCAGGAATTCGCCGACCGACAGCAGATGGCCGGGCGACGGCAGCGCATGGCTCGCGAAATACAGCTCGATCGCGAACACGCTGATGCCGATCGAACCGAGCGGCACGAGGCCGATCTCGACGCGCCGCTGCGACAGGCGTTCGCACAACAGCGAGCCGAGGCCGATACCGACCGAGAACGTCGCGAGCAGGATCGTGACGACGTCGGGGCTCGCGGACAGCACGTCCTTCGCGAAATTGAAGAACGACGTGAGGAACGTCGCACCGACGAACCACAGCCACGAGATACCGAGCAGGCTCAGGAACACGGTGCGGTTCTGCCGGGCGAGCCCGAGGTTGCGCCAGGTCTCGCTGACCGGATTCCAGTTGATCACGAGATCGGGCTGCGGCGCCGGCGTGGGCGGCACGCGCTGCGCGACGAACCGCCCCGCGAGCGCGATGACGACGACGCTCACCGCGAGCACGCGCTCGCCGTTGCCCTCGATGCCCGCGGCCGCGCCGCCGATGATCGTGCCGATCAGGATCGCGATGAACGTGCCCATCTCGACGAGGCCGTTGCCGCCGACCAGCTCGTGCTCGCCGAGATGCTGCGGCAGGTACGAATACTTGACGGGCCCGAACAGTGTCGAGTGCATCCCCATCATGAACGTGCACAGATACAGCAGCGGCGCGCTGTGCGTGACGAAACCGGCCGCGCCGACCAGCATCAGCACGATCTCGAAGGTCTTCACGAAGCGCGTGAGGGTCGCCTTGTCGTACTTGTCGGCGATCTGGCCGGACGTCGCCGAGAACAGCACGAACGGCAGGATGAAGATCGCGGAAATCAGGAAGGCCGCCGTCTTCGCATCGACGCCGGAGAACCGCGCGGTGTGATAGGTGACGAGCGACGTGAAACCGATCTTGAAGACGTTGTCGTTCAGCGCGCCGAGGAACTGGGTCGTGAAGAACGGCGCGAAACGGCGCTCACGCAGCAGGTCGAACTGCGACGCGTGCGCGCGCCGTTCGTCAGGCCGCCTGGAAGTGGCTTGCGTTTGATCGCTCATGCGGAATACGCGCGCGCCGTCTGGGCAGTGCTGCGCGGGCCTCGTGTGGTCATTGAAAAAACGGCGGCGCAGGACCCACCTGCGCCGCCGCGTGCCGGGTGGCGGCGCCCGCGCATGACGGCGACGGGCGCGGCAGGGTTCACGACTTGTGCGCTTCGGCTTCCGATTCCGGCCAGTCGCGGATGTATGCCTTCAGCATCCGGTTCTCGAAGCTCTGCGCCTCGACGACCGTCTTCGCGACGTCGTAGAACGAAATGACGCCCATCAGCACCTTCTTGTCGAGCACCGGCATGTAGCGCGCATGGCGCTCGAGCATCATCCGGCGCACTTCGTTGACGTCCGTTTCCGGCGTGCACGTGAGCGGCTCGTCCATCACCTTGCGCACCTGCACGTCGCCGATCGCGCCGCCGTTCACATGCAGACGCAGGATGATCTCGCGGAACGTCAGCATGCCGACGAGATCGCCGTACTCCATCACGACGAGCGAACCGATGTCGTGTTCGGCCATCGTATCGACCGCTTCGCGCAGCGGCTTATCGGGCGTCACCGTAAACAGCGTGTTGCCCTTCACTTTCAGAATATCGCTGACGCGCATCGTAGTCCCCTCATGCTTGAATGCAAAACCTCTTTCGATCCTATCGGAAAGCCTGTCAAAAGGAAAGCGCGGGCCCGCGCGGCGGGCCGCCCCCCGCTTGCGGAAGCGGACTGCCGGCAGCACAATGGCCCCATGAACAGCGGCCGGAGGAGACGTCCATGGCGCATACGCATTCGGAGCAATTCGCCAGCTTCGCCGATTTCTACCCGTATTACCTGAATGAACACCAGAACCAGACGTCGCGGCGGCTGCACTTCGTCGGCTCGCTCGGCGTGATCGGCTGCGTCGCGATGGCGATCGCGACCGGCGACTGGCTGTGGCTGCCTGCGGCGATCGTCTGCGGCTACGGCTTCGCGTGGGTCGGGCACTTCTTCTTCGAAAAGAACCGCCCGGCCACGTTTCGGCACCCGATCTACAGCCTGATGGGCGACTGGGTGATGTTCAAGGATATCTGTACGGGCAAGATCCCGTTATAACGCGGCCGGGCGCCCCGCTCACGCGGGGCGCGGCGGCCGCGCGTGCGGATCGGGCGCGGCGCCCGGTGCCTGCCCCGCAATCGCCGCCGGCTGCGCCCCCGCAAGCCGGTGCGCAGCGATCAGCGACGCGAGCGACACGTCGAAGCGGTCGCTCGACAGCGCCGCGAGCAGCGCCGCGCCGTCGACGTGGCTGCGGCGCCGCTGCAGCTGGTAGGTCAGTTCGGTGCGATCGATCACCAGCACGTCGAACAGTTGCGCAAGCGTCAACTGCTCCGGGTTCGCGAGCAGGATGTAGCGCGGCGTGGTCTCGCCGCCGCCGTCCAGCCGCGCAATCCATTCCCGCTCCTCCATCGTCGTCAGCAGGCGCTGCGCGGTTTCCATGTCGCAGCGCAACATGGTCGCGAGCCGCATCGCCGTGTAGCCGCGCTTGCCGGCGGCGCGCGCCTCGGCCAGCCGCGCGAGCATTTCCAGCGCGTCGAGCAGGTCGCTGCCCGGGTAGTGGATGCGGTGGAACTGGCCGACGCGGATCGCCGGCAGCGCGGACGCCACCATCGCGCCGAGCAGCGCGATGAACCAGCTCAGGTACACCCACAACAGGAACACGGGCAGCGCCGCGAACGCGCCATAGACGGCCGTATAGGTCGGAATGCGCCGCACGTAGTAGCCGAAGCCGCGCTTCGCGAGCTCGAACGCGACGGCCGCGAACAGCCCGCCGATCACCGCGTCGCGCCATGCAACCGTGCAGTTCGGCAGGTACACGTACAGCAGCGTGAACGCGAGCACCGTCAACGGCAGCGAGACGAGCGCGAGCAGCCACTCGACGATCGACGTGGACGGCGCGGCGCCGGTAAACGCCAGCGACTGCGTGAACAGGTACGACGAGATCGACAGGCTCACGCCGAACAGCAACGGGCCGAGCGTGATCAGCGCCCAGTACGCGAGCACGCGCTGCGCGAACGGCCGCGGCTTGCGCACCCGCCAGATCAGGTTGAACGCCGACTCGATCGTCATCATCGTCATCACCGACGTGACGACGAGCACGATCAGGCCGGCCGTCGTCAACCCCTTCGCCTTCGACGCGAACTGGTTCAGGTACTTGAAGATCTGGACGTTGAACTGCGCGGGCATCAGGTGATCCGCGAGGAACCCCTGCAGCGAGATCTGGAACGACGCGAACATCGGGAACGCGGTGAACAGCGCGAACGCGACCGTCACGAGCGGCACGAGCGCCAGCATCGTCGTGAACGTGAGGCTGCCCGCCACTTGCGGGATGCGATCCTCGGCGCTGCGCCGGGCCGCGAACTGCGCGAGGCGCTTGATGGTGTCGAGATCGACGCTCAACTTCGGCAAACGACTTCTCCTTCTTGATGCCGCGCGCCCGATGGCGCGCCGCCGCCGCGCTACGCGACGGCTTCAGCCCCTATAATAGCCGCTCGATTCCAGCAGGGGCCGACTGCACCGGGCACGCGCGCGGCCGCACGCGGCTCCGTCGCCCATGAAAGACATCCTCGTCCTCTATTACAGCCGCCACGGCGCCACGCGCGATCTCGCGCTCGCGATCGCGAACGGCATCGACAGCGTGCCGGGCATGCAGGCCCGCATCCGCACCGTGCCGCCCGTGTCGGCCGTCTGCGAAGCCACCGCCCCCGACATCCCCGCCGACGGCCCGCCGTACGCGGAGCTGCGCGATCTCGAGGAATGCGCGGGCCTGGCGCTCGGCTCGCCGACCCGCTTCGGCAACATGGCCGCCGCGCTCAAGTATTTCCTCGACGGCACCACACCGCAATGGCTGTCGGGCGCCCTGACCGGCAAGCCGGCCTGCGTGTTCACGTCGACGGGCAGCCTGCACGGCGGCCAGGAATCCACGTTGCTGTCGATGATGCTGCCGCTGCTCCATCACGGAATGATGATCGTGGGAATTCCGTACACGGAATCCGCGCTCACCACGACGCGCACCGGCGGCACGCCCTACGGCGCATCGCACGTCGCGCAGCACGATCGCTCGGCAGCCGCCGGGCTGTCGGCGGACGAAAAGGCGCTCGCGTCCGCGCTCGGCGTGCGGCTCGCGCGCGCAGCGGCGGCCCTGTCCAGCGCCCAGGCCGCCGAGACCGCATGAACACCCCCGCCCGCCCCGCCGTCGCGGCCCGGCCGCGCCACGCGCTGATCGCCACCGCATGCCTCGTCGCACTGATCGCGCTGTCGCTCGCGTGGGAGCTGTGGCTCGCGCCGCTGCGCCCGGGCGGCTCCGCGCTGATGCTCAAGGCGATCCCGCTCGCGCTCGCGCTGCCCGGCGTCTGGCGGCGTAACATCTATACGATGCAGTGGGCGAGCATGCTGATACTCGTCTATTTCGCCGAGGGCGTCGTGCGCGGCATGTCCGATCGCGGGCTGTCCGCGACGCTCGGCTGGTGCGAGACCGCGCTCGCCGTCGGCTTCTTCGTGGCGGCGCTGGCGTACGTCGCGCCGTTCAAGCGCGCGGCGAAAAAGTCGCGCGCCGCGTCCTGACCCTTACGCGACAAGGTGATGATGTCCTCCGAAGCTTTCGTTTCCGCGTGCCGTGACGCGATCGGCGCCGATCATGTGCTGACCGACCCGCACGATACCGAACCGTTCCTGATCGACTGGCGCCGCCGCTACAAGGGTGCCGCGTGCGCGGTGCTGAAGCCCGCGAACACGGCCGAAGTCGCCGCGCTCGTCAAGCTGGCCAACGCACATGGCATCGCGCTCGTGCCGCAAGGCGGCAACACGGGCCTGGCCGGCGGCGCCACGCCCGACGCGAGCGGCAGCCAGGCCGTGCTGAGCGTCACGCGCCTGAACCGCGTGCGTGCGCTCGATCCGCACAACAACACGATTACCGTCGAAGCCGGCGTGATCCTCGCCGACGTGCAGGCGCGCGCCCGCGAAGGCGGCCGGCTGTTCGCGCTGAGCCTCGCGGCGGAAGGCAGCTGCACGATCGGCGGCAATCTGTCGACCAACGCGGGCGGCACCGCGGTGCTGCGCTACGGCAACGCGCGCGAGCTGTGCCTCGGGCTCGAGGTCGTGACGCCGCAGGGCGAGATCTGGGACGGGCTGCGCGGACTGCGCAAGGACAACACGGGCTACGACCTGCGCGACCTGTTCATCGGCGCGGAAGGCACGCTCGGGATCATCACGGCGGCCGTGATGAAGCTGCATCCGCTGCCGGCCGCGCAGGTCACCGCCCTCGCCGCGCTCGAATCGCCGCACGCGGCGCTCGATTTCCTCGCACTCGCGCAGCGCGCGGCCGGGCCGCTGCTGACCGGGTTCGAGCTGATGTCGGACTTCTGCATGCAGCTCGTCGGCAAGCACTACCCGCAACTGCGCTACCCGTTCGCGCAGACGCATGCGCAGACGGTGCTGCTGGAGCTGTCCGACAACGAAAGCGAAGCGCATGCGCGCGCGCTGTTCGAAAAACTGATGGAAGAAGCGTTCGAGGCCGGGCTCGTGGTCGACGCGGTGGTCGCGGAGAATCTCGCGCAGTCGCGCGCGTTCTGGGATCTGCGTGAGCACATCCCGCTCGCGCAGGCCGACGAGGGGCTCAACATCAAGCACGACATCGCGGTGCCGATTTCGTCGATCGCGCGCTTCATCGACGAGACCGACGCGGCGATCCAGCAAGCCGCGCCGGGCGCGCGGATGGTGACGTTCGGCCACCTCGGCGACGGCAATCTCCACTACAACGTGCAGATGCCCGAAGGCGGCGACCCGAAAGCGTTCCTGGCCGCGTTCCAGGCGCCGATCAACCGGATCGTCTACGACAACGTGCACCGCCACCACGGCACGATCAGCGCGGAGCACGGCATCGGCCAGTTGAAGATCGACGACGCGCAGCGCTACAAGTCGCCGGTCGAAACGACGCTGATGCGCACGCTGAAGACCGCGCTCGACCCGCGCGGCCTGATGAATCCCGGCAAGGTCCTGCGCTGAAGCCGTCCACTCCGGAGCCACGCCCGTGAAAGTCCGCGTCCTGTCCGACCTGCATCTCGAAAGCAACCTGCCCGACGCGATCCCGCATGCCGACGCGGATCTCGTCGTGCTCGCCGGCGACATCCACAATCATGCGGAAGGCCTGCGCTGGGCCGCCGAAACGTTCGATCCCGCGGTGCCGGTGATCTACGTGCCGGGCAACCACGAGTACTACGACGGGGAATTCGGCGCGCTGGAGTCGGCGATGCGCGATGCGGCGCGGGCGCTCGACAACGTGCATTACCTGAACAACGACGTCTACGTCGATCCCGCGCAGCGCTACCGCGTGGTCGGCACGACGCTCTGGGCCGATTTTTCGCTGTTCGGCGCCGACGAAGCCAGCGTTGCCGGTTCGATCGAGGCCGGGCAGCGCGTGATGCTCGATTTCAAGGGATTGATCCAGGTGACCTGGCCGCACGATGCGGCGCTGCATGCGGCGCCAGGCACGCCGGAGCGGGATTTCTCGCCGGCGGACGCGATCGCGCTGCATCGACGCAGCCGCGCGTGGCTCGAAGCGCAGCTCGCCACACCGTTCGCGGGCCAGACGATCGTCGTGACCCACCATGCGCCGCACCGGCGCTCGCTGGCGGCGCGTTATGCGGAAGATCTGGCGTCGGCGGGATTCGTGACGGATATGGCGGAACTCGTGCAGCCGCCGGTCAATCTGTGGCTCCACGGCCACACGCATACGTCATTCGACTATGTGGCGGACGGCGGCACGCGCGTGGTGTGCAACCCGCGCGGCTACATCCACAGGCGCACCGGCGAACTGGAAAATACCGCGTTCGCGTGGGACAAGGTCGTCGAGCTCGGCTGAACGCCGGCCCGCGCGGCCGCGTTGCGCGGCCTTTTCCGACCCGGAGCGTGACGGCCCGATCAGCGGCCGGGACGGCGTTGCTCGCGCACCCGCACCGGCACCGGCCTCATCTGCGCCTTCGCCTTCATCGCGCGCAGCAGGTCGCGGGTCGCCGCGGCAGCCGCGGCCGCGCCCAGCAGGACTCCAAGGCCGATCATCAGGTGCGTATCCATTGCCACTCCGGGGTTGCGTATCTCGTTAATTCTCACAGTATCAAACTGTCTGACACGCGTTCGTAAAAAAATGTTGCGTGAAGGACAAATCTCGTCAGATCGCGGTCAACCGCGCTGTCATGTCGCACGCGTGTACTGCTCGAGCGCGGCTTCGTCGGCGGCGAGCGTGGCCGGCAGTTCGTCGCGCAGGAAATCGACCCAGGTGCGAATTTTCGCGTCGAGGTACTGGCGCGACGGATACAGCGCGTAGATGTTCATCACGTGCGACCGGTACTCGGGCATCACGCGCACGATGTGCCCGCTGCGCAGCCAGCCGATCGCCGAATAGAGCGGCAGACCGCCGATCCCCATCCCTTCCCGCACGGCCACCGCGAGCGCCTCGGCGACGTTCACGCGAAACGGCGGCGCCGTGACCGGCACGACCTCGTCGCCGTTCGGCCCCGACAGCGCCCATTCGTCGAAGTGAAAGCCCGGCGCGATCATCCCGAGGCACACGTGCTGCGCGAGGTCGGCCGGCCGCTGCGGCACGCCGTGCGACTCGACATACGCGGGCGATGCGCACACGACGCTGTAGCTCACGCCGAGCCGCTGCGACACGAGCCCGGAATCGGGCAGGTCGCGGCCGACGACGATCGCGACGTCATACCCCTCGTCGAGCAAATCGGGCATCCGCTGCGCGAGGGTCAGCTCGACATGCACGTCCGGGTAGCGCTCGCGATAGCGCGCGATGGCCGGCACCAGGTAGTGCTGGCCGAGGCTCGTGAAGCAATGCACCTTCAGCTTGCCCGACGGGCGCGCATGCGCGTCGCCCGCCTCGGCTTCGGCCTGGTCGACATACGCGAGGATCTGCTCGCAGCGCTGCAGGTAGCGCTCGCCGGCTTCGGTGAGCGCGATCCGGCGTGTCGTGCGGTTCAGGAGACGCGTGCGCAGGTGCGCCTCGAGATCCGAGACCGCGCGCGACGCGTAGGCGGTAGTCGAATTCATCTGCTGGGCGGCCGCGGTAAAACTTCCCGCGTCGACCACGCGGACGAATACCCGCATGTTTTGTAACGTATCCATCCCATTGCCCGTTTGAATCCGGACGGATTGTTGCACAGAGGCGAACAAGTATTGTCTCAGGATTCGTAAAAATGACTTGCACCCTTGTCCATTTATTCAGGAATCACTGAAAAATATAATCGCATCCGACTCATCTATATCGGAAAGGGAGAAAATCGTGCAGTCTCCGGCGACAAAAGGGACGCTCGCACTGGCGGTTCTTGCAGTCTCATTAATAATGGCCGGCTGCGCGAGCATGGGCGACAACAAGCCGCAGTCGGCCCGCATCGAAGCGAACGCGCTCGACGCCGGCGCTGCGATTCGCGCGGCCGACCGTGACGCGGGCTGGCCCGCGGCCGACTGGTGGCGCGCCTACCGCGATCCGCAACTCGACGCCTGGATCGCCAACGCCCAGGCCGGCAACCCGACGCTCGCGGCCGCCGAGGCACGAGTGCGCGAAGCGCAGGCGATGGCGCGCGTGGCCCGCTCGGCCGAGCTGCCGCAGATCAACGGCAACCTGTCGCTGATGCGCCAGCACTGGCCGGACAACGTGTACTACGGCCCCGGCCCGCTCGCGAACACCGATACCTGGAACAACACCGGCACGCTCGGCCTGTCGTACCACCTCGACCTGTGGGGCAAGGACAAGAACGCGACCGAGCGCGCGCTCGACACAGCGCATGCGACCGCCGCCGACGCGCGTGCGGCCAAGCTCGAGCTCGAAGTCAACGTCGTGCGTGCGTACGTCGGCATGTCGATGAACTATGCGCTGCTCGACCTCGCGCACGAAACGTTCGAACGCCAGCGCGCGCTCGCCGATCTGGCGCGCAAGCGGCTGCAGGCCGGCCTCGGCACGCAGCTCGAAGTGAGCCAGGCGGAATCGACGCTGCCCGATTATGAGCGCCAGATCGACAGTTATGAGGAAGCGATCCAGCTCGCGCGGCACCAGCTCGCCGCGCTGGCCGGCAAGGGCCCGGGCGCGGGCGATGCGATCAAGCGGCCGCAGCTGTCGCTCGACGCACCGGCCGGCCTGCCGTCGGCGATGCCGGCCGACCTGCTCGGCCGCCGCCCCGACGTCGTCGCGGCGCGCTGGACGGTCGACGCGCAGGCGCGCGGCATCGATGTCGCGAAGGCGTCGTTCTACCCGAACATCGACCTGCTCGCGACGGTCGGCGGCTTCGGCGTGACCGCACCGTTCACCGACTTCCTGCGCGCGATGAACGGCGGCTGGACGGCCGGCCCTGCGCTGTCGCTGCCGATCTTCGAAGGCGGCCGGCTGCGTGCGCAGCTCGGCGCCGCGAATGCCGGCTACGACCAGGCGGTCGAGCGCTACAACCAGACGATCGTCGGCGCGCTCAAGGACATCGCCGACCAGGTCGTGCGGATCCGTTCGCTCGATACGCAGAAAAAGGACGCCGCACGCTCGGTGGCCGCCAACGACCGCAGCTACCAGCTGTCGCGCGAAGGCTTCCGCCGCGGGCTGACCGATTACGTGAACGTGCTGGTCGCGCAGCAGCAGTTGCTGCGCGCGCAGGAAACGGCCGCCCGCATCGATGCGGAACGCCTCGCCGCGCACGCGCAGTTGATGGCCGCGCTCGGCGGTGGGGTCGAGACGGATACGGACGTTCGGGGCGGCCATCCGCAGGGCGGCCATCCGTCGCATGACGAATCCGCCACCGGCGCAGCCGCGCCTGCCGCCGCGTCGGGCGCGAAGCCCGTGGCGGCCGTCGCCCGGCCCACGCAGGTGGCCGCCGCCGGCGCGTCCGGCGTGCCGGCCGCACGGTAACGCGGAGCGACGCCATGTCAGCCTCCTCCCCCGCTTCCACGCCCGCCGGCGGCCCGTTCGCGGCCTGGGCCGCCGCGTTCGGCGACTGGGCCCGCACCGACGGCGCCGCGTGGCTCTACCTGTTCAAGGCGCTGCTCGCGACCTTCATCGCGCTCGGCGTATCGATGCGGCTCGACCTGCCGGCACCGAAGACGGCGATGACGACCGTCTTCATCGTGATGCAGCCGCAAAGCGGCGCCGTGCTCGCGAAGAGCTTCTACCGGGTCGCCGGCACGATCTTCGGGCTCATCGCGACGCTCACGTTCGTCGGGCTGTTCCCGCAGCAGCCGCAGCTGTTCCTGCTGGCGATCGCCATCTGGATCGCGCTGTGCACCGCCGGCGCGGCGCGCAACCGCAACTTCCGCAGCTACGGCTTCCTGCTCGCCGGCTATACGACCGCGCTGATCGGCCTGCCCGCGTCGCAGCACCCGGACGGCGCCTTCATGAGCGCGATGACGCGCGTCTCCGAAGTGATCATCGGGATCGTGTCGGCCGGCGTGGTCAGCGCGCTCGTGTTTCCGCAGTACACCGGCGAGCAGATGCGCACGACGGTGCGCAAGCGCTTCGGCAGCTTCGTGGACTACGTCGCGTCGGCGCTGTCGGGCCAGCTCGACCGCGCGCACATCGAGACGATCCACACGCGCTTCGTCGCCGACGTGGTCGGCTTCGAGGCCGCGCGCAGCATGGCCGTGTTCGAGAATCCGGACACGCGCATGCGCAGCGGCCGGCTCGCACGCCTGAACAGCGAATTCATGAGCGCATCGAGCCGCTTTCACGCGCTGCATCAGTTGATGAACCGGCTGCACGCAGCCGGTGCGCAGGCCGCGATCGATGCGATCGAGCCGTATTTCCGCGAAATCGCGCCGCTGCTCACGCGCCATGGCGAACCCGTGCGCACGTCGATCGACGCCGCGCACTCGGCCGAGCAACTGCTCGCGTGGCGCGACGCGCTGCCGCGCCGCATCCGCGCGACGCGCGCGGAACTCGAAACGCAGCCCGGCTTCCCGCTGCTCGACTTCGACACGGCCGCCGAGCTGCTGTACCGCTTCATCACCGACCTGCAGGAATATGCGGCGACCTATGCCTCGCTCGCGACCGCGACGCACGAGCGCGAACGCTGGATCGAGCGCTACGAGCCGCGCACCAACCGGACGGCCGCCACGATCGCGGGGATCCGCACTGCGACGGTGATTCTCGCGCTGGGCTGGTTCTGGATCGAGACCGCGTGGCCGAGCGGCGTGATGCTGGTGCTGAACGCCGCGGCGACCTGCGCGCTCGCGTCGTCGGCACCGCGCCCGACCGCGATGGCCGCCCAGATGGGGATGGGCACGGCGCTGGCCGTTTGTACCGGCTTCCTGCTGATGTTCGGCATCTACCCGCGGATCGACGGCTTCTGGCTGCTGTGCGCGGCGCTCGCGCCATTGCTCGCGATCGGCATCTACATGACGCTGAAGCCGAAGCTCGCGGGCTACGGGATGGGCTACCTGATCTTCTTCTGCTTCCTCGCGGGCCCGGACAGCATCACGCACTACGATCCGACGAGCTTCATGAACGATGCGCTCGCGCTGCTGCTGTCGATGCTGGTATCGGCGATCGCGTTCGCCGTGCTGTTCCCGCCGACCGCGCCGTGGCTCAAGAAGCGGCTGCTCGCCGACCTGCGCCACCAGGCCGTCGCGGCCTGCCATGCGCGGCTCGCCGGCTTGCGCACGCGCTTCGAGAGCGGCGCGCGCGACCTGATGTACCAGGCGCACACGCTGTCGGCCGACCAGCCCGACGTGCAGCGCGACGCGCTGCGCTGGATGTTCGCGGTGCTCGAAACCGGCAACGCGGCCATCGACCTGCGCCATGAGCTGGCCACACTGCCGTCCGATCCGCGCTATGCGCCGACGACGCCGTGGCGACGCGCGATCGAGACGATGCGCGCCGCGCTGTCGTCGCTGTTCACCCGGCCGGACGCCGAACGCTTCGACGCCACGCTCGCCGCGGTCAACGCTGCGATCGATGCGACCCGGCAGACGCTCGACGCGTTCACGCCGACGCGCGAGGAACGCCACCAGTTGCAGCGGATCCTGAGCCACCTGCATTTCGTGCGCACGGCCCTGCTCGATCCCGAATCGCCGCTCGCCGCGCTCAACCGCAACCGCCCCGTGCGTCCCCAACCAGGAGCCTCGTCATGATGCCGCGTGAAATCGCCATTCTCGATGCCTACATGCCCACGGTGGTGCTGATGTTCGTCCTCGGCGCGCTCGCGACCTGGGCCGTCGACCGCCTGCTCGCCTACACGGGCCTCTACCGACTCGTCTGGCACCCGTCGCTGTTCCGGGCCTGCCTTCTCGTCTGCATTTGCGGCGGACTGAGTCTTGCCGTTTACCGTTGATTCCGAACCATCATGATTCTCAGAAAACTCTTCGGCTTCGTCGCGACCGCCATCATTCTTCTCGTCGCGATCCTGATCGGGCGCTCGCTGTGGGTGCACTACATGGATGATCCGTGGACGCGCGACGGGCGCGTGCGCGCCGAGATCGTCAACGTCGCGCCGGACGTGTCGGGCGCGATCGTCGAGCTGCCCGTGCATGACAACCAGCTCGTCAAGAAAGGCGACCTGATCATGCAGATCGACCCGTCGCACTACCAGATCGCGGTCGAGCAGGCGCAGGCGGCCGTTGCCGCCCGCCGCGCGGAACTGCAGATGCGCCGCGACGACGCGGCCCGCCGCGCGGATCTCGATGCGCTCGTCGTGTCGAAGGAAAATCGCGAGAACGCCGCGCACAGTGCGTCGAGCGCCGATGCGCAATACCAGCAGGCGATCGCCGCGCTCGATGCCGCGAAGCTCAACCTCGAGCGCACGCGCGTCGTCGCGCCGGTCGACGGCTACATCACGAACCTGCAGACGTTCAAGGGCAACTACGCGGTGGCCGGCCAGGCGAAGCTCGCGATCGTCGACAGCCATTCGTTCTGGGTCTACGGCTACTTCGAGGAAACCAAGCTGCCGCGCGTGAAGATCGGTGCGCCGGCCGAGATGCGGCTGATGAGCGGCGGCGTGATGAAGGGCCACGTCGAAAGCATCTCGCGCGGCATCTACGATCGCGACAACCCGCAAAGCCGCGACCTCGTCGCGGACGTGAACCCGACCTTCAACTGGGTGCGCCTCGCGCAGCGCGTGCCGGTGCGCATCAAGATCGACGACGTGCCGGCCGACGTGGTGCTGTCGGCGGGCACGACCTGCACGGTCATCATCGATCCGGACAAGCAGAAGAAGTCGTAAGCGCCGGATGGCCGGGGGCGCTTACGCGGCGATGCGGAAACGCCCGACCAGCGACTTCAGCGCCTGAGCCTGCTCGTCGAGCGCATTCGCGGCCGCGGCCGCCTGTTCGACGAGCGCCGCGTTCTGCTGGGTGCCGGCATCCATTTGCGTGACCGCGCGGCCGATCTCTTCGATGCCGGCGCTCTGCTCGTCGGATGCCGCCGAAATCTCGCCGATGATGTCGGTCACGCGCTTCACCGCGCGCACGACGTCGCCCATCGTGCGGCCCGCGTCGTGCGCGAGCGTCGCACCGTTCGCGACGCGCTCCACCGACGCACCGATCAACTCGCGAATCTCCTTCGCCGCGGTCGCCGAGCGCTGCGCGAGCAACCGCACCTCGCCCGCGACCACCGAGAAGCCACGCCCCTGCTCGCCGGCGCGCGCGGCCTCGACCGCCGCATTCAACGCGAGAATGTTGGTCTGGAACGCGATCCCCTCGATCGTGCCGATGATGTCGCGGATGTTCTTCGCGCTGTCGTCGATCTCGCTCATCGTCGCCACCACCCGCCCGACGACTTCCCCGCCCGTCTCCGCGACGGCCGACGCATTGGCCGCGAGCGCGCTCGCCTGCCGCGCGTTCTCGGCGTTCTGGCGTACGGTCGACGTGAGCTGCTCCATGCTGGCCGCGGTGCGCTCGAGCGCGACGGCCTGCTGCTCGGTGCGCTTCGACAGATCGAGGTTGCCGGTGGAGATCTCGCCCGACGCCGCCGCGATCGCCTCGGCGCTGACGGCGATCTCGCCGACGGTCGCCGCGAGCCCGGTCTGCATCTCGGCCAGCGCACGCACCATGCTGTCGCGGTCGTGCCGGCCCAGCGTGATCGGTCGCGTCAGGTCGCCGCGCGCGATGTCCGCGGCGATCGCCTTCGCGTGCGCGGGCTCGCCGCCGAGCTGTGACGCGAGACGGCGCACGACGCGCTCGGCGATCACGATCGCGAGCACGATCAGCGCAACCGTCATCGCCGCGATCATCGCGAACGACGACGAGAATATGGTGGCGGACGCATCGAGCGTCGCCTTCGACTTCGCGCCGCGCGTCTTCACGAGTTCGGCGACGAGTTTCTCGAGCTTGCCGGTTTCGACCAGCAGCGACACGTCCTGCGTGCCGACCTGCCAGTTCATCTGCGACAGGTCGAGCGGCTGCGCACGCACGAGTTCGACGAAATCTCGCAGATGCGCGCTCCATGTGCCGACCGCCGTCGAGAACGCGTGCAGCCGCGCCGAATCGTCGGCGTCGGCCGGATCCGCATAGCGCTGCAGCGTACCGAGCGCCTGGCCGATCGACGCGAGCCCCGCGCCCACGTCGGCGCCCAGTTCGTCGCGCTCCTTCGCGGTGGTCGCGGTCAGCAGCATCTTCTGGGCACGGCTCGCGCGCAACACTTCGGCCCGGACCTCCTCGGCCGCGCGGCTCGCGACGTGGCCCTGCTCGTAGACCGACGCGATCGACGCGTTCAGCCGGCTGATCTGCCAGAGCGAGAACACGCCGATCGCCAGCGTGCCGACCAGCAGGATCGCGAAGGCGGCGCGCAACGTCGCCTTGACGGTCCACGGCCGGCGCTCGCGACGCGCCGCGCGCGGGCGCCGTGCGGCGCGGCCGGCGGCAACGTCGGGGGCGGCGGCGGCCACACCCGGCTGTGGATGCAAAGATGCTGCTTTCATCGAACTATCCCCGTATTGATCACGCGGCCGGAAAGGTCGGTCCCGGCGTTCCCGCGATGGCTGGCCTTGCCGCGCGTCCTGCGCCCGCACCGGCGGATAGCCGGTGCCGGGCGCGGCGCGCCTGTTGTCATTGGGTCGTTCTACGGCCGCCACCGCCGTTTCTTGAGTCCGGGAAACCACGCACCGGCCCCCGGACGCGCCCTCCGCCGACCGGCAGGGGCGCCGCCTGCGTTATACCCGGTCAAAAAAGTGCGTATCGGACGATCCGTCAGATGAATGTCCGATTCGCGATAAAACTTGTCCTGACATTCTCGATACGCCACATTACACTTCTTTGACGCAGCAACGATTCAAGACGCGCCGATCCCCAGCAGAGCGCGCCCGCCACCTCAACTCGTTCAGCTCTCACATGGAAACCAGCCTCGATACCGGCTCCGCCGGCGCAGCCGCCGCCCAGCCATCCGCCCCGCCCGTCGCCCGCACCGTGTACCCGGTGCTCGGCGCGATCAGCTTCTCGCACATGCTCAACGACATGATCCAGTCGTTGATCCTCGCGATCTATCCGATGCTCAAGAGCCAGTTCGCGCTGTCGTTCGCGCAAATCGGCCTGATCACGCTCACCTACCAGATCACCGCGTCGCTGCTGCAGCCGCTCATCGGCCTCTATACCGACAAGCGTCCGAAGCCGTATTCGCTGCCGGTCGGCATGGGCTTCACGCTCGCGGGGCTGCTGCTGATGTCGGTCGCGACGAGTTTCCCGATGCTGCTGGTGGCCGCCGCCTTGGTCGGCTGCGGCTCGTCGGTGTTCCATCCCGAATCGTCGCGCGTCGCGCGGATGGCGTCGGGCGGCCAGCACGGGCTCGCGCAGTCGGTGTTCCAGGTCGGCGGCAATGCGGGTTCCGCGCTCGGGCCGCTGCTCGCCGCGCTGGTGATCATTCCGCACGGCCAGCACAGCATCGCGTGGTTCTCGGCGGCCGCGCTCGTCGCGATGATCGTGCTCACGCAGATCGGCCACTGGTACAAGAAGCATCCGTCGATGAAGAAGAAGGCCGCCGCGGCCGGCCACCCGACGCTGTCGCGCGGCCGCGTGATGGGGGCGATCGGCGTGCTGGTGCTGCTCGTGTTCTCGAAGTACTTCTACCTCGCGAGCATCAACAGCTATTTCACGTTCTACCTGATCGACAAGTTCCACCTGTCGGTGCAGGCCGCGCAGATCCACCTGTTCGTGTTCCTCGCGGCGGTGGCGGCCGGCACGCTGATCGGCGGGCCGGTGGGCGACCGGATCGGCCGCAAGTACGTGATCTGGGTGTCGATCCTCGGCGTCGCGCCGTTCACGCTGCTGCTGCCGTACGCGAACCTGTTCTGGACCAGCGTGCTGACCGTGATCATCGGCGTCGTGCTCGCGTCGGCGTTCGCCGCGATCCTCGTCTATGCGACGGAGCTGATGCCCGGCAAGGTCGGGATGGTCGCGGGCCTGTTCTTCGGCTTCGCATTCGGCCTCGGCGGGGTCGGCGCGGCCGTGCTCGGCCAGCTCGCGGACGCAACGAGCATCCCGTTCGTCTACAAGGTGTGCTCGTTCCTGCCGCTGATCGGCGTGCTGACGGTGTTCCTGCCGAACCTCGAAAGCAGCCGGCGCAAGCCGGCGTGACGAACCGGCCGCGGCGTGCGCGCCGCGGCCGGTCGAACGGCTCGAATGAAGGAATGCAGAAAACGGCGGCGGCTTCAGGCCGCCGTCGTCGCATGCAGCGTCAGGAAACGCTTGAGGATGCCCGACGAATAGCTGCTCGCGATCGCCGACAGGAAGTGCGAGAACGACTGTGTCGCATGATCGTCGGCCGTATCGGAGATCGTGCGCACGAGCGCGAACGGCACGTCGTGCTCCGCACAGACCTGCGCAATCGCGGCGCCTTCCATCTCGACCGCAAGCGCATCCGGCAGCGCGTCGCGCAGCGCGACGACCTCGCGCTCGCTCGACACGAAGCGGTCGCCGCTGATGATGAGCCCCGCATGCAGCGTCGCACCGGCCAGGCCGAAGCGCGCGGCGAACTGCGCGCCCTCTTCCTCGACGAACTGCGTGCATGCCGCCCGCAGGCTCGCGGTCAGCGCCGTGTCGGTTGCGAAACGCGTGATGCCGAGCAGCGGCACCTCGTAGCGCGGAAAGAGCGGCGACGCATCGAGATCGTGCTGCAGCAGCGTATCGGCCACGACGACATCGCCGACCCGCACCGTGCGCGACACGCCGCCCGCCACGCCGGTGAACACGACGCCCGCCACGCCGAACACGTGGATCAGCGCACTGACCGTCGCGGCGGCCGCCACCTTGCCGACCCGTGCGAGCGTCACGACGCAGGCCGCGCCGTGCACGGTGCCGACGTGATAATCGCGACGGCCGAGCGTGACCGTCTTCATCGCGCCGTCGGCGCGCATCGCGGCGATCAGGTCGCCGAGTTCCTCGGGCAGCGCGGCCAGAATGCCGAGCGGGCGGGCCGCAGGCGTCACATCCAGGTCGATACCCATCATTCCACCGCCTGCAGTTTCGCGACCGCGAGCGCGAGCCACTTCTCGCCGTGCCGCTTGAACTTCACCTGCGCCTTCGCATCGGTGCCGTTGCCTTCGAGCGCGGTGACCGTGCCTTCGCCGAACTTGGTGTGGAACACCTGCTGGCCGACCCGGAAGCCGGCATCGGCCGCGCGCTGCTTGTCCGCGAACGCGGGCAGCGGCGCGGATACGGCCGGGTCGACGATCTGCTCGCGACTGCCGCCGCCCGGCCGCGCGAACCAGTCGCGCCCGTATCCGGCGTTGTCCGACCGGCCACCCCAGCGCGAACCGGCCTCGACCTTCGGCGTCAGCCACTTCAACACGTGCTCGGGCAGTTCGTCGAAGAAGCGCGAGCGCACGTTGTAGCGCGTCTGGCCGTGCAGCATCCGGCTCTGCGCGAACGACAGGTAGAGCCGCTCCTTCGCGCGCGTGATCGCGACGTACATCAGCCGGCGCTCTTCCTCGAGGCCGTCCGATTCGAGCACGCTGTTCTCGTGCGGGAACAGCCCTTCCTCGAGCCCCGTGATGAACACGGCCGAGAATTCGAGCCCCTTCGCCGCGTGCACCGTCATCAGCTGTACGGCGTCCTGCCCGGCCTGCGCCTGGTTGTCGCCGGCCTCCAGCGATGCATGCGACAGGAAGCCGGCGAGCGGCGTCATCGTGTCGGGGTTCTGCGCCGGGTCGGCGGGCGATACCGGGTCGAGCACGTCGACGGCCGGATCGTCCGTCGCGGTGCCGAGCTCGGGCGCCGCGATCGCGCCCGCGCGCAGCGGGATCGAACGGGCCGGCGTGTCGAGCCCGTAGCCTTCCTCGGCGATGAACGCGGTGGCCGCGTTCACGAGTTCCTGCAAGTTCTCGAGACGGTCCTGGCCTTCGCGCTCGCCCTGGTAGAAATCGGCGAGGCCGCTGGCGCGCACGATGTGCTCGACGGTGTCGGGCAGGTTCATGTGCTGCGTGTCGGCGCGCATCTTCGCGACCAGGTTCGCGAACCCGCCGAGGCTCGTGCCGGCCTTGCCCGTCACGTACGGAATCGCGGCGGCCATCGAGCAACCGTACAGGCGCGCGGCGTCGGCCAGCTGCTCGATCGAGCGCGCACCGATGCCGCGGGTCGGGAAGTTCACGACGCGCACGAACGCGGTGTCGTCGTTCGGGTTGTCGATCAGGCGCAGGTACGCGAGCGCATGCTTGACTTCCTGGCGCTCGAAGAAGCGCAGGCCGCCGTACACGCGGTACGGGATGCCCGACGACATCAGCGTGTGCTCGATCGAGCGCGACTGCGCGTTGCTGCGGTACAGGACGGCCACTTCGCTGCGCGCCATCCCGGTGTTGATCAGCGAGCGGATCTCCTCGACGATCCAGCCGGCTTCCTGCGAATCGGTGCTCGCTTCGTACACGCGCACGGGCTCGCCGTGGCCCGCGTCGGTGCGCAGGTTCTTGCCGAGGCGGTGCGCGTTGTTCGAGATCAGCTGGTTGGCCGCGTCGAGGATGTTGCCGTGCGACCGGTAGTTCTGCTCGAGCTTGATCAGGTTGCGCACGCGGAATTCGTCTTCGAAGTCACGCATGTTGCCGACGTTCGCGCCGCGGAACGCATAGATCGACTGGTCGTCGTCGCCGACCGCGAAGATCGCGTTTTCGCCGCCCGCGAGCATCTTGAGCCACGCGTACTGCAGCTTGTTGGTGTCCTGGAACTCGTCGACGAGAATGTGGCGGAAGCGCGCCTGGTAGTGCGCGCGCAGCGGCGCGTTGTACGCGAGCAGTTCGTAGCAGCGCAGCAGCAGCTCGGGGAAATCGACGACGCCCTCGCGCTGGCACTGCTGGTCGTACGCCTGGTACAGCTCGACGAACTTGCGGTTGAAGTTGTCGGACGCGTCGACCTTGTCGGGACGCAGCCCCTGCTCCTTCGCGTTGTTGATGAAGTACTGCACGTTCTTCGGCGGGTACTTTTCATCATCGACGTTCGCCGACTTCATCAGCCGCTTGATCGCGGACAGCTGGTCGGCCGTATCGAGGATCTGGAAGGTCTGCGGCAGGCCGGCATCACGCCAGTGCGTGCGCAGCATCCGGTTGCACAGGCCGTGGAACGTGCCGATCCACATCCCGCGCGTGTCGATCGGCATCATCGCCGACAGGCGCGCCATCATTTCGCGCGCGGCCTTGTTCGTGAAGGTCACGGCGAGCACGGTGGGCGGCGACGCGTAGCCGTGCTGGATCAGCCACGCGATGCGGGTGATCAGCACGCGGGTCTTGCCGCTGCCCGCCCCTGCGAGGATCAGCGCCGGTTCGTTCGGCAACGTGACGGCGGCGAGTTGTTCGGGGTTCAGATTGGCGAGCAGATCGGGCATGGAGCGGCAGCAAACGGGCGAGAAAAATGCGGACCCGACATTATAAGTCGGCCGCGCGATGCCGTTCCCGATCCGTTCGCCGGCACGTCACGGACGCGCTGTTGCGGCGTCCCGCGAGGCCCGCGCCGGCAAGGCGATGGCTGGTCGATGTGCATCCATTTATAATTGTCAGATTCGGCATCCAATTCACGCATTTTTCGGCAGATTTCCAACATGAGCGACAACACGCTTGCGAAGAGCTTCGAGCCCCACACCATCGAGTCCCAATGGGGGCCGGAGTGGGAAAAACGCGGCTACGCCGCCCCGGCATTCGACCCGGCCCGCCCCGATTTCGCGATCCAGTTGCCGCCGCCGAACGTGACGGGCACGCTGCACATGGGCCACGCGTTCAATCAGACGATCATGGACGGCCTCGCCCGCTACCACCGGATGCTCGGCGAGAACACGCTGTGGGTGCCCGGCACCGACCACGCGGGGATCGCGACCCAGATCGTCGTCGAGCGCCAGCTCGATGCACAGGGCGTATCGCGCCACGACCTCGGCCGCGAGAAGTTCGTCGAACGCGTGTGGGAATGGAAGGAAAAATCGGGCTCGACGATCACCGGCCAGGTGCGCCGCCTCGGCGCGTCGACCGACTGGTCGCGCGAATACTTCACGATGGACGACAAGATGTCGGCCGCCGTGCGCGACGTGTTCGTCACGCTCTTTGAACAGGGCCTGATCTACCGCGGCAAGCGCCTCGTGAACTGGGATCCGGTGCTGCTGACTGCCGTGTCGGACCTCGAAGTCGTGAGCGAAGAGGAAAACGGCCACCTGTGGCACATCCGCTACCCGCTGGTCGACGGCTCGGGTTCGCTGACCGTGGCCACGACGCGCCCGGAAACGATGCTCGGCGACGTCGCGCTGATGGTCCACCCGGAAGACGAGCGCTACGCGCACCTGATCGGCAAGCTCGTCACGCTGCCGCTGACGGGCCGCCAGATCCCGGTGATCGCCGACGACTACGTCGATCGCGAGTTCGGCACGGGCGTCGTGAAGGTCACGCCCGCGCACGACTTCAACGACTACCAGGTCGGCCAGCGCCACAAGCTCGCGCCGATCGAGATCCTGACGCTCGACGCGAAGATCAACGACAACGGCCCCGAGCAGTATCGCGGCCTCGACCGCTTCGACGCGCGCAAGGCGATCGTCGCCGACCTCGACGCGGAAGGCTTCCTCGACTCGGTGAAGCCGCACAAGCTGATGGTGCCGCGCGGCGACCGCACGGGCGTCGTGATCGAGCCGATGCTGACCGACCAGTGGTTCGTCGCGATGACGAAGCCGGCGCCGGAAGGCACGTTCAATCCGGGCAAGTCGATCACGGAAACGTCGCTCGACGTCGTGCGCAGCGGCCAGATCAAGTTCGTCCCCGAAAACTGGACGACCACCTACTACCAGTGGCTCGAGAACATCCAGGACTGGTGCATCTCGCGCCAGCTGTGGTGGGGCCACCAGATTCCCGCGTGGTACGGCGAGAACGGCGAGGTGTTCGTCGCGCGCAACGAGGAAGAAGCGCGCGCGCAGGCTGCCGCGAAGGGTTACACGGGTGCGCTGAAGCGCGACGAAGACGTGCTCGACACGTGGTTCTCGTCGGCGCTCGTGCCGTTCTCGTCGCTCGGCTGGCCGAACGAAACGCCTGAACTGAAGCACTTCCTGCCGTCGTCGGTGCTCGTCACGGGCTTCGACATCATCTTCTTCTGGGTCGCCCGGATGGTGATGATGACCACGCACTTCACGGGCAAGGTGCCGTTCCACACCGTCTACGTGCACGGCCTCGTGCGCGACGCGGAAGGCCAGAAGATGTCGAAGAGCAAGGGCAACACGCTCGACCCGATCGACATCGTCGACGGCATCGACCTCGACACGCTGGTCGCGAAGCGCACGACTGGCCTGATGAACCCGAAGCAGGCCGCGACGATCGAGAAGAAGACGCGCAAGGAATTCCCGGACGGCATCGCCGCGTTCGGCACCGACGCGCTGCGCTTCACGATGGCGTCGATGGCGACGCTCGGCCGCAACGTGAACTTCGACCTCGCGCGCTGCGAAGGCTATCGCAACTTCTGCAACAAGCTGTGGAACGCCACGCGCTTCGTGCTGATGAACTGCGAAGGCCACGACTGCGGCAGCGACAAGCCGGAAGTCTGCGGCGCGGGCGATTGCGGCCCGGGCGGCTACCTCGACTTCTCGGCGGCCGACCGCTGGATCGTGTCGCTGCTGCAGCGCACGGAGGCCGACATCGCGAAGGGCTTCGCCGATTACCGCTTCGACAACATCGCCAGCAGCATCTACAAGTTCGTGTGGGACGAGTACTGCGACTGGTATCTCGAACTCGCGAAGGTGCAGATCCAGAACGGCACGCCGGAACAGCAGCGCGCGACGCGCCGCACGCTGCTGCGCGTGCTCGAGACGGTGCTGCGCCTCGCGCACCCGATCATCCCGTTCATCACCGAAGCGCTCTGGCAGAAGGTCGCGCCGCTGGCGGGCCGGTATCCGCAGGGCATGGCCGAAAGCGAAGCGTCGCTGATGACGCAGGCGTACCCGGTCGCGAACCTGCAGAAGATCGACGAGGTGTCCGAACAGTGGGCGGCCGACCTGAAGGCGATCGTCGACGCGTGCCGCAACCTGCGCGGCGAGATGAACCTGTCGCCGGCCACCAAGGTGCCGCTACTCGCAGCCGGCGATGCCGAGCGCCTGCGCTCGTTCGCGCCGTACGTCCAGGCCCTCGCGCGCCTGTCGGAAGTGCAGATCCTCGCGGACGAAGCGACGCTCGATAAGGAAGCGCACGGCGCGCCGATCGCGATCGTCGGGCCGAACAAGCTGGTGCTGAAGGTCGAGATCGACGTCGCGGCCGAACGCGAGCGCCTGTCGAAGGAAATCACGCGCCTGACGAACGAGATCACGAAGTGCAATGCGAAGCTCGGCAACGAGGCATTCGTCGCGAAAGCGCCGCCGGCCGTGGTCGAACAGGAGCAAAAGCGCGTCGCGGAATTCCAGAGCACGCTTGAAAAACTGCGCGCGCAGCTCGATCGGTTGCCTGCGTAACAAAGGGTAAGGTCGTTTGCGTTCACTATAATGGGGACGTGAACATAGACCATCTGACAAGTCGATTACAGGAATAAAGGTTCGATCATGTTGAAAGTTACCAAGGCAGTGTTCCCCGTTGCTGGTCTCGGCACGCGGTTCCTCCCGGCAACGAAAGCGAGCCCAAAGGAAATGCTGCCGGTCGTCGACAAGCCGCTGATCCAGTACGCGGTTGAAGAGGCGATCGCCGCCGGCATCACCGAGATGATCTTCGTCACCGGGCGCAGCAAGCGCGCGATCGAGGACCACTTCGACAAGTCGTACGAGGTCGAGGCCGAACTCGAGGCGCGCGGCAAGGAAAAGCTGCTCGAACTGGTGCGCAGCATCAAGCCGAGCCATGTCGACTGCTTCTACGTGCGCCAGCCGGAAGCGCTCGGCCTCGGCCATGCGGTGCTGTGCGCGGAAAAGCTGGTGGCCGACAACCCGTTCGCGGTGATCCTCGCGGACGACCTGCTCGACGGCAACCCGCCCGTGATGAAGCAGATGGTCGACGTGTTCGACCACTATCACAGCTCGGTGATCGGCGTCGAAGAGATCCCGCCGTCGGAGACGAAGTCGTACGGGATCGTCGACGGCAAGGAGTGGGAAGAGTCGATCGTCAAGATGTCGGCGATCGTCGAGAAGCCGGCGCCGGAAGTCGCGCCGTCGAACCTCGGCGTGGTCGGCCGCTACATCCTGAAGCCGCGGATCTTCGAGCACCTGCGTGCGCTGAAGCCCGGCGCGGGCGGCGAGCTGCAGCTCACCGACGCGATCCAGGCGCTGCTCGCCGATGAGCAAGTGCTGGCCTACAAGTACCAGGGCACGCGCTACGACTGCGGCAGCAAGCTCGGCTACCTGAAGGCGACGGTCGAATTCGCGCTGCGCCACGCGGAAGTCGGCGCGGAGTTCGACGCGTACCTGCGCACACGCAACGGCGCACACCCGGCCGCCTGAACGCGGCAAGGGCACGACGGCCCGCTCCGGCGGGCCCGCCCTCACCTCACCGGCCGGCGCTCAGCGCGCTTCGGCCGGCTTCACCGAGACGACGCCCGGCATCGCGCCCGCGTCGTCTTTTTTCGTCTTGACGAGCCAGCCGCCGCCGTCGCCGAACGGCAGCTTCGCGAGTGCGCTCTTCACGAGCGCCGGCGCGGCCTGCTGCGTGCCGGGATCGCGATCGCGCAGCGCGGCCGATACGCGGTAGACGTCGGCGCCCGATTTCGCGTCGACGAAGCGCAGCGTCAGCACATGGCGATACACGCGGCCCATGAACGGCAGCGCGAACGGCGCCGGCCCGTCGACCGTCACGCATGCGCTGCTCGCGGCCCCGCACCCGTCGGCGCGCGCCGCGACCGAGGCCGGCTGCGTCGCATACGCGATCGACAGCCGGTAGCGCGCGGCCGCGAGCGGCTTCGCATCGAAACCGCGGTGCGCGAGTTCGTCGCGCACGAGCGTCTCGATCTGCCGGTATTCGGCATCGTCGGCCTGCGCGGCCGTGCGCACGAAATCGTAGCCGTGCGCACCGGATGCGAACGCGTTCGGCTGCCCGACCGCACTGACGCCGCTCGTCACGCCGGCGCAACCCGTCAACAGCGACGCCGCCAGCGCGGTCGCTGCCCATTCCTTTCTCATGGCTTTCCCCAAATGCCTGCCGTCGCGCCCGGCCCTGTCAGGCGGACGGCTCGTCGATCGCGGGCAGCGACACCGTCACCGCGGTGCCGACACCCACCTCGCTGTCGACCGACACGCTGCCCCCATGGCGCGTGACGACCGTCTTCACGAATGCCATGCCGAGCCCGGAGCCCGAGATTTCGGGCCGCTCGCCGGCATGGAATCGCTTGAAACGCTCGAACAGATGCCGCTGATCTTCCGGCGCAATGCCGTATCCCTGATCGCGAATCGTACAGAACATCCGTTTCGACGCGTGCTCGACCGCCAGCGTACACGTGATCACGGTATCGGACGGACTGTATTTGACTGCGTTGTTCAGCAGGTTCACGAACGCGCGCGTGATCAGCGAGCGGTCCGCGCGCACCCAGCACATGTCGGCGCCGACGTCGGTGTCGACGCGAATGCGCTTCGCCTGCGCCTGCGGCCACACCTCGTCGCTCGCATCGATCAGCACGTCGACGAGGCTCGTCACCTCGAGCTGGTACACCTGCGACTCCGCGCGCGCCAGTTGCACGAACTCGTCGGCCAGCGACAGCGCGCGGTGCGCATAGCGCTCGATCCGCGCGAGCAGCCCGCGCATCGCGTCGGTCTCGGCGCGGTCGCGCTCGATCTCGACGAGCGCGAGAATCGACGACTGCGGCGAGCGCATGTCGTGCGACAGCAGGTGCAGCGCTTCCTCGCGCTGCCGCTCGGCCGCATGCAGTTCCGTCACGTCGACGAGGCCGGCGATCCAGCCCGTCACGCGGCCCTGCGCGTTCGTACACGCCGCGTAGCGTAGCAGATGGTCGAGCCCGTCACGATCGCGCACCTCGATGCCGCGCGCCATCGCGTCGTGCTCGGCCTCGAGCGTCGGGTCGAGCGCCGCCGGCCAGTGTTCGCGGATCGTCGCGTCGTGTTCGGCGTTGCCGTCGACGGTCTTCATGAAGGTCAGCTCGCCGAGCGCGGTGCGCAGCGGCCGCCCTTCCGGCAGCGGCAGCGACAGGCGCGACCCGTAGCGCTTGGCCGCGTGGTTCGCGATCAGCACCGTGCCGGCCAGGTCGGTCACGAAGATCGGCTCGGGCATGCTGTCGAGGCTGTCCCACACGAAGCGCTTCATGTCCTGCACGCGCTGCGCGGCTTGCGCCATCAGCGCCATCTGCCGCTCCAGCACGTCGCCGCCGACGCTGCGCGTGCGCGGCGCCTCAGGCAGCAGGTGCGGCTCGTCGGCGAGCCGCTGCAGCTCGCGACGCAGGTACGACATCGTCATTTCCAGGCGCCGCCAGTTCCAGATCGGGTAGACGGCGATCAGCCCGAAGATCGCGGGCGCCGGCGACAGCCAGATGCGCGCCTCGAACAGCAGCGCCATGCTCGCGACGACGGCCAGCGCGGCCAGGCTCAGCGTGAGCAGCAGCGCGCGCCACGGCGACAGCATCAGGAAGCCGCCCACCAGCACGGCGAGCGGCAGCAGCGACGCGACGAACAGCCCGGCGCGCGACGCCGGCGAGATCGCACTGCCGGTCGCCAGCATGTCGAGCACGTTGGCATGGATATACACGCCGGCGAGCGGCCCGAACTCGCCGGACACGGGCGTGGCGAAGCGGTCGTACAGCCCCGACGCCGTCACGCCGACGACGACGATCTTGCCGCGCAGCGCGTCGGGCTTCACGCGCCCTTCGAGGACGTCGTCGAACGACAGCGTCGGATACGCGGGCGTGTTGCGGCTGAACGGGATCAGATAGCGGCCCTCGCCCGCCGCATCGCGCGACAGGTCGTGCGCATCCGCGCCGGGCACGCCGCCGACCGGGTGCAGCCGGCCGGCCTGGATCGCGCGGTAGACGGGCACCATCAGCTGCGGCCAGCGCACGCGGCCGTCGCTTTCGTACAGCGCCACGCTGCGTACGATGCCGTCGCGATCGACTTCGAGGTTGATGTGGCCGAGCCCGACCGCGCGCGCCGCGAGTGCGGCCACCGGCGGATCGACCGCGCGCGTGCCGTCCGCCTGCTCGGGACTCAGCAGCACGGGCAGGAAGGTCGGCACGTGGGTCATTGCGTCCGCGAACGCGCGATCTTCCGACGACGGTTCGGTAAACAGCACGTCGTAGACGACGGCGGCCGGCTGCGCGCGCGCCAGCGTGTCGAGCAGCCGTGCATGCACGTCGCGCGGCCACGGCCAGCGGCCGAGCGCGGACACGCTCTGGTTGTCGATGTCGACGACGACCACGTCGGGTGACAGCGGCAGGCTGCGCAGCATCAGCAGCCGGTCGTAGATCAGGCCGTCGACGCTCGCCGACAGCCGGCCGAGCGTGCACGCGAGGATCACCGCGATCCCGAGGCAGCCGATCGCGATCCATTCGATCAGGAAGCGGCGGCCGAGGTGCCGCCGCGGAGAAACGGAATCGGGTTTCATGCGCCGCGGATCAGCGCGACAGCGTGAACGCGCTGACCGGACTGGTCTTCTCGTAGAACTTGCCGCCTTCGAACTCCTCGACGGTCACGGCCCAGAAATACTCGCCCGGCGGCAGGTGCGCGACGGTGATCTGGCGCGTATGCAGGCCGACCTGGTCGACGACCGGCGCGCTCAGGTCCTTCGAGCGCGACAGCACGAACCGGTAGCGCGCGCCCTTGCCCGATCCGTTCGGCGACCAGCGGAACTCGTAGCCGCCGGCGCCGGGCGACGCGCTCGCGTCGAGCCCCATCACGCGGCGTTCGAACGCGTACGTCCGCGGCCGGCCCTCGAGGCCGTTCGCATCGATCGCGGCGATCCGCACGAAGTAGTTCCCGTTCGGCACGTCGCGGAAAATCGCGCGCGGCGAATCGGTGCGCGTTTCGCGGAACAGGTCGAGCAGCCCGGCGTCGTGCGCGAGTTGCACGCGGTACGCATGCGCGTCGGCGAGCGGCGCGACGTCGAAGGCGACCTCGGGCTCGTCCTGCACCTTGTCGGGATGCGCGAGCGCCGGCGCGGGCAGCAGCTCGACGGGCGCGCCGACCGCGCCGGACGATGTCGCGACGCTGCCGAAATTCGCATGCACGAGCGTCGGATCGGCGGGCTTCCGGCCGCCCGCGACGCCGACGGTGCCGTCGAGCACTTCGACGCGCGTCGACGCATTGCCGGCCGCGTCGTAGTTCACGCGAAAGTGCGTGCCGCGCACGCCGGCCACGACCGACGGCGACCGGATCTGGAAGCGGTCGTCGCGTTTTTTCAGATGGGTGACTTCGCTGTCGACCGAGCCGCGCGTGAGTTCGAACTCACGATCGAGCGTGCCGGTCAGCACCGTGCGGCGCAGCGCCTTCAGGTTAAGCTGGCTGTCGGGCGGCAGGCTCATGTGCGTGCCGTCGGCGAGCTCGAGCGTCACGAAGCCGTTCGGGCCCGTGCGCACGCGATCGCCCTCGGCGAGCGTCGCGTCGTTCGCGAGCGGCACAAAAGCATCGCCGGACGCGCGTTCGGCCGTGCCCTGCACCGCGATGACGCGGGCGGTCAGCTTTTCCTTGCGCAGGCGCGCCACCGGCAGCTTCAGCGCGATGCCGGGCTGCAGGTGCTTCGGCGCAGGCACGCCGTTGATCTGTTGAAGCAGTTGCCAGTCGTCCGCGCCCTGCAGATAGCGCGCGGCGACGTCGTACAGCGTGTCGCCCGCCTGCGTGCGGTAGACGACCGTCTTGCCCGCCGCCGCGGGCGGCTGGGCGGCCGCATGCTGCGCGGCGAACGCAAACGCGACCGCGCAGGCTGCGCGCAGCGCGACCGTGCGCAGGTTCGCCGTGCGCTGCGTGATTCCCGTGGTCACTCCGGTTCTCCCTGCCCGACCCGTTCGAGCCGGTAGCCGTAGCCGTAGATCGGCGCGAGGCGATAGCCGTTTTCGGGCCGCAGGCCGAGCTTGGTGCGCAGCATCGAGATGTGCGTATCCATCGTGCGCGACGGGATGTCGGTCGCCTGCTTCCACACGAGATCGAGAATGTGCGCGCGCGACAGCGGCCGGTCGAGGTGCTGGAACAGCAGCAGCGCGAGTTCGAATTCCTTCTGCGTGAGGCTCACGGCCTTGTCGCCGACGTAGGCCTGCTTCAGGTTCACGTCGAAACGGAACTGATCGAATTCGCGAACGGTGGCCTCGGCGTTGACCGGATACGCGCGACGCAGCAGCGAGCCGATGCGCGCGCGCAGGATCGGGCCCGACACCGGCTTGACCACGTAATCGTCGGCACCGGCGTTGAGGATCTGCGTGATCCCCGCCTCGTCGTCGCGGCTCGTCATGAAGATGATCGGCAGGCTGTGCTCGGTCTGATTGGCACGCACCCACTTCAACACCTCCTCGCCGGACATGTCGGGCACGTTCCAGTCGAGCACCAGCAGATCGAACGTCTCGCGCTGCAGACGCTTCTTCAGGGCCTTGCCTTCCTTGAACGCATAGCACGTATGGCCAACGGCCGTCAGCGTTTGACTGACGAAATCCGTCTGGGCCGGATCGTCATCCAGTACAGCAATTCTCATAGCACCCCGCAAATCGAAATCGATTCGTCCTGTTCAGCTCCCCGCCCTAACCCGGCCGCGCAGCATGCGCGCGGCTTCTGGATACCGGCCGGCGAGCCGTCGTTCGCCGCTCGCGCCACCTGCGCAAACCAGCGACCCCGGCTAAATATCTCAAAAACGGGGCACGGACGAACCGGCGATTTCATCATAGTAGTATGAAATTCGCCAATAAATTGCGCGGACTACCGTCTTTTCTTCGAATAATCCTTCCTGCCGCGCAATCGGGCGCCTAATCGGCGCCCGTGATGCCCGCTACCTGCTCGGCAACATCGTCGGCCGGCGCACGTGGCAACAGCGGCTCCGGACGCGCCGGTTGTACCAGCATCCGCTGCAGCTGGCCGCGCACGCGCTCCCACGCGGCCGCCGCGTAGTCCGGCTGGCTCGCCGCCCACGCCTGCGCCAGATCGAACACGCGCTCGATCGTCGCACCGCAATAGGTCAGGCCCGAGCCGTCGTCCTGCGCGGCATCGCGCAGCCGTTCGTCGAGCCACTCGGCCAGCCACGGCATCTCGGCCGCGGCGGAATCCGCGTAGGCCTCCAGCGCGGCACGCGCGTGGCGATCCTGTTGCGGGTCGAGCTCGATACGGCCCAGCCCCGATACGCTGCGTTCCGCTCCGGACGGACTTCGAATGGTCCCTGGTCTGAAGGACATGTCCTCTCCCGTTTGTACGACGGTAGCGTCAGGCATGGCCCCCGTGCCCGCCGTACGACGTACCGTGGCCGGCGCATCCGCTGGGAGCGGACGACCGGCCGGGTCAGTATACGCAGCCGATCACGCAGCGAGGTTTAAGAATTGTCAGAAAAGTGTGGCCGGCGCCAGGCGCTGCCGGCGGCGTGATGCGGGCCGTCAGCGGCGGCGCATCAGGAACACGAAGGTCTTGTCCTGCGTCGTCGATTCGACGATCTCGTTGCCCGTCTGCTTCGCGAACGCGGCGAAATCGCGCTGCGAGCCGGGATCGGTCGCGAGCACCTTGAGGATTTGCCCGCTTTCCATATCGGCGAGCGCTTTCTTGGCACGCAGGATCGGCAACGGGCAATTGAGCCCGCGCGCGTCCACTTCCTTGTGAATCTGCATCGGCTGTCGACCTTCGAATGACGCGCCGTTCAAGGCGCGGAGAGAAGGCATGATTTTACCGCAGCGCCGTCGTGCCTGCCCGCGCTGCCGGCAGCCCGACGCCCGCGGACACCGGGCTCAAGTGCCCGAGAAGCCGCCCGCGAGCCGTTCGCGCAGGTGCCGCACGAGCGCGCGCACCGCGCTCGGCACGACCGGGCTGTACGGACGGATCGCGAAGATGTGGTCGCCGAACGCGCCCGACGGCCGCCAGCCGTCGAGCAACGCGACCAGCCGGCCGGCGTCGAGATCGCGCTGCGCGCTGAAGTCCGGCAGCAGCGCGATGCCGAGCCCGCCGAGCGCGGCCTCGCGCATCGCCTCGCTGTTGTTCGCCGCGAAGCTGCCGCGCACCGGCACGCTCACGCGCTCGCGCCGCCGGCCGTGCGGCTCGAAGCTCCAGGCGGCCGGCTCGTTGTCGCGCAGGTAGCACAGGCAGCTGTGCTCGACGAGCTCGCTCGGGTGCCGCGGCGCGCCGCGCGCGTCGAGGTAGTCGCGGCTCGCGACGAGCAGCGAGCGCGTGTCGCACAGCTTCCACGCGACGTGGGTCTGCGGTGCAGTGGTCGTATGGCGGATCGCGAGATCGAAACCCTCCTGCGTCAGCGAATGCAGCCGGTCCGACAGGTCGAGCTCGATCTGCACGCCCGGATGCTGCCGCAGGAAATCGGGCAGATGCGGCACGACCTGCTGGCGCCCGAGCGCAACCGGCACCGTCAGGCGCAGCAGGCCGCGCGGCTCGCCGGCCAGGTCCTTCACGCGCGCGAAGTGCTGCCCGATCGACTCGAACGCGTCGCGCGTGCTGTCGACGAGCGTCTGGCCCGCGTCGGTGAGCCGCACGCTGCGCGTCGTGCGCCGCACGAGCGGCACGCCGGCCGCCTTTTCGAGATCGGCGATGCGCTGGCTCATCGCGGCCTTGCTGATGCCGAGCCGCTGCGCGGCGGCCGTGAAACTGCCGGCCGCGGCCAGCACCGTCAGCGAATGGATATGCGGCCAGAGCGCCTGGACATTTTGCTGATTCATCCGGTGATTATTCAGAATTCTGAACAGTGAATCAAGCTGCGCGGCCTTCTCCCGCCCTGCGCGTTTGCCTAGACTGGGCGCTGTCCACCCTCACCCGAGATCCCCCCAGGAGACACGATGAATCCGGTTCCCGCGTACACCTCCGACGCCGACGTCGGCCACTATGTCGACGGCGCGCCCGTCGCCGGCCGCAGCGGCCGCTTCAAGGACGTCCTCAACCCGGCACTCGGCCGCGCGGTGCGCCGCGTGGCGCTCGCCGACGACAGCGAAGTGCAGCAGGCCGTCGCGTCGGCCCACGCCGCGTTCCCGGCCTGGGCCGCGACGCCGCCGATCCGCCGCGCGCGCGTGCTGCACCGCTTCCTGCAGCTGATGAACGAGCACCGCGACGCCCTCGCGGCGATCATCACGGCCGAGCACGGCAAGGTGTTCTCCGATGCGCAGGGCGAAGTCGCGCGCGGCATCGACATCATCGAATTCGCGTGCGGCGTGCCGCAGCTCCTGAAGGGCGATTTCACCGACCAGGTCAGCACCGGCATCGACAACTGGACGATGCGCCAGCCGCTCGGCGTCGTCGCGGGCATCACGCCGTTCAACTTCCCGTGCATGGTGCCGTGCTGGATGTTCCCGGTCGCGATCGCGACGGGCAACACGTTCGTGCTGAAGCCGAGCGAGCGCGACCCGTCGGCGGCCCTGTTCATCGCCGACCTGCTCACGCAGGCAGGTCTCCCGGCCGGCGTGTTCAACGTCGTGCAGGGCGACAAAGGCGCGGTCGACGCGCTGCTCGACCACCCCGACGTGCAGGCCGTCAGCTTCGTCGGCTCGACGCCGATCGCGGCCTACGTGCAGCAGCGTGCCGTGCAATCCGGCAAGCGCGTGCAGGCACTCGGCGGCGCGAAGAACCACCTCGTCGTGATGCCCGACGCGAACCTCGAGCAGGCCGTCGACGCGCTAATCGGCGCCGCGTACGGCTCGGCCGGCGAACGCTGCATGGCGATCAGCGTCGCGGTGCTGGTGGGCGACATCGCGGACCAGATCGTGCCGCTGGTGGCCGAACGCGCGCGCAAGCTGGTGATCGGCGACGGCATGTCGCCGGAAGTCGAGATGGGCCCGATCGTCACCGGCGACGCGCTGAAGCGCATCGAAGGCTATATCGAGCAAGGCGTGAACGAAGGCGCGCAGCTGGTGGTCGACGGCCGCGGGCTGCGTGTGCCGGGCCGCGAGGCCGGCTTCTTCACCGGCGGCACGCTGTTCGATCACGTGACGCCCGACATGCGCATCTACAAGGAAGAAATCTTCGGGCCCGTGCTCGGCTGCGTGCGCGTGAAGGATTTCGGCGAAGCGGTCGACCTGATCAACGCGCACGAATTCGGCAACGGCGTGTCGTGCTTCACGAGCGACGGCGGCATCGCGCGCGAGTTCGCGCGGCGCATTCAGGTCGGCATGGTCGGCATCAACGTGCCGATTCCGGTGCCGATGGCGTGGCATGGCTTCGGCGGCTGGAAGAAGAGCCTGTTCGGCGACATGCACGCGTACGGCGAGGAAGGCGTGCGCTTCTACACGCGCCAGAAGTCGGTGATGCAGCGCTGGTCGTCGAGCATCGGCAAGGGCGCCGAATTTGCGATGCCGACCGCGAAGTGACCGCCTGCCGGCACGCCGCCCGCTGCGCCGTCGCGCGGGCGGTGCGCCGGCAGCACCGGCAGGAAGCGTCAGCCGGCCTGCGTGCCGTGCGCGCCGTCGGCGGTCGGCAAGTACGACAGTTCGAGCCGGTACGCGAGCGCGACGAACAGGCTCTGTGCAAGGCCCATCGTGGCCGTCAACGCGCGGAAGCCGAACGTCGCGCTGTCCTGCACCATCAGCGTCACCTCGGCCTCACGTGCCAGCGGGCTCATCCGGCTGTCGGTGATCGCGATCAGCCGCGCGCCGCGCTGCACGGCCTGCTGCGCGACCTGCACGGTTTCCTCCGCATACGGCATGAACGAGATGACGATCATCACGTCGCCCTCGCGCACCGAACGGATCTGCCCGAGATGCATGCTGCCGAGCGCGCTGAACAGCCCGATGCGCTTGTCGGTGTGCTGCAGCGCGTAGTCGAGATAGACGGCAATCGGAAACGCGCGCCGCGAGCCGGCGATCCAGATCGCCTGCGTCTCGGCGAGCAGGTCGACGGCCTGCGCGAGCGCCTGCGAATCGAGCGTCTGCCGCAGCTGCTGCATCCCGGCAATGCTGCCCTTGATGAATTCGTCGGCGATCTGCTCGGGCTGCAGGCTCGACGAGCCCGATTCGATCACGTCGCGCAGCCGCAGGTTGTACGCGCGCCCCGGCGCAATCTGCTGCGCGAGCCCTTCGCGGAACAGCTTCTGCATCTCGGAGAAGCCGGAAAAGCCGAAATGCTTCGCGAAGCGCACGACGGCCGACGGCTGGACGCCGCACGCTTCCGCGAGCGACTGGATACCCTCCAGGCCAAGCTGGTCCCGATGCGTTTCCACGTGGCGCGCAATCACCTTCAGGCGATTGCTGAGGCCGTCGTATTCCTGCGTCAGGTGCTGCAGGAACTGCTCGACGGTGGCGGGAGGTTTCTCGGATGAACTCATCGGATAGCGCGAAGTTGACGGCCCCGATGTGCGCGCGATGTTGACGAACGCGGGCCGGGGCTCACCTGGATACATGCATGAAGGGCGAATTTAATCACGTTTGCGACGCGGCCCGCGCCGCGTGCTCGCTCCCACGCGCTCGATCATCACTTGCCTACGCTCCACGGCAACACTGGAAGCGATTGTCCAACGCGCTCGCGGCGGCGTAAAGATTAGGGCGTCTACCAAGGCCGGCCGTCGGTGCAAAGCCTTGCGCGACGGGCGCGCGGCGCACCGCCGGCCCGTCGCGCGCGGTTCGACCGGTTCAACGATAGTCGACCCACACGCCGCCCGCATCGGCGGAGCGCACGCAGTTCTCGACCCAGCGCACGCCTTCCACGCCCGCATGGACGTCCGGATAGCGGATGTTCTTCAAGGCCGCAACGTCGCCGCGGTCGGCCGCATCCATCGCGAGCGCGAAGCGCGCATACAGGTTCGACCAGGCCTCGAACAGCCCTTCCGGATGCCCGGCGCCGATGCGATCCTCGCGCAACGCGTGCGGATGCAGATAACCCATCCCGCGATCGAGCACCTGCGCGGGCTGCCCCTGCACTTCGTAGCGCAGCTGGTTCGGATGCTCGTCCCACCACTCGACGCTCGCCTTCGAGCCGATCACGCGCACCTTCTGGCCGTGCATCGAGCCCGCATTCACCGCGCTCGACCACACGTAGCCGACCGCACCCGTGTCGTATTCCATGATCGTGAACGCGTTGTCTTCCAGCGGCGCGCGGCTCTTCACGAAGCTCTGCCGCGAACACATCAGGCGCCGGATCTTCAGCTCGGGCGCCATCACCTCGGAGATGTACAGCGGATGCGTGCCGATGTCGCCGAGCACGTAGCTCGGGCCCGCGAACTTCGGGTCGACGCGCCAGCGCGCGGCCGCGCTCGCGGCCTCGACACCGTCGCTATGGAAGCCGTGCGCGAACTGCATCTGCACGATGCGGATCTCGCCGAGATCGCCGCGCGCGATCATCTCGCGCGCCTGCTCGATCATCTGGTGTCCGGAATAACCGTACGCGACGCCGACGATCCGGTTCTTCTCGACCGACAGCCGCTCCAGCGCCTCGGCCTCCTCGGTCGTGAAGCACAGCGGCTTCTCGCAGACCACGTGCAGGCCCGCGTTCAGCGCCGCGCGGCAGATCTCGAAGTGCGTGTTGTTCGGCGTCGCGATCGACACCGCGCGGATGCCGTCCGGGCGGCGCGCCTCGGCGTCGAACATCGTCGCATAGTCGGGATAGCAGCGTTCGGCCGCGACGCCGAGCTTCACGCCGAACTGGCGGCCGCGTTCGGGATCGATGTCGAACGCGCCGGCGACCAGCTGGAAGCTGCCGTCGCGCAGCGCGGCCGACCGGTGGCTGTAGCCGATCTGGCTGCCGAGCCCGCCGCCGACCATGCCCCAGCGAATCGAATGTCCAAGCAGAATCTGTCCGTCAATCATGATGAGGGTGTTCCTGGTCCGTGTTCAGTTCAGGGAATGCGTGGTGTGCAGGATCATGCGAAACCGGCCGACGCGAGAAACGCGCGACTCGCCGCGACGTCGCGCAGGCTCGTGCCGGCATGGCGCGGGTCGCGCTCCTGCTCGATCGTGATATAGCCGGCATAGCCGATGTCGATGAGCGCGCGGCGGATCGCTGGGTAGTCGAGCACGCCGGCGCCGATCGGGCACATCACGCCGCGCGCGCACGCGGCGAAGAACGCGATGTGCTCGCCCATCACCGCGTCGTACACGGCCGCGTCGATGTCCTTGAAATGCACGTAGTCGAGGCGCGCCGCGTGGCGGCGCAGCCACGCCTGCGGGTCCATGCCCGAGTAGTACAGGTGGCCCGTGTCGAGACAGAGCCCGGCCGTGTCGGCCGGAATGTCGGCGACGATCCGGTCGATCTCGTCCGCGAACTCGATGTAGCCGCCCGCATGCGGATGGATCACCGTGCGCACGCCGAATTCGTCGCGTGCGATCGTCGCGATCTGCCGGATGTGCCCGACCATCGCCGCCCAGCTTTCGTCCGACAGCCGCGGCGCGCGATCGCCGTGGCCCGCCGCGTAGTCGCGCTCCTCGTGGCCCCAGTCCATCACGACCAGGTACGGCGCGGCGTAGCGCTGGCCGTCCTGCGTCGGCAGCTTCGGCAGCCGCGTGATCAGCGCGCAGATCTCGCGCGTCTGGCGCAACAGGTTCGGCAGGTTCTCCGGCGACACCAGATCGTCGAAGATCGTGCCGGCGGTGATGCTCAGGCGCTGCCGCTCGAGCTCGGCACTCACCACGTCGAGTTCGAGCGGGATGTAGCCGTACGGCCCCAACTCGATGCCCGAGTAGCCGGCCTCGGCCGCTTCGCCAAGCACCTGCCGCCACGGCGGCAGGTGCGGGTTCTTCACGTCGTCGACACCCCAGCAGCACGGTGCGCAACCCATCTTCATCGTCATGTCGGTCAGTCCGGCAAGTAGCGGCTGCGGTTCAGCCGCGATAGAACGCGGGGCGTTCGGCCATCGCGATCGGCTCGACCGCCCCGCTCGTTTGCGCGCGCACGCAGGCGTCGGCCGCGACCGCCGCCGCGTAGCCGTCCCAGGCCGACGGCCCGGTGAGCGCTTGTGCGCGCACGCCGTCGATGAACGCCTGCAGCTCGACGTCGTACGACGCGATGAAGCGCTCCTTCCAGTCGGTCATGATCTCGACCGACTGCCGCGCGGCGTGCTTGAGCCCGACGGCCGGCGGATCGGGCAGTTTCGCGATGCCCTGCTCGCCGACCACCTCGCACTGGATGTCGTAGCCGTACTGGCAGTTCACGAAGATCTCGACGTCGATGCGCACGCCGCTCGCGGTTTCCAGCAGCACGATCTGCGGATCCGCGAGATGGGCGGACGCATGACGCGTCTTCTTCGGATAGACGACCTGCGTGCTCACGTAGTCCTCGCCGAGCAGCCAGCGCAGCACGTCGAGCTCGTGGATCAGCGTGTCGGTGATCGCCATGTCGGTCGTGTAGCGCTCGCCGACCGACTGGTTGCGGTGCGCGCAATGCAGCATCAGCGGCGCGCCGATCTCGCCGCTGTCGATCACGCGCTTCAGCGCGCGATAGCCTTCGTCGTACGGCCGCATGAAGCCGACCTGCACGAGCCGCTTGCCGTGCGCGACCTCGGCTTCGACGATCCGCATGCAGCCTTCGGCCGTCACGGCGAGCGGCTTCTCGCAGAACACCGGCTTGCCATGCGCGATCGCGTCGAGCACGAACGCTTCGTGCGTCGGCCCCCACGACGTGACGAGCACGGCCTGCACGTCGGCGGCCGCGACCACCTCGTGGCCGTCGCCGTAGATCTCCGCGTCGAGCCCGTACTTCGTCACCGCGTCGCGCGCCTGCTGCGGATCGATGTCGTTGACGGCCACGACGCGCGCGCCGGACAGCGTGCGGGTCAGTCTGCGAATATGGTCCTGGCCGATCGCTCCGCAGCCGATCACGCCGATTTGCAAGGTCATCTAACAGTCTCCAGTCGTTCATTGGCGGTACGGCACGCGCCGCACCGGTCAGTCATCCGTCAGCGCGCGGTGCGATCGAAATGACGATCGACGTAGCGCTGGATCGTGTCGCGCATGTAGCGCGACGATGCTTCCGCGCGGTCCTCCCACGCGAACACGCACGACGACATCACGCCGTCGAAGCCTGCCGCGCCGAGCGCGCGAAAGAACACGTCCCAGTCGATCTCGCCCTGCCCGATGTCGAGATGCTGGTGCACGCGGATCTGGTGCGAACCCGGCGGGTTCACGATGTAGCGCAGCTGGCTGCTCTTGCGATGGTCGAAGGTGTCGGCCACGCGCACGTGCGCGAGGATCGGCGCGGCCTGCGCGATCATCGCGGCCATGTCGTCGCCGTAGTAGAACGTGTGCGGCGCGATGTACGACAGCTTCAGCGACGGCGAGCCGAGGTTCGTGACGATGTCGATCGCCGGCTGCAGCTGCTCGATCCAGTCCTCCGGATGCGGCTCGACCGACAGCACGATGCGCTCGCGCTCGAGGATCGGCAGCAACTCGTCCATCGACCGGAACCACGCCGCTTCGCACAGCTCCTTAGGATTCGCGCCCGGCCGTTCGCCGACCGAGCGCTCGGGCGATGCGCCGCGCCCGAACTCCGACACCATCAGCGCACACTCCATCTCGACCGCCACCTCGATCGCCTTCTTCCAGCAGCGCACCGCCCATTGCCGCTCGTCCTCGAACGGGCTCGCCCAGCGGTACATCGGCTGCAGCGACGCGAGGCCGACGCCGCTCGCGCGCATCGCCTGCCGGAACGCGGCCATCCGCTCGCGCGTGGCGCGGGGCATTACCCACCAGTCGAGAAAGTCGCTGCGCGGCGACAGCTCGATCTGGTCGTAGCCGAGCTCTGCCACCGCGTGCGGCAGGCGGTCGAGCGGCAGGTGGCGAATCATGTAGGGGTCCAGCGCGATCTTCATCGAATATCCTCGACGATGGCGGGTAGCGGGTGCCGGACGCAGGCGACGGCACGTGCCGCCCTCGCCCGGCGATGCACGAAGGGTTAGCGGCGCTTCTTCTTGTTGCGGTACTGGTCGGCGATCACGGCCGCGACGATGATCGCGCCCTTGACCATCTCCTGGTAATACGCGTCGATGCGGATGAACGTGAAGCCCGACGTCATCACGCCGAGGATCAGCACGCCGATCACGGTGCCCGTCACGCGGCCGAGGCCACCCGACAGCGACGTGCCGCCGATCACGACCGCTGCGATCGCATCGAGCTCGTACATCACGCCCATGCCCGACTGGCCCGAGATCGCGCGCGCGGCCGTCACGGTGCCGGCGATCCCGCTCAGGAGACCCGCGATCGCATAGACGAAGATCAGGTGGCGCGTGACGTTGATGCCCGACACGACGGCCGCATGACGGTTCGCGCCGATCGCATACGTGTACTTGCCGAAGCGCGTGTAGCGCAGCACGACGTGGAAGATCGCGGCGATCACGAGAAAGATGATCACCGGGTTGGCGCCCGCGCCGATCGCCGCGAACGGGTCGGTCAGCATCGACACCGGCATCCCGTTGGTGAACCACTTCGCGAAGCCGCGCGCGGCGACCATCGTGCCGAGCGTCGCGATGAACGGCGGGATGCCCGTCATCGCGATCAGCGAGCCGTTCAGCAGGCCGACCAGCAGCCCGACGCACACGCCGGCGAGCACGGGCCAGATGATCGGCAGGTCGGTCAGGTGCGGAAACACCGCGCGCGGGAAGTCGGACACCTGCGCGAGACTGGCCGAGACGACCGCAGCGGCGGCCACGACCGAGCCCGACGACAGGTCGATCCCGCTGGTGATGATCACGAGGTTCACGCCGACCGCGATGATGCCGATCACGGCCATCTGCAGCACGATGATCTCGAGCCGCTCGGTGTTGAACAGGAAGCTCTGGCCGACGACGATCCAGCCGACGATCTCGAAGAACAGGCTGATGCCGACGAGCACGAGGAAGATGCTCAGCTCGGGCGGCCACTTCGTGTGCCGCGTCTTGAGGGTCATGGTCTGCGCATCCGCGACCGGGTTCAGGTTGCCCATTGCTTTGTCTCCAATCTTGGTTCGGCTCAGCGCGACGCGAGATCCATGATGCGGACCTGGTCGGCGTCCTTGCGATCGACGATGCCGGTCATGCGCCCTTCGTGCATCACCATCACGCGATCGCTCATTCCCAGCACTTCCGGCATCTCCGACGAGATCATCAGCACCGCGACGCCCTTGCCCGCGAGCGCGCTGACGAGCCGGTGGATCTCGGCCTTCGCGCCGACGTCGATGCCGCGCGTCGGTTCGTCGAGAATCAGGATGCGCGGCTGCGTGAGCAGCCAGCGGCCGATCAGCACCTTCTGCTGGTTGCCGCCCGACAGGTTCTGGATTTCCTCGTGCAGCCCGGGCGACTTCACGCGCAGCATCCGGCTCATTGCCTCGCAGTCCCGCTTGAGCTGCGCCTGCCTCACGAAGTTGAACTTCACGTAGCGGTTGCTGAGCACCGCGGCTTCCATGTTCGCGAGCAGGTCGAGATTCAGGAAGCAGCCGGTGTCCTTGCGGTCTTCGGTGAGGAAGGCCATCCCGTGCTTCATCGCCTGCGCGGGCGTCGTGATGCGCACCGGCTTGCCGTCGATGCGGATCTCGCCCGACGTGGCCGGCACGACGCCGAACAGCGCCTCCGCGACGTTCGAGCGCCCCGAGCCGACGAGGCCGGCCACGCCGAGGATCTCGCCCGCGCGCAGCTCGAAGCTCACGTCGCGGAACACGCCGTCGACGCCGAGGTTCCGCACCGACAGCACGACGTCGCCGATCGGCACTTCTTCCTTCGGGAACATCTGCGTGATCTCGCGCCCGACCATCATGCGGATGATGTCGTCGCGCGTGACGTCGCTCGATGCATGCGTGCCGATGTACTTGCCGTCGCGGAACACCGAGAACTCGTCGGCGATCTCGAACAGCTCGTTCATCTTGTGCGTGATGTAGACGATGCCCTTGCCCTGCTCGCGCAGCTGGCGAATGATCCGGAACAGGTGCGTGACTTCCTTGTCGGTCAGCGCGGAGGTCGGCTCGTCCATGATCAGCACGTCTGAGTCGAACGACACGGCCTTCGCGATCTCGACCATCTGGCGGCTCGCGACCGTCAGCGTGCGCACGTCGGTTTCCGGGTCGATGTCGATCGACAGCCGCTCGAACAGCGCGGCCGTCTGGCGGCGCAGCGCGGCGTGATCGATCAGGCCGAAACGGTTCTTCGGTTCGCGGCGGATCCAGATGTTCTCCGCGACCGTCATGTACGGCATCAGGTTGAGTTCCTGGTGGATCATCGCGATGCCGCGGTCGAGCGCGTCGAGCGGGCCGTTCAGCACGACCGGCTCGCCGTTGATCAGGATCTCGCCCTGGTCGGGCGTGTAGACGCCCGCGATGATCTTCATCAGCGTCGACTTGCCCGCGCCGTTCTCGCCCATCAGCGCATGGACGGTGCCGCGCCGCACGCGGAACTGCACGCCGTCGAGCGCGACGACGCCCGGAAAGGACTTGCCGACGCCGCGCACCTCGAGCACGCAGTCGGCCGCGGAAGAAGCCGGCGGGGCCGACACGCCGGTCGAGCCGGACGAAGCGGCCCGCGCATCGTCGCCGGCCATCGGGCGCGCGACTCTGGCTGTAAACATGGACGTTCCTCGACAAGTCGTGCGCGAACCCGGTCGTGCCGGGCCCGCGCCATTCAACGGATCACCGGTCAGTGCTTCGCGTACTGGTTCATGTTCTCGGGCGTCACGAGCTCGAACGGCACGTTCACGTAGCGGTCGACGGGCTGTTTCTTCGCGAGCTTGAGCGCGGCCGCGACGGCCTGCTGCCCCTGTCCCGATGCGTTCTGGTACACCGACACCTTCAGCTCGCCGCTCTTCATCGATGCGAGACCATCCGGCGTCGCGTCGATGCCGGCGACGATCGTCTTCGGCGTCCACTTGCGCGCGGCCTTCAGCGCGTTGATCGCGCCGATCGCCATCTCGTCGTTGTTGGAGATGATCGCGTCGTACTTCGTGCCGGAGCTCAGCCAGTTCATCGTGATGTCCTGGCCCTGCGTGCGGCTCCACTTGCCTTCGCGCTTGTCGACGATCTTCATGCCCGAGCAATCCTTCGTCGCGATCACGTCCTCGATGTCCTTGGTGCGGGCACGCGCCGACTCGTTGGACAGCTCGCCCATCAGCACGAGGAGGTCGCCCTTGCCGCCGAGCAGCTTGCACACCTGGCGCGCCTGCAGCGTGCCCGACTGCTTCTCGTCGGACGCGACGACCGCGACGCCCGTCGGCAGCTTGTCGAAATCGACCGGCTTGCGGTTCACGTACACGAGCGGAATCTTCGCCGCCGTCACCATCTTGGTGATCTTCGGCGTCGCGTCGGTATCGACTGCGTTCACGATGATCGCGTCGACCTTCTGCGCGATCATGTTCTGGACCTGGCTCAACTGCTTGCCGACGTCGTTGCCGCCGTCCTCGATCTGCACCGTCGCGCCGTCCTTCTTCGCTGCGTCGGAAATGCTGTTGCGCAGGATGGTCAGGAACGTGTCGTCGAACGACGCCATCGTCACGCCGATCTTCTCGGCATGCGCGAGCGGCGCAGCCAGGATCGCGGCGGCCGCGACGGCCATCAGCTTGGTCTTCATGATCAATCTGTCTCCTCATCTCCGGGGGGCGGAAGACGGCGCGTTGCGCGCCGCCGGGCCGAGTCCGATCGAATCCGATACGGACTGAAGCATCCGGATGAAACTGTAGATCACTTCCTCGAAAATTTGGAAATTTATTTCTACGTGATTTCACCTAGGGAACTGGATTTCCAAAAAGTCTAGACTCCGTTCCGTAGCCCGATTCCTTGCGGCAGGCAGTCCCGCGTCGTGCCCCACACGGTGCGCAGCGTCGCCGGAGGTTCGGTCCCCTAATCCGCCGGCATCGCCGAACGCCGGCCGCGAGCGTGATACGTGATATGAGCCTGCTGACCTTTCCGAGTGACCGCCCCATCGATCTCGCCTGCCTCGGCCGCGTGGCCGTGGATCTCTATGCGCAGCAGTACGGCAGCCGCCTGGAAGATGCGCGCAGTTTCCAGATGTATCTCGGCGGCTCGTCCGGCAACGTCGCGTTCGGCGTGGCCCGGCTCGGGCTGAAGACCGCGATGATCTCGCGCGTCGGCGACGAGCAGATGGGCCGCTTCCTGCGCGAGACGCTCGAGCGCGAAGGCTGCGACACGAGCCAGCTGCAGACCGACCGCGAACGCCTCACCGCGCTGGTGCTGCTCGGGCTGAAGGACCGCGACACGTTCCCGCTGCTGTTCGTGCGCGAGAACTGCGCGGACATGGCCGTGCGCGCCGACGAGATCAGCGAGGACTTCATCGCCGGCTGCCGCGCGCTCGCGATCACCGGCACGCACCTGTCGACGCCGGGCACGCGCGAGGCGTCGCTGACCGCGCTCGGTTACGCGCGCCGCCATGGCGTCGTGCGGATACTCGACATCGACTACCGGCCGGTGCTGTGGGGGCTGACCGCGCGCGGCGCGGGCGAAAACCGCTACGTGCCGGACGCGCAGGTGACGCGGCAATTGCAGCAGGTGCTCGGCGAATTCGACCTGCTGGTCGGCACCGAAGAGGAATTCCTGATCGCCGGCGGCGTGCCGCACGACGTGATCGGCTCGTTGCAGGCGGTGCGCAAGATCACGAACGCGACGCTGGTCGTCAAGCGCGGCGCGCTCGGCTGCTGCGTGATCGAAGGCGACGTTCCCGAGCGCATCGACGATGCGCCGACCTATCTCGGCGAACGTGTCGAGGTGCTCAACGTGCTCGGCGCGGGCGATGCGTTCCTGTCGGGCCTGCTGTCGGGGCTGCTGCGCGGGCGCGACTGGGCCGAGTCGACGCGCATCGCGAACGCGTGCGGCGCGATCGTCGTGTCGCGCCACGCGTGCTCCGCCGCGATGCCGACGCCGGCTGAACTCGCGCACTGGTTCGACGGCAGCCGCAACCCGGTGGTCGACGCCGACCACACGCTCGCGCACCTGCATCGCGTGACGGTGCCGCGCCGCGAATGGGACGACCTGTGCGTGATGGCGTTCGACCATCGCAGCCAGTTCTACGAACTCGCGGTGCAGGCCGGCGCGGACGAAGCGCGGATCAAGGCGCTGAAGCGCCTGCTCGTGCGCGCCGTCGAACAGGTCGAGCGCGATCGCCAGATCGAAGGCCACGTGGGCGTGCTGATCGACGGCGGCGGCTACGGCAGCGACGCGCTGGCGTCGGCGACCGGACGCGGCTGGTGGGTCGGCCGCCCGGTCGAGCTGCCCGGCTCGCGGCCGCTGCGCTTCGACGAAACGCGCTCGGTCGGCTCGTCGCTCACGCACTGGCCGACCGAACAGGTCGTGAAGTGCCTCGTGCACTATCACCCGGACGACCCGGTCGACCTGCGCGTCGAACAGGAGCAGCGCGTGCTGGAACTGTGGGAAGCCACGCGCGCCAGCGGCAACGAACTGCTGCTGGAAATGATTCCGCCGCGCGCGGTCACGCCGGCCGGCACCGAGGACGATGCGGTGCTGCGCACGATCGCGCGCTTCTACAACCTCGGCGTGAAGCCCGAATGGTGGAAGCTCACGCCGCTCACCGCCGACGGCTGGACGCGGCTCGCCGCATTGATCGCAGAGCGCGACCCGTATTGCCGAGGCGCGGTGATCCTCGGGCTGAACCAGCCGCTGCAATACCTCGTCGACAGCTTCCGCTCGGCGACCAACCCGATCGTCAAGGGCTTCATGGTCGGGCGCACGCTGTGGGCCGACGCATCGCTGAACTGGTTCGCCGGCCGGATCGACGACCAGGCGCTGATCGACGAAGTCGCCGGCAACTTCGCGCAACTGGTCGATGCGTGGCTCGGCCGCCGTGCCGCGGCCGCCCGCGCCGCCGCGGCCTGACGCGACGCCTGCGATGACCCCTTCCTCTTCACCGACCGACATGACCTCTACCGTGAGACTGACCGTCAGCCAGGCGCTCGTGCGCTACCTGGCCGCCCTGCGCGCCGAAGTCGTCCAGCCCGACGGCCGCACCGAGATCCTGCCGTACTGCGGCGGCGTGTTCGCGATCTTCGGCCACGGCAACGTGGCCGGGCTCGGCGAGGCGCTGCACGCGGAAAAAGACCGCCTGCCGACCTTCCGCGCGCACAACGAGCAAGGGATGGCCAATGCGGCCATCGCGTTCGCGAAAGCGAACTTCCGCCAGCGGATGATGGCCGCGACGTCGAGCATCGGCCCCGGCGCGACCAACATGCTGACGTCGGCCGCGCTCGCGCACGTCGGCCGGCTGCCGCTGCTGCTGCTGCCCGGCGACGTGTTCGTGTCGCGGCTGCCCGACCCCGTGCTGCAGCAGGTCGAGGATTTCGAACAGGGCGACGTCAGCGCGAACGACTGCTTCCGGCCGGTGACGCGCTACTTCGACCGCATCACGTCGCCCGAGCAGTTGCTCGTCGCGCTGCCGCGCGCGATCCAGGTGATGACCGATCCCGCGCAGTGCGGCCCGGTGTGCCTCGCGTTGCCACAGGACGTACAGACCTTCGCATACGACTGGCCCGAGGACTTCTTCGCGCCGCCGGTGATCCGGATGCGCCGGCCGCCGGCCGACGCGCTCGAACTCGCCGATGCGCTCGACGTGCTGAAGGCCGCGAAGAAGCCGCTGATCGTCGCGGGCGGCGGCGTGCTGTACAGCCAGGCGTGGGATGCGCTGCGCGCGTTCGCCGATACGCATGGCGTGCCGGTCGCCGAATCGCAGGCCGGCAAGGGCAGCCTCGCATGGGACCATCCGCTGAATCTCGGGTCGATCGGCGTGACGGGCTCGCCGGCCGCGAATCGCGCGGCCGCGCAGGCCGACGTGGTGTTCGCGGTCGGTACGCGGCTGCAGGACTTCACGACCGGCTCGCATGCGCTCTACGGCCATGCAACGCTCTTGAGCCTGAACGTGCAGCCGTTCGACGCAGGCAAGAAACGCGGCCGTCAACTGGTGGCCGATGCGCGCACGGGCCTCGGCCAGCTGTCGGCCGCGCTGGCCGGCTGGCAAGCCGATCCGGCGTGGACGGCCAGCAACCGCGACCAGGCCGCCGCGTGGAACGCGCGCGTGACCGAGCTCACGACCCGCATTCCGAAGGACGCGCTGCCGTACGACGCGGAAGTGATCGGCGCGGTGCGCGACTCCGCAGCGGACGCGGGCCGCGACAGCGCGCGCGACGACCTCGTCGTGTGCGCGGCCGGCACGCTGCCGGCCGAGCTGCACAAGCTGTGGCGCAGCGGCGTACCGGGCAACTACCACATGGACTACGCGTACTCGTGCATGGGCTACGAGGTCGCGGGCGGCCTCGGCGCGAAGCTCGCGCGGCCCGGGCGCGAAGTGATCGTGATCGTCGGCGACGGCTCGTACATGATGCTCAACGCGGAACTCGCGACGTCGGTGATGCTCGGCCGCAAGATCATCGTCGTGATCCTCGACAACCGCGGCTACGGCTGCATCGAGCGGCTGCAACTGAATTGCGGCGGCGCGAGCTTCAACAACATGCTCGACGACTGCGTGCCGGAGGGCGGCGAGCGCTCGACGATCGACTTCGCGATGCATGCGCGCGCGATGGGCGCCGAAGCCGTGCATGTGCGCGACATCGGCGAGCTGCGCAGCGAGATGAAGCGCGCCCGCGCGGCGACGAAGAGCCAGGTGCTCGTGATCGACACCACGCACCGCCGCACGACCGACGACGGCGGCGCATGGTGGGAAGTCGCGGTGCCGCAAGTATCCGAACGCGCCGGCGTCGATGCAGCGCACCGCGCGTATCTCGATGCGAAGACCCGGCAGCGGCGCTGATCGCGCGCACTGCCCACGCACCCTCCCCGCGAAAAACACATTCGAACCAAGGAAGCACGTCATGAGCTGGAACGTCCGCATCGGTATCAATCCCCTGTCGTGGATGAACGACGACCTGCCGTCGCTCGGCGGCGAGACGCCGCTCGAAACGGCGCTGAAGGAAGGTGCCGAAATCGGCTATGCGGGCTTCGAGCTCGGCAACAAGTTTCCGAAGACCGGCCCCGAGCTGAAGGCGAAGCTCGCCGAGTTCGGGCTCGTGTGCGTGTCGGGCTGGTATTCGGGCTTCCTCGCCGAGGTCGAGCCGGGCATGAGCGACGACGATGCGGTCGCCGCCGAGATCGAGCGCTGCCGCGCGCACCTGACGAAGCTGCAGTACAACGACGTGAAGGTCGTCGTGTACGGCGAATGCGCGGGCACGATCCAGGGCAACATCGACACGCCGGTCGCGAAGCGGCCGCGCTTCGTCGACGACGCAGCCTGGCGGCGCTATGCGGCGCGCCTCGACGCGTTCGGCGCGCACCTGCTCGACACGTACGGCATCAAGCTTGCGTACCATCACCACATGGGCGCGTACGTCGAATCGCCCGACGATGTCGACCGGCTGATGACGCTCACCGACCCGGCAAAAGTGTTCCTGCTGTTCGACACCGGCCACGCGTATTTCGGCGGCGCGGCCGACCCGGTCACGCTGCTGAAGAAGCATGTGTCGCGCGTGGTTCACGTGCATTGCAAGGACGTGCGGCCGCAGGTCGTCACGCAGGCGCGCAACGACGGCTGGAGCTTCCTGAACGGCGTGATCAACGGCACCTTCACCGTGCCGGGCGACGGCGCGCTCGACTACGAGGCGACGCTCCGTACGCTGAAGGACGCCGGCTACGAAGGCTGGCTCGTCGTCGAGGCCGAGCAGGATCCGGCCGTCGCGCCGAGCTATACGTATGCGAAGAAGGGTTACGAATCGCTGCGCGCGATCGTCGACCGGTTGAGCGCGTGAACACATGAACGCGTGAACGCATGAGCCCTACCCTGTTGCGGAGCCCCACCCCATGACGATTTCTCCCCTGCTGATCAAGGCCTCGGCCGACCGCGAGATCTGCAACGTCACGCCCGAGTCGGCCGGCTGGAAACACGTCGGTTTCCGTGCGCTGCGCCTGAAGGCCGGCGACACCGAGACGCTCGACACCGGCGCGCGCGAACTGTGCGTCGTCGTGCTCACCGGCACGGTGCGTGCGGATGTCGACGGTAAAACCTACGATGCGCTCGGCAAGCGCGACAGCGTCTTCGAGGACGTGTCGCCGGACGCGCTGTACGTGCCGGGCGGCAAGACGGTCACGCTGGTCGCGACGCGCGATGCGGAAATCGCGCTGTGCACCGCGCCCTACGCGAGCGGCAACAAGCCCGTGCAACGCCTCGACGGCGAGCGGATGCGCCGCTCGGTGCGCGGGCAAGGCACCAACACGCGCTACGTGTGCGACATCCTGATGGGCGACAACCCGGCGGCCGACCGGCTGCTCGTGGTCGAGGTCGTCACGCCGGCCAGCCATTCGAGCAGCTATCCGCCGCACAAGCACGACCGCGACGCGGCGCCGGAAGAAACGTCGCTCGAGGAAACCTATTACCACCGGATCGATCCGCCGCAGGGCTTCGCGTTCCAGCGCGTGTACACGGACGACCGCAGCCTCGACGAAGCGTGCGCGGTCGAGGACCACGACGTCGTGATGGTGCCGCGCGGCTACCACCCGGTGGTCGCGCCGCACGGCTACAACCTGTACTACCTGAACGTGATGGCCGGGCCGAGCCGCGCGTGGGCGTTCAAGAACGATCCCGCGCACGAGTGGATGCTCGACGTCCCGAAGCGCTGATGGAAAGACGGGCCCGCGCGCGGCCCGTGACGATGCGACGCCCGGCGCGCGCACCCAGCGCCGGCGACGCCACGGAGCCGCCATGGTGACGACCCTCTTTCGCCTCGACCCCCACCCCTTCGACGACGACGCGTCGAACCCGGCGCTGCCGCGCTTCGACGCAGCCGTTGCGCGCCGGATGGGGGAAATCGCCGTCAATCTTGCGTCGCGCCGCGGGCTGCCGATCGCGGTGAGCATCGTCGGCGAGCAGGCGCCGCTGTTCTACTGCGCGCTCGACGGCAGCCATGCCGATGACAGCGACGCGATCCGCCGGCGGCAGAACACGGTGTTGCGCTTCGGCCTGAGTTCGCTCGCGGTCGGCGAGCGGTTTCGCCGCGCCGGCTGGTCGCTGCAGTCGCAGGGGCTGTCGGATGACGACTATGCGCTCGACGGCGGCGGCGTGCCGCTGCGGATTGCTGGCACCGGCATCGTCGGCGCGATGACGATCGCGGGGCTCGACGACGCACGCGATCACGCACTCGTCGTCGAATGTCTGCGCTGGCACGTCGGCGCGAACGCGCTGGCGATGAGCACGTAGCCGTCGTCGCGCCATCATGCCGTCGGCCGTCACGAACGGCGTGGCGGCGGCACGTCGAGCGCGCGCCGCGGCCGTTGCGCCACGACGGCGTCGGCCGCCTCGTCCGGGATATCGTCGAGCGACCGGTTGTTGGTGCGCGGCCCGAACGCGCCGATCGACAGCATCACGACCAGCATGCTGCCGCCGATCAGCGCGAACACCGCCGACACGCCCGCCCGCTCGAGCAGCAGCGCGACGATGAAACTGCTGACGGCCCCGGTCAGGCGGCCGATCGAATGCACGAAGCCGAGCGCGCGCCCGCGGATCGCGGTCGGAAACAGTTCCGACTGGTACGCGGTGCCGTTGCTCGCGAGCACCGTGCTCGACAGCGTGACGAGCAGCCCGAACGCAATCACGAACGGTGCTTGCGACGCCATCGCGAACGCACTGCCGAACAGCGCGACGCCGAATGCCGACGCGACGATCAGCCACTTCCGCTCGATCCGGTCCGCGATCAGGCCGGCGACGAGCGGCGACACCGGATAGGCGAACGCGATCACGAACGCATAGCCGAGACTCTTCGCGACGGTGGCGCCCTGGGCGGCGAGCAGCGTCGGCAGCCATTGGCTGAAGCCGAAAAAGCCGATGCTCAGGAATCCGTTGAACGCGATCAGCATCGCGGTGCGGCCGCGGTATCGCGCCCCCCACATCGACGGCGCACCCGGCGCGGGCGGCGTGGCGGCAGCCGGTAGCCGGACCGCGGGCAACGGCCGGCCGGATTCGCGCTCTACCCGATGTTCGAGTTGCTGCACGATGCGTTCGGCCTCGGCTGCCCGGCCCACGCCGACGAGCCAGCGCGGCGACTCCGGCAAGCGCGACTGCAGCCACCAGACGACCGCCGCCCCGCTTCCGCCGAGCAGCACGACCCAGCGCCATCCGGACCAGCCGAGCGGATCGCGCGGCACCCATAGCCACGACACCAGCGCCAGCACCGGCATCGCCAGGTAGCCGACGGCGAAGCAGACGGCGAACGCCCGGCCGCGTACCGCCTTCGGCACCAGCTCGGTCAGGAACGCGCCGATCGTGATCAGCTCCGCGCCGACGCCGCAGCCCGCGACGAAGCGGCACACGAGCACGCCGAGCGCGCTCGACTGCACGCACATCATCAGGCTCGCCGCGGTATAGAGCAGCAGCGCACCGGTGAACAGCGCGCGGCGCCCGTAGCGGTCCGCCAGGCGCGACACGAACATTTCACCGATGAACAGCCCGATGAACGTCGCCGCGCCGAGCGCGCCCTGGTCCGACATGCCGAGCACGCCGCGTGCTCCGGTGTGAAAGATGCCGTCTCGGATCAGCCCGGGCGGCAGATAGGTCATCTGGAACAGGTCGTAGACCTCGAAAAAGCCGCCGATGCTCAGGAACAGCACGAGCTTCCAGATACCGGCTGTCGCGGGCAGGCGATCGATGCGCGCGGCGAGCGATGCCGCAAGGGAGTCAGACATGGCGTGTCCTCGGTAGTCGCCCGCGCGGCGCGCGGGACGGCGGTCATGGCGCGGCGCCGGCCGCGCGGCGCACCTGTCACACGGTGGCGACCGGATTGACCGGCGAGCCGACGAGCCCGCGCAGGTGCAGCGGCGGCGCGGTCAGCAGGAAGCGGCTGCGGTGATGCGCATGCAGCCAGTCGGCGAGCGGCGTCAGGTGCCACAGCTCGCCGAGATGGATGCCGAGCTTGAACAGGCACAGCTCGTGCAGCGGCATCAGCGCACCCGGCCGAGCGAACGGCTGCGCATCGCGCGGGCGCTCCTCGACCGCGTGGTTGTCGGCCGCGAGCGCCGCGAGCCCCGACGCGTCGATCCAGTTCAGCAGGCGCGCGTCGGCACCGTCCAGCACGCAGCAGGCGTGCGGCGCACCGGTCTCGCCGCGCGCGGCCGCTTCCAACAGACGGTCGGCGAAGCCCGTATGCACGCACACGATATCGCCGCGCTCAACGCTCACGTCATCCGCGCGCAGCACCGCCAGCCAGTCGTCGAAGCCGACCTTGCGCCGCGCGTCGCCGAAGTGCCGGCGCAGGTCGACCATCACGCCGCGCCCCTGCACGCCCGTCCGTGCCATCACCTCGATGCCGAGCGCCCGTGCGCCGCCTTCCGGCGCGCCGGTCTCCGGCACGCGGATATGCTCGCCCATCCGGTAGCCGTTGTAGAACACCCGGGTCTTTTCACCGTCGCCCGCCGAATCGAACAGCGAGCCGACGTGCGACAGCGCGTCCCATTGGGTCGAGAACTGCGAATGCATGCAGAACGCGTCGTCGCACACGACATCGGTTGCGTTCGCAACCTGTTCATCCGCGCGATAGCCGAAGTACGGTTTGTCGCCCGCCAGCGCCGGCATGATCGCCGGCGGGCGCCGCCGCGCGTTCAGTCCGCCGCCGCGCGGCACGTCGAGCGGCAGGCTCAGCGAAAAAACGCGGCCTTCGCGCACTTCCGCGACGCCGCGCAGCACGGCGTCGGGCGTCAGCCAGTTCAGGCGCCCTTTCTGGTCGTCCGGGCCGAAATCGCCCCAGTTCGAGCCGGGCGGCCGATGGGTCCAACGCGGATTCATGGTGTCTCCTCCATGCAATGTCCGGTGCATCCGGTATCTGTCGTTGCGCGGTCCGCTCACCGCGAACGGATCACGCCGAGCGCCGCGAGCCGCGCGTACTCGTGCTCGCCGAGCAGCGGTTCGAGGATCTCGCGGCTGTGTTCGCCGAGCGCGGGCGCCGGCCGGCGGAACGCGCCGGGCGTGCCCGACAGGCGCGGCGTGACGTTGTGCATCGGCAGGCTGCCGACATCGTCGTCGGGCAGTTCGACCAGCGCCTCGCGCTCGATCACGTAGCGATCCGCGACGATCTGCGCGATGTCCTGGATCGGCCCGACCGTCACGCCCGCTTCCTCGAAGAACGCCAGATTGGCGTCGAGATCGCGTGCGCCAATGAATTCGCCGACGATCGCGTCGAGCGCTTCCGCATGCCGCACGCGCAGCACGTTGGTGGCATAGCGCGGATCGTCGACCAGGTCCGCGCGGCCGATCGCGCGGAACAGCCGTTCGGCCATCGCCTGCGTCGAACTCGACAGGCACAGCCATTTGCCGTCGCGGGTGCGGTACGCATTGCGCGGCGCGGTGTTCGTCGAGCGGCTGCCGGTGCGCGGCTTGATCTCGCCGGTCATCACATAGTTCGCCGCGGCCGGCCCGAGGATCGACAGCAGCGGCTCGAACAACGACACGTCGATCACCTGCCCCGCCGCCCGCTGCGTCCCGCGCGCATGCAGCGCGACCAGCACGGCGAGCGCTCCGGACATCCCGGCCGTCATGTCGGCGAGAAACATCGGCGGAAGGACCGGCTCGCGATCGGCGAAGCCGTTGATCGCGGCGAAGCCCGCATAGCCTTCGGCGAGCGTGCCGAAGCCCGGCTTGTGACGATACGGGCCGGTTTGCCCCCAGCCGGAAATCCGCGCGATCACCAGTTCCGGCCGGATCGCGAGCAGCTCGTCGGGGCCGAGCCCCATCCGCTCCGCGACGCCCGGCTTGAAGCTCTCGACGAAGACATCCGCGTCGCGCACCAGCCGGCGCACGATGTCGATGCCCTCCGGCGTGCGCAGGTCGACGCACACGCTGCGCTTGTTGCGTCCGTAGACCTTCCAGTTCGTGCTGATTCCGCCCGCGCCGACCGCGCGCAGCGTATCGCCGCGCTCGCTCTCGACCTTCACGACGTCCGCGCCGAAGTCGGCGAGCTGCACGCTCAGCATGTTGCCGGCCATCAATCGCGACAGGTCGACCACGCGCACGCCGGACAGCGGTCCGCCCGCGCCTGCGTCGAACGATTTCGGACGGATCGGACCGGTGGGCGCGCGACGATGCGCGCCGGCCGCGCGGGCGGCCTGCGGGTCGGGTACGGACATGACTGTCTCCTCGTAGGTGTCTGTCGGTGGGTCAGGGATGCGCGCGCCGCGCGCCTGCGCTATTCGAGCAGCGCGCCAAGCTGGTCGGCCGCCGGGAACGGCGCCCCCGCCGCGGGCAGGTCGCCGCCGAGCGCATGCGTCAGCTCGGCAGCGGCGGCCTGCACGTACGGCAGGTAATCGGCCAGCACTTTCTTGTTGAAGCGATAGCGCGGCACGCCGAGCGAGATCGCCCCGCTCAACACGCGGCCGACGCCGAACGCCGGGCACGCGATCGCCGCGCTCTCCGGATCGCGCTCGGCAATCGACACCGTATAGCCCTGCTCGGCCGTCTTCTCGTACTCGCCGCCGCGCGTGCCGGAAAACGCGAGCAGCACGCGCCCGGCCGCGCCGACGTCGAGCGGAAAACGATCGCCCTCGCGCAGATGCGTGCGCACCGCGCGCTGGGCCTGGATGCGGAACAGGCAGACGCGCTGGTCGCCCTCGCGCACGTAGAACGCGGCGGTTTCGCCCGTCTGCGCCGACAGCGTCGACAGGATCGGCATCACGTGCTCGCGCAGCTGGAACGACTCGCGGTACATCACGCCGAGCTGGAATACGGCCGGCCCCAGCACGTAGCGCCCGTCGGGCAAACGCTTGATGAAGCGGAACTGTTCGAGCGATTCGAACATCCGCAGCAGCGTGCTCATGTTGAGCCCGGTCGCGTCGCTGACCTGCGCGAGCATCAGCCCGCCGGGCGCGCCGGAGAAAGCCAGCAGCGCGGTCAGCGCGCGATTGACCGCGGCCACGCCGCCTTCTGCCGGGTTGTTCGTCTCCACCTTGCTCATGTCCGCCTCACGCTGTGCCGGGCGACCGGGTGACCCGCCTCGCCCAGGATCATAAAAATGAAAGTCACTTTCATTATACGCAGGGCGCAGATGACATCAACATGAATTCGCACGGCACCGATCGTTCATCTTCTTTCAATTTCCGCTATTTATAGGCGTTAACGATAATCTTGACGAATGCGCCAATCAGTCACAAAAATGAAAGTGACTTTCATTTCACGAGAACAACGATGAACTCTGTTTCCCAACCGGTCTGGCGCTCGCTCCTCTACGTCCCTGCCCACGTCCCCCGTTTCGTCACGAAAGCGGCGACCAGCGCCGCCGATGCGCTGATCCTCGACCTCGAGGACAGCGTCCCGTTCGCGTGCAAGCCCGACGCCCGCGCCGGCCTCGCCGACGCCGTGCCGATGCTGCGCTGCGCCGGCTGCGACGTACTGGTCCGCGCCAACGGCCCGCTCGACCTGCTGGTGCCGGACCTGCGTGCGGCCGTACGGGCCGGCGTGCACGGCGTCGTGCTGCCGAAAGTGCGTGGCGGCTCGCATGTCGAGGCGATCGACGAACTGCTGGCCACGCTCGAGGATGAAGCCGGTGCCGCGCCCGGCAGCACGCGTATCGTCGCGATCATCGAAACGCCGCGCGCATTCCAGGCGATGGACCGTATCGCGCGCGCCTCGCCGCGCGTCGTCGCGATGATGCTCGGCGGCGGCGACTTCGCGCTGAACTGCGAAAGCGGCACCGGCGCCGACGTGCTGCGCGTGCCGAAGCAGTTGCTGATCATCGCCGCGCGGGCGGCCGGCATCTTGCCGCTCGGCCTGATCGACGGCCTCGACGAACTGCGCGACCTCGATTCCTTCGAGCGCATCGCCCATGCATCCGCGGCACTCGGCTATGCGGGCGCCACCTGCATCCATCCGTTGCAGGTCGATGCGCTGAACCGCGCGTTCCGCCCCGACGACGATGCGGTGCGCGACGCGCGCGCCGTGCTCGCCGCCTACGACGACGCGCGCGCCAACGGCCGCGGCGCATTGCGCATCGACGGCCGGATGGTCGACGCCGCCGGCGTCGCACAGGCGGCGCGCGTACTCGCGCGCGACGCCGCCGTACGGGCGCGCGCACGCTGACCCCCGCGAGCCTGCGATGCGCCCGCCCCGACGCGTGATCCCGCAGCCTGGCCTCGCCCGCGTACGTCGCCCGACGGGCGCGAGCGGCCCGGCGCGGCACGCCCCGTTCGCCGCCCGCCCCGGATAGCGCTGCAACGCTGCGCCTCTCGACCCGCGCGGCGCATGAAGAACAACAACCCCCAACAAGGAGACAGCCCCATGGGCAAGCGAATGTCCGCATTGTGCGGACTGGGCCTCGTATCGGCCGGCGCCTGCGCGCAAACCAGCCTCACGCTGTATGGCGTCGCCGACGTCTATACCGAATTTCTCACCGGCCAGGTCGCACCTGACGGCAGATCGTCGGCCTCGCTCGTACGAATGGCGTCGGGCGGCAAGAGTGGTTCGCGCTGGGGCCTGAAGGGCGTCGAGGATCTCGGCGACGGCTGGCAGGCGGCGTTTCGTGTCGAAAGCAGCATCAACCTGACCAACGGCACCGGCGCCGGCTCGGGCGGCTTCGACCGCTCCGCATGGGTCGCACTGCAGCACGACCGCTGGGGCGCACTCCGGCTCGGCCGCCAGTACACGACGCTGTTCGACATCATGGAGCGCTACTCGCCGACCGGCGGCTATTCGACGCTGTACGAGCCGGACGGCGCGATCGTCGGCATCAACTATCGCGAGAACAACGTCGTCAAATATCTGGCGAAGCTCGGCGCGCTGACGCTCGAAACGCACTACGCATTCGGCGGCACGGCGGGCGCGTTCCAGTCGAACGCCGCGTACGGCGCGGGCTTCGACTATGCCGGCGACGCGCTCTCGTTCGCCGCGGCGTTCGACGACGTCCACACGCCGCAGCCCGGCGGCTTCGCGCATTTCCGCCGCTACGCCGCTTCCGCACTCGTGCCGCTCGGCCGCACCCAGCTGCTGGCCGGTGTCGAACACGCGCGCAGCAACATCGCCGCGCCGTCGGTCGTGACGAACTTCACGTTCTGGTGGGCCGGCGTCCGCTACGCCATCACCGATTTCCTGCAGGTGATCGGCGCCGTCTACTACGAAAACATCCGGGCGCAGAATCCTGCCGCCGCACCAGCGCCGACGTCGCATCCGGTCAGTCCGCAGCAGGTCACGCTGCAGTTGAACTACTTCGTGTCGAAGACGGTGACGCTGTACCTGGCAGGCGGCTACGCGCATCGCGCCGCGCTCGATTTCGACAACGACAACTACAACTTCCTGCACTACTCGCTCGCCCCCGGCCGCTCGGGCAGCACGGGCGTCGCGCTCGGCCTGCGCAAGGCGTTCTGACATCGCCGCCCTCTCCCCGCACCCGACACCTTCGGAGTCCAGACCCATGAACCGCCGCCATTTCCTTTCCGCACTGACCGGCGCTGCGTTGACGCTGCCCGTCATTCGCGCCCGTGCCGACGCGCCACCTGCCGCCAGCGTCGCCGCGCGTGTCGACCTGCGCGACACCGACCGGCCCGAACTCGCGCGGCAGCTCGCCGATTACGCAGCCGGGCTGCAGTATCGCGACCTCGACGCCGCGACGGTCGAGACGATCAAGGCGCATCTGATCGACGCACTCGGCTGCGCGATCGCCGCGTACGACGAGCCGCCCGTGCGCATCGCGCGCAACGCGGCGCTCGCCTCGCCCGGCGGTGTCGCGACCGTGATCGGGACCACCCGGCGCACGAACCCCGATCTCGCCGCATTCGCAACCGGCACGGCGCTGCGCTACTTCGATTTCAACGACGCGTATGCCGGCAAGGAGACCGGCCATCCCAGCGACAACGTCGCCGCGTGCCTCGCGGTCGCCGAAGCGCAGCACGCCACCGGCCGCGACCTGATCCTGTCGATCGCGATCGCGTACGAAATCGCGTGCCGGCTGATGGACGCCGCCGCCATCAGCCCGCGCGGCTGGGACCACACCTGCTACAGCCTGCCCGCCGTCGCGCTCGCCGCGGGCAAGCTGATGCGCCTGCCCGCGCCGCAACTCGTGCAGGCGGTCAACCTGTCGATCAACAGCCATCTCGCGCTGAACCAGACACGGGTGCAGCAGCTGTCCAACTGGAAGGCGCTCGCCGACGCGGACGCGGCGCGCAACGCGGTGTTTTCGACCGAACTCGCCCGCGCCGGCCTCACCGGCCCCGCGCCGATCTTCGAAGGGACGGCCGGGTTCTTCGAGCGGGTATCCGGGCCGTTCACGCTCGATACGGGCGCATTCGGCGGGCGCGGCGGCACGTTCCGGATCGGTCAGTGCTTCGTGAAGTTCTATCCGGCGCAAGGGCTCACGCAAACGGCGATTCCGGCCGCGCTCGCGGTCGCCGCCGAGATCGGCGACCTGCGGCGCATCCGCCGCATCGAGATCCACACGACCGAAGTCGGCTACGTGACGGCCGGCCGCGATCCGGAGAAATGGGCGCCGTCGACCCACGAGACCGCCGATCACAGCCTGCCTTACATCGTCGCGCGGGCGATGCTCGACGGCGACATCACGACCCGAAGCTACGCGAGCGCCGCGCTGCGCGACCCGGCATTGCGCGCGCTGGTGGGGAAGATCACGGTCAGTGCCGATCCGGCGCTGACGGCCCGCTATCCCGCGCATGCGCCGAATCGCGTGACGGCCGTGTGCGACGACGGCGCGATTCACGCGAAGCAGGTGGACGACCTGCCGGGTTCGCCGACACAACCGATGCAGCGCGACGACTACGAAGCGAAGTTCATGAAGAATTGCCGGCCGCACTGGAGCGCGGCGCGGATGCGTGCCGCGCTCGATTATCTGTGGCGGCTCGATGAACAGCCCGACGTCGCGACGCTGCCGCCGCTGTTCGTCATGGGCTGACCCGTGCACGGTCGGCCCCACGCGACGTCACACTCAGCCGACGCTGAACGCGTCCGCCGCGACGTCGTCCTCGAGCGACTCCGCAACCGCCATGATCATGCGACGCATCCAGCCGTGCGCGTTGCTCGCATCGTACCGGTGATGCCAGTACAGCGACCACGTGACCGGCTCCATCGCGAGCGGCAGTTCGCGGATCACGAGACGCGGATCGCCGAGGCTCAGCGCGTGCCGCTCCGACATGATCACCGCGTACGGCAGCGCATCGAGCATGTTCGGCACGACGAGCCAGTGCGGCACGTTGAGCACGATGCGGCGCTTGCAGCCCATGTTCGCGAGCAGGTTGTCGATCAGGCTGTGGTCGACCGGGTTGATCGATACGTTGAGGAAGTCGAGCGCGAGAAACCGTTCGAGCGTCAGCGGCTTGTCCGCGTCGGGATGGGTGCGGCTCAGCATGCAGACCAGCCGGTCGTGAAATACGGTTTCCGACGACAGCGTGCCGGAATGCTCGAGGCCCGCGCTGATCGCCATGTCGAGCCGCCCCGCTTCGAGCGCTTCGGCCGTCTTGGCCGCGCTCGGATGCACGACGTCCACGCTGATATTCGGCGCCGCCGTGCGCATGCGCCGCAGCAAGGCGGGCAGCAAAAGCAGTTCGGTGAGATCCGACATCCGGACCGTGAAATGACGCTCCGACGTAAAAGGATTGAATTGATAATCGGATTCAAATAATTCTTCTATTTGTTGCATGATTTGCCGGACCGGCGAGATCAGCGCCTGCGCGCGCGGGGTCAACTCCAGGCCTATCGCGCCGCGCGCGAGGATCTCGTCGTTGAACAGATACCGCAGGCGCGACAGCGCATTGCTGACGGCCGGCTGCGTCAGGCCGACCTTCAGGCCGGCCCGCGTCACCTGTTTCTCGGTCAGCAGCGCATCGAGTATGACCAGCAGGTTCAGGTCGATCGAACGTAGATTCATGATTGTGACCATCCACTAAACGGGTTAATCGCCGTCCCCGGTTCACGATTATCGCAATGGGGAAATCCCCTGATATTTAGTGCAATAAACGAGAATAGTCCAATCTTGACGTTTCAATATTTTTTATATACCTGCCGCAATTGGTTCGGTTTTTGATTTAAATGACCCGTTTTCCAGGAATTTTTCTGAAAAACGAGTCAATCGAAATCAGCCACCGAGGGTGGAAACGGTTCGCTCCGGCACGCGCGTACGGGCTGCCGTCCGCCCGCGCGTCAGACCGTCGCGACCGGATTCACCGGCGCACCGACCAGGCCCCGGATATGCAGCGGGGGCGCGGTCAGCAGGAACCGGTTGCGCCGATGCGCACGCAGCCAGTTCGCGAGCGGCGTCAGATGCCACAGCTCGCCGAGGTGGATGCCGAGCTTGAACAGGCACAGCTCGTGCAGCGGCATCAGCGCACCCGGCTGCGCGAGCGGCTGCGCCTGCTGCGGCCGCTCCTCGATCGCATGGTTGTCGGCCACGAGCGCGGCGAGCCGCGACTCGTCGATCCACTGCAGCAGGCGGGTGTCGCTGCTGTCCAGCACGCACGCACTCGCGACGGTCGCGGGCGACCCGTTCTCGTCGTTCAGCAGGAGATCGGCAAAACCGGTGTGAATGCAGACGATGTCGCCCTGTTCGACGCGCACGTCATCCGCTTCCATCACGCGCATCAGCTGCGCGTAGCCGACTTTCGTGCGGGCATCGCCGAAGTGATGCCGCAGGTCGATCAGTACGCCCCGCCCCTGCACGCCCGTCTGTGCCATCACCTCGATGCCGAGCGCGAGCGCGCCGCCGGTGGCGTCGCCTTCCTGCGGCACCCGCAGATGCTCGCCCATCCGGAAGCCGTTGTAGAACACGATTTCGGGCAGGCCGTCGCCGTCGGCATCGAATACGCCGCCGACATGCGCGAGACCGTCCCATTGCGTCGAGAACTGCGAATGCATGCAGAAGGCATCGTCGCAGACCACGTCGGTGGCGTTCGCCACCTGCTCGTCCGCGCGATAGCCGAAGTACGGCTTGCCGCCCAGCAGCGCCGGCATGATCGCTGGCGGCCGGCGGCGCGCGTTCAGGCCGCCGCCGCGCGGCACGTCGAGCGGCAGGCTCAGCGAGAACGACAGGCCTTCGCGCACCTCGGCGACGCCCCGCCGCACGTTGTCCGGGGTCAGCCAGTTCAACCGTCCTTTCTGGTCGTCAGGACCGAAATCGCCCCAGTTCGAGCCGGGCGGCCGCTTGTTCCAACGGGGTGTGCTCAAGATGGATCTCCTCCTTTCGGGTTCGCATGCGGGCCGGACGTCAACGCCGCCAGCCCGCCGAGCGGCGCGTCGTCGGCGAGCGCCTGCACCGCGTCGCGCAGTTCGAGCGCACGCGGCAAGCCGATCGTCGAACTCGCCGCGAGCACGAACTTCGCGACGAGTTCCTGTTCGGTCAGCGGCCGCGCATTGGTGCCCTTGCTCGATTCGACCCGTGCCTCGCGCACCTGTCCGTCGCGCAGTTCCACCCGCAGCACGGCGGGCAGGAAATGCGGGAACCGCTCGTCGCACCACGGATCGCCGATGCAGCGCACCTTCGCGGCCAGCGCACGGCGCGCGGGATCCCGCACGAGCTTGTCGTCGAAATCGTCGAACCAGACACCGAGCCCGCCGCCGCCGAGCAGCGCCGCCGCGACGGTGTACGGCCCCGAGAACGCCGCCGCATAACCGTCCGGCGGGTTGGCCTTCAGCGCGGCGGGCTCGCCGATCGTGCGCAGCGTCGATGCCGCGACCCGCAACTCGGCGGACACCACGTCGTCGGCCGTCACGCCCTGCGCCTTCAACTGCAATGCCGCGTCGATGCCCGGATGCGTGAAGTGGTTGCACGGATACGGCTTGAAGATGATCCGGCTCGTCTCCCAGTCGACACCGAGTTCGCGCAGCACCGCGTCGACGTCGGCCAGCTCGCCGCACCATGCGCGAAAGAAGCCGAAGCGGCCTTCGAGCGCGGTCGGCGGCGCGGTCACGCCCGCGCCCGCCAGTTCCGCCGCACTCACGCCCGCATGCGCGGCCCAGCCGCAGTGGATCCGCTTCACGGAGCCGCCGGTGCGATTGGCTTCGAGCAGGCCCGCGCCCATGCTCGCGGCAATGCCGAGCGCGGCGGCGATTTGCGCGGCGTCGAGGCCGAACAGCATCGCCGCGGCCGCGGCCGCGCCGACCGTCCCGCAGATCGACGTCGCATGCTGGCCGCGCTCGAAGAACACCGAATTGCCGATCTGCGGGTTGTAGGCGGCCACGCCGAGCCGGATGCAGATCTCGGTGCCGATCGTGATCGCATCGAGCAACGCCGCGCCCGACGCGCCGCTCGCCTGTGCGGCGGCGAGCGCGGCCGGAATCACCGACGCGCTCGGATGCAGCACCGACAGCATGTGCGAGTCGTCGAAATCCATCGCGTGCGCAAGCGTGCCGTTGACGAGCGCGGCGCTCGCGGCGGGCAGCCGGTCGGCCGCGCCGATCACGGTCGCGGGGCCGTTGCCGGCCCAGCGCCGCGCGACCTGCAAGACAGACTGCGCGACGGGTTCGTCGTGCGCGATCAGGCTGTTGCCGACCAGGTCGAGCACGCGCGCGGCGGCCTCGACGCGCAGCGTGCGGTCGAGGCCGTCGGCGCGCGCCGCCGCCGCGAAGCGGCCGAGCGCGCCGATGATGCCGTCCGGACTCGCCGGCCTGGCGACCGCGGCCGGCGCGGAAAGCGTGTCGGGGGTACTCATGCCGGTACTCCATCGCGCCGTAGATGGGTCGCCAGCGCGAGCGTCACGCGCGCGTTCGCGATCAGCGGCGGCGCCACCACGCGGCCGTCGGGCAGCACGAACACCGATGATTCGCCATCCGCCGCATCGACCGCCTCCAGCACGCGCTCGGCCGCGCGGATTTCTTCGTCGGACGGCGTGAAGACCGCGTTGATGACCGGAATCTGCGACGGGTGAATCGCGAAGCGGCCGACGAACCCCATCGATTTCGCGCGCAGCGTCGACTCCTTCAAGCCGTCGAGATCGTTCAGCGTGTGATAGACGGTCTGAATCGGCCCGTTCAGCCCCGCCGCGCGCGACACCACCACGCAGCGCGCGCGACACACTTCGAGCGTGAAGTTGTCGACGCCGATCCGCAGGTCGGCGCGCAGGTCGCTTTCGCCGAGCCCGATCCGCTCCAGCCGCGGCGACGCGGTCGCGAGCTGGTAAGCCGTCTCCACGCCGTACGCCGATTCGATCAGGATCTGGATGCCGGCTTCGCTGCCGAGCGCATCGAGCCAGCCCGCGACTTCCTGGACATGCGCGGGAAAATCGCACTTCGGCAGACGCAGCGCCTGCAGCGCGGGCAAGGCGATCGCCTCGACGTCGTCGCGGCACCATGGACTCCCGATCGGGTTCACGCGCACGTAGGTCGGCTTCGGCGGGCCGCCCGCGAGGATCGCGGCGGCGGCCTTGCGGGCGTCGATCTTGTGGCTCGCCGGCACGGCGTCCTCGAGATCCAGCACGATCGCATCGGCGTCGCTCGCGTAGGCCTTCTCGACCACCTGTGTCTTGTGCGCAGGCACGTACAGATAGCTGCGGCAGGTTGCGCTCTGTTTCAAATCACACCTCGTTCGGTCAGGTCGGCAAGGTCCTGCGGCTCCAGTCCCAATGCGCCGAATACTTCATCGTTGTGCGCACCGCGCGACGGCCCGCCCCAGCGGATCGCGCCGGGGGTGTCGGACAGCCGGAACGGCACGTTGTGCGTGCGGAACGCGCCCAGCTCGGCGTCGGGCACCGATACGACCGAGCCGAGCGCCGCATACTGCGGATCGTCGAGCACGTCGGCCACGTCGTAGATCGGCGCGACGGCCGCCTCCGCGCGTTCGAACTCGTCGAGCACCTCGGCGCGGGTGCGCTGCCCGATCCAGCCGCCTACCGCCGCGTCCAGCTCGTCCGCATGCTTCGCGCGCTCGACGCCGTTCGCGAACCACGGCTGGTCGATCAGGTCGGCGCGGCCGACGAGCCGCATCACGCGCTCGGCGATGCTGTGAGCCGACGTCGACAGCGCGACCCACTTGCCGTCCGACGTGCGATACACGCCGCGCGGCGAATTGTTCGGCGAGCGGTTGCCGGTGCGCTCGGGCACGCGCCCCGTCTGGTCGTAGCTCGCGACCTGCGCGCCCATCGCCGCGAGCATCGTCTCGATGATCGCGAGATCGACCACCTGCCCGCGCCCGGTGCGATCGCGCGCCTTCAGCGCCGTCATGATCGCGAACGCGGCGGTCAGCCCCGCCACCGTGTCCGCCAGCGGAAACGACGGCAACAGCGGCGGCCCGTCCGCCTCGCCGGTCGCCGCCGCCAGCCCGCTCATCGCCTCCGCGAGCGTGCCGAAGCCGGGGCGGCGGGCATACGGACCGAACTGGCCGAAGCCCGTCACCCGGACGAGCACGAGCCGCGGATTGATCGCGGACAGCACGTCGTAGCCGAGCCCCCAACGCTCGAGCGTGCCGGGCCGAAAATTCTCGACCACGACGTCGGCCTGCGCCGCCAGCTCGCGGAAGATCCGCTGGCCGTCGGCCGTGCCGAGATTCAGCGTGACCGCCCGCTTGTTGCGCGCGACTACCTTCCACCACAACGGGACGTCATCGCGGCGCGCGCCGTACTTGCGCGCCGGATCGCCCGTCGGATGCTCCACCTTGATCACGTCGGCGCCGTAGTCGGCGAGCATCGTCGCCGCGAGCGGGCCGGCGAACAGCGTCGCGGCGTCGATCACGCGAATGCCGCCGAGCGGCGCGCGGCTGGAGCTGTCCGACGCCGTGCCGGCGTCGACCTCCCCGGTTTCCACAGAGGCCATGGCGTTCTCCTGCGAGACAGATTGCACGGCGCGCCGCGCACCGGCATCATCTGCATGACTAATCATCATGCGGCGATACCGGCGCAGCGCGCGACCTGCGGCTTACACCGCGTTGATCCGGTAGATCGGGAAATACGTCTCGATCTTGCCGTTCAGGTAATCGGACGCCAGCTTCGGCACGTCGTCGAAATCGAAGATCTCGGTCGGTTCCTGGCCGATCCAGCCGGTCGACTCCTGGAAGTCGCGGATCGTGATGCTGTCGTCGTAACGCCACGCGTGCGTGTGGATGTGCAGGCGGCGGTTGATGCACTCCGTCGCGCGCAGGTTCCACAGGCGCATCCCGGTTTTCCAGCCGACCGTCGCGACGATGCCGGTGCGGCCCGTCACGCGCATCGTCGCGCGATACAGTGCGCCGCCGAGATTGTCGAGGAAGATCGCGACCCCTCGGCCGCCGCTCAGCTCGGCGATCGTCTCCGCGAAGACGCGCTCCGACTCCCGGTAGCGGGCCTGATATTCCGGATCGGCCCGGTAGCGCGCCTCGTCATACGCGAGATCCGGAAATTTCCGGCGGTCGACCGGCGTGATGCCGAGCTTCGCAAGCTCTTCGAGCCGGCGATCGTTGCTCGCCGTCATCGCGACGCGAAAGCCCTCGCGCTTCGCGAGCTGCAGCTCGGCCAGCGTCGTGCCGCCGCCCCAGCCGAACACCAGGTTGTCGGCCGGGTCGACGTCCGGCAATTGCGAGCGCCAGCACGCCGAAGCGACCTTCCAGTTGTCCCATGCGGTGAAGTAGCGGCCGTAGGTCGCCCATTGCAGCAGCGAGTGGCGGCTGTCGGTCGGCACCGGCACCAGGTTGTCGGCGCGCATCTTGGTACGCTGCGCCATCACGCCGATCGTGCCCGGCGCGTCGTACGCGTAGACGAGTTCGGCGAACCCGTATTCGTCGCGCTTGCCGAACGGCATCACCATGCAGATCTCGCCGTCCTTCACCGTACCGACCGCGCTGCCGCGCTCCAGCACGCGCACCAGCGCGCCGTTGCCCAGCACGATCTTGTCCTCGCGGCGCTGGCGGCAGATATCGACCGGATTGCGCGACAGCGCATGGTCGAGGTTCGCTTCCCACGATCCGTACAACGGCTCGACGAGCACCTCGTCGGCCTCGAGACTGGAAAATTCGAAGGTTTCGCGGCGCAGCTCGCCCGCTACGGGCGGCTGCTGCCGGGTCGGTTCCGGTCCCGCGTAGAGAACCCATGCATCGGTCTTGATCATCGCCATTCCTCGGTAAACGATTGATGTTTGCAAAAGCGCGCCGAACGATTCGCCGGCTTCAGCGCGACTGGGCCTGCTCCAGTGCCGCCTCCACGTCCGCCGCCGCGGCGACCTGCCCGAGCTTCGGGAAGATCTGGGTCAGCGCGAACGTCTGCGCATCCGCCGACGAGGTGCTGACCGCGTCGCTCACGATGACGACGTTGTAGTTGTTTTCGTATCCCTGGCGCGCCGTCGATTCGACGCCGATGTTGGTCGCGATCCCCGTCAGCACGATGTCGGTGATGCCGCGGCGGCGCAGCTGCACGTCCAGGTCGGTGCCGGTGAACGCGCCCCACTGATGCTTCGTCACGACGATGTCGGACGGCTGCACGCCGAGCGCCGGCGCGAACGCGCTCCATTCGGGATCGAGATTCGGCGGCGACGACGGCGCGTCCGTCTTCACCTTCAGCGCGACGCCGCCATCCGGCCGGTAGCTCGTGTGCACGTAGATGACGGGCAGCCCCAGCGCGCGGAAAGCTGCCGCCAGCTCGACTGTCTTCGCGACCACCTGTGCGCCGGTATAGGGCGCGACCGGCAGCGAGACGATCCCGTTCTGCAGATCGATGGCGACGAGCGCGGCGGTGCGATTGAGCGTCGGAATGGACATGTAAAACCCTCACTTTTGTTGTGGGACGGAAGAAACGGCGGCGTCGAGGTGCCGGCTCGAGACGGCATTGAGCAACAGCAGCACGCTGATGACCGCCAGGACGACGGCAAGCTCGCGCAGGCCGTGATCGCTCGCCGGATGACCGAGCGCGAGACCGACGAGTGCGAACGACAGGCTGCCGCCGACGTACTGCGCGGTGCGGTACAGCCCCGAGGCCGTACCGATCCGGTCGTGCGGCGTGCTCTGGTAGAGCGTGGCCTGATTGCCGAGATTGTTGAAACCATTAGGAATACCAAACATGATGGACAGCAGGACGATCGCCGCGATCGGCAGGCTGCTCGTCATCAGGCTCATCACGACGCTGCCGATGCAGAGCATCGCGGAACCGATGACCAGTACCGGGCGCGGGCCGTGACGGTGCACGATGCGGGTCGCGAGCAGCGTCGTGACCGTACCGATACCGGCGACCGGCAGCATCACGAGGCCGGCATCGGCGGCCGACAGCCCCCTCGCTTCCTGCAGCCACATCGGCAGCGCGTAGAAGATCGCGTAGAACACCGCATAGGTGCCGACGCAGCGCAGGTACGTGCCGAGCAGCGGACGGTTGTCCGCCAGCATGCGAATGTCGATCAGCGGCGCCGCGGCCTGGCGCTCACGGTGAATCAGGAGGGGCACCAGCACGAGCGTCGCGGCCAGCAGCCGCCAGTCGGGTTCGCGTGTCACCGATTGCAGGAACAGCAGCAGGCTCGCCAGCGTCAGCACGAACAGCACGACGCCCGGCAGATCCAGTTCCTTCAGCGTGTCGCGTGCCCGCGCGCCGCGACGGACGGGATCGGCCGGGATCCACAGCCACGCGAACAGGAAGGCGGCCAGCACGATCGGCACGTTGATCCAGAAGATCGCGCGCCAGCCGGCGAACTGCACGAGCGCGCCGCCGAGCGGCGGGCCGAACGCGACGGCCACCTGCGCCGCGATCGAGATCGCGCCGAGGCCGCCCGTCGGCGTCGCGCCGTTCGCGTGCCGCTGCGACCACGCACGAATCATCGCCATGCCGGCCGGATAGGCGGCGGACGTGCCGATGCCGAGCGCGACGCGCGATGCGATCAGCCAGCCCAGCGTCGGCGCGAACGGCGCGAGCGACGATGCGACCAGCACGATCGCGAGGCCGATACAGAAGATCCGCTTCGCGCCAAAGCGATCGGCGAGCCGCCCCATCGTCGGCTGGCCGGCGGCCGTCGCGAGATAGAGACCCGACACGAGCCACAGCGTATCGATGCGTTCCTGCGCGGCGCCGTGCGGCGCGAATGCCTGCTGGATGCTGACGAGCGCGACGGCGATCATCGACGAGTTCAGCGCGTTGAGCAGCGTGCCGAGCACGATCGGGCCGACCAGCTTCGCCGGCAGGCGCAACCCTGCGTTGCGTCGGTCGTCGCCGCCTTCGGACGGGCCGCCGGCAGTCGGACGTGCCGCGTGCCCGGATCGATCGTGAGTCGTTTTCATGGCGCCTTCGCGAGAGGAATGTGCATCGGTCGATGCGTATCGAACGTGCGTTCACCATACCGCTCCGGGCGCCGCGAATGAAATGGATTGTTGCGATGCACACATTCGCAACTTGAATGGGTGGCATACGCGGCGCGCACCGAACCGGCCCCGTCGAGACGGCGGCGATACACGGGAAACGCCCGTCAGCCTTGCGCGACGGGCAGTCGAGGAGAATTCGGGGGGATGACTTCAGGCACGCGCGGCAGGCCGCACGCATCGTCGCCGCGCGCGCCGCATGACGGATTTATGCCGCAATGCGACGCGGGATCAGAGTGCGGCCTCTAGGAATCGTGCTCATCCCGCATCCGCACATCGACTGTCGTGGGTCGCACGACAACCGGCGGCACGCAGCGCGATCGGCCGAAGCAGACCCGACGCAGCGTCCGCCGGATTTCACCACGCGTGCCGTCGGGGCGGCACGATCCGATCAGTTCAACCCGCCGCTCACGACGAGGTGCTCGCCGGTCATCCAGCGTGCATCGTCCGATGCGAGGAACACGGCCACCGACGCAATGTCGTGCGGCTCGCCGAGGCGGCCGAGCGGCGTCTCGTTGCGCACCTGCTTTTCGAGATCGGAGCCGATGATGCCTGCGCTGTGCGCGCCCTCGGTCACGATCATCCCTGGGTTGATCGCGTTCACGCGGATCTTGCGCGGGCCGAGTTCGAGCGCGAGCACGCCGGTGATCGCATCGACCGCGCCCTTGGTGCCGCTGTACACGGCGCTCGCGGGCGGCGTGATGCTGGTCACCACCGAGCTGATGTTGATAATGCTCGCGCCTTCGCCGAGATGCTTGACCGCGGCCTGCGTGGTCAGCAGCACGCCGAACACGTTCGTGTCGAACTGCCGGCGGTAGTGCTCTTCGGTGATCGCTTCGATCGGTGCGAATTCATACACGCCGGAATTGTTGACGAGCACGTCGAGACGTCCGTACGACTCGATCGCGGTATCGACGATGCGCTGCGCATCCGCCGCCTTCGACACGTCGCCGCCCACCGCGACCGCACGGCCGCCGGCTTCGACGATCGCGCTCACGACCGCGTCGGCGCCCGCCTTGCTGCTCGCGTAGTTGACGACGACCGACGCGCCTTCCGCGGCCAGTGCCTTCGCGATCGCCGCGCCAATGCCCTTCGATCCGCCCGTGACGATCGCGACCTTGTTTGCCAGCTTGCTCATGATTTCATTCCTCAGTCAGAAGACTTTCGATGGAGGGTGCCGGTTGCCGCGTTGCCGCATCGATATGCAACCGGTATGACCGGCAATTTACGGTGCGGCATGGCGACGATAAAGCGGCTCGACGCGAATTGACTGGCAGCGTTTTCCGAACAATCGTTCGTGCGCCGTTATCGTCGTCATGTCGGACGACGCTCAGCCACGGATCAGCGATCGCGCGGCGCAACCCGCTGAGCGCAACATGGCATTCCTCTACGGAGTGTTCGTATCGACGAAGATGGGCACCCGCACGCGCTTTGATACGGCACGGTGTAATTCGCTGACCGCAGGTAAGCCCCTGACGGCCTACTCAAGTGCAAATGAGAACGGAATCCGCGCCGGTCGTAGCGTATCCATGCTGACTCCGGCAAGCTTGGTGCGGCCCCGCGCAATCAACCTGTCCTCGCGGTATACATCTTGACGAAACGCGAGCCTCACGCCAGTGAACTCCTCAAGGGTGGTGTGAATCGTGAGCAGTTCATCGTGGCCTGCCGGCGACATGAATTCGGTCTCGATGCCGCACACAATGAGGCCGCGCCGCTGCACGCTCATCATCTCGGCCAGATCGACACCCTTTGCGCGATACCATTCCATCCTTGCTTGATCGAAGTAACGCAGGTAGTGAGCGTGATAAACGACGCCGCCGAGATCGATGTCTGCGAACGGTACACGCAGCGAATAGTGGTGACTGCGATATTCGGGAACACGGTGCATGTCACGGCCTCCTGAAACGTAAGCAAACAGAATGCGAACAGCGTGCATGCCGCGTCACGGCAAACTCGCGTGCACGTGATCCAGCTTACCGATCGCGAGCGTAACGTTCACGCCGCCGAAACCGAAGCTGTTGGACATCGCGGTCTTGAGACACCGATCGGTCGGCTGCATGACGATATCGAAGCCTTCCGCCGCATCGTCCAGCCGTACCACGTTGGCATTCGGCGCGATGAAGCCATGTTCGAGCATCAGCAGCGTATAGATGAATTCGTGCACGCCGGCTGCGCCCTGAGCATGGCCAGTGGTCGTCTTCGTCGACGACAGCGGAGGCGCGCCGGCACCGAAGACTTCGCGAATCGCGTCCAGTTCGCGAATGTCGCCGACCGGGGTGGACGTGCCATGCGTATTGAGATAATCGATCGGGCCCGCGACGCCGTGCAATGCGAGACGCATGCTGCGCGCCGCTCCCTCGCCCGACGGCGCGACCATGTCCACACCGTCGGTCGTCGTTCCATGCCCGATCACCTCGGCGTAGATGCGCGCACCACGCGCAAGCGCGTGTGCCAGTTCCTCGACGACGACAAGTCCGGCACCGCCGGAAATCACAAAGCCGTCACGTTCAGCATCGTAGGTGCGAGACGCGCGCGTGGGCACGTCGTTGTAGCGAGTCGACAGCGCGCCGATCGCGTCGTACTGACACGCGATTTCCCACCCGACTTCCTCGGCGCCGCCGGCGAACACAACGTCCTGCCGGTCGAGCGCAACCAGATCGACTGCATGTGCGATACATTGCGCCGATGCCGCACAAGCGGCGCAGATCGCGTAGCAGACTCCGCGGATACCGAATGCGACGCCAAGACATGCCGCGTACATTGACGGCATCGACTGCACGATATCGTAGACGCCGACGCCGCGCAGCCCACGCTCACGCATCGCCTGAGTCGCATGTAGATAGCCATTCGGAATCCCGCACGCGTTGCCGACGACAACCCCCGTGCGCGCGTTCGATACGTCGTGTGCCGCGAGCCGCGAGTCATCGATCGCCTGCTGCATGCACGCATGCGCCTGCAGCGCGGCCGGCGTCATGAAGCGAAGGTGGCGCCGATCGACGCGGTCCGCGTACGGCATGTCGACCGGCGCCCATACATGGCTGCGCAGCCCCACCTCCTGGAACAGTGCCGACGACGTGATGCCGCTGCGGCCCGTGCGCAACGCGTCGACCACGGTACGCACGTCGCTACCGATGCTGGACGCGATGCCGATGCCCGTAATCACCGCTCGCCTCATGGTCCCGTTCTCCATGGACAGACCACTCACGGTAGCTAAAAGGGCCGACCATGGCGTTCGACCGGCCGTCTGACAGACAGCGCCCTGTATCGATCATTACGTGCGAATACAACAATCAAATCAATAGTGTATTTATCACACGAATTCAAGTATGCCGCGCGGCACCGGCGCGGCGACGGAGAGCGATATTTATTGCGCTACGGATCGGCCCGTTCGATGAAGAGATGAAGTGCACGACCGAGGCACTTAACCGGCGCTCAGCCATGCATTCGCCACCTCGCCGCCCAACCCGTCGAGCGCACCGTCGTACACGATCCGTCCGCGCCCCATGACCGCGACGCGCCGCGCGAGCCACGGCGCGAACTGCAGCCGCTGCTCGATCAGCACGATCGCGACACCGTCGGCCTGCAGCGCGGCGAGGCATGCGCCGACTTCGTCGACCGCCAGCGGCGCGAGCCCTTCGGCCGGTTCGTCGACGATCAGCACGCGCGGGCGGGCGGCCAGCGCCCGCACCAGCGCGAGCACCTGCTGCTCGCCGCCCGACAGCCGCCCCGCTTTCACGTCCGCGCGCGCGGCCAGCAACGGAAAGCGGTCGAACAGCCGTTCGAGCGCCGTGCGTTCGGCCGCGCCGCCGGCGCCGCGCAGCCCGAGCCGCAGGTTGTCGCGTACCGTCAGCAGCGGGAACACGTCGCGGCTTTCGGCAACGTAAGCGACGCCGCGCCGCGCAATCTCGAACGTGCGCGCCCCCACGCATTCGGCGCCACCAATGCGCACCGAGCCGGCCGTGCGCACGAGCCCCATCACGGCCTTCGCGAGCGTCGAGCGCCCCGAGCCGTTGCGGCCGAGCAGCGCGAGCGTCTCGCCCGGCGCGAGCGTGAGATCGACACCGTCGAGCACGGGTTGCAGCCCGTACCACGCGCGCAGGTCGCGAATGTCGAGCAGCGCGCTCATGGGCCGCCCTCGCCCAGATAGGCGGCCCGCACGGCCGGATCGGCGCGGATCGCATCGGGCGCGCCGGTCGCGACCACCGTGCCGCGCACGAGCACCGTGATGCGTTCGGCGAAGCCGAACACCGCATCCATGTCGTGTTCGATCAGCAGGACCGTGCGCCCCTGCGTCGTCGCACGAATCAGCGCGATCATCCGCGCGGCCTGCGCGCGGCTCATGCCGGCCGTCGGCTCGTCGAGCAGCAGCGTGCGCGCGCCGCTCGCGAGTGCGATCCCGAGATCGAGCGCGCGCTGTTCCGCATAGCTCAGTTCGCCGGCGAGCGTGTCGCGGTGCGCATCGAGGCCGATATCGTGCAGCACGCGAGCGGCCGCGAGATCGACCGACGCCGATTCGCGCAGCCGGTTCCACCAGCGCCGCCGCTCGGCCGGCGCATGCAGCGCCGCGCAGCGCAGGTTGTCGAACACGGTCAGCCGCGCAAACGCGCTCGTCTGCTGGAAACTGCGGCCGATGCCGAGCCGGCTCGCGACGACCGGCCCGCGCCCGCGCAGCTCGACGCCGTGCAGCACGACGCGCCCGCGCGTCGGCCGCACCGCACCGGCGATCACGCCGAACAGCGTCGACTTGCCCGCGCCGTTCGGCCCGATCAGCGCATGGCGCTCGCCGGCCGCGATGCTCAGCTCGACGCCGTCGAGCACCGTCTGCGCGCCGAAGCGCTGCACCACGCCGTGCAGCGCGATCGCATTGCCGTTCATCGCCCGTCCTCCCGCTCGCCGGCTGGCCCGCCCGGCACGAGCCGCGCGCGCCAGCCCCACAGCAGCGTACCGATGCCGAACGCGGAGCACGCGACGGCCCAGCCGGCCGGCGTATCGGCGTCGATGCGCCACGCGCCGAATGCAAAGCCCGCGCCGTCGTCCTGTGCGAAGCGCCACGCATAGCCGAGCTCGGCCGCGCAGACGATCGCGACGCCCCAGAACACGAATGCGCCGACCGCGCACAGCATGCGCCACCGCTCGGCCGCCGGCGCGCCGGGCCGCAACGCATGCGCGAGCGCTTGCATGATCCCGGCGATGCCGCGCGGCGCGGCCACGACGATCACGACGAACAGCACGCCGAGATACAGCGCCCACGCGCGCGACAGGCCCGCGACGACGATGCTCAGAACCGTGAGCACGGCGGCACCGGCCGCCGGCCCGAAGAACGCGCCGGTGCCGCCGATCACCGCGGCGATCAGCACGGTCGCCGAACGCGCCATCGATACGCTGTCGGGCGTCGCGATCTCGACGTCGATCAGCGTCAGCGTGCCGGCGACGCCGGCGAAGAACGACGCGCAGGTGACCATCGCGAGCCGCACGCGGCGCGGATCGGAGCCGAGCGCGGCGACGCGCACCGGGTTGTCGCGCACCGCATTCGCGAGCCGCGCGAGCGGCGTGCGTGTCAGCGCGTGCATCGCCCACGCCGACGCGAGGCACCACGCGGCGATCACCGCATACGCCTGGACGGGTGCGCCGAAATGCCAGCCGCCCCACGGCGTGCCGCTCGCCCGGTCGATCGGCACGCCGCCGATTCCGCCGAACCAGGCCGGCACGCTCCACGCGGCGGCCGCGACGCACTCGCCGAGCCCGAGCGTGATCATCGCGAACGCGGTGCCCGAGCGGCGCGTCGCGAGCAGCCCGGCGGCAAAGCCGAAAGCGGCGCCGGCCACGCCGCCGACGAGCGGCAACAGCGGCAGCGGGCCGCCAAAGTGGTTGAACCAGTGCGCGGCCGCGAACGCGCCGAGGCCCGCGAACGCCGCGTGCCCGAACGACAGCAGCCCGGTCGTGCCGAGCTGCAGGTTGTACGACAGTGCGAGCACGACGAGCGCGGCCGTCTGTGCGAGATAGCCGAGCATCGCGCCATGCGGCCACAGCCAAGCGGGCAGCACGACGCAGGCGGCGAACAGAGACCAGCGCATGACGCCGGCGAGCATGCGGTTACGCATCGGCACGCTCGCCGAACAGCCCGCGCGGCCGCGCGACCAGCACCGCGACGAGCAGCAGGTACGGCACCAGCGGCGCGAGCTGCGCGATCGACACCGCAGCCACGCTGTCGGGCAGCGCGATGCCGGCCCATTCCGTGAGGTCGCGCAGCGACGTGTCGCTCGCGGCCGCGAAGGTCTGTGCGAAGCCGACCGCGAGCGACGCCGCGAACGCGCCGCCGAGCGAGCCGAGCCCGCCGATCACGACCACCGCGAACACGACCGACCCGACCGTTTCGGCCAGCGCGGGTTCGATCACCGCGAGCGGCGCGCCGATCACGCCGGCCAGCGCCGCGAGCGCGGTGCCCGCGCCGAACAGCGCCGTCATCACGCGCGGCACATCATAGCCGAGCGCCTCGACGGCCGCGCGGTGCGTGAGCGCCGCGCGCACGACGAGCCCGATGCGCGACGCGCGCAGCAGCGCGCCGAGCGCGACCAGCATCGCGGTGGACATCCCCATCATGAACAGCCGATAGCGCGGCAGCGCGAGGCCGAATACGGTGACGGGCGCGCCGTCGAACAGCGCCGGCACGGGCGCCGGCAACGGCGCGAGGCCCCATACGAGTTTCGCGCCCTCGCCGATCAGGTACGCGAGGCCGAAGGTCAGCAGCAGTTCGCTCGTATGGCCGCGCGCCTGCACGCGGCGCAGCAGCATGCGTTCGCAGCCGGCGCCGAGCAGCCCGACCGCGAGCGGCGCGAGCACCAGCGCGGGCCAGAAGCCCGCGCCGGCCGCGATGCTGTAGCCGACGTACGCGCCGAGCATGTAGAAGCTCGCATGCGCGAAATTGAGCACGCCCTGCACGCTGAAGATCAGCGTGAGGCCGGCCGACAGCATGAACAGCAGCAAGCCGTAGCTGAGGCCGTTGAAGGCCTGGAGTGCGAACGCGTGCACCGCGCAATCAGGCCGCGAGCGGCTCGAGCGCGGCGCGCAGCGCGTCGGGCAGCGGCACCGGCCGGCGCGTGCCGCGATCGACGTACACGTGCACGAAGTGCCCCTGTGCGGCGGGCGTGGCGTCGCCCTGCGCGAACAGCCCGACCTCGTAGCGCACGCTCGACGTGCCGAGCTTCACGACCCGCAGCCCGGCGTCGACCGACTGCGGGAACACGAGCGGCGCGAAGTAGTTGCATTGCGTCTCGACCACGAGGCCGATCGTCTGCCCGTGCTCGACGTCGAGCACGCCCGCGCGGATCAGGTATTCGTTCACGACCGTGTCGAAGTAGCTGTAGTAGACGACGTTGTTCACGTGCCCGTAGACGTCGTTGTCCATCCAGCGGGTCGTGATCGGCAGGAAGTGGCGATAGGCGTCGCGCGGACGCGGTTGCGGCTTGTCGGACATGGCGATGGCGGTCAGGACGAGGGAAGCGAGGGGGATGACGCGCGGCGCCCGCGGGACACGGCGCACCGGCATGAAGCGGAACGCCGCGCCGCGATCGCGCGCGGCACGGTGGAGACAACGCGGCTGGCGGGCCGGCCCGTCACTGCCCCGGCCGGTCGACGAACTCGAAATCGAGGCCGCGCGCCCGCATCCAGTCGGCGAGCGCGACGCCCGTGCCGGCCCGCCACGGGCGCAGCAGCGGCGGATCGACGAGCTTGTATTCGAGCAGTTCCGGCGACAGCGCGACCGTGCCCGAGGCACGCACGTGGTACGCGATGATCAGCTCGTTCTTGCGGATGAATTCGTAGACGCCGACGAGCGACACGTGCTCGGCCTTCAGCGCCGTTTCCTCGAAGACCTCGCGCGCGATGCCGTCCTCGGGCGTCTCGCCGTTCTCGAGGAAGCCGGTGATCAGCGCGAACATGCCTTCGGGCCAGGCCGCGTTGCGCGCGAGCAGGATCTTGCCGTCGAGCTCGACGATCGCGGCGACGACGGGCAGCGGGTTGTTCCAGTGCACATAGCCGCAGGTGTCGTCGGGGCAAGCCTGGCGAATGCGGCCGCCTTCATGATCGGGATCGGCGCGCTCGGTGAGCGGGCTCGCGCAGCGCGGGCAAAAGCGGTAATCGGCGGTGGTCATCGATGGGAATCTGGCAGGCGCCGGACGGCCGCCTGCCGGCTGCCCGCGCACCCGCTCGGCGCGGGAAAGGCTTCATTCTAGCGAGTTTGCCCGGGCCGCAGACGATCCGGCCCCGCCGACATCAGGGTTGCCGGCGCCCGCGTGCGGCGGTTGCCGCGAAGCCGGCGGCGCCCAGCAGCAGCGCGGCCACCGCAACCCACAGCGCGGGAGAAAACGACCCGAAGCGCGCGGCCAGCGGCGCCGCGACGAGCGGGCCGAGAATCTGCCCGACCCCGTACGACGCGGTCGCATAGCCCATCAGCCCGGCGGCCCGCTCGCCGTGCAAGCGCCGCGCCTCGCGCATCGCAAACAGCGTGATCGCGGTGAACGGCAGGCCGAGCAGCGCGCTGCCGACCGAGAAACCGGCCGCGTTCGGCCACACGATCCCGGCGGCAATGCCGAGCGCCTGCGTGGCGCACCCGGCCGCCAGCAGCAGCCGGTTGTCCCAGTGCCCGGGCAGCCGCGCGGCGGTGATCGCGCCGACGATCAGCGCCGCGCCGAACATCGGCCAGAACAGGTCTGGCCACGGCGAACCGGCCGGCAGCGCGGCGCGCGCGATCACCGGCAGGAACGTCGCGGTGATGATGTAGCCGAAGCCCGGCATGCCGTACAGCACGACGAGCCAAGCGCCGTCCGCGCGATGGCGGCGCTCATGCGCGTGGTGCGACGCGGTTGCGGCGGCCGCCTGCGGTGCGGCGCCGCCCGACGGCACGGCTTGCGCCGGAGTGGCCGCAAACGTGCGCCAGATCACGACCGACAGCACCGCGGACAGCGCGGCAAAACCGAGCCAGCCCGACGCCGCGCGCTGGCCGGCCAGCGCGCTGCCGATCAGCCCCGTCACCACGATGCCGACGCCGGGCCCCGCATAGATCACCCCGCTCCACTCGGGCGCGTGCAGGTCGGCCAGCCGGCGTAGCCCCCATTGCGACACGAACACGAACGTCCATGCGCTGACGACGCCCGCGACGAAGCGCACGGCGAGCCACACCGGCAGCAGGTGGCCGACACCCATCGCGGCGGTGAGCAGCACGGTGGCTACGAGCCCGACGCGCACCATGCGCGCGGGTGCCACCCGCAGCGCCGCGCAACTGACCGCGCCGACGAAGTAGCCCGCGTAGTTCGCCGACGCGAGCCAGCCGCCGGCCTTCAGGCCGATCGAGCCGTCCGCGAGCATCAGCGGCAACAAGGGCGTGAACGCAAAGCGGCCGACGCCGAGCACGACCGCGAGGCCGACCATGCAGGCCAGCGCGGCCGTGCGGGCGCGGCGGTCGGCATCATCGACGAAAGGCGCGCCGGCGGCGGCGGTCGGGGTATCGGAGCGGGACATGGCGGCAAGGGCCGGCGTTCAACGCGCCGGCCGGATCGGAAATCGGAATGCTTCCATCCTAGCTTGACCAAACGTTCTCGAAAAATGAATAATTGAGAATCCAATCATCGCTCGGAGAGAATCATGGACCTGGCGGCGCTGGCGATTTTCCGGGCCGTGGTGCGCGAGAACGGCGTGACGCGTGCGGCGGCCAAGCTCAATCGCGTGCAGTCGAACGTCACGACGCGCATCAAGCAGCTCGAGGAGGAACTCGGCGCGGCGCTGTTCGTGCGCGACGGCCGCCGGCTCGTGCTGACGCCGGCCGGCCATACGCTGCTGCCGTATGCGGAGCGCCTGCTCGCGCTCGCCGACGAGGCGCGCGACGCCATACGCGAGGACACGCCGCGCGGGCGGCTGCGGCTCGGCACGATGGAAAGCACGGCCGCGAGCCGCCTGCCGACCGTGCTCGCGCGCTATCACCATGCGTGGCCCGACGTATCGCTCGAGCTGCTGACGGGCACGACGGGCTGGCTGATCGACCGCGTGCGCGACTTCGAGATCGACGCCGCGCTGTTCGCCCGCCCGCCCGCGCCGGAGACGCTCCCCGACACGTTCGAGACGGTGCCGGTCTTCCGCGAGGACCTGGTGCTGCTCACGCCGCGCGGCCACCCGCCGGTGCGCACGCCGCGCGACGTGATCCTGCCGACGCTGATCGCGTTCGAGCGCGGCTGCACGTATCGCAAGTACGTCGAGCAGTGGTACGCGGCGCATGGCGTCAAGCCGGCGCGCGTGCTCGAACTCGGGTCGTATCACGCGATCGTCGCGTGCGTCGCGGCCGGCGCCGGCATCGCGGTCGCGCCGCGTTCGGTGCTCGACCTGCAGCCCGAGACCGGCAACATCACCGCGCATGTGATCCCCGAACTGGAAGGCATCGATACGCTGCTCGCGTGGCGCCAGGGGTATGCGTCGGCCGCGTTGGCCGCGTTGCGCGATGCGCTCACCGAGGCCGCACGGCAGGCGGATGGTGCAGCGAAGCCGCCGGTCACCGTGCCGGCCTGAATCGTCGGGCGCGGCCGGCACGCATCGTTCCGGCGGAGCAACAAAACGACCCGACCGGCGCATGCCGATCGGGTCGTTGTTCCATTCATGCGATGCGGTCAGCGAGACGGCATCGCATCAGCCGTGACGATCAGAGCCGCTCTTCGACCCAGCCCTTCACGCCAGCCAGCGCGCCCGGCAGGTTCGCCGGCTCGGTGCCGCCTGCCTGCGCCATGTCCGGACGGCCGCCGCCCTTGCCGCCGACCTGCTGCGCGACGAAGTTCACGAGTTCGCCGGCCTTGACCTTCTTGCTCGCGTCGGGCGTGACACCCGCGATCAGGCTGACCTTGCCGCCTTCGACGGCCGCCAGCACGATCGCCGCGCTCTTCAGCTTGTCCTTCAGCTTGTCGACCGTTTCGCGCAGCGTCTTCGCGTCGGCGCCGTCGAGCGTCGCGGCCAGCACGAACACGCCGCCGATTTCGACCGCCTGCTGCGCGAGCTCGTCGCCCTGGCTCGACGCCAGCTTCGACTTCAGCGCGCCCAGCTCCTTCTCGAGCGACTTCACCTGGTCCTGCACCTGCGCGATCCGCTGCGTGAGTTCCGACGGCTGCGCCTTCAGCGCGGCCGCGGCTTCGTTCACGCGCGCGTCGAGTTCCTGCACGTAGCGCACCGCGTTGTCGCCGGTGATCGCCTCGACGCGGCGGATGCCGGCCGCGACGCCGCCTTCGACGACGATCTTGAACAAGCCGATGTCGCCGGTGCGGTGCACGTGCGTACCGCCGCACAGTTCGCGCGAGAAGCCGAGGTCGAGCACGCGCACTTCATCGCCGTACTTCTCGCCGAACAGCGCCATCGCGCCGCCCTTCACCGCTTCGTCGTACGGCATCACACGCACGATGCCCGGCGCGTTCGCGAGGATTTCGTTGTTGACGATCTGCTCGACGCGACGGATTTCGTCGTCGGTCATCGGTGCGTTGTGCGCGAAGTCGAAGCGGGTCTTTTCCGCGTCGACCAGCGAACCCTTCTGCTGCACGTGCGCGCCGAGCACCTCGCGCAGCGCCTTGTGCATCAGGTGGGTGGCCGAGTGGTTGCGCTGCGTGCGGGCGCGGCGATGCGCGTCGATTTCCGCGCGCAGCACGTCGCCGACCTTCAGCGTGCCCTGCTCCAGCGTGCCGTGATGGCCGATCACGTCGGCCTGCACCTTCAGCGTGTCGGCCACCGCGAAGCGCGTCGCGGCGTTCGCGAGCACGCCCTGGTCGCCGACCTGGCCGCCCGATTCCGCGTAGAACGGCGTGTGGTCGAGCACGACGACCGCGTCCTGGCCCGCCTTCACTTCGTTGACCGACGAACCATCGACGTACAGCGCGACGACCTTCGCGTCGTCGAACGCGATTTCTTCATAGCCGTGGAAGGTGGTCTTCGCGCCCGTGTATTCGAGGCCCTGCGCGGCCTTGAACTTGCCGGCCGCACGCGCCTGCTCGCGCTGGCGCGCCATCGCGTCGTCGAATGCCGGCTCGTCGACCGTCATCCCGCGCTCGCGGCACACGTCGGCCGTCAGATCCAGCGGGAAGCCGTAGGTGTCGTGCAGCTTGAATGCGAGCTCGCCGTCGAGCACCTTGCCGCCCTTCGCCTCGACGTCGGCCAGCGCGGCTTCGAGGATCGACATGCCGTGCTCGATCGTCTCGAAGAAGCGCTCTTCTTCCTGGCGCAGCACGTCGGTCACGCGCTGCTCGGCTTCCTTCAGCTCCGGATAGGCCGTGCCCATCTCGGCGACGAGGTCGGCCACCAGCTTGTGGAAGAACGAACCCTTGCGGCCGAGCTTGTAGCCGTGACGGATCGCGCGGCGCACGATCCGGCGCAGCACGTAGCCGCGGCCTTCGTTGCCGGGGATCACGCCGTCGACGATCAGGAACGAGCAGGCGCGGATGTGATCGGCGATCACCTTCAGCGAGTTGTTCGTGAGGTCGCTGATCTCGGTCACGCGCGCGGCGGCCTTGATCAGGTTCTGGAACAGGTCGATCTCGTAGTTGCTGTGCACGTGCTGCAGCACCGCGGCGAGACGCTCGAGGCCCATGCCGGTGTCCACCGACTGCTTCGGCAGGCGCGTCATGTTGCCCTGCGCGTCGCGGTTGAACTGCATGAACACGAGGTTCCATATCTCGATGTAGCGGTCGCCGTCTTCTTCAGGCGATCCCGGCGGGCCGCCCCACACGTCCGGGCCGTGGTCGTAGAAGATTTCGGTACACGGGCCGCACGGGCCGGTGTCGCCCATCGTCCAGAAGTTGTCCGACGCGTAGCGCGCGCCCTTGTTGTCGCCGATGCGGATGATGCGCTCGGTCGGCACGCCGACTTCCTTCGCCCAGATGTCGTACGCCTCGTCGTCTTCCTGGTAGACCGTGACCCACAGCTTCTCTTTCGGCAGCTGGTAGACCGTGGTCAGCAGTTCCCACGCGAACTTGATCGCGTCGTGCTTGAAGTAGTCGCCGAACGAGAAGTTGCCGAGCATCTCGAAGAACGTGTGGTGGCGCGCCGTGTAGCCGACGTTCTCGAGGTCGTTGTGCTTGCCGCCCGCGCGCACGCTGCGCTGCGCCGTCGTGGCGCGCGAGTACGGACGCGGGTCCGTGCCGAGGAACACGTCCTTGAACTGGACCATGCCCGAGTTCGTGAACATCAGCGTGGGGTCGTTACCGGGCACGAGGCTCGACGAGCGGACGATCGTGTGGCCCTTCGATTCGAAGAATTTGAGGAATTTCTCGCGGATTTCGGCAGCTTTCATGGCGTGCGGGGACAGTCTGGCAAAGACGGCTTCAAACGCCGGCACCCTTGTCGGGGCGCGCGGCGGCATGGATTCGGAAACGATCGATTATACGGGATCGGGGCCGGCTTCCGGGCAAAGCGGCGGAAAGCGGCTCGGCCCTCGCGCCGGGCCGGAGGAGCCTGTTTCCGCTAATAACGGGCTTGCGAACGTGCCTTTCCGCCCGCAGTGCAAGGAGAGAGGAGGCGCAATAGCCGTAGCTATTGCAACGACGAACGACGCCGCAATGCGGGCGGAAAGGCGCGTTCCCCTGTTTGGAAAAATGCTCTCGTGGGGCTGGCCCCCAGAAGGGCCGATCGCTGCGTCATACTCCTTGCGAATACGTCGAGTATTCGCGGCGTCGCATTCCTTGCGCTCGGCCCTTCTGCGGGCCAGCGCAAGCCCGTTATTAGCGGAAACAGGCTCCAGGCCACTCGCGCAGCCGATTCGCCTTAAGATGCTCGGCATGCCAACCGGCCTTGCCCGACCAGGCGAGCCATGAAAGGAGACGATTCGACGATGGGTGCCCTGAGCCATATCCGCGTGCTGGACCTCACCCGCGTGCTCGCGGGCCCGTGGTGCGCGCAGACGCTTGCCGATTTCGGCGCGGACGTGATCAAGGTCGAGCGCCCCGGCGCCGGCGACGACACGCGCCACTGGGGGCCGCCGTACCTGAAGGACGCGGACGGCGCGGATACCGCCGAGGCCGCGTACTACCTCGCGGCGAACCGCAACAAGCGCTCGGTGACGGTCGACATCGCGACGCCCGAGGGCCAGCAGATCGTGCGCGAGCTCGCCGCGCAGAGCGACGTCGTGCTCGAGAACTACAAGGTCGGCCAGCTGAAGAAATACGGGCTCGACTACGATTCGCTGCGCGCGGTGAAACCCGACCTCGTCTACTGCTCGGTCACCGGGTTCGGCCAGACCGGCCCGTACGCGCACCGCGCGGGCTACGACTTCATCATCCAGGGGATCGGCGGCTTCATGAGCATCACCGGCGAGCGCGACGGCGAGCCGGGCGGCGGCCCGCAGAAGGCCGGCGTCGCGATCGCCGACCTCGCGACCGGCCTCTACTCGACGATCGCGGTGCTCGCCGCGCTCGCGCACCGCGACCGGACCGGCGAAGGCCAGTACATCGACATGGCGCTGCTCGACGTGCAGGTCGCGCTGCTCGCGAACATGAACACCAACTTCCTCGCGAGCGGCAAGCCGCCGGTGCGCTGGGGCAACGCGCATCCGAACATCGTGCCGTACCAGACGTTCCAGACGCGCGACGGGTGGATCATCGTCGCGGTCGGCAACGACGGGCAGTTCCGCAAGTTCGTCGAGGCCGGCGGCCGGCCCGAACTGGCGGACGACGAGCGTTTCGCGACGAATCCGTCGCGCGTGCGCCACCGCGACACGCTGGTGCCGATCCTCGCGGAGATGGTGAAGGCGCGCGACAAGGCCGACTGGATCGGCGCGCTCGAAGCGGCCGGCGTGCCGTGCGGCCCGATCAACGATCTCGACGAGGTGTTCGACAACGAGCAGGTCGTCGCGCGCGGGATGCAGGTGTCGCTGCCGCACCCGTGCGGCGCGGACGCGAAGCTCGTGCGCAACCCGATCCAGATGAGCGCGACGCCGCCGGAAGCACGCACGGCCCCGCCGCTGCTCGGCGCGCAGACCGACGACGTGCTGCGCGACATGCTCGGCTACGACGACACGAAGATCGCCGCGCTGCGGGCGAAACAGGCGATCTGAACGCGGCACGTGGTGGGGGCGCGGACGGACGGCGTGGCTGCGGCCTCAACCGCCGCCCCGCCCCGCGCGGTCGATTGGGCGGTCAGTCGAGCGGTCAATCGCGACGGGCGAGCGCGTCGAGCCAGCCGCGCGCCTCGGGCCAGTCGCCCAGCCCGCTGTCCGCATTGATGTGGCCGCGTGGGCCGATGTCGTGGAAGGCGCTGCCCCACGCGTTCGCGCAGGTGCGGGCGAACGCGAGCGAGCCATACGGATCGTCGCTGCTGGCGACGACGCAGGTCGGAAACGGCAGCCGTTCGAGCGGCACGGGCCCGAACCCATGCGCGTCAGCCGGAAACGCGGGACCGTCGGGATCGGGCAACGCGACGAGCAGCGCGCCGCGCACTTTGGCGAGCGCGGCCGGGCGCGCATAGCGCGTCGCCCACCACGCGGTGGTGAGCGTACCGAGGCTGTGGCCGGCAATCAGCACCGGCCCGCGTGCGGCCTCAACCGCGCGATCGAGCGCGAGACACCAGCCGTTGCGGAACGCACGGTCCCAGTCCGGCATCGCGACCCGCGAGAAGCGTGCGTCGGCACGCTCCCAGCGGCTCTGCCAGTGAAGCGGGCCCGAATTGGCGTAGCCCGGCAGGACGAGAACGGGTAAACGGCTCATGGAAAGTGCGTCGACGAATGAAATCGTTATGGTGCGTCGGCGCAGTGTCGCACACCCGTTCCTCCCTGATGCTGCCTGTCTGATTTTGGAAGGATGTGCGTGGGGTCGCGACGCGCTGAGCGCAGCGTCGCGACCGGACGTCAAGCCGCCGTTTTGCAGGCGGCTCGCGTCATGTCGGTCGGTCAGCGCACGTTCGCGCCGACGATACCGCCTGCCGCGGCGCCGGCGACCGTCCCGAGCGGGCCGCCCGTGACCAGGTAGCCGAGCGCGCCGCCCGCGGCTGCGCCGATACCGGCATTGCGCTGCGTATGCGTCATGGCGCACGCGCCGAGTTGCGACAGGGCCGCGACGATCACGGCGGTACGAACGATAAACGTGGTCTTTTTCATCATGGTTTTTAGTTTCCTCCCGCCGCGCGGCATCCCGGACGGCGGCATTGATTCGGTGAAGCCATCATAGGCAACGCCAAACGGCCCGGGCAATCCGATTTACGTCGTGTTACAGCCGACACAATATCGAGATAATCGGTCGAAACCCGCCCCCATCATGCCGCACGCCGCACGGGACGGACCCCGGTCAGGTAGAATCACGGGATTAAACCGGCGCGACGCGCGCGCCGACACAACCTGACGCCATCCGCATGAGCACCGAACGCAACGACGCCCCCGCGGCTTCCAATTTCATCCGCAACATCATCGACGACGACAACCGCACCGGCAAATGGGGCGGACGTGTCGAGACGCGCTTTCCGCCCGAGCCGAACGGCTATCTGCACATCGGCCATGCCAAGAGCATCTGCCTGAACTTCAGCGTCGCGCGCGACTACGGTGGCGTGTGCCACCTGCGCTTCGACGATACGAACCCGGAAAAGGAAAGCGTCGAGTACGTCGATTCGATCGTCGACGCGGTGCGCTGGCTCGGCTTCGACTGGCGCAAGGACGCGGTCGATCACCAGTACTTCGCGAGCGACTACTACGACAAGCTGTACGAGTTCGCCGAGCTGCTGATCCAGCGCGGCAAGGCCTATGTCGACAGCCAGAGCGCCGATGAAATGCGCGCGAACCGGGGCTCGCTGACGGAAGGCGGCAAGCCGTCGCCGTTCCGCGATCGCACGCCGGAAGAAAACCTCGACCTGTTCCGCCGCATGAAGGCCGGCGAGTTCAAGGAAGGCGAGCACGTGCTGCGCGCGAAGATCGACATGGCTTCGCCGAACATGAACATGCGCGACCCGGTGATCTACCGGATCCGCTACGCGCACCACTACCGCACCGGCGACGCATGGTGCGTGTATCCGATGTACGACTACACGCACTGCATCTCGGATGCGCTCGAAGGCATCACGCATTCGCTGTGCACGCTCGAATTCGAGGATCACCGCCCGCTGTACGACTGGGTGCTGAACGAACTCGCGGAAGCCGGCAAATTCACGCGCCCGCTGCCGCAACAGATCGAATTCTCGCGACTGAACCTCACGTACGCGATCACCAGCAAGCGCAAGCTGCTGCAGCTCGTGACCGAGGGCCACGTCGACGGCTGGGACGACCCGCGGATGCCGACGATCGTCGGCGTGCGCCGCCGCGGCTTCACGCCGGAGAGCATTCACCTGTTCTGCGAGCGGATCGGCGTGACGAAGATCGACTCGTGGATCGACATGAGCATCTTCGAAGGCGCGCTGCGCGACGACCTCGACGACAAGGCAGCCCGTACCGTCGCCGTGCTCGATCCGCTGAAGCTCGTGATCGACAACTATCCGGAAGACCTCGAGGAAGCGTGCACGGCGCCCGTGCACCCGCACCACCCGGATCGCGGCGTGCGCACGTTCCCGATCTCGCGCGAGCTGTGGATCGAGCGCGAGGATTTCGTCGAGAACCCGCCGAAGGGCTATTTCCGCCTGTTCCCGGGCAACAAGGTGCGCCTGCGCTACGGCTACGTGATCGAATGCACGGGCTTCGACAAGGACGCCGACGGCAACGTGACGGCCGTGCACTGCAACTACTTCCCGGACAGCAAGTCGGGCACCGAAGGCGCGAACACGTACAAGGTCAAGGGCAACATCCACTGGGTCAGCGCGAAGCATGCGCAGCCGGCCGAAGTGCGCATCTACGACCGTCTGTTCAAGGAGCCGCATCCGGACGCGGGCGGCGCGAACTTCCTCGAGGCGCTGAATCCCGACTCGAAGAAGATCGTGCAGGCCTACATCGAACCGGGCAATGACGACATCGCACCCGAGACGCGCCTGCAGTTCGAGCGTCACGGCTACTTCGTCGCCGATCGGGTCGATTCGAAGCCGGGCAAGCCGGTGTTCAACCGGATCGTCGGGCTGCGTGACAGCTGGGGCAAGCCGGCGTAACGGCATGCTTCGCACGCGGCTCGCGGCTTCGCAAGCCGCCGCCGCGTGACCATAAAAAAACCGGCCCCAGGGCCGGTTTTTTGTTGCGTGCTTCGAAGCGAAGCCGGGACATGGAGCCGCAGAAGCCGCCGCGCCCGTTCACTCCCCCATCAACCGCCGATGCAAATCCGCGAGCGACAGCTTCGTGCGAAACAGCCGCGCGAGGCTGCGGCTCGCATACGCGTCGATGTCGCCGGGTGGGGTCCAGCGATACGCATCCATCTCGGGAATCATCGAGCCGTCGCGACGGCTCGGAAACAGCGACGTGCACGTGCAGTGCGCGAGATCGACTTCGTCGTCGGCCACGCGCACCGCGAACAGGTGCAGATCCTTGTCGTGCCGGTACGCAAAGCGGCCAAGATCGAGCAGCCGATCGGCGCCGAACACGATGCCCGTTTCCTCGAGCAGTTCGCGCAGCGCCGCTTCGGCCGGCGTCTCGCCCGGCTCGCCCTGTCCTTTCGGGATGTCCCAGTGCGTGGTATCCGTCGCGTGCGCGAGGAACACGCGGCCGGCCGCATCGAGGATCACGACGCCGCACGACACCGTGCGCGGCGCGGCGCCCCGCTTCATCATGCGCGTGCTCAGCGTTTCTGCAGCTGCCACTTGCCCGCGGCCGTCTTGCAGTAGACGGGCTTGAGCGTCATCGTCTGGCCCTTCGCGGTGATCTCGGTGGCGACTTCACGGCAGGTCTTGCCGTCCGTCTCGGTCGTGGTCGGCGTGAGCTTCGCGTCGATCTGCGTGCCGCGACCGCTGCTCTGCCACGTCGTGGTTTCGCCGTCCTTGCCTTCGTCGCGCACCTGCACGACCGCCTTCGACAGCGACGCGCGGTCGGTCTTGCTGAAATAGCTGATCGGCGTGTCGTTCAGGAAGTTCAGGTTGTTCTGCGCATGGGCGGGCAGCATCGCGGCTGCGCACGCGGCGCCGGCCAGCACGCGCGTGACGACGGAAAGGGATGCACGCATCGACATGTTTTTTCTCCTTGGATGTTCGATCGAACGGCGTGGTGCAGGCCGGCGAACCGGGGGCCGGCCATTCGGTACGCACCACGCCCGTCAGCGAGCGAGCATAGCATGCGTGCTGTAATGAATGCCTCTACGGCTTGGCCGGCGCGGCCGTTTGCTGATATCCGTCAGTCAGCGTCCCCAGGAACGCGATCACGTCCTTGATCTCGGCCGCGTTCAGCGCCGGCTGGTCGCCGCGCTTGCGATCGAACGGTGGCTCGCGGTTGATGTTCGGCCAGTAGCGCTTGGGCAGGTCGTCATAGATCTGCACCTTGCCGTTCACGACCGGATAGAACTTCTCCGGATGGATGTCGCGTTCGACGTAGAAGCGCATCACGTCCTCCAGCGAGTGATACACGCCGTTGTGGAAGAACGTCTTGCGCAGCGCGACGTTGCGCAGCGACGGCGTGCGGAACAGCCCGCAGAATTCGTCGCGGCCCTTCAGGTCGGTCCGCTCGGGGCCGCACGCGCCGAGATCGTGGAAACGCGGGTCGTGATTGACAGGCAGCGCGCGGTTGCGCGGCACCGCGATCGCGATCAGCCCGAAATCGCTGAACTGCGGCGGGCCGCCCTCGAGCGTGCGCTGGCTGATGTGGCAGCTCGCGCAGTTGCCCTTCTTCTCGTCGTTGAACAGCTGCAGCCCGCGCAACTCCGCTGGCGTGAGTTGCGCATGACCGGCCAGATACGCGTCGTACTTGCTCGTGTACGGATCGAACAGCGCCGGCTGCTGCTGGAACGCGTCGAGCGCGCGCAGCACCGCGTCGAAGGTCGCCTGGTCGTCGCCGAGCACCTGGTCGCCGAACGCCTTGCGGAACGCGTCCGCATAAGGTGCGGCGCGAACCGCCTTCGCGACCCTCGCCGGCGAGCTGCTCATCTCGAATGGCGACGTGAGCGGAATGCGCGCCTGCGCGTCGCGGGTGTCGACGCGACCGTCCCAGGTCAGCCCGCCGGTCGGCCCCGCGTCGATGCTTTCGTCACCTTCGTCCGGCGAATCGTGGAAGTGCTCGCTGAACGGTGGAATGCCGCGCAGGTACTTCAACGACGGCACGGCGCGAAAGCCCGTGCGGTGCATGTCGTCGCCGCCGAGCTGCACCGACAGCGCGTTCGGCGGCCCGAACGCATGCTCGGCGCTATGGCACGACGCGCAGGCGAGCTTGCCGGAGCCCGACAGCGACGGATCGAAGAACAACTGCTTGCCGAGCACCGTCATCTGCTTGACGCCCTCGAATACCTGCGCGCGCGTCTGCGGCTGGCTGGCCGGCGCCACCGCAGGCGCGGCCGGGGCCGCTTGCGCCGCCGGCACGACGGACGCGGCCGGCGTAGTCGCGCCGGGCCGCGCATCGCAACCGGCGAGCGCCGCAAGCCCGGCGGCCAGCGCCAGCGCGGCCGCGGCAGGGGTCAACGATCGCGCGAGCGCGCAGGGTTTCAGAAGGCTGGGCATCGTCGTTCTTCTTGTAGCGGTGGGCAATCGGCCGGAGCTTATGTCAGTTCCATGACCGTTGCATGACGTTCCACCGACAGTCAATTGAAAGCAGCCCTACACCCGCCTGTCAAATCGGTTCCAGATAATGCGCGCAACCGGTCGGTGCCTCGCAATGCCCGCACCGGCCGTACCTCAACCCGGTTCCCACACGCGACAAACGACGAAAGAGAGAACATCGCATGAAGAAGCACGCCTGGATTCGCTATACGCCGATCGCCCTCGCGGCCGCGCTCAGCCTGACCGCCTGCGGCGGCGACGATGTCACGCAGCAAGGCCTGTCGGCCGTCAAGAACGTGGTCGTGATCTACGCGGAAAACCGCAGCTTCGACAACCTGTATGGCAACTTCCCCGGCGCGAACGGCCTGCAGAACGCCACGGCCGCGAACTCGGTGCAAAAGGATCGCGACGGCTCGACGATGGCGACGCTGCCGAAGATCTGGGGCGGCCTGACCGCGACCGGCATCACGCCGGCGGTGACCGAGGCGATGACGGCGAACCTGCCGAACACGCCGTTCGCGATCGACGATCCGAAAGGCTTCAACCAGTCGATGAGCATCGCGACGCGTGACATCGTGCACCGCTTCTACCAGGACCAGATGCAGATCAACGGCGGCAAGAACGACATGTATGCCGCGTGGACCGATGCGGGCGGCCTGACGATGGGCCACTACACCGCCGACCCGTCGAAGCTGCCGCTGTGGAAGGTCGCGCAGCAGTACGTGCTGGCCGACAACTTCTTCATGGGTGCGTTCGGCGGCTCGTTCCTGAACCACCAGTACCTGATCTGCGCGTGCGCGCCGTTCTATGCGAACGCGGACAAGAGCCCGGCGGCCGGCAAGATCGCAGTCCTGAACGCCGACGGCAAGTCGCTGAAGGTCGCCGCGAACTCGCCGGCCTCGGCGCTGAGCGGGCCGCCGAAGTTCGTCAACGACGGCGCGCTGACGCCTGACTTCTACGGCATCAACACGATGCAGCCGGCGTACCAGCCGAGCGGCAACAAGGCGGCCACGGGCGGCGATCCGCTGCTCGCCGACCCGGCCAATCCGTCGACGATGCCGCCGCAGACGGCGACCAACATCGGCGACCTGATGACCAACGCGGGCGTGTCGTGGGCATGGTACAGCGGCGCGTGGGGCCAGGCGCTGCAGGCGAGCCAGAACGGCACGTCGAACGTGATCTACGGTGCCGATCTGTCGACGCCGAACTTCCAGCCGCACCACCAGCCGTTCAACTACTTCGCGAACCAGGCGCCGGGCACCGCGAGCCGCGCGCAGCACCTGCTCGACGGCGGCGCGAACGGCGCCGAGTTCATCAAGGCGATCGATGCGGGCACGCTGCCGCAGGTCACGTTCTACAAGCCGCAGGGAAACCTGAACGAGCACCCGGGCTACACGGACGTCACCTCGGGCGACCAACACATCGCCGACGTGATCGCGCACCTGCAGGCCAGCCCGCAGTGGAAGAACATGGTCGTGATCGTCACGTACGACGAAAACGGCGGTTTCTGGGATCATGCCGCGCCGCCGACCGCCGACCGCTGGGGCCCCGGCACCCGCATTCCGGCGCTGATCGTGTCGCCGTACGCGAAGAAGGGCTTCGTCGACCACACGCAGTACGACACCGGGTCGATCCTGCGCTTCATCACGCGCCGCTTCTCGCTGCCGCGCCTCGCGGGCCTGCAACAGCGCGACGACGCGCTGAAGGCCAACGGCGCGCAGCCGATGGGCGACCTGACGAACGCACTGCAACTGTCGCCGAACCTGTAACGGCCCGGCGGCACTGCAACGAACCGGCCGGCGCGATGCCGGCCACCCCATGACAAAGGGCGGCTCCGGCCGCCCTGTGTCATGGCGCACACGCACCCACGCGAACGTCAACAGGTGCGCGCCGCATCACGCGCCGTGCGTCAGCCCGGCGGTGTCGAGTGCGATGGCCAGGATCATCGCGCGCGCATTCGGCGGCGTCGGGCGCCCACTCGGGCGAAACACGTCGTCCCCGCACGCGATCCGCGCGCCCGACAGCACGCAGACACCGGCCTGCCGTGCGCGCCCCGGTTTCCAGTGCTGCTCGCCGAAATGCGCACGCCCCGGCTCGACCCAGCGCACGACCAGCAGTTGCGCCGAGCGCTCGAGCACCTGCACGTGCGGGCGCACCGTCGACACGCGCGGACGGTCGAGCGCGGCCGCGAGGATCATCGTTTTCGATTCGAATGGCGCCCGCCCGCGCGGGCTGAACACGGCGTCGCCGCAGACGATCTTCTCGCCGGACAGCGCGCAGCGGCCCGAGCGAAGCGCACGCGCCGGCGCCCAGCGCTGTTCCGCGCTGCCCGGCGCAAGCGGGCGCACGATCAGCATCTCGTCCGAATACGCGAGCACCTGCACACGCGCACTCATCCGGCACCACGCATCGGGCAACGCTTCGCCGGCGGACGCGCGGCGGCTCGCGCGCTACCACCCATACTTCAGCTCGACGCCGACATAGTCGGCGTTGTGCCCGCCCGCCTGGCGGATCGCATCGCCGACCTGGAAATGCACGGCCTCGATCGCACCGATCAGGTTCGCGGCGATCGTCCAGTCCGCGCGCAGCTGCACGTACATCCCGGTCCACAACCCGCCCTTGCCCGCCGTGCCCGGCACCGGGATGTTCGGCTGCTGATAGACGGCGTCGCCGGTCGTCTCGCGCCACTGGAAGCCGAGCGCACCGAGCAGCGACAGGTTCGCCGACGGCTTCAGCGTCACGGACGGCTTCACGTGGATCAGGTTCGCGTAACTCGTATAGCCGGCGAGCGTGAAGTAATAGCCGTTCGGAAACAGCGGATTGAAGGTTTCGACACGGCCGTCGTGCGGATGCCGGTCGCCTGATGCCGCGTCGACCTGCAGCGCGATGCGCGGCGACCACGGCGCATCGAGCTTGTAGCCGGCGATCGAACCGACGGCCCACGCCCCGATCGTCGCGTTGCCGACCGTGCCGGTCTGCAGCATCGTTTCGAGATCCCAGTCGAAGCGCCCCAGCGTGCCCGTGTAGCGTACGTCCCACACGTCGCGATGCTCGGGACCGCTCGCGTCGAGGAACCGCGCGTTGTTGCGGTTGTAGCGCGACCAGTAGCCGGACAGGTCGCCCGGCCCGACCGACTGCCGCTCGACGCGCACGCCGCTGAACGTGAGATCGCGATTCGACACGTCGTCGAAATCGGACGCGTTGCGGTTCTGCACCGGCTGCGTCGCGTAGCCGATGAAGCGCCACTTCTGGTACTCGTAGACGGCCCAGACCGCATCGAACGCCTGCCGTACGTTCGGGCCGTCGCGCGTGGCGATGAAACGCTGCAAGTCGAACGCCATCTCCTGCCGGCCCACACGGAACTTGAACGTGCCGCCGCCGAGCGCGCCCGTGTAGGTCGCGAACGCCTGCTCGAGATCGAGCGGGTTCTTGTCGACCGGCGACACCGTGTTCTTGCCGAACGCGCGGGCGTCCTGCAACTGCACGAAGAACTGCCAGTGCTGGCCGAGATGCGCGTCGGCATGCACTTCGATGCGCTGGATCAGGTACGTATCCGATTGCGCGGAACCGATGCCGAACAGCGGCGCGTCATTGGTCTCGAGACGCTCGCGCAGGTTCACGCCGAGCGACAGATAGGAGGCCGGGTCGTTGCCGAGCGGAAGGTATTTCAGGCCGTCGAGCGGTGCGCGCGGCACGCACGGATTCGCGAGCACCGACCAGTCTTCCTGCCAGCGGTTGAACAGCACCACGGGGCGCTTGGCCGTGCAGGTCGATGCGGCAGCAGCGGTTGTCGTTGCCGATGTCGTTGGCGTTGCCGATGGCGCGGCCGGCGCCGGTTCCTGCACCGGCGTGGCAGCCGGCGTCGATGCCGCCGCCGTTTGCGCGCATGCCGCGTCGGCGCTCGCGAGCAGCACCCCCGCGACGATCGACACGCGCGCGGCCCGCACGGCGTGCCGACCGTGATGCCTCCTCGCTCCCCGCTCGATCATGCGCGCCCCTGTGTGGTGGTACCCGCCGTTTGTGCCGCGCACAGGGCCAGCGCCGCGAGCGCGCCGACCGGCGCGAGCAGCGCGAGGAATCCGACGAAGCGGAACCCGAGCGCACCGCATGCGGCGCCGAGCGCGAACGCGACGATCGCCGGCAGCATCTTGCCGAAGCGCGCCCGCGCCGCCGCGCGCGCGGCATCGGCGGTGCCGGCCGACCGCAGGTCGACCGCGTCGAGGATCGCCTGCGTCACGTTGCCGGTCATCACCGTGTTCGGCACGCCGCCGGCACGCGCAATCACGCGCGGATGCGCGTTCTGCACGCCCATCGCGAACGTGCCGACGATGCCGGCCACGAGCGCCGGCAGGCTGTCGGGCTGCGTGACCGGCGTCGCCCATACGCCGGCCGCGCAGAAGCCGAGCAGCAGCACGGCCTGCACCGCATGCAGCGTGCGCGCGCCCTGCCACGCGGGCCGCCCGGACATCGCCCGCGCGATCAGGCTGCTCGCGATCACGCCGCACACGAACGCGGGAAACACGCTGAGCTTCAGCACGATGCCCTGGCCAAAGCCCGCGATGCCCGCGCCGATCAGCACGAAGTTGCCGGTCACGTGCGCGGTGAACAGCCCGAACAGCGCGACGAAGCTCAGCGTGTCGACGAAGCCGGCCACCGCGGCAAGGATCGTATCCTCGTGCTTCATCGCGCCGCGCTCGCGTGGATCTCGGCGACGTAGCCGCCCGGGAACTGCACGAGCGCCGCGTCACGGCCGTCCGACGTGAACGGCGGCACGAGCACGGTCACGCCGGCTGCCTTGGCCTTTTCCAGCGTCGCGGCGAGATCATGCACTTCGTAGCCGGTCATCTCGCGCCCGAACGGGTATGGCAGGTGGCCGTCGGTCACGAGCACGGTCATCTTGCCGAAGCCCGATTCGATGCGGATGCGGCGATACGTGTCGGTCGGCCGGCCGATCTCGATGCCCGGCGCCTTGAGGGTGTCGGACACCACCTTGCCGTTCGAGAACTTCACGAAATCGTGCACCAGCTTGCGCACGCTTTCCGGCGACACGTACACGCGATTCTCGGGCACCGTCTCCAGCGCGTCGTAGCGCGGCGCTTCGGTATGCCAATAAAGCTGCATGTTCAGCCCGCCGGTCCAGCGGATGATCGCGTCGCGGCCGATCGGATCGGGAAACGTGTCGACGATCACGTCCGCGCCGTGTGCGCGCGCCGTCTTCATCGCGACGTCCATGTCGGTGACGAGATAACCGGTGCGCTCCGAGCAGAACGGATACGGGATCGGGGTCTTGAAGCCGAACACCGAGATCGTGCCGGCCGGCGTGAGCACGAGCTGCGACATCGTCTGGCTCGGCGTCGGCGTCACCTGGAACACGCCCTGCTTCGACTTCTTGCCGCCGAACGTCGCGACGAAGCTGTCGGTGAAACGGTCGAAGTCTTCCGGTGCCACGCACACGTGCGTCGTGTCGTATTGCGGACCGACGGCCAGCACCGGCACCGGCGCGGGCGGCACCGGCGGTTTCGCGAACGTCGCCGGCGCCGCGACGCAGCCGGCCGCGATCGTCAGTGCGCACAGCGCGGATCGAATGGTCATCATGATCAGGTTTCCTTGTTGTGTCATCGAATGGTGCAACCGGTCACGCGCGGCCGTCGCCGTCCACGCACTTCGCATCGGCGAGCAGCGTCGCGAGCACGAGTGCGGCGATCAGCCCGAGATGCTCGAAAAAGCTGTTGAGCGCCATGAAATGCTCGGCGCCCGTACGATTCCAGAAATCGTTGGCCACCACCATCGCGACCAGCGTCAGCATACCGAGGCTGCCCGCGCCGAGCCACGTGAAGCGGCCCAGCACGATGCACAGCGAGCCGGCGATCTCGACTGCGATCGCGAGCGCCGCCCACAGCGCGGCCGGCTGCAGCCCGAAATGCGCCTGCTCGGCGACCGCGCCATGGAAGTCCAGCGCCTTCGCGACACCGCCGATCAGGTACGCGGACACCAGCGCGAGCCGCGCGAGCGGCAGGATCCACGGCTGCGCGAGCAGCGCGCGGACCCACGCCGGGTTGCCGGCGCCGACGTGAGGGGTCGGGGTCGCCATGTCAGACCGCCCAGCACGAACAGCCGAACGCGCCCCAGAAGCCCTTTGCGTCCGACGTCGGCAGCGCACGGCTCCACGCGTTCGCGTGTGCATGGCCGTGCAGGCCGCACGCGCTCGCGCAACCGCACTGCGCGGCGGCCGCCGCGGCGCGCTGCAGCGGCGCCCCGTTGCGCTGCGTCGCGCCCCAGCCGCCGTAGCCGCCGTACTCGCGCACCGGCGACCAGTCGGGCATCGCGGGCGGAATCGGCGCATCGTGCGACGCGAACGGCCCCGCCCCCCACACGATCCGGCCACCGACTACCGTCAGCAATGCAGTCGTATCGACGATATCGTCCTCCGCGCACGTGAAGAAATCGCGATCCGGGACCATCAGGTCGGCGAGCTGGCCCACCGCGATGCGCCCTTTCTTGCCTTCCTCGTTCGAGAACCACGTCACATACTCGGTCCACATGCGCAGCGCGGTCTCGCGATCGAGCAGGTTGCGCTGCGGATACATCCGCATCCCGCCGACCGTCTTGCCCGTCACCAGCCACGCGAGCGACACCCACGGGTTGTACGACGCCACCCGCGTCGCGTCGGTGCCGGCCGACACCTTGAGCCCCTTCTCGAGCATCTTCGCGACCGGCGGCGTCGCCTCGGCCGCCTGCGCACCGTAACGCTCGACGAAGTATTCGCCCTGGTACGCCATCCGGTGCTGCACCGCGATGCCGCCGCCGAGCGCGGCAATGCGGTCCATCGAACGTTCCGAGATCGTTTCCGCGTGATCGAAGAACCAGTTCAGCCCGTCGAGCGGAATGTCCTCGTTGACCTTCTCGAACACGTCGAGCGCACGGCTGATCGTTTCGTCGTAGGTCGCATGCATGCGCCACGGCCAACGGTTCTGCGCGAGCACGCGCACGACGCCTTCGAGATCGTCCTCCATCTGCGCCGGCAAGTCGGGGCGCGCGACGCGGAAATCCTCGAAATCGGCGGCCGAAAACACCAGCATCTCGCCCGCGCCGTTGTGGCGGAAGTAGTCGGTGCCGTCGTGGTACTTGACGCTCTTCGTCCAGTTCACGAAGTCCTCCTTCTCCGCATTCGGCTTCTGCGTGAACAGGTTGTACGCGATGCGCACCGTCATCTCGCCCGCGTCGTGCAGCTTGCGGATCACCTCGTAGTCGTCGGGATAATTCTGCGATCCGCCGCCTGCGTCGATCACGCCCGTCACGCCCAGGCGATTGAGTTCGCGCATGAAGTGGCGCGTCGAGTTGTACTGATACTCGAACGGCAGCTTCGGGCCTTTCGCGAGCGTCGCGTAGAGGATCGTCGCGTTCGGGTTCGCGAGCAGCAGGCCGGTCGGGTTGCCCGCGGCGTCGCGCAGGATCGTGCCGCCCGGCGGCTCCGGCGTGTCCTTCGTGTAGCCCACCACGCGCAGCGCGGCCGCGTTCAGCAGTGCGCGGTCGTACAGGTGCAGGATGAACACCGGCGTATCGGGTGCGACCGCATTGAGTTCGTCGATCGTCGGCAGGCGCTTCTCGACGAACTGGTGTTCGGTGAAGCCGCCGACCACGCGCACCCATTGCGGCGCCGGCGTGATCGCGACCTGGTGCTTCAGCATCTCCATCGCGACCGCGAGCGAGCGCACGCCATCCCAGCGCAGCTCGAGGTTGTAGTTCAGGCCGCCGCGAATCACGTGCGTGTGGTTGTCGATCAGGCCGGGCAGCACACTGCGGCACTCGAGATCGACGACCTTCGTCGCGCGGCCCGCGAGCGGCATCACGTCCGCGTCGGCGCCGACCGCGACGAAGCGGCCATCCTTGATCGCCACGGCGGTGGCGACGGGGTTCGCACGATCGAGCGTCGTGATGCGCCCGTTGTGCAGGATCAGATCCGGTTGATTATCAGTTAAGCTCATTAATATGTCCTCGATGCGGTCAGAAGCCGAGCCAGTGACGGATGGAGCCGATGGCCTGCGAGCCGATCAGCATGCCGGCCAGACCGATCAGCGCAATGAGTGGCGGCGCTGGCGAACGCACCTTGATCACGCTGTATACGACGCCGACCAGCACGCCGGCCGACAACGACCATAGATAAGATTCCATAACGTTTTTTCTCCGTGACCGGATTAGAATGAGTCGCTTCGCGCCGGCCGCATGCTGCGCGCCGTATCCACTTCGCTTCCCTGCCACTCTTTCCGACCATGCAACACCTTCCTGATCTCGAAGCCTGGGCCATCTTTGCGCGCGTCGCGGAGACGGGCTCGTTCGCGAAAGCCGCCGACCTGCTCGGCGTCACGCAGCCGACGGTGTCGAAAGCCATCGCGCGCCTCGAAAAGCGCCTTGGCGCGATGCTGCTGTACCGCACGTCGCGCAAGCTGTCGCTCACGCCGACCGGCGAACTGCTGCGCGACCGTGCGATCCGGCTGCTCGCCGATGCGGAACTGATCGAGAGCGAAGCGTCCGCGCAGGCGCTCGAACCGCATGGCCTCGTGCGCGTGAATGCGCCGATGTCGTTCGGGGTGCGCCACCTGTCGCCGGTGCTGCCCGCGTTTCTCGAACGCTATCCGCGCGTCGACATCGACCTCGTGCTCTCCGATCACATCGTCGACATCGTGTCCGGCGGCTTCGACGTCGCGATCCGCATCGCCGAGCTGAGTGATTCGTCGCTGCGCTCGCGCCGCCTGTGCGCGGTGCGCCGCCCGCTCGTCGCGTCGCCGGCGTATCTGGACCGTCATGGCCGGCCCACGCATCCGCTCGACATCGAGAAGCACGTGTGCCTCACCTACACCAACCTGCCGACACCCGAGCACTGGCGCTTTCGCCATCCGGCCTCGGGCGACGACTTCGGCGTGAACGTGCACGGACGCATCCGCACCAACAACGCCGACGTGATCGTCCCCTCGCTCATCGCCGGTCATGGCCTTGCCCTTCAGCCGGAGTTCCTGGTGTGGGAAGCCATGCAGAGCGGCGAGCTCGAGGAAGTGATGGCGGACTGGAAGATCGCCGACATCAACGTCAACCTCGTCACGCCGCCCGGCATGCTGCGCGCCGCGCGCGTGACGGTGCTGCTCGACTTCCTCGCGGAACACTTCGCGCACGCGCCGTGGGCGCTGCCGGCAGCCTGAGCGGGCGGCGGCCGGCGACAGCGGATCGCCGCGGCCGGCCGTTGCCACGATCGCGGCCGGTCGCCCGTTACTTCGCCGGTACGGCCGGGATCGACTCGTGCGGCGTCGCGGTACGCTGCGCGGCCTTGTGAACCATCGTGTATGCGTAGTCGACGCCCATTCCGTACGCACCCGAGTGCTCCTTCGCGATCGCCATCACCGCGTCGTAGCTGTCGCGGCGCGCCCAGTCGCGCTGCCATTCGAGCAAAACCTGCTGCCACGTGACGGGCACGACACCGGCCTGCACCATGCGCTGCATCGCGAAGTCGTGCGCGGCCTGCGACGTGCCGCCCGATGCGTCGGCCACCATGTAGATCTCGTAGTCGCCTTCGAGCATCGCGCACAGGGCGAACGTGGTATTGCAGACTTCCGTCCAGAGGCCCGACACGACCACCTTCTTGCGGCCATTCGCGGCGAGCGCGTCGCGCACCTTCTGGTCGTCCCACGAGTTCATCGACGTGCGTTCGAGCGTCTTCTGGTTCGGGAACACGTCGAGCAGCTCCGGGAAGGTATGGCCGGAGAAGGCCTCGGTCTCGACCGTCGTGATGGTGGTCGGCACGTTGAACGCCTTGGCGGCCTTCGCGAGCCCGACGACGTTGTTCTTCAGCGTCTGGCGATCGATCGACTGCACGCCGAACGCCATTTGCGGCTGCTGGTCGATGAAGATCAGCTGGCTGTTCTGCGGCGTCAGTACTTCAAGTTTCGGATTGCTCATGGCGCAAGGTGTCCTGTGAACGAAAAAAGGGGGGCCTGCCTCGACCGTCAGAACGGGAGGAGCCGGAGGTACGTCAGCGCCGGATCGTCATCCGGGCCGAAATATTTAAGCCGCAAACGCGCGGCGCGAACACCCGAGAAACGGAATCGATCCGATTCCCGGATCGATGCCTGTTCGGGGCTGCCCGCCCTTTTATTCTTCGCGCAAACCCGATACGCTTTCGAAATCTTGACGGCGCGCCCCGCGCCGCTCGTCTGCCATCACCGGACGCCCGCCATGAAACCGTATTTCCTGTCGCTGCTCGCCGGCGTCCTCGCCGGCGCCATCTACGGCACGATCGGCGTGAATTCGCCGGCGCCGCCGATCATCGCGCTCACCGGCCTGCTCGGCATGCTCGCCGGCGAACAGATCCTGCCGGTCGCGCGGCGCATGCTCGCGGGCCACCGGCTGAACACCGCATGGCGCGACGCGAAGTGCAGCCAGCACATGTTCGGCGCGCTGCCCGGCGGCACCACGAACGACCGCAAGCCGTCGTGATGCAATCGCTCATCACCTATCACGCATGACCAACGTCGAGCTGTTTCATTACCTGCTGCTGTTGATCTGCGGTGCCGGCGCGCTCACGTGGCTCGCCGAACGGATTTCGATTCCCCCGGCCGTCGTGCTGCTGCTCGGCGGCTGTGTCGTCGCGGTCTTCGGCAAGCGCGTGCCCGACATGGACCCGGCGCTGCTGCTCGCGGCCGTGCTGCCGCCGCTGCTGATGTCGAGCGGGTTCTACACCGCGTGGAAGGAATTCCGGCAGGAGCTTGCGTCGATCGCGTCGCTCGCGCTCGGCGCGGTGGTGTTCACGACCGTCGCGGTCGCGTTCGCCGTGCATGCGGTGAACCCCGCGCTGCCATGGGCCGCGTGCTTCACGCTCGGCGCGATCGTGTCGCCGCCCGATGCGGTCGCCGCGAAGGCGATCCTGCAGCGCCACCCGCTGCCCGCGCGGCTCGTTGCGGTGCTCGAAGGCGAAAGTCTCGTCAACGATGCGTCGGGCCTGCTGCTGTACCAGATGGCCGTGTCGGCCGCGCTCGCCGTGTCGATCACGGCCGCGAGCGCCACCGGCCTGTTCTTCTCGCTCACGCTGATCGGCATCGCGGTCGGCCTCGCGTGCGGCCATGCGATGAGCTGGGTGCTGCCGCGCCTGCGCGATCCGATGCTCGGCATCGTCGTGACCTTCGCGATGGCATGGGGCAGCTACGGTGTCGCCGAAGCCGTCGACGGCTCGGGCGTGCTGTCGGTCGTCACCTGCGGCCTCGTGCTCGGCGTGCGCCAGCATCGCGTGTTCGACGCCGACATGCGGATCAAGGCGAAGGCGACCTGGGAGGCGATCGTGTTCGTGCTCGACGCGCTCGTGTTCATCCTGATCGGCCTCGCGCTGCATGCGATCCTCGCGCGCGTGAACCACGAAGGCGCGGTGCTGCTGGCCGGCCTGCGCGTCGCACTACCTGCCACCGCCGCCGCGATCGCCGCGCGCATCGTGTGGGTGTTCGTCGCGATGTGGCTGCCGGGCCGCCTGCGCGCGCCGCGCGCCGGCCACGCACCGTGGTCGTGGCGTGAGGCCGTCGTGCTCGGCTGGTCGGGCATGCGCGGCGTCGTGAGCCTCGCGGCCGCGATCGCGCTGCCCGCCAATTTCCCCGGCCGCGACCTGATCCTGTTCAGCACGTTCCTGCTGATCATCGCCACGCTCGTCGTGCAGGGCGGCACGCTCGCGCCACTGATCCGCGTGCTGAAGCTGCGCCCGGCCGCGCGCCACACGATGTCCGAGCATGCGGTGCGCGCGCATACGTTCGGCGCGGCGCTCGCCGAACTCGACGCGCTCGAACAGCGCGGCTCGACTCTCGAGCGGCCGTCGCTCGACCGCCTGCTCGCCGAATACCGGAACCGCGTCACCTTCAACGAACGCGCGCATCGCCAGGGCGCCGAGCCGGCCAACGTGCGCTCGCGCATGCTGCGCGTCGAACTCGACCTCGTCGGCGTGTCGCGCCGCGCGCTGCTCGACCTGCATCGCGACGGCCGGGTCGACGACACCGTGCTGCACCGGATCGAATCGGAACTCGACTTCGAGGAACTACGGCTGCAGCGACTGCTCGAACCGTAACGCCCGGCCCGGCCGCCGGCCTCCCTTTTTTTCACATGGAACTGCAATGAGCGAACTGTCCGTCGAAGCGAGCATCGGCTCGGTCGATTACCTGGTCCACTTCAGCGACGGCGTCCACCAGTGGCGCGCCGACGAACCCGCTTCGCTCGGCGGCGGCGATGCGGCGCCGACGCCCGTCGCGCTGCTGCTGTCGAGCCTCGGCGCATGCACGGCGATCACGCTGAAGATGTATGCGCAGCGCAAGGGCTGGCCGCTCACCGAAGTGCACGTGAAGCTCGCGCACGAATCGGGCAGCGCGGGCAGCACGATCGTGCGCCGCATCACGCTCGAAGGCGACCTGTCCGGCGAACAGCGCGAACGCCTGCTGCAGATCGCGAACGCGTGCCCGGTTCACAAGATCCTCACGCATCCGATCACCATCGACACGGCGATCGCCTGACGCGCTCCGCCTCGACTACCAGATCCCCACCATGTCCGCCTCGATCAAGACCCTGCTCACGCCGCGCGAAAGCGACATCGGCAACCTCGTCGTGCGTCGCGTGCTGCCCGCGCGCGCCGCCCGCCTCGTCGGCCCGTTCATCTTCTTCGACGAGATGGGGCCGGCCGTGCTGCCGGCCGGCCGCGGCATCGACGTGCTGCCGCATCCGCACATCGGCCTCGCGACCGTCACCTACCTGTTCGACGGTTCGCTGATGCATCACGACAGCCTCGGCTTCCGGCAGAAGATCGTGCCGGGCGACGTGAACTGGATGACCGCCGGCCGCGGCATCGTGCATTCGGAGCGCTCGCCCGACGAAGACCGGCCGCGCGATCAGCCGGTCCACGGCATCCAGACCTGGGTCGCGCTGCCGGTCGAGCATGAAGACACCGCGCCCGCGTTCGTCCATCATGCGGCCGACACGCTGCCGTCGTTCTCGCGCGACGGCGCGAGCGTGCGCGTGATCGCGGGTACCGCGTTCGGGCTCACGTCGCCGGTCGCCGTGTTCTCGCCCACGCTCTATGCGTACGCGCAATTCACGGCAAACGGCACGCTGGCGCTCGATGCCGAACATGAGGAACGCGGCGTGTACCTGGTCGACGGCGACCTCTCGATCGACGGCACGCCGCTCACCGCCGCGACGATGGCCGTGCTCGAACCGGGTGCGACCGTGACGCTCGCGAGCACGAACGGCGCCCGCGTGATGCTGCTCGGCGGTGCGCATCTGCCGGGCGAGCGGTTCATCGAATGGAATTTCGTGTCGAGCTCGCGTGCGAAGATCGATGCGGCCCGCGCGGCGTGGGCCGACCAGACCTTCGGCAAGGTGCCGGGCGAAGAAAACGAGTGGACGCGCCAGCCGGAACGCAAGGCGTAACAAGGTAACAACGCGCAGTAAGCAGGTTCGCCCGCAGGCAAGCAACGCAACGGCCGGCACACACGCCGGCCGTCGTGCGTTTACCGCTTCAATCCCATCAGCTTCGCGAGCGTCGGCCAGCGGTCGAGCGACTCGATGAACGCGCGGCGCGCCTGCTCGTCGACGTAACGCTCGGGATCGAGCGCGGGCAGATGCCGCGCGAGGCCGAGTACGTCGTTCGGTTGCGACAGGCGCGCATCGTCGCTGTCGGCGGGGAGCATTACTGTTCGTCGATCCATACGCCATCCGGAGTTTTCACCGAGTAGCCCGCGGCCGTCTGCATCGTCACCGTGCCCTCGTTCTCGCCCACCATCCGCGTGCGCGGCAGGTCGGCCGCGTACTGCGCGAGCGTCGTGCCCGGCTTGAACGGGCTGTTCGACACGAGGTTCGACAGCAGTTGCGCGAGCGCGAGGAAGCTGGTCGGCTGGTCGATCACGGTCGTCGCGCCGTGGTTGCCGGTAAAGCCGACGAGCCGCACGCCGACCGGCCCGTGCACGATGCGCGGCGTCGGAATCTCGCGCAGCCCCGCGACCTGGTTCTTGTCGCCGCGCAACGCGGCGCCGTGCTCGGGCACGAACACGATCACCGCGCGGCGGCCCGATTGCGCGATCAGGTCGGCCAGGTGATCGAAGTCGTCCATCAGCTTCGTCACGCGCTGCGGATACGAGTCGATGCTCGTGAGCGCGCTGCCGACGACGCGGTTGCCGTCGTGCAGGCTGATCGTGTTGTAGTACAGCGCGACCGGGCCCGGCACCGACGCGCGCTGCCCGTACCAGTTCGCGAGTGTCGCGTAGTCGCTCTTGATTTCCGAGCCGTCGAACGCGTGCATCGCGACGGGCGCGGCCGCGTTCGACACCGGCGGCGCGTCGGGCACGCCGATGTTGTCGTGGATCACCTGCAGGAAGTTGTCGAAGTGGCCGTCGTGGTTCAGCAGCGACTGCACCTTGTAGCCCGCGCTCGCCAGTTGCGAGAACAGGTAGCACTGCTGCGGCGCCGGCTTGTACAGGTCGGCGTGCGCTTCCTGCCCGCAGCTCGCGCGCAGCACGCGGATCGCCGCCGGCCCGCTGTAGCTCGCGGCCGTGCTGAAGTTGGTGAACAGGTAGTCGAAGTGACTCAGCATCGGATGGTTGCGCGCCTTCGCGGCGTCGAGGTCGTCCCACGACAGCGAGCAGATGTGCAGCACGATCACGTCGAACTGCGCGGCCGGATCGTTGCCGAGATGGCCGAACGCGACCTGCCGCTGCGATTCCTGCGTGCGGAATGTCGCGAGCGCGGCGTTGTGATCCTCCGGCTGGCCGGCGAGCGTCGCGCCCGTCGCGGCCGCCTGCTGCGGAAGCGGTGCGACGACGCGCGCCATCAGCCCGCTGCCGGCCTGCCACAACGGCATCACGATCAGCACGGCCAGCACGAACGTCGCGACGCGCAGCCAGCGGTTGACGATGAAGTAGACGATCAGCGCGCCGGCCACCGTCAGCAGCAGCACCGGCGGCAGCAGGCGCGGCAGCAGCTCCATCCAGTAGTCGAGGTTGAACGTGCTCACTTCACGCGCGGCCTCGACGAGCCGGGCGAGCGGCGGCGCATGCATCTCGCGCGCGAGCAGCGGCACCGCGATCGCGATCGCGACGACCTGCCGCACGATGCGCCACGCGCGCCGCCGGATCGGTGCGCTCGCCGCGAGCGCCACCGCGAACGCGAGGTTCGCGAGCCAGAACGGCTGCAGGTGCCCGGTCGCGAACAGCGCGAACTTCAGGATGAAATACAGATTCCAGAACGTCATCTAACCCACTCCATGATGAGCGCCGCGTCAGTCGCGCGCCCGATCGAGTTTCGGCGCCAGCATGGCCAGCAGGCCGCGCGCCGCACCCTTCCACATCCGTACGTTGCCGTCCAGGCCGATCCGCAACACTTCCTTCAGCCCGCCCAGCGGCGTGTCGATCCGCTGGCCTTCGTGCCAGTCGAGCCACGCGTCCGCGCGGCCGAACGTGCATTGCACGAGCTGGCGCTCCTGTTCGAGCGTGAGTTCGTCGAAGCTCACGCCGACGTGGGTCGGCGTCACGCGGCTCACGCGCACCGGGAACGGGAACGGCCGGTCGCCGCGCGTCACGCACACCGTCAGCGTGTCGCCGACGGCAAGCGGGAGCCCCGGCACCGCTTCGAGGCCGAGGCCGCCGGTCGAGTAGTCGCTCGTGAAGCACGCGGCCGTCGAGCCGTCGGCAAGCAGCAACATGGCCGGCACGCGCATCGCGATCCGGTGCGTGACGCGCACCTGCTTGGTCTCGCGCGCCACGGCCAGCGCCGCGCCGAGCATCGCGAGGTTGTACACGGTCCAGCCGAGCGTGATCAGGATCGTCGACGCCTCGTCGCCCTGGTCGGCCACGAGCCGCCACAGGCCGGCGAGGATCGCGAGCACGTTCATCCCGAACAGCACCAGATACGGCTTCGACGTCGACCAGTCGACGTAGCCTTCGTCGATCTTGCCGCCCTTGTCGGTCACGTTGAACTTGCCGTGCTTCGGGCTGAAGAACGCGACGGTGGTCGGCAGCGCGATGTACCACGCGAGCACCGATTCGTAGACCTCGGCCCAGAACGAATGGCGGTAGCGCCCCTGCATCCGCGAGTTCGCGACGTTCGCGAGCACCAGATACGGGATCACGTAGCTCGCGAGCGCGAGCGCCGACGCGTTGATGAAGTACAGGTGGAAGAACAGGTACGCGAGCGGGATCGTCAGGAACACCAGCCGCGGAATCCCGTAGAAGAAGTGCAGCATCGCGTTGCCGTAGCAGATCCGCTGGATGAGGCCGAGCCCGCGCCCGAGGAACGGGTTGTCGATGCGGAAGATCTGCGCCATCCCGCGCGCCCAGCGCGTGCGCTGCTTCACGTGGCCCGCGAGGCTTTCGGTCGCGAGGCCGGCCGCCTGCACGGTCGGCAGGTATGCCGACGTATAGCCGCGCCGGTGCAGCTTGAGCGCCGTGTGCGCATCCTCGGTCACGGTCTCGACCGCGACGCCGCCCACCTCTTCCAGCGCGCTGCGCTTGAGCACCGCGCACGAGCCGCAGAAGAACGTCGCGTTCCACAGGTCGTTGCCCGACTGCACGAGGCCGTAGAACAGGTTGCCCTCGTTCGGGATCTCGCGGAACGTGCCGAGGTTGCGCTCGAACGGATCGGGCGAGAAGAAATGGTGCGGCGTCTGCACGAGCGCGCATTTCGGGTCGCGCAGGAACACGCCCATCGTCGTCTGCAGGAACGAGCGCGTCGGCACGTGATCGCAGTCGAAGATCGCGATGTATTCGCCGTGCGTCTTCGGCAGCGCGCGGTTGATGTTGCCGGCCTTCGCGTGGCGGTTGTCGTCGCGCGTCACGTAGTCGATGCCGGCCTCGCGCGCGAACGCCTCGAATTCGGGGCGCTTGCCGTCGTCGAGCAGATACACGCGCAGCTTGGCCGTCGGCCAGTCGATGCTCTGCGCGGCAAACACGGTCGGCTTCACGACCGACAGCGGCTCGTTGTAGGTCGGGATGTAGATGTCGACGGTCGGCCAGGTGTCGGGATCGTCGGGCAGCGGCACGATCGGCCGGTCGAGCGGCCACGCGGTCTGCACGAAGCCGAGCAGCAGGATCATCCACGTATAGGCTTCCGCGCCGTACAGCAGATAGCCGGCGACGGCCTCGACCGGGCTGCGGAAATCGAGCGTCTGCGTGGTGCGCCACCACATGTAGCGCACCGTCGCGAGCAGGGCGAGCGACGCGAGCGCGAGCGTCGGCAGATGGCCCGGCAGGCGGCGCAGCGCGAGCGCCAGCACCGCGACGATCGCGAAGAACGCGAACTGTGCGCCCGGCATCAGCGGCGACATCCCGGCCGCGGCCCACAGCAGCGCGCCGGCGACCAGCAGCAGCGGCGCGAGCCAGCGGTGCCGGCCGACGCCGTTCGCACGCGCATCGAGCCAGCCGCCCCAGCGCACCCACGGCAGGCGAGCGAGCAGCGCGTCGATGCGCCGGCCGACCGCGCGCCCGGCCAGATAGACGGGCACGACATACTTGTCGAACCACGCGAGCGGATCGCGCGCGGGCCGCCCGTCCGCCGCACGCGGCGCCCGCACGATCGCGCGCCACAGCCATTCGCGCGGGCTGAGCGGCTGCAGCACGCCCCACTCCTGCGCCAGCCGCAGCGACGCGACGCGCACCCAGCGGCGCACGTGATCGGGCCGGCCCGGCGGCGGCGCGTGGAAGAACAGCCGCACGATCCAGTCGACCAGCGTGCGTTGCGCCGGCAACCCGATGCCGCGTGCGAGCCAGTCGGCCGCACGACGGCCGGCCGCACGCAGGCGCAGCGCGAAGCCCGCGTTCATCGCGCCGCTCCGCGGCGACCGGCGGCGCCTGCCGCCAGCCACATATCGATCCAGTTCGCGACGCCGTTCAGGTCGTGCGACGCCTGCGAATACGGCGCGTCGTCGAAGATCCAGCTGCCGCGCGCGAGCGCTTCGGGCACGGCCGCATCGACGTGGATGCGTTGCTCGAGCATCGACGCCGGCCCCGCGACCGCGCGCAGCATGCCGAGCGCGTCGCGCTGCATGTCGCGCGCCGGATTCAGCCGGTTCACGACGATCTGCAGTTCGCCGCCGCCGGCCCGCAGCGCACCGAGCCGCGCGGCCGTCGTCGCGCACGCGGTCGGCTCGGGCGGCACGACGACGAGCGTCAGGTCCGCGCGGCGAATCGCCTGCTCGGCCTGCGTCGACGGATAGCGCGCGGTGTCGATCAGCACGACGCCGTCGGCCGGCAGCGCAATCTCGTCGAGCGCGCGCGCGAGCCACGCGGGATCGGCCGCGAGCCGCGCATCGCATGCGGCGGCGCCGGCCGCGTCGACCTGCCCGTACGGGACGAACAGCACGCCGTCGGCGTTACGCCACGTATGGGCATGCCACGGCTCGCCGCCACCGAGCAGGCTCTGCGCGAGGCCATGCTCGGCCAGCGAGTCGAGGCCGAGCGTCGCGCCCATCAGGTTCTGTGCATCGAATTCGACGGCGACGACCGGCCGGCCGCGACGCGCGAGCAGCACCGCGAGCGCGGCCGTGAGCGTCGTGCGGCCCGCGCCGCCCGTCGTCGACGCAATGGCGATCGTCTTCATCGGGCCGCCTCGCCGCTATGCTCGCCGCGCGCCGCATCGGGCAGCAGCCGTCCGCGCAGCGCGACCGGCACCAGTTCGCACGGCACCGCGTCGCGCCGGTCGATGCCGCGCGGCGCATGAAAACCGCGGCCGATGCCGAGGTGCTGCGCGACGATCCACACCGGCACCGCGATCACGATGCCGACGATGAAACCGATGACGATTTCGGCAATCATGCGACTCCCTCCTTGCGCAGCGGCATCGCGCTGCGGACGGCGCTGCGCTTGCGCGCGGCGGGAATGACGGGCTCCGGCGCCGATGCACCGACAGCCGCGGCCGTCGGTGTCGCACCGATCGCCTCGAGCGCGACGATCGTATCGATCGCGTCGATCGCGCGGCTCACGTCGCTCGCGTCGGGCAACGCCGCGCCGAAGTCGGTGCGAACGGACGGCTTGTGCGTCGCGCGCGCCGGCGGCGTGGCCGCGAACAGATCGCTGTAGTCGGCGATCGGCGCGCGCCGGTTCTCCGTCTTCAGCGCATTGAGCTCGGTGTCGATGCTGCCGTGGCCGAGGCACACGACGCGGTCGGACAGCGTGTCGACCGGCACGTCGAAGATGCGCGCGAGCGCGTCCTCCGCATCGGCCGGTTCGCACGCGAACAGGAACACGTACAGGTGCGCGGCATCGGCCGTCACGACGTCGCCCGCGCGGCGCGGCTTGCAATGGCGCAGCGCGTCGACGTGCGACACGCCCGGCAGCAGCGTGATCTTCGCAAGCGTGTGCGGCAGCGCGAGCACGGCGCCGCGATCGAGCACCGCGCGAATTCGCAGGCAGAACGCGCCGACCGGCAGGTAGCCGAGCACCGAATCGCCGAGCGCGGCCGCGAGCGCCGCGCGATAGTCGGCCGCGACGGGCCGCGCATAGAGCTGGCCGCGCAATGCGTGCACGGCGGCCTGCATCCGCGATACCGGCAAATCGCGCGCGACGACGCGGCTCGCGCCGACGCTCAGCACGAGCATCTCGAACTGCTGGCGCAGCACTTCGCCGCGCTCGACGACCGCGATCTTCAGCGCACCGCCGCACTGCCGGCGCAATGCGTGCACGTCCGCGCAGAGCGCTTCGAGCTGCGCATGCGAGCGGAACACGAGCACCGCGGTGGCGGCCTGCGCATGTGCGCAGGCGGCGACGACGGCCGCGTTGTCCTCGACGATCTCCCAGCCGTCCGGCACGCGGTTCGTGCCTTCGAGCACCGCGCGGCTGACGACGACACGATCCTCGTCGCTCGCGAGCTTCATCCGGCGTGCGGGCTCGGTCGTGCCGCCGTCGATGCTCGCCGACAGCCGGCCGCCCGGCGTAAAGCGCAGCGGCCGCACTTCGCCGGCCGCGAGCGTGTCGCCCGCCCGCCAGAAATCGACGACCCACAGCAGCTCGCCGTGCGTGCGCTGCAACTGCGCGACGCCCGAGCAGATACCGTGGAAACCGCTGCGCGGCGTGCGATCCGCATCGCGCACGAGCGGCGCATCGTCGGTGCGCGCGGCGCCGCCCGCGCGGGTCGCTTCGGGATCGAGCAGCAGCACCAGCGCGATCCGGCGCGTGCGGCACCAGTCGGCGAGTGCATGCGCCTCGTCGGCGAGCGCGATCGGGTCGTCCCAGCTGAACCAGCGCTGCGCGCCTTCGACGAAATACAGCGAGCGCGCGCGAAAGCCGTAGCGCTTCAGCGCGCGCAGGCCGCCGGTCAGCCGTGCGAACGGGCCCGGTGCCGCGCGGCGGGGGGCGTCCGCGGTTGCGCCGGCGCCGGTGCCTGTGTGGTCACCGTTGGCCGGCTCGGCCGCGGGCGGCATCGCCAGCACGTTCAGGTTGCGCGGCCAGCCGACCGGCTGCGCGCCGCCTGCAAAGCCGCGCGCCTGCATCTGTTCGGCGACGTGCGTCGCGTCACGCGCGAGCACGACCGTCACGTCGCGCGTGCGTGCCTGTCGCGCGCTCTCCCACACGAGCGCGTCGCAGGCCGGCGTGCCGCCGGCCGCGTAGATCGCGTACAGGCCGCCGGCTTCCAGTTGCGTCCACGTATCGGGCAAGCCGTCGATCGCGAGCCGGCTCAATGCGCCGGCGCGGCCGCCGGCCGGCCCCACGTGCAGCAGCGCGCGCAGGCGATCGACCAGGCCGGCGGCGCCGAGCGCGGAGCGGGTGGCATCGAGTTCCGTATTCACGGCGCGTTCCCCTAGTAATCCGAATAAAGCCGCACCGGCGTCGGCGTGACGAGCCAGCTGCGTTGTGCGCGCGCGTCGAACGCATAGCGCAGGTACACGAGCGCCGAACTCGGCGCGTAGTCGTGCGACCGGTCGACCTTCAACTGCGCGCCCACGCTCAGGTGCGGGTTCACGCGGTACTCGACGATCCCGTTGATCCCGTACGAGAACGACACGCCGCGCGTCGAACTGCCCGTGTACACGAACCCGGCCGCCACCTGCGCGGCCCGCTGGTCCGCCGACATCGGGTAATACAGCGAATCCTTCTCGTAGCTGTTCGAGATCCCGCCGGTGACGGTCAGGTCCCACGACAGCGCATCGTGCCGCCCCGCCCATTCGATCGGCACGCCGAGCGACAGGTAGCGTTGCGGGCTGTAGTAGCCGCCCTGCCCGTACGTGTAGTAGCGCAGGTTCTCCGCGTAGTGCCATGCATTGCCGACGAGCCCGGTGCTGACCTTCATCGTCGCGCGCTCGTACACGGGCACCGTGAAGCCGGTGCGCAGCGTGACCTCCGCGTTGCGTTCGACGTTGCGGCCGGACAGCACGCCCGCGCCGAGTTCCGCGAACAGGTTCGTGCGGCCGACGTCGACCGACGCGCGCAGGGTCACGCCATCCCGGCGCACGCCGCCCCAGACCGCGCCCGTCCAGGGGTCGCGCATCCCCGAATACGACAGCACGCTGCTCGTTTCCGGGCGCCGCGACGCATTCACCGAGAAACTGGCCGGGCCGGCATCGAAGCGATAGCGCACGCCGCCGACCAGGTAATGCACGGGGAAACCGAGCGGCGACGTGCCGAGATCGAAGCGCCATGCGTCCGTCAGGTAGCCGGCGCCGAGCGCGACGCCCGTGGCGGTCTGGTGCAGCGAGCCCGGCGGATTCGCGATCGATGCGGGGCTCAGCGCGTTCTGCGCCTTGAGCGCCGCGTAGCTGCCGAACGTGCTGAGCGAATACGCGTTCGGGTTGCTCGTGTCGAGCGTGCCCGGGTCGAGATGCACGGTGTCGATCTGCGCGAACACGTGCCCGTCGTAGCGGATCGGCATCTGCATGTAGATCGGCACCTGCTGCGCGCGATACGACGAGACGCCTTCGTCGCCCGACTTGTAGGCGGGCGTCCAGCCGGTTTCGATCTCGGGATTGCGCCGCTGCTGGAGATCCGCGAACGCGGCCTGCGCGGGCGTCAATCCGTCACGGCCCGGGCTCACGCCCGTCGTGCGCTCCTGCGACTGCGACATCCGGTACAGCGACGCCGCATCGTCATAGCGCCCCTGCGCCGCGGCCACGCGGCCGGCCGCGACCGTCACGTCGGCGCGCGCCGGATATGCGGCATGCAGCCGGTCGGTCACCTGCCCGGCTTCGTCCGGACGGCGCAACGCATTCAGGCGACGCACGGCCGACAGTTGCGTGTCGACGTCGTCGTCCGGCGTGCGGGCCAGCACCGCCTGCACGCGGGCAAGCGCCGCGGCCCGATTGCCGCTGTCCTCGTCGATGCGGGCCAGCGCGAGCTGCGTCTCCGCATCGTCCGGCGTGCGCGCGACGACCGGCGCAAGCGCGGCGCGCGCCGCATCGTAATGGCCTTGCGCCCGTTCGAGATCGGCCAGTTCGAGCGCATAACGCTTGTCCGCGCGGCCGGCCGGGCTCGCACGATCGAGCAGCGTGCGCGCCTGCGCGTAATCCTGCTGCGCGATCGCGTCGTCCGTCTGCCGCAGCACGAGCCGGAGCGACTGGTCTTCGATCCGCGCCGTCTGTGCGGGCGTCAGCGACGGTTCGCGGCGCAGCGTGTCGAGCCATGCGGCGAGCGCGTCGTCGCGCCCCGCACTGCCGAGCAGGTCGCCGTAGCGCAGCCGCACGTCCGCGTCGGCTTCGCGCGGGTGCGCGGCGATCCAGTCGTGCAACGGGGCGAGCCCGCGGTCGGGTTCGCCCGCGTCGATCCATTGCGCGCCGATCGCGGCGAGCATGTCGGGGTCGTCCGGCGCACTCGCCTGCGCCTGCGCGAGCGACGCGGCAAACGCCGTGCGGTCGCCGCGCGCGAGCGCACCGCGTGCATCGGCCAGCGCGCGTTGCGCATCGAGCTTGCGCGCCAGCGCGCGCATCCCGTCCGAACGATGCGCCTCGTCGACCGGCTCGAGCGCGGCCTGCGCGCCCGCGACGTCGTCGAGCGAATTGCGGTACAGCGCGCTCGCGTAGCGCATCTCGGGCGTCGCGCTCTGCGCCAGCCCGTCGTCCATCACCGTGCGGCCGAGCTGCGGCAGCCCCATGTCGCGATAGAGGCGTGCGAGCGCGAAGCGCGTCCACGGCGCGTCGGGCGCCGCGCGCACGGCCGCCTCGTAACGCTGCGCGGCGGGCCCGCGTTCGCCCTTGTCCGCCAGCGCGCGCGCCTGGTTCGCGAGCAGGTCGGCACGCAGGCCGTCGAGCGCGCGCCGATCGTCACGACCCGTCACGCGGCCTTGCAGCGCATCGAGCAGCGGGCCGATCTGGTCCGCGCGGCCGGTGTTCTCGTACAGCGTGGCCGTGCCGCGCACGGCCGCGAGGTCCGGCGAACGTGCGGCCAGCAACTCGCGCAGCAACGGCTCCGCGTGCGCCCAGTCGCGCTGCGCGAGCAACGCGTCGGCAAGCTGCAGCTTCGCATCCGGGCTGTCCGGCTGCATCGCGAGTGCCGCGCGTGCGGTGCGCTCCTCGTCCTGCGGACGGCCTGCCGCGGCCGCCGCGCGGCCCTGCGCGAGCAGCCCCCAGAACTGGGCGGTGCGCGCGAGGCCCTGCCATTTGCCGCGCTGGTCGGTCGACAGCGTCGCGGCGCGCGCGAACAACGTGCGCGCTTCGTCGTGCCGCCCTTCGCGCAGGCGCAGCAGGCCGAGCCCGCCGATCGCGTCGGCGTCGTCCGCCCGCGTCCGCGCGGCGCGCGCGAGCAGCGGATCGGCGCCGGCCAGGTCGCCGCGCGCGAGCGCCTGCAGCCCGCGCTGCTGCGCGATGTAGTCGGGATTGCGTTCGAGCTGGCGCTGCGCGTCGCGCTGGCGATCCAGTTCCGCGACGCGGTCGACGAATTCGGTATCGTCCGGCACGAGCGCGAGGTACGCATGCAGCGCGTCGAGATACGCGGGATCGCTGCCGGCCGACTGCAGCACGCGTCGCCACAGCGCCATCGCCTCCGTATGGTCGGCGTCGGCGCGCTTCGCGAGCGCCCAGGCGATCCGATTCGCCTCCGGCCGCGTCTCGGCGCGCTGGTTCAGGAGCCGCGCGAGCGCCATCGTCGCGCTCGTGTCCTGCGGATCGGCCGCGACCGCGCGGCGCAGCGCGGCGATCGCCGGCTCGCGTCCGCCCGGCGCATTCGACACGATCTGGTAATACTCGGCGCCGAGCGCACCCGACGGCGCGCCGTTCGGAAACAGCGCGACGATCCGCCGGGCGGCTTCGTCCGCGCGGCCGCTGCGCGCGAGCAGGCGGATCTGCGCCATCTCGCCGCGCCCGCTCGTCGCGACGCGGTATTCGTCAGCCACCCGCCGCGTGGCGGGCGCATTCGGCGACTGCGCCTGCAGGCGCGCGAGCGACGCCTGCGCGCCTTTCGCATCGCCGAGCCGCAACAGCACGCGCGCCTGTTCGGCCAGCAGCTCGGGATCGCCCGGTGCGATCAGCAGCCCCTTGCGCAGCGCGTCGCGCGCGAGGTCGTCGCGATGCTTGACGCCCCACATCCGCGCGGTGTCGAGCAGACGCTGCGCATCGGCGGACGCGGCAGTCGCCGGCGTCGCGGGGTTCGCCGGCGGCGCGTGCGCGGCGGTGCCCGGCGCCGCCGCGCACACCGACGACGCGAGCCACGCGAATCCCGCGACGTGCGGCGCGGCGCGCTTCAGCGGGCGGCGCACGCGCGGCCTCCCCAGCGGGCGTCGAGCGTGCCGTCCGCACCGAACCGGTAGCGCCCGTCGCGCCAGCCGAGCCCGAACAGCGTCAGCACGCTCGTGTAGTAACCGGGCGGCGACTGGCGCGCGAGCGTATCGACACGCGCCGCCTGGGCATCGGCCAGCGCGCGCTGGCCGCGTGCGTCGAGGAACGGCACGGCCGCCGCCGAGAAGCCGCCGTTGCCGTCGTTCGGCCCGGCGACGCCGGTCGTCGTGTCGACCTTCTCCGGCGGCGCGCCGTGCGCGGCGATATGGTCGGCGAACGGCGCAAAACGCGCGAGCATCGGCGCGGCGAGCGGATCGGCGCGGTCGAGCATGCCGGCCCACAGATACACGCGGATCGCGTTGTACGCGCTCTCCGCCTGCGTGTCGCGATCGGGCCCGAAACCCGTACCCGCGCGATACAGCGCCCAGTCGGGCGAGAAGCCTTTCGGGGCGGTGTCGAGCAGCACGCGGCCGGTGCTGGCGGCGAGCGCGGCCCAGCGCTTGTCGTCGGGCAGGCGCGCGCCGAGCGCACGGATCACCTGCGGCGGCGAGTAGCTCGGGTTCACGCGCCACTGGCCGTCGGCGAGCTTGAACCCCGTCGGCCCGGGCAGCAGCGTGAGGCCGAGGCCCGGCACGGTCGCCGTCTCGACGTCGAGCACGCGCTTCGCGAGCAGCGCGCCGCGCGCCGTGTAGCTGCGTTCGTGCCACATCCGTCCGGCCTCGACGAGCGCATACGCGATCCACAGGTCGGCGTCCGACGCCGCGTTCGCGTCGAGCACGCGCCACGCGCCGTCGGGCGCGCGGCCCCACAGCCACGCGGGCAGGTGCGCGCTCAGGTCGCCCTGCGCGAGATTGTTCTCGGTCCATGCGAGGATCGTGTCGAACATGCGCCGGTCGTTCGCGACCAGCGCGAAGAACAGTCCATACGCCTGCCCCTCCGATACCGTGCGTGAATCGGCCGAGCCGACGTCGATCACGCGGCCGTCGGCCGAGATGAAATCGCGCTTGAACGCGTCCCAGCGCGGCCACGCCGTGTTGCAGCCCGCGTCGGCCGCGTCAGCCGCAGCGGCTCCCGCGGCCTGCGCACGCGTGGCCATCCCGGCCGCCGCGCACGTCATCGCCACCGCCAGCGCGAGTGCCGCGCCGACGCGCCGCGCCGGCCGCGTTGCCCGTCGCTTCGCCATTGCCCGCGCCATCCGTTACATCCCCCGTCGACGCGCGGCGATTCTCTGCAGCACGCTGAACACGCCGAGCGCGAGCAGCAGCCCCGCCACGACGCCGACCGCGCCCAGCACGACGGGATGCCGCGCCGCCTGCGTCCACACCCGCGCATACCACGGCACGAACCCGACTACGTAAGGCTCGCCGACGCGCAGGCTGTCGACCTGCCCCGGCCGCACCAGCGCCAGGTCGCCCTGCAGCTGCGACACGAGCCCGCCGTTCTCGAACACGTCGAGCAGATCGCCGAGGCGCGGCTGGTCGGTCGCCGTCAGCGCGACGACGCTGCGCCCGCGGCTGCCCGGCAGTTCGAACCCGGCGAGCGCCGCGAGCGAGCCCGTCTGCTCGATATGCGCGCCGCCTTCGGTCAGGCCGACGCCGTTGCGCCAGCGCTCCTTCACCGAGAAGGCGACGCGCGCGGCGCCTGCGCCGCCCGCGCTGCCCTGCTCGCCGATCACGAGCGGCAGCGCCGAGCGCCAGTGCGCGAGCAGCGGCGACGTGGGCGAGCCGTCGATCACGAGCAGATCCTTGCTGCCCGACAGCGCGGCGACGTCGCCGGGCCGCGCGACCTGCACGCGCAGTGCCGGGAAGCCGGTCCATTCGCCCATGTGGCCGAGCATCGTCAGGTAGGCCTCGAGCTCCTGCGGCGACGGCCGGTCGGGCATCACGACGGCCGTCTGCGCCAGGTCGGCGAAGCGCGTGAACGGGAAGCCGCTGTTCGCGAAGAACGCGAGGTTCGGCAACTGCGCGTAATGGACGAAGTGCGAGAAGTCGATCGTCGAATCGGGATCGATCGCCGCACGCTGCGGCTCGGTCGCCGTGCTCGAGCACAGGCCCGTCTTCTGCGAATCGAGCGTGAAGCGGAACTGCAACTGGTTGCCGCTCCCGACCCGGAACGCCGGGATGTCGACGTCGCTCGTCACGCGCCCTTCCGGCACCGACAGCAACGGCAGCTGCATGCGGCCGTGCGCGTCCTCGGCATGGGCCGGCCCGAGCCGGTACGACTTCACGAGCTGGTCGTTGATCTCGACGGCGAGCGTCGAGTTGTCCTGCACCGTCGGCGCCGTGTAGCGGTAGCGCAGCGTGATCGGCACGCCCGCGCCGTTCCACGAATGCAGGTCGGACGGCACGCGCAGGTTCAGGCGAATGGCGTCGGGCGTGGTGCCGCGCACTTCCAGCTCGCGCGTATCGGCGACGAGTTCGCGGAACGGGATCGGCCGGTTCACCGGCAGCCAGCGCGGCGCGTCGTACGGTTTGCGCGGCGCGCCGAGATCGACGTGCGCGACCGTCGCCGACGGCCCCGACAGCGCCGCGCGGCCCAGCACGAGCGTCGCGACCGCATCGTCGACCTCGGCCGCCGTGCGGCCCGTGACGACGAGCAGCTTGCGCCCCGGCGCGGCCGGGTTGTCGGCCACCGCGAGCAGCGGGCCGTTGATCGACGGCAGCGCGAGACCGGCCGGCAGCATCGCGGCCGTGCCGATCACGACCGCCTGGTCGTCGGCCGGCAGCCCGGTCGACACCGGGAAGCGCGCATGCCGGTAATCGGCCAGCGCGCCGAACCACGACGCGAGCACGCCCGCGCTGCGCAGCGTCGCCGAATCGGGCGACGCCGGCAGCACGAACGGCAGCCGCACGCGGCCGTTGTCGCGCCGGTCGAAGAATGGCGCGGGCAGCAGCGCGAGATCGTTCGGCAGGCGGACCGGCGATTCGTCGAGGATCAGCTCGCTCTTCGGGCTCACGTCGGCCCACAGCGCCGAGTTGGCCGGATCCTCGCAATGGTCGAGCGTGTAGTGCGCGATCAGGCGCAGGCCGATCTGGTTGAAATCCGAGAAGTAACGCGGATCGATCGGGATCTCTTGCGTGACCGTGCGACCCGCCTGTGCGGCGTCGAACGGAACGGTCGCGATCACCTCGCCGTTCACCGACACCTTCAGGTGCGACATCGGGAACACCAGCGACGGCGAATACGCGTAGGTCAGGCGCAGCCGCGCGCCGGTGACCACGCGGTCGAGCCGCACGCCCGCATTGATCGTGCGGGCGTCGTCGGCGCCGCGCAGGCGCAGCGGATCGAACGCGCCGAGCGACGCGAACGGCAGGCGCACCGTCGTCACCGGCAGCCCGGCTGGGCTCGCGCTGGCCGCCGCGGGCGCGGCCGCGAGCACCGGCGCAGCGCCGGACGCGGCGGCGACCGGCACGGCCGGCAGCGGCGCGGCCGACAGCGCGGCGGCATGAAACGCGCCGGCCATCGCGGCCGAGAGGACGAGCAGCGACACGGCCGGCTTCATGCGGCACTCCGTTTCGTCAGGATCATCCGGTCGTCCGTCGCATCGCAATCGAAATCGATGCACGCAAAGCAGTTATGCCCGTGAGTGAACATCCCCACTGCTTCCCCTCATATATCTAACTGGCCTGATTCATTTATCGAAACGATGCGGCGCTTTCTTTAATCGCGCGGCATCGTGCGACGCGCGCCTGGCACCGGCACACGCCCATTCGTCACACTATCTCAAAAATAGGGCAAAACTTACCCCGATTCGCGAAGTTGAAGCGAAAAAACCTCAATCCGGTCGGAAATGCTGCGCGAGAGGGATGAATGGTAAGAATTGCGCCGTTGTCGCCCGGCAGGTCAAACGGCATACTGCCGGCGCGGATCGGCTGGCCGGCGGCGGTCCGTTGCAGACCGCCCGGCCTGAACGCGCGGCCGCGAGGCGGCGCGTATGCTACCGCATTCCGACGCCGCCGGACGTGCTTTCTTTCACGGAAAACTGACTTGAATCAAATCGTCGACACTGCCACTCCGTCCCCCGATACGCTGCTGCGCATCATTGCCGTGCAGACCGAGATCGCGAAGCTCGGCCTCGATCTCGGCAGCGTGATGGCCTATGTGGCCGAACAGGTGCCACGGCTCACCGGCGCGAGCGCCGCCGCGGTCGAATTCGCCGAGGGCGACGACATGGTGTACCGCGCGGCGTCCGGCACGGCAGCCGGGATGCTCGGCCTGCGGCTGCGGCGCTCGGGCAGCCTGTCGGGCCTGTGCGTGCAGCAAGGCGCGTTGCTGCACTGCATCGATTCGGAAACCGACCCGCGCGTGGATCGTGACGCCTGCCGGCGGGTCGGCCTGCGCTCGATGCTCGTGATGCCGCTCACCCATGCCGACACGACCGTCGGCGTGCTGAAAGTGATGTCGCCGGAAGTCGACGGCTTTTCGCCAGCCGACGCGGGCACGCTGCGGCTGACGGCCGACCTGATCGCCGCCGCGATGTTCCACGCGGCGCGCAACGAGGCGAACGAACTGTACCTGCGCGCGACGCACGACGCGCTCACCGGCCTGCCCAACCGCGCGCTGTTCTACGACCGGCTGCGGCAGTCGATGCACACGACGCTGCGCGCGAACGGCCGGCTCGGCATCCTCAACATCGACATGGACGGGCTGAAACCGATCAACGACGGGTTCGGCCATCGCGCGGGCGACGCGGCGCTGCGCGAGATCGCCACGCGGATGCAGGGGGCGGTGCGGCGCTCGGACACGGTCGCGCGCATCGGCGGCGACGAATTCGCGGTGATCCTGCCGAACATCGGCAACCGCGACGATGCGCATGCGCAAAGCACGCGGCTCGCGCGTCAGGTGAGCGAACCGTTCGAATTCGAGGGGCGCCCGATGCGGCTCGGCGTCAGCGTCGGGATCGCGCTGCTGCCCGACGACGGCACCGACATGAACGCGCTGATCGAGCATGCGGACCAGGCGATGTATGAAGTGAAACGCACGCGGTCGCAGCGGGTCGCTCACGCGTAACGCGGCGCGACGAGCCGGCGGCGGCGGCCTTGTACGGGCGCTAGCCGATCTGCGGCACGGCGATCGCGAGCCCGACCACGACCCACTGGACGATCGCGACGAGCACACCGGCCCGGCACAGCCCGACCGCGCCGCGCACGCGGGCGTCGAGTGCGCGTCCGGCCTTCGACGCATCGATCCAGCCGAGATCGGCGAGCGCGCGGTCGAGCGCCGCGAGGCCGTCGTCGACCGATCCGTCGCCCGCCGCCGCACGCGCGAGCGCGGCGAACAACCGGCGGTCGATCTCGATCCGCACCGCGTACCACAGCGCCGCGATCCCCGACCCGGTGCTGACCACCGCCAGCAGCACGCGGGCGATCGTCGCCGGCGCCCAGCCCGCCGCGATCCACCAGCCGGCGCCGGCCGCGGCCAGCGCGGCCGCGATCGCCCACGCACCCGCATCGAGCGCGCCGCGCGCGGCGGCAATCCTGAAGGGCGCGGACGGGTCGCGCATCACGCGCCTCCCGCGCGGCGACGGCAATCGATCCACTGCTGCAGCACGGCCACGCCGTCGTCCGACCACACCGCATGCGGCCGCATCGCACGCACGGCGGCCAGCGCGTCGCGCGCATCGCCGAGCCCGCGTCGCGCCGCCAGCCACGCGGCCGCGCACAGTACGCTGCGCCCGTAGCCGAGCGCACAGCAGACCAGCACGTCGCGCCCTTCCCCATGCAGGCGTTCGAGCGCCGCGACGGCCTGCGCGAGTTGCGCAGCCGTCGGCGCGACGAGGTCGAGTTGCGGCACGGTCGCATACGCGAGCGACGCATCGACCGACGTCCAGCGCGGCATTTCGGCGGTCAGGTCGACCAGCGCGGTGAAACCGTGGCGGCGCACGTCGCGCGTGGTCGGCGTGCGGCCGATCGACACGCGTTCGTCGATCCTCACCGGCGCCGGCTGCCGGAACGTCCATAGCCGCGAATTGACGAACGCGCCGGCAATCGTCGGCGCGAGCAGCCAGCGCATGACGACCGGGAACCGGCCGAGCGCGTCCTTCTGGAAAGCGCCGGGCGCGCCGCGCCGGTAGATCCACGCGACACAGGCGAGCGCCAGCGCGACCCACCCTGCCGCCAGCGCCCAGCCGGGTGCGCGCGGCACGCACCCGAGCGCCACGAGCGCGAGCGCCGCCGCGCCAAGCGCATAGCGGCGCGCGAGCGCACGGCCGGCCGCGCCCGGCGACGCATCGGCGCCCGGCAGGCGGCCCGCGGCATCGCGCAACGGAAACAGGAACAGCGCGAGACAGCCGACGGCCGCGCCGGTCGGCACGTCGATCGCATGATGCTGGTAGGTGGTCAGCACCGATACGCCGATCGCCGCGAACCACAGGTGCAGCACGCCGCGCGCGAGCGCGCCATGCAGGTGCTTCGCATACACGGCCCACAGCACGACGAGCAACCCGATGTGCAGCGACGGCGCCTGGTTGAACGGCTTGTCGAAGCCCATCAGCAGCGTGAACAGCGCACCGGCCACGCCGCCGGCGTCGGGCCGCTCGAACCCGAAGCGCAGCGGCCACGCGATGAAGCACGCGACCGAGATCAGCTGCACGGTCAACAGCCGCTTCACGTGATCGAGCAGGTCGGCGCGGCGCGTCCAGAAAAAGAACGACAGCGCATACAGCAGGTCGATCGACCAGTACGGCACGATCGTCCACGGCACGAACGGGATTGCGTGTTCCCAGCCGAACGCGAAGGTCGGCACCGCCGCGCGGCGCGCGGCGAGCCAGTTCGCAAAGCCGTAGGTCGAGAAGAACACGGCCCCCATCACCGCGAGCCAGCCGAAACGCAGCGCGAGCGACGCGTCGCGCGCGCCGGCGCCGGCATCGGCCGCCGAGGCCGGTTCGGCGAGGTCGCTCGCGCCGCCGCCGAGCGCGCTCATGACGCGTCGACCCGCTGCGCGAGGCTGACCGTGAAGATGCCCATGTCGTCGATCCGCTGGTCGAGCTTGCGGAAGCCCGCGCGCGCGACGAGCTCGTCCATCTCGGCCTGCGAGCGGCGGCGCATCACCCAGGTCGCTTCGCCGCGGTGATTGTTCAGCGCCCGTGCGATGAATTCGAGCTGCGGATGCCACGGCTGCCCCGTGTAGACGAGATAGCCGCCCGGCGGCACGGCCTGCGCGAGCCCGCGCAGCGAGCGCTCGATCAGCGCGTTCTCGCCGAACAGCTCGTAGAGGCCCGACACGATCGCGAGCGTCGGACGCGGCTCGAGCGTCGCGAGCGACGCCTCGTCGAACGCGTCGCCGCGCTCGAAGCGTGCGATCGACTCGAGGCCGCGCTGCGCGATCAGCACGCGCCCGGCCTCGACGTTCGGCGGGCTGTAGTCGCGCAGCGTGATGTCGTCGGGCGCCGCGCCGTCACGCTCGGCGGCCGACGCGATCGCGTCGAGCACGTAGCGCCCGTGCCCGGCCGCGATGTCGACGATCCGCACCGGTGCGCCGTGGCCGCGCAGGCGGCCGATCGCCGCGCCGATCAGCTCCTGCAGATGCACCTTGCGCTGGCGGATGCCGACCCAGCCCGGCGAATCGAGATAGGTGCGGTCGATCAGCGCACCGACGCCGAGCCGCCCTTGCGCGCGGTTGCGGTACACGTAGTCGAGCGTCGAGCCCGAATCGAAGCCGAGCCGCAACCCGAGCGCGATGCCGTCCGACAGCGCGCCGCCGGCCTTCAGGCCGGCGCGCGTGAGCGCCCAGTACGCCCGCGCGAACGCATTCGCGGGCGGCCGGCCGAGCGCCGCGTATTCGTCGTGGAACGCGCCGCGCCGGTCGGCGTCGGCGAGCGACACGCGCGGGCTCGGCGCATCGAATTCGCGCAGCACGAAGGCGCGCAGCGGGGCGAGCGCCTGCGCGCGGTCGCGTTCGCCGAGCGTGTCGTGATAGAAGCCCGGCAGCACGATGCGCTCCTTGCGCGCGGCGCCGAGGCGTTCGAAGAAGCGGTCCTGCGGGCCGCGATGCACGACCCAGTCGGCGCCCGAGATCAGCAGCTGCGTCGGCACGGTGATCGCGGCCGCGTCGGCGACGATCCGCTGCGCGGTGTCGTGCAGGTCGAGCAGCATGTTGACCGCGATCGGCCGCGTGATCAGCGGATCGGACGCATAGCTCGCGATCCGCTCGGGATCGTGCGTGAGGAATTTCGGCTTCACGTAGCTGTTCACATAGAACAGCCCGCGCAGCTTGTGCATCAGCCGCAGGCCCGGCCGCGCGAACGGCACGTAGAGCTTGATGTGGAACGCCGGCGACGCGACGACGAGCGCGCGGATCGGCGGCGCATAATCGTGCGCCCAGGTGGCCGCGAGCACCGCGCCGACGCTCTGGCCGACCACCGCCATGTCTTCGATCGCGATGCCGTGCGTGTCGCGGATATGTTCGACGAAGGTCTGCAGGTCGCGCACCGACGCGGCCGCGCTCGGGCTGTAGCCGCGCGCGCCGGGCGAGCGGCCGTGGCCGCGCGCATCCCACGCGAAAAATGCGAAATCGGGCAGGTCGAGCTCGTCGACCAGATGCGCGACGCGCGCCGAGTGTTCGTGGCCGCGGTGCAGCAGCACGATGGCGCCGCGGCAGCGCGGGCCCGTGGCGGGCCAGTGACGATAGAACAGCGTTTCGCCGTCGTGCGTGATGAAGTCGGCCTCGCGGGCCATGCGTGCGCTCATGCGTTTTTCTCTCGTTTCGTTATTCGAATCTTGGTGCGCCGCCCTCCGGCGCCCGGTACCGCAACTGCGTTAACGACTGTTTCAACCGCCCTTTCAACCGCCCTTTTCCGCGATGCCGGCCTGCACGCGCCGCACCACGGTCACGATCGACAGCACGATCAGCAGGCGCCACAGCCAGGCGGCGACGCCACCGACCGGGAAGCCGAGCCCGATCCACAACGCGAACGCGCCGAGCGCGAGCGCACGGTCGCTCTTGCCGAACGGGCCGTCGTAGCGGCGGCTCACGCCGACCAGCGGACCGATCAGCCCCGCGCATTCGACGATCACCGCCGTCAGCGCGAACAGCCAGACGTCTGCCGGAGCGAACGCCGGAATCGCGAGAAACGGCAGCACCAGCGCGACATCGGACACGACGTCGCCGAGCTCGTTCAGGTAGGCGCCGAGCGTGCTCTTCTGGCCGTGCTCGCGCGCGAGCATCCCGTCGATCGCGTTGAGCGCCATCCGCGCGAACAGCCACAGCGGGATCAGCAGGAACAGCGCGCGGGCAAACACGCCGAGGCCGGCGAGCGCGCCGACGACGATCGAGCCGCCGGCCGCGAACAGCGTGACCTGGTTGGCCGTCACGCCGCGCTCGGCGAGCGCGTTCGCGAACGGGCGCAGCGTGTTCTGGAATTTGGGTTTGAGTGCGTAGAGGCTCATCGTTTTAATTTGCGCGGCACAGTCGGATACATTTCCCGCCGCCATGCCCCGGGCGGCGAAACGGCCTTGGACGGCCTTCCATGGACGGCCCTAATCGTCGCCGAGCGGCCCCGATGCGTCAAGCGCGCGCCCGGCCCGCACGCGCGGCGCCAATCTGGCGTTTTTGACGGAAACTCGCGATAATCCGCTGGCCCGATCGCAGCGAGATCCATTCGAACTGCAAACGGGCGCTCGTGCAACAGCCGATTATCACGCCGCCGACCGGCGCATTCGCCGCGACGCAACCGCGTGTGACGGCGACTCGTCCGATTATCGCGGACCTGCGACAGGCAGCCACGAATTTGAAAAAATTTAAACAAGGGCCGTCCGGCGCGCATCCTGCCGCGCCGGCATTCCGGGGTCCCGCCCGCCGCTCACGCGCAGCGGGCCATGCAGGCACGCAGGAGGCGCAGCGCCGATGAACATCCTCAACGTCTGGCAGCGCGATTTCCTGCTGTCCATCGTGCGGCTCGTCGCCGGCGCGTATCCGGTCTGGCATCAGGCGCCGCCATCCCCGACGCAGAAGATCTACTTCTCGAACCACACGAGCCACATCGACACGCTCGCGATCCTCGCCGCGCTGCCGCGCAACGTGCGCGCGGTCGTGCGGCCGGTCGCCGCGCGCGACTACTGGGACAGCAGCGACATGAAGCGCCACATCGCGCAGAAGCTGCTGAACGTCGTGCTGATCGACCGCCACCGCGAATCCGGCGGCGACCCGCTGGACCCGGTGCGCGACGCGCTCAAGCAGGGCCACTCGATCATCATCTTCCCGGAAGGCACGCGCGGCGCCGAGATCCTGCCGCAGCCGTTCAAGAGCGGGCTGTTCCACCTCGCGACCGAGTTTCCGGACGTCGCGCTCGCGCCCGTCTATCTCGAGAACCTGCAGCGGATCATGCCGAAGGGTGCGATCTGGCCGGTGCCGCTGATCTGCAAGGTGCACTTCGGTGCGAACGAACAGCGCGGCGCCGACGAGGACAAGCCGACGTTCCTCGCCCGCATGCGCGATGCGGTCGTCGCGCTCGCGCCGCCGCAGCGGCCGGCCGGCTGAACGCGGCGCCCTCTTCTCCCTTTTCCGGATATCCACCATGCGAACCATTTTCTGGGAACTGGTCGCGGGCGTCACGGGCGTGCTCGTCGTCGCGACCGTGATCGGCGCGATCCTCGGCGCGCGCAGCGGCGGCACGAACGCGACCATCGTCAACCTGAACCAGCGCATCCGTGCGTGGTGGGCGATGATCGCGATCATGGCCATCGCGATCGGCCTCGGCAACAACATCACCTATCTCGTGTTCGCGGTGCTGTCCTACCTGACGCTGCGCGAATTCATCACGCTCACGCCCACCACGCCGAGCGACCATACGACGCTGTTCATCGCGTTCTTCGTCGCGATCCCCGTGCAATACCTGCTGCTCGGGATCAACTGGTACGGGATGTATTCGATCTTCGTGCCCGTGCACCTGTTCTTCGCGATGTCGCTCGTGTCGGCGCTCACGCAGGACACGCGCGACTTCCTGAGCCGCAACGCGAAGATCAACTGGGCGCTGATGGTGTGCGTGTACGGGTTGAGCCATGCGCCGGCCGTGCTGATCCTCGACATTCCGCACTACGCGGGGCAGAACGCGCTGCTGCTGTTCTTCTTCCTGTTCGTCGTGCAGATCAGCGACGTGCTGCAGTACGTGGTCGGCAAGCTGTTCGGCACGCGCAAGATCGCGCCGCAGCTGTCGCCGTCGAAGACGATCGAGGGGTTCATCGGCGGCGGCCTGCTGGCCACGCTGTGCGGTGCGTCGCTGTATCGCGTGACGCCGTTCAGCTTCGGGTCGGCATTCGGCATCTCGCTCGCGATCGTGATCGCGGGCTTCGTCGGCGGGCTCGTGCTGTCGGCCGTCAAGCGCTCGCTCGGCACCAAGGACTGGGGCTCGATGATCGCGGGCCACGGCGGGATGCTCGATCGGGTCGACTCGATCTGCTTCGCCGCGCCGGTGTTCTTCCACCTCGTGCGGTATCTGTACGTGTGATGCGCGGGCGGCGCCACGCCGCCCGTTCCTGCGCGCGAAGGATCAGTACCCTTCGCGCAAGGCCTTCGGCACGACATAGCGGCCACGCGCCGCGTCGAACTTCACCGTGTAGCGCGCGTGGATGGCCTGGTTGCCGCGCGTGCCGGTTTCCGTGACCGTCAGCGGATAGACGTCGCCGGTGCCGGTCAGGTCCGGCGCGATTTCGAAGCGGCGTTCCTCGCAGCGCGCCCGCGCGTTCGCACATTCGGTCGAATCCGCGTTGTCGAGCGCCTCGTCGAGGCGTGCCGCCGCCAGCACCAGTGCATGGCCGACCGGCAGCCAGATCGCGCGGAAGCGTTGCGTATAGCCTTGCCGCGTGTCGCTTTCGCCGATGACGAACCCGAACAGGTGCGGCCCGAGCCGCTCGATGCGCACCGTGCCCGGCTCGCCGCGGCCGCCCGACGCGATCTCCGTTTTCTTCATGACCGGCTCGAGCGTCTTGCCGTCCGCCGCCGGTTTCAGCACATACAGGTCGATCGTGCCGGTCGTCGCGTCCGAATCCATCCCCGGCATCCCGTTCTGCACGGCCGCCTCGGTCTCGCCGCACATCGCGAGCAGCGTGCGCGGGCCGTCGGCCGTTGCCACGCGCAGCGAACCGCACGGCGCATAGACAAGATCGTCCCCGTCCGCCTGCCAGCCCTTGCGGTCGGCGCGCCACTTGCCATATGTGTCGTGGATGAAGGCCTTCAACAGACGATCGGGCTGGACCGGCTCGGCCGCATGAACGGGCGACAGCGCGGAAAGTGCAGTGAGCACCGCAAGCGCGGCGAGCGAAGCGAGCGAAGCCGCGAGCGGCTTCAGACGTGTGTTCCGGTGCGGGACTGTCATGACGTGGTTCGTTCTGGTCGAAAAGAAGTGTCGCGAATGGTGGCGGGCCCACCCGATCACGGTTGCCGTGGTGCGATGCCGGTGCCGTCCGGCTTCAGCCGCGCGGTTGGCACCCACCCTTCGGCGATGCCGCGCGTGCGCGGATTCAGGTAGACGACCGACGTGAACCGGCCATGGTCGGCACGCGCATCGACGTGATCGTGCTCGACGATGAACCGCCCGTCGATCCGGCACGCGTCGTCCGGCGCGGAATAGAACGGCAGGCGCCCGTGGCCGGTGACGACCCGCCCGGCGTCGCTGCCCATCACGTAATCGCCCTGCGCCTGCGCGCGGCGGTTCAGCGCATCGCAATCGACGGCGTCGCGCACGGGTGTGGCAGGTGCGGCCGGCGCATCGCACGCCGACACGAAACGCGACAACGCGCGCCGGTCGATCTTCAGCACGTCCGGCCGGTCGGGATCGCGCGTGACGTCGAGCGCTCGCATCGCCTGCGTATCGAGCGTGACCCAGCCGATCGTCGCGTCGCGATTCGGCGTGCCCGGATGATCCGGCATCGTGAACAGCCTGACGCGGTAGACGTTGCCGTCACGCTCGTCCACGTCGGCATGGATGTCGCGCCGGTTCATCCCGGTCTGCCGCAGTGCCGGTACGATCAACCGGGTCAGTTGCTCATTGCACGACGCCGGCGGCATGGCGGCGGCCGTTTGCACGGCCATCGCGCCCAGGCATGCCATCGCAGCAGGCACGGCGACAGCCGCCGCGAACCGGCGGCGGCATCCGGCCTCGCCATTCGCGCCGGCCGGCGTTACGATCTCGTTCTTCACCCAGGCTCCGTTCGATGCGCGCGGGAACCGGCCCGCGAGCCCGTAGCGTACACGTACGGCGCGGCACCGCAAGCGCACATCGCACCTGCCCGACATGGACCCACGCATGAACCTCACGTTGCAGGACGTCGCATGGCACCGCTCGGTCGGACGGCTCATCGAGTCGCTCGACCAGCCGGGCTTCTGGCTGGCGCTGATCCGGCTGATCGAGGAATACGTCGCGGTCGACAGCTGGGTCGCGCTCACGTTCGGCGACGGCCGCCCGCAGGTGCTCGCCGAATGCCCGTACGAAGGCGGCGGCCCCGACCCGCTGTTCCGCGACTACGTGCAGGGCCTGTACCAGCTCGACCCGTTCTACATCGCGAACCGCGACGCGCCGAAGAGCGGCCTGTTCCGGCTGTCCGACGTCGCGCCCGAATGCTTCCGCGATACCGAGTACTACACGCTCTATTTCACGCACAACGTCGTCGAGGACGAGGTGCAGTTCAACGTCGTGCTCGGCGATGCGCGCACGCTGTGCCTGTCGCTCGGCAGCAAGCGGCGCTTCAGCCCCGAGCAGGTGGCGCTGCTCGACCTGATCCGGCCGTGGGTGGCCGGGCTGATGCGGCAGCGGCTCGCGTTCGAGCCGGCCGCCGTCGAAGCCGCGGTGCCGCCGCGGGCCGGCAGCCATGCGCAGGACGGCTTCGAGCGCGCGATGGCGCGGCTCGGCACGCCGCTCACCGCGCGCGAACTCGACGTGATCCGGCTGATCCTGAGCGGCCGCTCGAACAAGGAAGTCGCGAACAAGCTGGCGATCTCCGCCGAAACGGTCAAGGTCCATCGCCGCAACATCTACGGGAAGCTCGCGATCAACTCGCAATCGGAGCTGTTCTCGCTGTTCCTGAACGCGCAAACCGGCATCTGACGCGCATCGCGGGCCGGCACCGGCGGCGTCGCAGATCAATACCCCCGAAGGGTTAACGCGCCGGCGGGATGGGAAATCCACCGCTTCGGCGCATACTGGGGCCTCCTTACCCACCCTTCCGGCGCCACCGGCGACGGGCCCCTGCATACCGACATCGCCATGAAACTGAAGCTCGATATCGTCCAGCTCGCCGGTCGCGACGGCGACACGCCCTACAACCTGCAACGCACGCTCGACGCGATCGCCACCTGCGCACCGGGCACCGACATCGTGATGTTTCCGGAAGCGCAGCTCACCGGCTTCCTCGATTCGTCGAATCTCGCGGAATGCGCGGAGCCGCTCGACGGCCCGAGCGTCGGCGCCGTCATCGCAGCCGCACGCGCACGCGATGTGGCGGTCGTGGTCGGGCTGATCGAGAACGACGGCGGCCGCTTCTACAACACGACCGTCTTCGTCACGCCGGACGGCATCGCGCTGCGCTATCGCAAGACGCATCTGTGGGTGAGCGAGCGCGGCGTCGTGCTGCCCGGCGACCGTTTCGCGACGATCGAATGGCGCGGCGTGCGGATCGGCCTGCTGATCTGCTACGACAACGAATTCCCCGAAACCGGCCGCGCGCTCGCCGCGCTCGGCGCGGAGCTGATCCTCATCACCGACGGCAACATGGAGCCGTACCGCCCCGTCCACCGCACGTCGGCCACGGCGCGGGCGATGGAGAACCAGGTGTTCGCGGTGGTCGCCAATCGCGTCGGCGGCAGCGCGCACGACGTCGTGTTCGCGGGCGGCAGCCTTGCGGCCGATCCGTTCGGCAACCTGATCTTCGAAGCCGGCAATACCGAATCGCGTCACGCGGTCGAACTCGATTTCGACCAGCTCGCCGCGTCGCGCGCGGTCTACGACTATCGCCGCGATCAGCGCCTGCACATCGGCGGCGAACGCATCGAGCACGCCAACGGCCTGCGCGAACTGCTGATTCCGTAAGCGCTGGCCCGCCCCCGGCGGCGACCTCCGTCACGCCGGGGCGGGCACCTCGATCGCCAGCAGCGCGGAACTGACCGACTTGCCGTGCGCGTCGAGCGCGAGCGAGCGCGTGACGCCGCCGCCGAGCGCATCGCGCAGCACGAAATTGAATGCGCCGAGCGCCGGCAGTTCGTAACGCACGACGTCGCCGTGCACGATGCCCGCGAGCCACGCCTTCACGGCGTCGGCATCCAGATGCATGCGCAGGTGATCGTAATGACGCGGATCGTGGCAGATCACCGACACGTTCAGCGTATTGCCCTTGTCGCCGGTGCGCGCATGCGCGAGTTCACGCAGTTGCATCATGCCTCCACGAATGAAAACGACGGCGTCACGGCCGCGCGCCGCAGCAGCACCGACTGCACCGCGATCACCTCGCGCGTCGACTTGAACGCGCCGCCGCCGCCGGCCGGCCCGTTCGTATAGAGCGTCTCGACTTCGTTGCCGATGCGCGCGGCTTCGGCGGCGCTCGCCGCACGGCCGGCCACCCGCACGCGCACCTCGGCCGGCTCGCCGCGCACGGCCGGCGTCGCGTCGCCATACAGCGAATCGACACCGATCAGGTCGAAGCGCAGCTCGGTCGCGGCGACACCGGTCATCGCCAACCGCTCGCGGACGATCTCGAGCGCGAGACGTGCGCGTTCGAGCGCACCCGGGCCGCCGTACGACATCTGCCCTTCACCGATCCAGCCGTCGACGTACGCCACCGATACCTTCAGCGTATCGGGCCGCGCGGTGCCGCGCCCGCCCGTCACGCGCACGCGATCGGTCGCCTCCTCGGCGACGGCGACCTGCGTGAAATCCGCGACGACATCGGGCTGCAGATAGCGCGCCGGGTCGTGAATCTCGTAGAGCAGCTGTTCCTTGCAGGTCGCCGCGCTCACGCGGCCGCCCGCGTGCGGCACCTTGGTGATCACGACCGTGCCGTCCGCCGCCACTTCGCCGATCGGAAACCCGAGCCGCGCGAGGTTCGGCACGTCCTTGTAGCCGGGATCGGCGAAATAGCCGCCGGTCACCTGCCCCGCGCATTCGAGCAGGTGGCCGACGACCGTCGCGGCGCCAAGCGTGTCCCAGTCATCCATCCGCCAGCCGAATGCGTGGATCAGCGGTGCGGCGAACAGCGACGGATCGGCGACGCGCCCGGTCAGCACGACGTCCGCGCCGGCCGCGAGCGCATCGACGATCGGCGCGGCGCCGAGGTACGCGTTCGCGGACACGATGCGGTCGCGATACACGGCGACGTCGTCACCCGATTCCTCGAAGCGGAATGCGCCGCGCAGCACGACGTCGAGCACGTCGTCGCCCTCGACCGCCGCGACCTTCAGCTTCGTGAAACCCAGCGATTGCGCGATCTGCGCGGTACGCCGCGCGGCCGCACGCGGATTCGCCGCGCCCATGTTCGACACGATGCGCACGCCCTTCGGCACGGCGACCGGCAGCACCGCCTGCATCCGCGCGTCGAGCAGCGGGTCGTAGCCGAGTGCCGTGTCCTGGCGCCGCGCCTGCTGCGCGATCGCGATCGTGCGCTCGGCCAGGCATTCGAAGACGAGATAGTCGAGCTGCCCGTGTTCGGCCAGTTCGACCGCGGGCTCGATCCGGTCGCCCGAGTAGCCGGCGCCCGCGCCGATGCGCACGAGCCGTTCAGGTTGCTTTGCTGTCATGTCCGTACCGTCGTCCGGCGGCGGTCGCCGCCGGGAAAGATCAAAAGATGCCCAGCGCGACGCACGCGATCGTCATCACGATCGAGGCGCCGAACAGCAGCGGAAACGTGAATTTCTGGTGCTCGGCCAGCTCGATGCCGCACAGGCCGACGACGAGGAAGGTCGCGGGCGTCAGCGGGCTGACCGGGAACCCGGTCGTCATCTGGCCGAGCAACGCAGCCTGCCCGACCTGCACGGCCGGCACGCCAAGCTGGCCGGCCACCTCCGCGATCACGGGCAGCACGCCGAAGTAGAACGAATCTGGATCGAACAGCATGCTGAGCGGCATCGACGCGAGGCCGAGCACCACCGGGATGTGGCCCGCCATCGACGGCGGCACGAAGCCGACCGCCGCCTGCGCCATCGCCTTCAGCATCCCGCTGCCCTGCATGATCCCCGTGAACACACCGGCCGCGAGCAGGATGCCGGCCATCATCAGCGCGGCGCGCGCATGCGCGTCGATGCGCTTTCTCTGCATGTCGACGTCCGGGTAGTTCACCATCAACGCGATACACAGCCCGACCATGAACATGATCGCGGGCGGAATCTTCTCGCCCATCACGACCATCGTGCCGAGCACGACGAGCGTCAGCACGAGGTTGAACCAGAACAGGTGCGGCCGGCGCAGCGCCTGCTCGTCGGCCGTCAGCTCGCGCTTCGGCAGCGGAATCGACGCGTCGTCGCGCGACAGGCCGAGGCGCTTCTCCTCGCGCCGCCCGAGCCAGTACGCGACGCCGAACACGAACACGAGGCCGATCGCCTGCACCGGGATCAGCGGATTGAACAGCGCCGACACCGGCAGGTGCAGCGACGCCGACGCGCGGATCATCGGCCCCGTCCACGGCAGGAAGTTGATGCCCGCGGCCATCGACACCGCGGCGGCCAGCACGCGCCGGTCCATCTTCAGCCGGTCGTACAGCGGCAGCACGGCCGGAATCGTCACGAGAAAGCAGACGGCGCCCGAGCCGTCGAGGTGGATCAGCAGCGCGAGCAGCGTCGTCCCCATCACGATGCGCGTCGGCCGCGTGCCGACCGCGCGCAGGATGCGGTCGATGATCGGGTCGAGCGTGCCGGCGTCGGTGATCGTCCCGAAATAGAGGATCGCGAACACGAACATCCCGACGACGGGCGCGAGCCCCTTCAGCCCGTCGATGACGAACTTGCTGGTGTGCAGCCCGAAGCCGCCGATCAGCGACGCGACGATCGGCACGATGATCAGCGCGACCAGCGGCGACATCCGCTTCGACAGAATCGCGGCCAGCAGCACGACGATCGTGCCCAGCCCGAGTAACGGCAGCATCCGTGTCTCCTACCTTGTCTTTTGTTGGAGACGAGCGTAAGGTCGGCGCAGCGATAGCACAATTGAAATGATTTGATCGCAGCAATCACGAACCGTTATGGATCTGAATCTTCGCGACATTCGCGCGTTCGTCACCGTCGCGCAGGCCGGCAACTTCACGCGTGCGGCCGCGCGCCTGCACCTGTCGCAGCCGGCGCTGACCGTGCAGATCCGTCGGCTCGAGGAGATCGTCGGCGCGCGCCTGTTTGACCGCAACAGCCGCAGCGTCGCGCTCACGCAGACCGGGCGCGAGCTGCTGCCGCTGCTGCAACGCTCGCTCGACGACATGGAGCGCGTGCTGCGCGACGCGCGTGCGCTCGGCGAAGGCACGAGCGGCACGGTGCGGCTCGCGTGCCTGCCGACCTTCGCGTCCAGCGTGCTGCCCGAGCTGATCCAGTCGTTCCGGCGCGAGGTGCCGCTTGCGGGCTTCGAGATCCGCGACGGCGTCGCGAGCCTCGTCACCGCGCTCGTGCGAAACGAGGAAGCCGATCTCGGCTTGACGGGCGGCGATACCTTCGATGCGTCGCTGGAGGTGCTGTATGCGGGCGCCGACCGGCTCGTCGCCGTGTGCCCGAAGGATCATCCGCTCGCGCGCAAACGCCGCTTGACCACGGCGGACGTCGCCGCCGTGCCGCTCGTGCTCACCGCACGAGGCACGAGCGTGCGCAGCGTCGTCGATGCCGCGCTGGACGCGGCCGGCTGCACGCCCGCCATCGCGTGCGAGCCGACCTACATGATGACGGCCGTCGCGATGGTGCGCGGCGGGCTCGGCGTGACGATCCTGCCGGCGACCGCGCGCGAGGTGCGCGCCGAGCCCGAGCTGGTCGCGAAGCCGATCGACGACCCGGCGTTCGTGCGGCCGATCGCGCTCGTCACGAAGCGCGGCCGCACGCTGCCGCGCGTCGCGCAGGCGTTCGCCGACACCATGCTGGCGGCATTGAACAAGCGCGCGTGAACCGCGCGCCCGGAGCGGTGCTTACTTCGCGTCCGGATCGACGTGCAGCGATTCGCCGATCGCATAGAAATTGCCGCCCGCGATGTAGTGCAGGCTGCGCAGCGCCGGATCGGCCGATTCGAAATACCAGTGGCCGTCGCGAAACACGCGCGTGTCGGACCACGCCGCGACCACCTCGCCGATGAACAGGTCGTAGGTCTGCTGGTTGTGCGGCTCCGGAATCAGCCTGCACGCGAGCCAGCCCGAACAGCCGGCGACGAGCGGCAGGTCGTGCCCTTCGACATCGAACAGCGTGACGCCCGCTTCGCGCAGCTTGTCGGGACGCTCCGCGAGACTGTGGCTGCCGACCGCATGCGTGAGCCGCAGCTGAGCGGCCGTCGGCACCTGGATCACGAACGTGCCGCTGCGCTCGACGAGCTCGCGCGTCTTCGCGGTCTTGTCCAGCACGACCGTCAGCTTCGGCGGCAGGAAATCCAGCGCGCATGCCCACGCGGCGGCCATCACGTTGTCGACGCCATCGTGGCGGGCCGACACGAGCACGGTCGGGCCGTGGTTAAGGAGACGGTAGGCTTTCTTCAGCTCCACCGGAGCGATGTGACTGTCCATACGGGTTCCTTGGAGAACGGCTCGCACGGACGGATGCCGTGCGGCACGGCGCCGGCCGGTGCGCAAGCGCGCAACCGGGCCGGAGGCCGCATTCTCGCACCCAATGTCGATCGGCGCTGACCGCGCCGCCGGTCACTTCGCGAACAGCTGGCCGATATCGCGGAACGCCTTGAATTCGAGCGCATTGCCGCACGGGTCGAACAGGAACATCGTCGCCTGTTCGCCGACCTGCCCCTGGAATCGCACATACGGCTCGATCACGAAGGTCACGCCGAACGACTTCAGCCGCTCGGCCAGCGCCTCCCAGCTCGGCCAGTCGAGCACGATCCCGAAATGCGGCACCGGCACGTCGTGACCATCCACCGCGTTCGTATGCGCGCCTTCCTGCGACGCGGTCTTCGGATGCTCATGGATCACGAGCTGATGCCCGTAGAAGTCGAAGTCGACCCACTGCGCGCTCGAGCGCCCTTCTGCCAGCCCGAACACACGGCCGTAGAAATCGCGCGCGGCCGGCAGGTCGTAGACGGGAATCGCCAGGTGAAACGGGGAAAGACTCATGGTGGCCTCGTGAAGGAACGCTCGCGTGGCGCGAGGACGGCACCATGGTAGTCAAGGTCAAGCAGAAATTAAATCAATATATAGTTGCGTCATTCACAAACAGAATTGATCAATGATCCGCGAACTGAAAACCCTCGTCGCCGTCGCCCGGGAAGGCACGTTCGCCGCGGCCGGCAATCGTATCGGGCTCACGCAGGCGGCTGTGAGCGCGCAGATGCAGCGGCTCGAAGCCGAACTCGGCTTCGCGCTGTTCGACCGGCAAGGCCGCTCGGCGCGGCTCAACGAGATGGGTCATCACGTGCTCGACCAGGCGCAAGCGCTGATCGGCCTGTACGAGAACCTGAGCTCGACGTCGCCCGGGTCGCCCGCCGCCGTGCGCGTGACGATCGGCGCGATCGCATCGGTACAGAGCGCGCTGCTGCCGGCCGCGCTCGCCGATTTCCATCGCCGGCATCCCGCGTGCCGGACGCGCGTGATACCGGGCCTGTCGATCGAGCTGGTCAACCGGGTCGATGCGGGCGAGCTCGACATGGCCGCGATCATCCGGCCGCCGTTTTCGCTGCAGAGCGACCTGCACTGGACGACCCTCGTGCAGGAGCCGTTCCGGCTGATCGTGCCGCGCGGCGTGAAGGGCAAGGACTGGGCCGAGCTGCTCGCGCGCGAGCCGTTCGTGCGCTACGACCGCGCGTCGTTCGGCGGCCGCCAGGTCGACCGTTTCCTGCGGAAAATGCATGTCGCGGTGCGCGACACATGTGAGCTCGACGAGCTCGACGCGATCGTCAAGCTGGTCGAGAACGGCGTCGGCGTCGCGCTCGTCCCGCAGACCGCCGTGTATCGCCGCTGGCCGGCCGGCGTGCGCGCGATCGACCTCGGGCATCACACGTTCCACCGCGACATCGGGCTCGTGCATCGCGCGCGGCGCGCGATGTCGGAGCCGGCGCAAATGCTCGCGCAACTGATCGAGGCGGCGGCGCGGCAGCCGGCGTAGCGCCGACGTTGACGATCAGCGCCGCCCGGCCGCCCAGTCGACGGCCGCGTCGAACAGCGCGACACCGGCCGGCGACAGGTTCACGAACGTGTCGTTGTCGAGGAAGAACATCACGCGGCGCGCGGGCGCGAGCGCTTCGTAGTCCATCGTCGCGCCCTTCTCGTACGCGAAGATCGCGGCCTTGTCGGGCTGGCCATACACGGTCGCGATCGTGATCGCGCCGAGCCCCGGCTTGCCCCAGCTCATCGGCGCCTGCTTGCCGTACACGTTCGTCGTGCCGGCCGGCAGCCCGGCCGAGATCGGGTGCGGTGCATTGACGAGCCACAGGTAGCGCTCCTTGCCCGTTTCGCCGAAGTCGACGTCGTGACGCTTGCCCGTCATCGCGAGATCGTCGAGCAGGTCGTTTTCCCAGGTCACGAGCGGCTTGTCGAGCGTGCGCCAGCCCGGCCGCACGTTCTTCGACGACACCGTCGACGAAATCACGACCAGGTCGGCATCGCGCGCCGCATCGGGCGTCGACGACTCGTCGATCAGCCGCACCGCGTAGCCGCGTTCGCCGAGATGCTGGCTGATGCGTTCGTCAACCTTCAGGTTCGGCCCGCGCAACTGCACGAGCATCGCGACGCGCGTGACGGCCTGCGGCGCATCGGCCGCCCACGCGGGGGCGGCCACCCCCGCGCCGAGGCCCAGGCCCGCGCCGATCGCGAGCACCGAGCCCGCGATCGTGCGCAATGCGCGGCGCCGCGCACTCGCGGCCACGGCGCGCACGGCGCCGGTCTTCATGTTCCGGTTCATCTGGATCTTCTCCGAAGCCGCGCGCCGCCATGACGGCCGCGCGGCGATTGCGTGGTCAGAACTGCAGCGTGGTGAGCAGCGACACCTGTCGCGCATCGCCGATCGCGACGAAGTAACGGTTTGCGCTCGACGGGTAGTACGTGCGATTGAAGAGGTTCTTCACGTTGAGCTGGAACGACAGCTTCTGCTTGCCGATCCGCGTGTCGTACGTGGCGAACGCATCGGCGAGCACGTACGACGGCAGCGAGAAACTGTTCGCCGAATCGCCGGGCCGCGCGCCGACGTAGCGCAGGTCCGCGCCGATGCGCAGGTCGTCGCCGCCGGCCACCGTGCCGAAGTCGTAGACGGCCGCGAGCGACGCGGTGTGGCGCGCGACGTTCCACAGCTGGTTGCCCGCGTACAGCGGATCCTCGGTCGTCTTCGCGTCGATGTACGCGTAGCTCGCGATCACGTTCACGCGCTCGCCGAGCTTGCCCGACACGTCGAGCTCGATCCCGCGCGAGCGCGCCTTGCCCGACGTGCGCCAGTCGGTCAGCTTGGTCGCGTCGTTGTACTGCGACACGAGCACGTTCTTCTTGTCGATGTTGAAGAGCGCGAGCGTGCCCGTCATCCCGCCCGGCAGGTCGAGCTTGCCGCCCACTTCCCACGCGGTCGCTTCCTCGGGCGGCGTCGCGCCGTCGATGATGTAGCCCGTCATCGGCGCGATCGACGACGACGGCTTCAGCGATTGCGAGTAGCTGCCGTACAGCGAGAACGTGTCGGTCCACTTGTAGACGACGCCCGCGCGCGGCAACCACTTCGAGCCGCTGAGATCGGTGTTCGCGACGAACGGCCGGCCGCGCCCGGCGACCTGGTTGTACGTGATGTAGCGCAACCCGCCCGACACGATCCACTTGTCGGTCAGGTGGATCGTGTCCTGCACGAACGCGGACGCATCGTGCAGCGTGTCGGTCTGGTCGCTGTCGCTCGCCGACACCGTGCTCGACGGCGGCAGCAGCCCGTAGACGGGGTTGAGATAGTTGAACGGCGTCTTCACGGCCTGCCGCAGCATGTCCTTGCGGTAGATGCGGCGGTATTCGGTATCGAAGCCGACCTGCACGTCGTGCTGCATCCCGCCCAGCATCAGCTTGCCGTTCACGTAGCCGATCCCGTAGCTGTCGGTGCTGAGCGAGCCGTGCGTCGCGTCGTTGCTGCGCGTCATCGTGCCCTTCACCGGATCGACACCGGTCGTGCGCAACTGGTTCGCGTCGTAGGTCTCGCGGTTGTAGCTGTAGCCGAAATGCGCGCTCCAGTCCGCGTTGAACTGGTGATCGACGCTCACCTGCGCGAGGTGCGATTCGCCGTCCATGTTGTTGAACGGCTCGTCGATGCGCCGCCGCGCGGGAATGTCGAGCGGCGCGTTGGTGCGCGGGTCGAGCGCGGTGCCGCGATCGAACGGCGTATGGAATTTTCGGTACTGGTAGGACACCGCAACCTGCGTATCGCGGCCATACCACGCGAGCGACGGCGCGACGAAGGTCTGCCGGTATTCGCCGAAGTTGCGCCAGTACTGCTCGTTCGACTGGTCGACGATCAGCCGGTACGCGAGCCGTGAATCGCCGACCGGCCCGGTCGAATCGAAGGTCGCGCTGCCGCCGTTCTTGCCGTGCCCGAACGTCGACGCGCCGAGCGAGATCGCGTTGTAGCGCTTGAGCTGCGGCTGATTGGTGACGACGTTGACCACGCCGCCCGGGTCCATCAGCCCGTACAGCAGCGACGTCGGCCCCTTCAGCACCTCGACGCTGTCGACCGCCGCGTTGAACGCACGCCCCTGCACGAGCGGCATCCCGTTCTGCATGATCGAGCCGTCGCGGTTGCCGCCGAAGCCGCGCTTCATGATCGTGTCCTGCGTGCCCGCGAGCGTGTTGCCCTGCGTGATGCCGCTGACGTTGCCGAGCGCGTCGTCCAGGTTGCGCGGGCGCTGGTCGCGCAGCACCTGCGCGGGCACGATGTTGACGGCCTGCGCGGTGTCGAGCAGCGGGATCTCGGAACGGAGCACGCCCGCTTCCTTCGGCGCGCGATAGCTTTCGGCGCGCAGCGCACTGGTGCGCACGTTGATCGCGGGCAACTCGGCGCCCGCCGCGACGCCGGCCGCCGCGGGCCGTGCGACCGAACCGTCCGCGCGCTTGAGCGTGTAGCCGCCGCCCGATTGCCGCAACGCGACGAGCCCCGTGCCCGCGAGCAGGCGGTCGAGCGCGCCGTCGACGTCGAAGCGCCCCTGCACGCCGCCGCTCGTCAGGCCGGCGGTCAGCTCCGCCGGAAACGCGAGCAGGATGCCCGCGTCGCGGCCGAACCGGTTCAGCGCCGCTTCGAGCGGGCCGGCCGGAATGTCGAACGCACGGCGTGCCGCGCGCTGCGCGGACGGCGCCGCATCGGTGTCGGTGTCGGCCAGCGCGGGCAGCGGCAGCAGCGCCGACACCAGGACGGCGCCGGCCAGCCGGCGCGCGAGGCGACCCGGCGCGGCAGGTGCGGCGGATGCGGCCGGGCGCGACGCGCGCGGCAGAGGTCGGGCAGGCGCCGGACGGCGCCGATACGTGAGACGGATGGAAACCATGATCGGGAGGTCGGTGGACGATGGGCCAGTGCTGCTTTCATTACCCATGTCACGCGAACATCGAGAAACAGCTCAGGTCAGCGGAAAATTTTTTCGACGGGCTCACGAACGGGCCGGTACGACCGTCGCCCAGTAGCGCGTCAGGTAGTGAACGTCGATCGGCAGCGTCGCCTTCAGCGTGTCGAGCACGCGCGCGGGATCGTCGAGCGGATAGGTGCCCGACACGCGCAGGTCGGCCACGGCCGCATCGCAGCGCAGGCTGCCGCGGCGATAGCGGTCGAGCTCGGCGACGAGGTCGGCCAGCCGCATGCGCGACGCGACGAGCATGCCGCCCGTCCACGCGGACGCATACGCATCGAGCGGCGCCGGCGCGTCGATCGTGTCGCGCGTGAAATCCGCGCCCTCTCCGGCCGCGATCACGCGTGCGTCGGCCGTCGCATCGTCGGGCTGCACGCGCACCGCACCGGCGAACACCTCGACGCGGGTCGCGCCGTCGCGCTGCCGCACCGCGAAGCGCGTGCCGAGCGGCCGCAGCTCACCCTGTGCCGTCGCGACGACCAGCGGCCGCGCGGGCACGCGATCGTCGTGGCCGCTCGTCACCATGATCGTGCCGCGCAACAGGCGCAGGCCGCGCGTCGCATCGTCGAAGCGCACGTCGAGCGCCGTGTCGGTATCGAGGACGACGACCGTGCGATCCGCGAGCGTCACCGTGCGCCGCTCGCCGACCGCCGTGCGCAGGTCCGCCGGCCAGATCGCCGCGCGCCGCGCGGGTTCGGCCATCCATGCGGCACCGCCCGCGAACAGCAGCACGGCCAGCGCCTTCACGGCCGCGCGGCGGCGGCCCGCACGCGGCGGCAGCAGCGCCGCCTGCGCGGCCTGCGGGTCGAGCCCGGCCGCCAGCCCGCCGAACCGGCGCTGCATCGTTTCGATATGACGCCATGCCGCGTCGTGCGCCGGATCCTCGGCGCGCCAGCGCGCGAGCGCGGCATCGAACGCTTCGTCGGTGGGGCCGGCCTGCCGGTCGACCCACCATTCCACCGCGCGCCGCGCCACCTGCGGCGGCACCGCCTTCGCTCCCGGGGCGGCCATCGGTCAGGCCGCCATCGCGAAGAAGCACTGTGTGCCGGCCTTCACGAGATAGCGTTTCACCGTCGCCAGCGACACGCCGAGTTCGCGCGCGATCTCGGCCTGCGTGAGCCCGTCGAGCTGCGCGAGCAGGAACGCCCGCTTCGCGGCGAGCGGCAGCCCGTCGAGCAGCCGGTCGATTTCGAGCAGCGTCTCGAGCACGACGGCCCGCTCCTCCGGCGATGGCGCATGCGCTTCGGGGCGCAACGCGAGCGCATCGAGATACGCGCGCTCAATCTGCTCGCGCCGCCAGTGGTTGCTCAGCACACGCTGCGCGACCGTCGTCAGGAACGCGCGCGGCTCGTCGGCGCCGATCGGCTCGTCGCGCGCAAGCAGGCGCATGAACGTGTCGTGCGCGAGATCGGCCGCGCGGTGCGCGCAACCGAGCTTCCGGCTCAACCAGCCGCGCAGCCACGCGTGGTGGCCGGTGTAGAGGGCGTCGATTTCTCGATGGAGAGACAGCTTGTCAGCAGACATGGCCGGGTTCCGGGAGGCGCAGGCGTCAACGATTTTGTAAATGAGAATGATTATTATATACAAAACCAGACCGGCGACCGGCGTTTCGGTGCGCGGGGGTGGCTGCGCTGCGGCGGGCAGCGCGACGCCGTCGGTCACGCCGGCGTGACACGCGCACGACGTTCCACACGCGCAGCGCCCATGATGACGAATCGGTCACCCAATCGTGAGGCCGTCGCCGGCCGCGCGCGCCGCGTAATTAACACATTCACTACCCCTCGGCCAAATCGATTCATTCAATAATTATTTGACGGATCGATAACAATATCCCGGCCCTCCCGATTCCTCGCTGAATTGGCCGAAATTATCGCGAGATATGCAAGCCGCAATGGCCAAATCGCGAAATGCCAATCGATTGATACGTAATTTTCAACAATTCAAATCCCTCGATCGCGGAAATCGGAGGACATCCCTGTCTGCGTCAGACCACAAAAGAGAATTTCATTTTTGCCGTTTTAATCGGGCTCGGTAGTCTCCTGCCGTTCCGGATCACGCACACAAGCCAATGCGCAAGGAGATGACAATGAAACGCACGACCCTCTCGCTGATTTCCATCGCGTCATTCGCGGCGATACCCGTCGCGCACGCGCAGTCGAGCGTCACGCTGTATGGCGTGATCGACACGTCGATCACCTACGTGAACCATGCTCAGGGCAAGGACAACGCGTGGATGCTCGGCAACAGCAGCGCGGGCAACCTGGCCGGCAGCCGCTGGGGCGTGAAAGGCACCGAGGATCTCGGCGGCGGGCTGAAGGCGCTGTTCCAGCTCGAGAACGGCTTCGACCCGAGCAACGGCCGGATGGGCCAGGGCGGCCGCATGTTCGGCAGGCAGGCGTTCGTCGGCCTGACGAGCGACCGTTACGGCACGCTCACGTTCGGCCGCCAGTACGATCCGCTCGTCGATCTCGTGCAAGGCATCACCGCCGACAACTATCTGGGCAGCGTGTTCGCGACGCCGGGCGACGTCGACAACTACGACAACAGCTTCCGCGTCGACAACGCGGTGAAGTACACGTCGGCCGTCTATTCGGGCCTGCAGTTCTCGGCGATGTATTCGTTCGGCGGCATCGCCGGCAGCACCGGCGCCGCGAATTCGTATTCGGCCGCCGTGTCGTACAACAACGGGCCGTTCAGCGTCGCGGGCGGCTACTTCCACACGACCAACAGCCCCGCGTCGAACGCGCAGCGCACCGGCTGGACCAGCTCGTCGGACGGCACGTTCGACGGCCCGATCAACAGCGGCTACGCGAGCGCGCATTCGATCGGCATCGCGCGCATCGCGGGCCAGTACGTCGCCGGCCCGTTCACGGTCGGCCTCGGCTACAGCAACGCGCAGTACCGCCGCGATGGCAGCTCGGTGTTCGGCTCGAACGAGCACTACAACACGGGGCAAGGCTTCGTGAACTACCAGGCGACCAACGCGCTGCTGGTCGGCGTCGGCTACAGCTATACGCGCTCGGGCGGCGACACGTCGGCCACCTATCACCAGGTATCGGCCGGCGCGGACTACAACCTGTCGAAGCGCACCGACGTCTACCTGACCGCCGCGTACCAGCACGCGAGCGGCCGGACCGGCGACGGCAACGGCGGCTCGATGGCCGCGCAGGCGTCGATCGGTTCGTACGGCTATGCGGGCACGAGCTCGCAGACGATGGTCAACCTCGGCCTGCGTCACCGCTTCTGATGCGAGACGGCCGGCTGCGCGCCGCGCGGCCGGTCGAATCCGCATTCACCGATACACCGATATGGCGGCTGCGGCCGCCGTTGTTTTTGAGTCGCGCTCCCTTTTCATCTCGGATAGCGACTTCAGCGCGATTTCCATCCGGTTCGATTCAGCACCGATTTCCGCAAGTAAATGACGCGACGCGTCAGTATTCCGGCAGCGCCACGACGCGGGTATTCGCGCGAAAATCCGGCCATTTTTACCGATAATACTTCGCCGAATCGCGTGATCGGACACGATAAAAATGCGTGGTGAATGCTTGGGGCAAATGCAAAGGAAAGTTTGACGTGAGCCATTTGCGTGCGCGCTATGGCACACTTCGCGTCTGCGTAATTTCCTTGCACCGGGCGGCCGGATTCCGCCCCATCCTGCCATGCCGCGTCAGACAACCCGTTCGATCAGCCGAGCAACGCCGAAAATCGCCGCGACGATTGCGCTGTCGTGCGCGCTCACCGGCGTCGCGCGGGCCGATTGCCTCGACGACGCGGCCGCGTTCCAGCACGTGAGCGTCAGCCTGATGCGCGGCATCGCGCAGGTCGAGTCGGGCATGAATCCGAACGCCGTCAACACCAACACGAACGGCACGGTCGACATCGGCCTGATGCAGATCAACAGCACCTGGCTGCCGACGCTCGCGCGCGAAGGCATCACGCGTGAGAGCCTGTTCGATGCCTGCACGAACGCGTATGTCGGCGCGTGGATCCTGTCGCAGAACATTCGCCAGCTCGGCGCCAACTGGAACGCGATCGGCGCGTACAACTCCGCCTCGCCCGACAAGCGCCTCGCGTATGCGCGCAAGGTCTATGATGCAATCCGGACCATGCCGGATTCGCCGGATACTCCCATGCCCATCCTTCCCCCATCCTTTACGCCGCCGCAACAGGCCCAGGCGTACAACCCGTTCGCGAGCCTGAGCGTGTCCGCCCCGCCGCAGGTCACGCGTCCGCGCACGATTTCGTCGGCTCCGCCGCCTCCGCCGCCGCAAGGCGGCCCCGCCGGCCCGGCCGGCTCGTACAACTTCGGATGGACGGTCACGGGGGCGGACCAGGCGAAGCCGACCCAGGTCTTCGACGACGGCGCGCGGATCTACGTGCAGTTCAGCGACATGAAGCACGTGCCGGCGATCTTCACCGAGACGTCGTCCGGGCGCGTACTGATGTCGTGGGAGCTGCAGTTTCCGTATGCCGTCCTGACGCGTCCCGCGCAAACGTTAATCTTCCAGCTCGGGCCGTTCGAGGCGCGCGCGCAGCGTAGCGCGGGCAATGGCGCCGGGATGACGGCGCAGGCAGGGACGGGGGGTGCAGCTGCGGCCGCCGGGTCGAAAAAGTCGGCGAATACGGCGGCAAATGCGGCGACGAATACGGCGGCCAATCCGGCGGCTGCGACCGCGACCGCGGCAAAACGCACGGCGTCGGCCGATGCGCTGTGGTACGTGAATACGCCTTCGACGTCGGGAACCGCGGCGGCCTCGCCGTCGACCGCGAACGTTCCGGCCACGCTGCCGACCGCGATCACGTCGAACACGCCGCCGCCCGCGCCGGCCCAGGTGCCGGCTGCAGCCGCTCAGCCTCAGCCGTCGCGCGCCAGCGCGGATGCGCTGTGGTACATCTCGAAGTAGCGCACCGCCGGTCGCACGCGTCGCGCGGCGATCATTGCGCCACGGTCGGCGGCAGCTCGGGCGCGGTCATGTCGTCCACCCGGTTCGGATAGCGCGACGTCGACGGCACGCGCTCGCGTACCCGCACGCACGCCGCCACCGGCCACACCGCTCACCCGCGCCGCACCCAGATCACCTTGCCGTCGCGAATACCGAGATTGCGGCGTTCCTGCCGGTAATCCATCGTGCCCGGCAACGACGTGCCGTCGCGCTCGAGCACGCGCCACAGGCAGCCGTCCAGCTGCGCCGCCGCATCGGCCTCGGTCTTGCCGACCAGCGCGTCGTCCGGCCCCGCGTCCGCCTTGCAGGCCTGCGAAGTACGTGCCGGCTCGCCATTCATCACCATGCCGCCCGCGGTCGCATTCTTCGTTTTCATGTCCGTGCATCCCGCAAACGTTGCGCCCGCAACCAGCGCCATCACCATCGCGATCGTCTTCTTCATCGGATTCTCCCTGTTGCGCCCGGCGGAACCTGTACGGCGTTCCCGGCCGACCGGGCGTGGCATGCATGTTCGGTCCGCGCGCCCGGGCCACGCCGATTCCGCGTGCCCGCAGCCGCGGGTTCGGCCTGCCGCCGAAGCCGCCTGCATGTTACCGCACGCCGCGCGGCGTGACGGCACGAGCAGGCCGGCTGCGCCACACGATGCGTGCCGCGACGATTCGCTCAGAACTTGTAGGTCGCGCCCGCGATGGCGTAGTAGTTGCTGCGCGACTGGACGATCGGGCTGTCGCCGTAGCGGCCGAGCAGCCGCGTCACGCCGCCGGTCGCGAGCACCGACCAGTGCTGCGACAGCGTCCAGTTCCACGCGAGCGCCATCGACGCGCTGTCGATCCCGCCGCGCGTCGAATACGGCCGGAACCGGCTCGTCATCGACTGCGCATCGGTCACGCCGTAGAACGTCTGCGTATAGCGCCCCGAGCCCGCATGCACGGTGCCCGTCACGATGATCTCGTGCTGCGCGGTCTTGAACACCGGCACCGCGAGATCCATGTGCCCCGACACGCCGCGCGACGTGTGGGTCACGGGCGAGTCGATCGTGACGCTCAGTTCCGCCGCGTTGAACAGCGTCACGCCCGCGCGCACGCCGACCAGCACCGAGCCCGGAACGCGGCCCATGCCCTTCAGGTAGTCGGAGCCAGGCAAGTCGAGGCGGTTCTCGTCGGCTCGCCCCGGGTCATAGCTCACCGCCGCCGACACGAACGCGCCGTGCGGCAGGTCCAGCCGGTAACCGGCGCCCTGCGTGCTGTCGATGAAGAAGCCATTGCCGAACTTCGCAGAGAAACCCGGCGCGACGACGCCGCGAGACTGGTTGCTGCCCGGGTAGCGCGGCGCGATACCGCCACCCAGCGACAGCGAATACTGGTTTTCCGCGTGGGCGGCGGCGGCGAGGGTCAGGCCGGCGAGCGGCATGCAATAGCGGTAGCGGCGAAGTATTGGGCGCACAATATTGAGATAAGAGTGACGGAGCCCGCAGTCTAGGTGCCGCCCTGCGCCGCGACTGTCCTGAATATTCGGGGAATCTGTGCTCAATTGTGTTCGATTGTTCGAGATTGTCGCCCCGCTCCCCCGGCCTTCGGCGCGCCGGATAGAATTCGCGTGCCGCGCCACGCACCGGCGTGCCCGGGCGTGCGTTGGCGCGTGCGCCTCGAGGAGACTATGAACGAAGACCCACTCAAATACCGTGTACTGCTGATCGAAGACGACGACCGCCTGGCGCAGCTCGTCCGCGAATACCTCGACGGTTATGAATTCGCGGTAACGGTCGTGCGACGCGGCGACCTCGCCGTCGCCGCGGTGCGCGAGCACCAGCCGGCCCTCGTGATACTCGACCTGATGCTGCCGAACCTCGACGGGATGGAAGTCTGCCGGCGCATCCGCGCGTTCACCAACGTCCCCGTGCTGATCCTGACCGCGCGCCTGGACGTCTACGACCAGGTCGCGGGCCTCGAGACGGGCGCCGACGACTACGTGACGAAGCCGATCGAACCGCGCGTGCTGGTCGCCCGCGCCCGCGCGCTGCTGCGCCGCGCGCAGCCGGCCGTCGCGGAAGCGCCGGTGGCCGCGCCCGAAGCGCTCGTGTTCGGCGAACTGGCAATCTCGCCGCCGAACCGCACCGTCACGTGGCGCGGCGAGCCGGTCGACCTGAAGACCGCCGAGTTCAACCTGCTGCTGATTCTCGCGCGCGCGGCCGGCACCGTGCTGAGCCGCGACGACATCCTGAAGCAGTTGCGCGGCATCGAGTTCGACGGACTCGACCGTTCGGTCGATTCCGGCATCTCGAAGCTGCGCCGCCGCTTCGAGGATGCGTCGTCGGAGCCGCACAAGATCAAGACGATCTGGGGCCGCGGCTACCTGTTCAGCCCTTCCGCGTGGGACGAATAAATGCTCCGCCCATTGATTCGGCTGTACCTCGTCGTGATCGTGTTCGTCGCGGCGTCGATCGTCTTCGTCCAGATGTCGTTCGACCGGATCTTCTACGATCGCAGCGCGCAGGCGGAACGCGACTCGTTGACGACCTACGCGTTCGTGCTCAACGACTATCTCGAACGCCATCCGGGCGAGCAGCGCAAGTTCGCACTGCGCGAGCTCGCGAAATACGGCAACGAACGGTTCGACTTCATGCCGATGGCCACCGCCCGCGCGCAATTGAGCGGCGAGCCGCTGCGCGATCTCGACGCCGGCCGGATTTCGATCAGCTACGACCGCAAGGATTACTACATGCCGCTCGCGGATGGTTCGGTGCTGCATGCGCGGCCGATCGAAGCATTCAGCCTCGACATCAAGATCTATGCGTACATGCTGCTCGCGCTCAGCGCGCTGTTCGCGGTGGTGCTGTGGATTCACTATCACTGGCGCGACCTGCGCAGGCTGCAGGAAGCCGCCCGCGCATTCGGCGCCGGTACGCTGTCGACGCGCGTGAAGCTGTCCGGCAAGTCGAACATCTACGAGCTGTCGCAGCAGTTCAACGACATGGCCGAGCGCATCGAGGCGTCGATCAAGCAGCAGCGCGAAATGATGCACGGCATCTCGCACGAACTGAAGACGCCGCTCGCGCGGCTCGAATTCGGGCTCGCTCTGCTCGCCGAGCCTGACGAAACGGCCCGGATGCGCGAACGCCGCGACGCGCTGCGGCGCGACGTGCGCGAACTCGACGAGCTCGTCACGGAGCTGCTGACGATCGGCCGGCTCGAACAGGGGGCAAGCCAGCTCGCGCCGATGGAAGTCGTCGTCGACGCGCTGCTCGACAGCGTCGCCGGCAACGTCGCGAACGACATCGTCGATCGCGGCATCACGCTCGACGTGTCGGCCCTCGACGCGCCCGCGACCCACGTATGCGACCCGAAGCTGGTTGCGCGCGCGTTGCTGAACCTGATCCGCAACGGCGCGCGTTACGCGTCGCGCACGGTGCTGCTCGCCGCCGAGCGCAACGCGTCCGGCGCGCTCGTGTTGAGCGTCGACGACGATGGCCCCGGCATTCCGGCCGCCGAACGCGCCCGCGTGTTCGAACCGTTCCAGCGGCTCGACTCCAGCCGCGACCGGCAGACCGGCGGCTTCGGGCTCGGGCTCGCGATCGTGCGGCGCGTCGCGCAGGTGCACGGCGGTGACGTGCGGCTCGAGGACTCGCCGCTCGGCGGCGCACGCTTCGTGATCACGCTGCCCGCGCTGACGCTGCCGGACAACCTCTTCGACTTGCCGGAGCCCCTCGCGCATGCCGACGCGTTCGGCGGCAGCACCGGCATGGCCCTCCCGCGGCAATGACGCGCGCGGCAGGCGGCGCCCCGGCCGCCCTCGCCTGATCTGCGCGCCGCTCAGCGGCGGCGCAGCAGTGCAACGAAGAACAGGCTGCCGAACATCGCGGTCACGATCCCGATCGGCAGATCCTCCGGCGCCGCGAGGGTGCGGGCGGCCACATCGGCCCAGACGAGCAGGATCGCGCCCGTCAGCGCGGCCACCGGCAGCAGCCTGCCGTGCTCGGCGCCGACGACGCGACGGCACAGATGCGGCGTCACGAGCCCGACGAAGCCGATCGCCCCGCTCACCGCCACCATCGCGCCCGTCGCGAACGATGCGACGACGAACACCTCGCGCCGCATCCGCGCGCTCGGCACGCCGAGCGCAGCCGCGGCAACATCGCCCGACATCAGCGCATTCAGTTCGCGCCGGCGCGCGTACAACGCGCCGCCGGCGAGCGCCGCGCACACGGCCGGCACCGGCAGCAGATCCCAGCGCGCGAGCCCGACGCCGCCGAGCATCCAGAACAACACCGAGGACGCGGCGCGCTGGTCGCCCAGATACAGCAGCAGGTTGCCGAACGCGGCCATCATGAACGACACCGAAACGCCCGCGAGCAGCAGCCGGTCCGATTCGAGCCGGCCGCGCCGGTAAGCGAGCGCGACGACGCAGGCGGTCGCGGCGAGCGCGCCCGCGAACGCGGCGGCCGGCAGCGTGAACGGGCCGAATGCCGCGCCGGCCATCACGGTGACCGCGACGGCGCCGAGCATCGCGCCGGCACTCACGCCGAGCAGATGCGGATCGGCCAGGCGGTTCGCGGTCGCGGCCTGCAACGCCACGCCGACCGCCGCCAGCGTCGCGCCGACGATCGCGGCCAGCAGCGCGCGCGGCATCCTGATCAGCCAGACGATGCTGTCGTCGCCCGCCGCCGCCACTGCGCCGGCCTCGCCGAACGGCGACACGAGGTGCGTGGCGACGATCCGCACCGCCGCCGGCATCGCGATCGGCGCCGGCCCGAACGCGGCCGACGCGACGATCGACACGATCAGCAGCAGCGCCAGCGCCGGCAGCACCACGCGCATGGCGGGCCGCGCTGCATGCACTTGCATGCTCATCGCGCCGGCCCGGCGAACGCGGCCGGATACAGCGCGCGCGCCAGCGTCTCGACGGCCGCGACGTTCTCGGGGCCGGGCGTCGCCGCATCGTACGGAATCACGATGAAGCGCCGGTCGCGGATCGCGGCCACGCGCGCGAGCGACGGCTGGCTCAGCAGGAATTGCTGCTTCTGCGCAGCCGTCACGGCCGAATAGTCGACGATCACGATCACCTGCGGATCGCGCGCGACCACGCTTTCCCAACTCACCTGCGTCCAGCTGCGCGGCAGGTCGGCCATCACGTTGCGCGCGCCGGCCGCCGCCAGCAGCGCGGTCGGCATCGCGAGCCCGCCGGCCGTCATCGGCTTGTCGGTGCCGCTGTCGTAGACGAACACGCGCAGCGGCTCCGGATGCCCGATCGCATGCGACACCGCCGCGAGACGCGTGCGCATCGACGCGACGACCTGTGCGGCGCGCGCGTCGACGCCGAAGATCCGGCCGAGATTGCTCAGGTCGCGGAACACGTCGTCGAACGACGCGGCCGCCTGCTTCATCACGTGCGAACACGATTCCGTCAGCTCGTACGCACGGATACCGAACGGCGCGAGCGTCGCGGGCGTCACCGGGCCGCCGACATGCATCCCGTAGTTCCAGCCCGCGAGATAGAAGTCGGCGCGCGCGGCCGCCAGCACCTCGAGCGACGGATACTGGCTCGCCAGTTCGGGCACGCCGCGCAGCGCTTCACGCACGCGCGCGGTGCCCGTCTTCCAGCCGCCGATCCCGGTGTAGCCGACGAGCCGGTCCTTCAGGCCGAGCACGAGCATCATCTCGGTCAGGTTCACGTCGTTGCTCACCGCCCGCGTCGGCGCGCGCTCGAACGTCACGTCGCGATCGCAGCTGCGCACGGTGACGGGATAGGCCCACGCTTGAGCGGCCGCGCAGCCGAGCACGGTCGCGGCAAGCAGCCGGCGGAATACAGGCGACGAAGTGGACAAGGCGGAGGACAACGCGGAGGACAAGACAGGAAACGGCATGGCGGTCATTCCGGATGAAGCGGCGTGATGCGCGGCCGGCCCGTGACGGGATGGCGATCGACGAGCGCGGCGACGCCGAACACGTCGCGCAGCAGCGCTTCGGTCAGCACGTCGGCCGGCACGCCCGATGCGACGACCCTGCCGTGCGCCAGCACGTGGAGCCGGTCGCAATACGCGGCCGCGAGATTGAGGTCGTGAATCGTGGCGAGCGTCGCGATGCCGAGGCGCCGCACGCGCGCGAGCAATTCGAGCTGATGGCGCAGGTCGAGATGGTTGGTCGGTTCGTCGAGCAGCAGCAGTTCGGGTTGCTGAGCGAGTGCGCGGGCCAGCAGCGCGCGCTGCTTCTCGCCGCCCGACAGCGACGCGAAGCGTTGCGCACGGCGCTCGACGAGGCCGACGTCGTGCAGCGCGGAGTCGACGATCCGGCGATCATCCGCCGTCTCCGCATCGAGCAGCCGCTGGTGCGGCGTGCGCCCCATGCCGACCAGTTCGTCGACCGTCAGCCCGAAATCGTCCGGCGTCTCCTGCTGCAGCACCGCGATGCGCTGCGCGACCGCGCGCGGCCGCATGCGCCACACGTCCTGCGCATCGAGCGCGACACGGCCCGCATCGGGCCGCGCGTAACGGAACACGCAGCGCAGCAGGCTCGTCTTGCCGCTGCCGTTCGGGCCGACCAGCCCGACGAACTCGCCTTCGGCCACGCTCAGCGTCACCGAATCGAGCACGGTGATCGCGCCGCCGGGAGACCAGCTCACGCGCTCGATGTCGAGCATGTGCGTCACGGGAGTCGAGCCGTGCCGCATCAGAAGCGCATCGTCGCGACGAGCTCCGCCGAGCGCGACGGGCCGAGCAGCCATTGCTCGCCGCCGTTCGACGTCGTCACCGCATACGTGCGGTTCGCGAGGTTGCGCACGATCAGCGCCAGCTCGGTGCGCGACGTCGGCTGCCAGCGCAGCGACGCGTCGAACACCTTGTACGACGGCACCTGCACGCGGTTCGCGTCGTCGCCGTAGGTCGCACCGACGTAGCGCACGCCCGCGTTCGCCTGCCAGCGCTCGGCAAACGCCCAGCCGAGCCACAGGTTCGCCGTCTGCTGCGGCACGTTGGCCGGCGCATTGCCCGCACGCGACACCGTCTCGCTGCCGACCTTCTGGTTGAACGCGTCATAGCGCGCGCGCAGCAGCGCGACGTTCGCATCGACCGCCCAGCCGTGCGGCAACCGCGCGCCGCCCGTCAGCTCGATGCCGCGCGACGATTGCCGGCCGACCTGCTGGCGCAGTGCGGGATTGAACGGGTCGGTGGTGAGCAGGTTGCGCTTCGTGATGTCGTATACGGCGAACGTCCAGTATGCGCGGCCATCGAGCAGCGTCTGCTTGACGCCGGCTTCCCACTGTTCGCCAGTCGCGAGCCGGTAGCCCGCCTGCGACGCGGACAGCGTCACGAGCGAGCCGAGGCCCTCCGCGCCCGTCGTGTACTGCGCATACGCGCTGAGCGTCGGCGCGACCTCGAACACGAAGCCGGTGCGCCAGCCGACGTTCGCGAAACGCTTGTCGAAGCCCGCGCCGGTTGCCGCCTGCTCGCGGCTGAACGCGATGTGGTCGTAGCGCAGACCGCTCACCCACGCGAGCCGCGGCAGCACTTCGAGCCGGTTCTCGGCGAATACCGCCGCCTGCCGCGCCCGCGTGCTGAACTGCGGCACCGTCGGGTCGGGGCTCGTGAACGCGCCGGGATCGAAGCCGTGCGCGGGCACCGTCGATTCGCCGCCGTACGGCGAATTGTTGGTGCCGCTGAACGTGATCTGGCTGAATTCCGTGCCGACGACGAAGCGGTTCGCGCGGCCGAACAGCGTGCCGTCGAAGCGTGCGCTCAGCCGATCGCCGATCTGCCGCTGGTGGTGGCCGATGTCGAGATAGTCGCTGCGCGTGACGCGACCCGTCGCGGTATCGAGCGCATACGATTCGGCATTGCGCCACTGGCGGTTCGACGTCAGGTAGTAGAGCTGGTTGTCGATCGTCACGCCGGCCGTCGGCCGGTAGGTCGCCGACAGGCGCGTCCACTGGTCGTAATAGGCAATCGACGCGTCGCCGACGTTGTAGTTGACCTTGCGCAGCGACGGATCGAGTATGCCGTTCGGCGCCGGCACGCCATAGTAAGTCGCCGGCATCTGGCGGCCGTAGTCGAAGTCGAGCGTCAGCGTGAGCGTCGGGCTCACGTCGAACTTCAGCGCGCCGCCGACGGCCGTCGTATGCGTATCGGCCCGCCCGGCGAGACCGTTCGCGCGCGCATCGCTTGCATGGAAACGATACGACAGCCGCGGGCCGAGCGCGCCCGTCGTATCGAACGCGGCGCGTTTCGCACCATCCAGGCCGACACCGACCTGCAGCGTCGTCTCGCGCGTGCGCTGCGGCCGCTTCGGCACCACGTTCACCACGCCGCCGATCGCCCCTTCGCCGTACAGCACCGACGCCGGGCCGCGCAGCACCTCGATGCGCTCGACCGACCACGTGTCGAACGGGAACGTGATCGTGCCGGCCGCCGGCATCAGCCGCACGCCGTCGAGCAGCGTCATCACCGATTCCTGTCCGCTGAAGCCGCGCACGCTCAATGCGGTGCCGCCGGTGCCGGGCGCCATCGCGCTCGAGAACCCCGCGGTGCGCGTCACCGCGTCGAGCACCGTGCGATCGCCGCGCGCGTCGATCGTGTCGGCCGTGACCGTCTCGACGCTCGCGGGCGTGTCGAGGCTCGCGAGCCCGAGTCGCGAGCCGGTCTCGAGCGGTTGCGTCAGCGGGTCGGCCGGTACGGATGGTGCGCTGACGTTGATCGCCGGCAGCGCATGCCGTTCGTCCGGTGCGGGTGCGGCCGCTTCGGCGGCCCACGCGCCGGAGGTCGCCATCGCGCAGCCCAGCAGGGTCGTGCAGCCGCGTGCCGCGCGGGCGCGCCAGGCGTCGGCGTTCCGGCGCGATGCGGCGGGGTGCCGCTCCCCGCGCGCCGGGGTGTGTCTGGTTTTCGTCACGTCGTATCGATCTTCGGATGGTGGCGCCGCACGCTGCCGCGCTCGGCAGCGCGCCGCCGGTGGCGCAAACCTCAGATGATACAATATATCATCTTGATTCGTCAGGATTTTGTCAGGTTGTCCCGGTCGGGCGCGCGGCCGTGGCCGTCCGTCACGCCTGCAACGGGAAACTGAGCCGCCCCACGGCTTGTCGCCCTGCGGCACGGTTGTGCAGCGCGAACGCGTGCTGGTATTTCACGGCCACGACCGCCGCCGGCGCCCACATGTCGCGCAGTTGCACGCCGATCGCGCGCGCTTGCCCGCGCAAGCACTCCGACGCGGCCTGGGCGCCGGCCTGCGATCAGCGGCCGACTTCCTTCCACTTGCGCGCGAACCCGAGGCGTTCGACGCGCTCGATCAGGAACTCGGTGAACACGCGGATCTTCGCCGGCTGGTGACGGCGGCTCTGGTACGCGATGTTGACGGTGAGCGCCGGCAGTTGCCAGTCGGTGAGCACCGGCACCAGCTTCCCGGCGACGATATCGTCGTGAATGATGTAGAGCGGCTGGATCAGGATGCCGAGCCCGGCAAGCGCCGCGGCGCGGATCACCTGCCCTTCGTTCGCATCGAGCACGCTCTTGATCGTGACTGACTGCTTCTTCGCACCGTGGCGAAAATGCAGCACGTACGGATCGTTCGCGAGGTTGTAGACCAGCAGCCGGTGGTCGCACAGCGCATCGGGCGTCGCCGGCGCGCCGTGCTTCGCCAGATACCCGGGCGACGCGGCCAGCACGCGCCGCGTCTCGGCGAGCTTGCGCACGGTGATGCCCGAATCCGCTTCATGCTCGCGCGTGCGGATCGCCACGTCGATGCCGGCCTCGATGAAATCCGGATAGCGGTTCGCCGCGACGATCTGCACGTTCAGGTTCGGGTAGCGCCGATGGAACTCGGGCAACGCGGGCGCGATATAGATCGACGCGAACGATACCGACGCGGTCACGCGCAGCGTGCCGGCCGGGTTGACGCTCGCCTCGTTGACCGCCGCATCGGCCTCCGACAGTTCCATCAGGATTGCCACACAACGCCGGTGGTATTCATGCCCGGCGTCGGTCAGCCACAGGCGCCGCGTGGTGCGCTCGACGAGCCGCGCCCCCAGCCGCTCCTCCAGCGCGTTCAGGCAGCGGCTCGCCGCCGCGCTCGACATCCCGAGCCGCTCGGCGGCCTTCGACAGGCTGCCCAGCTCGGCCACCTGCACGAAAAATTCGATCTGCGTCCACTTGTCCATGCGCTCGATTCTTCCACCTGGCGGAGAACAAAACTCCCCCAAACCCTCTTTTTTACGATCCAGGGAGGAATTAATGTTACGTCAACGCGCTATCCAACGACATCAGGAGACACCCCCTATGCGCAATCTCGACGAAGACACCATCACACAGGCCGTGATCGCGTCGCTGGGCGGCTGTCGCGACGAGCGGTTGCGCACGGTGATGACCAGCCTCGTCCAGCACCTGCATTCGTTTGCACGGGAGACGAAGCTCACCGAGGCCGAATGGCAAAGCGCGATCGGCTTCCTGACGGCGGTGGGCCACATCACCGACGACAAACGCCAGGAGTTCATCCTGCTCTCCGACGTGCTCGGGCTGTCGACCCTGGTCACCGCGCAGAACCATGCGAAGCCGGCCGGCTGCACGGAGGCGACCGTATTCGGCCCGTTCTACGTCGAAGGCAGCCGCGACTTCGGGATGTTCGACGACATCGCGAACGGCGCCTGCGGCGAGCCCTGCTTCGTGTCGGGCCACGTGTGCGGCATCGACGGCCTGCCGATCGCGCACGCGTCGCTCGAAGTCTGGCAAGCCGACGAGGACGGGCACTACGACGTGCAGCTTCCGGCCGACGACGGCTCGGTCACGCACCGCGCGCGCGGCCGGCTGCGCACGGATGCCGACGGCCGGTACGCATTCCGCTCGATTCTCGCCGAGCCGTATCCGATTCCGCACGACGGCCCCGTCGGCGCGATGCTCGACGCGCTCGGCCGTCATCCGTGGCGCCCCGCGCACCTGCACTTCATGATCGAGGCGCGCGGCTACGACACGCTGATCACGCACGTGTTCCGCGACGGCGACCGCTATCTCGACTCCGATGCGGTGTTCGGCGTACGGTCGACGCTCGTCGCCGACTGGGTCCGGCACGCGCCCGGCATCGCGCCGGACGGCTCGCGCATGGACACGCCGTTCTACACGCTCGAATACGACTTCGTGCTCAATCCCGCGGAGCGCGCCGCACGATCCGCCACGTCGTGACGTGAAATGCTGCGGGCGCAACTGACTGCGAGCGCGTGCAGGCACACCGCGCGCGCCAAGCGCGCGGCGCCCGTCGCGCCGCCATCGCCCCGACTCAGCCGCCGAGCTTGAACGACGGCAACTGCTGCGCGAGCCGCGCGCCCATTTCCGCGCCGAGTGCCTGCAGCGCATTGAACGGCCGGATCATGACCTCGAACTCGACGATCCGCCCGTCGTCGTCGAAGCGGATCATGTCGATCCCCTTCAGTGCCTTCTCGCCGATGGCCGCGCTGAACTCCAGCACCACGCTCTCGCCGTCGTCGGTGACGAACTGGCGGTGATAGGTGAAATCCTCGAGGATCGTGATCACCGTGCGCAGCGCCAGCAATAGCGCGGGCGCCGGCCCGTACGGCTTGAACGCCATCGGCGAACGGAACACGGCGTCCGGATGGACAATCGACTCCAGTGCGCCAAAATCCTTGCGTTCGACCATCGCGTGCCACGTGTCGAGCGATTGCGCGACAGCGGGTTGAAGATGCAGCGTTGCGTTCGTCATCGAAGACTCCAGTATCGTCGGGCGGAAAGGAAACGAATCAGTGTCAAAGGGTGGCGGCAAGCGTCGTGCCCTGGTGAATCGCGCGCTTCGCGTCGAGCTCGGCCGCTTCGTACGCACCGCCGATCACATGGACCTTGCGCCCGGCGGCCTCCAGTCGCTCCGCCAGTTCGCGCAACGGCTCCTGTCCCGCGCAGATCACGACGTTGTCCACCGGCAGCGTCTGCTCGACACCATCGATCGTCACGTGGAATCCCTCGTCGTCGATACGCCGGTAGGTCACCGCCGACGACATCCCGACACCGCGCGCCTTCAGCGCCGTGCGGTGGATCCATCCGGTGGTCTTGCCGAGCCCGTCGCCGACCTTCGATGCCTTGCGCTGCAGCATGTGGATTTGCCGCGCCGCCGGCTCGGGGTGCGCATGACGCAAGCCGCCTGCGTTCGCATACGACCGGTCGACACCCCACTCGGCGAAGAAGCGGTCGGCGTCGACGTGCTCGGCGCCGTCGCGATGCACCAGATACTCCGCGACGTCGAAGCCGATCCCGCCGGCGCCGACGATCGCAACATTGCGACCCACCGCCTTGCCGTCGCGCAGCACGTCGAGATAGCCGAGCGTCTTGGCGTGCCCGACACCGTCGATCGGCGGCGTGCGCGGCACGATGCCCGTCGCGATCACCACTTCGTCGAATTCGCGTTGCAGCAGCAACTCGGCGGTCGCGCGCGTATTGAGGTGGAGCGTCACGCCGCGCAGTTCGAGCTGCCGGCGGAAATAGCGCAGCGTCTCGTTGAACTCTTCCTTGCCGGGCACCTTCTTCGCGATGTTGAACTGGCCGCCGATCTCGGCGCCGGCTTCGTACAGCGTCACCGCATGGCCGCGCTCGGCCGCGGTGACCGCGAAGCCGAGGCCTGCCGGCCCGGCGCCGACCACGGCGATCCGCTTGCGGTGCTGGGCGGGGCGAATCACGAGCTCGGTTTCATGGCACGCGCGCGGATTCACGAGGCACGACGTGATCCTGCCGCTGAACGTATGGTCGAGGCAGGCCTGGTTGCAGCCGATGCACGTGTTGATTTCGTCCGCGCGCCCTTCCCGCGCCTTGCGCACGAACTCGGCATCGGCGAGGAACGGCCGCGCCATCGACACCATGTCGCAATAGCCGTCGGCCAGCAGTTGCTCGGCGACCTCCGGCGTGTTGATCCGGTTGGTCGCGACGAGCGGGATGCCGACCTTGCCCATCAACTGCCGCGTGACCCAGGCGTACGCGGCGCGCGGCACCTTCGTCGCGATGGTCGGAATGCGTGCCTCGTGCCAGCCGATACCCGTGTTGATGATCGTCGCACCGGCCGCTTCGATCGCCTGCGCGAGCCGGATCACTTCGTCGAGCGTCGAGCCGCCTTCGACGAGATCGAGCATCGACAGCCGGTAGATGACGATGAAGTTCGTGCCGACCCGCTCGCGCACGCGCCGCACGATCTCGACCGGGAAACGGATGCGGTTCTCGTACGCGCCGCCCCATGCGTCGTCGCGATGGTTCGTCCGCGCGGCGATGAATTCGTTGATCAGATAGCCTTCGGACCCCATGATCTCGACACCGTCGTAACCCGCATGCTGCGCGAGCGCCGCACATCGAACGAAATCGGCGATCGTCTCGTCGACTTCATCGCTCGTCAGCGCATGCGGCGTGAACGGGTTGATCGGCGCCTTCAGCGCGCTCGGTGCAGCGAGCGCCGGGTGATACGCGTAGCGCCCGAAATGCAGGATCTGCAGCGCGATCTTGCCGCCCTCCGCGTGCACCGCGCGCGTCACGACGCGATGACGCTCGGCTTCCGCTTCGGTCGTCAGCATCGCGCCGCCGGGCGCCGGACGGCCCCGCTCGTTCGGCGCGAATCCGCCCGTGACGATCAGGCCGGCCTCGCCGCGCGCCCGCTCCGCATAGAACGCCGCCATCCGCTCGAAGCCGTTCGGCGCTTCCTCGAGGCCCACGTGCATCGACCCCATCAGCACGCGGTTCCTGAGTGACGTGAAGCCGAGCTCGAGCGGGGTCGTCAGATGCGGGTAACGCGACGTCATGGGGTGTCTCCATTTTTTATGCAACAAGTTGCACAGATAGTAGTCGACCGCTTTCGTTTATGCAACCCGTTGCATAAACGCATCCATCATCTTGTACTGTGACCCCGATATGGCAAGATGCGGTTCATTCCGCGGCCTCCTCCGATCCGACATGTCCCTGCCCCACGCACTCCTCACCGCGCTCGCCGAACGCCCCGGTTCAGGCTCCGAACTCGCCGACCGTTTCGATCGCTCGATCGGCTATTTCTGGCAGGCAACGCACCAGCAGATCTATCGCGAGCTGGGGCGTCTCGAGGAAACGGGCTGGATCGAATCGCTGCCGGCCGAATCGGGGCGCGGCCGCAAGCGCGCGTACCGGATCCTGCCGGCCGGCAAGAAGGAGTTGCGCCGCTGGATCGCCGAACAGGAAGACCCGACGCCGCTGCGCGAAGCGTTGATGGTGCGCCTGCGTGCGGAAGCGGTGCTCGGCCCGGCCGGCCTCGAGGACGAAATCAGGCGGCGCATCGCGCTGCACCAGGAGAAGCTCGACCTGTATCTGCAGATCGAGGCACGCGATTTTTCTGAAAGCGCCGATTCGCGCACGAAGCGCCTTCAGCACCTGGTCCTGCAGGCCGGTATCGCGAACGAGCGGTTCTGGGTCGAATTCTCGCAGCACGCGCTGGACGTGCTGCGCTTGCCGAAAGACTGAACGACTGACGGAGGAAGGGACGATGACGCAGAAAACCGTGCTCTGCTACGGCGATTCGAACACGCATGGCACGCGCCCGATGACGCGTGCCGGCGTACTGGAGCGGTTCGCACGCGAAGAACGCTGGACCGGCGTGCTGGCGCACACGCTCGGCGCGAGCTGGCGGGTCATCGAAGAAGGGTTGCCCGCGCGGACGACCGTGCATGACGATCCGATCGAAGGCCGGCACAAGAACGGTTTGTCGTATCTGCGTGCATGCCTCGAAAGTCACTTGCCCGTCGATGTCGTCGTGCTGATGCTCGGGACCAACGACCTGAAGACACGCTTCTCGGTCACGCCCGCCGACATCGCGACGTCGGTCGGCGTGCTGCTTGCGGAGATCGCCGCGTGCGGTGCCGGCCCGTCCGGTGCATCACCGACGCTCGTGCTGATGGCGCCTGCGGCGATCGTCGAGGTCGGCTTCCTCGGCGAGATCTTCGCGGGCGGCGCAGCGAAGTCCCGGCAGCTCGCGAAGCGGTACGAACAGGTGGCAAGCGACGCCGGTGCGCACTTTCTCGATGCCGGCGCGATCATCGAGGTGAGCCCGGTGGACGGCGTTCACTTCGAGGCCGATCAGCATCGTGCGCTCGGGCAGCGGGTCGCGGCCCTTCTGCAGCAGATCGCGTAACGCGCACGAGCGCCGAACCGCAGCCGCGCGGCGTGTGCCGGAACGCGGCACGCCGCGCGCGGAAAGCCGGTCACGCGTCCGGCAGGATCACCACCTTGCCCTTCACCTGGCGGTTCGCCATCCGCGCGATCGCATCGGCCGCATCGGCCAGCGACACGCGCTCGGTGATCGCGGGTCGTACCTTGCCGGCCGCGAACCATTCGGCCAGCAGGCGCATGTTCGCGACATGCTGCTTCGGATCGCGGCGCACCGCATCGCCCCAGAACACACCCAGAATGTCGCGCTCCTTGAGCAGCGCCAGGTTCAGCGCGAGCTTCGGGATCTCGCCGGCCGCGAAGCCGACCACGAGGAACCGGCCGCGCCACGCGGTCGCGCGCAGCGCCGCTTCGCTGTAGGCACCGCCCACCGGATCGTAGACGACGTCGGCGCCGCGGCCGCCGGTCAATTCGTCGACGCGGCGGCGCAGGTCTTCGGTCGCATAGTCGATCGTCTCGTCCGCGCCCGCTTCACGGCACAGCGCCAGCTTGTCCGCACTCGACGCCGCCGCGATCACGCGCGCGCCGAGCGCCTTCGCGATCTCGATCGCGGCGAGGCCAACGCCGCCCGCCGCGCCCAGCACGAGCAACGTCTCGCCTGCTTGCAGCCGCGCGCGCTGCTGCAACGCATGCAGCGACGTACCGTACGCCAGCACGAGCGCCGCGCCCTGCTCGAATGTCATGCCCGGCGGCAGCGCGGCAATCTGGTGCACGTCGGCCACGCACTGCTGCGCGAAACCGCCGTGCCCGGTGAACGCGACCACCGCATCCCCCGGCTGCCACGCGGTCACGCCCTCGCCCACCGCATCGATCACGCCGGCGAATTCCGCACCCGGCGAAAACGGCAGCGCCGGCTTCACCTGGTACAGCCCCTGGACGATCAGCGCGTCGGGGAAATTGAGCGACGCGGCCTTCACCTGAACCCGGACCTGGCCCGCGGCCGGCTCGGGAATCGTCACGTCCTCGATGCGCAAGCTGTCGATCGGGCCGAATGCGGTACACAACAGGGCTTTCATGTTCGTCTCTCTCCTTGAGCGGCGGGGCCGCGCATCGAATCATCCCGAGGGGCGCGCCCGCATGGCCGGTTCACGGCGAATACGCGGTAGCCGACGGAATCGGCATCCACGACATCGTCTGCATTCCGGAATGTCGGTGAAACAACGATCAGAACCACGCGTCGCGCATGTCGAGCGTCGTCGTGTCGACGCGCGCGAGCAGATCGAGCTGCGCATCCACTTTCGGCAATTCCCAGTTGAAGAAATAGCGGGCCGCCGCACGCTTGCCGTCGTGGTAATCGTCGGCGTGCCCGTGCGCGGCAAGCGTCACGTCGAGCCACAGCCACGCCACGACGAGATGGCCGAACGCTTCCAGATAGACGCTCGCGTTCGCGAGCCGCGCCTGCGGATCGCCGACCGCGCCGAGTTGCCGCGTGACGTCGACCAGCCGCGCCCAGCGCCGTGCCAGCGCATCGGCCTGCTCGCGCAGCTCGGCACCGAGCGCTCGCGCGCGTTCGACGGTCGCGCCGATCCGCGCATCGAGTGCGCGCAGCAACGCGCCATCGTCCTGGGCGACCTTGCGGCCCAGCAGGTCGAGCGCCTGGATCCCGTGCGTGCCTTCGTGGATCGGGTTGAGACGATTGTCGCGATAGAGCCGCTCGACCGCGTAATCGCGCGTGTAGCCATAGCCGCCGTGCACCTGGATCGCGAGGTCGTTCGCCGCGAGACACCACTGCGACGGCCAGCTTTTCGCGATCGGCGTCAGGATGTCGAGCAGGCGCGTGGATTGAGCACGCACGTCCGCATCGTCATGCGCGCGTGCTTCGTCGACCAGTTTCGCGCAATACAGGATCAGCGCGAGACCGCCTTCGACATAGGCCTTCTGCGCGAGCAGCATGCGCCGCACATCCGGATGGTCGACGATCGGCGCCTGCGGCGCTGCGGCATTCTTGCCCGCCGGCCCGAGCGGGCGCCCTTGCGGCCGGTTGCGCGCATAGTCGAGCGCGTGCAGGTAACCCGTGTAGCCGAGCGCCACCGCGCCCGCGCCGACACCGATGCGCGCTTCGTTCATCATGTGGAACATGTAGGCGAGGCCATGGTTCGGCTGGCCGACGAGATAGCCGATCGCGCCTGCGCGCCCTTCCGGGCGGTAGCGCGTGCCTTCGCCGAAATTCAGCAGGCAGTTGGTGGTACCTCGATAGCCCATCTTGTGGTTCAGCCCGGCGAGCACCACGTCGTTGTGCTCGCCCTGCGCCGCGCCGTCGGCGCCCGGCAGGTACTTGGGCACGATGAACAGCGAGATGCCGCGCGTGCCGGGCAGCAGCCGGCCGTGTTCGTCGGGAATCTTCGCGAGCACGAGGTGGACGATGTTCTCCGTCAGCTCGTGTTCGCCACCCGAGATCCACATCTTGTTGCCGGTCAGCCGGTAGCGCGGGCCGAGCGGCGAATCGCCTTCGAAATCCGCGCGCGTCGCGATGTCGGACAGCGACGAACCGGCCTGCGGCTCGGACAGGCACATGGTGCCGAGATAGCGCCCTTCCAGCTCCGGGCGCGCAAATGCGTCGATCTGCGCGGGGCTGCCGTGCGCGACCAGCAGGTTCGCGTTGGCGGCGGTCAGGAACGGATAGGCGGACGTGGCAATGTTCGCGGCCTGGAAGAACAGGAACGATGCGGCTTCGACCAGCTTCGGCAAGCGCATGCCGCCGAGTGCTTCGTCGTGGCCCGCGGCGATCAGCCCGGCGTCGGCAAAGGCGCGCACGGCCGGTGCGACGTCGGGGATCAGCGTCACGCGCTCGCCGTCGAACTGCGGCTCCTCGCGATCGCCACGCGCCGCATGCGGCGCGAACAGGTCTTCGGCAATCCGCTCGCTGGTGTCGAGCACCGCGTCGAACGTCTCGCGACTGTGCTCGGCGTAACGCGGCAACGCAACGAGCGCTTCCGCGTCGAGCCAGTCGTACAGCAGGAACGCGAGATCGCGTCGCGACATCAACAAGCTCATCGTGCTGCCTCCCGGGGCCGGCTTCGTCAGCCGAATGAAGGATTCCGTGACGGAAAGTGCTGGCAGGAATTTAGCACGGTCGTTCTAAAACGACAACGACGGATCCGCTAGTCCGCGTAACCGGAATTGCGCCGGTCGAGCCGGCGCAGCAAGCCGGGCCAGACGAGCGCCCCGGCGCCCATCCCGCGCGTCACCGCGGCGATCTGCTGCTTGATACCGTCGAGAATCGGCTGGCCGATCGGCAACAACGCAGCGCCGCCGGCCTGCGCGCGGACCTGGATCATGCAGGCTGCTTCGAAGAAGTACATCGCGACGAACGCATCTGCCGGCGTCGCGCCGACGGTCAGCAGGCCGTGGTTGCGCAGCATCAGGTTCGTCTTGGCGCCGAGGTCCTGCACGAGGCGCGCCTTCTCGCCCTCGTTGAGCGCAATGCCCTCGTAGTCGTGATAGCCGAGCGACGCCAGCACGCCGAGCGACTGCTGCGACAGCGGCAGCAAGCCCCCTTCCTGCGCCGATACGGCGACGCCGTTGATCGAATGCGTATGCATCACGCACAGCGCGTCGTCGCGGGCCGCATGCACCGCGCTGTGGATGGTGAAGCCGGCCGGGTTGATCTCGTAAGGTGATTCGGACACCTTGCGTCCGTCGAGATCGACCTTCACCAGCGACGATGCCGTGATCTCGTCGAACATCATCCCATACGGGTTGATGAGGAAATGGTGCTCCGGGCCGGGCACGCGTGCGGAAATATGGGTGAATACGAGATCGTCCCAGCCGAATAGCGCGGTGAGACGATAGGCTGCCGCGAGGTTGACTCGCGCATCCCATTCGGCGGGGGAAACCGACTGCTTCACACTGACTTCGGAAGAGGCCACGTCACGCTCCTTGCGCAGGGGTCGATGTGCACCGGGCCGCACGATGCGGCCCGGCGTGGGGAATAGTGTGCGTCAGCCCGCGTGCGGCTTCGCGAGCTGATCGGCAATCGGCAGGCTGCGGATACGCGTGCCGGTCGCCGCGAAGATCGCATTGGTCAGCGCCGGCGCAACGGGCGGCAGGCCCGGCTCGCCCACGCCGCCGAGCGGTGTCGCAAAATCGTCCGGCGCGACGAGATGCACGCGGATTTCGCGCGGCGCCTCGTTCATGCGCAGCACCTGGAAGCCGTTGAAGTTGCTCTGCTCCGGATGCCCATCCTTGAACGTGATCTCGCCGTGCAGCGCGATGCCGAGCCCCATCACCACCGCGCCCTCGAGTTGCGAGCGTACCCGCTCCGGATTGACCTGCGGCCCGCAGTCGATCGCGATGTCGACCCGCGGCACCGTGATCTTGCCGTCGGCGTCGACCTGCACCTCGCACACCACCGCCGTGTACGACACGAAGCTGCGATGCGCGGCGATCCCGAGCCCGTGCCCCTTCGGCACCTTGCGCCCCCAGCCGGCGCCGCGCGCGACCGTCTCGACCACGCGCCGCAGCCGGCCGGTATCGATCGGATACAGCGCCGGATCCTCGCCGTAGTTCGCGTTCTTCACCGTGATGTGCGGCTCGAAACGCCGCGCGGGCCCGATCAGGTCGAGCAGGAAATCCTTCGGGTCGCGACCGGCCGCGTGCGCCAGCTCCGACACGAAGCTCTGGATGCCGAACGCATGCGGGATGTTGTAGACCGAGCGGAACCAGCCGATCCGCGTGTGCGCTTGCGCGGCCGGATTCTCGATCCGCACGTTCGGAATCGCGAACGGCAAGTCGGCAATCCCCTGCGCGAGCTCGCCCGGCTGCTCATGCACGACACCGGCCCTGAACGTCGACTGGATCGACGGCGCGACCGTGCGATGCTGCCACGCGACCACTTTCCCCGACGCATCGATCCCGCCGTCGAACGCCTCGAGCGACACCGCATGGAAATAGTCGTGCGCGATGTCGTCCTCGCGCGTGAACGTCAGCTTGACGGGTGCGCCGACCGCCTTCGACAGCAGCGCCGCCTCCACCACGTAGTCGGGCTTCGACTTGCGGCCGAACCCGCCGCCGAGCAGCGTCACGTTGACCGTCACGCGCTCCGTCGGCAACCCGAGCGCCTTCGCGACCTCGTCGCGCGTGGTCTGCGGCGCCTGCGTGCAGGTCCACACTTCGCAACGGCCGTCGGCCACGCGCGCGACGGCCGCGGGCGGCTCCATCGTCGCGTGCGCGAGATGCGGGATGTAGTACGTCGCCCGCACGCGCTTCGCGGCGCCGGCCAGCGCTGCCGCTGCATCGCCGTCGTTGCGGATCACGTCGCCCGGTTGCGCGGCAGCCGCTTCGAGCGTCTCGCGATACGCGGCGGAATCGTAGTTCGAGTTGGGCCCGCGCTTCCAGTCGATCTGCAGTTGCGCGCGCGCCTGGATCGCGGTCCACGTATCGCGCGCGACGACGGCCACGCCGCCGAGCGGCTGGAAGCCGGACGGCAGCGGTGTTGGCGCAAGCTGCACGACCTTGACGACACCCGGCAGCTTCTCCGCCGCCGATGCATCGACCGATGCGACCGTGTCACCGTAGACGGGCGGCCTCGCGACGACCGCATACAGCATCCCGTCGAGCCGCGTGTCGATCCCGTAGTGCGCGCGGCCGCCGACGATGTCGCGCCCGTCGATCAGCGCCGTTTCACCCTTGCCGATATAGCGGAATTCGGCCGGCGCCTTCAGCGCCACCGTAGCCGGATCCGGCACCGGCAGCGCCGCTGCCTTCGCCGCCAGTTCACCGAAGCCGAGCTTGCGCCCGCTCTTCGTGTCGACGACCTCATGCACCGTCGCCTTGACCTGTCGTGCATCGACGCCCCACGCCGCCGCTGCCGCCTGTTCGAGCATCGTGCGTGCGGCCGCGCCCGCGCGGCGCAGCGCCGCGAAGCTCTGGCGCAGGCTGCGCGATCCGTCGGTGTTCTGGTTGCCGTAGCGCGGCTCGTCGCCCACGGCCTGCGCGACCATCACGCGCGCCCAGTCGGCGCCCAGTTCGTCCGCCACGACCAGCGCGACGCTCGTGCGCACGCCCTGCCCCATCTCGGAGCGGATGCAGGTCACGGTGACCGTGCCGTCCGGCGCGATCGCGACGAACAGGTGCGGATCGTCGCGCAACCCGTGCGGCATCCCGGCGCCGCCATACTGCGGATTCGCACTGACGGGCGGCTGCACCGGTGTCGCCGCGTGGACGAGCGACGGCACGCCGAACGCGAGCAGCAGCCCGCCGGATGCGAAGCCGAGCAGCAGCGCGCGACGGCTTTCGTTATGGACGGAGAGTTCGGGCGCGCTCATGCGGCACCTCCGCGGCGCACAGCCAGGCGGATCGCCGCACGAATGCGCGTGTAGGTGCCGCAGCGGCAGATGTTGCCGGACATCGCATCGTCGATGTCGGCGTCGGTCGGATGGGGATTCGTCTTCAGCAGCGACGCGGCCTGCATGATCTGCCCGGACTGGCAGTAGCCGCACTGCGCGACGTTCAGTTCCTGCCACGCCTGCTGCAGCGGATGATCGACGTTCGTCGACAGTCCCTCGATCGTCGTCACGCGCTTGCCGGAAGCGGCGGCGACCGGGGTGATGCACGAGCGGATCGCAACGCCGTCGAGGTGCACGGTGCAGGCGCCGCACAGCGCCATGCCGCAGCCGAACTTGGTGCCGGTATGGCCGAGGACATCGCGCAGATACCAGAGCAACGGCATGTCGGGATTGCCGTCGAAGTGCTGCTCGCTACCGTTGACGGTCAGCGTGATCATCGTTCACCTCCTGGTCGAGGCGCCCGCATCGCACCACGGGTGCCGGGTGGGGATTCAAACGGCGGCGGGTGCGCTCTGCTGCGCTGGTCCCGCGCCGTCTTGTGGACTGCTCCGCCGGCAGGGCCGGCGGTCAATGCGTGGTGATTGGCGCGGCTGGCTGGGGATGGCCATCGGGCCCGCGATCCGGATGGATAGCGGGCACGCACCAGCCCGGATTCTGCCCCATGCAAACCGTCACTCAGGCAACGCGATCATGTCGGAACTGCCAGAAATGGCGACTCGGATCGCAGCACTTGCGTGCCACGTTCGGCCTCGGCGGGTTCGACATTGCTCAGGGGGCGCCAGAATCGTATGCGGAATCGCCCCGGGCTCCAACTCTAACTGATGTGCGGCAGTTTTGCGTCGTCGGTGCAGATCCTCCCGCTCCTTTCCGGTATTCAGGTTCCCGAACAATCCGGCGAGACGTTCTACGCGCAGGGGATGCGGAAGTACGGCAAGAGCTGGCCGCAACTCGCCAACACCGATTATCCGTGGAGCTTGATCGCGCTGGTAGCGCTCAAGATGAACGATTGGGGCACCGTCGCCTGCTGGCAAGCGCGATCGGGCCCGTACCGGCACGGCGCGCACTGGAACGTACTAGAGGAGTCGCTTTATCTGGCATTCGAAAGCCGGATGGCCGCGCCCGTCATCGCCGCTCGATGCGGATTCACGACGGCAGCGGCAACGGCAACCGCATCGCGCTGACGCAACGACGCGCGCGGTCCATGATGACTAACAGGGAGGAGACGTGTCATGTGTGGCATCGTCGGCGCGGTCGCGCAACGGGACATCGTCCCGATTCTGATTGAAGGTTTGCGTCGCCTCGAGTATCGCGGCGACGATTCATGAGGCGTGGCGACGGTCGTGAACGGCCAGGCGCGTCGCGAACGCAGTGTGTCGCGTGTCGCCGATCTCGACGCGCACGTGCGCACCACCGGCCTCGCCGGCGGCACCGGCATCGCGCACACGCGTTGAGCGACGCACGGCGCACCGGCAACCTGCAACGCGCATCCGATCTTCTCGCGCGACGAAATCGCACTCGTGCACAACGGCATCATCGAAAACCACGAAACGTTGCGCAAGCAACTTTCCGATGTGCATTACGAATTCGATGGCCAGACCGACACCGAGGTCGTCGCGCACCTGATCCACAGCCAGTACCGCGGCGATCTGCTCGCCGCCGTCCGTGCAGCGACTTCTCAGCTTCACGGCGCGTACGCGATCGCCGTGTTCAGCAAGCACGAGCCGCAGCGGCTGATCGGCGCGAAAGTCGGCTCACCGCTCGTCGTCGGCGTGAAGGACGGCGAATGCTTTCTCGCCTCCGATGCGCTCGCGCCCGCCGGCATCACCGACCGCTTCATCTTTCTCGAGGAAGGCGACATCGTCGAATTGAGGCCGGGCGGCGTGCGCGTGCTCGATCGTTGCGGCGCACCAGTCGAGCGCGCGGTGCAAACCATTTCCTCCGCGCAGGCCGCGGTCAAACTCGGGCCGTACCGGCACTTCATGCAGAAGGAGATTTTCGAGCAACCGCAGGCCGTGGCCGCGACCCTCCCGGATGCGGGGCTGTTCGATCCGGCCGTGTTCGGCCCCGACGCCGCGCGGGCGTTCGAGCAGATCGACAACGTGCTGATTCTCGCGTGCGGCACGAGTCACTATTCCGGCCTGACCGTGCGCCGCTGGCTCGAAACGATCGCACGCCTGCCCGCGCAGGTCGAGATCGCGAGCGAATACCGTTACAGCGATGCGCTCGCGATGCCGAACACGCTGGTAGTCAGCGTGTCCCAATCCGGCGAGACCGCCGACACGCTCGCCGCGCTCAAGTACGCGCAGGCGCTCGGCCATGTCGACACGCTGGCAATCTGCAACGTGCCGACCAGCGCGATGATGCGCCAGACCGCCCTGCGCTTCCTGACGCGGGCCGGCCCGGAGATCGGCGTCGCGTCGACCAAGGCGTTCACGACGCAGTTGGTCGCGCTGTTCATTCTCGCGGTCACGCTCGGCCGGCTGCGCGGCTATGTCGACGATGCGCAGCTCGCGCGCTACACGAAGCAATTGCGGCGGGTGCCCGGTGCGCTCGAGGATGTGCTCGGGCTCGAGCCGCAGATCGAGCGCTGGGCGGAGGAATTCTCACGACACGAGAATGCGCTGTTTCTCGGGCGCGGGCTGCACTACCCGATCGCGCTCGAAGGTGCGCTGAAGCTGAAGGAGATTTCGTACATCCACGCGGAGGCGTATCCCGCGGGCGAGTTGAAGCATGGGCCACTCGCGCTCGTGACGCATACGATGCCTGTTGCCACGATCGCGCCGAACGACGCGCTGCTCGAGAAGCTGAAGTCGAACATGCAGGAAGTGCGCGCGCGGCGGCCAGCTTTACGTGTTCGCCGATGCCGATACGCTGATCGACAACAGCGAAGGCGTGTCGGTACTGCGGATGCCGGATTACTACGGGCTGTTGTCGCCGATCCTGCATGTGGTGCCGTTGCAGCTGCTTGCGTATCACGCGACGTGTTTGCGTGGCGCGGATATCGACAAGCCGAGGAATCTGGCGAAATCGGTGACGGTTGAGTGACGGGGCTGGGTAACCTGGGGCGGACCTGTGTGGGTCTTCGAGGAATCCATCCGACCCGCCCTACGCGATTCGAACGTGTGACCTACGGCTTAGGCGACCGCGGTCCGGGATCCGGGATCCGGGATCCGGGATCCGGGATCCGGATCGAGATTGATCCACATCCCGACAATCCATCATCGAGACACACGCTCGACACAACCCAGCAAGTTGTGCAGCCGGGAATCAACGCGAATGACCTGGCAAGCGTGCCCAAGAGCCATCTCAATTTCTCGGCAGTTCGGAATGTTCCATTCCCTGAAGCCATCCAATCATCATGAATTAATAAATTAACTCATTTGTTTCACCCAGCGCATCTATCGAAGCTAATAAACAGCAAAAAGAGATTTCCAAATACTGGGAAACCAATCCAGAATCACGGCCGCGATTTAACATGCCAAGATTTTCCGGTCAACGAAATCTTCTAGTCGAATGTTTTAATAAAAACCCTAGATCCCCGGTTGTATCGCTTAAAAATTTACATATACTTTGCTCACAATTTCGTCAGGAGATATCGGCGTCACTTCTCCTGGAAATTGAAAACAATTTGAAAGAAAAGATGTATTGAAGGCGGCACGGGCGTGAAATGCTTTTGCCATTCGATTCCCGAACATCAGCATCAAGCAATTGATAAGTCGGTTACTTTCAAATAACGGTCGAGGTAGTTATTGCCGGACCCGGTCAAATTGCCCTCAGCACTATTCCGAAGGGTCGATATCCGTCGTTTCGAGTTCCGCCGATGTCAGGGCGGGTAAGGAGATGCCGATGAACAAGCCAGCGGGTGCTTTCCGAGTCGTGGAGTTGGTATATCCACGTGGTGTTGATTTATCCATTGGACATACGTGACGTTCGAACACAACTCACGGTGCACATTTTGAAATCCGGCGTTGCATCGCCGATCTCACCACAAATCCCCACAGCTTCCCGAGCGAATGCCGATCTTGCCGATATTGATCCGGCCGCCTGGAGTTCGACTACGCCATGCTGACACTAAGACTCGCACCCGCGGCCCCGCCTGCATTGCGCGGCTTGCTAGAGAATCTCTCACACGAGGAGCGTCGCGTCGACGACTGCATTCCCCTCACCGCCAACGAGAACCGCATGTCGGATCTCGCCTGTGCGGTACAGGCCAGCCTGCTCTCACACCGATATCTCCTCGGCCAGGCCGACGAGCGCGGCGAGCAGGGCCGCGATTTCGTCAAGGGCGGCCTCATGCTTGACGGCCTTCCCGCCGTGACGGCGCTCGAGCAGCGGGCGGTCGCGGCAGCGCGTGCGATGTACGGAGTCGAGGCCGTCGAACTGCGCCCCCTCTCCGGGCTGCATGCGACGCTGGCGACGCTGCTGTCGCTATCGCGGCCCGGCGCCGTGGTGCTGTCGATCGATCCCGCACACAACGGACATTTCGCAACGCGCGGCCTCGTTACCGCGCTCGGCCGCCGCTCGGCGTACCTCGCGTGGGACAAAGCGCACGACATAATCGACGCCGAGACCGCGGCGCGCCAGGTCGAGGCCCTGCCCGATGGCTCGCTCGTGCTGATCGACCACAGCGCACCTCGTTTCCCTCAGCCCGTCGCCGCTTTGCGCGCGGCCGTGCGCAGCGACGTGCGTATCAGCTACGACGCGTCGCATACGCTCGGCCTCATCGCGGGCGGTCAGTTCCAGGATCCGATCGGCGAAGGTGCCGACGTCCTCCAGGGCAACACGCACAAGACATTCCCCGGCCCGCAGAAAGGCATGATCCTCACGGCACGCGAGGCCGTGGGCCGGCGAATCGGCGAGACGATGTGCGACTACGTCATCTCCAGCCAGCACACGCATCACGCGCTCGCGCTGTACGTGACGCTGCTCGAGATGGAAGTGCACGCCAGGGCATATGCGCGCCAGGTCGTCACTAACGCGCTCGCGCTGGCGGATGCCCTCAGCGCGACAGGCTTCGCGGTGCGTCGGCGCGCCGACGGCGCGGCCACGGCGTCGCACATGCTGTTGATCGGCGGCTTCGAGGGCGGGCGTGCCTACGAGTTCTGTGCGCGCTTGCGTGCGTGCGGCCTGTCGGTCAACGCGCGGACCGATCGCACCGGCGAATTGATCCGCATCGGCATCCAGGAACTCACGCGTCGCAACGTGCGGGTCCGCGACATCAAGCCGCTCGCGGACCTGATCCGACGCGCGGGCAGGACGGACGAATCGCCCGACCGCATCCGTGCCGACGTGCGCGAATACCTCGGCCAGTTCGCGGCCGTGGGCTATTCGTTCTGCGAGCCGGACCTTACCTCCGCGACCCGCGCTGCACCGCGCCCATCCGGCGACCACCCCATCGAGTTTGTATCCGATTGTTGAGAGGGACTCCCCCATGCAACCCGCAACCACGCCCCGCCTGCCGACGATTGGCTTTTCCACCAACGTCCTGAATCATCCGACCAACACGGCGCTCGCGCCGGCCGATGTTGCCACTGCGGTCGCCTTCCTGTCCGAACGTTTCGGCGCCGTGGAGATCGAGATATCGGAAGACGCCCAGCCCGCCGTCCTCGAATGCGGCCACGAGCGTTACGACGCACTCGTCGCCTCCCTGCGCGAAACCGCGCAACGCACCGGCGTGCGCCTGAGCGTGCACGCGCCCTGGTTCGGGGAGGCCACGAACCTTGCGTCGCCGAGCGCCGACGAGCGCGCGCGTTCGATCACCCTGCTCTCGCGCGCCGTTGACTTCGGCGCCGACATCGGTGCGCGCATCGTCACCTGCCACCCCGGCTACCACGAAGGCCAGGAACGCGAGATCTTCAACCGCCACTTGCACGAATCGTTGGTGGAGGCGGTGCGCTACGCCGAGTCGCGCGGCGTGCAGATCAGTCTCGAGAACATGGGCGACGAACGCCCTTCCTACATCGTCCACTCAGTCGAGGAACAGATCGCCATGTGTCAAGCCACGGGCGCTCGCGTGACCCTGGACGTGATCCACCTGCGCTCACGCTACGACAGCGAGGCCGACTTCCTCGACGCGTTGACGCAGATCGCGCCCTACGTCGCCAACGTCCACATCGCCGATATGAAGGGGCGCAACCATGCCCACGTACCGATCGGCGACGGCGACTTCCCGCTCGACGAAGTCCTGCACCGTCTCGGCGCCGCGGGCTATGAGGGCGGAGCGATCGTCGAGGAGTTCGTGCGCAACTGCGACTTCCAGCGTTTTCTGGACAAGGCCATCGACTACCGCGCCCGCTTCGAGGGTCACGACCGGGCACGCGACGTCACCGGCCCTTCCACCACGCCCGGGGGGACCTCCCTGCGTGAGGGCGACGTTCGGACCGTCGCGATCGGCGCGGCGCCGGGTGGCAGCACCATCGTCGTCATCGGCCGTGCCGGCACGACGACCTTTGTCAACTCCTGCCCGCACACGGGTGCCCGTCTGGACTCGATGTCGCCGCTCTGCACCGAAAACGGCTACGTTGTCTGCAGCGTCCACGGCGCCCTCTTCGACGCATCGGGCCACTGCGTCAAGGGCCCGTGCGCCGGCCGCTCCCTGACATCGGCGCACGACGAGGTGAGCGGCGAATCGTGGACCGACACCGCGGCATCCAACAGCGCCCAGGAACTTCCCGCCCGATGACGCGCGCGCGCCTCGATCTCGCCGCCTTGCGTGCGGCGGCCGCGCCTACGCTGCCGCTGCTCGGCTCCATCGTCGTATCGTTCATGACGGTGGGGGCGGCTGCGCGCAGCGCGGGCTTCAACCTGCCCGACGCCGTTGCCATGACGGCATTCGTATTCGCGGCGCCCGCACAGCTCGTGATGATCGACATGCTCAAGTCGGGCGTCGGCATCGGCGCGGTGAGCGCGGCCGTCGTGATCATCAACCTGCGCCTGCTGTTCATGGCCTTCACCGTGGTCAGCAGCCTGCGCACGGTGCCGGCGCGGCGCATGGCGATCTGGTGCGCGATGCTGAGCGGCCTGTCGTTCACGCGCTTCAAGCTGCACCAGCGCGATAGCGACGCGGAGGAGGACGCGTGGCGCGAGGAGCTTGAGCTCGCAGTGTCCTGCGTGCTGCTGTATGTCGCTGCGGTGCTGTCGACGGCCGTGGGCAACGCACTCGGCGGCCTGGCGACGCCGGTGTGGGTCGATGGCCTCGACGTGATGGTCGCGATGCTGCTCGTGGGCCGCATCTTCAACGCCGGGGGCGGCCCCGGCTTCGTGACCGTGGCGATCGCCTGCGCGGTGCTGACCCCGTTGTCCAAGACGCTGAACCCGGCCTTCGGCACGCTGCTGATGGTGTTCGTGCTGTCCTGGCTGTTCGCGGTCTCGCCGCGCATCGTCGACGTCGTGGGCCGTCCTCGGCGTCAGGCACATTCGCAAAAGCCATGACACACCTTGCCATCTGGTCCGTGATCGCGGTTACCGGCGGCCTCACGCTGGCGCTGCGCCTGCTCCCGCTGCTGGCGAGGCGTCGCATGACCGGAGAGATCTCGCCGACCATGGATCGCTTCAACCGCGCCTTCCTGGCTTGCTGCATTGCCTCGATGGTGGTCGGCCTGCTGCTCCCGGCCGGCATCTCGCCGCTCTCGGGCGGCTGGCACCGCGAGGCAACCCTCGTCGGCGTCATCGCCCTGTACCTCGTGATCTCCCGCTTCTACGACGGGCTGCTGCTTGCGCCGGCGCTCGCGCTCGCCTTCGTAGCCGTCCGAACCTATTTTCCCTGAATGCTCCTCATGACTGAAGACGACAAGATCCTCATCCTCGGCGGCCGCGACTCAAGCGTCGAGTGGCTGACCGAACTCGGTTGCCGCGCCGACCTGATACAAAGCGAGAAAGGCCTGACCGAGCGCCAGCGCGCTGCTGCAAGCAAAGTCTTTCTCGCCGAGCACGACGACGTCGCGCGCATCGCCGACTTCGCCCGCCGCGAGCATGCGCGCAGGCCTTATGCGAGCGTCATTACCTTCCAGGAACCCTGGCTCCTCGCGGCGGCGGCCGTCGGCGAAGCGCTCGGCGTGTGCTGGAATCCGCCCGCAGCCATCCGCACCGCGTGCGACAAGGCCGCGACGCGCGACGCCCTTGCCGCCGCTGGCTGCAACGGCGTGCGCTACCGCCGCTGCGCTGACCTGGACGACGCACGGGCCTTCCTCGCGGAAATCGGCGAGCCGATCATCGTCAAGCCGGTGGGCGCGAGCGGGAGCCGCGGTGTCGGTCTCGTGCGCGACGCTTCCGAGCTCGAGGCCGCCTGGCGGCACGCCACCGGCGCGAAGGGCGGCGCCATCATCGTCGAGGAATACGTCGACGGCCCGGAGTTCAGCGTCGAAACCATCAGCGCGGACGGCGTGCATGAGGTGCTGGCGGTGACGGAGAAGCTGACCACGGGCGCGCCGAACTTCGTCGAACTCGGGCACGTGATCCCGGCCTCGCGCGGCGTGCACGATCTCGAAGCCCTCGGTGCTGCGGCGATCGATGTGCTGACCGCAATCGCCCATCGCAACGGGCCCTGCCATTCCGAGTTCCGGCTCACGCCGCAAGGGCCGAAGGCCATCGAGACGCAGACGCGTCCAGGCGGCGACCAGATCTGGGAGCTCGTGCACATCGTGACGGGCCGCAACGTCTATCGCGAAACCCTGGCGCGCCTGTGCGGGCGCGCCATCGAGCCCCTGCCGCGACAGGCACCGGCCGCGGCGATCCGCTTCCTCTTGAGCCCCGGCGCCGGCACGGTCAAGAGTATCGACAACATCGAGCACGCCACGGCGGTGCCGGGCGTGCGCGCCGTGCATCTCGACGCCAAGACGGGCAGCCGCGTCGCGCCGGCCGCGAGTTCCAGTCAGCGACTCGGTTATTGCCTGGCCGTTGGCACGACGCCTGGCGAAGCGGCCACCGCTGCAGAGAATAGTCGCGATCGGCTGCGAGTCGTCCTCGACACCACCGCAGCCTGACTTGCCGGCCTCGACAACCCCCTTTGCGCCGGGCCTTGCCGCTGCGGCTTCCGCTATGAGAAACCTTCTTTTCGTTACGCCCAAGGTACTGATGTCTACCCCCGCTGCGGAGTGGCGGCGATCGGTCGGCCCCGATGCCATCCTCTTCACCGGCGCGGACACCGACGACGCGCGTCAGCGCATCGAGGCCCACGTGGACGGCGCGTTTTCCCGCGTCCACACCTTCTGCAATTACGAGCACAACGATCTGCCGGAGAAGCGAGCGCACGAGATCCACGCGGCCACGCCGCTGCGCAACGTGGTCTCGCTGTCGGAGGTCGACGTGCTGCGCACCGCGCGCATTCGTGAACGCTGCGGCATCCCGGGTCACTCCGAAGCGAATGCGTGGATCTTCCGCGACAAGCTGCTGATGAAGGAACGCGCACGTGCGGCGGGCCTCGGCACGCCGCGGTTCGCCCGCGTGGAAAGCGCCTTCGACCTGCTGCACTTCGTGCGGGCCAACGGACTGCCCGTCATCGTGCGCCCGATTTCAGGCCGTGGTTCGGCGCAGGTTGGCGTCCTGCGCACCGATGAGGAGCTCGAGGCCTACCTCGCGTCCGGTGCGATCGCCGCGACGGATTTCCGCCCGCAACTGTTCGTGGAGACCTTCTGCGACGGCCCGATGTTCCGTATCGACGGTCTCGTGCTGCGCGGCGAGCCCGCGTTCATGCAGGTCGCCAAGTACATCAACACCACGCTGGACTTCATGAAAGGACAAGCCGTCGGCACATATTCGCTGCCCGCGGACGATGCCGAACGGCTCGCGGTGGAAAAGTTCGTCACGCATCTGGTCGGACGCGCCCTGCCGTCGGCGCCGACCATGATGTTCCATGCGCAGTTGCTGCAGGACAGGCACGAGGGATTGATGCTGTGCGAGGTTGCCGCGCGCATCGGCGGCGGCGCGATCAATGACGAGATCATGGCGGCCACCGGCGTCGACCTGAAGATGGAATACGTGCGCTGCTGCTGCCTGCCCGGATACGCCGAAGCGTGGCGGCCCGCACTGCGCGAGCGGCTGGCCGCTCGCATCCTCTTGCCGCCGCAGCCCGCCGTGCTGGAAGCCATTCCTAAGGACTGCGATATTCCGTGGGTCGTCAAATACACGGCCTACGGTCAACCCGGACGCGCGTACAACGGCCCGGCGATGACTAACGCCGAGGTTGCGAGCTTCGTCTACCACGCGGACACCGTCGGTGAAGTCACGTCGCGCTGGGACAAGCTTGTCGACTGGCACGCGCAACGCACGATCTGGCGCTCGTGATGCGCACGACGGACAGCAGGTCGGAGGACGGGATGCGTGAACCCTGCGACATTGCGCTCGTCGGCTGCGGCGCGGTCGGGGCGTCCTTCCTCGCGAGACTGGAAGTCGACGCCGGCGGCTTCGTCGGCAGCGTCGTCATCGTCGATCCGGCGGAGGAGCCGGGGCGCGGCATCGCCTACGGCCGCGACGCGAACAGCAACCTTCTCAATCGCGCGAACGCCGCCATCTCGGTGCGCGCCGACGATCTCGGCGAGTTCTTCCGCTGGTTCGCCGAGGAGCGCGCTGCGGGACGGCTCGAGCCCCAGCACGCCAACGTGCCGCTTGAGGCGGACGGCTATGCCCCGCGTCCCCTGTTCGGGGACTACCTGGTCAGCCGCGTGCGCCGGACGTTGGCGGCACTGGCGGCGCTGGGCTGGCGCGTGCGCAAGGAGCGTGGCATGGTCATCGATATCAATGAGGAATCCGGATCATACCGGGTCACCGTATCGAACGGCGCCAGCTTCGTCGCGCGCAGCGTGGTGCTTGCCACCGGCAACGGGCCGTCATCGGCGTTCCGGCGCTTCGAGGGGCAGGAAGGCTACGTCGCCCTACCTTATCCGAATGAAGGGCTCTCGCGGCGCATCGGTGCCGACGCGCCGGTCGCGTTGCTGGGCAGTCGCCTGAGCGCGGTGGACACGGCCATCGCGCTGACGGACCAGGGGCATCGCGGGCCCGTCTTCCTGGCCTCGCGCACCGGTCAGTTGCCCATGGTGGGCGGCGGTAACGGCAATCATGTGTTGGCGCCGGCGACGCTGGAGGTCGCTCGATACGCACGCCACGCCGGTCCCGGATCGGTCTCGCTGGTGCGCCTCATGCGCCTGATGTTGCGCGAGATGGCGCGTGCCGAGGGCAGACGCCTGCCGGTGCGCAGCATCACGCGGCCCGAACTCTCGCCCACGCAGGCCTTTCTAGCCTGCGTCGAGGAGCGCGAAGCCAACGTACGCAAGCCCTGGCAAGACGCCCTGATCCCCTTCAACGACTTCGTCGCGGATTTCTGGAACGCCCTGCCCGATGACGACCGCCGCCGCCTCATGCGCGGCGCCTACGGCGCGTACATGGGCTACCGTGTCTCCATCCCGCTCGAGAACGGCCGCAAGGTGGCAGGACTGCTGCGGGCCGGCCGCGTCACCAATCTCTGGCCCCTGAAGGAGGTGACTCACGACGGCGAGGCCTTCGTGCTGCGCTTCGGAACGGGGGGACCGACGCTGGCCCCGGATCTGCGCGTGCCGGTGCTCGTGAACTGCACCGGTCTGGTGGGCGGCCCGGACGCGTCGGCCGGGCCGCTCTATCCGAGCCTGATCGCCGGGGGGCTCGCGCGTCGTCACCCTTTCGGCGGCATCGACGTCGATCCGCATACCAACCGCGTGATCGGCGCTCACGGAAGCGCGCACGGATTATTCGCGATCGGGAACAGTACGCAAGGCGTGTTCTTGCTCACCAGTAACCTCGTGCTGAACGCAGCTCATGCTGCCCGCGTCGCCGATCTGCTGCTGGCGGATCTCGCGTCCGCTGCGGCACCTTCGTCCCGTGCCACAAACGCCTGCAGCAACGGCGCGCAAAATGTCGCGTTGTGAGCCTGCAGGCCCCTGACACTGTCCTAACACCACTCCTATGCACATCGACACCGATTTCGAAGCCGCCGCCATCGATCACGTTGCCTCTCCCACCAGCGGCTCTCCCCTGCGTTTGCGTCTGCGCCGTGACAACGCCGCCGAATTCGCCCAATGGTTCGCGTTCGAGCTGGTCGATCTGCCGCCCGAGGGCATCGACGTGCGCATCGAGGGTTTGGCCGGCTCGTCCTACCCTAAAGGCTGGGTCGATTATCGCGTCTGCATGCGCGCCGATGGCGGCGAGGCGGCGGCCTGGCGCCGCCTGCCAACGGACTTCGATGGCGATGTGCTCGCCTTCCACGCGCCCGGCCCGGCCCGGCGCCTGCGCTTCGCCTATTTCCCGACCTTCGACCGCGTCGCCGAGGATAACCTCGTCGCTCAGGCGACGCAGGCAGGCGCAACGCTGGAGATACTCGGGACCTCCGCGCTCGGCGAGCCGATCCGCATGCTCTCGTTCGAGGGCAATGCGCCACGCACTCGCCTCTGGTTCATGGCTCGCCAGCATCCGGGCGAATCGCAGGGCGGTTATTGCCTCGAGGGCCTCGTGCAGGGGCTTTGCGGCGAGCTGCGTCCTGCTTGGGAGAACGGTGGCTCAGCCGTGCATGTCGTCGTCAATGCCAATCCGGACGGTGTGCGCCTGGGCAACCTGCGCACGAACGCGCACGGCGCCAACCTCAACCGCTGCTGGGACCGCGAGTATCCGGATGCGCCCGAGACGGCCGCCGTGCGCCGTCGCATGCGAGCGCTCGGGCTCGACCTGCTCGTCGACTTCCACGGCGACGAGGTCCTGCCCCACGTCTTCTCGGTGGGCGCCGACGGCAGCCCCGCCTGGACGCCACGCTTGCAGGCCCTGCGCCGCACGTTCGACGAGGACCTGCTGCGGCGCTCCCCCGTATTCCAGACGGCGCGCGGCTATTCCGTAGACCGACCTGATCACGCGAGCCCAAGGAAGTGCATCCCGTGGGTGGCGGAGCAATTCGATGCGCTGGCGATGACCATCGAATTGCCGTTCAAGGAGAGCGCCGACCGACCGCGCGACGACGCCGATGCGACCGCATACGCCCGCACATTCGGACGGGCCGTGCTCGAAACCGCCTTGGCGCTTGCGCCGTCCGTGCGGCCTTGAGGTCCTGCTCGCCCTCCGTCGAGCACGCCTGGACGCCTCCAGGGTGCCAAACCTTCGTTTGCGCGACGGTTTGAAGGTCAGGATTGCGGCCCTCGTCCGGACTTCGATTCCGGCACAAGCCAGCTATCTCCGACGGAATACGCTGGTCAGCGGTATAAAAAAGCCAAGACTTGGAGCGTCTTGGCATCTGCGGTTACATCGAGAAGTGTTGGAGGTCAGCCAACCAAGCACCGCCGCCTCGATCTTCTCGTGCGGCCAGCTTGGCATTTCAGCGTACGACGCCATCAAAGTGTTTGTCAGTGAGAGCAGCCGGCCTCGCATGGATGGGTTGCGATCCGGTTGAATGCAAACACCTGCATGCTGCGTACACGAGCATGCCGACAAAGGATGGGAAATTTGAAAATATCAGCTGACGAACTGATTTCACTGGCCCGCCCTACACGATTCGAACGTGTGACCTACGGCTTAGAAGAACGGTAGTTTGAAAATAGACGGGAACGGAAGTGCAATCAAATCAATGACTTGCAGCGATCGCCACCCCCTTGCGATTGCACTTCCGGTGCCTAATTTGACCTGTTTTCGTCAATTCACGTCAAGATTTCGTCAAGGTCGCCGGGCAGCCAGCCATGTGGTGTAATGGCTGCGCGTCGCGCCCGATCTGGTTTCCTCAAAAAATCAGGCCGCGAGCTACCTCCAAAACGATAGAAGGCCCACCGCCTCCGGGGAACACCATGCGCAGATTTGCACTTGCCGCAGCTATTTTGGTATCCACACTCGCCCACGCACAATCGCAACGGCAGCCGGACCGTTTCGAAACTTATCGGCGCGCAACCATTTCTATTGGCCGTGTGATCGACGCGGGCAATGGTCCAAAATTCTCGACCATCGGATCGGGGGTTATCGTCAGCACCGATCCCCGTCACGCGGTCCTGATTACGGCCAAACATGTGGTTTTCGACCCTCGCTCCGGAAACATTCCCGACGTCGTGAACATCCGAATTCCGCACGGCGATTCGGCGTCGGCCGATGATCTCGGCATTCCGGTACAGCTCATCGCTAACCATAAGAACGTGTGGCAGTCGTTGCCTGACGGAAGCGACATTGCTGCTGTTCCTCTCCCGAACCTGTCCAAGTACGGACGAGTTACCTACGCGATCAGCGTAGACGACTTTGCAACAGACGATGATCTGTATCCGGGGGCGTCCGTGATGGTCTTTGGCTACCCGGCAATACTCGGTGAAGATTTCCTGACCGCGCCCTTGGCGAGAGGAGGCCTGGTGTCGTGGGTCGATCCGACCGGTCCCCTTTTCAAGCGCTTTTTGATTGACTCCAATATCGTCAACGGCAACAGCGGCGGCCCGGTATTTCACGAGCGCTCAGGCATGTCCAGGTCTGGCGGTATGTCCATGACTGACTCTCCGGCCGCGTTTCTCGGGATCGTGGTCGCAAATGCAGCCGAGAGGGCTGCGGTTTTTGACGGGCAGATGAACCCGGTGAACGCCGTCGATCCGCAAACCGGCCACGTATCGCAGATGTTTGCTAGGGTTCTCAGTATCGGTGGAATCGGGATTGTCGAGCCCGCGTCTAAGGTACGGAAGCTCGTCGATCAGTTTATCGGAAAGGATGGTCGATAAACACCTCAGCACGTGGTAGTCGGGGCACATTAGCCGTCCCCTATTTTTTGCTCTTGACGACCCGATCTAACCTCGCGATAAACTGTATATCCATACAGTATTTGTGACGCATCATGCCGCCGGTCTGGGAATATCAGTGGGAGTACATCGACGCGCCATACAGCGGGCCGCCAGATCGCACGAACTTCTGGATGACCGACGAGGAGGCCAAGCATTGGCATGGCTCGACGAAACCGGGCGCACGCCGGCTCGACGAGACGCGGCGCGACCGAAAGGCTCAGGCGCCTATCCCGATCGGCAATGGCAATTTTGGAGCGGCATATAGCGGGCAAGACGCTGGAAAGCCGCTGCCTCGGTTCGACTCACCCGACCTTTCGAAATTGCGCTACTGGTGGACGCACCCCGCCTACTGCGGACGAAGTGACATCCGAGTGCTGATTCTTGAGGTCATACGCCTGCGGCGAAAGCTAGAAAGCGGCGGCAAGACCTGATCAGCGAGCAGCCGCCGTCAGCGCGTCGTAGTCGCGCTCGCACTGCTGGCCGGCGATGCGGGCGGCGTCAGCGTACGCTGCCAGTTCGCCCGCGCGGTCGTCAACGCCGCTGAGCACGTCGGCGAGCACACCGATGGGGTCGCCGGCTGGCGCGCTTCGAGCGGTAGCGGCGGGATGGCGGGCCCGCTCGACGTACACGGCGAGTTGCTTGCGCAGCCCGTCAGCAGCAGCGGAAGCAGCAGCAGCATCGGCCACCGCCTGGTCACGTTCTTTCGCAGCATGGTCTGCGCTCTCCTGTTGTGCCGCGGTGCGGCGTTGCTCCTCGGCGCGCGCGGCATCGACTGCCGCGATCTGGGCCTTTTGCGCCGCGATGGTCGTTGTGCGCACGCCGTCGGCGTGCCCTTTGAAGTAGCCGGTCGCTGAGCCGATGAATACAGCCACCATGACCGCCAGCCAGACGCGAGGATCGAGGAAGGTCATGCCGACACCTCCATGGAATCGAGCGCGCAGAGGTTGCGTGCGTTCATGATCGAGATCAGCTTCTCCGCGTATTGCGGATCCGTCGCGTAGCCGGCCGCCGCGATCGCGCGGGCGAAGTTCGGGCCGTCCTTGAACGCGAACGCCGGCCGGTAGCGCGGGTTGCCGGTCAGAAAGGCTGCGTGGTCATCGATGCTGCCCTGCCAGGTGCTGTACGCGCGGAAATTGGCGGTGATCGTGATCGTCTCGCCGTTGACGACTTCGTGCGTGACCTGCGACGTCATCGGGCCGCGCCACGACGCATCAGCCTTGATCCCGAACAGGTTCATGCCCGGCGCGCGCTTGCCCCAGCTCGATTCGAGCGCCGCCTGCGCGACGGTCACGCTGGCCGGCACTCCGGTGCGCTTCGCGCACGCTTGCGCCGCCGGCGAGATCGCGGCGATGAAGCCGGCGGGCGTCGAGATGTCGGGCGCCGGCGCGACGACCGGCGGCGTTACAGGAACCGGAACCACCGGCGCGGCGGGGATCGGCGGAGCGGGCGCCGCAGCCTGCGGCGTGACGACAACCGGCGCGGGAGGCGTACCAGGCGGCTCCGCCGGCGCAGCGGCTCGCGGGTCAGGTTGAGTGGGCGCAGGGGCACGACCGAAGAGCGCGAAGATCGCGCGAATCAGGTTACTGAGTCCCATCGCTGCCACCTTTTCCGAAGAGCGCCTTGATGCTGCCGATCAGCGCGCTTTGGCTGACGACGCGCGCGGCGACCGTCAACAGCACGCCAACGATCGGCACCCACTGCTGCCCGTGCTTCGGGAACAGCGAGAGCAGCGACGGCGCGAGCTGCGGATATTGGTCCGCGAGCGGCGGGATGGCCGCCAGCAAGATCAGCATCAGCGCGCTGATGCGCACCGACCACCATTTGCCGATCTCGTTCAGATCGTCGATCAGGAGCTTTTTCATCGTGTTTCCCCTTGTTGCTCTGTATGCTGCGGACACTTCGGATACCGTGCTTCCAACATCCGCTGAAACTCCTCTCGCCCTTCCGGACTAGAGAAAAAGAGGTACTCGAACGGGTTCGGCGCGCTCAGGTTTTCACAGAGCACGCCAGGCGCACTCTGGATCACGCCAACGTCTCGCTCAACGACTTGTGGCGCAGCGCGCAACGGGCAAACGACGACCAGCGCCGCGCTAACGGCAAGCCAAGTCCTGAAGTTCATCGTGCGCCTCCGCGCGTGCGGCGTGGAAACAGGCGGTCACGGATCTGCAACAGCAGCAGCACGATCGTGAACACGCCCACCCACCATGAGATGTCGTGACCGTTGAACCACGTCCAGATTGCAACCACGCCCCCACCGGCCGTCGTCGCCGAGGACGACGCGGCCAGCGCGCCGCTCACTGCGTTGCCCGCCATTTCCTTGTCCATTCCGCTCCCCGTTATGCGGACACGGCCGCGTCCGTGCTGTAGACGCGCCACGCACCGTTGCTCCAGTACACCGGCACGCCCGTACCGGCACCGGCTCCCTCGCCCACTTTTCGCCCGTTCTTCGCCCAGGCTGTTTGCCCCTCCAGTGCGCCATTCGGCAGGCTGCCGACCGCGAATGCGCCGAGGTCACCCTGTCCGAACTGGCGCCAAAGCAGCGCGAACCACGTCTGCCAGGCAGGAGCCTCGAACGGAGTACGCGGATCAGGAGGAGTGCTAAGTTTTACGCCCATGTCAATATTTCCATCCGTCGGCGTAGCCCATGTCCTGCAGCTCAGGGATCTGGGCCTTCAGCCGCTCGCCGATGTCATCCCGCCACCCGGGGCTGTTCGGGATCTCGATCTTCTTGATCGCGCGCTTCGCGCGCATCTGCGCGCCTGTCACGCTGTAGTCCGTGCCGGTCGCGATGCAGACGTAGTCGCCAGCCGTCACCGGCATCTTTTCGTACACGATCTTGCCGTCGCGCTCGTTCGGGGCTTGCCCCATCTTCACCTCACAGAGGTGAATGTCCTCGGTCGCGAGCCGCTCGGTGCCGTAGACCGGGTAGCCTGTCGTGTCGCGTCCGGTGTACTTCGTGAACGGGTAGTCCGGGATCGAAATCACGACGCCGACAGCGATCTCGTCGAGCACTTCGAGCGTGTCCTCGCCGTGCAACAGGTCGAGCATCCACTGCGCCGGGTCGCCGACGTGCAGCGCGTCCTGGATGATCCGACACGGCCAACCCGGCCGGCTGGTCGCCTCGAGCGGCCAGGGTACGCCGTCCTCGTCGATGATCGCGGCCATGTCGAAGTACCCGCGGTAGTCGATCGAGTGCAGATGCGCGGTCAGTGGTAGCAGCAGCTTGTCGGCCAGCTTCGATTTCTCGGTGTAGCGCATTACCGTGCCCTGCTCGCCAGTGTTCGGGCCGCTGTCGCCGGGCATCAGCTTCTTGAATTCGAAGTTCTCGAGGAAGTGCCGGCTCCAGCCCTTCGGCCCGAACCAGCCGCCCACCGCCATTTCGATGCCGGCGCGGAATTGCTGCAGGATGAAGCCCTGGTTCTGTGGGTTCTCGACCTTCCAGCGATCGAGCATCAGCACCATGTCGCGCGGCGACTTCGACACGTACGACAGCGCCTTGTCGACGTCGCCGTTCGGCTTCGAGACGTAGCGGAGCATGTTGCGCTGCACGTAGTCCTTCGCCTTGTCGTAGTCGTTGAACTCGACCGAATCCATCACTTTGATGCCGGCGCGCTTGAACACGTCCTGCCCCTTCTGCCGGTTCAGCTCCAGCTCGGCGCCTGCCGCGTTCGGCCCGAAGATCGGGTAGCCCTTCTTGTGGTACGGCGCCAGCGCTTTCATCAGGCTGGAGTTGTCGGTCAGCACGATCAGGTCGGCCCAGCCCATCGCCGCGCGCCAGTCCGAGACTTTGGTCACGAACCCGTCGGCGATGTCGTTGCGCTTGCCGTCCTCGCGCGGCGCAAACCACGCACGCACCTCGTGCCCGCAGTCCTTGCACCGCATGATGAAATCGAGCGACAGCCCGATCTGGTCGATTACCAGAATGCGCATCAATCCTCCGTGATCTGCGGCCGACCTTGCTGGGTCATGGCGCCCGCCACGAAGCCCTGATTCCGCATCGCCGTCGCAAGGCTGTCGAGCAGGTTTTTGTCGAGACCGGCCATGCGCAAGCGCTGCATGCCGCCCGGCTTCGTCGCGATGTCAATGATTTGCCGCGCCTGCGGCTCGGTCAGGCTCTTCGCCTTCGCGAGCCGCAGCCACGAGCCGATCGCACCGCCTCCGACGACATTCAGCCCATGGCCGACGATGCGCTCGGTGTTCTCCTCTTCGAAGGCCGCGCGGCGCGAGCCGCCGCGGGCCATCTGGTCGCTTACGCGCGCGCGGGCCGCCTCGGTGCGAAAGGCCTTCTTGATCTGGTTCGCCGTGCGGTCACCGAGCACCTCGCGGATCTGCGGATCGTTCATTTTGTCGCCGATCTTGTTCAGCACGCCCTCGGGCATGCGCGGGTGCTCGCGGATGTACCGTTCCAGGCCGTCCGTCATCCCGAGCCGCGCGTACTCGCGCTCGAGCGGATTCATCGCGCGCCACTGCTCGATCGGCGCACTCTTCATGCCGAATGCGAACTGCGCGCCCCACTGCTGCGCGCCAAGCATGCCAGTGCCGCCGCTCGACCCCGGCCCTTCACCGCCGATCCGGGCCGCGAGCGTACGGGCCTGGCGCGCCGTATCGCCCGACATGTTCTTGAGCTCCGTCTGCAAGTCGCGCAGCGTGCCGGCGTGCCCGGTCCCGACAGCGTCTTCCGCCGCCGTTCCCAGTTTTCGCTGCAGCTCATCGAGCGCGTACACCGGCACGTGGGTTTCCTGATCGAACGCTGGCAGCCGATCCAGTCGGCCAGCCGCGCGTGCGGCCTGCGCCTCTTCACGAACCTGCTGCATAAACGGTTCGAGAGCGGGATTCTCGAAAATCCGCCGCATCTCTGGCGTGACCGGCACGGTTTCAGTAAAGCGTGCCCTGTCGTATGCCGTAGCCATCTGTTGCTGCAACCCACCGAGATTGTCAGCAAGCTGTTGCCTGATGTGTTGCAGTGGCTGAGACGGGTTGTACAGGCGCGCCGCCTGCCCCTCCGCGTCGCTGCGCAAGCTCTCCGCGAGCTGTCGCGACGTCGAATTCGACACGTCCGCCGCCTTCGTAACGAGGTCCGCGACCTTCGGCGAGAAGTCAACGACGCGTGCGCCCGGGTTGCTTTGCAGAAACGACGCGAGCTGCTGCGGCGTCTTGCCCTCGGTCGCGAGGGCGCGCTTAATCTTGTCGGCCGCCGCCTTCACCTGGTTGAACCCGGCCGGCCCCAACCGATCGAGCAGCGGGCGCAGGACCGCGCCTGCGGCGCCGAGGCCGAGCGCGGCCACCGCGCCCTCCACCGCACCCTCGGCCGCATGCTTCGCGCGCGTCGACATGTCGCCACCGGCACCGGCTCCCATCGCCGCGCCCGCTGCAGCGCCGCCCGCCACCTGTCGGCCGAGCAGCGCGGCGCCGGACTTCGCAACCTGCGCCTTGCCGGCGCCGGGCAGAATCGCGCTCTCGGCCGCTGCCATCGCCAGATCGACGCCGAACGCGGCCAGTGGATGCTGCTGGTCGTACAGGTTCGACAGCTGCCGCGTGGCGTGCTCCGCCTGCTTGCCGAACAGCATGCGGTCGAGATCCGCGCCGAAGCCGAACGTAGCCGCTTGGTACGCCTTCGCGCCGAGCGCGTCGAAGTCGAGAGCGCCGATCGTGCGCTTCGCCGGCTGCTCGCCGACGAGCTTCGTGGCGGCTGGGGCGTCCGATGCGTCTGGCGCGGATGGTGCGTTGACGCCCGCCGGTGCGCCGCCGAAGTCCGCGTCGAGCTTGGGATCGTAGTTCGCCATCACTGCGCCTCGTAGTGCTTGAAGAACTCACGCCAGTCGCGATACCCGGCGTTCTTCTGACCGTCCGGCCGCGTCGGGATGCCCGCGTAGTTCGGCGAGAAGCCCGTCGGCGACTGCGGATCGACGACAAAGGCCGGGCCGAGCGACTGCTCATATGCGGCCCACAGCATCTGTGCGTTCTGCACGGGTGCGTCGGGGTTCGCCTGCATGTACTCGCGCACGAACTCGCGCCGGTTCGTCTCCATCGCCGCGCCGGCGTACAGCTCCATCGCCATCTGCCGGTTGGTCGCGGGCGACAGGTCGACGTTCGGCTTCTGGGTCTTCAGGTTCGCGTACATCGCCGCGGTGAACGACGAGCGGCCGCCGCCGGCGGCGCCCTGCGACTGCTGCATGCGCGAGATCAGGTTGTTCGAGATCTTCTCGAACAACTGGCGATCGTCACCGAACTTCGTCAGCACCTGGCTCACGCCCGGGATGCTCGACCAGCCGCCGGTCGTGACCGGATTCTGCTTGTCGAGCAGGCCGAGGAGCTGCGTCGTCAGGCCCATGATGTCGCGGTCCGACGACGCCCCGAGTGCGTCCTTCTGCAGCACCGTGTTGTTCGCCGTCTGGATTTTCTTGCGCGCCGCGTCCACCTGCTCAGGCGACATGCCGACCGGCGCCGTGGCCTGAATCGACGGTGCAAACGGAATGCCTCTGCCGGCGAGTGCCTGCTGGCGCTGCTGGTCGGCCGCCTGAGCCTGCGCATGGGCGATCCGCGGCGCGTCGAACTTCGCCTGCTCGCGTTGCTCGCGCTGCTGGTCGAGCTGCAGGCGCGCCCGACGGTCCGCAAGGTCCGCCTGATCCTTGATCGTCAGCGCGCGGTCGGCCAGCGTCGCGAGCTTCTGTCGGTCGGCCGTGTAGTCGCCGGTCAGGTTCAGGCCGCGCGCGGCCGCCTGCATTGCCGGGTTCTGCCGCAACTGCGCGATGAAGCCGTCGTAGCTGGTCTGGTCGTTGACGCTCGCCGCCAGCTTCGCGGTCTCGTCGTTCGCGCTCTTCTGCACGTCCAGCGTTTTGCGCTGCAGGTCGATCTGCTCGCCTTGCAGCTTGTCGGCCTGCGCGTAGAACTGCATCGCGAGCCGGCCGTTGCCGTCGCGCTGCGCCCGCTGACCCATCTGCGTGTACATGCTGATCATGCGCTGCTGCGCTGACGTCGCGCCTTGGTACGCGGTTACGGGCGTCTCGACGCCCGCGTTCACGCGCGCGTCGAGCTGCGCGGCCGGCGACGGCTGGCTCTGCGCCTGGTCCAGCGCAGCAGCGCCGGCCGACTGGTTGCCCATTGCCGAGCGCACCGCCGCGAGGTTCGCGGCGTACTGGTTCGTGTTCTTCCCCCACATCTTGCGGTTCGGGCCGCCGTAGTAGGTCTTGTCGACGACAGACTGGTCGCCGTCGGCGGCGCGCGCGTAACCGGCGAGCTGCTGCGCAGCCCAATCGATCGATGCCTGCGGGTTGCGCGGGTCGAAGCCCGCGCGCGCGGCGTTGCCCTTCTCGACCTGCATCAAGCCGATCGATTGCCCGTTCGCGGTCGCCGGACCGACAGCGTCCGCCTTCATACCAGACTCGACGGCGGCGCGCATCTTCAGCTCGTGCCAGTCGACGCCGTACTTCTGCGCAGCGGCTTTGAACATGTCGTCGTACGGCGACGGCGCACTCACCTGCTGCGCGATCTGCTGGATCCGCTGCGGCGTGTACGGCTTGACCATGTCCCCGCTGAAATTCTTGATGCCGCCCGCAGCGGCGAGCTGCGTCGCGCCGGCAGGCTGGCCGCGCGTCGCCGGTACAGCTTGAGCCGCAACGGCATCCCCCGCGGCCGTCGGGTCCGCCGCCTGGCTGAAGTAGCGGTTTTGCGCATCGAGATCGGCAAGCTGCAGCGCGCTCATCTGGTTCTGCGTCGACGCAGCCTGATTCGCGAGCTGCTGCGCGGCGAGCTGGTTCGCGCGCTCTTGACGCGTGTACGCGAGGTCTTCCTGCTGCCGCTGATAGTTCTCGAACCCCTGCGAGAGGCCCGTCAGCATCGGTCCCCAGAGCTTCATGACGTGAACCCCCACGAGTTGCTGCCGCCGTACGTGTAGCCATCGCCGCCGAAGCCAGCCGACGGGCCAAACAGCGCGCCGCTACCGCTGACGTCGCCAAAGCCGCCCGTCGTCGTGCCGAGCCCAGTATCGAAGTTGAAGCCGCCCGTGCTTCCGCTCAGGCCGTTCAGCAGATTGCCGATGCCGTTCGCAACCTGCCCGACACCCTGTCCGACGCTGCCGTACGCGGAGTTCACGTTGCCGTACACGTTCGATACGGCTTGCGCAGCGGCTGCCGGCGAGCCGCTCGATGCGCCGGACAGCAGCGCCAGTTGGCCGAATGCCTGGTTGTTGGCCGCGAGGTCCGCGCTCGCGCTGCTGGCGAGCTGGCCGAAGCCCTGGTTGTTGGCGCCCAGCGCCTGCCCGTAGAGGCCGGACAGTTGCGAGAGCATCGTGCTGTAGTAGTTCGCGCCGAACGACTGGCCGTAGTTCTGAAGCGCCGCGAGCTGGTTGCCGGACGCGTTCAACCCTTGCGCTGCCAGCGTCGCGTTCACCGCGTTCTGGCCTTGCTGGAACGACGCCTGGTACAGCGGCGACGAGAACACGCTGCTCGGGTTTGCGACGAGGTTGTTCAGCTGCTGCCCGAACGACACGCCATTCAGCGCGCCCGTGAGCGGCATCGTGTTGCTGTTGACGTAGTTCCCCATCGCCGTGACGCTCTGCGGCGAGGCATTGCCGTACGTGCCGGCGGTCGCCGCGTCGGCGAGCGTCTTGCCGAACTGCGCGTTGTACTGGCCGAACGGGTTCGCGATGCCGGCGAGCTGGTTGCCGAGCTGTTGTGCCTCCTGCGCGGACAGCATCCCGCCTGCGATGTTCGCAGCGCCCTGCGCGACCTGTGAGCCCCCGCCACCGCCCCCTGTGATTGCGCCGATGACCGGCCCGGCGACTGCTCCGACGATCCCGCCCATCAGATCACCTTCGTGTAGATGCGCTCGGCCTCAACGAAGCCGAGCCGCTCGAGCACCCGACCGAAGTCGTGGTGCATCTTGCAGTTGGTATAGACCCGCTGCACGCCGAGCGGCTTCAGGCTGTCGAATGCGAAGCGCAGAAAGCGCACGCCATTGAAGCCTCGGCGGTGTTGCGGGCGAAGGTAGGTGATGTCGCTGGTCGCGGTGTAGCTCTGCCGATAGTGCAGATGCGTCATCAGGATGAAGATGTGATAGCCGACCAGCTGCCCGTCAGCGCGCGCAGTGGCGACGTGCACCATGCCGGCGCGGTCGAGCGCGTCGTAGCGCTCGTAGTCGGGGTCGAGCTTGATCACGTCCTTGTTGAGGGCGATCTCGGCCCAGTGCGCCGGATACAGCAAGCGCATCTCGTCGATCGCCTGCGCGTAGGGCTCGACTGCGAAGGTGAGCTGGTCGGTCGTCACTGATCGCCTTCCTCTATACCGAGTTCCAGTTGGTAAAACCGCACCTGGAAACCACCGATATAGAGCAAAGCGAAGGCTCGACGCCGGAACGCTCCCGCTCGCCGCAGCATTGCTCGTGCGGCTCCCAGATTGACAGGACGGAATGCGCTCCAGGTATTGAAGTCGTCATCGGAGTATCCGACGTACGCGGTGTCAGCGACCTTGTCGCCGATGACTTCAATGCGTTGGCAGAATTTCGTGTTGTCGGACCCGAAGTCCCCCGCGTTCGTACGCAGCAGGCCGTAGATGAAGGTGCCGTTATCGCTCGACACACTCTCCAGCATGCTGTACACCCTGCCGTCCGACTTCCCAAGCAGGTAGTCGGTGTTGTTCGCGTAGGCATACATCACCTGCGCGAAAACGTTCTGCACGTACGGCGTCACGATCAGTTGCCCGAGGCCGGCGGCAGAGTTCAGCACGGTATCCGCGTTGATGTCCGTCGTGTTGATGGTGTCGGTGTTGATCCCGCCCACCATCGGCTGGCCGACCGTATAGCTGATCGTGTTCGCGTCGATTATAGACGGAACGAACGTACCTAGAAAGGATTGCGAAGTATTGGGGCTCGACACGTTGATGACCGCCCCGGCCGTCAGGCCGTGGTTCGGAATCACCAGCGTGACCGTCGTCCCGTTCAGGTATGAAACCACCGCATTCATCGACTGCGAGCTGAGCGCGGTCGACGACCAGCGGCTCCAGAGCCCCATCGTCACGTCGTAGACGAGCGTGACGTTGCTGACCGTGAGCGTCAGCACGTAGTAGGCGTGCCCGTTCGTCTTGATGAAGTATGCAAAGACGTTGGTCAGCGGATCGGCGTTAAGCACGCGATCGACTCGCTCGTCCGAGATGGGCGTCGGGACCAGACCGTTCATGATGTAGACGCTGCGGCCCTTCTGGTGCGTCTGGCCGATCCAGAAGATCGTGTTTTCCGTCGCAACGACTGAAGCACCGCACGCGCAGCCGACGTTCGCGGCGGCGGAGAGGTTCGGCAACAGCGGGCTGCCGGGCGGCGTATTGCCAGCGTCCTGAAAAAAACCGATGCTGAACTGGCCGAAGCCGATCACGTAGTTGTATAGCCGCGAGATAGCCGCCCCCGGGTCGGCCGAGCTGCTCGCCACAATCGAATTCAGCGCGTTCCACGTCGCCGGGGTGTTCAGGTTGCTGTTCCAGATATTCCCGGCCGGATCCTCGACGAACACGTAGCCATCCATGTAGGCGACGCCCGGAGCCGTCACCGCCGGGTAGTTCGCGTCCGTGACCTGCGCCAACGTCGTGCCGTTCCAGGTGTAGGCCTTCGCGTTGTTCTTCAGGAACACCGCAGTCCCGCCCGCACCGGTCAGCGTGAACTGGTATGGGCTGGTCGAATCGACCGTCCCCTGCGAAATACCGTCGACGTAGAACGTGCTGCCCACGATCGCGAGCAGGTGCGTGCCGAACGCGAAGAAGCCCAGCGCCGCGCCCGCCGCCATCGCAGGGATCGCGCTCGCGAGCTGGACGCCGAACCGGGGGATCGCGAAGATCCGGCCGTCCGTGTTCTTCGACGCGCCGTAGTTCCAGAGCAGCGCGTCCTTCAGCAGCGTCGAATCGCGCGACGAGATGGTATTCGCGAGCTGGATGCGCGGCACCTCTGCCATCACATCCTCCGCATATCAGGCTGCAGGTACATCGGCGCTTCTTCCTGATCCCAATCGAGCATGTCGTTCAGGTACTGCTCCGCGCGGCGCTCGATCCGGTTCGCGACGCGCTCCGGCACGAAGTATTCCGTCAGCAACTCGTTCGCCAGCCCGTATTTCAGCGCGTTCTGCCACTCGATCGGGAAGTCGAAGTTGTCGGTGCTGTTGATCACGTCCGCGATCGGCCGCTGGCACGTCAGGATGCACACGTTCGGGTTGCTGTCCGGCGTCAGGAACAGGTAAAGCACCCCGTTGCCGAGTTGCGGGTCGTAGTAGAACGAGTTCGGCGTGCCCTGCGCCGTCTTGTTCCCCATCAGGTCGTATTCCTGCCGCGACAGCTTCACGAGCGGCACTTCAAGCGCCGGGTTCGTGTTGGCGTATTGCAAGCGCGCCATTGGGATCCGCAGCGGCCGGAAGGCCTGCAACTGCGCGTTTGTCGACGTCGGCCCGAGCTGGTAGCTGGTGACGCCCTGTTGCACGGTGAACGGTACGTCAGTTACACACCACAGCGGATAGTCGCGCGTCATCCACTGCTTAATCATCAAGTTCAACGCCTGCGCGGCATTCGTGATGTCCGACTGCGGCGGGGGTGCGTCATCGTTGAAAGTGCCCATCAGGCGGAATGCTGCCTGGATGAGCGTGTCGCGCTGGATCGAGTAGGTGTAGGTCGTCATCACGCCACCCGCATGATGTAGCAGAGGGCGTAGTACGGCGGCAACGTAGAGAACGCAGTGCCGGACCCGGTATTCTGGATCGTAATGCCGGTTCCAGCAGCGTTGATGCTCACGTTCGCGTTCGCTCCCTGAACGGACATACCCGTACCGCTCACGGAAGTCGGCGGTGTTGCAGAGCCCGCGACACCGGTGCCTGAGAGCGTCGTGACCGTCGGGCCCGACGCGCCGCCGAAACCGTTAGCCGCGTTGTTGATCGCTGTGTAGTGGGAGTGGCCGGGGTCGTTCAGTCCGTGGCTGTGTGCGGATTGCGAAACACCGTGCGAGTGCCCGGTGTCCGTGATGCCGTGATTGTGCGGGGGCAAATTGGCGACCGACAGCGTCGCCGTTGTCGCGCCACCGGTGGCGCCGACCGTATAACTGTTGCCGGCGCCGACGACAAATTTATCTTCGAGGTTCGGCGTGCCGTTCGAACCATTACAGAGCGCCCAGTTTTCCGGGATGTTATTCGCTGCTCCGGACCAAAGGATGATCCCGCCGATCGGCACGACCCCGTTGAACTGTCGCAACTCGGCCGCAACCGTCCGTTGCGAGACGATGTCGCCGGCCGACCACGCGCGCGCGCTCGTTCCGTCCTGGCCGCGCTGAATCGTGAATACGTTGCCTGCGACCTGTGTCACGAGCACGATCTCGATGATCGTCCGTGTGGCCGCGTCGGTGATTGTCGCGTAGAACGAGTCCGGCGCAACCGGCGCGGGAAAGAGTCCGGCCTGCCCTGCGTTCAGCGCGAGCGATGTCGCTGCGGAGCTGATGCCTGCGGCGAGAGTCCCTGCGGCGTTGTTGGCGTAGAGGAGCGTCATTTCAGTAGCTGAACGCGTTCCAGGTAGAACCGTTGCACGTGACGAATGCGCCGTTCGTACCGCCGCCGGCCGTGACCTGTTGGTGCCATGCCGTAATCGCGGCCGACGCGTCCGTGATGTGCGCGATGTACCCTGCCGTGCCCGTATTGCAGGTCGGCAGAGCCGCGTAGGTCGTGTTCGAAACCTGCACGCCCTTACCAACCTGCACGGATCCGTCTGTGTTGCCGACGACGGCATTCGTGAAATTCGACGCGAAGCAATCTGTCGAGTGCTGCAGCACGATCGAGCCATCGGCCGAACTGGTGACGTTCGAGATCAAGCGCCACTGGTTGCATGTGCTCGCCGGAAAGAGATTCAGGCGTGCGTGGTCGTACTGCATCGTGAGTGACTGATTACTCCAGAGCGCGCCCGTACCATATACCCCGTTGAGGTAGAGCCCATACGTGTGCGCGCCGGTGTCCTGATACGAGTAGGTGCCCGCTGCGGCATCGTAGTAGCTGGCATTCTGGACGGACTTCGAACCAGTGACCTGATACCCATTCACCCATTGGTAAGTCGTCGCACTGGGCGTATAGACTGAAATGCCTGCTTGAATCGTGTTGGTGCCTGCGTCGCCCGAGATGAACAAGTTTTGACAGGTCGCGCAATTGCTTCCCGAGTTGTTCGTCATGTCGATTTCGAACGCCGGCGCGAAGCCGCCGGCCCAGCCGGAATTCAGTACGAGATCAACATCCCCAGCCCATACCTTTCCAGCTCCGGGTCCGGCCACGGCAGACACGAAAAACGGCATTTTCGCGTTGCACTGATTCACGCACTGGTACGCCCAGGTAACAGAGCCATCCGTGATTGCGGAGCCGGTGCCGCTCGGACCAGAGCCGCTACTCGCCGAAGTGCCGCCAGTCGTCGCCTTGTATACGTTTCCCGCGTTGTCGATCAGCGCGCCCGTAGCGTAGGCGGTGCTCTGCGCCCACGCTGCTGCGAAACCGGTATTCATGGTCGCATTGATCGAAATCCCCGTCTCGGAGATCGTCGCGTCCTGTGCGGTGGTGAATCGGTACAATCCCTGCGCGCGTTGATGGTCACCAGCGTTAAAACCGACGGTCGGGTAGAAGCTCAGGTTCGACCCGGCACCGTTCCCGTAGACCCCATTGACGCTCGACCCAGTCAAATCGGTCACCGGCCCTGACGCCCCGTTGGTAGAAATGGCGACGCTATTGAGACTCGATAGACCAGACGCATTAAGCGTCGTAAACGCACCGCTGCTCGGTGCGCTGCTACCGATCGTCGTGCCGTTGATCGCTCCTGCCGGGATTGTCGCGGAGCCGTTGACTTGGAGGTTTTGGACTTGATACGTCTGGCCGAGCGCGATCAGCGATACCAGCAGCGCCGCGACGCCCGCAAAGATTCGTTTCATACTTGAACTCCTGCCGTGTTGCACCACACGGTCGGTACGACCTGCGCGCAATAAATGAGCTGTCCGTATGGGCCCAGCGTGAGGTCAATGAATAGTTGTCCGAGAGCTGGCGCGGCCGGTCGCACCGAGCCCACCAGAGCGGGGAAAAAGTTTTCGTTGATGTACTGCGTAAGCAGCGATAGCGGCACATCCGCCGTCGCGCCCGCGACGACGCCGGTCAGCGTGTCAGTAGGCTGAAGCGAGCGGTTACCGATCGGGTAGCTGCCTTGTTTCATCTAGGAAGTCGCCAAGATGGGGGTGCCGAAAAGATCGAGGATCGGGCATCCGTTCGTGTCGAGCAGAATCTCACTGATAGTGGGCACGAACGGCGGCTGCACATCAGGACGCGACCAGGGCACGTACTGCCGATCGATGACGCCACGCACGAAATCCTGCGGCTGCCGCGGGTTCCAATCCTGCGGGCAACACATCAGGCCGTCCCACCGCTCCTTCAACTGGTTCGAGTGGTAGGCCTGCCCGCAGACGTCGCAGATCGCCTTCCACTGCCCTCGCTTCCAGAAATCCGCGCGGCCCATCGCCGCCTCCTTACTGCTTCACCAGGCGCAGCAGCAGCGTGTAGCCGTTGTCGACCGTCGTGCTCGCTCCTTTCGTCGCGATGCCGATACCGCCCGTGGCGCCGGTAAGGCCCGAGGGCACGTACAGGCCGCCGAAGTCCCGGAAGTACTTGTTCGCGCGACCGATGCAGTCGTAGAACTGCTGCGGCGTCGTCGCGTCCCAGTACAGCAGAACCTGCATCTGCACTTCGGCCTGAATATCCCACTCGATCGAGTCGACGCGCAGCTGCGCCGCGCGCTGATTTCGCGCCTGGTCGATATAGCCGAGAGCGGACGGCAGGATCAGTTTCTGGTATGCGAGATCGCCACCGCCCGCGCCACCGTTATCGCCTTGCACCAGCAGCACGGCGTTGCGCGGGCCGTCCTCGAGTACCCGAGTACTGACGGTTGCGGGCATATCAACGCTCCTTGAACGCGCCGATGAAGTCGAGCGTCATCGACGTGCCCGCCGCGTTCGTGCCAGTGTTAATTGCCGCCGTGAGCGCGAGATTGGCAGTCGGCAAAGCCGGGCTCGTCAGCGCAGCGACAGCGCCCACATTCTGCGGACCGTTCGACGTGCCCAGAAGCGACTGCGGCACGTAGCCGACCAGTTGCTTGTCGATGTAAGCGCGTACGTTACCGGTCCGGGACACCTCGAAGGCGAGATCGAGCGGCGTCGCGTTTGCCAGCGTATAGGCCGCGGTTGGCAGATTGACCGATGCGACCGTACCGCCCGACGCTACATTCAGCACGATCTGGCTCGAGCCGGCAGCCTTGCTGAACCAGATGCCGTCGGTGATGCCGCCGGAGAACGGCGTCGTGTTGACGTTCGTCAGGCCCAGCACCCATGCATCGGTCGATACTGCTGCGGCCGACGACACGCGCGCTTCGCAGAACACCTTCTTCGGCGTCGAATTCACGGTAAAGCTCGCCGTGGTCTGGATCTGCGCGATGTCGCTGGCGGCCGCGCCCGTCGAGAGCGTCGCCACGCCGCCGTCGCCGGCGGCGTTCGCAAGCGCCGCTCCGGTGCCGCTCACCGTGTACGCGGCCGCGGGTACGCGTCCGTCGAAGTCGTCGAAGAACTGGTGATAGAAAAACGGGTTCGGCACGCCGCACGCATGCAGCGGCTGGAACGTTTGATCCGTGCTCAGGCCAGCGGGCAACGCGGTGGGCGGCGGGGATGCAATGACGCTCATGAAGCGCTCCTATCAGTACATCGTTTTCCGGTGCTTCACGCGCGCACTCGTCGTGCTACGCGCGACGCCGCGCGCCGGCTTCGACACGCTGAGCAGCTTCTCCGGACCACTCATCGACGCCGAGCCCTTCACGGGCACGCGCGCTTTCGACTTGTGATCGGTTTTCGAGAGCACGCCGGAACGGGATTTCTTGTTCATCTGGGTCCTCACTAAGGCAACGGGGCGCGAGGCCCCGTTGCCCGGTCAGCGTCGATTACGGGCCGTTCGAGCCGAACACGCCGCGCCAGTCGGCCATACCGACCGAGTAGCGCTCGTACGCCTTGTACTTGATGTTCCCCGAATCGAAATCGCCGTCGTCCGCGTACTTGATCTTGTTCCGCTCGAACAGAATCGGGCCTTGCTTGGCCATGATGTTCGTGCGGATGAAGAACGCGTGCGGCGCCGTGAAGTAGCGGTTCATCTTCACGCCTTCCGGGAACATGTTCAGGTACTTCAGCGCGTTGATGTCGTTGTTCGCGCTACCGCTTTGAAACGTCGACTTCAGGATGCGCTGCGCGTTGAACATTTCCGACGGATGCACGTGCAGCGAGCGCGGCATCAGCGAAATGCGGTTGCCGCGGTCGTCCGTGGTCAGCCACATCTGGATGCTCAGATCCTCGAGCGCGGCTTCCGACAGGTCGGCCGCCACCGTCAGGGTGTTCGTGCCGGTGCCGCCGCCTTGCAGCGGGTGCGAGGCGCTGATCACGGGCACGCCGTCCGAGCCGTTGCGCGTGAACATCGTGTTGTAGAAGTTGCCGACGATCGTTTCCTTCGTCTGGCGGAACGAGAAGCCGAGCGCTTCAGCACGTTCCGACGCGACCTGCGGATACAGGTTGTCGTCGATTTCTTCCTGCGTCACGATGTAGCCGAGGCCATACGCGATATGGATGAAGCGCGTGATGAAGCCCTGCCATTCGCTGTCGTACATCGTCGGCGTGCCTTCCGGCTTCGCCGGCGCGGCGCCGTAACCGACGACCTGGACGATCTCTTCGTACGCCTTCTTCGAGCTGAAGACCTCGACCAGCGGCTTCCATTCCTGCGCGGTCTCGTTGTAGCCACGGCCGAAGGTCGCAAACAACCCCGGCCAGAGCAGTTTCGGCAAATTGCCGGTGGTGATCACACCTGCCATCTCTTTTCTCCCTGATAGCCTGAGTTGTTACGCGCCAGCCACGCCCGAGCCCGCGAGCTCGTGCAGGTTGAACTTCACGATCCAGCGCGCATTCGCGCCCAGCGAATTGCCGCCGCCCGGCGCCGGGCGCTGGGACAGCCCCATCATCTTGAGCGGGAGCGTGGCCGTGGTCGCGACCGTCGACGTCGTCAGCACGGTGGCCGAGATCGCGAGCGGCGAGGTCGGATTCGTCGGCGTGAAGCCGGCGTTCTTGCTCGCGGCCGTCGCGGTGAGTGCCGACAGGCCGTCATCCTGCAGCTCGAAGAGCTGGTTCGGGTCGTCGGCGACCTCGACGTAGTAGCCCTGCGTCTTCGTCGCCGGAATGCCGATGTTCTCCAGCGCGAGCGGCGTGCCGATCAGCGACGGCGTGCCGACAGCGGGAACCGGCAGGACGCCGACGATTACGCCGCGCTGATATTCGGACGCGGCGCCCGTCGACTTCGTCACGCACGGAAATCCGTTCGCGGTGTCGGCGCCGACCACCGACTTCACCGCGTCGCCAATCGAGTACTGGTTCGCATCGCTCGACGGGATGTAGTAGATGTTGGTCTGACCTTGGTACGTGTTGATGCCGCGCACCGGAACAAAGCCCATCGGGGCAACCACGTTCGCCATTGCTTCTCTCCCTGTTCAGATCACGTCACGGTGCGCGTGAATTCGCCTTCGCGTCGCACCAGTGCCGATCGGCGGTTGTCCGGCAAGTATTTCTCGCCGATCCGATCAGCGTTCATGCCGCCTTGACGAACCATGTCGGCCTCCGTCTGCTTGACCTTCGTCATCGCATCGTTCTGGTCCTCGTCGTACCACTCCTGGCGGATCTTCATCAGGTAGGCGTACAACGGTTCGTTCCGGTCCGTCGTGCCGACGATCGCGCGGATTTTGTCGCCAATATCCGAATTGCGCTCGACGACCTTGTTGCTTTCGGTCAGCTCGACCTCGTCCTTCTTGACGAACTCGTAGCCGCCCGACACGGCGCGCTGCAGGCGGCCCGGCGTGTCGTTGATCCAGTGCAGGTGAAAGCCCGGGATCTCCGTCAGCACGTCCAGTTTCTTGTTCGTGCCGTTGAACACGCCGCGCTGCCGCGCGCGCACCTCATTCACGTTCCGGTCGGCCTGTTCGCGGGTCGCGCGCACTTCGCGCGACACTTCCTGCGCGACCAGGTCGGCCGCCTCCGTCGAGCCCTTCGCATCCGCCGTGGCGGCCAGGGCGTCCAATCGTTCACGAGCGCGCATCAGCGTTTCCTCCGTTCTTCGTACCCGTAGTACAGCTCGACCCATTGCTGGCGGGTGATCCCGCCTTCCGCGACAGCCTCGTCGCACATCTCTCGCGCGTCCTTCGGCAGCGAGGCATACGTGCCCTTGCCCGCCGATCCCGACGTCGCACCAGGCGTCGTTTCCTCGACCGGGCTACCGCGACGGGTGAACTTGTGCGGAAATGCGCGCTTCACGCGGCGCGAGACTTCCTCGAGGAGTTCGGGGAACGGCATGTTCGGGTTCTGCTGCCGGATCTGCTGCCCCATCCCGCCGGCGTACGCCGACAGATCCTCGTCGCGCTCGAACCACGGATTACGCTCGGCCCATTCGACGAGCACGGGGTTCTTGCGCCAGTCCTGCTGCGGAGTGCTGGGTTTCGATGCAGTGCTTTCGGGGGCTTCCGGGAGGTCCGGGCCGCGCTCGCGGAGCGTGTCGATCTGCTCGTCGATCTCCGCCGCCTGGTCATGCTCGCCGGCTCGGATCGCTTCGCGCTTCTGCGCCTTCAAGAAGGCGATCTGCTGATCGAACTCTTCCTTCTGCTTTTTGATCTGCAGGTCGAAGATGCGCTTGTGAGCGGCATCCATACCCTGCATCTGCTTTTTCAGAGCGTCGAGCTCTTTCGCCTGACGGTCCAGCGCCTTGCGCAGCTGGCCGTTGTGCTTCGAGTGATTCTCGAGGAACAACTCGGCGTCCGACCACGGGGCCCGTCCGGTGTACTCCTCTTCGGGTACCCAGCCCAGCGCTCGCGCCTGCTCCTCTACGTCGCCCGCCGTCGTGTCGTCGCCGGGGTCCGTCGCAGTTGAACGGTAGTCCTGAATATCTTGGGTGTCAACGTTCTGATCGTCGACTTGCTCGTCAACCTGCATTTTCCACCTCCGTTTCGAGGCCGACCACATCCAGATCGTTCAGGATCCGGTACTTGGCGCCATCGTGGCCGGCCCATACCAGGCCGGAGTATTTACCGAACACGATACGGTCGCCCGGCTTGCACCAGTCACCGACGGTCGTGTCCTTCCAGCAGCCATCGCCGACAGCGACGACCGTACCCTTCACCTGCGCCATCTCGTCGCGGCCGGTCGTTTCCTCCGGCAGCACGATGCCGCTCGGCGTCTGCCTCTCGACCGAGTCCGGCTTGACGAGCAGGCGGTGCCCCAGCGGTTGGAATCCCGATGTGTTCTTCACGACACGGCCTCCTCGGTGGTGCGCACGACGTCGTCGTACTCGAGGTCGATGATCCGCTGCGCGAACCGGACGTTCTCGACCGCGGCGAGGTTCGCGACGGCGATGTCCTGCGCGTTACGGCCTGCGGTCAGCTCGCCGGCCGCCCAGCCATCCTTCGCGAGCGCGATTTCAGCCTTGAGGTACGCCTTGAACGCCAGCGTTTCCGGCTGGGTTTGCCATGCCTCCCACTGCTCCCTGCTGAGGGGTGTTCCCATTGCTTGCTCCTGGTTGCGTTTGCGCCATCTGGTCGAAAATCTGCGAATAACCGGCGATGGCCCCGGTCAGTTGATCCTGGAATTGCTTGGCGGCGCGCAGTTCCTGATCCATCAGGGCGAGGATCTGGCCGTTCTCGGCGACGCCGGCTTCCGTGCGCAGCTTCAGCGCCTGCGCCTCGAGCTGCATGATCTTGGCCTGATTCAGGCGTGCGTTTTCCATCAGCTCGAGCTGGTGACGGCGGTCGGCGGCCTCGATCTTGGCCTTCTCGACGCTCGCCTTGATCTGCGCGACCATGACGTTCGGCGGCGGCGACGGCTGCTGCGCGCCCGGCGTGCCGGGTTTCGGAAAAATCTCGTCGATGTTCGGCACTTCCATGCTTTCGAGCAGCCGGCGCTCGACCGCGTACCGGTTGTACCCCGGCATGGAGCCGGCCAGCTGGCGGATCGTCATGTTCCGCTGCACGAGCTTCTCGCGCGACGCGATCGTGGGGTCCGCGCTGGGCAGCACGGATTTGTTGGACTCGAAATAGTCTTCCCAGAGCGCGTACCCGCCGTTGCCGGTGTCATCGGCGTAGTCGAAGCGGCCCGATAGCGGCTTCGCGAGGTAGTTCAGGCGGTAGATCAGGCGGAACTCGCGCTTCATCGCGCGGTACGTGCGTTTGTAGATGCCGTTGAAGACCTTCTCGCCCTGCTCGATGACGGCCTCCGTCGTCCCGACCTTCTGGTTCTGCCCGGGGTTCTCGCCGGTCGCTGCGTCGGTCGCCATGCCGATGCGCGCGCCCCACTCGATCAGCAGGTTCAGCAACTGGAACAGGACGCCCGACGGCTCGCGCACCGGCAGCGGGTAGATGCCCTTGTGCAGGTCCTCGGCCGTCGAGTCGGTCCGCTTCCACTCCTGTGGCTTGAAGCTGTACTCGCCGGTGCCCTTCAGGCGGATGCCGCGCGCGAGGAAGCCGCCGCCGAGGTTCGACATCGTGCCGGCGTCGAACATCTGGTTCATCGCCGTGTCGACGGCGTCGTTCACCGCGCCGAGCAGCATGCCGAAGCCCATGCCGTAGATCGAGCCGTCCGGCGCAGGGATGAATTCGAGCTTCGAAAAATACTGCTCCGGTTCGATGCGCACGATTTCGCCGGCCTCGTTGCGTTCGACTCGATCCTCCTCGAAGCGCGCGACGAGCCGATATAGCGTGCTGTCGTCCGCACGGACCGACGCGATGTACGGCTCGCGCATTCCGTCGCCGTCCAGGTCGATCCAGCAGTGCTGCTCGAGCAACATGATCGGCATGTCGTCATCCGCGGCGGGCGGCTGGATGCCGGAAATCTCGTTCTCGGCCTCGGTGATCACGCTTGACGCTGGCATGCTGCGCGGCGTCTCCTCATCGGACGCGTCGTCCGGTGCCGACGGCGACGCGACGCGCGCGAACAGCCCGCGGCGCACGCGCTCTTCGATTTCATCGCGCGACAGGCCGATCACGTGCGTGATGCGCGGCGCGGTTTCGAGCGACTTCGCCCAGTAGTTGACGACGAGGTCCTTCGGCATCACGAGCTCGGACACAACGCAGCGCCGGCTGGAGCTGTTATACGTCTTCTTGAACGCGCAGCCCATGATCGCCTGGACGATCAGCGCCTTGTCGGTCGAGTCCTCCCACTGGGCGTCCTCTTCCATGACCTGGAAGCTCATGTGCTCCGACACGCGCTTCGCGCGCTGCGCCTTCTTCCCATCCGGGTCGTCACCGATCACACGGCACTTCACCGGGTAGCCGCTCGGCACCAGCGCCGGGTAGGCGCGGGCGTGATACTGGAGCGTGGCGATCGTGATCAGCGGGAACTTGATGTTCGACGCCTTCGGCCACGGCCACGTCTTCTCCTCGGCCAGTTGCATCACGCGCTTCTCGGCCTCGGCGTACCGGTCCTCCCACTGCGACCGGCTCTGTTTGTCAGCGTCGTACTGGCGGCGAACGGTCTCGCCGACGAGCGCGACGTCGTCCTCGTGCATATGCTCGACGAGATTGTTCGATCCGACGATCGTCTCGAACTTGACGGGGTGTGCGATCTGCATCTCAGTATCCGGTTGTGCGGTTGCGGCCGCTCTGGTTCGCCTCGGCCAGCTCCTCGGCGTATTCCTGCTCCTCGAGCTCGTCCTCGGTCGGCGGCGCAATCACCTCGTCGAGCGCGAGACCGAGCTGGCTGAGCGTGTCGACGATGTCGTCGTGCGCGCCGCGAGGGAACTGCAGCAGTTCCTGTTCGACGTCGTCATACCAGTCCGCGCCCTTGTCGAAGCGCACGCGGCCGGCCTTCATCCGCGCCTGGATCGAGCGGGCCCGCGTTACCTTGTCCTTGCCCGGCACCATCAGGTGCAGCGAAAGGAACGTGTTCCTGCGCGCCATCTCCTCGTTCAGATACGGGCCGAGCGCTTTCAGGATGGCGCCGGACTCGACGAACCAGAGCACGGGCTCGTACTCCTCCTGCACGGCAAAAATGTGGTCGACCAGCGTTTTCGGATCCCACCGGCCCTTGCGGCAGTCGACGATGTCGAGGTATTGCGCGGCGTCGAGCGTCGCGACGCTGATAACGGAGCGGTCGGCCGACTGCCGGGTCGACACCGCGAGATCGACGGACGCGTAGAAGTTGACCAGCCGGCGCCCCGGCGCCAGTTCCCAGTCCCGGTAGCACTCGTCCGGCAGGTCGAGCAGGTGCTCACGCTCGAAGAAGGCATTGCCCTCGGCGATCGGCCGGTTCAGATACTCCTGCGAATACGCGTCGGCCTGTCCCTGGTTGACGAACGTCTGGCGCACCGCGCGCAGCCGCTCCTCCGTCCATGCTTCCGGCCAGAGGATGTTCGTGAAGTCGTCGAATGCCTCGTGCGCGGCCCAGAGGTGCGTGACCCAGCCCGGGTCGTCCATCAGCTCGGCGAGCAACGAGTTGAACGCGAGGATCGTGCCGACGATACGGATCAGGCAGTCCTTTGACCCGGCCGGCAAGAGCTGCTTGAAGAACCAGCCCTTGAATTTTTTCAGGCGCTCCGGGTTCGTCACGATCTCGTCGAATTCAAGGTCGTCGCCGAGGATCAGGTTCGGTCGCTTGCCGCGCCACTTCAGGCCGCGCAAACGCTGCTCGGAGCCCTTCGCGATGACGCGCACCAGGTGCCCGTCAGCGAATTCGATGATCAGCTCCGTTTCAGTGTCCTTCAGCAACTGCTTCACGCGGAAGTCAGCGCAGAGATCCTCGTTCTCATAGAACTCGGTCTTGATCTCCTTGAGCTGGTGCACCGCCTGCGTCTCGGAGTCGGACACGATCATGATGTGATCGCGCATCCGGAACACGATCGCGGCCAGCGCAAACGTCAGCGTGATCGACGTGCTCTTCGAATGTCCGCGCGGCGCCGCCCAGGCGCAGTACATGTTGTCGTCGTTCGCCGCCTCGTCCCACATCGTCCGGTGGAAAGCCGCGGTCGGCGCCGGCGAGTCGAATTTGTCGAACAGATAGACCTTCTGGAAGCCCTCGATCAGCGCGGCGTCGAGCTTCGTGCGCGCAGGCTTCAGGTTCGGCCGCGTGACGCGGACGGTCTGAGTCGGTGAGCGCGCGAGCTGCGGCATGTCAGGCCCCGAGGTTCCGGCCGAGCGCCCACGCGCGCGCCAGATCAGAATCCGAGCGCGAGCAGACCGAATCGAACACGACGATCCAGCGGCCGCACACCATCGCGAGGTGCGGCTTGCCGAGTCGGGGGTGCTGGCACGAAAGCCTCATTTCCGGCCCTTGCGCTCCGGCAGCTTCTTCGTAGACTTGCCGTGCTCCGCCCGCACGAACTCCTTCCCGACCTTTTTCGGGATGCCGATCTTCGAGCGGCCCTCGGCCGCCGCGTGCATGGCACGGTTCTGCGCCTTCGATTTCATCGGCATGGCGACCTCCTAGCGCTCGCGCGGCGTGCGCTTACGCGCCGGCCGCTTCGGGGGTGCCGCGTCGCCCTTCTCGGTCGGCGTTGCGCGCTTCATCGGCGCGTTGCCGGCGGCGCGCTTCTGCTGCTTGTGGGCTCGGGAGTTAGCGGGCATGGTCAGTCCTCATTTTTCCAATCCCCGTCGGCGTCAAGGTGCGCCGGCGGCCAGCCGCGCGTCGAAACCATGACCACGCGGTACAAGCGCGAAACGATCTGCGTCGCGATGAGCGCGAGCAGAACCGTCAAGATCGGGTGGGCGTCCATGAATTCGTAGCCGTTCATCCCAAACCTCACACCAGGTCCGACACGTCATCGGCCGGCGCGCCGCCGACCACCTCGTGCGCATCGACGTCGACTGCCTCGTCGTTGCGCATCGCCTTCTGCTGGATCGCCGCCTCGCGCAGCTTGTCCGCGATGCGCTCCAGCGCCGACATCTCCGGGTTCTCGTCCTCCTCGGGCGCCTTGCGCAGCGCCGCGCGCTTGTCGAAGAGCACGCCGGTGATGATCGCGAGGTCGCGCGCGGGCACGGGCACGTTCTCCACCTCGGTGCGCGCGTGCTCGCCGCGGCCGACCACGATCACCTTTCGGTCGCCGTGCTCGATCCGTTCCTCGAGCTGTTCAAGCGACCGATCGAGGATCTTCGTGATGCGCGCATCGAGCCCCTTGTCGCGGTCCCGGCGCAACTGCCGAATTGCCTTCTCGAACCACGCGGCCTTCACCCACTTCTGCGCCGTGATCCGATGTACGCCCGCGATCGCGGCGGACTCGTTCTGCTTGCCGGTCTCGAAGTACGCGGCGACGAACGCGTCGCGCCGTTCCTCGTCGGGCTCGGTATCGATCGGCTGACCTGCGATGGCGTTGCGTGGTTTATTCATGGACTTTCTTAGGATTGCGAAACATCATAAGCACACGCGTACCCCAAACCCAAGCTTTCGATTTTTCATGGATCAGCCCAAAGACATCTCGCACTGCCACTTCCGTCTGCACGACGGCCTCTGGCATTGCGAGCACACGCAGTTCGCGGTTGTCGGCACCGGCGAAACCGTTGGCGACGCGTACCGCACTTTCCTTGCCGCCGTGCGCGGCGTTCACCCCAGGAGCCCACAATGTCCGACCTCTTGACCCCCGATACCTCCGCCTCCCCGATCGCGCCCGACGCGGGAAACGCAGTTGCCGCCGATGCGGCGGCGCCCTCGACGCTGGCCTCTTCGCCTACTGCTGCCGATGCTGTCTCGACTGGCGGCGCGACGGATTCCCTCCCCTCGACGCCGGCGGCACCCGAGACGATCCCCGCGGCTGGCCCTGGTGAGCCGGTCGACGCCGCGCAGTTCGTGCGGCCCGTCGACACGCCCGACATGGCAGCCGAGGCGGTCGCGCTGGGGGAAGACGCTGCGCCGCCTGCGGACGGCGCTGCCGCAAGCGATACGGCCTCGTCTGCGAGCCCTGCCTCGCCCGACTCCGACACCGCGGCCGCCCAAAGTGACGCGCCGCCGGCCGACGAGGCGCCGCACTCGACGCTCGACCTCCTCGAGCAACTGCCGGCCGAAGTGGTCGGCGTCGTGCACGCGATCCTGTCGCACGTCGAGACCGAGCTCGTCGACGTGTCGATCAGCCTCGGCCTGGTGAAGCTGGCGGGTTTGAAGGAGGCGCTAGCCGCGAAGCTCTGATCGCGCGTTGCGCGTCGGTGTCGGCCCCGCTTCGGCGGGGCGAGATCGCAGCCAAAAAACGAGAAAGCCCCGAAAGGGGCTTATCTTTTTCTGATGCGAATTTTGAAAAGAAAAATGCCGAGGTGGGCCGCTAGAAATACCGGTGACGCAATTGCGATAACCAACGCAAAAATTACGTCCCCAACAGTGATTGTTTGGCCGTCGCAGGCAACCACCAGCCAGTAAATCAGCCCGACGATGTACCACGTCGACCAAAATATGATGACAGATGCCATTTCATCCCCAAGTATGTGAGAGTGACCGGTGCTGATCTCCGGCATGGACTCATGTCGATTACAGGGGCTCGTGGGTCCGTGACGCCCTCGTAGCGCATCAGCCTGCGCATTCACTCTCACGAGGAAAATCTAGCACGCGCGTCGCCGTTTTTCCTAGGGATGAATCTCGCGGGCGGATCGTTGGACACTGCGCGCTGCGGATTGGGCTGAACGCGTAAAATATTGCGCGTATGCCCTTTGCAGGTCCCTTTGAGCCTGAGCGCGCGTCGGAAACAGGGTAGTAACCGTTACCTTACGCCGCGATTTACCCCCTCCCGGTCGGGAAACAATTACAAACCTTACGAAATCCCGCAATGCGGGATGAAACCGGCGGCACACGCGACCGGAATGCGATCATGTCCATTATGTCAAATGATTGTGCGCCGCACCAACTCAACAAAATCAATGAGGTACGTGCGTTTCGCGATTCAGAGGGGGAGTTATCAGCATTTGTGCAATGCAGCAACAGGCAAATCGCAGTCGAAAATGGGTGCGCGAGGCGGCCTAATCGTCTGACGAAAAGCACGCCGCGCGGCCCGAAATCAGCCCTTCTCGCAGGGCTCTTTTAAATGGTCGTTTAACATAGCGAGAGACCCACCTCCACTCACCCAATACCTCGAGCGACGCCCGCATCGCGGACACTCCTGAAGCTTGTACCGCCGCAGGTCATCGCCCGGGCGCATGTCGCCCACCGTCAGCGGGAAGCCCGGCAGCTTCGCCAGCTTGATGGCCGCGCGCACCGGGATCCGGCCGCGCTGCGCCCATTTCGTTCCGTTGTGGTGCGACTCGCCGATGCTCCTGGCGAGCGCAGAGGCGCTCCCAGCCCATTCGATCGCGACGAGCAGTGCGCGGGCTTCCAGCGCCGCGCAGAACTCGTCAGCGGCCTTGCGCAGGTCGCCCTTGGCCATGGCTCACCTCGCGTACCGGATGGCGCTGGGCGTCGATCTCGTCGGCCAGCGCAAGCAAGGAGCGCTCGACGAGCGCCTCGACAGTTAGCCCCAGCGCACGCGCTTCGCGTTGAAGCCGGGCGTAGAGGGCGGGGGAAATTCCAGTTTTCATTTTGCACTCCTGAACGAACATGTAAAAAATTGCGTCTAACCTCGAACGCACCAACCTGCGAAAAACTGCGGACTCACAACCCTCTCCAACCTCACCACCCCTCACTACCTATTTCCTCTGTTTCTCCAAATACGACCTTTTATCGCACCTGTTATTAGTTACTAAATCAGTGGAGAGGTAGTGAGGAATCACGGAAAGTACCGCCGCTCAAGCCTCTACGCCTCACTACCTAGGTGGTGAGAGGTAGTGAGAGGTGGTGAGGAGGTGGTGAGGAGATACGCGCCCACACCCAAGCACTACGCTTCTCAATCCACTTCGATACCCGCTCGTAACCCAAAGCACGCAGACATTTACCAATTCGCATTTCTTCGCGCCTTCCTAACGAGCGTGCTTCGATCTTCAACGCACCGCGCGCCACGTCACAAATGCGCAAAAAATCGCACGTTGCATTCGTCTCGCCGCTCTCTGCGAAGTCCTGCGGGGCATCGAGCCAGTCGCTAATGAGCTGCGTCCACTCGTCCTGAATCTTGTGCCTGCCGTGCACCTCGCGCGCCAGCCGCTCGGCGTCCTGCCAGGCGATGCCCTCGACGATGAATGCGTCACGCGCCTCCGCCCAGAGCTGCAGCCGGTCGCGCGCGACCGCGTCGGCGTCGCACTGCCCTACCTCCACCGGCAGCCACCGGCGCTCGCCGGTGTCATCGTCGAGGAACTGCAGCTGGTTGGAGGTGCCGATGAACACGGAGCGGCGCGGGAACGTCGTGCCGAACTCCTCGTACTTCGGAATCCAGCTCTCATCCGTCCGGCTGATGAACGCCTTGATCGCCTCGGCGTCGCGCGAGTGCAGGCCGCGCAGCTCGCCCAGTTCGATCACCAGCTTGCCGCGCATCTGTCGGCTGGTGTCCGCGTCACGGTCGGCGAGGTTCATCTCGGAGAAGAACTCGCGCGCCGGGCTGATCGCCTTCACGCTGCGCGTCTTGCCGACGCCCTGCCCGCCGATCAGCACGGGCACCATGGGCGCCTCGCACCCGGGCTCCAGCACGCGGCCTGCGAGCGCCGTCCAGAGGTACCGGCTGACGGCCCGGGTGTATGGCGTGTCGGCCGCGCCGAGGTAGTCGCGCAGGAACGTATCGATGCGCGGCGCGCCGTCGTGCCGGAGCGTCTCGAGCCACGTGATCGCCGTGTCGAACCGGTTCTCCTTGGCGATCAGCGCGATCGCGTCGCGCGCGAGCTCCTTGCTCAGGCGCTTGAACCCGCACCGCTCCATCTGGATGCGGATCGCGGAGACATCCTGGTCCTCGAATGCGCGCCAGCCGCCCGTCCCGCGCTCGGCCAGCATCATCTCGGCGCGGAACGTGTCGTAGCGGATGTCGAAGCCGATCTCGTACGGATCGCGCACCGCCTTCGCCGCGTTGTCCAGGGTCGCCTCGATCTTGCCCTGCTTGTCCCGCACGTAGCGCGGCCGCTCGTGCTCCGCCGCGCTCCCGGCAGGCGCCACGACGACGTCGAACTCCTCGGCCGCAGTCTCGGCGTAGCCGACCGCCTCAAGGAACTCGCCGTCGCCGCGCCCGGTGCAGTGCCCGTGCAGGCATTTGAAGTGCCCGCGGTCGTAGCCGTTCGTGCCCGCCGGGAACCAGACCGTCGATCCGTCACCGGCCTCGCCCGTCGTGTGCTCGTGCTGCCACGGGCACGCCAGCTGCAGCGCGCCGTCGCGGTCCTCGCCGAGCACGAGCCCCTCGCTCCGCAGCCAGTCGGCAACCGGATCCGGTGTCGCGACGCTGGGCCCGCGCTGCCGCGGCGCGAGCGCGTCGCCCTGCGCCACCGGCTCGACCGCGAACTGCGCGGCCAGCGCCGACCAGAGCGCCTCGAACTCGTCGACGCTCAGCTCGGGCAGCGCGGCCGGCAGGCCGCCGCGCCACTCGTACCGCGCGCCGCTGGGATGCAGGCCGGCCGCGACGAACTGCTGGCCGGTCGCGAGGAACTCGATCACCCCGCCCTCGACGACGAGCTTGCGCTTCGCGAATCCACCCGGCATGTGGAAAGCCAGCAGCACCTTGCCCGAGTTCGCGCGGAACCGCGTCGGCAGGTCGTAGCCGAGCCAGAGCGCGATGAAGTCGGTGATCGCGCGCGCGGCCGCATCGTCCGGCACGTCGATGTCCAGCGCGCGCGCCGCGCGCGTCTGGATGCAGATGCCATAGTCCGGCTCATCGGCCCAGCGCGCGAGCTCGTCGTCGCTCGCCGCGTAGCCCGTCCAGCCGGCGATGCCAACGACCTGGCGCGCAGCGTTGTACCGGCTCGGCGTCTTGCCGAGATCGCGCAGCTTGCTGTCGGGCGAGACCTCGGCCGCGGTGTTGGAGACGACCGGCAGCAGGTCGAGCCCGAGGCCGAGTACGAGATCGAAGTGCAGCCAGTCGGCCGGAGTCGCGCCGCAGCGGTCCTCAACTTGATGGGCGTCCAAACCGCCTCCTACTTCATCGTATGGCGATGGATACCGGTGATACCGTTAGGTAACTGCGGCGTCTCATCGGCCGGCTGCAGAAACTCCGAACCGGCTGCGCCGGATGCCTTGATGAAGTCGACCTCAACTTTGGCCGAATCGACGAGAACACGGGCGACATCCGCGACTGCCCGCGCACGATCAACGTCCATCGGATTTTGCCGATCACGGAGATCCGCCAAGGTGTCGAGCAGATGTTGCCGAACGGTTGTGATGTTGTTCGTGCTCATGATTGCTTCTCCTTTGCCTCACGGGCGATACGGTTGACTTGGCGCGTGATCGCACCTTTCAGTTGTACGAGCTTGCCAAGCTCAGGATGCTGGTTGGACCAGTGATTGCGCCGCGCAAGATCAGCGCGGTGAACGAGTTCGAGAATCTCGGGGACGATCTCCGCAGCGACAGCGGTACGCCGTCCCGGAAGAAAACAGACGACATAGCCTTTCGGGATCGATCCGTATGCGGATTGCCAAACGAGCCGATGGACCGTGACCCAGCGCCGTTGTGCCGGGTTGTCATCATTGACCTTCCGTTCGAGATAGCCTTCGCTGTTGATTCGCTCGGTTCCAATCGGCTGATAGCGCGACGCAGCGATCCCGTTGCGATCGCCTTTCCTGAACTGGGTGGCGCGACAGTTCGGGTGGTGGCCAGTGGCGCCCTTCTTCCCCTTGTTCCAGGTCTGGTGTCCGGGTTTGAACCGCGTTTCAGGTGAAATCGACGTGCCGTGCTTCAACCGGCCGCTCGCATCGGATTCGAGGAAGGCCGAGGACTTCTTCAAATCGAGCCGGTGTGCTTTGCTGTACACCAGACGCAATGGAATGCCGAGCGCTGCTGCAACATCGTCGGATCGCTGATAGGGGTAGTGCTGACGCAGATATTCGACTTCCTCGTCAGTCCACATGTGGAGTGCGCCCATTGCGGGTTCTCCTTGCGTTTAAGCGAAAAACTACCCCCCGCCCATGGCAAGATTGCGCATCGACGACATGAAAGGAGGTAGGTATGAATTTCGAAGATGGAACCCAACGGACGGCCGAACCGCCGATGTGGGCCTTGATAAGCGATTTAGAGTCGCTGGCGGATCACGCTCGATCAAAAGACACCGAACTGTTGATCAAGGCGCTCAGTCTGCACGCCAAGATCATCGCCGCGGCTCTGCGAACAGCGGGCGGCGACCGCGGGTAATGTGCAGTTCCGACGGTTCGACGCAGGCGCATCACGCCACCGACTGGAATTCGTTCAGTTCGATGACTGCGCGGCGCAGACGCTCGACCAGGCTGTAGCGCGGGTCTTTGTGCTGACCGTTCAAGATACGGCAGACGGTCGGTTGCGTCGTCTCAATCGTCGCGGCGATTTTGAGCTGCGACCAGCCCGCCTTCATCAGGCTGCGAACGAGTTGTTCGGGGGTCTGGGAATAGACGGCGGGGATCTGATGCATTGCTGGCTCCGGCGCATAACAGTGTCGAAACCATCCTATGCGATATCGCATAGCAATGCAATATTCGGGTAAGCCCTTGCAACGTATTATGCGCTGCCGTATTATTTGCGTATGAACCGACTCCAGCTCAATCTCGCGTACCTCATCGCGAAGGCCGACACGAACCCAAACGCGTTGTCGCAGAAGACCAATGTGCCGCAGTCAACGATCCAACGTGCGTTGCGCGGAACGACCAAGCAGCCCCGTCTCGACACGATAGAGCCGTTGGCGAAGTATTTCGGCGTGTCGCTTCACGATCTACTTAACGAGGACCTGCAGGCTCGCGATGCTGCGGGGTCTGGCGACGGACAGCCCTTCGCCAGCATCGATTCCGCTCAGGCTCTTTCCTCATTTATCGCCGCCCCAGTTAGGCGGCCAGGTCAGCACCCGTTCCTGCCATTGCCTGAAATCGAGGGGCTGAGGCCCGAACTTTCGGTTCACTTAAACCAACGGATAGACTTGTGTGGGAGGCCCACGCGTGTCGATTACCTATCAGATACGTTGGCCGTAGACCTATCCAGGCTTACTGTTGATTCTCACAATGTTCAACAGAGTATTCCGATGTTTCCGTTGTTGACCCGACGATTGTGGAACCTGTCGACACTTCGTCTTCTTACACGGGACTCACACGCTTCTCGCCAGTACTACGTGCTGGTTCATTTCGAGGATCGCAAGACGGGTGAGATAGTTGCCGATGTTGGTGCGGACCCGTCAGCGAAAAGAATCCTGACCGCCCTCCAACGACAAGCGACACTGCACGGCATTCATCTTGTTTTTCAGGAGCCAGCCCTCGCTGCTCCGTTGATCGAAGACATTGAGCTGGGTCTGGATCTCATCGATCCGGATTTCCTAGACCTAGGAGATGACCTAGCTGAGTGATTCAGGCCCGCTTTACGCGGGCTTTTTTGCGCCTCAAATTATGCGTTAGCGCATTGCTTTGCATAATGCAGCTACGTATTATGCGTTTCACCTGCATAACGCAGGCGGAGACCAGCCAATGAGCGCAACCCCCATCCTCCCCGGACGCCTGTATAGCGTCCGCTGCACCGCCGGCAAGATCACCGTGATCGCCGGCAATCCGTGCGACGCCATCTGCATCGCTCTCGAACTGCTCGGGAGCGCGGCATGATCACCACCCACTTCATGTACGGCTTCCTCGCTGGCGTCGGCACGACGCTCTGCGTGCTGACCGCTGTCGTGCTGCTCGCGATGCGCGGCCTGCACGCGAACGAGGAGTGATCATGCGCCAACACACCTACCACGACTTCCAATACGGCGTCGTCCACTGTGTTGACTACGTCACGTCGACGGGCCATCGCATCCATGAGCGTTTCGAGACCATCGAGTACGCCGACATCGTCTGGTGCTGACCATGACGTGGCACATCTTCTACAGCCGGGGCTTTTGGCGCTGCACGCGCGGCAAGCTCACGTGCTTCAACCCTTTTGATAACACTCCGTATGGGGCCTTTGCGCGTTGGGTCACGTATTGGGGTACCGCTGCAGAACGCAAGGCCCACCTTGGGGGATCCGTATGCTGACCGTTGACTACCTGTCGCGGCTCAGCGACCGCGAACTCCTGACCGTGCTCCACACCGAGCGCGACTCGCTCACCGTCACGCCCGCCGAGCTCGCGCTGTTCGCGCGCCTCGAAGCCATCGTCGATTCGGGCCTGCTGGACCTCGAGCCCGTGCTCGACGAGTTCGGCGCCAGCGCCGCGGACGTCAAGAACCTGCTCGACGCCGGGATCACCGATACGGAAACGACGATCGGGCTGCTGAAGGAGATCGGCGAGCACGGCATCGAGAACGCGCTGCAGCTGCGTCACGACCTCGAATTCACTCGCAAGTTCTTTGCCCTCGTCGAAGACGCGGGTGAAGTGTTCACCCGCCTCGCTGCTTTCTTGCAGCCTACCAATCAGGAGTCCTGATCCATGAGTATCGAGAAAACCATCGCCGAGAATACCGCCGCCGTCATCAAGCTGACGGAGACGCTGCTCGCGCTGAACTTGCAACCGGCCGCCGCGCAGCCGGAGGGCGAAGCCGCAAAAAAGCCGGATGCGTCGACGGAGGCTGCTGCGCGTACCCCGCGTACTGCGGTGGCTGGCGATGCGTCCGACAAGAAGGACGCGAACTCCGACGGCGGTGCGTCGCCTGCGGACGAACCGGCGGCGCAGACCGCGTCGGATGCTGACGAGGCTCCGGTCACGTACGAGCAGGCATCGGCTGCAGTGACCAGCTTGGCGAAGACGAAGGGCCGCGCGGTCGCGATCGACGTGCTGAAGAAGTTCGGCGCGTCGAAGCTGCCTGAAGTGAAGCCGGAGCAGTTCGCCGCGCTGATCAAAGCGTGCGCGGAGGCCTGACATGGACGACACGACCATCCACGCCTACAAGGGCTTCGACAAGGACCTGCGCTGCCGCGACTTCCAGTACGAGGTCGGCAAGACGTACGAGCACGAAGGACGCGTCGAAGCGTGCTCGTCGGGCTTCCATGCATGCGAGAACCCGCTCGACACCTGGGCGTACTACCCCGTTCACCAGTCGCGTTTCTGCAGGGTCACGCTGTCGGGCAGCGTGAGCCGCGATGGCGACGACAGCAAGGTCGCAGCCGCGAAGATCACGCTCGACGCTGAGATCGGCATGCCGGGCATCATCACGGCTGCCGTGCAGTACATGCTAGGTCTGGTAAAGGACGCGTTCGCGACGCCGTCGGAGGTGGATGCTCCGACCGAGGGCGATGCCAGCGGCTACTCCGCGCAGATCGGCTCCAGCGGCGACTCCGCGCAGATCGGCTCCAGCGGCTACTCCGCGCAGATCGGCTCCAGCGGCGACTCCGCGCAGATCGGCTCCAGCGGCAACTACGCGCAGATCGGCTCCAGCGGCAACTACGCGCAGATCGGCTCCAGCGGCAACTACGCGCAGATCGGCTCCAGCGGCTACTCCGCGCGGATCGGCTCCAGCGGCAACTACGCGCAGATCGGCTCCAGCGGCAACTCCGCGCGGATCGGCTCCAGCGGCAACTCCGCGCAGATCGGCTCCAGCGGCTACTCCGCGCGGATCGGCTCCAGCGGCAACTCCGCGCAGATCGGCTCCAGCGGCAACTACGCGCAGATCGGCTCCAGCGGCAACTACGCGCAGATCGGCTCCAGCGGCAACTCCGCGCGGATCGGCTCCAGCGGCAACTCCGCGCGGATCGGCTCCAGCGGCTACTCCGCGCGGATCGGCTCCAGCGGCAACTACGCGCGGATCGACGCGACGGGTGAAAACTGCGTTGTCGCGGTCGCAGGTCTCGGCGCGAAGTTCAAGGTTGCCAAGGGCGGTTCGGTGTCGATCGCGTATCAGGACGCGAACGAACGCGTGCGTTTCGCCGTCGGCTACGAAGGCGAAGGTCTGGTGGCCGACACCTGGTATCGCGTCGACAGCGCCGGCCAGTTCGTCGAGGTGTCGGAATGAGCGCGCACGCCCTCCTCTCCCCCAGCGCGGCGCATCGCTGGCTCGCGTGCTCGGGCAGTGTCGCGCTCGAATCCGTAATGCCGGACACGTCCAGCGAGTTCGCCGACGAAGGCACGGCCGCGCACTTTCTCGCAGCCGAGTGCTTGGCGCTCGACGAGAACCCGACTGAGTCGATCGGCCGCGTGATTGCCGTCGGCGAAGAAGGCGCGTTTTGGCACGACAACGAGCAGAACGTGCGCCTTTTCGAGGTCGACGACGAGATGGCCCTGCAGGTCGGCAAATACCTCGCGTTCGTCCGATCCATCGGCGGCGAGCTGATGATCGAGCAGCGCCTCGACATTTCGACGTTCACCGGCGAGCTCGACGCGCACGGCACTTCGGACGCCGTCATTCTGGCGGGCACCGAGCTGATCGTCGCCGACCTGAAATACGGCCGGGGTGTGAAAGTCGACGCCGATCACAACGAGCAGCTGATGCTGTACGCGGCTGCCGCGTTGCAGGAATTCGAGATCGTTGCGGATTTTGAGCAGGTGCGGCTCGCGATCATCCAGCCGCGGCTCGACCACATCTCGGAGTGGACGATCTCGGTGCGCGACCTGCGCAGCTTTGCGCAGGACGTGAAGCCGCGCGCCGACCGTTGCATGGCCGGGCTCGAGTACTTCCGTAAGTACAACGAGATCCACGAGCACTACCTCGCGCCTGGCGCCGATCAGTGCCGGTTCTGCAAGGCGGAGGCGACCTGCCCGGCACTCGCGGCGCGCGTACAGGCCGAGGTCGGCAGCGACTTCGAGAACATCGCCACGTTCACGCAGAGCCCCGAGCAGCACGCCATGACACTGAAGGCGCTGACGCCGACCACCGCCGAGGATCTCGGCACCGCGATGCGCGCGCTCGACCTCATCGAAGGCTGGTGCAAGGCCGTGCGGGCTCGCGCGGAGACGGAGCTGCTCGCCGGCCGGCCGGTGCCGGGGTTCAAGCTCGTCGAGGGGCGCCGCGGCGCGCGCCGCTGGTCGAACGAAGACGACGCCGAGCAGGCGCTGAAGGGCATGCGGCTGAAGGTCGAGGAGATGTACGACCTGAAGCTGATCTCGCCGACGTCCGCCGAGAAGCTGCACAAGGCCGGCGCGATCGGCCCGCGCCAATGGCCGAAGCTTCAGCAGCTCATCACCCAGTCGGAGGGCTCGCCGAGCGTGGCGCCGGAGTCCGACAAGCGCCCTGCGCTCGTCGTGCAGGCCGACGCGGGCGAGTTCCACGACGAATCGAGTGCAGAGGATCTCGTATGAAACAGGTCCGCGCCCGCGTGCTGCCCGACGACGCTGCCGAATTGCTGCAGCGGGCAGCGCAAACCCCCCGTTCCATGTCCTGCCGGCCGTACTCGCCGGAGTGCGCTCGCGCGCGCGCCGTCGATAGCGCGGTCGCGCGGGTCAAGGAGCAGTACCCCCATTACTTCCGGAGTGAAACCGCATGAAAATCAAGCTCAGCAACGTCCGCCTCGCATTCCCGCAACTGTTCGAGGCAAAGACCGTCAACGGCGAAGGCAAGCCGGCATTCTCGGCCGCCTTCCTCATCGATCCGGCCGACCCGCAGGTGAAGGAACTGAACGCCGCGATCGACCAGGTCGCGAAGGACAAGTGGGGCGCCAAGGCCGACGCGATCCTGAAGCAGATGCGCGCGCAGGACAAAATCGCGCTGCACGACGGCGACCTGAAGTCCAACTACGACGGCTTCCCGGGCAACCTGTTCGTATCGTCGCGCTCGGCCACGCGCCCGCTCGTCATCGACAAGGACAAGACCCCGCTCACCGAGCAGGACGGCAAGCCGTACGCCGGCTGCTACGTGAACGCGAGCGTCGAACTCTGGGCGCAAGACAACTCGTTCGGCAAGCGCGTGAACGCGAGCCTGCGCGGCGTGCAGTTCCTGCGCGACGGTGACGCGTTCGCGGGCGGCGGCGCGGCCAGCGAAGACGAGTTCGACGAAATCACCGACGGCGCGGACGCCGGCGACCTCGTGTAACCCGACGTGCGTCGCCGCTGGCGCGGTGACGCACGTTCATTTCGGATTCCTACCTACTTCCATGTCATTTTTCGACGATAACGAAGACGCGATTATCCACGGGCGCGGTCGGTCGGTTGGTCCGAGGTCGACATCGTGCAATCGGTGCGGGAAGACCGGATTGCGCTGGGAAGACGACGGCGACGGAAACTGGGTGCTCCTCGAAGGAAAGTGCAAGGTTCACAAATGCGATATGGGCCGCGCGGCGCTTGATGACTTCGAGGTGATTCAGTGAATCGCCTTTGGGTTGACCTCGAAACCTACAGCGAAGTGCCGATCCAGAACGGCACGCACGCGTACGCCGAGGGCGTCGAGATCCTGCTCTTCGCCTGGGCGATCGACGATGGCCCGGTGTCCGTGTGGGACTGCACGACCGGCGCGCCCATACCGCCCGCACTGCGCGCGGCGCTCGACGATCCCGACGTGCTGCTTTTCGCGCACAACTCGCACTTCGACCGCACCGTCCTGCGCCACGCCGGCTACGACCTGCCGATCGAACGCTGGCGCGACACCATGGTGCAGGCCTACGCACATTCGCTGCCCGGCGCGCTGGGCGACCTGTGCGAGATCCTGAAGGTGCCGGTCGACAAGGCGAAGGACAAGGACGGCCGCCGGCTGATCCTGCTGTTCTGCAAGCCGCAGCCGGCAAACCAGACGATCCGCCGTCACGACCGCCACACGCGGCCGGCCGACTGGGCGAAGTTCGTCGAGTATGCAGGCCTCGACATCGAAGCGATGCGTGAGGTGCACATGCGTCTGCCGGAGTGGAACTACACCGGCGACGAGCTCGCACTCTGGCATCTCGACCAGCAGATCAACGACCGCGGCGTACAGGTCGACGTGGACTTGACGCACGCGGCGATCGACGCCGTCGAAGCTGCGAAGAAGGTGCTCGCCGCGCGTACGCAGCACCTCACCGACGGTGCAGTGCAGGCCGCGACGCAGCGCGACGCCCTGCTCCGGCATCTGCTGGAGGCACACGGCGTTGATCTGCCCGATCTGCAGCAGAGCACGCTCGAGCGGCGCATCAACGACGCCAGTCTGCCGATCGAGCTGCGCGAGCTGCTCGCGATCCGCCTGCAGGCCAGCACGACCAGCACGAGCAAGTACAAGACGCTCGCCAAGGGCGTGAGCCGCGACGGCCGACTGCGCGGCACGCTCCAGTTCGACGGCGCGTCGCGCACGGGTCGGTGGGCGGGCCGGCTGTTCCAGCCGCAGAACCTGCCGCGCCCGTCGCTCAAGCAAAAGCAGATCGACAGCGGCATCGACGCGCTGCTCGCCGGCTGCGCCGATCTGGTCTTCGATGACGTGATGCAGATCACCAGCAACGCGATCCGCGGCTGCATTGTCGCGCCGCGCGGCCGCAAGCTGGTCGTGGCCGACCTGTCGAACATCGAAGGCCGCGTCATCGCGTGGATCGCTGGCGAGCGCTGGAAGCTCGACAAGTTCCGCGACTTCGACGCGGGCACCGGGCACGACCTCTACGCAGTCTCGTACGCGGCCGCGTTCGCCACGACGCCCGAAGTCGTGATGGAGAACAAGAAGTCCGGCGATGGCCTGATGCGCCAGATCGGCAAGGTCATGGAGCTGATGCTCGGCTATGAGGGCGGCGTCGGCGCATTCCTGACGGGCGCAGCGACATACGGCATCGATCTCGACGCGATGGCCGAGGCCGCGTGGCCGAGCATCCCCGACGACGTGCTCGAGGAGGCGCGCGACTTCCTCGAATGGCGCCGCCTGAAGAATCTCGGCCAGTTCGGTCTCGCCGACAAGACCTTCATCGTCTGCGACGCGCTGAAGCGGCTCTGGCGCCGTGCGCATCCCGAGATCACATCGTTTTGGGCTGATCTGCAGGACGCGGCAGTCGCCGCCACGCAGATACCGGGCCGCACGCTGACGTGCCGCACGCTGAAGCTGCGCCGCGACGGCGCATGGCTGCGCATCCGTCTGCCGTCCGGCCGGTTCCTCTGCTACCCGGGCCCGCAGGTCGATGGCTCCGGGAAGCTCAGCTACATGGGCGTCAACCAGTACAGCCGGAAGTGGTCGCGGCTGAAGACCTACGGCGGGAAGCTCGCGGAAAACGTCACGCAGGCGATCGCGCGCGACGTGCTGGCCGCGCCCATGCCGACGATCGAGCTCTCGGGCTACGACATCGTCCTGTCGGTGCACGACGAGCTGATCACCGAGACCCCCGACGCCCCCGAATTCAACTCCGATCGCCTCGCCGACCTGATGGTCGTCGCGCCGGCGTGGGCGGCCGGCTTGCCGCTCGCGGCCGCCGGCTTCGAGGCTTACCGCTACAGGAAGGACTGATCATGCGCGAAAGCGACATCGAAAATTACCTCGTCGCGCGCGTGAAAGCGCTCGGCGGCGAGGTCCGCAAGGTGAAGTGGATCGGCCGGCGCGGCGCGCCGGATCGGATCGTGATGCTGCCAGCGCGCGGCAAGTGCCCGACGGCCGCTGAAGTCTTGCGATACCGTGACGAGCACTGCTGCCGGATGGAGGACGCGAAGCGCGCGCTCGATCAGCGCCGCGCGCCGCTGACTGTCTGGGTCGAGCTGAAGGCGCCCGGCGTGCCGCCGGAAGCGCACCAGGTGCGCGAGCACGAGCGCATGCGCGCCGCCGGCCAGTACGTCGAGGTCGTGGATTCCTTCTCGCGGGTCGACGAGGTGCTGGCATGAAGAAGCTCAGCACGCTCGAACACGAGATCGAGGACCGCCTCGTACTCGGCCTTGCGCAGGCCGGCCACCTCTGCCTGAAGTTCATCTCGCCCGGCTTCCCGGGCGTGCCCGACCGCATCGTCCTGACGGCCGACGGCCGCGTGTTCTTCATCGAGTGCAAGGCGCCGAACATGCCGCTGCGCCGCACGCAGCCGGCGGTGCTGGAGCTGCTCCGCAAGATGGGGCATCGCGTCGAGGTGATCGACACGTTCGCCCAGGTCGAGCAAATCCTTGCGGAGGTGTGCGCGTGAAGCCGCTCCTCTATCTGCTCGCCTGCGTCGGCGCGGTCGCCATGACGCTTTGCCTCGCCAGCACTCTCGGTATCGGCCATTTCCGCCTGTACCACGGCCTGACGCCGATCGAGTGCCATGCAGTGGGGTACGGCACATGAGCCGCCGGCCGTTCACCCCGCGCGCGTACCAGCACGCGATCATCGACCACTTGCTCGACACGCCGCGCGGCGCTGCGTGGGCCGGCATGGGGATGGGCAAGAGCGTGTCGACGCTGACCGCGCTCGACATCCTCGAACTGGTCGAGCCGGGCCCGACGCTCGTGCTCGCGCCGCTGCGCGTCGCGGCGAGCACCTGGCCGGACGAGGCCGCAAAGTGGGACCACCTTCGGAACATCGAGGTATCGGCCGTGGTCGGCACGCCCGACCAGCGCCGCGCCGCGCTCGCGCGACCGGCGTCCGTCTACACGACGAACTACGACAACCTGCCGTGGCTGGTCGAGACGTACGGCGAGCGCTGGCCGTTCCGCAAGATCGTCGCCGACGAGTCGACGAAGCTGAAGTCGTTTCGGTTGCGCCAAGGCGGCAAGCGCGCGCAGCAGCTCGCGCGCGTCGCGCACTCGCGCGCAAACCGCTTCATCGAGCTCACCGGCACGCCCAGCCCGAACGGCCTGCAGGATCTCTGGGGCCAGTCGTGGTTCCTCGACCGCGGCGTGCGGCTCGGCCGCAGCTTCGATGCGTTCCGGCAGCGCTGGTTTCAGACGATTCAGGTCGGCGCCGATCGCAACGCGACGCAGCTCAAGCCGCTGCCACACGCGCAGGCCGAGATCGAGGAGCGCATGCGCGACCTCTGTCTGTCGCTCGATGCGCGCGACTACTTCGACATTGATGAGCCGATCGTCAACGTGATCCGCGTCGAGCTGCCCCCCAAGGCCCGCGCGATGTACCGCGCGATGGAGCGCGAAATGTTCCTCGCGCTCGACACGGGCCACAAGATCGAGGCATTCAGCGCAGCGAGCCGCACGATGAAGTGCCTGCAGCTCGCCAACGGCGCGGTGTACACCGACGAGCGCGGCGAGCAGTGGGCCGAGGTTCACGACGGGAAACTCCAGGCGCTGGAATCGATCGTCGAGGAAGCCGCCGGCATGCCGGTGCTCGTCGCGTACCACTTCAAATCCGACCTCGCGCGGCTGATGCGCGCGTTCCCGCGCGGCCGCGCGCTCGATCAGGACCCGCAGACGATCCGCGACTGGAACGCCGGCAAGATCCCGATCATGTTCGCCCACCCCGCCAGCGCCGGCCACGGCCTGAACCTGCAGGACGGGGGCAACATCCTTGCCGTGTTCGGCCACTGGTGGGATCTGGAGCAGTACTTGCAGATCGTCGAGCGGATCGGCCCGACGCGCCAGAAGCAAGCCGGCCACGACCGGCCCGTGTTCATCCACCACATCATCGCGCACGACACGATCGACGAGCTGGTACTCGAGCGACGCGAGAGCAAGCGGGAAGTGCAGGACCTGCTGCTCTCGGCGATGAAGCGTTCTCATCCTGCTATCGATTAGGACTAGAAATGGCAAGCGACGACGAAATCAAGCAGGCCGAGGCGCGTGCGTACCAGCGCGGCTACGCCGCCGGCCAGCGAAAGAGGAAGTCCGACCGTCAGCGGCAACATGAAGCGCGCGAGCGCCAGGCGTTTCGCGATCGTGCGTTCCTTGCCACATTGCCGGTCGCATTAGCCGCGCAGGGATGGACGCGCAGCGGAAAGTCCATATCGAGCATTGAAGACCGCGTGCGTCTTGCATGGGGCTTCACCAATGAAGCTCTGAAGCAACGAGGTGAGGTGTGACCGACGACCCCGAAACCGCCCTCACCCTGCAGCAGGTCGCGGACCGCCTCCAGCTCTCGTACAGCACCGTATTCGCGATGCGCAAGAAGATCGGATTCCGGCTGCCGGGCTCCCGCCTGTGGCGGGTCTGGCCGGCCCGGCTTGCCGAGCTGACGGAAACGCGTGACAATCCGCACCGGCTATCGCTGCGGGTCGGTATGGAGGATAAATGTCAATCCGCAAAGATAAAAAGTCCGGGTTCTACCATCTCGACATCAGCGCGCCAGACGGCACGCGAATTAGACGCTCTGCTGAAACCCGCGACAAGAAAGCCGCGCAGGAGTACCACGACCGGTTGAAGGCCGACCTCTGGCGGCAGGACAAGCTCGGGGAGAAGGCCGACCGTACGTTCGAGGACGCGGCCGTGCGGTTCCTTCAGCAGTGCGCCGGGCAGCGCGACTACGCCGGCAAGATACGGCACGTGCGGTACTGGCGTGCGCAGTTCGGCGCGACGCCGGTGCGGCTGCTGACGGCCGACAGGATCTTCGACGCGCTGCCGACGCACAAGCTGGTAGACGGTGAACCCAGAAAGCTGCTCGCGCCTGGCACGCGCAACCGCTACGTCAACACCATCCGGCGCATGCTGAACCTGTGCGTCGAGTGGGAGTGGCTGGATCGCGTGCCGAAGCTCCAGCGGTTCGAGGAGCCCGACGTGCGGGTGCGCTGGGAGCCGCCGGCGGTCATCATGGCGATGATCAATGCGTTGCGCCTGCCGTGGATGCGCGACGCCGCGATCGTGGCCGTGGCGACCGGGATGCGTGAGTCCGAGCTGTTCGGCCTGCGCGTCTCGCAGCTCGATCTCGCGCAGTGCAACGCGTGGATCACGCACGAGGGCGCGAAGTCGAAACGCGCGCGGTCAGTGCCGCTGAACGAGGATGCGATGAGCGTGCTCGCGCGGCGGGCCGAGACGGCGACGGATCTCGTTTTCACGCGCGGGTACACGCGCGGCGACGGGCCGCCGAAGCTGATCGGGCAGATCGACAAGCGGGACTTCGCGCAGGCGTGCAAGGCGGCCGGGATGGTCGACTTCAACTGGCACGACCTGCGGCACACCTGGGCGAGCTGGCACGTGCAGCGCGGCACGCCGTTGATGGTGCTGAAGGAACTGGGCGGCTGGGAGACCGTTGCCATGGTGCAGAAGTACGCGCACCTCGCGCCGAGCCATCTGGCTCAGCACGCCGGCAACGTCAAGTTTCTGTCAATGTCGGTCGAGCAGAAACAAAAAGCGCCGCTGTCGGAAGCGGCGCAATCCCTTGCTGCATAAGGCTTCTAGCTGGCCCGCCCTACACGATTCGAACGTGTGACCTACGGCTTAGAAGGCCGTTGCTCTATCCAACTGAGCTAAGGGCGGTCGGGAAGAAAAGACACGGCTTGCGCGGGCCGCATTTGACACAAAGCTTCAAGCGGCAGCAAAACCGCCAACCTCGAAGCCCCGAAACAAAACGGGCCCGGCATGAAGCCGAGCCCGAAATTATACCCGATCATCGCGCCGCATCACGCGAGATCGACCTTCGCAGCGTCAAACCGGCTGCGGATGCAGCATGAACCAGCCGAGGCAGAACACACCGGCGATCACGCAATACACGCCGAACGAAGCCAGCCGGCCACGCCCTTCGAAGTAGCGCATCAGGAACCGCACGCTCAGATACGCGGCGATCGCCGTCAGCACGCCGCCGAGCAGCGCATCGGCGAGCTGGTCGCGCGCATGGAACAGCTTCGGCAGCTCAAGCACCCCCGCCGCGAAAATGATCGGCGTACCGAGCAGGAACGAGAATTCCGCGGCCTTCTCCGCCGTCAGCCCCGCGGCATTGCCGGCGATCATCGTCAGCCCGCTGCGCGAGAAGCCCGGAATCAGCGCGCCGATCTGCGCGAGACCCACGAAGAACGCCTGCTTGAACGTCATCTTCTCCGGTGCCTGATGCGCGCGGCTGCGCTGGATGCGATCGCCGAGCCACAGCAGCACGCCGTTCACGATCAGCGCGACCGCGACGATCCGCAGGTCGTGGAACACGCGTTCGATGCGCTTCTCGAGGAGCAGCCCCACGATGCCGGTCGGGATCGTGCCGATGATGAGCGCCCACATCAGGTGCCCATCGTCGTTCTTGCGGCCGCCGAGCTGCGCGAAGAAGCCGCTGATCAGCGCGATCCAGCGCGCGCGGAAATACCACAGCAGCGCCAGCGCGGTGCCGAGGTGCAGCGCGACGAGGAACGGCAGCAGTTGCGGTGCGTGCTTGTCGATGTGCATGCCGAACAGCGCCGGCACAAGCAGCGTGTGGCCAAGGCTGCTGACGGGGAACAGTTCGGTGACGCCCTGCAGGACGCTCAGGAATACCAGAAACCAGAGACTCACGCGTCGGTCCTTTTAGTGAAAATTAAGCGGAAAGAGAAGCGGACGACGCGATGCGCGTCCGTAAAAACGCGCCCCGATTATGCCGAGCCCGGATTACTGCGCCAAGGCATTTGGCTGGATATTGCGGCAATGCACACAAACGCTTGCAATTTGTAAGCACTCAGAAAGCAAAAAGCCCGCCATTTGCATGGCGGGCCTTTCGACTTCGGCAGGAATTGCCGTCAGCGGCCGAGCTGATAGAAAAATAATACCGTGCTGCCGGTGAACATGCCGAACAGTGCGATACCCATTGCCATTGCCAGATCCATGGCCCCCTCCACGAAGTGTCATGACCCGGCAACATCACCGGTTTAGAGGCATTATCCCGACCGATGACAGTCTGAAAAACTCGCAATTTCCCGAGAAGGGTTTTCCCCGAGCCGCCACGGCCCGATAATGGAGCGCGCCGTTCCCGTCCACCCGCCCAACCCGATTCGCCATGCCGACCTTCCAGCAACACGACATTCACGAACTTCACGCCGGCCCGTCGCTCGTCCGGATCGCGCCGCAATTCGGCGGCCGCCTGCTGTCATGGGATGTCGACGGCGAACCGGTGATCTTCTGGCCGGATTCGGCCGACTGGAGCAACCTCGCACGCGTGCGCGGCGGCAACCCGCTGCTGTTCCCGTTCCTCGGCCGTCACCGCGTCGACGGCGAACTCGGCCGCTGGCGCGACGCCGCCGGCGTGGTGCGCGACCTGCCGATGCACGGCTTCGCGCGCGACCTGCCGTTCGCCGCGCGCCCGTCGGCCGACGGCACCGCACTGTCGATGACGCTCGACGCGACCGACGCGCTGCGCGCCAGTTACCCGTTCGACTTCCGGTTCGAGGCGACCTACCGGCTGGCCGACTCGCACACGCTCGAAGTCGCGCTGACGACGACCAATCGCGGCGACACGCCGCTGCCCTACTACGCCGGCCATCATTTCTATTTCGCGCTGCCGCACGGCGAACGCGCCGACACCACGCTCGAGCTGCCGCCCACGCATCGTTGCGCGCAGCAGGCCGACGGGGCGATCAGCACGCCCGAGCCGGGCGAGGCCCGCTATCGCCTCGACAACCCGGACATCCTCGACCGCTTCCACTGCCTCGACAGCGTGCCGGCCACGCCGGTGCGCATCGTGATGCCGGGCCGCCGCCGCAGGATCGAGATCGCGCTCGACGTGCCGGGCTCGATCCCGTGGTACGCGGTGACGACCTGGACCGAGAAGCCGGATTCGGACTTCTATTGCGTCGAGCCGTGGCTCGGGCTGCCGGATGCGATCCACAACGGCCAGGGGCTGCGCCTGCTTGCCCCGGGCGCGACCGAAACGGCCACGCTGCGGATTCGCGTCCTCCCGCTCGCCGGCTGATACACGGGCTTGATACGCAGGCTGAAACGCCGTCAGGCCACGCGTGGAACCGGCGCGCCGCAGCCCCGATAACGGCCCAAACTGCGGTGCACGGGTCGAACCCGTTAAAATCGGACGTTTTGTGTTGCCTGTCGCGTCACGCGCGGCAGGGTTTTGCGAGGTTCAATGTTCGGAACAACAACGAAGCGACTCTTCGCAGCCGCCTGCGCCGCCCTGCTCGTCGCGTGCGGCTCCGCGCCCGTCGGCCCCGGGTTCTATCGCGTCGAGCGCGGCGATACGCTCTACAAGATCGCGCGCGACAACCGCACGTCGGTATCGAACATCGTGCGCTGGAACCAGATGACGAACCCCGATGCGATCGAAGTCGGCCAGGTGCTGCGCGTCGCGCCGCCGCCCGGCACGACCACCGCATCGACGCCGTCGACCACCGGCACCGGCAGTGCCGGCCGGGCCCGCCCCGCGCCGTCCGCTCCGGTCGAATCGGCCGTCAAGCCGGCCTCGAGCATCGCGCTGATCTGGCCGGCCGCCGGCAACGTGGTCCGCACGTTCGACGGCTCGAAATCGAAGGGCATCGACATCGCGAACTCGCCGGGCACGCCGGTGGTCGCGGCTGCGCCGGGTGTGGTGGTCTATGCGGGTAACGGGCTGCGCGGCTACGGCAACCTGATCATCCTCAAGCACAACGCCGACTACCTGACCGCCTACGCGCACAACCGCGCGCTGCTGGTGAAGGAAGGCCAGTCGGTCACGCAAGGGCAATCGATCGCCGAAATGGGCAACAGCGACAGCGATCGCGTCGCGCTGCATTTCGAGTTGCGCTACGGCGGCCGATCGATCGACCCGTCACGCTACCTGCCGGCGCGCTGAGCACCCGATGGACGACACGCGATGCCGGCACGCATCGCGTGTCGTCGCGGTGAAAACCGGGAAAGGTGATGTCAGCGCTTGCGCAGACGTCCGGTGAACCGGCCGGACAACGGATCGACGTGACGGGCAAACGCTACCAGTACGCCGATTCCGATCAGGCTGAACCCCGCAGCTATCAGAAGCAAATCCATGGTCACACACTGATTTTTTCGTGATCTTATGCGTCATTGTGGAATCGTGCACTGAGCCGAGGCTATTGGACGAGTACGAAGATTCCCTACCCTCAGACGCCATTGTGGATTCGTCTGCGTGAAATCCTGATGTAATCCAATCGGCCGACATCACGTTCGCCCCCAGGAGACACCTCGATGCTGCCCGCCGCCGACCGCTACGACGACCTGCTCTCCCGCTTCGGGTGGGACGTTCCGGCGCGTTACAACATCGGCGTGGACGTCTGCGACAAATGGGCGGACGGCAGCGGACGCCTCGCGCTGATCCACGAAACGGCGCAAGGCGAGGTTGTTCGCTTCACGTTCGACGACTTGAAGAATGCTTCTAACCGGCTCGCGAACAGCTTTGCGCGCGCCGGCCTGCGGCGCGGCGACCGGATCGGCATCTTTCTCGCGCAGGGCCCCGAAACGGCGGTCGCGCACCTCGCCGCGTACAAGCTCGGCGCCATCGCGGTGCCGCTCTTCACGTTGTTCGGCGTCGATGCGCTCGAATACCGGCTCGCGAACAGCGACGCGGCTGCGCTCGTCACCGATGCGGCCGGCTACGCGAAAATCGCGCCGCTGCGCGCCCGGCTGCCGGCACTGCATACCGTCTACTGCATCGGCGACGATGCGCCCGATCAGCCCGATCAGCCGGGCGTGTTGCGCTACGACGCGGCGCTCGCCGCCGAAACACCCGACTTCGTGCCGGCCGATACGGCCGCCGATGATCCGGCGGTCATCATCTACACGTCCGGCACGACGGGCAAACCGAAAGGTGCGCTGCACGCGCATCGCGTGCTGCTGGGCCACCTGCCGGGCGTCGAGATGTCGCAGCAGTGCTTCCCGCGCGACGCGCGCCTGTTCTGGACGCCCGCCGACTGGGCATGGATCGGCGGCCTGCTCGACGTGCTGCTGCCGTCGTGGCATCACGGCGTGCCCGTGCTTGCGCGTCGCTTCGAGAAATTCGACGGCGACGCGGCGTTCGCACTGATGGCGCGGCACGGTGTCACCCATGCATTCCTGCCGCCCACCGCGCTGAAGCTGATGCGCACCGTCCCGGCACCGCGCGAACGCTACGCGTTGTCGCTGAAATCCGTCGCGAGCGGCGGGGAATCGCTCGGCACCGAGCTGACGGCCTGGGGGCGCGACGCGCTCGGCGTGACGATCAACGAGTTCTACGGGCAAACCGAGTGCAACATGGTGCTGTCGTCGTGCGCGGCGCTGTTCGATGCGCAGCCCGGGGCGATCGGCAAGGCGGTGCCCGGCCATGCGGTCGCGATCGTCGACGCGGACGGCACGCCGCTGCCGCCCGGCGTCGAAGGGCGCATCGCGGTGCACCGCCCCGACCCGGTGATGTTCCTCGAATACTGGCGCAACCCCGACGCCACGCGCGACAAGTTCGCCGGCGACTACCTGCTCACCGGCGACACGGGCACGATCGACGCCGACGGTTTCGTGCGCTTCGTCGGCCGCGACGACGACGTGATCACGAGCGCCGGCTACCGGATCGGCCCGGGCCCGATCGAGGACTGCCTGCTCACGCATCCGGCGGTGCGGATGGCCGCCGTGGTCGGCGTGCCCGACGCGACGCGCACCGAGATCGTCAAGGCGTTCGTGGTGCTGAATCCCGGCCACGCCGGCGACGAGGCGCTCGTGCAGGCGCTGCAGGCACATGTGCGCACGCGCCTTGCCGCGCACGAGTATCCACGCGCGATCGCGTTCGTCGACAGCCTGCCGATGACCGCGACCGGCAAGATCGTGCGCCGCGCGCTGCGCGACGCGTAGGCCGGCCGCCCGCCGTGCCGCCGGCTTGGCCGGATGGTTTATAGTGGCGCCACTACGCAGTCTTTCCTAGAAAACGATGTCCTCTGATCACCACTCCGGCGCGGGCGCGTCGCACAGCCCGCTCTACGCCAAACTCCTCGGCGAAACCGCCAAGATCGACTGGTGCGATCTCGAACGCTTCTTCGCGCAGGGCAAGCTGCTGTCCGTGGCACGCGACCTCGATCTCGTCAGCGTGGCGGAAGCCGTTGCCGACGACGATGCCGAGCAGGTCACGCGCTGGCTGTCGTCGGGCCTCGTCGCGCGCATGCCGGCCGAAACCGCTGCCGATTACGCGGCGCGCAACCCGGAGCTGTGGGCGGTCGTCGTCTCGCCTTGGGTCTGCGTGCAGGAACGCGCCTGACGCGTCCGCCATGTCCGAAGCCGCGTTACCGCACGGGGCCGGCGCGGCCGCCGTCACGCATCGGCGTGTCCTCGCGCTCGCGTTCCCGATCGTCCTCGCGAACCTGACCCAGCCGATCCTCGGTGCCGTCGACACGGCCGTCGCGGGCCACCTCGACGGCACGCAGTACCTGGGCGGCGTCGCGCTCGGCGGGCTGTTCTTCAATTTCGTGTTCTGGGGGTTCGGTTTCCTGCGGATGGGGACGACCGGCCTCGTCGCGCAAGCGCATGGCGCCGGCGACGCCGCCGGGATCCGCCTGAACCTGCTGCGCGCGTTGATCGTCGCGTTCGCACTCGGCGCCGCGGTACTGGCGCTGCAGGTGCCGCTGCTGTCTTTTGCGCTGTCCGCGCTCGGCGGCAGCGATGCCGTCCGCACCACGGCGCTCGCCTACAGCCAGGCGCGAATCTGGAGCGCCCCGTTCGCGCTCGCGAACTACGTCGTGCTCGGCTACCTGCTCGGCATGCAGCGCGTGCGGCTCGCGCTCGTCGCGCAGGTGTTCATCAATGCGGTGAACATCGGCGCCGTGCTGCTCTACGTGTATGGCTTCGGCTGGGGTATTGCCGGTATCGGCGCCGCGACGGCCACCGCGGACGCATGCGGTTTCGCGCTCGGCGCATGGATGCTGTGGCGGCTGTGGCCGCGCGGCCTTGCGCCGATCGCGGTACGAGCACTCGCCGACCGCGCCGCGCTCAAGCGGCTGATCGTGCTCAATCGCGACATCTTCCTGCGCACGCTGTGCCTGCTCGGCGCATTCGGCTGGTTCGCGCACCTCGGTGCAAAACAGGGCGATGCGACGCTCGCGGCGAACGCGCTGCTGCTGAATTTCCAGACGTTCATGGCGTACGGCCTCGACGGCTTCGCACATGCGGCCGAGGCGCTCGTCGGCGCGGCGGCCGGCGCGCGCGACCGCAGCGCGTTCCGGCAGGCCGTACGCGTCACGCTGTTCTGGTCGGCGCTCGGCGCGCTGCTGTTCACGCTCGTGTACTGGGCCGCCGGCGGCTGGATCGTCGCGCGCCTGACCGACCAGGCCGAGATCCGCGAAATGGCGCTGCGCTACCTGCCGTGGGCCGCGCTTTCGCCGATCGTGTCGGTCTGGGGCTTCCTGCTCGACGGCGTGTTCATCGGCGCCACGCAGACGCAATCGCTGATGCGTGCAATGGTCGCGTCGTTCTCGATCTTCGTGGTGGCCACGCTTGCCGCCGTCGGCACGTTCGGCAATCACGGCCTCTGGTTCGCGCTGCTGCTGTTCATGGCCGCACGCGGCGCGACGCTGGCGCGCTACCTGCCGGCGCTGTTGCGGCACATCGGCGCCGACGCGCCCGCGGCCCACGCCTGACGGCGGGCCGACCCGGCCGTTATTGCGTGGGTTTCGGCGGCGGCGCGTCGAGCATCGACGGCGGCGTCATGTCGGTCGGCACGCCGTGATAGTCGGCTGGATCTTCCGGCGGATGGCCGCGACGGGCCTGATGCGGATCGCTGGTACAGCCGGCGAGCAAGGATGCGGCCAGCACGGCCAGCATGAAACGGTTCATCGGGTAGGGCTCCGGAAATCGGCGCGCCCATCGCACGCCGGGACCGCGCCGAGTCTAGCGGAAATCTCGCTTCGGAGTCGCGCCGCGCATGTCCTACTATGTACGCATGGCGCTGTGCCGCGGAAAGGAGGCTGCCATGTCGTCTGAAGAAATTGCCGGCCTGATCGGGCTGTTCGTCGGTCTGATGGTGCTAGTCGCCCTGTCGTTCTTCGAGTCGCGCGAATACAAGCGCAGCCATGAAGGCGAAGGGATGATCCACCACTGGATGGCCGAACACCACCTGCTCGACTGGCGGCGCAAGCACTAAGCGCGCCGCTGCCGTCCGGCCCTTCCCCGGGCCGTTCTCGAACGTGCCGTCCCGCGGCACGCTGGGGATTGCGTATCGCCGAAATTAACAGGGTCCGGTCGCACTCGTCGATCAGATGGACGAACGCCGTCGCGCGGCACGTGCCACGCGACGGCGTTCGCTTGCGCGCGCCCCCGCGGGCGCGACGCGATTCCGACGGCTCAGCCCAGGAAGTGGCGGGCGTAGCGCGCGTTGATGTCGGACAGGCGGAACAGCGTCAGGAAATCCGCGCAGTTGAAGTCGGGATCCCAGGCCGGCGCACCGCAGATCTTCGCGCCAAGACGCAGGTAACCCTTGATCAGCGGCGGCGGCGCCACGACGGTGCCCGTCTGCAGTTCGTCGACCGGCAGGGCCGTGTGCGGGAACGCGCGATATTCCGGCGCCGTCAGCGAGCCTGCCGACAGCGACTGGTACAGGTTCGCCGCGTAGTGGCCGCCGTCGGCCATCGACACGCTCGCGCAGCCGAGCATCGTCTCGTAGCCGTTCTGCATCATGTACGCGCCAAGGCCGCCCCACAGCGCCATGATGACGGCGCCGCTGCGGTAGTCGCTGTGCACGCACGAGCGGCCCACCTCGACCATCTTGCCGCGCAGATGCGTGAGGCGCGACAGGTCGAATTCGCCTTCGGCATACAGGCGGCCGACGCGCGCCGCCTGGTGCGGCGGCAGCACGCGATACGTGCCGACGACCTTCAGGGTGTCGAGATCGCGAACCAGCAGGTGGTCGCAGTACGCATCGAACGGATCGACGTCGAGACCGGAGGGGCCGCTCACCTGCGCGCCCATCTCTTCGGCGAACACGCTGTAACGCAGGCGCTGGGCTTCGCGCAATTCGTCTTCCGTACGCGCCCACGCGGCGCGCAGGCGATACTCCGATGTGACGGTTTCAGCAGCGCGCGGCAGATGGCGCCGCGACGTGTCGAGGGGCAGCGAGGCAAAAGGGAGCGTAGGCGTCGGCAGTTCTCGCATTAGGCTTTCCTGGTCGTAAGGAATAGGACGACATGCCCGCCAATGTAGTAATCGGCCGTGACCGTTATGTGGCACGACCGTGTCCTTTCAATGACGTGTCGCCGAATTGACTTTAGCAGAAAGCTTGCGAAACCGTATGATCAATCCCTTCAAAGCTCTTCAGGCGGGCCTCAGAGCAGGTCGGGCGTCAATACCGCACGCAATACGGCCTGCCGGCTGCCGTCACGCGTGCGGCTCGCCAGCCACACGATTCCGCCCTTCTTGACGCTCCAGCTGTCGTCGCCGCCGGCGATCAGCTGCGCGGCAACGCTGCCGAGCGTCGGCTGATGACCGACGATCACGACCGTCGGCGCGATGCCCTCCGGCCAGCCGGCCGCCGCCAGCACGTCGTCGACGCCGCCGCCCGGCGCGAGCGTGTCGACCGTCCGGTACTGGTCGGTCAGCGCCTCGACCGTCTGCACGGTGCGGGCCGCCGGGCTCGCGAGGATCACGGCGTTCGTCTCGAGCCGGCCACGCAGCCATTTGGCCATCGCCTGCGCGTCCTTGCGGCCCCGGACGGTCAACTGGCGCGCGAGATCGCTCGTCGCGTAGTCTTCGGCTTCGGCGTGGCGCCACAGGATCAGGTTCATCATGATGTTCTCCTTGCTTCGGCAAGCGGGCCGCCGATGATCGGGCGAATTGTCGCAAATTTCGGGCGTTTGCCGCCGCGGCATTTGCCCGCATATAGGGATTGACCGGATCGGATATTCAACGATACAATCTTTGGCTCGTCGGAGCGTAGCGCAGCCTGGTAGCGCATCTGATTTGGGATCAGAGGGTCGTAGGTTCGAATCCTATCGCTCCGACCACAAACACCCAAGCGGTACAACGGTTTGCGGGGGGGTTCATAAACCCACCGCAAACCGTCTCCAAATTCAAAAATCCCCCTTCTCCAAAATCGAATCTCCAGTGTGCCCTGCGGCGCCCGGCACACCTACGCTTGCGCCGGCTCGGCCGCCATGTCGTCGGCCGGGTACAACTGCAGCATTGCGCGCGCGACGTCCACATTCGGCGTGTGCAGCCATTCGTCATAGTCGGCCGGCCGCACGATCACGACAGACCGCTTTTCGTCGTCGAGCCGGTGCATGTGCTTCATCACGGGGTGCTCGTCAGCATTCACCGTCAGCATCGCCATCGCGAGCGTTTCGACGCCGTCTGCCCCACGCCACGCACGCCAGACACCCGCGACGCAATACGGGTGCCAGTCGCCGACCCCGATCCGGTAGCGCACGTGCTTGCCCGTCTCCCAGTTCGGCTCGTAGACCCATTTCACCGGAATCAGGCAGCGCTGGCCGGCGCGCCACGCTGTTCGATACGCCGGCTTCTCGCCCACCGTCTCCGCCCGTGCGTTGACGGTCATGAACCTCTTACCGGCTGGCTGGAACGCCTTCGGCATCATCCCGAAATTGGCGACGACGGCTTCCGCGCCGTCGCCGGCCGCACGCACAATCGGTGCAAGATAGTCAGGCCAGATCTCGTCCTTCCAAGGAGCGCGTCGGTACAGGTCGCTGAAATTGTCGATCTTCAACTCGCTCAGGCCCGATTCCTCGCCCGGCGCGCGGTAATTGGTACACATAGACCGTCCCCAAATTTCGTTCTTGACGGGACCATCTTACCGGGCGATAGACTGTATATCCATACAGTTGTTGATCGCATCATGGAATCGAAAAGTGGCAGATACATTGGCCTGCATATCCGCACGGTGATGCACACGTGCTGGACCTGCGAGCATTGGGCCGGAACTGCAGAGCCCGGCGCCGGTATCGCACACTGCACGCACCCGCGATGCTCGCCCATGCGCGTGAGACCGAACCACGGATGCTCCTGCTGGGTGCGAGCGACGGGCCTCGATGAACTGGACGATGAGACCTGCGACGCGCTCGCACAGCGCTATTTTTGAGTTGGGGCAGACGTCCGGCAGTTCACTCGCCGCGCGAGCTCGTACTCGAGGATTTCGCGCTTCGTCTCGGGCGTGTCAGCTGGCGATGCCGTCATGGGCTTGACCCACAGGCAAGCGGTATCGACGATGCGCGCCGGCGGCACCGTCGGACAGGTCTGGCAGCCGGCCAGTAGCAAACCACAGCCGATGACGAAGACAGCTTGCCCATTCATCGCGCCTCCGATGTCGGGTTGTCTGTGGCCGGGCAGTCAGGAAACCGCGCTTTCAGCATGCTCTGAAATTCAGCATAGCCTTCAGGCGTAAGTTCACCCGTCTCAGGTATAGCCGGGAAACCCCGGCCAGATGGGTTCGGGGCGTTCAGGTCTTCGCACACGACGATATGGTTCATTTGTATCGATGGGCCATGACGCCGCACGATATTAGGCTCCGCGTGTGCTGATTCGATCAGCGCAATCGCACAGAGAGCGCCGAGAAAAATGTTGAGTGATCGCATTGTCAATCCTTCCGCAGCGCACCGAGGTCGGCGAGCCGCGCGTCGAGGTTTGAATCCGGCGTCGCCGCTGCCTGCTGCTGAGCGACGGCCGCTGTCGCCACCGCCTGCTGTCCGACCTGCGCTGCCGCGGCGTTGCCGGCATCAACGGTAGCCTGGGCCTGCGCGACGGTGGCCGCCGCCTTGGCCGTGGCCGTAGCGGCCTGCTGATGCCGGAACATGCCGAACAGCACGCCAGCCGCCGCGAGCAGCCACGGGCCGAATTTCAGCAGGATGGAGATGATCGTCATGAGGTGCTCCATTTGCCATTGAGGAAGAGATCGCGCTCGGCCGCGCGCCGGCGCACGAGACCAGGCACCACGACGCCACCGGCTTTGTTCCATGCCGGAAACTGGTCGGCCGCGCCTGCATAATCGCCGATGTTAAGGTGGCGCAGCAGCGTCGACGGCTGGCCGCTCGCCAGCGTGATGATGCCGTCGCGACCCGGTTCGCCTGCACGTGCCGCACGGCCCGCGCCGACGTTGTTCACGATGCAGACCATTGCGGCTTTTTGCTGCGCCGACAGCGGCACGCGTGCGGCCGCCTCGACGAGCACCGCAGATGTGCGCAGGTTCTCGTCGTGCCGCAGGTCGGCCAGCTCCTGCGTCCACCGCGTGCCCTGCTTCACGTCCGGCCCGGTCGATCCCCATCCGCACGTCCACGGCGCGCCGCTGAGCGCACGCAGCACCGGGTCATTCGGGATCGGCTCGCCGCCGAGTACCCTGTACCAGAGGCCGCGCGCCTGCAGCGCCTTCCCAAGCGGCGACGCTGGATCCGGATAAGCCGTCAGGTAGCAATTCTCGAAATGCTGCGACAACGGCCGCGCGAGTGATAGCCACGCCTCATCGTCGGCGACCATGGCGGCTCGCTCGCCTTGATCCGTAAGGCTTTGCGGGGAGGATGCTTGCATCGCGGGCACCGCGACTTCCGGTTTTCCGACCGATTCCGAGGGTGTTACATGAACCGGAACCACCGGCACGATGGCCGCCGCCGGCGCAGCGATTGCCGGCTTTTGCGCAGCGGCCGGCGTGCTACTTGGCGAAACCGAGGGCGCCGGCGCAGCGGCCGGCGCGTGCCCGAACAGTGCGAGGATGGCGCGGATGAGATCATTGAGCGCCATCGTTGCCGCCCTTCCCGAATAGCCGCTTGATGCTGTCGATCAAGCCAGCCTGGCTGACGACGCGCGCGGCGACAGTCAGCAGCACGCCAACGATCGGCACCCATTGTTGCCCGTGCTTCGGAAACAGCGCGAGCAAAGACGGGGCGAGCTTGGGATACTGCTCGTCGAGCGCCGGGATCGCAGCAAGCAAGATCAGCATCAGCGCGCTCACGCGCACCGACCACCACCGATGAACCTCCTTCCAGTCTTCGACAAAAAGCTTCATTGCGCTCCTCCCTGAGTGCGCCGCGGAAACAGGCGGTCACGAATTTGCAACAGCAGCAGCACGATCGTCAGTGCGCCCACAAACCATGAGATGTCATGGCCGGTCAGCCAGGTCCACCACGTAACGACCCCCCCTGTCGGTACCGCAATTGGTGACGTGGCATTCGCAACCGCACTCGCCCCGTTAGCGATCGTTTCTTTGGTCATTTGAGCCTCAATGTGTCGTCCAGGTCGTACCGTTGCAGAAAGCGAGTGTTTTCGTGGTACCGCCGCCCACCAACGGGCCGTTGTACGTCGGCGAGTTCGCGTCGGTCACGTATCGCACGGCCCCGTTCTGGGCGGCGTTACAGGTCGGCAAGCTGTTCGTCGGAAGCCCGGGCAGGATTACGCTGCCGGTGAACGTCGCGTCGCCGACGTTGGAGAGAATCAGGCCGTTCGTGAAGTTCGAAGCGAAGTTGTCGGTCGAATGCTGGAAGGTCAGCGCGCCGTCGCTCGTGCTGTTGATGCCAGAATAAATTCGCCACCGGTTCAGGTTCGACGACGTGCCGGCACCGAACCGCATCTGCGCGAAGTCGTGCGACATCATGATCCCGGCGGTGCCATAGCTGCCGGACAGCTGAAGACCGTATTGACCACCGAACGAGAAGTCGTAATAGGCTGCGTTCCTGTATGCCCTCGTGCCGACGACCTGCACGCCGTTGACCCACGAGTACAGGGTCGATGACGGGCCATAGGCCGAATACGCTGCCTGTACGGGATTCGGACCAGCATCACCGGTAGCGAAGAAATTCTGACACCCGGGGCAGTCCGCACCAGAGTTGTTGGTCATGTCCGATTCCCATGCCGCGGCAAACTGGCCACGCCAACCCGGATTCAGCACCAGGTCGACGTCGCCTGCCCATACATGACCTGCATTGCTGCCAGCAACAGCCGAAACGAAGAGCGGCATCTTCGCGTTGCACTGGTCGTGACATTGCCACGCCCACACCGCCGATCCATCGGCAATACTGGAACCATTACCGCTCGGCCCGCTTCCGGACGAAGCCGATGTTCCGGACGTCGTATTCAAATAGACATTCCCGTTCGCGTCGAGGTAATCGCCGCGGTTATAGGAAGTCGATGGTGTCCACGGTTTCGCGAATCCAGTATTCATATTGGCGTTGATCGCGATGCCGGTTTCACTGATTGTCGCGTCTTGCGCAGGAACGAAGCTGAAATAGGCTTGTGCGCGCTGATGGTCGCCAACGTCATGGCCGACCGTAGGATAGAAGCTGTAAATTCCGGCGCCAGAAATATACGTGCCGGTCGATGTCGATCCCGTCACGTCGACCTTCTGTGCGCCGCCATTGTAGGTAGCGGAGCCCTGTACGATCAGATTATTGACTGGGAAAGTTTGTGACAGCACGGCAATGGGAAACGCCCACGCAATAAGGCATGCGAATAATTTTTTCATACAGAAACCCCAGCTGCGTTTACCCAAGTGATCGGCGAAATCGAAGCACACCAAATAGGTTCATTCAGTGTGGTATCGAAGAAAGGCATTCCGACATAAACCTCCGACGGACGATTGATCGTGCTCCCCGAGGAATCGGTATATGTAACCGGCGCAGAAACAATCGTGTCCCAAATGAGGTTCGATTTAGCGTCGTACAGAACCTGTCGGTATTTTCCGGTTCCCCAAATCGCAGCTTCGCCGCGGCCGTCAAGGATGATCGGGTTTGTATTCGGCACCGTCATTGCCGAGTCCTGCCACGTGTCCTTCTTCGTCTCGGTGTTCGGTACGTAAAAAAAAACTTTTCCACCGATGAGCGGGCGCCCGTTCGAATCGGTGAACTGGTTTTTTCCGTTGGGGAGAATCGAAGCCATGGTTTAGAATCCCCTCATCGAAAAGGCGAGCGTCATGGAAAAATTCTGGATCGGCATCATCGTCTCTGCGTCCTGGACGTTCTTTCTCGCGCTAGCGGCTCGCTGGTACAGCCGCCGCCCCAGCGACCCCGGGCACGAACGGCAAAAGCTGATTCAGCGAATCGAGCGAACGCCGCTGGACCGCCATTGGAAGCTCGCCGCCAAGCGCGGTCTGCGCCGCTCGTTCGTTGACGAACTGATTGATCGAATTACGGGCAATGTTCAGCCCCGGTAACTTCATCTTGTCCGCCAGCGACGTAAGCGCGTTCAGCGCCATCGACGCGCCGGCGGCCGCCGTATTCGAGTGATTCACCGCGGCGCCGGCCGGCTCGGCCTGCACGTTGGCCGCCACGCGCCCGATCTGCCGGAGCTGCGCAGCCTGCTGCGGCCCGAACAGCGCGTTCAGCTTCACATTCCCGATCGAGTTCAGCGCCTTGTTGAATGCGGCCTGTGAGAACGTCCCGACCTCATCGCTCGCACCGCCAAGGGCCTTGCCCTTCAGATACTCGAGCGCCTGCATCTGCAGCGCGCGGCCCTGATCCGGAACCATCCCCATCAGCGCATTGACGTCATCCGCTGTGCCATTCAGCACGTATCGGCTGAAGAAGTTGTCGGGTACCGCGCGACCGCTGACGATTGCCCGGAGCGCCGGCGTCGATTCGATCGTGCCGAAACGGGCGGCAGCCGCATCGCGCGCGCGGTTGAATGCAGCGATCGCAGCAGCGCCTTGAGCAGCTTCTCCGCCGAGTAGAGGCTCGGTGTTGTCGAGGGCATCGCGCACGATACCCAGCGCCCGAACGATGTTCCCGTTCTTCCCGTCGTTGTCCGCGATGCCCTGCGACAGAATCGTCTTGAACTGCTCGGCGGTACTGACGTTGAGCGGCGTATCCCCGCTTGCGAAGCGCTCGAGCTGCCGATCGATCGCGCCTGGCAGATGCAGATCGCGCATCTGCTGTTGGAGTTGCTCCCGCGCCGTGGTCACGAACTGGGTCGCATCCAATGGGATGTCGTTGCCGTTGATCGCGTGGGCCTGGGCATACATGCCAGCGACGTGAGCTTGCGAAGCTGCATCCTGGCGCCCCAGCGCGTCCATGAGCTGCCGACCGGTCTGATATTCGCCGAGCGCCTCGTTCGCGCCCTGACGGTTCAATGATCCGATCAGCGCGTTATTTTGGTCCGCGTACCGCTGCATCAGTGGCTCGCCGGCGCCTTGGATGCCACGCAGGTTACGTTCGGTCGTGAACTGCCGCGGGTCGCGCGTCACCTGCCCCAGAGTCAGCCCATTCTCCGGGCCAAGCACGGCCGCTCCTTCCGCCTGGCGAAGCGCGGCCGCCGGATCGAGAGTCCGATTGGTCGCGAGCGCGTCGGTCACCCGTGCGCGCACGTTGTTCAGGATGCTGTCTGGAATCACCGAAAGGTCGATGCCCTGCTCTTGCGCTGCCTGCCGGATCATCGCATCGGCGTTTTGCGATGCTGCGGCTTGCGTCGATGGAAGCCGCGCACCAACGCTCGACATCACGCGGCTAACGCCCGTCGCGAGACGGTCAGCGATGGCGCCGAGTGTGGAACCTGCGGCGCCGCCGATGGCACCGCCCAGCGCACCGACACCAGCGCGTTCCGCCATCGTTCCGACTGTATCACCTTGGTGCATCGGCTGCGCCGCGCCGGTAACCGCTCCTGCGACCGCGCCGCGCCCGACCATTCCGGCGAGGGAGCGGGCGCCCCCGACAATCGGGCCACCGATCAGGTTGACGGGGTTTGCGATCGCGCCGCCGATCTCACCAGCCATCTGCTCAGTGCTGTTCGCCGGCGCAGGCGTGATTGCGTCGACTCCCCGTTTGATCAGCGTGTCGACGTCCTGCAGCTGCGGATCGTGCCCGAATGCACCACCGATCGCGTTGATCGTCGCGTTCACGGGGTTTGCGACCAGGCCGACTGCATCAGCCACCCCGTGACCAACCGCGCGCGCCGCAAGGCCGGCCTGCCGACCGAGGTTGTCGATTGTCCATGACGATGACTGCGGGACGGCCGCCGGTCCCTTTCTGCGCGCTGCCAGCGCCGCGAGAAGGTCGTCGTCGCTGATCCCGGCCAGCTCCTGCGGCGTTGCCGCGTTCGCAGTGCCCGAGATAGCGGTCGCTACTGCGTTCCCGACACGGGCCAGCATGCCGGGCTGAGCGGCCGCCGGTGCAGCGGTCTGGGGCGACTGCGCGCGCTGCACGGTCTGCATTGCCCCCTGAAGTTTCGCGACGTACTGCGGATCCTCGGCGTAGCCCGCTGCCTTCAGGGCCGACGCGAAGCGGCTCATATCCGCGCCTGCGCCAACGGCGCCGGGATACTTGCGCGAGATCAGGCTGGCGTAGTCGGATGCGAAGTCGCTCGGACTCGCATAGGCGCGATACGCATCGGTGCTGCCCGTCATGTTGTCGCGCGCGGCGACACCGGCGCCCGAGAAATCCTTGATGTTCCCGAGGTTGTTCGTGCCCGGGATGACGGACTTGCCCCAGCCCGTTTCATGCCCCCACTGCGCGAGCAGGACATTGCGATCGACGCCGAGCTTCTGGCCAACAGCATCCGCTACGCCGCCATATTGCGCGGCGAACGACGACGGAGTGTAGGACGTCGGCTTGATGGACCCGATCAACTGATCGTCGGACAGTGCGCTCAGATCGGCCATTTCAATACCCCATCGCCTTCAGACGTGCCGCGAGTTGCGGATTGGCCGCCGCGCGGCGGCGCAGCTCGGCAAGCGCGGCATCGGGCGCCGCGGCTACGGCACCCGCAGCCTGCTGCGGCGCCGCCGATTGTTGGGCCGCCGGCGCGCCCGGGCGCGGTTGGCTCGCATAGTCCTGGTTCGCGTTAGCGACGATGGAAGGGATCAGCGCAGCGCCCGGGCCGGCCTGCGCCTTCAATGCCTCGATCGCCAAGTCGCGCGCGCGCGCCTTCTGCTCGATCGTGGCCGGCGAGTCGCCGGTCTGCGGAAAGTATTTTTTGTCTTCGTTGACGAATTCGGAATCGGCAATCGCCGCGCCCGACTCTTTCCGCAGGATCGCGCTGACGAAGTTGCGCTTCGCCTGCTCGTACGACTGCTGCTGGTCGCTATTCAACCAGTTCGTTGCGCCGCCAAGTGCACCACCGATCACCGGCATGCCGCTCGCGGCCCGGTACACCGGATTCGTGTTCGTGGTGCCAGCGGCCTCGAGCTGACGCAGCATATTCTGCGCATCGAGCGCACGCGCGCCGAACGCGACGGCGTTCGACTGCTCGCCGGACAGGTTGCCGATCGACGAGCTGATCGGCTTCCCGTCGGCGCCGAGCACTGGCGTAGACTGGCCGGTCAGCTTGTTCACGACGACGCCGTTCTTCGGGTCGTAATCGAGTGCACGCATGTTCTGCGCGCGTGTCTCGATCCCTTCGCTTGCGAGATTGTGCCGCTGCGTTTCTCCGAACTGGGCCTGTGCGAGCTGCTGATCGAGCGCCTTGCTATGCTGGTCGAGCTGCTGCATTACCGTGAGTGCCTCGCGCTGCTTATTCGCGACGAGCGTCGGGTCATAGGTCGCCGGCATGCTCGCGACCGAATCCGGCCCGAGGTGGTTCACCGCCCACTGCCGCGCGAGGTCGTAGCTGCCCTGATCCGTCACACCATTGAGTACCTGCCCGATTGCGCCGAGCTTCTGCAGTGCACCGTCGACACTCGCCTTCTGCTGCGCCAGCTGCGCCGATTGCGTCTCGGCCAGCGACTTCGCGAGGGCCGGCACAGCAGCACCGTACCCGCTTTGTGCGACATTGCCGACGATCCCGCTCGCGTTCAGCGTACCGTCCGCGTTCATCGCGCCCGGCGCCTTGAATGCAGCGTTCAGAGCTTGCGCCTGGTCGACCTCGCGCTGTTTGTCCTGAATCGCAAGGTCGTATAGCTGGTTCTGGCGCTGCACGCCCTGCAGCGCCGCCGCCTGCGCATATGTGGTCAGCGGGTTCTGGATCTGAACCGGCTGGACCTGAAGAGCAACGTTCGGATCGAGGGCCATGATCAGCTCGGCATCTGGAAGTTATACGAGTTGTTTCCGATGTTGTAGCCGGACGCAGTCGAAGCGCTCGGTGCGCCATACAACGTAGATCCGCCACTCGGCGCGGCCGCTGTCGGAAACAGCTTGTTGAGCAGGTAGCCGCTTTGAAGCCCATTCACGGCCCCGGAAAGTCCGCTGTTGATTGCGTTGGCCGAACCAACGGTGCCGGCCGCCGACGCCGCCGCGCCTGACGTAATCGCGTTAGCAACGTTGCCTGCCGCCTGGGCGCCCATCGCGCCCGTCATGGCCGATGCGTTCTGACCGTTCCCGACGACGCCCAGCAGTCGATTTACCGCATCGCTCGCGATCCCGTAGTTCGTGCCGAAATTGCTCAGCGCGTTGCCGCGATTCGTGTTGTACGTCGCGAGACTGCGATTGAAGGTGTCACCGTACGTCGAATCCGCCAGACCGGTCGCATACGCCTCGGCTCCCTTCATCGCGGCACCGGACGCGCCGAGTCCGCGGGCAGATGCGCTGTTCTGCGCTGCCTTCAACCCTTGGTCAAGCGTGAACTGGTAGCCAGGCGTCGCGGCTGCCTCGGCGGCTGTCGGCGCCGTGAAGTCGCCGTAGCTGAAGACCGAGGACAGAAGCGGATTCTGCAGCGCCGTGCGCAACTGCGGAATGAAGCTGGAACCGAGATCCCGATACGGCGCGAGATCGTCACGCGTCTGCTGGTACTGCTTCCACTGGAGATCTGCAGCGCGATTCGCGGCATCGGCCTGCGTCTGAGCTGCATCGCCAGCTGCATCGCTTCCCAGAACGCCTCCAACAAGCGATACCGCACCTCCAACCAGACTACCGATGTCCTCGAAGCGCCCATTCGCGGGGCCGCCAAACGGATCACCCATCGGGTGCTCGATCATCCATGCGCGGTATCTCATACCGTTGCCTCACAGGTCATGTGTACCACTCCATCCACTTCCGACGTCCGGCGAAACCCAAGCCGCGCGCAGAAATTCAACCCGGCCAAATTCGACGCCCTGACGGTCGTCTCGGCTCGGCCATATCGCTCGATCACACCGCCAAGCTCCTGACGGATAAACGAACGCGAGGCCCAGAGTCGGCGGCCGGCGGGCAGCACCGAGATATGGATTTCCGGGCCATCGATCGCAACCACCCCGACGATTTCATCGTCGTGCAGAACCGGATGCAGATCGAAGCGCGCCATCAGCTCCGAAACCGCAGCATGGTCCACTGGAAACTGCTCGCGTAGCACCTCCAGCACGATCGATTCGAGATGGCCGCAATCGCTCACGATGCGTCAGCCTCCGCGCCGGTGACCGTCAGCGTGACGCCGTTTCCGTCAGCGAACAGCGAAGACGGGTTGACGATCTTCAGATTCAAAATATCGGTAAGCGGCAGCGACTTTCCGGCCGGTACCGATACCTGGTGCACGCGCGTCGTGTCGCCGGCAGCACCAGCGTTCGGCACGAGATAGATGTTCACGACGACCGGCGCCGCGGTCGGGTTCCAGGCATTCGCGGAATGCACCGCGCCCTGCTTGCCGGCCGCTGGCGCATATACGGATGCTGCAGCGCCAGCGAGCACGGATTGGGTGAGAGTCTTCCAGTTGACGGCCATGGTCACGCCTCGATGAGTTTGCGAATATCGTCCGGCGCGCGCGGCGCGGCAGGCACAGGTTCAGGTAGTTGCGACGCGGCACGTGTGGGTACCGCGACGGGGTCAGGCAGCACACCGGCAGCCGCGCGTGCGGGCATCGGGACGGGCATGCTGATCACAAACGCTTCGAGCATCGCAACGCGCTGCAGCAGCGCTGCGAGCACCGCCGTGGTCGTATCCGAATTGAGCAGCATTTCGAGCTCGTCGACCCTGGCCTTCAGCGCCGCCGTATCGATGCCGGGTGCGTCCCCCGTGCGCCGATACTGCGTGAGCATGAATTCAAGCCATGCCCGGTTCCAGCGCCCATCGGGTTGCAGCGGTAATACGTCGGCGCTCGGAAATGGTGAGCGCATGTCGAGTTTCTTCGCCATCACGCCTCCCCGACCGCTTTGAGGTAGAAGCCATTCAGGGCGGTCTTCACCTTCGTCGACCACGACACCTCGAAAATGCGCCCCATGCCCTTGTCGGTCCCGAGAGCGTTGAACTGCGCACGACGACCGAACTCGCCGCGCGCGCCGAGGCCGCGCGATACCGGCGTGCCCCATGTCCGGCCACGGGTATCGGACCAGCGCAGTCGCACCTGCGGCTCCGGATCATTCACGCCGGCGTGCCCGACTTCCATATCCATGATCAACCGGTCGTAGGTGATCAGATCGCCCTCATTACCGATGTTCGGCCATGACCGAAGGTGCAGCCTGTCCTTTCCGTCGTCGTCGAACGCGTCGAGCGACAGCTCATAGAGATTGCCGTTCTCCCAGTCACCGACAAGCTGGCGGCCGCGCCATTGTGCGAAGCATGAGCTGCGATGCCGATGCAGATCGCCTTCGTCGTCCATCCACAGGCGCTCATGCCATTGCTTCGTCGAAAGGTCGTAGCACCACGTCTTGTCGGCGGTCGGGAATGTCAGCACATAGAACATGTGGCCGTCCGCCTGATGCGTGTAGGCAATCGCATCGTCGAGACGCGGATACGTGCGCAGCTCGTCCGACAGGGCCGGTGTCGAGATCGCCAGCGCACTCATCTGATCGCTGCGGAACACAATGCCCTCGCCGCGGTCGCCGGCGCCAAGCCAGTACACCGACGTGTCAGCCGAAGCGATCGACGCGGCAGACTTGCACCCGTATTCGATGAACGTGCCGGGATACCGCGCGAACGCGAAATCCGACGCGCCAGCGTTGTACCAGACCTCCGTCGTCTTCTCTCCGAATACCCAGATAGTGCGATTCGCGACTTCGACCGCTACCGTCTTGTCGGAAGAACCGTTCTTGGCTGCGATATCGAGCGGATCGAACGTCTCGGACAGGGCGCCGCTCGCATAGAATTGACGGGTTCCCGGTTGGTTGAATAGGAGGAAATCGTCAATCAGCGCAACGCGGTTCGATCCGTAGAACGCCTCGCCGCCGATTTTGCTGAAATCGTGATTCGACAGGTCAAGCTGGTAGCCGATCGACGAGCCGTCGACGATCACGAGGAACAGGCTGTTGTCGCGCATGCTCACCGGGCCGACATCGGTCTGCAGCGTCCCTCGCTCAGTGAACGACCAGTCGACGTCCACCGTATACAACTTCGACGCGACGACGGCGTACAGTTCTCCGTTCGAGGCCGAATAGAGGCCGCGGAACCCGCGCAGGGGTGCGACACCGCGGCGAATCAAGCCAGGCGTCGGGTAGTGCGTGACCGGGAATTCGGAGTCCGCCGGGTTCTGCTCGGCGTACAGATTCACGCATCGCTGATTCGCCGCGATGACGCTGCGCGACTGATATGCACCGGTCGTGAGTGCGCCCTTCATGCCGGCCACCCTTGGCCGTATCGCCAGCCGTAATCATTGCCATCCGGCCATCCGCAACGGCGGTCGTTGTGCACGACCATCACACCGTGCGCGAGCGTGGTGCGCTTCCCAGTCGCGTCGTCCATGTAGATGCGATACGGCAGGCGGCCGCACGCGTCCTTCGTGCTGTCAGGCACGAACACGAACGCCGATTCCGGCTCGCCGGGCGCCGCGATGGCGAGCGGCGGATACGCGCATTCGGCGACCTTGAACGTCAACGTGTAGCCAGTCAGGTCGACCGGATCGACCGAATCTTCGGAATCGGTCTGATAGACATCGAGCAGCACGCGGAAATCATCCCCCGCAGCGACCGCGAAATCGCGTTCCTGTGCGGGTTGATCCAGTGCTACTGCGAATTTCATGTCCATCAGAAATACTCCTGTTTGACCGGCTCGCCAGAGGTCGGCGCCTTCGTCAGCGCGGTAATTTCGCGCTCACCCCACGTCCACCACATCGGATCAGCCGCCTTCCCGAACTCCGGTGCCGTCAGGAACGAAGCCATCAGAACATACGGTTCCTCAGCACCCTCCGGGATGGTCTGGATCGTCCAGCGAACCCGGTCGTCCTTGCGCACCGATGCATGCACGGCGCGCAGTTTCTGCTTAGCGACCAGCAGATCCTCGGCGTCGGCCACCTGCCCCGTCCCGAGCACCCTGATCTTCTTCAGCACCCGGTTTGCCAGATCCGTCTGCGTCGCGGCCATCACCTTCCCCTTGTGCGGCCGGTGCCGCGTTCGCGAGCGCCGCTTCGAGTTCGGCGATTCGCGCATATGCTTCGTTCAGCTCGGCGCCGCGCGCCGCGTATGCCTCGATCAAATCGCCATGCGCGGTCTGCAGCGCGGCATGCGCATCGATCGTCTGTGTCAGCGATGCGACCGGCGCGGGCGCGCGCGCCGCTATTTCGACCGGCTCGACGCCTTCGACCTCGAAGTGCGGATTCGCGAGCAGCTTTCGCGCCGGCGCATCGTCCATGTCGACCCACTCGCCCAGCGCCAGCGCGACGCCTGCGAAATGCGTGCCGCGCCGGTGCTCTTCGCCGCTCGGATCCCCGATAAATCTCACCTTCGCCATATCAGCCTCGTCAGTTCGGGGCGACCACCGCGGCCGCCCCATGAGCCGCTTACGCGTTCGGCGGCAGGAAGAGCACGTGCAGCGTCACCATCCCGGCCGTCGCGCCGGTTGCCGGTGCCGCGCGGACGTTCACGTCGATCGTGTCGTCCTGCGTGAGCGTCAGCGGCTGCGCAGTCGCTGCCGAAGCACGCGCGACGCCGCCAGCCTGCGCGACGGTCGATGCTGCGATGAAGTGCTGCACGTCGTCGCCGGTCCCGACGTCGAGCGTGATCGTCGGTGCTGCATTCGTGTCGAGATCGGTCGTCACGAGCATCACGTCGATGACGGTCGAGCCCTTCGACAGCAGCGGCCCTTGCAGGACGTCGTTCAGCGCAAGAGCGGCAGTCAGCGCGTACTGCGCGGTCGCGCACTTCAGGCTCGATGCGTCACCGACGCCTACCTTCGTGTTCGATCGCCCGGCGAGCGGGCTCATCAGTTTGGTTGCCATGTCGTTCCCCTATCGGTTCAGGAGGAAGCGCCGCGCGGGCGGCGCCACCCAGATGCGATCAGCGCGTTATGCGTCGGCGACAGCCGCGGCGTAGACCGTGACCAGGCCGTGCTGCACGAGGTCGGCCGTGTCGTCGGGGCCCTTGCCGAACAGCAGCTTTTCGATGCCGCGAATCTCCTGCACGCCGACGCCGGTCCGGAACCCGTAATCGCGCACGTCCGTCGTGGATTTCGTGCGCTGTGCCCATGCGACGCCAACAGCCTGCGCACCGCAGAGGAAGTTCGCACCGACGTCGATGCCGCCCGCGCCGACGCCCGACAGCACGCCGATTTCCGGGATCTCGCGGATGATCACACCGTCCCATACCAGCGAACCGCCCGTGAACAGTGGATTGCTGTTCATGCCGTTGCCTTCGCGCGCGCGCGCTTCGCGGTTCGCTTGTTGCATCGCCGGATCGTTTTGCAGATCGCGGAATGCGAGCGAGTTCGCGAACATCACGTACCACTCCTCGTCCTCGTTCAGGCGGATCGGCTTGATTGCGGGCGACGCGAGCTGCGCGCGGCGCTTCGCCAGGCTGATCATCGCAGTCGACAGCTTGTCGGCCGTGTTGTCGATGTTCGCCAGCGACGCGGAATGGTCATTGCCCACGTTGTTGCCGACGGCGGCGCCGAACAGCACGCGATCAGCGTTATCGGCGAGCCACGCATCCTTTTGGGCTTCCGTCGCCGCGGCATACATCACGCCATTGATCGAATACAGCGCGTCGATCGTCTGGTTGCGCATCTTTTCCATGGCCCACAGCTTCAGCGCGGTCTTGCCGGCGTTGCGCAGGTCGATCGCCGACTTCTGGTCATCCCAGTCGGTGACGACGACAGCGTTTCGCACCGGGTTGACGGTGACGGCCATCGAGCGCGAGTCGAGCTCTTCTTCGTTGCCCTCGAGCACCTGGTTGCCGGTAACGCCTTGGCCGCGCAGCTTGCGCACGTTCGCGAACGTCACGCGGTCGCCCGGCTTGCGGGTCAGGTCATCCTTGAGCTGGATGATCGAGTTTTCGTCCGTGCCCATGTAGCGCAGGAAGCGCGATTGGCGGACGTACTCCATGAAGAACTGGTCGTCCCATTGCTGGGGGGTAAGCCCTGCGCGGGCAGTGGTTTCAGCCATTTTTCAGCCTCATCGTTTCAGAATGTCAGTGAGCGCGGTCGGGCCGGTCCACGCCTGCGCGGTGCGCGGCGCGGCGGATCGAGCCGTCGCAAGGGATTTCGGAATCACGGGGGCGGCCGGCGCGGCCGCGGCGACAGGTTGTGCAGACGATGCCGCGCCCTGCTGCTGCAGCTCGGCGAGGATCTCGTCGCGAACCTTCTGGCGGTACGCCGCCGGGTCGCTGCCGATCTCGCTCATTGCCTGAATCCGCTTCGCCTGGTCGAACATGAATTGCCACGGGTGCCGCTGTTGAGCGAGCTGCGCACCGAGCGCGGGGTTTTCCTGCACGGCCTTCTGGAACACCTCGAGCGCGCTGTCGACGTCGGCGTCGCCGTGCTGCTGGCGGACCATCATTTCCGACATGTTCATGCGCTCGTTGAGCAGCGCGTTCTCATAGGTCAGCGTGGCCGGCGCCGGTTGCTGCTGTTGCTGGCTCGACTGCTGCTGACCATTCGATGCGCGCAGGTGCTTCAGTTCCTCCTCGAAGCGGATCGCCTTTTCCTTCCAGTCCTGGCGGCCCTTTCGCTCTTCCTCCAGCGCCTTCAACGGGACCATCGGAGCCTGTTCGGATGCCGGCGGCGCATCGGTTTGCGCGGCCGCACCAGCATCGCCAGCAACATCAGCCGGCGGCGTCTGGTCGGTCGGCTCGCCCGTGCGAGGCTGATCACCGTCTGCCGGCGCGGCGACTTGCGGCTGCTGCGCATCACTCGGCGGCGTATCGGCGGATTCCCCGCTCAGAACCTGATCCAAACTCGTTCCCATCTTCAGCTCTCCAACACGCCCGATTCGACCCGGCGGCAGTCGTAACGCCCGTATCCCCGGCGGCAGGTCATGCGTAATCCGTAACCATCGGCGGCCGCTGCGCGTCAGCGATGTTGCGCACGGCCTCCGTTTGAATTCGCCCCGTCTCCGCGTCGAGCTTGCGGATCTTCGCGGCCTGCTCGAGCTGGTCGAGCGTCGACGGGCTGTCCGGTGCTGCGGGTGCGGCGCCGCTCGGCTGTCCGGCTTCGACCATCGTGCGCTGCGCCTCGGCGTTCGCCTTGTTGGCCTGCGCGGTCGTCTTCTGTACGTTCGCTTGCTGCTGCGCCATACCGATCTGTTGCGCCTGCTGCTGCCCCTGAGCACGAGCAGCGCGACCTTGCTCGAGCTTCTCGAGCAATTCGTCTTTGTTCCGGAGCTGCGACGCCGCGATGAGCACCTCCGGCGGAATCGGATCGCCGGCCTGCGCGAGAGCCGGCGCGAGCTGCGCCAGCATCTGGAACTGCTCGGCCTGCACGTTCGCGACGTCCGGACCTTCCTCGATCGTGATGTCGACGTCGAGGCCGCCGATGTCGTTGTCGACGCGGACGACCTGATTCAGCCGCGGATCGCCCGGCTGCAGCCCGAGCTGCTGCGCCATTGCGGTGGCTTCGTCCGGAGCCAGCTCGCCGAGCGCGTCGGCAAGCGTCACTTGGCGATTCAGCCCAACCCACCGCGTGTTCTTCTCGTCGTCGGTGACGCGGATCCACTTCTCGCTCGTCCAGAACTGGCGGATGCGCAGCCACGTCGCCTCGTAGACCTGCTTCGTCCACTGGCGCAGGTCGTCGATGATCGGCTCGACCTCGATCGCACCGCCCGCCTGCTGCGCCTGGATTGCGCGTCCCGACTGGATGCGCGGATCCTTGCCGGCCATTGCCGCATTCGGGCCGCTGGCCTGCAGCTCGGCCGTCGCGTGCTGCATTAGCTGCATCTGCGACGCCGCCATGTCGCCCGTCGGCAGAATGCCGAAGTCCTCGCCGAACTTGCCGGCGGCCTGCACTTCGAGGTGCCCGTCGGGGCGCGCGAGCTGGCGCTTCGCCGCGTCGACGTCGTTGATCGCCTGCGCATTGCCGAACGTCTGCCGCACGGACATGAGGTGCAGCGCCTTCGACCGGCGCTTGTTCACCTCGTCCTGCAGCGAGATCATGTCGCGCACGTGGCCGTAGCGCTGGTTCTCGCGGTCCACGTAGGCAGAGCGCAGAATCAGCGAGCACGCCGGTTTGCCGTCGCGGCCGATGTACGGCGACGGCATCGGGTCGGTGAGATAGCCGCCCTTCGTGAACGTCGCGATGAACCAGACGCCGTCCTGAATCCAGTGGCATTGCACGATGCGCACGCGCGTGCGCCGGTTGTCGGCCCAGCGCAGATATTTCGGTCGGTCGTCGTACGTATCGGAGATCGATACCGACGAGAGCGTGTACTCGATCTCTTCCTGTCGGTCCGGGAAGGTATCGAGCGCCTCGTCGCGGTCCATCCAGATCACGACGCCGAGATAGCGCGCGTCGCTGAAATCCTTCTGCCGGCTGTACGGATCGAACCAGATGCGATCCCAGGGAATTCGCGTGATGTCGACGTCGTAGCCTTCCGGGCCTTCGACGACTGTCACGTCGGCGCCCCCGTAACCTTCGATCAGCATGTCTTCGTAGACGTCCGAGCGAGTCACGTCGAAGTCGTTCTGGTCGGCCACGTAGCGGAGCGAATCCGTCGCGGCCTCGGCGAGCTGGTCTTCATGCGGCGTACGCGGGAATGCCTTCGGGTCGCTGCGCATCCGGCGCTCGAAGCCGCGGAGGTATTCGACCTTGCGCTTGACGTAGTTGACGGTGAGCGCGGGCTGGCCGCGCTTCGCCAACGTGTCGAGCTCGGCACGCGTCCACTGCTGCCCGTCGTAGTAATCGCGATCACGCTCGGAGCGCTTCCGCGCGTCGTATGTCATGTCCTCGGCTTCTTCGAAGCGGCGGCAAAGCACCGACACATCCGGCACGCGGTATTCCTGCACCTCGACGATTGCGACCGGAGCGGCCGTCATGCTGTCCGCCATGACCCCTCCGCATCGCTGTCGAGCTTGTTGAACGCGCGATCCCAGCGATCGACCGGTTTCGGATCGGCCTTCACCGGCACGACCGCCGGATGCGCGTCGGCGATCGCGCGGCCGATCAGGCTGCCAGCGTCGACCTCATCGTCGTTCTTCCCGCTCGGGAACTTCACGTACTGCTCGATCACGTCGTCACCCTCCGGGCCCTCCGGGATCCACACACACCGGCTCGACGCCATCCCCTGGTACGACTGGGCTTTGATCAGCTTGTCCGCGCCATGCGGCGTGATCGGCTCAATGCGCACGAATTGCTTCTCCATGCGCATTGCGGCGGTCACGAAGCCCTCGACCGACTTCCAGTTGTTGTCGTCCTCGGGAAACCAGGCGAGTGGGCGATACTTCCGAATCAAGCCAGTGCGGCGATCCTTCGGCTCGATCTCGCGGCGCTTGGCGGCTTCGACGTTGCCGACGATCTCGGCCGTCAGCTTGTCCATCGTCATCTGCTCGCGGAACCCGTCGACCATGTAGACGTTGCTCTGCGCATCGACGCCCCACACCCGCACACAGGCAAAGTCGGACGACGACTTGCCGGCCGGCGCGTGGTCGCTCGTGATGTAGTAGTTGAGGCGCGCGGGCAAATTTCCGTGTCGGTACCGACGGAACCATCCACGCTGGAAATACGTGCCCTCGGCGGGCGCCGGCTTCTGCTGATACAGCGACGACCAGGTGCGCGGGTTCTTCTTGAACGGCTCCCAGTGCGCGAGGCTGAACCATTCCGGCCACAGCGTCTCGCCGATTTGGCGGCCGAGCGGATCGTCGAGACGGTCGGCGATCGCCGGCAGGCAGATGACGTACCAGCGCCGGCCGTCGCGGCCGTCGATCCATCCTGACTCGCCATCCCAGCCTTCCGGCAGGATGCGGCCCGCGACGTCGTCTTCGTGCCAGCGCGTCTGGATGAGAACCTGTGGCGCGCCCGGGATCAGGCGCGAGCAGAAGTCGTCGACGTACGCTTCCCACGTCCGCTTGCGGATCGTTTCCGATTCCGCCTCGGCGCGGCCCGCGATCGGGTCGTCGAGCACGCCGAGCGCACCGCGGTTGCCGGTCAGGCCAGAAAGCAGACCGCCGGCCATGAATTCCGAGCCGTTCGTCAGCGTCCACTGGTGCGCGGCACGGTTGTCGCCCATCAGGCCAACATCGATCAGGCGCGCGAACGACTCCGATCGCACGAGCTGCCGCGCGCGGCGCCCCTGCTTCATCGCGATCTCGGTTGCGTAGCTGGCGAGAATTACGTTCCGGCGCACCTTGCGCGCCATGAACCATGGAATGAACACGATGTCGCTGTACGTGCTCTTCGCCGAGCCCGGCGGCATGAGCACCATGAGGTTCGGGATCGTGCCGTCGTCGATGCCCTGCAGCTTCTCGCAGAGCAGTTGGTGATGCGCGGCGAGCGAGCCGAGGCGCATCACCGAGAAGCGGTCTTCGTCCTCGGCGTCGGTGAGCGGCACGGTCGGGATGTCGACCAGGCAGGCGAAGTCAGGAAGGCTACGGCGGGCAAGCTCGCGCCGTGCTTCCTGTACGTCTGCGATGGTGAATTCCCGTGCGCCCATTCAGATCTTGATCGATGCCAGTATGCGGAGTTGTTCGGTCGTCAGCTTGCTCATGTCGACGGTGTTGTTCACTTCGATTGGGCCACCGTCCGGCCCGGAAATTTCGCCCCTCACTCGTTCGACGCTCCAGCCCATGATCTTCGCGATGCTGTCGAGCGCCGCGCGTTTGTCAGCCCACTTCACCTTGCTCGTCACGCCGATCTGAAAGCGATCCTTGCCGCTCCCCTCGAACTCCTCTAGCACTTCGAACGCAGCGAGCGATGCGGCTGCATCGTCATCGAGTTCCGGAACGCGTTTTAGCGTTCCATCCGCGTTGAAGAAGCTGCGCGGGTCAGCGAACGCGAGTCGGGCGTACTCCAACATGACTCGTTCACGGGTGATCTCGAACTTCTTCGCGAGCCGCTCGCGCGCCGCAGAGATAGCTTGCTGAACCCGCACATTCCCCAACAGTCTCGGCCCTTGCGTCTCGGCAGTCTTCGCGCTGTAGCCCGCGCGGATCGCCGCTTGTGTGGCGTTCATGTCGCGCAGGTATTCATCGACGAAAAGTGCCTGCTTCGGGGTGAGGTCTTTCTTAGCAGCCATGGTCCCGACAGACGTTCGAATGCAAATCGTTAGGCATGTGAAGTATCCGACAAAGTGCTAGACGAAATCTTGGCTAAATAGCGGTTTACGTAGCCGAGATTTCAGCTAAATTGAATTCGAAGTAGCCGATATCTCGGCTGCCTCGATGGGCCGCTCGAGCATCGTCGGCGCTTCGATCGGATCACGGCCGGTTTTCACCGACCAAGCGATCAGCAGGAGCGAGCCGACGGAATGCGACGGCTCGACGCCGTCGCGATAGCTCTGAAGCGAGCTGCGGGGGATCCGCGTCGTCATCGACAGCTTGTAGAGCGACGAGCCGCCATGACACAGGTCGGCGAGGACGCGGAACCAGTCGATTCGCAGATCAATCATGGCGGCATGCATCGTGGTCGCTCCCGTCAGAGTGCTTCGCGCAGCTGACGCGCGACATCGACCAGTTCGTCGCGCGCTTCGTGTTCGAGCGCCGCGAGCTTCCGCTCGAGCAGCGACAACCAGCAATGCGCGGTCGATGGCTCAACGGGTGAGACATCCGCCGCGATGTCGGCGTCGAGCAATGCATCCTGCACAGACGATGCAGTGTCGCTTGCGGATTGGCCGCCCGCAGGCGACGCAACGACGTTTCCCGCGTCAGCCACCGAGGCGCTTCCGGTATTCGTCGAGGACGCGCTGTCCAGCGGTGCATCCGCAGACGTCGAGTCCGCCGAGCCTGAAGAGGCTGACGTAAAGTCCTCCTCCCCGGCACCGCTTGCAGACTCCCCCCCCGTGGCCGTGCCAGCCTCCGCGATCTGATTGATCTGCATCGGCACGACGTTGCGAGCCTGAATCTCGGCCAACTGCTCCGGCGTCCAGTTCGGGTTGTCGGCCGGCTCGGTGCTGCTCGGTGCTGCGTTGATGTCGCTCATGGTGTGCTCCAAGTGGTGAAGGGGTTCGTGTCGTGCGTTATGCTGCGTCGTGCAGCCGCTGCTTCAACATATAGCCCTCGAGCGGCCAGATCTTAGCGATCGCGTTCTGCCGCGCGATCTTGCGGCCGATCTCCGCGTCGAAGTTCTCGGGCGACGCACATGCGCTCTCGCCGGTCACGGTGAACCCGTTGCGAAGCACCAGCACGCAGAAGGTGAGAAGCGAGAGCGGCGATCCGGGATGGCCGTCGAAGGGGAAAGCACCGGTCGCACCAGCGACGCCTTCACCAGCCGTGAAATACCACTCGCTCCTGACAGCAGCTTCGATATCGGCCGGTGTGATGCGGGGCGCCGTCTTCCCCTTCCGCTGGATCTCCTGCTCGATCGTTTCGTCGTCTCCGCGGGCGGCCGATTGAGTTGCCATGTTCATAAGGTTCTCCTGGTTGAAATAACTCGCGCCGCCATCGCAGCGCGCACCGGTTACTCGATGACGTACCAGTCTTGCGCGAGGCAGTCCGTCACACTCGGCACCCATGTGCTGATCCTGTCGTCGACGCCCTTCAGCGCGAAATAGGCGTTGTACGGAACGAGCGAACCGGCACCGAAATGCTCTTTCGCGGCGCCCGTCTGCACCGGATATGCCGCCGGCGGTACGAGGTACACGAACTGGCCCGATCCGTTCCAACCAGTGCGGGCGACACGCCGGCCGTGCCGCAGCCAGTTGAGGGCGAAACCGAAATCGCCCGAGGCGTGGCCGGCGTTGTTGGTGAGGCCGCCCGGCGAGTGCTCGTCGCGAAGCGCCTGGCGGGCCTGCTGGATACGTTTGAACGAATGCATGCCGATCTCCTAAAAATGCTGCCGCGACGTCATCCGCGCCGCACATGTGAGGGACTCACGTCCCATTCGAGATCGCCGCTCGCGAGGAACGCGGCAAGCGATCTCCTGTTCTCTCCCACCGTCGCCTCGACGCGATAGGTTCCGTCGGCATTCCAGCCGCGCGCCGTCGCGAAGATCCGGTACTTCTCGGGTAGGTCGACGTCAACGAAGATGAACGCGCCGCCCTTCCCGGGCTCGACCACCGGCCCAATCACGCGCCGCGCGAGGCATTCGAACTTTTCGTATCCGTCCGCCGATGCGAACGGAAGCGTCATGCGCACAAGCAACCTCATCCGTAGAGCCTTTCGAGCGTCGCGTTGAGCAGGTCGATCTGCGTCATCTTCAGGATGTGCAGGTAGTGCTGGTCGCCGTGCACGCCGTTCTTGCCCTGATGGCAGTCGTCGTGACAAAGCGGCACGGTGCAGAAGTCGCCCGCACGCTGCGCGCCGCCGTGGCCGACACGCACGTGATGCACGTCCGTCTTGCTCGTCTGCTTCCGGCCGAGCAGGTAGCAGCAGATGCATTCCATGCGGGCAATGCGCCCCATGTGCTCACGCTCGCGCTTGTTTGGGCGGTGACTCAACGGAATGCCTCCCGAACCCACTCACCTTTCACGCGACGCACGGCGCTGAACCGGTAGTACGGATACAGTTCGGCCGCGACCTTGATCTTCACGCGCGCGTCGTCGGTCCAATGACCCTTCACTTCGTGAATCTCGCGCGTGCCGTCGGCGAGCACGAGTGCAAAGTCAGGCGTGTACCAGGTGCGATCGGCGAGCCGCAGCTTCAGCGATTCGAACTTGAATTCGAGGATCTCGCCAAGATGCACGCGCGCGGCGAGCAGCTCGGCATATGCGGCTTCGGTCTTGTTCATGCGGCCCGCCGGCAGCCGGCCAAGTGCCTGCATGCACTGCAGCGGCGTCGGCGCGATTTCCGGCGCGCATCCAATCAGCCGAGCCAGTGCACCGTCGAGTTCAATCGGGCCTGGCGCAGCGAGCCGCGCCGCCGTATCCGCGACCAAGCCGCGCACGCGGGCGGTGCCGAACATGCCGCCGGCGATCGCGCTCTCGGGATAGCGAAGTGCGTTCTTGCTCATGATGCGTAGTCGTCCACTGGCATCAGCGCGTCCCCGAACGTCGTGCGCGCGAACTGGTAGAGATCGACGGAGTTAAAGCGCTGCGCATCGGCGAGAACGAACTCGGCGGCCTTGCGATCATTCGCCGCGCGCACGACCAGCACGCGGTACGAGCGCCAGTCCTCATCCGGCTTCCGGTCACGCATGTTGTGCAGCTTCGCCTGCGCTTCGACGCCCTGAGGCGTCTCGAACCAGCGAACGTCGCCGCCCGATTGCGGTGTGCCCGCGCCGCCCTTCAGCGCCGGTTCCCTGCGCACCCAGTTGCGCCACGTCGCCTCCCAGTCGGTCCGGCGCCCTTTCGCGCCCGGCTGAGCGATCCAATGGTCCCGAAACGCTGCCGCGACCTTGCGCACATGCTCCTCGGTCCAGGTCGGCTGTTCCTGCAGCGCCCAGAGGGCAAGCTTCTTCGTCAACACCCAGTCGTCCGGCAGCCGCGCACCCTGCGCGGATGCTTTCGGCCCCGAGTTGTCCACAGGCGTCGATTCCGGAGTGCGACCGGTTCCCTGTGGATTCTCTTTAAGGTTATTGGTGGTTCTGGGTGCCAATTTGGCGGGGGTTTCCGTCGAATTTGGCGGGGGTGCCCCGTCGTTTTTGGCGGGGGTAGGTGCCAATTTGGCGGGGGTGCCAATTTGGCGGGGGTGCCGTTCTTGCGGGGGTGTCAGTTTGGCGGGGGCAGTTTCGATTGGGAACTTCGATTCGTGCACCTGGTATGTCGTGCTGCGTCCCTTGCGGAACGAGCGCGAAATGATGCCGGCCTGCTCGAGATCGTCGAGGTGCCGCTGTACGGTCCGCTCGCCCATCGAGCACTTGCGGCGGATCGTCTCTACGGACGGCCAGCACACGCCCTCGTCGTTCGCTGTGTCGCACACGGCGACGAGGACGAACTTCGCGCCAGTTGCGAGCGTCGTGCGCCACGCCTGGTTCATCAGGTGGATGCTCATGCCGCGAGCCTCTCGACGATGTCGACCGCGCGGAACACGGCGTGCCCGAGCATCAGCGCGATCGTGTATTCGAGCCGCGCGCCGCGAGAGTGTTGCCAGCCTTCCAGCATGGCGATCGCGTCGCAGTCGACCAGGTGCTTGATGTCCGTCCGCATGCACTGCAGCCAGTCGGCCGCCGGGTCGGCGTTCAACTCGGCCGGATTGACCACCTCGTAGCCGAGGGCGCGCAGCCGCGCCGCTTCGGCATGGAAGACCGGAAAATTCAGTTGGGGGTGCCCTGTCATCGGGCCGGCGACATAGATACGCATGGCTCCCTCCGTCAGTGGCCGCAGGGCATCGATGCGCCCGCCACCTGCACGCCGCACGACAGACAGCGCATGCCGACCATCAGCGCAGCGCGGATATACCGGTCCGCAAACTCGTCGATCGTCACGTGCATGTCAGCTTCGGGCACGTGCTGCGCGACGAGGCGCCCGTCGACTTTCATGCGCAACCGCGCGCCGCCCGGCGCTTCGAGAACGCGGACATGCACGCCGGCGTCTTCGCCGGCCATCGCGGTCGCGCGCGCCGCGATTGCTTCTGCGGTCAGCCGGCTCATGCTGCAACCTCGACGCCAAGCAGTACTCGGTAGACCGTGCGCTTCCCTGGAACCTTCATCGTCTCGATGTAACCGGCCTCGATCAGATCCTTGATTGCGCCGCGCACGGCGCTCTCGCTCATGCCGCAGCGAAACGCGAGCGACTGCACGCTGGGCCAGCATTCGCGATTCGTCAGGTGCGCGAGACGCGCGATCGCGAGCAGTACGACCTTCTTCAAGGCGGGTAGCTCGATCTCCCACGCAAGGTTTTCGTGGTGGAGGCTCATCGGGGGTTCCTCAGACAGAAAAGGATCGACGCGGCGATACACGCCGCCATGCCGAAGATCAGGATGTCGGCGTCCATCACGAGGCACGCCGCGGTTCGAAGTGACGCGCCGCCGGGCCGCACGCGTGAAAGGTGATCGCGCGCTCGACGCCGACCAGCGGATGACGATGAATCACGGCGTCCGGCGTGCTACCCGGGTTGAGGGGCTCGGGATGCATCGTGCGGCCGCACCGTGCGAATTCCCATTTCCACGGAAGCAGACCGAACAGCGAGATCGGACCGGTGTCCGGCTTCACATGCTGGCAGTCGCGGCATTTCGGCGCGCCTTTCCCCGATTCGGTCATGTCATTCATCCCGTTTAGGTAGCGCCCTATGGGGCGGTTCTCGGTGTTCTTCCCCGTGGCTTTCCGGGGTGTCATCGGCGCAGCACATTTCCCTGCCGCTCGGGGTTACCGGCCGAGGCCGGGCTCCAAAGCCCGCTTGCGCGGACCGCATGTGCAATACGGCAGCGATTACGCAGTGCGCAGCGCGCGCGCCGGCGCATCGTCGGCCGGCTCGCTCGAGCGATAGATGCGGAACGTGAGCTGGAGCAGCTCCTGGATGTGGCGGTGCGCGTCGTGTGCGATGCGCTCAAGCTCAGCCTTCTCGTGGTCATCGACAACGCCATCGGCAATCGCCTGCGCATGCGTGCGGGCCAAGACACCGAGCTGGTCGAGGATCAACGTGAACTTCGTCAGTAGTTCCTGGTTGTCGCACTCGTCGTCGAGGCCCGGCAGCTGCACGAACATGCCGCCCGTGATGCGGGCGATCGCTTCAGCGAAATCGGTGCGGCCGGACAGCGTCTGCATGGCGAGCGCGTGCTCGGTATGCAGCACCTGCCCCTTCACTTCGTAGATTCGGTTTTGCAGGCTCGCGGCCGACATGCCGAGCGCCGCCGCCATCGCTTCCGCGCCGCCGGGGAACGCCCGGCACATGGCTTGGTAGGCTTTCCTCAGACCCATAGTCATTTGCCTCTCGTTCGATGGTTACGCGTTGGCCGCCGCGCGCGGAGAATGCGAAGCGTCAACAGGCGATGCCTGATCAGTGACGAGCTCGGGCCAGATCTCGCGCCAGTCGTTGGGGCGAAGTTCGGGACGCGTGACCGCGCCGCCAGTGAAGCGCTCAATCGCGCTGCAATGCTCGGGCCGGATCGCGCCGCCCTCTTTCCAGTTGGAAATCGTCTGCTGCGTCACGCCGATTGCCTTGGCGAGCGCTGATTGGGACGTGGCGATGCTGATGGCGCGTTCGATGTGCTCTTTGCTCATAGGGCGACCGGGGAATATCTACAAACGTGTTTGTAGCACCCTACAAGCAATTTTGCAACGCGGTTCTACAAAATACTTTGTATGAATACCTATGCTGAGCGGCTGGCCTGGGCGATGGAATGCGCACGGCTCTCGCCCCACACTGATCAATCGACGCTCGCAAAGCTCGTTGGTGCGCCGTGCAAGCCGCAGAACATCCAGCACCTGCTGGACCCGAATAAAAACGCGAAATCGAGCAAATACACGCCACGGATCGCAGATGTTCTCCGGTGCAATTCACTGTGGCTGGCGGAGGGAGTCGGGAAGAGGCCGGAGCCGTGGCCAGCGGACGAAATACCAACAGCCGAGCTGATTCCTGCATCCGACGATTCAATACGCGGGAAAGTGTCGGTAAACGACAACAATTCTCGGGTAAACGCTAGTTATCCATCTGTAAGTGAGCGGGAGAAAGTTAATCCCAAGCAGTTAGAGGAATTCATCGCGGATCTGAGGGCGAGGTCGACTGACGGCCGTCTAACCTCACGCCGTTTTTTTCTACTGCGGGAGCTACTCCGCGAAGGGACAGAGATCCTGGGGACGAGCATCGAGACACAACAAATTGCGACACGGGGCGGCCATGGCCCACGAGCGACAAAACGAGGGAAGTCCGGTACCGGATAACGTAGTGAGTCTGGATGCATACCGGCAAAACAAACTGCGATGTCCCATCGTCAGACGACAGTCTCTCCAGAAGCACAATGCGAATTTCGAAGTGGAGGCCCACCTTTACATCGACATCTGCTCGGATGGGGAAACGCGATTCGGTGTTATCGGGGCCGATGGCGGGAATGCGATCGGGCTGCTTGAACCAATTTTTATGCTCGGGCGGCAGCTCGTGCAACTCGCATCAGACTGACCACAAACGCCGCCATCGTGCGGCGAAGACCAACGTAAAAAATCTCGGGGGCGCAATGCGCATCACACTCGCCGCGGCTATGGCCGCCATCATCGCGCTACAGGGTTGCGCGACATACGATCTTGCCCTCATGCCTCGCGGCCCGGGCAAGATGGCGCAAGGCACTGCGAAGCAGCTCGACAAGTCGGTCTCGATCACCATCGACGATCGCACCTACAACGGCAAATTTGCATATGTTCAGGGTGGCTCGTTCACCCTTGGCACGGCATTCGCCGGCGGCCAAACAGCGACTGGAAGTGCGACATCGTTCAGTGCTGTCGGTAACGGAAACGTCCTCGCTCAATCAGCCGATGGGCGCAATCTGCGCTGCGTCTTCTCCTTCAGTGGATGGAGCCAGGCGGGCACGGGAACGTGTCTGACAGACGATAATCAGCTGTACGACCTTCAGATTTCTCGATGAGCCGGGCCGAGGGACTGCGACGCGTTGGAACGGTAATCCGCATTGCCGGCCTTGTGTGGGTCGTCGCATTGTGGATCGCGGCAGCATCCGGCATTGCACATGCCGTCAAAGAAGCATCCGCTGCACAGGAAACCTCTGCAGCCGTCCAAGCGCGACTCGAAAAAATGAGCGACGCTGAGCTATTGGCTGCATTGGCGACAGCTGATCCCAACAGGCCTCCGATCAATATGTCGCCCTGGTACTCCCGCGAAACGGCACATATCGCATTCGGATGTTTTGCGATCGGTATTGCGGGAGCCCTTTCAGCCTTCGCGCTAGCCTGGATACTTGACGGATTCGCTTCGCCGTCAAAGTCGTAGAGGCGCACGATCCCGCCGAGGCGGGATTTTTCACGCCCAACGCTACAAATATTTTTGTATTCAGCGCTTGTTTTTCTACAAATCTATTTGTAGACTTGCCTCACACCGTTGTCGGGAGAGGCCCATGTTCAAGAAAGCAGTCTCCACCATCCGGCGCGCTGCCAGCGCACCGCGCCTGAAGAAGCCGCGTACCACCGGCGACTTCGAAGCGATCACGCGCGCGCAGCTCAAGCGCGATCGGCGTGCAGCGAAGCTCGAGCGCGATACCTTCATCCAGAGCTGCACCTACTACGTGACCCGCGATGCAGCTGTCGCGGAAGAAGCGCGCCGGGTGCATGACCTGCTTGGCGAGCGTGCCGCGTGAAGCCCCGCGACTGGCTGCCCCTCGTCGAGCTGGCCGCATGCCTGCTGCTCGCCAGCGCCATCGCGCCGCCCGTCGAGCGCCTCATGGGGTTGTGGTCATGAAGGCCCTGCTCGTTTTCTGGGCGAAATCGTTCGCCGCCCTGCTCGCCGTCGTCATCGTGCTGGCCGCTGCGAAGCAGTGGGATGTGGCCGAGACGGCGCACGTTCGGGCCGGCATGACGCGGAGCGCCTGACATGCTCCTCACCCTCTGGCAAATCGTCGAAGACCTCGCGAGCGGCAGCATCACGCGTCGCCAGGCGTTCGCAATGCTGAAGGCGCACATCCGCGCCGCCGCGCGGAGACGCTGATCATGGCCGCCCGCATCCCCGTCACCGACGCGATGGTCGCCCGCGAATTCCGCCTGCAGCGTGTGCCCGGCTCGGCCGTCGACGCGATCACGAATCCCCTCATCCGGCGTTGCCTCGCGCTCGGCGCCGAAGCGCGCGCCGCGCGCGAACAAGCCGCGCCGCCCCTTTCCCACCGCGACGCGAAGTCCCGCGCCGCCAACGACAACGACTGACCCATAGGAGCCAGCCATGATGAAGTCCTACACGTCGACGCTCGTCGACATCCGCGGCGGCATGCTCGTCGAGGAAGCAACCGAGCAGCTCAACCAGCTCGTTGCGCTCGTCCGCGACACCGGCAAAGCCGGGAAGATCAGCGTGACGATCGAGATCAAGCCGTTCGCGAAGGTCGCGGACGCGCTCGAAGTGTCCGGCGAGGTTTCGACCACGCTTCCGAAAGAGAAGCGCGCCGCCGAGGTGTTCTTCCCGACCGTCGAAAACAACCTTTCCCGCAACAGCGAGCGACAGCCCGATCTGCCGGGCATCCAGCTCGCCGACACCGGCACCGGCCGGTAATCGCCGCATCCACCACACCATCAGGAGATCCACATGTTCGACCACGACGCACCCGATATCAGCGCTGCCCTCAACGCCGGCACGGCCCTCGCCGACCCGAAGAAGTCCCCGCTCGCCGACGGCCGGCCGTTCGTTGTTGTCCCGGCCGGCTACGAGGTGCGCACCCTCGACGAGCGCGACGAAGTTCCGCACCGCCCGATCGGAATCGTGAAGCTGCGCGACGCGGCGAGCTTCATCGCCTACTTCAACCGCCAGAAGACCGGCAACAGCATGATCTACGCATCGCTCGACCCGGCGCACATCCTCGGCGTCATCGACGACCACTTTCCAGCAAGCGACGCGCTCGACAACGGCGGTGCCAACTGGCGTGAATACCGCGTGCAATTCGCTGTGCCGGCATCGCGCGAGTGGAAAACGTGGACGGCGAAGGACCGCAAGCCAACAACGCAGCTCGAGTTCGCCGAGCTGATCGAGGACAACCTGCCGGACATCGTCAGCCCGTCGGGCAGCGACATGCTGTCGATCGCACTGAACTTCGAAGCCAGCAAGGGCGGCAACTTCGTGTCGGCGACGCGCCTGCAGGACGGCAGCGTCGATTTCGTATGGCGCGAAGACGTGAACGCGACCGGCAACAAGGTGAAGATGCCGACCGAAATCGCGCTCGAGATTCCGGTCTTCGAAAACGGCGCGAAATATCCGCTCGCCGCGCGCTTGAAGTACCGCGTGAAGGATGGCGGCCTGACGATCTGGTACGAGCTCATCCGCCCGCACAAGGTTCTCGAAGACGCGTTCCGCGCTATCTGGTCGGACATCGAAGCCCAGACCGAAACGAAGATCCTGCTCGGCTCCCCCGAATAACCGCTTTCCCCGTGGCCTGCCGCGCGCGCCCTCATAGCGCTCGGCACTTCCGGGGCGGACGTCTCGCCCCGCTTTTTTCCACCGGCTTCAACGGTGGGTGCTCGGTGTGACGGGTGGGCGCCGTCACAACCAGGCGTGCAGCGCCGGCGATTCATGCTACCCGCTGCCATATGCGAGCCGAGCACCCACCCTTGCAGCTTTCCCGAACTGGTGAGGACCACATGACGGAAGACATCGAAACCTTCCTCGGCACCGTCGCCGAGGCGACAGCCAAGACGGTCGCGACCGGGATCGGACTGCCGCACCTGGACGTCGTGAAGGCGATCAACAAGATGCACGCGGGCGGCCTGGTCGAGCGCGAGAAGCGCGCCGGCGGCGGCAACGAATACGTGTACTGGCTCGCGCGCGGCGCCGCGCTGGTGCCCGCAGCCAACGATACGCCAGTGGCCGCCGCGATGCCGTCGCTAGCCGACGCCATCGCCGCGCTTCCGGCCTCGGCCGTCGCTGCAGACAGCACGCCGCGCGTCGTCGCAGATCTGCGCGCCGAGGTCGAGCGCCTCACCGCCGAGCGTGACGCCGCGCAGTTGAAGGCCGACACCTGGCGCGCGAACGCCGCAACGCTCGAGGCGCGGATCGATGAGCTGACGCTTGGCCCGGTCGGCGCACGCGCGCCGCTGTTCGTGACGATCGGCAGCAACAGCAAGCCGCAGCGACATACGTCGCTTGAGAAGGCGCAGAGGCGCGGCACCGCGCTCGTGCGCAGCGAAAGGGAATCCGAAGTGCTCGTGCTCGAACCGGTCGGCCGGATCGTGCGCGGCGCGCAATGGATGCCGCGATAACCACGATAGGACACACCATAACCTCCACCAACACGCCGAGCGCTGCCGCGCTCATCGCCACCATCATGGAACAGGCGCAAGTCTACGCGTCCGCCTGGTCGCTGATCGGCGGCGTATTCGACCATGGGAACGCGCTGGAAACCGCTGAGCACGAGAAAGCCGAGCTGCGCAACCTCGTCGGCAAGACGGTCGCAACGCTCGAGCAACACGCAGCGGCGTGCGTGCGGCCGTCCATTCTCGACGCGGCCGATGTGCTTCGGGATGCCGTGCAGGCGAATAGCATGTTCGCGATCGGCATCGTTCACGGCATCACATCCCTCGCCAGCGGGAAGCCCATCGCGCCGCTGAGCCTCGAAGGGCTGCGACGCGCGATCCTCACGCCGCGCGAGATCATGCGCGACGAAGACGGCATGCTGTCGAACCCGGCAGTCCCCTATCTCGACGAGGACGTGAACTACGAGACATTCTTCGCTGCCTTCGGCATCGAAGCCGCGTTCATCCATATGGAGAACGACGTTGATTGCGACACGTACGACCAGTACTTCGCATCCAACAGCGCGAACTGCAGCTTCTGGATGCCGAGCGCGCCGGCCGGCGACGGCTGGCTGCTGCTCGAGATCTACGACACCGAGGACGGCCCGGTCGCGCTGTACGTGCGCGAGAAGAAGCGCGAATCAATGCGCGACCGCCTGAAGCGCGAGGCGGAGGAGCACTCCCCAGCGACGGCGCCGTATCACTGGAACCCCGTCTACAACACTGATCCCGTGCAGCGCGCCTGCGCCGAGCTGCCCGATGGCTGGGGCGTCAATGCGTGCATGGAGCGCGACGCCGGCTGGGTCGAAGTGTACGGGCCGGACGGCGAAGAGCCGAACTTCGAAACCGATGCCGATCACTTCGATTGGCAGATCCACGAGGCCATCGATTTCGCGATCGAAGCAGCCCGCAAGGGAGACGCATCATGAAAATGGCCCGTGCTTCGAAAGCCGATCTCGACGCGGCGCTCGACGTCTCGAACGTCATCGAGCAGCTCGAGAAAGGCTGGATGCCGTACGCCGACGATTCCGACAAACTCGAACGGTTCGATCGCGATGACGCCAAACAGTGCCAGCGCGCTCTCGCCGCGATCCTCGATGCGGCCTCGACGGGAAATCTGTTCCGCGTCACGTTCGGTATGACCGTCGTCCTCGACCCGCGCAACGAGCTGCTCGACCCGGCCGCCGACACGCTCGAGCTGCACCCGAAACTCGTTGCCGCGCGCGACAGCGCACGAGTCCAGGAAAAATTTAGCATCGCAACGATCAAACCAGGCGACGTGTTCGTCGCGACCGGTTACGGCCGCATCCGGTTCGAGCGTTGGGACGACTGCTGCGGCCAGCGCACTGCGGAGATCACGCTGCTCGACTATGGCGGCCGCCGCAACCCACTGCCGCAGGAACTGGAAGACCGTATCAACGAGGCTCGCGCGGCGGCGCAACATCCCGATGACCTGGCCGTCGATCGGTTCGCGGCGGTGATGAAGGCGAAACTCGCCGAAAAGCGCGCCGCCGGCCGCGGCGGCTGGGACGACCCGAAGCAGTGCGACGTCACGACGCTCGCACGCTACCTGGTCGAGCACGTCGCCAAGGGCGATCCGGTCGACGTCGGCAACTTCGCGATGATGCTCCACCAGCGCGCCGCCGGGCCGCTCGTGCTGCCGGCCGCCCTCCACGTCTACATGAATCCGGAACCGCTGCAGGGGGCACAATAATGCGCCGCAACAACAAGCCGACGGCCGCCGACGTGCTCGCCGTCATGAAGCCCGGCGTGATCTACGCCCCGTATAACCTCGCGATCCAGTTCAACATGGAGGCCGGCCGCATGCGGCCGATTCTCGAGGGCATGGCGATTGCCGGGCAGCTCTCGCGCATGCGCGTGCCGAAGTCGGGCCACGACAGCTTCTGCATCGCCGGCACCGAGCCGCGCGCCGCCGCGCCGCGCGAGAAGTACGTCGGCACGCCGGCCGCGCCGCGCACGCACTTCGTCATGACGGGCGACCTCGACTCGTACATGTCCGAGATTCGGCGTCGCGCCGACCTTTGCATGATGGTGCGGCGATGAGCATCCGCTATTCGTCACCCATGCACTTGATGTGCTTCCCCTGCGACGCGAACTCGACGAAGCACATATCGTGCGTCCAGCGATCCCAGACCATCGCATTGTTCACCGGCGTGTACCGCAACATCCACGCAGCGACTGCGATCCCGAACATGACCACGATGAGCGCGCATGCGCCGAGCGAAAGCTTCCCCATACCTACCCCACATTATTTTGAGCGAGGGATCGTAGCATGAGCGAGAACACGAAGATCGAGTGGTGCGACCACACGTTCAACCCATGGGAAGGCTGCCAGAAAGTCGGGCCGGGCTGCGATCACTGCTACGCCGAGACGCGGAATGCGCGCTTCGGCGGAGGCACCGCCGTGAACTGGGGGTCCGGCGCCCCGCGCCGCCGCACATCGCCGGCGAACTGGCGGAAGCCGCTCGCATGGGAAGCGGCGCATGCCGAGTTCTTCGCCGCGCACGGCCGGCGCCAGCGCGTGTTCTGCGCATCGCTCGCCGACGTGTTCGATAACGCAGTTCCGGACGCATGGCGCGCGGACCTGATCGACCTGATCTGGAACACGCCTCACCTCGACTGGCTGCTGCTCACGAAACGCATCGGCAATGCCGGATCGATGATCACGCGGGCGCTCGAGCTCGCCGGCCGCGGCGTCAATACACCGTGGCCGTGGTCGAACGTCTGGCTCGGCGCGACGATCGTCGGCCAGGTCGAGGCCGACCGCGACATCGAAAAGCTACTCATGACGCCGGCGCGCCGCCGGTTCCTGTCCCTGGAGCCGCTGCTCGGCCCGGTAGATCTTCGAGCCTGGTTCGATCCGACTGGCGTGTGCTGCATGCGGGAAATGCAGTCCTGCGAGGATTGCCCTGCTGATGCGCCATGGATTCATGGGCCGACCACCGAATACGCGGAGGACGGGACGGGCTACAGCTCGCCCGAAATCGACTGGGTGATTGTAGGCGGCGAAAGCGGCCACGGCGCGCGGCCGATGCACCCAGAATGGGCTCGCGATCTTCGCGACCAGTGCACGGCATACGGCGTTCCGTTCCTGTTCAAGCAATGGGGCGAATGGATTCCGATGATGGGTCACGTCGAGGGCGTGCCCGTGCGCGGCCCCAAGTTCACGCACCGTGACGGAACGATCATGGGCAACGCAGGCAAGCGCGCCGCCGGCCGACAGCTCGACGGCCGCATGCACGACGAATTCCCGGAGGCACGATGAAAGAGCGCCCGATCCTTTTCAGCGGCCCGATGGTGCGCGCCATCCTCGAAGGCCGCAAGACGCAGACGCGCCGCGTAGCGATCCCGAAACGCAGCTATGTCGATTTCATCGGCGGTGGGCCGAAGGACGGCCCGGACTGGAATGACCCGGCATGCTGGGGCTTCGAAGATCCGAACACCGGATTCTGGTGGGCGCTCCGCGGCGATGAGCAATGCAATCAGCTTCCCTACCCGCACGGAAATCCCGGTGATCGGCTGTGGGTGCGCGAGACATGGAAGCCACGCACTTCACATTCGTGCTCGCTCGACACCTGCGACTGCTCAGACATATGGGTCGACTACCAGGCAGCCGGCGACGGCGTCTATTTTGCGGAACGCGAAATAGACGAGGAATGGACGATGCCCGACGCCGCAATCAAGGGGCGATGGGTGCCGTCGATCCACATGCCGCGCTGGGCATCGCGCATCACGCTCGAGATCACTGCGGTGCGCGCCGAACGGCTGCAGTCGATCAGCTGGGAGGACGCGATCGCGGAAGGTATCCGCGATCCGCGGCGCGCCGCCCGGCGCGTCGATCCGGTCGAGGGCTGCGTCGCGCAGTTCCGCCAGCTCTGGGACGGGCTGAATGCCGCGCGCGGTCACGGCTGGGATGCGAACCCCTGGGTGTGGGTTGTTGAATTTCGGAGGATCGAATCATGAGCGAGCGCCTGATGAACGAGGCCGATCTCGTCCGCGTGACCGGCAAGAAGCGATACGGCAAACAGGCCGACTGGTTCAAGGCGACGTTCGGTATCGACGTCATCACGGCCGCGAACGGTGCCGTGATCATGACCTGGTCGACCTTCGAGTCGCTCCAGGCGAAGAAAGCCGGCCTCGCCGGCGACGCGCCCGGCACGCGCGAGCGCCCGGCCCTCCGTTCTGTTCACCGAGCCGCATGACGAAGCGAAAGCCACCGGTCCGCCGCGTCTACATACGCGACGGGTCGTACTACTGGGTGCAGCCCTACACCGAGCGCTGGAAGAAACTGTGCCGCGTCGAGGACGGCGAGGTGCGCATGCTCGAGCGCCTGGCAGCCGAAAAGGCGAAGGTCGAGAAAATCGACGGTACGGGCAACATCCCGCACCTGGTCGACAAGTACGTTAGGCTGCACCAGAAGGACCACAAGGAAAGGGCGTGGCCGGCCTACGGCCGCTACGTGAAGCGCGGGTTCGCGGACGTCGATATCGACCAGATGGACGTGCCCTACGTGCGCCAGTTCCTGAAAGACAACTGGAAGGACAAGCCGCACATGCAGCGCGTGATGCGGGCGTTCCTGTCCGGCTTCTTCGACTGGTGCATCGACCAGCGCCTGATGACGACGAACCCGTGCCGCGACGTGAAGCTGAAGAAGCCGAAGCCGCGCACGACGTTGATCAGCGGCGACCACTTCGCGGCGATACGGGAATGCATGCTGACGTTCACGTACGAGCGCGGCGGCCGCCAGCTCACTGCCAAGGTGCCAACCGGCCCGATGATGCAGTGCTTCATCGACCTTTGCTACCTGACCGCGCAGCGCTCCACCGAGATCCGCAATCTGCGCTGGACCGTCGATCCGAAGGATCCGGACGGGTGTTCCTGGGTTGATCGCGCCGCCGGCGTGATTCACTTCCGGCCCTCGAAAACCGAGGATTCGAGCGGCGTCGCCGTCGATTTCAAGATCACTCCAGAGATCGAAGCGGTGCTCGAGCGCGCCCGCGGCATCGGCCGCGTGAAAGGTGTCTACGTGATCCACACGAAGCAGGGAACGCCCTACGCGGCGAACACGGCCCTAAAGGCATGGAAAGTCGCGAAGAAACGGGCCGGCCTGGAGGACGTCAAGTACACGATCAAGGACATCCGCGCGATGGCGCTCACGGACGCGGAGAACGCGGGCTACGACATCGAGGCGCTGAAGGAAACGGCAGCGCACACGAATGAGAAGCAAACCCTCGATTACATAAAGTCCAGAAATGTGCCTACGAGCGAAATTCGTCTACATGTACCACTGCGCGCGAGCGCTTGATCGTCCCCAAAAATTCCCCTACAGTTGCCAGCAAACCCGCGCCGGAACTTGCTCGTTTTATGTGCAATAATTTGGGGGCAACAGCGGCGAATGCCTTACTGGATAAGCGATGCAGGCATCCTGTAAGTGCTGCTTTGGGATCAGAGGGTCGTAGGTTCGAATCCTATCGCTCCGACCAAGGAATCAAGGGGTTACGGTTCATACCGTAGCCCCTTTTCCGTTTCTGGGCCCTTCGAGCGTCAACCGGGATTCCCGGTTCGCGGCGCCTCGATTCATTGTAGGGATCAATTGGGGCATCGACGCTACAACGATCCACGCAGCCCCCGGCCGCCCTATTTCGAAGGTCGGCACAAAGCAAAGGGCTGACGACCTTGCGCTTTCATTGCAGGAAAGGCTGACTGGAAAGAATCGAGCGCCCGCCCGGCCCGTCGAATCACATCGACGCCATACGGGCCAACGCGCCATCCGCAGCCCCCATACGGCACTTGCCAGAACACGCGATAATGCGCATGGGACAACCTGCATCCGCGCATGAAAAACAACATTCTCAAGACCGCCCTCTGCACATCGCTGCTCGCGCTCGCGACTGCCGGCACTGCGTCGGCCAAGGCGCTCGACGACGCACTCGACTGCCACTCGACCGGCCACAAATTCGTCGCGCCGCTGCTCGCCGCCGGCGACATCCAGTCGGAGCCGATGCACGTCGAATCGAACTCGGTCAATGCATTCCGCACGAGCCACGCGCTGACGGCGTACGGCTTCGGCGTCTACGTCGTGCTCGGATACCAGGCGAACGACCCGATCTTCCGCCCGGGCGACGGCACGCCGATCGGCGACTGGGCCTATGGCGTCGTGGTGCGGGGCACGAAAAGCGCGGTGGAAGAAGCCGTGCGCAAGGCCGGCAGCGACGCGACCGTCAAGCAGGCGTTTCCGTTCCTGACTGCGATCGTCTGCTCGTCGGACTGAGCAGCTGCCACGACGATCACGCGGCAAGCCTGAGGGGCACCAAGCCTGCCTGCTGCCCGGCCCCTCCCAGCCCCGCTATCGACCTCGCTGCGGCCTCGCTTCGGCCAGTTACGCGCCGGTATACACCACGCGATACGGGATACCGACCTTCTCCCACTCGGCCGCCTCCTGGCTGAGGCTATAGTCGGTCAACGGGTTCTGCTCGACCCACGCGCTCGGCAGGCGCACTTCATACCCGCCCTTCTTCATCTGCGAAACGGAAATGTCCGGCAGCCCGGCATCGGTCCGGCGCCGACACAGCAGCGCCGCGAGTCGCAGGCAGAACAGCAGCGGCCACTCGACCTCGCGCGCCTGCGACAGCTTGCCGAGCTTGCCCGCGTGACCGAGCACGAGCGCGGCAAGGCGCGCCTGGTCGGTGCGCGAAAAACCCGGCATGTCCGCGTTGCTCGCGATATAAGCCGAGTGCTTGTGATACGCGCTGTGCGAGATCGACAAACCGATCTCGTGCAATGCGGCCGCCCAGCCGAGGAACATCCGTCCTTCCTCGCGCGCTTCTTCGTCGGCTTCCTCGAGTTCGTCGTAGAAACGCCCCGCCAGCGCGCCGATCCGCTCGGCCTGCGCACGATCGACACCGTAGCGGCGCGTGAAGCCCTCGACGGTCACCGCACGCATGTCCTCGTGCTGCGTCCGGCCGAGCAGGTCGTACAGCACACCGAGGCGCAACGCGCCGTCGGTCGTATCGACGTAGTCGACACCGAGTTCCTCGAACACCGCGAGCATGATCGCGAGGCCGCCCGCGAGCACCGGCACGCGATCGGGCTTCAGCGCGATCAGCTTCAGCCGGTTGACGTTCTCCGACTTGATCAGCGCACGCTTGAGCCGCTCGAGGCCGCCGCGCGAAATGCCGTGCGTGATGCCCGGATCGTTAAAGCCGTTTGCTTCGACGAGTTCCGCGAGCGCACGCGCGGTGCCCGACGAGCCGATCGCCTGGTCCCAGCCGGCCTTCTTGTACTCGCTCGAAATGATCTGGATCTCGCGCTTGGCCGCGAGTTCGGCCTGCCGCATCGTGTATTCGTCGACGTTGCCGGCCGGGAAGAAGGTGCGGCTGTGGCTCACGCAGCCGATATAGAGGCTCTCCATCACGATCGGCGTGTAGTGGGAGCCGATGATGAATTCGGTGGAGCCGCCGCCGATGTCGACGACGAGCCGCTTGCCCGCGCTCGCCGGCACCGAGTGCGCGGCGCCCGCATAGATCAGCCGTGCTTCTTCGCGGCCCGCGATCACTTCGATCGGGAAACCCAGTGCCGCTTCGGCTTCGCCGAGAAACTCGGCCGCGTTCTTCGCGACGCGCAGCGTGTTGGTCGCCACCGCGCGCACGTGATCGGGATGGAAATCGCGCAGGCGCTCGCCGAACCGCTTGAGCGCTTCCCAGCCACGCTCCTGCGACGCGCGATCGAGCATCTTGTCGCTCGACAGGCCCGCGGCCAGCCGGACGGGCTCGCGCAGCGCGTCGACGGGATAGATCTGGCTGCCCGCCGGCGTTTCCTCGACGCGACCGACGATCAGCCGGAAGCTGTTCGAGCCGAGATCCACGGCAGCCAGCAAGTGGGGGGTTGTAACCATCAGAAGGGGGCTCCGTGCGCGTTCACCCGCGGCGGCCGGTGCGGCAACCGCGGGCGATCAATCAAAGGCAACATTTTAAGCGTGGAACGCTTGCCATTGCCACGCTTCACGGGCATGCATCCTGCTCGATTGCATATAGCCGAAACATTTATGAGACGAAACGGTTACAGCGTAGAATTTCCCGATATAAATACATTATTGTCATTCGCACGTCATCGTACCGTGAGAGTTTCCGAGCGTCCTTTCGAATCATCGCCTGAATCACCCCCTACTCTGCCGATGTCCGTCCGTTATCCGCTTCTCAATCGTGAACTCGGCATCCTCGGTTTCAACGAGCGCGTGCTGGCCCAGGCAGCCGATCCGCAAGTCCCTTTGCTCGAGCGCCTCCGCTTCATCTGCATCACCAGCAGCAACCTCGACGAATTCTTCGAAGTCCGGATGGCCGGCCTGCAGGAACAGATCCGCGACAACCCCGGCGCACTGACGCCCGACGGCATGTCGTTACAACATGCTTACGATCTCGTCGTCGAACGCGCGCAGCGTCTCGTCCATCGACAGTACACGATGCTGCACGAAACCGTGCTGCCCGCGCTCGAACAGGAAGGCATCTACTTCCATGCGAGCGACACGTGGAACGACGAGCAGCTCGAATGGGCGCGGCGCTACTTCCTCGACGAGCTGCTGCCGGTGCTGACGCCGATCGGCCTCGATCCCGCGCATCCGTTCCCGCGCGTGCTGAACAAGAGCCTGAATTTCGTCGTCGAGCTCGAAGGCCGCGACGCGTTCGGACGCCAGGCCGTGATGGGCATCGTGCAGGCGCCGCGTGCGCTGCCGCGCGTCGTGCGCATGCCGCACGCGCTGTCGGGTTTCGAGCACGGCTTCGTGCTGCTGAGCTCGTTCATGCAGCGCTTCGTCGGCGAGCTCTTCCCGCAACTGACGGTGAAGAGCTGCAACCAGTTCCGCATCACGCGCAACAGCGAGCTGTTCGTCGACGAAGACGAAATCACGAACCTGCGCGTCGCGCTGCAGGGTGAACTGCCCGCGCGCCACCTCGGCAATGCAGTGCGCCTCGAAGTGTCGGCCGACTCGCCGCCGCACATCGTGCGCCGCCTGCTCGTGGAAAGCGAACTCGGCGAGAAGGACTGCTATCGCGTGGCCGGTTCGGTGAACCTCGTGCGGCTGATGCAGATTCCCGATCTCGTCGACCGTCCCGACCTGAAGTTCACGCCGTTCACCGCGTCGACCCCGTCCGCGATCACGAACGCGCCGACGATGTTCGACGCGATCGACAACGGCGACATCCTGCTGCACCACCCGTACGAGAGCTTCCAGCCGGTGCTCGAACTGCTGCAGCAGGCCGCGAGGGATCCGAGCGTCGTCGCGATCAAGCAGACGATCTACCGCACCGGCACCGATTCGCCGCTGATGGACGCGCTGATGGAAGCCGCGCGCAACGGCAAGGAAGTGACCGTCGTCGTCGAACTGCTCGCGCGCTTCGACGAGGAAACCAACATCAACTGGGCGTCGCAGCTCGAAGCCGTCGGCGCGCATGTCGTGTACGGCGTGGTCGGCCACAAGTGCCACGCGAAGATGATGCTGATCGTGCGGCGCGTCGTGCAGGCCGGCAAGGCGTCGCTGCGCCGCTACGTGCACCTCGGCACCGGCAACTACCATCCGCGCACGGCACGCCTCTACACCGACTTCGGGCTGATGACGGCCGACCAGAAGATCTGCGAGGACGTCCATCACGTGTTCCAGCAACTGACCGGCATCGGCGGCGAACTCACGCTGCACGAGCTGTGGCAGTCGCCGTTCACGCTGCATCCGCGCATCATCGATTCGATCCGCGCGGAGATCGACAATGCACGCGCCGGCAAGCGCGCACGCGTCGTCGCGAAAATGAACGCGCTGCTGGAGCCGACGGTGATTGCGGCGCTGTACGAAGCGTCGCAGGCCGGCGTCAAGGTCGACCTGATCGTGCGCGGTGTCTGCGCGCTGAAACCCGGCGTGCCGGGGCTGTCGGAAAACATCACCGTGCGCTCGATCGTCGGCCGCTTCCTCGAGCACCACCGGATCTACTACTTCCACGCGAACGGCGCCGAGGAGGTTTATCTGTCGAGCGCCGACTGGATGGACCGCAACCTGTTCCGCCGCGTCGAAGTCGCGTTCCCGATCCGCGATCGCAAGCTCAAGCGGCGCGTGATCGCCGAGGGCCTGTCGGTGTGCCTCGGCGACAACCAGTCGGCGTGGCAGATGCACAGCGACGGCCACTATCGCCGCCGCCGCGCCGGCAAGACGATCCGCAACGCGCAACTCGGGTTGCTCGCGAAGTTCTGCTCCTGAAGAATCGGCCGTGCGGCTCAAGTCGCGCGCCGCGTCGCTCCCAATAAAAAACGCAGCCGACTGGCTGCGTTTTTTATTGGGAGCCGGCATAACATCGCTCACCGAACGAGCGACGGCTGCCGTTACGCGATCATGCCTCGTAAGCGGCCGGCCGGATCGCGATGATGCGCGAGCCCGGGAAGCGCGCGGTGAACGTGCTGCCGCGCCCTTCCTCGCTCTGCACGTACAGGTGCGCGTCATGCCGCTGCAGCACGTGCTTGACGATCGCAAGGCCGAGCCCCGTGCCGCCGGTGTCGCGCGAACGGCTGCGGTCGACGCGGTAGAAGCGTTCGGTGAGCCGCGGCAGGTCGGCGGCCGGAATCCCGAAGCCGCTGTCCGTCACGGAAAACACACCCTGCGCGCCTTCGCGCCGCCACGTCACGACGATCTTGCCGCCTTCCGGCGTATAGCGGATCGCGTTCGTGACGAGATTCGCGAACGCGCTGAACAGCTCCGTCTGCGCACCGGTGACGCCGAGCGTCTCGTCGATCGAGAACGCGATGTCGTGATGCCCGTTCGACAGCGTCTGCGCGTCCTCCTTCAGATGGTCGAACACGGCCCGCATGTCGATCGCGCGATCGAGCGGCGGCTTGCTCTCGCCCTCCAGCTTCGCGAGCACCAGCAGGTCGGTCACGATGTGCCGCATCCGCGAGGCCTGCTGCTCCATCATGTCGAGATAGCGCGCGCGATCCTCCTCGTTCAGCGGCAGCTCGCGCATCGTCTCGAGGAACCCCGACAGCACGGTGAGCGGCGTCTTCAACTCGTGCGATACGTTCGCGACGAAGTCACGCCGCATCGCATCGGTCCGCTCGAGCTCGGTGATGTCCTGCGTGAGCAGCAGCTTGCGATTCTCGCCGTACGGAAACACCTGCACTTCCAGCACGTTCTGCCGCGACTCGCCCATGCCGCGCATCACGAGCGTCTCCTCGTAATGCTGCGCGTTCAGGTAGCGGACGAACTCCGGATGGCGAACCAGGTTGGTGATGTGCTGGCGCAGGTCGCGCTTCGCGTCGAGGCCGAAATGGACCTCGGCGATCGCGTTGCACCACTCGATCTGGTCGTGATCGTCGAGCATCGCGACGCCGTTCGGCGACGCCTGGATCGCCTGGATGAAGCGCGAATGCTGCTGCTCGACCTGACGCACCTGCGCATGCCACTGCTTCGCGAGCTTGTGCAGGCGATAGTAGATCTCGCCCCAGATGCCCGGCGCGCTCGGCACCTCGCCATAGACCGGTGCATCGAGCAGCCGCCACAGACGCTGCGTATGAAAGGTACTGAAAAAGCCCTGCGCGACCAGCATCACGACCACGAACACGAGGCCCGCGGTCGGGCCGGCGAAGACGCCGACCAATACGCCGATCAGCACGAGCAGCACGAGCGACACCAGAAAGCGCGCCCAGATGATGTTCATGATTCAGCGCCCGAAAGAATGAACGGCATGCCGTGGCACACGGCATGCGTGGATACGTTACGCGTGCTTGGCGAGCCGGTAGCCGCTGCCGCGCACGGTCTCGATCATCGCATCGCAGCCGGCCGGTTTCAAGGCCGCGCGCAATCGTTTGATGTGCACGTCGACGGTACGCTCCTCGACGAATACATGGTCGCCCCACACCTGGTCGAGCAGTTGCGTGCGGCTGTGCACGCGCTCCGGATGCGTCATGAAGAAATGCAGCAGGCGGAACTCGGTCGGGCCGAGATCGAGCTTGATCTCGCTGCCTTCCGCATGCGCGGCGACGCGATGCGTGGCCGGGTCGAGGCGCAGCCCGTTGATCGACACGACGTCCTCGGTCAGCTGCGGCGCGCGACGACGCAGCACGGCCTTGATCCGCGCCATCAGCTCCTTCGGCGAGAACGGCTTCGTCACGTAGTCGTCCGCGCCGATTTCGAGGCCGAGCACCTTGTCCTGCTCGTCACCTCGGGCAGTCAGCATGATGATCGGGATGTGCTTGGTCCGTTCGTTGTTGCGCAGGTCGCGCGCGAACGCAATACCGGACTTGCCCGGCAGCATCCAGTCGAGCAGCACGAGATCGGGCAGCACGTCGCTGATCAGGTTCTGCGCCTGTTCGGCGTTGTACGCCCGAATCGGGCAGTGACCGGCGTGCTGGAGATTCACCGAGATCAGTTCGGAAATCGCGGGCTCATCTTCAACGACGAGAATGTTGCTGGGCATCGGCACCTCTGTTCTTCCTTACGGAGTCGATTAACTGTTGGCTTCGCGATCGAGCGTGTCGCGCGGCTGGTGCCGCACGTCGGTGCCCTTCACGATGTAGATGATGAATTCGGCGATGTTCTTCGCGTGGTCGCCGATCCGCTCGATCGCCTTCGCGATGAACAGGTACTCGAGGCCCACCGAAATCGTGCGCGGATCTTCCTGCATGTACGACACGAGCTTGCGCACGAACGCACGGAATTCCTGGTCGATTTCCTTGTCGTCCTTGACGATCTGCGCGGCGGCGACCGTATCGAGACGCGCGAACGCGTCGAGCGCGCGGCGCAGGATCGTCACGGCCATCTCGCCCGACACCTTGATCTCGGCGATGTTGACCGTGCGCGCGGCCGGCTCGTCGACCAGGCGGCGCACGCGCTTCGCGATCTTCTCGGCCTCGTCGCCTGCGCGCTCGAGGTTCGTAATCGTTTTCGAAATCGACATCAAAAGGCGCAGGTCACGCGCGGCAGGCTGCCTCCGCGCGATGATGTTGCCGCACTCCTGGTCGATGTCGACTTCCATCGCGTTCAGCGTTTCCTCGGCCGTGATGACCTTCTCGGCCGCATCGCGATCGAATTCGTTCAGCGCGTGCATCGCGCCGACGATCTGCGACTCGACGAGCCCGCCCATTTCCAGCACTTTCGACGACACCGCGTTGAGATCGGCGTCGAACTGGCTCGACAGATGTTTATCCGACATGGCTGTTGTTCTCCGTCATCAGCCGAAGCGGCCGGTGATGTAGTCTTCCGTTTCCTTGCGCACCGGCTTGATGAAGATCTTTTCGGTCTCGCCGAATTCGATCAGCTCGCCCAGGTACATGTAAGCCGTGAAATCCGAGCAGCGTGCGGCCTGCTGCATGTTGTGCGTGACGATCACGACCGTGTAGTCGCTCTTGAGCTCCGCGATCAGCTCTTCGATGCGGCCCGTCGAAATCGGGTCGAGCGCCGAGCACGGTTCATCGAGCAGCAGCACTTCCGGACGGATCGCGATGCCGCGCGCGATGCACAGACGCTGCTGCTGGCCGCCCGAGAGGCCGTAGCCGCTCTGGCTCAGCTTGTCCTTCACTTCGTTCCACAGCGCGGCCTTCGTGAGCGCCCACTCGACGCGATCGTCCATTTCCGAGCGCGTGAGCTTTTCGAACATCTTCACGCCGAACGCGATGTTGTCGTAGATCGACATCGGGAACGGGGTCGGCTTCTGGAACACCATGCCGATCCGCGCGCGCAGCAGCGAGATGTCGCGCTTCGTCGTCAGCAGGTTCTCGCCGTCCATCAGGATTTCGCCTTCGGCGCGCTGCTCCGGATAGAGCGCGAACATCTTGTTGAACGTGCGCAGCAGCGTCGACTTGCCGCAGCCCGACGGGCCGATGAACGCCGTCACTTTCCCTTCGGGAATGCTCAGGTTGATGTTCTTCAGCGCGTGGAACTTGTTGTAGAAGAAGTTGAGGTTGTTGACCTCGATCTTCGCGTTCAGCGGCTCGAGCGGACGGCCGTGCGCCGCGTCGTGCGTGCCGGCGGGCGCAGCGGTGCGCTCGACGGGATTCAGGTGGCTTTCTGCCATATTCATCGGATTGCTCCGCCGTTACTTTTTCGAGAAGATCGAGCGCGCCAGGATGTTGAGTCCGAGCACCCCGAGCGTGATCAGGAACACGCCCGCCCAGGCGAGCGACTGCCATTCCGCGAACGGGCTCATCGCGAACTTGTAGATCGTGACGGGCAGATTCGCCATCGGCTGGCTCATGTCGACCGAGAAGAACTGGTTCGACAGCGCGGTGAACAGCAGCGGCGCCGTTTCGCCGGCGATCCGCGCGACGGCGAGCAGCACGCCCGTGATGATCCCGCCGACCGACGCGCGCAGCGTGATCTTCAGCACCATGCGCCACTTCGGCGTGCCGAGCGCGAAGGCCGCTTCGCGCAGCGCGTTCGGCACGAGCTTCAGCATGTTCTCGGTCGTGCGGATCACGATCGGAATCTGCAGCAGCGCGAGCGCGATCACGCCGGCCCAGCCCGAGAAGCGCCCCGACTTTGCAACGACGATCGCGTACACGAACAGGCCGATGACGATCGACGGCGCGGACAGCAGGATGTCGTTGATGAAGCGGATCGTGCTCGCCAGCAGGTTCTTCTGGCCGTATTCGGCAAGGTAGACACCGGCGAGGATGCCGATCGGCGTGCCGACCAGCGTGCCGAAACCGCACAGCAGCAAGCTGCCGACGATCGCGTTCGCGAGACCGCCGCCTTCCGTGTTCGGTGCCGGCGTCGATTCCGTGAACAGTTGCAGCGACAGGCCGCCGACGCCGAGATGCACCGTCGTGTAGAGAATCCACACGAGCCACAAGAGGCCGAATGCCATCGCACCGAGCGACGCGGTGAGCGCGATCGCGTTGACGGCCTTGCGCTTGCGCTGCAGGCGGTTGCGCATCGCGTCGAGCACGGCGCCGTCCGGACCCGGGAAATTCATGATGGGCTCGCTCATTTCTTGCCCTCTCCCTTCTCGAGACGAAGCAGCAGCAGTTTGGAGATGGACAGTACGATGAACGTGATCACGAACAGGATCAGGCCCAGTTCCATCAGCGCGGACGTATGCAGGCCCGGTTGCGCTTCCGCGAATTCGTTCGCGAGCGCCGACGTGATGCTGTTGCCCGGTGCGAACAGCGACACGCTGTCGAGCAGGTTCGTATTGCCGATCACGAAAGTCACGGCCATCGTCTCGCCGAGCGCGCGGCCGAGGCCGAGCATCACGCCGCCGATCACGCCGGTCTTCGTATAGGGCAGCACGACTTTCCACATTACTTCCCAGGTCGTGCAGCCGATCCCGTACGCCGATTCCTTCAGCAGCACGGGCGTGACTTCGAACACGTCACGCATCACCGATGCGATGTACGGGATGATCATGATCGCGAGGATCACGCCGGCGGCCAGGATGCCGATACCGATCGGCGGGCCCGAGGTCAGCGGGCCGAGCACCCACACGTCCTTGAACAGGCGGCCGATCGGCTTCTGGAAATACTCCGCGAAGATCGGCGCGAACACGAGCAGGCCCCACATGCCGTACACGATCGACGGAATCGCGGCGAGCAGCTCGATCGCGATGCCGAGCGGGCGGCGCAGCCACACGGGCGACAGCTCGGTGAGGAACAGGGCGATGCCGAAGCTGACCGGCACGGCGATGACGAGCGCGATGACCGACGTCACGATCGTGCCGTAGATCGGTACGAGCGCGCCGTAGATGTCCGAGTTGGGATCCCACTCGGATTGCCACAGGAAGCCGAGGCCGAACTTCTGGATGGTCGGCAGCGACGCGATGATCAGGGAAACGATGATCCCGCCGAGCAGCAGCAGGGTCACGATGGCGGCAAGCCGTGCAAGACCGCCGAATACGACATCCCCGAGGCGGCTCGGCGCGCGTTGCTGCGCAACGTCGGCGGACCGTGAGGACGTATAGGAAATATCAGACATGGGTGCCTGCTTTTGATTGCCGGGCGCCGTAACGCCCGGCTTTACCGCACACACTGCCCGACCGGCACGGCCGGGCAGCGAACCGCTGCAATGCTTACTCCGCGGCGACCGGCTTGCCCGAAGCGTCCGTCACCTTGACCTTCCACTGCTTGCGGATTTCCGCTTCGACTGCCGGCGGCAGCGAGATGTAGTCGAGGCTGTCAGCAGCCTTCTCGCCGTTCTTGAACGCCCAGCTGAAGAACTTCAGCGTTTCCACGCCCTGCTCCGGCTTGTCCTGCTTCGCGTGCAGCAGCACGAACGTCGCGCCGACGACCGGCCATGCTTCCTTGCCCGGCTGGTTCGTCAGGATCTGGTAGAACGATTTCGACCAGTTCGCGCCAGCAGCAGCGGCCTTGAACGTTTCCGTCTTCGGCTCGACCACCGTGCCCGTCGAGTTCTTCAGGGCCGTGTAGACCATGTTGTTCTTCTTCGCGTACGCCCATTCGACGTAGCCGACCGCGCCCGGCAGGCGTTGCACGAACGCTGCGACGCCGTCGTTGCCCTTGCCGCCCGTGCCCGTCGGCCAGTTGACCGTCGTGCCTTCGCCGACCTTCGACTTCCACTCGTCGTTCACCTTCGACAGGTAGTTCGTCCAGATGAAGCTCGTGCCCGAGCCGTCAGCGCGGCGAACCACGGCGATGTCCGTGTCCGGCAGCTTGACCTTCGGGTTCAGCGCGGCGATCGCCGGGTCGTTCCACTTCTTGATCTTGCCGAGGTAGATGTCGCCGAGCACCGGGCCCGACAGCGTCAGTTCACCCGGCTTCACGCCCGGCACGTTGATGACCGGCACCACGCCGCCGACCACCGTCGGGAACTGGAACAGGCCTTCCTTCGCGAGCTCTTCATCCTTCAGCGGAGCGTCCGAGCCGGCAAAATCGACCGTCTTCGCGACGATCTGCTTCAGGCCGCCCGACGAGCCGATGCCTTGATAGTTGACCTTCGCGCCGCCGGTCTGCTGGTAGTCAGCAGCCCATTTCGTATAGATCGGCATCGCGAACGTGCTGCCTGCGCCCGTGATGTCGGCAGCGTGGGCGGCGACGGCGAAAAGCGCGCCAGCCAGGCCGGCAATCGCGGTTTGCATCAATTTCATGAGACCTCCAGTGTGTGAGCGGATGACTACGGCACCGCGAAGGTTAGGGGCTCCTCATGACGGTAATGTGACAATCGATGAAACTGGCGTGACAGTAACATGACTGGTTGAAAGGGAGTATCGGGTGCGGCGGGCACGGCGCCCGGACGGCGCCGGAACGGTGGCGGCGGCAAGAATTGCCTGCCTGGCAGGGACGGGAGACTTCCCGATTTACATCGGTGCGAGCGGATCGTAGCGCAGTGTCTGCGCCACGGAAAGCCCGCTTGTGACTGGCCCGATATCAGGGGTCTGACGATTTTTCGATCCTGGATTGCGGGGGCGACGCGCCCTTCTCTTTATAGGTATCGCAAACCTTTGCGTCTGACGAAATCACGGCGCCCGGAAGGCGCCGTGTGCGGGTTCACCGGAACACCGGCGCGCAGGTGTTTGACCTGACACGCCGGGCCCGCGCGTCAGGTCGTGGCCGCGCGCACCGCGTCGGCGATCGTCTCCGCATGGCGCACCGCGTCGGCCGCCTGCTGTGCTTCGACCATCACACGCAGCACGGGCTCCGTGCCCGATGCGCGGATCAGCACGCGGCCGCTGCCGGCGAGCGCGGCTTCGGCCGCGTCGATCGCGGCGCGAATCGACGTGCTGCCCTTCCAGTCGGCACCCGGCTTCATCCGCACGTTGATCAGCTTCTGCGGGAACAGCGTGACGCCGTCGAGCATCTGCGCGAGGGTCTTGCCGCTGCGCTTCAGCGCGGCCAGCACGAGCAGTGCCGACACGATGCCGTCGCCGGTCGAGTGGCGGTCGAGCGACAGGATGTGGCCCGAGCCTTCCGCGCCGAGCTGCCAGCCGTGCTCGCGCAGCTGCTCGAGCACGTAGCGATCGCCGACCGCCGCGCGGACGAACTTCACGCCCTCGCGCTGCAGCGCGACTTCGACCGCGAGGTTCGTCATCAGCGTGCCGACCGCGCCTTCGACCTTGCCGTCGGTCGCGATCCGGTCCTTCACGAGCACGTAGAGCAGCTCGTCGCCGTTGTACAGGCGACCGGTGGCGTCGACCACTTGCAGGCGGTCGGCATCGCCGTCGAGCGCAATGCCGAGATCGGCGTGGTTCGCACGCACCGCGCGCACCAGCGCGTCCGGCGCGGTCGCACCGACACCATCGTTGATGTTGAAGCCGTTCGGCGCGACCCCGATCGGAATCACGTCCGCGCCGAGTTCGTGGAACACGTGCGGCGCGATCTGGTACGCGGCACCGTGTGCGCAGTCGATCACGAGCTTCAGCCCGCGCAGGTTGAACGCGGCAGGGAACGTGCTCTTGCAGAACTCGATGTAGCGGCCGGCCGCGTCGTCAAGGCGGCGCGCCTTGCCGAGACCGTCGGACGATGCGCACTCGAGCGGCTTGTCGAGCCACGCTTCGATCGCGGCTTCGGTGTCGTCGGGCAGCTTGTTGCCGTCGGCGGAGAAAAACTTGATCCCGTTGTCGTGATAGGGATTGTGCGATGCGCTGATCACGACGCCCGCCGACAGGCGCAGCGCGCGCGTCAGGTACGCGACGCCCGGCGTCGGCATCGGGCCGGCCAGCATCACGTCGACGCCGGCCGCCGAGAACCCGGCCTCGAGCGCGGCTTCGAGCATGTAGCCGGATACGCGCGTGTCCTTGCCGATCAGCACGGTCGGGCGCGAGCCTGCCGCGACATCGGCCGAGCTGGCCAGTACCTTGCCGGCTGCGTAGCCGAGACGCAACACGAAATCCGGCGTGATGGGCGCCTCGCCCACCGTACCGCGAATGCCGTCCGTGCCGAAATATCGACGTCCCATGGTGAACCTTCCTCCTTCGTCTTCTGCTTTATCGTTGCCGCGCGGCTTCGCGCACGGCATTCAAGATTTTCAGCGCGTCGACCGTTGCCGCGACGTCGTGCACGCGCACGATCGCCGCCCCACGCTCGACCGCGCACACCGCGGCCGCCACGCTCGCCGCGACGCGCTCCATCGGCGGCTTGCCGCCGATCACCGCGCCGAGCATCGACTTGCGCGACATGCCCGCGAGGATCGGATACGCGCGGCCGTCGGGCCGCACGGGTGCCGTGTCCGGCAACGCGGCCAGCAACGCATAGTTGTCGTCGACGACCGCCTTGCCGAATCCGAAACCGGGATCGACGCAGATCCGCTCCGGCGCAATCCCCGCATCGCGCAGCGCCTGCGCGCGCTCGGCGAGAAAATCGCGCACGTCGGTCACGACGTCGCCGTAATCGGGTTCGCCAACCTGCATCGTCTGCGGCTCACCCAGCATGTGCATCGCACACAGCCCGCAGTTGCCGTCGCGCACCGCGTCGATCGCGCCGGGCTGGCGGAACCCCCAGATGTCGTTGATCAGGTCGGCGCCGGCGGCCAGCGCGGCTCGCATCACGGCCGGCTTGTAGGTATCGATCGACAGCGGCACGTTCAGCGGCCGCAGCGCTTCGACGAGCGGGATCACGCGTGCGAGTTCCTCGTCGAGCGGCACGGGCGGCGCGCCGGGGCGCGTCGATTCGCCGCCGATATCGAGAAGGTCGACGCCTTCGGCAATCATTCGCTCGGCCTGGCGCAGCGCATCGTCGCGCGCGAGGAAGCGGCCGCCGTCGGAGAACGAATCGGGCGTGGCGTTGAGGATGCCCATCACGAGCGGGCGTTCGAACGTCAGTTCGAAGCGGCCGCACCGGAGCGGCGCGGGAATGAATGGGGAAACAGCGGAATCGGACACGAGCAACTGGCGTGATTGAATGCAAAACGGGCCGGTGTGAAGCCACACCAGCCCGTGAACGGCGCTAAAGCGGAGATTATGCCGCCGGCGAAGCAGGCGCCGGCGCGTTGGCGGGCTTCACCTCGGCGCTGCTGCCACCACCCGACGAATCGCCGCCGACAGCCGGCGAGCTCTTCGGGGAGCGCGGCGGACGGCCTTCCATGATGTCGTTGATCTGATCGGCATCGATCGTCTCCCACTCCATCAGCGCGGCGGTCATCGCTTCGACCTTGTCGCGGTTCTCTTCGAGCAGGCGGCGCGCAAGGCCGTACTGTTCGTCGAGCACACGGCGGATTTCCGAATCGACCTTCTGCTGCGTCGCTTCCGAGATCGTGCGCGTGAAGCCGCGGCCGAACGGCGATGCATCGTTTTCGTCGTCGACGTAGACCATCGGCCCGAGCGCGTCGGTCATGCCGAAACGGGCCACCATCGCACGCGCCGTCTGCGTCGCCTTGTTGAAGTCGTCCGATGCGCCGGTGCTGACGAGGTTCATGAACAGCTCTTCCGCCACCCGGCCACCGAACAGGATCGCAAGGCGGTCCATCAGGTAGTCCTTCGAGTACGTTTCGTTGTCATGCTCCGGCAACTGCCACGTGACACCCAGCGCGCGACCGCGCGGGATGATCGTGACCTTGTGCACGGGGTCCGCCTTCGGCAGCAGCTTCGCGATCACCGCGTGGCCCGACTCGTGATAAGCGGTCGCACGCTTCGCTTCTTCGCGGATCACGGCCGACTTGCGCTCCGGACCCATGAAGATCTTGTCCTTCGCGTCTTCGAAATCCTGCATCTCGACGATGCGCTTGCCGCGACGTGCGGCGAACAGCGCAGCCTCGTTCACGAGGTTCGCGAGATCGGCGCCCGAGAAGCCCGGCGTGCCGCGTGCGATGACTGCCGCATCGACGTCGTTCGCGATCGGCACCTTGCGCAGGTGCACACGCATGATCTGTTCGCGGCCGCGGATGTCCGGCAGACCGACGTAGACCTGGCGGTCGAAACGGCCCGGACGCAGCAGCGCCTTGTCGAGCACGTCGGAACGGTTGGTCGCGGCGATCACGATCACGCCCGAGTTCGCCTCGAAGCCGTCCATCTCGACGAGCATCTGGTTCAGCGTCTGTTCGCGCTCGTCGTTACCGCCGCCCATGCCGGCGCCGCGATGACGGCCGACCGCGTCGATTTCGTCGATGAACACGATACACGGTGCATGCTTCTTCGCCTGCTCGAACATGTCGCGCACACGCGCCGCGCCGACACCGACGAACATTTCGACGAAGTCCGAACCCGAGATGCTGAAGAACGGGACCTTCGCTTCACCCGCGATCGCGCGGGCCAGCAGCGTCTTGCCGGTACCCGGAGGGCCGACCAGCAGCACGCCACGCGGAATGCGGCCGCCCAGCTTCTGGAATTTCTGCGGATCGCGCAGGAAGTCGACGAGCTCGGACACTTCCTCCTTCGCTTCGTCGCAGCCCGCGACGTCGGAGAAGTTCACCGCGTTGTTGTTCTCGTCGATCAGCCGCGCGCGCGATTTCCCGAACGAGAATGCGCCGCCTTTGCCGCCCCCCTGCATCTGCCTCATCATGTAGAACCAGAACACGATGATCAGGATCGTCGGCCCGAGGTAGTACAACGCGGACATCAGCGCGTTCGGCTCGTCGTCGGCCTTGCCGCTGACCTGCACGCCGTACTTCATCAGATCGCCAACCATCCAGATGTCGCCGGGCGACACGATCTGGTATTTCTGGCCATCAGCCGGAGTGACGGTGAGGTTGCGCCCCTGAACGATGACGTTCTTGACCTTGCCGTTCTTGGCGTCGTCCATGAACTGCGAATAGGACACGCCTTCCTGGACGCGGGGCTTGTCGAACTGCTTGAACACCGTAAACAGCACCAGTGCGATCACCAGCCACACCGCTGCCTTCGAAAACATATTGTTGTTCAAAGCACCACTCCTTCACTCGTAGACGAGCGCCTACATTTTCCTTGCGGCGCCCCTCGGTCATTCTAATCCAGTCCGACCACCCTCGCCATAAGCATTGACAACCGCCGCGATAGCGCTTCGCTTGTCTGGCAAGGGCCGGAGCCCGTTTGCGGCACCTCGCTGCGCATCAGCGCGGACGTTTCAGATGCCGACCCAAAATGAACGTTTCGGACGATTTGTCGCGGGACGCCTTCGGCTTGCGCGGCGCGACGGTCTTAAACTGCTGTTTGAATTTCTCGACGATCTGGCTGTAGCCGCTGCCGTGAAAGCATTTCACGAGCAGCGCACCATCCGGCTTCAGATGATTCTGCGCAAATTCGAGCGCCAGATCGCACAGATGCTCGATGCGCGCCGCGTCTGCCGAGGCCACGCCAGAGAGGTTGGGGGCCATGTCGGAAATAACAAGGTCCACCGCGCGCCCTTCGAGCACTTCTTCGAGCTGGTGAAGGACTTCGTCCTCGCGGAAGTCGCCCTGCAGGAAGTGAACGTCGGCGATCGGCTCCATCGGCAGGATGTCGAGCGCCACGATCGTGCCGTCGATGCCGCCTTCGCGTTCCGCGTCACGCTTCTTGCCCTGCGCGAGCTTGTTGCGGGCATACTGGCTCCAGCTGCCCGGCGTCGCGCCGAGGTCGACGATCACCTGGCCCGGACGGATCAGCTTGTCCTGCTCGTCGATTTCCTTCAGCTTGTACGCGGCGCGCGCGCGATAGCCCTCCCGCTGCGCCATTTTGACGTACGGGTCGTTGATGTGGTCGTGCAGCCAGTGCTGGTTGAAGCGGTTTTTTGCCATTCGAGAGAGAGATTGCTGCCCATTGCTTCGTGAAGCCGCGCTTTTAGCGGATAATACGCGTCTTCTTCGCGCGGCTGCGGCCCCTTTTCAGGCCCAAGCCGCGATTTTACGTGGTTTCGGCGCACGGCTGACGCGGTAACTTCCCGCGATCGCTATTCAGTCAGCGCGCCCTTATTTAGATTTCGACATTTCCATGCCCGCCCTTTCGCTTTCTCCCGCCGAGCGCTCCGCGCTGCGCTCCCAGGCCCATGCGCTCAAGCCCGTCGTGCTGATCGGGGCCGAAGGGCTCACCGACGCCGTGCTGAAGGAAATCAAGGTGCACCTCGACGCGCACCAGCTGATCAAGATCCGCGTGTTCGGCGACGAGCGCGACGAGCGCATCGCGATCTACGACGAGATCTGCGACCGCCTGAGCGCGGCGCCGATCCAGCACATCGGCAAGCTGCTGGTGATCTGGAAGCCCGAAGCCGCCGCAGCGGCTCCGGCTCGCGGTCGTCGTGCCGGCACCGTGCCCAGCGCGGCCGAAGCCGTCGACGACAAGAAAGGCCGTGCACCGCGCACCGTCAAGGTCGTCAAGGTATCGCCGAACGCGAGCCCCGTGCGTCGCCCGCGGCCGGTCAAGGTCACGGTGCGCGGCAACGAGCGCGTGACGGCCGGCGGTAACGTGAAGCGCGCCAAGAAGCGCCAGGCCAGCACGAAGCGTCCGTTCCAGGACAAGTAAGCATCGAGGCGGCACGGCTCACCGTGCCGCCTCCCTGCCCGGGGGCCCGGCCTTGACCGGGCCCGCGCGGCATTCGCGTCAGGCGTCGCGCGCCGGCAGACGCCAGATCAGCATCAGCCCCAGCACACTCTCGACGAGGTAGAACACGCTCGAGACGCCGTGCAGCATCCCGAAACGGCTCGCATACGGCGAGTTCGCGATATCGGTGCCCGCGTCCATCGCGGCCACCCGCAGCGCATTCATGAACGGCTGCAGTGCGAAATACCCGACCAGCACGCACACGACCATCGCGGCGACGACCCAGCGCACGCGGCGATATTCGCTGCTGCCGCGCCGCACCTGCTGGTTCGACAACGCGAGCAGCAGCACGCCGCACACGACACCGAGGATCGCCTCGATACGGAACAGCTGGGCGGCGACCGAACCGGCCGTCATCCGCTCCAGCGTCTTGAACAGCACGGGCGCGACCGCATACCCGATCGTCAGCAGGCTGCCGACCCACACGGCCGACAGCAGACGGAACACGCGATGCGGCATCACGTCGCCCCGCTTCAGATGTAGCTGACCGAGATGATTTCGTACTCGCGCACGCCGCTCGGCGCCTGCACGGCCGCGACGTCGCCTTCGGACTTGCCGATCAGTGCGCGCGCGATCGGCGAGCTGACCGAGATCAGGCCGTGGTCGATATCGGCTTCGTCGTCACCGACGATCTGGTACTTGACGGTGTCGCCCGACTCGAGATCCTCGAGTTCGACGGTCGATGCGAAAACCACGCGGCCTTCGGCATCGAGCACGGTGGGATCGATAACCTGCGCGGCCGACAGCTTCGATTCGAGTTCCGCGATACGACCCTCGATGAAGCCCTGCTTTTCCTTCGCGGCATCGTATTCGGCGTTTTCGGACAGGTCGCCCTGTGCGCGGGCCTCCGCGATCGCGTTGATCACGGCCGGCCGCTCGACGGACTTGAGGCGCTGCAATTCATCGCGCAGGAGTTCCGCGCCACGCTTTGTCAACGGAATGGTGCTCATAAACGGCTCAATCGCTAAAAACGGCTTTAAAAAAAATCACCGCGATTAAGCGCGCTTCCGATGCACTGGAAACACCGCCTAATCGCGGCACGTGTTGCTTCGACAGGTAACTGACTGCTTAGTTTAGGCGAGCGTGAAGACCTTGTAAATCATAGACTTCCAGATCCTTCAGGTAGCGCAAGCCTTCAACCGCCGCGCGCGCGCCCGACATCGTCGTGTAGTACGTGACCTTGTGCGCCTGCGCGCTCATGCGGATCGAACGCGAATCGGCGATCGCCTGGCGCGTTTCGTCGACCGTCGTGAACACGAGTGCGATCTCGCCGTTCTTGATCATGTCGACGATGTGCGGACGGCCGTCCTTCACCTTGTTCACGACCTTCACCGGCACGCCGGCCGCTTCGATCGCGGCAGCCGTGCCCTTGGTCGCGACGATCGGGTAGCCGAGGTCGTGCAGCATGCGCGCGACTTCGACCGCCTTCGGCTTGTCGGCGTCCATCACGGTCAGCAGCACCGTGCCCGACTCCGGCAGGCGCGAGCCGGCCGCGAGCTGCGACTTGAACAGCGCTTCGCCGAACGTCTGGCCGACACCCATCACTTCGCCGGTCGAACGCATTTCAGGCCCGAGGACCGGATCGACGGTCGGGAACTTGACGAACGGGAACACCGCTTCCTTCACACTGAAGTACGGCGGCTCGACTTCCTTCGTCACGCCCTGCTGCGCGAGCTTCTGGCCGACCATCGCACGCGCCGCGATCTTCGCGAGCGGCAGGCTGGTCGCCTTCGACACGTACGGCACCGTGCGCGAGGCGCGCGGGTTCACTTCCAGCACGTAGATGATGTCCTGCTTCGAACCGTCCGCCTGCGGCACCTGCTGGATCGCGAACTGCACGTTCATCAGGCCGACCACGTTCAGCGCCTTCGCCATCGCGCCAGTCTGGCGCTTCAGCTCGGCCACGGTTTCCTTCGACAGCGAGTACGGCGGCAGCGAGCATGCCGAGTCGCCCGAGTGGACACCCGCCTGCTCGATGTGCTCCATCACGCCGCCAATGAACACGGCTTCGCCGTCGCAGATGCAGTCGACGTCGCACTCGATCGCGTCGTTCAGGAAGCGGTCGAGCAGCACCGGCGAATCGTTCGACACCTTCACGGCCTCGCGCATGTAGCGCTCGAGGTCGCGCGGCTCGTGGACGATTTCCATCGCGCGGCCGCCCAGCACGTACGACGGGCGCACGACCAGCGGATAGCCGATCTCTTCCGCGAGCGCGAGCGCTTCGTCTTCGGCGCGTGCGGTGCGGTTCGGCGGCTGGCGCAGGCCGAGGTCCTGCAGCAGCTTCTGGAAGCGTTCGCGGTCTTCGGCTGCGTCGATCATGTCCGGCGACGTGCCGACGATCGGTACACCGTGCGCCTCGAGGTCGAGCGCGAGCTTCAGCGGCGTCTGGCCGCCGTACTGGACGATCACGCCGACCGGCTTTTCCTTGTCGACGATCTCGAGCACGTCTTCCAGCGTCAGCGGCTCGAAGTACAGGCGGTCGGACGTGTCATAGTCGGTCGACACCGTTTCCGGGTTGCAGTTGACCATGATCGTTTCGTAACCGTCCTCGCGCATCGCGAGGGCCGCGTGCACGCAGCAGTAGTCGAACTCGATGCCCTGGCCGATCCGGTTCGGGCCGCCGCCCAGCACCATGATCTTCTTGTTGGTGGTCGGCTGCGCCTCGCACTCTTCCTCATAGGTCGAGTACATGTACGCGGTTTTCGTCGCGAACTCGGCCGCGCAGGTGTCGACGCGCTTGTAGACCGGGCGCACGTTGAGTTCGACGCGGCGCTTGCGGACGTCTTCCGGCGTCGCGCCGAGCAGCTTCGCGAGGCGGCGGTCGGAGAAGCCGCTCTGCTTCAGGTAGCGCAGTTCGTCGAACGACAGCGACGCGAGCGTGCGGCCGCCGAGCGCCTTTTCCTTCAGGATGATCTGCTCGATCTGCTCGAGGAACCACGGGTCGATCGCGGTTTCCGCGTAGATTTCCTGGGCCGTCATGCCGATCCGGAACGCATCGCCGACGTACCAGATGCGGTCCGGGCCCGGCTCGTGGATCTCGATCGCGATCTCGTCGCGGTTGGTCGACTTCTCGTCGAGACCGTCGACGCCCACTTCGAGGCCGCGCAGCGCCTTCTGGAACGATTCCTGGAACGTGCGGCCGATCGCCATCACTTCGCCGACCGACTTCATCTGCGTGGTCAGGCGCGAATCGGCTTCGCGGAATTTCTCGAACGCGAAGCGCGGGATCTTCGTGACGACGTAGTCGATCGTCGGCTCGAACGACGCCGGGGTCTGGCCGCCGGTGATTTCGTTCTTCAGCTCGTCGAGCGTGTAGCCGACCGCCAGCTTCGCCGCGACCTTCGCGATCGGGAAGCCCGTTGCCTTCGACGCGAGCGCCGACGAACGCGACACGCGCGGGTTCATCTCGATGACGACCATGCGGCCGTCCTTCGGGTTGATCGAGAACTGCACGTTCGAGCCGCCCGTGTCGACGCCGATCTCGCGCAGCACCGCAAGCGATGCGTTACGCAGGATCTGGTATTCCTTGTCGGTGAGCGTCTGCGCCGGCGCGACCGTGATCGAGTCGCCGGTGTGCACGCCCATCGGGTCGAGGTTCTCGATCGAGCAGACGATGATGCAGTTGTCGGCGCGGTCGCGCACGACTTCCATCTCGTATTCCTTCCAGCCGAGCAGCGATTCTTCGATCAGCAGCTCGCGCGTGGGCGAGAGGTCCAGGCCGCGCTTGCAGATCTCTTCGAACTCTTCGCGGTTGTAGGCGATGCCGCCGCCCGAGCCGCCGAGCGTGAACGACGGACGGATCACGACCGGGTAGCCGCTGCCGCCGGTGAGCGCCATGATCTCGGCGTGCACCTGGGTCGCTTCTTCCATCGAATGCGCGATGCCCGACTTCGCGGAACCGAGACCGATCTTGGTCATCGCTTCCTTGAACTTCTGGCGGTCTTCCGCCTTGTCGATCGCTTCCGGCGACGCGCCGATCAGCTCGACGCCGAACTTCTCGAGCACGCCGTGGTGGTGCAGGTCGAGCGCGCAGTTCAGCGCGGTCTGGCCGCCCATCGTCGGCAGGATCGCGTCCGGGCGCTCCTTCTCGATGATGCGCGCGACGACTTCCCACGTGATCGGCTCGATGTAGGTCACGTCGGCCGTGTTCGGGTCGGTCATGATCGTCGCAGGGTTGCTGTTGACGAGAACGACCTTGTAGCCCTCCTCACGCAACGCCTTGCAAGCCTGCGCGCCCGAATAGTCGAACTCGCACGCCTGGCCGATGATGATCGGGCCGGCGCCGATGATGAGGATGCTCTTGATGTCTGTGCGTTTTGGCATGGCTTGTGAATTCAATAAGTAATCGTTGTCGTGGGTCGGCCGGCTGCGCTCAGCTCATCGTGGCGAGCGCGAGCTTCACCGAGAATCCGATGAACAGGCCGCCCACGCTGCTCGCCGCGCCTGCTGCAAGCTTGCGGCGGCGGCGGAAGTGCTCGGCAAGCCGCGCACCCGCGAAGATCAGCGTGCTCAGGTACAGGAAGCTCGCGCATTGCGCGATCGCCCCGAGCACGACGAACGACAGCGCGGGATGCGGGAATGCCGGGGCGACGAACTGGATGAAGAACGAGATGAAGAACAGGATCGCCTTCGGATTCAGCAGGCTCACGATCAGCGCCTTGCGGAACGGCCGCTCGCCGTCGACCGCAGGCGGTGCATCGGCCGGCGCATTCGCCGGCGCGCGCAGCTTCTGCCACGCGCTGCGCAGCATGCCGGTGCCGATGTAGAGCAGATACGCGGCGCCGCCGTACTTGACGACCGAGAACAGCAGCGGGTTCGCCTTCAGCAGCGACGCGACGCCGGCGGCGGACAGCACCATCAGCACCGTGTCGCCGACGAACACCCCGCACGCCGCGCGATAGCCGGCCTTCACGCCGCGCTGCGCCGCGAGCGACAGCACGTACATCGAGTTCGGCCCCGGCAGCAGGATGATGAAGATCACGCCGAACACGTAGGTCCAGATATCCGTGATGCCGAGTGCGTGGCCGAACATGATGCGAATCTCCCGTTCTTCGGTTGCGTCGTTGACGTCAGGCGTTGCGCTGCTTCGCCGCGTCCATCAGCGCGGTGAAACGGTCGAACAGGTAGCCGATGTCGTGCGGGCCGGGCGACGCTTCCGGGTGGCCCTGGAAGCAGAATGCCGGCTTGTCGGTCAGCTCGAAGCCCTGCAGCGTGCCGTCGAACAGCGACACGTGCGTCACGCGCGCGTTGGCCGGCAGCGAATCCGCATCGACCGCGAAGCCGTGGTTCTGCGACGTGATCACCACGCGACCGTCGCCGAGATCCTTCACCGGGTGGTTCGCGCCGTGGTGGCCCGTCTTCATCTTCAGCGTCTTCGCGCCGACCGCGAGGCCCATGATCTGGTGACCCAAGCAAATGCCGAAGGTCGGCACGCCGCGCTCGATGAACTGCTTCGTGGCCGCGATCGCGTAGTCGCACGGTTCCGGATCGCCGGGGCCGTTCGACAGGAACACGCCGTCCGGATTCAGCGCGAGCGCATCTTCCGCGCTCGCCTGTGCCGGCAGCACCGTCACGTGGCAGCCGCGCTCCGCGAGCATGCGCAGGATGTTGTACTTGACGCCGAAATCGTACGCGACGACGCGGTACTTCGGCGCTTCCTGCATGCCGTAGCCGCCTTCGAGGCGCCATTCGGTCTGCTTCCATTCGAACGGCTTCGTGGTCGACACGACCTTCGCGAGATCCATGCCCGCGAGACCCGGGAACGAGCGCGCGAGTTCGATCGCCTTCGCTTCGTCGTCCGAGCCCGTCAGGATGCAGCCGTTCTGCGCGCCCTTGTCGCGCAGGATACGGGTCAGCTTGCGGGTGTCGATGCCGGCGATCGCGACGACGCCTTCGTCGCGCAGGTAATCACCGAGCGTGCGATCCATGCGGAAGTTGGATGCGAGCGACGGCAGATCACGGATGATCAGGCCGGCGGCATGGACTTTCGTGGCTTCGACGTCTTCGGCGTTGACGCCGACGTTGCCGATATGCGGGTAGGTCAGCGTGACGATCTGGCGCGAGTAGCTCGGGTCAGTCAGGATTTCCTGATAGCCGGTGATCGCGGTATTGAACACGACTTCGCCGATCGTGTGGCCTTCGGCCCCGATCGAATAACCACGAAAGACCGTGCCGTCGGCGAGTGCAAGCAAGGCGGGAGTAAAAGACGGCAACACGGGAGGCTCCTTGGGGAACACCCTGCTGCCGACCTGTTTACCCTGCCGCGCGAGCGCCGCGCTGCGTGGGCGCGCGTGGTCGCTTGCTGGACGCGGCCTGCGTTGTCGAGACGCGAACCCGGCGCGTGGCGCACGAGGCTTCGCGGCATCGCCCGGCAGGCGGCGTGCGGCGGATGAACGGGATGAATGAGGTAGGCGCTAGGGTGCGAGGTTGATCAGCACAAACTTTCAAATTATAGCCTGAAAATAGCCCTATCTTCAATTGATATGGCCGTCCGATCGTGCGCGCGCCGCGTCCGGCGACGCGGCGCAACGCGCTGCGGCCCCTTTTACGCGGCCGCCCTACCCGCCAGCGTACCGCCGGATCAGTGCGCTTGACCAGCGCCGCGCGCGGGCCAGACGTACCAGACCGCACTCGCGAGCTGCAGCGCGAGCAGCACACCCCACGCGGTGAAGTGCGCGGCGGCCGGATAGCGGCCGTCGACCGCCGGCCAGTGCGACAGCACCGCGCCGACCCCGATCTGGAACGCAAAGATCAGCAGGAAGATCACGAGCGTGAGCGTCGTGTTCGCGCGGCCGATCAGGTGAGCGGGAAAATGCCCGGCCATCACCGCGTAGGTCAGGATGCCGACGCCGCCGAACATCCCGTAAGCGGCCCACAGCACGGCCGGCGGCAACGGCACGCGCGCGACGATCGCGGCCTGCGTCGCGACGAACAGCGCCATGCCGACGCCGCAGAATGCGTACACGGACACGCCGCGCCGCTCGAGCACCCGCGCCGCGGCGCCGAAGCCGACGCAGCCGGCCATCATCGCGAAGCCGAGCACCGACACGAGGCGCGCGGCATGCGGCGCATCGAACCCCGCGACGTCGCGCAGGTACGGCCCGACCCACAGCGACTGCATCGCGTAGAACACGCCCTGCGTGACGACGGAGAACGACGAGATCTTCCAGAACGCACGGCTGCTCAGGATGTGCCACGTGCCCTTGAACTGGCTGACGAGCCCGCCCTGGTGGCGCACCTGCTGCGCTTCGGGTGCGCCCAGCCCGATCGACGCCGCGACGATCACGGTCAGCACCGCGAGGCCGAAACAGATCGCGCGCCAGCTCGTCCAGCCGAGCAGCCAGGTCAGCGGCGAGCCGACCATCACGCCGCCGAGGCCGCCCACGGCCATCACGAGGCCGTTGACGAGCGGCAGCCGGCCGACCGGGAAATGCTGCGCGAGCGCCTTGAACGCCGCGCCGAGACACACCGAGACGCCGACGCCGATCAGCAGCCGGCCGACCATCATCGTGCCGAGACTGTGCGCGGCGCCGAACACGGCCGCGCCGGCCGCCGCGAACAGCAGCATGCCGGCCGTCACGCGGCGCGGGCCGAAGTGGTCGAGCATCACGCCCGCCGGGATCTGCGCGCCCGCGAAGCCGAGGAAATAGAGACTGGTGAGCAGGCCGAGATCGGCGGCCGACAACCCGAGCTCGCGCGTGACGAACGGCGCGAAGCCCAGATTGACACCGCGAAACACGTACGACACGAAATACCCGACCGAAAACAGCGCGAGCACCCTCACCTGCACCGACGACATCACTCCCCCTTCTTATATGAAGACCATCGAGGCAGCGCCACGCGCCGCGCACAAACAAAAACGCCGTCACCTCGGTGACGGCGTTTCCTTGCATTTCGTCGGATGATACCGCAACCGCGCGAACCGGGCCGGCCGCACGATGCGCGCGCTACTGTGTTACTTCTTCTTGCCCTTGTGCGCGGCAGCCTTGGCCGGCGCCGCCTTCGTCGATTTGGCCGCCGGCTTCGCCGCGCCGCGCTTTGCGCCGTGCGACTTGCCGCCGACCGCGAGGCTCGCGCGCTCGATGTGCGCGCCGCCGGCCGACGTCGCGATCCGCTCCGGGCCCGGTTCCGCCGGCACCGAACGGCCGACCGGCACGTGCAGCACGAGCGCCTGGCCCGGCATCGCGAGATCGCGGTGCGTACGGTTCCACGCCTTGAGCTGGCCGACCGACACGCCGTAGCGGCCGGCGATCGCCGCCATCGACTGCTTGCGGCGCACGCGGATCAGCATCTTGCGCGTGTCGGGTACGTCGGGTTCCATCGCGAGCGCGCCGTTTTCGGCGACGTCGGCGCTGATGTCCTCGTCGTCGTCATCGCCGCGCGGCACGACGATCGTCGAGCCCGGCTTCAGGCGCATGCCGGCCGGAATCTTGTTGATCGACATCAGCGTATCGGCGTCCACGCCGATCTTCTCGGCGATCGCGGCCGGCCGTGCCCGCTCGCTGACCGTATAGGTGGTCCAAGACGAAAGCTGGCCGTTGTACGCCTTCAGGTTCTTCTCGAACGCCGACGCGTTGTCGAACGGCAGCAGGATCTGCGGCTCGGTCGCACCGAGGATCACCGGCTTCGAGAACGACGGGTTCAGCGAGCGGAATTCGTCGAGCGACAGGTTCGCGAGCTTCGCGGCCACCGCCACGTCGATGTCGCGCGACGTCGTGACCGTCACGAAATACGGGTGGTTCGGGATATCCGGCAGCGCAAGGCCGTACTGCTGCGGATTCGCGATGATGTTCTTCACCGCCTGCAGCTTCGGCACGTAGTTGCGCGTCTCGTTCGGCATCCGCAGGCTCAGGTAGTCGGTCGGCAGGCCGGCCGCCTGGTTGCGGGCGATCGCGCGCTGCACGTTGCCCTCGCCCCAGTTGTACGCGGCCAGCGCGAGATACCAGTCGCCGAACATGTCATGAAGGCGCGACAGGTAGTCGAGCGCGGCGCTCGTCGACGCGAGCACGTCGCGGCGCTCGTCCTGCCACATGTTGCGCTTCAGGTTGTACGTGCGGCCGGTGCCGGGCATGAACTGCCACATGCCGGCCGCCTTCGCAACCGACAGCGCCTGCGGGTTGTACGCAGACTCGATGAACGGCAGCAGCGCGAGCTCGGTCGGCATGTGACGCGCCTCGAGTTCCTCGACGATGTGGTACAGGTACTTCTGCGAGCGCTCGGTCATGCGCTGCACGTAGTCCGGGCGCTGCGTGTACCACGTGGTCTGCATGTCGACGAGGTCGGTCTGCAGGTCGGGCATCTGGAAACCGCGGCGGATGCGACCCCAGAGATCGGAGTCCGCACTGGTCAGATCGCCGACGGATTGCTTGTCGACGTCGACAGTTTCTTTGGCGGTGGCGGATTTACGGAGGTAGGTGGACGTCGCCTGCGAATCGGCGGCGTTGTTGGCGACAGGGGCCTGGCTCGCACAAGCGGCGAGCAGCAGAACCACCATCGCACTCAATATAAGTCGCATGAAAATCTCTGCTTCCGACGGCTGGAAATTGCAGGCGATACTACGGAAGTGCGTGCTTCACGTCAATAAAAACACCGAAAACTCAGCGAAATCCTACATTTGGAGCAATTTTTACAGACTCCGCTTGAGCTTTGGAGTCCTCCGAAAATCATCATCGGAACCGGTTTTTCCACTCGCGCATCAGCGTGAACGCCGTCAGACGATCCGGCACCGTTTCGTGCAGTTCCGCTTCGAGCGTCGCGCGGATCGCCTCGCTGTCCGCACGCATGAACGGGTTAACGGCACGCTCGTGCGCGATCGTAGTGGGCAGTGTCGGCACGCCGCGCGCGCGCAGCGCCTGTGCGTCGTCGCGCCACGCGGCGAGCGCCGCATTGCCGGGCTCGCACGCGAGCGCGAAGCGGATGTTGGACAGCGTGTATTCGTGTGCGCAATGCACGTGGGTGTCGCCCGGCAACGCCGCGAGCGCGTCGAGCGACGCGAGCATCTGCGCGGGCGTGCCCTCGAACAGGCGCCCGCAACCGCACGAGAACAGCGTGTCGCCGCAGAACACGTGCGGCGCCGCGTTGCGCTGCCCGGCCGCCTGGAAATAGGCGATGTGGCCGCGCGTATGGCCCGGCACGTCGAGCACGTCGAACGTGGCGGCCGGCGCCTCGAGCGTCACGCGCGCGCCGCCCGAAAGCGGCTGCGTGACCACGCCGATCGCCTCGGCCGCGGGGCCGTAAACGACGAGCGGAACATCGTCCGGTTGGCTATCGCGCAGGGCCGCGACACCGCCGACGTGGTCGGCGTGATGGTGCGTGAGTAAAATAGCGGTCAACCGCCAGCCTCGTTCGGCTAGAACCCGGCGCACCGGCGCGGCTTCCCCCGGATCGACGGCAATCGCATCGCGGCCGTCCGAGACGAGCCAGATATAGTTGTCATCGAATGCCGGAACCGGCACGTATTCCAGCTCGTTCATGGGCGCGCAATCATCGTTATGTCTGACCGTCAAATTATAGACTGGCCCGCCTGGACCGACTCACCACCCGGCCGCTACGTGCTGGGCTGGGAGCAGGCGCAGCTCGACCGGATCGTGTCCGACGTCTTCGGGTTCCACGCGCTGCAGCTCGGCCTGCCGCAGCTCGACGCGCTGCGCGAGAACCGCATGCCGTATCGCGGCCTCGTGCTCGATCCGGCGAGCGGCGCGAGCGCGCCGTACCAGTATCCGTGGGCGCGCGAAGCGCATGCGCCCGAGCACGCGCCCGACGGCCGCAGCACGACCTGGTGCGACCTGCTCGACCTGCCGTTCGAGTCGCAGAGCGTCGACCTGATCGTGATGCCGCACACGCTCGAATTCACGTCCGATCCGCACCGGCTGCTGCGCGAGGCCGAACGCGTGCTGATGCCGGAAGGCCAGCTCGTGATCACCGGCTTCAATTCGCTCAGCCTGTGGGGCATGCGGCAATCGTTCGGGCGCATGGCGAACCGCCCGTTCGTGCCGGCCACGCGCGACCAGATCGCGTTCATCCGGCTCAAGGACTGGATCAAGCTGCTCGGCTTCGACCTCGAACGCGGCCGCTTCGGCTGCTACCGGCCGCCGCTCGTCACCGACCAGTGGCTGGCCCGCTACGGCTTCATGGAAGCCGCCGGCGACCGCTGGTGGCCGATCTTCGGCGCCGTCTACATGGTGACGGCCGTCAAGCGCGTGCGCGGCATGCGCCTCGTCGGCCAGATCCGGATGAAGAAGCCCGTGCTCGCACCGGGCCTCACGCCGGCGGCCTCCCCGACCACCCATCAAGAACATTCATGACTACCGATACCATCGACATCTATACCGACGGCGCCTGCAAGGGCAACCCCGGCCCCGGCGGCTGGGGCGCACTGATGCGCTACGGCGACAAGGAAAAGGAGCTGTTCGGCGGCGAGCCCAACACGACCAACAACCGCATGGAGCTGATGGGCGTGATCGCCGCGCTCGAAGCGCTGAAGCGGCCGTGCCAGGTGATCGTGCACACCGACTCGCAATACGTGCAGAAAGGCATCAGCGAGTGGATCCACGGCTGGAAGAAGAAAGGCTGGGTCACCGCGGCGAAAACGCCCGTGAAGAACGCCGACCTGTGGAAGCGGCTCGACGCGCTCGTCGCGCAGCACGAGGTCGAGTGGCGCTGGGTCAAGGGTCACGCGGGCCATCCCGAAAACGAGCGTGCGGACGCACTCGCGAATCGCGGCGTCGAATCGCTCACGGCCTGAACGCGGGCCGCTCCCCTGTTTCCTACGTATTTCCCGACATGCGCCAGATCATTCTCGATACCGAAACCACCGGCCTGAACGCCCGCACGGGCGACCGCCTCATCGAAATCGGCTGCGTCGAGCTGCTGAACCGGCGGCTCACCGGCAACAACCTGCACTTCTACGTGAACCCGGAGCGCGACAGCGATCCGGGCGCGCTGGCGGTGCACGGGCTCACGACCGAATTCTTGAGCGACAAGCCGAAATTCGCGGAAGTCGCCCACCAGATCCTCGACTTCGTGAAGGATGCCGAGCTGATCATCCACAACGCGCCGTTCGACCTTGGCTTCCTCGACGCGGAATTCGCGCGGCTCGGCCTGCCGCCGTTCACCGAGCATTGCGGCGGCGTGATCGACACGCTGGTGCAGGCCAAGCAGATGTTCCCGGGCAAGCGCAACTCGCTCGACGCGCTGTGCGACCGCTTCGGCATCAGCAACGCGCACCGTACGCTGCACGGCGCACTGCTCGACTCCGAGCTGCTCGCCGAGGTGTATCTGGCGATGACGCGCGGCCAGGACAGCCTCGTGATCGACATGCTCGACGACATGGGCGCCGACGGCGGTACGGGCAACGGCCAGCGCGTGTCGCTCGCCGCGCTCGATCTGGTCGTGGTGACCGCGAGCGACGACGAACTCGCCGCGCACCAGGCGCAGCTCGACGAACTCGACAAGTCGGTCAAGGGCACCTGCGTGTGGCGCACGTCCGCCGAAGCCGGCGCCGCCGAAGCGGCTTGAAGCAGGCGGCCGGCGGCACGCGCCGCCGCCGCGCTCACGCGCGCGGCTGCAGCGCGATGACCGCCATTCCGCCGAGCGCGAGCACCGCGCCGGCCACGTCCCAGCGGGTCAGCGCGACACCGTCGACCACCCGCAGCCAGACCAGCGCCACCGCGATATACACGCCGCCGTACGCGGCATAGGTGCGCCCCGCCGCACTCGGGTGCAGCGTCAGCAGCCACGCGAACAGCGCGAGCGACAGCGCGGCCGGCACCAGCAGCCACAGCGGCCGCCCCTCCTTCAGCACGAGCCACGGCAGGTAACAGCCGACGATTTCGGCCAGCGCGGTGGCGGCAAACAGCGCCGCGATCCTCATCAGTTCGGTCATCCGGTTCCTCGTGAATTCGGCCCCGTCACCCGAGGCCGCACGGCCCCGCCGTGCGCCGCCGATCATACCCGAGCCACCCTCGCCGGACGCCCCGCCAGGCGGGCGCTTCCCGGCAATTTGCATGATCATCCGTCATCGTGCTATCATGTCGCCTGTTTCAACATTCAATCTCTGTCTATTCGATTTCGCAAGAAGTCCGTCCGCGCGTTGCGGGCCGGCGCTTCGACCGAAATTGCACCCACAGGAAAGCCCGCCCGACAGGCCCGCTTTTCTCGTTTCGTTGCCCCTCCGGGGCGCTTGCCGGAACGCTGGACACCGTCCGCACCGGCATCTGCCGCCAGCATCACGCGGCCCATTCTTCATGAGCGCACTGTCGCGACGGCCCATCGGGCTCGCGTCGAAGCAGCCCCTTACGGCCCTTTACCGCCTGCAATGCAGTAAGTGCTTAAAGGTCTGCCCCGACGCGCCGCATCAGACACCGCGCTCGCCGGCAAACCGTGTCGGACGGCCCGCCCGTTCGGCGCAGTCAAAGGAGTGCATGACCTTGACCGCAACACACGTCAGCCCGACCGCTGCTTCTTCCACCGCTTCGTCGTCCGGCGAAGCCCCGCTCGTCGCGGACGACATCACCGTCGTCGACCAGAGCCTCCTCAAGCGCGCCGTCAGCGCCATGGCCATCGGCAACGCGATGGAATGGTTCGACTTCGGCGTCTACAGCTACATCGCCGTCACGCTCGGCAAGGTGTTCTTCCCGTCCAGCAGCCCGTCCGCGCAGCTGCTCGCGACCTTCGGCACGTTCGCGGCCGCGTTCCTCGTGCGTCCGCTCGGCGGCATGGTGTTCGGCCCGCTCGGCGACCGCATCGGCCGCCAGCGCGTGCTCGCCGCCACGATGATCATGATGGCTGTCGGCACGTTTGCGATCGGCCTGATCCCCAGCTACGCGTCGATCGGCATCATGGCGCCCGTGCTGCTGCTCGTCGCCCGCCTCGTGCAGGGCTTCTCGACCGGCGGCGAGTACGGCGGCGCCGCCACCTTCATCGCCGAATTCTCGACCGACAAGCGCCGCGGCTTCATGGGCAGCTTCCTCGAGTTCGGCACGCTGATCGGTTACGTGATGGGCGCGGGCGTCGTCGCGCTGCTCACCGCGTCGCTGTCGCAGGAAGCGCTGCTGTCGTGGGGCTGGCGCGTGCCGTTCCTGATCGCCGGCCCGCTCGGCCTGATCGGTCTCTACATCCGGATGAAGCTCGAGGAAACGCCCGCGTTCAAGCGCCAGGCCGAAGAGCGCGAAGCGCAGGACAAGGCCGTGCCGAAGGCGCGCTTCCGCGAAACGCTGATGCGCAACTGGCGCGCCCTGCTGCTGTGCGTCGGCCTCGTGCTGATCTTCAACGTGACCGACTACATGGTGCTGTCGTACCTGCCGAGCTTCATGTCGTCGACGCTGCACTTCGACGAATCGCACAGCCTCGTGCTCGTGCTGATCGTGATGGTGCTGATGATGCCGCTCACGCTCGCCGCCGGCCGCCTGTCGGACAAGGTCGGCCGCAAGCCCGTGATGCTCGCCGGCTGCGTCGGCCTGCTCGTGCTGTCGATCCCGGCGATGATGCTGATCCATGCGGGCACCACGGCGTCGGTGTTCGGCGGGCTGCTGATCCTCGGCGTGCTGCTGTCGTGCTTTACCGGCGTGATGCCGTCGGCGCTGCCGGCGCTGTTCCCGACCGAGATCCGCTACGGCGCGCTCGCGATCGGCTTCAACGTGTCGGTGTCGCTGTTCGGCGGCACGACGCCGCTCGTGACCGCCTGGCTGGTCGACGTCACGCACAACCTGATGATGCCCGCGTATTACATGATGGGCGCCGCCGTGATCGGCATCGTGTCGGTCGTCGCGCTCGCCGAAACCGCGCGCCAGCCGCTCAAGGGCTCGCCGCCGGCCGTCGCGTCGCGCCGCGAAGCTCATCAGCTCGTGCGCCAGATGCGCGAAGACGACGAAGCGGATATCTACAGTGTCGGGTCGCCGGCACGCGCCTGAGCGTCACCCATGAAAAAGCCCCGGCCGAAGCCGGGGCCCGATCGAACCCGATCCGCCCGACCGGCTTGCGCCGGCCGGGCTTTTTTTCATCCATTCGACGCCGGCGCGCTCATGCCTGCGCTTCGCAGTGGCGGCAGAAAATCAGCGCTCGCGAGCGCGACACGGCGGCCTGCGCACCGCGTGCCGCGACGATCAGCCCGACCTGACCGAGATTGAAATCGCGCTCGACCATCAACTGCGTCAGCGCGGCAAGCGGCAACACGAGGGACGGGTGGTACAGGCTCGATTCGATCAGGGCTTTCATCTGCGGCTCCATCAGGCAAGGCGTCATTCGATGGAGTGGATTCTAGGGACCGGCCGCATCCGGATAAACAGCGCGAATGCGAAGTCACTTGTCAGCCGCCGAGAACAATCGACAACGGCATGCCTGACAAGGCTGAGCGGGCGACGGGCAGCGGCGCGGGGGCCCCTCCCTGTCGCCGCGACGCCTAGACGAGCGGTGTTTCGACGAACGCCGGCAGCGCCTCCGCCCGCGCCGAATGCGCGGCCAGTGCCGGATAACGGGCCGGATCGATCCGCGCGAGCGTCGGGTAGTCGGCCGCCATGAACTGCGTGAAGCGCCATGCGACCGCGACCGTCACGTCGGACTGCAGCAGGCGCGCGCCGCCGAACCAGCCGTTCGCGGCCGCGACGAGCGGCTCCAGGGCGCCGTATGCGCCCTCGATCTGGCTCAGTACGCGCTCGAGCCACGGCGCATGCTGCTTGTCGGCCGGACGCAGCGCCTGCTCGTAGACGACCTGCACGGTCTTCTCGGCGGCCGCCAGCGCGAAACCGACCGGCACGAGCGCGCGCAGCCGCGCATCGGCGGTATCGGGCAGCAAGCGCCGCTCGGGCGCGACCCGATGATCGAGATAGTCGACGATCAATGACGAATCGAGCAGCGTCGCGCCGTCGTCGGTCACGAGCGTCGGCGCCTTGACGACCGGGTTGGTCGCCCTGAACTGCTCGAAATGACGGAACACCGAGATCGACTCGTGTTCGAACGGGAGGTCGAGCAGTTTCGCCGAAATGGCGACCCGACGCACGAACGGGGAATCCAGCATGCCGATCAGCTTCATCGCGAACGCTCCGCTTCAGAAGAATGGGAGCGACGACTGTAGCAGCGTCGCGCGGCATCGCCTAGGGCTCGGGCCCGTTCCCGCCCGCAACGAGCGGGGGCCGGCGCCGCGACCGCGTTTGCCGAAATAGCGGACCGTGCTCGGCCAGCCTTCGCGCCCGTGCGCCTGATGCACATCAACCCGCCGCGCGCGGGACTCACGATGTCCGGCCACAGTGACCATAATGCAAGTTCACCACCTTCCGCCCCAAGGTTCGCCATGTGGTATGCCCTCGTCGAGCAGCAGCGGGAATGGATGCGCGCCTGGCGCGCGGCGACGCGGCATGCGTTCGACGCGTGGCCCGCGGCCACGCTGCCGCAGGCGGCGGCGTCGTGCTACGACGACCTGTTCGAGCCGCTGCTCGGGCCACCGGACGGGCCCCCGCACTTCGACATCGGATGGCCGGCGCTCGGCGAGCGCGTCGTCGCGCGCACGCCGTTCTGCGACCTGCGGCGCTTCACGCGGGCCGACGCGCAGCGCACGGTGCTGCTGTGCGCGCCGCTCGCCGGGCATGCGGCCGTGATGATGCGGGAAACCGTCGAGACGCTGCTCGCGGACGGCGATGTCTGCGTGACTGACTGGCGCAATGCGCGCGACGTACCGCTCGCGTCGGGCCGTTTCGGGCTCGACGAGTACGTCGCGACGCTCGACGGCTTCGTCGACGGACTCGCACACGACGACCGGCCGCTGCATGTCGTCGCCGTGTGCCAGGCGACCGTGCCGGCGCTCGGCGCGCTCGCGCTGCGGGCGGCGCGCGGTCTCCCGTCGCCCGCGAGCGTCACGCTGATCGGCGGCCCGCTCGACGCGCGCCGGAATCCGAGTGCGCTCGGCACCGCCGCTGCCGCCCATTCGCTCGCCTGGTGCCGCCGCCACCTGATCGACGTCGTGCCGCCCGGCTTCGCGGGGCACGGCCGCCACGTGTTTCCCACCTATCTGCAACAGGGCGAGATCGCGCTCGTGTACCCGCAGCGCTTCCTGTCGCTGATCGAAGCGTACGCGCTGGCCGCGTCGCGCTTCGACATGACCGGACTCGCCGGCGCGCGGCGCGCGCTGCTCGAATACACGGCGCTGCTCGACATGCCGGCCGAGTATTTCCTCGATACGGTCGACATCGTGTTCCAGCGCATGAGCCTGGCGCTCGGCACCTGGGACGTGGGCGGCCGGCGCGTCGAGCCGGCGGCGTTGCGCGGCCTCGTCCTGCTGACCGTCGAAGGCGCATGCGACAAGGTCACGGGCGCCGGCCAGACGCACGCGGCGCTCGACCTGTGCAGCGGCCTCGCCGACGACGAGCGCTTTCGCATCGACATCGACGACTGCGATCACTACGGGCTGTTCACGGGGGCACGCTGGCACGGGGACGTGCATCCGATGCTGCAGCGCGTGTTCGCGTGGGCCGAAGCCCGCCGCCCTCGCCCGCGCCGCATCCGGCGGACGTGACACCGGATCAGCGCCGCGCCGCGTCGAGCAACGCGCGCACCTCGTCGTCACTCGTCTGCTCGAAGCGCGCGTAGAACTGGCTGATCCCGAAAAACGGCAGCGGCAGCGTCACGGTGACGAACGCGTCGGCCAGGTCGTCGAACCCATGCCGTGTACCCGCCGGCGCGACCGGTGCAGCCGCGATGATCCGCGCCGGATGACGCTCGCGTAACGCCTGCAGCGCGACGCGCATCGATGCGCCGGTAGCGACGCCGTCGTCGACGACGATCGCAATGCGCCCTTCGACCGGCAGCGGCGGCTCGGCGCCGCGATACAGCGCTTCACGGCGATGCAGTTCGGCCGTCTCGCGCGCGATCACGTCGGCGAGCTGCGCGTCGGACACCTTCATCGAACGCAGCACCGAACGCTGCAGATGAATCGCCCCGCCCGTCGCGATCGCGCCCATCGCGAGCTCGGGATCGTACGGCACGCCGAGCTTGCGCACGACCAGCACGTCGAGCGGCGCATGCAGCGCACAAGCGACCGGATAGGCGACGGGTACACCGCCGCGCGGCAACGCGAGCACGACGACATCGCCACGCCCCGCGTAATCGCGCAATGCACCGGCCAGCTGGCGGCCGGCATCGGCGCGATCGGCAAAACACTCGAACACGATCGACTCCCTGCCGTTGCGCCGGATGCGCGAAACCCGCGTCGGCGCCTGTCAACGAGCATGGTTCATCGGTCGCGCCGATGCAAGCAGGGTCACACCGGCCCGCGCGGGCCGACGGAAAAGGTCAGAGGCCGCCGGCCTGCCGGTACAGCCGCCAGAACGACTGGGCATAGGATTGCGCGAGCTCCGGCGCACGCTGGAACACGTTCACCGTTTCCGCATGGGCGGCCGCGCCTTCGGACAGCGTGGTCAGCGCGACGCTGTCGTCGACGATCACGAAACGCGGGGCGGGATCGCCGTGCCGCGAATCGATCGCCACGTCGATGCCGGAAGATTTCAGATAGCCCGCGCCGCTGTATCTGCCCGCGCGCGGCGAACGCACGAGCACGACACGCACCTCGACCCCGCGCGCACGGGCCGCGCGCAGCGCGCTCGCGACCGCCGGCGGCACGTGCGTGTAGCCGGCCAGCAGCACGCGGCGCTGCGCCTGCCCGATCAGGTCGACGGTCGCGTCGGCCGCTGCATTGTCATACGAAAAGTATGTGCCGACCGATGCGGCATCGGACGGAATCTGGGCGGCGTGGGCGCTCGCCGCGCAGCAAAGCGCGGCGAGAAGGAAGGCGGCTGGTCTCATGGCGGGCGCCATTTTAGCGATGCCAATTCGCGTGGCAAGCCCCACCTGAGAGGCTGCTGCGCCGGCGCAACACACAGCGCAAAACCGGTCTCCGGCGAACAGGTTAGCGCCCGTCTTTCATGCGACCGATCAGCCCGTCGCGACGCGCGAGAGCCAGCTCGCCACGCCGTCGACGGAACGGAAATCCGCGAGACTGCGCGCCGGCAGCGCCGGATAGGCCCCCCCTGCCATCTCGGCCAGCGCGCGGCCGGGACCGAGTTCGAGGAACGCGGTCGCACCGGCCTCCACGCACGCGGCCAGACAGGCCGCCCACTCGACCGGCTCCGCGATCTGCCGCGCAAGCTTGTCGAGGCCGGCGTCGACGTCCAGCACCGATGCGCCATCGATCCCCGAAAACAGCCGCGTGCCGGGCAGCGGCCGCCGTACGTGAGTCGCGGCGAGCGACGTGCGAAACACCGGCACGGCCGCGGCGAGCCGGCGCGTGTGCGATGCGATCCGCACGCAGACGGGCGCGACGCGCAGCACGCCGGCGCGCGACGCCTCGTCGGCCACCGCGTCGACATCGGCCTGCCGCCCCGCGACCACGAACGCGTCGCCGGGATTCGCGATCGCGATCGCCGCGTCGCGGCCGTCGCACAATCGTGCGAGTTGCGCGCGCGCCAAGCCGCGTACGAACACCATCCGCTCGTCGCCGCCGCTCGCGGCATCCATCGCGCGCGCACGCGCATCGGCCAGGTCGAGCGCGGCGTCCGGCTCGATCATCCCGGCAACGCTCCACGACGCGACTTCGCCGACGCTGTAGCCGGCGACGCAGCGCCGGCGCGGCCACACCGCGTCCAGCAGCGCGGCGGCGGCGAGCGCCTGGACCGTGCAGAGAATCTGCGCGGCACGGTTCTCGCGCAACGCGTCCGGCCCGGCCTGCCGGACCCACGCGCGCGGATCGTCGCCGAGGAGCCGGCCAGCGTGCGCAAACAGCGCGTCGGCCTGCGGCGCGGCGCCGGTCAGGTCGAACATGTCGGCGCGCTGCGCGCCCTGCCCCGAACAGAGGATGGCCAGCGTCATCGCGCGCCCTCGTCAACTTCGAGCGCATCGACGAAGACGCTCATCGCGAGCAGGTCGGCGGCACCGCCCGGGCTCAGCCGCCGCGCCACGAACGCACGATGGGCAGCGGCCGCGCGCGGCCGCCAGTCACGCGCCCGCACGCCGCCCCGTGCCACGAACGCACGTGCGGTCGCCCGCGCGAACGCGAGGCCGGCCTGCCCGCCCCGGTGCAGCAGGTTCGTATCGTCGAGCGCGGCGATCAGCGCGAAGCATGCATCGACGCGCGCGGCTTCCGGGTCGCCCGGCAGGTCACGCTGCGCGCGACGCAGCGCGGGCAGCCCGACCGCATAGACGGTCGTGAAACCGTCGGCCGCCTCGCGACGTGCGCCGCCGACGCCGTAGCGGCGGCTCGCGCGTTCGCCGTGGCTGTCGGGCAAGCGCGGGCCGCCGAGGATATCGGCTCCCCAGCGGCGGGAGACGAACGCACCGAGCGTCATTCCTGCCGGCATCGTTCCCGGCATCGCGCGCCGACCGGCAGCCGCACACAGCAGCCCGAGCCCGAAAATTGCGCCGCGATGCGTGTTGACGCCACCGGTCGCGGCGAGCATCGCGTGCTCGGCACGCAGGCCGATCTTGCGCAGCACGGCCATGTCCGCATCGCGTGCGCCCGCGTCGGCCAACTCGGCGAAGTACGGCCGCAGCACGGCGGCGCTGCGGGCGAACGTCGCGGCATCCATGTCGGTGTGGCTGCCGGTGTCGACGTGGCTGACGAGCCCCGGCTTCGGATAGGTCTCGATTTCCAGCACGAGGCTGCGCTCGGCCAGGTCGGCGATGCGCTCGGCTTCGGACGGCGCCGGTACGCGGCAGGCAGCCCATGCGCTCATCGTGCCCCTCCGAGGAACGCGTCGGCCGGCATCAGTTCGACGGTGATCGCGGTCTTGACCGCGACTTCAGGCTGCCGCGCGTGCAGTTCGCGCCAGTTGACGCCGGCGCCGTCGTCGCGCAGCAGTTCGCCGTCGATGCGCATCGGCGCGCGCGCGTCGATCGCCGCAAGGCCGTCGAGCAGCGGCGCGCGCGACGCAGGGTCCGGCAGCGGGAACACGACGTCGAGATCGGACGACGCCCCCAGGTAACGTTCGCCCGTCAGTGCCTGCCACGCGAGGCTGCCGAACACGCGGCCCTGCACGCCGCAACGCTCACCGAGCGCATCGAGTTCGCGCAACGCCGTGCGCCATGCGTTGGGCGCGGCGGCGAGCACGTCGGACAACGCCGGTAGCGGGCCGACCGTCGCGAGCGCGTCGGCCGCCGCGTTCAGCGCGATGCGCCGCTTGCCCGCGGAAGGCGGCAGCGGCAGGCCGAGCGGCACGCGGCCGGCATCGGCCTCGTCGGGCGACGCGCGGCGCACGATCAGCGGCCAGCCGCGTTCGGCCCACGCGCGCACGAGCGGATCGGCCGCGAGCGCGGGATCGCGCGCGAATGCCGCGCCCCACCCCGCCGCCGTCAGCGTGACGAGCGTGTGGCGGCGCAGCGGCAGCTCAACGTGCGGCACGCGCGAGTGCCTCGACGCGCCGGGCGACATCGGCGGCAACCGGCCGGCCGCGTGACGCACGCCGGTCGACGCGGTCGGCCGGCTTGCCGAACCATTCGCCGACCTGCGCGTCGAGCGCGCGGGCCGGATCGAGCACGGCGTCGACGGCGCCCATCTTCACGAGATTGTCGAGCCCCGGCGCGAACACCGGCGTCGAGCGCGACATCTCCTTCAGCACGTCGATCGACAGCTTGGTCACGCGCGACATCGACGGCAGGTCCATCACCTCCGGCTCCGCGCCCGGCACCGCGAGCAGCGTGCGGGTCGCGAGCGCGGTCGCGATGAACGCACCGGCGGCCGTGTGGCCATACAGCACGCCGATCGTCCGGTGCCCGGCGAGATCCGCGTGCATCAGGCACTTCGCGAGATGCGACAGCCCTTCGTTCAGGCCGAGCAGTTCGTCGCGCTTGCTCATCCGCTGGCTGTCGCTGTCGACCAGCACGAGGATCGGCGTGTCGCCACCACGTTCGATCGTGTCGAGCACGTGCGACGCGAGCGTCAGCGCCTCGTCGATGCCGAACGGCAGACGGTCGGCAACGCCGATCACGTCGACGCGCGTGCCGGCCAGTTCCGCGTGGCCAGTCAGCAGGCCGCCGTGACGGGCGATCGAGTGGCCTTGCGGGAACAGTGAATTCAGAACTTCATCGAGCGTCATGCGGGCTCTCCTGCAGTTGGTCCGCGAGCGCGGCGAAGGCTTCGTCGGGCATCCCCGGGATCGCTTCCGGCGCCGATGCACCCAGCGCACGCCACACGTCGAGCGCATCCTTGCACGCGCCGAACCGTTCGACCCGCGCTTCGAGGCGGGCCTGCTCCGCGCGCAGCATCGCCGCATCGAACGTCGGCGCACGGCCGATCAGCGCGAGCGCCGCCGCGCGGAACGCAGCGGGCGTGTCGGCCACGTAGCGATCCGCGCCGCCGATCAGCCGTCGGTGCTTGCCGCCCATCGTGCGCCAGATCAGCGCGCGGTCCTTCGCATCGAATTCCTCGACGCCGCGATTGGTCTCGATCACTTCGGGGCCCGACACGCTGATGCGGCCCTGCTCCGATACCGCGAGCGCCGAGCAGCACGCGGCGAGCAACCCGCCGCCGCCATAGCAGCCCGCGCGCCCGCCGATCAGCCCGATCACCGGCACGCCGGCCACGCGCGCTTCGACGAGTGCGCGCATGATCTCGGCGATCGCGAGTTCGCCCGCGTTCGCCTCCTGCAGCCGCACGCCGCCCGTATCGAACAGGATCAGCACCGGCTTGCCGGTGTCGCGCGCGGCCCGCAGCAGCCCGGTGAGCTTCGCGCCATGCACTTCGCCGAACGCGCCGCCCATGAAGCGGCCTTCCTGCGCGGCGACGAACACCGGCTGGCCGTCGAGCCGGCCGTGGCCGACCACCATCCCGTCGTCGAATTGCTGCGGCAGGTCGAACAGCGGCAGGTGCGGGCTGGTCACGCGCTCGGCCGGGCCGAGGAATTCGCTGAAACTGCCGGCGTCGAGCAGCCCGTCGATGCGCTGCCGCGCCGATGCTTCGTACCAGCTCGCGGCATTCGCGACGAACGCGGGCGTATCGTGCGTATCGTGGATCGCGTCGTTCATCATGCATCCCCCTCGATCGCCCGCACGGCTTGCGCGAGCCGCAGCGACACCATGTCGGGCCGCGCGCCGCCGTCGTTGATCGACAGCTTCAGGCCGCCCGGCGTGCGCCGCTCGACGAAATCCGCGACGACGGCCTGCCACACCGCGCCGAACCCGACCGCCGCCGTGCGGATGTCGATCTCGCATTCGTTGTCCGGCAGCACGCGCTCGACGAGCACTTCGAGATTGCCGGACGCCACCACGCCGACGAGCGCCGCGGCCTGCTCGCCCTTTGCGCGCTCGCGCGCGGTGAAGCGATAGTTCAACTGTTCCATGCCGTTGTCCTTACCAGTTGCGGAACCGGGCCGGCGGCGCATACAGGCCGCCCGACCAGTGCACGAGATCCTTGATCGAACGCGCGGCGAGCCAGCGGCGGTCGGCGTCGAGCGGATCGATGCCGAGATCTTCCGGGCGACGGATCACGCCGCGTTCGCGCAGCCGCTCGACCATCCTCCGGTCGCGGCCGCGGCCGACTTCCGTATAGCCGGCGACGCCGCGGATCGCGTGCTCGCGTTCGTCCTTGTCGCGGCACATCAGCAGGTTCGCGATCCCTTCCTCGGTGACGATGTGCGTGACGTCGTCGCCGTAGACCATGATCGGCGCGAGATCGAGCTGCAGCTTGTCGGCGAGCTTCAGCGCGTCGAGCTTCTCGACGAACATCGGCACGTTCTTGTCGCCGAACGTCTCGCCGATCTGCACGACGAGCTTGCGGCCGCGCCTGAGCGCCGCCGGCGTGTCGGGGTCGGCCTCCGCTCCGGCCTTCAGCCACGGCTCGCTCGGATGGCGCCGGCCGCGCGCGTCGCTGCCCATGTTCGGCGCGCCGCCGAAACCGGCGATGCGCTCGGCCGTGACCGTCGACGAATGGCCAGACAGGTCGATCTGCAGCGTCGAGCCGATGAACATGTCGCACGCATAGAGGCCCGCGGTCTGGCAGAACGCGCGGTTCGAGCGCAGCGACCCGTCGGGGCCCGTGAACCAGATGTCGGAGCGCGCGCGAATGTAGTCGTCCATCCCGACTTCCGAGCCGAAACAGTGGATCTGCTCGACCCAGCCCGACTCGATCGCGGGAATCAGCGTCGGGTGCGGGTTGAGCGCCCAGTGCGAGCAGACCTTGCCCTTCAGCCCGAGCTTCTCGCCGTAGGTCGGCAGCAGCAGCTCGATCGCGGCCGTGTTGAAGCCGATCCCGTGGTTCAGGCGCTTGATGCCGTACGGCGCGTAGATGCCCTTGATCGCGAGCATCGCGGTGAGGATCTGCGTTTCGGTGATCGCCGCCGGATCGCGCGTGAACAGCGGCTCGACGTAGAACGGCCGGCCGGCCTCGACGACGAAGTGCACGCGATCGCCGGGGATGTCGACGCGCGGCACCTTGTCGACGATGCGGTCGACCTGCGCGATCACGATGCCGTCCTTGAATGCCGTGGCTTCGACGACGGTCGGCGTGTCTTCGGTGTTCGGGCCGGTGTAGAGATTGCCGTCGCGATCGGCGCTGACCGCGGCGATCAGCGCGACCTGCGGCGTGAGGTCGATGAAGTAACGCGCGAACAGCTCGAGATAGGTGTGCACCGCGCCGAGCGCGATCTTGCCGCCGAACAGCAGCTTCGCGATGCGCTGCGACTGCGGGCCCGAATACGCGAAGTCGAGACGCTTCGCGATGCCGCGCTCGAACACGTCGAGATGCTCGGGCAGCACGACGCCCGACTGCACCATGTGCAGGTCGTGGATCTTCGCGCTGTCGACGTCGGCCAGCGCGGTGGCGAGCAGGTCGGCCTGCTTCTGGTTGTCGCCTTCGAGGCACACGCGATCGCCGGGCCGCAGCACCGCTTCGAGCAACGCCACGGTGTCGCGCGCATCGACCCGCTTGCCCTGCGCGTAAGCCGCGCCGGCCGCGAGGCGTGCATCGCGCGCCTGCCGCGCGTGATTCCATCCGGTCATGAACAGTTCTCCGCTTCGATGGTTCAGCGGCATTCTAAGCCTGGCGCCGCCGCCGATTGATGATGTTGACGAATGCGACTCAGAGGACGCGGCGATGGATGCGGCCCGCGCACGGGCCGCCCATCGTGGGGCCTACGCGCCGACCAGCGCGCGCGTCGTGAAGAACAGCAGCGACGGGCCGAGCAGGCAACCCACGCCGGTATGGAACGTCGCGACGAGCGCGCCATACGGCACGAGCCGTCGGTCAGTTGCAGCGAGCCCCGCGCTCACGCCGCTGACGGTGCCGGCCAGGCCGCCGAAGATCATCGCGGAGCGCGGCGTCTTCAGGCCCATGAAGTTGGCCGCGACCGGCGTGCCGACCATCACGATGATCGCCTTGACCAGCCCCGTCGCGATGCTGAGTGCGATCACGTCGGAGCTTGCACCGATCGCCGCGCCCGTGACGGGGCCGACGATGTAGGTGACGGCGCCCGCGCCGATCGTCGTCATGCTGACCGCGTCGGTATAGCCGAAGGCGCGCGCGATGCACGCGCCGACGATGAACGGCAGCACGGTGCCGAGCAGCAGCGACACGACACCGACGAGCCCGGCCTTGCGCGCCTCGGCGGGCTGCACTTCGAACGCGGTCGCGACGATCGCGAAATCGCGCAGCATCGCGCCGCCCATCAGGCCGATGCCGGCGAACAGCTTGACGTCGGCCAGCCCCTTCTCGCCGCCGGTGAATGCGCCGCCGACATAGGCCAGCACGAGACCGATCACGATCGCGATCGCCGAGCCGTGCACGCGGCCGAACGTGAGCTTGCGCGACGCGATCGACGACAGCCACATGATCAGGCCGACCAGCGCGAACGACGCGACGAGCCCGTTGTGGGCGACGGTTTTTTCGAGCATCTGCAGCATGGCGGCCTCCGTTACTGTTCTTCGAACTGCGGCACGCCCGCGAAGGCCGTGTCGTCGCGCCCGGTGCGCACGAGTACCGCGATGCAGCATGCGCAGATCGCGACCGCGCCGACGGCCGCCAGCAGCGCGACCGGGCCGCCCTTCAGCGCGGCGACGACGTTCTGGTTCGCGGCCATCGCGACGACGACGGGGATGTACATCGCGCCCCAGAAACCGACGCCGGCCTCGGTCTCCTTCGGCAGCCAGCCGCGGCGGTGCAGCCAGAGGCGCAGGCAGATCAGCAGCAGCATCGCGATGCCGACGCCGCCGACGTTGGTCTTCACGCCGATTGCACTGCCGAGCAGGTCGCCGAGGAACAGTCCGGCCAGGTGGCAGAACGCCAGCAGCGCGGTTCCGTAGATGATCATGAGTCGTCTCCAGTCTCTTCGTGACGGGCGCATGGCCGCCAGCAGGAGCCGAATCTTGCCCGCCGATCCCATGCCGGGCGTGTCTCCTGCGGCGGTGCGCCGCGGCCCGGCGGCCCGTCATGCGGGCACGTTCTCGGGCGGTCGATGGGATGATGCGGTTTCGGGCCGGACGCCGGATGCCGTAGACTGAATGAAGCAGCCGCCGGCCCGACGCGGGCTACGCGTCCGGTGCGCCCCGTTGCGGGCCGCACCGGGGCGTGATCCGATACTAGCGCCGCAATATCCGGCCATTTATGAAGTTGTCGAAACTGATTCAGTGGATTTAGCAATGCGTCCGTTACCGCCCGAGCTGCTGCGCAGCTTCGTCGCCGTCGCCCAGTCCGGCAGCTTCACCGCCGCGTCCGAGCGCGTGAGCCTGTCGCAGTCGACCGTCAGCCAGCATATCCGCCGCCTCGAGGAGCTGCTCGACCGGCCGCTGTTCGAGCGCGACACGCGCAACGTGCACCTGTCGCAGCACGGCGATGCGCTGTTCCGCTACGCGGTGCGCATTCTCGAACTGATGGACGAGGCCGTCACGTCGGTGTGCGGGCCGCCGCTGTCGGGCAAGGTGCGGCTCGCGATGTCGGAGGATTTCGCGTCGGCGCACCTGACGGCCGCGCTCGCGAGCTTCGTGCAGCGCAATCCGGAAGTCGAGCTCGCGATCTCGACCGGGCTGTCGGGCGACCTGTTCGACGCGCTCGACGAAGGGCGGCACGATCTCGTGTTCGCGAAGCGCATCGCCGGCAGCCGGCGCGGCCGCGTGATCCGCAGCGAACCGCTGTACTGGTGCACCGGCCCCGATTCGCGGATCACCGGCCACGAGGCCGTGCTGCCGCTCGCGATGCATCCGGAGCCGAGCGTGTCGCGCCGCCGCGTGCTCGAATCGCTCGAGGCCGTCGGGCGGCCGTACCGGATCGCCGTCGTGAGCAGCAGCATCGCAGTGCTGCGCGCGGCCGCGAGCGCGGGGCTCGGCGTCAGCGCATTCGCCGGCTACGTGATTCCGGCCGGGCTCGCGCGGCTCGACGCGGGGCTACCTGAACTCGGCGAACTCGAATACGTGATCGACCGGCCGGCGGCTGCATCGCGTTCGACGCTTGCACTCGAAGCGACGCTGATCACGGCGGCGTCGGAGTTGTAACCGTACCAGGCGCGCCGCACGCAAGCGCACCCGCACCCGCACCTGACAGCTTTGCCCGGAACGCGTCATCGTCCACGCAGCACCCGCTCGCGACAATGGGACCCATCGGAACGCACGGCCAGCCGCCGCGCGCATCCGGTGTCCCGTCCCCTTGATCGGAGCACGCCATGAAATTCTTGCGATTCGCCGTCGCGACCGCCGCTGCCGCCCTGCTGCCCCCCGCCTTTGCCCAGACGTCCGATACCGCGGCGCCCGCGCAGGGGCTGACCCGCGCGGAAGTCGTTGCACAACTCAAGCAGGCCTATCTCGACGGCGAACTGCCGACGAACGACGGCAACTACCCGCCGAACGCCGCGACCCGCGCGCGCAACCGCGAACTCGTGCAGGCCGCGAGCCCGGCATGGCTCGCACAGACGCCGCAGGCACCGCAAACCGCCGCGCAGCAGTAGCCGGCCGCGGCCCGGACGCGACGCCGCGGCGCGGTCACGGCAGGAAGCTGCGGCGCCGCGCGTCGATCAGCTCGACGAGCAGGCGGTCGCGTTCGGCCGCCAGTTCCTGCATCGAGCGCTCGCCCTGGATCGCGCGCAATTCATCGTTCAGCTTGCGATCGACGTCCGGATCGAACGAAGGCGTGCCGAGATCGTCCCACCAGCTCGTGATCGGCCCCGACAGGTGTTCGAGAAAGTGCGCGATCCCGCCCGCGCCGCCGCCGAGGTGATAGGTCAGGCATTGCCCCATCAGCCCCCAGCGCAGGCCGGGCCCCCACGCGACGGCCTTGTCCGCATCGGCGACGCTCACCACGCCTTCGCCGACGAGGTGATACACCTCGCGGAACAGCGCGGCCGCGAGCCGGTTCGCGACGTGGCCGGTCATTTCCTTGTTGAGGACGATCGTCTGCTTGCCGAGCGCGTCGTAGAAAGCCTTCACGCGCGCGATCACCTCCTGGCTGGTGGCATCGCCGCCGACCAGCTCGACGAGCGGAATCAGGTGCGGCGGATTGAACGGATGCGCGATCAGGCAACGCTCCGGATGCTTGTCGCACGCGGTCTGGATGTCCGACATCTTCAGGCCCGATGAGCTCGACGCGATCGGCACGTGCGCAGGCAGCACGTCGTCCATCTGCCGGTACAGCGCGCGCTTGAGGTCGAGCCGTTCCGGACCATTCTCCTGCACGAAGTCGACGCCGTCGAGCGCACGCACGAGATCGGCGTCGAACGACAGCCGCGCGGAAAGTTCGGCGGCCCGGTCGCCGAGAAACGCAGCCAGCGCGTCGCGCAACCGCGTGTCGGCGTGCGGCGCCGGATCGGTCGCGACGACGTCGAAGCCTTGCGTCAGATAGAAGGCGGCCCAGCTCGCGCCGATCACGCCGGCGCCGACGATCGCGATGCGTCGAATGTCCATGATTGTCCCGTGTCGTTGGTCTGCAAAAACATCGCGGCGATTGTCGCATCGAATCGCGCGGGCCTGCATTGACGCAGATTGCAGATTCCCTCTTGAAATGCGCTTCAGCTGCCACTAATTACGCGTCGTCGGGCAGTGCAACATGCAGCGCACCGCCCCCGTTTCGACCCAGTGGAGCTTCCACGACGCGCCCGCCGCAGGCGTCGCGCCGTCACGTCTCCCGCGTTCCCTGTTCAGGAGGACCAACATGAGCGGTATCCATTTCGGCAGCGACCTGTTCGACGAATTCGCCCGCGTGCAGCGGCAAGTGGCCAACCTGCTCGGCGATCGTCCGGCCGGCATTCGCGCGGTACGGCCCGGCGCCTTTCCGGCGCTCAACGTCGGCGCCACCGACGGCACGATCGAGATCGTCGCGTTCGCACCCGGCATGGCCGCGGCCGATTTCGACGTGTCGATCGACAAGGACCTGCTGACGATCAGCGGCGAGCGCAAGCCGGCGCCGCGCGGCGAAGGCGCCGATCTGCGCACCTATGCGCAGGAACGCTTTCACGGCGCATTCCGCCGTGTCGTCGAGCTGCCGCGGGATGCGGACCCCGACCAGGTCAGCGCCCGCTACGAAAACGGCTGCCTGCTGATTCGCGTCGGCCGGCGCGAGGCATCGAAGCCGCGTGCGATCACCGTTCAATAATAGTCAGGATACCGACATGAATGCGAACCCGACCCTGGCCGAGCGTCAGACCAACACCGTCCACCCCGCTGCCGCCGAAGCGGCCCGCCGTCCCGCGATCACGCCGGCCGTCGACATCGTCGAGAATCATCTCGGCGTCACGCTGCGGGCCGACCTGCCCGGCGTGCCGCGCGAGAACCTCGACGTGAAGGTGCACGACAACACGCTGACGATCGAAGCCGACACGCGTCTCGAGACGCCGGCCGACCTGCGCGTGCGACACGCCGAAATCCGTGCGACGCGCTATGCGCGCAGCTTCGTTCTGAGCCCGGATCTCGATACGTCGAAGATCGACGCGAGCCTGCGCGACGGCGTGCTGACGCTGACGATTCCGCGCCGCGAGGAAATGCGTCCGCGCCGCATCGACGTGACGGCCGGCAACGCGTAAGCATTGGTGCGTGCCGTTATCCCGCACGCATGAAGAAGCCCCGCCGGGTACGCGCCCGGCGGGGCTTTCTTTTACGACGTGCGGTGCGATCAGTCGAAGTCGAACAGGTCGAACACCGATTTCTTCCGACGCTGGCTATCGTGCTTGTAGCGATCGTCGTGCGAGGGAGCGTCGCGGCCCCAGCCGCCATCGTGGCCGCGCGGTGCTTGCGCATCGCGCCGCACGGCGGCTTCATCGCGGCGCGCTGGCGCATCGCCGGCCTCGCGCGCGATCAGCTTGTCGAGTTCGCCGCGATCGAGCCACACGCCGCGGCAGGTCGGACAGTAGTCGATCTCGATCGACTGGCGCTCGGCCATCAGCAGGTCGGGCGTCTTGCAGACTGGGCATTTCATCGCGCTTCTCCTTTCCGTGCGAATTTCATCCGGACTCCATATGACGCGCGTGACGCCGGCCGCTGCAGCAGCAGCCAGGTCACGCGCGCCGGCTCAGTGGCCATCCGTCGGCGCCGAGCGCTTCGCCTTCGCGCGCCGCGCCAGCATGTTCATCCCTTCGACGAAGGCCGAGAACGCCATTGCCGCGTAGATGTAGCCCTTCGGCACATGCGAACCGAAACCTTCGGCGATCAGCGTCATGCCGATCACGACCAGGAACGACAGCGCGAGCATCACGATGGTCGGGTTGCGGTCGATGAAGCGCGCGAGCGGCTGTGCAGCGAACAGCATCACGGCGACGGCGACGATCACCGCGACGAACATGATCGGCACGTGCTCGGTCATGCCGATCGCGGTCACGATGCTGTCGATCGAGAACACGATGTCGAGCATCACGATCTGGCCGATCGCGGCCCACATCGTCAGGCCGACCGCCCCGCCCGAACCGCCCGCGCCTTCACCGTCGCGCGACACGTGGTGATGGATCTCGGTGGTCGCCTTCCACACGAGGAACAGGCCGCCCGACAGCAGGATCAGGTCACGCCACGAGAACGCATGGTCGAACAGCGTGAACACGGGCTCGGTGAGGCTCGCGATCCATGCGACGCTGCCGAGCAACGCGAGGCGCATCACCAGCGCGAGCGCGATGCCGAGGCGCTGCGTGCGGGCGCGCTGCGCCTCGGGCAGCTTGTTGCTGAGGATCGAGATGAAGATCAGGTTGTCGATGCCGAGCACGACTTCCATCACGACGAGCGTCAGGAGCGCCGCCCAGACGGCGGGGTCAACGGCAAGCGTCAGCAGGTAGTCCATGAAATGGGCCGATACGAAAGTGGAAAGCCCGATCATAGGCCGCCCCGAACTTCTAAAAAATCAGAGAGAATCTGATTTTTGGTTCGGTTTTTCCGAAATATCGATCCGATGCTCAATTTCCGACATCTGTACTACTTCTGGGTCGTCGTGAAGGAAGGCGGCTTCGCGCGCGCGGCCGCGCGGCTCGACATGGCCGTGCAGACCATCAGCGCGCAGGTGCGCGAGCTCGAAAAAGCGCTCGGGCACCAGTTATTGCGCCCGGCCGGGCGCGGCGTCACGATGACCGACGCCGGCCAGGCCGCGTTTGCGCGCGCGGAGGCGATCTTCGAGATGGGCCGGCTGATTCCCGACGAAGTGCGCGCGGCGGCCAGCCAGCCGACCGTGCGGCTCGCGGTCGGCCTCGCGGACGGCATCTCCAAGCTCGCCGCGCACGCGATCCTGGCCCCCGTGCTGGCTACCCCCACGCTGCGGCTGCTGTGCCATGAAGGCGAGCACGATGCGCTGCTCGCGGAGCTGGCGCTGCATCATCTCGATCTGGTGCTGGCCGGCCAGGGCGCGCCGTCCGGCTCGAACCTGCGGGTGACGAGCGAGCGGCTCGTCGCGTCGCCGGTCGACTGGTATGGCTCCGCGGCGCTCGTCACGCCGGCCGCGCGGCAGCACTTTCCGGCGTGCCTCGCCGACCTGCCCGTGCTGTTGCCGACCGCCCATTCGGCGCTGCGCGCGCGCCTCGACCGGTGGCTGGAGGGTGAACGGATCGTGCCGCGCGTGGCCGGCGAATTCGAGGACAGCGCGCTGATGGCCGTGTTCGCCGCGCGCGGCCTCGGCGTGTTCCCGCTGAGCGAACTCGGCGCGAACGACGCGTCGCTGCTGCGCGGATTGCGGCGGCTCGGGCGTGCCGGCGACGTGACCGAGGAGATCCACGCGATCCGCTCGCGGCGCGGCGAACACCATCCGCTGACGTCGCAATTGCTGGCCGCGGCACGCGGCGCGTCGGCCGACTGAAGCGAGCGCGACATCAAACGAAACTATAATGACGCCCCGGCCTTACGAGATTGCCGCGCGCTTCATCCAGGCACCGCCGTTGCGCGGCCTCTCGCCAAGCCTTCTGAAAGACGCCATGCACAACCGATTTCGCCTGTTTTCCGTTTCGTGCGCGCTCGCGGCCGCGACCGTGCTGGCGGCGTGCTCGTCGCCGCCCAAGCCGATCTACCAGCAGGAACAGTTCGACGCGACCAGCAGCCCGTACGCGCACACGTTCCACTCGAAATCCGACGCGGCCTGCGAGGCCGCGCGGCGCGCGCTGCTGAGCCAGGGCTATGTGGTGTCGTCGTCGCGCAACGATGCGGTCGACGGCAGCAAGAATTTCCAGCCGAACAACGACATGCACGTCGTGATCGAGTTTCACGTCGTGTGCGCGGACGCGAACGCGGACGGCACGTCGAGCATCGCGTACGTGAACGCGGTGCAGGATCGCTACACGCTGAAGAAGTCGAATACGTCGGCCAGCGTGGGGTTGAGCGTGTTCGGCTCGCTGTCGCTGCCGATCGGGTCGAGCGACGATGCGCTGGTCAAGACCGCCAGCGAGACGATTCCCGCCGGCGTGTTCTATGAGCGCTTCTTCAATCTCGTCGAGCATTTCCTGAAGATCGACCCGGCCCGCCGCGACCGCGCGACCGTCAAGGCCGCCGAGAAGGAACCCGTCGCGCCGCTGCCCGAACCCGCGCCGACGCCGCAAGGCGAGCCGATGAAGATGACGACCCCGGTCGTGCCGACGCCGCCCGCGGCGCCGGTGCCGCTTTCGTTGCCGGCGGTCGCGCCCGAGTCGGGGGCGAACGCCGTGCCGGCCGCCGCGTCGGCCGTGGTTGCGCCGGCGGCGATGCGGGCTGCCGCGCCGGTGGCGGCGTCGGGTGCGGGGTCGGGGTCGGCTTCGGGTGGGACGCCTGCAGCGGCCGCGCCGTCGATGCCCGCACCGGCGTCCGGGCCGGCATCCGCGCCCGTTTCGGCTCCCGTGCCGGCTTCCGCGCCTGCATCCGCTTCCGGTCCGGCATCGTCACCCGCCGCTTCGGCACCGGCCGCTGCAACACTGACACCGGTCGCACCGGCGCCTGCGTCCACCGCTTCCGCCCCCGTATCGGCATCGGCGCCCCCGAGCGCATCGCCCGCGCCTGCCGCCGCCAACCCCGTCGCGTCGTCCGCACCGTCCGGCGCGAGCGCACCGGCCGTGCACTGACCCCGGGCGTCCGTATCGTCGCGCCCGGCTCCATCGGGCGCCGCGCGACGATACGCCCCCTTCTCCGTCATTCATCACGGGAATTTCTGCGCTTCGGGCTGCATGTCCGTTGCTTCGATGCTTCGCGACGGGGTATGCGCAGCCGATGCCGACGTCCGCCGGGATCGACTGCCGTCCGGCCGTCATCCGACAGGCCAGCTAGTTCCTGCCGCCCTGCCTTCTGCATCGCCGCACGCACGCAGCGTCTGCATCGGCTCGATGCTCAATGTGACGCCGCCGCAGACGATCGCGGCGATCTCCGCCGTCGACCGCCATCCGGCCATCCCACGACAGACCTGCTTGCCGCCGGCCTCTCTCGCCTTCTGCATCGCCGCACGCAGCGTCTGCATCGGCTCGACGGTGGCCGTCGCGTCATCGCAGACGATCGCAGAGATATTCGTCGTCGACCACCATCCGGCCGTCCCATGACAAACCGCCTGGCGCCGACCGCCCCACCTACCGCAACGTCGAACGCAACGCCTGCATCTGCTCGACGGTCGCCGTCACGCCGCCGCAGACGATCACGGCGATCTCCTTCGCCGCCGCCAGCACGGCCACCGGCCGCTCGAGCGCGGCCAGCGCGGCACCGCACGCGGGCTCGACGACGATCCGGTGCTCGTCGAGGAAACGCAGCGATGCGGCCACCGCCTCGGCATCGGACACGACGACCGGGTGAATCGCGTGTCGCGCCGCCCATTCGACCGCCGCGTCGCACGGCCGCTTCGCGCCGAGCGACGTCGCGATGCTCGTGATCGCCGGCAATTCGACCGCATGCCCCTGCGCGAGCGAGCGCGCATAGCAGTCGGCGCCTTCCGTTTCGGCCGCGACCACCGGCACGTCGTGCCAGCCGTTGCGCGCCAGCCCTTCGAGCACGCCGCACAGCAGCCCGCCGCCGCCCACCGCGACCACGATCGCGTCGGGCTTCGGGCCGGCCGCCGCCATCTCGTCGATCATCGTCGCGTGGCCCTGCCACAGCACGCGATCGTCGAACGGATGCACGAACGCGTCATGCTCGCCGAGCGCCGCCTGCGCGAACGCATTCGCCTCGGCCCAACTCGCCCCGTGCACGACGAACTCGGCGCCCTCGACGCGGATCAGCTCGCGTGCGCGGGCCGACGCGCTTTCCGGTACGACGACGAGCACCGGCACGCCGAGTTCGCGGCCGCAATACGCGACCGCGATGCCCGCGTTGCCGCCCGACGACGATACGAACCGCCGCGCGCCGGCCGCGTGCCGCGCTTCGCAGACGGCGCCGATGCCGCGCAGCTTGAACGAGCCCGACGGCTGCAGCGCATCGAGCTTCAGCCGGATGTTCCTGCCGAGCCGGCGGGAGGCGATTGGCGAGCGGAGATAAGGGGTCGGGATATGAAGCGGCATGGGGCGGGACCAATGGGAACGGGGGGAACGCACGCGGCGTGCAACGGCGAGCGGCGATGGCGGTCATCGTACGGCACGCCTGCCATGCTTTCCAATACCATCGAATGGCATTTGATATGCTCCACAGGTATATCAATGAACCTGAATGGATGCGGCATGCGCCAGATCGAATTGCGTCACCTGCGCTACTTCGTGGCCGTCGCGCGAGCCGGCAGCGTGATGGCCGGCGCCCGCGCGGCCGGCATCGTCCAGCCCGCGCTGTCGCGACAGATCCGCGAACTCGAGGACGCGATCGGCACGCCGCTGCTGGTGCGCCGCGCAACGGGCGTCACGCTCACGGCGGCCGGCGCCAGCTTCCTGCAGGACGCGACCGGCCTGCTCGCGACGCTGCAGGACAGCCGGGAGCGCGCGCTGCGCTGCGCGGCCGGCCAGCTGGGCGAGCTGCGGCTCGGTGCGTTGCCGAACTGCCTGCCGCTGCCCGTCGTCGGCACCGTCCTCAAGGCGTTTCGGGACGCGTGCCCGGACGTGAAGCTGTCGATCGCGCCGATGCTGTCGGCCGAACAGGCGAACGCGCTGATGCGCGGCCAGCTCGACGGCGGGATCATGGCGTGGCGTCGGGACGAGGCGCCGCACCTGTCGGGCGTGCGGCTGCTGAGCGACCGCTTCGTGCTCGCGATGCCCGCGCCGCCGGGCGGACGCGTCACCGCGCCGCGCACGCTGACCGACGTCGCGAACGAACCGTTCGTCTGGTTCGACGCGCAGCGCTCCGCCGCGCACCACCGGTTCCTGATGGCGCAGTGCCAGCAAGCCGGCTTCACGCCGCGCATCGCGCAGGTCGGCAGCGACATTCCCACGTTGATCGGCCTCGTCGCGGCCGGGATGGGCTGTGCTTTCGTGCCGGAAAGCGCGTCGCCGACCTGCCCGGCCACGGTCCGGCTCGTCGCGCTCGACGAACTCGCGAGCCGCTTCGACATCGAGTTCGTGTTCGACGGCGCAGCCGTGCCCCCGTCGCCCGTCGTTGCGCGGTTTCTCGAAGCCGTGCGTGACGCGACCGGCGAAGCGGGCTGAGCGGGCTGAATGTCCAGCAGGTGCGGCGGCCTCGCCCGGCACTCGAGCGAGCCGATTCGCGGTGCCGAGTGACGGGCGCAATCCCCTTCCCCCCAACCGTCGCTTCGGCTGCCGAAACACGCTAAACAACTGCATCTTTTTTGCGCAAATTCTTACAAAACGACGACACCGGACGCCGCAGCACCGGTGTTTTTAAATTGGCACCAAAAACGGCCGTTTAACGTCGCTTCGAATTGTCATGACCCGAAATATACTGCGCGCGCATCCAACCCTCGTGCCAAAGAGAGGATGCGTTTCCGCCCCGGTCACGGTCCCCCTGTGATCGGGGCTTTTTTTGCCCGCGGGCCTTGTCTGCAAAGGGTTTTCGGCGACGATACGCGATTCGCCCGGCGTGCTGCCGGCCGCCTGCCCGGCCCGTCCGATCCGCGCGGCCGCCCATCGCCGGTCAGTCGATGAGCGGCTTCCCGATCATCCGGTGGGAGCGGCCGTCAGTCCGCGTCGAAGCGCCGATGGATCGCGATCTTCCGGCCTGAAGCCACCCGCCTGACTTTACAAATATCTTTCACAAAAGCAGCGCTTCCACCCGCCGCGCCACCCGGCTTCAAGCGCCCCCTGCATTATTGACATGAAATCAAGATAATTTCGTCCGGACACGGCTTTTTCCGCAAAAGTCATGCAGGCACACTTCTTCCTGTCCTCAACGGTCCGTGCCGTTCGTTGTTTCTCGACTACAGGAGCCCATTGCGTGAACCCCACGACTTCCTCTCCTTCCCGCCCCGGGGGCAGCGCCGCGCTGCCGCTGCTGGCACTCGCCGCCGGTGCGTTCGGCATCGGCACGACCGAGTTCTCGCCGATGGGCCTGCTGCCCGTGATCGCCGACGGCGTGCACGTGTCGATTCCGCAAGCCGGCATGCTGATCAGCGCCTATGCGATCGGCGTGATGGTCGGTGCGCCGCTGATGACGCTGCTGCTCGCGCGCTGGTCGCGCCGTTCGGCACTGATCGCGCTGATGTCGATCTTCACGATCGGCAACCTGCTGTCGGCGTTCGCGCCGGACTACACGACGCTGCTGCTCGCCCGCCTCGTGACGAGCCTCAACCACGGCGCCTTCTTCGGACTCGGCTCGGTAGTCGCGGCCAGCCTCGTGCCGCGCGAAAAGCAGGCGAGCGCGGTCGCGACGATGTTCATGGGTCTCACGATCGCGAACGTCGGCGGCGTGCCGGCCGCGACCTGGCTCGGCCAGATCATCGGCTGGCGCATGTCGTTCGCGGCGACCGCGGGCCTCGGCCTGGTTGCGATCGCCGGGCTGTTCGCCGCGCTGCCGAAGGGCGAAGCCGGCAAGATGCCCGACCTGCGCGCGGAACTCTCGGTGCTGACGCGCCCCGTCGTGCTCGGCGCGCTCGGGACGACCGTGCTCGGCGCCGGCGCGATGTTCACGCTCTACACGTATGTCGCGCCGACGCTCGAACACCTGACCGGCGCGACGCCCGGCTTCGTGACCGCGATGCTGGTGCTGATCGGCGTCGGATTCTCGATCGGCAACATCGCGGGCGGGCGCCTCGCCGACCGCTCGCTCGACGGCACGCTGATCGGGTTCCTGCTGTTGCTGATCGCGACGATGGCCGCGTTCCCGGTGCTCGGCCGCACGCATGCGGGCGCCGCCGCCACGCTGCTCGTATGGGGTGTGGCGACGTTCGCGGTCGTGCCGCCGCTGCAGATGCGCGTGATGCGGGCGGCCCACGAAGCGCCGGGGCTCGCGTCGGCCGTCAACATCGGCGCATTCAACCTCGGCAACGCGCTCGGCGCGGCGGCCGGCGGCGCGGCGCTGTCGGCGGGCTTCGGTTATGCGGCCGTGCCGCTCGTCGGCGGACTGATCGCCGCGGCCGGACTCGCGCTCGTCTTCCTGCAGATCGCGCAGCAGCGCCGCGCACCGGCCGCCGCGAATTCGTAAGCGCGACATGTCGCGCACCGGCGAGGCATGCCGGACCGCCGATCCGTACCGACACACGCTCACGGCCGCGCAATGCGGCCGTTTTCGTTTTCAACGGTCGATTTCGACCCAACGCTCCTCAATCGTGAAAAATCCCGAATCTCCAGCAATCTATCGGCGCTCCCTATTCAATACGTTTGCGGAATGAAAAAAACGAATCAATTCGATCAAATGATTCACTTTCATTTCTTCTTCACCGCATCCGGCCCATTACTTATCCCATTCGCCGCAGGCCGACTCAACCGGCCCAATCAGTCCGCCAAATAGTCTCGAAACCCGCATGAATTACCCGTTTTTGCTGCGATGCAAGGTAATGACGTATGCGAATCATATTCGAAAAACCGAAAAACGAAACGCTCTTCACCTTTATTCAATCAATAGTCCGATTAAATGTAACAAAATGAAACAGAGCGAAATTAAAGATTGAAAGAATTGCCGATTCGTATCAGGATTTGCGATAAAGCAGCACGATCAAGCGCGGCATAAATCCAACGAAAAATCGATCGATGAGGGATCAGTGTGAAAATCGCCATCGCTTCCATGACATTGTCGCTCGCGCTGTCCATCGGCCTGTCGACACCCGCCGCCGACGCAGCCACCTATTCGAACGGCACCGCCACCGCAACCTTCAACGTCACGCTCACGCTGCAGCCGAACTGCACGATCGCCGCGAACCCGCTCGCGTTCGGCACCAACGGGGTGCTGGCCACCGCGATCAACCAGCAGACGACCGTCAGCGTCACCTGCACCAATACGACGCCGTACAACGTCGGCCTCGACGCCGGCACGGTCACGGGCTCGACCGTCGCGAGCCGCCTGATGGCCGGCACGGCCACCGGCAACACGACGACGACCGTCGGTTTCCAGCTCTACCAGGACGCCGGGCGCACGACGATCTGGGGCAACACGCAAGGCACGAACACCGTGGCCGGCACCGGCACGGGCGCCGCGCAATCGCTGACCGTCTATGGCCAGGTGCCCGCGCAAGCGACGCCGAAACCGGACACCTATCAGACGACCGTCACCGCAACCGTCTACTTCTGACCGGCGCCGCAACGCATGACCGCATTCCGTCGAACGCTCGTCGCGCTGCTGTGCGCGGCCAGCGCCGCGCACGCCGCGTCGCTGCAGATTTCCCCCGTCACGATCGAATTCGGCGCCGACGACACGGCCAGCGGCATCACGCTGCGCAATCCGGGCGAACGCCCGGTGTACGGACAGGTGCGCGTGTTCGTCTGGAACCAGACCGATGGCCAGGACACCTTGACGCCCACGCAGGACCTGCTGGCCAGCCCACCGCTGATCGAGGTCGGCACACAGGCCGAGCAACTGATCCGCGTGGTGCGCGCGTCGCGCGTGCCATCCGGCACCGAGCAGGCCTACCGGCTGCTGATCGACGAATTGCCGCCGCCCGGCGAAACGCCGGCCAACGGCGTGTCGATCCGGCTGCGCTATTCGATTCCGGTGTTCGTCGAGCCTGCCACCGACGGCGCGCCGCGACTCGACTGGGCGCTGCTGCGCAACAACGGCGGCTGGGTGCTGCGGGTCCGCAACAGCGGCACGCGGCGCGCGCAACTGGCGTCCGTCGAACTCGTGACCGGCGACGGTCATACGGTCCCGCTCACGCGCGGCCTGCTCGGCTATGCACTCGCGGGCCGCACGGGCCAGTGGAGCGTGCCGCTGCCGGCCGGCGTCACGCTCGGCGGCAAGGTCACGGTGCGGGCAGCCGTCAATTCGCAGCCGGCCAGCGCGGTCGTCGCGGTGGAGCCGCCGGGCTAGTCCGCCGGTGCGCCGCCCGGCCCGTCCCCCTTCGCCGCACACCGGCTCGGTCCCGGCCAGCGGACGCGGCGCGCCGCGACGCTCCCCGCGCACCGCGGTCGCGGCCATCGTGGCGGGCGGCCTCTTCGCGCTCGGCTGGGCGCATGCGGACGAACCCTCGGCGCTCGTGATGACCGACAGCACGCACGACGTGATCCTCGAAGTCAGCGTCAACGGCGAGAACACGACGCTGCTCGCGCACTTCCGCGAACGCGACGGCCACCTGTCGGCGAGCGGCGCCGACCTGCACACGATCGGCGTCGCAACCGACCGGCTCGGCATCGCCGACGCGGCGACGGTCGACCTCGACACGATTCCCGGCCTGCACTACCGCTACGACGCGGCACGCCAGCGCGTCGAACTGCAGATGCCCGATACGCTGCGCCGCCCCTACGCGATCGACAGCCGCGCATTGCCGCCGACGCAGGCGGCCAGCGCGTCGCGCGGCCTCGCGATCAACTACGAGGCGTACGCGCAGACGCTCGGCGACCGGCAGTACTCGCTCTACACCGACGTGCGCTACTTCGATCCGGGCGGCGTGTTCGACACCACGGGCGTCGCGACCTTCTACAACGGCCAGCGGCGCTACACGCGCTTCGATACGTCATGGAGCCACTCGGACCCGGCGCGGCCGAGCACGACGCAGATCGGCGACGCGATCTCGGGGTCGCTCGCGTGGACGCGCTCGGTGCGCCTCGGTGGCTTCCAGTGGCGCAGCAATTTCGCGCTGCGCCCCGATCTCGTGACGTTCCCGATCCCGTCGCTCGCGGGCTCCGCGGCCGTGCCGTCGGCCGTCGACCTGTACATCAACAACGTGCGCCAGTACACCGGCAACGTGCCGAGCGGCCCGTTCATCATTCACGACGTGCCGGGCATCACGGGCGCCGGCCAGGCGACCGTCATCACGCGCGACGCGCTCGGGCGCACCGTCGCGACGTCCGTGCCGCTCTATGTCGATACGCGGATGCTGTCCGCCGGGCTGTCGAGCTATTCGTTCGAGGCCGGCTTCCTGCGCCGTAACTACGGGCTGCAGTCGTTCGACTACGACGCGCGGCCGGCCGTCAGCGGCTCGCTGCGACGCGGGATCAGCCAAGCGCTGACGGTCGAAGGGCATGCGGAAGCAACCGGCGGCGTGGTCAACGCGGGTGTCGGCGCGCTGCTGCGCCTCGGCTACGCGGGCGTCGTGAGCGGTGCGGTCGCGGGCAGCGCCGGCCGCTTTCCGGGCACGCAGGTGAGCGCCGGCTACCAGTTGATCGAACCGCGCTTCTCGATCAACGCGCAGACGATCCGCGCGTTCGGCCGCTACGGCGATCTCGCCTCGCGCGACGGCGCGACCGTGCCGGCGGCCACCGACCAGGCGACGCTCGCGCTGCCCTTCATCCGCCGCCAGACACTGTCGCTCAGCTACATCGGCTTCCGGATGCCGCAAGGCCCGAGCGCGCGGATCGGCACCGTGTCGTACACGCTGGGCCTCGGCGATCTCGCGTCGCTGACCGTGAGCGCGTACCGCGATTTCGCGCAACAGGGCGCGAGTGGCGCGTTCGTGTCGCTGAACGTCGGGCTCGGTCGCAACACGTCGATCAACACGACCGTCGGGCGCCAGCGCGGCCAGTCGAACTACACCGTCGACGCGAGCCGCCCGCCCGACTACGACGGCGGCTGGGGCTGGGGCGTACAGGCCGGCGGCACGGGCGCGGTGCCGTACCGGCAGGCGCAAGTCCGCTATCTCGGTCATGCGGGCGAAGTCATCGCGGCCACGCAGAACATCGACCGCCGGACCGGCGCGTCGCTCGACGTCAGCGGCGCGCTCGTGTTCATGGACGGCAGCCTCCTGTTGTCGCGCCGCATCACCGACGGCTTCGCGCTTGTGTCGACCGACGGCGTCGCGGGCATCCCGGTGCTGCACGAAAACCGCGTGATCGGCACGACCGATCGTGCCGGGCACCTGCTTGTGCCCGACCTGAATGCGTACCAGAACAACCGGATCGCGATCGATGCGATGAAGCTGCCCGCCGATGCGCGGATCGCCCGCACGTCGATGACGGTCGTGCCGCAGGCGCAATCGGGCGTATTCACGCATTTCGGCGTGTCACGCTATCGCGCGGCATCGGTGATCCTGCATGACGATACCGGCCGCCCGCTGCCGGCCGGCGCGCGCGTGCATCACGCCGAAAGCGGCGCGGATACGATCGTCGGCTACGACGGGCTCACGTTCATCGACGGACTGAAGGACGACAACCACCTCGCGATCGACTACGGCACGCAGCACTGTGTCGCGGCATTCGCGTTCACCGCGCCCGGCAACGGCACGCTGCCGACCATCGGGCCCCTCACGTGCCGGGCCGCGCCGTGAGGATCGCGCTGCTGGTTCTCGTCGCCTTTATCGCGTGGTGCGGCTCGCCCCGTCACGCACAGGCCGAAAGCTGCACGGCGACCGCATCGACCGTGAGCTTCGGCTCGGTCAGCCCGATCTCGAACGCGCCGGTGGCCGCGACCGGCACGGTCAGCATCACCTGCACGTGGTCGGCCGTCTCGCTGACGCCGAACGTGCTCGTGTGCCTGAACCTCGGCGGCACGAGCCCGCGCAGCCTCGTCAACGGCAGCAACGCGATGCAATACGACCTCTATCTCGACGGCGGGCATTCCGTCGCATGGGGCTCGGTGTATTCCGGCACGACACCGGCGTCCGTCACGCTGGTCAAGCCTGCGCTCGGCACGAGCGCGTCCGCGACGGTCACCGTGTACGGACAGATCACCGGGAACCAGCCGACCGTCCCGACGACCGGCAACAGCACCACGACCTACTCGCAGACCTTCGGCGGCAACACGACGTCGATCAACACCGGGTTCTACCTGCTCGGCGCGCCGACCTGCGCGTCGCTGACGACGTCGAACGGGACCTTCCCGTTCAGCGCGACGGCAAATGTCGTCAACAACTGCAACATCAGCGCGACCAATGTGAGCTTCGGCACCGCGAGCCTGCTGTCGGGCTCGCTGACGGCGAGCGGTTCGATCACCGCGCAGTGCACCAATGGCGACGCATGGCAAATCGCGCTGAACGGCGGCGGCAGCGGCAGCGTGACGGCGCGCCAGATGCAGCGCAGCGGCGGTGGCGGCGCGATCGACTACGGGCTTTACACGGACGCCGCGCGCTCGATCGCGTGGGGCGACGGCACGGGCGGCAGTTCGACGGTCACGGGTGTCGGCACGGGCACGTCGCAGGTCGTGACCGTGTACGGCGCGGTGCCGGCGCAAACGACGCCCGCGCCCGGCAACTACAGCGACACGATTACCGCAACGATCAGTTTCTAGCGCTCAGGGGCATGAGCGGGCGCGGGCGCACGCGTCGCGCCGCCCGCTCAAAACATGACGGTCCATGCGGACGGCGCGCCCGCACCCGCGCCGCGCGACGCCGACCGCGCATCGGGCAGCGGCGCGTGGCTGAGCATGAACGGCGTGCCGTGCGCGCAACTGACACTCGGGATGCCGGTATCGGCGACGCCCTGCGGCGCGCCGGTGCCGATCGTGCACGTTTCCGGAATGGTGAGACTGACGCGCAGCGGAATCGAGGGCTCCGTCGCGTTCGCGAGGGACCCTACGCCGGGCGCGGCCAGCGCGAGCGCGATCGCGATCGCACCGCGTCTGATTGGGTCGGCTGTCATCGTGCGGCTCTCCTTCGTGCATCCATTCAGCATATGCACGAATTATCGGCGTGCGGGCGGAAAACCTGAACCCGCACGCACGTGGCCGTACCCCGTCGCGCCGGTCAGCGCGCGGCGGCGAATCCGCCGAAAAACGCCCGCGCGTTCGCGTCGAGGCTGGCGAGGTGATAGCCGCCTTCCTGCACGATCACCGTCGGCAACCCAAGCGCACCGATCGCGCCGCCGAGCCGCCCGAAACCGTCGGTCGTGACGGCCACCTGCGATTGCGGATCGTCCTTGTAGATATCGAAGCCGAGCGCGAGCACCAGTGCATCGGGCTGGAACCGCGCGAGCGCGCGCAGCGCATCGTCGAGCCGCTCGAAGAACGCCGACTCCGGCGCGCCGTGCGGCATCGGCAGGTTGAGGTTGAAACCGTCGCCGGCCCCTGTGCCCGTCTCTTCCTCATAGCCCGCGACGACCGGGTAGAAGTTGGTCGGGTCGCCGTGGATCGACACGTACAGCACGTCGTCGCGGCCGTAGAAGATCTCCTGCACGCCCTGCCCGTGATGCATGTCGGTGTCGAGGATCGCGACCCGGCGGTGACGGCCGAGCAGCGACTGCGCGGCGATCGCCGCATTGTTCAGGTAGCAGAAGCCGCCGGCCGCGTCGCGACGTGCGTGATGGCCGGGCGGCCGGCAGAGCGCGTACGCCTCGCGCGCGCCGTCGTTGACGTCGGCCGCGGCCGCCAGCGCGCCCTGCGCGGACCAGTATGCGGCGCGCCACGTGTTCGCGCCGACCGGGCAGCTGCCGTCGGCGAGGTAGCGCGCGGCTTTCGCGAGCACGCCGCGCAGCGGGTTCGGGTCGCGCACGAACACGTTCGACATCACTTCGTCGCCCCAGTCGTCGGGCATCTGCTTCCAGTCGCGATGCGCTTCTTCCAGGAAGCGCAGGTAGTTCATGTCGTGCACGGCCGCGATCGGCGCGGTGCCGCGGTCGGCCGGCTCGCGCACGTCGAAGTCGAGCGACCGGACGGCCGCGACGAGCCGCGCCGCGCGCTCGGGGACTTCCTGCGGCTCGCGCATCTGGCCGCGCGACAGGTAGCTGCGAGGATGGTGCAGCAACTGCTCGGGATGGAAATAGGTTTTCATCGTTCGCCCTCGTCGGTGTTTCGATTGGTCGGCTTGCCGGCTCGCCGCGTCATGCGTGCTGCGCGGCGGCCGCCACGGCCACGCCCGCCGCGACGCCGGCGCGCGCGAGCACCGCATGCAGCAGCACGTTCGAGCCGCGCGTCACGTCATCCGGCAGCGCATCCTCGGCTTCGTTGTGCGACAGGCCGTCGACGCACGGGATGAACACCATCGCGGTCGGCACGCAACGCGCGAGCAGGATCGCGTCGTGCCCGGCGCCGCTGACGATCCGTTCGTTCGTATAGCCGAACGCTGCCGCCGCCTGCGCGACCTGCTCGACGCAGTCGCGATCGAACGGCGTCGCCGGGCTGCGCCAGCAGGTTTCAATCGCGACCTGCACGCCGCGCGCGGCGGCGACGCGCGTGCACGCGTCGCGCAAATCGCGCTCCATTGCATCGACCTGCGCATCGTCGTGATGGCGCAGGTCGACCGTGAACGTCACGTCGCCGGCAATGGTGTTGCGCGATGCGTTGCGGATGCCGACCTGACCGATCGTCGCGAGCCCGCGCGGTGCATGACCGGCGACGATCCGTTCGAGTTCGAGCGCCATCTGCGCGCTCGCGAAATACGCGTCCTTGCGATATGGCATCGGCGTCGTGCCCGCATGCGCGGCCACGCCCGTCACCGTCACGTCGAGCCAGCGGATCGCCTGCCCGCCCGTGACGATGCCGATCGTCGTGCCGTTCGCCTCGAGCACGGGGCCCTGCTCGATATGGGCCTCGAAGTACGCATCGACCGCGCCGCCCATCGCACGCGTGCCGCGATAGCCGCATGCGTCGAGCGCCGCGCCGAGCGTGACGCCGTCGGCGTCCTGCTTCGCGAGCGCTTCGTCGAGCGGCAACGCGTCCGTGAAGACGGCCGAGCCGAGCATCGCCGGCGCGAAGCGCGCGCCCTCCTCGTTGGTCCAGGACACGATCTCCAGCGGTTTGTCGGTCGCGATGCCCGCGTCGTTCAGCGTGCGCACGAGTTCGAGCGCGGCGAGCACGCCATAGACGCCATCGAAGCGGCCGCCTTCGGGCTGCGTGTCGAGATGGCTGCCGATCAGCACGGGAGCCGCCTGCGCATCGGTGCCGTCGCGCCGCGCGAACAGGTTGCCGACGGCGTCGACGCTCACCGTCATTCCCGCGTCGCGGCACCACTGCGCGAACAGGTCGCGCCCGCGACGATCGTCGTCGGTGAGCGCGAGGCGCCGCACGCCGCCGCGCGGCGTCGCGCCGACACGCGCCATGTCCACCAGGCTTTGCCACAAACGCGCGCCGTTGATTTCCAGCAGGTCTTTCATGTGTACTCCGGATGAATTCTTTTGATGAGGGTCACTGCGAGCCGAGCGCTTCGGCGGCGGCCGGCCGTGCCGCGCGGCGGGCGTCGAGCGCGACGATGCACAGCAGCGAGATGCCGGCGAGACCCGTGTAGAACACCGCGAGCGGCCACCACTGGCCCGCGAAGCGATGGGCGAGCCACGTGCCGACGAGCGGCGTCAGCCCGCCCGCGATCGCACCGCAGATCTGGTAGGCGAGCGAGATCGCCGAATAGCGCACGTGCGCAGGGAACACGTCGCTCACGAAGCCCGCGATCACCGAATAGAAGCCGGCCATGCAGACCACCGCGAGCGCGATGCCCGCGATCAGCGACGCGGACGTGCCGCCCTGCACGAGCATGAACATCGGATACGGCGACAGCATCGCGAGCAGCGCCGCGAGCTTCAGGAAGCGCGCGCTGCCGATGCGCTCGGCGATCCACGCGGCGATCGGCTGCGCGACGAACTGGATGATCGCGACCGCGAACAGGCTGTCGAGGATCAGCGAGCGCGACACGCCGACGTACTGCGTCGTGTACGCGATCATGAACGTGTTCGTGAAATAGACGCCTGCGATGCCGATCGTGTTCGCGCCGATGCAGAGCGCGACGAGCCCCGATGCGGAGCGGAACACTTCTGCGACCGGCAGCTTCACCGTGCGGTGGGATTCCTTCACGCGCGCGAATTCCGGCGACTCGTTCACGCCGAGCCGGATCAGGATGCCGACCACGAGCAGCACCGAACTCGCGAGAAACGGCAGACGCCAGCCCCACGCGAGGAAGTCCGCCTTGTCCATCGACGTAACTGCGCGAAACGCGATCAGCGACAGGATCAGCCCGGCCGGGCTGCCGAGCTGCGCGAACGACGCGAAGAACGTGCGGCGCCCCTGCGGCGCATGCTCGCCCGCCATCAGCACCGCACCGCCCCATTCGCCGCCGACCGCGATCCCCTGCACCACGCGCAGTGCAACGAGCAGTACCGGCGCGAGCACGCCGACCTTCGAATAGTCGGGCAGCAGCCCGACGCAGACGGTCGCGACGCCCATCATCATCAGCGTCGTCATCAACGCCTTCTTGCGGCCGATGCGGTCGCCAAGATGACCGAAGATCACGCCGCCGAGCGGCCGCGCGAAGAAGCCGACCGCGAACGTCGCGAACGACGCCATCGTGCTGACGAAGCGGTCATGCGACGGGAAATAGAGTTCGCCGAACACGAGCGCGGCGGCGGTCGCGTAGATGTAGAAGTCGTACCACTCGATCATCGTGCCGATGAATGCGGCCGTCGCGGCGCGCGCCGGCTGGCGGGCGGAAGAAAGGGACTGGGTCATGCGGGCTCCTGATGCGCACCGCTGCGGGCGATGCGCAAAATCGTGTGACGGCCGTCTGTCGCGGCCTTGCGCCGCACGCTGCGGCACCCCTCCTTTATCGGCGACCGCAAATCATTAGTCAAATTTCAAGTTATTATTCGCTGTATAAATTTGACTAATGCACACCTTGACGGCTCGCCCGGAGACCCGATGCGCCCCGACCTCGCCCCGTTCCTGAACGACCGCCTCGACTGGAACCTGTTGCGCACCTATCTGGTGATCATCCAGGAGCGCAGCGTGAGCCGCGCGGCCGCGCGCCTGCACGTCACGCAGCCCGCGGTGAGCCAGGCCTTGCGGCGGCTCGAGGACACGCTCGAACGCAAGCTGATCGAGCGGCGCGGCACGCATTTCGCGCCGACGCCTGCCGGCGAAGCCGTCTATCGGATCGCGAGCGACATCTACGGCGGCATCTCGCGCCTCGAAACCGAAATCGACGACAGCACCGCCGACCTGACCGGATCGATCCGGCTGCTGACGGTGAGCCGCATCGAGTCGCCCGTCTACGATGAATTCCTCGCGGACTTCCATCGCGCGTATCCGCGCATCGACCTGCAGATCGAGGTGATGCGCTCGTCGGACATCCTGTCTTCGCTGCTGCAGAAAACGGCCACGGCCGGGCTCGGCCTGTGCCGCACGCCGCACGACAAGCTGGAGATGCGCTGCTTCCTGCGCCAGCGCTATGCGATCTACTGCGGCCGCCATCACCGGCTGTTCGGGCAGACGCAACTGCGGATGGAGGATCTGCTCGCCGAGAATTTCGTGTCGTTCACGAGCGACCAGATCGGCGACAGCCTGTCGCCGCTCACCGTGTTTCGCGACCAGAAGGGCTTCACGGGGCGCATCGTCGCGTCGTCGCCGAGCCTCGAGGAAGTGCGGCGGCTGATCTTCGCCGGCTACGGGATCGGCTGCCTGCCCGAGCACATCGTGCGCGACGACATCGCCCAGCAGCGGCTGTGGCGGCTGCCGCCCGACGACGGGCTCGTCGATGTCGACGTGTTCCTGCTGTGGCATCGCGATCGCAAGATGAACGCGGCCGAGCACGCGTTTCTCGACGCGATGGAGCGCTGCATGCAGCGCTATTCGCTGGCGGAGCGGTTGGGGAAGTAACGACGCGAATGCGCGGGGAAAAACGCCGGGCACACACGGCCCGGCGCGTCGGCATCGTCAGAACCGATGCACGATCCCCAGCTGCACACCCCGTGCATTCGCCCCCGGATACGCGAGCGGCAGGCCGGGGTTCGCCGCACCGGCGAGCGTATAGCTGGCCTGCTTGCGGTTGCGCAGGTACGACAGCGCACCGTAGAAGCTCGTGCGCTTCGACAGGTCGTACTCGTACATCAGCCCGACCTGGTCCGCATGGTTGCCCTGCGACGACTGGTCGTGCAGATATGCGTAGCCGAGCGCCACGTAGTTCGCCGGATTGAACTGGTATTTGACCGACAGCCCATACACGCGCGAATCGATGCCGAGATCGGCCCACTTCACCGCGGAGAAGCCGCCGTACACGGTTGCCTTGCCGATCTCGTACGACGCGCCGGCCATGATCGTGCGATCGGTCGTGGTCGCCGTCGCGTTCTTCAGCCACTGGCCCGCGACGAACGCGCCGAACGGCCCGTGTTCGTAGGTCAGGTCGAACTGCTGGCTCGAGCCTGCCGAGCGCACGCCGCCCGCATCGCCGAACCCGAAGTACAGCCCGCCCTGGAAGCCGGCAATCTCCGGGCTCTGGTACGACAGCGTATTGCTGGTGCGGAACGCGAACACGGTCAGGTTGTCCATGCCGGACGCCTGCGTGACGCCGCCGAACGCGTCCTGGCCGCCCTGGTCGTTGAACAGCGGCGAATTCTGGCGGCCCGCGCGCACCTTGCCCCACTGCCCCGCGATGCCGACCCATGCCTGCCGGTTGAACAGGCTGCCCGCACTCGCGAGCGAACCGTCGTTCGGATTGAAGCCGTTCTCCAGCGCGAACTCGATCTCCTGCCCGCCGCCGAGATCCTCGCCGCCCTTCAGCCCGAACCGGCTGCCCCACTGGCCGCCCGAATTGATCGCCGCCGTGTAGCCGTTGCCCGTATTCACGTACTGCGCGAATTCGTCGATCACGCCGTACAGCGTGACGCCGTCCTGCGCGAACGCGACGCCCGGTCCGGCGACGCACGCCATCGCGATCGTCATGCGGAAACCGGCGTGCACCATCCGCGCCCGGGAATCGCTTCCGCGCGCTGTCATTTGTTTAGTCATACTATTCAATGGTCAGAGAATGAAACGACACCGGGCGCGGCAGTCGCGCCGCACCGGCATCGCGGGAAAGAAAACCTGGGGGAGAACAGGGCGCAGGCGGCGCCCGGCTCGCGCGACAGTCAGGCCGGCAGCCGGCCGGCCCGATGCGCGTGACGTGTCGTCAGTGGTGAACTTCGCTGCGCTCGAGCGGCAGGATCAGGCGCTCGGGAATGCTGCGGCGCGATGCGCGTGCGCCGATGTAGTACAGCACGGCCGGCACGAGCAGGCCGAGGATCCACGAGATGTCGGTGCCGCCGAGCGCGTCGACGAGCGGCCCCGTGTAGATGTGCGTCGACATGAACGGCAACTGCACGAGGATGCCGACCACGTAGATCGTGATCGCCATCATGTTCCAGCGTCCGTAGCGGCCGTCCGGATCGGACAGCGCCGGCACGTCGTAGCGCGAGCGCGTGAAGCAGTAGTAATCGACCAGGTTGATCGCGCTCCACGGCGTAAAGAACGCGAGCAGGAACAGGATGAACGCGGTGAATTCCTTCAGGAACGAGTGGCGACCCGCGAGCGCGATGAGCGTGGAGACGCAGATCATCCCGAAGATGTACACGAGGCGGCTGCGCGACGACACGGCGTGCTTGCCGCGAAAGCCGCTGACGATCGTCGCCATCGACATGAAGCTGCCGTACGCGTTGAGCGCCGTCACCGTCACCTTGCCGAACGCGATGCTGAAGTACAGCAGCGCAGCCACGGCGCCCGTCGAGCCGAGACCGACGATATACGCGACCTCATGGTGCGCGAACTGCCCGCCGGCCAGCGCGGCCGCAAACACGCCGAACACCATCGCTGCCTGCGCGCCGATCACCGAGCCGAGGCCGACCGCGACGAACGTCGCGACCGACGACGTCGAGCGCGGCAGGTAGCGCGAATAGTCGGCGACGTACGGGCCGAACGCGATCTGCCACGACGCGGACAGCGACATCGACAGCAGGAAGCTCGCGAGCGAGAAATGCTTGTTCGCGAGCAGCGCGCCGATGTCGTGGTTCGCGAACAGCTGCGTGAACATGTAGACGAACGCAGCGATGCCGACCACGCTGGCGATCCGGCCGACGGCGTGGATCGCGCGATAGCCGAACACGGTCAGCACGACGATCACGGCCGCGAACAGCAGGATGCCGGCCGCGTCGTCGATGTGCAGCAGCTGCGCGACGGCCTGCCCGGCCAGCACCGAGCCGCTCGCGGAAAAGCCGATGTACATCAGGCACACGAGCACGATCGGGATCATCGCGCCGTAGACGCCGAACTGCACGCGGCTCGAGATCATCTGCGGCAGCCCGAGCTGCGGCCCCTGCGCGCCATGCAGCGCCATCACCGCGCCGCCGATGAACTGGCCGAGCAACAGCGCGACCAGCGACCAGAACACGTCGCCGCCGAGCACCACGGCGAGTGCGCCCGTGACGATGGCCGTGATCTGCATGTTCGCCGACAGCCACAGCGTGAACTGGCTCAGCAAGCCGCCGTGGCGCTCGGCATCGGGAATGAAGTCGATCGAACGGACTTCGATCAGGCCGCCGGCTTTTCCACTGGGATTCGTTGACACGGGGAAATCTCCAAAATACTCAGGATCACAAATGGTTTGAACGAGTCGGGAAGCTGCGAGCCGCCCTTTCGGCTCGGTGGGTGCGGGGCGCCGTGGATCGCCGGCATGCGCCACGCACGCACGGTCTGCGCACTGGCGCGCAAGCGGCACGACGTGTGCCGACATTGCCAGCGGATGATCTTGTATATACAACTTGCGAGGTATCGGTGATTACCCGGAATCCGCCGATTTTCGAAAATGTCCGAATAAACGGGCTCCGTTCGACGTGTCCAGTCGAAAGTCGGATGTCGGAATAATGAAAGCTCAGGCGCGTGCGGGCGATGCCTGATCGGGCTCGGCCGTCATGTCGGCGGCGGGCAGGAGCTTCAGCATGCGCCGGGCGGCCTCGATGTCGCGCACGTGCAGCCATTCGTCGTAGTCGTCGCGGCGCAGCATCACGACGCCCCGCTTCTCTTCGCCGGGCCGATGCATCCGCGCGAACAGCGGGTGCGTATCCGCGTTGACCGTGAGCATCGCCATACCCACGCGCTCGCGGCCGTCGTCACCTTCGTAGCGCCGCCAGATGCCGGCGACACAGTACGGCTGCCAGCCGTCGACGCCGATCCGCTGCCACACGTTGCGACCGGTTTCGTAGCAGGGTTCGAAGATCCAGCGCACCGGAATCAGGCAGCGCTGGCCGTTGCGCCACGCGTTGCCGTAGAGCCGCGACGAGCCGACCGTTTCCGCGCGCGCGTTCACCGTGTCGAGCTTCTTCTTTTTACGGCCGTTCTCGTCGAGCCGCTCGGGCTGCATGAATTTCGGCCAGAAGCCGAACACGGCCGCGACGACTTCGAGGCCGTCGCCATCGGCGCGCGCGATCGGCGCCGCGTAGTCGGGATACACGTCGGGGGCCCACGGGTCGCGGCGATACAGATCGCCGATGCCGATCTTCAGTTCGCTGATGCCCGGGTCTTCGTCGGGGGCGCGGTAGTGAGTGCACACGGCTCGGCGGACGATGGATGCAATGTCTCCATCGTAGATCAGCGCAGCGGCCGCGGTCGCGCTATTGTTTGGTATGACGAAACAGTTTTACGAATCTATTTTCCCGTCGCTCGCCGCCGGCGCGATGCGTACAGGCAGATCAGTTCCAGCGCGATCGTCGCGCCGGCCAGCGACGTGATTTCCGCATGATCGTACGGCGGCGACACTTCGACCACATCCATGCCGACCAGGTTGATGCCGTCCAGATGCCGCAGGATCTCGAACGCCTGATGGCTCGACAGCCCGCCCGAGACCGGCGTACCCGTGCCCGGCGCGAACGCCGGATCGAGACAGTCGATGTCGAACGTCAGGTACACGGGATGGTCGCCGACCCGCTCGCGAATGCGCGCGGCGGTCGCGGCGGGCGTCGACGCATGCACCTGGCGCGCATCCTGGATGTCGAAGCCCATCGGCTCGTCGTTGGTCGTCCGGATGCCGATCTGCGCCGATCGTTCAGGCACGACCCACCCTTCCCGCGCCGCGTGATAGAACATCGTGCCGTGATCGATGCGCTTCACGTCGCGGTCGGGCCACGTGTCGGTATGCGCGTCGAAGTGCACGAGCGACAGCGGCCCGTGCACCTTCGCATGCGCCTTCAACAGCGGATACGTGATGAAGTGATCGCCGCCGAGCGTCAGCATCGCGCAGCCGCGCGCGAGGATCGCGTCCGCATGCCGCTCGATCGCACCCGGCACCGATTCGGGTTGCCCGAGATCGAATGCGCAATCGCCGTAGTCGACCGCGGCCAGCACGTCGAACGGATCGAACGACCACGGCCACGGGCGCTCCCACGCGATGCCCGTCGACGCGATCCGCAACCCGCGCGGGCCGAAGCGCGTGCCGGGCCGGTGCGACGCGGCGGAGTCGAACGGCACGCCGGTGATCGCGAGGTCGACGCCGTCGAGATCGCGGCTGAAACGCCGGCGCATGAAGCTCGTCGCGCCCGCGAAGGTCGGTTCGGCCTGCGTGCCGTAGAGGCTGTCGCGCGTGAACGCGAAATCGTTCTGGCTCATCGTCGGATTCCTGTCTGGTGGGAAACGGCCGCGCGGCTGGCGACCTCGTGCCCGATTCTGCCGTCACGGCATCCGACGAAAAATATGAACTAACATAAGCCAACTTCACGAAACGCGATGTATCGCCATGCTGACCCGATTGAGAGACATGGATTTGCAGCTGCTGCGGCTCTTTCTGACGATCGTCGAAAGCGGCGGCTTCAGCGCCGCGCAAGGCACGCTCGGCATGGCGCCTTCGACGATCAGCACGCAGATGGCCAAGCTCGAGACGCGCCTCGGGTTCCGGCTGTGCGATCGCGGCAAGAGCGGCTTCCGGCTGACGCCGAAGGGCGAGCGCGTGCTGCAGTCGACGCGGCGGCTCCTGCACGCGATGGACGTGTTCACGCGCGATACGCAGCACGTGTCGGGCACGTTGCTCGGCGAACTGCGCATCGGGCTGTCCGAGCGGCTCGCACCGGACGTCGTCGAATCGATCGCGGCGAGCGTCGGCCGCTTCCGCGAACGGGCGCCGGATGTACTGATCGAGATGATCGCGGTGCCGCCCGACGAACTGGAGCGCCGGTTGCTGAAAGGCGAACTGCAGCTCGCGATCGGCTACTTTTCCGGCCATCAGGCCGGCCTGCACTACGCACCGCTGTTCGTCGAGCACCAGTCGCTGTACTGCGGCGCGCGGCATCCGCTGTTCGCGAAGAAGACCGTGTCGGTCAACGACATTGCGAACGCGAGCAACGTCGCGCGGCTCTACAAGACGAATACGTCGGGTGCGGCGCCGCGCAACGCGCAACCGACCGCGTTCTCCGAAAACGTCGACGCCGACGTGATCTTCATCCTGTCCGGTGCGCATGTCGGCTTCCTGCCCGACCACGTCGCGGCGCCGTGGGTTGCCGCGGGCAAGATGCGCCGGCTGCTCGCGAGCAAGCTGAGCCATACGGTCGAATTCCAGCTCGCAACGCCAAGGAACTGCGACGGCAGCGAAGCGCTGGCGGCGTTTACGGCGGCGCTTGCCGAACAGTTCGGCGGGCTCGACGGCTTCGCCGATCAGTGACCGGCGCACGCCGCCCGTGTTGCGTCAGGCGAGCCGGTCCGACGCGATGACCTGCACGCCCGGCCGCGCAGCGACTGCCGCGTCGAGCATCGCGCGGGCAATCCGCGACGCGGGATTCACGCGCCACTTCGCCGGCAAAACAGGCCGGGCCGCGTTCAACGCCGACACCAACAGCCGCTCGCCGAACCTGAATTCGTCGCGGCTGCCGCCGATCAGGCCGGGCCGCACGTAAGTGAGCGACGCGAACCCGACGCCGGCGAGCGCCTGCTCGACCTCGCCCTTCACGCGGTTGTAGAAGATGCGCGACGCCGGATCCGCGCCGAGTGCGGAATTCAGCACGTAAGCCGGTGTGCCGTGGCGGTGTGCGAGCCGCGCGACCGCGAGCGGATAGTCGTGGTCGACGCGCCGGAATGCCGCCTGGGAGCCCGCAGCGCGCATCGTGGTGCCGAGCGTGCAGATCACGGCGTCGGCGTGCCACCAGTCGGCCGTGTCGGGCAGATGATCGAAATCGACCTCGAGCGCGCGCATCTTCGGGTGCGGCGACAACGGGCGGCGCGCGACGACGATCACCTGATCGACCCGCGCATCGGCGAGCGCGACTTCGAGGACGTGACGCCCGACGAGTCCGGTCGCGCCGACGAGCAGCAATTTCATGTCCGATCCTTCCGAGTAGAGCCTGCGTTGGCGAGCCGGGAACGGCCCGGCTTACGGCTTCCCCCATGATCGTCGGCCGACTCGGCGCCGACAACCCTCCAACATCTCCAAAAGTTACAGGGTGCGCTACAAACCCGCCGCCTGTCGCGACACGCTCGGCGCGACACCCGTCCAGCGCTTGTACGCCTGCGAGAACGACGACATGTCGCTGAATCCCAGTTCCTGCGCGATTTCCTTGATCGACCGGCGCCCTTCCGCGATCAACGCCTGCGCGCGGGTCTTGCGCACGGCGCTCGAAATGTCCCGGAAGCATGCGCCCTCTTCCTGGAGCCGGCGCTTCAACGTGCGCTCGCTGGTGTTGAGCAACGTCGCGATGTCCTTCAGCTGCGGCGGCCGGTCGAACGGGCGCGTGGCCAGGTACTCGTTCAGGAACGATACGAGGTCGACGCGCGTCCGCCTGCGCGTGATCAGCTCGGCACACATGCGCTCGCACATCGCCGCGGTCGCGGCATTCGCCTGCGGCAACGGTCGCTCGAGATGCGCATGCTCGAACGTGAGCGTGCTGGCGGGCTGGCCGTGCCGGATCGTCGCGCCGAGCACCGGCTGCTGCGCGCCAGCGCCGGGGCCGGCACCATACGCAAGATCGAACGTCGCGAGTTCGAACGCGCTGCCGATCACGTCGCGCAGCACGCGGCACGTCGCGCCCATCGCGCGTTCGACGAAGAAGCGCTGCACGTTCGCGGCGAGCTCCGGCGACGCGTCGAACTGAATCACGTCGCGCGGCCCGGCCCGGCGGAACGTCATCCCGACGAAGGTATAGGTCAGCGCCAGGTAGCGGCCCGCGAGCGCGACCGCGTCCATGCCGGTCGCGCTGCTCAGCAGCCCGTAGCCGAGCAGCCCGTATGCCGAAAGCTGGTACGACAGGCCGACCTCGAGGCCGACGCCGGCCTCCCCGGCGGTCAGGTCGAGCAGGTTCGACGCAACGGCCAGCTCCTGCGCGGCCAGCACCGTGAAGTCCGGGTCGGCAAGCTGCTTCAGCGTGAGCTGCGACCCCTTGAGCAACGCCTGCGGCGCGATCTTGCGGTCGCGGCCGAAATCGATCATCAGCAGGACGGAAGCCGGGCTGCGGGCAAAGTTCCAGACATTCATCAGACGCCTCGCGACGTGGGTTGGCCTAGATTCTAAAGCGGTTGGCCCGCCCCAGCATGGATCGCGCGAGCCCGCGCGCCGATGATGAACGCCATCGCAACCCGCACGGCGTCGATCACCATGAAGCGTCCGTCGCTCTTTCGTGCTGCCCGCGCGCTGCTGCTGGCCGCCGGCCTGTCGAGCGCACCGCTCGTACCGGCACTGGCCCACGCCGCCGTTTCGCCCCATCCACCGGAGTCCGCCACCATGCCCAAGACCTACGCCGACCAGCCCGTCTGGCGCGACATGCAGACATTCCTTCCGACCGACTTCCAGTGGAAGGACGGCCGGCAACCGACGGAGGAATGGTGGTCCTGGCACGGCCATCGCATGCATCTCGACACGTACCGCAACCGCCAGGCGCGGGTGAAGGTGATCCTGTTCCATGGCGTGGGCACCAACGGCCGGCAGATGTCGATGATCCTCGGCGAGCAGCTCGCGCGCCGCGGCTACGAAGCGATCGCGGTCGACATGCCCGAGTACGGGATGACCGAAGTCGCCACGGGCAAACGGGTCCGCTATGACGACTGGGTGCGCGCGGGCAGCGACCTGATCGACGCGGAGCGCGCGAAGGACGGCCGGCCGATCGTGCTCTACGGACTCAGCGCCGGCGGCATGCTCACGTATCACGTGGCTGCGCTGAACGGCAAGGTCAAGGGCATCGTCGGGATGACCTTCCTCGACCAGCGCCTTCAGCAGGTGCGCGACGAAACCGCGCGCAACGTGTTAATGAGCCGCGTCGGCGGCCCGTTGATGCATCTCACCGCGATGACGCCGCTGAAATCGATGCGGGTGCCGATGACGCTCGCCAGCAAGATGTCCGCGCTCGTCAACGATCGGGATGCGCTGAAAGTATGGCTGTCTGATCGCACCTCCGCCGGCAACGCGATGACGATCGCGTTTCTCGATTCCTACATGTCGTACCGGCCGGCGGTCGAGCCGGAGGATTTCGCCGTGTGCCCGATCCTGCTCACGCAACCGGCCGCGGACCGCTGGACGCCGTTGCACCTGAGCGAACCGTTCCTGCAGCGCGTGCGGAAAGTGCCGGTGAAGGTCGTCATGCTGGACAATGCGGGCCACTATCCGCTCGAACAGCCGGGGCTGTCGCAGATGGTCGAGGCGATCGATGCGTTCTATCGGGAGGTGACGGAAAAGTGAATGCCGGGCGCGGATCGCCTAGAACACCGTTCGAACGCCGACCCGCAACACGCCCTGCCGCGCGCCCGACGATGCGGTGAACGTACCGCACACCGATGCGATCACGTCCTCGCCGCCGCTCGCCTGTTGATACACGGCACTCATGTAGACGTCGGTCTTCTTCGACAACAGGTAATCGAGCGTGATGCCGGCCTGGTTCGAATGATTGCCGGTCAGTTGCCGGTTGCCCTTCGCGTACAGGTAGTTCGCATACGCGAAGAAATCCGGCGCGAACCGGTACAGCCCGCCGATCTCGTAGGTGTCGACGTGCGCGCCCGTCAGCGTGTTGCGCGTATTCACGTACAGCGCGTCGAGCGCGAAGTCGCCGAATGTATAGCGTCCGCCCGCGCCGGCATTGCGGATGCCGAGGTGCCCGTTGTCGATTCCCTCTTCTTTCGAATACGTGTACGCCGCATCCAGCCGCAACGGCCCGTTGTCGTAGGACACGCCGAAGCTCGACAGGCTGTTGCTGCCGGTCTGCCCGGCGATGTTGCTGAAGCCATACAACGCGCCGAACCGGAACCCGCCGTAATACGCGGACGTGAACTTGATCGCGTTCGGTGTTGCGCCCCCGCCCGCCGTACGCGTGTAGTCGAAGGTGCCGAGCGCCGCGCCCAGTTTCGAGAACGGGCCGCCCGGCAGCTGGTACAGGCTGACATACGAAATCTCGTGCCCCCAGCGATGCAGCGACAGGTTGTCGAACATGTAGTCGAACTGCCTGCCAAGCGTCACGGTGCCGTACGGCGTGACGATGCCGACATAGGACTCGCGTCCGGACAGTGCGCCGCCGCGCACCGTGCCGCTGTTGATATCGGGCTGCGACGCCATGAAGACGAGCGCCTGGAACCCGCCGCCGAGATCCTCGACCGTGCGGATCCCGATCAGGTTGGGCGCCTGGATGCCGGACATCGCCTGAACCAGCGCCTTGCCGCCCGAATTGCTCACGTACGAAATGCCGTTGTCGACCAGACCGAACAGCGTGACCGAACTCTGCGCGTGCACGTGGCACGACACCATCGCCAGCGCGACGGCCATTGTCTTCATTCTCACGGATGCTGTCTCCAAACCGTCAGTGTCCGACGCACCGTTCGCATACGAGCGAACCGCACGTCGGACTGTCATTTTTATTAGTAAAACTATCTAATTGGCGCGTGCGGGATATGTGTTCCCCGCTCGATGCGCCGCCGTGGGCCGGGTTACCCGGCGTCGACTGATGGATCGCGCGCGCCGTCGCCGGCCGAACCCGTCGATGACGGGAACGACCGGCGGCGAGTCGCGCGTGTTACAGCATCACGTTGATGACCTTCTTCTCGACATAGCTATACATTTCCTCGATCCCCTCTTCCCGGTCGACGCCGCTGTTCTTGAAGCCGCCCCATGGCACGCCGAGGAAGTGCGTGTTGCTGCCGTTGACGAACACGCTGCCCGCACGGATGCGACGCGCGGTGTTGAGCGCCTGCCGGATGTCGTTGGTCCAGATCGCGGCCGAGAGCCCGTATTCCGTGTCGTTGGCCATCGCGACCACTTCGTCGACATCACGCCATCGTGCGACCGACAGAATCGGGCCGAAGACTTCCTCGCGCCACAGCCGCATCTCGGGCGTGACATCGGCATAGACGGTCGGCTCGACCCAGAAGCCTTTTTCGAAAGCGTGCCCGGGCGGGCGGCGGCCACCCGTCATCAGCCGCGCGCCATGCGTCTGCGCCGGGTCGAGAAAGCTCATCACGTGTTCGTAGCTCTTGCGCGAATTGATCGGGCCCATGCCCGTGTCGGGCAACATCGGATCGCCGACGCGGATCGCGGCCACGCGCTCGACGACACGCGCGAGCACGTCGTCGTAAATGTCGTCGTGCACCAGCAGCCGCGAATTGGATCCGCACGACTGGCCTTGCCATGAGAAATTCATCCCGCGCACCGCGCTCTCGGCGGCCGCGTCCGGATCCGCGTCCGGAAACACGATCATCGGATTCTTGCCGCCCAGCTCGAGCGTCACGTGCTTGACGCCCACCTCCGCCGCGCTGCGCTGGATCGCCTGCCCGGTCGGCACGGACCCGATCAGCGCAAGACGCTTCACGTCCGGATGGCGCACCAACGCATCGCCGACTTCCGCGCCCGTTCCGTTGACGATGTTGAACACGCCGGCCGGCAATGTCTCGCGCGCGACCTCACCGAGCACGAGCACGGACAACGGCGACGTTTCGGGCGGCTTCACCACCACCGTGTTGCCGGTCACGAGCGCGGATGCGGTACGCGCCGCGGAGAACATCGCCGGATGATTGAACGCGGCAATCCGGCCGACGACGCCATACGGCTCGTACACGGTCATGTGCAGATGGCGGCCGGTGGCCGGGATCGTCTCGCCGTGCAGCCCGTGCACGAGCCCCGCGTAATAGCGCAGGCTGCGCACCGTCTCGTGCATGCTCGCAAGCGTCGGCACGTAGGTGTTGCCTGAATCGAGCACCTCGATGCGTGACAACGCCTCCGCGCGTTCGAGCAAGCGCTCGCCAAACCCGCGCAACAGTTCGCCGCGCTCCTCGCCGGTGCGTTCGGCCCACGCGGGCCACGCGCGCTGGGCCGCATCCACGGCCCGCGCGACGTCCTTGCGCGAGCCGGCTGGCGCGCGGCCGATCACTTCCTCGGTAGCCGGGTTGATCGACGCCGCCCACTCGCCGGTCTCGCTTTCCACCAGTTCGCCGTCGATCAGCAAACGGCCGGTTATCCACTGCTCGTCCATACTCGTCTCCTCGATGATTCGATCGCCGGTCAACGCGCGCCCGTGTGTTGCTCGTGCTGCACGCGCCGCTTCCACAGCGCCCACGGGCGCTCGACCTGCGTTTCGATGTTCGCGCACGCGGTTGCGGCTTCCTGCTCGCTCAGATAAACCACGTCACCCAGTTGCAGCGCCTCGATCTGCATCCGCGCGTTCACTTCCGCGTAGACCGCGCGATACACGGCCTGCTTGAGCGTCGGCGCGACCACGGTCGAACCGTGACCGCGCATCAGTACGAACGCCGCACTGCCGAGCCGCTGCGCCAGCGCCGCGCCGAGCGCGTTGTCGCGCACGAGCAGGTCCGTCGCATCGCCGGCGGTATCGCGAATCTCGAACACCGGCGTACCCGCGCCGAGAAATCCGCTCATGTGGCACACCGGCCGCAGCGGCGTGCGTTGCGTCACGCTGAACGGCAGCACGGTCGGCGAATGGCTGTGGACGATCGCCTGCACGTCCGGACGCGCTTTATAGATCTCGCCGTGGATGAAACGCTCCAGATAGACGGCGCGCCCGCCGGCATTGACCGGCACGCCGTCCAGCGTGAATTCGACGATGTCGTCGATGCCGACGGTGCCCGGCGCCATGTTGCGCGCCAGCAGGAAGCGCTGCGGATCCTTGTCGTGACGGACGCTGACGTGACCGAAGGCATCGACGATGCCCTGGTCGAACAGGATGCGGTTCGCGCAGACGAGATCCTCGACGAGCGCGGGATCCGGCGCATCGGCGGGACGCCCGGCATCGTCCGCATACGCGGCTGCGCCGCCGGATTGAAGATGAAGAGTACACATGGGTCGGCCTGTTTTCGGGTTGACTGGCAGTGCGCACGCCCGCTTCGCGTCGCGAGGCGGACCGTCAAGCACCCGGCCAGCTTAGGACCGCGCCGACCATAGGTCTATTAGCTATTGATCGCCAAACAGATAGCCCGATGACTATGAATTCGGGACGCCCGCTGCCGCGCCCGGCGACGCGGAATCGACGATGAACTGCACGAGTTCGGCCTGGAACGCCGAGAAGCGCTTGTCGTCGCGATGCACGAGATAGATCGGCACCTTCATCGACAGCTCCGGGCGATCGAGCACGACCAGCTCGCCGCGCTCGACCTCCGCACGCACCGCCGACGCGAACATGAAGCTCACGCCGAGGTTCTCGCGCACCACGTGTTTCATCGCCTCCGGATGCCCGAGTTCCATCACGACCTTGCGCTGTTCGAGGCCGCGCTCGCGCAGCAGCGCCTCTTCGAGCTCGCGGCGCGGCTGGTTGCGCGGCGTGCTCACGAACGGCACGCGGCGCAGGTCGAGATCGCCGGCCGGCTGCGCGGCCCACGGGCTCGACGCGCCGCACACGAGCAGCAGTTCGTCCTCCCACACGGGAATGGTCGCCAACCCTTCGAGATCCTGATTGGCCGCGATCAGGATGACCGCGAAATCGCAACCGCCGACACGGGTCGCATCGACGGCCGCCTGCGGCGTCAGGATCTGCACGGTCACGAGCCCGTCGGGCTGCCGCCGGTGGAACTCGGCGAACAGCGGCGGCAACGCGTACGAGCCGATCGACATCGACGTCGCCACCACCGCGGTGCCCATTTCGCCCTGTTCGAGACCGGCGAGTTCGCGCTCGACCTCGCGAGTGCGCGTGATCACCTCGGTCGCCCAGCGATAGATGCGCTCGCCGGCTTCCGTGAGTGCGATGTTGCGGCCGGCGCGCTTCACGAGCGCGTAGCCGAGCCGCTTCTCCATGCTGCGCACGTGCGCAGTCACGACCGGCTGCGCGATGCACAGGCGGTCGGCCGCGCGCGTGACGCTGCCGAGCTCGACCACCGTGCAGAACACCTCGAGCTTCTGAAAAGTGAGATACGAATCGAATCCGCGCACAGTCCCCTCGCCCATAGCCATCCGGGTATCGGATGGCACCGTAATACGTATTGGAAGATATGTTTCAGGTTACGCACAATCGAATGAACCCACAACCGAGAGGCCTGCGTTCAGGCCCACCTGGAGACATCATGGTTCGTTCGACGTCTGTTCCGGCCGGTCGCCGCGCCCCGCGTTCGCGGGTCGCGCCGGCCTGCCCTGCCGCCCGGCACCGCGAGGTGCGTCGATGAAAACCGATACGTACGACTACGTGATCGTCGGCGCCGGCTCGGCCGGTTGCGCACTCGCCTACCGGCTCGGCGAGGCCCCGAACGTCCGCATCCTCGTGATCGAGGCCGGCGAGCAGGATCGCTCGCCGTACATCAAGGTGCCGCTGACGTGGGGCCAGATCCTGAAGAACCGGCTGTTCGACTGGGGCTATTTCACCGAGCCGGAAGCCGGCATGGACGGCCGCCGGATCGAATGCGCGCGCGGCAAGGTAGTGGGCGGCTCGTCGTCGATCAACGGCATGGCCTACGCACGCGGCGCGCGGGAAGACTACGAAGGCTGGGCCGACGAATTCGGCCTGACCGACTGGTCCTACGACGCGGTGCTGCCGTACTTCAAGCGCTCCGAATCGTGGGAGCGCGGCGAATCGGCGCTGCGCGGCGGCCGCGGCCCGCTCACCGTGATCCGGCTCGACTATCGCGACCCGTTGGTGGGTGGCTTCCTCGACGCGACACGTGCCTGCGGCTATCCCGAGAACGACGACTACAACGGCGCATCCGTCGAAGGCTTCGGGCCGATGCAGGCCACGATCCGCAACGGCCTGCGCTGCAGCGCCGCGGTCGCCTACCTGCGCCCGGCGCTCGCGCGCGGCAACGTCACGCTGGTGACGGGCGCCCTCGCGAAGCGCATCGTGCTCGATACCGACCGGGGCGCGCCGCGCGCCATCGCGATCGAGTATCGCCGGGGCGAATCCGACTACCGCGCCGATGCGCGCCGCGAAGTCATCCTCTGCGGCGGCGTGATCAATTCGCCGCAACTGCTGATGCTCTCCGGCATCGGCGCGGCCGACAGCCTGCGCACGCACGGCATCGCGTCGACGGTCGAATTGCCCGGCGTGGGCACGAACCTTCACGATCACATCGTGTTCGACCTGCGCTGGAGCCGCAAGGAACCCGGCCCGCTGCACCGGATGATGCGTGCCGATCGCATCGCGTTCGACGTCGTGCGCACGTTTGCCGGCGGCAACGGCTTCTCGAGCACGATCCCCGCCGCCGCGCTTGGCCTGGTCAGGAGCCAGCCTCACCTGCCGCTGCCGGACGTGCAGCTGATCCTCGCGGCCGGCGCGATGAACGCCGCGCCGTATTTCGAGCCGTTCAAGCATGCGTATGCCGATTCGTTCGCGATCAAGGGCATTTTCCTCACGCCCGAAAGTCGCGGACGCGTGTCGCTGAAGTCGGCCGATCCGGCCGAGCATGCGCGGATCGAACAAAACTTCCTCGCCACCGAGAATGATCGCATCGCTGCGCGGGAGATGTTCCGGCGCATGCGGGAAATCGGCGCGCAGGCCGGACTGCGCCCGTTCATCGACGCAGAGATCGCACCGGGCCCGCAAGTCCAGAGCGATGCAGATGTCGACGCGTTCATTCGTCGCATCGCGATCACCCTTCATCACCCGGTCGGCACGTGCCGCATGGGCCGCGACGACGATCCGGCGGCCGTGGTGGATACGCAGATGCGCGTGCGCGGCGTGGCCGGCTTGCGGGTGGTCGACGGCTCCGCGATCCCGCGCATCATCCGCGGGCCGACCAACGCGCTGATCATGATGATGGCCGAACGCGCGGCGGATTTCATGACCGGGAAAGCCGTGCCGGTGCCGCAGGCGCAGGCACGCGCCACGGCACGGATATAGACAGTCGCGCGCGGGGCAGCGCACCACGCCCCGCTTCGATTCATTCCAATTCATTCAGGAGACACCGATGACCCATTCCTGCGGGCATGCGCATTGCCATGCGCACATCACGAATGCCGAACCGCATGCTTTTTCCCTCGCGCTCGGCAACGTCGAAATCATCCGGCTGTACGACACGACGCTGCTCGGCGAAACCGCGCAGAGCTGGCTGCCGGACTTCGACCGCGCACGCGTGGCGGAACACGAGCACTGGCTCGCGCCGACACACTACGATCCCGAAAGCGGCCGCATCCCGATGCCCGTGCACAGCTGGATCGTGCGGACCGGCCGGCATACGGTGCTGATCGACAGTTGTATCGGCAACCACAAGGAGCGGCCGGGGCTGCCGGAAATGCACCGGCTGTCGACGCGCTATCTCGACCGGATGCGCGCACTCGGCATCCAGCCCGAGGAGATCGACTACGTGATGTGCAGCCACCTTCACGCCGATCACGTCGGCTGGAACACGCAGCTCGTCAATGGTGTGTGGGTGCCGACCTTCCCGAACGCGCGCTACGTGATCTCGCAGGTCGAGCACGATCACCTGGTCCGCGCGATCCGGGGCGAAGGCCCCGCCGGCCCCGCGTGGTTCAGCCCGATGTACAACGACAGCGTGCTGCCCGTGATCGAGGCCGGCCAGGCCACGATGTTCGACGACACCTACGAGCTCGACGACACGTTCCTGATCCGCCACGCGCCGGGCCATTCTCCGGGTCACGTGCGCATCGAGCTGACGTCGCAAGGCTCGCGCGGCGTGTTCAGCGGCGACATGCTGCACTCGCCGATCCAGATCCCGTTCTGGCAATGGAGCAGCAAGGTCTGCGACGATCGCACGCTCGCCGCGAAGAGCCGCTTCGAGCTGCTCGCGCATTGCGTCGAGCACGGCGCACTGCTGCTGCCCGGTCATTTCGAGGCACCGCACGCGGGGCATATCGTCGATACGGCCGGCACGTTCGGCATCGAGTTCCTGCGCTGACGCACGCATGGCCGCCACGGCGGCCATGCCGCGCGAACCGGTGGGCTCATCCGGCGAAGCCGCCGGATGCGAGAAAGCGCGCCTCGTCGCGCGTCGTCTCGCGGCCGAGCAGCGCGTTGCGATGCGGGAAGCGGCCGAAGCGCGCGACGATCTCCCGGTGCCCGATCGCATGCGACAGCCACGGCTGGCCGAGCCTGCCGTTCAGTTCGACGGAAATCCGCTGGTCGTCGAGGTCTTCGGAATGGGCGAACGGCAAACAGAAGAACAGGCGCAGCGGCCGCTCGACCTGCGCCATCTGATCGTGCTCGTACGCGTGCATCGCGAACTGCCGTGCGAGCGCGTCGGTCGCATACATGCGCGCGGTGCCGCGAAACGCATTGCGCGGAAACTGGTCGGTGAGCAACAGCAGCGCGAGCGTCCCGTATGGCGTCGACAACCAGCCGTCCAGCTCGCGCCTTGCAGCGGCCAGGTGCGTATCGAGAAAGCGCTCGCGAAAGCGGCGATCGAAATCGGGATGTTTTGCGAACCATTGCGCGGGCCCGGCATCGATCCAGAACGTGATGACGGCCTGCGCCGGCGGCGCGGCAAACAATGGCATATCGATCTTCATGGCGAAGAGATGAACGACGGGTGAATGGAAGCGGCACGTCGACGACGGCCGTGCCCGCACCCGGCCCGTCGTCCTCCTGCCATTCAGGTGCGTTGGAACAGCAGCGTGGCAGCCACCGCAACCACGGCCGGCACGCCGAATACGATCGCGAGGATCGGCAGCTCCTCGCGTACGCCGTAGCCGGCCCGATGCACGCCAACCCACAGGTTGGCCAGCGAGACAACGAGCCAGACCGGCACGAACGCCTGGGCGGCAAACGCCAGCGATGCCGCGTGCGTGCCCCACAATTGCCCGAACAACAGGAACACGGTCAGCAACAGCACGCCGGCGACGATCGTCCAAAGTGTATGCATCGTGCCCCCGGTTACGCGAAGACGCCGAGCATCTTGCCGATGTCCTTTCCCGCATACGGCGGGAACACGTCGAGCACCGCGTCGGGATTGCCGATCAGCATCGCTTTGGTATTGCTCAACGCGTCGAAGCCGGCCTTGCCGTAGTACTTCCCCATCCCGCTGTTGCCGACGCCGCCGAACGGCAAACTGTCGATCCAGCAATGCAGGTTGGTCTGGTTCACGCATCCGCCGCCGAACGACAGGCTGTTGAGCACGCAGTCGATGCTCGCCTGCCGCTTGCTGAACACGTAGCACGCGAGCGGCTTCGGCTTGCGCTTCATGATGCCGACGATCTCGCGCAGTTCGCGGTACGGCAGCACGGGCAGCACCGGGCCGAACACTTCCTGTTGCATCGCCGGATCGTCCCAGGTCGACGGGTACAGCACGGTCGGCTCGACATAGCGTGCCGCGATGTCGTGGCGGCCGCCGTGCACGACCTTGTCGGCGACGATGTAAGACGCGACGCGTTCGGCATCGTGTTCGCTGATCATTCGCGCGAAATCGGGGCGTTGTTGCGGATCGTCGCCGTACATCGCGGTGATCGACGCCTTGAGCTTCGCGATGAAGGCCTCGGCCACCGATTCATGCACGTACACATAGCCGGGCGCGATGCACCATTGTCCCGAGATCGCGTTGTGCCCCCACGCGACACGGTCGGCCGCGATGTCGAGATTCGCGGTTTCGTCGACGATGCATGGGTTCTGCCCGCCGAGTTCCAGCAAGACCGGTGTCAAATGCTCGGCGGCGGCGCGCATCACGACCTTGCCGACCGCCGAGCTGCCGGTGAAGAAGATGAAGTCGAACGGCAACTCCAGCAATGCGCCGATTTCCTGGCGACCGCCCGTGACGACGGCGACGTCCTCCGGTGAGAAGTACTGCGGCACGAGCCGGCTCAGCAGCGCGGCCGTCGCGGGCGTGGTGTTCGCCGGCTTCAGCACCACCGTATTGCCGGCTGCCAATGCCGCGATCGCCGGATCCAGCAGCAACAGAATCGGCGCGTTGAACGGGCCGATCACGAGCGTCACGCCGTACGGCTCCTTGTAGATCATGCCGGCGTTGCCGGCCGCCTCCAGCGCCGGCGGAATCGCCACTGTCTGCGGCGCCATCAGTTCGTGCAGATGCTCGCGGTAGTAGCGGATGACACCGGTCGGCACGGAGATTTCGAACAGTTGCTCGAACGGCGGCTTGCCGAAATCCTCGTACAGCGCCGCGCACAGCGCGTCCTGGTGATCGTGCAGCATCCGCTCCATCCGGTCGAGCTGCGCGATGCGCCATGCAAGGGTTTTCGTGACGTCCGAGTCGAAACGCGCACGTTGCGCGTCGAGCACGGACTGGTAGGGGTTCGACATGGTCGCGTTCTCCTTGGGGAAGCCGCCGGCCGGAGCGGCAACGGGCGGCATGCGGACGGCTCAGGCCTGCCCGATGTCGAGCCGGGTAATCCGGCCATCGGCGTCGACCCGGAACTTGAAGTACGTACGGAACGTGCCCCAGCGATCCGAATGAAACCGGCCGTGGATCTCGAGCCCGTCGTTGTCGACGCGATCGATCGTCGTGAAGCGCTCGGTCCCGATCGCGTCCCGGTTGAATGCGTGCAGGTCTCGTGGCCGGCCGTCGTCGTACAGCGTCGCATCGGGCTCGAACAGCGCGGCCCATGCCGCGCCATCGCCTTGCTGGAGCGCGTCGATCGCGCGCCGCACGACCGGATGGTGGAGTATGTCGGTGTTCACGATGCCGATCCTCGATGAAAGACGGCCGCCCGTCGTCCTGCCCCGACGCGTGACGGGCAGGCAACGCGTGCCGGGCAAAACACGGGCAGCCGAGGTGTGTTACTTGGTCGTATAGCCGCCGTTGATCAGGATCGTCTGGCCGGTGATCCACCAGCCGTCGCTGACCAGGTGACGAATGAACGGCACGACGTCCTCGATGTCGGTCAGCCCCGTCTTCGAATACTTCGACAGCGCGGCGGCCGTCTTGTGATACGCGACCGCGTCCGCCCCCTCCTCCGGATAGAAGAACGGCGTGTCCATCGGGCCGGGCCCCACTGCCGTCACCGAAATGCCGCGCTCACCGAACTCCTTCGCCGCCGCGCGCGTGTAGTGCTCGACGGGCGCCTTCGTACCCGCATACGCGGCGTAATAAGGCGTGAATGCGCCGAGCAGCGCCGTAACCAGCGAGACGATCTTGCCGTTGTCGTTCACGTGCCGCCCCGCTTCGCGCAGGAAAAAGAACGCCGACTTCGCGTTCACCGCGCTCATCTGGTCGTATTCCGCTTCGCTGATTTCGGTGAACGGCTTTTTCAGCACCTTGCCGACCGTGTTGATCGCGATGTCCGGGCGGCCGACCGCCGCAACCGCATCGGCGAACAGCTTCTCGACGGCCGCCGCGCTCGTCAGGTCCGCCTGGAATGCGACCGCCTCGGCGCCGGCCGCCTTGATCGCCGCGACCGTCGTCTCCGCGTCCGCCTTCGAGCCTGCGCTGTTGTAGTGAATCGCGACGGCCTTCGCGCCATGCGCGGCCAGATCGCGTGCGATCAGGCCACCCAGGTTCTTCGCGCCGCCGGCGATCAGTACGGTCTTGCCCTTGATTTCATGATTTGCCATTTCGCTCTCCTGATTCATTTCCTGTTCGATCCACGTCCGGGATGACGTTCCGGATCAGTGGCCACGCGCCGGCTGCGGCCGGCCGCCCGGCGCGTCACGCATTCGCTTTCGGCTGCAGCAGGTCGGACAGGCCGACGCGATGCAGCATCTCCGCACGCACGCGGTCGAGCACCGCGAAGCCGACAGCCGCGCCGTCCTGCGTCGGATCGATGTGCACGCGGAACGGACGCTTGCCGAACGGCATGCCCACGATGTCGACGATCGCACGTGCCACCTCGCTTGCATCGGCGTCGGCCGGCACGATGTCCGCAAACGCCTTCAGCACCTGCTCGCCGAAGCCCGCATACGGCCCCGCATCGTATTCGGCCGCACGCGACGCGTCGGCCGGCGCGCCCGCATGCGCGAAATGGTTGGTGCCGCCGGTAAATGCGCCCGGCACGACGATCGACGTCTCGATGCCCCAGCGCGACAGCTCGCGCGCATACTGCACCGCGATCGCATCCATTGCGGCCTTCGCCGCGAAATACGGCGCCAGGTACGGCGGCGTGCCGCCCGCCGAGCTGCTGCTGGAGACCCAGAGCAGCAGGCCTCGGGCGCTTTTCCGCATATGCGGCAACACCGCGCGGTTCACGCGCTGCGTGCTCAGCACGTTCACGTCGTACAGGTGCGCATACTGCTCCGGCGTAAACGCTTCGGCGGGACCGAACACCATGTGCCCCGCGTTGTGCACCAGCACGTCGATGCGGCCGGCCTCGGCGATCACGCTGGCGACGCCGGCGTCGACGGAATCCTGCGACTGCACGTCGATCTCGACGGTGCGCAGATCGATGCCCTGCGCTTTCGACTGCGCGGCCATCTGCGCGACGACCGGCGCATTGCGTCCGGCCGTATCGCGCATCGACGCGAACACGGTGTGGCCGGCCGCCGCCAGCGCTTCGGCCGTCAGGCGGCCGAAGCCGCTCGACGCACCGGTAATGAGAATGGTTTTGCCCATGACGATGCTCCTTGATTGACGACTGCGATCCTTCGATACGAACCGTGCGGACTCAAACCATCCCGCCGTTGCTGCGCAGCACCTGCCCGTTGATCCAGCCGCCGTCCGGACCAACGAGGAACGCGACCACGTTCGCGATATCGGCCGGTGTACCGAGACGCTCCAGCGGATTCATCTTCGACAGGCGCTCGATCAGCTCCGCCGACTTGCCGTTCAGGAACAGGTCGGTCGCGGTCGGCCCCGGCGCGACGGCGTTGACGGTGATCGAGCGACCGCGCAGCTCCTTGGACAGGATGCCCGTCATCGCTTCGACCGCTGCCTTGGTGGCCGTATAGACGCCGTACGTCTCGGGCCTCAGTCCGACCACGCTGCTCGACAGGTTGACGATGCGCCCGCCGTTGCGCAGCCGGCGCGCCGCCGCGCGCAGCGTGTTGAACGTCCCCTTCAGGTTGATGGCGATCTGCGTGTCGAACAGCGCGTCGTCGCTATCGACCAGTGGCGCCAGCTTCATGATTCCGGCGTTGTTCACCAGCACGTCGACGCCGCCGAACTTCGCTTCGGCCACATCGAACAGCCGCGCCACGGCAGCCGGATCGCTGACGTCCGCCTGGACCGCGACCGCCCGCCCGCCCTCGCCCGCGAGATCGCTCGCCAGTTCCTCGGCCTCGCTCGCCTTGCCTGCGTAATTGATGACGACGGCCAGCCCGTCGTCCACCAGGCGCCGCGCGATTGCCGCGCCGATACCTCGCGATGCGCCGGTCACGATCGCCACGCTTGTTCGATTGTTCATGTCTGCTTCTCCACGGTTTCGCGTCCAGCGCATCCGGACGCATGCCTGGCCCGCGCGATATCGATCGCGACGAGGGCCGATTCACGACGATTCCTTCCCGTTACTTAGCACACCGATACTATTGATCCGGACCTTACCCGAACGAACCGGATACCCGCTCAGTCGCGCTGAGTCGATCGCGACACGGTTTCCCATGCACGGATATCACGCTCGATCGATTCGGCTCGGCCGAGCATCGTTCCCACCGCATCGGCACCAAGCGCGAGATGGACCGGCGGCTTCTCCGCCTTGAGGATATCGACGATCGCCTGTGCGCCCTTTTCCGGCACATTGGGCTGCTTGCCTTGCAGTTGGCCGATGAATCCGCGGAACTGGCCGGCCGGCGTGTCCGCGTAGTCGTCGATCCGGTTCGACGTATACGCCAGCGAACGTCCGGCGAACTGGGTTTCGAAAATGCCGATCGTCAGCACCGTCACATGAATGCCGAGCGGTGCGAGCTCGCCGGCCAACGCCTCGCCGAGCACGCCGGTCGCGGCCTTGGCCGCGGCGTACACGCCCAGCCCCGGGTAGCCCGCGAACCCGGCGATCGACGAGAACTGCACGATGTGCCCCGAGCGCTGGCGGCGCATGGTGGGCAAGACCGCATGGATCAGGCGCAACCCGCCGAAAAAATTCACGTCGAAGATCTGCTGCGCATCGGCTTCGGTCGTCTCCTCGACCGCGCCGACCGTGCCGACGCCAGCATTGTTGGCGAGCACGTCGATCCGGCCGAACTGCTCGATCACACGCTGCACGCCCGCCGCTACCGTGTCGGGCTGCGTGATGTCCATCAGGACACCGAGCGCACGCCCGGGCGCAAGCCGTTCGAATTCGGCGACCTGCTCCGCTCCGCGTACGGTGCCCGCGACCCGCGCGCCTTCTGCGAGCAGCCGTTGCGCCAGTTCGCGACCGAGACCGGACGAGACGCCAGTGATCAATACGACCTTGTCTGCCATCGATGCTGTGTTCATTCGAAAACTCCGGATCACTGAAAATATTGGGATGGATCGAGTGTAGTCGAGCCGATGGCGCGAATGAACGGGGCGCGTCGAGATGCACTATCCACGATTGACTAACAATCGGTTCAACCATATTAGCGTTCCGACCGTGCCGGTTCTTTCAAGAATGCGTACCGGAAAAATGAAAATCCGGAAGCCGGCCGAGCGGACACATCGACGTTGCCGCGCGGTGTTTCATCAGACAACACGGGCCTTCCGCGTGCAGCCGCCCGTTTGACAATTCTTGACGCACGGTGCGCCGGCAAGGTGCAATAGTGGGCACGCACGCCGGTTGCGTGCGTCCCGTCACACCGCCGCCGGCATCGAGTCGCGCCGGCATCCGTTCGGAGTGGAAACCAGCATGAGCGACCCGCTTCGCAGGACGCACCGGTTTCACAGCGACGACCCCGACGAAGTGTCCGATTTCATCGGCACGATCTATGCCGACAACCAGTTCACGGCGCAGCACGCGGTTCGTCGGAATGTCAGCATGACGGGACATGAATGGAACGGCATCGGCGTCTACGACGTCGACTACCTGATGCCTTTTCACTTCCGCTCGAACGATGCGCGTCCGAACTACCTGTTCCTGTCCTGCCGTCGTGGCCACGCTCGTTACGAAAGCAACGGTGACGATGCGGCCTGCACGACGGGTGACGTCATGCCGATTTCGTCGACTGGCCACTCGTTCTGCACGACGGGGGGCGACGGATTCGGCCATCTGTCGGTCATCATCGATGCGGACCGGGTCAACCGCTTTCTCGCACAATGGATTGGCCGGCCGGGGCTCGAGCCGGTCGAGTTCGGGCTGACACCGGTCTCGCCCGAGCTGCGGATGCAATGGAATGCCGCGGCCGGTTGCCTGCGCCGGATGATCAGGATGTCGCCCATTCCCGGCGTCGCCGTCGACGCGTTGCTCGAACACATGCTGAAGATCATGGTGGCCGGCCACGCGAACAACCACGGCGCGCTGTTCGACCGCGACCATTGCACGCCCGAACACCAGACTCGCATGGCAATCCACATGCTCGAGGACGCGCCGCTGCGGTGGAAAACGCTCGGCGCGATCGCGCACGTGCTCGGCTGCGCGACCGAGGCGCTGGAGCACGGCATCCGCCGCCTGACAGGCCGGTCATCGACCGAGCTGCGCAACGAAGCGCGCTTTCGCCACGTGAACCGCGCGCTCGCGCGAGGCGACGGGCCGGATTTCGATGCGACGTTGCATGCGCATGGATTCTCGATCACGGCGCGCTTCATTCGGGAGTACTACCGTCGCTTCGGCGAACCGCCCGGCGCCACCTACCGGCGAAACCCGCACGCCGCCGATCAGCCGTTGACAGCCGACGCCGCCAGCGCGCCGCTGTGCGCACAGACGATCAACCGGTTCATCGATGCGTCGCTGGAAAGCCGTATCGACACGGCCGACCTCTGCCGACTGGTTGGCATGAGCGAGCGCGCGACGATCGACGCATTCAGGATGCAGTTTTCCCGCACGCCGGCGCAATACATCATCGAGCGGCGGCTGGAACGCGCACGCCTGCTGCTCGAACATACGTCGGACAGCATCCTGTCGATCGCACTGGACTGCGGATTCGGCACGCAAAGCTACCTGTCGACCGCGATTCGGCGGCACTTCGGCGTAACGCCGCGGGAATTGAGGATGCGGGCGGCATCCGCCGGCCGCAGCAGGACGGACGACGGTCAATACGATCCGGAGGACTAGGCGAAACCCGGAGCACCGGCATCGCAGCGTGCCGGATATCGAATGAACGTGTCTGCCGTCTACCTGTCGTAAATATCGCCGCGGATACGCGCGTTGCGCATCCGCGGCGCTTTTTCAGGAGGCTCGCCGGTCACACATGCACCGCGTGCCCAAGCGCACGCAGCGCGGCCTCCTGCAGCGCTTCGCCGAGCGTCGGGTGCGCATGGATCGTGCCGCCGATATCCTCCAGCCGCGCGCCCATCTCCAGCGACTGCGAGAACGCGGCAGCCAGCTCCGACACGCCGCGCCCGACCGCCTGCCAGCCGACGATCAGGTGGTTGTCGCGCCGCGCGACGACGCGCACGAAGCCGTCGGTCGCCTGCAGCGTCATCGCGCGCCCGTTCGCCGCGAACGGGAACGACGCGCTCACGCAGTCGACATCGGCCGCCCGCGCGTCGTCCGGCGACCAGCCGGCCGTGACGATCTCCGGATCGGTGAAGCACACGGCCGGGATCGACGCGGGCATGAACTTGCGGCGCTTGCCGGCGATCAGCTCGGCCACCATCTCGCCCTGCGCCATCGCACGATGCGCGAGCATCGGCTCGCCGGCGACGTCGCCGATCGCCCAGACGTTGCGCATCGACGTCCGGCATTCGTCGTCGATCCACAGCGCGCGACCGTTGCGATCGAGCGGCAGCGACTCGAGCCCGAAGCCGTCGACGCGCGGCCGGCGGCCGACCGCCACCAGCACGCGATCGGCCTGCAGCGTCTGCTCCGCGCCATCGGCGGCCTGCACGCGCACCGCGCCGTGCTCCGCGAGCCCGAGCACCTTGTGGCCGAGCAACAGCCGCACGCCCAGCCGCGCGAGCGAATCGGCAACCGGCCGCGCGAGTTCGGCATCGTACGCGGGCAACACGCGCTCCGCCGCTTCGACCACGCTCACGTCGACGCCGAGCTTGCGATAGACGATCCCGAGTTCGAGCCCGATATACCCGGCCCCGACGACGACCAGCCGCTTCGGCAACGTCTCGGGCGACAGCGCCTCGGTGGACGACACGACATGCCCGCCGAACGGCATCGACGGCAGCGCGACCGGCTCGGAGCCGGTCGCGAGCAACAGGTGCTCGCAGCTGATGCGCGTCGTATGGCCGCCGCCGACGACGTCGACGGTCTTGCCGTCGACCACCTGCGCATCGCCGTGCAGCACGCGCACGCCGTTCTTCTTGAGCAGCGCGCCGACCCCGCGCGTCAGCCGGTCGACGATGCCGTCCTTCCAGGCGACGCTTTTCGCGATGTCGATCTCGGGCGTGCGCACGCGGATCCCGAGTGCGCCCTCGCCCGCGTGGCCGCGGGCCTGTTCGAATGCATCGGCCACGTGGATCAGCGCCTTCGACGGAATGCAGCCGATGTTCAGGCAGGTGCCGCCGAGCCGGTCGCGCTCGACGAGCACGGTCGGAATGCCGAGCTGGCCGGCGCGAATCGCGGCGACGTAGCCGCCCGGGCCACCGCCGATCACGAGCAGCGTGGTGTGTTCGTTCTTCATTGCGTGATCACTCCACGAACAGCAGTGCCGGGCGCTCGAGCACCGCGCGCACGGCCTGGATGAATTCGGCCGCATCCGCGCCATCGACGACGCGATGGTCGAACGACGACGACAGGTTCATCATCTTGCGCGCGACAACCGCGCCGTCGCGGATCATCGGCCGCTCGACGATGCGGTTCACGCCGACGATGCCCACTTCAGGATGATTGATGACCGGTGTCGACACGATGCCGCCAAGCGCGCCGAGGCTCGAGATCGTGATCGTCGAGCCGCTCAGCTCGTCGCGCTGCGCGCGGTTCGCGCGCACCGCGTCGGCAAGCCGCGCGATCTCGGCGGAAATCGACCACACGTCGCGCGCTTCCGCATGACGCAGCACGGGCACCGTGAGGCCGCCGTCCGTCTGCGTCGCAACGCCCATGTGCACCGCGCCGTAGCGCGTGACGACACCCGCTTCGTCGTCGAAACGCGCATTGATCTGCGGGAAGTCGCGCAACGCGATCACCATCGCGCGGATCAGCAGCGGCAGCGGCGTGAGCTTGCCGCGCGTGTCGCCGTGGCGGCGATTCAGTTCCGTGCGCAACGATTCGAGCTCGGTGACGTCGATCTCCTCGACGTAGCTGAAGTGCGGAATGCGGCGCTTCGCTTCCTGCATCTTGCGCGCGATCGCGCGCCGCAGGCCGATCACCGGCACGTCGGTTTCGTCGTTGCGTTCGGCGTAGCCATACGCGTGCGATCCGCGCGCCGCATCGCTGCCGGTACCCGCATACGCATCGAGGTCCGCATGCAGGATCCGCCCTGCTTCACCTGTGCCGCGCACATAGCGCAGCTCGATGCCCATGTCCCACGCGCGCTGGCGCACGGCCGGCGACGCGAGCGGCCGTTCACCCGGCGCGAGCGCCGCGCGCGGCGACTCGACGCGCTCCGCGTGCTCGGCCTGCTTCGCACGACGCGGCTCCGCGGGTCCGTGCTTCGCCGCCGACTTGGCGGACGATTCCGCCGGCGCGTCGGCCACCGACTTCGACGGCGCCGAAGCGACCGGTGCGGTTGCTACCTTTGATTCCCGCACCGGTGCGCCGGCCTTCAGGTTGCCGTCGCCTTCGACCTCGAGGCGAATCAGCTCGCTGCCGACCGCCATCATCTCGCCGATCCGGCCGCCGAGCTCGATCACCTTGCCCGTCACCGGCGACGGAATCTCGACCGCCGCCTTGTCGGTCATCACATCGGCGAGCGGCTGGTCTTCCTTGATCGTCTGCCCGACTTCCACGTGCCAGGCCACCAGCTCGACCTCGGCAATCCCTTCGCCGATATCCGGCATCTTGATGACATGAATCCCCATCTCACGCCTCCATCACGCGTCGCAACGCTTCACCGACCCGGGCCGGGCCCGGAAAGTACGCCCACTCCTGCGCATGCGGATACGGCGTATCCCAGCCCGTCGTGCGCTCGACCGGCGCCTCGAGGTGGTAGAAGCAATGTTCCTGGACCAGCGACACCAGTTCCGCACCGTAACCGCAGGTGCGCGTCGCCTCGTGCACGACGACGCAGCGCCCGGTCTTGCGCACCGACGCGACGATCGTGTCGAGGTCGAGCGGCCACAGCGTGCGCAGGTCGATCACCTCCGCGTCGATGCCCGTCTCCTCGGCCGCGGCGAGCGACACGTGCACCGTCGTGCCGTAGGTCAGCACCGTCACGTCGTTGCCGGGGCGCACTACGGCGGCCGTATCGAGCGGCACCGTGTAGTAGCCCTCGGGCACCGCGCTCGCCGGATGCTTGAGCCACGACGTGACCGGCCGGTCGTGATGGCCGTCGAACGGCCCGTTGTACAGCCGTTTCGGCTCGAGGAAGATCACCGGATCGTCGTTCTCGATCGACGCGATCAGCAGCCCCTTCGCGTCGTACGGATTCGACGGCATCACGGTGCGCAGCCCGCACACCTGCGTAAACATCGCCTCCGGGCTCTGGCTGTGCGTCTGGCCGCCGTAGATGCCGCCGCCGCAGGGCATGCGGATCGTCATCGGCGCGATGAACTGGCCGGCCGAGCGGTAGCGCAGCCGCGCGCCTTCCGACACGATCTGGTCGGACGCCGGGTAGAAATAGTCGGCGAACTGGATCTCGCACACCGGGCGCAGCCCGTACGCGCCCATCCCCACCGCCGCGCCGACGATCCCGCTTTCGGAGATCGGTGCGTCGAACACGCGCGACTTGCCGTATTTGTTCTGCAGTCCTTCGGTGCAGCGGAACACGCCGCCGAAATAACCGACGTCCTGCCCGAACACGACCACGTCGCTGTCGCGCCCGAGCATCACGTCCATCGCCGAGCGCAGCGCCTGGATCATCGTCATCGGCTGCGTTGCCGTGCCTGCCTCTTGTTGCGCCATGATCACGCTCCCAGTTCCTGGCGCTGACGGCGCAGGTGCGCGGGCAGCTCCTTGTACACGTCGTCGAACATCGACGCCGGCGACGGAATCCGGTCGTCGGCCAGCGTGCCGTATTTCTCCGCTTCCTTCTGCGCGGCGATCACCTCGGCCTCGAGCTCGGCCGTCAACGCTTCGTGCGCGCTGTCGGACCAGATGCCCTTGACGATCAGGTGGCGCTTGAAGCGCTCGATCGGATCGCCGAGCGGGAAATGGGACCAGTCGTCGCTCGGCCGGTACTTGGTCGGATCGTCCGACGTCGAGTGCGCGCCCGCACGGTAGGTCACCCACTCGATCAGCGTCGGGCCGAGATTGCGGCGCGCGCGTTCGGCCGCCCAGCTCGACGCCGCGTAGATCGCGAGGAAGTCGTTGCCGTCGACGCGCAGCGACGCGATCCCGCAGCCGACGCCGCGCCCGGCGAAGGTCGTGCCTTCGCCGCCCGCGATCGCCTGGAACGTCGAGATCGCCCACTGGTTGTTGACGACGTTCAGCACGACCGGCGCGCGGTACACGTGCGCGAACGTGAGCGCGGTATGGAAGTCGGATTCGGCCGTCGCGCCGTCGCCGATCCACGCGGACGCGATCTTCGTGTCGCCCTTGATCGCCGACGCCATCGCCCAGCCGACCGCCTGGATGAACTGCGTCGCGAGGTTGCCGGAGATGGAGAAGAAGCCCGCTTCGCGATCCGAGTACATCACGGGGAGCTGGCGGCCTTTCAGCGGGTCGCCTTCGTTCGACATCAGCTGGCAGATCATCCGTTCGAGCGGGACGTCGCGCGTGATCAGGATGCTTTGCTGCCGGTAGGTCGGGAAGCACATGTCGCCGTCGCGCAGCGCCATCGTGTGCGCGGTGCCGATCGCCTCTTCGCCGAGGCTCAACATGTAGAAGGAGATTTTCTTCTGACGCTGCGCGATCATCATGCGCGCGTCGAAAATGCGGGTCTTGAGCATCGCGCGCAGGCCGGCGATCAACCGCGCATCGTCGAGATCCGGTGCCCACGGGCCGACGGCCTTGCCGCTGTCGTCGAGCACGCGCACGAGGCTGCGGGCGAGATCGGCGGTGTCCGCCGCGGCAACGTCGATCGGCGGGCGGCGAACGGCGCCGGCCGGCGATAGATGCAGATAGGAAAAGTCCGTCTTGCAGCCCGGGCGCCCGGTGGGCTCCGGCACATGCAGACGCAATGGCTCTGACAGGCTCATCGTGTCGTCTCCACGCTCGATTGTGTCTCACGCTGTTTGGGAACGCGCAGGCCGGTTGCCGGCCTGCGCGCGAGCTGGCGTGCGGATAGGCACGTCAACCTTGGAAATTTATGCCTTGCGGCAGCGCACGTCGATGCCCAAGCCGCTCGATTGCGGTGAGCAGATTTGCCATGGGGAATCGCTGCGGCGCATCGGGGCGACCGGCGGCATCGGCGCAGCATGGGTTTGCTGCGGCGCAGGGTCGCCGGGTAGACGGGTAGACGGCGATCGGGCATCGGGCCGCGCACGGGTCGGCGCGCGGCGGTCATGCGAAGGTAAGACGCAAAAGACCCCGCGAAATCGTCGATCTCGGCGGGGTCTTTCGGGGGCGGGTGCGGCCGGGCCGGCGGCCCGCCTTGCCGGCTTACTCCGGCACGCGACCGGTCACGCGTCGGGGCGGAAGATGTCGAAGCGGCTGTCGGGCTTCACGTGCACGTAGGCCGACGGGCCGCCCGCACGAAGAATGATGCCGGCGCCGAACGTGTCGAAGATGCCGTCCTTCAGCAGGTCATGACGGATATGGACCGCGACGACCTCGCCCAGCACCAGCGTGGCCGGCGTCTCGACGCCATGATGATCGCGCAGCCGGATCACGTCGGTCACCTTGCATTCGAAGTTCACGCCGCTTTCCGCGACGCGCGGCACGTTGACGACCCGCGAGGGCACCGCGGTCAGGCCGCCGAGTTCGAATTCGTTGACCTCGTACGGCACGGCGGCGCAGGTCTGGTTCATCCGCTCGGCGAGATCGCGCGTCGCTAGATTCCACACGAACTCGCCGGTCTCCTGCACGTTGCGCAGGCTGTCCTTCGCGCCGGTACTCGAAAAGCCGATGATCGGCGGACGATAGTTGAACGCGTTGAAGAAACTGTAGGGCGCGAGATTGAGCGTGCCGTCGCCACCGCGGGAAGCGATCCAGCCAATCGGGCGCGGGCCGATGATCGCGTTCAGCGGATCGTGCGGCAGGCCGTGGCCTTGCGAGGGTTCGTAATAGTGGTGGGTCGAGTCGTTCATGACAGGTGGTGTGGCGAGGCGCAAGCGATGGCGGAATCGGCCGGCGCGCTGCGTTCGCCGGGGGCGGCGAACGCGTGCGGCGCGACGTGCGTGCCAGTATCACATGGCGCCGTTTTCGCCGCAGCGAAGCGGCACGGACGATGAAGGCGTCACGCGTCACACCCACAAAAAAACCCGCGAGGGCTTCATTTCTCGCGGGTTTTTTACACCTTCGTCAAATCGAATCGCGTCAATGCAATCGATGGTGCCGGGGACCGGAAACGGCCTTCCCTTTATTTGCAAGGGAGCGAGCGCGGCGTGCGTAATGAATGGGGAGAATTTCGTCGCTTTTCATCCGGAACCGAACCGGAGCGCTACACTGTACGGCCATACAGTGCTGACTTGCATCGTGGAAACCAAAGCGACCCCATATATCGGACTGCACATCCGCACGGTCATGCGCACGTGTTGGACCTGCGAGCATTGGGCCGGAACCGCGGAGCCCGGCGCCGGTATTGCGCACTGCACGCACCCGCGGTGCTCGCCCATGCGCGTACGACCGAACCACGGATGCTCATGCTGGGTGCGAGCGACGGGCCTCGATGAGCTGGACGATGAGACCTGCGACGCGCTCGCACAGCGCTATTTTTGAGTTGGGGCAGACGTCCGACAGTTCACTCGCCGCGCGAGCTCGTACTCGAGGATTTCGCGCTTCGTCTCGGGCGTGTCAGCTGGCGATGCCGTCATAGGCTTGACCCACAGGCAAGCGGTATCGACGATGCGCGCCGGCGGCACCGTCGGACAGGTCTGGCAGCCGGCCAGTAGCAAACCACAGCCGATGACGAAGACAGCTTGCCCATTCATCGCGCCTCCGATGTCGGGTTGTCTGTGGCCGGGCAGTCAGGAAACCGCGCTTTCAGCATGCTCTGAAATTCAGCATAGCCTTCAGGCGTAAGTTCACCCGTCTCAGGTATAGCCGGGAAACCCCGGCCAGATGGGTTCGGGGCGTTCAGGTCTTCGCACACGACGATATGGTTCATTTGTATCGATGGGCCATGACGCCGCACGATATTAGGCTCCGCGTGTGCTGATTCGATCAGCGCAATCGCACAGAGAGCGCCGAGAAAAATGTTGAGTGATCGCATTGTCAATCCTTCCGCAGCGCACCGAGGTCGGCGAGCCGCGCGTCGAGGTTTGAATCCGGCGTCGCCGCTGCCTGCTGCTGAGCGACGGCCGCTGTCGCCACCGCCTGCTGTCCGACCTGCGCTGCCGCGGCGTTGCCGGCATCAACGGTAGCCTGGGCCTGCGCGACGGTGGCCGCCGCCTTGGCCGTGGCCGTAGCGGCCTGCTGATGCCGGAACATGCCGAACAGCACGCCAGCCGCCGCGAGCAGCCACGGGCCGAATTTCACCAGGATGGGTAGGATTGCTGTCACGATTGAATCTCCCCGCCGGCAGCCTGATACGCGGCCAGCAACCGTTCGACGTCGTTCTCGTGCTGCCCATAGCCGGCGCCCGGCAGGCTGGCCCAGACGTTCGACACCTTCGCTACAGCCTCGCGGAACCGGCCGGCGTCGATCAGCGGAAGCGCGCCGTGCTCGCGCAGCTGCTGCAGCGCATAGCGATCCTGCGACACCGGGCCGAAGTCGGGTAGTTTCAACTGCGCCTGGTAGATGCGCCACCAGCGGTTCAGGATCTGATAGCGGCCCGCCGCCGTCGACGGAACCGGGATATTGCGGTTGAGCACGTTGGGATGCGTCGCATAACTGGCGAACAGCAACGGCCGCGCTGGCGTCGAGCCGACGAGCACGTTATACCCGTCATCCGACTTCGCAAGCAGCATGGCGCCAATCTCGCTCGCCGCGATCATATCGAGGAAGGCGACACGGTTTCGCCCTCCTGCCGCATACACGTCAATGCGAGCCATCGTCGCTCCCCTTGCGGAATAGTGCCCTGATGCTGCTGATCAGGCCGGCTTGGCTGACGACACGCGCGGCGACCGTCAACAGCACGCCGACGATCGGCACCCACTGTTGCCCGTGCTTCGGGAACAGCGAGAGCAGCGACGGCGCAAGCTGCGGATACTGATCGGCAAGCGGCGGAATTGCAGCGAGCAGGATGAGCATCAGCGCGCTCACGCGAACCGACCACCACTTGCCGATCTGGTTCAGGTCATCGATGAGGATCTTTCTCACGGCTTGCTCCATCTGCGCGTGTCGGGCCGAGCGCCTGCACTGCTCACGAACAGCTGTTCATTGAGGCGGTCGACCTTCGAGTTTGTGTCCTTCACGCTCACCTTGATCTCGTTGAGCGCTTCACGAACGTCCTGCTTCTGGGTTGCTGCAGCGGTTTCGATCGCAGCGACGTGGTCCTCCAATTTCGAAACGCGACCCACAAGGGTGAAGTACGCGACCGTCAGTGCGATTGCTGCGCCGATCACCCCCGTGACGAGCGTCTGCACGTTGACCTTCCAATCGAGCCAGCCGGGCTGTCCGTTCTGCATGCGTTTCCCTCGTCGTTGTTGTCGTTTTCAGTGAGAAGTCCAAGCAGTGCCGGTGCACAAAGCGATCGCGTACGAAGTGCCCCCGCCAGCGAGTGCGCCACCATAGGTCGGAGACGCAGCGTCGCGCACAACGCGCGTGTATCCGGCGAATGAAGGTGTGCACGTCGGCAGGCTGCTCACAACCGTAGGCGTGAGAACCGGACCCGTCGTAAAGGTTACGGTGCCCTCGTTACCGAGGATCAGCGGGTTCGTAAAATTCGAGGCGAAATTGTCGGTCGAGTGCTGGAAGGTCAGCGCGCCGTCGCTCCCGTGATTGATGTTCGAGATGATCCGCCAGCGGTTCAGGTTCGAGCTGTCGCCCGCGCCGAATCGAATCTGCGCGAAGTCGTGCGACATCATGATGCCGGCGGTTCCGTAGCTGCCCGCCAGCTGAATGCCATACTGGCCGCCGAACGAGAAGTCGTAGAAGGCCGCATTCCTGTACGCCTTGGTTCCAACGACCTGCACGCCGTTCACCCACGAGTAAAGCGTGTCGGACGGCCCATATGCGGAGTACGCCGCCTGAACAGGGTTTGGCCCAGGATCACCCGTCGCGAAAAAATTCTGGCACCCAGGGCATTCAGCACCGGAGTTGTTGGTGATATCCGATTCGAATGCAGCGGCGAATTGCCCGCGCCAGCCAGAGTTCAGCACGAGATCGACGTCGGCCGCCCACACGTGACCGGCGTTGCTGCCGGCGACCGCCGATATAAACAGCGGCATTTTCGCGTTGCATTGATCATGACATTGCCATGCCCACACAGCCGAGCCGTCCGCAATGCTGGAGCCGCTACCGCTCGGCCCGCTACCAGAGGATGCAGACGTCCCGGCCGTCGTGTTCAGATAGACGTTCCCGTTGACGTCGAGATAGTCGCCGACGCTGTAGGCGGTCGACGGCGACCATGTCTTCGCGAACCCAGAATTCATGTTGGCGTTGATCGATATGCCGGTCTCGCTGATCGTCGCGGGCTTCGTCGGTACGAAGCTGAAGTACGCCTGCGCGCGCTGATGATCGCCCGCATCGTGGCCGACGGTCGGATAGAAGCTGAACACCCCCGAGCCAGAAATGTACGTGCCGCCATCCATCGAAGCGGTAAGGTCCACCGTCGGTGCGCCGACAAGCGGTTTCGCGATCAGGTTGTAGACGGGGAAATTTTGCGCACGAGCATGCGTAATGCCGAATACCGACATGCCAATCGCGGCAATGCCCCAAGCGAACGCAAGCAACAGTTTTTCGTAGAATTTCATACCGGCACTCCAGCAAAGCTGCACCAAATAATTTCGGGAAACACCTGATAGCAATAGATCGGCATTCCGAACGGGCCTAGATTCCTGTCCAGAAACAGTTGATTTACGAAGGGGACAATCGGCCTGACAAAGCCGGAGGTCATCGCAGCGCCACCACCATTACCCGGTGGGACAAAGGATTCAGCGATCGCGCGTGCCGCATCGACGTTCACAGCGTCTTTGTTGTCGATCGGATCAGCGAGATTCGAGATGCGATTGCTGTTCGCACGATATGCGCCTGATCCGTTCGTATCGTCTCGACCGAGCATCAGCACGCGCGAAAGCGACGGGTCCCCACTGCCGACGAGGTATCCCTGACCCTGAAGCGCCATCCAGATTCGATCGAAGTCGGCGTTCACCGTGTCGGCCAGCAGGTCGCCGTTGTCCTGGTAGTCTTCGCTGCGCATCAGCGCGACGTTTCGGTACAACAGAATGCGCGTGCCAGCTGTCGGTGCGGAGGCGAATACCACCGAACCTTGGTCCTCGCCGATGCCTGAGATCGTGTATGCGATCGGCGACGGCGAACCGTTAATTGTGACCGTGAGGTCATCTTCAGTCAGGAGGCGAAACGGGAAAGCGAACACCGTGGTGATGCCGTTTCCGACGTACGCAACGATGGGATTCTGGACGGGGACGGTCACGCGGCAACCTCTCTGCGAAAGGCGCCGCGGCGCGGCGCTACATTTCGAGCGTCACCTCATGGACGCCCACTGATGGACGCCAATCGTGCCCCTCTGCGGCTGTCGGATTCCCGACTATCCTGCCAATCCTGACAGGCGTTTCGAGGATCGCAGAGGCTCCCGAATCGATGAAATCGTCGGGCTGCCGCTTCACTAACGGGTTGAAGGACTGCATCTGGTCCCACACTGGGCTGTCGAGGACGTCGACGTGCGCCCAGAGGACGCCCGACTTCAGCGGCGGCTCGATGCCCGCGAGGATCTTCTCGTTCTTGTTGACGGTCGCCGCGATATCCTTCACGCCGCACACAAGCTTTCGCTGGCGCAGAGCCTTGCGCAGCAGCTGCGGCACGAACGAGCCGACACCATTCGTCTCGACGTAGATCAGCGGGATAGCGAAGCGCTCGACCAGATCACATACCTGCATGACCTGGCCGCCGGTGATCTTCGAGTTCTCGCCGCTCGAAAATTCGGCGAACTCACCGAGCATCGCCTGAGCGACGTGCCAGTAATAGTTTCCGGCCGCATCGTCGAGCACCAGAGAAAACGCCGAGTCGTCGCTGCCGACCTTGCCAGTCGCGCAATCCCAGTACGCGCGCGCGCTGACGATGCGCGTGTCTCCGAGCATCATGCGCATTTCGCGGTTCGCACGTTCGACGATCGGGTGCACGTTGTACGGTCGAAGCTTTTCGGGATCGAGCCGGACCTCGGTGAGTGGCTTCGCTTCGAGCTGGTACTGCGAATCCCAGTAGTTCAGCGTGCGGCACTTCTTGCGGCGCTTCTCGATGTCGTCGCGCGTGAAGCGCTCGGGCCACGCGCAGTGCGCGTAGATATCGATCACCATGCCCGGCGGCCGCGAGAATACGACCTCGCGCCCCTCGACACGATAGTCGACGCCCTCGCGCAACAGCCGTGCGTGCTTGAAGATGCCGGCCATTACGTACAGACCGTCGTCGCCGGGCGTGAAATCGAATCGGTAGCGCGTCTCCGATGACGTGTCCTCGTACCGCACGCCGGCCTCGAACAGCGGGATCTTCAGTGACGCGGCGCCGGCCGCGATCAGCTCGGGATAGATCGAGTCGTGCGTGTGCGGCGTGCCGATGTACGTCTCCTGGCCACCGGGCACGAGGATGAAGGTCGCCTCCTGAATCTTCAGCCGCAGGTTCTCGCGCGCCTCGGGCGTGCGGATGTTCTTCGGCACCTCGACGTCGTCGTAGTCGATGCTGTCCGCGCGCGCAGACGTCACGTTCTGGTCGACACCGACGGCCGTCATGCTGGCATTGCGCGGATCATTCGCGCCGTTCACCCAGAACATCTGCGCACCTGGCTTCGTCGGCAGGATGCCCGCGCAGAGCGGGTGCCGGCGCAGCACGTTGATGACGTCGCGCGTGAGCTTCTTCGACAGCGGGCCGTCGGCCGACCAGATCAGCGAGCGCAGATTCGGATTGCAGTACAGGCACCACGCCTTGAACACGGCGTAGATGGTCGACTTCGCCGCGCCGCGGAACACCTGCAGCACGCGCATGGGCTCGTCACAGGTCTCCAGCCAATGGCAGACCCGGACGTGCAGCAGGGGAACCTTCCAGCCCTGCTGCTTCGCCCACATCAGGAAAAAGGCGAGGAACCCGACCTTACGATTTTCCATGTGCGCGCTTGTCGAACTCGGCCTTCCGCGCGCGCTGCTGCACCTGGTCGAGCAGCCGCTCGGCCTCCTTCTCGGCAGCAGCAACCTCCGCGTCGAGTTCGGCCTCGGTCTCGCTCACCCCGCCAGCGGCCGCGCCGTCGCCACCCTTGCTCGCGAGCTGGATCACGCTCACCAGCGAGTGCACGCGGCCTATCAGCATCACCGTCGCGGCCGCGTTCTTCTTCGACCAGTAGCGGTCGCCGCGCGTCGCCTTATCCATCGTCGCGAGCGCAATCCCAGCGCCCGGCCAGCCGTCCGGATCGGCTTCGTCGAGAAACACGTCGGTCAGCTTCTCGGACAGCGCCTGCAGGCGCTCGTATTGATCGATGCGCATCACTCCCCCTGGAACGCGTTGCTGAGATCCGGCGCGCGCTGCGGCGCGCTCGTTCCCGGTTCCCAGAAGTAGTCATTGTGGTATTGCTGGCGCGACTTCGCCACGTTCCGCGATGTCACGCCCGGCGACAGGTTCTCGGCGATGTTGTCCCAGATCAGCCGGTTCCACACCGTTTTCCAGAACCAGAGATTCACGAGCGGCATATTCGACTGCGCGACCTTCAGCAGGTCAGCTCCCACGTGCGTATCCTTGCCCTGCGCGGCGTCCTGCACGTTCGTCGAGATCGCGCGCAGCGGCTGGAACAGCGTCGACAGAACCGGGCCGCCGACTGCACTGCTCAACAGCGAACCGTAGTCGGCACTCTGGAACGCGGCCGTGAGCATGTCACCCGCGAAACCCGCGCCACCGCCCACCGAGAAAGCGCGCGTCCAGAAGCCGGCCGCATGCTTCACGTTGTCGGCCATAGGCTCCGGATCTTTGCCGGCGATCAGGTTCTTGATCTGCGTCGACAGCGCGCCGATCAGCGTCGTGCTGACGACGAGCGCGGCCGCGTACGCCATCGGGCTCGCGAGCGTCGGCGCGCCCTCGACGCGGAAGTCACCGGAGCGCCGCATTTCGCCGATACGCCCCCAGTGCCGCGAGATCATCGCGAGTGGGAACGACTTGAACTGCATGAACGTCTTCTGCAGCTCGCCCTGCCACGTGCCCGGTGTCGCCGCGGCGAGCACCTTCGTGCGCAGGTCGGGATTCAGCACAGCGAATTCGCCTTCGTCGCGGATCATGCCGAGCAGCTTCGGCACGACGTCAGCGGCGCGCGCGTCGCCGGTCCCATATAGCGCGTCTGGCGTCAGGTATTTCGAGCCGTTGTACTCGCCGGGCGTGGCGCGGTTCACAAGCGCCCAGTCGTCGGCGGTGATGCCCGAGCGCGTCAGCGAGCGGCGGTCCCACTCGGTGAGCTTGCCCCACTCCGTACCGCCGATCTCGGCGAGGCCGCGCATCATCTGCGCCTGGAACGCGGTGCGCAGCGCATCCGTCCAGCCCGTGACGCCGCCGAATTTCATCGTCTGCGCCGACAGCCATTTCGCCCACGTCGTCGCGAGGTGATCGGTTCCCCACCGGTTCAGGCCGTGCTCCAGCGTTTCCGCGATCAGCCCCTGCGACGTGAGCCAGCTGCGGTAATCCTTCGAGCCGGGCGCCATCAGCCGTGTTGCCGTGCCGAGCGTCTTGAAAAATGGCACACGGTTGTAGCCGGCCGTCACGAACATCGTGCCAACGTCGCCGAGAGCGGCGAGGATCGTGCCCTGCAGCTTGATTGCGCTGACCGTCGTACGAAGCGTCTCGAAGCGCCTCGCGAGCGCCGGATTGACGGGCGTGTTGGTCGCGCCCGTCACGTAGTTCCAGTAGGCGCCGACCGACGTCATGCCGCCTTCGAGCGTACGCATTTCAGTGTTGTCGTGCAGCGCGGTCAGCTGCATCTGCGTGCGCATGTTGCGCGTCGGGTTCGGGCCGTAGCGCTCGACGAGAGCGATGTTCTTCGACATGCCGCCGACGTGGTCGATCAGTGCATTCAGGAGCGAGCCCTCGCCGTACGTGCGGTTGTACTCGATGTGCGCGTCGGCGTTCAGGAAGTGAAGGACGCGGTGCTGCGAGCCGGCATTCGCGCGCGCGGCGCCGCTGGTCGTCTCGCCGGGCACGATCTTGTTGACGCCGCCGTACGCGATCGTGTCCCAGACGCCCTGCTTGCGCGGCTCAACGCCCATGCCGCGTGCGGCGATGTTGCGCGCTTCCCATGCTTCGCGGTCCTCGCCGGTCAGCACGCGGCGCAGCGCGGCATCGTCGAGCGGATTTCCTGCATCGTCCAGATACTGCGAGCGGTCGAGCCGGGGCAGCACGAAGTCGGCCCATGCGTGCCTGGCGGCATCGGAGCCGTTGCCGAGGATCTTCGCCTGGGAGTGGCGGATCGGCACGTAGCCGTAGTCGAGCTGGCCGATGTTGCCGCCCGCCCGGTTGAAGCGCTCGCGCATCGCATTCGAAGTGCCGCTGATCTGCTCGGCGGCCGCCTTCGCCACCTCGTTTCCGGTTGAACCATCGGCGCCGCGGTAGATCTCGCGAATGATGTCGCGTTCCATCGCCGGATTGTCGACGTCGAACGCGCGCGCGAGGAAGTTCTGCCCGTGCTTCATCCCCTCGATCGCGCCCATCGTCTGCCGCATGTAGTCGGCTTTGATGCCGCCCGCCAGCTCGTAGGTGCGCTCGATGTCCGATTTCACCGCCTTCTCGCGGGCGCGCTTCGCATGCGCGCGCTCCGGATCGGCATACAGCGCTTCCTGAATCCGGTCGGTCGTCTCGATCTGCTTCGCGATCTGCAGCTGCTTGCGGGCCTTGTCGAGGTTAGCCTCGCCCTCCAACTGCTGCCGCGCCCAGTCGGCGCCGGCCTGAACGCGCTCGGCTTCGGTCATCGAGTTCCACGCGGCGCGGTCCTGCCGCGACACGGCGCGCATGCCGGCGCGCACGCGGTTCTCGATGCCGTCGAGTTCGGCCTTCGTCAGGTCTCGGCCGGCCGCCTGCGTGACGGCCGCTGCGCATTTTGCGTGCATGAATTACCCCATCGTCCGAATGAAACAGTTCGCCGCCACCTCGAACAGCTTGGCGTCAGCCATCGTCGCGGCGTGCTCGGCGTCGATCGTGTCGAGCGCGTCGCGCAGCGAGCCGCGGAACTCGCCCGCCGTGGCGTCGAATTCGACCTGTGCGTCGGGCGTCGCCGCCGCGGCTTCGCGCAAGTTCGACTCGACAGCGGACGTCGGCCGTGCGGCCGGCTCGCCCGCACCAGTCAGGTCGCGCACTGCGGCCGCCAGAACATCGGCGCTCGACGGCGCACGCGCGGCGGCCACGCCGCTCGCGCCGCTGGGCGTCTGCTCGGCAGAGGAAGCCGTCACGTCGGCGCCGCGCTGCGCTGCCTCGGCGCGGCGCACGGCCGGCGCGCGGTCTGCCTCGCGCTGCGCGCGGGCGAGACTCGACACGAAGTCAGCGATCTGCGTGCGACGCGTGGCCGGCACGTCGATGCCGGCGCGCGCGGTGCGCATCTGCTCGATCTGAGAGTCGAGCGTCGGCAGCTGGTCGCTCGCGCGCTGCGCTTCAGCGTTCTGCCGGATCATCCCTTCCAGCCGCGCGACCTGCGCCTCGTGGTCAGCCTGCGCGGCGTCGATGCGGCGCTGCGCCTCGGCAGCCGCTGCCTTGTACTTCGCACCCTGGTCCTGCAGCTGGCGTGTCAGTTCCTTCACGCTTTCAGGCGACGTGTCCGGTGCGTTCGCGCGCAGCTGGTCGAGTTCGGCGCGCGCCTGTGCCACGGCGCCGGGATCTGCCAGATTGGCCGCCGTCGACGCGAGATCGCCGCGGTACGACTCGGCGTCAGCGATCAGCCCTTCGAGCGCGTTCGCGCGCGTCACGTCGTCCGGCGTGAAGTAGCGCGAGACGTCCGGATAGCCGCCCTCGTCCATCTGGCGCGCGGCGAGTTCGAATGCGTCCTGATGCGCGGCCATGCCGTTCACGTCGTCCGGCGTGCCGAACACGTATGCGTCGTCGACGATGCGCTGCCCTCGCGCCATCAGCGCGGCGTCGACCTCCTGCGGCGATGGGTTGAAGCGGAGATCGTCGCCGACGCGGTTCGTCAGGTAGTCGTTCACGCGATCCATGTACGCTGCCGTCTCGGCGGCCGGCGGCCGCTCACCGCGCAACACTGCAGCAGCCTGCCGCGGGCCACCGTTGTAGTCGGCGATCATCGCCTGCACGTTGCCGTCGTACTGGTCCTGCGTCGCCTTCAGGTAGCGCGCCATGCCGTCGATCGACTGCAGCGGGTCTTTCGGGTCGGTCACGCCGAACTTCTTCAGGTTGTCCGGCATCATCTGCGCGACGCCCGCCGCGCCCTTCGGCGAAACCTGATTCGAGTTCGATTTCTCGCCCGCGTGGATCAGCGCCAGCATGAGGCCCGGCGGCACGCCCTCGCGCTGCGCGGCGGACGTGATGTATGAGGAAAGGATCGGCGAGTCGTATGGCAGCTGCTTGCGCACGGCGACGTCGAGCGTCGGTAGCGGCGTGGCCGGGTCGGCGGCGCGCGCCGCGCGTGCATTCATCGCGATGCCCCCGATATGACCGGCGCCGAAGATACCCGATACGAAAAGCGACGCTTTCAGGTTCATCGGGTCGAGCGGGTCAATCTGGTCGGCGAGGTGGTCATAGCCGGCGTTTTTCAGTATCGATTTTTCTGCGGCAGCCTGCGCTATCGCCATGCCGGGACCACCGACAGCGACAAGCCCGAGTGTCCGCGCAATCGTCGAGCCACCGGCAGGCAGCACTGCACCGACTGCACCGAACGCACCTTCTACTGCACCAGCGGCGGACCGCGTGCCGACGTCGACGCCTTCGCGCTTCAGTTCCTCCGCGCGGCCGAGCCCGATAGACGTACCGCCCACCGCCGCGCCGGCCACAGGACCACCGAGGACTGCGGCCGGCACGATCTGGGTCAGACTGCTGACGGCGCCTTGCACGATCTGGTCCGTGGTCGTCGTGTTGTTCGGGTCGGGCCGCAGCATGTCGGACAGGCTGTACAGTCGCTGCCCTGCGGCCGACGTGAATAGCGTGCCCTCGCGCTGTTTCCTGAAGGTCTCGCCGAGCCGACGGTCGGTTTCCTCCTGAAGCTGCGGATTGAGCAGCGATTCGCTCGGGTCGGTCAGGATCTGGCTCGCGCCGGACGTCAGGTCCGCTGCGGCGCCCGCGAGGCGCGCTGCACCCTGCACGGCGCCGAGGCTGACCGCCAGCCCGACCGAGCCAAGCCCTGTCGACGACTGCGGCTTCGGTTCGGGCGGCAGTTGCACGTTGCCCTGCCCGGTCAGGTAGGCGCTCGTCGTGTCTTCGTAGAGGGGATCGATTGGCATGTCAGCGCTTCGGTACTGGCTTCGTCAGGTGGATGAGCAGCGGTGCGCCGCTCGCGTCGGTCACGGGCCGCGCGCCGGTCAGCACCGTGTAGGTGCCGCCGATGCCGACCCGCTGCAGGCGGTAGCTCGCGAACTGCTGCATGAACTGGTCGACGGGAATTTTCGTGCCGTTCGCGATGACGCTGTCGACCGGCCGGCCGCCAGGCTGGTTCTCGATGTTCGAGACCGAGGCCGCCTTGACGCCGCCGTCGAAATCGTCATCGGACCATCCCCACGGCTTCGCGGCCATGTACCGGTCGCCGCGAGGATCGACGCCGCCAGTCTTCGACAGGCCGCCGGTCGCCACGTTGACGCCGGTCAGGATGTCGGTCGAGTTCGGCACGTCGCGGCCGTTCTTCCGCGCGCTCGCGACCGCCGCGAAGTACGCGGTCTCGCGCGCATCGCCGAGCTGCTGCGGCGGCAGCGCGTCACCGATCTGCTTCGCGATCGTGGCCTGCATGCCGGTCGCGGCCGCCGGATCGACCTTCACCAGCTTGTTCGCCAACGCGTCCTGCCCGTCGAGGATGTACTGCGCAACCGGCATACCGCTCTGCATCATCAGCGGGCCGCCCGACGGATCGGCCGCACCGGCCTTCATCGCGAGCGCCGCCGCCGGGCTCTTGTCCTTCCACTGCTCAGCCAGGTCGTTGATGCGCGCGGCGTTCCCCATCGAGCGACCGAGCATCGCGAGCGCCTGCGCCTTCGTGTTCGTCGGCAGCGCGTCGACAGTCTGGAGCACGCTGCGCGCTTCGTCTGGCGTCAGCAACGACACGCGGCGGCCGGCCTTGTCCTCGACGACTGGCGCGAGCTGCGCGCGCGCCGCGAGCGACGACGCGAGCTGCGTAATGCCAGACGTGTCGATCGCGGGCACGCCGGCAATCGCACCGCGCTCCAGCGCCGCATTCCATGGGTCGCGCTTGTACGCTTCATCGGTCGCCGTGAGGATCTGCTTCTGTTGCTTGATCGCGGCCGCCTCGACAGGATCGGTGCCGGCGGTGACCTGCCGTCCCTCGTTCGCCTGCACAGCGGCGCGCATCTGCGGCACCGACAGCGTCGAGAAACCGGCGCCGGCCGCCGCGCGCGCGATCAGCTGCTGCGTCTGGCCTTCCAGTTCCGTGCCGCGGGTCGCCGCCGTGAGCTGCTGGATGTATTCGGGGCTGAAGCGCTTGCCCTGCGTCATCAAGTCGGTGCCCTGATTGAAAGCCGTCACAGCCTCGCGCTCGCGCGCCTGCTGCTCGCTGTTCATCTGGTTTTCCAGCGACAACCGGTTCGACACGACGGACGCGAGCACCTGATTGCGCTTGCCAGCGTCGAGCTTGCCCGCGTAGTAGCCGTCCGGGGAGGTCAGGTCCTTCTCCAACTGCGTGAGTGCGGCGAGGTCGCCCGTGCCGCGCGCCGCGATCGCCGCCGACTGCGCGTGCGCCGCATATTGGCTGTCGGCCCAGTCCTGCGCGACCTGCGCCGCGCGCGGCTGTGGGATGCCGGCGGACGCAGCCGCGCTCAGGTATGCCTGCTTCGTGCTCGCGACGGTCCCGTCGATGCTGGCCGGATTCGTCGCGATGCTCTTGCCGGCGGTGTCGAGCAGCGTCGCCGCGTTCGTCGCGATGAGCTGCTGCGTGTTCTTCGTCAGCGCCTCCTGCATGCCGAGAGCGACCGTGCGATCGAGGCCGGCCGACTGCGTCGTCGCGATGTTTTTGTAGTGGCCACCCGGCAGCGCGCCGATCGTCGACTCGAACGACTGCTTCTGCGCGTCGGCCACCTGCTGCTGGTAGGTCGGCTGATCGATCGCACCGCTTGCCAGCTGCTCACCGGCCGTCTTCATCGCCGACTGCACGTTCGTCGCGTGCGACTGGTAGGCGACAGCCGCGTTGGTGCGCGCGAGGTCTTCGTCGAGCTTCTGTTTCTGCTGGAACAGGCCGGCCGCGATCTGCGTGCCGGCATCGCCGATACCCTGCATCGCGCGGCCGGTAGCCGCGCCGAACGCGTTCGGGTCAGCCTGGACCGCCGGCGCGGGCTGCGCAACTGCGCTTGCCGGATCGCCGAGTGGGATTCGTGCCATGTTTCCTCCGGATTACGAGCTGGCGAGCGACTTCCAGCCGGTGATGAACTTCGACGCGCCGGACAGCACCGAGCCGAGCGCACCCATGTTGCCGGCGCGCTGCTGCTGCTGGCCGGCCGCCAACGTCATCTGCGCCTGCCCGCGCATCGCCTGCGCCTTTGTGTCGGCGCTCAGGATCGTGTTCAGCGCGTCGGTCTCGGTATTCTGGCCGATGCGCTCGCGCACGTCGTTCGAGGTGCCGGTGCCGACGTTCACGCCCGACGCGGCGAGCGCGGCCGTCGCCTGCCCCGTCGTCGTCTGTCCCTGCTCGCGGATGCGCTTCGCCTGCTGGTAGCCGGCGGCCTGCGTCTGGTCCGCCTGCATCAGCTGCTGCTGCGCGTTGAACTGCGCGGCCTGCTCGGCAGCCGTGCCCTGCTGCGCCGCGCCGCTCGCGGACGTCAGCACGGACGCGGCGGCGGGCAGATACTTCGCCCCAGTGGTCACAGCACCCATGATCGAAATCGGGTCACACATGCGGCACCTCGAAAGTGATGACGGCCTCGATGAGACCGAGCGTTTTGTAGAAGCGTGCCGTCTGCTCGACGTGCACGCCAGTGGAAATGCCGAGGAACGTGTCGATAGCGCCGCGCTCGCACGCCCACTCGCGATAGGTGCGCACGAAGCGCGCGGCAAGCATTCCGCCGCGGTGCGCCGGATCGATGAACAGGCCGAAGTCGCACGCGATTCTGTCCTCGGACATCCAGTGCTCCATGACCATCGCAGCCATAACGGCGATCGGTCGGCCGTCGCGCTCGGCCATCATCAGGAAGCCGTCCTCGCTCGCAATCAGCCGCTCGAACAGCGCAACGAGCTTCGGCGCGGAGAAGCGGTAACGCCGGTAGCGCGGCGACTCGGCGGCCATCAGCGCGCCGAGTTCGACCAGCGCGGGCACATCGTCAGGAGTAGCGTTGCGGATCATGGTCAGCCCGTGTTGACGGTGAACTGACGCAGGAGCGCGAGCACGTACCAGTCGTACGGCTGGTCCTGCGTGATGGTGATTTCGGACGACGAATCCCATCCGAATTCGGTGATGTCCTTGTCGCCCGTGAATGGCTCAGGCGGCTTGTTGAGCACGTTCTCGCCGAACTCGCGGAAAGGGATGATCTGGTCGTTGACCAGACATCGGATCGTGTTCAGCACGCGCAGGATCACGCGGCCCGTGCGTTGCTGGTTGCCCTGCGACGTGCCGAGGCCGCCGGACAGGTTCGGCGTCAGCGCGACGATCGTGCTCTCGTAGTGCAGGCCGATCTCGAATTTCTTCGCCGGCCGCGGCAGAGTCACCTGGCCGCCCGTTACCGTGAACTCGCCCATGTAGACGCCATCGGCCTTCACGTCGCACGTCTTGCCTTCCAGCGAGCCGAGATTCACCCATACCGTGCCGCCCGCGTCGCTTGTGCCGACGATCGCTGCATCGGTCTGCACGCTCGCGTCGAGCCGTTCTACGTACTGCACCGTGTTGCCGTTCACGGTGCGCTGCACGACCGCGAACAGCACATCGCCCTCGTCGCCCGGAATGCAGCACACCGACTTAAACAGGCCGTCCGTCGTGTGACGCGCGAACCCGCACACGTTCTCATCGCGGTCATAGGTCATCGACACGAGCACGCCGTCGGCGCGCACCATCCACACGACCGGCGTCGGCTCAGCCTGAAACGCCAGATCGACGATGCCCGACTCGGTGATGTGCGCGGCGAGGCGCGTGAGATTCTGCGAGCGGAACGAATCGGTGTTGAAGTCGTAAGCCATCGACCGGAGCTTCTTCGCGGCGCGCTGCGGGAAGATCAGCTCATTGCCGACGCGCACCGGGCGCGGCCGCGCGCATCCATAGATCGACTGACTGCGCACGTTGATATTCGTCGGCGTGATGGCGCCGGCCGAGCCGCCGTCGATGGTGAATTCCTCGCCCTGCGTCAGCACCGTGAGGATGCGCGACGAGGCAAGGTGCATGATCTGGTTCACCTGATCGGACGCGACGTCGTACGAGAACCCGTCGCTATCGTTCGTGCCCGGCGTGTAGTCGTAGTAGAGGCCGATTCCGCTCGCCCAGATGCGCTCAGGGAAGCCGCTTGAGCCGGCCGAGTACAACCGCTGTTGGTAGAGGCTCACCGCACACGGATAGCCGTCCGTCGGGTTCCACATGAACGACTTCAGCGACCAGCCATTCGACGGCGCGGTGATCGTCGCCGACAAGATCCGGACGATGCGCCCATACGCCTTCGACGGATTGACGACTTCGGTGAGTTCGACGAGGCCGCCATTGATGGCGACATATGAGCCGACGTCGGTCGTGCGCCACGCTTCACCGCCGCCATGCAGATACATCGCGCCAAGCACGCTGCCTTCCAGGAGCGTGCCCGAGAAATTGAACGTGATGTGCGTAGCGTCAGGTACGGTAGCAACGCGATACAGTCCGTCCAGCCCGGCCGACTCGAAGCCCGACAGAACGATTTCCTGACCCACCGACAGCCCGTGCGGATTCACGCTCTCAAGGGTCATCGTCGTACCGGTCTGCGAAATGCTCTGTACGCCGATTGCCGGTCCGTCGGCGACGAGCGTCACGGCGCCGTCCACCGGTTTTGCATTGCTCGGCGTGATCGGCGCCTGCGGCGATCCGTCGATCTTCCACCCGTTCACCCCAAACGACGAAGCCGTAAAAGCGCTCGTGATCATCACGGTTGCGGTCGTCAAGCTCGTGATGGCGGTAATCGCGGCCACGCCGGGACCGGCGAGAATATTGCGGCCGACATCGCCGCGCAGGAAGGTATCCGCGCTGGCCGTGACAGTAGCCGCACCAGGTGACGTCGATGACAGGATGATCGACGTCGGCGGCCGCGTGCCGATCTCGTCAATCGGCCCCGGATCGAACGGCGCGTCGCTGATTGTCCATGCGGTCTGCAGGATGCGTACTAGCCGTTTCATCGGCATAGACGGATGCGCGACGAACATCGTATCGCTACCCTGCGCGTATTCCAGCTCGAACAGCTTGTCGGCGGTCCAAGGCGTCGCGATTTCGATCGGCGTGCCGCTTTGCTGGATCTGGCCGTCGACCGAATAGAAGCGAGCGTACGAGTCGCCGAGTTCGACGAAATATGCCTGCGACTTGCTGAACACGAACGGGATGAGCCGCGTCGCGCCTGTCGTCTTCGTCGCCGCCATCTGCCGAAATCCGAATCTGCGCCGGCCGCCGCCCTCGATCTGCGGGACCGCGTTCAGCATGGTCTTCACGCCGTTCGCATATCGGTCGAGGTCGATGTGCCCTTCGAGCGGCGGCGACAGCTCGCCCGCGTTGAAATTCGACTGGATCGTGGTGACTTTCGCCATGGCTTACCGCCCCGGCGCGCGACCAGGCGCAGTCGTGTAGCTGGACAGGCGCGACTCCAGTAGCGGGAAGTCGCCGATCGTCTCGGTGTCGTCGTCCTGACCGTTGATCGCCTTGGCCTGCTTCAGCAACGTGGTGAACTCGGCCGTCGCGGTCTGCGCCATCGCGGCCGACTGCGTGATCGGATACGCAAGGCGCATTTTCATCGCCGCCGTGACGACGTCGACGAGCGTCGATTCCCAGGTCGCCTCGACCTCGTTCCTGAAAATGTAGACCAGCGGAAGCGCCTGCACGAACGCGAGGATGCGCTGTCCCTCCGCTGCGAAGTTGAGCGGGCAGCGCGCGCTGCCGACCTGGATCGTCTTGATCCAGTCGGCCGGCAGCTGGAACTGGTACGGATAGTCGAATGCTGGAGCATCGACGAGTGGTGCCAGCACGACGCGTTTCGTGCAGGAATTCCACGGATGCGCGCGCAGCATCGCATCGCGCACTTCCGAATAGAGGTTCGAGCACACTCTCGCACGGTCCGTCGGTTCGTTAAACGAGGCGATCGGCTTGTCGCCGAGCTGAAGCAGTGCGTTCGAGCAGATCGAAATGCTGCTGGTCATGGTCGGTCCTCAAACAAAAAAGCCGGGAGCAAGCGCCCCCGGCATACGTCCTACACCGCGCCGGGATGGCGCGGATCAGTCGTTCACGTAATGGACCGTGACCGAAATCAACTGGCCCGGCGATGCCGGCGTCGCTGCACCAGCGATCGTGCCGTAGACATCGCTCTCGTACGGCGTCACGTACGACTGACCAGCGTTCACGAGCGAGCCCGTCAGCGCCGACACGCCCTGCGCCGCGTTGATCGCCGTCGCCGCCGACAGGCCCGCGGGCACCGCGCCCGACTTGTCGCTCGTCTTGCGCACGCCGATCGCGAGCGTGGACGACGCCGTGCCCGCCGCGTTGTTGATCGTCACGCCCGTGATGCGCGAGCCGCCCGGAATGCGCCCGAAGTAGATCGTGTCGCCGATCGCGCCCGCGATCGACGTGACCTGGCCGAACATGATCCGCGAGCGGCCGCCAGTTTCGTTCGGCTGCAGCTTCGCGTTCGGTGCGCCGAGCACCTTCGCCATCTGTACCGAGTTGGTTTCTGCCATGATGTGCTCCTGTTTCGTGTCGAGATCGATGCGGAGTGGCGCGGTGCGCCACCCGTCACATCACGCTCAGAACTGGTAGTCGATCGTCACGACCTTCTTTTCGTCGGTGCGCACGGCGCCGTACGACTCGCCGATGTAGATCTGGATCGCGTTGCGCTTGTCACGGCGCGGCCCGATGTCGATGTCGCGGTTCAGGCCGACGCCGAACTGAGTCGACGACTTCGCGTATGCGACGGTCGTTTTCACCGTGCCCGACGTGTTGAGCGCTTCGTACGGAACCCACGTGAAGCCGAGCCAGTGCCCCGACAGTTTGCCGTCCTGCAGCATCTGCACGGCCATGAAGTCGGCGGAGGTGAGCGTCGTATCGCTCAGGATGTCCTCCAGCATTTCGGCGTCGTACAGCATGTACAGATCTTCGCCGTTCTGCTCGTCGGCCTCGTTCTTGCGGAACAGCTTCTTCGCCGTGATCAGCTTCGCCTTCGTCATGCCGACGCCACCGTCGAGGATCTTTTGCGAGGACGGCAGCGCGATCGAGCCGTACGGCAGCGCTTCGCCCGCGCGCGTGATCGAGGTGCCGATCAGCGACTGGTAGATCACGGCGTCCTTCTTGCGGTTGAGCGCGGCCAGGCCGTTCTGCATGTACGTGCCCTGCGGGTTCGCCTTCAGCTTCGGCAGGTCGTACTTGTCGATCGGCGTCGACCAGTCCTTGTCCTGCATGAGGGCGACGCGCGTGTCGTTCGGGTTGTCGTTCCAGACAGTATCCGACAGACGCGACGTAACGTCGTTTGCCTCGGTCGCGCCCATGTTGTTCGCGGTGAAGCTGGAGCCCGTGACGTCGCCGTAGTTGCTGACGGTAGCCTGCAGCCGCGATTCCTTCTGCTGCGCGGCCATGATGTAGCCGTCGGCGAACTGCTGCACGAAGGCTTGGGTGATCGTTTCGTTGTTCGTGCTCATGGTGAGAGAACTCCCAAAAGGTTCGATGTCGTCTTTCCGCCTTCAGGGTGTTCCGCGTGTCGCGGGCCTGTTACGGGCTCACGTCGGCGAACGTGCGCTTCCGGGCTCATCGGGTGTTCCGCGCGCCACCGCGGGCCGAATGCGTTGCATCTTCGGCCGACGTGCCTGTCGGAATCCCGACCAAATCGAGCGCGCATAAAAAAGCCCCGCCGAAGCGGGGCAAGTTGGCTGCTGCAATTTGTCGTCAGACGATCGGCGTGTTGCCATATTTGCGGTTGTAGAACGCGTCGATCCGCGCCCGCGTCGCCTTGTGGTCCGGGTGTTTCGGGTTCGTGTTCGCCTCGGAGATCATCAGCTTCTTCACATCGTCTTCGGACATGAAGCCGCCCGCGCTGCCGTTGGTCGGCGCGTCCTCGGCGAACTCGGGGCCGAGCGCAGCCATGATCCGGATGAACGTCGGATTGTTCGCGAGACCAGCCTTTTCGAGATCGTCGAACGACATGTCCGCGGCCTTCGCGACTGCGCTGCTTGCGCGGAACGCGAGGCCCACGTTCTTCTGGAACGTCGCATCGTCGCCCCACGTCTTGCGCAGGTCCGCCGTCGCCGATTCGCTGCTGTACTGCTGGCCGCCGGCCACGAGGCCCGGGACGACCGAGAAGTATTTCGCCATGACGCCGTCGAACTGTTTCTGCGACAGCCCGAGCGCGTGCATGTCCGCGCGAAACTCGGTGAACAGCTTGTCGTTATTCAGGTCGCCGACCGCATCCTTGAACTGTTCCGGAATCGTCACCTGGTACTCGGTGGCGGCGGCCGGCGGCGCGCCACCGTCGACCATGCGTTTCGACAGCTCGCCGTAGCCGCCGGCCAGCTTCTGCGCGGACGCAGTGAGATCGAGCGCGCCGTCGGCGCCGTTCACGCGGTATTTCTCGGGCAGCCAGTCGAAGCCACCTGCGCCAGCCGCGGAAGCACCGCCAGCCGCGCCCGCTCCTGCACCCGCTCCTTCGGCGCCAGCGCCGGCCCCGGCCGCAAGCGCTGAACCGCCGCCGGAAGCTGATGCTCCGCCCCCACCTTCGCCGCCGGCCGCAGCAGCACCACCGCCTGCGCTACCGCCGTCGCCGCCGGCAGCGTCCATCAGCACGAATTTCCTGAAGAACATGAGACCTCCGTTATGCCGCGGCCTTCACGGCGGTGAGCGCACCGGCCGATACGATCGCGGTGGCCGGGCTGTTGAGGGTTGCGTTTCCGGACGACGTCGTGCCGTCCGACTTCTGCAGCGTCATCGTGACGCCGTTCGCGACGATGGCATCGGTGGCGGCCAGCGTCACCACGCCGTTCGTCGCGGTCAGGTTTCGCGTGACCGTGCCGGCCGAGTTCTGCACGGTGACGGCACCGCTCGGCGCGAGCGCGGCCCATGCGCCCGCCGTCTTCTTGTAGACGACGAGCGTCACGGGATCGATCGTCACGTCGCCGTTCTCGCCGACCTGATCCTGCGGCTTGCCGCTGTAGTACGGCACGCCGTACGGTTTGTCATCGGTGCGCGGCGCGCCGTAGGCGATCCAGCCGCTGCCGGTAAGTTGCGAGGTGCCGGACATGTCACTCTCCTTCGGGTTCTGCGCCGTTGGCGCGGTTGATCATTCGCAAAATGTGCTCGACGGTCTCGCGGCGGCCGAGGCGGAATGTGGTCTCGCGCTCGCCGTCCTGGCCGCCGGAAACGAACACGGCTCCGGTGAAGCGCCGCACGAGGTCGTCGAGCACGAGCGCGCCGACCGGGCTCTCGAAAACGACCCGATAGTCGTCCGGCGTCGCGCGCTGCTCGACGGGTGCCCCTTCGATCTGCGCTTTCATTGGTTCGCCACCATGCGGCCGGCGGCCGCGCTACCCATCGACTTCATGACGTCGCCCTGCACTTCCATGCCCATCTGCTGCTGCGCTTGCTGCGCGGCGGCCTGCTGCTTCTTCTGGCGGAACGTGGCGACGTCCTTGACCGGCCGCATGATCGCGTCCGGCACGCCGAGGTTCTTCGCGGTCTGGCGCACGGCTTCGTCGGTGTCGACGTTGTCGATCGCGCTCTGGTCGACCTGCGCAATCACGGTCAGGTCGCCCATCAGGCGCTCGATCGCGGAGACTTCCTCCAGCTTCTGTGCGCGCGCCAGCGGCGACTGGTACTGCACCGCAAAGTTCTGGCCGCCAAGCGACGGCGGCGGCGGCGGGAACACGCCGGCCCGGTACGCGAGGCCGAAGCAGCGCGCGATCAGCGGCTGCAGGTACTCGGCCTGCAGGCGACCGTAGATCGGCCCGAGCAGTTGCCGGATCAGGTCGACGCGCACATGCACTTCGGTCGCGGTCATGGCCGGGCCGTCCTGCGGCTGCAACTGGTCAGCCATCAGCGTCTTTCGAATCTGCCCCTGCAGTTTCTCGATGCGCGTCTCGGCGAGCTGGAAGTTCGATGACGGCTGCAGCGGCTTCATGCTGTCGACGCTGTTCGCGACGATCACCTTGCGCGGGCCGACCTTCACGGTGCGCGGATTCAGCACGCCGTCGTCCTCGGCGATCCACATGCCCGACACGGCGAGGTCGAGGTTCGCGTATTCGAGCTTGACGATGTCGTTGAGCGTGCGGATGTCGGGCAGCGCGTCGAGCAGCGGCCCGACGCCGTAGACACTGTTCGGGATCTTCTTCCAGCGCGCGACCACGACCGGCATTTCGTGATAGCCCGACTCGCGGATGACGTACTTGTGGTTGCATGCGAACGTCACCGACGCGATCGGCATGTTCTTCGCGCGCAGCGCACCGACGATGTACACGTCGCGCGGGTAGATCGCCTGGCACAGGTCGATCAGCTCGTCGGGCTTCGTCTTCGCCTTGTCGATGATCTCGGGCGGCAGCGAGTCACCGCGCTGCTTGAAGTCGGTCACGCACTGCTCGGCGGTCAGTTGGTAGCAGCGGAACACGATGTCGACCGGGCCGCCCTGCTTCGATGCTGCGCAGTACACGCCGGCCATCGGCCAGTGCTCGAAGTACAAGCCGCCGGTGTCGCGGTTCTCGTCGACGTACAGCGCGAACCAGCCGGCCATGCAGTCGGCGATGCCGTCGGCCGCCTCGCTGTCGAAGTTCGCGCTGTGGATGTTCTGCCACAGCACTTCGCTTGCCTCATCGAGCCAGCGCTCGCCGTCGTCATCGGTCCCGTTCACGGTCATCGTGAACCAGAGCGAGTTCGCAGGCGTCATGCCAGACATGATCGACGCCTCCAGCGTGCGTTTCGCATCGGTCGCCGTCGAGTCGAAGATCAGCGACACGGCCTGCGCGATCTGGTTCGCGTCCATCATCGGGCCGTCGAGCCCGGATGCACGCACCGGATCGGTGAGCATGAAGCAGTTGCGCCAGACCAGCTCGTGAACCTGGCGCTTCGACTTCAGGGTTTCGAGACGCTTCGCGAGGGTTTCGCCGAGGCTGTCGATCATGGCTTACTGGCCGAGAGAGGATTTCGCGGAAGCGAGGACGGACGACGAGCCGGTGCCGCCGGTGCCCGTGCCTGCGCCGGTCGACAGCAGGCTCTGCGACGCGCGCCGCTTCTTGTCGGCCGCCGCCTGTTCCTGTGCGGCCTGCGCTGCCTGCGCGTCAGCCGTACTGCCCGCACTCGATGCGGATGTCGTGGTCGAGGCAGAGGGAACGATGGAACCGCGGTTGCCGCCGCCGAAAAGGCTACCGATTGCGCCGAGGATGTCGCACATGTCCGCCCCCGTTACTTGAAGTTGCGCGGCAGTTCGCGCGGCTTCGACGGAACGATCCAGCCCTGCTGCGTGAGCACCGGGCCTGCGATTTCCATCGGGTCGATCTCGTCGCGGTGCGGAAGCTTGCGCTCGGCCGGCTTGCCGGTGGCGGCCATACCTGCTGCGACAGCCTCGCGCTGCTCGCGGCGCGCGGTGACGGCGGCGAGAGCAGCCTTGCGCGCCGTCTCCTGCGACGGCAGTTCGCCCGCACCCGCGAGCGATTGCTCCAGTTCCTTGCGCTTCTTGCCGACCAGGTTGTCGCGCACCTGCGGATCGACCGCGGCCCATTCCTCGGCCGACATGCCACTCGTCTCGAATGCGCCGATCACGATCTCGGCGAGCGGCACTTCGCGGCCGGCGATGGTCAGCACCGCATCGGTGTCGGCGCCAACGATGGGCGCGGGGCCGTCGTCGGTCGGCATGACTGCGGCCGCGCCGGGCACCTGCGTTGCGTAGGTTCGTTTGGTGGACATTCCTGCACCTCCATGGATGGTGCAGGCGAGTATCGGGCGCGCGGGGTGTCGGATTCCCGTCTATCGCAGGGATTCGGATACGGACGGCATGCGCTGAACGGTGGGCGCGTCGTCGGGCGCGTTTCCCGTGACCTGGGCCCATAGCTTCAGCAGCGTGACGCCCGCGTAGTGCTTCGGCTCGGCGCCGAGGTTGCGATAGCCGAGCAGGGTCGTGCGCGGGATCTGCGTGTACTGCGCGATCTCAGCGAGAGTGAAGTCGGCCCGCCGCACGTCCTCAAGGACGCGGAACCAATCGACGGCGCGGGCGGGCTCGACTCGGGTCATGCGTTACAGGGCGTCCACGAAGGCGCGCAGGCGCGATTGCAGGTCGCCGAGCACGATAGCCTCGCCGGCTTCGAGCTTCTGCAGGATCGACTCGGCGTGCGGCTTCGCTTCCGTGGCCGAGTTGTACAGCCCCTGCCACTTGATGACGCGCTCCTGCTCGTCCATCACCTGTTGCTGGAGCGCGGCGATCCGCGAATTTGCAGCATCGAGTTCAGCGCGCAAGGCAGCCGCCGCGGTGTCGCCGCCTTGCGATGCATCCTGCGCAGACGATGCAGTGTCGCTTGAGGATTGTCCAGCCGCAGGCGACGCACCGGCGTTTCCCGCGTCACCACCATCGAGGGCTACGCCACTCGCCGTCGGGTTCAGCGAGGCATCCGCGCTGCCCGTCGCATTCGCGGGCGTCGAAGCGGCCGCATCCGGGGCAGCACTCGACTCCCCCGATGCCGCGACCGCCTGCGCGTCACCAGTGTCGATTGCAGCGCCTGCATCGGCCGACGAACCCGTGTCGGCAGCGCTGGCGTTTCCCGCATCAGCGGAGTTCGCGAGGGTCGATGCGCTCGACGACGAGTCGCCCGTGCTCGTCGTAGCAGACGTGGAGGCATCCGAAGCCGCGGGCGATGATGTCGACGCTGACGTCGAAAGCGTTTCGCTCGCATCGCTCGTCGAAAGCAGCACGGAACTGTCGGATCCACTCCCTGCCGGCTCCCCCACCGCGGCCGTGCCAGCCCCCTGCATGTCCGTTTTTGCCGCCTCGTTCGAGGGCTCGGTGCTGCTCGGTGCTGCGTTGATGTCGCTCATGCTGCTCTCCGTTGGTGCTGCTGGTTGTCGCGCCAGTCGAGGAACGGCCGGCGCAGGAAGTGGTTGAAGCGGTCAGCCGCGTGCGTGTCGGTCGCCAGCTCGCGGCGCGACTCGACCTTGCAGACGATGCGGATGAACTGCGCGGCCTGGTCGACCGTGACCGGATCGCCGTTGACGAAGCCGCCGACCCAGGCGCGGAACTGGGCATCGCGCGTCAGCATTCCGGCGAGTTGGACGAGGTTCATTTCGCACCAGCTCTCCAGCAGACGATCGTCGATTCGTCGATGATCTTGACGGTGCCGCGGCAATGCATCACAGCGCGCATTTCGTCGGCCTTGATGCTTTCCGGATAGAGATCAATCCGCGAATAGTCAGGGCTCAAGGAAAGCACGACCTCCGGAAGCGGGGGATGCTCGCGACCGTCAAGAAATCGGAAGGATTCGGCATGCGCGATTGATGATGAGCATGCACCCAGGATCGTTGCGAGAAAGATGATTTTCACGTCAGATTCCTCTGCGCCCAGCGCGCGATCAGGATCGCGTCGGCGCGGCCGTCGTGTTTCGCCAAAGGGCAGAACGCCTGCCCGTACAGTTCGCGCGCGATGCGCAGGCTTTGGCGCTTCGTGTCCTCGGTATCGGTGCGCTTGATGCCGTAGAAGCCCTGCCACGTGCGCGGCGCGACGACCTCGACCGCGTAGCCCGTCAGCTCGCACACGGTCATGATCACTGCCTTCGTCGCTTCGAGGGATGCCATGGTCTGCACGGATCCGCCCGCGAAAGTGTTCAGCGCCTCCATGACGACGATCACGCTGTCGCTCGCGGGGATCAGGTCGCGCAACGTGCGCTGCAGTACATGCGGGTCGACCTCGTTGCGCACCTTGCCAGTGCCCTGCTTCTTGCGCGTCGGCATGTCCGCGATGCGCAGTGCGCCGTTGTGGTCGAGCGCGGCGAGCGCGCCGGAAATGCCCGGGTCGATTCCGAGGGTCAGCATCCGGCCTCCTGCCCCAAATGCGCGCACGCGCGCGCGTCGTTCGTGTGGTATGTCATTCCCCGCTCCCTCCAATCTCGTACTGCTTGCCGACCTCGCGCGTCAGCTCGATCAGCTGGTTCTCCGCCGCGAGGATGTCGGCGTAGCTGCCGCCAGTGCGGCGCAGCAGCTTCACGCGGTCGACGATCGCGGCGTGTTGGTTGAGGACGGACGTGACGGCGATGCTGCTCGCAGACGAGCCGCGGAAGTGGCAGCAGCAGAACCACTTTCCGGACACGCCGAACGAGCCGAGCATCGGGCAGCCTTGGGCCGCGCAGGTTTCGCCGGTCACGCCGTCCATGCTCATGCGTGCGCCGTCAGGTAGTCGGCGACGCGTGCGGCCGCGAGATCCTTCGCATCGGCCGTTGCGGCGGCGTCGCGCGCGACGTGCGCTGCGCGGATACGGTCGAGCTTCTCGCGCGCGCTCGGGATGCCGCCGACCAGCGCGCGCAGGCGAGCGAGGTTGCTCTCGGCCACCTTCGCATCGAACGAATCGACGGGCGCGGCGAGCGCGGGAACGATCGCCTGCGCATGCGTCAGCGCCAGGCGTCCGGAGCGCACGGCCTCGGTCACGACGGCTTCGCGCAGGTCCGGATCGTGGCCGAGCGACGTGATCCACTGCGCCGGCCGGCATTCCGCGCGGGCGCGCTCGACGGTGCGTTCGTACGCGGCCTTGAACGCCATGCGCGCGCCGACCTCGTCACCGCCTTCGAGCACGGGCAGCGCGACCGCGAATGCCTCGGCGCATTCCTGCGTCCACACGACGGTGTCGCGCTCATCGCGGCTGCGCAGTGCGATCGCCCATGCCTCGTTGGCGTCGGGCCGGCCGTCGGATTCGCGCGGCAGGTGCTTCAGCAACGCGGCGGGCGTCGGCGCGAACTCGCTCGTCGCGACGTGGCACGAGATCGCACGCAGCACCGCGTCGAGCGGATACGGTTCGAGCTGCTTCCAGAAAACGCCCATGACGTCGGGCTCGGGCAGCGGCTGGCGCGCGGTCTTGTGCGCGAGCTTCAGCGCGTCGACGAAGGTGCGTTTGTCGTTCGGGGTCATGGGTCAGGGCTCCATGTCGATGACGGTAGGATCGGGTTCGGCGTGGCCGTTCAACCACGCTTCGGCGTTGCGGTCGCTGATCGCGTTGCGCTGTTCGGCGGCGCTCTGGCGCACGGGTCGCGCGTTGCCGCCGCCGGGCCGCGGCGGTTGCGCAGCGTCGGCATGCCAGCGCGTCGCGATCGACAGCACGTAGGCGGGCGGAATGCGCTCGTTCGGCTTCGAGGTTTTCGCCTCGACGCATGCAGCGCGGATCGTTGCGGGCGTCACGCCGCGCTCGGCGGCGGCGATGATGCGCGGGTCGTGCGGGGATGCCTCGATCGAATGCTCACGCATCGCAGCGGACAGTTCGCCGGGTTTCACGCGCTCGCGTGCGAGGGTGTCGGCATAACGCGCGCTGTGTTCCCCCTGTGGTGTCTGGCTTATGGTTTCTGGAGTCTGGCTGTTGGTAGCCGTAACGTTATGCGTCACGCCCGTTATGCCATCCGTAACGCGTGACGCTTCAGGCGTAACGCGTGACGTCTCAGTTGCGCGTAACAGTGCGTCGTGCAATTCGTCCATCGAGGCGTCGAAACGCATCGTCACGCCGAGATCACGGAGACGGTCGAACATCGCCTTGCGCCGCTCGCGGTACTGCTTCTGGCGCATCGCCTTGCCGGAGCGCGGCGCTTCTCCATCGCCCTCCTGCTGGCCGCCTGCGGCGTGGATCTCGCGTTCGCAGCGCTGCTGCACCCATGTCCCGTCGACCAGCTCGAAGAACTCGCCGAGCACGACCTTCAGCGCGGACAGCTCGTCGCGCGCGCGGGCGCCGATCAGGCGCGCTGCCTGGTCATCGGGAATGCCGGCCTCGCGCGTGTAGTACACGTCCAGCAGCCGCGTGTAGACGCCGTGTTCGAGCAGCGAAAGGTGCGCGGTGTCCTTCAGGTAGTCGCCGATGTGGCGCTTGTAGAAATTCATGGCGCGACCTCGTCATCCGTCCCCGACTGTCCCGCTTTGGGCCGCGTCTCGAACTCGATCACGGCCGGGTGCATCACGCCGTACGCGCTCTTGAGCACGTGGTAGCCGAGGTAATCGGGCGTCGACACGCCCTGCTTCGCCGCTTGCGTCGCAAGGTCGGCCGCTGCGGCCAGCGGCAGCAGCACCGGCTGCTCTACGCGGTCGCCGCTCATGCGCGCACCTGCGGGCCGATCTGTCCCACACCGGCACTGACGGCCACCAGCTGCGCCGGCAAAGTTCCGACTGCGCCGAACAGCATCAGCTCGGTGAGCCGCGCCAGCGCAGCCGAATCGCTGTCGATGCCGTGCAGAGCCTTCCACGTCTGCAATGCCTCGTACGCGGCGTCGCGCAGACGCGTCTTGACCTCGTTCCGGTACTCGGCCCGGGTCGCCTTCGTGGTTTTCATGCGGCCACCTGGGCGGGTTCGGGTTCGTTCACGCGAGCGCAGTCGGCCGGCGTGACGAGCCCGTTGGTAATGGTCTGGATCTGCAGCGCCTGGTCGAGCGTGATGCTCGTGCGGCCGCGGAACCACTGGCTGACCTGGGACTGGCTGACAGGCGGGTTGAGCATCGCGCCGAGCGCGCCCTGAGTGAGCTTGTGCTCGCGCATGTACGCATCGAGTCGCATAGCGCCTCCGTAGTAGCAATGCTCCTATTGTAACTAAGAAGCGATGCTTTTCAAGTATCCCGTAAGAAAAGTAGCCGCGCTAATAGAATCGGATCATGGAAAAGAACCCCAAGCGCCGCGAACTCACGGCGAATGAACTGCAGGATGTAGCGCGGCTGAAGGCCGCGTGGCTGGCGTACAAGGATCGCAACGAAGGTGCGACGCAGGAATGGCTCGGACGCGAGACCGGTATCGGGTCTCAGGGTGCCGTGGGCCAGTATCTGCGCGGCGTTATCCCGCTGAATCTGCCGGCTCTGCTGTCGTTCGCCCGCGTGCTTGGGGTAAAGCCGTCCGACATCAGCCCGACGCTCGCGAGCCTCGTGCGCGCGAGCGACGAGTCGCCGGGCACTCCCATCATTCCAATCGAAAGCGGCGCCGAGACGCCCGACGGCTACGTGGCAATTCCCCGATACAACCTCCAGTGCGAGGCCGGAAACGGCCATATCCAATGGGAAATCGAACGAGAGAGCGAACCGCATACGTACTCTCTACGGTTCCTCCGAGAAATGGGTATCAAGCCCGAGAACGCGCGGCGCGTGAAGATCGTCGGCGACAGCATGGAGCCGCACCTATACGACGGCGAGTCGGTTCTGATCGACTGCGCCGACGTCGCGATCCGTGACGGCAAGGTCTACGCTCTGCGGTATGGCGACGGCTTCCGCGTGAAGCGCATTCTGAAGAAATACGATGGGTCGCTTGTGCTGGTGAGCGACAACAAGAAATACCCAGAAGAAACCATCAGCGCCGAGCAGGCGGCGCAGTTCATAACCATTCTCGGCCGCGTGCGCGATCGCAGCGGATCGGGCGGACTGGAGTAGACCATGCGCACACGCTACAAGGCGGCCGCTGCCGCGTTCCTTTTCGCGACGACGATCGGCGCACACGCCGAAATCACGACCGGCGCGAAGCTGCAGGAGTGGCTGTCGTCCAACGACGGTGCTCTGCACCTGGCTGCGACCATGTATATCGTCGGCGTCCTCGATGATGACGGCGTGCTGCAGGCAGCCGAAATGAAGGGGCTCATGAAGCCAGATCAAGCACCGCGCCACCTCTGCGCATCGGGCAAAGCAAAGGGGCCCGAGCTGCAGCAGTCCGTCGCCCGCATGCTCAACGAGCGGCCGGAGCTGAAGCGGATGCCGGCCGTGCTCGCGGTGCGCGCGGCGCTCGCGCGCGACTATCCCTGCAGTTGACCGATGCGTGCGCTCGCCTTCCACATCGGTTCGTTCGTAATCTTTGCGGTCCTAATGGCCGCGTCCGGTTACGCAAGCGTCTGGATCGGCCGAAAGACCGGGCGATGGTGGATCGGCTTGATCTGTTTTTTCGCGCTGTTCTACGGCAGCACGACCTATCTCGCGTTTGATGGATTGCCGCTGCCGAGCGGCGAATACGGCGAAGACTGACCCAATAGCCCGCAATCGCGGGATTTCTTTGCCCCACAAATAGTAGCAATGCTCTTGACATTAAAAGCAGCGCTGCTACTATAGCCTCCAGAAGCAACGCTTTTAGAGAGGCCACCATGCTCCACCACCACCCGATCACCCCGCGCGCGCTGCCGTCGGCTGCTGACGTCTTCGCGTTCGAGCTGAAGCAGCGAATCTTGGCGAACGGCGCACGTCTGGCCGTCGCGTTCGACGACAGCGGCGCGCGCATGCAGAACGCGATGTGCCGTGAGTTGTTCGACGCGACGGGAGAGGTTTTCGCTGCCGGTTCGTTCGTACGCGTGGGCGGCTGAAATGCTGCGCCACCAACCCCTCACCACAATCACCCCGCGGCGCATCGCGGCCCTGCACGAGTATCGCGTCGACCACGAGATCGCGCGCGATGAGGCTATTGCCGAAGCGATGGAAGCCGCGCGCGACCGCGGCACCGAGATCGCGGTCGCAGAGCTGATTGCAGCTGCACGCCGTACGGCGAAGGCGCTGGAAAACGAGCCGGCCGAAACGCGCGCGCGCATCTTCGTCGCGCACTTCTGCGGTTCGATCCAGCCCGGCTTTCTTGATCTCGCGAAAGAGATCGCCGCGGCGGCCGGCATGGCCCATCTCTACGCGGACGGTGAGTGACATGACCACCACCCGCCTCCTGATCGGCGCCGCTGCTGTGCTGATCCTCGCCCTGGTCGTGATCGTGCGCGAGATCGCACGCGTCAACGACGACGACCACCACCGCGGCTGAGCCGCGCACCTACCGCAACCACCTGGAGACCATCATGGCCCAACGCAAGCCCGCAGTTTCGACGCTCCTGAAGGCAGCACAAGCCCGAATCGTGGAGTTGGAAAAGCAGCTCGAATCGGAAAAGAACCAAGCGAAGTGGGCGCGTGAAGGTCGCGACTCGGCGCAATCCGAGCGCGATCAAATTCACGCGTTCCTCGACGCGTTGCCGGGTGCGATCCAGAAGAAGAATCCCGAGACGTACGTCGAACACAGCGCCATGACGCGCCTCGCCGCGTGGCTCGCCACGTCGCGCGCGTAACACCGGCCGCACACCACACCGAGGGACCACATGGACAAGAGCGAAAACCGCTTCTACCGCGAGGCGGAAGAAGCCAAGCAAGCGCCGGAACTCGAAGCGTGCTGCTGGTACGTGCGCACGAAACGCACTGATGCCGACGCGGCCGGCTGGCTCGTCGCCGACTGCTCGACGTCGCCGCACGGGAAGGAATACGCGCGGCTGTTCGCGGCCGCGCCGAAGATGCTCGATCGCCTTCGTGCGGCTGCGGAATGGCTGACCGAGGCAAACAGCCCAGCCGAACTGCGCCAAACCATCGACGCCGTGATCTCACTCGCGACGACGGCACCCGAGGCTGCGCCGGAGCCGGTGCGGCACGTGACGATTGCAGGAGGTGCGCTGTGAGCACCGACCGCAAGATCATGCCCGTCGCGCAGTGCGGCTTCGTCGCCAATTGCATGGCGAGCCCGCAAAGCTATGCAAGTTCGCTGTCGAACTGCCGCACGCCGACATCGAAGGCGACCGCCGATCATGCGCTGGCGCAGCTGGAAGCTGCCCGAGCGAAGGACGTTGCGCTGCACGAAGCGAACCTCGAAGCCATCGAGCGAAACAAGGGCACGGCTGATCGCGTCCGGGCGTTCATGGAAGAAATCGGCATGCCGAAGTCATGGACCGAGCGCGACACGAAATCGCGTTCGCGCTACCCGAAGAACGTCACGCGCGACGCGGGCTGGATCAGCGACATTGCGCGCTTTATCAAGACGGACGACGGATTCGCTTACGCGACACACACGTACGAGACGCTCAAGGCCCGATACGACGAATACGCCGCGACGGCGGCGCGCGAGACCGAGCAAGCTGAACTGCAGCGTCAGCGTGCCGCAGAGGCTGAGCGCGAAGCGCGGAAAGCGAACATCGAACTCGCCCGAATCGTACTGCGCTACGAACTGTCGGACGAGTCGACATGGGACGACGTGATCGAAGCGCTGCGCGGCAAGGATCAGCGCATCGACCTGGCACTCGCGATGATGGCAACGCGTGGCGACTGGTCGGAAGGCCCCTACCGCGTGCGGGACGCGATCGACCGATTCACGATCGTCACCGACGAGGACAAGGAAATCGCGAACGACGTGATCTCGTGCATGCACGACTTCTGCGACGGCCGCGTGTTCCGCGATACGACGTGGAACTATGACCGGATCATGGCGAGCGTCGCTGATCAGCAGCTTGCGACCGACGCGCTGACCGCCTATCAGCACCGGGAGGACTGACATGCGCGCCCCTCTCACCCGCCTCCCCGACTGGTTTTGGCTCGCGGTGCTCGGCGCGCTCTGGCTGATCGCATCGGGCATTGCGCCGGCTTATGAACTGCTCGCGGGGATTGCGCGATGAACCCGATCACCTACCTCTGCGACGCGCTCGACCGCCTGTTCGAACGCAGCCCGGTCGCCGGGATCATCGTCGCGATCGTGGTCGCGTTCCTGTGCGCGGTCGGCATCGCATACCTCAGCACCACGCCGGAAGCGCCGCGCGGCGTGTGGGGGGCGTGATGCTCGACTACAACCTGTCGATCGACGCGTATCACGCGCTGTCGCCCGTTTCGAAGTCGCAACTCGATGACCTCGCGCTGTCGCCGTTCCACTTCTACAGCCGGCATCGCAATCCGCTGCGGCCGCCGCGCGTCGAGAAGGCCGGCCAGCTCGAAGGGCACCTCGCGCACTGCGCAGTGTTCGAGCCCGACCAGTTCGACGCGCGCTACGTCTGGGCACCGAAGGGCGCGCCGCGCAAGCCGACGGACGCGCAGTGGAACGCAAAGAAGCCGTCGCCCGACAGCGTCGCGGCGATGGAATGGTGGCGCGAATTCCTCGACGCATGCGGCGACAAGCGCGTGATCACGGTCGAGCAGTACGACGTCGCGATGCGCCAGGCGGAATCCGTGCGCGCGCTGCCGGAGATTCAGGACGCGCTGTCTCAGGGCCGCGCCGAAGTTTCAGCGTTCTGGACGGACGAAATGACCGGCGTCGAATGCCGCTGCCGGCCGGACTGGGTGCATGCGCTGTCGCGCAAGTCGGTCGAGCTGCTCGACCTGAAGACGTTCAGCTGCGCGGCCGCCGACGAGTTCCGCCGCCAGATCGCGCGCAAGCGCTACCACGTGCAGGACGCGTTCTACTCGGCCGGCTACAGCGCAGCGGCCGGCGTCACCGTCGAGAAATTCACGTTCATAGCCGTCGAGACCGAGTGGCCCTACGCGGCCGCCTCGTACACGCTCGGACCTGAAAGCCGTGAGGAAGGATTCATGGAGTGCCGCCGGCTGCTCGACCTGTACGAGGAATGCGTGCGCCTGAAGCGCTGGCCCGGCTACTCGAACAAGACCACGCAGATTGACCTGCCCCCTTACGCCTTCACTTCACAAGAGATTGAGATCGCATATGTCTGACATCACCGACCTCCGCGGCACCATCGTGCCGAAATCCGACCAGCTGAACGCAGAGCAGCTGCTGGCCGGCGACATGACCATAACCGTGACCGATGTGCGCATGGGCAGCGAAGATCAGCCCGTGATCCTGCACTACGAGAACGACGAGGGCCGGCCGTACAAGCCGTGCAAGACCATGCGGAAGCTGCTGATCTTCGCGTGGGGCGAGGACGGCCGCAATTGGACCGGCAAGTCGATGACACTCTACAACGACCAGGCGGTGCGCTTCGGCGGCATGGTCGTGGGCGGCATTCGCATCAGCCACCTGAGCCACATCGAACGCGAGATCTCGCTGTCGCTGACTGCGACGAAGGGCAAGAAGGCACTGCACACGGTGCTGCCGCTCGAAGTCGTGCGCCTCGACGACGTGCTGAAGGCGATCGCGACGGCCACCGATCGCAACGCCATGAACGCGGCCCGCGCGCTGGCGATGAAGCTGCCCCCGGGCGATCAAGCGCAGGCCGCGCAGGACGCATACAACGCGCGCATGCGCGAGCTGCGCGGCGCGGCGGCGCGCAAGCCGGCGGATCCGCAACCCGGACCGGGCGACGACGAAACCACGGCGCTCGCGCAACTGGAAGCATGTGCCGACGTCGATGCGCTCGCAGTCTGCCTCGATAGCTTCCGCTACTACCCTGGCGACGTCCGCGAGCGCCTGATCGAAGCGTACAACCGCCGGCGCGAAGCACTGCTCGACGCGTAACCCTTCCCCTACCCGACAGGAGCCAGCATGTTCAACCTCGACAACACCCTCGCGAAGATCGTCTCGTGCACGAACGTCAGCGAGAAACATGGCGCCGAGCGCGTCGCCGCTATCTCGATCGGCCTCTACGTCGTTCAAGGCGGCGAAGTGCTTGAAATGTTCGATGCGGGCCTGCGCAACGCGCTGTACCGCAAGCCGCAGCCGAAGCCCGGCGAGCTGCCGATGGAACACGACGGCCTGACCGAGCTGCGCTATCCGTTCATGCGCAACCTCGCGTGGGACCGGAAGTACGAAGGCTATCTGTTGCGCTTCCACATCGGCGCGACTGGCACAGAAGACGTGCTACTCGCCGAATGCGGCCTGAAGGATATCCGTTTCACCACGCAGGAAGGCGGCTCGGTGGGTGTGCACTTCAAGATCACCGCGCATCCGAAGGACGAGGTCGACCACGGGAAGATCGCGACGCGGCTGCAGCAGGAGATCGGCATCACGCTGACGCCGCCGGACAACTACGTCGACCCGGGACTGTTCGGCGATGCGCAGGACGACGACGACCGAGATCCGTTCGAAGGCAGCGACCTGGCCCGAGACGCGCAAGAACAGTGACCCACCCGCCGCGCGCCCCACACGCGCGGCAACCCGGCTTCAATGCCGTCCGCGTGGGTGATGGGTGGGCGCCGTCACGCCGGCTTATTCATGTCAACGCATGCCACATGCGAACCGCGCGGACGACATTGATACTGTTCTACTGATTGAGGATGACGATGAGCGACACCACCGACAAGAGCGCTGATGCGCTGACGGTACCTACGATCTCGCGCGATGCGTTCTATGACATCGTGCGGGCCGCGATGAAGAAGTACCGCGACGAAAACCCGTCCCGCTACCTGAACGATGATCAGGTCGACGCCAACGACGGCGAGTTCGTAAGCGCATTGGCGGACCAGCACGCGAAACTCATAACGGGGCGCCCTGTCGAGCAGCACGAAGCAGCGCCGGCCGATGACGCGCGCGAATGCCTGATGGACGTCGTAAGCCATCACGGCGACTTCGAGAAAGCCTGCCGAGCACTGAAGGACGCTGCGAGCGACGACGGCAACGGGAGCGATGCCTCGTACTGGCTGCACCAGATCGACGTGCTTGGTCGCATGAAGGCTCAGGCAGAGCGTGCACTCGCTGCACCATCCGCCCCGCTCGAAGGCACGGGCAATGGGGCGGAAGTTTCTGGGGCATACACTTATTCCAGCGTGCAGGCGACCAACTGCGCATGCTGCGGCGAGTACAAGCACACGCCGCTCCGTATCGACTGGATGGGCGGCTACGTCTGCCTGACCTGCATTGACCGAGAGCTGGAATCCCGCATTCCTGCTGATGTGGCCGATCTGAACGAGCGCGCGATGCTCGCGGCCGGCCAGTGGGCCACGTCGGATACGCCGATCAAAGAAGCGCTCGCCTATCGTGACGGTTTCGTTGCAGGTGCCCGCGCCCCTCGCACAGAGGTGGCGGGAGCGGAGGGGGTGCTGCGAGCTGCACTCGACCGTCTTGAAAACGCCTGCGACAAGCGCGCAGAACTTCTCACCCGCGACGCCTATTTGGCTGCGGAAGCGATTCCCGGCATGCGCGATGCGCTGTACGAACTGGACGAAGCTCGGCGGCAAGCATGCGATGCCCTGTCTCGCGCCCCTCGCACTGAGGTGGCGGGAGCGTGTAAGCACTGCGGTGCGACGACGGCTCAGACATGCAATGACCGGGGCTGCTTCTATCTCGAATCTGGCGACGGCGAACCCTCCGCAGATGCAGCGGCAGAGGACAAGTACGTCATCGAGCGCCTGAGCACGGTGCTCGCGGGGGTCGCAGCGGCGCTACTCGGCGAGGAAGCTGACCGCCCTGCCGCTGAAACGCTCCAGAAGCTGCCAGAGGAAGCCGCGAAACTTCGCCTCGAACTTGACCTTTACCGGGCGCAAGCCGCAGATGCAGCGGCAGCGCCGGCAGACGAGCGGGCGTCGTTCGAGGCGTGGTGGTACGAGCGCGAAGCATTCGGACTGCGCGCCGAACGGCTCGACACGCCGGAAGCGGCCGCGCGCGCTGCCTGGAACGAGCGCGCGGCAGCATCGCAGCCCGCAGCGGCAGCGCGCCCGAGCGATGACGAACTGTGGGACCAGACGCTGCGCGAACGCGACGAGTATCAAGAGACGGCCGACAAGCTGGCCGCAGCCATTGCCAAGCATTTTGGCGTGGGCATCGGCGAGCACTCGAACTTGAACTGCCCATGGGACGAAGCGTTGGAGGTGATCGAGAACGCCGCCCCGCCCGCGCAGGTCGCCACTCGGCAGGAAATGACGGACGCGGCGCGCGATGTTCTCGCCGAGCGACGCCGACAGGTCGAGCAGGAAGGCTGGACAGCGGAGCACGACGACGAGCATTGCAGTGGAGATCTGGAACTGGCCGCCGCCTGTTATGCGATTCACGCCTCCGAGCGTGGACAACACAATGAGTTCATGTGGCCGTGGCCGTCTGAATGGTGGAAGCCGACGACAAAACGCAGAAACCTCATAAAGGCCGGTGCACTGATCCAGGCTGCAATCGAGCGGCTCGACCGCGCCCTTCTCGAAGGAGACAAGTCATGAAGCTCGACGAACTGATCCAGAGGGTCGGCGTGAATAACGTCGGCGTGCAATTCCTGGCCGATTCGATCACGGGTGGAAAACAAAAGCGCGGCTACGTGGAAGTTTCATTCGGCACGGATTGCGTCTCGATGCGCGACATCGCCACCGGTGAATGGGAGAACGTGGTTTTCGTCGTCAGCATAAAACGTCATGCATTCGAGGCCGCGCGCGATGCATCGTGTGGCGAAGGAGCCAAGCATGAATAAGACGCTGACGGCGGCCGACCGCGCCACGATCATGGACGCCTGCCAGAGCATTTCGCGAAGCGCCGATGCACTGAAAGCCGGATGCTCGATCGACGGCGAGTGGCCCGATGCAGATGACAAAGCGTTCTACGACGCCGAACTTCGCCTGCTCGGGCGCTTGACCGCCCTCCTCGCCGCTCAGCAGCCGGAGCCGCAATGCACCTGCGATATGCGCACACGGGTTCTCGGTGACGGATGCGAGGTCTGCCAGCCGGAGCCGCGCGCCGAGGTGACGGGATGGCAGCCGATCGAGACTGCGCCGAAGGACGGGACGCCACTCGTGATGTTCGCCCGCTACGTCCATGCGACTGCGTCGATTGTAGTGGTCGCATCGTGGCTGGAGAACTACGGAATGTGGGTGAATCAGTCGTTTTCGTGCGCACCTGTCCAGCAGGTTGTGCCGTCACACTGGATGGCACGCCCCGAGTTCCCTATCGACGCCGCCCTCGCGCAACGACAAGGGGAAGACCATGTCTAGCCGCCGCATCAACAGCGCAGCCGTGGTCGGCGTTCTCGCGAGCGGCACGCACACCGCGCGCGAGATAGCGGCCGAACTCCAGACGTCGACGGCGTTCGTGCAGTGCTTCCTCGACACGCTGTTCTACGCCGGCCGCATCCGGATCGATCAGCGCGTCACGACGGACACTGCGTACCAGCTGACACCGGTCGCCGCACCGCGCGCGCCGCTCGATACGCCGTCCGCCGGGCCGCGTCTCGCACCCAACCTGCAATCCACGCTCGCCGGATACGATCGAGAGATCAGTCGCCGCGTCGAGCTTGCCATGACCACGAGGACACGATGATGGAAACGAACGAAGTAATGAACGTGGCCCGCCGCGCGGTGCAGCTCTACGCGGAGACGCACCCGCGCCCGACGCACGTCACGCAGATGCAAGCGGCCGAAATGCTCGGGATCAGCCGCTGGACGGTCAGCAAAATGGTGAAGGCCGGCGACCTGAAGCTGAACCGGTGCGGCCTGATCCCGATCGAGGAAATTGACAAGGCGCGCGAGGCGCATGTTTAAAGCCGCGCGGCGATCTGCTCGGACGTCTCGCGATAGTAGTGCTCCTGCAGCAGCTTCAGATCCTTGATCCCGCTGATGCGCGACAGCGTCAGCACGTCGACCTTGCGAGCCAGGCGCGTTAGCGCCTCGCCTCGCGAGTCGTGAAACGTCATCCCAGTGATCAACAGCGCCTTCTTCGCCTTGCGAAACAACGTATCCATCGACCCCGCCTCGACCGTAAAACACCGGTCACGATGCGCTACCGCTTTCAGCAGCCGCAACGCGGCGCGAGGGAGCGGAATCTCGCGCGGCTTTCCAGTCAGGTATTGCATCTTGTGATCGAGCCGCGCGACGCCAGTCTTCATGTTCAGCGTATCCTTTCCGAGCCCACGCAGTTCCTTTGCACGCATGCCGCTGCGTAGTGCGACGAGCCACGCGAGCGCTACCTCCTGACTCTTCGTCGTCGGTTCCTGCCCGGTTCGATAACCGAGCCAGCGAACGATAGGGCGAACCTCTTTCCAGGGGGCGACGCGACGCGTGCGCGGCGGGTTGTCCGGCGGCGCGCCGAGATCGCTGAACGCGTTCGTGTCGATCCACTTCCATTCCCGGCGTGCGATCGTGTACGCGTTTCGATAGAGATTGATCTCGCGCAGCACAGCGCCGTTCGTGATGCCGCGCACCTTCTTACCATCCGGCCCGACGTAGCCTGACAGCCGCCGGTCTCGCCATTCGGCCCACATCGGGGTGTCAGCCTGCGACAGTGGCCGCTCAGCGTATTCGGGGAACTGCTTGATGAAGGACGCGATGCGACTCTGTTCCCACTTCGTGCCGCCCTTCTTCGTCGACACACGGCTCGAATACTCAGTGAGCATTTCGCCGAGCGTGTGAAGGTCAGCGGCGGGCGTATCACTCAGGCGCTTCAGTTCCGCCTCGCGCTGCGCTCCCCATGCCGTTGCCTCGCGCCGTGTGCGCAGCACTTTCGAATCGCGCGCGCCGCCGACATAGACCTGCACGCGGAAGCCGTTCTTGTGTGGGGTGATCGATGCCATTGTGGGGAGAGCCGTGCGTAGGAAATGGGGAATCCATTCTACAACCCTCCCCACAATGTGGGGAAAATACCCTGTATGTATCAACAGTGTCGGGTCGCTAACCCGTTGTTTCTACACGGTTCAACAAGTCAGCAAAGTTCATGTTGAAGTGTCGTGGTGCCGGGGACCGGACTCGAACCGGCAAGCCAGTTAAGGCGGCGGATTTTCGTCACACTGCTTCTTTCAAAGCCGGCGTCGCGTGCGCGATGCCGTTCGTGCGCTGGACTATGCCTTCGCCGTCGCGCGCGGGCTTGCCTGCTGCCCATGCGCCTTAGGCGCCCCCCGTCTAGTCTCTACACCTTCCTCGCGGCGGCCGCGAGGCTTGGCTCGGCGTTGCCTCGATGCGCGCATCAGGGGTTTCGCCGAATTTGAAGGGTTCTGCACCGACCGTTTCCGACCGGGCACTCAATCGTTTAAGTCCGCTATGTTTACCAATTTCATCACCCCGGCAAGAGGGCGGACGCGATTCTACCATTGCTTGCCCATGCGTTCCCTTATTCCGCGGCGCCGCATCGCGATGCCCCCCACCGTCGCGCGGCATCATCACGCGTAATCGCCGCCCGCCACACCGCCGCCAACGATTTCCTCCCGCGCCGCACCATCCCCGATACAATCGAATCCGCGTCGTCCGACGGCCCTATCCGTCTGACGTTTGTGTCGTACCTTTTGCGAAACAAGCGTCGCGTGCGTCATCGCGAAGTCACAAACGTTTTCGATAATTTCCCGGCCGAAAACGTTTACATCGCAAGCTTTCATGACCTCGACCATCAAGGACGTCGCTGCCCTCGCGGGCTTCTCGATCGCCACCGTCTCGCGCGCGATCAACGCCCCGCATACCGTCAGCCCCGCCACGCTGCAAACGATCCGCACCGCGATCGACACACTGCAGTTCCGCCCGAGCCCGCTCGGCCGGCAGCTGCGCGGCGAGCGCACGCGGCTCGTCGGCGTCGTCGTGCCGACGTTGTCGAACCCCGTGTTCGCCGACTGCCTGCAAGGCATCGACGAACTCGCGACCGCGGCCGGCTTCAAGCTGATCCTGATGACGACCGAATACGACGCGGCGCGCGAGCGCCACGCGATCGAGACGCTGCGCGAGCAGCGCGTCGAAGGGCTGATCCTCACCGTCGCCGATGCGGATACCCACCCGCTGCTCGACATGCTCGACCACGACGGCCCGCACTACGTGCTGATGCACAACGACACGCAGCGCCGCCCGTCGGTGTCGGTCGACAACCGCCGTGCCGCGTATGACGGCGTGCGGCTGCTGACCGCGCGCGGCCACCGCCGCGTGCTGATGCTGGCCGGCTCGCTCGCCGCGTCGGATCGCGCACGGCAGCGTCATCTCGGCTATGCGCAGGCCCTCGAGGAAATCGGCGTCGCCCCGCTGCCGCCGGTCGAAGTCGACTTCAACGCGCCCGAGCTGCCCGATGCGGTGCTCGCGCATCTCACCGCGCACGCGACGCGCCCGACCGCCCTCTTCTGCAGCAACGACCTGCTCGCGATGGTCGTGATGCGCGGCTTGCGCCGCGCAGGCTTCTCGATTCCCGACGACCTGTCGGTGCTCGGCTTCGACGGGATCGCGCTCGGCGAACTGCTCGCGCCGCCGCTCGCGAGCGTCGCGACACCGAACCGCGACATCGGCCGCCACGCATGGCAGCGTCTCGTCGAATGCATCGGCGGCGCAGCGATCGAACGCACGTCGCTGATCCTGCCGCACGTGGTGCGCGACGGCGCGACCGTGGCGCCGCCGGCCACCGACCTGCAATTGCGCAAGGCCTGAGCCCGCGCCGCACACCCTGCACACCACCACGCCACCCCAGCGCCTCACCCTCGCCCGGAGACCCACCGTGTCCTTTCGCCTGACCTCGCTGCTGCGCGCGCTTGCCGCTCCCGTAGCCCTTGCCGCGCTCATCGCCGGCGCGCCCGCCGCCCACGCCGACGAAACGGCGATCTGCTACAACTGCCCGCCCGAATGGGCCGACTGGGCCGCGCAGATCGCGGCGATCAAGCAGAAGACCGGCATCCGCGTGCCGTTCGACAACAAGAACTCGGGCCAGTCGATCGCGCAGCTGATCGCCGAGCAGAAGAGCCCGGTCGCCGACGTGGTCTACCTCGGCGTGTCGTCGGCGTTCCAGGCGAAGGACAAGGGCGTGATCGCGCCGTACAAGCCCGCGCACTGGAACGACATCCCCGCGAACCTGAAGGACCCGCAAGGCTACTGGTTCGCGATCCATTCGGGCACGCTCGGCTTCTTCGTGAACAAGGATGCGCTCGACGGCAAGCCGGTGCCGCGCTCGTGGGCCGACCTGCTGAAGCCGGAATACAAGGGCATGGTCGGCTATCTCGATCCGTCGAGCGCGTTCGTCGGCTATGCGGGCGCGGTCGCCGTGAACCAGGCGCTCGGCGGCAGCCTCGACAACTTCAAGCCGGCGCTCGACTGGTTCAGGAAGCTGAAGGCGAACGCACCGATCGTGCCGAAGCAGACCGCGTATGCGCGCGTGCTGTCGGGTGAAATTCCGATCCTGCTCGACTACGACTTCGACGCGTATCGCGCGAAGTACAAGGACAGCGCGAACGTCGAGTTCGTGATTCCGAAGGAAGGCACGATCGCGGTGCCGTACGTGATGAGTCTCGTGAAGGGCGCCCCGCACGACGCGAACGGCAAGAAGGTGCTCGACTTCGTGTTGTCCGACGAAGGCCAGAAGCTGTGGGCCAACGCGTACCTGCGCCCGGTGCGCGCGCAAGCGCTCGGCGCCGACATCGCATCGAAGTTCCTGCCGGCGAGCGAATATGCGCGTGCGAAACCGGTCGACTTCGGCAAGATGGCAGCCGGCCAGCAGGCATTCGGCCAGCAATACCTGCAGGTCATGCAGTAAGCGGCGGACCTCATCGATGCTTGACCTGACTTTCCCGCTGCGCTGGCGCGTCGCGCTCGTCGCGCCGGCGCTCGCGGTGTTCGCCGCGTTCTGGCTGCTGCCGATGGCGGCGCTCGTGCAGGTGTCCGCCGACGGCGCGTTCTTCTCGCACTACGCGGCGCTGCTCGGCAATGCGCGCTACATGAAGAGCCTCGGCGAAACCATCGCGCTGTCCGCGGGCGTCACGCTCGCGACGCTCGCGCTGTCGACGATCTCGGGCCTGCTGCTCGCTCGCCGCGAATTCGCGGGCAAGCGCGTGCTGCTCGCACTGCTCACGTTCCCGCTCGCGTTCCCGGGCGTCGTCGTCGGGTTCATGGTGATCATGCTCGCCGGCCGGCAGGGGCTGATCGGCATGCTGTCCGCGAAGCTCACCGGTGACAAGTGGGTGTTCGCGTACTCGGTCGCCGGGCTGTTCATCGGCTACCTGTACTTCTCGATTCCGCGCGTGATCGTCACCGTGATCGCGGCCGCGTCCAAGCTCGACGCGTCGCTCGAGGAAGCCGCGCGTTCGCTCGGCGCATCACCGTGGCGCATCTTCGTCGACATCGTGCTGCCCGCGCTCGCGCCGGGCCTGATCGCGGCCGGCGCGATCTGCTTCGCGACCGCGATGGGCGCGTTCGGCACCGCGTTCACGCTCGCCACCGACCTGAACGTGCTGCCGATGACGATCTATACCGAGTTCACGCTGAACGCGAACATCGCGACGGCGGCCGGCCTGTCGATCGTGCTCGGCATCGTCACCTGGGCCGTGCTCGCGCTCGCGCGCCGCTTCACCGGCCACACCGCCGCCGCCGCGGCCTGAGGATTTCCGCATGCAATCGCTTTCCGGCTCTTCCGGGCCGTCGCCGGCCCCGGCTCCCGCTCCCGCGCAGGCGAACGGCGTCGCCCGCCGCGCGCCGCGCGTCACCGGCGCGCGCGCGATCGCCGCGCTGCAATGGGGCGTCACGCTGCTGCTGTGCGCGTTCCTGATCGTGCCCGTCGTGATGTCGGTGCTCGCGGGCCTCACCGTCAACTATTTCCGCGGCCTGTCGAGCGGCCTCACGCTGCGCTGGCTCGAACAAGTGTGGCAGCAGTATCACGGCTCGGTCGCGCTGTCGCTTTACGTGGCGTTCGCGACGCTCGCGATCGTGCTCGCGGTCGGCGTGCCGGCCGGCTATGCGCTCGCGCGCAGCAAGAGCCGCGCCGCGCGCGCGATCGAGGAGGCGCTCGTGCTGCCGGTCGCGCTGCCCGGCCTCGCGTCGGCGCTCGCGCTGCTGGTCGTGTACGGCGGCTTCACCGCGTTCCGCATGAGCCTGTGGTTCATCGTCGTCGGCCACGTCGTGTTCACGCTGCCGTTCATGGTGCGTGCGGTGGCGGCCGTCGCGGCCGGCGCCGACCTGCGCACGCTCGAGGAAGGCGCGGCGAGCCTCGGTGCATCGTTCGTCACGCGCTTCGTCACGATCGTGCTGCCGAACCTGCGCCCCGGCATCGTCGCGGGTGCGCTCGCGGTGCTCACGCTGTCGATCGGCGAATTCAACCTCACGTGGATGCTGCATACGCCCGACACCAAGACGCTGCCGGTCGGGCTCGCCGATACGTATGCGTCGCTGCGCCTCGAAGTCGGCAGCGCGTACACGATCCTGTTCCTGCTGATGACGCTGCCGCTGCTCGTCGCGATGCAGTGGCTCGGCGTCGATCCGTCCGGCACGCGGGCACTCAAGAAGCGCCCGCGCTGAATTTCTCGCAGACATGAAACTCGATTCCACTCCCATCACCCTGACCCGCTGCGCGAAGACGTTCCGCGGCACGCGCGTGCTCGAACCGCTCGACCTGTCGATCGGCGCGGGCGAAACGCTCGTGCTGCTCGGCCCGTCGGGCTGCGGCAAGACCACGACGCTGCGCCTGATCGCGGGCCTCGACACGCCGGACGCCGGCGGCACAATCGCATTCGGCAACGACGACGTCACCGCGCTGCCGATCGAGCGCCGGCAGGTCGGCATGGTGTTCCAGAACTACGCGCTGTTTCCGAACCTGACGGTGCGCGGCAACGTCGGCTACGGGCTGAAGATCCGCAAGACCGAGCCGCGCGCGCTGCGCGAGCGCGTCGACGAGCTGCTCGCGATGATGCGGCTCGACGCGCATGCGGACAAGCCGATCGACCAGCTGTCGGGCGGCCAGCGCCAGCGCGTCGCACTGGCCCGCGCACTGGCGGTGCGGCCGCGCGTGCTGCTGCTCGACGAGCCGCTGACCGCGCTCGACGCGAAGCTGCGCGACACGCTGCGTCGCGAGATGAATGCGCTGCTGCGCGAGCTCGGCGTGACGACGGTCTACGTGACGCACGACCAGGCCGAAGCGATGGAGCTCGGCGACCGGATCGTCGTGATGGGCGCGGGCCGCATCGAACAGATCGGCACGCCGCGCGACATCTACTACCACCCGGCCAACCGCACGGTCGCGCAGTTCATCGGCACGCTGAACCGGCTCGCCGGGCAATGGCGCGACGGCACGCTGGTGACCACGGGCGGCGCGATCGCGACGCCGCACGCCGCCGACGAGTGGTTCTTCCGCCCCGAGGATGCGCAACTCGCCGATCCCGCGCATGCGCCGCTGCGCGGTGCCGTGAGCGCATGCGCATTCCTCGGCGAGCGCACACGGCTCACGATCGAGCACGCGGCTCCGGACGCGCTCGTCATCGACGTGCCGGGCCGCATCGCGCTCGCACGCGGCACGGCGGTCGGCCTCACGGTCGCGCCGGAAGGCCTGATCGCGCTCGGCGCCTGATCCGTCCTTCCGGCATCATTCAAGCAACACCCCACCGCGGCGCACGACGCCGCGACAACAATCACACAATTCCGAGGAACGACGATGCTGCTTGCTCAAATCAGCGATCTCCACATCAAGCGTCCGGGACAGCTCGCATACCGGCGCGTCGACACCGCGGCCGCGCTCACGCGCTGCATCGAAAAACTGAACGCGCTCGTGCCGCGCCCGGATGCGGTGCTCGTCACCGGCGACCTGACCGATTTCGGCCACGACGAGGAGTACGGCAACCTGCGCGGGCTGCTGGCCGCGCTCGAGATTCCGTACTACCTGATGATCGGCAATCACGACGACCGCGCCGGGCTGCGCCGCGAGTTCGCCGATCGCGCCGAACTGCAGGCGGGCGAATTCGTGCAATACGCGCTCGACGTCGGCGCGGTGCGCGTGCTCGCGCTCGATTCGCAGGTGCCGGGCGCCAGCTACGGCGACCTGTGCGATGCACGGCTCGCCTGGCTCGCCGCGCAGCTCGACGCGGCGCGCGACCGTCCGGTGATCGTCGCACTACATCACCCGCCGTTCGCATCGGGCATCGGCCACATGGACAAGCTGCGCCTCGCGCCCGCGGCTTCCGCGAAACTCGACGCGCTGCTGCGCGGCCATCCGAACGTCGAGCGCGTGCTGTGCGGCCACGTGCATCGGACGATGTTCACGCGCTTCGGCGGCACGCTCGCCGCCGCGGTGCCGTCGCCCGCGCATCAGGTCGCATTCGACCTGCGGCCCGATGGGCCCTCCGCGTTCCGGCTCGAACCGCCGGCGTTCGCGGTCCATCACTACGTGCCCGATGCGGGGATGACGTCGCATCACGTATATATCGATGAAGGCGCCGGGCCTTATCCGTTCTATGAACCGACGGGTGAGCTGGTCGACTGACGGGTTGACGCACGCTGACGGGCAACGGCCGGTCGGTTACGCAGGTTCGGCCGGGTTGGCCGGTCTGCCCTCGTCCGGCAGGATTCCCGTCGCTCCGGTATGATCGGCAGCCTCGACGGCGCCCCGCCGGCCTGCGCACCCGCCGCGTGCGCCGCGCGCCGCGCCGCCCCACTTCCGTTCGCGCCGCCATGTCCACCGCCTCCACCGACCGTCCGACCGACGCCGCCTCGCCCCACTATTCGCGCAGCCTGCTGTTGCTGCTGGCAACGATCGCGGGGGTGTCCGTCGCGAACATCTACTACAACCAGCCGCTGCTCGACAGCTTCCGCTCGGCGTTTCCCGACGGCGCTTCGTGGATCGGCGCGGTGCCCACCGCGACGCAGCTCGGCTACGCGGCCGGCATGTTCCTGCTCGCGCCGCTCGGCGATCGCTTCGACCGCCGCGGGCTGATCCTGATGCAGATCGCCGGCCTGTCGGTCGCGCTGATCGTCGCGGCCACCGCGCCGTCGCTGGCCGTGCTCGCCGTCGCGAGCCTCGCGATCGGTATTCTCGCGACCATCGCGCAGCAGGCCGTGCCGTTCGCCGCCGAGATCGCGCCGCCGGCCGAGCGCGGGCATGCGGTCGGCACCGTGATGAGCGGCCTGCTGCTCGGCATCCTGCTCGCGCGGACGGCCGCCGGCTTCGTCGCCGAGTATTTCGGCTGGCGCGCGGTGTTCGCCGCGTCGGTCGCGGCGCTCGTCGCACTCGCCGCCGTGATCGTGCTGCGGCTGCCGCGCAGCTCGCCGACGTCGACGCTGTCGTACGGCAAGCTGCTCGGCTCGATGTGGCATCTGGCGGTCGAATTGCGCGGGCTGCGCGAAGCCTCGCTGACGGGTGCCGCGCTGTTCGCGGCATTCAGCGCGTTCTGGCCCGTGCTGACGCTGCTGCTCGCCGGTGCGCCGTTTCATCTCGGCCCGCAGGCAGCCGGCCTGTTCGGGATCGTCGGCGCGGCGGGTGCGCTCGCGGCACCGTACGCGGGCCGCTTCGCGGACAAGCGCGGCCCGCGCGCGATCATCTCGCTCGCGATCGCGCTGCTCGCGCTGTCGTTCGTGATCTTCGCGCTGTCGGGCTCGAGCCTCGTCGGGCTCGTGATCGGCGTGATCGTGCTGGACGTCGGCGTGCAGGCCGCGCAGATCTCGAACCAGTCGCGCATCTATGCGCTGAAGCCCGAGGCACGCAGCCGCGTCAACACGGTGTACATGGTGTGCTATTTCATCGGCGGCGCACTCGGCTCGTCGGCCGGCGTCGCCGCATGGCACGCATTCGGCTGGATCGGGATGTGTGCAACCGGGCTGGTGTTCACCGCGTTCGGGGGCTGGTTCCACCATCGCGGCGGCCGGCGCGACTGAGCGCGACCGGCCACGGCCGCGTCACGCGTCGGCGCGCGGTGCGGCCGGTTCGACGGCGGGCGGCGTAGCGAACGCGGGTGCCGGTTCAGCGGCGGGCGACGGCGCGAACGCCGGTGCTGGTTCGGCGCTGGGCGGCGTGGCGAATGCCGGTGCCGGTTCAATGACCGCGGCTGGATCCATCACGGCGCCCGGCGCCGGCACGGCCAACTGAACGGCGGAAGGCGCCAGGATCGGCGCCGCATCCGGCACCGCGATCGGTTCGGGCGCCGCTGCCGCCTCCACCGTCGATGCGGCTGCCGCGGCCGCCGAACTGGCAGCCGCCGCGCGCGCCGCGGGCCGGCGCGCCGGATCGAACACGAACGACAGCCCGACGCTGCCGAGGATCGCGACGGTCGCGACCACGGTCGCCATCGTCACCGGCTCGCCAAGCAGCAGCGCACCGAGCGCGACCGCGACGATCGGGTTCACGTACATGCAGCTGCTCGCGATGATCGGGCTCGTGTGGCGGATCAGGTAGCCGTACGCGACATACGCGGCCATCGTGCAGAACACCATCAGGTACAGGAACGCGAACACCGGCCCCACCATCAGGTGCTCGACGCGTTCGCCGACCAGCCATGCGACGAGCGTCGAGATCATGCCGCCGAGGCCGATCTGCAGCGAGGTGGACAGGAACAGGTCGGACGGCAGCTTGAGCCGCGTCGCGAGATGCGCGCCGCCGGCCCAGAACAGGGCGCCGGCCAGCACGCAGATCGTGCCGAGCGCCGAGCTCTGCGCGGCCGCGCCGCCCGAATTCAGCACGACGATGCCGACCATCCCGAGCGCCACGGCCGACCACTCGCCTTTCGTGACCGGCCGCCCGGCAACCGCGGCGATCACGGTCGCGAACAGCGGCACCGTGGCCACCATCACCGCGGCCGAGCCGCTACTGACCAGACTGATCCCGAGCGCGATCGTGCCGGACGACAGCGCGACGAGCATCGTGCCGACGATCCCCGCATTGCGGATTTCGAGCAGCGTCGGCCATTCGGGCTTGCGCCGCAGCGCGAAGATGAACAGGCCGATCCCGCCGAGCAGGTTGCGCAGCCCCGACAGCAGCAGCGGCGGAAACGACTGCAGCGCGAAATGCAGGCCGCTGTAGGTCGAACCCCACACGAAATAGATGAAGACGAGCGCCAGCGCGACGCGGCCGCCGCGGCTTTGCGGCAGGCGGATCCGGAACGAGAAGCGGGCGAAGAAATCGAGGAGACGGTCGAGCGGCGTCATCGAGCAGCCTGCCCGCACGTCACGCCGCGTGCTCCGCTGAAAGACACCGGCGATGCCGGCAAACGGCCCTGGCGGGACCGGGAAGGCAGAGCGAACGTGCGGAACGACATGGCAGTGCGAACGGCGACGAAAGAGAACCGGCAAGCGGCGGCAGAGGGACAAAAAAACGCGCGCAACCGCTTCGGCTGCGCACGCTCGGCATTATGGCATCAAGGATTCGAAAGCATCGTCGGACCAGTCTGAAAGGATCGCGAATGATGTTTCCGCGCGACATTTCCCTGCCGGCGGGCGGCTGAAATCGGGGGCCGGATACGCGACACGCGTGCGTTGCCACGGTGTCGATCCGACCCGCCATTCACGCCATTCACGCCATCCGTCGCGATCGAGTCAGCCATCGGCCGAACGGCCAGTCCTGCGCGCCAGCCAGCACTTCCCCCTTATCGTGACGGTCGGCTCACGCGCCGCATGCGCGGAACGACCTTCCTTCGACACCTGCACCGCCCATACAAAATTTTGTATAATTCGACCATTCTCCCGCCGAAGCCTGTTGTTTTCGTCGGCAGCGCGCTCGCGGATCTGCGCGGCTTTCCGCTGCCTGCGCGACGCGAAGCCGGCCACCAGATCGACCAGGTACAACGCGGGTTCGCGCCCGACGACTGGAAGCCGATGCGCACCGTCGGCGTCGGCGTGCGGGAAATTCGCCTGCGCGATGCGAGCGGCGCGTTCCGGATCATTTACGTCGCGACGTTCGCCGACGCCGTCTACGTGCTGCACTGCTTCCGCAAGCAAGCGACGCGCACCACCCGAGCCGATATCGAACTGGCCGCCCGGCGCTATCGCGCGCTGACGATGGAGAGGAAACGATGACCACCAACCATTATTCGAGCGTCTGGGACGCAATCGAGGGCCAGCCGGCCGAAGCCGAGAACATGAAGCTGCGATCCGAGCTGATGATCGCGCTCAAGCAGCGCATCGCGCAGCTCGAGCTCAGTCAGGCCCAGGCTGCGGAACGACTGGGCGTCACGCAGCCGCGCGTCTCCGACCTGATGCGCGGCAAGATCAACCTGTTCGGGCTCGACGCGCTCGTGAACATGGCGGCGGCCGTCGGCCTGCGCGTCGACCTCCAGGTGCGCGAATCCGCGTGACGCGTCACGTGCGATGCCGCGATGCCCGACGCATCGCGGCACGCGCACGCGCCGCCACCGCTCGCAACGCCCCGCTCACGATCCGCCGAACCAGTTGTACCCCTGGTCGACCCAGTAGCCGCCCGGAAACGTATCGGTCACGAAGATCTCCATGATGTGCTTCGGATTCTTGTAGCCGAGCTTGGTCGGCATCCGCAGCTTCATCGGGAAGCCGAACTCCGGCGGCAGCCGCTGGCCGTCGTAGTCGAACGCGAGCAGCGTCTGCGGATGCAGCGCGGTCGGCATGTCGATGCTTTCGTAGTAATCGTCCGCGCACTTGAAGCCGACGTACTTCGCCCGCGTGTCGGCGCCGGCGCGCGCGAGAAACGCGCCGAACGGCGTACCGCCCCAGCGGCCGATCGCACTCCACCCTTCCACGCAGATATGCCGCGTGATCTGCTCCGCGTGCGGCAGCGCATACAGTTCGTCGAGCGTCCACACGCGCTTGCCCGTCACGCGGCCGGACAGCACGAGCCGGTACGTCGACGCGTCGACGTGCGGCACGTCGTCGATCCCGTAGTACGCGTTGAACGGGAACGGTCGCGTGATGTCGGCTTCGGTGTAGGTCGGCGCGAGCCGCTCGCCGCTGAACAGCCAGGCCTGCACGCGATCGTTCATGCGCGACACCGTCTCGAGGAACGTGTTGACCGACGCGTCGTCCTTCAGCGTGCAGCCGGTCAGCATCGTCAGGCCGCCGAGCGTCAGCACGCGCCGGTTGAACAGCCGCCGCGACGGCATCTCGAGCTCGCGGCGCACGTCGAGTTCGAGCGACTTCCGGTCGAGCGTCCAGCGCGAACCGTCGCGCTTGGTTTCGGATTCCGACATGATGATTTCCTTCACCCGAGGTTGACGGGTCAGCGCCCGCGCAGCATCGCGAGCAGCGAGCGCGGCACCAGCAGCGCCATCGCGACGTGAACGACAATGAATCCGACGAGCAGCGACATCGCCCAGAAGTGCACGACACGCGCGTTGTCGTAGCCGCCGAACAATTCGCGCAGCAGCGGGAATTGCACGGATTTCCAGATCGTGAGCCCCGACAGCACCAGCACGACGAGATCGACGATCGCGGTCAGGTACGCGGCGCGCTGCACCGCGTTGTACACGCTCAGGTCGGCGTGCGACAGCCGCCCGCCCACTGCGGCACGGATGTCGCGCCAGATCGACGCCGGCGTGACGGGCAGCATCTTGCGCGCGAGGCGCCCCGTCGCGATCGACATCGTCAGGTAGAACAGGCCGTTGAAGACGAGCAGCCACATCGCCGCGAAATGCCATTGCAGCGCGCCGCCGAGCCAGCCGCCGATCGTGAGCCCGTGCGGGAACGTGAACGGCGGATAGATCGGCGACGCGTCGTAGATGCGCCAGCCGGACAGCACCATCAGGATCGCCGCGAGCGCGTTGAGCCAGTGGCTCGCGCGCACCCACAGCGGATGGATCGGGCGCGCGGGCGGCGTGGCGGCCGCGCGGCCGGTGGCGGGAACGGTTTGCATGATGAAGACTCCCGGAATGAGTCGACGGGACGCGATGCGATGCGGGCGGCCGCCGTGCGACGCACGCGCCGGCCGCGCCGCGTCCGCCTTTCGTCAGTTCGACGGCGCCATCTTGTCGCCCGACGGCTTGCCCATCTCGTCGTGCGACATCGCGTCCTTCTTCATCGCGTCTTTCTTCATCGCATGCTTCTTCATGCCGTCCTTCTTCATCGCGTCGTGGCCCATTGCATCCTTGGCCATCGCGTCGTGGCCCATCGCGTCTTTCGACATCGACGAACCCGGCTGCGACATCGCATCGTTCTGCGCATACGCGCCCGTGGCGATCGTGGCGAAAGCGGCGACGCAAGCGGCAATCAGTACTTTTTTCATGACATCTCTCCAGAACAACATGGGTTTAAGGAGCCGAATAGACGGACGACGTCGCGGGAAATGACAGCCGCTGCGAAAATTTTTTTTGAGGTTGCGCGAAAGCGCGCCGTGCTGCACCGCATTGCCGTGGCCGGCCGGGCCGGGAGGCCATGCGGCGGCGACGCGCGCTGCCATTTCGACGGGCCACCGTGCCGCCCGCCATGCTGCGGCCGCACCGGGACAGCCGATCCTCTCCCGGTTGAAACCGCCGCCAAGCCAGTGTATCGTGTGCCCTGCTAACGCGGGGGTCCTGCAATGCGCCCGGTCAAACAACCGGCATTGCGGGTGAGAAATACCCTTTGAACCTGATCTGGATAATGCCAGCGCAGGGAAGCGTACGGATTTCGCCGCCATCCTTCTGACGAAATCCGCCGCCTCACCAAGCCTCGTCTCCTGCTTAGCTCGAGCCCCACATACGTCAAGGGCTCCGGGCAAGCGCCGAAGCGCCTGTCCGGCGCTCACACAGGAGATTGCATGAACGCCAATCCGAAGTTTCTGTCCGCCGACGCTCATGTCGATGCCGCGGCCGTCGCCCCGCTGCCGAATTCCCGCAAGGTTTATGTCACCGGCTCCCGGCCCGACATCCGCGTGCCGATGCGCGAGATCACGCAGGCCGACACGCCGACCGGCTTCGGCGGCGAAAAGAATCCGCCGATCTACGTGTACGACACGTCGGGCCCCTATACCGATCCGGACGTGAAGATCGACATCCGCGCGGGCCTGGCCGCGCTGCGTCAGGGCTGGATCGAAGCGCGCGGCGACACGAAAGTGCTCGACGGCTTGTCGAGCCAGTACGGTCTCGAGCGCGCGGCCGACCCGGCCACCGCCGACCTGCGGTTCCCGGGCCTGCACCGCAACCCGCGCCGCGCCCAGGCCGGCAAGAACGTCACGCAGATGCACTATGCGCGCCAGGGCATCATCACGCCGGAAATGGAATACATCGCGATCCGCGAGAACCAGCGCCGCGCCGAGTACCTCGAGAGCCTGAAGGCGAGCGGCCCGAACGGCGCGAAGCTCGCCGCGATGATGGGCCGCCAGCACCCGGGCCAGGCGTTCGGCGCAGCGGCCTTCGGCGCGAATGCGCCGGCCGAGATCACGCCGGAATTCGTGCGCTCGGAAGTGGCGTGCGGCCGCGCGATCATCCCCGCGAACATCAACCACCCGGAATCCGAGCCGATGATCATCGGCCGCAACTTCCTCGTCAAGATCAACGCGAACATCGGCAACTCGGCCGTCACGTCGTCGATCGGCGAGGAAGTCGACAAGATGACCTGGGCGATCCGCTGGGGCGGCGACACGGTGATGGACCTGTCGACCGGCAAGCACATCCATGAAACGCGCGAGTGGATCATCCGCAACAGCCCGGTGCCGATCGGCACGGTGCCGATCTACCAGGCGCTGGAAAAGGTCAACGGCAAGGCCGAGGATCTCACCTGGGAAATCTTCCGCGACACGCTGATCGAACAGGCCGAGCAAGGCGTCGACTACTTCACGATCCACGCGGGCGTGCGCCTGCAGTACGTGCCGCTCACCGCGAACCGGATGACCGGCATCGTGTCGCGCGGCGGCTCGATCATGGCGAAGTGGTGCCTCGCGCATCACAAGGAAAGCTTCCTGTACGAACACTTCGAAGAGATCTGCGAGATCATGAAAGCGTACGACGTGAGCTTCTCGCTCGGCGACGGCCTGCGCCCCGGCTCGATCTACGACGCGAACGACGAAGCGCAGCTCGGCGAGCTGAAGACGCTCGGCGAACTCACGCAGATCGCGTGGAAGCACGACGTGCAAGTGATGATCGAAGGCCCCGGCCACGTGCCGATGCAGCTGATCAAGGAGAACATGGATCTCCAGCTCGACTGGTGCAAGGAAGCGCCGTTCTACACGCTCGGGCCGCTGACCACCGACATCGCTCCGGGCTACGACCACATCACGTCCGGCATCGGCGCCGCGATGATCGGCTGGTTCGGCACCGCGATGCTCTGCTACGTGACGCCGAAGGAGCACCTGGGCCTGCCGAACAAGGACGACGTGAAGGAAGGCATCATCACGTACAAGCTCGCCGCGCACGCCGCCGACCTCGCGAAGGGCCACCCGGGCGCGCAGGTGCGCGACAACGCGCTGTCGAAGGCGCGCTTCGAGTTCCGCTGGGAAGACCAGTTCAACATCGGCCTCGATCCGGACAAGGCGCGCGAATTCCACGACGAAACGCTGCCGAAGGATTCGGCGAAGGTCGCGCACTTCTGCTCGATGTGCGGCCCGCACTTCTGCTCGATGAAGATCACGCAGGACGTGCGCGAGTTCGCGGCGCAGCAGGGTGTGTCGGAAACCGAAGCGCTGAAGAAGGGGATGGAAGTGAAGGCGGTCGAGTTCGTCAAGACCGGCGCCGAAATCTATCACCGTCAGTAAGCGAATGCGCGGTCCGGCGATTCCCGCCGGATCGCCTCGCCACGCACGAAGCCCGCTTTCGAGCGGGCTTTTTTGCGCATGTCGCGTGCCCGCCGGCGCATGCGAAACAATTGATTACGAAACCGCGCGAGCCTTAACAAGTCCTTACAGCAGCCGCGCGGGACGGCGCGTAGATTGGGTTCATGCGCGGCCGCCAGCCGGTCGTGCGCCTTCCCGTTCACTACCACAAGGACAACGATCATGAATTCGATTCGGCGTTTTGGGGTATGCGCTCTCCTCGTCGCGACAGTGGCCAGCTTGTCGGCCTGCGATTCGATGTCGCGACGCCAGCGCGATACGGCAATCGGTGCGGGTGTCGGCGGCGTCGCCGGCGCGGCGATCGGCGGCAACGCGCTGTCGACGCTGGGCGGCGCGGCGGCCGGCGGCATCATCGGTAACCAGGTCGGCAAGTAAGCAGTCCGAGATCGGCCGGCCGGGCGTCGCCGCCCAGCCGCAGGCCGGTGGTTCAACGGCGTTTTCGCGGTGCGGAAGCGCCGTTTTCGTCTGTGGTGCCGCAACAGGCGCGGCCGCTCCCCCCGGAAATGATCGGTTACCGTTTCTCATACCGTGTCATCGGGACTCGGCCTAAGCTTCAAGCATCTGCCGATCGCCGGCTCCGCCGGAGACACATCATGAACAGGACCCTCGTCGCCGCGGCGCTTGCCTGCACGACGCTTGCCGGCTGCTATTACCCGTACGGCTATTATCCGGGCGGCTATTACACGGCGGCGCCGGTGCCGGTGCAGCCCGCGCCCGTGTATGTCGATCCGGCCCCCGCCTACTACTATCCGGCGCCGGCCTATGCGCCAGCATGGGGCGGTTATTGGGGCCCGGCGCTGTCGCTCAATTTCGGCTTCGGCGGACGCGGCGGCTGGCGCCATCACTAATCTGACCGGCCGCGCCGCACGAGGCGGAGCGTCTGCGGCCCGGCGGCAAACCGGCGGAATGACCGTTTCTTGTCGTTTCATCCGATCGTGAAACGACGGGCAGTAACGCGGTGTAAGATTCCTCGCATCCCGTCCCCGCCCTCGCCGATCGATGTCACCCAAGAACGCTTTCCTGCTGACCGTGCTCGCCGCCCTGTGGGGCGCGTCCTTCCTGTTCATCCGCGTCGGCGTGGTCGATTTCGGCGTCGCGCCGCTGATGGCGTTGCGCGTGGGCATCGGCGCGCTGTTTCTCGCCGGCTTCGCGCTGACGCGCTTCAAACCCGCCGATCTCGGCGCCCGGCTGCGCCGGCATGCGTGGCCGTTGTTCGTCGTCGGCGCGCTGAACTCGGGCATCCCGTTCTGCCTGTTCGCGTTCGCCGAACTGACGCTGTCGGCCGGCGTGACGTCGGTGATCAACGCGACGACGCCGCTGTGGGGCGCGCTCGTCGCCTACCTGTGGCTGAAGGACAAGCTGTCGCTGCCGCGCGCGCTCGGGCTCGTGATCGGTTTCGCCGGCGTGCTCACGCTCGTGTGGAACCAGATCGCGAATGCGCACGGCGAAACGGGCGCCGCCGCGACCGCGCTCGCCGCCGCTGCAGCGCTCGGCGCGACGCTGCTGTACGGCATCGCGGCCAACTACACGAAGCGCAAGTTGACCGGCGTCGATCCGCTCGTCAACGCGACCGGCAGCATGATCGGCTCGACCGTCCTGCTGCTGCCGTTCGCGATCGCCACGTGGCCTGCCGCGCCGGTCAGCGCGCACGCATGGGGCTCGGTGCTCGCGCTGGGCGTCGCCTGCACCGGCATCGCGTATTTCATCTTCTTCCACCTGATCGCGCACATCGGCCCCGCGCGGGCGATTACCGTGACGTTCGTGATTCCCGTGTTCGGCCTGCTGTGGGGCGCGCTGTTCCTCGGCGAACACGTGTCGGCCGTGATGATCGAAGGCTGCGTGATCGTGCTCGTCGGCACCGCGCTCGCGACCGGCGCGATCAAGCGGATTCCCGGGATCCGGCCGCGCAGCGGCGAAGCGACCTGACGATACATTCGGGTGCACGCGCCGCCATCGTTCCGGCCGTGATGCGTGACGACCGGGCGCCGGCTATTCATCGCCGCGCCCTCGAATAGTGCCGCGGCGCAGCCGGCATTCCGCTGACGGCGAGCTTCGTTCGCCATTTGGCGGCTGTCTGCATTTCCCGCCTCGCCTTGCCGCGCATGCCATGCTGCCCGATTGTCATGTGCGGCGGCGACGCCCGACGCGACGCGGCGGTCATGCGCTGCGCGCATGGGAGCGGCGCCGGCCGCAGTGCCGTTCCCGCGTGTGTCTGGAGTTTCCCTGATACGCGAGCCGCCGCATTCCCGTTACACTTCGGACACTTACCCGCAGAAGGCGGTCTCGATGTCCCACGTCCTTTCGCGTCCGCCGGCGCGTGCGACTGCTTCAGCGTGGCGGCGCGCTGCCGTTGCGCCGCTTGGCCCCGGGCACCGTTGACATGAAGCCCGCCCGCGACCTCTCGCTCGACTCCCTGCTCGAACGCCTCACGCCGACGCCCGGCGGCTGGGTCGCCACCTATCGCACCACGACATTGCGCAGCGTGTTCCAGCCCGTGCTGTCGATCACGCACAAGCGGGTCGTCGGCTACGAGGCGCTGCTGCGCGTCGTCGATCCGAACGGCGCACTGATCTCGCCCGCCGCGCTGTTCGACAAGACGCGCGCCGACGCCGACGCGCTGCTGCTCGACCGGCTCGCGCGCTGCCTGCACACGGCCAACTTCATCGCGCAGGGTATCGGCGACGGCTGGCTGTTCCTGAACGTCAACCCGCGCGTGCTCGACTCGGGCCTCGTGCAGCGCGAATTCGTCGAAGCGCTGTGCCGGCATTTCGCGCTGCCGCCGAACCGCATCGTGCTGGAAGTCGTCGAACAGCCGTCGCGCGACGAAGCCGAGCTCGCCCGCACGATCGACATGATCCAGCATCGCGACTTCCTGATCGCGATCGACGACTTCGGCACGGGATTCTCGAACTTCGACCGCGTGTGGCGCGCGCGCCCCGACATCGTCAAGCTCGATCGCTCGCTCGTCGTACGCTCGACCGGTTCGGCCGACGATCGCCGCATCATGCATCACCTCGTGTCGATGCTGCATCAGGCCGGTGCGATGGTGCTCGCCGAGGGTGTCGAGAGCGACGACTCGCTGCAGGCGCTGATGGAAGCCGATATCGATTTCGTCCAGGGTTTCCAGTTCGGCCAGCCCGATGCATCGATCGCCCATGCCAGCGCGGCAGCACCCGCGATGCTCGACGCCGCGTGGCAGCGCTTCATCGCGCGCCGGCACACGCCGGTTGCCGCCGAGCAGCCCGGCTTCGACGCGATCGAGCGGCTCGTGCTGTCGGGGGCGGCGGCATTTTCCGCAAGCGGCAACCTGCAGGACGCCGCGCAACGCGTGTTCGCGGTGCCGGCCGCGCGCCGCGTGTTCGTCACCGACGAAACCGGCGAGCAGTTCCTGCCGTCGATCGGCGCGCGCGCCGACGACGGCCAGGCGGGCGTCACCCGCCTTTCACCGCTCTTCCCGGAAACCCACAGCAACTGGTCGCGGCGCCCGTATTTCCAGCGCGCGATCGCCGCGCCCGGACGCGTCGCGCTGATGGGCCCGCACTTCTCGCTGACGGAAGGCCGCGACTGCTATACGGCCGCCGTCGCGATCCGCGCGCAGAGCCGGCTGGTCGTGTTCTGCGTCGACTTCGTGCTCGACAGCGCCGGGACCGTCATGCGCTAATCGGTGCGATGGCAAGCGTTCGGCTGTCGCGCCCGCCGTTCGTCGGCGCATCCATTCGTCAGTCGGTCACCTTCCCTCGTCCCGACTTCACCACGCTGCGGCGCGACTTGTGCTCGAGCCGTCGCTCCTTCGACGCACGCGTGGGCCGCGTGGCGACCCGCGCACGCGGCGTGAATGCAACGCCGCTGATCAACGCATCGAGTCGCGCCAGCGCGGCTTCGCGATTCTTCTCCTGGGTGCGATATTCCTGCGACTTGATCACGACGATGCCGTCACGCGTGATGCGCTGGTCGGACAGCGCGAGGAGCCGCTCCTTGATGACGGGCGGCAACGACGACGCGCGGATATCGAAGCGCAGGTGGATCGCGCTCGACACCTTGTTCACGTTCTGCCCGCCCGCGCCCTGCGCGCGCACGGCCGTCCATTCGACTTCGGCCGGATCGAGCGTATAGCGGATCATCATCGCGCAGCCTCCCCGCGGCGCCGTGCAAGCGCCTCGTCGACGCGTGCCGCGAGCCCCGAATCGCGCTGCGTGCGCGTCGCGACCGCCTGCGCGAGTACGCGCCGAGACCCGATCACCTGCACACGTGTGCGGGCACGCGTGACGGCCGTATAGACGAGCTCACGCGTGAGCACGCGGCCGAACGAAGCCGGCAGCACGAGCGCGGCTTCGTCGAATTCCGAGCCCTGCGACTTGTGGACCGTCAGCGCGAACGCGGTTTCATGCGGCGGCAGCGCGGCCGGCGACACCGCGCGCGCGGTGCCGTCCGCACGCTTGAACCACACGCGCAGCACGCCGTGCGCGTCGGGCAGCGCAATGCCGATATCGCCGTTGAACAGCCCGAGCGCATAGTCGTTGCGCGTCACCATGATCGGCCGCCCCGTGAACCAGTGCGCGCCGACCGCCAGCGGCACGCGCGCCGCGTGGCGCACGTGCGCGGCCACGAGCGCATTGACGTGCTCCGCGCCGCGCAAGCCGCTACGGGTCGCGCACAGGATCCGGAACCGGTTGAGCGCGTCGAACAGCGGCAGCGGATCGGGCGCCGGCGCGGCCAGTGTGTCGCGCAACGCGTCGAGGTAAGCGCCGAAGCGCCGCGCGAGCCGCTCGACCGTCGACGACGCGAGCGACTCGCCCGCATCGTCATGGAATGACGCGGCGGCCGAATCGTCGGCGGGCAGCGCGTCGAGCGCGGCCTGCACGTCGCCGCTGCGGATCGCGAGCGACAGCCGGCCGATCGGCGAATCGAGACCGAAGCGGTAATTGCGTTCGAGCCAGACCACGCAGTCGGCGAGCGGTGCGGGTGCAGGTGCAGGTGCGGGCGTGGCGGGCGCGGCGGCGGGTTCGCCCGGCGGTATCGATGTGATCGATGCAAGCGCCACGTCGCCCGCGTCGAACGGCGGCAGCTCGACGGCGTCGAGCCACGCAAGTTCGTCGACCTCGATCCACGCGGGGGCGTCGCCTGGCTCGCCGGCCTCACCCGGCTCACCGGTTTCGGTCAGCGCCGGATCTACGGCCGGCGGCGGCGCGACGCTGGACGGCGAACTGTCGTCATCCTGCGGCTCGTCGTCGAAAAGCGATGCCTGTCGCACGTCGACCTTCCGTCGCGAAGCTGGTTTGCGCATAGCGGCCGCAGCACGCGCCGGCGCCTCGACCGCGGCGGAAGCCGGATGCGCAGCGGGAGCGGCGGCGGTCGCGGCGGCGTCCTGCACCGGCAGCGCCGCGACGAATGCCGCCTCGTCGATGCCGAGCGCCCGCGCGATGCGCGTGCGCGCCGCGGCGGTAAACGCCGGTCGCGCGCTCAACTCCGCGAACACGGCGCCCGCCTCGACCGCGGCCAGTTGGTCCTTGTCGCCGAGCAGCACGAGCCGCGCACCCGGCGCGAGCGCATCGAGCAGATGCGCGGCGAGCGCGACGTCGATCATCGACGCCTCGTCCACGACGATCAGGTCGTACGGCAACGGATTGTCGCGATGATGCCGGAACCCGGCCGCCCCGCCGCCGCCCAGCAACCGATGCAGCGTGAACGACGTCTCCGGCAGGCGCGCCGCAAGTTCGGGCGGCAGGTCGCCGGCCCGCGCGTGCAGCGCTTCCTGCATCCGTTGCGCGGCCTTGCCGGTCGGTGCGGCCAGCGCAACGCGCAGCCCCGGATGCGCGTCGAGCAGACAGGCCAGCACGCCGACGACGGTCGTCGTCTTGCCCGTGCCCGGGCCGCCGCTGACGATCGTCACGCGGCCCGTCAGCGCGACGATCGCCGCGACGCGCTGCCAGTCGACTTCGCCGGTTGCCGGCCCGAAGTAACGCGCGAGGCTGTCGCGCAACCGGTCGGGCGCGAGACCTTCGTCCGGCGCGGCCACGCCGGCCTGCGCGACGAGCGCATCGGCAAGCCGCCGCTCGTAGTCGAAATAGCGCGACAGGTACAGGTGGTCGTGGCGGTCGACGATCAGCGGCCGCTCGTCACCGCGTGCGAGCGTGCCGAACGCGACCACGCCGCTCGCGGCAAGCGCCGCGCGGACTTCGTCGAGCGGGGCTTCGTAGCGCTGCGCGAGCGCGCCGAGCGCGACGCACACGTGGCCGCCCGCGGTCGCACGACTCGTCGCGAACGCGGCACGCGCCGCCCAGCGCGCGGCCGCGGCCGGCGCACCGGCGCGACGAGCCAGATCGCCGATGCGGCGCGCAAACCCTTCCGCGAGCGCGATGCCGAAATCGGCGGGTTCGGGCAGCCGCGCGACGAGGCCGCCGGTAAATTCGAGCGTGTCGTCCTGCGCGTTCACGTTCATGCGCGGCCCCCTTCCATCATCCGGTCGAGTGCGTCGACGAGCGCGCGCTCGGGCCGCCGCGCATGCACGCCGGCCGGTTCGCCGCCGCTGCGCCAGTCGGGCCGTACACCGCGCACGAACAGGTACAGGTAGCCCGCGATATGCGTGTCGTAGTCATAGTCGGGCAGCCGCCCGCGCAGATAGCGGTGCAGTGCGACCGTATAGAGCAGCGCCTGCAGGTGATACGCGTGATCGGCCATCGCGACGTCGAGCGCGCGCGGACCATAGGCGTCCGGCGTCGTGCCGAGATGGTTCGACTTCCAGTCGACGATCCAGAAGCGGCCGTCGTGTTCGACGATCATGTCGATGAAACCCTTGATGAAACCGGCGAGCATGCCCGCCTCCAGTGCAACGTCCGGATAGCCGTGCGCGACCAGCAGCCGGCGCAGCGCCATCAGGTCGAGCGCGGGCGCCGGGAACAGGAAACCCATTTCGTCGAGCCGCTTCGCGGGATCGAGATCGGCGAGCCGCATGCCCGGCACGAGCTCGGTGTGCACGACATCGTCGACCAGCTGCACCATCATCGCCGGCAGGCGTGCGGCCAGCTCGGGCACGGCCTCGACCGGCCGGTCGTGCAGCGCGCCGAGCGCGGCCCTGGGCCACGACTCGGGATCCGTGAAGCGGCTGAGCTCGAACAGGCGGTGCAGGCACTCGCCGGCCGCCGCGCCGCGCGGGAACACGAGGATATCGTCGTCCGGCGGCTCGGGCGCAACCGTATCGGCCAACAGCCATTCGCCATCCGGCGCCACCGCGGCAAGCGCATCGTGATCGGGCCGCAGCTCGTCATCGGGCACGGCAGCGACGCCCGCCTCCTCGCGCGCCATCGACGCGGTCAGCGAACTGAAGCTGGCCATCCGCCACGCATCGCGCAGCACGCGCGTCGCATGGCGCGCCGCGAGCGTCTGCGATGCGTCGTGCCCGGCCGCGAGGCGCTCGGGGCGCACAGGCGCCGGCAGCGGCGCGACGCTCACGGGGCCACCCGCGAGCGCCTGCCACGCCGTATCGAGCGCGGCTTCGTCGGGCGGCTCGTCGAGCCACGCATCGAACGACTGGCCGGCGCCCGCGACGAGCCAGTTCAGCACGCTGCGTCGTGATTCACGCGTCGAACGCGACGACAGGTACGGCCCGGCGACGACGTAGCAGCGATAGACCGCGCGCGTGAGCGCCACGTAGACGAGCCGCGCGCGTTCCGCCGCCTGCTCGCGCAGCGCCTGCCGCGCCGCATGCTCGGCTGCCTCCTCGTCGCACCCGTAATGCAGCACCGCGTCGCCCGCATCGTCGTGATACTCGCGCGCATCGGGCAATGCGGACGCGGGCAGCTCGCGCAACCCGCCGTCGTTCAGGAACGGACAGAACACGATCGCGTATTCGAGGCCTTTCGACTTGTGCACGGTGACGATCTGCACGAGGTTGCGATCGGATTCGAGCCGCAGCTGCGCTTCCTCGCCGCCGCCGTCGAGCCGTTGCGCGGCGAGCCAGCGCAGCGTCGGCGCGATGCCCGGCTGCGCGGACGCGCGTGCCTGCGTCAGTTCGGCCAGATGGTTGATGTCGGTCACGCGACGCTCGCCGTCCGCGCCGGCCATCAGGCGCTCGGCAATCCGCAGCTCCCGCGTGAACGTGCGCCACATCACCGCGAAGCCGCGTTCGCGCCACAACAGCCGATACCGCGAGAAGCGCTCGACCCAGCTCATCGCGTCGGCGCTGTCCGCCGCCGATGCTTCCCGTTGCGCGTCGCCGTCGCCCTGCTCCATCCGCCACAGCGCGCCGGCATCGAGGCCGAACCAGTCGGATGCGAGCGCCGCGCGCAAGCGCCGCAGGTCGCCTGGCGCATCGATCGCTGCCAGCACACGTTCGAGCTGCTCGGCGTCATGGGTCGAGAACACCGAAGCCTGCGCCAGTTCGACGCTGCCGATGCCCCACGTGGCCAGCACGCGCTTCACGAGACTGCCCTGCCGGTGCGTCTGCACCAGCACCGCGATGTCGCCCGGCGACAGCGGTGTCTCGCCGAGCCGCACGCGCCCTTCGCGCGCGCCGCGCATCAGCCGTGCGATCTCGGCCGCGCAGGCCTGAGCGGCCTGCGCCTGCGCGTCGCGCTTGAGCAACGTGCCTTCGCCGCCCGGCAACGCCCACACCCGGAAGTCGCCGGCCGGGCCCGGATCGGTTGCGTCGACGAACGGCGCACGCACGCGTGTGCCGGCACGTACCGCGTAATAGTCGAGCCCGTCGAGCACGAACGCGCGCGGATTCGACATGAAGAAGCGGTTGCATGCATCGACGATCGCGGGCGTCGAACGCTGGTTGACCGCGAGCGTGTAGCACGCGCTCGCCCGCGCGCGCGCGGCGAGATAGGTATGCAGATCGGCCGCGCGGAAGCTGTAGATCGCCTGCTTCGGATCGCCGACCAGGAACAGCGGCCCGCCCGGCGCGAAGATCCGGTCGAAGATCGCGAACTGCAGCGGGTCGGTATCCTGGAACTCGTCGATCAGCGCGGCCGGATAGCGCGCGCGCAGCGTCTCGGCGAGCCACGGATGCGCATGCAGCGCGTGGTACAGGTTCGCGAGCAGATCGTCGAACGAGACGACCCGCCGCGTGCGCTTGCGCTCGGCCAGCTCGCCCGGCGCCATGTCGAGCCATTCGGCGATCAGCGCGAGCCAGCGCGCACGATGCGCGGCCTCGGCCGCGGCCACGGCCGCTTCGAGCGCGTCGGCCACGTCGAAGAATGCGTGTTCGGGCGTCGCGCCGCCTTTTTTCGTGGCCTTCACGAGCGCGGTGCGCGTGAGCTTCAGCGCGGCCTTCGGCAGCGCAACCGTCGCGTCGCCCTGCGTGAAATGCGCGGTCCATGCAGCCAGCGCATCGGCCACGGCCTCGGGTTTGTGCGAGCGTTGGTTGAGCGCGGGTTGCGCGGTGCGCAGCAACGCATCGATCGCGTCGCGCTCGGCGGCCCACATCCGCTCGGCCTCGGCGAAGCATTCGGCGGCCGCCGCCTCGGCCGATTCGTCCGGCTCGGTCACGCCGTCCCAGCGCAGCGCGGCGAGCGGCTTCTTCAGCCGGCGCGCGAGCTGCGCATCGAGCGCGGCCGGGCCGGCGCCCGACTCGACGAGCCAGGTCGCGAAGCCCGGCCAGCGCGCGGCTGCCGGCTCGACACGCGTGCGCCAGAAATCCGCTGCCAGTTCGAAGCGCAGCGACGCATCGTCGGCCTCCATGTCGAACGCGAACGGCATTGCCGCCGCGAACGGCGCTTCCTGCAGCGCGCGCTGGCAGAACGCATGGATCGTATGGATCGCGGCCTGGTCGAACGCGCGCAGCGCACGCCGGATCCGCTTCGCGGCCGTTTCGGGATCGAGCGCGCCGTCTTCGCCGAGCGTGGTTTCCAGCAGACGCTCGATGAACGGATCACCGCCGTCGTCACCGGTGTCGAGCGCATGCGCGAGCTGCGCGAGCCGGCCGCGAATCCGTTCGTGCAGCTCGGCGGTCGCCGCTTTCGTGAAGGTCACGACGAGGATTTGATCCGCACCGAGATCCTTCTCCAGCAGCAGGCGCACATACAACGCGCAGATGTTCCAGGTCTTGCCGGTGCCGGCCGACGCCTCGATCTGGTTGACACCGTCGAGCGGGCACGCGAACACATCGAGTTCGAGCGCCTGCTGCGGCTGCGACACGGCGCTCATGCGACCTCCTTCAGATGGGCGACGAGCGGATCGAACACGAGCCGCGCAAGGGTGCCGAACGGCTCGTCGAGCGACGCATGCGCACCGCGCCACGCGATCGCGATGGCCGGATCGTCGGCTTCGCTCACGACCCGCTCGTTGATCCAGACGCTCGCAGCCTTCGCCTCGCCATCGGACACCCTCGCCCACGCGCTGCGCGGGAAAAACCGCAGCGGCATGCGCCGCCCCGCGCGAAACAGCGCGGCCAGCGGCGCGAGCTGCTCGAGCGGCGCCGCGACGGGCGTCAGCTCGAATGCGCCGCCGCTGCCGAACCACAGCGTGCGGCGCGGGCCGCCAGGCTCCGCCGCGCAGTAGACGAGATGCGCGAGCCACGCGGACAGGTAGTCGCGCGCGCTCGGCCGGGCATAGCGATAGATGATCTGCCCGGCCGGCGTGAGCCGGTTCAGCGTGCCGTGCAGGTCGAGCGGCGCGCTCACCGCGTCGGCCGACAGCCGCGCGTCGTCGGCGCCGAACAGCGCCTGTTCGGTATCCGGCCAGGCCGGCACCACGGTAAGCGTGAACGGCCGCCGCTCCATCCCGTCGGCCAGCGCGCGGCGCACGTTCGACGCAAGTTGCGTCATCGAACCGAGCGCCTGGTCGCGCCACACGGCGCCCGTCGCACCGCCCGGCAGTTCGGGGCTCGCGTCCGCGATGCGCAGCGCGTGATCGAGCACGCCGCCCGCGTCCGACTCGATCAGCAACGGCAGCACGCGCTCGGCGAGCGCATCGCTGCCGGCGAAGTCGAGCGCGAACGGCTCGGTGTCGAGCAGTTCGGCTTGCGCGTCGGCGAGCACGATGCCGAGCCGCGCGCGCAGCAGCGCACGCGCGGGATGGCGCCAGAAGCGTTCGAATTCGCTGAATGCGACAGGCTCGACCGGTTCGGCCGGCAGCGGCTGCGCGAAGAACGGCAGCTCGCGCGGCCCGTCGCGCGACGCCTCGGCGGCCAGCAGCGACGCGAGCGTCGCACGCTCGGCGTCGAAGGAAACGAGTTCGCTGCCGGGCTGGAAATACGCGGCCGCGAACGGTTGCAGCGGATGCTCGACGACGAATGAACGCCGCGCGGCATCGACCGCGTCCGGCGCCGCGTCGGGCCCGGCCGTGACGAGCGCGAGATGGTCGAGCAGTTCGTCGACGAGTGCCGCGGGCGGCAACGGCGCGTTGTCGCGAATGCTGCGGCCCGTGTAGGCAATCATCAACCGGTCGCGCGCGGCGAGCAGCAGGTCGAGAAACAGGTTGCGCTCGTCGTCGCGGCGCTGGCGGTCGCCGAGCTTCGGCAACACGGCCATCAGGTCGAATTCGTCGGCACGCGCGAGGCTCGGCAGCACGCCATCGTCCATCCCGAGCAGGCAGACGACGCGATACGGCAGGCCGCGCAGGCTCGTCAGCGACGAGAACGTGACGCCGCCCCACGGCACGCCGCCGCGCGCCGGATCGTCGAGCGCGGCGGCCAGCCCCGCCCGGACGACGGCCGCCGGCAACGCCTCATCGGGCGCCCCCTCCGTCATCGCGGCCAGCATCGCGTCGAGCGCGTCGCGCACGCCCGCGAGCGCGTCCGCATACGCGGCGCCCGAATCGAAGAACCGCGCGAGCGTATCGGCGAACAGCTCGCTCCAGCCTTGCGGCGTATGCGATTCGGCCAGCCGCCGCGCGAAGCCGTCGAGATCGTCGGTGAAGCGCGCGAGCCGGCCGAGCAGTTCGGCCTCGCTGCCGGTGGCCGCCTCGATCGGCAGCCACGCGCCGACCGGCGCCGCGCCTTCCGGCATCGCATAACCGAGAAAGAGCCGCGCGAGCGCATCGGAGAACGTATGGCGCGGCGACGGCACGGCGGCATCGTCGCTCACGAGCGGCGACAGCCCGCGCCGCGCACCGGCCGCCGCGAGCCAGGTCTGCACCGTCTCCAGCGCCGCCGCATCGATGCCGTAGCGCGCCGCCACCGCGTCGACACGCAGCCATTCGACCAGCTCGGGCGCGCCGACCTGCCGCTCCGGCAACGCGAGCCAGTCGAGCAGCACGCGCGCGACCGGGTTCGCCTGCGACGGCGGCAAGCCGGTGATCCGGTAAGGCACACGCGAGCCGCCGGCGCCGGCCGTGCCGAACACGGCGTCGATCAGCGGCCCGGCGGCCGCGAGATCGGCCACCGCGACGAGCACGTCGGACGGTTGCAGGCTCGCGTCGGCGTCGAACCATGCGAGCAGCCGGTCGTGCAGCACCTCGAGCTGGCGCGCGAGGCTGTGGCACACGTGCACCTCGATCCCGCGCTCGGCCGGCGTGTCGCCGATTTCGGCCTCCGGCTGCAGTTCGAGGATCGCGTTCTGCACGCGCGCGAGCCACGTCGGCGCGGGATTCTCGACGAAACGCGACGCGTCGCCCGATGCGGCGCTTTCAGTCAGCTCGTGCAGCATGTGCAGCTGCGCCTGGGTCTGCCGGCCCCATTCGGCGAGCAGCGGATGGCCGACTTCCTGGTAATCGAGCCGCCCGGCCGCATCGAGCGCCTCGGCATGCGCGGCGGTCACGATGTCGAACCAGAATTCGCGGCACGGGTTCAGCGCATAGACGCGCACGTCGATCCAGCGCGACAGTTCGCGCAACAACGCGACGTGCAGCGGCGGCATCGTCGGCAGCGCGAACACGCTGACCGATTCCGGCCAGTCCGCGCGCGCGATGGCTTCTGGATCGAGATGGCGCGCCTCGACGAGGAAACGGTGCGCCGGCGGCGTGCCGCTGTCGCTCAGTTCCGCGAGCAGTGCGCGCCACAGCGCGGCCTGCCAGCGCTCGTCGTCGCGCGCGGCGTCGCTGATCCCGCGCGGCGCGCCGTCGCTGGCGAGCACGGACTCGCCGGCCTGCCATGCGGCCAGCCATTCGGGACGATAGGTCAGGTAATGATCGAGCACGGCCGCGACGCGGTGTGCCAGCTCGTAGCGCATCGCATCGTCGGACGCGGACAGATACGCGGCCAGCCGCGGCGACGCGAGCCACGGCGCGCCGTCGGCCGCCTGCGCGAACAGCCGGTAGCAGCGCCACACGAGGCGATCGGGTGCGAACGGCGAACGCGCAGGAACCGTCAGCACGCGGCCGATCTGCGCCCACAGCCATTGCGCGAGATAGGTGAACTCGACGTTCGCGCACACGCCGTTGCGCGCGGCGATGTCGAGCTCGAGACGGCGGCGCAGCGCCGCGCTCGGCACGATGACCTGTTGCGGCGCCCACGGGCCATTGCGGGCCGGGAACGCGGCCAGATCCTCGAGCAGCGCGTCGGCCAGCGTTTCGTGACGATTCGAATAGAAGAGATGGAGCATGAAGCGGGCGTCGGAACCTCGCGCCGGCCGGGCCGGGCGAACAGGATCACCAAGGATAGCAAATGGGCCGCCGTCGCGAACCTCGTCCGGACGGCCAGGTTTTACGGATCGCGAAATACGATAGACTCGTCGCCAGTCAAGATGCCGCCCCCGGGCGTCTTCGTCTGCTATTCAGCCCATCGATGCGCTATTCGGTCGAAATCAGAAAGTTTTTCTACAGCCAGTACTTTTTCGGCGGCCTGCGGATCGCGGTCGGCGTCTCGCTGCCGGCCGTGCTGTGCCTGATCGTGTTTCACAACCGGGAGCTCGGCTTCACGATCTCGACGGGCGCGCTCGGCGCCTGTGTCGTCGACATGCCCGGCCCGCTCAAGTACAAGCACAACGAAATGCTCGCTTGCAGCGTGATCGGTTTTCTGGCCGCGCTCGCCACCGGCCTCGCGACACCGAACATCTTCGTGCTGTGGCTCACCATCGTGCCGCTCACCTTCGTGCTGTCGCTGATCGTCGTCTACGGCAACCGCTGGCCGCAGATCAGCTTCGCGACGCTGTTCATGATGGTGATGACGCTCGAGGAGAAGTTCACGCCGCTGCAGGCGTTCATCAATGCCGGCTGGATTCTCGCGGGCGGCCTCTGGTACACGTACTGGGCCACGCTCGTGTCGCAATGGCAGGCGCGCCGCATCGAGCAGCAGGCGCTGGCCGAGAGCCTGTTCGCGTGCGCCGACTACCTGCTCGCGCGTGCGCAGTTCTACGATCTCGATGCCGATCTCGACGAGTGCTACCGCAATCTCGTCGCCAAGCAGATCACGGCGGTCGAAACGCAGGAAACCGCGCGCGACATCGTGCTGCGCAACCTGCCGAAGCTGCGCCGCGGCAAGCTCGACCCCGGCCGCACGACGATGTACAACCTGTTCATCAACAGCGTCGACCTGCACGAGCTGTTCGTCGGCGCCCACACCGACTACCCGCTGGTGCGCAACACGTTCGGCGGCTCCGACCTGATCATTTTCTACCGCGACCTGATCCGCAAGGCGGCTGCCGATCTCGAGGAAATCGGCCTCGCGGTGCTCGAGAACCGCGCACCGCATTCGCGGATCAGCGTGAAGGCCGAGCTGCGCGCGATCGAGTACGAGATCGAGCTGATGCGCAAGAAGAACTTCCCGGCCACCAACGCGGAGGCCTATGCGGCCGTGCTGGCCACGTTCCGGCGCATCTGGAGCGCGACGCGCCTGATCGACCGGATGCGCCGCAACCTGTCGGGCCACGCCGATCCGCAGCAAACCGAACTGAAGATCGACAAGGCGCTCACGCGCTTCCTGCAGCGCCGCCGGATGTCGCCGCTCCTGATCTTCTCGAACCTGAACATGCGCTCGCCGAGCTTCCGCCACGCGCTGCGCGTGACGATCGCGGTCGCGGTCGGGTTCTGGCTCGGCCGGCTGCTGCCGCTCACGAACGCGTACTGGATCGTGATGACGACCATCATCATCCTGAAGCCCGGCTACTCGCTCACCAAGCAGCGCAACGCGGCGCGTATCGTCGGTACGCTGATCGGCTGCGCGGCGAGCGTCGCGCTGATCTACACGGTCAAGGATACGCATCTGCTGATCGCGATCATGTTCGGGTCGATGGTGATGAGCTACAGCCTGCTGCTGTTCAACTACGCGGCGAGCGTCGTGTTCACGTCGTCGTACGTGCTGCTGATGTTCCACCTGCTCGCGCCGGGCAGCATGCGGATCATCGGCGAGCGCGCGATCGACACGGTGGTCGGCTGCATGATCGCGATCGCCGCGAGCCGGCTGTTCCCGTACTGGGAATACCGGCTGATGGGCAAGCAGGTCGCCGACATGCTCACCGCCACCCGCAAGTATTTCGAAGCCGTGTGGCGCGCCGGGCGCGGCATGTCGCCGCCGCCGATGCCGGCCGCCGACGGCGCGGCCGTCGTGCCGGTCGTCGCCGCAGCCATCGAGACGCCGACCACGGCCCTCGACGACGACTACCGCTACCGCCTCGCGCGCAAGGACGTACACATCGCGTTCGCGAATCTCGGGCAGGCGTTCCAGCGGATGATGATCGAGCCGAAGGCGCACCAGCGCTTCGTGCCCGAACTGAACGACCTGCTCGTGCAGACGCACGTGCTCGGCGCGCAGATCACGGCCGCCGCGCCGCTGATCCGCGCAGCCTGCGCGGCCGACGGCAGCATCCTCCACGACGACGCGCTGCATCGCGGCCTCGCCGCCGTGCTCGACAATCTCGAGAAGGCCGAAGCGGGCGAGCCGCCGCCCGCCGACCAGCTCGACGCGTCGAAGCAGATCACGCGCGACCTCGACGCGATGGTCGTGTCCGCGGAGCAATCCGATGCGGTGGGGGCCGAGCTCACGCACGACCTGAAGGTGCTCGCGCACCAGTGCAAGCAGATGCTCGCGTCGTCGCTGCTGATCCGCAAGGATGCGAGCGTGATCCGCCTGCCCGCCTGACCCAGGCTTGACCCCGCCGGTGGCCAGCCCGCGCATGCCGCGGCTCGGCCCCGGCGCTCCCCGATTCAGCGATCCCTGAAGCATGACCCGCCCGTTCCACGCGGCCTGCGCGCTCGAAGCGCGACCGCCCCCCCCATTGCGCCCGGCGCGCCAGTCAGGGAATACCCGATTCCGGTCACCCGGCCCGGCTTGTTATCATTCGTTCACATTTAAGTTGTCTATACAACTTGAGCCAATCGGACCGGCCCCGCTCGCCCGGTCCGTCGCATAACGATATCGGAGACACGATGAAAAACTTGCAGCGCCACCTGAGCGCGCGGCACATCCGCTTTCTCGCGCTGGGTTCGGCGATCGGCACGGGCCTGTTCTACGGGTCGGCATCCGCGATCCAGCTCGCGGGCCCGGCCGTGATCCTGGCGTACATCCTGGGCGGCGCGGCCGTCTATATGGTGATGCGCGCGCTCGGCGAGATGGCCGTGCGCGAACCTGTCGCCGGCTCGTTCGGCCACTACGCGACCGAAAACCTCGGCCCGTTCGCCGGATTCGTCACCGGCTGGACCTACACGCTCGAAATGGTGATCGTCGCGATCGCCGACATCACCGCGTTCGGCATCTACATGGGATTCTGGTTTCCGGATGTCCCGCAATGGATCTGGGTGCTCGGCGTGGTCGCGATCATCTGCGGGCTGAACCTGTGCCACGTGAAGGTGTTCGGCGAGCTCGAGTTCTGGCTGTCGATCATCAAGGTCGGCGCGATCATCGCGATGATCGGCGGCGGCGTCGCGATCCTGCTGACCGGCATGCACTTCGGCCATTCGGCCGACGTGCCGACGTTCGCGAACCTGTGGAACCATGGCGGCTTCCTGCCGAACGGCGTCGGCGGGCTGATCGCGTCGCTGTCGGTCGTGATCTTCGCGTACGGCGGGATCGAGGTGATCGGGATGAGCGCCGGCGAGGCGAAGGATCCGGAGCGCGTGATTCCGCGCGCGATCAACGCGGTGCCCGCGCGCATCCTGCTGTTCTACGTGCTGACGATGGTCGTGCTGATGTCGATCAGCCCGTGGACGGGTGTCGGCAACGACGGCAGCCCGTTCGTGCAGATCTTCTCGGCGCTCGGCGTGAAGTCGGCCGCGACGATCCTCAACCTGGTCGTGATCAGCGCGGCGATCTCCGCGATCAACAGCGACATCTTCGGCGCGGGCCGGATGATGTTCGGGATGGCGCGCCAGGGCCAGGCGCCGGCCGTGCTGATGACGACGTCGCGGCACGGTGTGCCGTGGGTCACGGTGCTCGTGATGGCGGTCGCGCTGCTCGTCGGCGTGCTGCTCAACTACCTGATGCCGAAGGACGTGTTCCTGATGATCGCCGCGATCGCGACGTTCGCCACCGTGTGGGTGTGGCTGATGATCCTGCTGTCGCAGGTCGCGATGCGCCGCCGGCTGTCGAGCGCCGAAGTCGCGGCGCTGAAGTTCAAGGTGCCGTTGTGGCCGGTCGCGCCGGCACTGACGATCGCGTTCATGGGCTTCGTGATCGTGATGCTCGGCTGGTTCGAGGACACGCGCGTCGCGCTGTATGTCGGCGCGGCCTGGCTCGCGCTGCTCGCGGCCGTGTTCTACGCACGGATCCGCCCGAAGTTCGCCCCTGCGTCACGTTGACGCACGACTGACCTGCCTGCGCGGCGCGCCGGTTCCGGCGCCCGCTTCTCTCCCGGCTCCGCGCGGCATCCCGCGCGCCAACAGCCGGGGATTCATCCCCTTCGCCTGCACCTGCGTGCGCGGCCCCGCGGGCCGCGCTTCGGCACGTCAGTGCGACGCCGCGCTCGCGGCCTCGGCCGGATGGGCCTCGTCGTACGCGTGCTTCTGCGAAATCGCGTTGTACAGGATCGTCCCGATCACGAGCAGCACGGCCACGACGATCAGGATGCTCACGTTGCGGACAGGGTTCTTCTTGCGCTGATCGTTCATGGTCGGGGCGACTCCGTCAAATTCATCGAAGCGGGCATTCTACGCGCTTGCGCGCCCGCTGCGACGCGCCGTTCCGATCCCCCTTCTCCGTCCTTCCTCCGGCCGCCGCAAGCTTTCATTTGATAATCGTTCCCATTTCGATCTAGAATCTCGAGTCTTTCATTTTGTAATGTTTCGGGTCGCTCGGGCGGCAGGCGCGCCCCGGAACGCTCCCATCGTCCACCTGCCCCTCCCGGAGTCTTCATGTCGAATCCGCGCACCCGCCTGCTGCCGCTTGCCGGCGCCCTCGCCCTTGCCGCCGCCGCATTCGCGCCGCTGGCCCACGCGGCCGAGGAAGTGAGCCTGTACACGACTCGCGAACCGAAGCTGATCCAGCCGCTCATCGACGCCTTCACGAAGCAGAGCGGCGTCAAGGTCAACACGGTGTTCGTGAAGGACGGCCTGCTCGAGCGCGTGAAGGCGGAAGGCGCGCAGTCGCCGGCCGACGTGCTGATGACGGTCGACGTCGGCAACCTGCTCGATCTCGTCGACGGCGGGCTCACGCAGCCGGTGCGCTCGAAGGCGCTCGACGACGCGATTCCGGCGAACCTGCGCGGCGCGAACGGCGACTGGTACGCGCTGTCGCTGCGCGACCGCGTGCTGTACGTCGAGAAGGACCTGAAGGTCGACGCGTTCCGCTACGAGGATCTCGCCGATCCGAAATGGAAGGGCAAGGTCTGCATCCGCTCGGGCCAGCACCCGTACAACACGGCGCTCGTCGCGGCGATGATCGCGCACGACGGCGAAGCGGCGACCGAGAAGTGGCTGCGCGGCGTGAAGGCGAACCTCGCGCGCAAGGCAACGGGCGGCGACCGCGACGTCGCGCGCGACATCCTTGGCGGCATCTGCGACGTCGGCCTCGCGAACGCGTACTACGTCGGTCACATGAAGAATGCGGAGCGCGGCAGCGACGCGCGCAAGTGGGGCGACGCGATCAAGGTCGTGCGACCGACGTTCGCGAACGCGAAGAGCGGCGGCACGCACGTGAACATCAGCGGCGCGACGGTCGCGAAGCATGCGCCGCACAAGGCCAACGCGGTGAAACTGCTCGAGTACCTCGTGTCGCCGGAAGCGCAGGCGCTGTATGCGCAGGCGAACTACGAATACCCGGTGCGCGCGAACGTGAAGCTCGACCCGGTGATCGCCAGCTTCGGCACGCTGAAGATCGACCCGCTGCCGCTGGCGGACATCGCGAAGCATCGCAAGCAGGCGAGCCAGTTGGTCGACAAGGTCGGTTTTGACAACTGACGCCCCCCCCGCCGGCGCCGCGCGCCGCGCGCCCTGCCGGCCGCGCCTGCTGCCGCGCGCGGGCAGCCTGTGGCTGCTCGCGGCGCTGGCGATCGCCGCGGCGGTCGCGGCGCCGCTCGTGGTGCTCGTGGCCGCCGCGTTCGACGCCGATCTCGCGCACTGGCGCCATCTCGCCGAATTCGTGCTGCCGCAGGCGCTCGTCAATACGTTGCTGCTGCTCGCGGGCGTCGGCGCGATCGTGTCGATCGTCGGCACCGGCTGCGCGTGGCTCGTCACCGCGTACGACTTTCCCGGCCGCCGGATGCTGACGTGGGCGCTGCTGCTGCCGCTCGCGGTTCCCACCTACATCGTCGCGTTCGCGTATCTCGACCTGCTGCACCCGATCGGCCCGGTGCAGGGCGCGATCCGCTGGCTGCTCGGCTTCGACAGCCCGCGCCAGTTCCGCCTGCCCGACCTGCGCTCGCTGCCCGGCGCGATCTTCGTGCTCGGCTTCGTGCTGTATCCGTATGTTTACCTGAGCACGCGCGCGATGTTCGTCACGCAGTCCGCGAGCCTGCTCGAAGCCGCGCGCACGCTCGGCGCGGGACGCATCGCCACGTTCTGGCGCGTCGTCGTGCCGCTCGCGCGGCCCGCGATCGCGGTGGGCGTGAGCCTCGCGCTGCTCGAAACGCTGAACGATATCGGCGCGTCGGAATTCCTCGGCGTGCAAACGCTGACCGTGTCCGTCTACACGACGTGGATCACGCGCTCCGACCTCGCCAGTGCCGCGCAAATCGCCCTTGCGATGCTCGCGATCGTCGTCGGCATGATCGTGCTCGAACGCTACGGGCGCCGCCGCCAGCGCTATGCGCATGGCCGGCGCATGCGGCCGATCGCGCCGCGCCGCCTGACGGGCACGGCCGCGTTGGGCGCCGCCGTGCTCGGCTGGCTGCCCGTGCTGCTCGGCTTCGGCGCACCGGCCGCGTACCTCGCGGTCGAGACGGCCAAGCGGCTGCATCTGGTCGGCGGCGTATCCGCACAACTGATGACGGGGCTCGCGAACACGCTGACGATCGCCACCGCCACCACCGTCGCGACGCTCGCGTGCGGGCTCGTCGTCGCATGGGCCGCGCGCGCGCAACGCGACAGCGCCCGCGCGGGCCCGGCCCGCGTGGGTGCGCGCATCGCCAGCCTCGGCTACGCGGTGCCCGGCACCGTGCTCGCGATCGGCCTGCTGATCCCGTTCGCGGCGGCCGACCGGCTGTTCGGCGCGGTGCTCGGCCGCGACGGGCTGCTGCTGATGGGCTCGTCGGCCGCGCTCGTGATCGCCTATACCGTGCGCTTTCTCGCGATCCCGGCCGGCAGCATCGAGGCCGGCCTCGCGCGCATCCCGCCGTCGCTCGAACAGGCGGCGCGCTCGCTCGGCGAGACGGCCGGCGGCACGCTGCGCCGCGTGCACCTGCCGCTGCTGCGGCCCGCGCTCACGACGAGCGCGCTGCTGGTGTTCGTCGACGCGATGAAGGAATTGCCGGCGACGCTGCTGCTGCGCCCGCTGAACTTCGACACGCTCGCGACCTGGCTGTATGCGGAAGCCGCGCGCGGCACCTACGAGGAAGGCGCGGTCGCCGCGCTCGCGATCGTGCTGGCCGGGCTCGTGCCCGTGATCCTGCTCGCCCGCACCCGCCACAAGATCGGAGCCTGACACCGTGAACCTGCTCGAACTCGATGACCTCTGCCTCGCCTACGACACGCCGCACGGCCGCCGCACCGTGGTCGACGGGCTGAGCCTCGCGCTGCCGCGCGGCGACATCGGCTGCCTGCTTGGCGCGTCCGGCTGCGGCAAGACCACCGTGCTGCGCGCGATCGCCGGCTTCGAGCCGGTGCGCATGGGGCGCATCGTGCTCGACGGCGTGCCCGTCGCGGCGCCATCGCTCGACGTGCCGCCCGAGCGGCGGCGCATCGGCATGATGTTCCAGGATTACGCGCTGTTCCCGCACCTGAGCGCGGCGGACAACGTCGCGTTCGGGCTGCGGCGCATGCCGAAGGCCGAACGGCGCGTGCGTGTCGCGGAAATGCTCGAACTCGTCGGCCTCGCCGATGCCGGCGGCGCGTATCCGCACGAGCTGTCGGGCGGCCAGCAGCAGCGCGTCGCACTCGCGCGTGCGCTCGCACCGTCGCCGGAGCTACTGCTGCTCGACGAGCCGTTCTCGAATCTCGACGTCGATACGCGCGAGCGGCTCGCGTTCGAGCTGCGCGACATCCTGAAACGCACGGGCCACACCGCGATCCTCGTCACGCACAACCAGGCCGAAGCGTTCGCGATCGCCGACCGGATCGGCGTGATGAAGGACGGCCAGCTCGCGCAATGGGATACGCCGTACGCGCTGCATCACCATCCGGCCAGCCCGTTCGTCGCGGATTTCGTGCGCCGCGACGCGCTGGCCGACGAACGCGCGCGCGCACTGGCGCGCGGCCGCTGAACCCGCGGGCGCGATGCGCGCCCGCGCCGTTTCATCGCTGCGTTTCGTTGCCGCGTCAGGCCGGCTCGGCAAGATCGCGCACGGGCAACGCGGTCGAATATTTGATCTGCTCCATCGCGAACGACGAGCTGACGTCGAACAGCGGCACCGCGCGAATCAGCTGCTTGTAGACGCGGTCGTAATCGTCGATGCCGGTTACCACGACGCGCAGCAGGTAATCGGTCTCGCCGCTCATCCGGTACACCTCGACCACTTCCGGCATGTCGCGCACGGCCTGCGTGAAACGCTGCGCCCATTCCTCGGTGTGCTGGTTCGTGCGGATCGCGACGAACACGGTCGTGCCGACCCCGAGCTTGCGCGGATCGCACAGCGCAACCTGCGCGCGAATCGCGCCGGTTTCCTTGAGCCGCTGCACGCGCTTCCAGCACGGCGTCTGCGACAGGTTCACGCGCTGCGCCAGTTCCGCGATCGGTAGCGTGGCGTCCGCCTGCAACAGCTCCAGCAGCTTGCGATCGATGGCGTCCATTTCTCCAGTCCCTCGTAGATAGAAATTTATTCTATGCATCCTGCACAACGGGGAACAATATGAAAACGGCTTCGCCGCGTCGACCGGTATAAATACCGATCCGGTATGCGCGCGCAGCGAGCGAATCTCCGCCACACCGCATGCGCCAAATGAAACAGGCGATTCCGCCCGTGAAAGGGGAATCGCCTGGCGTTCCTGCACAGTGCGGCCCGCCGGGCGCTCACGCGCCGCCGGCCAGCGTCAGCGCACCGCTCAATACGCGACCGTCGCGATCTCGTGCACGAAGCTGCCTTGCTCGAGCGCGTCGACGAACGCGACCGCGTAGTCTTCCGCCGAGATCTTGCTGTTGCCTTGTGCGTCCGCGATCAGCTTGCCGACGCCCGTGCGGAACGTACCCGTGCGCTCGCCCGGGGCGATCAGCGCGGCCGGCGCGAAGAACGTCCAGTCGAGATCGCCGACCGTCTTCAGGTAGTCGAGTGCATCGCGGTGCGCGAGTGCGACCGCCTTGTACGCTTCCGGGAAACCTTCGCTGTCGACGAGCTGCTTGCCCGGCGCAACTTCGAGCGACCCGGCGCCGCCCACCACGACGAGCCGCTTCAGCCCCGCCTGGCGCGTGCCGGCGACCAGCGCCTTCGCCGCTGCGACGACCTTCGCCGCATCGTCCTGTTTCGGGCCGTACGCGCTCGCGACGACGTCATGGCCCGGCAGCGCGGCCGCAATGCTGGCCGCGTCGAACAGGTCGGCCGCCTTCGCGGTGATGCCGTCGCCGGCTGCGCCCGGATTGCGCGACAGCGCGGTCACGCGATGGCCGCGTCGCGCGGCTTCAGCGGCAATGCGCGAGCCGATCGTGCCGGTGGCGCCGAACAGCGCGATATTCAAGGTACGTTGCGTCATATCGATTCTCCAGTAAGAAAAATATGTAACGTAGTTAATTACATATAAGACCGAAAAAAACGGGGCAAAGCCCCCGTCGCGCCGGTCGCCGCGCCTCTCGCGCCGCCCGGCCTCCTGCCCTGCCGCCGCTCACCCGCCGGCGCGTGTCGCCTGCTGCGTGCGCTGCTCCAGCTCCAGCACGTCGGCCGTCACGTCAGCCAGCGTGCGCGTGCCCAGCGACGCTTCCATCGCCCGCTGCGCGTCGCCGATGTAGTCGACCAGCGCGCCCTGGATGTGCCGCCCGACGAGACACGCGGGATTCGGCGCCTCACGGTGCAGCGCGAACAGTTGCGCATCGTCGACCGCGCGATAGACGTCGAGCAGCGTGATCGCGCCGGGCTCGCGCGCCAGCAGCGCACCGCCGCCCGCGCCCAGTTGCGACGTGGTCAGCCCCGCGGCCGCGAGCATCGACAACAACCGGCGGATCAGCGCCGGATTCGTGTTCACGCTGCCCGCGATGATGTCGGACGACAACGGCACGCCCTCCTGCATCGACAGCAAGGCAAGCACGTGGACGGCAAACGCGAACCGGCTGCTGGTATTCATTCCTGACTCACTTGACGACGCCGGCCCATTCCGCAGCCGGCGACATGTGTAACCATCATAATTACATTTCGCAGATCATGCAAGCCCGCGTCACTCTCCGCTCGCGGGCTTGGCGCCCGGCGCATTCTGCTGGCTCCACTGCTGGAGCTTCTTGCCGGCTTCGGCGATTTTCGCGCCGGCTTCGGAAGCCGCATGCGCGACGACCGCGGACGCGGCCGCGTCGATCTGCGCCTGCGCGGCGGAGGCGAGGCCGCTCGCGGACAGCGGCGGCACGGCCGACGCCGCGGACGCGATGCCGGCCTTCGCGGCGTTGAGCTGCTGGTCGACGGTGCTCGCGACCTGGTCGAGCGCCTTGGCCGCATTGTTCGCGGCATCGGCGGCCGCGCTCGCGGCCGTGTCGGGTTGCGTGGCCGGCGCGCCGGACTTCTCGCAGCCCGCGAGCAACAGCAGCGCACCGGCGGCCACGGCCGCCAGTACGGACCCGGGCACGCGACGCGCCCGCGATGTCTTCTTGTTCATCAGCAATCTCCGGCCGCACGTCGCGCGGCCTCGTGGTTGGACCGACGTCGATGATACCGCCTGTGGAACAGGGCCAATCACGCGCCGTGTTTAAAAATGGCTTTCAATTTCGGACTCGTCTGATTTAATCGCACACGCGAGAACATTAAAGTGGGCACGCTTCAATCCGCTTTGGACGCGCCCCCTTTTTCTCATGGATTTCCTCGTCGACTGGCTCATCGCCCTGGCCGCCGTGCTTGCCGCCACCCTGTTCCTGTCCCTGCGCCCGCCGTCGACGCGCCGCCTGGCCGAATCCGGGCGCCCGCGCCGCGTCGCGTCCGCGCGCCTGCTCACGCAGGCCGTGATCGGCTTCTGGACGGCCGCGCTGATCGTCGCGGAAGGCATCCTTGGCCCCACCGCCGACGGTCAGTCGCTGGCGGGCTTCGCGGCACTCGCGTTTGCCGCGCTTGGGTTGACGACCGTCGCCGCCTACTGGTCGGCGTGCGCGCTGCGGCTGCGCCGGCCGCCGCTGCTGTTCCCGCGCCACTGACGCGCCGCAACGGTGCGCGGCAACGCACCATCACGCACCACGCCGCGTCAATCGACATATCGAGCGCACCAGTTCCGCACACGTCGCACCACACGCGTGCACCCGGCCTCGCATCGCATCCGCATCGACCACGCCCCCTTCCCGTGCACGATTCACCGGATTGCCGCACCGCACGGTGTTGAAGCACCAACTCCACGCAGTCGTTCACCAAGTTGGCTCGATACTTGCGTTCCTTGCCCGTTTTTTGCGCAAGGAAGCCACGGCATGGTTGGTCTGAAATCCGGCGTCGACACCCTGTTCCTGTTGATCGGCGCCGTCATGGTGCTCGCAATGCACGCGGGCTTTGCTTTTCTCGAACTCGGCACGGTCCGCAAGAAGAACCAGGTCAACGCGCTCGTGAAGATCCTGGTCGACTTCTCGGTGTCGACGCTCGCGTATTTCTTCTTCGGCTACACGATCGCGTACGGCGTCGAGTTCTTCGACGACATCGGCACGCTGTCGCAGCACAGCGGCTACGCGCTCGTGCGCTTCTTCTTCCTGCTGACCTTCGCGGCGGCGATCCCCGCGATCGTGTCCGGCGGTATCGCCGAGCGCGCGAAGTTCAATCCGCAGCTCGTCGCGACGCTGATCATCGTCGGCTTCATCTATCCGTTCTTCGAAGGGATCGCCTGGAACGAGCGCTTCGGCGTGCAGGCCTGGCTCACGCACGCGTTCGGTGCGCCGTTCCATGATTTCGCGGGCTCCGTCGTCGTGCACGCGTTCGGCGGCTGGGTCGCGCTGCCCGCCGTGCTGCTGCTCGGCGCGCGCCACGGCCGCTATGCGAAGGACGGCCGGATCGCCGCGCACCCGCCGTCGAACATCCCGTTCCTCGCGCTCGGCGCGTGGGTGCTCGCGGTCGGCTGGTTCGGCTTCAACGTGATGAGCGCGCAGACGCTCGACAAGATCAGCGGCCTCGTCGCCGTGAACTCGCTGATGGCGATGGTCGGCGGCACGCTCGCCGCGTGGATGGCCGGCCGCAACGACCCGGGCTTCACGTACAACGGGCCGCTTGCGGGCCTCGTCGCGGTGTGCGCGGGCTCCGACGTGATGCACCCGATCGGCGCGCTCGTCACGGGCGCCGCGGCCGGTGCGCTGTTCGTCGCGATGTTCACCTGCGTGCAGAACAAGTGGCGCATCGACGACGTGCTCGGCGTGTGGCCGCTGCACGGCATGTGCGGCGCGCTCGGCGGCCTCGCGGCTGGCGTGTTCGGCGTGCCCGCGCTCGGCGGTCTCGGCGGCGTGTCGTTCCTGTCGCAACTCGTCGGCACGCTCGGCGGCATCGCGATAGCGACCGCCGGCGGCACGCTCGTCTACGGCGCGCTGAAAGCGACCGTCGGGCTGCGCCTCGATCGCGAAGCCGAGTTCGACGGCGCGGACCTGTCGATCCATCGCATCTCGGCGACGCCCGAACGCGATTGAGCGCCTGACGAACGCCCGACGCCACATTACGTTTTCAATTCAAAAAACTTTCATCGAGCGTCCTTACACTTCCGTCCAGTTTTCAATTTGCCTTCGCCAAGCTTGTCGAGCGCCTGCTTCGCGAAGGCCATTCTTCCAACAACTGAAACTGGACTCCACATGCCCGCGTTGCCCAATGCTGCCCGTCGTCAGGCCCTGAAGATCCTCGCCGGCGCGCCGATGCTTCCCCTTTCCGGCCTCGCGCTGCCGGCCCTGCTGACGGGTTGCGGCGGCGACGACAATCCCGCGTCGACGCCGGCCCCGGTCGCCGCCGCGTACACGTCGGCGACGTTCTCGGCGATGGCCGCCCCGACGCTCGACAACGCGGCCGCGATGGCCACGACGACGGTCGGCTCGACGCTGTCGGTGTCGTTCTCGGACGGCTCGGCGCGCAACTTCAAGCTCGCGTACCGGCCGTTCTTCGTGACGGGCGACCAGGTGCCGGACGGCAAGGGCGGCACCACGCTCGCGGGCGGCTACTACGACATCAACAACCAGCCGATCATCGATCGCTCGGTGGCCGGCAAGGAGCGCCAGTTCTATTCCGACTGCCCGGACGGCAGCTCGCTGCTGACGCTGAAGAACGCGAACGTGCCCGGCGTGAAGGGCAACACGGTGTTCGCCGTCGTGCAGTTCGAATACACGACGCGCGACCAGGCGAGCGCCTCGCAGTACGGCCAGCTGCCGTCGCCGATCGCGGTGCTCACGCTCGACCAGGATCCGGCCAACGGCGCGCTGAAGGTCGTCAAGTACCACAACGTCGACACGTCGAAGGCGCACGGCCTGTGGATCACGTGCGGCGCGAGCCTGTCGCCGTGGGGCACGCACCTGTCGAGCGAGGAGTACGAGCCGGACGCGACGAAGGTTGCGACCGACGCGCAGTTCAAGGCGTTCAGCAAGAACACGTTCGGCGACGAGACGAAGGCGAACCCCTACCACTACGGCCACCTGCCCGAGATCACCGTGAATCCGGACGGCACGGGCACCGTGAAGAAGCACTACTGCCTCGGCCGCATCTCGCACGAGCTGATCCAGGTGATGCCGGACCAGCGCACCGTGATGATGGGTGACGACGCCACCAACGGCGGCCTGTTCATGTTCGTCGCCGACAAGGCGGCCGACCTGTCGGCCGGCACGCTGTACGTCGCGAAGTGGACGCAGACGTCGTCCGCCGGCGCGGGCACCGCGACCCTCACGTGGATCAGGATCGGCCACGCAACCAGCGGCGAGATCGAAGCGCTCGCGAACACGCTGAAGGCGTCGGACATCATGGACCTCGCGACCACCGACCCGAACGATGCGAGCTACACGAAGATCCACTTCGGCGGCAAGTTCAACTGGATGCGCGTGAAGCCGGGGATGGAAAAGGCGGCCGCCTTCCTCGAGACGCACCGCTACGCGGCGCTGCTCGGCGGCAGCATGGGCTTCACGAAGCTCGAAGGCACGACCGTGAACGCGAAGGACAAGATCGTCTACACGGCGATGTCGCGGATCGAGACGTCGATGGTCAAGGGCAATGCGGTGTCGCGCGACGTCGCGCTCGACAAGAAGATCGCCGCGGGCGCCGTCTATGCGCTGAACCTGAAGGGCAGCCAGCGCGACACGACGGGCAGCGCGATCGACAGCGAATGGGTGCCGGTCGACATGGGCGCGCCGGCCGCGCTCGTCGGCGAGGATCTCGCCGCGGCCGACGGGCTCGGCAACCTCGCGAACCCGGACAAGATCGCGAACCCGGACAACCTGAAGTTCTCCGAAAAGCTGCGCACGCTGTTCATCGGCGAAGACTCGGGCATGCACGTGAACAACTTCCTGTGGGCGTACAACGTCGACACGAAGTCGCTGGTACGCGTGCTGTCGTGTCCGGCCGGCGCCGAATCGACGGGCCTGCACGCGGTCGACGAGATCAACGGCTGGACCTACATCATGAGCAACTTCCAGCACGCGGGCGACTGGGAATCGCCGCTGCACGACAAGGTGAAGCCGACGCTCGATCCGCTCGTGCGTGCGAACTTCAAGGACCGCTTCGGCGCCAGCGTCGGCTACCTGACGGCCGAGCAGACCAGCATCCAGCTCGCGAAGGCCTGACCGGGTCACGCGAGAAGGCCCGCCATCGCCGGCGGGCCCGTTTCTTCATCACGTTCATTCGTCGGCGCTCCACGCCGTTTGATGCGCGATGCCCGTTGCGGGCGTCGCGCTTTTTTTTGTGCGGCGAGCGCGTCAATGCCGGCCGGCCAGGCCCTGTCCCGGCAGCGTGCCTCCCGGAAAACCGGACAGGCTCGGCGCACTGGCCGGCATCGCCGGGGCAGTCGCCGGCGCGTCGGCGGGCGGCGCGGACAGCCCCGGCGCGAGGTACAGGAACTTCCATTGCCGATACGTCTCGGCCCCTTCGAAATCCATGTACCGATCCGGAAATCCCGCGCGCTTGATCGTCGCGCCGTCCGAGCTGCTGAACACGCCGTAGAAGCGGTCGCCCCGCCACAAGAAGGACCAGTCGTTCTTGCCGCTGACCGGATCCGGATACGCGCGGCGCAGGTGGTGCATGGGCTTCGCGAAGCGGGTGTCTTCCAGCAGATCGTCGACCGTCTGCGGGTACGCGCGCGCGAGCCGGTAATAGCTGACGATGGCCTTGCGGTACTGGTCGCCGACGAACAGCAGTTGCCGCTCCTGCTCGCGACGCCGCTGCAGCGACCAGACGTCCAGCGCGCCGGCCAGTGCGATCGACATCAGCATCAGCGCGATCAGCAAGGCAAGCAGCACGAGCCCGCGCTGCCGCCGGCAGCGGGCCTGCGGCGCGCGCGCGACGCGGCGCCCGGCCCGCTTCATTTCGCTGCCCCCGCCACAGGCGCAGCCGTTGCCGCGACGCCGGGCAGCACGCCCTGCGCGGCGCTCGCGGGCCCGACGTCGTACACGCCGGGCTTGTTCTCGTCCGGCGAGGCAAGCGTCGCCCATTTGTCGTCGCCGTTGACCGGATCGACCGGCACCGCCCGCAGATAGTGCTTCGCGACCAGCTCGTCGAGCGTCTCGGGATACTGCCCGTTGTCGCCGTAATACTGGTCGATCGCATTGCGCATCACCGCCAGGTTCTGCAGCCTCACCTGCTCCTTGCCATGCTCGATGCTGTGCATGTAGCGCGGCACGGCCAACGTCAGAAGCAGTCCGATGAGCGCCATCACGACCACGATTTCGATCAGCGTAAAGCCGCGGATCCTGCGGATGCGAGCGAGTTTCATGATGGCCGGTCACCACTGTTTGTACGGAATGCCGTTGATGCCGATACGTGCCGATTTCGACGTCACGTCGAACACGTCCTTGCCGGGCTCGAAGCCTCCCGGAGGCCCGTCCGCCGCCGGTTGCGGCGGCGTGCCGTATGCACGCACGTCCCAGGTGTCCTCGTCCGGCGTATCGGGGTCGCCGGTGAAGAACGGATCGCGCGGCACGCGGCGCAGGAACATCACCAGGCCGCCCTTCGGGTCGCGGGCGTTTTTCACGCCCGTCACGAGCACGGTCAGCGACGGCGGATAGCCGGACGATTCGGCCTCCTTGTCGATCTTCCCCGCGTCGCTCGCCTCCTTGTACGCATCGAGCGCGGTGCGGATCTCGCGCAACGCGGCACTCAACGCCTGTTCCTTCTGCCGCTGCACGAGCAGTTCGGAGAACGGCATGACCGCGAGCGCGAGGATCGCCACGAGCGCGAGCGTGATGACCATCTCGATCAACGTGAAGCCGCGCAGGCCGATGCGGCTGCCGCGGCCGACGCAAGTCGCTGCATTGCGCGCGGCCACGGCTCACTTCCCGACCGGGCGAAGCGGGTTTTCGCTCGGAATGTCGCCCGCCGGCATCTGCAGCGTCGGGGGCGGGGCCGCCGGTGCGGCGGCGGGTGCATTGACGGCCGGGGCAGCCTGCTCGGCCGGCGTGGGCGACGCAACCGGCGTCACGGTGGTGCCCGGCGCGGGCGCGACTTCGTTGCCCGCGGGCGGCGGCTCCGCCGCGGCTGCCCCGCCGCTCCCGCCGGCCGGTGCCGGCAATGCCGCTTGCGGCCTCGAGAACCGCCCGCCGTAAGGTTCGGGGGGCGGCGTCGTACGCGGTGCGGCCGGCATCTGTCCGAACGCGCCGCTCTCGGGCGACGGCTGCGCGCGGATCGCGGCAGCCTCCAGGGGGGTCGGCGCCCTGCCGCCCGACGTCCCGCCCCCCACGCTGCCCGGAACGACCCTCGCCGCCGGCGCGGCGGGCGCCTCCGCGTTCTGCGCCTCCGCGTTCAGCGCAACCGGATCGAGTCGCAGCTGGTCGGCGTGCACGTTGACGTCGGTGCCCGACCATACTTCCTGGGTGTCCGCATCCGCCGCCACTTGCGGCCGGACGATATGCGGCGTGATCTGCAGCACGATCTCGGTCTTCTTGTGATCGCCGCCGTGATCGGAGAACAGGCGGCCGAGCACCGGCAACTGCCCGAGACCCGGCACCTTGTTCGCGTTGCGGCGATCCTCGTCCGAAATCAGGCCGCCCATGATCTGCGTTTCGCCGTCGCGCAGCCGCAGGCTGGTCGACGCACTGCGCGTACCGATCTGGTAAGCGAGCGAACTCAGCCCCTGCGAGTTGCCGCTCGAGATCGTGTTGGTGATGTTGCTGACCTCGAGATTCAGCTTGATGCCGACGTCGCCGTCGCGATAGACCTGCGGCTCGACCTCGAGCTTGATGCCCACGTCGAGGTACTGGATCATCTGCGTAAACGACGGGCCGCTGGTGCTCGGCGTGCTCGAGCTCGAGATCACCGGGACCTTGTCGCCGATCATGATGCGCGCCTTCTCCTTGTTGCGCGCGCGGATGCGCGGGCTCGCGAGCAGGTTCGCGTCGGTATCGGTCAGCTTGAAGTCCGCGGTGGCCGACAGGCTGCTGACGTTCAGCGCATTGATCGGCAGATGGTGCAGCACGCCCCAGGTATCGGCCGAGCTCGGCGTCGACACCGTAAACGAGCTGGGCCAGTTGATGCCCAACTGCGACATCCGGTCGTGCGACACCTCCAGTACCTCGACCTCGAGCATCACTTCCGGCTCCGGCAAGTCCTGGGCGGCGATCATCTCCTCGGCGACCTTGATCATGTCGGGCGTGCCGCGGATCGTCACCGTGTTCGAGCGCTCGTCGATCACCGCTTCCTTCACCTTCAACAGGCTCTTCAGCAGCGACTGCACCTGCTTCGCGTCGACGTTCGACAACTGGAACGTCCGCACCTTGAGCTCCTGGTACTCGAGCTCCTTGGCCGGCGTCGCCGGATAGATGAACAGCGTGTTCGCGTTCATCTGCTTCTTGTCGAGCTGGTTCTGCAACAGGATCATGTCGACCGTGTCCTGCAGCGACGCGTTCTGCACGAAGATCGTCGTCTTCAGATCGGCGCGCACGTCGCGATCGAAAATGACGTTCAGCCCGGATGTCCGCGACAAGGCCTCGAACACCATCCGCACGTTCGCGTCGCGGAACTGCAGCGACACCGGCGTGCGCATGATCGACGACGCCGCGAGCTTGTCGTCGCGCTCCGCGTGTTGCTGGCGGCGCTTCTCGCTCAGCTCCGCCTGCATGCTTGCCGCCATCGCATTGGCCGGATCCTCGACCAGCACGCGATGCACGCGCTCGGCCGCCTGCGCGTACGAACCGCGCTTCATCATGCGGTCCGCTTCCTGCAGAATCGCAAGATGCTTGCGGTCCTGGTCGATCATGGTGCCGATCCGGCGCGCGCGCTCGCTGGTCGGATCGAGTTGCATCGCCATGTAGACGGAGCGGGCCGCGTCGTCGAACTCGTTCTTCTGGCGAAACGCGTCCGCGTTGTCGAGCAGATCGTCGACGGCCTCCTTGCGGTCGTGCATTGCGTCGATCTTCACCTGTGCATTGGTCGGATCGTCGTGAAGGTTCGGCACATGCGCACATCCACCGCATGCGAGCAGCGCCACGGCGATCGCCAGCGCGCGTTTCGTCGCGCACCGGCTGGTCGGCAGTGCCAAGCGCGCAGCGGCCCGGGGGGCGGAGCCAAGGCATGTCGACCGGCCGTCGTCCCCATCGCGGCGCGCATCCCGTGTACGTATGGTTTTCATTTACTTTCCTTCCACTGGAATGAGCACCGTCTGGACCTGGTTCAGCGGCAGATAGGTGAGCACCACGTTCGACGCGGACACCGACTCCACCCGATACTGGCCGCCGATCACGTCACCCGGCGAAACAATCAGCAACTGATCTCCGTTGCCGAGGAACACCTGCGGCTTCGCCGACTTGGCATCCTGCTGGCCGAGATAGACGAACGGCACCGGCGGCGCGGTCGGCGGCGCCGGACGCGTCTCGGGCGGAGGCGGCACGACGGGCGGCGGCGGCAGCCATGACGACGCCGTGAACGGATCGTGTGCGGCTTCGACGGACACGGGCGCACGCAATGCGGCGAGCTGCTCGCGCGGGGTCGCCGCCGCTGCATGCGACGCGGGCGCGGGCGCTGCGGCCTGAGAGGCCGGCGCGACGCGCGCACGGGCCGGCGCGAGCGCCGCCCGCCCCCCGTCGTGACGCACCACGATGCTTGCGGCAGCCGGCGCCGGCTGCTGCATCGCCGCCACCAGCACGCGATATCCGGCACCGGCGACGACGAGGCAAGCCAGCGCGAGTGCGAGCCGATGGCGCGAAGCGGGCTTCATGGCGGCGGAGATCATGGCTGGGCGCTCCGGTAGACGAGCTCGAAACGCACCCGCGCGTCGAGAATGCTGCTGCCCACTGCCGGACGCTCGACGTGGATCTCCTGCAGCGCCGCGTTCGGCACGTTGTTCAGCACCGATGCAAGAAAATGCCGGATCGCGCCGTACTGGTCCTTCACGGGCAGCAGCACCTGGTAGCGCGCGAAGCGCCCGCCCGACTCGGTCGTCATCTGGTACTCGGCCGACCCGAGTGTCAGGTGACTGTCGCGCGCCTGCTCGAAGATCGACGCGATGTCTTCCGCGCTTTGCGAAGAAGCCGGAAAGAGCGCGGGCAGCGCGTCGAGCGGGGTCGCGTCCGCCGCCGTGCCGCGCACATCCACGCGACGATGGCCGGGTGCGGCGCGCACCACACTGGCCGGCGCAAGCATCGCGCGCGTGTCGGACTCGACACCCGCGATCGCCGCGTACGTGATGGCGGCCGCGCCGAGCATCAGCACGCCGGCGAGCCCCGGCAGACCGAAGGCGCGTCGCCACTCGAAGCGAAGCGTGAGCAGGCGGTCCGCGAAACGATCGGCTTTCATGATTTCCTCCAGACGGCCGTGATCTGGAAACGCACCGGCTTGCCCGCCACGTTCTCCTCGACGAGATGACCGTTGAGCGTCGCCTCGCGCAGCACGACGCTCGTCTGCAAGTACTTCAGGTACGCGATCATCGCGTCCGGGTCCTTCGCTTCGGCCGTGATGCGAATCTGGCCTTGCGCCGGGTTCTGGTCGATGCCGATGAGCGCGACGTCATGGCCCGGATAGTCCTCGACGATCGAGAAGAGCGTCTGCCACGGCACGGTCAGCTCGCGCAGCACGGCCTGGCTCTGCTTTTCCGCAAGCCGGGCAGCCGCGGTCGGCGGCGGCTTCGCGACGTGTTGCTGCGCGAGCAGGCGATGCTGGACGACCGTCAGGCTCTCCCTAATGCGATCGTTTTCCGCGTACGTGTGCCAGAGCCGGACGGCGCACGCGCTCCACAGCAGCGCGGCGACACCGAGGAGGATCATTCCGCCGGCGCCGATGCGCGCGCGGCGCCGGCAAAAATCGATGTCGAGCGTGCGGATCATGGCGCGTACTCCAGCAATCGGCGCGCGGGCGAACCGTCGTGCCCCGCGCGGCCCGGCAGCGCGACCGCGGCGCAACGCGCGCCGAACGGCGTTACGTCGAGGTCGGTGCCGAACAGATAGACCTTGCAGGCGTCGAGCTTCAGGCCCGTGCGCAGCGCCGAGCGCTCGAACAGCTGCTCGGCGAGCTCGGCGAGCCGCGACGCGTCGCCGGACTCGCCCGGAAAGAGGCGCTGCGTGTCGTACGCGGCCCACTCGCCGTGCTCGATCATGACCGCTTGCAGCAGCGCCTCGTCGACGACGAGCAGCATCGCATCGCCGTCCGGCTTCACCGCGAACCGGTCGAGCGTCTCCGGAAGGGCCGCGCGCAGGCCGCGGATCGGCACGTCGCCGGACGCACCGGCACCGAGGATGCCGTCGTACAGCGTACGCGGCAGCGCGCTGGCAAAGAGCACCCTGCCACCGCGCCGCACGTCGAAGCGCGCAACCAGCGACTCCGCGGCAACGCCGTACGTGTCGGAGAAATGCGCGACTGCGATTTCCTCCAGCTCGCGTGCATGCAGCGCGCGGAAGTCTCCGCGCAGGATCGCATGACAACACCAGAAATCGTCGAGCACGACATGCGCGCCGCGCACCGGCGCCCGCTTCGCGCCGGCATCGGCATCGTGCATCGCGGCCAGCGCGGCGCGCAGCGCATCGAGCAGCCCCGCCTCGCTGCCGAACTGCTCATCGGGAATGGCGACGCTGAGCGGATCGGCGACGAACCCGCGCCGGTCCGGCCGCCACAGTGCGCGCGTGCGGATGCCGACGGCGATCTCGCGCGTCCCGACACCGACGGCAAGACGATCATTCGACCATGGTGACACGATTGATCTCCTCGAGCGTCGTTTCGCCGCGCCTGACCAGGTCGAGCGCCGACGCCCGCAACGTCGTCATCCCGTAGCGCAGCGCCGCGGCCTTGATGTGCCCGAGCGGCGCGCGCTCGGACAGCAGTTGCCGCAGTTCGTCGTTCATGCGCAGCGCCTCCGCGATCGCCCGCCGGCCGCGATAGCCGCTGCCGCGGCACATCGCGCACCCGGTGCCGCGTCGAAACAGGTAGCTGCCGGCCGTATCCGGGTCGATGCCCGAACGGGCGAGCGCATCGGCGTCCACCGTGTCCTCGTCGAGGCAGTCCGTGCAGCACTGGCGCAGCAGCCGCTGCGCGATGACGCCGTTCAGCGCCGATACGAAGCTGTACGGATCGACCTCCATGTTCGTGAACCGGCCGATCACGTCGAACACGTTGTTCGCGTGCACGGTGGTGAACACCTGGTGGCCGGTCAGCGCCGCCTGCACGGCGATCTGCGCGGTTTCGGGATCGCGGATCTCGCCGACCATGATCTTGTCCGGGTCGTGCCGCAGGATCGACCGCAAGCCGCGCGCGAACGTCAGGCCCTTCGCCTCGTTGACCGGAATCTGCAGGATCTCGCCCAGCTGGTACTCGACCGGATCCTCGATCGTCACGATCTTCTCGAGCCCGTTGTTGATTTCGGTGAGGATCGCGTAAAGCGTCGTGGTCTTGCCGCTGCCGGTCGGCCCCGTGACGAGCAGCATGCCGTACGGCATCGACGCGACCGACCGCATGAAGCGCGTGTCGGCCGGCTGGAACCCCAGCGCCTCGAGCGTCAGGCCGCCCGACGCCTGGGAGAGCTGATAGCGGTCGAGAATCCGCAACACGGCATCCTCGCCGAACTGGTTCGGCATGATCGACACGCGGAAATCGATTTCGCGTCCCGCGTACATCGCCTTGAAGCGCCCGTCCTGCGGGATGCGGCGCTCCGCGATGTCGAGTTCGGAAATCACCTTCACGCGCGACAGCACCTGATCCGCGACGTCGCGGCCCTCCACCCGCCCCACCACCGTGAGCACGCCGTCGACGCGGCACTTGATCATCAAGCCGGCCGCCCTGCATTCGAGGTGGATGTCGCTCGCCAGCATCTTGAGCGCATCGTAGATCGTCGAATTGAGCAGGCGCACCACGGGGCTGTCGTCGCTGCTGATGCCCTGCAGCGTCAACGCGAGCGACGCCGGATCGGGCGCGCACTGGATCGGGTCGTCGAACGCGAGCGAATCCATCGCGCGGATGTCCTTCTCGCGCACCGCAAGATACGCGCTCAGGTCGCCCGCACTCGCGAGCGCCCATCGGTACGGCAGCGTCGGGTGCGCGCGCATCCGGTGTTCGACCCAGCCGCGCGTGCGGGCATCGAGCGGATCGGCAATCGCGAACAGCAGCGCGCCGCTGTCGGGATCGCGCAGGCACACGCAGAGACGCGCCATCGCCTCGACGAACGGCACCCGCTCGAAATCCGGCTCCAGGCGGTTCAGCTCGCGTATGCCGATCGGTTTCATCCTGAACTGCGCGGCGAGCCGCTCGCGTATTTCGTCGGCGCCGAGCGCCGTGTGCGCGGTCAATGCCTCGAGCGCGCGAATACCGGACCCGTGGCGTTCGCCGAGCGTGCGAAGCAAGTCGCGCAGGTCGCGCCGGCCGGCATCCGCGTCGGGATCGGGATCGACGGGAGAAGTGACGGTGTCCATGCGAATCTCCGGGGCGGCCTACTGGATGCTCGACGCGATCTCGAAGATCGGCATGTACATCAACACGACGATGCCGCCGATCACCACGCCGATCACGATCATCATCGCGGGTTCGATCAGTCGCGAGATCAGGTCGATCGTGCGCGAAACCTGCGCTTCCTGGAATCCGGCGATCCGGTCGAGGACGGGCCCGAGCGCGCCGGTCTTTTCGGCCACCGTCAGCAGGCGATAGCCGATCGCGTCCGCGAGGCCGGCCTGCTGGAACGCATCGGACATCTTCGCGCCGTTGCGGATCTGCTGGAGCGCGGCTGCGAGCGCTGCCTGATCGGCACGGCCCACCAGGCCGCGCGCGAGGTCGAACGCGCGAATCGCGGGAATGCCGCCGTCGACCAGCATCGCGGTCGTGCGATAGAACTGCGACTGGCGGAACACGCGGAAGTGTTGCCCGATGCCGGGCAGCGCCAGCAGGCGATCGGCGAGCCAGATCCGCAGGGCCGGCCGCCGCAGCGCGAGCCCGGCGGCGACCGCCAGCACGGCCAGGCCAACCGCCAGCCCGGTGCCATGCGCGTGCACCATGCCGCCCCACGCCATCAGCAGCCGGGACATCAGCGGCAGTTCGCGCCCGCTGTGTTCGAGGAGCGTCGCGAACCGCGGCACCACGAAGCCGAGCAGGAACAGCACGACGGCCGCGCCGACGAACAGCAGCACCGTCGGATAGATCGCCGCCGACACGACGCGTGCGCGCAGCTCACGCAGCGTCGCGCTGTTGACCGAATAACGCGTGAGGCTGTCGGCCAGCCCGCCGGTCTGCTCGCTCGCCTTCACGCACGCCACCAGCACCGGCGGAAAGATCGGGCTCGCGTGCTCGAGCGCCATCGACAGCGCCTGCCCTTCCTCGAGATGCCGCAGCAGGTCGTGATACACCTGGACGGACGCTTCGCGCCGGGTGCTGCCGCCGAGCGTGCGCAGTGCGTCGACGAGGCCGACGCCCGCATCGAGCAGCGCCGCCAGCTCGCGCGCGAACATGTCGACGTCGAAGCGCGCGCGCGGCATCCCGAACCGGTTCGTGCCGCGCCGCTGCCGGGCGGCATCCGCGCTGACCGACACGACGCGCAGGCCGCGCGCGCGAGCGAGCGATGCGGCGTTCGCCGGCGAATCGCTGTCGATCCGCAGCGTCTGCACCGACCCGCTCGTATCGAATACCCGCAGCACGAATTTCACGTCGACTCTCCTTGCGGTTGCTCACGCCGCGCACCCTGACCGCGCCGCTACCACGACGAGATCGTCACGTTCTCGCCGGTCCCGCCCCCGCGTCCGTCCTTGCCGAGCGAAAACAGGTCGTAGTCGCCGTGTTCGCCCGGTGAACGATACTGATAGGGCCGATCCCACGGATCCACCGGGACGGCCTTCTGCAGATAGGGGCCGCTCCACCGCGACGCGCTTTGCGGCTTGTTCACGAGCGCATCGAGCCCTTCCTCGGTGGTCGGATACGAACCGACGTCGAGCCGGTACTGATCCAGTGCCTGGCCGAGCGACACGATCTGCGCGCGCGCGACCTTCACGTTCGACTTGCCGACCTGTTCGAAATACCGTGGCGCGACGAGCCCCGCCAGCAACCCGATGATGACCATCACGACGAGCAGTTCGAGCAACGTGAAGCCGCGGCTCGCGCGTGCGCGGCACACGCTTCGTTCGTCGCGCGGCCGCCGGTCCGGCCCGCCGGCCGGTATCGAGGACGATCCATGGCTCACGGCTTCCCTCCCTGTATCAACCCGCGGCGTCGGCGCCGCGGATGCCGTTGATTGCATTCTTGTTCACGCGGGTACGCGCCAGAAGTAGGGAGTGCCGTCCATCCCCATGGGTAGATCCCCCCCAGTTGGGCGATGCGCCAATGGAGGGAATTCACACACGGTCGTCGTCGTTCAGCGCGAGCACGCCGATGTCGATCGCGAAATGAACCAGGCCGGTCAGGTTGGCGATGCCGAGCTTGCGCATCAGATTGGCGCGGTGCTTGTCCACGGTTTTAGGACTGACCTTGAGGCACTCGCCGACCTGCCGGCTCGTGTGCCCCTCGACGACGAGGCGCAACACGGTGCGCTCGCGATTGGTCAGCGCGCTCCACAAGCGCGCCTTGTGCGCGTTCGCGTCGCGCAACCCATGCAGGCCGACGCGGGCGCGATAGGCGTCGAGGCTGACCACGCACTTGCCCTGCATCACGAAGCGCATCTCGCGCACCAGGTCGGCGAACGGCGAGTCCTTGAGCACGTAGCCGTCCGCACCCGCGGCGAAAGCGTCGCTCACGTCGTCTTCGCCGTGATGAACCGTGAGGACGATGATCCGCGCATGCGGCACGTTGCGCTTGATCGACGCGATTGCCTCGAAGCCGCTGCCGCCCGGCATCGACAGATCCATCAGGACCAGGTCGGGCCGGGTCTTCTCGGCGAGATGACACGCCTCGACCCCGCCGCTCGCCGCGCCGACGATGCAGTAGTCGGCCAGCTCGGAAACCAGATGACTCAGGCCGACGCGCAACAGATGCTGGTCCTCGACGATCAGCACACGATGCTTGTTGTCCAATTTCGACGCTCCCTCGCAGAAACGTGGCACCCACGGCCCGCTGTCGGCGGGAACAGGCACTAGTTGGACGCGACGACGTCGCGATAGGCAGCGAGCAGCTCGGTGGGCGTCGCGAAACCGTCGATCCTCAGCCACGGCTGGCCCGGCGCGGCCCGCACGAACGTCACCGGCGTGTGGTTCATCTTGTCGCCGCGAAGGACGTTGAACGCGCGCTGCGCGGCCACGCTCGCCTCGACGGTCCCGGTGTAATGCTGCCATTCGGGACCGGCATCGAAGCGGGCCGCGTAAGCCCTGAGCCGCTCCGGCGTGTCGGCCTCCGGATCGATCGAGATCGACATGATGTGGACCTTGTCGCGGTCGGCGCCGAGTTCGCCCTGCAATTGCTCGAGCGTCTGGCTGATCATCGGGCAGATGGTCGTGCAGCTGGTGTAGATGAACGTCAGGATCACCGGCCGGCCGTCGTCGAGCTCCTTGGCCAGCAAGACGGTCCGACCGTCGTCTCGCACGAGCTGAACCGTCGGCGCCGCATACTGGACCATCGTGTGCACGGTCCCCGGCATCATCGCGTGATGCATGTGCATGCCCGCGGCTTCCGTCGCGCCGTCGGTCATGCCGGCTTTGTCGACCGCGTTACCGGCAGGCGCGGCCGGTACAGGCTGCGCGGGGGCGTCGGTCGCGGGCGCCATCGCGGGTCCTGCGGTGGGCGCTGCGGGCGCCGCGGCAGGGTCACTCGCCGGCTCCATCGCGTGCTCCATCGGGTGCTCCGGCGCGGGCATCGCCGCGCCGCCGGCGGCATTCCCGTCGGTGCCGTCCGCTGCGCTTCCGGCAGCGTGTTCGACACCGTTCTGCATGTCCTTGTCCATCGAACTGTCGACGGCTTCCGGCGCCGGGTTTTCCGTGGCGCTCCCGGCCGCCGCCGCGCTTTCGACCGCCGCCGCGCCGGCGTTCTCCATCGCGCCGCCGTCGGACGCGCACCACGCGGGCGCCGCGGCGAGGGCAATGCCCGCCACCACGCATGCGCCCATTGTCGATCTGGCGATCCTGTTCATACCGGCCTCCATGACACGAGCGAGGCAGCGGACAATTCCGTGCCCCGCCCATGCAGTGTCATGAATTTGCCGGAGAGCGTCATGGGATGACGCCCCCCAAAGGCCGGTAGGACATGCCCGCCCGGCACGATCCCGCAATGCGCGCGGCAGGCGTTTCCCTATGACGAACGCGCGCAATCCCCATGTTGCGGCCCGCCTCGGTCACGTCCTAGAATGGTCGAAACCTTACGTTTTCCTGAAGACGCGCCTCGGGAGCCACCATGACTGAACGCCAGCCCGAAGGACCAAGGATCCGGCTGCTCGATCTGATCGACGCGATGCGCAAGCTGCGCAGTGCGCTTCGTCACGACGATCGCCGCCGCGCCATCGTCACCGACGCACGGGGCGCGGCGCTCGCCATTCTCGCCGACGACGGCGCGTTCGTATCGGTCAATCGCAGCACCGTCGCGCTGTTCGGATACAGCGGCGCCGAACTCGTCGGCCGGCCGCTGCGCGACCTGGCGCCCGACGACGCCCACGTCGGGCTCGCGGACGCACTCTCCGCGAGCGCCGCGCTCGAGCATCATTCGTTCACGGCGATGCTCGGCGGGCGAAGCGGCCATCCCGCGCAATTCGTCATCTATCGGCAGGCACTGCCCGGCACCCGGCTGTGGCTGACGCTGTTCGAGGAATCGCCGATGCCCGAGCCCGCACGACGCGGCGACGCGGCCAACGATGCGGGCGTGCATGCGTGCCACACGTATCTGCTGATGGGCCAGCAGAAGGAGCGGCATCGGCTCGCCGCGGAATTGCACGACGGGCTCGGCCAGGCGCTGACGCTCATCAAGCTGATGAATGAGGACGCGCTCATGCGGCTTCGTCGCGGCGAGATCGCCGACGCGACGGCGCTGCTCGACGTCGCCGTGCTGCGGATTCGCGAAACGATCGGCGAAGTGCGCCAGATCTGCGGCGAACTGAAGCCGCCGATGCTCGACAGGCTCGGGCTGCCGGCCGCGCTCGCGTCGCTGTGCCACCGCATCGAGCGTGACGCGAGCCCGCTGTCGGTCGAGTTCAATTGCGACGTCGACGACGACGAGATTCCCGAGCATCTGAAAGCGGACATGTTCCGGGTCGCGCAGGAGGCGCTGCACAACGTCGTCAAGCATGCGCAGGCCACCGAAATCATGCTCGGCCTGCAACACGATGCCGGTGGGCTGCGGCTGACGATCGACGACAACGGCGTCGGCTACGAGCGCCATCCGCTTGCGACGGACGACGCACGCGCAGCGGGGCTCGGGCTGATCGGCATGCAGCACCGCATCGAGTCGCACGGCGGCACGTTCGGGATCCAGTCGTCCGCCACGACGGGCACGCGCGTCTCGGCAACCTGGCCGCTCTGATACCGGCGACGCTCAGCGCTTCGCGCCGCCAGCGGGATAGTCGTCCAGCCGCGCGACGGCGTCGGGCACCTGCACGTCGTCGTCGACCGGCCGGGCCGGCACGTCGGCCACATCCGTTTCCGCGCATTTCGCCGCGAGCGTGGTCAACAGACCCATGTTCATCGCGACGAGCACCAGTTCCGTCAGATTCGCGAGATGGAGCTTGTGCATCATGCTCGCCCGGTACTTCTCGATCGTCTTCGGGCTCAGGCTCAGGTACAGGCCGACCTGCCGGTTCGTGCGCCCTTCCGCGATCAGCTTCAACACGCTGCGTTCGCGCGCGGTCAGGATGTCCCACGCCTTTTTGGGCGCGGGCGTTTCGCGGCCGGTCACGAACGAGTCGACCATGTAGCCGTACACATCCGCGCTCAGGTGCCGCTTTCCCTGCATGACCATGCGCATCGCGAGCAGCAATTCGTCAAACGAAACGTCCTTGAGCACGTAGCCTTCGACGCCGGCACGCAGCGCCTCGCGCACGTACTCCTCGTTCTGGTGCACGGTGAGCACGACGATGCGGATCGTCGGTACACGCCGCTTGATCGTCGCACTCGCATCGATACCGTTCATCCCGCGCATCGACAGATCCATCAGGATCAGGTCCGGCGCGAGCGTCATGGCCAGATGGCACGCTTCCTTGCCGTCGCGCGCTTCGCCGACGACTTCGTAGTCGCCTTGCGCGGAAAGCATCGACCGTAGCCCGTTTCGCAGAAGATCATGATCTTCCGCAATCATCACGCGACATTTTGTATTCACGGCTTCCCCCAAGTTTTCCGCGCTTGCACCACGTCGGATCTCGACGCCTCGTTTGCACGGTGCCGGATGTGTTCTTGTTGCCTTGTCCGGTCTGGCGACCTGTCTCGCGACCAACAGGTCACACTTGTGCTCCGTGCAAGGTTCGGGCCAGCGCGCCGCGCGCGCGCGTCCGCGACGGACACGCCCTCGCCGAAACGTGGCGCACGGGCCGGAATGTTTCAGGGCTGAATCGAATTGATTCCGTGCGTCCCATCAGTAGGACTACGGATGGCGGGACTACCCGATCGTTTCCTGCGCGCAGGAAACAAATCATTCCGCAACGGCGCGCGCATTGAGCAGAAACCAACTGTTCCGCGTAAGAATCGTCAACTTCGCCCGCGGACCGGAGATTACCGGCGATTTCTTTTGTAACAGTTCTGCATCGCCGCGCGGCGTGTCGCTGGCGGTATCGAAGTGTAGGAGGTCGCCCCATTGCCGATCCGATGTACCCGCAACGACAATGCAGATGCAGGAGGCCAGAAAGATGCACAGCCGCCCTTCATCCGTATTGGGAACAGCGCTCGTTGCCGCATGCGCGGGATTCGGCTCGGTGTGGTCGTGCACCGCGCACGCGCAGATCTTCGGCACGGTGACGAGCAACGGCGCCATCGTCCTGACCAACGAGCCCGGCACGGCCAATCTGAAAGTGATCGTCGCCGCCGAAAGGCCGAGCGCAGCGGAAGCGAAGCGCGCCGCGCCGAAAGCGGCGATCGCGTCGTCGTTGGCGGACGTCATCGCCGAGGCAAGCCGGTCGTTCAATATTCCGCCCGAACTCCTTCGCGCGGTGATCGACGTCGAATCGGGATACAACCCGAAGGCAGTCTCGGACAAAGGCGCGCTCGGGCTCATGCAATTGATGCCGGAAACGGCGCGGCGCTTCGCCGGCGTCGACATGTTCGATCCGCGCGACAACGTGCTGACCGGCGCGCGGTATCTGCGCTTCCTGCTCGACCTGTTCAAGGAGAACGTCGAGCTCACGCTCGCTGCCTACAATGCCGGGGAGAACGCCGTGATTCGGGCAGGCTATCGCATTCCGTCGATGCCGCAGACGCGCGAGTACGTGCCGCGCGTCCTGGCGCGCTACAAACGGCTGCTCGCCGCGAGTTGAAACGCCGGCGTCGGCCGGCGCGACACCGGCCGGCGGGTCGAGTGGCGATCAGGGAAACGCCGGGATGGTCGGATCTTCGCCTTGCAGGTGCGCATCCGTGTGGTGAAGCTTGATCGCGTCTTCGATCTCGTGAACGCGGTCGGTCGGAACGTCGATCATCATCAGCAATTCGCCGTGCTCGATGCCGTCCTCGAAGCGCTTCAGGCGCGTGCTCGGCACGTCGACGCCGATCATCGTCGACACCCATGCGCCGAAGGCCGCGCCGAACAGCGTGATCGCCACGACGACGCCGCCGCCGATCCGCAAGCCATCGGGCGGGAACGCCAGCAGGAGCAGCCCGAGCAGCATGCCGGTCCCGAAGCCGACGGCGGTGCCGCGCGCGAGCGACGGCAGCAGGTCGCTGCGCTGCGCGAGCGTCGCCTCCGGCAACCCGTCGCGCATCACGGCGTGATTCGCGAGGCAATGGATATGTCGCCACTCGACTCGCAGCGACAGCAGCTCGCCGACGACCGACTGCGCGCATTGCGTCGTCGGCAACAGGAAATAGACGCGTCTCATGGCTCCTCCTACGTCACCGCGCAATGCGGCGATACGCCCTTGAACCATTCTGGCTCGGCGCGCATCCGGCTTGTAGTGGTAATGCTCGCCAAACTGCATGGGTAGAACACGGTAGGCGCCGCCGCGCGCGCCTCAGAGCCGCCCGTAGCTGTGCAGCCCGGACAGGAACATGTTGACGCCGAGGAACGCGAAGGTCGTCACGAGCAGGCCCGTCAGCGCCCACCATGCGGCCACCGTGCCGCGCAGGCCCTTCATCAGGCGCATGTGCAGCCACGCCGCGTAGTTGAGCCAAACGATCAGCGCCCAGGTTTCCTTCGGGTCCCAGCTCCAGTAGCCGCCCCATGCTTCGGCGGCCCACAGCGCGCCGAGGATCGTCGCGATCGTGAAGAACGCGAAACCGACCGCGATCGACTTGTACATCACGTCGTGAAGCACGTCGAGCGTCGGCAGGCGATCGGCGAGCACGCCGCGCTCCTTCATCAGGTACGCGACCGACACCATCGCCGACAGCGCGAAGCTGCCGTAGCCGATGAAGTTCGCCGGCACGTGGATCTTCATCCACCAGCTTTGCAGCGCCGGCACGAGCGGCTGGATCTGCTGCGCGTCACGCGCGACCGAGTACCACATCAGGAAGCCCACGGCCGCGCTGATCACCAGCAGCACGAACGCGCCGAGCGCGCGCGTGCCGTAGTGGCCTTCGTAATACAGATAGAGCAGCGCGGTGATCAGGCTGAACAGCACGAACACTTCATACAGGTTCGATACCGGAATGTGCCCGACGTCCGAACCGATCAGGTAGGACTCGTACCAGCGCACCATCAGGCCGGTGAAGCCCATCAGCACGGCGACCCACGTAAGCTTCTGGCCGATCGCGGAGCCCGACTCCGAGCGCGCGAGCAAGCCGATCCAGTAGAAGATCGTCGCGAGCACGAACAGCGCGCTCATCCACAGGATCGCCGACTGGCTCGACAGGAAGTATTTGAGGAAGAACGCCGAATCGGCGCGCGCGAGATCGCCCTGGTAGATCTGGATCGACAGCAGCGCCAGCACGGCGATCGACGCCATCATCAGTCGCGCGGGCTTCCAGCGCCAGCCGAGCGCGATGAGCGCCGGCACGGTGCCGATCATCACCGCCTTGTCGTAGTCATCCATGTGCGCGTTGTAGTGCACGAGCGCATGGGCCGCGCCCACCACGAGCGCCAGGGCGAACAGCCAGTCGATGACCGACAGGCGCGCGAGGAACGCACGGTCGTGATCCGGCTCGCGCGAGCGCATCGCGGCCGGCGCACGAAGTCGCCGCTGCAGCGACGCGGCGACGGACGCCATGCCGCCGCGTGGGGATTGAATGGCCTTCATGTGCTTCACCGGAGTGGAACTGCCCGTTTTAAAAGAAGGTGCCCCGCCCCGGGGAAGACGAGACACCCAAATGGTCGCCGCCGTCGCCGTTCGTCTGTCCGCTGCGCGGCACCCGCCGCACGCGACGCCGATTCAGCGGCGCGTGTTCATTGCTCGGCCGCCGGGCTCGCCGGTGCGTCGGCTTCCAGCGGAAACGCCTCGACGTACGCCGCGACGGCACGCATGTCCTGCTCGGTCATGTTCGCGCACACCGACTTCATGACAGCGCCGCGCGGCCGCGAATCGGTTTCCCGGAACACCCTCAGTTGCTTCAGCACGTAGTCCGCGTGCTGGCCGGCGAGCCGCGGGAACCGGCTCATGCCCTCGCCATGCTGGCCATGACACCCGACACACGCCGACACGCCCTTGTCGGGCAACCCCGACACGAAGATCGCCTTGCCCGCATCGAGCAGCGCGTGATCGTCGGACGCGCCGAGGACCGGCGGCTGGCCCGAAAAATAGTCGGCGATCTCGTCGATCTGCGCATCGGTGAGATGCGTGAATCCCCACATGTAGCGCTTCGCATTCGGATCGGCACGCGCGTGATGCTTGAAGTCGGTCAACTGGTCGACGAGGTATTCCTTGCGCTGTCCGGCGAGCTTCGGAAACATCGGCGACACCGACACGCCGGTCGCGCCGTGGCAGTTCGAGCACACCTGCAGCGCGATGGTCCTGCCCGATACGGCCGGATTATCGACTTCCCGCGACCGCTCCAGGTCGTGACAACCCGATGCCGCCAGCACCAGCGCAAGCCAAGCGAAATGGGTCACCTTGTTCATGTCAGCGCTCTCCCTGCCGTAATATCCGCCGCCCCGCCGAATGTCAGAACGAAGCGAGCCATAGATAGACGAACAACGTATCGTTGTCCCTCGCATTGCGTCCGTTGCCGTCGTAGTTGGTCGTCGCGCCGAGGTACTTGGTGAAGTGCGTGTACTGGATGCCGACGCGCACGTGTTGATCCGGCATCCAGAATATTTCCGGCGTCCAGCCCTGCGTATTCGGATGGAAGTTCGCACTCGCCGCATAGGCGGTACTGTCCGCGGTGCCCGTCGTGTTGAAGAACGACAGGCTGACGCCGTACTTGGCCTGGTAGACGTACGACGCCTTGAGCCGCAGCGAATTCAGGTTCGCGGACGTGTTGTCGCTCACGATGAAATTGTTCGGATCGTGAATGTTCTCCCTCACGTAGCGCGCCTGCGCGGTGATCGTGTGCGGCTCGAGCAGGTATTCGTATTGCGCGTCGAGACCATAGTCGCGAAAACGCGTGACGCCGGTCCCGAAAATCGGGAAATTGTTCGCGTCGTTCGGGTAGACGTCGACGCTGAAGCCGAATGCGCCGACCATCACGCTATGCGGGCCCCAATCGTGGGTCAGCGCGATGCGCGCATACGGGTTGTAGCCGCGCAGATAGATCTGCGGGTGATTCGGATTCCCTTCGTTGTTCCCGTGGCTCAGGAACGACCAGATGCCGTCCGCGGTGCTGTAGGTGGTCAGCTCCGCGTACAGCAGGCTGTTCCAGTACAGGTAGGCGCCGGTGCCGACCGCCTGAGTCGCGAGCGACCCGCTTTCGAGCACGGGCAGGTTCGGGATCTTCGCCACCGGGCTGATGGTCGACGAAATGTACGGGTAACCCCATGCCGGCGCGGTGTTGAATACGTCCTGCACGGTCGGGTTGTTGTGCACCGTCAGGCCGACGATCAGGTCGTTCGCCGACGACATGATCCGGTCGACGAAGCGGAAGTCGGTATTGTCGGACGTCCAGTGGCCTTTCCATCGCCCGTCCCCGTCCTGATGATCGTGGGCGATGTAGGTGAACTGCGCGAAGCCGCCGAGATGGTCGGTGATCTTCCCGGCGAGGAACACGCTCGCGAAGTCGAAGATCGGCAGGCCGTCCTTGGGGTTGATCGGCGCGCCGCTGGAATCGCTGTTGTAGCGCGTCTTGCTCAGGTCGCCGATCGCCATCGCGGCAAGCGGAATCGTGCGTTCGCCGAACGTGTAGCCGTTCAGCTTGAACTCGCGCCCGTACGGCGTGAGTTCCGGAAACTGTCCGCCGGCATGGCACGCGACGCAGCTCTGCCCGGTCTGGCGCGCGAAGATCGGCAACGCGTGCGCGACCGGCAATTGCAGCAACGCGAGCACCGCGAGCGCGGCCAGCCAGCCGCGACGTGCCCGGCGATGTCGAACATCATGGCCGGCCAGGAACGTAGTCATGACGGTTTCCCTCCCCGCATCGTATGCCGCGATGCTCCGGCGCGACATCGCCATGTCGCACGATGTCTTCAGTGTGCGATGCGCGCATCGAAACCGACATGGGGCGACTCCCTCCATACGCAGCCTGTTTCCTACTCCATCCGAAGGCGCGCGACGGCTCAGGGAACGATCCAGTCTCCGTCGGCGGCGATCTTCGTGCGGTCCGGCCCGGCGAACCGGACGATATAGCCGCCCTTCGACGCGAAGCGCTGCCCGGTCGCGAGTGTCAGGCGCGGGTAGTAGCCGGTCAGGATGCGGCGTTCGAGCATGTCCTGGATGCGCTCGACGAGATACTCGCGCACGAACGCGTCGACCATGTGGCTCAGCGTCTCGGCGAGCAGGCCGCACGCGAGATAGGTATCCGCCTGCACCTGCGGCGCGACCATCGGAATCTTCCGGATCGTGAACCAGCCGAACGCGTAGTCGACGCGCACGCGCCGCCCTTCGGGCAAGTCGAACGGATAGGCAACACGTGTGACGGCGCGCCAGCTCGTCGGCAGCGGCGTGCTGTCGAGCCCGCCGAGCAGCCCCGACATGAACACGGTGTCCACCGTCGGCGGCACATGCTCGAGCGCCGCGAGATCGGGCGGCCTCAGCCACAGCACGAGCACATCGTCGCGCGGCATCCCGCGCAACGCGCGCGCGACGCCGTCGTGCGGTGCGAGCGCATGATTCGACACCGCGATGCCGCGCGCCTTCAGCGCGTCGGCGAGCGCCTGTGCGCCGCGCTCGCCGTTGTCGCCCGCGCGATAGACTTGCCTGACCGTCTTCACCGGCCGCGCGCCGACTTCGTCCAGCACGCGCTTCGCGATCAGGTCCGACTCGAGCAGCACGCCGCGCGAGAAGTACACCGAATAGAAATCGTGATCGGCTTCGACCGGCACCTCGACGTTCGGAAAGAGGCAGGGCACGGCCTGCGCCTCGCAGAAGTCGTGAACGGGCGCCCAGTTCCTGCCGCCGAGCCCCGACACCACGGCCAGCACCGGCTGTCGGGCGAGAAACTGCGTCAACTGCGCGCGCCACGTGTCCGGCGGCCCGTTCAGTTCCCACACGTGCAGTTCCCAGCGGCGATTGACCATGAACATCATTTTTCGCGTGGAACGCAGCGGCGGCGTCGTGCCGAACGGAAACGCGTTCTTGTCCGCGAAGTAGTGCTGCAGGACGTCGAGCATGCCCGCCCGCTTCACCGGGTCCGCGTCCGGCGTGACGATCGTCGCGAAATGCAGCACCGTGTCCGTCACGCCCGACGGCGGGCGGCGATCGAGACGCTGCAGATAGCCGGTCAGCGCGGCCATGTCGGCGTCGCCGAGCGCATATTGCGGCATCAGTCTGCCGAGCGGCCTGCCCTCCGGGTCGATTCCGTCGCGCACGGCGCGCGCGAGCCGCTCTTCCGTGTACGGCTCGCGATCGGTGCGCATGCCCGGAACGTACGGGATGTCGAGATCCTCGGCGGTCTGCGCGCGCGGATGCACCAGGTAGCGCCACGTGATCGGCGGGATGGTGGTGTTGCCCTCCTTCGAGCCCAGCCCGCTGCGCCGATGGCAATTGACGCAGGCGGCAGCGGCGCCTTGCAGGCGCACGCCGTCCTGATGCACCGCTTCGAGCGGCGCACCGGAACCGAGGATGCCCCGCTGGAAGAGGGCTTCTCCCGCGTCCGCGGGCACGACGGGCGCCGCCGGCTCGCCGCCGATCGCGTGGCCCGCGCTTGCGCACAGCGCGGCCAGCACCGCCCACCGCGCCAGCCGCCCGCGCGAGACCGGCGGCCACGCCGCCGCGAGGGCGCGCGCTCGCCCCCGGATGCCGTTCATGGCCGTACCGTCGGCCGGGCCACGCCCGGCGGGGCCGCCGACACGCGCGCATCGATCGACGCCGCACGGCGTCCGCCCGGCGATACGGGCCGGCCGAAGAGCGCATCGTCGAGCGGCGGATTCAGCGACACCTTGTCGATGATCAGCGTGTCCTTGGTCGGCGCGGCTGCCGTTCCGCTCTCGATCCTGAGCGGAATTTGCAGGCCGTCGATGAGCTTGAAGTTGCCGTAGTTCACCTCCACCGTGAGCGGGCCGCTCGGCCCGCGCACCTGGCGGTCGGCCTTCACGTCCAGGAAGCTCCGCCCGTCGATCCACACATGCCGGACCGCGCCGGACGGCAACTTCACCGCCAGGCGGTATGCATCGTGCCCGCCGATCGGGTCGACGCCCTCCAGCGTCACGCCGATGCCCTTCGCATCGTGGTCGAACAGCGGGCCGTCGATCACCTGCTCGTCGCGCGCGGACAGCAGCTCGCCCGGGGTATACGGCCGCACGCCGGCGCTGCCGCTCGCGGCCTGTTTCCAGCCTTCGCGGCCATCGAACACGCGCACGGCCTTCTGGTTGAGCACGGTGATCTCGAAGCGCGTCTTGTTCGGGCGCTTCATCGCCAGGACGAACGGCATGTTGCGCACGGGCGCGTTCGGGCTGTCCACATGGCCCGACCAGACCATCGTCTGGACCTTGCGCCACGCGTCGAGCCCGCCTCTCGCCGCGATGTTCTTCTCGACGATCTGGTCCACGCCGAGGCCCTGCCCCGGCAATTGCTCGCACCCGCACACGGCCGCCATCGCGCAGCCGGCGAGCACCCACGATCCGATCCGTCCCATGGTGGTCACCTCGTCCGGGTCTCGGCCGGGTGACTCGGCGCCTTCGCGAAGGTGAGCGGCGGCTTGCCGAACATCCCGTCGTCGGCCGGCTCGTTGAGCGCGACATGCTCGATCGTGATCCGGTGCGCGCCCTTGACGCCGCTCACGACGGTCTCGAGCGTGTGCGGCATGACGAGGCCGTTCTCCTTCCGGTAGTCGCGATAGAACACGGCGACGCTGTGCGTCTTGCCGTCCAGCACGCGCGGCTCGCCGTCGATCTTCAGTTCGAGAAAGCTCGACGCGTCGACCCACAGGCGGCGCGTCGCGCCCTCCTTCGACGTCAGCTTCAGCACATACGCGCGATGCCCTTCCACCTGCTCCGTGCCGAGCGCCTGGATCGTGGTGCCCTTGGCCGCGTAGTCGATCAGCGGCCCGTCGAGTTCGGCCGATGACGCGGCGGACTTGAGTTGCGCCGGCGTATACGGCTCGACGTCGTTGCGGCCGAGGTACGGCCGGACCAGCCAGCCCTGCGAGCCGTCGTACACCTGCAGCGCCGTTTGCTGCTCGAACTGGATTTCGAGCCGGCTCTTGCGCGGGCGCTTCAACGTCAGCGTGAACGGCAGCCTGACGTTCTTCGTGCCGCCCGCATCGAGCTGCCCCGTCATCCTGATCGACGACACCGCCCGCCACGCCTGCAGCCCGCCACGGGCCGCCGCATTGCGCTCGGCGATCTGCGCCGCATCCATGTGCGACGCCGACGCCTCCTGCGCATTCCCCGCCGCCGAGGCCGCGGATGCGACCTGGCCGCAAGTCAACAAGCCGGCGGCACACGCCGCCGAAATCGACTTGAAAAGAAACCGGTTCATGACTGCTCTCCCCGCATGCAGGCCGCCCGTTGCCGATGCGCGGCGGCATGCGCATGTATGTGATTACTCGACCACCAGCCCGTCGATGTGCAGCGAATCGATCAGGATGCTGACCCGTTCGCCGCGCTTGATCGGCCCTCCCTTGTTGGAAAACACCATCCAGTATTCGCGTCCGGTCTCGAGCTGACCGGTCTGCCGCAGCGCGCCGATCTGGTCCATCACCGGAATCACGAGCATTGCGTGGCTCGTTTCGCCGTACAGATAGACGGTCGCTTTCGTGTCGCCGAGCAGCCGCGCCTTGTCGGGATCGGTCACGCGGTAGCTGAAACGGATCAGGTTGCCGGACGCGGTGCTGCGCACGTGCAAGTTGTCGATGCCCTTCGCCATCTGGTAATAGGCCTTCGCCTGCCGCGGCAGGCTCACCGGCAGGTACGGCGAGTGCCGGATGGCCGCGGGTCCGGCCGGCGCATCCTGCCCGGCCGCGGCCGGCTGAGGCCGGACCGCGGCGAGGCAGGCAGCGCCCGCGAGCAGCATCGATGCCGCACGGACGGCCGCCCGTTTCATTGCATCGCTCCCGTGAGCGGCGCGGGTAGCGCCTGCGCCGGGGTCGGCGCCGGAAGCCGCACGGACGGCTGCGCGCGTGTCTGCGCCGGCGACTGCCCAGGCGTCTGCGTGCGGGCACGCGGCGGCGTCCGGGCCGGGGCCTGCAGCAGCGCAGCCGATTGCGGCCGCGCCAGCGCCGGAGACTGCGCCAACGCGCCGGCCGGCAGCGGCCGGGTCACCGGCGGAGCCAGCCGCGCCCCTGCCAGCGGCCGCCGCAGCGCCGGCGCCTTGATCGGCGGCAGCGGCACGTTACGGCTGAAGATGGCCGGGATTCCGCCGATCCCCGGGATGCCGCCGATGCCCGGGATGCCTCCACCGCCCGGAATTCCACCACCGCCCGGGATGCCACCGACACCCGGAATTCCACCGCCGCCCGGGATGCCGCCGCCGCCCGGGATGCCACCACCGCCAGGGATGCCGCCGCCGCCCGGGATGCCACCGACACCCGGGATTCCACCGCCGCCCGGGATGCCACCGCCGCCCGGAATACCGCCGACACCCGGGATGCCACCGCCGCCCGGAATTCCGCCGCCTCCGGGGATCAGCGCGGCCAGGCCGGTCGGCTGGCTCCCCAATGCGAGCGGGTCGATCGGCGTACCGCCGCCGAGCAGGCCGCCGAGCAGGCCAGGCGCGACGTACTCGACCGCGCCGATGTCGTAGCCGTTGGCTTGCGGCCGCGGCGTGCCGAAGATGTCGTGATTCGGCGCGCCGTTCGCGGTGGCTGCCCCGATCGCCGGCGACGTGCCCTTGATCGAGTAGTTGCCCATCATCACGTTGTAGCCGGCACTGCCCGGCTGGAGCGCCTCGTTGGACAGCGACAGCGGCCCGTACGACATGTTGATCCACTGGTTGCCTTCATCGGGCGTGGCCGACGGCATCAGCCCGAACAACGGGTTCGGCAACACCGCGTCGGCGATCCCGGGCGGTACGGCAAAGCCGTTCCCGCCGGCTTCCGGCGGCACCCGCGAGCCGTTGCAGTACTGGCTGGTCGTCTGCGGGTCCGCTGCCTTGTTGGTCGCGGCGTAGCCGGCCGTGCTGGTCATGATCGAGTACTGCGGGTTCATGGTCAGCCCGGACTGGTGATTGGCCGGCCCGGTGTCGCCGTACGCGCCGATGTCCCAGTAGAACGGCGGAGTCGCGCCGCCCGTCACGCAAAAGCCTGTCGATTGCCCCTTCTGGTTGAGGACCGGGTTCAGCGTGACCGCGTTCTGCACGCCGGGTATGTTCGGGTTCGGCTGCGCACTCACCGAGATATAGAACGAGCGGTTTTGCCAGAACAGGTTGTTGCTCAGCACCGGATTCGAGAACTTCGTGCAGTTCGGCGCGTTCGCGGGACAGGTGACTTGCCCCGTGAAGCCCGCGGGCGGAACGAACGCCGCCATCAGGTTCTGCGTATGCGTCGTCGTCTCCAGTCCTGCCGGCTGCTGCGTCGATGTCTCGATGAAACTCGTGCAGGTCGAGTCCGCACTGGTCGTGCTGCTCGTGCATCCCGGCGGCGCCACGTTCGACTGCGACGCGGCCGGCGTATTGAAGAGCACGCCCGCCGACGCCGTCGCATCGTTCGCGATCACCGTGTTGTTGATGAAGCTGACGCGCACCGCATCCTGCAGCGACACGCCGCCGCCCGACCAGCCGGCCACGTTGTTCGCGATGATGTTGTTGATCACGCGCACCTGGTACCAGTTGTTCGGATTGCCGAGATTGCGTTGCACGTCCGTGCCGTTGACGTTCTGCAGCCGCAGCCCGCCGCCCTTCCCGCTTTCCGCCGTGTTGCCCATGATCAGGTTGCCGTCGATCACGAGATTCGGGCCGATGCCGTCGGACAGCTGCGGCGCGCAATCGACGTCGACGGTCGAGTTCTCGCAGAACGTGCCGTCGGGCGGCACCCCCTGCGCGATGATCCCGCCGCCGTACGTCGGCAACGTCGGGTTGTTGCTCTGGTTGAACAACACCACGTTGTGCGACAGGTCGCCGTTGTAGCTGAACCCGAAGTGCGAGACGCCGCCGCCGTCACCGCTGCTCATGTTGCCGCAGACCCAGTTGTAGTTGAAGCGGTAGTAGTCGGCGCCCGAGCACAGCGTCACGCCGCCGGCCGAAGATGGCGTGGTCGAGTTGATCTCGTCGCCATACGACGCGTTTGCCGTGACGGCGTTGTGGTGAACGTTGACGAACGTGTTGTACATGAACGGCAACTGCGTCACGCCATCCGCGGCGATGTTGCCGTCCGGCACTTCCACCTGGCCGACCGTGATGCCGCCCGACAGCGTGCCGGCATTCCCGGTCACGCGGTTGTTCGATACCTCCGTGTAATGGTTCCAGCCGTGCAGGAAGATCCCGCCGCCGCCCTGCGAGCTGTTGGTGACCGTGACCCCGTCGATGCGCGACGGGTTGCACAGGAAGTTGCCGTAGTTCGGGTTGTTCGGGTCCGTCGTGCAGTCGTGCGCCGTGAGCATCGTGCAGATGCCGTTCGCGGTGCAGTTCGTGCTCGGCTGCACCCCCTTGGCCAGCACCGTGATGCCCGCGCCTTCATACGCGCCCAGCAGCGACGGCTCGATCAGCAGCTCGCCCAGATTGCCGTTCTGATTGCTGTCCCAGCCGACGGTCGGCTCGAACGGAATCGGATCCACGTGCCCCTGCATCTGCACCGGGCACTGGTAGGTGCCTGACGGATCGTACGGGTTGTTGGTCGACGAGATCGGCTTCGTCGGGTCGTACGTGGCCGAAATCACCCCGCCGTTCAGCGACGTGCCGAACAGGCACGCGATGAGCCTGCGCCACGGATCGAGCTTGCCGGACGGATGCGTATTCGCATTGATCGTCACCGACGCTGCGCCCACGCCTTGCAGCCGCACCGGCTTCCACATCACCAGCATCTCGTTGTACGTGCCCGGACCGACGACGATCATGTCGCCCGCGCTCGCATTGTTGATCGCCGTCTGGAGCGCATTGCTCGCGCCGTTCTCGCCGCTCACGTAGGTCGGCGCCTTGCCGCCGATCGTCACCGTGACCGCATCGATCGACCGCTTGCCGTTGCCGGCCGTGATCACGAGCTCGCCGCACTGCGTCGCGGGTGCGCCCATCTGCTGGATCGTGCAGGTCGACGGCACCTTCAGCGACGGGAGCGACGGAAGGCTCAGGTCGGGCGCAAGCACCACGATCTTCGAGTCGCTCCACGACACGACCGTCGCATTGACGCCCGCGATCGTGACCGAGCCGGTGCCCTGCGTCGCGCCGAAGCCGTAGTGGCGCGTGATGAACTTCTGGTTGAACGGCGCCGTGGTCTGGCTCGGTCCGGTATACGCGTGGTTCACCACCTGCTGGTCGCCCAGCGCGTTGATCGTCAGTTGCTTGCCGGGCGCGCTGACCCACGGGCCCGCGCCGGCGCCGATCGCATCGCCGGTCACGCTCGAGATCGCCGGCGTCGCATCCGGATACGCGCAGTCGGGCTGGTTATAGCCGTCCGCGAAGGACTGCACCGGCACCACCGGCGTATCCATGTACTGCGTCTGTCCGGGCATGAACGGAATCTCGTAACAGAACTGGCTGTATGCCGGGTTGTACAGCGGGTCGGCAATCGTCTTGCCGGGGTGCTGCGGATCGGGGATCGGGCCCGGATCGTTCATGCACGCGACCATCATCGTCGGCGCATACCCGGTCGGGTTCGGGGGGTTCACTTCCCAGGTCGAGAACGTCAGCCCGTTGTAGATGCCCCATTGGTCCGTATAGGTGCGCGAGGTTTCGTTGCCGGAGAAATCCTTGAACGAGATCGGCACGTTCGGCACGGCGAACTTCTCGCCGAACTGCGGCGAATACGGGTCGAACTCCGACGAGAAGTCGTCGAGCATGAAGCCCGTGTAGTGCGCCGCGACGTGCGTCGAGCTGAAAATCCAGAACTTCGCGAGCACCGATTCCTCGTCGGTCAGCATCACCTCCTTGCGATCGCACAGATGCCGCGATGCACCCGCGAACGGCGCGACTTCCTTCGATCCCGGGAACAGGCTCATGTAGTCCGGCACGATGCGCAGCTCGCCGACGCACGGCCAGAACCGCTCGACGCTGCCGGTGTCGCCTTCGGCATGGGGCGTCGAACCGAGGTTCGTGGTCGGGTTCTGCGGGTTGTTCTTGTTGTACGTCGAGTTCACCGCGGCCTGGTCGGGCAGGATGAAGACCGCGCCGATGCCGGCGAACTGCTGCGTCACCGGAGCGATGTAGTTGTCGCCGATCAGGATGTTCTTGTCTTCCTCCTTCACCAGTTCGTAGCCCGGCGGCACGATGATCTCGACCACGTATTTGCCGGCCGGCAGCATCGGCGTGCCGTCGACGGGGTTCTTCCCGACGCAGATCGTGCAGTTCGACGCGACCGGCTTGCCGTTCGCATCCGTCGCGGTCACGCTCGGGAACTTGTACATCCCGTCATACGGCGCCGGCTGGATCTGGTTGAACGCGTGCATGCCGTCGTAGCACTTGTACTGTGCGTTCGCGGGCAGCTGGCGATGTTGCGGATCGAGCCAGTTGGTGCTGTTCTTCAGCGTGAAGTAGAACGGGTCGTTCGGATCCTGGCCCGGGCAGTTCATGTTCGGCGTCACGCCGTCCGCGCGGAAGCCCTGCGCCCAGTCGTCCCAGCTCGCCGTCTTGGTCGTGTCCACCAGCGTCAGGTTGGTCGTGCCGTCCGTGGCCGTGCCCTCCTGGTACAGGTTGACCGTGACGTTCGGCACGTCGGGGGTCCACTTCGTGTGGATCAGCAGCGTCGGATCGTCGAACGGCCGCGTCGACGCGTAGATCACCTCGCCGCGTATCCCGCCGTTCTCGCCCTTCGCGAACGGCGTCTTGCCGTACTCGATGAACGAGTTCTGGCCGGAGAAGCCCTGCCATGCCTCCGTGCCCGTCCAGGGCGGATCGACCCGCCCGGTCGAGCCGCTGCCGGTCGACGCGCAGTCCGCGTCCGCGCAATACCGGGCGCCCGGCACATGCAGGTTCGACGGCAGCGGCACGGTTTCGGCCGTGTTCGCGAAGTACGCGGCCACCGTCGAGTGCCCGCTGCCGGCAGCGCCGGTGCCGTCCACCGGACCGCCCGCATCGTACACCACGTGCGTGCCGGTCGACTTGAAGCGCGTCAGGTCGTCGTCGACCACATACCAGTTGAACAGCGGAAACACTTCGTTGAACGGCGCGTAACCATTGCCGTCGGTCGCGTTGAAGTTCGAGAAGCTGCCGTCGCGGAACCGCATGTTGACCGATGCCAGCGCGATGCCGGGGTCGTCAGGATGCGAGACGCCGTCGCCGTGCAGGTCGATGAAGGTCCGCGTATAGAGGTTCGTATGCCACTGCAGCACGGACAGGTCGCCGACGTCGACCGTCGTGCTTCCGTTGGCCGCGGGCAACTGGACCGCCTTGGCCAGCCCGTCGACGATCTGGTCGTTCCATTGATCGAACACGGTGATGCGGGTCGTGCCGCTCGGCAAGCCGCTGATCGTGAACCGGCCCTGGCTGTCGCATTTGGTGAAGCCGTAGTCCTCGCTGTCCGGATCGCCGACGCTCACATAGCATTGCGAGAACGCCAGCGAGTCGCGCGAACCGCTGCTGTACAGGTTCTCGTTCGGCGGGCGGCTGTAGTGCAGGTTCGTCACGCGGCCCGTGAGCGTGTTCGGGCACGGACCGGTGTCGCATATCCCGGTCTTGGCCGCGTTGGTCCTGCGCGCGTTGATGATCTTCGGATTCGCGAAGCCGATCGACACGTGATAGCCGGCCGGCCCGAACTCCTGGAAGTACGCGGGGCCGCCGACCTTGATGAACGCGTCGTGCGCCTTCTGTCCGTCGAGCGTGTTGGTCTGCAGCCACTCCTCGCCGCGGCCGATCCGGTCGGCAGCCGGTGTCGCGATCACGCCGTAGCGGCCCGGCATCAGGTTGGCGATGATGGCCTGGCCGACGAGCGGCGACAGCGTCTTGCCGTCCGATTCGTATTTCGGGCAGGTCGGAATCATGCCGACCAGGCCGTCGGTCGCCGTCGAGATCGGGCACGCATTGAGCCCGGTGAGCGGATCGACGGTGCCTTGCAGCGAATTCGACAGCGGCATGTTGAACATGTCGTAGGTCATCTGTCCGGTCGGGTCGCCGGTGCCGCCCGCATCGTCCCAGAGCTTGATCTCGAATCCGCCGAGCCCCGGCTCGCGTGCGGTGCCGAATCCGTCGGACCCGCCGCTGACGTCCACTTCGCCGTTCAGCGGCGCATCGTCCTCGAACACGAACACCGACAGCTTCGCGGTCTGGTACGGCGTTTCCGTCAACAGCACGTTGAGCTGCCCGGCCTGTCCCGCACCGGTCTGTCCGGCCTTCGCCGCCGCGACCTGCGCGGGCGCAATCGGCGCGCCGCCCATGCTGTGGCCGCACTTGCCGGTGCCCGGCGCGAAATCCGCGCCGCTCGGGCCCGACGGGCAGTCGAGCGCGATGCTGAATGGCCGCTTGCCGTCCGGCGACACGCCGCCGCCGTTCGTGAACGTGTTACCGGCATCGCCCGGCAGGATCGAGATGTAGTAATGCTTGGTCGGATCGAGCGCCACGTACTTCGGATCGACCGGCGCCTGTTGCGAGACGTTCGGGCCCGTGCGGCACACGCCGTTGCCGACGTCGCATACGGTCGCCACGTGCGTGTTGGACACCGGGTCGTACACGGTCTGGCCGGATTCGCATGCGACGGTGCCGACGCAGCCCGACGCCACCACCGGCATGTAGCTCGTGTGGAAGTTCGTGCCGAGGCTCGGGACCGGCAGCGGCGGGCAGTTCGCCGGCCGCCCCGTCGCGGAATTCACCTGGCAGGCCGGATCGATCTGCATCGTGCGGTCTTCCTCGATGATCCAGCGATAGTCGGTGAGCTTGACCGCCTTGTTCGGCGCGGTCGCATCCGGCGCCATGCTCGGCGCGTCCATCACGTTCACGACCAGCCCGCTGCCGGGATTGAAGGTCACGGTCACCGTCCCTGCATTCGCGCTCGTCTGCATCTGCGTATTGGTGACCTTGTACTGGAACGTCATCGTCTGCGCGGCCGCGCCGTTGCCGACCCGCGGCGTCGACGGCACCGCGGTAAACGAGCCGTCCGGATTCAGCGTCACGGTGCCGTTCGTCGCGCTCGACGCGACGATTTGCGCGGTGAGCGGCAACCCGGCCGGATCGTTCGCGCTGGCGAGCACGCCCGGTGCGCCGACCTGGATCTGCGACGCGATGTTGCTCGCGAAACTCGCATTGCCGGCCGTCGGGACCGACAGGCACTTGTTGCTCGTGGTGCAGGCGGTCAACGTCACCTTCGCCGTCACCGGCGGCGTGCCGTTGGTCGACTGATAGACGAAACTGTCGTTCGCACTGCTACTCGATAGATACGTGAACGTACCGTCGGTGTTCAACGTGAGCGTGCCGCTCGCGGGCGGCGTCTTGACCTTCACGCCGTACACGCCGGAGTCGCTCGCGATCACGCCCTTGGCCGGATCCGACACGGCAAGCGTCGTGCCCGGCACGAAGTAATAGTTCGCACCCGCGGCGGTCGGCGTTTCGCCGATGCCGGCAGTCGCCGACGGTTGGGCGTTGTTGACCGCGATGTAGCCTTGCATCCCGCCATCGCGCATGTTGTTGGTCGACAGGCTCAACTCGCGGTCGTATACCGGCATCGCACCGGCGGCCGGCGCGTTCAGCATCACGTCGTAGCTCTTGCCGGCCGCCATGAACACGGCGTTCTGGATGCGCGCGGCGCCGGGAATCACGTTGCCGTCCTCGGCGATCAGCGTGAAGCCCGGAACGGACGGATTGCCCGTTTGCGCGCCGACCACGGCCGGAACGTGCATGCGCAGCCCGGCGTTCACCAGGCGCACGAGCACCTGCCCGGTCGACGGCGGCACCATCGCGCTCGGCGGGAAAGCCGACGCGTTCGGGTTGGTGCGATCGAAGGCCACGCCGTTGATCAGGTAGTAGCGCGGATCGTAGTTCACCACCGGCGGATAGCAGGTGCCGAACGTGACCGACTTCGAGTCGCCGCATCCGCCGGGCTGCCCCGACCACGCGGCGGTTTCGCTGAAGCCCTTGGTCGCGACTGCCGCGGCAACAGCAGCGTTCTGCACCGGATCGATCTCGCTCATCACGAGCGGCACGTCGGCGTCATAGCAGGACACCGAATTCGGATAGGCCTGTTTCGTCGATGCGCACGTCGAGCTGGGGACGCTCGGGCTCTTCACCACCAACACCCCGTAGAGGCCCATCGGCCCCTGGATCGACGGGTGCGTGCCCGACTCGAGCAGGTAGGTGCCGGGCTTGAGATTGGTCCAGGTGAGCGTCGTGTGCGATTTCGGATCGGTCGATGCCGCCACCTCGGTCCCGAACGACTGGACGCGCGGCCCTTGCGCGGGCGGCACGAACGACGCCATCGGCGCGGTCGAGGTCGCCGTGACGATCGGCCAGGTCGTGGCGGTCTGCGTCGGATGGACCGGGCTCGGCGTGGTCGTCGGCTTGTCGCCCAGACCGCCGCCCAGCTGGCCGACGATGACGAGCGAGGTCGGCACGGGCGCAGGCAGGTTGTTCGTCAGGTTGATCTGCAGCTGCCCGGCCGGCACGGTGACGACCACCGGCGACCAGTTCGCGCCGGCGGCCGGATTCGCCGCCGCGCAGGTCGCATTCGCGGCCGGCACCGTCGCCACGGCAGCCGGCGTGCAGCTGTAGCCCCACATCGGCACGGCCTGCCCGTCCGGCATCAACGCCGTGGACGCTTTCGCCGTCAGATTGACGACCGCTTGCGCGAAACAGGCTTCGCCTGCCGTCAGCAAGATGGATGCCGCGACCCCCGCCTTGAACAGATCAAGGAGCGTCGCCGTGAGCTTGGTGGATCTCATCGTCTTTCTCCCCACCCCTAATTGGATTCGTCGATCGGAAATACCGGAGGATCAACGAGCATCATCATCATCATTCCGCCCGGGAAGATGTTGTTCGTCGTGATCTCGCGCTCGTTATGCGAGTGCCACATGAACGCGAAGCCTGCTTCCGTCGCCGGCGGGTTCAGGATCGTGTTGCTGGGTGGCGACGTGCCGGTCGGCGCCGTCGCACGCACGGTCGCGTCCGGCCCGAGATAGGGACTGCCGCCATACCAGAAGCCGTTCGTCAGGATGTTCGAGTCCGGCAACGTGACCGGCCCGCCGCTGGCGACCTTGCCGAACGGCGCCTTCTCGAGCGCCTTGCCGTGGTCCTGGCACCACTCGTAGTAGTTCGGCGCGTTGCGCGGCGCCGGCGGGTTCGACGCCGTCGTGTAGTAGCCGTTCGCGTCGGGCACGCAGACGGAGCCGTCGCCCGGGTAGTGCGCGTAGACGTCCCAGTTCAGGCCCTTGCCGGTCCAGTAGAAAATCCCGTCCATCGTCGCGCCCGGCGTCGTGGTGGTCGTGAACAGCAGCGGGCCGGCCGGCAGCCGCGGGTTCGCCGGATGGCTCGGGTCGACCGGGCTGAGCAACAGGTTGCCGTCGCGCGCCAGCACGCGCACGTGGTTGCCGTGCTCGTGGAACGGATGCTGCCAGCGGCCGGTGCCGATGATCCGCAGCAGCACCAGTTCGCCCGGATGCATGTGCGGGTTGCCGTTGTACGGCTGGTGCGGGTACTGCGGCGCGTAGTTCGGATCCATATCGTCCGGCATCGAGCGGCCGTTGACCATGAAATAGGCCGGGTGATAAGGCTCGGTCTCGACCGTCATGCAGCCGGTCGGCCTGGTGCACGACGTATTCGCCGCGACCTGCTGCTCCGCCTGCTGATGGATGCGCGGATCCATTTCGGAGAACTGAAAAAGATACTCACGGTCATAGCACGCGGCGCTGTTGTCGAATGCCGCCGCCGCGTTGCGGAAATCGCGCTGGCCGAACGGCCGGCCCGAATCCGGCAGCGCCATGCAGCCCGCCGTGTTGACCGCCGTATTCGGCAGCACGATGATCGCGCCGTACATCCCCATCTCGATCTGCAGATCGCCCTGCGTGCCGCTGTAGTACGCATGCGTGCCCGGCGTCGCCGCGACGAACGTGTAGGTGACCGTCGCGCCGTGCTGCGCCTCCTGCGCGAGCAGCCCGGCAACGCCGGAGGTGCCGGTGCAGGTCTTGCCGTCCGGGCTCAGGGTGCCCGTGCACACGACGAAGCCGGGAAACAGCATCGACGTGTTGCCGGCTGCCGCCGGCAGGTTGTTGGTGAGTGTCACGGTGATGACGTCGCCCTGCCTGACGATCAGCGTCGGACCGGGGATCTGCATCGTCGGACAGGTCGCGCCGGTGATCGTCGACGGCGAGAAGACGAGCGGCGTCGCGCTGGTCGCCGCGCAGCCGTAGCCCCACGAATAGACGCTCGTGCCGTCCGGCTGGGTGATGCGCGCTTCCTGGGCCGTGAGGTTGAAGACCTTGCCGGTGATGCCCGGCGCGGCGGCGTGCGCGTGCACCGACAGCAACGCGGCGAGCGTCGCGACACCGACGCGTGCGAGCCGTCCGAGACGGGCGAGCGTCGCGGTCCACGCATGATGAGTGATGTGTCCCACGGCTTTTCTCCTCAGGGCAGGACTTCCCGGCCGGGGGCCCGCCCGATGATGCGGGCGGCCCCTGGTCATCAAAGAGTGCAATGCTTCGTGACCGGATCCACGGCGCTGCAGATGTGGACCTCGGTCATCAGGCCGCCGAAGTTCTCCTGATCGTTCGACAGGTGATCGAGGTTCGGCGTGTACAGGTAGAAAATCTGGCCCGAGTGGTACTTCGTCTTGTCGCTGGCGTCGAGAATCAGGTCGAGCGACTCGCCGCCTCCGAGCGTGATCGAGTTCGTGTCGTAGGCCATGTTGTTGCCGGCCATGTCGCGCAACATGCGGGCATTCAGCGCGATCACGTGCATCGGGATGCCGAGCGACGCCAGCGTCTGGTATTCGGTCACGTCGAGATCCGAGATCCGCAACAGCGCGCGGCCGCCGGCCGGAATGTTGACCAGCGTCGGCAGCGGTTGCGACGGATGCATCGCACTGTCGGACGCGGGCGTCGACATCGCGCCTTGGGTCACCGTGTCCGGATAGCTGCGGCCGTTCAGCAGGAAGAACTTGTCCTTCATGTCGGTGAACGGTTCGGGATTGAACGTCATGCCGACGAAGTGGAAGTTCGGATCGAAGCCATGGATCTGGATCGGATACTCGACGTCGTACGCGGTCGAGCCGTCGCCGTCGTTGTATGCGTAGAGCGACAGCGTCTCCGGCGTGGTCGGCGGAATGTTGACGTTGGCCGCCCGCACGAGGCCGTTGTTCTGCGGCGGCAGCGGCGTCGAGCACAGAATGTCGTTGCCGCAGCGCGTGCGCAGGTCCGACTGCTGCGTCATCAGCGCGTCGTACAGCGACACGCCCTTCGGCACCCGGTCCTGGCGCGGCCGCACGTAGATCTGGCCGACCATGCCCATCTGCAGGTGCTCCGGCGGCGTGATGTGGCAGTGCCAGAAATAGGTACCCGCATCCGGCGCGAGATAGTAGTACGTGAAGCTCGCGCCGATATTGATCGCGACCGACGCGTCCGGCACGCCGTCATAGAACGACGACGCGTTCGGATAGCCGTGGAAGTGCACCGTGTGCTTCTCGAACAGGTCGGGGCGCATGATCATCCCGACGTTCGTGAGCGTGAGGAAGAACTCGTCGTCCTCGTCGATCGCCATCATCGGCGCGGGCTGGTTGCCGTTCATCACGCCGATGTCCATGATCGGGCGCGGATCGACGTGGCCGGTCAGCGCGCCGCCGGCATCCGGATCGGGCGCGAGACCGACCGCGCCGTTGTAGGTCGGGTCCGTCCTGGGGTCGCCGACGGTGTTGAACACCGACGCGAGCTCCGTGCCGGGCAGCCCGGCCTTGATGTCCGCGAGCCCGGACAGCGGGCCGAACGCGAACAGATAGGTCTGCACGCCGTTGGCCATCGTGGCGTAGCCGTCGCCGCCCGAGATCTGCTGGCACTTGATCGCGCCGTTCACCGCGCCGGTCGACGTGGAATTCTGGCCGGTATAGGTCGGCTTCGTGTAAGCGGGTTCGCCGACACCGGGCGCCAGCGCGGTCGGGTGCGACGGCGTGGTGAACGGGCACTGGACCCGGAACGACTGGGCGAACGAGGGAACGGCGCACATCAGGAGCAACAGTGCCGCCACACTGCTGCAACACGCGCGGGTACGGAACATATGACCTCCATCCAAGGGGTCAACCAGCGATACGGGCTGGACGTCATGCTGTGCTGCGGACGCGGGCCGACGAAGTCTTCGCATCGGCCCGTATCTGGATTCTGCAGAGGTGCGCGGCTGGCCGGGATGGGTCACCCCCCTACTTTTGCATAGGGGGGCTCCGGCACGCGAAGGGGCGACATGCTCCGCACGAAGGGGACGTGCGACATTCGGGCAGACGCGTCGTGGCCCAGGATTTGTCCGATGCAACGCGCACGACGACCGTCGACGTATTGCCGGAATTTTCCCGATAGCAGAAATTAATTAAAATCGCGGGGGTGGCGGTGGATCGTGCAGGACGCGGCAAGCGGTGCCGGCCCCGCTGCAACGAAGCGGATCTTCGATCGCGGCAAACCGGGCGGTTGCCGGAAAACGGGCAAAAAAAAGCGCCACGGAGACCGTGGCGCTAAAAAAGTTCTAGCCATTCCGAGGGCCGTGCTAGAACCTGAGAGACTGCGCGAAACATCGTTGCCGGTTAAACTCTTGAAACGATGTTTCGAAAACGTGAGACATTCTTTCCGTTTCCGCCCGACAAGTCAAGCGGTATTTGCACCGGTTCATGCACTTTCTGGCAACGCTCATTTGAGCGTTTTCCTAATAAACCAAGGGTGAACCCGTAAAATCTCATCCGATGACCGGTTCGCCCGCAGAACATGCATCCTTTGACAATAGTCCTACAATACCAACAAAATTGAAATCGAGTTTCGGAATTAGAGAGAATCCCTCGTGTCGACAACTGTAACCCCTCCCGCGTCGCGGGACCGTGAATCGTCGCCCGACGAGATCACCGCCCTCGCCCGCGGCCTCGCCGTGCTGCGCCGCATCGCGGCGGCCGACGCGCCCGTCAGCAACCGCGAGCTGACCGAACTGACCGGCATCCCGAAGCCGACCGTCTCGCGCATCACCGCGACGCTCGTCAGCGCCGGCTTCCTGTTCCAGTTGCCCGACAGCGAGCGCTTCGTGCTCACCGCGTCAGTGCTCGAACTGAGCCACGGCTTCCTGCGCAACTTCGACATCCGCGCGCGTTCGCGGCCGTTCATGATCGAGCTGGCCGAACGCACGTCGCTGTCCGTGCACCTCGCGGTGCGCGACCGGCTCGACATGGTCGCGATCGACGTGATCCGTCCACGCTCGGCCGTGCTCGTCACGCGCCTCGAGATCGGCTCGCGGATGGACATCGCGCGCACCGCGGTCGGCCGCGCGTATCTCGCCGCACTCGAGGACGACGAACGCCGCCTGCTGCTCGAGTCGCTGCGCACCACGGCGGGCGACGACTGGCCGCATGTGTCCGCCCGCCTGACCCCCGCGCTGGACGATGCGATGCGCGACGGCCACGCGATCGCGATCGGCGAATGGCGCGAGGGCCTGAATGCCGTCGCGGCCGGTTTCGTCGGCCCGTCGGGCCAGCGCTATTCGGTGAATTGCGGTGGCGCATCGCACCAGTGCCCGCCCGAATGGCTGCACGAACACGTGGTGCCCGCGCTGCACGAATGCATCGCGAAAATCACCCGCGAGATCGGCGGCGCACCGGCCCGTCGCATCGGCGTGTAAGCGTTTCGTCATCGCACTGTCGCGTTCTGTAACGACCGTAACCCGTTGAAAGATAGACCACTGGACTGTAACGGGGACGGGACGTAGGATCATGCCCATCGTCGCGCCGCACTCGCGGTGCGCACCGCTCTTTTCCCGCGCACACCGGCGGGGGCCCGGACCGAGCCGGGCGCCCCCTCCCCGGCACCGCTTGCCCACGCGCAGCCCAGCAGTCCGATTTCCGGCCCGCCGCGCCGTCTTCCTGACAGATCACGATGGATAACGAACAAAAGCCCACGCCTCCTTCGAAAGACCCCGCGTCCCCCGCCGCGCGGCGCCCGCGCCGCACGCTGATGGCCGGCGCACTCGCGGTCGTCGTCATCGGCGGCCTGCTCTGGTGGCATCCGTGGAACCGCACGCCGGCGGCCGGCAGCACGGCGCAAGGCACGGCGGCCAGCGCCGGCGGCGCAAAGCGCGGCCGTGGCGGCCCCGCCGCGATGGCGAACGTTCCGCAGCCCGTGCAGGTCGCGACCGCGACCCAGGGCGAAATGCCGATCGTGCTGTCCGCGCTCGGCACCGTCACGCCGCTCGCGAACGTGACGGTCAAGACCCAGTTGTCCGGCTACCTGCAGTCGGTCGCGTTCCAGGAAGGCCAGATCGTCAAGAAGGGCGACCTGCTCGCGCAGATCGACCCGCGCCCGTACCAGGTCGCGCTCGAGAACGCCGAAGGCACGCACGCGCGCGACTCGGCGCTGCTCGCAACCGCCCGCCTCGACCTGAAGCGCTACCAGACGCTGCTGTCGCAGGACTCGATCGCGTCGCAGACCGTCGATACGCAGGCCTCCCTCGTCAAGCAATACGAAGGCGCGGTGAAGACCGACCAGGCCGCGATCGATTCCGCGAAGCTGAACCTCACGTATGCGCGCATCACCGCGCCGGTGTCGGGCCGCGTCGGCCTGCGCCAGGTCGACCCCGGCAACTACGTGACGCCGGGCGATACCAACGGCCTCGTCGTGATCACGCAGCTGCAGCCAATGAGCGTGATCTTCACGACGTCGGAAGACAACCTGCCGCAGATCCTCAAGCAGGTGAACGCGGGCCAGAAACTGTCGGTCACCGCGTACAACCGCAACAACACGGTGCCGCTCGAGACGGGCTCGCTCGCGACGCTCGACAACCAGATCGACACGAGCACGGGCACGGTCAAGCTGCGCGCGAACTTCGATAACAAGGAAGGCATGCTGTTCCCGAATCAGTTCGTGAACACGCGCCTGCTCGTCGACGTGCTGCGCAACGCGACGATCGTGCCGACCTCGGCCGTGCTGACCGGCTCGATCGGCCAGTTCGTCTACGTCGTGAAACCCGACAACACGGTGACCGTGCGCAAGGTCACGATCGGCCCGGTCGACGGCGAACGCACGAGCATCGTCAGCGGCGTGTCGGTCGGCGAGCGCGTGGTGACCGACGGCTCCGACCGCCTGCGCGAAGGCGCGAAGATCTCGATCCCGGCCGACAAGCCGAAAGGCGCGTCGGGCGCATCGGATGCCGGCGGCCATCGCGGCGGACACAAGCACGGCGCGTCGCAGGCAGCGGCCCCCGCGGCCCAGTAACGCGCGGGCCGCTCGATGAATCCATCCCGCCTCTTCATTCTCCGGCCGGTCGGCACCGCCCTCCTGATGGCGGCGATCATGCTGGCCGGTCTCGTCGCGCTGCGCTTCCTGCCGCTCGCCGCGCTGCCGGAAGTCGACTATCCGACGATCCAGGTCCAGACCTTCTACCCGGGCGCGAGCCCGGAGGTGATGACCTCGTCGGTCACCGCGCCGCTCGAACGTCAGTTCGGGCAGATGCCGTCGCTGAACCAGATGTCGTCGCAGAGTTCGGCCGGCTCGTCCGTGATCACGCTGCAGTTCTCGCTCGACCTGCCGCTCGACATCGCCGAACAGGAAGTGCAGGCCGCGATCAACGCGGCCGGCAACCTGCTGCCGTCCGACCTCCCTGCCCCGCCGATCTACGCGAAGGTCAACCCGGCCGACGCACCGGTGCTGACGCTCGCCGTCAAGTCGAAGACGCTGCCGCTCACGCAGGTGCAGGATCTCGCCGACACGCGCCTCGCGATGAAGATCTCGCAGGTCGCGGGCGTCGGTCTCGTCAGCCTGTCGGGCGGCAACCGCCCGGCCGTGCGGATCCAGGCGAACCCGACCGCGCTCGCGAAATACGGGATGAACCTCGACGACCTGCGCACGACGATCTCGAACCTGAACGTGAACACGCCGAAGGGCAACTTCGACGGCCCGACGCGCGCGTACACGATCAACGCGAACGACCAGCTGACGAGCGCCGACCAGTACAACAGCGCGGTCGTCGCCTACAAGAACGGTCGCCCGGTGATGCTCACCGACGTCGCGACGGTCGTCGCCGGCTCGGAGAACACCAAGCTCGGCGCGTGGGTGAATTCGGACCCGGCCATCATCCTGAACGTGCAGCGCCAGCCGGGCGCGAACGTGATCGCGACCGTCGACGCGATCAAGGCGCAATTGCCGAAGCTGCAGGAAACGCTGCCGGCCGCGCTCGACGTGGAGATCGTCACCGACCGCACGACGATGATCCGCGCCGCCGTGCGCGACGTGCAGTTCGAACTGATGCTCGCGGTCGCGCTGGTCGTGCTCGTGATGTACCTGTTCCTCGCGAACGTCTACGCGACGATCATCCCGAGCCTGTCGGTGCCGCTGTCGCTGATCGGCACGCTCGCGGTGATGTACATGGCCGGCTTCTCGCTGAACAACCTGTCGCTGATGGCGCTCACCATCGCGACCGGCTTCGTCGTCGACGACGCGATCGTGATGATCGAGAACATCGCGCGCTACGTCGAGGAAGGCGAAACGGGGCTCGAAGCCGCGCTGAAGGGCTCGCGGCAGATCGGCTTCACGATCATCTCGCTGACGGTGTCGCTGATCGCGGTGCTGATCCCGCTGCTGTTCATGGGCGACGTGGTCGGGCGCCTGTTCCATGAATTCGCGATCACGCTCGCGGTGACGATCGTGATCTCGGCGATCGTGTCGCTCACGCTCGTGCCGATGATGTGCGCGAAGCTGCTGCGCCATTCGCCGCCGCCCGAGAGCCACCGCTTCGAGGCGCGCGTGCACCGGGCGATCGACTGGGTGATCGCGCGCTACGCGGTCGCGCTCGAATGGGTGCTGAACCGCCAGCGCTCGACGCTCGTCGTCGCGCTGCTGACGCTCGCGCTGACCGGCCTGCTGTACGTCTACGTGCCGAAGGGCTTCTTCCCCGCGCAGGATACCGGCGTGATCCAGGCGATCACGCAGGCGCCGCAGTCGATCTCGTACGGCGCGATGGCCGAACGCCAGCAGGCGCTCGCGGCCGAGATCCTGAAGGATCCGAACGTCGAGAGCCTCACGTCGTTCATCGGCGTCGACGGCAGCAACATCACGCTGAACAGCGGCCGGATGCTGATCAACCTGAAGGCGCGCGACGAACGCTCCGAGTCGGCCGCGCAGATCATCCGCGACCTGCAGCACCGCGTCGCGAACATCACCGGCATCTCGCTGTTCATGCAGTCGGTGCAGGACCTGACGATCGACTCGACCGTCAGCCCGACGCAGTACCAGTTCATGCTGACGAGCCCGAACTCGGAGGAATTCGCGACCTGGGTGCCGAAGCTCGTGGCCCGGCTGCAGCAGGAGCCGTCGCTCGCCGACGTCGCGACCGACCTGCAAAGCAACGGCCAGTCGGTCTACATCGAGATCGACCGCCCGAGCGCCGCGCGCTTCGGCATCACGCCGGCGACCGTCGACAACGCGCTGTACGACGCATTCGGCCAGCGCATCGTGTCGACGATCTTCACGCAGTCGAACCAGTACCGCGTGATTCTCGAGTCCGAGCCGAAGGACCAGCACTACGCGCAATCGCTGAACGACATCTACCTGCCGTCGGCGGGCGGCGGCCAGGTGCCGCTGGCGTCGATCGCGTCGTTCCACGAGCGGCCGTCGCCGCTCTTGGTCGCGCACCTGTCGCAGTTCCCGTCGACCACCATCTCGTTCAACCTCGCGCCGGGCGCGTCGCTCGGCGAGGCGGTCAAGGCGATCGACGCCGCCGAGAAGGACATCGGGCTGCCCGCGTCGTTCCAGACGCGCTTCCAGGGCGCGGCGCTCGCGTTCCAGGCATCGCTGTCGAACCAGCTGTTCCTGATCCTCGCCGCGGTCGTCACGATGTACATCGTGCTCGGCGTGCTGTACGAGAGCTACATCCACCCGATCACGATCCTGTCGACGCTGCCGTCGGCCGGCGTCGGCGCGCTGCTCGCGCTGATGATCACCGGGCACGACCTCGACATCATCGGGATCATCGGCATCGTGCTGCTGATCGGCATCGTGAAGAAGAACGCGATCATGATGATCGACTTCGCGCTCGAGGCCGAGCGCGTCGAAGGCAAGCCGCCGCGCGAGGCGATCTACCAGGCGTGCCTGCTGCGCTTCCGGCCGATCCTGATGACGACGCTCGCCGCGCTGCTCGGCGCGGTGCCGCTGATCGTCGGCTCCGGCGCGGGCTCCGAGCTGCGCCAGCCGCTCGGGATCGCGATCGCCGGCGGCCTGATCGTGTCGCAGGTGCTGACGCTGTTCACGACGCCCGTGATCTACCTCGGCTTCGACTCGCTCGCACGCCGCGTGCGCGGCTGGTTCGAACGCCACGGCCCGCAAGCCGGCCCGCGCACGGATGCGTAATCGATGAACCTGTCGCGCCCCTTCATCACCCGCCCCGTCGCGACGACGCTGCTCGCGATCGGCGTCGCGCTCGCGGGCCTGTTCGCGTTCGTCAAGCTGCCGGTGTCGCCGCTGCCGCAGGTCGACTTCCCGACCATCTCGGTGCAGGCGTCGCTGCCGGGCGCGAGCCCGGAAACGGTCGCGACCAGCGTGACGAGCCCGCTCGAGCGGCACCTCGGCTCGATCGCCGACGTGTCCGAAATGACGTCGACGAGCACGGTCGGCAACGCGCGGATCATCCTGCAGTTCGGGCTGAACCGCGACATCGACGGCGCCGCGCGCGACGTGCAGGCCGCGATCAACGCGGCGCGCGCCGACCTGCCCGCCGCGCTGAAAAGCAACCCGACCTACCGCAAGGTCAACCCGGCCGATTCGCCGATCATGATCGTGTCGCTGACGTCGGAGACCTCGTCGCCCGCGAAGCTGTACGACGCCGCGTCGACGGTGCTGCAGCAGTCGCTGTCGCAGATCGACGGGATCGGCCAGGTGTCGGTGAGCGGCTCCGCGAACCCGGCCGTGCGCGTCGAGCTCGAGCCGCAGGCGCTGTTCCACTACGGGATCGGCCTCGAGGACGTGCGCGCGGCGCTGGCCTCCGCGAACGCCAACGCGCCGAAGGGCGCGATCGAATTCGGCCCGCAGCGCTACCAGCTCTATACGAACGACCAGGCATCCGAGGCGTCGCAATACCGCGACCTCGTCGTGGCTTACCGCAACGGTTCGGCCGTGCGGCTGTCCGACCTGTCGGACGTCGTCGATTCGGTCGAGGATCTCCGCAACCTCGGCCTGTCGAACGGCAAGCGCGCGGTGCTCGTGATCCTCTACCGCTCGCCCGGCGCGAACATCATCGACACGATCGACCGCGTGCGCGCGGCGCTGCCGCAGCTCACCGCGTCGCTGCCGGCCGACATCACCGTCACGCCCGTGCTCGACCGCTCGACCACGATTCGCGCGTCGCTGAAGGACACCGAGCACACGCTGCTGATCGCGGTCAGCCTCGTCGTGATGGTCGTGTTCCTGTTCCTGCGCAACTGGCGCGCGACGCTGATCCCGAGCGTCGCGGTGCCGATCTCGATCATCGGCACGTTCGGTGCGATGTACCTGCTCGGCTTCTCGATCGACAACCTGTCGCTGATGGCGCTGATCGTCGCGACCGGCTTCGTCGTCGACGATGCGATCGTCGTGCTCGAGAACATCTCGCGGCATATCGAGAACGGCAAGTCGCGCATGCAGGCCGCGTTCGACGGCGCGCGCGAGGTCGGCTTCACGGTGTTGTCGATGAGCATTTCGCTCGTCGCGGTGTTCCTGCCGATCCTGCTGATGGGCGGCATCGTCGGGCGGCTGTTCCGCGAGTTCGCACTGACGCTGTCGCTCGCGATCGCCGTCTCGCTCGCGGTGTCGCTCACGGTCACGCCGATGATGTGCGCGCGCCTGCTGCCCGAGTCGCACGACCCGCAAAACGAAGGCCGCTTCGGGCGTTTCCTGGAACGCTGTTTCAGCCGCATGCAGCGCGGCTACGAGCGCTCGCTGTCGTGGGCGCTGCGCCGGCCGCTCCTGATCCTGCTGACCCTGTTCGCGACGATCGGGCTGAACGTGTACCTGTACATCGTCGTGCCGAAGGGTTTCTTCCCGCAGCAGGACACCGGGCTGATGATCGGCGGCATCCGGGCCGACCAGTCGACGTCATTCCAGGCGATGAAGCTGAAGTTCTCCGAGATGATGCGGATCGTGCAGGGCAACCCGAACGTGAAGAGCGTCGCGGGCTTCACCGGCGGCACGCAGACCAACTCGGGCTTCATGTTCGTCACGCTGAAGGATCGCACCGAGCGCAAGCTGTCGGCCGACCAGGTGATCCAGCAACTGCGCGTCCCGCTGTCGGATGTCGCCGGCGCGAGCACGTTCCTGCAGGCCGCGCAGGACATTCGCGTCGGGGGCCGGCAGAGCAACGCGCAGTACCAGTTCACGCTGCTCGGCGATTCGAGCGCCGACCTGTACAAGTGGGGGCCGATCCTGACCGAGGCGCTGCAGAAGCGCCCCGAGCTGACCGACGTGAACTCCGACCAGCAGCAAGGCGGCATGGAAGCCATGGTGACGATCGACCGGGCGACGGCCGCGCGGTTCGGCATCAAGCCCGCGCAGATCGACAATACGCTGTACGACGCATTCGGCCAGCGCCAGGTCTCGACGATCTACAACCCGCTGAACCAGTACCACGTGGTGATGGAAGTCGCGCCGAAGTACTGGCAGAGCCCCGAGATGCTGAACCAGGTGTGGGTCAGCACGTCGGGCGGCAGCGCGAACGGCTCGCAGACCACCAACGCAGCGGCCGGCACCTACGTCGCGACGGCCGCCGGCACGTCGAGCGCCGGCACCGCCACGCAGAGCGCCGCGGCGATCGCGTCCGACTCCGCGCGCAACCAGGCGCTCAACTCGATCGCGGCGAGCGGCAAGTCGAGCGCGTCGTCGGGTGCGTCGGTGTCGACGTCGAAGTCGACGATGATCCCGCTGTCGGCGATCGCGACGTTCGGGCCGAGCACGACGCCGCTGTCGGTCAACCACCAGGGGCTGTTCGTCGCGACGACGATCTCGTTCAACCTGCCGCCCGGCGTGTCGCTGTCGCAGGCGACGCAGGTGATCTACCAGACGATGGCGCAGGTCGGCGTCCCGCCGACCATCGTCGGCAGCTTCCAGGGCACCGCGCAGGCGTTCCAGCAGTCGATGAACGACCAGCCGATCCTGATCCTCGCGGCGTTGCTGGCCGTCTATATCGTGCTCGGGATCCTGTACGAGAGCTACATCCACCCGATCACGATCCTGTCGACGTTGCCGTCGGCCGGCGTCGGCGCGCTGCTCGCGCTGCTGCTGTGCAAGACCGAGTTCAGCATCATCGCGCTGATCGGCGTGATCCTGCTGATCGGGATCGTGAAGAAGAACGCGATCATGATGGTCGACTTCGCGATCGACCAGACGCGCAACAACGGAAAGTCGTCGTTCGACGCGATCCACGAGGCGTGCCTGCTGCGCTTCCGCCCGATCATGATGACGACGATGGCCGCGCTGCTCGGCGCGCTGCCGCTCGCGTTCGGCCACGGCGACGGCGCCGAGCTGCGCGCGCCGCTCGGGATCGCGATCGCCGGCGGCCTGATCGTGTCGCAGGTGCTGACGCTCTATACGACGCCGGTCGTCTACCTGTATATGGATCGCTTCCGCGTGTGGGCCGAGAAACGGCGCAACCGCCGCGGGAATAACGGCGGGCCGGCCATTGCCGGGGAGTGATGAAGCGGCCGCCTTGTGCGGCCGTTTTTTTGCGCTTGAACCGCGGCGACGATCGGCTATCGTGAGTCCATGCCCACCGCTGCGCCCTTCACGGGGACCCACCATGAACGTCCAGCTCAACCATACGATCGTCTGGTGCCGCGACAAGCACGCGTCGAGCCGCTTCCTCACCGAGCTGCTGGAATTGCCGCCGCCGACGCCGTTCGGCGCGATGCTGGTCGTCCCGCTCGGCAACGGCGTGTCGCTCGATTTCTATGAACGGTCGGGAGCGATCGCGTCGCAGCACTACGCGTTCCTGCTCGACGAAGCAGGCTTCGATCGCGTGCTCGCGCGCATTCGCGAGCGCGGGCTGCCGCACTGGGCCGATCCGGCCAAGCGGCAACCCGATGACATCTACCGCCACAACGGCGGCCGAGGCGTGTACTTCGACGATCCGGACGGCCACTTCCTCGAAGTGATGACGCAGCCTTACGTGCTGAACGGCTAGTTCGACCGGCCGGTGTTGCACCGGCCCGTACCGTGACGCGGATGCCGCCCCGCTCGGGACGGCGTCCGGCCGACCGACGTTACTCGGCAGCGTCCACCGCCGTCTTGCGCGGACGACGCGCGCGCGGGGCGGCCTTGCGGGCCGGCTTCTTCGGCTTGGCAGCGGCCGGCGCTTGCGCAACCGCGTCGGCATGGGCATCAGCCGGCGCCGCGTCGTGCGATGGCTGGGCGGCGGCACGCTCGCTGCCGGCATCGCCTGCCGCCGGCCCGGCGTGGGTCATCGTGACATGCTGCTCGTCGCCCTGCTCCGCGTCGCGATGCGCGTCGTCGGCATGCTTGCCGTGCGCGTGCTTGCTGTCGCCGTGCTTCGGCGCGCCGTGCCCGGCGTCGTCCGGCGTCCCGGCTGCCTGACGGGCTGTGCTCTTCGCGGCGGCACCCTTCTTCGCGCCGGCCTTCTTCGCCGCGGTCTTGCGCGCGCGCTTGCGGCCATCCTTCGCATCGCCATGCGCGTCGGCCACTTCGGCCACTTCGACCGTTTCCGCCGGCGACCTCATCGGTGCCGCCTCAGCCACCTCGGCGACGTCGGCCACTTCCGTCTCGTCCGCTTCGACCTGCACGCTTTCGTGCGTGACCGCTTCCGCCCGCTGCCCGCGACGTTGCGCATTGCGCCCGGCCCGCGCCGGCTCGGCCGCGCGCGTACCGTGGTGCGCGCCGCCGTGTCCGCCGCCGTGCCCGCCGCCTTCGCCGCCCGCCGTGACGTGCTCCGCGGCCGCCTGCTGGCGTGCCCGCGACACGAACGCGCCCGACTTGTCGTCACGCCCCACTTCGAGCAGGCCGCGCGCCTGCGCCTCGTCGAGCAGGTTGCCGAACGCGCGGAATCCGTAATACGACTCGTTGAAATCCGGCTTGCGGCGCTTGATCGCGCTCTTGAGCACCGACGCCCAGATCTTGCCGACGTCGTCCCGCTCCGACGCGAGCGCGTCGAACGTCTCGACGGCCAGCGCGATTGCCTCGGCCTTGCGCGCGTCCATGTCGTGCTTGCGCGACGACGGCTCGTCCGGCCGCTTCGCGCCGCCGTTGCCCGCGCGCTGCTGCTGTTCGCGCTTCGCGAGCGCGCGTTGCTGCTCGCGCACCAGATCGTCGTAGAAGATGAATTCGTCGCAGTTCGCGACCAGCAGGTCCGACGTCGATTTCTTCACGCCGACGCCGATCACCTTCTTCGCGTTCTCGCGCAGCTTCGACACCAGCGGCGAAAAATCCGAGTCGCCGCTGATGATCACGAACGTATCGACGTGCGACTTCGTGTAGCAGAGGTCGAGCGCGTCGACGACGAGCCGGATGTCGGCCGAGTTCTTGCCCGACTGGCGCACGTGCGGAATCTCGATCAGCTCGAAGCTCGCCTCGTGCATCGACGCCTTGAAGCCCTTGTAGCGATCCCAGTCGCAATAGGCCTTCTTCACGACGATGCTGCCCTTCAGCAGCAGGCGCTCCAGCACGGGCTTGATGTCGAACTTCTCGTACTTCGCGTCGCGCACGCCGAGCGCGACGTTCTCGAAGTCGCAGAACACGGCCATGCTGACGTTGTCCAGGGGTAATGCCATGTGTACTCCAACCAGTGGGCCGATGCGTTGTAGGACGTAACGGCGAAAAAAGCATCGCGCACATGATAGCCGGTCGGCGCGTCATTCCCGCATCCCTGTGAACGATTGGCGGCCGGAATGTCGATGTCGGTCGCGCGCAGCCGGTATGCCCGATGCCGGTATGCCCGTTGCCGGTATGCCCCTTAATACACCCCCGCCGCCGCGGCAAATCGACATTACACTTGAGTTATCGGTCGTCCGTCCCTATCTGGAAGGACGACGCATCGAGCAAGGAGCGGTTTCATGACGACGAAGGTACTGCTGATTGGCGCGACCGGCCGAACGGGTCAGGCCTGCGCGGATCTGCTGCTCAAGCAGCCGGAGTTCGAGGTCACGGCGCTCGTGCGCCGCCACGGCTATGCGCTCGCAGGCGCACGGGTGGTCGAGGCCGACCTGACGAACGATTTCTCGCACGCATTCCAGGGCATCTCGCACGTGATCTACGCGGCCGGCTCGGCCGAATCGGAAGGCGCGGCCGAAGAGGAGCAGGTCGACCGCGACGCGGTCGCCCGCGCGGCCGAATACGCGCTGGCTTACAACGCGCAGAAGCTGGTGGTGATCAGCTCGCTGTCCGCGTACCGGCCCGAACTCGGCCCGGACGCGCTGCGCCACTATTCGCAGATGAAACGCGAAGGCGACGATCGCGTGATCGCGTCGGGCGTCGACTACACGATCCTGCGCCCCGGCCCGCTTACGGACGATCCGGGCGTCGGCAAGATCGCGCTCACCGACGCATGGTTCGATGGCGCCCCCCCCGTGTCGCGCCAGGATGTCGCCTGGGCCGCGATCGAGGCGATCAAGCTCGGCATCTCGCGCAAGATTGTCGGCTTCGTCGGCGGCAGCGTGCCGATCGAGCAGGCATTGCGCGCATAACAGCCTCTCACGCGCGGCGGCTGCGTCGCTCGGTACCGGCGGCCCGCACGACGGGCCGCTTTGCCGTGCGGGGCGCCCGCTTACTGCTTCGGATGCGCGTCAGCCCACGCCTTCACGGCGGCGAGCGTGTTCTCGACGTGCTTGTCCGGCGACAGGCTCGTGTATTCGTAGAGCACCTTCCCTTCCGGCGAAATCACGTAGGACACGCGGTTCGCCTTGTCGATCGCCGGCAGCTTCGCATCGTATTCCCGGATGATCTTCGCGTCCGGATCGGCCGCGACCGGGAACTTGCTCCGGCACTCGCTCACCGAGAACTTCGTCAGCGTGTCGATCTTGTCAGCCGACACGCCGATCACCGTCGCGCCGTAAGCCTTGTAACGGTCGACCGCGTCCGCGAACGCATGCGCCTCGATCGTGCAGCCCGTCGTGAACGCGGCTGGGTAGAAATACAGCACGACCGGCCCCTGCTTCAGCGCGTCCGCGAGCGAGTACGTGTAAGTCTTGCCGCCCAGCGACGCCTGCGTCGTGAAATCGGGCGCCGCGGCACCCGGCTTCAATTCCGCCTGCGCCGTCAGCGCATGGCCGGCCACCAGCGCCGCCACGGCGGCGCCCAGCAACAGTTTTCGCTTCATCTGCGTCCTCATTTCTTATAAAGTCAGCCTCAATGTAGGCCCCGCCGGCGTTCGCCTGCCGAACACCCGCGTGACCGATCCGGTCCAGCGGCAACGCCGTCCGCGGCCGGTCCGTTAAAGATTCCGCACAGTCTGCCGTTATTCCTTCCGGACAACCGGTTCCAGCCCTTCACGTCAGCGAGAAACATGGAAGCCAACAGGAAACAGACGTCACGCAAGGGCTCCTGGCGCAGCGCCTTGCATACGCTGCGCCGCTTCGCCTGGTCGGGCGGCGCGCTGATGCCCGCGCGCGCCGGCGCGCCGCGACGCGACGACTCCGTGCGCAACTGGCTGGAACAGACGGTCGGCACGGTGGATTTCCTCGCCCATGTCGACCGCGAGCTGCGCTTTCTGTACGTGTCCGACGCGAGCCTGCGCTTCATCGGCTACCACCGCGACTACCTGCACACGCTGACGCTGCGCGACCTGATCGCCGAACAGGATACCGCGGCGCTCGAAGGCCTGCTTGCACGCGCCGCGCGTTCGGGCCAAGTGGAGAAGGCGACGATGTGCATCGTCAAGTCGCTCACCTACCCGCTGGACGTCGAGATCCGCGCGTTCAAGAGCCGCCACCACGGGGTCGACGGGTTCGCGATCGCGGCGTTCGACGTGTCGTCGTGGCGCGCGCTCGAGGCGCGCCTGACTTACGAGATGCACCACGACCCGATGACGGGGCTCGGCAACCTGTCCGCGCTCGTGCCCGCGCTGATGCGCGCGCAGCAGGCCGCCGACGGGGACGGCTCGTGCGCGGCGCTGCTGCTGCTCGACCTCGACGACTACCAGCGGATCAACCGCGCGCTCGGCTACGACGCGGGTGACACGCTGCTGCGCGAGACCGCGCAGCGGCTGAAGGCGCTCGTCACGCCGAACGAGCAGCTCGCGCGCGTCGCGAGCGACAAGTTCGCGGTCGTGCTCGGCGCACCGGACCGCACGCAGGCGAGCAATGCGGCGGACGCACTCGCCCGCCGGCTGCAGGCCGCGGTGCGCGAGCCCTACGTGTACCAGGGGCAGACCGTGCACCTTTCCGCGAGCATCGGCATCGCGCTTTACCCCGACGAGCGCTCGGCGCCGCACCGCGCGCAGCACCACAGCCCGCTGCTGCGCCGCGCCGACCACGCGCTCGCGCAGGCGAAGGCGTCGGGCGGCAATGCGCTCGCGTTCCACGCCCCCGTCGACGATCCGGCCGACGCCGAACGGCTGAAGCTCGAGGCCGACCTGTACGACGGCGTGCGCAACGGCGAGTTTTCGCTCCATTTCCAGCCGATCACGCGCAGCCAGTCGGGCGCGGTGGTCGGGGTCGAGGCGCTGATCCGCTGGCGTCATCCAGTGCACGGCCTCGTGCCGCCGGCGACCTTCATTCCGCTCGCCGAATCGATCGGCCTGATCAACTATCTCGGCAACTGGGTACTCAAGGCCGCGTGCATGCAGCTCGTCGCCTGGGACCGCCAGGGGCTTGCGCTGCAGTACGTGGCGGTCAACGTGTCGCCGCAGCAGTTCCGTGACCCGCGCTTCACGCAGAGCGTGCGCGAGGCGATCGCGCTGACGGGCATCGACCCGCGCCGCATCGTGCTCGAAATCACCGAAAGCCTGCTGATGCACGATCCCGCGCAGGCCAAGGGGCTGCTCGAGGAGCTGACCGATCTCGGCATCCGCTTCGCGATCGACGATTTCGGCACCGGCTATTCGAGCCTCGCGTACCTGCAGCGCTTCCCGCTCGCGAAGCTGAAGATCGACCGCAGTTTCGTCGAGAACCTGCTGACCTCGCGCAATGACCGCGCGATCGTGTCGGCGGTGGTCGGCCTCGCGCAGACGCTCGATCTCGAACTCGTCGCCGAAGGCGTCGAGACCGAGGCGCAGCGCGAATTGCTGACGGAGATGGGCTGCAATCATATCCAGGGCTGGCTCGTCTGCCAGGCGCTGCCGTCCGAGGAGCTCGCGCGGCGCTTCGAGGCGCAGCAGTTGCACCTGCACGCCGCCGCCTGACGCGCGCGGCGAACCGGACAGATCCGTATGTCAATCACCGAACACCTGCCCCGCACCGCATTGCTCGACAAGCTGTGGGCGCGGATGAACGAACGGGGCGATTTCCCGCTGCTGTCGGAATCGCTGCGCGCGACGATGGCCGCGATGAAGAACGACGACCTCGACTTCACCGCGCTCGTGCGCGTCGTGCTGTCGGACTTCGCGCTCACGCAGAAAGTGCTGCGGCTCGCGAACTCCGCGATGTACATGGCGTTCGGCGGCAACATCACGACCGTGACCCGCGCCCTGATGGTGCTCGGCATGGACGCCGTCGGCCACCTGGTCGTCGGGCTCAAGCTCGTCGACCATTTCCACCACAGCACACCGCGGCGCATCGACGCGAAGCTCGAGCTGAACCGCGCGCTGCTGTCCGGCTGCGTCGCGCGCAAGCTCACCGAGCGCGCCGAGCTGCGCTCGGGCGAGGAAGCTGTCGTCTGCACGCTGATGCGCCAGGTCGGCAAGCTGCTCGTGGTTTGCTACCTCGACAGCGAATGGGACCGGATCCGCCGCCGCGCGGCCGAGCTGAACGGCGACGAAGCGGCCGCCTGCATCGATGTGCTCGGCGTCGGCTTCGACGAGATCGGGCTCGAGGCGGCCGCGCGCTGGCGCTTGCCCGACGTGATCCGCGCGGGGATGGCCGATCACGACCACGTGGTCCACGCCGATGCGTTCGGCAACGACGATGACGACCGCGATGCGGGCCGTGCGACCGATGACGGCCCGGCCGACCGCGTCCGCTGGCTGCGCGCGATCAGCCGCTGCTCGACCGACGTCGCGGGCGCGCTGGTGATGCCCGCGAGCCCGCAGCGCGACGCGCGTATCGCGGCGCTCGCGCAGCACTACGGCGCGGAACTCGACATGGAATCCGACGCGCTCGTCGAGATCGCCGAGCGGCTCGCGCGCGAGGAAGCGAGCGACACCGTGATGCGCGAGATCGTCGAGCTGCGCGCGAACGCCGATGCGATCGCGCGCGCCCAGGCCGCGCCCGAGGCGTGCCTCGAAGCCGGCCTCGCGGACCTGCGTGCGCTGCCGTCCGAGCACGTGCTGACGCCGGTGCTCGCGCTCGCGTCGGAAAGCCTGCTGGCCGGCCTCGCGTTCACGCGCACCGTGATGTTCGTGCGCCACGACGACGGCATGTTCGCCGCGCGCCTCGGCTTCGGCCCGGGCGTCGATACGACGCTCGACCGGCTGCGCTTCGACGAGCGCTTCGAGCCGGACGTGTTTCATCTCGCGATCTCGAACTCGGTCGGCATCTTCATCGAGCAGGCGCAGGAGCCGAAGATGCTCAAGCGGCTGCCCGCGTGGTATCTCGACGCCTTCGACGACACGCGCGCGTTCGTGCTGCTGCCGGTGCGCGTCGGCACGACGACCGTCGCGCTGCTGTACGGCGACTGGGCCGGCGCGCAGCCCGCGCGCAAGATCACGCAGCAGGAGATGGCCGTGCTCAACGAGCTGGCGCGCGAACTGGGCCGATTCTTTCCGGCCTGACGCCGCCGCCGGCCGCTGCTGCGCGGTTTCCCGTCCGCGGTTTCCCGCCAATTTCCGCCCCCCAAAAAACAAACCGGCCGCATCAGCGGCCGGTTTGCTTGCATCGTGCGATCGAACGCCGCGCTTACTTGAGCGTCACGGGCACGCTGAAGTACTTCTTCGCGAGGTTGTCGATCGTGCCGTCGGCCTTCAGTTCCTTCAGCGCCTGATCGAGCGCGGTCTTCAACGCCGCGTCGTTCTTGCGCAGGCCGAAGCCGACGCCCGAGCCGAGGATCTCGGCGTCGCTTACGGTACCGCCCGCGAACGCGAAGCCCTGGCCTTGCGGCTTCGTCAGGAAGCCCTTCGAACCGGCTTCCGCGTCCTGGAACGTCGCGTCGAGACGGCCCGACTTCAGGTCGGCGTAGGCCAGGTCCTGCGTCTGGTACGGCACGACTTCGACGCCGGCCGGCGCCCACTTCTTCTTCGCGTACGCTTCCTGGATCGTGCCTTGCAGCACGCCCACGCGCTTGCCCTTCAGCGATTGCGGGGTCGGCAGCAGGCCGCTGCCCTGCTTCGCGATCAGCTGGTTCGGGATCGTGTAGATCGCATCGGTGAATGCGATCGCGTGCTTGCGCTGGTCGGTGATCGTCATGTCCGAGTTGATCGCGTCGAACTTGCGGGCCTGCAGCGCCGGGATCAGGCCGTCGAAGTCGTTCTCGACCCACACGCACTTCGTCTTCAGCTTCGCGCACACCGCGTTGCCGATATCGATGTCGAAGCCGGTCAGCTTGCCGTCGGGCGTCTTGTATTCGAACGGCGCGTACGAGGCTTCGACGCCGAAACGGATCTCTTTCAGATCCGCTGCCATCGCGCTGCCTGCCGCCACGGCCGATGCCGCCACCACCGCATGCGCGGCCACTTTACGCCAATCCAACTTCATCAGGTGTTCTCCTCGATACTCGAATGTTCCGGAACTACGGGCGCATGCATCATTGCAGGGTCGGATGACCACCGCAACGCTGCCGCCGCGCCGTGATGCGGCGCAACAGCCGCAAGGCCGCGATTGTACCAATCCGCGCGGCCCGATATGGCAAAGCAGCCGCCGGCACGTGATGCTGCGCTGCGGGCGCCGACGTCAGCCTGGCGACCCGTCGAACTTGCAAGACGATGTCGCAAATACGCAAGCGCGAACCGCGGGCCTTCCGCGCGGCGGTTGGACGCTATCTCTAAACAGGAATGGCAGCCGGGCGAGGCGCGGGCCGCGGGTTGCCGCGGCCACGCGCAACCGGCCACCGTCAGACGAGCGCGGCGACCGTCTCGCGGGTCGTATCGACGACGAGCAGGCCCGCGCGCAAACCCGGCTTCACCGACGGATTCGGGAACACGATGCGCTCCTCGTCGTGCGTCACCGTGTAGCGGTAATCGCCGTCCTGCGCGAGCACCGTGCCGCGTGCGAACGCGGTGAAGTTCGCGACGTCGGCCGCGACGAACAGCTCGAGCGCATTGCTCTGCTTCGTGATCTGGTCGATCACCGTAAACACGCGCGGCAACGGAACGTCAGCCTCACGAGACGCGCCCGACACGAGCTTGCGCACCGCGCGGTCGGCTGGCGCGAAGCGCGCCAGGTCGTTCTGGCCGAACGGGCGCACCTTGCCGAGCTCCAGCGTGCACGCAAGCGCACCGCAATGCTCGGCCGTGAAATGCGAGTACGTGTTGCCCTTCGCGGTATGCAGCAGCACGGCCGCGATGCGCGCGTCGCCGAGCCATTCGAACATCGTGCGCGTCGGCGGCATGCCCGTGTGCGGCAGCAGCGCGAACTGCTCGAACACCGATGCGCGGATCGCCGTATGCATGTCGATGTGCCAGCGCGCGGCGCCGGCCGGTGCGGCCGCGAAGAACGCGGCGGCGGCGGCTTCGAGCTGCACGGCGCGCGGCGCTTCGCGGCTGTCGGGCACCTGCGCGTGACGGCCGCTGAACAGGCGGTTCAGGTCGTCGTCGAGATAGCGTTCGCCGGCACGCATCGCCGGCACGTTGCCGAGCACGACGAGCAACCGGCACGCGAGCGGCAGCGCGCCCGATGCGAGATCGCGCACGAGCATCGACAGCAGCTCGATCGGCGCCGTCTCGTCGCCGTGCACGCCGGCCGACACGAGCACGCTCGCGCGCGCCGCGCCGGCGGCCTCGGCCGCCACCGGTTCGAGCGCGAGCAGCCCGTCGCCGCGCCACTGCCAGCGCACGGCGCCGGCGGCGCAGGTACCGTCCGTCGCGGTCGGTGCGCTGCCGGCCAGCGTGAACGCGAGGAAGTCGTCGAGCAACGCGTCGGCCATGCGGGAATCAGCGCTGGAAGTCATACAGCGAACCGACGCGCAGGATCTGCGTGAGCTCGTCGAGCGCGGTGCGCGATTCGTCGAGCAGTGCCGGATCGGCGAGGTCTTCCGGTGCGAGGCGGTCGCGATAGTGCCGGTCGATCCACGTGTCGAGCGACGCGAACAGCGTGTCGTTGATCCACACGTTCGACGTGACGGCCGCGCGCTCCGCTTCGTTCAGCACGACGCGCAGGCGCAGGCACGCAGGGCCGCCGCCGTTCTTCATGCTTTCGCGCAGGTCGAACACGAGCACGTCGTGGATCGGGCCGTTGCCGGCCGCGAGTTCGTCGAGATAGGCCGCGACGTTGCCGTTCTCGCGGCACTCCTGCGGCACGACGAGCACCTGCGAGCCGTCCGCGCGCGACAGCAGCTGGCTGTTGAACAGGTACGACGTCACCGCGTCGTTCACGCTCACGGCAGCCTCGGGCACCTCGATCACGTTCAGGCGTGCACCGCGTGCGTCGAGCGCGGCGGTCAGCGTGTCGTAGATCGCCTGCTTGTTGACGAACGCGCGCTCGTGCGTGAACAGCGTGTCGCGGTTGCCGACCGAGATCACGTCGTTGTGGAACACGCCCGCGTCGATCACGTCCGGATCCTGCTGCGCATAGACCGTCGCTTCTTCCGCGAGCCCGTGGCGATGCGCGACCGCGCGGCTCGCCTCGAAGGTCTGGCGCGCCGGGAAGCGCTTCGGCTCCGGCCCGCGGCGGTATTCCGCACGGCCGTACACGAAGAACTCGATGCCCGGCTTGCCGTATTCGGCGCAAAAGCGCGTGTGGTTCGCCGCGCCTTCGTCGCCGAGTGCCGGCGTGCCGGTCAGCGCTTCGTGCACCGCGAAATGCGCGGGGTCGGCGAACAGCGTCGACAGCGTGCGGCGCGTCGCTTCGTGCTCGATCGCGCGATGCAGCTTGCTGCACAGGTTCGCCGGCGTGAAGTGCACGCGGCCGTCGCTCGTGTCGGCGGACGGGCTGACGGTGGCCGCGTTCGCGGTCCACATCGCCGATGCCGAGCTCGCCGCGGCGAGCAGTTCGGGCGCCTGCTTCGCGGCCTTCGCGATCACGTCCGCGTCCTTGCCGGAGAAGCCGAGCTCGCGCAGCAGGCGCAGCGACGGCCGCTCCTGCGGCGGCAGCACGCCTTGCGCGAAGCCGAGATCCGCGAGCTGCTTCATCTTGCGCAGCCCCTGCTTCGCGGCGGCCTTCGGGTTCGCGGCCGACTTTTCGTTGTTGAGCGACGCCACGTTGCCGAACGACAGCCCGGCGTAGTTGTGGGTCGGGCCGACGAGCCCGTCGAAATTGGCTTCTTGTGCGTTCATCGTCGTTCCCTCGATCAGAAATGCAGGCCCGGCGACAGGCTCGCGGGCAAGGTCAGTTGCGTGCTTTCCACCGACGCCATCGGATACGCGCAATAGTCGGCCGCGTAGTACGCGCTCGGGCGATGGTTGCCCGAGCGGCCGGTGCCGCCGAACGGCGCGGCGGACGACGCGCCGTTGGTCGGCCGGTTCCAGTTGACGATCCCGGCGCGAATCGTGCGGCGGAAGTGTTCCCATGCATTCGCGTCGTCGGCCAGCAGGCCGGCGGACAGGCCGAACGCCGTGTCGTTCGCGCGCTCGATCGCTTCGTCGAACGTCGCATAGCGGACGATCTGCGCGAGCGGGCCGAAGTGCTCTTCGTCCGGCAGGTTCGCGACGCCCGTCACGTCGACGATCGCAGCGTTCACGAAGCCGAGGCGCGGATCGCGCTGCGTCATCGCGATGATCGCCTTCGCGCCCTGCTCGATCAGGCGCGACTGTGCGTCGACGAGTTTCGCCGCGGCGCGCGCCGAGATCACCGCGCCCATGAACGGCTGCGGATCGGCGTCGAACACGTCGGCCGTGATCTTCGACGTGACGTCGGCGAAGCGCGCGAGGAAGCGGTCGCCGAACGCGCCCTGCGGCACGAAGATGCGGCGCGCGCACGTGCAGCGCTGGCCGGCCGACAGGAACGCCGACTGAATGGTGTGATGGACGGCCGCGTCGATATCCTCGACTTCGCCGATCACGAGCGGGTTGTTGCCGCCCATCTCGAGCGCGAGCACGATTTCAGGACGGCCGCCGAACTGCTTGTGCAGCAGCGTGCCGGTATCCGAGCTGCCGGTGAAGAACAGCCCGTCGATCTGCCGATGGTTCGCGAGCGCGATGCCCGTGTCCTTCTCGCCCTGCACGAGGTTCAGCACGCCGTCCGGCAGCCCCGCTTCCTTCCACACTTCGACCGTCGCACGCGCGACGCCCGGTGCGAGCTCCGACGGCTTGAACACGACCGCATTGCCGGCGATCAGCGCGGGCACGATATGGCCGTTCGGCAAGTGGCCGGGGAAGTTGTACGGGCCGAACACCGCGACCACGCCATGCGGGCGATGACGCAGCACCGCGACGCCGTCGGCCATGTCCTGGCGTTTCTCGCCGGTGCGTTCCTGGTAAGCCTGGATCGAGATGCCGACCTTCGCGGCCATCGACGCGACTTCCGTGCGCGCTTCCCACAGCGGCTTGCCCGTCTCGCGGCCGATCGCGGTCGCGATCGCTTCCTTGCGTTCGGTGAGCAACGCGGCGAAACGCTTGACGATCGCGCAGCGCGATTCGAAGTCGAGCGCCGACCAGCCGGCGAATGCGCGGCGCGCGCTGGCGACCGCACGATCGACGTCGGCCGCCGACGCGCTTTCACCCTGCCATGCGATCTCGTCGGTGCCGGGGTTGCGCGAAGCGAACACGGGGCCCGAGCCTGCGACCCAGGCGCCGTCGATGAAGAGTTCCGTCATGATTCGTTTATCCCTGTTTGACTTTGAGCGGCAGCACGCGCACCGGATCGCCGGCCTTCACGTCGAGCGCGACGGCGTCGTCGGCCGACAGCACGAACGCGCCGTTCGCGACCACGCCCGGCGCGACACCGACGCGGAAATCGGTGAGCGACGTGTTCGACACGAGCGACTTCGGCGGATGGCCGCCCCGCGCATCATCCCGCGCATCCGGCACACCGATCGCGACCGGCACGACGACGCTCTCGCGCACCGTGCGCAGGTCGTTGACGTGGCATTCGAGCACGGGGCCCGCGTCGAAGATGTCGACGTGATTCTGGTAACGCAACCCTTCCGCCTCGAGCATCTTGCGGGCCGGCAGCGTGTCGCGGTGCGTGAGGCCGACCGCGTCCTGCGCGTCCTGCGGCAGCAGGTCGACGTACACCGGATAGCGCGGCATCAGCTCCGCGAGGAACGACTTGCGGCCGTGCGAGCTCAGATAGTCGGCCGCGTTGAAATCGATCTGGTAGAAGTGCGAACCGACTGCGCGCCAGAACGGCGACGTGCCGTCCTCGTCGAAGTGGCCGCGCAGTTCCGCGCAGATGCGTTCCGGGAAGCGCTCGCGGAACTGCGCGATGAACATGAAGCGCGAGCGCGACAGCAGGCCGCCCACGCCGCCCGTGCGATAGCGCGGGCTCAGGAACAGCGAGCACACTTCCGCGTAACCGGTCAGGTCGTGCGAGATGTTCAGCGCGGACATCCGCGTCCACACGCCGAGCTCCTGGCTCGCGTGCACGACCGTGCTCACGCGATAGTTGTAGAACGGCTGTTCGAGGCCGACCTGCGTCTCGATCCCGCACACGCCCGCGATGTCGCCCGTCTTCGATTCTTCCATCACGAAGAAGTAGCCGGCCTCGCCGGCCGCCGCCTCGCCCGCGAGCGTGCGGCGCGTGCGCTCGATGCGCGCGGCGAGCGCGTCGCGGTCGGGCTTGAACGTGGTCAGGCCCGGCCCGGTTTCCTTCGCGAGCGACACGAGCGCGTCGACGTCGCCCGTTTGTACGACCCGAACGACGATCATGCTGCGTCTCCCTTCAAATCTTCATCGTCGCGGCGATGCAGCGGCACGCAGCGCACGACATCGCCATCCTTCACATCGAGCGCCACGCGCACGTCGCCGGCCAGCGGCGCGTCACCCGCCTCGCCCGGCAGGTCGGCCAGCACGCAGCGGAACGATTCGCCGCTGCCCGTCGACACCATGTAGGCGACATCGCCCTGCTGGTGCGCGGCCTCGCGCACGGTGCGCTCGGCGCCGTGCTTCACGCACGCGGTGCGGTCGACCTGCGCGGTCAGCACCGGGCCCGCGTCGAAGATGTCGACGAAGCGGTCGGGCTCGAAGCCTTCCTCGAGATGGATGTCGTACGCGAGCAGCGCCGATTCGTTCGGCTCGCCGAGCACGCGCTGCGCGGCTTCCGGCAGCAGCGGCACGTAGAGCGGATACGCCGGCATCACTTCCGCGATGAAGGTCCGGCTGCGGCCGCCCGACGCGATGTCGACGTCGGTGAAGTCGCGGCCGAAGAACTTGCGGCCCACCGCTTCCCAGAACGGCGATGCGCCATTGCCGTCGCTCACGCCGAGCAGCAGCGTGAACACTTCCGGCGTGAAGCGGCGGCGGTTCGCGGCGATGTACATCATCCGCGCACGCGAGATCAGGTGCGCGGCCGCGTCGCCGCGCAGCGACGGATCGACGTAGAAGCCCGCCAGCCGGCTCTTGCCGGTCAGCTCGTGCGACATCGTGAGCGCGTGGATCTTGCGGTTCACGTGCAGCTCGCGCGACGCGTGGATCAATGCGTCGTTGCGGAACGCATAGAACGGCTCCGAGTAACCGGCTGCGGCCACGATGCTCGCCGTGCCGAGCAACTTGCCGGTCGACGAATCCTCGAGCACGAAGAGGTAGAACTCCTCGCCGGCGAAGTCGACGTCCGCGCGAAACGAATCCTCGGAGAGCGCCACACGCGCTTCGAGCGCCGCGCGGTCGTGCGGCAGCGAGTGCAGGACCGGCTGCGCGGTGCGCGCCATGTGCGCGAGCGCATCGAGATCCGTGAGTTTGCCGGGGCGAACAAATAGCATCGTCGTTCCTGTCTGCGATGGGTGCGCCGATCAGCGCGCGGTGGCTTCCTGGGCGGCGAGCACCTGCTCGACTGCCTTCTCGAAGCGCTTCATGCCTTCGTCGAGCAGGTCGAACGGGATCACCAGCGACGGCACGAAACGCAGCACGTTCGGGCCGGCGATCAGCATGATCAGGCCGTTTTCCGCGGCGGCGGTGACGAAGTCCTTCGCACGGCCGTCGAATGCGGCGGTCAGTTCCGCGCCGACGAGCAGGCCCTTGCCGCGCACGTCCTTGAAGATGCCGAAGCGTGCGTTGATGCGCTCGAGCGCGCCTTTCAGGCGCACGCTGCGTTCACGCACGCCTTCGAGCAGTGCCGGATCGCTGATCAGTTCGACGACCTTGTCGCCGATCGCCGATGCGAGCGGGTTGCCGCCGTACGTCGTGCCGTGCACGCCGACCTTGAAGTGCGCGGCGAGTTCGTTCGTCGTCAGCATCGCGCCGATCGGGAAGCCGTTGCCGAGCGCCTTGGCGGTCGTCAGGATGTCCGGCGTGACGCCGGTATCCATGTATGCGTAGAACTGGCCCGTGCGGCCGACGCCCGTTTGCACTTCGTCGAAAATCAGCAGCGCGCCGTGCGCATCGCACGCTTCGCGCAGTGCCTTCAGGAAGGCAGGATCGGCCGGGATCACGCCGCCTTCGCCTTGCACCGGCTCGACGATCACCGCGCAGGTTTGCGGGCCGATCGCGGCCTTCGCGGCTTCGATGTCGTTGAACGGCAGGTGCTTGATGCCTTCCGGCACGGGGCCGAAGCCTTCCGAGTATTTCGGCTGGCCGCCGACGCTGACCGTGAAGAACGTGCGGCCGTGGAACGACTGGACGAACGACACGATTTCATATTTGTCGGCGCCGTGGCGGTCGAATGCGACGCGGCGTGCGAGTTTCAGGGCGGCTTCGTTCGCTTCCGCGCCGGAGTTCGCGAAGAACGCGCGGTCGGCGAAGGTCAGCGATTCGAGGCGCTTCGCGAGGCGCAGCACCGGCTCGTTCGTGTAGCCGTTGCCGATGTGCCAGAGCTTGCGGCCTTGTTCGTCCAGGACTTTCAGCAGTTCCGGGTGGCCGTGGCCCAGCGACGTGACCGCGATGCCGCACGCGAAGTCGATGTACTCGCGGCCGGCCGTGTCCCACACGCGGGAGCCCTCTGCGCGATCCGGCACGAACGGCGCGGGGGAAAATACCGGCACCATCACTTCGTCGAATGTCTGGCGGGTCACGGTCGAGGTCGTCATGGTCGTTCCTTTCGGTTTCGTAAGAGGGTTCAACAGGATCAAGTTTAGGTAAGGGTGACGCAAGCGTCTTGCGGAATTGCGACGGGTTCTATCGGAAGCGGATAGTGCGGTTTGGTTTTGCCCTTCCGGGCGGGCGGGGGTTCGGTTTCGGTGGGCGTATTTTGAGGCTTTTTTGGCGGTTCGCTTGCGCTGGGCGTGAAGCACCTGTTGTCTTAGCGGTCTATTTGCGTCGCCCCTGCGCGGGGCGGCGGTTACTTTTCTTTGTCTTGCCAAAGAAAAGTAACCAAAAGAAAGGCGCTGTGAAAACGCAAGACCTCCCGGTGCCATGGCACTCGGAGTGGACCGCGCCTAAGTGTCCGCGCCAGTCCAGAACACGGAGTGGTTCGAGCAATGGTTCTGACACCTCCCACTACCCAACAGAGCGGTATACCGCCCGCTAGCTCCGCCCTCGCTACGCTCGGCCGACAGGGACACCCCCGCCAGTAACGCTCCAGGTCAATCAGTTCCAGCAATCGCTGCGAGCACCCCGAATTCAGCGAATCAAGGCATGCCCTCATTCACCACGAAAAAGGGACGCAGCACGCACTTACGTGCTCACGCCGTTATCCAACATTCACCGATGGCAAGCAGTCCGATCGGGTCCGAATGGTGTGAGAAAAGAGGGTTGCGTGCTTTGCTGATGCAGCGCTGGCAGAAGCAAGTGAGCGCATGCAACGCGACGTGAAGTACCTTGCAGCCGAGCGTAGCGAGGATGGAGCTGGCGGGCGGTATACCGCTCTGTTGGGCAGTGGAGGATGTCAGAACCATTGCTCGCACCACTCCGTGTTCTGGACTGGCGCGGACACTTAGGCGCGGTCCACTCCGAGTGCCATGGCACCGGGAGGTCTTGCGTTTTCACAGCGCCTTTCTTTTGGTTACTTTTCTTTGGCAAGACAAAGAAAAGTAACCGCCGCCCCGCGCAGGGGCGACGCAAATAGACCGCTAAGACAACAGGTGCTTCACGCCCAACGCAAGCGAACCGCCAAAAAAAACAAAATCAATCCTTCCCCGCGCGCTCGACAAGCGCGCCCCCGCGAGGCTCTCCGCCGCCGCCGGTCTGCTTCTCGAGCCAGGCTCGCCGATCTTCCCGAGGCGTGACCCCAAACCTTTCGCGGTAAGCATTAGAAAAGTGCGCAGCAGAAGAAAACCCACAGGCGAGACTGACTTGAACAACCGACTTGCTGGTCCGCTGCAACTGGGTCCGAGCCTTGAGCAACCGAAGATTGAGGTAATACTTGGAGGGCATCGCCCCGAGATACTGCCGAAAGAGCCGTTCCAGTTGCCGGCGTGAAACGCCCACGAGCTCGGCGATTTCATCGGTGGTCAACGGATCCTCGACATTGGCTTCCATGAGCAGCAAAGCATCATTCAACCGAGGATGCCGCTCGCCCGGCGCCGTCACGAAAGGAATCCGCTGCCGTTCCTCGCCGCTGCGCAAAGTCCCGGCGCCGAGCGCATCGGCGATCCTCTCAGCGAGATCCGGCCCATGTTCCCGGCCAATCATGGCCAGCATGAAATCAACGGTAGCCTGCCCTCCGGCACAGGTCGCCCGATCGCGATCGATCTCGAAGATCTGCTGCGTGACGATCGACCGCTCGAACTGTTCGGCGAACTGCTGATACGTCTCCCAGTTCACGCTCACGCGATACCCGGAAAGCTGCCCGGCCATCGCAAGCCACCACACGCCATGATGAATCCCGGTGACGACAGGCGTGCGCTGCCCCACCCTCGCGAGGCTCGCGAGAAACAACCGATAGTCGGCAAACTGCTGAAACCGCTCCGACACGACGATGACCCAGTCACACGCGATCGCATCGTTGAACGCCGCATCGGCATGCCACTGCGCGCCGCCGGCGAGCGGCACCGGCCGCCCGTCCCACGAACACACCTGCCAGCGATACAGCAGCCGCCCGTCGATCTCGTTCGCGAGGTTCAGCGCATCGACGATCGGACCCACGCCCGACATCGACACGGGCGGCAATGCAACGATCGCCACCTGCGTCGTGCGGGTGGCGCCTGCGGGACGAGACACCGGTACCACGGTTGAAACCTGCCCTGTCGCGTTACTTGAGACTGCCCGACAGGAACTGCTTCAGCCGCTCGCTCTGCGGGCGGACCAGCACTTCCTTCGGATCGCCCTCTTCCTCGGTCCGCCCCTGATGCAGGAACATCACGTGGTTCGACACGTTGCGCGCGAACCCCATCTCGTGCGTGACGACGATCATCGTGCGGCCTTCCTCGGCCAGCTTCTGCATCACCTTCAGCACTTCGCCCACCAGCTCCGGGTCGAGCGCCGACGTCGGCTCGTCGAACAGCATCACGTCCGGATGCATCGCGAGCGCCCGCGCAATCGCCACGCGCTGCTGCTGGCCACCCGACAGATGCGACGGATACTGCTTCTCGACGCGCGGCGGCAAGCCGACCTTCTCCAGGTACTCGCGGGCCCGCTCCTCGGCTTCCTTCTTCGAAATGCCGAGCACGTGCACCGGCGCTTCCATCACGTTCTCGAGCACGTTCATGTGCGCCCAGAGGTTGAAGTGCTGGAACACCATCGCGAGCTTGGTGCGGATGCGCTGCAGCTGCTTGTGATCGGCGACTTCGAGCGCGCCGGCGCGGTCGGTCTTCGTGCGCACGGCCTCGCCGTCGACGACGATCTGCCCCGCATTCGGCCGCTCGAGAAAATTGATGCAGCGCAGGAACGTGCTCTTGCCCGAGCCGCTCGCGCCGATGATGCTGATGACGTCGCCGGCCTTCGCGTTCAGCGACACGCCCTTGAGCACTTCGTTGTCACCGTAGCGCTTGTGAATGTCGACCGCGGCAAGCTTGGTGGAAGCGGCAGCGCTCGTTTGAGTGATCTCGGCCAACTGGCTCTCCTCGAAGTAATTCAATGACGGGCGGCCGCGAGATACGCAAGCCAGTGGCGCTCCGCGCGGCGAAACGCCGCGACGAGTGCGAACGATACCGCAAGATAGATCAGCGCGGCGATCCCGAACGACTGGAACGCCATGTAGGTCGCCGAATTCGCATCGCGCGCGACCTTGAGGATGTCCGGCACGGTCGCGGTGAACGCGACGGTCGTCGCGTGCAGCATCAGGATCACCTCGTTGCTGTACAGCGGCAGCGCGCGGCGCAGCGCCGACGGCAGGATCACGCGGCGGTACATCGTGAACGGCGACATCCCGTACGCCCGCGCCGCCTCCACTTCACCGTGCGGAATCGCACGGATCGCACCCGCGAAGATCTCCGTGGTGTACGCGCAGGTGTTCAGCGCGAACGCGAGAATCGCACAGTTGAAGCCGCTGCGGAAGAACGCGTCGAGCAGCGAGTGCGAACGCACGAACTCGAGGCTGTACATGCCCGTGTACAGCAGCAGCAACTGCACGTAGAGCGGCGTGCCGCGGAACACGTACGTGTAGAACCGCACCGGCGTCGACACCCACTTGTTCTTCGACACGCGTGCGACCGCGAGCGGCACCGCGCACACGAAGCCGAGCGAAATCGACGCAACGAGCAGCCACAGCGTCACCGCGAGGCCGGAGAGTCGCTGGCCGTCCCAGTAAAGGAACGCCTGGCCGAATTCCTGGAGAATTTCGATCATAGATCTGCGTGCCGCACGCCCATGGAATAACGCTTCTCGAGCTGGATCAGCACGAGGTTGGAAACGGTCGTGATCGCGAGATAGATCAGCGCCGCGACGAGGATGAAGAAGAACATGTTGAACGTGCTCTTGCCGGCGTCCTGCGCGGCCTTCACGACGTCCGCGAGGCCGATGATCGACACCAGCGCGGTGGCCTTCACGAGCACCTGCCAGTTGTTGCCGATGCCCGGCAGCGCAAAGCGCATCATCTGCGGAAACATGATCCGCGCGAACACGCGCGCGCCGCTCATCCCGTACGCCGCGCCGGCTTCGAGCTGGCCGCGCGGCACCGACAGGAACGCGCCGCGGAACGTCTCGGTGAAGTACGCGCCGTAGATGAAACCGAGCGTCAGCACGCCGGCCACGAACGGGTCGATGTCGATCTGGTTCCAGCCGACGAAGTCGGTGAACTGGTTCAGCCAGATCTGGATGCTGTAGAACAACAGCAGCATCAGGACGAGATCGGGCACCGAGCGGATCAGCGTCGTATAGCCGGTCGCGATCGCTCGCAGCACCCGGTTGTGCGACAGCTTCGCCACCGCGCCGATCAGCCCCAGCGCCACCGCAGTGGCGAGCGACAGCACCGACAGCTCGATGGTCTGCACGGTGCCGGCCCAGAGGACGGGACCAAAGCCGTAAAGGAACACGCGCGTCTCCAGAGTTGGAATGGATGCCGACGCGTCTGCCTGTCCCGCGCCGGGCTGACGCGGATAGTCGCAAGCGAAATTGATTGCCTCAAACCACCTTGCACGCGATTGCTGCGTCGCAACAATCCGTCCCGTCATTTGCAACTGCGGCCTACACCGCTGTTTCAAAAGGAAAAAAGCCGCTCCCTGACAACCGGATAACCGGCAGGGAAGCGGACTTTTTGCAATTTTCCGGTCGCTTTTTCGATATAGCGCCGAAGGGGGCTGCGGCTGCGCCTACCGTCCCTTCAGGATGTCGGAGCGCGAAGTCGTATAGACAAGCCCGTCCGGGCCGAAATGGACGTTGAAGAATGCGTCGGTGTTGACGCCGTCCTCGAGCCAGCGCCAGCTCCAGACGATCTCGGGCTTGAGCGGATATTGCGCGATGTCGCCGGGCTTGCCGAGCAGGCGCCGCACTTCGTCCTCGTTCATCCCGGGGCGCACCTTCGCGAAATTCTCGGCGGTCAGCACCTGCGTCGCGCCCGTGTAGCGGCCGTTCGCATCGAGATCGACGAACCACGTCTGGTTGCCCATCGGGCCGCGCGGGTATTCGAGCCGCTTCGAGCCGTCGGTGAAGTCGCGCTCGGTCTCGGGCTTGCCCATCGTGCCGCGCACGTCGGCCTCGGTCGATTCGCCGACCTTCAGCCCCTTCAGCAGCAGCGGCGCGGGCTTGATCGCGTTGAAGAAATCCCTGATACGTTGCACGTCGAGATTGCCTTGCTTGTCGTCGCAGCCGGTCAGCGCCAGCGCGGCGGCCAGCATCGTCACGGGAAGCAGCCGGAAACGGAAATTCATCGGAAGAAATGCGCGTCGAGAAAACACGCGGCAAGGATACCCGCGCAACGCCAAAAGCGCGAGACGGGCGCGCGGCCCGTCTCGTATTCAGTGCATCGTTTCGGTTTCAGTCTCGGCCCGGGTCGTGCGGCTCGTCGCTTGCGGCGCGCGCGGCACGGCCGGCGGCACGCCGATACGGCGCCGCGTGCGCACGAGTTCGGCCAGTTGCCACGAACCGAGCGCCAGGCAGCCGAACAGCACCTCGCGGCCGCGCTTGACCAGCGCGAGCGACAGCGCCGTCTCGCGATCGACGCCGAACATCTGGGCGAGCAGCACGACGGTCGCCTCCTGTACGCCAAGGCCGCCCGGCACCATGAACGCCGCATGGCGCACGGCCTGCGCCATCGCCTCGATTGCGATTGCGCCGCCGATCGACACCGGATGGCCGAGCAGCGCGAGCGCCCAGTAAATCTCGAGCGCGCCGAGCACGTAGCCGGCCAGCTGCCAGAAGAATGCGCTGAACAGCAGCCCCGTGCGCGACATCAGCCCGTCGATATCGGCGTCGAGCCGCTTGCCGTCGACGCCCTGCAGCAACCGGTGCGAATCGCCGAGCAGGCGGCCCGCGAAACGCTCGATCGCATGGAAGACGCCGCCACGGCGCATCAGCACGACGCCGAGCACCGGCAGCGGCAGCGTGAGCAGCAACGCGAGACCGATCGTGCCGCCGCCCATGCTGTTCGTCGTCGCGAGCAGCAGCACGAGGCCGAGCGCGGCGAACGCATACTGGACGACGATCGTCACGAGCAACTCGACGATCACCGATGCCGTCACGCGGCTCGCATCGGGCACCTGCCAGCGCGCGAGGCGGATGCCGACGATCTCGCCGCCGATCCCGACCACCGGCAGCAGCCGGTTCACGGCCTCGCGCACGGTCGCGATCCACCAGAGGAAGGGCAGCGACGAGCGCTTGTCGAGCAGCAGGTGCCACGCGTAGGCGTCGAGCAGCAGCGGCAGCGCATGGAACGGCACGAGCCACAGCAACGCATAACCGGCGCGCGCGAGCATCTGCGATACGTCGCCGATGCCTTCGTGCAGCCCCAGCGCGAGCAGGATGCCGATGCCGAGCGGCCAGCCGAGCCATTTGATCCACTTGGTCATGACGGCTGCGCTCCCGGTGCGCGCGACGCCGGCGCGGCGCGCCGTGCGGCGGGCTGGCCGAACACGTCGGCAAAGCCGCCGGTCGCGACACCCGCCGCCTTCAGCGCGGCCGCGACGCGCGGCGACAGCAGCGCATCGAGTTCGTCCACCGGGCGGTAGCCGGCCATCGTCGGCGTGATCGGGCCGTCGCCGGCCTCGGCCGGATGGCAGTAGATCTCGCCGACGCCCGGCGGCAGCGTGGCGAGCGCATCGAGCAACACGGCCTCGTCCATCGCGCCCGTATGCTCGATGCCGACCACGTAGTCGTTGTGCGCAAGCCCCGCGCGGTCGAGCCGCGCGCGCACGAGCGCGATCCACGGCTTGAGCAGCGCGGGCGCGCTCGTCTCGTAGGGCAGCCGCACCGCGCGCAACCCGTAGTCGCGGCCGATCTCGATGATCAGCGACAGGACGGTCGGATGCAGGTGGAAATGCTTGTGCGCGTTCACGTGGTCGAGCGGCAGGCCGCTCGCCGCGAACGCATCGAACTGCGCGCGAATCTCGCGGCGCAGCTGCGCTCGCACATGCGGGAGGAAGAAGAAGCGGCAGCCGTCCTTCGCCATCGCATCGCCGAACCGCCCGTCGGGGCCGACGAGCGCGGGAATCTCATGCGCGGGCAGCGTGGCCGGCCCATCCGCGAGCACCAGATGCAGGCCGACCGCGAGCGACGGCAGCCGCCGCGCGCGCTCGATCGCATCTTGCGCGGCGGGCGCGCCGACCATCAGGCTGGCGGCATTCAGCACGCCGTCGCGGTGCGCGCGCTCGACCGCCGCGTTGACACGCGGGTGCAGCCCGAAGTCGTCCGCGGTGAAGATCAGCGCCCGCGCCGCCGGCTGCGTCCCCATGCATCAGGCCTCGTGTGCGCGCAGGAAGCGGAAGAACTCGACACCTTCGCGCAGGCGGCGCTTCATCATGTCCCAGCTCGTCAGCATCTCGCGGACGATCTCCCAGATCTTCGACGGACGGAAGTAGAACTGGCGATAGAACTGCTCGAGGTGGTGATAGATCTCGTCGCGCGACAGGTGCGCATAGCCGATCGCCGCGAGCTGCACGCCTTCCTTGCTCACCAGGTTGATGGTCTTGTTCTCTTCCATCCAGCCGTTTTCCACGGCCTGCTTGTAGAGCGTCGTGCCCGGATACGGTGCGGCGAGCGAGACCTGGATCGTGTGCGGATTGATTTCCTTCGCGTACTCGATCGTCTTCTTGATGGTCTCCTGCGTCTCGCCCGGCAGGCCGAGGATGAAGGTGCCGTGGATCTTGATGCCGAGCTTCTTGCAGTCCGCGCTGAAGCGGCGCGCGAAATCGGTGCGCACGCCCTTCTTGATGTTCACGAGGATCTGGTCGTCGCCGGATTCGAAACCGACCAAAAGCAGGCGCAGGCCGTTTTCCTTCATGACCTTCAGCGTCTTGTACGGCACGTTCGCCTTCGCGTTGCACGACCACGTGATGCCGAGCTTGCCCAGGCCGATGGCGATGGCTTCCGCGCGCGGCAGGTCGTCGGTGAAGGTGTCGTCGTCGAACATCAGTTCCTTCACTTCCGGCATGTTGTCGCGGATCCACTTCGCTTCCGCGAGCACGTTCTCGACCGAACGCGTGCGGTAGCGATGGCCGCTGACCGTCTGCGGCCACAGGCAGAAGGTGCAGCGCGACTTGCAGCCGCGGCCCGTGTAGATCGACACGTACGGATAGTTGAGGTAGCCGATGAAGTAGTTGTCGATCTTCAGGTCGCGCTTGTAGACGGGCGCGACGAACGGCAGTTCGTCCATGTTCTCGAGGATCGGACGCGCTTCGTTGTGCTCGATCGAGCCGTCCTTCGCGCGCCAGCTCAAGCCCTTGATCTCCGGGAACGGCTTGCCTTCGGCGATTTCCTTGCAGGTGTAGTCGAATTCCTCGCGGCACACGAAGTCGATGGCCTCGCTCGCGGTGAGCGAGTTGTGCGGATCGACCATCACCTTCGCGCCGACCATGCCGACCAGCATCGACGGCTTCATCTTCTTCAGGTCCTGCGCGAACATCGCGTCGGTCGGGAACGACGGCGTGCTCGTGTGGATGATCACCAGGTCGTAGTCGTTGGCGATCTTCAGCGTTTCCTCGACCGACAGGCCGTCGGCCGGTGCGTCGACGACGCGGCTGCCCGGCACGAGCGCGGCCGGCTGCGCGAGCCACGTCGGATACCAGAAGGAACGGATTTCGCGCTTCGCCTGGTAGCGCGAACCGGCTCCGCCGTCGAAGCCGTCATACGAAGGGGCCTGCAAGAACAGCGTTTTCATGAATGCTCCGGTAGCCTGCATAGTTCGATTCGTCACAACGATTCAGTCAAAAAACCGCGGGCCGCCCTGCCGGCGCCCGCCTCTCTGTCATGTCGCGCCGCGCGGCCTCGCCGCGCAGCGCGTCTCGGCCCTCGGGCCGGGTTCGGTCGGAACGGCCCTAGCGGCCGTCCACTGCTTCCACTGCCGCCGTCGCGCGTTCGCCACCGACGACCGTCATCCTCGCGCCGCGCCACACCACGTGCGTGCCGAACGCGGCCGCGAGCCATTCGAGCGCGAGCAGCGTGTCGCGCACCGCGACGAGCGGCAGGTCGCGCCAGAACGCGCGCCAGCCGTCCTCGCCGCGCGCGTGCAGCACCAGCCGCCCGAACGCGCCCACCACGGCCGCCCAGCCCGCCAGCGCGCCGGCGAAGGTGCCGTCGAGGCGCAGCGCGAGCGCCGCGCCGATCGCGAGCCACGGCACGGTAAACGTAATGAACAGGAACGCGAAGCCGGCCGGGTTCAGCGAACGGATCGTGCGCAGCCAGCGCGTCTCGCGGTGCCACAGCGGCCCGAACGACGGCTCGATCACGTCGGTCGCGACCTCGACCTCCGACAGCACGGTGCGTCGCCCGAGGCGGCGCGGCAACTCGGCCAGCCAGAAATCGTCGGCCAGTTCGTCCTTTAGCGCGGGAAAGCCGCCGATCCGGTCGAGCGTGTCGCGCGTCAGCGCGAGCGTCGCGCCGAAGCCGAAGCGGCTCGAGCGGCCGAGGTGCGTGATCCGCACCGACGGGGCGAACCATGCGTCGACGAATTGCGCGCCGATCCGCGTCCAGAACCCGCCGACGCTGCGCGCATGATACAGGCACGTGACGACACCGACCGACACGTCGGCGAGCGGCGCCGTCACGCGCTCCAGGTAGTCGGGCTTCACCGCGATGTCGCTGTCCGCGATCACGATGCGGCCGTACTTCGCGCGCTCGGCGAGGTTGATCAGGTTGCTGACCTTCAGGTTCTTGCCATGCACGCGCGCGTCGATCACGAGCGTGATGTCGCACTCGGGATAATCGGCGCGCAGCCGTTCGACCACGGCAATCGCCGGATCGACCGCCGACGCGACGCCGAACAGCACTTCATACCGCGGATGGCGCTGCTCGCAGAACGTCGCGAGGTTTTCGTACAGATGCGGCTCCGCGCCGCACAGCGGCTTGAGCACGCTGACCGGCTCGAAGCCGTCGCGCACGGCCGTGCGCGGCGTGCGCGGCCGCGGCGCGAACGCGGCGACGAGCGCATAGCCGGCGGCGGCCAGCGTGAAGACGATCAGGAGCCAGTCGAGCATCGTTGCGGTGGCCGTCATGCGCGACGCCTCCCGGCGAACTGAACGCCATGGAGAACGCTTGCGCATGATTGAGCGTGATTCGGTATTCCGACAACGACGAACGCGGGCACGACCCGACTCCTTGTTCCAGCAGCGCCTGTATATAGGGGGAGGCTCGACCCATCCTTCGGATACGGCCATGCCCGGCTTCGCGTGGTGCATCTCCGCGCGACGCCCGGACGGGATGCGGGAAGATTCGTATGGCTACCTTCGGCACAACATGGGTAGGCGCCGGATTTTAGCAGCCTGCGGCACCCCGCGCTTGGCACTACGAGAAACGGACTGGTGCAATTCCGGCAAAGCTGTGCAGTCGGCGAACCATTTGGGCGCACCCGCGTTCACGTTAGCGTAAGCGGTTTGCAGGCGTATTGCAGTCTTGAAAATCGTACGTTTCGTGCAAATTTGTACGTCGATGCGGATTCACGTCCAATCGACGTAAAGATCGGTAATTAATCGGCGATTAGACTGATTTTTGCAACGACCACCGAATTCGACCCTGCACCCCTGAGCCGCGCATGGGTATCGGGCCGCCTCCAGCACGTTCCGGAACCCTTTGGCAAAATCGTTGGCATTTGTTGCGTCAGCGCATCACCGCGCGCGCCCCTTTCGAAGGCCATCCGATGACTCCGTTTTCCGTACTCGATCTCGCCCCCATTCCGGCCGGCGCCGACGCCTCCCAGGCATTCCGCAACACCGTCGATCTCGCGCAGCACGCGGAACGCTGGGGTTACCAGCGCTACTGGCTCGCCGAGCATCACAACATGCCCGGCATCGCGAGCGCGGCAACGGCCGTCGTGATCGGCCATGTCGCGGGCGCCACGCGGACGATCCGGGTCGGGTCGGGCGGCATCATGCTGCCGAACCACGCGCCGCTGGTGATCGCCGAGCAGTTCGGCACGCTCGCGTCGCTGTATCCGGGGCGCATCGACCTCGGCCTCGGCCGCGCGCCCGGCACCGACCAGACCACGTCGCGCGCGCTGCGCCGTGACCTGATCGGCAGCGCCGACTCGTTTCCGGATGATGTCGCCGAGCTGCAGCGCTACTTCGCGGAGCCGGTGCCCGGCCAGCGCGTGCGCGCGGTGCCCGGCGCAGGGCTCGACGTGCCCGTGTGGCTGCTCGGCTCGAGCCTGTTCAGCGCCCAGCTCGCCGCGATGCTCGGGCTGCCGTTCGCGTTCGCGTCGCACTTCGCGCCGGATTACCTGATGCGCGCGCTCGAGATCTATCGTGCGCAGTACCGGCCGTCGGCCGCATGGCCGAAGCCGCATGCGATGGTCGGCGTCAACGTGTTCGTCGCCGATACCGACGACGAGGCGCGGCGCCTGTTCACGTCGCTGCAGCAGCAGTTCATCAATCTGCGGCGCGGCACGCCGGGCAAGCTGCCGCCGCCGGTCGACGTGCTCGAGGCGAACGAGCTCGAACTCGCGACCGTTGCGCATTCGCTGTCGTTCGCGGCCGTCGGCTCGCGAGACACGGTGCGCGACAAGCTGCGCGACCGCATCGCGCAGACGGGAGCCGACGAGCTGATCGTCACCGCGCAGATCTACGATCACGCGGCACGGCTGCGCTCGTTCGAATTGACCGCGCAGATCCGCGACGAGCTCGCGGGCGAAGCGCACTGACGGCGCACGCCCGGGCCGCCCGCGGCCGGCCCCGCATCACTGCGGGTGCACGGCCTCCAGCCCGTCGAGCAGCGCCTTGTGGAACGCGTCCGGATCCTGGATCTGCGGCGCATGGCCGAGCGCCGGGAACTCGACGAGCTGCGCGCCGGGGATCGCCGCCTGCGTGCGCTTCGCGAGTTCCGGGTAGCGGCCGAGCTTCGCATGCACGTCGGGCGGCGAGACGTCCTTGCCGATCGCGGTCGTATCCTTGTCGCCGATCATCAGCAGCGTCGGCACGCGGATCGCGCCGAGTTCATAGACCACCGGTTGCGTGAGGATCATGTCGTAGATCAGCGCGGAGTTCCACGCGACCGCGTCGCGACCGGCGCCCCGGTACATCCCGGCCAGCATCTGCACCCAGCGCTCGTACGACGGCGACCACTTGCCCGCGTAGTACGTGCCCTGCTCGTAGCGGCGAATGCCGTCGGCCGTGGTCTTCAGCTCGCGCGCATACCAGTAGTCGACCGGCAGCGGCGGCACGCCGAGCGCCTTCCAGTCCTCGAGGCCGATCGGGTTCACGAGCACGAGCTGGTCGGTCGCCTTCGGATACATCAGCGCGTAGCGCATCGCGAGCATCCCGCCCGTCGAGTGGCCGACGACCGTCGCCGACCTCACCCCCATCGATTCGAGCAGCGCATGCGTATTGCGTGCGAGCTGCTGGAAGCTGTACTGGTAGCGATCGGGCTTCGACGACTTGCAGAAGCCGATCTGGTCCGGCGCGATCACGCGATAGCCGGCGCGGCTCAGCACGCCGATCGTGTCCTCCCAGGTCGCCGCGCAGAAGTTCTTCCCGTGCAGCAGCACGACGGTGCGGCCGTTCGGGTGGGCCGGCTGCACGTCGAGGTAGGCCATCTCGAGGGTTTCGCGCTGCGACACGAACGTGTAGAGATGCACGGGCGCCGGATAGGTGAACCCTTCCAGGCGCGGGCCATACACGGGCCCGTCGTTGCCGGCGGGCGATGCGGCGGCCGCGACGGCAGGCGCGGCGCACGCGACGGCGACACCCGCGCCGAGCACGGCGGCGCGCACGGCAAACAACATCTTGCGAATCGAAAGCATGGCGATCACGGTGATTGGAGACGCACGCGGGCGGCCGGGCCGTCTCGCGCCCCGCGATTCTACGCGGTCGCGCTGACGACGGCGCGCAACACTCCGGGGCCGCGCGACTTCCGCGCGCGCGACGAACTCGGGTATCGTGTGACGTGACCCTGAAACGCGTGCAGGCGCTTCCCATGAAAAACGTCCTCAGCATTCAGTCGCACGTCATCTACGGCCATGCCGGCAACAGTGCGGCCGTGTTCCCGATGCAGCGCCTCGGCGTCAACGTCTGGCCGCTCAATACCGTCCAGTTGTCGAATCACATGCAGTACGGTCACTGGGCCGGCAGCGCGATCGATGCCGCGAAGATGGAGCAGCTCGTCGACGGCATCGCCGCGATCGGCGCACTCAAGCGCTGCGACGCCGTGCTGTCCGGCTTCCTCGGTTCACCGCCGCAGGCACGTGCGGCCGTCGAGATCGTCCGCTCGGTGAAGGCGATGAATCCGAACGCGTGGTACTTCTGCGATCCGGCGATGGGCCAGACGGGCGGCATCCGGCCCGAGCCCGGCGTCGAGGAATTCATCGTCCAGGAGATGCCGGCGCTCGCGGACGGCATGTCGCCGAACCACACCGAACTGCAGAAGCTCGCGGGGCGGCGCATCGAAACCGTCGCCGAAGCCGTCGAAGCCTGCCGCTGGCTGATCCGTCGCGGCCCGCAGATCATCCTCGTCAAGCACCTGCACGACCGCAACAGCCCCGCCGATCGTTTCAACATGCTCGCGGTCACCGAAACCGAAGCGTGGATCGGCCAGCGCCCGCTGTACGCGTTTCCGCGCCATCCAGTCGGCGTCGGCGACCTGACCAGCGCGATCTTCGTCGCCTGCCGGCTGCGCGGCGACTCCGTGCGCGCGGCGTTCGAGCACACGCTCGCGGCCGTGCATGCGGTCGTGAAGGCGACCTACGATGCGCGCCGCTACGAGCTCGAACTCGTCGCCGCGCAGGACGAAATCGCGCGCCCGAGCGAATGGTTCGGCGCGTGGGTCACGGACGCCTGACACGCCCGCATCGCCCTCCGCTTCACCGGCGCGCATCCCGCGCCGCATCGCTTTCCCGCGTCATCCCTGCCGCACCGCGACCGCCCGCGACCTGCACCCCGACGCCGCTTCGATATCGCTTTGATGCGGATGCAAACGTTTCCGGACTTCACATGAATGACACCGATTCCCCGCTATGCTCGCGGCGGCACCACCCGGCGCAGCCGCATCCTGCGACCCGGGCGCGCCCTTCCAGCAGGTCCTGCCAATCGGCTCCCCCCTTTACCGCACGATAACGACCATGACCCGATCGAACCGTCGTGACTTCCTGCGCGTCGCTGCCGGCACTGCCGGTGCCGCCGCGCTGAACCTGTTCCCCCCCGTGATTCGCGATGCGCTTGCGATTCCCGCGAACCGCCGCACCGGCACCATCCGCGATATCGAACACATCGTGATCCTGATGCAGGAGAACCGCTCGTTCGACCACTACTTCGGCACGATGCGCGGTGTCCGCGGCTTCGGTGACCCGCGTCCGCTGCGCCTCGCGAACGGCAAGTCGGTGTTCCACCAGCCGGTCGGCCCGGCCGAGTTGCTGCCGTTCCACCCGGGCGCGGACAAGCTCGGCCTGCAGTTCCTGCAGGACCTGCCGCACGGCTGGCAGGACATGCACGCCGCGTGGAACAAGGGCCGCTACGACCAGTGGGTGCCGAACAAGGGCACCACGACGATGGCGTACCTGAAGCGCGACGACATCCCGTTCCACTACCAGCTCGCCGACGCGTTCACGATCTGCGACGCGTACCACTGCGCGATCCCGAGCTCGACCGACCCGAACCGCTACTACATGTGGACGGGTTACGTCGGCAACGACGGCACGGGCGGCGGCCCGGTGCTCGGCAACGAGGAAGCGGGCTACGGCTGGACGACCTATCCGGAAGTGCTGGAAAACGCCGGCGTGTCGTGGAAGATCTACCAGGACGTCGGCACCGGACTGAACGCCGCCGGGTCGTGGGGCTGGACGCAGAACCCGTACATCGGCAACTACGGCGACAACTCGCTGCTCTACTTCAACCAGTACCGCAACGCGCTGCCCGGCACGCCGCTGTACGACAAGGCACGCACCGGCACCAACATCAGCGCGGGCGGCACGCTGTTCGACATCCTGCAGCAGGACGTGAAGAACGGCACGCTGCCGCAGGTGTCGTGGATCTGCGCGCCGGAAGCGTATTCCGAGCATCCGAACTGGCCGGCGAACTACGGCGCGTGGTACATCGAGCAGGTGCTGCAGGCACTCGTGTCGAATCCGGAGGTATGGAGCAAGACCGCGCTCTTCATCACGTACGACGAAAACGACGGCTTCTTCGACCACGTGCCGCCGCCGTTCGCGCCGCAGTCGCGCGACAACGGGCTGTCGACGGTCGCGACCACCAACGAGGTGTTCCCCGGCAACGCATCGCACATGGCCGGCCCGTACGGGCTCGGGCCGCGCGTGCCGATGCTCGTCGTGTCGCCGTGGACGAAGGGCGGCTGGGTCTGCTCGCAGACGTACGATCACACGTCGCTGCTGCAATTCATCGAGGCACGTTTCGGCGCGCAATACCCGGTCAAGGCCGGCAACATCTCGCCGTGGCGCCGCGCGGTGTGCGGCGACCTGACCGCCGCGTTCGATTTCGCGACGGCCGACGCCGGCTGGCCGACGCTGCCGGACACGAGCGGCTATGCGCCGCCCGACCGCCTGCGCCATCCCGACTACATCCCCGTGCCGCCGGTGCTGCAGAAGCTGCCGAAGCAGGAGGCCGGGCTGCGTCCGGCACGCGCGCTGCCGTACGAGCTGTTCGTGCACGGCCGCGTCGAATCGGTGAACGGCCTGTTCCGGCTGACCTTCGCGAACACGGGTCGGGCAGGCGCCGCGTTCCAGGTGCAGTCGCGCAATCGCCTCGACGGCCCGTGGGCGTACACCGTCGAAGCCGGCAAGCGGATCGCCGACACGTGGAGCGCCGCGGCGTCGCTCGGCCTGTACGACCTCGACGTGTACGGCCCGAACGGCTTCTACTGCCATTTCCGCGGCCCGTTCGCGACCGGCGTCGGCAGCGCGAACGTGAACCCCGAGGTGATCTACGGCTACGACGTCGCGAACGGCAACATCACGCTGCGCCTGATGAACCGCGGCCACAAGGCCGTGCGGCTCAAGGTCACGAACGCGTACGGCCACGGCCGCGCGCGCACGTTCGACCTCGCGCCGGGCCAGCAGGTCGACGACTACTGGGATCTGCGCGGCAGCCACGGCTGGTACGACCTGACCGTCAGCGACGGCCGCCTGCTCGGCTTCCTGCGTCGCTTCGCGGGTCACGTCGAAACCGGCCGCCCGAGCACCAGCGATCCGCTGATCCGCACGCACGCATCGCACGACGATGCCGAAGCCGAAGCCGCATCGGACGCCCTGTCCGACTGACGGCGTCGCGTGCGCGGCGCGGCCCCGGCGGGCCGCGCCGCCTCCCTGTTTCCCCCTCCTCTCCGCCCGCTCCGTTCGCGACGGGAAACTCCCGATACCGGCTGCCGCCGCACGCGCGGAAGCTATGCGCAAATCCGCACCGAATGCGCGGCGAATTGCCAAGACCCGGGCATATCGGCGACCTATAAATCGAGGCGATCGGGGCGCTTCTTCGCGGCGCCTGACGGGAGATTCTTCCGAGGATAACGATGCCGACCTCCCCGCCCGATTCCGAGAAGCGGTCGAACCGCCCGCCCGTCGCACGCACCCGGCCCGCCCGGGCGCATGCGGTACTTACTCGCAGGTGTCGAACAAGAGGAACAACATGAAATTCCGTCATTCCCTGCTGTCGGTGTCGATTGCATCCGCGCTTGCCCTCCTCTCGCAACAGGCCGCCCAGGCCGCCGATACGACCGACGTGAAGGTCGGCTTCGCCGCGCCGCTCACCGGCGTGAACGCCGGTTACGGCAAGGACCTGCAGAACGGCGTGCAGCTCGCGCTCGATGACGCCGCCGCGCAGAAGGTGCAGATCGCCGGCAAGCCTGCCCACTTCAACCTCGTCGTGCAGGACGACCAGGCCGACCCGCGCATCGGCGTGCAGGCCGCGCAGGCGCTCGTCGACCAGAATGTGTCGGTCGTGGTCGGCCACTTCAACTCGGGGACGACGATTCCGGCGTCGGTCGTCTACGACAAGGCCGGCATCCCGGTGATCGACCCGGCCGCGACCAACCCGACGCTCACCGCGCGCGGGCTCGCGAACATGTTCATGGTGATCGCGACCGACGGCCAGAACGCCGGCAACGCGGGCAAGTATGCGGTCGACGTGACGAAGGCGAAGCGCATCGCGATCATCGACGACCGCACCGCGTTCGGCCAGGGCGAAGCCGACGAGTTCGAGAAGGCCGTGAAGGCCGCGGGCGGCAACCTCATCGGCCGCGAATTCACCAGCAACCAGGCGGTCGACTTCCGCGCGCAGATCACGAGCCTGAAGGCGAAGAACCCCGACCTGATCTTCTTCGGCGGCCTCGATTCGCTCGCCGCGAACTTCATCAAGCAGATGCGCCAGCTTGGGCTGAACGCGCAGTTCGTCGGCGGCGGCGGCGTGAAGGACAACGAGTTCATCAAGATCGCGGGCCCGGCCGCCGAAGGCGCGATGGCGTGGGAATACGGCCGGCCGCTCGACGAGCTGCCGCAAGGGAAGGATTTCGAGGCGCGCTTCAAGAAGCGCTTCGGCGTCGACGTGCTGTCGTACGCGCAGTTCGGCTACGACGCGGCGTGGGCGGCGATCAAGGCGATGCAGGCGGCCGGCTCGACCGACCCGAAGGTCTATCGCCCGGCGCTGAAGAAGATCGACTTCGAAGGTGTCACCGGCCGCATCTCGTTCGCGAGCGACGGCTCGCTGAAGAGCGGGATGTCGACGCTGTACCAGGTGAAGAGCGGCGCGTGGAAGACGATCACGACGAAGGGAGGCTGATCGGCGGTGCCGGCGGCCGGCGGCCGGCGGCGGCCACGCCGCCCGGCCCCGGCGATCGACGAATGGAGATCGATCTTGTATGACGACTGATGTTGAGGAGATTCGACCGGGCCGGCGGCACCGTGGACCGCGCCGCCCGGTGCGTCAGCCGGCCTCGGCCTCGGCCGCCTCGTGCGCGCGGCGCAGCCGCTCGCGGCTGTTGGTGAGGTGCGTGCGCATCGCGGCACGTGCCGCTTCCGGGTCGTGGCGTGCGATCGCCTCGTAGATATCCTCGTGCTCGTGGTTCAGCCGGCCGACGTAGCGCTCCAGATCGTCGCCGGCAAAGCGGGCCGAATTCACGCGCGTGCGCGGAATGATCGACGTGCCGAGCTGCGTCATGATGTCGACGAAATAGCGGTTGCCGGTGGACTGCGCGATCTGCAGGTGGAACTGGAAGTCGAGCTGCGCCGTGTCGCGGCCGCCGCCCGCCCCCGATGCGATCGCGTCGAGCGCGCGCCGCAGCGCGGCCAGGTCGGTATCGTTCGCGCGCTGCGCGGCCAGGCTCGCGCATTCGCTCTCGAGGCTGATGCGCAGTTCCAGCACCGCGAGCACGTCGCGCAGCGTCGTGATCGTCGCCGGGTCGATGCCGAGCGTCTGGCGGCGCGAGGGCTCCAGCACGAAGCTGCCGATGCCGTGGCGCGTCTCGATGAGGCCGCTCGCCTGCATCCGCGAGATCGCCTCGCGCACGACCGTCCGGCTCACCCCCTGCGCCGCCATGACTTCGGTTTCGGTCGGCAGCTTGTCGCCGGGACGCAGCGTGCCGTTTTCGATCTGCGCGGTCAGCGCGTCGACGACATCTTGTGCGAGGCTGCGTGCGCGACGGCGCGGCGCTGCGGGAAGCGTAGGCACGGACATGAGGCCGGTTCCTTTTTGAATGATCGTAATGTGAGCCGAGGGTTTACGCGGGGTTTGAGCGAAAGCCGATGATTCATTATACTGCGTCACAAGTCATCCGACGACTGATGATCGAAACACGGATCTCCTGTCGACTCAAGCGAGCACGCCTGCAACGCCTGGTCCCATGCTTGACGATCAGCCAGCGTTCGCGTTCCGCGCTGCACTGGTCAGGTTGTCGCTCCCACCCCGTTTCGGGTTGCGTCGACCTGCGGGGCTTGCGCGCCGCGCATGTCGGTTGTCGAATGATCGCACCTCCCGTCGCGCGCGGCAAAGCTTTTGCCGCACGGCATTGCCCACCCTTTCGCCATCGCCGCCCATGAACGCCGTCACTGCCTCGCCCTCCCACGACACGCCGCGCATCGTCGACCTGCAAGCGATTCCGGTCGCCGGCCACGACAGCATGCTGCTCAACCTGAGCGGCGCACACGGCCCGTTCTTCACCCGCAACCTCGTGATCCTGAAGGACAGCGCGGGCCGCACCGGCGTCGGCGAAGTCCCGGGCGGCGAAAGCATCCGCCGCACGCTCGACGATGCGCGCGCGCTCGTCGTCGGCCAGCCGGTCGGCAATTACCACGCGGTGCTCAACGACGTGCGGCGCACCTTCGCCGATCGTGACGCGAGCGGCCGCGGGCTGCAGACCTTCGACCTGCGCACGACGATCCACGCGGTCACCGCGCTCGAAGCCGCGCTGCTCGACCTGCTCGGCCAGCATCTCGGCGTGCCGGTCGCCGCGCTGCTCGGCGAGGGCCAGCAGCGCGAGCGCGTCGAAATGCTCGGCTACCTGTTCTACATCGGCGACCGCACGAAGACCGCGCTCGCCTACCGCGACGGCAGCGGCGCGACCGACGACTGGACGCGCGTGCGCGACGAAGCCGCGCTGACGCCCGAGGCCGTCGTGCGGCTGGCCGAGGCCGCGCATGCGCGCTACGGTTTCAACGACTTCAAGCTGAAGGGCGGCGTATTCGAAGGCGCGAGCGAGATCGAGGCCGTGACGGCGCTCGCCGAGCGCTTCCCCGACGCGCGCGTGACGCTCGACCCGAACGGCGCGTGGTCGCTCGACGAGGCCGTGCGGCTGTGCCGCGACCAGCATCACGTGCTCGCGTACGCGGAAGATCCGTGCGGCGCGGAGAACGGCTACTCGGGCCGCGAGGTGATGGCCGAATTCCGCCGCGCGACCGGGCTGCCGACCGCCACCAACATGATTGCGACCGACTGGCGGCAAATGGGTCACGCGGTGCAGTTGCAGGCCGTCGACATCCCGCTCGCCGACCCGCACTTCTGGACGATGCAGGGTTCGGTGCGCGTCGCGCAGATGTGCCGCGACTGGGGCCTCACGTGGGGTTCGCATTCGAACAACCACTTCGACGTGTCGCTCGCGATGTTCACGCACGTCGCGGCCGCGGCACCCGGCCAGGTCACCGCGATCGACACGCACTGGATCTGGCAGGACGGCGAGCGGCTGACGCGCGAACCGCTGAAGATCGAGAACGGACTGGTGGAAGTGCCGAAACGGCCGGGGCTCGGCATCGATATCGACATGGATGCCGTCGCGGTCGCACACGAGCTGTACAAGCAGCACGGGCTCGGCGCCCGCGATGACGCGGCGGCGATGCAGTATCTGATTCCGGGCTGGACCTTCAACAACAAGCGCCCCTGCCTCGTGCGCTGAGTGCGGGTGCGGCCGGGCGGCAGGGTCGCCCGGTCGAGCCTGGGCCGGACCTAGCCGGCCGCACCTACCCGGCCAGGCCTAGCCGGCCGCCCCAATCCCCCGCGCCATCCCCGACGCGGCGAACACGATGACGATCACCAGCACCGCCTGCCAATGGCCGATCCGCACATAGGTGCGCCCACGGCCGAGATCGGGCATCCGCTGCTGACGCGTTGCAATGCGCCACCGGATCAGCCCGAGCATCGGCACGACCTCGAGCAGCAGGAGCACCACGAGCGCGGTCATCTTCAGGTGAAAGAGCGGTTCGTGCAGGTAGTACGCGGCGCCCTTCTCGAAACCGCCGAACGCGCGCATCAGGCCCGTCGCGATCAGCATGAGTGCCGATAGCCCCCACGCGGCATCCGCCTTGAATACGCCCGGCAAGTCGGCCGCCTGCGCCGACGCGATGAGCCGGCGCAACGCGCGGTTACGCCCCGCAATCGCGGCAAACGCGACGCCGAACGCACTCAGGTGAATGGCAGCCAGCAACCAGCGGACGATCATCACGCCTCCTTGTCGCCCGCATGCCGTGCGCGGGACTTGTCAGACGATCTGCTTGAGCGCGGCGTCGAGCGCGAGCACCGCGACGCGATCGCCTTCGGTCGCGAGCGGCGCACGCATGACGATCTGCCGGTTATGGCCGACGGCCGCCGGCGAATCCCACAGCAGTTCGACCTTCGGCCGATTGAAGAAGCTGCCGCGGCGCGGCGGCACGACGGCCGGCTGCGCGTCCGCTGCAACGTCGCCTGCGGCAGGCGCCGCGCGGCCGGGCCAGCGCACCGACAGCTCGCGCGCATCGTACTGGCCGACCTTGCGGCTTTCCATCCACACGATCGCGGTGCGCGTCAGCACGTCGAGCGAAATCGCATAACGGCCGACCGCGAAGCGGCGGGCGGCCACGTTGGTCCGCCACAGCGGCCGCGGGCGGCAGATCCAGACGATCGCCGCATAAAGCGCCGGTGCGGCGACGAGCCAGCCGTTGGTCGCCGTCACCGCATGCAGCGCGAGGCGCCAGCCGTCCACCCAGACGAACATGCCGATCGACCAGACCGCGAACAGGAAACCGATCAGCGCGAAGACGCGTAGCGCCTGGCGCAGCCATTGCGGCAGCGGATGGAACGGCCGTTCGGCGCGCGCGACGGCGCCCGGCAATGCGAGCAGCAGGAAGATCAGCAGCAGGTAGATGAACGCCCAGGGCGACGACACCATCGCCGACAGCGACGAGCGATAGCCCATCTGGGACATCGAGAACAGCCAGCGCGCGAGCAGCACGAGACCGATCGCACGCAACGCGAAGATCACACCGGCGCCGGGGGCCGGCGCTGCGCGCGTGGATTTCGTTCTCGCCAAGACTGCTCTCCTCTGGATATTCGTGCGGGGCCGGATTTCACGGCACGGCCATTATAGGGACATTACCGTCTGGACAGACGGACGGATGCCCTGCCGGGCCGCTTCGGGGGCCGTTCGCGGCGTCGGGCGCGGCGAGAATACAACAGATCCGCGCCGTGGATGTGACAACGCCCCGCCGGGAACCCGGACGGGGCGTCGATGGCAAGCCGCGCGCCGCAGCGCGGCGGCGGCCCGCAATCAGCTTGCGTTGACTTCGCGGAGCACCGTGCGGCGCTTCTGGCGCAGCAGCTCCTCGTAGCCCTTCACGTAGTTCTGCGCCATCACCTTCGACGAGAAGCGGGCTTCGAACGCGGCGCGGACCTTCTCGCGCGGCAGCGTATCGAGGCGCTTGAGCGCGGCAACGGCCGACAGCTCGTCTTCGACGACGAAGCCCGACACGCCGTTGTCGATCACTTCCGGCACCGAGCCGCGCTTGAATGCGATCACCGGCGTGCCGCAAGCCATCGCCTCGATCATCACCAGGCCGAAGGGCTCCGGCCAGTCGATCGGGAACAGCAGCGCGTGCGCGTTGCCGAGGAATTCGGTCTTTTCGGACTCGCTGATTTCACCGATGTACTCGACGTGCGGCAGCGCGAACAGCGGCTTGATCTTCTCTTCGTAGTACGCGCGGTCAGCCTTGTCGAGCTTCGCGGCGATCTTGATCGGCAGGCCGGCCTGCTCGGCGATGCGGATCGCCGTGTCGACGCGCTTCTCCGGCGAGATGCGGCCCAGGAACGCGAGGTAGCTCGGCTTGACGTTCGGGATCGGCGTCAGCAGGTTTTCCGGCAGGCCGTGGTAGACGGTCGACAGCCAGTTCGCCTGCGGCAGCGGGATGCGCTGGTTGTCGGAGATCGACACGACCGGCACGTCGCTGAATGCGTTGAAGATCGGCTGCAGTTCCGGCAGGTCGAGACGGCCGTGCATCGTCGTCAGATGCGGGACCGGCTGGCGCGAGAACAGCGAGAACGGGTAGTAGTCGATGTGGCAGTGCAGGACATCGAACTCTTCCGCGCGGCGGCGCACCTGCTCGAGGAGCAGCATGTGCGGGGCCATCACGTCGCGGATCGTCGGGTCGAGGCGCAGCGCCTGCGGCCAGCAGGCTTCGAGCTTCGCGGAGGTCTGCGAATCGCCGCTCGCGAAGAGCGTGACGTCATGCCCCATCTCGACGAGTGCTTCGGTGAGGTAGGACACCACTCGCTCGGTACCACCGTACAGTTTCGGGGGCACCGCTTCGTGCAACGGAGCGATTTGGGCGATTCGCATGCGTAACTCCTAAAAAATCGGCTAAAAACCAGGTATGGGTCGGCAACCTGCCGGCGGTCCGGGCTGGATGCGTGTCGTCCGAAGATCGGACGAATCAGCCTGCCGGGGGCGTCGAACCCGCGCTGCTCAAGGAGCGTCGGCGACGCGACAGGCATAGAACGTTTGAAACGAAGACCCGTTGACAGGGGTTCGTAAAAACCTGGAATCGAACCCGGAGCCGATTATCTAGGGTTAATCCCGATACGGCGCACAACATTTCAAACACTTTACTTTGTTACAAAGGTGCAACACTTTGCAACCCGCGGACTTGGGTGTCCGTTCTAGAGTGGAAGGCCCTTTTGGCATTCCTTGACCCCGTGACCGCCGGCAGCGTGATTCCGGCACATGAGGCAGGACGGGATGCCGGATTTTATCTCAAAATCGACCGCGAGCCCCTGGCCAAGGCAAGATTCGCGCAGCGCGACACGCGGGCTTGTTTACAATGCCGGATTATTCAGTCCGGGCGAACGCCGGCCTGCGATCCAGCCGCCACGCTCACTCACCGAATCACCGCACGCATATTTTGGAATCTCTCACCCCTGCCCAGCGCAACGCCCACAACGCGAAGCTGTCGAGCTACGCGCATCGACCGATCGCGTTCCTGTTCCGCTACATCCGCCTGCACCCCGTCGCCCACCTGATCGTGCTCTTCAGCGTGCTGGCCGCCGTCGGCTGCGCGCTCGGCTCGCAATACGCGATCAAGCACCTGATCGACGTGCTGGCGACCGGGCGGCATCACCCCGGCCCGCTGTGGAGCGCGTTCGCGCTGCTCGTCGGGCTGATTGCGGCCGACAACCTGCTGTGGCGCGTCGGCGGCTGGTTCGCCGCGCACACGTTCGTCGCGGTCACCGGCGACCTGCGGCGCGACCTGTTCCAGTACCTGATCGGCCATTCGCCCACCTACTACGCCGAAAAGCAGCCCGGCACGCTGGCGAGCCGCATCACGGCCACGTCGAACGCCGTCTACACGTCGGAGAACACGATGGCGTGGAACGTGCTGCCGCCGTGCATCGCGGTGATGGGCGCGATCCTGATGATCATCGTCGTCAATCCGATGATGGCCGCCGGCCTGCTCGGCTGTTCGGCCGTGCTGTCCGTCATCCTGTTCAAGCTCGCCGGGCGCGGCTCGGCCCGCCACCACGCGTTCGCGGCGAAGGCCGCGGCGGTCGACGGCGAGCTCGTCGACGTGATCGGCAACATGGGCCTCGTGCGGGCGTTCGGGATGACGCTGCGCGAGCAGAAGCGCTTCGGCGCGACGGTCAAGGCCGAGATGGATGCGCGCCAGCAGAGCCTGCTCTATCTCGAGAAGCTGCGCCTGCTGCACGCGGTGATCACCGCGATGTTGTCCGCCGGCCTGCTCGGCTGGGCGCTGTGGCTGTGGGACCAGGGCCGCGCAACGTCGGGCGACATCGTGCTCGTCAGCTCGCTCGGCTTCACGATCCTGCACGGCACGCGCGATCTCGCGGTCGCGCTCGTCGACGTCACGCAGCACATCGCGCGCCTGTCCGAAGCCGTCAAGACGCTGCTCGAGCCGCACGGGATGCCTGACCGCTCCGACGCGCAGCCGCTGTCGGCCAAGGGCGGCCGCGTCGATTTCGAGCGCGTGACGTTCGCGTATCCGCACCGCCGCGCGATCCTCGACCACTTCGACCTCCATATCGAGCCGGGCCAGCGCGTCGGCCTGATCGGCAAGTCGGGCGCCGGCAAGTCGACCGTGCTCGCGCTGCTGCAGCGCTTCTACGACACGCAGGACGGCGCCGTGCAGGTCGACGGCCAGGACGTGAAGACGATCACGCAGGACAGCCTGCGCCAGGCGATCGCGCTCGTGCCGCAGGACATCTCGCTGCTGCACCGGACGATCTACGACAACATCGCGTACGGCCGCCCCGACGCGACCCGCGACGAAGTGCTCGCGGCCGCGCGCGACGCGCGCTGCGCGGAATTCATCGAAGCGATGCCCGAAGGCTATGACACGATCGTCGGCGACCGCGGCGTCAAGCTGTCGGGCGGCCAGCGCCAGCGCATCGCGATCGCGCGCGCGATCCTGAAGGATGCGCCGATCCTGCTGCTCGACGAAGCGACCTCCGCGCTCGACAGCGCATCCGAGGAAGCGATCCAGAGCGCGCTCGACCGCCTGATGGTCGGCCGCACGGTGATCGCGATCGCCCACCGCCTGTCGACACTGCGCAACTTCGACCGGATCATCGTGATGAACAACGGCAAGGTGATCGACGACGGCCCGCCCGACGTGCTGCGCAACCGCCCGGGCCTGTACCGCGACCTGCTCGCGAAACAGCACGGCCGCCATCACCCCGCACCGGACGGCAGCACGCCGACCGGCGAACGCGTGGCCTGACACCTCGGCTGCAGCCGACAAAAAAAAGCCGCAGTGCTTCACGCACTGCGGCTTTTTTATTGCTCGATGACCCGCCGTTTACGCGTGCTGCAGATCGCGCAGGAAGTTGTCGCGCCACACCGACACGTTGTTCTCGCGAAGCTGCGCGATCATGTCCGTATAACGCGCGCGCCGCTCGGCGAGCGGCATCGTCAGCGCCTGCGACAGCGCATCGGCCATCCCGTCGATATCGATCGGATTGACGATCAGCGCCCCCGTCAGCTCGCGTGCGGCGCCGGCGAAGCGCGACAGCACGAGCACGCCCGGGTCCTCCGGGTTCTGCGCGGATACGTATTCCTTCGCGACGAGGTTCATCCCGTCGCGCAGCGGCGTCACGTAGCCGACCCGCGCGAGCCGGTACAGCGCAGCGAGCAGCTGGCGGTCGTACTGGCGATGGATATAGAGGATCGGCGCCCAGTCGAGCTCGGCGAAGCGTCCGTTGATGCGCCCCGACTCCCCTTCGAGCTGCAGGCGAATGTCCTGGTACGCGCGCAGCTCCGCGCGCGTCGACGGCGCGATCTGCAGGAACGACACGCGATTGCGATGCGACGGCTCGTGCTCGAGCAGCTTCTCGAACGCGCGGAAGCGCTCGACGAGCCCCTTCGAGTAATCGAGCCGGTCGACGCTCATGATCAGCTTGCGGCCGCGCAGCGACGTCGCGAGCGTGCGCACCGCCTTGCCGTGCTCGCCGGCCTGCGCGAGCGATGCGATCTCGTCCGGATGCACGCCGATCGGATAGGCGGCCGCGCGCAGCGTCCGGCCGAATGCGCGCACCGTCGCCAGGTGGCCGTTGCGCTCGATCGCGCCGTCCGCTTCCGACTCGACGTAGTCGCAGAACGCGCGCAGGTCGGGCTCGGTCTGGAAGCCGAGCAGGTCGAACGCGCACAGCGACTCGACGAGGTCGCGATGCGGCGGCACGCTGACGAGCACCTGCGCAGCCGGAAACGGGATGTGCAGGAAGAAGCCGATGCGGTTCTTCACGCCGGCCGCGCGCAGCGCGCGCGCGAACGGGATCAGGTGATAGTCGTGCACCCAGATCACGTCGTCGTCCTGCAGCAGCGGCACGAGCTGCTGGGCGAGCCACACGTTCACGCGGCCATAGCCTTCGAACTCGTGACGGTCGTACTGGATCAGGTCGGTGCGGTAGTGAAACGCGGGCCACAGCGTCGCGTTCGAGAAGCCGCGGTAATACTGGTCGTAATCGCGCCGCGACAGGCCGATGGTCGCGAACGTGACCGGCCCGTGCTCCTCGACGCGGATCTGCGGTGCGCCGGACGCGACGACCTCGCCGCTCCAGCCGAACCACATGCCGCCCGTCTCCTTCAGCGCATCGTAGACACCGATCGCAAGACCGCCCGCCGCCGGTTCGCCTTCCGAAATCGGCGCGACGCGGTTTGAAACAATGATGAGGCGACTCATGCGTCCGGCTGCTCCGCACCGAGCCAGCGCGCGATTTGCTCATGCAGCGCGTCGACCGAATCGAGCCGCGTGCGGGCGGACGTCTCGCCCGCGCCGATCTTGATCGACAGCCCCCCGCGCGCGTTGACCACCGCGAAGCCCTTCTCGTCGGTCAGGTCGTCGCCCGCGAACACCGGCACACGGCCGGCAAACGGCGGCTCGTCGAGGAACGCGGCGAGCGCGCGCCCCTTGTCGACGCCTTTCGGCTTGATCTCGAACACCATCTTGCCCGGCTGCAGCACATACGCATCGGCATAGTCGGCGACGAGGCGCTCGGTGGCCGCGCGCGCCGTCGCCTCGCGCTCGGGCGCGTTGCGGTAGTGCAGCGCGACGGCCGCGCCCTTGATTTCGAGCAGCATGCCCGGATGACGGTCGACGACGGCCGCCAGCTCGCGCTCGATGCGCAGCAGGCGTTCGTCGTTGAAGCCGATGCGCTGCGTGTCGCCGTTCGCATCGCGGCGCTCCGCGCCGTGCAGGCCGGCGATCGGCATGCCGGGCATCTTCAGGAACGTGTCGATGTTGTCGATGCCGCGCCCGGACACGATCGCGACCGCGCCGTGCGAGCGGCGCTGCAACGCGTCGAGCAGCGTCAACAGCGACGGCGGAACATGAATGCTGTCGGGCGTCGGCGCCAGTTCGACGAGCGTGCCGTCGAAGTCGAAGAAGAACGCGGTGTCGGTCAGGGACAGGGAAGCCGGAACGGATTGCATCGATTCGATAGTATGAGGGCCGGCCGGCAAACGCCGGGCGGCCGCTGCGCGAATGGAATTGTGCGCATCTTACCGCGCCTGCGCATCGAGATGGGCGAAACCGGTGCGGCGCTGGCGTCACGCCGCCGCGCGCGTCAACTGCGACATATTGCCCCGCTCGTTCGCGGCGTACGGGTTTCGAAAGGACGCGGGCGCGCGAATTGCGCTACAGTCGCAACCGCCTGCCGCGCGACGCATGGCGCCGCGCCGGCCGGCCACCATTCCGTCCGATCGAGCCCCAGGATGTCGTCTGCCTGCACCACGCCGCACCGGCGCTTCTCCCGCCTCATCCGCACGGCCGCGGCCCTCGCCGCCGCCGTGGCGCTCGCCGCGTGCACGCACGACGAGCCGCGCTGGAACCTGACCAACGTTACCGGCCACCTGCCCGACCTGTCGTTCACGCTGACGGGCGGCGACGGCCACCCCGTCGACGCCGATGCGTTCCACGGCCAGGTCGCGCTCGTCTACTTCGGCTACACGCACTGCCCCGATGTCTGCCCCGAAACGATGGCGCGGCTGATGGAAGTGCTGGCGAAGCTCGGCCCGCAGGCCGACAACGTGCGCATCCTGTTCGTCTCGGTCGACCCTGCCCGCGACACGCCGCAGGCAATGCAATCGTATGTCGCCGCGTTCGACGCCGCGCATGCGCGCGGCCTGACCGGCACCGACCGCCAGATCGAATCGCTCGCGAAGCGCTATCGCGTCGCCTACCAGATGGAAAAACGCGATCCGTCCGGCGGCTACGAAGTCACGCACAGCTCGGCCGTCTACATCTTCGACGCGCGCGGCCGCGCCCGCCTGCTTGCGACCGACCGCGACTCGCCCGACGCCATCGCCGCCGATCTGCGCCGGATCATCGACACCGCCCCCACTACCTGAATGCATCCCGACATGAAAACGACAACGCCCCTCAAGACGCTCGCCCTCCTCGCCGCGCTGTGCGCAGGCGCCCATGCGTATGCCGCCGGCGCGATCACCGCGCAGAACGCCTGGGTGCGCTGGCTGCCGAACAAGCTGCCGGCCGGCGGCTACGTGACGCTCGTGAATACGAGCGACAAGCCGGTCGATCTCGTCGACGTCGACAGCCCCGACTACGGGATGGCGATGCTGCACCAGACCGTCTCGAACGGCTCGACGCAGAAAATGGAAATGGTCGACAAGCTGACGATCCCCGCGCGCGGCAAGGTCGACATCGCGCCGGGCGGCTACCACTTCATGCTCGAGGAGCCGAAGCACGCGATCAAGCCGGGCGACACCGTACACCTGCGCCTGAAGTTCTCCGACGGCGAAACGATCGATGCGCCGTTCGCCGTGAAATCGCCGGCCCAGGCGAAGTGATGCGCGCGCGATGAACCTCCTGTACTGGCTCGATCCGTGGGAACCGTCGCCCACCGTGGTGATCGCGGTGCTGACCGCCGCCGTGCTGTTCGCACGCGGCGTGAAGAAGGCGAAGGTGTCGCCGCTGCGGCAGTTATCGTTCTGGTTCGGGCTGACGGCGCTCTACATCGCGCTGCATACGCGGCTCGACTATTTCTTCGAGCACGAATTCTTCCTGCACCGCGCGCAGCATCTGGTGCTGCACCACCTCGGGCCGTTCTTCATCGCGCTGTCGTATCCGGGCGCCGCGATGCGCGCGGGCATTCCGTTCCGCTGGCGGCAGCGTTTCGTGCGCCCCGCGCTCGCGTGGGCGCCCGTGCGCGCGACGCTCGACGTGGTGTTCCATCCCGTCGTCGCGGTCGTGCTGTTCGTCGGGCTGATCTATTTCTGGCTGCTGTCGCCGATTCACTTCATCGCGATGCTCGACTGGCGTCTCTATCGCGTGATGAACTGGAGCATGGTGATCGACGGGCTGCTGTTCTGGTGGCTCGTCGTCGATCCGCGTCCCGCGCCGCCCGCGCGGTTGTCGCCGGGCCGCCGGATCCTGATCGTCGTCGCGGCGATTCCGCCGCAGATCGCGCTCGGCGCGCTGATCTTCTTCACGCCGCACGAGCTGTATCCGATCTATTCGATCTGCGGCCGTGCGTTCACATGGCTGAACCCGCTGCGTGACCAGCAGATCGGCGGCCTGCTGCTGTGGATTCCCGGCTCGATGATGAGCGTGATCGGCGCGCTGATCGCGCTGCGCCACTGGCTGCGGCTGTCCGCGCGCGGCCGCCTGATCGATGAACGGGCCGCGGCACAGCGCGCAGCCCGGCCGCCGGTCGCGCACGCCGCGCACTGACTGCCGCGCGGCGCGGCGCATCGCATTACGCGCGTGCGCTGCTCATCCACACGTGCGGGATGCCGTCCTCGTCGTGCACGTCCGAACTCGGCGCGAAGCCGAATGCCCCGTAAAAACGCTGCAAGTGGGCCTGCGCATGCAGGCTCACCGGCGTATCCGGCCACTGCGCACGGATATGCTCGAGCGCGCGCGACAGCAGCCCGTTGCCGAGACCTGCGCCGCGAAACGCGGCGGTCGTCAGCACGCGGCCGATGCGGACGTCGGTGTGCTGCGCATCGGGCAGCAGCACGCGCAGATAGCCGGCCAGGCGGCCTGCCGGATCGAAGGCGGCCAGGTGCCATGCGGCCTGATCCGCATCGTCGATGTCGCGATACACGCAGTTCTGCTCGACGACGAATACCGCGCTGCGCGCTTCGAGGATCGAATAGACTTCGCGCGCCGTCAGCGCGTCGAAGGACTTCCAGCGCCAGTCGAGATCGGCGGCGCTCGGGGATGCAGCGGATGCGTTCATGGTCGGTCCTGATTCGGGCGCGCCGGCCGGCGCGCGGCAATCGACGATTATGCCTCGAAGCGCACCCGCGGCGCGACCGACTGCCCGCGCACAAAAAAGGCCCCGCATTGCGCGGGGCCTGTCCGTCATGCCGGCATCTGGCCGAAGCGGCCGCTGTTGAAGTCGTCGATCGCGGTACGAATCTCCGCTTGCGAGTTCATCACGAACGGCCCGTAACCGACGACGGGTTCGTCGATCGGTTCGCCGCTCAGGATCAGCAGCTTCGCGTCGCCGTTCGCTTCGATCTCGACATCGCTGCCGTCGCGGCCGAGTTGCACGAACTGCGCTTCGCGGGCGACCGTCTCGCCGTTCACCTGCACGGTGCCGCTCAGCACGACCACCGCGAGCGTACGCCCTTCGGCGATCGGGAACCGCGCATGGCCGCCGGCCACGAGCCGCACGTCCCACACGTCGATCGGCGTATGCGTGCGGGCCGGCCCACGCCGCCCGTCGAACTCACCCGCGATGATCCGCGCACGCCCCGCGCCGTCCGGCAGCTCGACCACGGGGATGTCGGCGTTCAGCAGCGTCTGGTAGCCGGGCGCGCCCATCTTGTCCGCGGCGGGCAGGTTCACCCACAGCTGCACCATCTCGAGCGGGCCGCCCCGCTGCGTGAACCCTTCCGAGTGGAATTCCTCATGCAGGATCCCGCTCGCGGCCGTCATCCACTGCACGTCGCCCGGGCCGATCACGCCGCCCGCGCCGGTCGAGTCGCGGTGCGCGACCTCGCCGTCATAGACGATCGTCACCGTCTCGAACCCGCGGTGCGGATGCTGGCCGACACCGCGCGGTGCCGAGGCCGAGCCCGGCTCGAACGTGGTCGGGCCGGCGTAATCGAGCAGCAGGAACGGGCTCAGGTGCGCACCGTGGGACTGGTAGCTGAACATCGAACGCACCGGGAAACCGTCGCCGACCCAATGGCCGCGCGGCGCACTGTACACACCCTGGATCTTCTTCATTGCCTTCTCCGAATTGCGGCGAAACACGTGTTTCGCATCCTGGGTAGAAATATAGTGATGGAACGATCGATCCGGTAGACTCCCAAAATCGCACGCAGCGTTTCATTTCATGAACGATAAAGCGCGGGATCTGAACGATCTCTATTACTTTGTACAGGTCGTCGAACACGGTGGCTTCGCACCGGCCGGGCGGGCGCTGGACATGCCGAAATCGAAGCTGAGCCGCCGCATCGCGCTGCTCGAGGCGCGGCTCGGGATGCGGCTGATCCAGCGCTCGACACGCCGTTTCACGGTCACCGACGTCGGCCAGACCTATTACGCGCATTGCCGCGCGATGCTCGTCGAGGCCGACGCCGCCGACGAGGCGATCGCGCTGCTGCACGAGGAACCACGCGGCATCGTGCGCGTCAGTTGCCCGATCGTGCTGCTCGATTCACTGGTCGGCACGATGATCGCCGCGTTCATGGTCGCATGCCCGCGCGTCGAGATTCATCTGGAAGCGACCAACCGGCGCGTCGACGTGGTCGGCGAAGGGATCGACGTCGCGATCCGTGTACGCCCGCCGCCGCTCGAAGACAGCGATCTCGCGCTGCGCGTGCTGGCCGAGCGCGGCCAGTGCCTCGTCGCAAGCCCGGCGCTGCTGCGCGAGCACGGCGCACCGGCCGTTCCCGCCGATCTCGCGCGCCTGCCGAGCCTCGATCACGGCGCCCCGCAGTCCGCGCACGTGTGGCGGCTGCGCGGGCCCGACGGCGCTCACGCGGAAATTCATCACCAGCCGCGCTTCGTGACGGGCGGCATGCTCGCGCTGCGCGCGGCGGCCGTCGCGGGCGTCGGCATCGTGCAGTTGCCGACGATGATGGTGCGCGACGAGGTCGCGCGCGGCGAGCTGGTGACCGTGCTGCCCGACTGGGCGCCGCGCCGCGAAATCGTGCACGCGGTGTTCGCGTCGCGCCGGGGGTTGCTGCCCGCGGTGCGTGCCCTGCTGGATTTTCTCGCGGAGCGGTTTGCCGAACTCGAGCCCGATTGAGCGCGCCGCTTCATGCGCGACCGGGCGCTGCAAACCCTGCGCGCGTGCCGTAGACTGCGGTACGCGCATCGCGCATTCCACAACCCTGATTGCTTTCCCGCCATGTTCACGCTGTCCAACGACCCCAACGCCTCCAAGGCCGACCAATACGCAACGCTCGTCGAGCAGGCACGCGCGCTCGTCGAGTCCGAACGCGACCTGACCGCGAATGCGGCCAACTTCTCCGCGCTGGTCTACCACTCGCTCGACCGTCTCAACTGGGCCGGCTTCTACTTTTTCGACGGGACGGAACTCGTGGTCGGGCCGTTCCAGGGCAAGCCCGCCTGCGTGCGGATCGCGCTCGGCAAGGGCGTGTGCGGCACGGCGGCGCAGACGCGCGAGACGCAAGTCGTGCGCGACGTGCATGACTTCCCCGGCCATATCGCGTGCGACGCCGCCTCGGAATCGGAAATCGTCGTGCCGCTGGTGGCCGCCGACGGCACGCTGATCGGCGTGTGGGACGTCGACAGCCCGGTCGCCGCGCGCTTCGACGACGAAGACCGCAAGGGGATGGAAGCGCTGTGCCGCGTGTTCGTCGAATCCGCGTGGCAGAAGGCACGCGGTTGAGCCCAGGCCGGGCCGCGCTCCGCCACCGAGCAACTGGTCCCCGCGTTCACGCGTAAATCGCGCCGCGCTTCGCGGCCTCGAACGAAAACGAAACGGGCCCCGCAAAGGGGCCCGTTCCACTGTGCCACCGCACCACCGTTCGTGGCGCACTGCAGGTATCAGGCGGCGTGCGTGCCCGACAACACCGGGAACGCCTGAGGCTTCGCGTCCTCGGTCAGCACCTCGAAGCCCGTTTCTGTCACCACGACCATGTGCTCCCATTGGGCCGACAGCGAATGGTCCTTCGTGACCACCGTCCAGCCGTCCGCCAGCATGCGCGTGTCGCGCTTGCCCGCGTTGAGCATCGGCTCGATCGTGAAGATCATCCCCGGCCGGAGCGGCACGCCGGTGCCCGGGCGGCCGTAGTGCAGCACCTGCGGCTCATCGTGATAGACATCGCCGATGCCGTGCCCGCAATATTCGCGAACCACGCTGAATCCTTCGCGATGCGCGACCTGCTGGATCGCGTATCCGACGTCGCCGAGCGTCGCACCCGGACGCACCGCGCGGATGCCCGCGTGCATCGCCTCATAGGTCGTCGCGACGAGGCGCCGCGCGAGTTCGTTCGGTTCGCCGACGAAATACATGCGGCTCGTATCGCCGAACCAGCCGTCCTTGATCACCGCGATGTCGAGGTTCACGATATCGCCGTCGCGCAGCGGCCGCGACGTCGGAATGCCGTGGCACACCACGTGATTGACCGACGCGCACACGGTTTTCGGATAGCCGTGATAGCCGATGTTCGCCGGGATCGCGCCGAGCACGTCGACGATGTAGTTGCGGCAGAGCACGTCCAGCTCGTCGGTGGTGACGCCCGGCTTCACGTGCTCGGTGATCATCGTCAGCACCTGCGACGCGAGCTTCGCGGCTTCACGCGACTTGGCGATTTCCGCGCCGCCGCGGATCGGGATTTCTCGTTTCGCCATTACGCCACCTGCTCGATACCGTGCTCGACCGGTTCCGCCGGCCCCGTCTCGCCGCCCCGTGCTTCGGCCTCGATCAGCATCCGGCAGATGTCGCCGTAGGACAGCGCCGGATTGAGTTCCGCCAGCATCCCGACGCGCAACCAGTGTTCGGCCTGTGCATTGATCGAGCGGCTCAGCGCCGTGCTGGTCGAGCGCAGCCGCTCGTGCATGTGCTCGGAAATCTTGATGATGCCCATATATCCCCAATTAAGCGAAACGTAGTCGATTCGTATATTACGCCGCGCACGACCGCCGGGCAAGCCATTCGAATTCCGTCGAACCGACTGAGGTCGATCCCGTTGACATCGAATTCCAGTTTGCTGGAAAATAAATCCATCATGAAAGAATCAGCGACCACCGTTGCCGACGACACCGGCATCAACGAACGCATTGCCCGGCGCGTACGCGACCTGCGCACCGTGCGAGGCTACACGCTCGATGCGCTGGCCGCGCGCTCCGGCGTCAGTCGTTCGATGATCTCGCTCATCGAACGCGCTTCGGCGAGCCCGACGGCGGTCGTGCTCGACAAGCTCGCGGCCGGGCTCGGCGTGTCGCTGGCCGGCCTGTTCGGCGGCGACCCGGACGATACGCCCGCGCAGCCGCTGGCCCGCCGCGCGCAGCAGGCCGAATGGCGAGATCCCGCGTCCGGCTATGTGCGGCGCAACCTCTCCCCGGCCGGCTGGCCGTCGCCGATCCAGCTCGTCGAGGTGGATTTCCCGCCCGGTGCACGCGTCGCGTACGACAGCGGCGGACGCGAAAGCGCGCTGCATCAGCAGGTATGGGTCATCAGTGGCCGCGTCGACGTCACGTTCGGCGACGCGCTTCACGAACTTCACGAAGGCGACTGCCTGGCCATGCGGCTCGACCAGCCGCTGATTTTCAGCAATCCGTCGTCGCATGCCGCGCGCTATGTCGTCGCGATCTGCGATGCGTCTGCCGCCGCCGGCGTGTGGAACCCCTGATGAGCGCGTCATCGCAGCAGCGATGCGCGCGCCCTATTTATTGCCTACAGGAGCCGGTATGAATTCCCCGAAACAGCGCGACGACGTGCGCCTGATCGATTGCAGCGAAGCCGAGCATGCGCCGGCCATCCTCGAGATCCTGAACGACGCGATCGCGAACTCGACCGCACTGTACGACTACAAGCCGCGTCCGCCGGAAGCGATGGTCGCGTGGTTCGCGGCGAAGCGCGCGGGCGGCTTCCCGGTCATCGGCGCGGTCGACGCAGCGGGCACGCTGCTGGGCTTTGCGAGCTGGGGCACGTTCCGCGCGTTTCCCGCCTTCAAGTACACGGTCGAACACAGTGTGTACGTGCATCGCGACCAGCGCGGCCGCGGGCTGGGCGAGGTGCTGCTGCGCGAAGTGGTCCGGCGCGCGCGTGAAGCGCAGGTGCACGTGGTGGTCGGCTGTATCGATGCGACCAATGCGGGAAGCATCGCACTGCATACGAAGCTCGGATTCGTGCACTCGGGCACGATCACGCAGGCGGGCTTCAAGTTCGGCCGCTGGCTCGATGCGGCGTTCTATCAGCTGACGCTCGACACGCCGGCGCAGCCGGTGGATGGTTGAGCCGAATGAAGTCGCGCACAACCCGTGTGCGCGCCATGCCGCCGTTCGGCCGGACCGACAGCGGCGTTCACTTCATTCGCACGCTGCCGGACCGTGTGCCCGCTATTTCCGCAAGAGCGGCGCAACGACGCGCTCGAGACGATCGGCAGTCCACGACGGTTGCGGATCGTCCCAGCCATTGTCGACGAGGAGCCCGTTCGGGTCGATCGTGAAGTTCACCGGGATCCGCCACATGCGCCCGTAGCCTCCGGCATAGGCACTGCCCAACAGCCCCACCGGAAAGCTCAGGCCGGCCGCCACCTGCCGCACCTCCGCGAGGTTGTCCGCCCCGTCCAGGCTGAAGCCGAGCACGCGCAGGCCGTCCGCCGCATGGCGCGCGGCATACGCGGACAACAGCGGCAGTTCGGTCCGGCAGGGCTCGCACCATGTGGCCCAGAAGGTCAGGATGACGACATAACCCCGCCAATCCTCGCTGGCGATGCTTTGTCCGTCGAGCGTATGCAGGACGAGGCCGGGCGCCGGACGGCCGACCGTCAGGCTGCCGGCCTGCGCCGCCGGCAGCCATCCGCCGACGCCGGCGCCCAGTGCAAGCCCTCCAGCCATGCGCAGCCAGTCGCGCCTCGCCCGGCGACGTCCGCTGCTTCCGCCAAAACCGTCAGAACGCATAGCTCGCCCCCACCGTGCCCGACCAGCGCGGAAACAGCTGATAGCCGCTGAGCCTGCTGTACAGCGCCTTCTGGACGAACGCATAGACGTTCAGGTTCTTCACGACGTTCACCGTCACGCCGGGCGACAGATAAACGACCGTGCCGGCCGTGTTGCCGGTGTCGGCGAGCGCCCCCTGGTCCGAACTCTTGCGCGTCACGTTGATCTGGAGCTGCGGCACGATCCTCGGGTTCTCCTCGTAACGCAGGCCGACGCTGACCGTCGCCTGGTTACCGGGCCGGAAGTCCTCGCCGAGGCCGCGCAGATTCTCGACCACCGCAACCTGGAATTGACCGTTGACGAACGCGTCGAAATTCTGGCTGATTGGCTGATAGTAGTACGCACCGACGATCAGATCGGTACTGCCCGTCCCGGGCTGCAGGCTCGTATCGAGGGCCTGGCCGTTCGCGCTGTTCGGGCCTGACGAGAAGAACACCGGGCTACGCCCGACGTTGGCGCCCGTCAGCACGTTCTGGCCGCCGTACTTTCCCGTCGGCAGCTTGACCCCCAGTTGCACGCCGAGATTGCGGGTCGGCAGGAAGCCCTGATAGCTGGCGATCAGCTTGATGTCGCCCAGCCCCTTGCTGGTGACGCCGCTCAGATTGTCGGATGTGAGCTGGTCCGGCGTGGCATTCCCGTACGTCGAGTGGCCCCGATCGACGAACGGCACGATCGCGCTGAAATTCCACTTGGGGTTCGGGCTGTAGCTGATGCCCAGGTTCCAGTAGCGATTGATCGTCTGGTTCTCGACTTCCTGGCTGCCGCCTGCCGCATTGATCGCCGCCGGTACGACGTTCGAAACCGCATGCGTTCCGCTGCGCAACTGGTTCTGCGGGATGAAGGTGTAGTCCAGGCTGATACGCCAGCCCGGCATGGCCGAATACCCGGTCGCGGCATCCGTGCTCAGCGAGCAGCCACAGGTCGCGCAGGCGTGGGCGGCAACCGGCAGGGTCAAGCCCGTCAGACAGGCGAGCGCGGCCAGCGCCGCGTCGACGGTCTGCTTCGATTCGATTCGCATTTCGTTCCCCTCTCATGTCGTGTGCATGCACGCGCGTGATCCGCAACGTGACGGACGCGCGGTGCGAGATGACCCGATTGCCGGCTCGTGGCCGCGGGCGTTTCATGCGCCGCGGGGGAGCCTGCCCGGATCAACTGCTGAAGTGACTACGTCAGAGGTAGAACGGCGAATCGCGGGGCCGGCCCGCGCTGGGGATATCCCGAAGGACGAACGGGCGTGAAGCCGGTGGATGTGCGACGGCGTAGCCGGGAACCGCCAGCCATTGCGGCAAGGACGGTGACGGTGCAGGCGCATGATGCACGAGCAGGTCGCAATACCCGCAAGCCGCGAAATGGTCAGCGGCAGGGGCGTGATTGTCTGCGTCGGGCTGTCCGTCGGCCGAACAGATCGATGCGACTGGCGCATTCTGGTCATGGGAGACCAGGCCATGGCTCACGAGCGGCGCAATGACGACGAGCAGCATGGCAAACATGCCAAGCCACGCTGTCAGACGATTGCGGGAACGTGCGGTCATGATGAGCGGCATCGGAACGGTGGGTGGATCTTAGCCGAAGCGAGCCGCGGCAACCGGACAATCGTCGTCGGCACGATGCGGCCCTGCCCTGGACGGTTCTCGGGACGGCGCGCGTTCGAAACCGGCCGCCGGGATCCGGCAGCCGTTTGCGATGACGATCGTGCTGCGGATCGATACGCGCGCACTGTCCACTCGTCGATTTGACTTCATTGAACTGTCCCCCGCCCGGTCGATTGGCCAGGTGGCGCCGAAGTCGCATGGCGCGCATTGAGCCTTTCGATTTCTGAATTCGATAACGCAAGCGGCGTGCCATGTGAAGCAGGCGCCCGCTGTCGTTACACGCCAGGCGTATGCGAAAAAAACGCCTCCGTGTTGACCGCATGAAGTGTTTCAGACCTGCAACGCTACCGTCGACATCGTGACGAACGTGTCGGGCACGACGCGTCATGCGGACGTTCTTCCAAGCTGACGTCGATCGGATACGGCCACCTGCCTGCTTCGCGCAAGGCACTCAATCGAGGTTGCGCAATACCATCGGTACGATGCGCACTGTCGCAGACAATCTCGCGTGCGACGGGTCATTCGTCGCATCAACGCGTGCTTCCGTTTCAGTCTCGTAACGCATACGTGAATTTCGTTCCAGACGACTCCTGTTCAATCCGCGCATCGCACGTCGGACGCGTGGCGGTTGCAACGTCGGGGAGTCGGGGAAAGTGGCTTTGGGCGCAGAAAAAAGAAAAGCCCCGCCGAAGCGGGGCTTTATCTGGAGGCGCGAGCCGGAGTCGAACCGGCCTAAACGGCTTTGCAGGCCGCTGCATAACCGCTTTGCTATCGCGCCAAAAGCGGACTGTGCGCATGCCGTGAGGCAAGCGACAGATTTTTTATTCGAGGACTGAAAGTCCATCAAATAAAAAGGGAAGCGTGGCTTCCCCATTACTTGGAGCGGGAGACGAGTCTCGAACTCGCGACCTCAACCTTGGCAAGGTTGCGCTCTACCAACTGAGCTACTCCCGCATTGTCCTGCATCTGCAGCGCTTCGCCGACCAACACGCTGCCAGAAAAATCTGGAGCGGGAGACGAGTCTCGAACTCGCGACCTCAACCTTGGCAAGGTTGCGCTCTACCAACTGAGCTACTCCCGCATGTGTCCTGCATCCGCAGCGCTTTGCCGACCAACACGCTGCCAGAAAAAATCTGGAGCGGGAGACGAGTCTCGAACTCGCGACCTCAACCTTGGCAAGGTTGCGCTCTACCAACTGAGCTACTCCCGCGTATTGCTGCGCTACTGCTTCCCCGTCACACACTTACTTCGTCGTGCAGCGGAGAAGCGAGATTATGTCGAAGGCACATTCGTGTGTCAAGGGCTTTTCCAGCCCTTTTTACAAAAACCTGCTCGACCGGACGCATCACGCGCCGCCGCGCTCGCGAATCTGTGGCCATGCGAGCTTCATGTAGTACAGCATCGACCAGATCGTCAGCACCGCGGCGAGATACATCAGCCATTCGCCCCACACGCGCGTGTCGATCGTCGCGACGCCGAGCGGCAGCGGCCCGTAGAACAGCAGCATCGGAATCGCGACCATCTGGCAGGCGGTCTTGAACTTGCCGAGCTGGTTCACCGCGACGCTCTTCGACGCGCCGATCTGCGCCATCCACTCGCGCAGCGCCGAAATCGCGATCTCACGGCCGACGATCACGAGTGCGATTGCCGCGTCGACCCGCGAAATCTGCACGAGGATCAGCAGCGCGGCCGTCACCATCAGCTTGTCCGCCACCGGATCGAGAAATGCACCGAACGACGACGTCTGGTTCCACTTGCGGGCCAGATAGCCGTCGAACCAGTCGGTCAGCGCCGCAAGAATGAAGATCGCCGCCGCCGCGAGATTGCGGTGCGCGCCGCCCATCACCGTGTCCGGCAGATAGAACACGCCGACGACGAGCGGAATCAGCACGATCCGTACCCACGTCAGGAAAATCGGGAAATTGAACGGCATGGCATGCGGGACAGTAAAGGATTCGCAATTGTGCCGTGTCGACCGGCCTGCCACAAGAACGCTGGCAAGGCGGCCGGCCGCACGGCCGCGTCAGTGAAGCTGCTTGTAGATCTGCTCGGCGAGCGCGTGCGAGATGCCCTCGACGCTCGCGAGTTCCTCGACGCTCGCGGCCACCACGCCGCGCAATCCGCCGAACCGCGCGAGCAGCCGCTGCCGGCGCTTCGCGCCGACGCCCTCGAGTTCCTCGAGCCGCGATGTCTGGCGCGCCTTCGCCCGCTTGGCACGCATGCCGGTGATCGCGAAGCGGTGCGCCTCGTCGCGGATCTGCGCGACGAGCATCAGCGCGGCGCTTTCCTTGCCGAGTTCGAGCGGCGTGCGGCCGTCCGCGAAAACGAGCGTCTCGAGGCCGACCTTGCGCCCCTCGCCTTTCGCGACGCCAACCAGCATCGACGTGTCGAGACCGAGCTCGGTGAACACCTGGCGCGCGATTTCGACCTGACCCTTGCCGCCGTCGATCAGCACGATGTTCGGCAGCAGGCTCGACGCCTCGGCCTGGCGCGTCGACTCGCCGTCGATGCCGGCCGCATCGTCGGCGGCTGCCGCCTGTGCGGCCTGCTCGACCATCTTCTCGTAGCGGCGCGTGAGCACCTGCCGCATCGCCGCGTAGTCGTCGCCCGGCGTGATCCCGGTGATGTTGTAGCGACGGTATTCGCCCGACTGCATCTTGTGATGGTGGTAGACCACGCACGACGCCTGCGTTGCCTCGCCCATCGTGTGGCTGATGTCGAAGCATTCGATCCGCAGCGTCGCGAGATCGTCGCATTCGTAGCTGAGCGTCTCCGCGAGCGCACGCGTGCGCGCCTGCTGCGAGCCCTGCTCGGACAGCAACCGCATGAGCGCGATCTGCGCATTCTGTTCGGCCATCGACAGCCACGCACGCCGCTGCCCCTGCGGCTGCCGCACCAGCGACACCTTGTGGCCGGCCTGCTCGGACAGCAGTTCGAGCAGGTCGCGGCTCGCGGGCGCATGGCTCACGACCAGCACCGGCGGCACGCGGTTGCCGAGATAGTGCTGCGCGATGAACGCGTCGAGCACTTCGGCCTCGACCGACGCCACTGCGTCACCGCGCGTGCGGCCGGGTTCTTCCGCGGGGAGGTCGGGCAATACATCGGCGGACACATCGGCCGCCTCCGCCAGCTCGGACTCGTCGCCGATCCCGCCCTCGGCGAGCGTCAGCGCGCTTTCGACGTGCGTCGGGAAATACGCCTTGTCGCCGAGATGCCGGCCGCCGCGCACCATCGCGAGGTTCACGCACACGCGCCCGCCCTGCGCGACGACGGCCAGGATGTCGACGTCGCTGTCGCTGCCGACCTCGATCGCCTGCTGATGCAGCACCGTCGCGAGCGAGCTCATCTGGTTGCGCACGGCCGCCGCCTGCTCGAATTTCAGTTCGGCCGCGAACGCATGCATCTTCTGCTCGAGCTCCTTCATCACTTCGGACTGCCGGCCGAGCAGGAAACGCGCGGCGTTCGAGACGTCGATCGCGTAATCCTCGCCGGAGATCGCGCCGACGCACGGCGCCGTGCAGCGCCCGATCTGGTGCAGCAGGCACGGCCGCGTGCGGTTGTTGAAGACCGAATCCTCGCAGGTGCGCAGCTGGAACACGCGCTGCAGGATCTGGATGCTCTCGCGCACGGCCCAGGCGCTCGGGAACGGCCCGAAATACTGGTTCTGCTTGTCGACCGAGCCGCGGTAGTAGGCCATCCGCGGAAAACGGTGCGCGGTGAGCTTCAGGTACGGATACGACTTGTCGTCGCGAAACAGGATGTTGTAGCGCGGCGCGAGCGCCTTGATCAGGTTGTTCTCGAGCAGCAGCGCCTCGGCCTCCGAGCGCGTGACGGTCGTCTCGATGCGCGCGATGCGCGTGACCATCATCGCGATGCGCGGCGACAGCTGCGTCTTCGTGAAATAGCTCGATACGCGCTTCTTCAGGTCGCGGGCCTTGCCGACATAGAGCACGGCGCCCGCCGTGTCGTAGTAGCGATAGACGCCCGGCATGTGCGGCAACTGCGCAAGGATCTTCTTCGGTTCGAACGGGGTATCGGAAGCTTCAGGGGATGTCATGCGTGATCCGGGCGCCTTGTAACGCGGAACGGGTCTATTAGAATCGCCAGTTTAGAGCATTCACCGGCCCGCTTCGATGCCCCGCACCACCGCTGCCCCCCTGCCCGCCGCGCCGCTCGCGCCGGGCGAACCGATCGCCTGCGACCTCTTCTGCACGGTGGTCGACAATTTCGGCGACATCGGCGTCTGCTGGCGCGTCGCGCGCCAGCTCGCGCACGAGCACGGCTGGCAGGTTCGCCTGTTCGTCGACGACCTGCGCACGTTCGCACGCCTGCTGCCCGGGGTCGATCCCGACGCGGGGCGGCAGACGGTCGACGCGATCGTGATCGAGCACTGGCATGCGGAAGCCGGCGACGCGCTGGAGATCGCCGATGTCGTGATCGAAGCGTTCGCGTGCGAGCTGCCCGGCGCGTATCTCGCGGCGATGGCGCGGCGCGAACGGCGCCCCGTGTGGATCAACCTCGAATACCTGAGCGCCGAGGACTGGGTCGCCGATTTCCATCTGCGGCCGTCGCCGCATCCGCGCTACCCGCTGCTGAAGACGTTTTTCTTCCCCGGCCTGTCGGCCGGCACCGGCGGCGTCCTGAAGGAACACGACCTCGATGCGCGCCGCACGGCCTTCGAAGCCGATGCGGCGGCGCGCGATGCCTGGTGGCAGCGCGCGACCAGCGGCGCGCCGCCGGCCCCCGGTACGACGGTCGTCAGCCTGTTCGCGTACGAGAATCCGGCCGTCGACACGCTGCTCGCGCAGTGGCGCGACGGCCCGACACCGGTCGTCGCACTCGTGCCTGCCGGCCGCGTATCGCCTGCCGTTGCGCGTTTTTTTGGGGTCGAGTCGTTCGGCGCGGGCACGCATGCGCGCAGCGGCAACCTGGCTGCTCACGGGCTCGCGTTCGTCCCCCAGGCAGACTACGATCCGTTGCTGTGGGTGGCCGACCTCAATTTCGTGCGCGGCGAGGATTCGTTCGTCCGGGCGCAGTGGGCCCGCAAGCCGTTCGTGTGGCACATTTACCCGCAGGCCGACGACGTCCATCTGCCGAAGCTCGACGCCGCGCTCGCGCACCTGTCGGCCGGCCTCGCCGCCGCGCCGCGCGCGGCGCTCGAGCGGTTCTGGCATGCATGGAACGGCGTCGGCACACCCGACTGGGCCGATTTCTGGCAGCACCGCGCCGCACTGGACGCCAACGCGGCCCGCTGGGCCGATGCGCTCGCGGCCGTCGGCGATCTCGCCGGAAAGCTGGCGGAATACGCAAAATCTCAGTTAAAATAAGCGGTTATCCGACGGCTGACCAGGCAAGCGCTCGCTTTTGGCGTCCACCGGAACGCACCGCTTGCGCCGTCAGCCGTTGCGCAACGCTCAGGCACCTATTTATTTGATTTGATCAGGACAGTTTTTTATGAAAACCGCACAGGAACTCCGCGTAGGCAACGTCGTGCAGATCGGCAGCGACGCATGGGTCATCGCCAAGGCTGAATACAACAAGTCGGGCCGCAACTCCGCCGTCGTCAAGATGAAGATGAAGAACCTGCTGACGAACGCAGGCCAGGAAGCGGTCTACAAGGCGGACGACAAGTTCGACGTCGTCGTGCTCGACCGCAAGGAAGTGACGTACTCGTACTTCGCCGATCCGATGTACGTGTTCATGGACGCCGACTACAACCAGTTCGAAGTCGAAGCGGAAATGATGGGCGAAGCGCTGAACTACCTCGAAGACGGCATGGCTTGCGAAGTCGTGTTCTACAACGAGAAGGCGATCTCGGTCGAACTGCCGACGGTCCTGGTTCGCGAGATCACCTACACGGAACCGGCAGTCAAGGGTGACACGTCGTCGGGCAAGGTGCTGAAGAACGCGAAGCTCGCAACGGGCTTCGAACTGCAAGTGCCGCTGTTCTGCAACACCGGCGACAAGATCGAAATCGATACGCGTACGAACGAATACCGCAGCCGCGCGTAATCGCCAGCGATACCCGCATCGAACAAAGCGCCCTTCGGGGCGCTTTTTGTTTGTCCGGCGCCAACAACCGGCGAGAGTCAGGCTCATGTAAAGCACAAAAGCCACCAGTAAAGATATTCAATTTGTATCATCGGTAACTGTTTTATAGCGCCGGAGAAATATTGCTCGTTACGCGTTCAGCGGGGCATAAAATCAGTTTTTAATCTGACATGCGGCTGCGGCCACGATGACCGACAGCCCGCCTCTCTTGACTCGACTCGCGTCCACCATGCCACACGCCCTGATTGTCGAAGACGATCCCAACAGTCTGTCCGGTCTCACCGCGCTGCTCGCCGCGGACGGCTTCTCGGTCGACACGGCCACGTCGCTCGCGGAAGCGCGCACGGCGCTCGGCCGCTCGATTCCCGATGTCGTTCTGGTCGACCTGAACCTGCCGGACGGCAGCGGGTTCGACCTGCTCCAGCACCTGCCGCAGCAACAGCCGAACGGCTCGCTGCCCGTCATCGTGCTGACCGGCAATGCGACGGTCGAGAGCGCCATCGAGGGGCTGCGTCACGGCATCTGGGACTACCTGCTGAAGCCGATCAACATCCCGCGCCTGCGCAGCCTGCTTGCACGGATCCCGCGTCCGTACGAACTGATCGACGAAGTGCAGTCGTTGCGCGCGTCGCTGCGCCATCTCGGCCGCTTCGGCGCGCTGGTCGGCCGCAGCGACGCGATGCAGCACGTGTACGACATGATCGAGCACAACGCGCGCACCGAAACGGCGGTGCTGTTCTCGGGCGAAGCCGGTACCGGCAAGAAGCTGGCCGCGCGCACGCTGCACGACCTGAGCCGGCGCCGCAAGGGGCCGTTCGTGTCGTTCGACTGCCGGACGATCGCCCAGGCCGGCCGGCACGGTGCGTCGCTCGACAGCGTGCTGTTCGGCCATGAGCGCGGTGCGTTCGATGGCGCCGAGCGCCGCGAATCGGGCCTGTTCGAACAGGCCGGCGGCGGCACGCTGTTCCTCGACGAAATCACCGCACTGCCGCTCGTGCTGCAGGAAGCCCTGCTGCATGCGCTCGATTCGCAGAACTTCATGCGGATCGGCGGCACGAGTTCGATCACGAGCGATTTCCGGCTGATCGCGGCCACGCGACGCCCGGCACGCGAAGCGGTCGCGAACGGCACGCTGCGCGAAGATCTGTGGCTGCGCCTCGATGCGGCATCGATCACGATGCCGCCGCTGCGCGATCGCGACGGCGACGCGCTCGCGATCGCGGATGCGCTGATCGACGAACTGAACCGCGACGCGCGCGCAACCGGCCGCAGCACGACCGACAAGCGCGCGGCGCCGGGCTTCGTCCGTGAATGCCTGTCCTACGAATGGCCGGGCAACGTGCGCGAGCTGCAGGAGCGCGTGCGCTTCGCGTACGACGCATCGGGCGATTTCATCGAGACGCTGCGCGCGGGCGAGCCGAGCTTCTCGGCCGGCGCCGCACTGAACGGCAGCAGCGTGCAGATCAAGGTCGGCACGCCGCTGTCCGACGTCGAGGATCTGCTGATCCGTGCGACGCTCGACGCCGTCGGCGGCACGCGCCACCGTGCGGCAACGCTGCTCGGCATCAGTCCGAAGACGCTGTACAACAAGCTGCAGCGGATGAAGGTGAACTGAGCAGGTGGCGGTGCTCGAGGGCGCTGGCAGGGTTTGACCGTTAGTTGCGTCAAAGCACACGACTTCAACCTGCGTGGCTCCTGAGGCTGCCGGGTTCGCACCAGCTGTCAGGCATAAAACAGCCGCGCGATTGCGCGGCTTTCTGTTTCGGCAACCGGAACGGCGCGGGTCGCGCCGTCCCCTCCCCGCTCAGGCCAGTGCGCTGCTCAACAGCGCCTGCGCCTGCCGATACTCGGGCTGCGCGACCAGCTTGTCCCACTTGAGCGCCTTGCCGCGCCCGCGCATCCGCTTGATGCGTCGCACCGACTCGTCCGTGGCCCGCGCTTTCAGCCCGTTCAGCACGACCTCGGCCGCGTCCGGCTGGTTGCAGACGAGCACCATGTCGCAACCGGCCGCGAGTGCGGCGTCGGCCGCCTGCGTGAGCGTGCCACCCTCGCGCGCGGCTTCCATCGACAGGTCGTCGCTGAAGATCGCGCCCGTGAAGCCGAGCCGTCCGCGCAGGATGTCCTGCAGCCACACGCGCGAGAAACCGGCCGGCCGCTTGTCGACCTGCGTGTAGATCACGTGCGCGGGAATCACCGCGGACAGCGACAAACCGAGCCAGTCGTACGGTGCGACGTCCTGCTTGAGGATCGCGTCGAGCGTACGGTCGTCGGTCGGCAGCGCGACGTGTGAGTCGGCCTCCGCGAAGCCGTGCCCCGGGAAATGCTTGCCGCAGTTCGCCATCCCGGCGAGCGACAGCCCGTGGTTCAGGCTCTTCGCGAGCAGCGTCACGACGCGCGGATCACGATGGAACGCGCGATCGCCGATCACTTTCGAGTGCCCGTAGTCGAGGTCGAGCACGGGCGTGAAGCTCATGTCGATGCCGCATGCACGCAGTTCGGCAGCCAGGATGTAGCCGACGGCCGTGGCGACCTTCGTCGCGAGCAGCACGTCGCGATCCCACAGCTCGCCCAGGCGGCGCATCGCGGGCAGCACCGTGAAGCCGTCGGTGCGGAAACGCTGCACGCGCCCGCCTTCGTGATCGACGGCGATCAGGATGTCTTCACGCACCGCGCGGATCGAGTCGGTCAGCGCGGTCAGTTGCGCGCGGTTCTGGAAGTGCCGGGAGAACAGGATCACGCCGCCGGTATTCGGATGCGCGAGGCGCCGCGCATCGTCGCGCGACAGGGCCGTGCCGACGACGTCGAGCATGACCGGGCCGGGAGTCGTTTTCATCGAATCGGGAATTCCGTCAGGAGGAGGTTCGGGAAACAGGTGCAGGCGCCGCGTCCGTCTCGGCGACCACGAACGACACCGCATAGTCGCGTTCGTCGCTGACCGTCACGCGCGCCGTGATGCCGCGGGCCGCCAGCCAGTCGGCCAGCTCGCCCGACGCGACCACGTACGGCTCGCCGCTCGGATGGTTGAGGGTCTGCAGCGCACGCCACGTCATCGGCCAGTGCATGCCGAGCCCGATCGCCTTCGAGAACGCTTCCTTCGCGGAAAAGCGCGTCGCGAGGAACGCGATGCCGCGCGCCTCGGAGCGGGCACGGCGCGCATGGAACACGCGCAGCTCGTCGGGGCCCAGCACCTTCTCGGCAAACCGGCCGCCCGTGCGTTCGAGCACGGCCGCGATGCGGCTCACCTGGGCGATGTCGGTGCCGATACCGTAGATCGCCATGTCAGTACGCGCCGGTACGACCCGGCCGGGCCGGGTCAGGCATGACGCGCGACGTGCGGCGGCATGCCATGTTCAGCGCGCGCCGCCATGCAGCGCGGCAACGCGTGCGGCGACCATGATCGCCTTCATTTCGCGCACCGCGTTGTCCCAGCCCGCGAAAATCGCGTGCGCGACGATCGCGTGGCCGATGTTCAGTTCGACGATGCCGTCGATCGCGGCGATCTGCTGCACGTTCGTGTAGTGCAGGCCGTGGCCGGCATTGACCTTCAGGCCGAGCTGCGCGCCGGCCTGAACGCCCGCGACGATGCGCTCGTATTCGCGCTGCTGTTCGGCTTCGTCGTGCGCTTCGGCGTAACGGCCCGTATGCAGCTCGATCACCGGCGCGCCCGCTTCGTGCGCGGCACGGATCTGCGTCTCGTCCGGGTCGATGAACAGCGACACGCGCACACCCACGTCGGCAAGCTGCTTGCATGCCGCACGCACGGCCTCGAAGTGGCCGGCGACATCGAGACCGCCTTCGGTCGTCAGTTCCTCGCGCTTTTCGGGCACGAGGCACGCGTCGTGCGGACGCACTTCGCAGGCGATATCGAGCATCTCGGCCGTCACCGCGCATTCGAGGTTCATGCGCGTCTTCAGCAGCGGACGCAGCTTGCGCACATCCGCATCGACGATGTGGCGGCGATCCTCGCGCAGATGCAGCGTGATCGCATCCGCACCGGCTTCTTCGGCGGCGAGCGCCGCGCGGATCGGATCGGGATAGGTCGTGCCGCGCACATTGCGCAGCGTCGCGACGTGGTCGATGTTGACGCCGAGGTCGATGGCGGTGGGCGTGGTCAGGAAGAAGCTCATAGGTTTTGCAGGTCGATCAGGATCTGACGCGTGGCAAGCGGCGTACCGCCGAGGTAGGTGTTCAGCAGGAAGCGCATCAGCGTCTTGCTTTGCGCAACCGTCTGGGCTCGATGGTAATCGTCCTGCTCCATATCGAGCAACGTCTGTCCGGAAATGACCGGCCAGTGCGATGGGACTTCGTCGTCCGCATTGCGCACGCCACGCTCGGGATCGAACACGTAGCGACGATCAGGCTCGACCGCGCGGCGCGCGACCGTGCGGTTCAGCGCCATCGCGTAGCCGGTCTCGCGCAGCAGCACGCGCTCGAACGAGCGCAGCACCTGCACCGCGGGTTCGCCGTGCGCAAGGCGCGTGAGGGTCAGCACGTAATGATTGAAGAGCGGCGGCTGGGGATCCTCGCGTGCGCAGAATTTCACGAGCAGCTCGTTCGCGTAGAAGCCGCACAAGAGCCCGTCGCCGCCGAGCGGCAGCATCCCGCCTACCCACTCGGCGCCCGTCAGCGTGCGCACCTCGGATTTGCCGGACCAGGACAGCAGCAGCGGCTGGAAGGTCTGCAGTACGCCGCGCAGCGCGGAGTGCGGACGCTTCGCGCCCTTCGCGACGAGCGCGAGCCGGCCATGATCACGCGTCAGCACGTCGATGATCAGGCTCGTTTCCCGATACGGATAACTGTGCAGCACATACGCCGGTTGCTCGGCGACACGGAAATCGGACGTGCGTGACGTCGCGCGCCGCGCCTTGCGCGGCGGTTCAGGCGGTGCCGGCAGCGGCGCGTCGTTCGCGCCGGCCGTCACCGCGTCTTCAGTCGACGTCAGCGTGTCATTCGTACCCATAGGCGCGCAGCCCTGCCTCGTTGTCGGCCCAGCCGCTCTTCACCTTCACGAAGGTCTCGAGGTACACGGGGCCGTCGAACAGCTTCTCCATGTCCATCCGCGCCTCGGTGCTGATCTGCTTGAGCTTCTCGCCCTTCTTGCCGATCACCATCGCCTTGTGCGAATCGCGCTCGACGAGGATCGTCGCGAAGATGCGCTTCAGGCGCCCTTCCTCCTCGAACTTGTCGATCAGCACGGTGCTCGTGTACGGCAGTTCGTCGCCGGTCCAGCGGAACACCTTCTCGCGCAGGATTTCGGCTGCGAGGAAACGCGAGCTGCGGTCGGTCAGCTCGTCCTCGCCGTAGATCGGCTCGCCTTCCGGCAGGTACGGCTTGATCGTGTCCAGCAGGCGCTTGATGTCTTCCGGCTTCTGCGCCGACAGCGGCACGAGCTCGGTGAATTCGCGCAGCTCGCTCACCTTCTGCATGAACGGGAACAGCGTCGCCTTGTCGTTCACGCGGTCGATCTTGTTCGCGATCAGCAGCGTCGGCATGCCGGGCGGGATCAGGTCCAGCACCTTCTGGTCGTCGGGGCCGAAGCGGCCGGCCTCGATCACGAACAGGATCACGTCGACCGACGTGAGCGTCGACGTGACCGCGCGGTTCAGCGAACGGTTCAGCGCGGTGCTGTGGCGGGTCTGGAAACCCGGCGTGTCGACGAACACGAATTGCGCGTCGTCGAACGTATTGATGCCGGTGATGCGGTGGCGGGTCGTCTGCGCCTTGCGCGACGTGATGCTGATCTTCTGGCCGACGAGTGCGTTCATCAACGTCGACTTGCCGACGTTCGGGCGGCCCACGATCGCGATCATGCCGCAACGGAAACCGGTAGGAGCGGGAGTGTTCATATCGTTTGGGAGACAGGTTCGGAAACGGCCGCGCGGCGCGCGGCACGATCGATGGGCAATTCAGTGGTCGGCATCGGCCACGCGCGCCTGCGCGGCGGCGAGGCTCGCGCCGCCCGGCGGCGTCTCGGCATCCGGTGCCGCGGCGTCGCGTGTGCGCGCAGCCGCACGCGAAGCGGGGTCGGTACCGGCGGAAGACTTGTCGGCGGACGACGATGCCGGGTCGGCGGCCTGGCCAGCCGGCTTGTCGGCAGCGCGTGCGGCGGGCACGGCTTCCGCGGGCTTCTCCGCGGCCTTGTCGGCTCGCTCGGCCGGCTTGTCGACAGACTTGTCGGCCGCCGGCTTCGCCGCCCGTTCGCGTTCGCCCTTTTCCGCCGCCGCATCGACATGGGCCGCGCGAATCGCGGCCATCGGCGCCGCGGCCGGCTCGGTACCGGAAGTAGCGGTAGCCGCAGGCGCCGCACCGGCCGCTCTCGCCTCGCGCGCCGCCGCGCGTTCCTTCCGCTCCGGCGAGCGCAGGTCGAGCGCTTCCTGCACGCCCTTCACGCCCGGCACGATTTCGGGTTCGACGTGTTTCGACCCGCGCGCGTTTTTCGAGCGCTTCGGCTTCGCGGCCAGCATCGGCGCGGCCGCCATCACTTCATCGAGCGCCTTCTTCGCGGCAGCCTGCTCGGCTGCGCGCCGGCTCGCACCGGAGCCCGACACCTTCACATCGAGCTTCGGCACCGTGCATTCGACTTCGAATTGCTGATTGTGCGCCGCACCATGCGTCGCGACCACCGTGTAGGTCGGCAGCGCGATCTTGTGCCCCTGCAGGTATTCCTGCAGCAGCGTCTTCGCGTCCTTGCCGAGCGTGCGCGGATCGATGTGGTCGAGAATCGGGATATAGAGGCGCTTGATGACCCCTTGGGCGGCTTCGAAGCCGCCATCGAGGAACACGGCCCCGATGATGGCTTCGAACGCGTCCGCGAGGATCGACGGGCGGCGGAACCCGCCGCTGCGCAGCTCGCCCTCGCCGAGCCGCAGTCCGTCCGAGATATTCAGGGCCTGAGCAATTTCGTACAGCGACTGCTGTTTGACGAGGTTGGCGCGTACGCGCGACAGATCGCCTTCGTCCAGCTTGCCGAAACGCTGGAACAAAAGGGCGGCCACCGCGCAATTCAGAACGGAATCGCCGAGAAACTCGAGCCGTTCGTTGTGCGTGGCACTGTGACTGCGATGGGTCAAAGCCTGGCGCAACAATTCCGCATTGCGAAATTCGTAGCGCAGCCGGCTTTCCAACTGGGATGAGGGCATGTGCAGGAGTATAACGCGGGCGCCCGGTCGGGCCGAAACGGCACGGCCGGACGCGAAAAGGCGTGACGAGGCGGTGTTACCGCCGGTTCTTAAAGTAGTTCGGCACTACGCGACGCGGCCCGTGCGTCGCGTAGTGCGAGTGAGTCGATTGCGATCAGTTGAAGGAACCGATGCGCTTCAGGTCGCTGAAGTTCATCCAGATGAAGAACGCGCGGCCAACGATGTTCTGGTCCGGCACGAAACCCCAGTAGCGGCTGTCCGCACTGTTGTCGCGGTTGTCGCCCATCATGAAGTAGTGACCGGGCGGCACCTTGCAGATCACGCCGCGGCTGTTGTACGTGCAGTTGTCGCGAAACGGATAGTCGTATGCGCCCATCACGAACGGCGGCACGGCCGGGTTGTTGAGGATCGCGTTCTTCTTGTTGCCGATCGTTTCCTCGAACTGCTTCGCGTAATTCTGGCGCTCGTCGTCGAAGAAATCGGGCAGCGGCGTTTCGGGCACCGGCTGGCCGTTGATCGTGAGCTGCTTGTCCTGGTACGCGACGGTATCGCCCGGCAGGCCGATCACACGCTTGATGTAGTCGACCGACTCGTCCTTCGGATAACGGAACACGACGACGTCGCCGCGCGACAGCGGGCTGCCCTGCGTGATCTTCGTGTTCGTGACCGGCAGGCGCAGCCCGTATTCGAACTTGTTGACGAGGATGAAATCGCCGACGAGCAGCGTCGGCACCATCGAGCCCGACGGAATCTTGAACGGCTCGACGACGAACGAACGCACGACGAACACCGCCAGGATCACCGGGAAGAAGCTCGCCGTGTACTCGAGCCACCACGGCTGGCGCAGCTTCTCGTCGCGCAGCTTCGAACGCGTCTGCGCCGCGTTTTCATCCGCGAAGCGCTTGTCGATGCGCGACTGCTGGCGATCGAACTCCTCGATCGCCGAGTCGGCCGCCTTGCGACGCTTCGGCAGGAACACCAGTTTGTCCAGCACCCACGCTACGCCAGTCAAGATGACGAGCACAAAAAGAATCAGCGCAAAATTCATAAAAGGATCAGTCCTGTTATTTGTCTTCGACGCGCAAGATCGCGAGGAACGCTTCCTGCGGGATCTCGACCGAACCCACCTGCTTCATGCGTTTCTTACCTTCTTTCTGCTTCTCGAGCAGCTTCTTCTTTCGCGAGATGTCGCCGCCGTAGCACTTCGCGAGCACGTTCTTGCGCAGCGCCTTGATGTTCTCGCGCGCGACGATGTGCGCGCCGATCGCGGCCTGGATCGCCACGTCGTACATCTGGCGCGGAATGATCTCGCGCATCTTTGCCGCTACTTCACGGCCGCGATATTGCGACTGCGAACGGTGCACGATGATCGACAGCGCATCGACCTTGTCGCCGTTGATCAGCATGTCGACCTTCACGACGTCCGACGAACGGTATTCCTTGAACTCGTAGTCCATCGACGCATAGCCGCGCGACACCGACTTCAGGCGATCGAAGAAGTCGAGCACGATCTCGGCCATCGGGATCTCGTACGTGAGCTGCACCTGGCGGCCGTGATACTGCATGTTGATCTGCGAGCCGCGCTTCTGCTCGCACAGCGTGATCACCGAGCCCACGTAGTCCTGCGGCATGTACAGGTTCACGGTGACGATCGGCTCGCGGACTTCGGCGATGCGGCCCGGATCCGGCATCTTCGCCGGGTTCTCGACCATGATCGTCGAGCCGTCGCTCTGCACGACCTCGTAGACGACCGTCGGTGCGGTCGTGATGAGATCCATGTCGAACTCGCGCTCGAGCCGCTCCTGCACGATTTCCATGTGCAGCAGCCCGAGGAAGCCGCAACGGAAACCGAAACCGAGCGCCTGCGACACTTCCGGCTCGTACTGCAGCGATGCGTCGTTCAGCTTCAGCTTCTCGAGCGATTCGCGCAGCGCGTCGTACTGGTTCGCCTCGACCGGATACAGCCCCGCGAACACCTGCGGCTTCACTTCCTTGAAGCCCGGCAGCGGCTCGGCGGCGGCCTTGGTTGCGTGCGTGACGGTGTCGCCCACCTTCGCGGCCGTCAGCTCCTTGATGCCGGCGATGATGAAGCCCACCTGCCCTGCCGACAGCGATTCGAGATTGCGCGACTTCGGCGTGAACACGCCAACGTGCTCGACCGGGTACTGCGCGCCGGTCGCCATCATCTTGATTTTGTCCTTCGGGCGCAGCGTGCCGTTGACGATGCGCACCAGCATCACGACGCCGACGTAGTTGTCGAACCACGAGTCGATGATGAGCGCCTGCAGCGGCGCGGCCGGGTCGCCCTTCGGCGGCGGCACCTTCGCGATCAGCGACTCGAGCACGTCCTCGACGCCGAGGCCCGTCTTCGCGCTGCAACGCGTCGCGTCGGTCGCGTCGATGCCGATCACGTCCTCGATCTCCTCGATCGCGTTCTCGGGGTTCGCGGCCGGCAGGTCGATCTTGTTCAGCACGGGAACGACCTCGACGCCGAGCTCGATCGCCGTATAGCAGTTCGCGACGGTTTGCGCCTCGACGCCCTGGCTCGCATCGACGACCAGCAGTGCGCCTTCGCACGCGGACAGCGAACGGCTGACTTCGTACGAGAAGTCGACGTGCCCCGGCGTGTCGATCAGGTTCAGGTTGTAGACCTTGCCGTCGCGCGCGCGATAGGACAGCGCGGCAGTCTGCGCCTTGATCGTGATGCCGCGCTCGCGCTCGATGTCCATCGAGTCGAGCACCTGCGCTTCCATTTCACGGTCGGCGAGGCCGCCGCATACCTGGATGATGCGATCCGCGAGCGTCGACTTGCCATGGTCGATGTGCGCGATGATCGAGAAATTGCGAATATGATCCATTCAGTGCCGATCAAGCGAAAAAGGCGCGCTCGACGACTGCAGAGCACGCCTTGTGTAAGTCGGTGAAAAAACAGCTTATTTTAGCCGAAAAGGCCTTTGCCGGGCGGTATTTCCAACGCCGGGCCAAGCCCTGTGCGAAACGACGCCCGTCGGCGGCAGGTCAGGCTCGGCGCCGGGCCGCCAGCGCGTCGCGCACCCGTGCGTCGTCGAACCGGTGGCGGCATACCTCCGCCCCGTCCAGCAGCAGTACGGGCACATCCTCGTCGTAGCGGGCAACGAGTGTCGGATCCGTGTCGATGTCCACGTATTCGACCGCGATGCCGAATTCGGCCGCCACCGGCGCCAGTGCGTCGCGCAGGTCGTCGCACAGGTGGCACCAGCCGCGGCCGTAGAGCGTGAACATCGGCGCGTTACTTCTGGCGCGGCCGCACGGGCACGAACTGCGTGTTGTCGCCACGCCGCACCAGCACCGCGACCGCCTTTTGCGGATCGAGCTGCGCGGTCACGTCGGCGAACTGCTTCGCGTTCGTGATGTCGGTGTCGCCGACGCGCAGCACGATGTCGCCGCGCTGCAGCCCCGCCCGGGCGGCCGGGCCGTCGACGCCGTCGATCTGCACGCCGTTCTTCAGCTTCAGCGTCTTCATCTGCTCCGCCGTCAGGTCGCTGACCGTCAGACCGAGCGAATTGGTCTGGCGCGGCTTCTGCGGCGCATTCTTGCGCTGCTCGGCCTTTGCGGTCGTTTCGGCCGGCGTTTCCGCGATCGTGATCGGCAGATCGCGTGCCTGACCCTTGCGCCATACGCTGACCGTCGCCTTCGTACCGGGCTTCGTGTCACCGACCATGCGCGGCAGATCCGACGCCGCATCGACCGAACGGCCATTGAACTTCAGGATGATGTCGCCCGGCTGGATGCCCGCCTTGTCGGCCGGGCCACCCGGCTCGACGCTGCTGACGAGCGCGCCCTCGGCCTTCGGCAACCCGATCGAATCGGCCACGTCCTTCGTCACCTCGCCGATCGCCACCGCGATCCGGCCGCGCGTGACCTTGCCCGTCGCCTTCAGCTGGTCGGCCACGCGCATCGCCTCGTCGATCGGAATCGCGAACGAGATGCCCATGAAGCCGCCGGTACGGCTGTAGATCTGCGAGTTGATGCCGATCACCTCGCCCTGCATGTTGATCAGCGGGCCGCCCGAGTTGCCGGGGTTCACGGCGACGTCGGTCTGGATGAACGGCAGGTAGTCGCCCGTATTGCGGCTCTTCGAGCTGACGATGCCGGCCGTGACCGTGTTGTCGAGGCCGAACGGCGAACCGATCGCGACGACCCACTCGCCGACGCGCACCTTGTTCGAATCGCCGATCGCGACGACCGGCAGGTTCGACGCCTGGATCTTGACGACCGCGACGTCCGTGCGATCGTCGACGCCGATCAGCTTCGCCTTGAATTCGCGCTTGTCGGTCAGCGTCACGTAGATGGTGTCCGCGTCGTCGACGACGTGCGCATTGGTCATCACGTAGCCGTCGGCCGACACGATGAAGCCCGAGCCGACGCCGCGATTCTGCTCGGTGTCGGGCGGATTGTCCGGCGTCGGCGCGTTCTTCGGATTGCCGCCGCCATTGCCGCTACCGTTGCCCGGCGCCTGCGGCAGCGGAATGCCGAAGAAGCGGCGGAAGAATTCCGACATGTCGCCGTTGTCGAAGCCCGGCGGGAGCATGCCGCGCGGGCCGCTGCTCGTCGGCACGTTGGCGGTGGTCCGAATGTTCACGACGGCCGGCCCGACCTTTTCGACCAGGTCGGCGAAGTCGGGCAGACTGGCAGCGGGAGCCGTCACCGCAAATGCGGTATGCGGCACGAGCGGCAGGCAGGCAGACAGCGCCGCCGCTGCGAGCCATTTGCGCAGCGTGAGTTTCATCATGTCGGAAGCCGTAGCGTTACTTGGAAGCCTTGTATTCTATGGCAGACGCGAACTGCTGCAACGTAGCCGGCGGCACTTCTCCGAGTACGGTGATCCAGTAGTCGCCGCGGCGCTTCACGAGAACGTTCGTTGCACCGGTGCTGCCCGCGCCTTCCTTGCGCGTATTCTTTTCGGCCGGCTCGATGAAAACCGAGATCGTCGCGAGACCGTCGGTGAAGACGGCCTGATCGACCGGGATCGGCGGCTCGCCCGCGTCGCGCGCGGCCATCGGCCGGCGCACTTCACGAATCTTCTGGAAACCGGCCACGCTCGGGGCGAGCTGCCAGCCCTGCGCTTCCATGTCGACCGTCGCGACCGGCGGCCGCACGACCGTCCAGCCGCTCAGGTTGCGCATGCCGGCCGCGATCGCGGCCTTGTCGCCGCTTGCACCGCCCGTCTGCAGTTGCGAGAACGCGATCTGCTCGAGCACATGATCGTTCGCATCGAGCGTCTGCGAGCGCAGCAGCAGCCCCGTGCGCGCGTCGGCCCACAGCTTGTACGTGAAGCGGTACGCATCCTTCGGCACGAGTTCGACGACCTGCGCGTCGATCCCTGCCACGCGGTCCTTGCCGAGCAACTTCGCGTCGTAGACGGACATCACATGCTCGCCGCTCGCACCGAGCAGCGCGGGGAACGAGTCGCGCGTCTGACGGCGCTCGACCACGCACAGCTTGCGCTCGGGCACGAACGTGTACAGCTCGTCGTTATGTCGCAGCAGCTTGCGCGGCTTGCCGTCGAGCGTCTCGATGCGCTCGAACTCGCCGTCGCGGGACGCGACGTGCGCGATGCGCGACGACTGCACATACCCGCCGCGCTGGTAGACGAACGTGCCTTCGTAGCTCTGCTGCTGCGCCGCTTGCTGGACGCGGTCGAGCCAGTCGGCGGCACCCTTGCGGGTCGCGACGGGATCGTCCGGTTGCTGGGCGCTGGCAGGAAGGGATTGAACGGACAACAGGGCGGCTGCGCAAAGCAGGAGGGCCGGCAGCCGCTTCCATCCGGAGATGGCGTGATTCAACTGCAATGTCCGCATCGGGTTTATTGGCCTGGCGTGGTGGTCACGGCAGCGCGGATCAGCGGCATCGAACCCGTGACGACGGGCTGCTGCGCGAATTGCTGGTGCGCTTCAAGATATTGGTCGAGGCTGGCGTCGCGGATGATGTTGACGTCCTGCAGGCCCGGCTGGGCCGATGCCTGCGCAACCGTCACGCGCTGCAGGTTGCCGCCTTGCGGCGCACCGGCCGATGCGACCTGGACCCCGGCCGTCTGCATTTGCGGGACGACGATCCACGTCAGCGTGGCCGCCGCGGCAGCGACCGCGAACGCGGGCACGACGCGCCGGCGCAGCGACAGCAGCTTGCGCGCGACGGGTGCGGCCGCCGGCGCGAGCAGGTGCGGCTCGCTTTCGAGCGCAGCCGACATGCGCGCGGTGAACGCAACGCTCAGCGCAGGCGACAGCGCGAGCTCGTCCGAGCGCAGCGCATCGCCGATCAGGTGGTAATGGGCCCACGCAGCGCGATCCGCGCGGTTGAGCTCAGCCAGAAACTGCCCGTTGTCCGGGCCCTCGAACATTTCGCCGTCGACCAGCGCGGAAAGGCGCTCGCCGCGCGAGCACGCCTGCGACTGCGTATTGACCGACCCCATGATGCTCCCCATCTTGCACACCCCGTCGTGACTTCACGACTCTAACCGTAACTAGACCCCGACCCGCGTCGCTCCGCCTGTCGCGCTTACCAGCGCTTGCCTTCGGGCGTATCGAGCAGCGGACGCAATTTGGCAGCGATTGCCTCGCGTGCGCGGAAGATCCGCGACCGAACCGTCCCGATCGGACAGCCCATCATTTCCGCGATCTCTTCGTAGCTCAGGCCCTCGATCTCGCGCAACGTAATTGCCTGGCGCAGTTCTTCGGGCAGCAGAGCCATGGCAGCGTTGACCGTCTCGGCAATCTGCTTGCTCATCAACATCGACTCAGGCGTGTTGATATCCCTTAGTTGGTCTGCGTCGGAGAAAGTTTCCGCTTCCTCCGCATCGGCCTCCGTCGAGGTCGGCGCCCGGCGGCCTTGCGTCGCAAGGTAGTTCTTCGCCGTGTTGACGGCAATTCGGTACAACCACGTATAGAACGCCGACTCGCCGCGGAATTGCGGCAGCGCACGATACGCCTTGATGAACGCGTCCTGGGCCACATCCTCGACCTCGGCGGGATCCCGCACGAGGCGCGAAATCAGCCGAATGATCTTGCGGTGGTATTTGGAGACCAGGAGTTCGAACGCTGCCTTGTCGCCCTTCTGTACGCGCTCGACCAGAGCCTGATCGATTTCTTTTTCACTCACCTGACAAATCCGTTAACTAGGGATGCAACGCGGAGCGCTATTGTAGCGTTCCCGCGCCGGCCGCTGGTTACGGTAGGTAACCGTGCCGCCGTCAAACCCGCCCCGCCGCGCCCGCCGTTCTCGCCAGCACGGACAGCGCGCTGAACGATGCGGCGTCGAGCGCATCGGCCGGAATCAGCAGCGGCCGGGCCCGCCGGGCGCCCTGCCCGACCGACAGCACCAGCAGCAGGCTGCTCCAGTGCGCATGCCCCGTCACGCGGCCGCGGGCCAGCAGGCGCCCGGTGCGGCCAAACGCCGCGACTTCCCCGAATGCGTCGATCTGCAACTCGGCCGGCAGCCGGCGGCCACAGGCCCGCGCAGCGCACACGGCCAGCAGCGCGGCCGTCACGGCCGACACGCCTGCGCCGGCGGCCGCGCCCGCGCGCGGCGCCCAGAACAGGTAGGCCGACGCGGTAGCCGACGCGACGAACACGGCCAGCACGAAATACGACACGGCCGAGGCCCGCAACGCAAAGCGTTGCGGGCGCCCGGCCGGAGCATCGAATGGACTCGTCAAGCGATTGCGGCGTCAGACGCGCTTGAACACCAGCGTGCCGTTGGTACCGCCGAAGCCGAAGTTGTTCTTCACGGCAACGTCGATCTTCATGTCACGCGCGGTGTTCGCGCAGTAGTCGAGATCGCACTCCGGGTCCTGGTTGAAGATGTTGATGGTCGGCGGCGACACGTTGTTGTGCAGCGCCAGCACCGTGAACACCGATTCGAGGCCGCCCGCGCCGCCCAGCAGGTGGCCCGTCATCGACTTCGTCGAGTTCACGACGATCTTGTACGCATGCTCGCCGAAGGCCGCCTTCACCGCGTCGGACTCGTTCTTGTCGCCCAGCGGCGTCGACGTGCCGTGCGCGTTCAGGTACTGGACCTCGTCCGCGTTCACGCCGGCGTCGCGCAGTGCCGCGACCATGCAGCGGCGCGGGCCGTCCATGTTCGGCGCGGTCATGTGGTACGCGTCGCCCGTCATGCCGAAGCCCGAGACTTCCGCGTAGATCTTCGCGCCGCGCGCCTTCGCCGCTTCGTACTCCTCGAGCACCATCACGCCGGCACCCTCGCCCAGCACGAAGCCGTCGCGGTCCTTGTCCCACGGACGGGATGCGCTGGCCGGATCGTCGTTGCGGGTCGACAGCGCACGCGCTGCCGCGAAACCGCCGATGCCGAGCGGCGACACGGTCGATTCGGCGCCGCCCGCAACCATCACGTCGGCGTCGCCGGCCTGGATCAGGCGCGCTGCGAGGCCGATGCTGTGCAGGCCGGTCGTGCAGGCCGTCACGGCCGCGAGGTTCGGGCCCTTCAGGCCGAACATGATGCTCAGGTGGCCCGAGATCATGTTGATGATCGAACCCGGCACGAAGAACGGCGAAATCCGGCGCGCGCCGCGATCGACGTAGGTCTGGTGGGTATCTTCGATCATCGGCAGGCCGCCGATGCCGGAGCCGACCAGCACGCCGATGCGTTCCGCATTGGCTTCGTTCACTTCCAGCCCGCTGTCCTTGATGGCCTGGACGCCGGCGGCGATGCCGTAATGGATGAACGTATCCATGTTCCGGGCTTCCTTCGCCGGGATGTACTCCTCGGCGCTGAAACCCTTCACTTCGCCCGCGAAATGGCAGGCGAGGTTCGACGCATCGAACTTCGTGACGGTGGCGATACCGGACTTGCCGGCGACGAGATTGGCCCAGCCGTCGGCAACATTATTGCCAACAGGCGAAATCAGCCCCAGGCCTGTAACAACAACACGACGGCGGCTCACGGTAACCTCTTTTCCATTATTGGATGACAAAAACAAAAGCCACAGTGGCCACAGGAACCAGCCCTGCGAGCCCTGTGGCTGTTAGTCCGTCCGGCGCGAAGCCGGCAGGATGGCGCGTCAATCGCGAAGATCGCGGCGACGAGGCGGACAAGCGCGAAAGGCGCTTACGCCTTGACGTTTGCGCGAGCGTAGTCGATCGCTTGCTGAACGGTCGTGATCTTCTCTGCTTCTTCGTCCGGGATTTCCATGCCGAACTCGTCTTCCAGAGCCATCACCAGTTCGACCGTGTCGAGCGAGTCGGCGCCCAGGTCGTTCACGAACGAAGCTTCGTTCTTGATCTCGGCTTCCGCGACGCCCAGTTGTTCAGCGACGATCTTCTTGACACGTTGTTCGATGTTGTCCATTACCCCTCCGAGGGAAAGTTCAGATTTACAAGTGCGCGCATTTTATCAGGTTTGCTGACGCCAAAACGCGCGTTGGCTTGATGGTCGATCAAGCGCCGATCCGCCTGAAAAACGGGATACGGCGCGGATGGTAAACGAAAATCGTTACGACATGTACATGCCGCCGTTCACGTGCAGCGTCGTACCGGTGATGTAACCGGCTTGCGGCGATGCAAGGAACGCGACGGCATGGGCGATGTCTTCCGGGCTGCCGAGGCGGCCGAGCGGAATCTGGGTCTTGAGCGCGGCCTGCTGTTCTTCCGGCAGCGTCTTCGTCATGTCGGTGTCGATGAAGCCCGGCGCCACGCAGTTCACGGTGATGCCGCGGCTGCCGATTTCACGCGCAAGCGCACGCGTCATGCCCGCCACGCCGGCCTTCGCAGCCGCGTAGTTGACCTGACCCGGGTTGCCGGCCGAGCCGACCACCGACGTGATGTTGATGATGCGGCCACCACGCGCCTTCATCATCGGGCGCAGCACGGCGCGCGACAGGCGGAACACCGACTTCAGGTTGGTGTCGATCACCGCGTCCCAGTCCTCGTCCTTCATGCGCATCGCGAGCTGATCCTGCGTGATGCCCGCGTTGTTGACGAGCACGTTCAGCGCGCCGAATTCCTTCACGGTCGCGTCGATCAGCGCCTCGGCGGCTGCCGCGTCGTTGACGTTCAGCACCGCACCGCGGCCCGTGACGCCCGCTTCCGCGAACGCCGCGGTAATCGCAGCGGCGCCCGATTCGCTCGTCGCCGTGCCGATCACCGTCGCACCCAGGCGCGCGAGCTCGAGCGCGATCGAACGGCCGATGCCGCGCGATGCGCCGGTGACGATCGCAACCTGTTTATCGAGAGTCTTGTCCATGAATCGAATATCCGTCTCTTGAGAAAAGGCGCCGCGTCAGGCGGTCACCAGCTTGAGCGCTTCGTCGAGCGAAGCCGGATCGAATACCGACGCGCCCGTCAGGTTGCCGTCGATGCGCTTCGTCAGGCCGGCGAGCACCTTGCCCGGACCGCATTCGATCACGTGCGTGACGCCCGTGCCGGCGATGTGCTGCACGCACTCGACCCAGCGCACCGGGCCCGCGGCCTGGCGCACCAGTGCATCCTTGATCGCAGCCGGATCGCTGACCACGGCGACGTCGATGTTGTTGACGACCGGAATCTGCGGCGCCTTGACGTCGACGTTCGCAAGATAGTCGCGCAGTTGATCCGATGCCGGCTTGAGCAGCGACGAATGGAACGGCGCCGACACCGGCAGCGGCAGTGCGCGCTTCGCGCCCTTCGCCTTCGCGATCTCGCAGGCCTTTTCGACCGCGGCCTTGTTGCCTGCGATAACGACCTGCGCGGGGGCATTGAAGTTCACCGCTTCGACGACGCCCGCTTCCGCGGCTTCGGCGCAGACCGCGCGCACCGTGTCGTCATCGAGGCCGAGGATCGCGGCCATGCCGCCCTGGCCGACCGGCACGGCCGTCTGCATCGCCTGCGCACGGAAGCGCACGAGCGGCACCGCGTCCTTGAACGCGAGCGCGCCTGCAGCGACGAGCGCCGTGTATTCACCGAGGCTGTGGCCGGCGACGATCGACGGCGCCGGGCCGCCCGCCTGCTGCCACGCGCGGTAGCACGCATAGGCTGCGGTCAGCATCACGGGCTGCGTGTTGGTGGTGAGGTTCAGCTCTTCGGCCGGGCCTTCGGCGATCAGCTTGCCGAGATCCTGATTGAGTGCATCGGACGCTTCCTGGAGCGTCTCGCGCACGACGGCCAGATCGGCGAATGCGTTGAGCATGCCGACCGCCTGCGAGCCCTGCCCCGGAAATACGAATGCAAATTTCATATCGTCCCCAATTGAATCGATTCGGACGGCGCGCGCGAATGGCGCGCCGATGGGATCCGCGCGCAGCCGTCGCGCGCCGCGGATCAGTAGCGGAAGACCGACGCGCCCCAGGTGAAGCCGCCGCCGACGCCTTCGATCAGCACGTGCTGGCCGCGCTGGATGCGACCGTCGCGCACCGCGGTATCGAGCGCCAGCGGGATCGACGCGGCCGACGTGTTGCCGTGCTGGTCGACCGTCACGACCATGCGCTCCTGCGGCAGGCCGAGCTTGCGGCAGGTGCTGGTCATGATGCGGATGTTGGCCTGGTGCGGAATCAGCCAGTCGATCTGCTCGGGCGCGAGATTCGCCTTCGCGAGCGCCTCGATCGCGACCTTCTCGAGCACGTTGACCGCGAGCTTGAACACGGCCTGCCCGTCCATGTACAGGAACGCGCTGCCTTCGATCACGCCGCGATTGACGTTGCCCGGCGTGCAGAGGATGTGCGAATAGCTGCCGTCCGCGTGCAGCGCGCTGCCGAGCACGCCCGGCTCTTCCGACGCGGACAGGATCACCGCGCCCGCGCCGTCGCCGAACAGCACGCAGGTCGTGCGGTCCTTGAAGTCGAGAATGCGCGAGAACGTCTCCGCGCCGACGACGAGCGCCGTGCGGTGCTGGCCGCTGCGGATGAAGCTGTCGGCCGTCGCCATCGCATACGCGAAGCCCGAACACACGGCCTGCACGTCGAATGCCGCGCCGCCGTTCTTGATGCCGAGCTTGTTCTGCAGCAGGCACGCGGTGCTCGGAAACACGAAATCGGGGGTCGAAGTCGCGACGATGATCAGGTCGATCGACTGCGGATCGATGCCGGCGGCTTCGATCGCGCGACGCGACGCCTCGAGCGCGAGATCGCTGGTCGTGACGTCGGGTGCGGCGAAATGGCGCGCATGGATACCCGTGCGCGCAACGATCCATTCATCGCTCGTCTCGATGCCTTCCTTCGCAAGGCGATCGGTCAACTGCTGGTTCGTGACGCGGTCAGGCGGCAGGTAGCTGCCCGTGCCGAGCACGCGGGAATAGAGAGTCGATTGGGCCATTTATGCTTTAGAGGATTGCGCAGCGGGAGGTTCGGCGTGATGGCCTGCGGCGGGGCTTGCATGGCCCGCACCGCCCGCGTCGTGCTCGCCTTCGCCGAGCGACACTGAATTATCCGCCATCGCGCGCGTGAGGCGCTCCAGCACGCCGTTTTTGACGGCATCATACCCGCGTTTGATCGCCCACTCAAACGCGTAGGCATCGGCCGAACCGTGGCTCTTGATCACGAGGCTTTTCAGCCCCAGCAGCGCCGCGCCATTGTACTGGCGGTGGTCGACGCGCTTCTTGAAACGCATCAGGACAGGCAGTGCAAGCAGCGCCATCAGCTTCGACATCAGCGAACGACCGAACTCCTCGCGGATGATGTCCGACAGCATCTGCGCGAGCCCCTCGGACGTCTTCAGCGCGACGTTGCCGACGAAGCCGTCGCACACGATCACGTCGACCGTGCCCTTGTAGATGTCGTTGCCTTCGACGTTACCGCGGAAATTGAGCGTGCTGGCGCGCAGCAGTTCGCCTGCGCGCTTGATCGTCTCGTTGCCCTTGATCACCTCTTCGCCGATGTTCAGCAGGCCGATCGTCGGACGCTCCTTGCCTTCGAGCGCCGCCACGAGTGCGTGCCCCATTTCCGCGAACTGCAGCAGGTGCTGCGGCTCGCAGTCGACGTTCGCGCCGAGGTCCAGCATCATCGTGTAGCCGGTCGGGTTCGGCAGTGCGAACGCGATCGCGGGCCGCTCGATGCCGGGCAGCGTCTTGAGTACGTAACGGGAAACGGCCATCAGCGCGCCGGTATTGCCGGCGGAGATGCAGGCCTGCGCCGCGCCTTCCTTGACGTGGTTGAGTGCGACGCGCATCGAAGAATCCTTCTTCTTGCGCAGCGCCACTTCGACAGGGTCGTCCATCGCCACGACTTCGGTGGCGGGAACGATGGTCAGCGCGGGATCGTCGAGGGCTTTCAGCTTTTTCAGCTGAGCGCGGATCGCGCTTTCGATGCCGACGAGCATCAGGTGCGCATCGGGATGCGCGCGGACGAACTTGACTGCCGCGGGAACGGTCACGGACGGGCCGTGGTCGCCTCCCATGCAATCGATTGTGAGCTTTACGGTCATGGAATGCGACGAATTTCAGGCACAAAAAAGCGGCAGTTGAATGCCGCCTTTTTGTTGAGCCAGGAAAGTGTCAAGCGAACCAGTTGTCACGCGAACGGCAAGCGTAGCGCGCAACGCGTGACTTGACGCTTAGTCGTTCTTCGTCTTGACGACTTTCTTGCCGCGGTAGTAGCCGTTCGGGCTGACGTGGTGACGCAGATGCACTTCACCCGTGCTCGGCTCGACTGCCAGCGGCGCTGCCGTCAGGAAATCGTGCGAACGATGCATGCCGCGCTTCGACGGCGACTTCTTGTTTTGCTGGACTGCCATGACTAACTCCTAAATAATTTTCCGGATTCTAACACAGCCCGATCCGGCGCTTAACTACCCTGGCCCAAAGCCTTTACGCCTTCCCGCGCCACAACTGCTTAGTGTTTCTTGGTGCCGTCACCGTCCTTCTTCAGCGCTTCCAGCGCTGCGAACGGATTCGGCCGTTTGCCTTCGTCCCCGGCTTCGTCGGACTCTTCGTCCGCCTCTGCCGCGGGACCGCTCGCACCCGACACGAGGCTTTCGTGAACTGCCGGGCAAACCTCGTGCTTGGGCACGAGCGGCAACGAAAGCAGCAATTCCTCTTCGATCAAGTCGACGAGATCGAACTGGCGTGAGCCCACGATCACATCGGCTTCATCGTCGTCGAGCGGAAATTCTTCAGCTTCTTCTTCGGTCGCGACGACCCGGTACGTCATGTCGACGTCGAACGCCTGGTCGTACGGGGTCATGCAGCGCTGGCACGTGAGCCACGCATCGCCGTGCACCGCAAGGCGCAGATACGGCTGCTGCCCATCGGCGCCGTCGTCCTGCAACTCCTTCTGGGTGAACCCTTCCGCCTGCCATGTGAAGACCGTGTCGCGATCTGGCGCGTCCGCAGGCACTTCGTTTAACATGCGCGGCAGTTGCGAGAGGCGCACCGCACCCGCTGCCTGCCGCCCGCTGCGGGCGAACTCGAACAGGTCGATTGCATGCGGATCAAGCGCCGCAGCCGGTTTGCCAGAAGAAGTGTTCATATGCGCTCCTGCCTACAGGCTGACTTGCGAATCCGGCTTGGTACCGCTCGCGTACGGCTCATCCACGGATGACGTACTTTACTTCCGAAGACCCGACAGGCGCCACCACAACGGAAGCCTGCCGACGAAAAGCGGGAAAGCATACCTGTTTTACCTTTTGCGGTCAATCACTTAAGCTTGCGTCCGCGCAACGCCGCCCAACACCTGACGACTCACCGATCCAACCGACCATGCCGGATACCGTTTGCCGCCCGCCGCGGCTGATTCTTGCCTCCAGTTCACGCTACCGCCGCGCGCTCCTCGAGCGCCTCGGCATCCCCTTCGACGTCGTGTCGCCCGACCTCGACGAAACCCCGCACGACGGCGAAACGCCGGCCGCGACCGCCCTGCGGCTCGCCGGCGCGAAAGCGCGCGCCGTCGCCGCGACGATCGACGCTCCCGACGGCGTGCTCGTGATCGGGTCGGATCAGGTCGCGACCTTCGACGGGCTCCAGATCGGCAAGCCCGGCACCCATGAGCGCGCGCTCGCGCAACTCGTGTCGATGCAGGGCCGCGAAGTCGAATTCCACAGCGCGCTGTGCCTGTACGACAGCCGGACGGGCGAAGCGCAGGTCGAGGACGTCGTCACGCACGTGCGTTTCCGCTCGCTGCCCGAGGCCGAACTCGATGCGTACCTGCGCGCCGAAACGCCGTACGACGTCGCCGGCAGCGCGAAGTCCGAAGGGCTCGGCATCGCGCTGCTCGACGCGATCGACTCGAACGATCCGACCGCGCTCGTCGGCCTGCCGCTGATCGCGCTCACGCGCATGCTGCGCGCCGCCGACTATCCGTTGTTTGCAACCACCCGTGGAGACCGCGCATGACCGCCGGCACGCTTTACCTCGTCCCGAACACGCTCGGCGAAGGCGACGAATCGATGCTCGCAGCGGTCCTGCCCGCGGCCGTGCAGGCGCGCGCCGGCACGCTCGGCTACTACATCGGCGAGAACGCGAAGACGACGCGTGCATTTCTGAAGAAGATCGGCACGACGCGCCCGATCCAGGAAATCGAGATCAGCGAACTGAACGTCAACACGCCGGCCGGCGCCATCGATCGCCTCCTCGCGCCCATACTGGCCGGTGCGGACGCCGGCCTCGTGTCCGAAGCCGGCTGCCCGGCCGTCGCCGATCCCGGTGCGTTGCTGGTGCGCCGCGCGCACGAGCGCGGCGTGAAGGTGGTGCCGCTCGTCGGGCCGAGTTCGATCCTGCTTGCGCTGATGGCATCGGGCCTGAACGGCCAGAGCTTCGCGTTCAACGGCTACCTGCCGGTCGACGCGGCCGCGCGCGCCAAACGCCTCCGCGAACTCGAACAACTGTCACGCAAGGCGCGCCAGACGCAGATCTTCATCGAAACGCCGTACCGGAATCAGGCGATGCTCGACACGCTCGTCGCGACCTGCGCACCGTCGACGCAGATCTGCGTCGCGGCCGACCTGACCCTCGCGACCGAGACGATCGCGAGCCGTACCGTCGCGGACTGGAAAAAGGCGCCTGCGCCGAATCTGCACAAGCGCCCTGCGATCTTCCTGCTGCTGGCGAACTGAACGCGGCAGGCGATCCGCCAGAGCCAGATGAACGGCGGGCCATCGCGGCCCGCCTGCCTCCGGTCAGCGCAGGCTGACCGACGCGCCGCCGGCCGTCAGCGCCTTCATCGCGGCGCCGCCGACGGCCGCGCCGAACTTGCGCGCGACGCGGTTCGTCAGGCTTTCCTTCACCGTATAGTCGACGAGATCCGGCGCCTTCAGCACGTCGCGCGCGACCGTGTCGGTCGTGCCGTAACCATCCGCCAGCCCGAGCTCGACGCTCTTTTCGCCGGTCCAGAACAGCCCCGAGAACATGTCGGGCGTCTCGTGCAGCCGCTTGCCGCGGCCATCCTTCACGGCCTTGATGAACTGCGCGTGCACCTGGTCGAGCAATGCCTGCGCATGCGCGTCCATCTTCGGCGTTTCCGGCGAGAACGGGTCGTAGAAGCCCTTGTTTTCACCCGACGTATGCAGGCGCCGCTCGACGCCGAGCTTGCCCATCAGCCCGGTAAAGCCGAACCCGTCCATCAGCACGCCGATCGACCCGACGATGCTCGCCTTGTCGACGAAGATCTTGTCGGCCGCGGACGCGATGTAATAGCCGCCCGATGCGCACATGTCGGTCACGACGACATACAACGGTTTATCCGGATGCTTCGCGCGCAGCCGGCGGATCTCGTCGTAGACCATCCCGGCCTGCACCGGACTGCCGCCCGGGCTGTTGATCCGCAGCACGACACCGACCGTGCCGTCGTCGTCGAACGCGGCGTCGAGCGCCGTGTTGATGTCGTCGGCGTTTGCATTGACGCCGGCCGCGATCTCGCCGTCGATCGTCACGAGCGCCGTATGCCGCCCGCTCGACGAGAACTTCGAATCGCTCGAGAAATCGATCAGCGCGAACGCGAACAGCACGAATACGGCGAGGAACGCGAAGCGGAAGAAGATCTTCCAGCGCCGCGCCGCGCGCTGCTCCTTGACGGCCGCGAGCGCGATCCTCTCGAGCGCGGCACGCTCCCAGTTCGGTTCACGGCTTTCGGGACGGGAGGAAGAATCCGGGGAATTCGGTTGGTCGGCCATGCAGGATTGTCGTTAGTCGGTCGTGGCGGGAACGGCGGGACGCAGGTCGGCGTCGGGCACCCAGAATACCGCACGCCCGTCGGACGTGTCGCGCTCGTCGACCTCGACCGGCCGCAGGCGGCCGCCGCGGCACGGGCCGCCGACGCACTTGCCGGTGTTCGGCTCGTAGATCGCGCCATGCGTCGCGCACATCAGGTAGAGGCCCGACGATTCGAAGAACTGCCCTTCGGCCCAGTCGAGCTCCATCGGCACATGCGCGCAGCGATTCAGGTAACCGTATGCCTGGCCCTCGTAGCGCACGAAGAACACGACGGCCTGCTCGCCGCGCAGCGTCGCATCGACGCGCACGCCGGCGCCGCCGTCTGCCAGCGCCTCCGATGCGCACACGCGCACGGCATCCGGCGCCGCGCTCATGCGTGCTCCCGCAGCCACGCGGCCAGCGCGCCGACGTCCGGCGCGACGAAGCGCGGCGCGAGCGCGGCCAGTGCGTCGGCCGTGTGCGCGCCATACGCGACGCCGACGCCGGCGGCCCCGGCACTCGCGGCCATCTGCAGGTCGTGGGTCGTGTCGCCGATCATCACGGTGCGCGCCAGGTCCTGCCCCAGTTCCCGGGACAGTTCGTGCAGCATCGCCGGATGCGGTTTCGAGAAGGTTTCGTCGGCGCAGCGCGTCGCATCGAACAGGCTCGTCAGCTTCGACTGGTCGAGCACGCGGTTCAACCCGACCCGACCCTTGCCGGTTGCAACGGCGAGCAGATAGCCCGTGTCGCGCAGCTCGGCGAGCAGTTCGCGCACGCCGGCGAACAATTCGATGCGCTGGTCGTCGAGCAGATAGTGATAGCGGTAGCGCTCGGCGAGCCGCGAATAGTCGGACGGATCGAGGGTCGGAGCCGTAATCTGCAGCGCATCGCGCAAGCCGAGGCCGATCACGTAGCGTGACGCCTCGTCGGACGGCGTGGGCAAGCCGAGATCGCGGCATGCGGCCTGGATGCTGTGCGCGATGTGCGCAGTCGAATCCATCAGCGTGCCGTCCCAGTCGAAGACGATCAGGTCAAATTGCTGTCGAGCCATGCGGTTCAGGCGGTATCGCGCAGTGCGCTGAGTTGATCGAGGAAGCGCCGGCATTCGTCCGGCAGCGGCGCATCGAACTGCAGTGCCTCGCCGGTCAGCGGGTGGGCGAGCCGCAACCGGTAAGCATGCAGGAACATCCGTTTCAACGACGGCTGCGCATTCGCGCGCGCCAGCGCCTTGTTCAGTGCGAAATCGCCATACTTGGCGTCGCCGGCGATCGGCAGGCCGAGATGCGCGAGGTGCACCCGGATCTGATGGGTCCGACCCGTTTTGAGTTCCGCTTCGAGAAGCGCGTACTCGGGCCACAGGTCGACGAGGTTGAACACCGTATGCGACGGCAGCCCGTCGTCCTGCACCCGCACGCGGCGCTCCCCTTCCGGGGTCGAATACTTGAACAGCGGCGCCTTCACCGCGCGGCGACGCCCCCAGTCCGACTGCCATTCACCATGGACGCACGCGAAATAGCGCTTGTCCATCTTGTTCTCGCGAATCTGTTCGTGCAGGCCCACCAGCGCCGTGCGCTTCTTCGCGAGCATCAGGATCCCGGACGTCTCGCGGTCGAGCCGGTGCACGAGTTCGAGGAATTTCGCGCGCGGGCGCGCCTGGCGCATCTGCTCGATCACGCCGAACGCGACGCCGCTGCCGCCGTGGACCGCCACCCCGGCCGGCTTGTTGATGACGAGCATCGCGTCGTCCTCGAACAGCACGTCGAAGTGCGCGGGCGGCACGATGGTGGCTTCGGCACGCGCGAGGTCGGCGGCGGCCACGCGCACGGGCGGCACGCGGACGATGTCGCCGAACGCGAGCCGGTACTGCGCATCAACCCGGCCCTTATTCACGCGCACTTCGCCGCTGCGCAGGATCCGGTAAATATGGCTTTTCGGCACGCCTTTACAGACGCGCAACAGGAAGTTGTCGATACGCTGACCGGCCGAGTTTTCGTCGATCTCGATCATCGATACCTGGCCGCTTGCGACCGAATTCTGGGATATTTTGCCTAACTCGTTCATACTGAATATAATTTTGCCCAGCCTGACGTTGCGGGCGGCCTCACCGGCCGACCCGGATCAACCGGGCAAGGCGCAAGCGCAAACCGTTATTTTACTTGCGCCGGGGGTCTGCTGCTCGCCCCTAATCAAAGAGATGCAGCAAGTTGCACGCACGGCGCCGCCCGTCGGCAAGGATCGCGCCCACAGGCGGATTCGGTCGGCAAGGCGCCGCGGTAACGGAAAGTTGGTTGAAAAGAATTTGATCGGCAGCCCGACGGCGCGAAGTGCGTCCGCGCAGGCTGCCGGTTGCGAAAATTACGGCGTTGCGCCCGATTTGGCTCCGCGAAGCGTGCGGAGCCTGGCGACGTCAAACCAGGGAAGTACACCCCAGGCGGGAAAGTCGGGCTGGATTCGATACTCCCCGCTGCGGCCCGAGCCGCAGCATCTGCCGCCCGTTGGCACGCGCGTCGCACGACGACGCGCCCCGCGGCAGTGCCCGGCCTCAGGCTTAGCGCGCTTTGACAGCGTGCGGTGTGTGGACGCCGTGCTTTGAAGCCGTGTTCGCAGGTGCCCTATGGCCGCCGGCCCCGTCTTTCGGGCCCAAGCGCCTCTTCAGGCAATTCTCCCCGCCATCGTTCCCGCTCCAGCGTGCTCGTGACAACACAACAAGGCGCGGCCTGCCGTCGTTCCCGCCCTCGCGACTGACAACCGCGAGGCGCCGCCAGCAGAGCCGCCTGGAGTCGTTCATGAAACGCATGCTGTTCAATGCGACGCAGCAGGAGGAGCTGCGCGTCGCCATCGTCGATGGGCAGAAGCTCATCGACATCGACATCGAGACAGCCGGGCGCGAACAGCGCAAAGGCAATATCTACAAAGGTGTCATCACCCGTATCGAGCCGTCGCTCGAAGCGTGCTTCGTCAACTACGGCGAAGACCGCCACGGCTTCCTGCCGTTCAAGGAAGTCGCCCGCCAGTACTTCAAGGAAGGCATCGACATGCGCTCCGCGCGCATCCAGGATGCCCTGCGCGAAGGCCAGGAACTGATCGTCCAGGTCGAGAAGGAAGAGCGCGGCAACAAGGGCGCTGCCCTCACCACGTTCATCTCGCTCGCCGGCCGCTACCTGGTGCTGATGCCGAACAATCCGCGCGGTGGTGGCGTGTCGCGCCGGATCGAAGGCGACGAGCGTCAGGAACTGCGTGAGACGATGGCGCAACTGCAGATCCCGGACGGCATGAGCATGATCGCCCGTACCGCGGGCATCGGCCGCAGCGCCGAGGAACTGCAGTGGGACCTGAACTACCTGCTGCAACTGTGGCGCGCGATCGAAGCGGCGTCGCAAAGCGGCAACCCCGGCCAGCCGATGCTGATCTATCTGGAATCGAGCCTCGTGATCCGCGCGATCCGGGACTATTTCCAGCCCGACATCGGCGAAATCCTGATCGACACGAACGAAATCCACGATCAGGCCCGCGCATTCATGGACATCGTGATGCCGGACAACGTCGCGAAGGTGAAGCGCTACCACGACGACGTGCCGCTGTTCTCCCGCTTCCAGATCGAACACCAGATCGAAACCGCGTACTCGCGCACGGTGCCGCTGCCGTCGGGCGGCGCGATCGTGATCGACCACACCGAAGCGCTCGTCGCGATCGACGTGAACTCGGCGCGGGCGACCAAGGGCGCGGACATCGAGGAAACGGCGACCCGCACGAACCTTGAAGCGGCCGACGAAGTCGCCCGCCAGCTCCGCCTGCGCGACCTCGGCGGCCTGATCGTGATCGATTTCATCGACATGGAATCGGCGAAGAGCCAGCGCGAAGTCGAGCAGCGCCTGAAAGACGCGCTCAAGCATGACCGCGCGCGCGTCCAGATGGGCAAGATCTCCCGCTTCGGCCTGATGGAACTGTCGCGCCAGCGCCTGCGTCCGGCCCTGTCGGAAGGCAGCCACGTGACCTGCCCGCGTTGTAACGGCACCGGTCACATCCGCGATACCGAATCGTCCGCGCTGCAGGTCCTGCGGATCATTCAGGAAGAAGCGATGAAGGAAAACACCGCGGCGATCCACTGCCAGGTGCCGGTCGAGGTGACCGCCTTCCTGCTCAACGAAAAGCGTCAGGAAATCAACAAGATCGAGTCGCGCTTCAAGGTCGGCATCGTGCTGATCCCGAACAAGCACCTCGATACGCCGCACTACAAGCTCGAGCGCCTGCGCCACGACGATGCACGTCTCGACGACCCGCGCGCGTCCTGGAAGATGGCCGAGGAAGCCGCCCGCGAACTCGAGTCGGAAACCGGCTACAGCAAGCGCGCGGCGGAAGTGAAGCCGAAGCAGGAAGCCGCGGTCAAGGGCATCACGCCCGAGCGTCCGGCCCCGAGCCCGGCCCCGCAGCGCCCGGTCGAACCCGTTGCCGCGCCCGCGCCTGTCGCGCCGGCTACCGGCGGCTTCATCGGCTGGCTGAAGGGTCTGTTCGGCGTCTCGCCGGCGCCCGCACCCGCACCGGTTGCTCCGGCCCCGGCGAAGGAGCAGGCAGCCCGTCCGGCTCGCGGCGAACGCGCCGAGAAGTCCGAGCAACGCGGCGAACGCGGCGGCGATCGCAACCGCAACCGTCGCGGCGGCGCCCAGCAGGCACAAGGCGGCCGCGACCAGGTCGCGGCAGGCCGTGGCCAGTCGCAACGCCAGGAGCGCGAAGCCAAGGAAGTGCGCGAACCGCGTGAGGGTCGTGAGCCGCGTGAAGGCCGCGAACCGCGCGAGGGTCGTGAACCGCGTGAAGGTCGCGAGAACCGCGAAGGTCGCGAGGGCCGTAGCCCGCGCGAAGGCCGCGAGCCGCGTGAAAGCCGTGAGCCGCGCGAACCGCGTGAGAACCGCGAACCGCGCGAGCGTGTCGAGCAGCCGGAAGGCGTCGAAGCAGCCGGTCGTGGCGAACGCCAGGAACGTCGCGAGCGCGGCGAGCGCCGCAAGCCGACGCAGCATGCGGCCACGCTGGAAACCGTGACCCGTGGCGAAACCCATCCGGAACCGGAAGCCGACAAGGCCGTCACGGAAGCCCTGCCCGGCGCCGAGCTGGCAGCCGATGCGGAAGCCGGCGCGCGTGATGGCGAGGAGCGTCGCCGCCGCCGTCGCGGCCGCCGCGGCGGTCGTCGCGAGCGCGAGGAAGACGGTGCAGTCGTCGACCACGCCGAGCCAGGCGCAGAAGGCGAAGTGACGGTGCAAGCCGTGACGCCGGAAGCACCGGCTGCTGCCGAACCGGCCCACCCGGCCGCACCGGCAGTCGTCGTGGCAGCCGCCGCGGCAAGCGCAGTCGTCGCCGAAGCCGTGGTCGAGCACCATGCCGAACCGGCAGCACCGGCCGCTGTCGAGCCGCAGCCGGCACCGGTACACGTCGAAGCAGCGCCGGTCGAAGCAGCAGTGGCCGCCCAGGCAGCAGAACCGGCACCGGCCGCACCGGCCGTCGATACGGAAGCCGGTCCGGCTCCGGTCGCGGTCTCGCCGACCGACGCGTTCGAAGTGCCGGCAGCACCTGCCGCCGTCGAGGCGCCGCAGCCGGCCCCCGTCGAGCAAGCCGCACCGGCCGTGACGACCGAAGCCGCTCCGGTGGCTGGGGAGCCGGCCCATGTCGAAGCCGCGCCGGTCGAGGCCGTCGCCGCACCGGCACCGGCCCCGACTCCGGCCTCCGCCCAACCGGCAGCCGCGCCCGCTTCGGCGAGCCTGGATACCGTGCTGGAGCAGGCTGGTCTCGTCTGGGTGAACACGGACGCCGACAAGTTCGCCGCTGCGCAGGAAGCCGCGTCGCGCCTCCCGCGTCCGGCTCGCGTGCCGCGCGAACGCAAGGCGCTGCCGCCGGTCGATACGGCCCCGATGCAGCAGGTCGAAACGACGCAACACTGATCGACGCATCGTCCGACCAGGAAAAGCCCGCCTCCGGCGGGCTTTTTCATGTCCGCGCTGCGGGTTTCCGCCCACCGGACCCGTCCGCCGCTTACGGCTAAAATAGAGGTCTGGTTCGCACTTCTTTCAACATGTCCCGACGCATCATTCCTCTCGCCGACGTCAGCGGGATGCCGGACGTCTCCGGCGTCGCGCACGCCCCGGACGGCACGCTGGCCGACACGTTCGCCAGGCCGCTGCGCGACCTGCGCATTTCGGTGACGGATCGCTGCAACTTCCGCTGCGTGTATTGCATGCCGCGCGCCGTCTTCGACAAGGACTACCCGTTCCTGCCGCACAGCGCGCTGCTCACGCACGAGGAAATCGAACGCGTGGCGCGACTCTTTGTCGCACACGGCGTCGAGAAGATCCGCATCACGGGCGGCGAGCCGCTGCTGCGCAAGAATCTCGAATTCCTGATCGAGCGCCTCGCCCGCCTGACCACGCACGACGGCCGCCCGCTCGACCTGACGCTCACGACCAACGGTTCGCTGCTCGCCCGCAAGGCGCGCGCGCTGAAGGACGCCGGGCTCACGCGCGTGACGGTCAGCCTCGATGCGCTCGACGATACGTTGTTCAAGCGCATGAACGATGCCGAGTTCGCGAGCGCCGACGTGCTCGACGGCATCTTCGCGGCCCAGGCCGTGGGTCTCGCGCCGGTCAAGGTCAACATGGTCGTGAAGCGCGGCACCAACGACAGCGAGATCCTGCCGATGGCCGAGCGTTTCCGCGGCACCGGCGTCATCCTGCGCTTCATCGAATACATGGACGTCGGCACGTCGAACGGCTGGAACATGACCGAGGTGCTGCCATCGGCCGACGTCATCGCACGAATCGCCGAACACTTCCCGCTTGTGCCGCTCGATCCGCACACGGCGGCAGAAACCGCGCAGCGCTGGGGTTATGCGGACGGCGGCGGCGAGATCGGCGTGATTTCCAGCGTCACGCAGGCCTTCTGCGGCGACTGCACGCGCGCGCGGCTGTCGACTGAAGGCAAGCTGTACCTGTGCCTGTTCGCGTCGACCGGCCACGACCTGCGCGCGCTCGTGCGCGGCGGCGCGAGCGATGCCGAGATCGCGACCGCGATCGCCCGCATCTGGCAGGCCCGCACCGACCGTTATTCGCAGCTGCGCGGCAGCGCGTCGGCCGACGCCGTGCCCGACGGCGCCGGCAAGCGGGTCGAGATGTCGTATATCGGCGGCTGACGCACGCTGCCCATCCCACCCGCTTACCATGCCCGCTTCCGCCTCTCCCTCGATCGCCGGCCTGCTGCTCGCAGGGGGACGTGCCACACGCATGGACGGCGTCGACAAGGGCCTGCAGTTGCTCGACGGTACGCCGCTCGCGCTGCACGTGCTGCGCCGGCTCTCGCCGCAGGTCGACGAGACGCTGATCAGCGCGAATCGCCATGCCGATCGCTACGCCGAACTCGGTGCGCCATTCGACGCGCGCATCGTCGCGGACGAAACACCCGACTTCCCCGGCCCGCTCGCGGGCCTGCTTGCCGGCATGCGGGCGGCACGCGCGCCGCTCGTCGCGTGCTCGCCATGCGATACACCCTATCTGCCGGCCGACCTTGTCGCACGGTTGCAGGCGGCGCTCGACGCGCGGCAGGCCGACATCGCCATGGCGGTGACCGTCGACGCGCAACACGTGCGCTCGCCGCAGCCGACGTTCGCGCTGCTGCGCACGTCGCTGGCCGACGATCTCGCCGCCCGGCTCGCCGCCGGCGACCGCAAGGTGCGTGCGTGGTACGCACGCCACAAGACGGTCGAAGTCGAGTTTCACGACGGGCGTGCGTTTTACAATGCCAACTCCTGGCAGGAACTCGCCGCGCTGGCCCGCCGCTGACGGCATCCGTGCAGTTCCCGCCCGCCGCCCGCGCAACCCGCGCCCAGGCACCCTCCTCGCGCCACCGGCCACGAACCCGATACGCCTTGCGGCGCAGTCCGACTGATGATCACGCAATCCTCGCCCGCCCCCCGAACCGCACCCGATTCCGATGGCCCGCTGTCGCTCGCCGACGCGCAGGCGCTCGCGTGCCGCTTCGCGGTGCCGGTCGACGCGTGTGACACGGTGACGCTGCGCGATGCACTCGACCGCGTGCTCGCGGCCGACGTGAACGCCCCGTTCGACATTCCCGCGTACGACAACTCGGCGATGGACGGCTATGCGTTCGACGGCAGTATGGGCACGCACGCATCGCCGCAAGCGGAGGTCACGCTGGCGGTCACCGGCACCGCGCTCGCCGGCCATCCGTTCGACGGCACCGCGGCGGCCGGATCATGCGTGCGCATCATGACGGGCGCGTCGATGCCGGCAGGCTGCGACACGGTGATTCCGCAGGAACGCGTACGCGTCGACGGCGACACGATCTACTTCGCCGCCCACGACATCGCGCGCGGCGCGAACTGCCGCAAGGCCGGCGAGGATCTCGCGCGCGGCGCGTGCGCACTTGCCGCCGGCCGCATCCTGCGGCCGTCCGATCTCGGCCTGCTCGCGTCGTTCGGCATTACCGACGTTTCGGTGCGCCGGCGCGTGCGCGTCGCCGTGTTCTCCACCGGCGACGAACTGCGCGAGCCCGGCGAGCCGCTCAGCCCTGGCGCACTGTATGACAGCAACCGCGGGATGCTGATCGCGATGCTCGAAAGGCTGCATGTCGACGCGGTCGATCTCGGGATCGTCCGTGACGACCCGGCCGCGCTCGAAGCCGCCTTGCGCAGCGCGGTCGCCGCGCAGGCCGACGCGGTGATCACGTCGGGGGGCGTATCGGTCGGCGAAGCCGACTTCACGCGCGACGTCATGGCACGGCTCGGCGACGTGACGTTCGCCAGCCTCGCGCTGCGCCCAGGCCGGCCGCTCGCGTGCGGCACGCTCGCTGGGGCCGCCGACGGCGCCGGTCACACGCTGTTCTTCGGGCTGCCCGGCAATCCGGTCGCGTCTGCCGTGACGTTCTACGCGATCGTGCGCCCCGCGCTGCTGACGCTGGCCGGCGCGCAAGCGCAGCCGCCGGCGATGCATACCGCACTCAGCACGCAAGCGCTGAAGACCCGCCCGGGCCGCACCGACTACCTGCGCGGCATCGCGACGCGCGCCGCCGACGGCCGCTGGCACGTCGCGCCGGCCGGCTCGCAGAGTTCCGCGTCGCTGAGCGGCCTTTCGGCCGCCAACTGTTTCATCGTCCTGGGCCACGATACCGCGGCAGTCGACGCGGGCACCCCGGTCGACATCCTGCCGCTCGACGGCCTGATCTGAATTCCACTATCGGTATATCTCTACGGGGGCAATCCGCACATGAAGAAACAAATTTCGTCGATCGCCGCGGGGCAGACCGCAAAAGCGCTGATCCTCGTCTACCTGACGTTCAGCGTCCCGATCGTGCTGCTCGGCATTCTCGTCGCCTACGTCCGCTACGGGATGGTCGAACTGAGCACGATCCTGAGCGCGCTGCTGCTGAACGCCATCCTCGGCTTCGTGCTGCTGTGGATCGCATGCCACGCGTACAACTGGGTCGCATCGCGCTTCGGCGGCATCGAGATCGTGCTGTCCGACCCGCCGGAAGAAGCGTGAGCGGCGCACCGCTGATCCGCGCGGCCCACGCAGGCGACGTCGGCGCGATCCTCGCGCTGATGCGCGAACTGGCCGAGTTCGAGAAGCTCGCGCACCTGTTCGTCGCGACCGAGGCCGATCTCGCCGACGCGCTGTTCGGCGAGCACCCCTCCGCCGAGGCAAGGGTGGCCGAGCACGACGGCGCGATCGTCGCGTATGCGCTGTTCTTCCACAATTATTCGACGTTCCTCGGCCGTCGCGGCCTCTATCTCGAGGACCTGTACGTGCAGCCGTCGCAGCGCGGCACGGGCCTCGGCACCGCGATGCTGCGCCACCTCGCCGCCCTGGCCGTCGAGCGCCGTTGCGGACGCTTCGAATGGTCGGTCCTCGACTGGAACCAGCCGGCGATCGATTTCTACGAAAAGATGGGCGCAACCGTGCTGCCCGACTGGCGCATCGTTCGTGTCACGGGCGACGCACTGGATACGCTCGCCGGGCATTGACGGCGAGCCGGCCACGCCGGCCATCGCGTCAAAAGAAAACGGGCGCCGCGGCGCCCGTTTTTGCTTTCCGGCCGATGTCGGCCATGTGCGTCATGCATCGTCCGCATCGGCACCGTCGGCCCCTTCCGCACCCAGCAGCCCTGCCGCCGTATCGCCCGGCAGCGCCTCGACCTGCTTCAGCTTGCGGTTCATCACGCGCGTGCGCTGCTCGGCGGCCTCGATCGAGCGCGTGACCGTTTCGAGCTGCAACTTCGTGCGCGCGAGCACGTCGCCGAACTTGCCGAACTCCGTCTTCACCGCCCCGAGCACCTGCCACACCTCGCTCGACCGCTGCTCGATCGCGAGCGTACGGAAACCCATCTGCAGGCTGTTCAACAGTGCGGTGAGCGTCGTCGGGCCGGCGACCGTCACGCGATAGTCGCGCTGCAGCAGGTCGGTCAGCCCCGGACGACGCAGGATCTCCGCATAGAGCCCCTCGGTCGGCAGGAACAGCAGCGCGAAATCGGTCGTGTGCGGCGGCGCCACATACTTCTCGGCGATCGTGCGCGCCTCCAGCCGCACGCGTGCCTCGAGCGCGCGAGCCGCTTCCTCGACCGCCACCGCATCGGCACGCTCCTGCGCGTCGATCAGTCGCTCGTAGTCCTCGCGCGGGAATTTCGCGTCGATCGGCAGCCACACGGGCGGCGCGTCACGCGTGCCGGCCTCGCGCCCCGGTAGCCGGATTGCGAACTCGACGCGTTCGCTGCTCTTCGGCACCGTCGCGACGTTCTTCGCGTACTGCTCGGGCGTCAGCATCTGTTCGAGCAGCGCCTCGAGCTGCACTTCGCCCCAGGTGCCGCGCGTCTTCACGTTGGTCAGCACCTTCTTCAGGTCGCCAACGCCTGCCGCGAGCGTCTGCATCTCGCCGAGCCCGCGATGCACCTGCTCGAGCCGGTCCGACACGAGCTTGAACGATTCGCCGAGCCGCTGCTCGAGCGTCGCGTGCAGTTTCTCGTCGACGGTGCGGCGCATCTCCTCGAGCTTCGCCGCGTTGTTCGTCTCGATTTCCTTCAGCCGCTGCTCGAGCGTCGCGCGCACCTCGCCGATCCGGCGGTCGTTCGCTTCGGTCAGTTGCGTGAGCTGCCGGTTCAACGTGTCGCCGAACAGCCTGAGCGCGCCCGTCTGCTCCTCGCGCGCCTGCTGCGCCTGGCGCTGCACGCTTTCGCGCATCGCGTCGAACTGCTGCGCATTGCCGGCGACGAGCTTGCCGAGCTGCTGGGCAAACCCCTCGATCTGGTTGTTCTGCACAGTGGCCACGCTCGTCAGTTGCGCGGCGAGCGTCTGCTGAAGCTGCGCGAAGCTGCCGGCCAGCTCGGTGCGCGAACCGCGCGCGTTCTCGACGATCTCGCCGCGCAATTCGCGTTCGAGCCGCTCGACTGCGCGCGCCTGCGCATGCGCGGCGTCCTCGATCTGGTCGCCGAGTATCGCCGCATCGTCGTGGCGGCCACCGCCACGCACGAGCGCGACGATCGCCACCGCAAGCGCGACGGCCAGCACGACGACCGCCGCAAGCAACAACGTCATCGTCATGCGCGCGGCTTCCCGATCACGTCAGGGTTGATCGGATTCGGCGGCTGCCCCGCGCGCGGCCCCTCGCCCAGCGCGGCGATCAGGTTGTCGGCGGCAAGGTTCGCCATCGCGCGGCGCGTCTTTTCGGTCGCGCTTGCGATATGCGGCGTCAGCACGACGTTCGGCACCTCGAGCAGTGCCGGATGGACCGTCGGCTCGCCCTCGTACACGTCGAGGCCGGCCGCGGCGATCGTCCCGTCGCGCAGCGCGACGGCCAGCGCCGCGTCGTCGACGATCCCGCCGCGCGCGATGTTGGTCAGCGTCGCGGTGGGCTTCATCTTCGCGAGCTCGGCCGCGCCGATCGTGTGATGGTTCTCCTTCGTGTACGGCAGCACGAGCACGACGTGATCGGCGCGGGCAAGCAGCGCGTCCTTCGACACGTATTCGGCATTGAGCTCGGCTTCGATCTCGGGCGCGACCCGCGACCGGTTGTGATAGATCACCTGCATCCCGAAGCCGCGCGCGCGGCGCGCGAGCGCCTGGCCGATGCGCCCCATCCCGATGACGCCGAGCGTCGAGCCGTAGATGTCGCTGCCGAGGAAACCGTCGTACGCCCACTTCTGCCAGTGGCCGGCGCGCAGCCAGTGCTCGGACTCGGCGATCCGGCGGGCCGCGGCCATCATCAGCGCCCAGCCGAAATCGGCGGTCGACTCGTTCAGCACGTCGGGCGTGTTGGTGCCGAGCACGTTTGCCGCGTTGAACGCGGCCATGTCGAAATTGTTGTAGCCGACCGCCATGTTCGCCACGACGCGCAGGCGCGGCGCTGCCGCGAGCTCCGCCGCGCCGACCGGATCGCCGGCCGTCAGCGCGCCGTCCTTGTCGGCCAGACGCGCGGCGAGCGCGTCGGGCGCGAGTGCGTCGCCGTTGTTCCAGTCGACGTCGAAATACTGCTTGAGCCGCTCGATCACGTCCGGAAAGATCGGACGCGCGACCAGGATCTTCTGCATCGCCATCTCCGCATGCCACGGACGGATCGCCGCGCGCCATGCGCCGCCGGGACCGCCCGCTCTAGGTTGAAAATCGTCAGCTTACGCCGAGAAGAAGATCCACGACGTCAGCAGGAATACCGGTATCAGCACGACCAGCGCCCAGCCGAGATACGCGAAGAAGCTCGGCATCTTCACGCCGCGCGATTCGGCGATCGCCTTCACCATGAAGTTCGGCGCGTTGCCGATGTAGCTGTTCGCGCCCATGAATACCGCGCCCGCGGAAATCGCGGCCAGCGTCGACGCACCGGTCGTCATCAGCGACTGCGCATCGCCGCCCGCGAGGTTGAAGAACACGAGGTAGGTCGGCGCGTTGTCGAGGAACGACGACAGGATGCCGGTCGCCCAGAAGTACATCGCGTCGATCGGCTTGCCGTCCGGCCCCGTGACGAGATGGACGATCTGCGCGAACGCGCCGTCGGCACCGGCACGCAGGATCACGATCACCGGCGCGATCGTCACGAAGATCCCGGCGAACAGCTTCGCGACTTCCTCGATCGGCGCCCAGTTGAACGCGTTGCCCTCGCGCGCGGAGCGCGGCGTCAGCGCGAGCGAGGCGAGCGTCACGCCCACGAGCGCGACGTCGCGCACGAGATTCTGCAGCGCGACGTGCGTGCCCCGCACGTCGAACGTGACGCCCGGCTTCCACACGCCGCTCATCAGCACCAGGCCGATCACGGCCGCGAGCAGCACGAAATTGATCTTGCCGTCGATCGACAGCCGGTCGCTGTCGGGCGTCGGGTCGAGCGTGGCCGGCCGCTCCTCGCCGCCCTTCCGGTAGAAGTACGTATCGAGCACGAAGAACAGCGTCAGCAGCACCACGCAGATGAACAGCATCGGCAGCGCAAGGTGCGTGGTCGTCCAGAAGAAGCTCACGCCATTCAGGAAACCGAGGAACAGCGGCGGATCGCCGAGCGGCGACAGCGAGCCGCCCGCGTTCGCGACGAGGAAGATGAAGAAGATCACGACGTGCACGACATGCTTGCGGTTGTCGTTGGCGCGCAGCAGCGGCCGGATCAGCAGCATCGCGGCACCCGTCGTGCCCATCACGCTCGCGAGCAGCGTGCCGAGCGCGAGGATCGCCGTGTTCAGCTTCGGCGTGCCGTGCAGGTTGCCGTTCACGCAGATGCCGCCCGCGACCGTATAGAGCGCGGTGAGCAGCACGATGAAGGGGATGTATTCCTCGAGCAGCGCGTGCACGAGCGTGCCGAACGCGGTGCCCGCGCCGAACGCGAACGCGAACGGGACCAGGAACACGACCGCCCACCCGGCCGCGATCTTGCCGAAGTGGTGATGCCAGAACACGGGGGCGACGAGCGGGAACAGTGCGATGGACAGCAGGATCCCGGCGAACGGGATGCCCCAGAAAGCAGACAGCGTGGCACCGTCGAGCGTTGCGGCCGATGCAAGCGCAGGGACGGCGCCAAGCGCGATCCCCGACGCCATGCCCGCCCAGGCGGCATGTCGTTTCATGCAGAACTTCCTTGTTCGAGTGGTAGTGGATGCAGCGGGTGCGTCATGCGCCCCGTACGACGATCGCGTGAACGCGGTACGGGCCGTGCGCGCCCAGGACGATGGTCTGCTCGATATCGCCCGTGCGCGACGGGCCCGAGACGAAGTTGACCGCGCGCGGCAATTCGCCGCGCTCCGAGCGGATCAGCGCAAAGGCGTCTTCATGACCGGCGACGATCCGCGACGCGGGAACGATCGCGATGTGCGTTTCCGGCAACAGGCCGGCCGACGCATAGGTGTCCGGGCCGGACAGCAGCACCAGCGAGCCCGTTTCCGCAGTCGCGCAAAAGCAGCCGGTAAGGCCGACCAGATCGCCGTCGCGCGGCTTGCGGCATTCGACCGACAGGCCTGCGCCCGCCCAGTCGAAATCGGCCAGCGTGCGCCACGCGACGGCCTGCGTCGGCAGGCCGTGAGCGCAAAGGTAGCGAGCCGCGGCGGCCGGTACGTCGGCAAGCGTCGCGACTTCGTCGACCGTCGTCGACAGGCGTGCCGCTTCGTCGACGAATGCCGCGACGAGATCGGCCGGCGCCGGCGGGCGCGGGCCCTCCGGATGACGGGCGAGATAATCGGCAACGCCGTCGCGCTCGGCCGCATCGGGTTCGGCCGCACGCCCCTGCGCCGCGCGGATGCGCGCGAGGATCTGGCGACGGGCAGCGGAAGTGTCCATGAACGGTCCTCGTGACGTTGGCGGGCGATACCGTCGGATTATACCGGCCGACCTCGCCGCCACGCAGTTTTGGCCGTTCGGCCGATGCTTACTTCGACGCGTCTTCCTCGACCGGCTGCGCGATGCCGAACACCTGGCGCAGGTAAGCCAGATACGCCTTGTCGTCGCACATGCTCTTGCCCGGCGAATCCGACAGCTTCGCGACCGGCTGGCCATTGCAGCGGACCATCTTGATCACGATCTGCAGCGGCACGTAGCCGAGATCGTTGGTGAGGTTCGTGCCGACGCCGAACGCGAGCTTGCAGCGGCCGCGGAAACGTTCGTACAACTGCATGACCTTCGGGATGTCGAGTGCATCCGAGAACACGAGCACCTTGGTCCGCGGGTCGCAACGGTTCATCTCGTAATGACGCAGCATCCGCTCGCCCCATTCGAACGGATCGCCCGAATCGTGGCGCGCGCCGTCGAACAGCTTGCAGAAGTACATGTCGAAGTCGTTCAGGAACGCATCCATCCCGTAGACGTCCGACAGCGCGATCCCGAGGTCGCCGCGATATTCCTTCGCCCACATCTCGAAGCCGTAGATCTGCGAATCGCGCAGCCGCGGGCCGAGTGCCTGGCAGGCCTGCAGATACTCGTGCGCCATCGTGCCGAGCGGCGTGATGCCGTGCTTCATCGCATACAGCACGTTGCTGGTGCCCGCGAACTGCGGGCCGAGGCCGTCGCGCAGCGTAAGCGCGACCTCCTCGTGCCAGACCTTCGAGAAGCGCCGGCGCGTGCCGTAGTCGGCGATCTTGCAGTCGGCGAACTCGGGCTTCGCACCGAGCAGCTTGATCTTCTCGCGCAGCCGTTCGCGGCCTTCGCGATAGTCGGGCTCGCGCTGGGTATTGCGGAAATACACTTCGTTGACGATCGCGAGCACCGGGATCTCGAACAGGATCGTGTGCAGCCACGGCCCCGTGATCTCGATGTCGATTTCACCGTTGCCCTTCGGCGACGGCGTGATCGAAATGTACTTCTCGTTCAGGTGGAACAGCGCGAGGAAGTCGACGAAATCGCTCTTGATGAAGCGCATCCGCCGCAGGTAGTCGAGTTCGACGTCGGAAAAGCGCAGCGCGCACAGGCCGCGCACCTCGTCGCGAATCTCGTCGATGTACGGCACGAGATCGACGCCGGGCGTGCGGCACCGGAAACGGTATTCGACGCTTGCAGCGGGGAAGTGATGCAGGACGACCTGCATCATCGTGAACTTGTAGAGATCCGTGTCGAGCAGCGAAGTGATGATCATGATGACGGCAGCGCCAATATCGTGACCGGGCCCCGGCGCACCGCGCGCCGCCCGGTCTGCCGGCCATGTTACCCGAATGCGGGCCCGACCATCGTGAAACCGCCTGCCGCCCCGCTCCGACCGCACTGCCCGTTCCGGCGTATCGGGCACGCACTGCCGCTGGGGCGTCCCTTCGGCGCCCGCTGGACGGCCCCATAAACTAATCACGAAACGATATAAGCCGGATAGCCGACCACGCCATGCGGGTTTTGCGCTTCAGTTACAATGCCGGTTTTGGCGCAAACGCCACCCCATATATACCGCCAAGCAGGAGCGTTTTAATGACTCACGTTGTGACCGAAGGCTGCATCAAGTGCAAATACACGGACTGCGTGGATGTGTGCCCGGTGGATTGCTTCCGTGAAGGTCCCAACTTTCTCGCCATCGATCCGGACGAGTGCATCGACTGCGCCGTGTGCGTCGCCGAGTGCCCGACCAATGCGATCTATGCCGAAGAAGACGTTCCGGGCGACCAGCAGCAGTTCACCGCGCTGAACGCCGAGCTGGCGAAGGACTGGCCGTCGATCACGAAGACCAAGCCGGCACCCGCCGACGCGGACGAGTGGAAGGACGTGCAGGACAAGCTGCACCTGCTCGAGCGCTGATCGCGCGGCGGCCGCAGAAATTTTTTTGTGCGCCGCGGCTCAAAAGTATTGACGACCTGATCAACGCCCCATATAATCTCGTTTCTCTGCTGTTGTTGTTTGTTCCCCGATAGCTCAGTCGGTAGAGCGCCGGACTGTTAATCCGTAGGTCCCTGGTTCGAGCCCAGGTCGGGGAGCCAAAAACGCAAAGGCCCGTTGAAAGTGGACGGGCTTTTTGCTGGTAGACAAACACGCATGCAGATGTACCGATTTATTCCCCGATAGCTCAGTCGGTAGAGCGCCGGACTGTTAATCCGTAGGTCCCTGGTTCGAGCCCAGGTCGGGGAGCCAAATAGCGAAAGGCCCGTCATTCGACGGGCCTTTTGTTTTTCCGGCCCACCATTCGGCTTTCGTCGTCCGGTCGCGCGCGCATGCTAGAGTCTCTGTCCCGCATTCGCATCCGGTTCCGTCGATGAAGCACCGCCTCCTCCGCTCAGCCCCCTTCGCCCTCCTGCTTTCCGCGTTCGCCGCGGCGCCGCTCGCGCACGCGGAGGAAGTCGGCAGCGTCAACACCCATTTCCGCGTCACGGGCTCCGATCGCGTGGTCGTCGAGGCGTATGACGATCCGATCGTGAACGGCGTGACCTGCTACGTGTCGCGCGCCCGCACCGGCGGGATCAAGGGCACGCTCGGCGTCGCCGAGGATCCGAGCGAAGCGTCGATCGCATGCCGGCAGGTCGGCCCGATCAGCTTCAAGGAGCCGCTCAAGCAGCAGACCGACGTGTTCAGCGAGCGCATGTCGTTCATCTTCAAGACCCTGCACGTCGTGCGCGTGGTCGACACCAAGCGCAACACGATCGTCTACCTGACCTACAGCGACCGCATCGTCAGCGGCAGCCCGAAGAATGCCGTCACCGCGGTACCGATGCCGGCCGGCACGACGATTCCGGTCAAGTAAAGCCCGCGCCTGCCGGGCGCGCGAGCGATACACTGTCGATTCGACCGCTCCCGCGCCCGATCATGTCCGCCACCCGCCTTCCCGACTCCGCACGCTACTGGCGCACGCCGCTGCTGCCGGACGCGGACCTCCTCACGGCCACCTATCGCGATCATGCGTTCGCCCCCCACTGGCACGACGCGTACACGATCCCCGTGATTCTCGAAGGTGCGGAGCGCTACACGTATCGCGGCAGCGGCTATGTCGCCGAAACCGGCTCCGTGCCCGTCATCAATCCCGGCGAGGTGCATACGGGGTCGCGCGCGGCCGAGGAAGGCTGGTGCTATCGCGTCAGCTACATACCGGTCGAATTCATCCACGAACTCGCCAATGCGATCGCCGGCCGCCCGCAGGACCCGCCGTGGTTCGCGCCCGACGTGATTCGCGACGCCGATCTTGCGGCCCGGCTCACGCTGGCGCACCGGATGATGGAGGCCGGCAGCGAACGCGCACTGACCTTGCAGACGCACGGGCAGCCGGCGCATGATCCGGCGAGCGGCGCACCGCGCGCATACGATCCGCTCGCCGCCGAAACGGCGATGCTCGATGCGTTGTCGACGCTGATCGTGCGCCATGCCGACGCACAGCCGCGACCGGCGCCGCTCGCGGCGGACGAACCGCGCGTCGACGTCATGCGCGAGCGGCTCGCCGCCGACCTCGTGTGCACGGTGACGCTCGACGAAGTCGCGCAGGCGGTTGGCCTGTCCCCATTTCACGCGGCGCGCCTGTTCACCCGCACGACCGGCATGCCGCCGCATGCGTGGCGCAACCAGTTGCGCTTGCAGCGCGCGTTGGCACCGCTGCGCGCGGGCGTGCCCGTCGCCGACGTCGCGGCGGCCAGCGGCTTCGTCGACCAAAGCCACTTCACCCGGCATTTCAAACGCATGTTCGGCGTGCCGCCCGGGCGCTGGCAGGCGAGCTGACGCGCAGCGTCCGGAACGCCATCGCGATACCGCCGTCCCGCAAGCGCAAGAACATACAAGCCGGCCCCCCCCTTGCCCGCTATCCTCCCGTTCATGGAGGAGCACCCTTTGAATCCGATACCCGCATCGCCTGCCCGCCGCCCATTGAACGAATGGCTCGACGGTGCGCGCGACACGATCCCGATGATGATCGGCGCCGCCCCGTTCGGCGTGATTTTCGGCACGCTCGTGAGCGGCGGCCCGCTCGCCGCATGGCATGGCGCGCTGATGTCGCTCGCCGTGTTCGCGGGCTCCGCGCAGTTCATCGCGCTCGGCCTGATCGCGGGCAGCGCGAGCTTCGTCGTCGTGCTCGCGACCACGCTGATCGTGAACCTGCGTCACCTGCTGTACAGCGCGACGCTCGCGCCCTATGTCGCCCACCTGCCGCTGCGCTGGCGTGCGACGCTCGGCGCACTGATGACCGACGAGGTGTTCGCGGTCGCCTACGCGCACTACCGGCATTTCCCGCCGGGCGCGATCGGCCCCCACTACTTCTTCGGCTCGGGGCTCGCGATGTACCTGAACTGGCAGGTCTGGACGCTCGCAGGCATCGGCTTCGGCGCGGCATTCCCGGGCCTGCAGTCGCTTGGCCTCGATTTCGCGATGGCGGCAACCTTCATCGCGATCGTCGTCCCGCAACTCGGCACGCTGCGCTATTTCGCGGCAGCCGTGACGGCCGGCACGCTCGCCTACTTCTGGCAGGGCTGGCCGTACAAGCTCGGGCTGCTCGGCGCGGTCGCCGCCGGCGTCGCGGTCGGCGTCGCGCTCACGTTGCGGCACGAACGCACACGCGCCGGCTCGCGCACGGAGGCTGCATCGTGAGCTACGCGCTGCTGATCCTCGGGATGGCCGTCATCACGTACGCGATCCGCTCGACGCTGTTCCTGTTCGGCGAACGGCTGACCTTCCCGCCGCTCGTGCGGACCGCGCTCGGCTTCGTGCCCGTCACCGTGCTCACCGCGATCATCGTGCCGATGGTCGTCTCGCCGCACGGCGGCACCGCCGAGCTGACCTGGCGCAATCCACAGCTCGTCGGCGCGCTCGCCGCCGTGCTCGTGTCGGCCGCCACCCGCCGCCCGCTCGTGACGATCGCGGTGGGGCTCGCGGTGTTCTTTTTCTGGCAAGGGGTCGTGCTGCCCCACTGGCTGCCCGCCTGAGCAAACGCTCGGTCGCGCGCGCTCAAGTTTCCGCCCGGCGCGCCGATATAGGGAATGAATACCCGCCACCGGCCTCGGCGCGCACCGGTCAGTCGACGCTGCGCCCGTCCCGGTGCGCCGTGCCGGCCGCCGGCTTGCACGGGCCGCCATCGAGACGATTCATGGGCCAGATCACCCTTTCCCTCAAGGACGACACACTCGAGTCGCTGCGCAAGGACTACGACGCGTTCGTCCGCGTGTCGCTGAAACTCGACCCGCAGTTCGCGACGCCGTCGTTCGAGGATTTCCTGCGCGCCAAGCTGCTCGACAACATGGTGCCGCTGACCGAACACGCGGTGCAGCGGATGCTGCAGGGCGGCCAGTACGCGTGGGCAAAACGCACGCTCGACAAGGAATTTCCGGACGTAGTCGCGATCCTGATGCGACAGGCCGGCGAATTCGGCTTCGGCTTCGCGTCGCGCTCCGAATGGACCCCCGACGAACTCGCGAAGGCTTGCCGCGACTGGGCGAAAGCGATCGTCGCCGAAGCGCAGGCCGACCCGTCGCTGATCGATCCGCTCGCCTCGCAGATCAAGGGGGCCGCGCAAGACATCCAGACGCTCGAGGAACTGATGCAGACACCTGCGTGGCGGCTCGCGGAATCGCTGCGACAACGGGTCTACGAGGCCAAGCTCGCATGCGAGATGAGCATCGGCAGCACCGCGCGCGACAAGCTCGGCGAACTGCGCGGGCTGCTGCGGCTCGGGCTCGCGCACGGCTCGTTCCAGAAGCAGGAAGCGCAGCAGATCATGGAGTACCTGCGGCTGCTGAAGCCGGAGATCTTCGTCGAGGAACCGTACGACGTCTTCGCCCGGCTCGCCGCGTGGCTGCGCAGCGTATTCACCCCGGCTGCCGTGCGGCCGGCACCGGGTCAGCCGGGCCAAGGGCAAAGCCAACGGCGGCCGTAACGGCGCGCCCGATCGCATCGACCCATGAAAGCAGCCCGGTTCGCGCAACGCGAACCGGGCCGCCGGACGGCCGCCGTCGCGACGCGCCGTCGAGGGCGAGCGCCGCGCGGCGCCTGCCACCGCTTACTGCGTGGCGCCCTGGGCCGATGCGCCGCCTTCCGCGCCGACCGACGCACCGCCTTCGGTTGCTTCGCCGGCCTTCGCCTTGGCCGAGCCGACATGGCTCTTGGCCGACTTCGCCGCATGCTTCGTGTGCTTTTTGGCCGAGTGGACGGCCGACGATGTCGACTCCTTCGCGCCATCGGCTGCGGCGCCGACTGCATCGGTTGCACCGCCGGCGGCATTGCCCGACGCATTCGCGCCCGCACCGCCCTGCATGCCGGCACCGGCCGCCGGCGTCTGCGCCTGCACGCCGGCACCGGCTGCGCCCTGCACCGCCGTACCCGTCTGGGCAAATGCGGCCGAGGTGGCGAACGCCGTCAACGCGGCACCGATCAGCATCGTACGAATCTTGGACATGGCAATTCTCCTCAGGAAGTTGTGCGCCCGAACCGCAGCGATGCGGTCCGTTGCGTCCCCCGCCGCAACACGCAGCAGGTACGACAAAAGACCCGCAGCCCGCGCGGCCGGTTCTCGAATCTCTCAGACTGTTACCCACCGTTTCATTTACTGACGAATGGCTCACACTCCCTAACAACTGCGGGCAGCAGCCGGCCGCGCTCGCGCGCCGGCCCGCGGTGCCGTATGATGCGAGGCGATTCCTCCCGCGCAATGCGCACCTCCTTCGTCATGCCCAATCTGGATTTCACGCTGACCGGCGAATACGTCGAGCTGCACAACCTCCTCAAGATCACCGGCCTCGCGGACAGCGGCGGCACCGCGAAGCTGATCGTCGCGTCCGGCGCGGTGAAAGTCGACGGCGCGGTCGAACTGCGCAAGACCTGCAAGATCCGCGCGGGCCAGGTCGTCCTGCTCGGCGACACGCGCATTGCCGTGCGCGAAGCCTAGGGTCGACGGTTCCCCCTGCCTGCGACATGGCCATCGGCGCGCGCGTTCGACACCGTTCGAATAAAGCCGTAAGCTAGCCGTCTCTCAAAATAAATACATATAGCGCGGGCCCGCACCCGCGCGAGCGCCCATTCCATGTCGCATTCCGGTCTTACGCGGACGGCCGCCGCGCCGCCGTCCCTGTCCAGTCATGCCGCAGATACCGCGCGCCTCGCTGCGCCGCTCGCGATCGCGCAGCTCTCGCAGATGGCGATGAGCGTCACCGACACGGTGCTGCTCGGCTCGCTCGGCCCCGATTCGCTCGCGGCGGGCGGGCTCGGCGCAAACTTCTTCTTCGTCATCGTGACCGTGCTGCAAGGCGTGCTGTCGTCGGTCAGCGTCAGCGTCGCGCATGCGCGCGGCGCCAAGGCCGACGAGCGCGTCCCGCACATCTACTGGACCGGCTTCGCGCTGTCCGTGCTGCTCGCGATTCCGGCCATCATCGCGCTGTCGCTGTCCGAACCGATCCTGCTGATGTTCCACGAGCCGCCGCTGCTCGCGCATCACGTCGGCGAATACACGGGCATCCTGCGCTTCGCCGCGCTCGGCAGCCTGATCGGCGTCGGGCTGATGCGCGCGTTCCTGCCCGCGATCGGCGCGGCGCGCCGGCTGCTGTGGGTGTCGATCGGCGGCGTCGGCGTGAACGGCGTGCTGAACTACGGGCTGATCCACGGCGCGTTCGGGCTGCCACGCCTCGGCTTCCTCGGTTCGGCCGTCGCAACGACGATCACGATCTGGCTCACCGCATTCGCCCTGATCTGGCTGCTGCACGGCCGGCAGCGCTTCCGTCATTTCGTCACCGCCGCCCGCCCGAAGCTGCCGCTGATGGGCGAGTTGATCGGCATCGGCTGGCCCGTCGCGATCACTTACGGGGTCGAGTCGACACTATTCCTCGCGACCGGCCTGACGGTCGGCGTGCTTGGCGCGACGTCGCTGGCCGCGCACCAGATCGCGCTGAACGTCGCGTCGGTGGCGTTCATGGTGCCGCTCGCGATCGGCCAGGCCGCCAACGTGCGGGTCGGTTACTGGGTCGGCGCAGGGGCGCCCGTCGCCGCGCGGCATGCCGGCTTCGTCGCACTCGGCCTCGGTGTCGCGTTCATGACGCTGTCGGGCATCGTGCTGATCGTCGCGCCGCATGCGATCGTCGGCCTGTACCTGAACCTCGACGATCCGGCCAACGCGGCCACCGTGTCGCTCGCCGCGTCGCTGCTCGGCATCGCCGCGGTGTTCCAGATCGTCGACGGCGCGCAGACCGTCGGGTCGGGTGCGCTGCGCGGCCTGAAGGACACGCGCATCCCGATGCTCGCGGCCACCCTCGGCTACTGGGGCATCGGCTTTCCGACCGGCTACTGGTTCGCGTTCCACGTGGGCCTCGGCGCCCGCGGCCTCTGGTGGGGCCTCGCGGCCGGACTCGCCAGCGTGGCCGTGCTGATGGCGTGGCGCTTCCATCTGAAGAGCGCGTCGCTCGTGACGTCGCCGCACTGAACGCGACAAGACGCGAAATCCGGGCCGGCGCTATGCTAGTCGGCTGAAGATCCCGAGACGCCGCGCAAGCGGCGCGACTGCCTCACGATACGTCTGATTACGTCTGATGCCGCGCGACCACGCGCGGCCTTTCCCCTTTTCTGGAGGAGTGGATCATGAACGAAGCAGTTCGGATGGAACGCGATACGTTCGGCGAGATCGCCGTGCCGGCCGACCGGCTCTGGGGCGCGCAGACCGAGCGCTCGCTGCAGAATTTCCGGATCTCGACCGAGAAGCAGTCGCCCGAGCTGATCCACGCGCTCGCGATCGTCAAGCGCGCCGCGGCGGCCGTGAACCAGTCGCTCGGCGTGCTGGCCGACGACAAGGCGCGCGCGATCATCGACGCGGCCGACGAGATCATCGCCGGCAAGCATCCGCGCGAATTCCCGCTCGCCGTGTGGCAGACGGGCTCCGGTACGCAGACCAACATGAACCTCAACGAGGTGATCGCGAATCGCGCGAGCGAACTGATGGGCGGCGAGCGCGGCGAAGCGCGCAAGGTTCATCCGAACGACGACGTGAACCGCGGCCAGTCGTCGAACGACGTCTTCCCGACCGCGATGCACGTCGCGGCCGCGTACGCGATCGTCAACCACCTGCTGCCGGCGCTGCGCACGCTGCGCACGACGCTCGACGCGAAGTCGAAGGCGTTCGCCGACATCGTGAAGATCGGCCGCACGCACCTGCAGGACGCGACGCCGCTCACGCTCGGCCAGGAGTTTTCCGGTTACGTCGCGCAGCTCGACCAGGGCATCCGTCACGTCGAATCGGCATTGCCGCACCTGTACGAACTCGCGCTCGGCGGCACCGCGGTCGGCACGGGGCTGAACGCGCATCCGGAGTTCGCGGTGCGCGTCGCCGATGAAATCGGCCGGCTCGCGAAGCTGCCGTTCGTGACGGCGCCGAGCAAGTTCGAGGTGATGGCAGCGGCCGATGCGCTGGTGTTCGCACACGGCGCGCTGAAGACGGTCGCGGCCGGCCTGATGAAGATCGCGAACGATGTCCGCTGGCTCGCGAGCGGGCCGCGCTGCGGGCTCGGCGAACTGTCGATTCCTGAAAACGAGCCGGGCAGCTCGATCATGCCGGGCAAGGTGAACCCGACGCAGTCCGAAGCCGTAACGATGCTCTGCTGTCAGGTGTTCGGCAACGACGTCGCGGTCAACGTCGGCGGCGCAAGCGGCAATTTCGAGCTGAACGTGTTCCGGCCGATGATCGCGCACAACGTGCTGCAGTCGGTGCGGCTGCTCGCCGACGGCGCGCAAAGCTTCAACGACCATTGCGCGGTGGGCATCGAGCCGAACCGCTCGCGGATCGACCTGCTGCTGAACGAATCGCTGATGCTGGTGACGGCGCTCAATCCGCACATCGGCTACGACAAGTCGGCGCAGATCGCGAAGAAGGCGCACAAGGAAGGCACGACGCTGAAGGCGGCCGCGCTCGCGCTCGGCTACCTGACCGAGGCGGAATTCGATGCGTGGGTACGTCCCGAGCAGATGATCGGGTCACAGTAACGGCAGTAACGGCAGTAACGGCAGGAACGGCGGAAGAGGCAGGATGACGGGCGCGGCGCGATGCGCGGCGCCCGCTGCGGTCAGACCGCGCCCTTCGCGACCTCTTCCGGTTTCATCTCGACGATCTTGTCGAGCGCGGCCCGCACGTCGGCCGCATATTTCGCGAGCACTTTCTGCTCGTCGGTCTCGGGCACGAACGGCGGCACCGGCACCGGGTTGCCGTTCTCGTCGACCGCGACGAACACGACGAGACAATCGGTCGTCTGGCGCAGCATGCCGCCCTTCGGATCGCCGGCATGCACGGACACATGGATGTGCATGCTGGTGCGGCCCGTCGCGACGACGCGCGCCTTCAGCTCGACCAGATTGCCGACCATGATCGGACGCTGGAAACGGATGTTGCCGACGCTGACCGTCACGCAATAGCGGCTCGACCAGACGGCCGCGCATGCATATGCGACCTCGTCGATCCACTTCATCAGCGCGCCGCCGTGCACCTTGCCGCCGAAGTTCACGGACGACGGCTCGGCGAGGAAGCGGAATACGGTTTCGGTGCGGTCGAGGGCGGCCGGTACGGGGGACGGTTGGGACATCTTGTTGGCTCCAGGCGGCAGGGGCGCTGTAATCGGGCCATTATACGTTGCACTGCGGCAACGCGTCGCGGGGCGCCCCGTGTGGCGCGGCTTCCGGCGATATGCCCAGGCGTGCACGGCCGCCTCGGTCAGCGGCGCACCGTGATGCCCTGATCGATCGTTCCGTACATCTCGATGCTGCCGCCGCGCTCGCCGGACGCGCCCGCACCGCCTTGCACACAGGCCGCGCAGACGAGCGCGGCCGCCAGCAAACAGAAAATCGTCTTCATCATTGCATCGTGTCACGTGCGGCCGCCCGCTGCGGCCGCTTTCGGCCATTCTACGCGCGCCCCGCAAGCGGCCGCGGCCCGGTTCCGCCGCATCGACGACGCCTGCGCCAGTGCATCCCACATTTCAGCCAAAAGCGAAACATCGAATGCGCACGCCCACTACACTGAAGATCATCCCGCCTGACGAGACACGACGATGACCGACCAAGACGACCACCACTTTCCGGGCCTGAGCCGCATCGGCTCGCTGATCGCCGACCCGGGCCGCGCCGCGATGCTGTGGGTGCTGATGGACGGCAGCGCGCGACCGGCTGGCGAGCTGACGATGATCGCGGGGCTGTCGCCGTCCGCTGCCAGCGCCCATCTCGCGCGCTTGACCGAGGGCGGCCTGCTCGCGCTCGACGTGCGTGGCCGGCACCGCTACTACCGGATCGCATCGGCCGACATCGCGGCATCGCTCGAGGCGCTTGCGAACGTCGCTCGCGCAGCCGCGCCGCATCGCCCGGTACCGGCGCCGTCCCGCACGGTCCCGGCCGAGTTGCGCTATGCGCGCACCTGCTACGACCACATGGCCGGCGAACTCGCGGTGCGCATCTTCGACGGGCTCACCGCGCGCGGCTGGCTGCTTGCCGACGGCGATGCGATCGAGACTACCGAACTCGGCACCCAGGCGCTCGCGCAATGGGGCATCGACGTCGCTCAGCAGCGCACGCGCCGGCGGCGCTTCGCATGCGGCTGCCTCGACTGGAGCGAACGGCGCTCGCATCTCGGCGGCGCACTCGGTGCGGCGCTGCTCGAGCGCTTCTGCGCGCACGGCTGGATCGAGCGCGCCGCACGGCCGCGCGTGCTGCGCGTCACGGTGCCCGGACAGCAGGTTTTCGACGAGTGGCTTACGTCCGCTTGACGTCTGGATTGCGTCTGCACGACAACGGCGCGCGATGGACAGGTTTTGTTACACCGCGTGCCATTCGACTTACAAAACACCGAGCATTGAAACAGGCCGAACGGATATTGTGAACTCAGCGGCACGAATCGACGCGCCGCGACAATGATGACGAAGACGCTCACCATGGCCACCCTGTTCACGCTCAAGCGAACCGCCCGCTGCACGCTGGTCGCGTTCGTCGCGCTTGCGGCACTGCCCCCCGCATTCGCGCAATCGGCCGGCGCGCCGCCCTATGCGGCCGCGGCACGGCAACCGGGCGGCGATCCACCCAGCCGTGTCGCGCGGCTCAATTACCTGTCGGGCGCCGTGACGACCGAACCGGCCGGCACCGATACGTGGTCGTATGCTGCCGTGAACCGGCCGCTGACGACCGGCGACCAGCTCTGGAACGATGCCGGTGCGCGCTCGGAACTGCACATCGGCTCGACCGCAGTCCGGCTCGGCGAGTCGACGAGCCTGTCGGTGCTGAACCTCGACGACACGACGACCCAGCTGAAAGTGGGGCTCGGCACCGTATCGACGCACGTGCGCGATTTGCCCGCAGGCGGATCGTACGAAATCGACACGCCTAATCTCGCGCTCGGCATCACCGGCCCCGGCGACTATCGCGTCGACGTCGCGCCGAACGGTGCGAGCACGACGGTCACGGTGCGCAGCGGCAGCGCGACCGTCTACGGCAGCAACGGCCAGTACCCGCTGTCGCCCGGGCAGCAGGTCGTGTTCACGGGCACCGACCTCCAGGTCGCGCAGCAATCCGCGGCTCCGGGCCCCGATCCGCTCGACCAGTGGGCCGCCAGCCGCGACGCGGCCGAGGAGCGCTCGGTATCGGCCCGCTATGTGTCCCGCGACATCCCCGGCTACCAGGATCTCGACGCGAACGGCACGTGGCGCGAAACCCCGAACTACGGCCAGGTCTGGGTACCGAACGACACGCCTGCCGACTGGGCGCCGTATCACGACGGCCACTGGATCTGGCAGGCACCGTGGGGCTGGACATGGGTCGACGACGCGCCGTGGGGTTTCGCTCCGTATCACTACGGCCGCTGGGCATACGTGGACGATAGCTGGGCCTGGGTGCCGGGCCCGCTGGTCGTCAGCCAGCCGCCGGTCTATGCGCCGGCACTGGTCGCGTTCGTCGGCGGTGGCGGCGGGCCCGACTGGAGTGTCGCGCTCACGGTGGGCGGCGTCGCCGCGGCCGGCTGCGCGTGGTTCGCGCTCGGCCCGGGCGAACCGTGGCATCCCGGCTGGGGCGGCTGGAGCCCGCACTACTACGACCGCGTGAACCGCAACATCGTGGTGAACAACGTCAACGTGAACAAGACCGTGAACGTGACGAACATCACCAATGTCACCAATATCACCAACATCAACAAGACGTACGTGAACTTCCGCGCGCCGCACGCGATCACGGCCGTACCGGCCTCCGCGTTCGTGCACGGCCAGCCGGTCGCGCACTTCTCGCAGCACGTCGATCCGCAACAATGGCGCAACGCGCACGTCACGCCGGGGACGCCTGGCATTGCACCGGTGCGCCAGAGCTTCACGGGCGGGCTGCGCAATGCGAGCTACCGCCCGCCTGCCGCGATTGCCCAGCACCCGTACGTCGCGACGCGCAATCCCGCCGTCCCGGCCGCGTATCGCGATCAGGCGGCGGCCCACCTCGCGCAGGAAGGCGGGCGCGTACCGGGTGCCGGCGCACCTGTCGTGAAGACGAACGTGCCGGCCGACTATACGGCTCGCCCGGTCCGCATTCCGGGCAAGCCGGACGGCGGCGCATGGGCGATGCACAACGTGCAGCTCGTGAATCCGCACGGCCCTGTCGTGCAACCGGCTCGCGCGCCTCGCGAAGGCCAGCCGGCCACCGTGCAGGCCGGGCGTCCGGGCACACCGACGCCGGGCATGCCGAATGGCGCCCGGCCGGCGAACGGCGAAACCTCCAACGCAGCGCGTTTCGCCAACGGCGGCATGCCGCAGGCGCCCGGCAACCCGGTGCCACATCAGGCATTCGGGCCCGGTAGCGGCGTCCCGCATCCGCCGGTCGCGAACAACGCTCCGGCGGGCATCGGCAATGCCCACGCGGCCGAAACGCCGTCACCCATGTGGATGCAGCCGCACACACCGATGGAACGTCAACGCCCTGCGCCGCCGACCGCGCTTCACGCGGCGGGCCAGAATGCGCTGCCGCCCGTGCGAAGCGCGGCAGTGCCGCATCCGGAAGGCGTGCCGGCGCCGCAGGGCGCGCAGCCCGGCAGCCGGAACGAAGCACCACGCGCCCTGCCGCAACCGCGGCTCGACAACACCGCGCAGATTCCGCAGCCGCGTCCACGCCCCGATTTCCAGTCGCCGGCCCAGCATGGGCAATCGCAACCGGAACGGGCCGCACCCGCGCCGCAACCGCACGCCGAATTCACACAACCGGCGCCGCATCGCGAAGTCGCGCCGCCCCGTGTGAACGAGTACCGTCCGCCGGCCCCCGCCGTGCATGACATGCCGCGCCCGCAACCACAGGCGCCGCGCATGGAGCCGCGACCGCAGCCGGCGCCACGCATGGAACCGCGGCCGTCGATGCCCGCACCGCACATGGAACCGCGGCCGCAACCGGCGCCGCACGTCGAGGCGCCTCACCCGAGCAACTCGCCGCCACAAGGCGGTCACGAAGAGCGGCATCGCCAGTAAGCGCCGCAAACGTGAAACAAAAAAGCCCGACCGGGATCAACCGGTCGGGCCTTTCTTCTACGGGGCGCGGCTAGATGCAACCGCGCGGCCCAGGTTGCTCGATCAGACCGCCATCGGTGCGGTCAGCGGCTCATGGTGGCGGTAGCCGACGAGCGAGAAATCGGACGGCTCGATCTGTTCCAGCCACTCGGGCGCGTAGACGCCCGTCTTCGCGTATTCCGGCACACGCTCGGCAATCTCGAGCCGCGGGCTCTCGTAAGGCTCGCGCGTGAGCTGGCGCTGCAGCATGTCGAGCTGGTTCTCGTAGATATGTTTCTGGAACCAAATTTTTTATACCAATCCGGCGCATCTCCCACGGAAAACCGGACTATCTAGTCATCCCAAGCAAGAAATTTCATGGAACCATATTCTTTTACCACTTCATCAATCTCCAGGTATCATTCCGCCGGCGCTCTTGCCAGTTGCCCATCAGACTCAGAGACGTGCGGTTTACGGAAAGACATTCCTACCGGGAGGCTCATAAGTGCCGCTTGCCAACAGCCTTGTACCTCAATTGGTGAAAGTGACCGGCAGTGCTTCCTCCGAAGTCGTCGTACTGTCCAGCGGCGACGTTCTTCAGTTGTCGGTCAATTCGAGCACCTACCCGCTCTACAGCGTGCTGGACAGCTACGGGGTCGTCGTAAAAAGCGTCCATCTCTGGCTGCGCAAGCTAAGAGCCGAAGCTGGTTTGAGCATCAGCATGAGCACTGTCGAGCAGTACGCCCGTACCCTTTCTTATCTCTGTCGTTGGATTGAGCGGGATGGGCCGTATCCGAACCTGAGCGTCGACGAAAATCTCGTGCTGCTCAGTCGCCAAGACATCCAAGCGTGGACTCGCGACATGAAAACGCGAGGAGCCGAAAGCCATAACACCTTGCATTCACGAGAGGCCTGCGTGAAGCAATTCTTGGACTGGATGGCAACGCAAGAAGCCGGCAATCTGCGGGACCCAGAGAATTCCCCATATGGCCGTGCCGGCACGCTTCGCTACGTGGTCGCACCACCGAATGCCCGTAGTCCGAGGTATGTCTCTGCAGAAATCGTTGTGCAGCTCCTGAATGGCATGCACAACGAGTGCGAGCGGTGCATGTTCCACGCACAGTACGACATGGGCCTCAGAATCTCTGAGTTGGTGAATCTCGTGGCTAGCGACATTCCCGATGACTCGATGTACGACCCCGCCTTTCAATTCATTCCAATCTGCGCCCGGCGTGTCAAGGGGCGTGGAGGCCAGAAACCCGAAAAAATCACCCTGATGTCGCGGGCTGTCCTCAGGCGCATCAAGCGCTATCACAGTAGTCGCGAGTACAAGCTCGCTTCAGATTGGGATATCAATGACCCCAACAAGCCGGTGTTTCTGACCGCAAATCAACTGCGGTGGAGCCCCAGAAACGCGTCGAAGCAATTCAAGAAAGCTGTCAGAAGAGTTCGCCTCATCGATGCTATGGCGACCCATTGGATGCGTCACGGCACTGCCTTTTCAGTATTGTGCTCGGACATCGGGAAGACCTACCAAGACAGGATGTTGTTGGTTCAGCAAATGCTTGGGCATGCCCATTTGAAGACAACCGAGATTTACACGCAAATTCCGCCCGACCTGTTGCAGAGGCTAACCAAAGCCGGCAAAGAAATGAATCGCCTCGACGAGGCTGAATCTATCCGCGAGCAAACCTACCTCGGGCCGCTACAGCACAATGAAAAGCGGGGGCACCATGCGTAACGAACCAGTCCGCCTCTACAAGCCACCCAAGCCAACTCTCGCAGACCCATACGCCCAAATCAAGTGGATGTTTTTCCAAGTGGAGGCCGAGTACGAAGGCTTGAGCGCTGAGCGTTTCCGTTATGCGCGCAACAAGTACTTGCAGTTCGTCGCGGAGACGAGCGCCTACTACCCCGAACTCGAGAGCAACAAGCGTTTTTACTTGACAATACACTGGGAAGCCGACGCACTGATTCGCTTCAACAGATGGCTAGTCGGCCAAGACCTCAAGAGCAAATCTCGATATGGCGTGTACAAATCGGTTCGTCAGGTCATGGATATGGCTTACGCGCTTCGCATTGTCGACACCGTGGTCTACCACCCGCCGGTGTTCAAGGGCGCCTCAGAAACTAAGGAGCGGTCCGCGTACACTGAAAGCGAACAAGAAGTCGTTAACGCAGCCATCGCCCGTTGGATTGACTTGGCCAATAGCGTCCTCAATGGCTACACTCCGACTGGCCAGGGCATCCCGTATCGTCGCCAGAATACTCTTCCTCCGATTTCGATAGACGGCCAACTATGCACCGTTTCTGAAGCGGCGAAACGATATGGTGTTAAGCACGGGGTAATTTCCCAGCGAATTCGAACGGGCTGGACGCCGGAACAGGCCGTGGGCCTCGCGCCCCCGCCCTCGCCACGCTTTACTTCAATTCAAATTTCGGTTGAAGGCATCAGCTATTCGAGCGTAGGTGCTGCCGCCAGAGCCTATGCCGTGGACCCAGCGGTAGTCGCCCAAAGGTTGCGGATGGGACACACCCCGGAGCAAAGCGTCGGCATTGACCCAATTCATGTGCTGCAACGCGACGAGCGTGCCTTACTCTGGTTGTTCGAGAATCAATACGCGTGTAACGCTCTCGCGATGTATGAGGACTTCTATGACCGGCGGCAGAATCTTGTCGCCGTCTGCACGATGCAACGCCTGTCAAAGCTATTCATCCGCTGGGGTGTCTGGCCGCATGTCGATGACCGCCTAATCATGCCGTTGGCGGCCGAATTCAGTATGCTCGCTGGCCTGAACGTCGAGGCGCTCAAAGAGCTTGAAATCGACTCCTACCAGCGCGAACACCGGCTCACCGGACAGCCTGTCATTACGTATCGGAAACGACGGGCCGGCAGTTCGACCCGCTCAGAGGACAGAGAACTTCATCTTCCGTTACTTGACATGGAAGAGCTGTATCTTGACGAGTCCGTAGTTCAAAAGCTTGGGAAGCTGGTTGGCTTGGTTCTAGGGCTGACGTCGCGTATCAGGGAAGACGCTCCCCCGGAGATTGCTCGCCGCCTTTTCATATTCGAAGACGTCGAATGCTCGCACAGAGAAGGCAAACGCGTCATCGTCGCGATAGACCCCAAAAGGAAAGCCGGAAAATGGTACCGTCGGTTTTGCACCGACGAAGGGCTTTATAGCCTCTTCGGGAAGAACTTTAACTTCAGTCTCGCTCGCTGCCGTCCAACGCTCGCCACCAATATGGTACTGGCCGGCGCCACGTTGTTCGACGTACAAGTCGCGCTCGGGCATGAGAGCATTCAGACTACCGCCACGTACCTCGATGAGCAAGGCTTAAAGCCGACCTTCAATCGCACCGTTTCCGAGGCGCTCGAGCGCATTGCGCAACGCTCTAGAGAATTTCAAAAAACGGAACAAGCGCGGGTACCTCGCGCACCGACATCCCCGAGTCCTGAACTTGATTGCTTTCACGAAACACTGTCGGGATGCGGATGCAAGAACCCGTACAACCCGAGCGAGAACGTCCGGGCTGTCACGAAGCATGTGGATGGCACCCCGTGTCGATTCTGGAACATGTGCATACGATGTGACCGTTCTATCGTCACGGAACGCACCCTTCCAAAACTCATCGTATACCGCAGGCGTGTGAATGTGGCGCTTGAATCAGACTCACCGGCCATCCGAGGTCGAAAATCGCTTTTTGAAGACGCAGTAAAGCTCATCGACGGCATCCTCGCAGAAGATATGGTGTTTCCGGCAGCAGTAATTCGAACCGCCGAGCACGTTGCAGCGACGATGGACGATTTGCTCGTTGACCACTTGATTTACCAGGGATTCTGAAACGTGAGGACCTCCGCTCGACTTCCTGCCTTGTCCGATGTCACCGCTGGGCAAGCGGTCTTTCGAAACGACATGCCAGTCTGGCTTGGACGCTTTGGCGACGATATCTGGCCCTTCATCGAAACAACTTCGCCTCTCTATACAGGTCCCGCCAGTTCAAGCTTTGTGTGGCGCGATTACGTCGATGGCAAAGGCGCCACTCTGCGGCATCCCAGCTCATTTTCAAAGACCACGTATGAGTATTGTCTAACCGATGCAATAGTCGCAGACCTGAAGATTTCCGCAGTAATTCATGGGTATTTTCCACAGCTCATCAAGCACGCGCGAGCGCGGAAAGAGCAACTCGACCCGAAGACGGTGAGAGGGCGTATTGATGAACTGGCTAAATTCCTCTCGATGGTCATCAACGAAGGGAAACGTAGACTACACATTCAAATCACTCGTCTGAGTGATATTCCGTTCGCCCTTCTTAAAGAGACTATTCCACAGTATCCGGGCCGCTCCGAGCATCTTCGCCGCGCGCTGAAGCTGATTTCCGACCCAATGGTTCAGAGAAATCTCAGCGCCCCGCTCCAGTGGGGCTTGCTCGACATCGAAAAATCGTCAATTGCATGGGGTGAGTCTAAATATGAAGGCGGCATCCCAACCTTGCCGGATGCCCAGTTCCTATTCCTGCTGAACTACTGCAAGCATGCTATGACACGCTTCAAGAGTGCCGCCGCGCTGGTCATCCACGATAAGGAATGTCAATCCTTAGCTAGCTCGATTACTCTCCCCGAAAGCGAAACCTTGGCATCGGCGATGACGGAATATTACGATTTCGTAGAAAAAGGTAAAAGCCAACGGTTCCGAAGGAAACATCGCATCCCCCTGACCGTGGTCAACGACATCATCAGCGAGGGGCATCTCGCATCCCTGCTTCTTATCCTGTTGTTCACAGGGATGCGCGCCACCGAGACTCATTTCCTGATGCGCGACTGTCTCACGTTTGAACACGGCTACTGGTTCCTTGTCTCCAAACAGGTAAAGCATCGTCCGAAAGATGTTCCAATCTGTGAAGGTTGGCTGGCCGTCGACCTAACAAGAGACGCGTACGACGTCCTCATGTTCATTACGGAACAAACCGGCAATCCGTATCTTTTTTCGTCATCGGTCCCTGGAAAGGCCGAGACTGGATTCGGGTACAGGGGTAGTGCGCTCAATACGAAGTTTGAACGATGGCTAGCACGAATTGACGTAGATGGACTCTTCATCGATTGGACATTTTCAGTTCATCAATGTCGCGAAACACTCGTGGCACAGCTTGCGAACCAAGAGGTCGGCTTACCGTTCATCAGCATGCAGCTCAAGCATTTTCACAGCCAGTTCAACGCCATGCCCAACGAAGTAACGGCGGGTTACGGGAACTACCGGCAGCAGTTGATGACAAGCGTTACGACCCGCATCGCCGAGGCTCGTGAGACCGCTCTCCTAGACCTCTTTGGCGAGGACGCGAAGTTCGCCGGAGGCGGCGGCGCTGCTCACAAGGCGCGTATCGACACGTTCTTTGCGGGTCTAGGCCTGTTCGGCAACGAGCGCGAACAGTACATCAAGGATATGGCCAAGCGCGGCGTCAAGCTGATGCCGACAAGCATCGGAGCTTGCGGCAGAAACTTTGCTATTCCGAACGCAGAAGTGCCGCCCTGCTACGGCGACTATCAGTGTGACCCCGAATGCCCGAGTCACGTGATTACGCAACGGGCAGCGCAGGTGCTCACTATGCGCAGGGAACACGCCCATGGTGAGGCGGAGCGTGAGACCAATCCGGGCTACAAGACTATCTGGCTGGGCCTTGTTCAAACATTGGACAAGCACATCGCCACCCTGGACCTGGAGACCGTAGATGACTGATGGCCGCCCCGAGGAGCTCACCGAGCATCAGGCAGACACTTCGACGAAAAATGATACACTCATCCTGAATGCCCTCGGGCTGCTCGAGGACCCTACCAAGCGCGGGAAGCGCAAGGCGACGGTCGCCGCCATATGCGAGTTGACGGGCCTATCCCGGAATACTATACGCAACAGGCAGTGGGCCTGCGATAGGATTCAAACCTTAAAGCGGAAGCTCAAAGCTGGTGCGGTAACGCCGGCCGCGGCCCAGTCAACGTCCGAGCAAACTGCTGAACCCACCCTCGATGACCTGAGGAAGCGAATCAGACGTATCCTCGAGCAAAACGCGTTGCTATACGAGGAAATCCTGTCCCTCCAAAGCACAATCGCCAAGAAAGACAGCGAGATTGCCGCGCTCAAAGCTCGGAACAATTTTTCCATCGTCCCGCCCACCGGCCGGGAAACCGAATAATCGGATGTCGACATGAAGCAATATTTGGAACTTCTTCAAGATATTTTGGAGAACGGTGTCGCCAAAGGTGACCGTACTGGCACTGGGACCAAGTCCGTGTTCGGGAGGCAGATTAGACATAACCTGTCGAAGGGCTTTCCTCTGCTGACGACGAAGAAGTTGCACTTCAAGAGCATCGCCAACGAGCTAATCTGGTTCCTTAGCGGGAGCACGAATGTCAGTTGGTTGAAGGAAAACGGAGTCTCAATCTGGAACGAGTGGGCCACCGAAGACAATGAGCTCGGTCCCGTCTACGGCAAGCAATGGACGGCATGGCCGACCAAAGACGGTCGTACCATCAACCAGATTGACTACGTAGTCAACACGCTTCGCAATAACCCGAACAGTCGGCGCATCCTGTTCCACGGCTGGAATCCGGAATACTTGCCCGACGAGTCAATCAGTCCGCAAGAAAACGCCCGACAAGGTCGGATGGCTCTGCCGCCTTGCCATCTGCTGTATCAGTTCTACGTCGCGGAAGGTAAGCTGTCCTCGTTGTTGTACATCAGAAGTTCGGACAGCTTCCTCGGGCTACCATACAACATCGCCTCCCTGGCATTGCTCACGCACATGCTCGCTCAGCAGTGTGATTTGACGCCGCACGAAATCGTGGTCAGCATCGGTGACCTGCATGCTTACTCGAACCATATGGACCAGATTCATACGCAGTTGGAGCGCGAGGTTCGTGAGTTGCCTCAGTTGAACATCAAGCGACGTCCGGAATCAATTTACGACTATAAGTTCGAAGATTTCGAAATCGTCGGCTACAACCCGCATCCGAGCATTTCCGCTCCAATTGCCATCTGAACCATCGGTCAAGCGCACGGTGGGCACAGGCTGCCTCGTGCGCGTACGAAACAACGAGACCGCGGTGAGCCCACCCTACGCTAGGACGTCGTCTCACCCTTCCATCAGCGGGCATCGCGCGGTCTCTGTCCATCTCAGATGTTCAAGGGCTCCACGTAGTCAGCATCTATCCCATCATCGCCGATGCCCACGCGACTCAGCTCGATGTCTTTCCTTTCGCATACGATTTGCAAAGCCTTGAACAGCGCGGGCTCCATTCGATGCCCAGCAATGACCCGTTTCACGGGGCTCGGCAGATAGAAGTACGCGTCTCGTTGCAACACGCGAACCTCCTGTTCGTATTCCCATTCGCGGTACTTCGACGACAACACCTGTTCGGCGGCCTGCTCAGGCGAGAAGTCGTCCCCAAACGTTAGCGACGCGAAGACGCCACGATAGCTGACCTCTTTGATTTCAGGGGCATCGTCCGGCAACTCGACTTCGATTGCCAGACCCTCGAAGCCAGAGGCGTAGTGAGCCCAAAGCAGGTGACAGTCGAAGGTCTTCGCCAGCGAGCAAACCTTGAGCCCCTTCTTCTGCTCTACGACTCGGGCAACCTGTTCCTTAATGTCGTCTTCGCGCGAGCTCTTATAAGAATAGGCGAACATGCCCTCCATCGGGTCATTCAGCTGCCGCCAGTCCGCACAAAACAAACGGCTGTTGAGCATGATGTCAAACGCATACTGAATTTGACTTGCAGGCCTGAATTTATATGCCTTCAATTTTTCTTCTCCCTAGTCATTTTTCCTCCACGCGTCGCCGCAGTTGATTTCTTGCGAGCGTCTCGCTTTTTCTTCGCACGCTTTTCCTTCGAACTTCTTTCACGCTCCAGCTTTTCAAGATAGGCCTTACGCTCGTGCCCCCACCGCCGCTGCTCATCGAAACGCACGTCATGAGCAACACTATCGAGGCCGGGATATATGAATGACTTGGTAAACCCAAAATGTCGAAGCTGCTGCCAGATAATCGGAGTCTTTTCCTGTGGAATCAAAATCTTAGTAATAAGTGGCCTAACTGCGGAGAACCAATCGAGCGGGTTCACGTCTCTGCCATGGATTGTAAACAGCCCGGACTGAGCCCGAATTCGCGGCGATAGCTGGGGCGCTGTAATACAGAGCGGCGCGTAGTTATCGAAGTGCTCGGACGACAACATAGTAGGTCGCGTGTACGCCTCCCAGTAGCCGTAGTCTGCGGCCACATCTACAACCTCATCAATGTCTGCGTGCATCGCGTGATTCACCTTGTGCGGATTCATCGCGAAGACTGCCGCTGCATTTTTGGCGAATTCGTCAATCTCTTCTTCGCGGTCTTCATCAGAAGCTACGCCCGAAGACTGCGAGTCTTCAATCGCAAAATACAAAGCGACCAACGCGTTTGTGGTCCAGTCGAGAAGCCTCGTTGGTACACCATGGTGCTGCATCAAAAACAACCATTCGAAATCATTGCGCGGAACGAAATCCAAAAATGGTATCGAACGACGCTTGAAATCACTTAGCATTCGCTCCGGGCTAACTCCAGTTAGCTCATATCCGCTCGCCCTTAGTACCTCAGTACCATCTAAAGGCCGTCCGTATGCATCGCGAAACGCAACCAAGTCTCGAAGCGCCCCCGGCGTCAATCGGTAGGTCGCGCTCGAATGCCCCCGAAACCAAGCCGTGTCATTTTCCGCGCTGTTGATTGCCGACACTACGTCGATATATGCACTCAGCGAATCAACAACCACCACTTTTAGATTTTCTGACATACGTTTGACATATAGAAATTTGTAACACCAGACAGCCGTAGTCACAGAAAGGCATGACGAGAAGGCGACACCTTGGATAACGGCATGCCGGGTCGAAACTTGACTATCGCCGGTAATAGCACGCTGACCCAGCGAGACACATCAGAGGCCAGCGTGTCCACTTAGAATTCATCCGGCATGCTGGCGTTCCTTGGCATCTCCTCCAGCCCCAGCAGCACGCGTAGCAACTTCAGTCGCGGAGCGTCACCAGCAAGCTTTGGCTCGATACGCTCCTGCAATTCCCTAAAATGGCGCGCGTCGAGGCGCAATCGCCCCGTATGCAAAGCAAGAGCAAATTCCCCAGCCGCTTCTCCCTGTCTTCTCCCGTATTGCTCGAAGACATTTGAGAGGAAATCCAACATGAACTGGCTTGAGTTTCGCTCCCGAGAATAATCCAACTCGCCGACACGAGCACACCGAAGCAATGCCGCCTGGATGGCACCGTCGTTGTATCGAGTGAAGTTCTCTGGATGCAAAATTACCTGCTGAAATGCATCGGTGGAAAGACGGTTCGCTTCGTCATCGAACTTGCCTTCTCTGGCGTTCTGGAGCAGCGCCCCGACCGTCGCGAGGACGCCAGCACTCGTCTCGTCGTCCTCCTTATAGAACGGTGTCCAGTACGCAAAATCCGCTCGAAGCTTCAGGCGTTCGGTAAGTTCGTCGTCGGATGCGATGAACGCGCATCCCGCCAGACCACATTCCGAACCGCGAAGGTTACCTATCCTGTCTTGGAAAGAAGCTCCAAACTCCTGCTGTACATTCTTGAAGATGTCCGCTTCGTTCAGAAAAGACTCCGATATCCCTGGGCCAATCGCGATACCCATGAAGCGCTCAACATTGATAGTGGCTTGGCTCGCAGAGTGCTTGAGATTGGGAGTAAGTGCATTCACTTGCGTAGCCGTCTCGGCAATCTGAGCGCCGATGAGATAGGTCCTCGCACCGCGATGGATATCCCGCAAATCGCGACTGATTGAGAGAAGCTTTGTACCGCGCCCAACCACAGCAGCGACGATGAGCATTGCCCCTATGGGGTCCGGCATCGATGTCTGCGCCTCGATTTCGACGTCCGACACTACACGCAGTGGCTCTGCCCGATTCATGACCTCCTGCAAACGCTTCGCACAACGCTTTGCGATTTCGTGCGAAGCAGCATCGCTCTGGTAGACGATGGTTTTGACCGATGCCGGCGTCTTCTGGCACAGGACGTTATCAGTGAACTTCGCAAATTCGCCGTTTTCCAGTAGGGCACACCCGTCGAGATAGACGGGCCGCACCTTGGCTGTAGGGACACTTCCGCGTGACTGGACCGCGAGCCGGCCGGTCTTTGCGAATGCTTCGCAAAATCGCGCGACCGCCTCAACACGGTGTTTAGCCTTTTTCAAAAGCACCGACTTTGGGAGGAGGTCCTCCGGCGCAAACCTTTCACCAACAATTGATAGGTCCTTGAGCTGCCCGTAGCGCTGTTGCTGGTCATCCTCTATGCCATCTGGCGTTTCCAGCGCGTAAAGGGCATCTCCATGATGCCTTGCGCAATCCAGCGTTAGGAGCGTGACAACTTCGTCAGGATGACAACGCGTCCTCTTTTTCCACTCCTGCTCAAGATTCATCGACGACGAAGCTGAAATCATTGTGAACGACGTCCCGTACAAGGGGGCATCAACCTCATCCAGCCCATCGTGCGAATGGAAGCTTACGACGCGCGGGCGCGGAAGGTCGTAAAGCGCACAATAGATTTCTCGAAGCGCGTAGGCAACGGACGCGATTGCCATCGTATCCACGAATATGACGTCCAGCTTTGCGCCAACTGCCAACGCTCGCTTGTTCAACTTCTCCAGCAGTGCGAACGCGAGGAACTGTGCGCTCTCGACTTCCGTCAGGGCCTCCTCGGCTCGTAGGAAGTGAGTCGACCGCTTTTGCGATGGCTTCACGAATGTGAAACCAGGCGGTGCCACCACGAACACGCGCCGCGCATCGAAGAGCTTCTCTAGCCCTGCCTTGCGAATCGCTTTTGACTGGCTTTGTAGGATGTCATCAAGCTTGTCGACTGGGTTCCGAAGCTGACGGTGTAGGCGGACAGCTCCATCGCGTTTAAAGGAGCAAACGCATATGCAGACTTTGGTCGATGCACGGTTCGCCGCTTGCGTGAGGAGCCGGTCCCCAAAAGCAGAGACGATTAGGCCCGCATCAGTTGCTTCGCAGATGATTGCGACCACGTCGGGCGGATTTACACTTTGAAGGCCAGTCTCGATGGCGTCAGCAAGGTTTGCCTCATTGAGTTTGCCCGGCGGTTTAAAGAGGAAGTGAAAATTCCTTGTCGGGACGCCATCCGCAAATGTCCAATCGAATGCGAAATATCCCTTCATAGCAGCACCTTCGAGAGCGGCACCACAATCGAATAGCAAGCGCCAGCCGTCATCGGTAATACTGGCTGCTCTTTGAGCCAGTGCGTTGGTGCAAACAAGGCTTCTGCCTTCGGGGCGGAGAAGTCTTGTACGAGGCAGACGCGACCGGTCCGCAATCGAAGGTAGGCGTTCAGCCGTTGCAGCGTCTGAAGCACGTACGAAAGCCCTCCACCGCTACCTGCTGTTGTCTTGGTCGTCGCATGAAGCTCAAAGCACTTCTTGACGAGGGCCACCTCGTCAGCAATCGACAATTGCTCTATCTTGTCGCCCGGGTCACCGTGGCGCGAAAGCCAACGACGCGCGAGTCCAGGACCAGTGTCAAGTACTGTAAGCTCGAGCAGAGCAGATTGCCGGTTCTGCCAGCGCTCATCAGAGCCCTTCGATGTGCGCCGGTTGGCGATATTGTGCAACAGGTAAAACGAAAGTCTGGGGTCACCCTCGCCTAGATGAGCGGCAGCAGTTTCCGCGTCGTAGGTGATGAACTTCGCCATAACTGCGCGAAGATTCTTCGGGTACGGTCGACCTTGCTCATCAGTTGTAGCGTGCTCGTCCGTATTTTTGAAGAGTTCGTAGATAAGCGTTCCGAGCCAGATTCGTCTTGTCTCGGTCATCTGCTGTTCCGCTGATGGAGCACACGCCGCAATTATTCGAGAAGTGAGCGTGACGAACTCGTCTCGGGACCGTATGGCGCCAACCTCAGCTCGCGAGTACAAGGGAATCAGGAACTCATTCTTCGCACGTGAAAAGCAACCGAGAAATACCCCTCTCCCATGCATTGTTTCTCTAAAGCTGCTCGACTGCATGGCTTCAATCCGTGCGACGGCGTTAGCAAGCGCGGCCCGCGTCGACATCACTTCTCCCGCTGCAGTCTCAATAGCATCTGCGAAGTACGCTGCCGCTATGCCATGCGGTTCTTTAGACAATGCTTCCGCAGCTTCTCCGATATGTTTGCTGTACAAGCGGAGAGTGGGTTGTGAGACGTTGCGCGACCATGCTGCGGTCAGCTGTATTAGCGAGCCGGGAACTCCGGCGCCACCACCGAATTTCAGCGTCGTGGGTAAACGCAGTGTCTCCTCGACTTGAAACTCAGAATAGGCTGCCTCTATCTCTTTGAGGCTGACGGCTTGAGAAAAGGAAATCATGAACTCTCGATTCGCAAATTCGCTTTCTGCTAACCAGGGACACGTGGCGTGCCTCGACGGTATGCCACGCATGCGATGTGACTGGCGAGTCCTTCCAGTCCTTGCCATGCACGGACCGGAAAGGGCGCAAGTCAGCCCGCGCTCAAAGCATAGAGTTCGGCCCAAGAAGCGGGCCCAGAATACCAGCGCCTGAGATTCGAGCAAGCTCGGAGCACTTCCGCAGCGGTGCGAGATAGCTCTCCCGCAGGCAAGAGAAGCGAAAGGGTCTTCGTAGCATCCTCTATCACTGTAGCGCGCTTCTCAGTCTCTCGGAACGCCCCCGCTGCTATAAATAGGGCGTGCAGAATCGGCATCAACCTCATGTCGTTGGTCGTAGTGCCCGCGACGCGAAACAGGAAGTCGCGTACCACCTCCGCCAATTTTACATCCGCCTCTATAAGCGCCAGCAGAGCGACATCGGCGACACAGCGAAGCTTGTTGTCCCAATCGACATCGTCCGCCGCCAACGTAAGCTCCCTAAGCCCATTCATTCCCGCTTCGTATATTCCAGACTCAACATGTATGACTTGTGAGGTTGCAACGAGTGCGCTCCATACTGGCGAGAACGGAGACTCAGCCAATCGCTCCCGGGCGTTCGATGTCTCTGCTGGGGTCAGCTTCGCCTCCTGACGATTGCGCATGTTCCCGCAAGGGCCAGCGGTGTGAAACGATGCGAAGTTCTGACTTAGACGCCTATTCACGAGCTCTTTTATTCGATTCTCCAGCTTATCGCTCAACACACCACCTGCAGCATTTCCGCCCACGGTAACGAGCAATTTGAATACGTTGTCCCATATGGCCTCTGCGGTGTTCAACGACGCCGCGTAGTAGGGGTCTACGTGGAGGTCCATAACCTCTGCGGCAACTCGCGTGGGCTGCAAATGTTCCGCGACCCATGACTCCAACGCCGGCATGATGAAATTTTGATTGCCATAGCCCTGCAAAATCACGCCGGCCTGCATCCGGGCGGCCATGCGCTTCCAATGGGGCTGTACTAGAGCTGCATCATCCAGTGTCTGTATCTCGGAAAGTGCCAACCTATTGAACAAAGCCGCTGCGGCGAATAAGTGAGCGCCGGCCATGTGTTCTTTACAGAGGCGTTCGATGCAATCCCGCGCCAACTGTACGAACCGAGGGTCGCTTGCACGGACAATCCCAATTTCCGCTAATCCAAGCAGTGTGTATGGGTCTCCAAGTTCCTTCAAGCTCTGAACGGCGAACCAGAGCTCGTCGTTCTCAACATGCTGAACTAGCCGCGACGGAGCCAAAATGATGTCGAAGAACCCCAAGCATGCGATACGCAAACCTTCAATGAGGTCACGCTCAATTAGCCGAGTTCGGTACGGAAGCAGGGTTTCGGCCGCATACTCCGGGAAGCCGAGACTCCTTTCTACGGGACCTAGAAGCGCAGCGTAGTACCTGGTGCTATCAGGCACGAGAGTGTTCAGCTCCGGGGGCCGCTCTCGCTCACCCCGTATCCTCAGCCATCTGGCTTTCACGCCGTTAATGCGCTCCTCGAGCAGTAGGTCGAAGTCCCTCTCCGCTAAGATATCGTTGCTTACGGAGGCAATGATGCGCTCGCCATCAGTAAATGTTGGACCAAGCTCGCTTACCGCTTGGCGTACTGCGGCCAGACGGGCAGCGTCATCCTTCATCAACCCAGCGAGCTCTGGGAACGGAAGTCCCATCCAAGTACCATCTTCGAGGAGCTCAGCCAGAATCGTTTCGCTTTCCAAACGCATGCGACAACCGTCGAATTCATTCAGGCCGTCCTCAGCCGTACGCCTTGCTGCTTGATATAGAGCACTGACCGTGAATGAATGCGTACCGAACTGCACCGCATGTTCGACGGTCTCGCTGACGAGGTCGCTCATCGAGGGTTCGTTCTGCAAGTAGTCGCGAATTCGGCTGGGAAGCAGCGCAACGAAGATGTGAAGTTGCTGCTTCGAGTCTGCGTCCAGTTCATCCTTCAGTGCCTTGAATGCATCCAATTGCACTTGGATAAGGGCGGTAATCCTTCCCAGAAGGTCACGATTTGCGTACACCGCAGGCTGCAGCAGCTCATCGTCCAGCAGTTCCTGGAACTTCATCCGGCGGTCACGTTGCCAAAACGTCGCCTTGAGTAACAAACCGGATATGGTTACAGCGGCCATCTCGAGGGCAGCGGCCCGAGGATTGTTTTGACCGTTACCGACGGCTGTCCAGAGGGGCCTACCAAGCGCGTCCAATGCCCACCTCGTGAGCGCAATGGCTCTGTCCGGAGCGACATCAGCTGTTTCCCACGAGCGAGCGATTGTGTCGACAAGAGCCGTGGAAATTGACTGAAGGAACTGACGGTCCTGAACGCTCCCAGTGTCAAGCGCACAGGCATGCGTTAGAGATTGACGAAGGGTCCGTACTTCATAACTCTCTCGAAGGAGACTGGAGCTGTCCACTCCACAGGCGTCAAGCATGCCAGCAAGCTCTCCGCCATCGACGTTGATATACGTCGCGCCTCTCAAGCGCAGGCGATGCCTCGCATGCGCGCCTTCCGCCGGGCTTAAAAAACCCTCCGAAATCATGGAGTCAATGACGTCAAGCGTCGAGTAAGTATGAATGAGCTTTCCGAGTTCATCCTCGAAACCGGGTATTCGGGTGAAATACCGGTCATCGATAACAAGATTCTCAACGGGATGTCCTGCCTGCAGAAAAGCTAGCAGCGTAGGCAGCGTTTCGGCCTCTCCGTCCCGAAGCGCTCTAAGCTTCTCACTTCGTGGACGTTCCGCTATCAAATGGACTTTACCTGCCTCCAGCGCACGTCTAAGCGCCGAGCGCGCAGAATCAATTACCTCCACGAGACTTTCTCGCTCATCCGCCTCAGCCTCCAACTGCTCGTGGTCGTCTTTCAAACCAGGAGAACACCTGAGCGTAAGACCAGCCTGCGCTACCGCATCTAAAGTGCCAGACCGATGAAAATAGCGAATGGCTACGTCGTCGACGTAGAACAGAGTGTCGTGCGATGCAGTTGGGAGTTGGGTTTTGGGCCCCGAATCCATCAAGGTAATCTTCGAGGCGGCATTCTCCGCAACCGCCTGAGCAATCTTTCCAGTTCGCAACAGCAAATCGATGTACGTCTGGCAGGAGACCACATAACCCTGATATTCCCTCAAGTTGGCCGGAGCCTCATTGAGCGAACCGGCACGAAATACCGGAAACGCAGTAATGACGAAACCTTGGGTGGTTTTCGCGGACTCCAATAGCTGCGCCAATCTCGGCCCGACCTCCTGAATGAGCCAGTCTGGCGGTTGATTCCCATCCTCGACGGTGCGGAGAGTCAAGCGTCGCAGCGCCGCAAGTATGCTGTGAGCAAGCTGCAACTCCGACGGCTGCCGAAATCGCATGTGGCGGCTCTCGACGAGAAGTAACTCCAGGGTGTCAGGCGCGATATGGACACGCTGAAAGAACTCCAACGCCCTATCGAACAGCCCTAGTGTTGTGAGCGTCAGAATACTCGTGATATCGAAACCAATTGGGTCACAGTTAGCGAGTGTCGATTTCTCCAGTCTGGCGCCGAAGAACGGAAGAACGACACGTTTACGTGCATCGGTTTGCCTCTCGTTTGCTGAAGGAATAGCGCAATAGAGCCTGGCAATCGGCATTTTGAGCACCGATGCAATCAACTGTATTGGGGCCGTGCTCTTTTGCAGGTGGTCCAACAAGCTTTCATTCCTCTTCTGTAAAGAGGGCAAAATCTCCTCGGTCAGTTCCCGAACTGGGATTCGCTTGATAACACCGGATGTGTCTGTCGCCGCTGCGTGATGCAGCCAAGCTGCACTGAGCTCATCCTCACGGCCCAAGGTCACCGCAGCGTTATAAGCCGCGACGAGTGCTGGTGCACTATCGGATGCCTTTTCCGCTGCAAGTCGAACAAGTTCAAATGCCTTCTCGGTGGGCACGTGCCCATCGTTGGCTAATTGGGCTAACAAGAGCAGCGTACGTGGAGAATGGTTATTCTTCCGCGGCCATTCTCGGTCGAATATTGCGGCGAAGTGCTCCCAGTCACCCGATTTGATTGCGATGTTGATATCGAGACCGACGTGACTTTCGGCATTTGGCTGCGCTACCAAAAGCTCGTCGTTCAGTGCACGCGCTTTTTTCCACTCACCGCACTGCAGGAGACTCCAGGCAAGCTGCGATTTCAACTCTAGGTCATTTCCGACCACGTCGTGCTCTGCTTCAAGGAACTCAACCATTTCTCTGGGGTCCAGATTCGTTCGGTGAGAAAGACATGCAACGACGATTCTAGCGTTTGGTAACGCACGCTCCAGTTGGTAAAGCTCCCGGGCCTTTGGCTCCAACGCAACGAAGTCTTGAACCTTCAGCAAGTGCTCAACGAGCAAATGGAGATTCACAATCGTTGGAGATTCTGTATAGATGCGCTCCAACCTGGGTCGAATATCCTCGCCCTCCGTCGCCGCGATTTCGGCCTCTAACTGAGCAGCATGGTCGGCAGAAAACACGCTTCGATTGGACTCTAGTTCCTCGCGCGCACGAATCGCTTGACCATCGGATGCCAGCAACGCTTTTATTCTGACACTCGTCAGAGCACGAGGTTGTATCACACCGCTCAAGCCGCTGCGATGGCGTTCAAGGAAATCCAATAGCTTTGGGGCATCTTCTGGTCGACCTAAGATATCGAGCGCCAGAAAGAATCGAGCGACCCATTCGTCCTCAGAGAGCCCTCCGAGCGTCTCCCTGACATCAAGGTAAGACATGAGAGATTCCTTGTCGGCTTGCCTGTCATATTGCCGTAGAACAGGGTACAGCTTAACCGCCTGCGACTTATCAACGGCCAGACGCGACAGTTCTTCCTCTGCTTGTAAACGCACCGCATCGTTTTTGCTTCTCAGAGCCAGCGACATTCTCGTGAAGAACGCAAATTCCGCCCTACGTTCGTTAATGGGGGCAATTTCAATCTCTGCCTTGCGGAGCAGTTCGATGCTGCCAGACCGCCAAACTTCACTGGCATCGTCTTCGTGCTGCGGCACGCTGCCAAGCATGAGACTGCCTTCGAGAGCCTGCTGACGGAGTTCAGCTGGCACGGTCATCGCTGCACGGTACATGCCCTCGATAAACAGCAAATCCGCGTACTGTCCGGCAAGAGGACGCGCATTTTCGAGTACTTCAATTGCGGATTCCCATCTCCCAAGCTCACTGTAAGCGGTCGCGAGACTGCACCACCCAACAGGAGTTATGTCATGCAAAGCCGCCGCCGGCTCGAGGCTTTCATACCACGACACCGCGGACTCAAACCCCCGGCTCTTGGACAACACGAAAATCATTGCTGCGCGCGCGTCGGGTGACGAGATATCCCTCAAAGTTTGTATTGCAGCGTCTCCTTGGCCATCGTGCGCCTGCAATATTGCGGAGACGACGGAAACGTCGCTCTTGCAGTGCGCCTTGTCGACAAGTTCGAAGTAGGTATTTGCCTCGCTGCGCATTTCGTCTCGGCCGGACAAAATCTTCGCAGCCCAGAGGTAAACTTGTTGTTTGGCACCGTGAGATGCACCCACCAAGTCCCCAACGCGCACCCGTTCGGCCAGTGCACGAATTCTTTGATGCGCCGCCGGGTCATATATTCGCGCTTGAATGATTCTGTCTAATTCCTGCTCGACCGCACCAGTCGCGAGTGGCTCAACGGCCTGTCCTAGGTTACCCGCGACGTCCTGAGACAACGCATTCAAGTGCTCGTGAACGCCTGCAAATCCCTGACTCAGCCCCTGCTGTACGTCCTCGACCTTCGCGCTGACGGTCTCGACCACGAGCTTGCTCTGGTCTTCAAACCGCGCCCGATATCCTGCAACTAGCCCATCGACTACGATATTTATCGCACCGTCGGCCAATTCTCGCCGCTCCCCGGTCCGTACTGAATATGACTCGGCGAGACCTTCACGTAGCGACGTATCCTCCAGTCTTTGAAGACACTTCCCTTTCGCTACGCCGAAGAACGCCGCACGTACGTCACTTCCCGATAACCATTCCCTTATGGCTGGCGTTTTAAGGAACGGAGGGACGGAAAACGTTCGCTCCACAATCGCTACGCGCTTGTTCAACTCCGAGTCGTCAGTGGCTCCACCGAGCAACCGCCCGTACGTCTCAGAAAACGACTTCTGCATCTCCGGGGTGAGGTCCGTTCCGCTCTCGTAGGCATCTCGTTCTGCCTTTAACACGGTGTAGCGCGCTAGGACTTTAGGCTTGACGGCTTCCCACACCTTCCCGATTACCATCAACACTTTTGTGAAAAGGACTGAATGTGGCATTTTTGCTTCGATTTTTGGGAGCAGAGGATAAGTCTACGGCAGTTCAATGCAAAGCAAGTCGCCTGAGAACTCGGTCCGCCAACCGGACACGCAACTGGTCGAACATGCTGCGAACAGCTGCACGGCAGCCGTAACAACGTACACGCGGGGCGGCAAACCACGACCCGGAACATCGGAGTTGGGCGTAACTCCGACAACGCCCGCTTCCGCCGGCTTGCAACGTCGATTTGCCACCGAGTAACGCGGGAGCGTACAAGCGATTGTGGGGGAACATGCTGACAAATTGACGTCTCCCGTAACACACACAACTGGTGGAAGCTCGGCTCGGTGTCAACTTCCTTTTATTTCCGGTAACGTTCTGAGACTCGAGTCTTACGGATTGCAGGGTTGAACATCCATACAGCAAGGATGACCAGCGAGGTCCAAAGAGTCGACGACAGCCGTGTAGATTTTGACGAGCTCGGCACACGCGCGCGTCCGGTCGCTATGGTCCTGCGTATAAGATGACAACCCCTTCGGCAAAGTGATTTCGAATCCCTCTCCAACAAGCTCGTGATCATCTTTGGATTCGCTGACACCCATGTTGTGAACAGAGTTTCTCAACGCCGCATACCCTCTGATGAGGCTACGGTCTTGTTCTGCGTTTGGCCTCGAATACGTCGATATCTTCGAGAAGACAAAATCAACTATTCCAGCACTAGACTGCTGCCCTCTCATCAACTTCGCAATTCTCTCGAGAATCGCGTCTCGCTGCGGCGCGTCCAAAGCAGTCGGATACTGCTCGACCAGCTCCCTCAGTTTTCGCATCCGTTGGCTCGGCGCTCGTGGATTCCTCTCCATGAGAGCGTTACGAATCCTCGTCATCCACGTCTCGAAAACCGAGTAGGTCCCAACCATGAAGTCCAGATAGCATCGACCTACATAGTGGTCTCTGTATTCAGCCGTCATCCTTTCGAAATCTATGAAAGCTGCGTTAAGTTTATTTATATTTTCTGCGTCCGTGTTACCAGCGATTTGGCGAAACACTTGCCTCGATGGTCCACGGCCATCGAGACAAGTCGCAATCTCATCATTCACAAAGTTGTAGACTAGTGCGTCCACCTCGTCTGAGATACCGCAATAGAAGGATGTCAGCCCCGAACCAGAAGGGACTTCATAGCAGAGCTCCAGCTTATTTTGATACTCCAGACAGAGACCTTTCAGCAGCATAAGCTGATTGATGCGGTCTAGCTGGTTGCGGTCAAAGGCAAACCGCTGTTGAAATGACGGAAACTGTTCCATTTTCTTCATAGGTACGTGTATCTAGCAAGACCCGCGCTGCGGGTGGATTATTAACCGTCGTTTTCTATTGGGCCGGAACGCTTTCCTTTGACGCGACCTGCTCCGCCAGCGAGGCGACGTCCGCCACGCTTGCTCGAGTAGAGTAGTCCGACCGACGCGGGAGGCGCTCGAACACCCCTTCGCTCTTGGGCTCCGCGAACCAAATACAAAACTGCTTTGCTCGAGTGATACCCACATAGGCAAGGCGCAACGCCTCATCCTGTTGGGCTAAATCATAGGCCCGCTCACGTCCGTGAGCACTGCTAGCCAGTTCTGCCTTGAGATACACGCTGTTCCGCAATACGTTGCGACCAACGTAGCGTATTTCACCAAGCAGTACGACATAATCCGCTTCCAGCCCTTTACTTTGATGCAGGGTTGTCACCAGCAGGTCACTCTCGTCGACCCCGCGAAATGCATTCCGGACAGCCTTCGCCGTTGCATCCAGTTTCGCTCGACTCAAGACGAACACGCGCTCACCGTTCTGTTTCTTCCGCAGCAGAGTGCGAACCACTCGCACGACGTCGTCACTCTTGAACTCGGTCACCTGGCAAACCGGGGTTGGCAAGTCCTTATACTGTGATTCGGCCACTCCGCGCAGTTTGTCCTCCATTCTTTCCCGCAAGTCTATTAGCGCATCCTCTGCTGCACGGATGATGTTTGCCGACGAGCGAAAGTTTTGATTCAGTTGCAGCGCTTGCTTCGGCGCGCCACGGAAATATTTGTGGAAATCCATAAAAAATTTCGGCGAGCTTCCGCGCCATCCATAGATTGATTGCCAATCATCCCCGACTGCTATCAGGGTTGGCTGAATGGCGTGTCCGGATTTCTTCCACAGGCTTGTCTGCGCGGCCGTCACGAATTTGACGATTGCCGGGGAGATGTCCTGGAATTCATCAATGAGCAAATGCTGTACAGGTGATAGGTCAGCGGCATCCATTTCCCCAAGCACATCTCGCTCATCGGCGAGGGCTCGGAATATCTGATTGAACGTCCAGACCCTGCGAGCCTCCAGCGCTTCGTAAAAGGACGAGTAGTATTCAGCGCAAGCACGCCCGAACTGCTCCTCAACCGAGTCTGTGCCAAGAAGGGGAAGCTGGTCCAGCGAGCGAGGGTCAACAGAAAGATTTTCCGCAAACTGCCCAAACGTAAAGAGCGCGTAAAACACGGGGACCAGTTTGCGCTCGCCGGGAATACGAATTTTGAACTTCGGAGCGGTGTTCGTTTCTGGCAGTGCCGCCCAGTGGAGCTGCTTCTTCAGTGCCGTCAAGTCCTCCTCGTCCGTGACGTACCGAATCTTCTGCTCACATTGCGCCAGGAGCAGAGCCTGCTTGTTTTTCGAGGCGAGAAAGTTCTTAACTGGGGTCGTCCGTCCGAACCCGTTCATCGTGTCACGTATCTCACTATGCACGCCCAGCACCACGTAGGTATCGACCGAGGGGATGTAGCCGTGAGCCACATATTGCCCATTGTCAACAGTCAGAGCGCAGCGTTCGGCGGGCAACTTGAGCTCCCTAACGCCCGGCAAAGGCCACAAACCGCGTTGGCGCCAATCGGCCTCCACATAAGCAGAAAACTGTTCATCTCGGCGAAGAATATTTTTCTCAAAACGAACAGCTTCGATAGCATCTTTGTCATCCTTATCGATTGGAGGCGAAAGGAACGATGATTTCAAGAGCTCCTTCACAACGTCACGAAACGTACCGCTTTGGGAGAAACGAACCGTATAAGCGTCGTGCAACAAGCGCAGCTGGGGGCGCGACAGGTCGCCGGGCATCAGGCTATCAACGTTGTTCGCACTATTCTCCTCCTCGCTGAGCAAATCGTCGCTCGAAGGAGTAACATCAGAAGGCGCGGTAACGACTTCCGCGCTCTTCGTTACCGCAGGAACGTCATCTTTCAGGAACTCGAATACGGCGACATCTCGCCCCCTCTTTGCACGAAACAGCTGCAAAGCCTTTGAATGAAAGGTTCGAACCGATGCTTCTGCTTCTTTCAGAGTAATCGGCGTCGGCCAAAACTGAGACTCCTCGACCAATTTCTCGATAAAGTCGCGACGTGACTTCCGCGTGAACGTGAACACAGTGATGTGACGCAAGTGTACGTTCAGGTAGTTAGTCGCCAATAGGAAGCGATTCACGAGTGACGTCGACTTGCCTGAGCCAGCGCCCGCTAGTACCGGAAGCGCGGCCCGTGTCGAGAAAATCAGCTTCAGTTGGTTGTCTGTCGGGCCAATGCGTTCTCCGCTACCGGGTTTCTTTTCCCGATACATATGTTCCCGAGCATTCCGCTGAGTGCTAGGTTTGATATCGAACGCATCGCCAGCATAGACTTCCTTGATAGTCGCTACAGGAGAAGTCACCGTTGGTTTCGGCTGTTGCGGCCTCACTGCTGGGGGCTGCTGAACGGGCCTCTGCGGAACAGCCTTGCGCTTGCTCGCTCTTGCGAGTCCAAGAAAAGCCAGGAAGCTATCCCAGAGTTGTAAGAACCACTGCGTCATCGACAAACCTCGTAGAACTGGCGACCTGGCAATCGACGTCGCTGCCATCTGGTTTCCCGGTCGCCTTGTTTTGGGTTCAAGCTGGCCTCCTGGCGCAAGGTCCTCAAACGCAGGCGCGCGAGGTCTGGACTATTCGGCTCGGCACATCCTTCAAGCACTTGCGGGTGCTTCTTGCCCAGACGGAAGTGGAGTACTTAGATTCCGTCGAGCAGACCGAGAATATCTCAATATTGAGAGGGAGACATACCGATTCCCGGGAACAATGCTCCGTATGCAGCGCACTTAAGCTTTGTCAGTTCGTGCATCTCATGTTTTTTGTAGCGCGCGACAAAACCCGCGCGTACGGGGGGCTGATTATTGTTGCCAGGAGCGCTCTTGTGGGTTCCGAGGTCACGGCAGCATGCGCGACAACTTGCAATTTCCGACGACTAGGGCACGCTCCCTCCGTGCATCGGGATGGCGGTACGTAGAGCATGGGTTCTGAAAGCCCTTCCGCGATGCAGACAATCTACTCGTTCGTGGTCAAGTTTTCAGTGTCTGCTCCGTTAACCCGTTCGATGGCTTGGGAAGATTGTCTGTTGGTCGCGGCCAACCAGGCCCGTTGGCGGGCGTAGTGCCGCCACAACATCATGCCGAAGCACAGCATTCCGCAAATCATTTTGACCAAGAAAGTTGCATCAAGAAAACTCTTAGTCGAGAAAAAAGGATATACAAATAGATGAAACAAACTGAGCATATAAAGGCAGTTTACGACCACATCAAAAAGACCATCCGGTCTAAGTGCAGCGACGCTGAGTGGCTGGCGCTTAAGCATATTATCTCCATGGAGATTTCGGGGTGTGCCGTTGGTTTGTGTATGCTGCTGGTTCATTTCTTAGCGTCAAGATTATTTCATAAAAATATCGGCCTTCATTTCTTTGAACATCTGTCATCTGTAGATAGCGAATTTATACTTTCCGGGCTTGCCACGACAGGCATACTATTCATGCTGTCCGGTTGGTTTCTAGAGGCACGCGCATACCGATACATTGTCAAACCATGGCTGGGACTTATCATCCATTCTTTTGCATTGCTTGCTGGGGCCGCTGTGCCTATAGGCATCGGCGAAGGTTTCAGCGAGATGAACTTCATTAGCGGCCTTGGACTCGCCATCGTAATATTTTTGAGTGGAAATTTAATCGCAGTATTTTTTAGCTTGCTTAGTATCGGCGCGAATCCAGAGCAATCAACTCAGCAGTCCGGCGCCATCGATGGTATCTTCAAAGTACCCATGCTGCGATTTCTTTTTGGGCTCATCTCATTTATTGTTTATTTTTCACTCCAATCTTGATGGCTTATTTTAAAAACACAAACACTCAACTCGATAATAATCTGACAGGGAAAATTACATAACCCGAGCCGGCCCTCTTTGACATAGTGCCGGGCGCTCGCTCCGGCACACTCGAACAGGCATCTGTCTCCGCCGAAGCGCTACGCAAGGAGGTAGCCATAAAAGTAGCGCTACAGGAGAGGGGCCCCGGAGCCAGATTATTTCGAGATAAGGAACAGTTTCGAGAGAATATCGCCATCCCAACCCGTTACGGGTACAAGATAGTGTCTGTCATATTGCCTGCGTAGGGTCTTCCCTATATGATTTTGCTCGGCTCTGAGAGACGCCGACACAAGGAAAATCAAATGGGAGCGCAGGACCTTATCGCGTTGATAAATTCGGGGTTACTCCAGTCCGACCGGATTGCGAAATTGGATACCCCCGCCGGGCCGGATGTGCTGCTGCCACATATCGTGGTGGGTACTGCTCGGCTGGGTGGCAATTTCGAGATTGCTGTCGATGTTGTTTCGCTGCAGGATTCAATCGAACTGAAGTCGCTCATTGCGCAGCCCGTCACACTTTGGACTCAGCAGGCCGACAAGACCTACCGGCCGAAGCACGGCTACGTGCATACGGCAAAACGCTTGGGCGCCGACGGGCGACTGGTCAGCCTGCAACTGATTTTCTCGTCTTGGCTTCATTTCCTGAAGTTCCGCAAGGACGCGCGCATATTCCAGGACCAGACCGTCGAAGCGATTCTCGAAACAGTGTTCCAAGGGCATCCTCAGGCAGTTGGAGCGTACCGAATCGAGGTGAGCAAACCGTCGCCTGCACGCTCGTTCTGCGTGCAGTACGAAGACGATTGGAACTTCGTGCACCGGCTGATGGAGTCAGAAGGCTGGTTCTATTACTTCGAGCATGCCGACGACGGTAAATCTCACACCCTCGTCGTCACAGACGACCTGTATTCACTCAAGCCGCTTGAGCCGGAACAGGTCCGGTTCTATCGGGCCGGCGTCACGCGCCAGCCCGACGCGTTCGTGCACTGGTCGGGCACGCGGACCTTACAGAGCACGTCGTACTCGACGAGTACGTTCGACTATAAGAACCCCGAAGCGCGCAAGGAGAAATCGTTTCCGACCGTCGCGAACCAGGGCGAGCTTCCGCAGCAGGCTGAGGTCTACGAATACACGGGGCCATACACGTACCTCGATGATGACCGCGGAGACCGGTTAACCAAGCTCAAGCTCGAGGAATGGGAGTCGCGCGCGAAGCGATTCCACGGCATAGCTAGCGCACCGAGTATCGACGTCGGCGGCTGGTTCAGTTTGCTAGACCACCCCGAGCACGACGGAGATAGCGCCGAGGACCGCAAGTTTGCGGTGGTCGAGGCCACTTGGTACATCCGCAACAATCTTCCAATTGGGGAAACTCGCCCCTATCCGCATAGTCTGGACGCACGTCTTGCCGAGGTTCGTGACGCTTACGAGGAGTCGGCACCCGCGTTCGCGGTTAAAGATGCTTCCGGCAGCGAGGGCTTCTTCCTCGTAGAGGTCGAGGCCCAGCGCCAGAAGGTGCCGTTTCGCAGCCCGTTCGAACACCGTAAGCCCGTCATGCATCTTCAGACGGCGACGGTCGTCGGCCCTGGCAACGAAGAGGTCTATACCGATGCGCTGAACCGAATCCTAGTGCGTATGCACTGGGACCGGCGTGAGGGCGTCGGAGCGACATGCTGGGTGCGCGTTTCCTATTCCGATACTGGCGGCGGCTACGGCAGCGTGCACGTGCCGCGCGTTGGCGAAGAAGTGACTATCGAATGGCTTGGTGGTGATTGTGACCGCCCCATTGCAATAGGCCGCGTCTACAACGGCGCAACGCAGCCGCGCTGGCATTCGAACGGCATCCTGTCAGGCTTCAGCTCTAAGGAATACGGCGGCAACGGTTACAACCATCTCGTGATGGACGATGCGACCGGGCAGAACAGGCTGCAACTGTTCTCGTCGCAAGGCAGTTCCATGCTTCATCTGGGATACCTGATTGCCCAGGACGGCAATGTCCGCGGCAGCTATCTCGGCAGCGGCTTCGACCTTCGCACCGATGCCTACGGCGCGATTCGCGCCAATCGGGGGCTTTTCCTCACGACCCATCCTGGTTCGGGTGCGGCGCACCAGCAATTGGAGGTCCGACAAGCCCAGCAGCAACTCACCAGCGCTCACAACTTGGTCGAGTCGCTTTCCGATGTCAGCACCCTGCACCAGGCCGAAAGCCTGAAAGCTGGTCACGACGCGCTCAAGGCTTTCACGGACGCCACGACAGACAACGTTCAGGGGCAAGACCAGGGGAGCGGCGGCCGCACGGCGGGAGGCGGCACGGGCGCAGCCAACGCGTTCAAAAAACCTATTCTTCTGGCCGCAAGCCCGGTGGGCATTGCACTGTCGACGCAGCGGTCGGTGCACTTGGGGGCGGACGAACACGTGAACGTGGTCAGCGGCCAGAGCACCCACATCGCGGCCGGAAAATCGCTGCTCGCGAGTGTCGCCGAACGCATCAGCCTGTTCGCCCAGAACGCCGGGATGAAGCTCTTCGCTGCGAAGGGCAAGGTGGAAATCCAGGCGCAGTCGGACAACATCGAAGTGACCGCGCAAAAAACGGTAAAGGTGCTATCGGCGACCGAGAAGGTCGAAGTGGCCGCGAACCAGGGCATCCTGCTGACCTCAGGTGGCGCGTATATCCGCATTCAGGGCGGCGATATCGAGATTCACGCTCCGGGCAAGATAGACATCAAGGGAGCGCAGCATGCTTTCGCCGGCCCCACGAGCGCACCCTACGATTTACCGGCCCTGCCCAAGGGCGACCTGCACAACAAGCTCGAACTGAATCTCACGGACGACAACCTCAAGGCTGTGCCTCAAGCTCCCTACAAAGTCGTGTTTGAGAACGGGACGACTCTGGCCGGCAAGCTTGATGGAAACGGCCACGCGGTCCTGCGCGACGTACCAGACGGCACCGCAAAGGTCTTCTTCGGGGAGGACGCCCGCCCATTCACGCCCCAGCCAGTCCCCGTGCCCACGGAGCTCGCGCAGCCTGATGTTCTCAAAGAACTGCATGCAGCCGGGCACGAGGGCATTACTGAGGAAAACCTCTACAGCCTGTTCAACAAATTTTCTGGACGGCCGGACGCGAAATGAACGAAAGCGACCAACAAGCGATAGAAGACGCGGTCAAAGAGATTGGATGGTCGATGGCAACCAACGCTGTCCCGCTGTTCTACGTCGCGCAAAACGTCTACGACACCACGGAGAGCGTCTGGACCGTATGGAACGCACGCGAAAGTGCGGACGAGATGACGAAAATCGAGGCCGGCATCGACTTGGTGTTTGCCGTCGTAGGCTGGGTCCCGGTCGTCGGCGCTGGGGTCAAGCGTACGTTTCGTCTCGTCAACCACAAGTCAGAAATTTACGGCCCGCTGCTGTTCGACATTCTGCGCCTGGTGCTCCAGCAAGCGCACATCCAGACCAGCCCGGATGCGTTGATTGACAAGCTGTTCGATGCCACCGGGGTCAAGAAGTATCTGACCGAGGCGCGCGAACACATCCAGAAGTCTTGGCTGTATCGCGAGATGCCGTCCGCAATGCAAGTCACGTTTATGCAGGCGCTGACCTTCGTCGAAACGAACCTGCCTTACTGGCTCGCCCAGTTCGTCCAGCGCAAGCTGCTCCACTGGCGCAAGAAGCAGCCGAATTCATCCGCAGTCAGCACCCTGGAGGAGCATCGGACCACCGAAAAACCTGGCGCGAGGGGTGAAGAGGCGAAGGCGGGTCATGACCGCCCGGTGCCAACGCCCTCCAGGGGAGTGGTGAACGCCAAGCTCGCGGTGACCGATATCACGACCGAAATCACTGGCATCCTGGGCGAACATATCGGGGACTACTACTGCTATGAAAAGCTCAAGTGGGGCAATGGCTGGCAGACTCACGACAAAGGCCTGAGCGGCAAGTGGAGCGAGCAGCCTGGCCTGCGGGTCATGGGCAAGCTCAATGACAAAGGCAAGCTCAACAAACTGTTCGAACTCAAGGCACGCGGTCATGGCATCGACGGCGTATGGCGTGCGGCACCATTCAGCAACCAGATGAAGGACTACGCCATCGTCGAAATGAAGGCATCGACGACGAAGCGCAAGCTGAAGGACCCGAATGCAAAGCATAGTATCTGGAGCAAACTCGGGACAATTAAGGATGAGGTGCGGCCCGCCGCAGACGACCTTCTCGAACCGCCCGATGACGAGGGTCCCACTGTTCCCGCTGGTGGTGGCTCAGGTAAGCCAGGGTCCGGCAAACCCACGTCTGGCGGAGGAGGTGGAAAACCTCCGAGCACCGGGGGAGGAAAGCCTGCCGCCAGTAGCGACGTCAAGGCCCAACGGAAGCCGCAAAACGAGGGGGCTGCTGCGCCAGGCGAAGCGGTTCCGACAACTGAGCCAGTGGCTCCGAAGGACCCGAAAGCCAGCATCGTCCAGATGAGCAACGCCTGGATTCTGAAGAATCTGCCGGAGGCCGTGTCGCGAGATATCGAGCTATCTATTCTGAATGCAGGCTACTCGCGACATTTGTTGTATGTGCCGTTCTACCTCCCCTCAGCTGCGCAACACGTCGAAGCACTTGCGACGGGGGACGAACATGGGCACGTCGACCACGACCTACCATTCACTCACCACTACAAGGACGGCGAGGTGGCTGAAGCGGTCAAGCGCAAAGCCGAGCGGCTAAAATCGCGTACCTGACACGAGATATTTGAAATGAGCGATTTTGATTCGAAGCGACGACAGCGTTTTCTGGGCGAGGACTACTTCAAGTGGCTGCTGGCTTCGTTTTCTGAAAACATCGCGAGTTGGGCCGACAGGCTGACTCCTATCGGTGACACGGAAAACGAGAGGAAGGCGCTGACCAGAGGCATTGTTGCCTCGGACAGCTATCGTCGCTTTCTGCTCATGTATACGGGCGGCGCGGACATCAGCCTGCTAAGAGACGAATTCGATTCGGTGGTCTCCGCATTCGAACAACTCACGATAGCCGAGCGCGTGCATCAAGCAGATGCCCGGCAGCCGCCGCTCGCGTTCAGTGAAATCGGCGATTATGAGACCGCGATGCAGCTGATTGGCTTTTGCTACCTGCTGCATCGGCGTGACTTGCTGCCGCGCATCGTCGCGATGTTCGACCCGGCCTACCGCGGGAAGGACACACTCTACGAAGACCTGCTCGCGTATGAACTCGAGGGGCGTGTTGACGTCGACAGCTGGTTTCACGATGTTCCGTATCGGCCGCTCGTCTTCAGCCTTTACCGCGAAGCGCAACAGGAGTGTGTCGACGACATCACGCAATATCTCGAAGCCTGGTACCCGGGCATGGCCGCGGCGGTGTGGCATGACGGCCACCTCGAAGCACAGAAGGGCGGCAAGGGGACGTACGTTGGCTATTGGGCCATCGAAGCCGCAGCGGTTGCCTATCTGCTGGAGCTGGACGACAGTCCCTTCCGGGACCATCTGCTGTATCCGAAGGACCTAGCTGAATTCGCGCGCAACTTCGACCCCGCGAAGGGGAATCCGCCGGCACTTCCGAACAACGGACCGAAGACAGTGCGCACCGGTCAGGTATGCCCGGAGACCGGTATCTGGAAAGCACAGGGCCACCATGTGCCTGGCGTGATGGTGCAACAGGGCGAGCGCATGCCAGACGTGTTCGCTCCTGACCGTTCCGGCGCGTACCGGTCGCAACCGGCGCTATGGGAGTTTGAACGCAAGGCCTGACGTAAAGGCACGTTCTCCAAGCCGCACGCTCAAACTCCGACGCGCGCGGTCTTGCCGAATTCGATGCCTTACTTTGCGATGAGGAAACGGTCCCGGTTCTTTACGTCTCGAATCCATAGCGGGGCGCGACCGCGGCCAGACCACGTCTCGCCAGTCTTCGGATTCTGGTACTTCGGCTCAGCAGCCGCTGCTGGGCTCTCCGCCTTCTTCGCACGCTTGCGACCAAAAATCTGGTCTTCGGTGATGCCGTACTCGGCGACAAGTTCGCGAACCTGCGCAACAACTGCTTCAAGCTCGGCGAGGCGTGCTGCTTCGGTACGCTCATGGAGCGCGTCGAGCTGCGCCTTCAGTGCTTTATAGTTTTCCGCCATTCTGTAACTCTCCCGTTTTGAAAAAATTTGCATATCTGAGCAATCTGGTTGTTGCTCGAGCGAAGTATAACTGCCATCTTTAGTCGAAAAGTGCGAAGTCGCGGTTTCGGCATTACTCCGCCCCCTTACCAAGCAACGTTCCATTCGCAAGTCCCTTCTCGAGGGCAGTCAATCGTTTTTTGACACCAATTTTTGCATCGATGCCCAATGCGGCACGATAAGCCTCAATCGCCGCAACCGACATGTTCATTCTTTCCAGCAACTCCCCCTTAAGACGATAGCCGCCTGCCAGCCATCTTGCATCCTCGCCAGGCTTGAATGCCGAAATAGTTGCGTCGACGACATCGAAGGCGCGTTTCAGTGTCGTAGCGGACCCGTCGGTCTGGACTAGCTCTCCTGCAGCACGGATGCGGGTCCACGGGTCGCCCTTTGAGAGCCGCGCCGTCATAAACTTCTTTGCATCCAGAAACGCCCCTGTCGGAGAGTATGCGAACTTCCCCAAGTGATTGATTCTTGCGACGACGCGCTTGAGCTCACCATCCTCTGTCTCGAATGTGTACTCCGAACTCCAACCTGCAACAGGCGCACACGAGGCGAGCACCCGACGCTGTGCGACGTCGTGTACCTCGAACAGGTTGCTGTCTTCGTTGCCAGAATTGCAGGTTTGACTTGCTACATACCTGCCACAAGACGAGATACCGAACCCGAAAAGATTCGCCCTATAAGCGCGTTCGTAGAGCTGCGCACCTGTGACATCAAAAACAATCAACTTGGAGGACAGTTCGGAAGCCTGCCCAGCGTCATGTACCCCAAAAACGCCGGTGTCAGCAACGTCGACTGCGAACGGACGCTCCAGTGTGTTGAGCACAGCAACAATCTTGCCGGTGGTGTTATCTCGAAGCCGGACACTTCTTTGTCTCTGTTGCGAAGGGTCCGGGCCCGGGTCCCAGTAGCCGACAGACCAATGCTTGTTGGGCGAGTGTTCCGCTAAACCAAAATCCACAAGGTCGTCAAATTTTGACGGTAGCCGAATGGGCTCGCGAGCGGACGCAACAGGCGGCTCGCCTGTCGCGTTGGAAATCGACGCACTGGCCTCTGGTCGAAACGTCGGCTCGGGTGCCGTCCGGGATTTCAGCCCCAAAATTCCAAGGAAATTCTTTAACAGTGCCATGCTGCATTTTCCTGTTTGGGTTGGTCTCGAAGGGCACGCGCATTACGCTCTGGCTCACACCGAATGTAGTGAAGAGCTCTGACCTCTTATTCGCGCCCCTGCGCCGCTCGGGCGGAGCTGCATCAGATTCGCCCTACTCCCCAGTGACGGGGTCGGTCGACTCCTCCAGCTCAAACACCATGCCGACTAGCGAAGCCGTCGTGGTCAAGACCATTGCGGCGTCCCGGCGACTAAAGACCTCGGGCTGGCCCTCGCCACCTACGTGATGACTGAGATGGGTGTAGTTGCGGAGCGCGTTGTAAATCGCAGCCGCACGTTGCGGTTTTGAGAACTCGCTACTCCTCCCTCCCCAGACAGATTTGCTCAATTCCTGAAGGACTGGCGATGCTTCCTTTAGGCTGTCCAGAGCGAGCCGGCAGGAGCCGACAGCGTGATGATATTCTCCAGCGACCAGTGCATCACGCGCCTTTTTCAGGCACGTCACTACATGAACCATCCGCGTGGGAGCGTTCAGGGGAATGTCTACCCCAACTACAATTGAATCGGCTGCCCCCAAGGATTCCAAGACTTTCACCCAATGGCTGAGATTCATCTCGACGCGGACACTATGCTCTGTCGGGTGGGTGTCATTAGGAGCATGGGCCAGGCCTATGACCTCGACTTCGAACACCACGCCACCACCGCCCCGTAGCTCTTCCAGTGCCAGCAATTGCGCATCGCCGAACGTCACGCGGAGCAGCGACGACTGCGTTGAGGAATTCATCAGCCTGCGGATAACCAGTGGTTTCTCGAACTCTCCGGTTCCCAGAAGGAGGCGCCCTCTATTGGATGCATGAACCAACACGTTTGCACGCAGGCAATCGATGAACATACCCGGCGGGTCGCCGGGATACTGGTTGGTGATTGAGAAGTTAACACTGAATCTCAATGCATGTATGCCGAGGCCACGTTCCCCGGCAACATTTTGAATCTGGACATCCGCCATGTGGTATTGATGAACCGCCAAGCTCATGACTTCCCTTTATAAATATACGCCTTCAGCGCCGATGCCATGCCGCGCACGCAACAGCTCATTTCCGTAAACGGACAGAACCGTCCTCGATGGCCACTACCGTCTTAACTCGTCCATGGGTCAATGCTCGTGAAATCCGCGCTCCAGCCTCGGAAGTTGTCCGGGCCACGCCCAGCAACCGGCAAACCGCTTTTGCCAGTCCATCGTGCGATGTGCCACCTTGCTGCGACAGGATGTACGCGGCCGCATTGCCCAATTCTTCGAGGCTAATCTCGTCAATGCCGCGTCGCGTTTCCGGGTCGCTTCCCGGCACTCGAATACCTTCCCAAGTACTCGGATTGGCATGCTCCGGCCAGTAGAAGGCGACACCGTCGTCCGTTGTTCGAGTTATCTGCCGGGGCACCAATGCGCTCAGATGAGCCTCGATGCGGCTTCCGACGCGAGACAGCCCCCAAGCGCGCGTCACGCGCCTGAACACTATCGCCTGCGATACCGGACCTTCTGTTTCGATTACCTTGAGTAGCTGGCTTGTCAAAGTCGAAATCGAGCCGCGCTCATAGAAGAGGTCCGGATTGCCTTTATCAAGACTGGCTAGTTCGTATTCGAGCGACTGAGTAGCAGGCGCAATCGACCCTACGACCGATTCGGCCCCGGCATACAAGGCGTGCGACTCTTCCTCGGGTGCAGTTTCTTCTGGCAGCTCAACAACCGGCTCATCCTCCGTCGGCACCGTCTCCACCAATTCCTCCAGTCGGGCAACAAGTTTTCGCATTGGCTCTTCTGGATTCAGCCACCAGTCGGTAGACCAGATTCGGTACAGCTCCCAACCAAGGCCTTCAAGGACTTGCTGTCGAAGCCGGTCACGGTCGCGGGCAGTTGCGCCCGAGTGATACATGGCGCCGTCGCATTCGACACCCAGCAGATAGCGGCCCGGCGCACGCGGGTCGACCACGCCAATATCAATCCGGTATCCGGACACGCCTACCTGCGGATGGACTGTCCACCCTTTCTCACGAAGAGCGGATATCACCTGACGCTCGAACGGGCTATCGGGCTCCCGTCCGGTCGGCACACTTTGCTCAACCAAGGCACGAGGGCCGCGAATGGCGAACTCCATGTAGTTCTTCAGGTCTCGTACGCCGGCAGCCCGGACACGCGACAGGTCAATCTGCTCCGGAAGCAGCGTACTAAAAATCACGACACCGACGCGGGCACGCGATACGGCCACGTTGAGACGCCGATGGCCACCCTCCAAGTTCAACGGCCCAAGGTTGAGACTTACCTTGCCCGATGCATCCGGACCATAGGTGATGGAAAAGAAGATGATGTCCCGCTCGTCACCTTGAACGTTCTCGAGGTTCTTGATGAACAGCGGCTCCTGCACAGCCTGTGAAATTGCCTGGTCTAGCTGCTGAGACGCGCGGCGGCGTTCATCCAGCATGCGCTCAATCAGGCTTTGCTGCGCCTGATTGAATGTCACTACGCCGAGCGTCAGATGCCGCTTCGCCGAATCCAGATAGTGCCGCTCAATCGCCTTGACGATGGCATCGGCTTCCGCCCGATTGGTTCGCGAGCCACCGCGGTCGTAGACACCCGGTACGCGTTCAAAACGCACGCTCTGGTCGTTTGTCACCGGCGACGGGAACGTGACAAGTTCGTTGTCGTAGTACGTCACATTGCTGAAGGTAATCAGCCCCTCATGCTTGCTTCGGTAGTGCCAATTCAGCCGCAGCTCAGGCAGGCCGATACTGAGGCACTCGTCCAAAATGCTCTCCAGGTCCTGCACATCATCGCTATCCGCAGCGTCTTCCGAGTCATCTGACCGAGAGAAGAAACTGGTCGGCGGCAGTTGCTTTGGGTCGCCGACGCAGACAAGCTGCTTGCCGCGAGCGATGGCGCCGACGGCATCCCACACCGGAATTTGGGACGCCTCATCGAAGATGACCACGTCGAACTGGGCGTGCGACGCGTCCAGATACTGGGCGACCGACAAAGGCGACATCAGCAAGCATGGCTTCAAACGGGTCATCAGGCTCGGCAGGCTTTGTACCAGCAGGCGAATCGGCATGTGCTTTCGCTGCTTTTGCAGTTCGCGGCGTAGTTTTCCAAGTTCGGAATCGGCACCAGGCACAACCTCGACGCTCGCGGGAATCTGGCCCGCCAGTTTGGCCGCAATGTATTGCTGGGTCAGCCTCTGAAAACGCTCATCTGCCTCCTTGAACTCAGCAATCTTGCGGTCATGCTCGGCACTCGAGAAATTGCAGAGCACCGGCTCCCGGTCAATCGCTTTGCGCAGCCACCAGCTCTGGTAGCTGTACTCGAAGAACGTCGCCACGCTGGACAAAGGCGCTTGGCCAGCCTCCAGTGCGTCCACAATGCCTTGCAACCCGCTGCTGATTGCATGGGCGCGGGATTTCCTCCATAGGCACCACGGCTGCAGCTGCCTCGAAGCAGATTGCCATCCTTGAAGCAGGCTCAATAGTCGAGGAACCACGCCGGCGGCAGCTGGGTCAAGTCCGAGGTCTGCCTGACAATGGCCAAGCTCAATGACCGCGCGGAGTTGAACCATCACGTCTCGGCAGCAATCGCGATACGACAACAAACCGGAGCCGAGAGGCGTGTCTGCCTTCAGCATGCCCCGGTTGTCGGAAACAAATGGCTGCAGCTTTGCGCGGAGCGTCTGGGCCAATTCGATGTCATTGCCCGCGATTGCCGTTACGGCGTCCGCGAATGACGTCGCCCATCGCTCGGCCGCCTCAACGGCGTTCCAGTCCGTCTTCGACGCAGCGAATGCTTCATGCAGCAGTTGCGACGCGTCATGAGACATGGACTCGATGACCTTGTCCTCGGCATTGACGGCGGTCAATGCGGCGATGACGGCCGGAACATCCCCGGTTTGCGGCCGACGCTGGTCCTGTCGGTACAAGCGCAGTCGTCCGGTAACCGCGCGCTGCGCAAACAGGCTCTTCGGCCACCAGGTATTGGTCGCGGCGGCCCAATGCAGTCTGAGCTCGGACGCATTCAGAGTGGCAACGTCGTCGACGTAGTGTTTGCTCAACGGCTCCCACGCCTGATTGCGCGCCACACCATGCTGACGAAGGGCGGCGAGCCGGTTGCGCACGGACTCGTCATGCGCCGCCCTGGCCACCTCGACCGGAACTGTGGGCGCGGCGGAAAGCACGTCGGCCAGTACATCGAATTTGCCAAGCCCGTTCAGGGAGAAAGCAACCTTGGGAAGGCCCAGCTGATTCAGCAGGTTCGATGTGGCCTCATCCAGTTTCTTGATGTAGGCTTCAAACGCCGAAACCGCATCGAGAAACTCTTGTTGCCAGGACGGCATCCATTCGGTCTTGTTGACGACTGCCAACGGATGATTCTGCAAGCCAGTCAACTGGCCGGCCAGAGCGCCCATCTGGCGACAGGTCTCGCGCAGAGCTTCTAGCTGGGCGCGGTCATGCGCATCCGCATCGGTCCATGGCATCGCGCCAGGCCGCATTTCCGCGTGCTGCAGACTGGTTCCGATAGCCTCGTACACGGTCAGGTCGTTCGGATGAGTGCGATGGAGCGCACGCGCTACGCCATTGAGGTCTGTGCGGAGCCTCAGGAGTCTTTCGGACTCTCGCTCCCAGTCCTTCACAGCGCGAGCGCCGGCGGCATCAAGCGCGATGCCCAGCTGTTTCAGGACGTCCGCTTTCTTTGCCTTGGACGAATGCAACTCGAGACAAAATGGTCCCAAGCCCAGACTGCTGAGCCGGCGATGCACCACCTCCAGCGCCGCCATCTTCTCCGAAACGAACAACACCGTCTTCCCGGTGGCCAACAGATGGGCAATCAGGTTCGAGATAGTCTGGCTCTTACCCGTCCCTGGCGGGCCTTCGATGACAAGATTCTTGCCTTCGGCAGCGACGCAAACGGCACGCAACTGCGACGAGTCCGACAGCAATGGCGTAAATAGGTCTTGAGGCCGGAACTTCTCATCCAGAGTACTGGGCTCGAAGCCAGTCGCGCTGTCGGCAAATGCCTTGCCGGGATTGTTAATCAAATGAGCGACAACGCTGTTTTCCTGGAGCTGTTTTTGGCGGTCTTGGAGGTCCTTCCACATCAGGTACTTCGTAAAGGAAAAGATACCCAGATTGACCTGCTCCTTGACCTCCCACCCCTTCAGTTCGCCCACATGTAGCCGGAAGGACTGCAGAATCCGGTTGACATCGATGCCACGGTCATCGGTCGGCAAAACGTCGAACGACGGTAGCTTCAGGCTGAAATCTTGCTGCAACTTTTGCAGCAGCGTCGGATTCACGAGCGCGTCGTCATCGTGACGCGTCAAGCGGAAGCCACTTCTCACAGACTGGCGGGACAGCGTTACCGGGATGAGCAAAATCGGAGCAAGGTGGCTGGATTCGGCGTCTTTGCTTTCTTGCCATTCGAGCATCCCGAAAGCCAGAAACAGGGTATTGGCCCCGCCTTCCTCCATGCCCGTGCTGGCCGCGCGGAATATTTCCAGCAGCCTGCCGTCCAGCGCCTCTTCTTCGATGTCTGTAACGATTTCGTTTCGGCTAAGGGCGTCAGTCGCCAAGTCATCCAATGCAGCCGTACCATTGCGGCCGGCGTACACATTGGCATCGCGACCATCCGAACCGGACATCAACTTCGGTCTCGCACGAACGCGGAATTCGTTTCCCTCTGCCAGTCGGTCTTCCAGTGCACCCGGGTCCGGGCAGATGACCCGTAGTGTGGATTTGGTGGGTTTAAAATTCAGGAGCTTGTTTCGGAGCGTCAGGTCGAGCAGCTTGCTCTTCCATTTCGCTAGGCGACCCTCTGGTGTGTCGGGTGTCGCGTCGTCGCGCAATGGTACGACGACCGGGTCGAGCGGTGGCAGTTGCGGTACGTCTTCAATGACGGGCGTCTCGGCTTTCGCAATCGGGACAGCAGGCTCTTCGACCGGCGACGAACGGGACGGCAGTGGACGAATCCGGACTTCTCGTGCGCGACGAATGTCCACTGCATACGCGAACTGGTCTTCGTCGTTTAAGTGTTCTTCGCCACGAGTGCAGGCCCACCTGAGGGATGGCTTCTGGCCGCTCGCCACTCCGGTGGTCTCGAAGACCATGAACTCGCCAGATTTCACCCGCTTGCGAATCGCCTGAACATCGTCCACCAAGGCGGTGGGGAAGCTACTCTCTATCAGCCAAACGCCCACCCACGCGTGGCCTTCTTTGAACAACACGGCAGGGTGCAGCCCAGCCTGTTCCAAGCAGGACGCGAACAGCATGGCAAGGTCCAGACATGTCGCCAGCTTGCCATCGAGAATACGCTCTGGGGTTCGGATTTTCTGGCCGTCGTTTCCGAACGACGCCGGTGGATTGGAGTATTGGATATCCTCGGCAACTATCGTGCTGTAGATAGCTGACACCTGCTTCCAGACCTTCTCGCGATTTTTGGACCGGTAGCCGTCCATGGACAGGTCGGCCGACGTCTGCCGCAGAAGCCCGGATGCCCGCGCGAGAAGTTTGTCCACGACCCGCGAGTTCGGCATGCAAAACGCAGCCAGCAGTTCGGGCAGCGACCGCGCGCCGGCCCACTGGTCGTAGGCCAGTACGTCAATATTGTGTGTTTCCGTTACGAGGTCCGTTTCCTGAACACGCAGTGATGCCGTGATGACCGCCCGCTCAGATTCGTCTAGCTGACTGAAATACTGGTGGTCGGGACGCAGGTCGACAGGTGCTAGACGGCGGCTTTCGCCTGGCGCCAATGCTTCGAAGCGGAAACGTGCGCTCTCGGCAAAGGCCGGTACACATTTGACAAGCAGTTCGACATCAGAGAGTACCGCTCCCCCGTCGTTCGTGACCATAATTTCACGGATGACCGGAACGTTGTTTTGAATCGCCGCGTAACCTATCGTAAGGTCCGCGAATACCTGAACGCTCGGTAGCTTTACGTCCGTATCGGTCGTTGAGTCTTCGGTTTCATCTGCCTGCAAGTGCGTCATCACCCCGTTCCCCACTATTCTCATCGACCTCAACTGAATCGCCGTCGTGGTCGATAACGTTATTCGAGTCGAGCCGTCATATCGATTGCTCTGTTGCCTGTTCTTCTATGCAGGGAGTGCGGCGGCGAGTTACCGATGCGAATCGCATGAAAGTCGCGCTGTTGGGTTCCCGGAGCATCTGAAATATACGCCTTTTTCCGGTCATTTTAGGGGATTGGCCGAAGGTCGACCAAGTAGCCGTATTCGGGCTTTCGCGACATATAAAGCGCCGGTTGTCGGCCATGCGCGCCGGTCGCCACGGGGCGGCTGAGACTCTTAGCCGAGGAGAAACCCGGAACGCGAGCAAACTACGACAACCTGTACGCATACACAGTATCATTTGTTCGACGCGCTGTTTTCGGCTAAGCAGTTCTTGGAAGTCCCGAGCCATGGGCGCCCGAATTTGCAAATCGGTTGGTCACCCGATGCCGGCGATGGCGAATGTGCCGGCCGGGAAACCGGCTGCAGCGAAATGGTTCAGTTCGCCTTGAACGTCGGAGGATGAGGTGTTGCGTGTTCTAAGTGTGATGTTGCTTGCGGCGGCTTCCGTTGCCCACGCGGGCGAACACTATCGCGAAGTATGGAATCCACCGGAGGCAAGGCATGCGCTGCACGGCAGTCATGCCGCCCACCACAAGCCAGCAGCGCGTCGACTGTCGGCAAAGCGGTCAACGAAGATGAAGCCATCCCGCGTGGCTGCCTACCTCCCGACGCCGACCAAGCGAGAGCATACTGGCCGCGCTGTACGCGTGAACGCCGGGCCGCGCGTGCAGAACCTACCGCCTCCGTTGACGCACAAAGGCAATGTGCTGCGCGTCGACTCGAACGGTGCCGGGGCGGAGGTCGTTCGCTGATGGAAGCAAAAGTCTACAAGGGCTATTTGCTTTGGGGACATGTTATCCGGCAAGGCCACGAATACGCCGCCAGCGACACTGTCACGCGAAACAACAAGCTCGTTGAAACATCGGGGGTGCTTGGTAGCTTTGAAAGCGAAGACGAGGCGCAACTGGCTGGCCTCGACTGGTGCCGCGCCTGGGTAGACAACCACAGCAACCACAGTTGATGCGATAGACATCCGGAACCCTGCAGGAAAAACAACTCCCCAAAAGCAAAGAGCCCAAAGCGAGATGGCAAGTTTTTTTGGAGAGCGTACTGCTGAGTACGCCCTTGTCCCACTACTACAGCGCGCGCTCGTCCGAGAGTTCGGATGGGCTATCCCAATGTCATACTGGAAAACAAGGGAGGGAAACCGCACGTCCGCCGAGATGCACAATGGGCTCTCGGTCAGAATTCTAGCCATGTTCGCGAGACGTCCGAAGGTGACGCCGTCTGACACTATTCTAGCGGGCAAGGTGAATTCGGAATTATTTCGCTTCGCGAGTTTTGCACGTCAGTTGGGAATTCCGACTATTGCAGGATTTCCAGCAGTGAAATCTGTTATGGAGTTGCACTCGGACCCACGAGTCTTTTGGCTCCATATCGAAGGCTTACGAGCGAGCGAATTCTTCGTTGACCTCTCATCAAACCCAGAACAAGCTTTGATAGACACCGATGGCAATCCCGTGCCGACGATGTCCGTCGACGACATCGCAGAATACGTTTCCGTACGCGCCCGGACCTTCGCCTGGGACGATGCGATGCAATGCATACACCGACTGCGGACAGAGGACGACGGTCGCTACGTATCGCCGTGGTCCGTTGGCTACAAGCCTGTATATTTGTTGATTCCCCCGGGCAATTCGGGATTTCCCGCCCGATGAGCGGGAAGTCGTCGAATCCCTCCTCGTCAACAGTAGACGCAATACGTTTGACCCGAGAACGTAAGGCCCCGCAATGCTCGACCTGCACCCAAGCGAGCTGTCGCCGGTTAAGCTTGTTTTGCAGTGCTGCCGTCTCCTTGTCGCTCAGGAAACGGACCTTGTTTTGGCTGTACAAGTCGGAACTCGGATGGAGCAGCCGGTCCTTTAGCGGTTGGGGCGGCCACGTCGAAAAGTCACTTTCGTAGATTGCAGTCAAGAGGTCGCCTAGGTGACTAACACTCGGGTCGGCCGCAGCATACAAAGCCTTATCGGAAACCTTCTGGATGCGTGACGTTGCAGCGCGTGCGATAGCTAGCGGACCTTCCGTCTGCCATGTCGAGCGATGCTGACAGGCGCGAAGGTCGCCAACCACATGCGCCCTGCGGCGGTCATAGAGACCGCCGCGAATGATGTCCTTCCGGCCACACCTTATTCGACGAGGCTCACGCGGTAGGGCAAGCGCGCCTTGTAGGTTTCTCAATTTTGTTGAGAAGTCTTGAGAACTACGACTACAGCCGCCCGCGCAGGAAGTCATTACAGTCTTCAACGTAAGCGCAATCCATTGGTTGAGGGTCGTCCGCTACGTGAGGGCGGCTACCGTTTGCAATGCGCCGACGGAAAAAAGTCTGAGGGGGTTCGGGTACCCGCTCAGTCTGACGTAACTAGGTCCGTCGCTGTCATGCACGGGTAGCATCGGGAGCGTCGGTCGCGGCGGCAGTTCCTCCCCACCGTCATTTAGCGCGGCAGCAAGACAGCGTGCAACAAGGTGCCGCACCCTCGCCGACCATCGCAGGCAGTCCGCCGCGACGACTTCGTCACCGCCCGGATTGAGGAACTGTTCCTCGAAACGCACCATCACGTATTCGGCCAATCTCTGCCGTCGCAATGACTCGGCGCACCGAGCCGTGCCCACCGGCCCACAACTCAACCGTGACTTTTGAGCCCGTACCCGCCAAAGGCCTTGTCCAGCTTTGTTTTCAGCTCCGCAAGCACGCTCGGCTCGGCGATGCCGAACATAGGGTCGGTGCGCACAAGCTGTTCACGGCACCATGCGGGCCAATGCAAATAATCGTCGTCGAGTGCGAGCCACGCCGAGGGTTTGCGCCGCAGCACGTCGCCCCATATCTGCATGCCTCTCGGTGCCTGCGCAAACTCGGCTGGGTCCATCCTCGAGTGGTACGTGGCACCAATCACTCTTGCCTGCAAGCCCGGCGTCAATCTATAAGACACGCGGCGGATGCTTCCGCGGTAGCGACGCACCCACGATGTCGAAAGGACAATGCGAACATCACTGTACGATGCAAGCAGTTCTTCAAGAAGTTCGCAATGCTCAAAAAGTTGGTGACCCGGAGAGTTCTGCAAAGTTGGACCGCGCCTGTGAAGCAAAAATACGTTCTCCGGATGTAGCACCCCATCGTAATCGAGAAAGAGCAGGCGCCCGCCGGTGTGTCGCGGGCGCGGTATCTCGTAAGTCGGCCCGGAAAATTCTTTTAGCATTGCCTATCGTCGTCTGTCTGAAGCACCACTGGCCAAGCCTCCAACAGGCGACGAGCTGTGGTGACCACGTCGTCGCCAATCACATACGCGGTTGGCGGAAGCTGCGCAACCGATTGAGCCGTTCGTGCGCTGGCGTAAGCGAAACTTCCTTTGCATAGAACGTCAATTCGAAAGGTGGCCACTAGTCGCGCGCCCGCGGCCGCGCGGCAGGAAGTCTCGTGAACGAAAATCGTGAAGCGCTCCGACACCGGGTATGGGCCACGCGGTGTCGGATGGGCGAGCGCCCGCAGAGCACGCTGCGACGTCGACCCGCCCGGTTCGACGCAAGTGCCATCGCACACCACGAGCACGCTATCACCACTGCAGTCGCCCAGATACACCGCGACGTCCGTCTGCACGGGAGAGCTATGTTGCGACAAGCCCGGGGCATCACACATCAATAGTCCTCTCGGCTCTCGATTCGCCTCATGGCGTGCCCTTGCCGACGCGCTCATATGTGACACTTTTGCTACCCACCTGAATTCGCCTGGTAATACGTCGTCGGCCAGTGGTCACGACTGCCACCATCGGTATCTGCGTGGAGACGCCAGAGTTGTAATCTCTGGCGAGGGTGCCCGGACCGACATCAATGCCGAGCTTTCTGAAAACCTCGGCAGCTATGGCCTCAAATGGGGCCGCAGGCGCGTAACGGCCTGTAAATCGATTCGTCCTCGTTTTCGCGTATATTCCATGCCCTACGCGCACAAGGCGCCCAGTGTCGACCAAGATGCGCAGCACTCGCGTTAGTTGAGATGAACTTCCCAACTTCGCGAGTTCTGACCGGAGTACGACGACACCTGTCCGTCGCCGGATGGAGCGCGTCACTCGGTCCTTTAGCAGGGACTTACTTGTAGCCTTCCGGCCCATATCATCACGTGCGCCCAAACCGGCGGAAGGTAGCGTCGAGAACCCGTGCTGCCACATCGCATACCTCCGTTACCGAAACTGCCGGCAAGAAAGGCGTCCCGCGCTCCGTCCAAAAAAGCAGCAAATCGATTGTTACGCTGTCTTGAGCGGAGACCTCTAGAGTCGGAATTGCGGCATCAAGAATGTCGAAGCTCGGATGTGTAAGCGTTTCAAGCGTCACCCCACTAGCGGCTGCTAGCTCAAGGCAGCAAAAATATATGCACTCGAACGCAAGGCAAAAGCGCGCGTGCAGAGATAGCGAATCCGTTCTGGCGTCGCGCAGAAGTGCCCCGCACGCAAGAAGGCGAGGACGTATGCATTCGAGGCACTGGCCACGTCGTTGGGTCGCATCAATCTTCGTCTGGTCGGGGAGGATTTCCGTCACCTGCATTTGTGGCCTCGTGCGACCACCCGCGGGACTGAGTTTTCATTGCTAGCGCCCACAGCTTGCTGCCGCGAAAGTGAGGCGGCCGCTGACACCGAGCGACACCGTCGTGGAGAGAGTCGGAGCCCAGCCTGTCCGCCACAATGGAATAGGCGCCGGTTGGCATTCGGGACCTTCACTAACAGCTTCAGCATCCTGCCTAGCATCCTCAAACGATTGCGCGACGTCGATGGCACGTCATTCCTGCAAAAAAGCGCGCTCTGCCCTGCCTCGCAAAGGCAGAGCGCGAATTGTTGAGCCGTCCCACATGCAAGTCGTCTATTCAGGCATGTGCGCCCATCGCCTAAAGTCTAAAACGAAATATATGCAATGTAAAGATTGGCAATTTATAAATTGCCACTTTATACAGGGTGGATTCACGGCATGCGATAGGCGATGCTCCTGTCGCATATGGAAGACACCACAACACCCCAGCAGAAGGCCGCGCGGCTGCGGCTTGCTACAAATCTAAAGCTGCTGCGAGGCAAACTTGGGCTATCGCAAGAGGTGCTCGCGGACCGCGTGGGATTGCACCGGAATCATCTAGGCCAGATTGAACGAGGGTCGGCGAACGTAACTTTGGACAATTTGGTCTCGCTCGCCAATGCGCTCGGAGTCCAAGAATCGCTCTTGCTTGTAGAACCTACTGAGCAACCGGTACCTATCAAGGTCGGCCGAAAGAAAAGAACTGATGTCAGAGGCGCCCCCTAAGACCACGGGGAAACATCTAAAACCGAGTGCCGGTCATCCAACTGTCAACGACATCGGCGCGCCAGCGCAAGAGCTCTCGGTCGTACAGCGGAGCACGCGGCGGAAGCAGCCAAGGGTGGTGACGTGCTCGAAAAACAACCGCGCGCAAGGAAATACCCAGAACGTCTGCCAAGTCGCTGGCGTCGACGTAACGATAAACCTCAAGAGTGGTGGTATCTGGCATCCCACATCTAGCGACTGAGCTTAAATTTTAGATAGACGCTTAAGCGTCAGCGTGGCGCATCGGGCTTCGGTGCCGACTATGCTGCGCGTCACTCGTCCAAGGGGTCTACCGACCGAAGGTAAGCTGGGCGCTCATGCTGAGAGCTGACTTTTGGGTCAATCCCAACGAGCAAATATCTGGGGACAGAGTAATGGACAGACCGGACCGCTGACCCAGTAGGCTGGTACTTTTTGAGAAAGTACCGAGAGGAATTGGGCTGTAACCCAATGTCAGTGGTAGGTTGGTACTTTTTTAGGTTCCGTAAAGATGTGCGCGTCGCCGATGAAGTACGTGAACCAGCGCGGCGTGTAGCCCGTCAGCCGGCCGACGAGTTCCAGCAACGCCGCCCCTTCCGTCAGGTTGAACGGCGTACCGAGGCCGACGTCGTTGCTGCGGATGTACAGGCACAGCGAGATTTCGCGCTTCGTCGCATTCGGCAGGAACTGGTACAGCAGGTGGCACGCGGGTAGCGCGATCTGGTCGAGCACGGCCGGATTCCACGCGTGAAACAGGATGCGGCGGTCGGACGGATTCTCCATGATCGTATCCAGACACTGGCGCAACTGGTCGATCGCCTTGTACAGCAGCACCTTCGGCGCGCCGTCTTCGTCGAAACGCGTGACGATCCGGAAGCCGCGGCGCGTCGCATCGGCGATCTGCGCGTCGGCGCCCGCGTCGAGCACCTTGTAGCCCGGCCACTGGCGCCATTGCACGCCGTACACGTCACCGAGATCGTCGACGCCCTGGCGATACGGGTTCGCGAGCCATTGCGCGTTCTCGTTCGCGTTCGCATCCCACACCTTGCAGCCGAGCGCACGGAAATCGGCCGCGCTGCGCGTCGCGCGCAGGAAGCCGACCAGTTCGCCGATCGCGGACTTGAAGGCCAGCTTCTTGGTCGTCACGGCCGGGAAGCCTTGCTGCAGGTCGAAGCGCAGCATCGCGCCCGGCATGCTGATGGTGCGGATCCCCGTGCGGTTCTCCTGCCAGGTGCCGGTATCGAGAATGGTACGAACGAGATCGAGATACTGTTTCATGCGGGTTCCTTCGGCCGCGAGGGCGGCCGTACCCGCCAATTTTAGCAAGCGTGGTGAGGAAGCTCCGGCAACGGCGCCGAAAACCCTGCCAGCGTGTCGCCGCGATCGCGCATGCCGTGTGCGCACATCAGCCGGTAGAGCGTGACGCGCGACACGCCGAGTTCGCGTGCGGCATCCGCGAAACGGCCGCGATGGCGCAACAGCGCCTGCTCGATCGCCTGCCGTTCGGCCGCCTCGCGCGCCTCCAGCAGCGACACGGGCGCGAGCGTCGCGAACTCGTTCAGCTCGAGATCGGCCGCGGTGATCATCCGGCCTTCCGACATGACGATCGCGCGGCGCACGCGATTGATCAGTTCGCGCACGTTACCCGGCCACGAATAGCCGTACAGCGACGCGACCGCATCGGGGGAAAAGCCGCGCAGGCGACGATGCGCGTCGCCCTTGAAACGCTCGAGCATGTGGCGCGCGAGCACCTCGATGTCCTTGCCGCGCGCGCGCAGCGGCGGCTCCTCGATCTTCAGCACGCACAGGCGATGGAACAGGTCCTCGCGGAACCGCCCTTCGCGCAGCGCCGCTTCCATGTCCACGTGCGTCGCGCAGATCACGCGCACGTCGACGGGCACCGACACATGGGCACCCAACCGCTCGATCTTGCCTTCCTGCAGGAAGCGCAGCAGGCTCGCCTGGCTTTCGAGCGGCAAGTCGCCGATTTCGTCGAGAAACAGCGTGCCGCCGTTGGCAGCCTCGACACGGCCGATCTTGCGCTGGTTCGCGCCGGTGAACGCGCCGCGCTCGTAGCCGAACAGTTCGGCCTGCAGCAGCGTCGACGGAATCGCACCGCAATTGATCGCGATGAAAGGCGCCTGCGCGCGCGACGAACGTTCATGAATCGCGACCGCCGTCAGTTCCTTGCCCGTACCCGATTCGCCGGAGATGAACACCGGCGCGTCGGTCGCCGCGACGCGGCGTATCGTCCTGAAGAGCCCGAGCATCGCATCGCAGGTCCCGACCATTTCGCCTTCGCTGCGTCCGGCGCCGACGGGCGGCGCAACGGTTTCGGTCAGCGCGATCATCCCGTGTGCATGGCCGACGGTCTCGACGATCCGCGCGGTCTCGTATGGCATCGTCACGTAGTCGAAACAGTAGTCGCGAATGAGATGGCGCAGCGTAGCGTCCTGCAACTGGCCGCGGCGCGTCGCCGCGATCCAGCCGATGTGCTGAATGCTCAGACAGGATTCGAGTTCACGCAGGTCGGAAGGCTTGAAGCCCGGCGAAAAATCGAGCAGCCCGGCCGTTGCGACACCATGCTGCACGACACGTCGAACGTCTCGCACGGTCTCCGCGAGATCGACACGCCAACCGCATTCGTCGAAATGGCCGCGCAACGCGTCGTTCGGTTCGCGCGAATAGTAGATCACGTGCCGCAGATCGGCGCCCATATGCTCACCCCGTTCATCAACCGTCTAACGATTGCCGTGCACGTCAGGTCACGTGCCAAAAGGATCGAATCGGGTCAGCCGAAGGCGGCTCGATTCGCCATGCCGATGCGTGGCGACGACAAAGCCTCGCATGATGGCGCTTATCTCGCGTCCAGTTATTTTGATCAAGACAGCTTAGTTATAGGCACTGAATACGACAATCCGATTTCAGCGCGGTGAGCGATGCGGCCGTATCGCTCAGGAGGTCGATGCATGTCAATCGTCTGCACATAGCCCCGGCGCAGCGATACTCTCCGTCATCAACACTTGCGACGATTTTCATCCTTGAAGCGTATCGATTGAATCAGCAGTATTCCCGAGCCCCCTCGTTTCACGCCTGAAACATTTTCAGCGGTTTTTCGAGACAATTCGCAACGCTTGAGCACGAATCGCAGTCTCGACAACGGTCCCGGCGCGATGGCATGCATTTCGCTGAACATGAAAACCGTCGGAGACAGCGACCATGCGAAAACATCCTTTACTTTCTTTCGTGCCGATGGCCATTGCAGTCGCGGCCGCCGGCCCGCCCACCCCCGTACGCGCAGACGAAGGCACGAATCCGGCTCGCGTCATGCTGCTTGCGGAAAACGCACCGAGCATGCAGCACGGCAACGGGTTCGGCATCGTGACGGTGTCGTCACCGCAACCGCTGCCGGCCGGCCGGACGTCGGTGACCCTGTGGGACGAGATCCCGCCACCGCCTCAATTGCCGACGCCACGTCCGGCACCGCAGCAGGGCGATTTGCAGCACGCGATGGAAGGCACCACGCAAGGCAGTACCCATCAGTGATGCACGAGCCGATTCATTTGATCAGGATGACGTATTGATTTGAGCGCGACGACGTCGGCATCGTCACGCTTGCAACACGAAACGGTTCTTGTGCTCCGTCCCCCGGCGGGCACTCTTTTTATTCATTCCGTCGCCGCGACGCCTTGCCTCGAGCGTCGCGGCGCGCAGTGCGGAAAGGCGGATGCGCGTACCCGGAACCGGCGCGTGCCGCCGTTCCGGTAGAATCGGCGCCATTCCGGTTTTCCTTTCCCCGACCTTCATGACGACGTTGACCCTGATCGTCGCGCGTGCCCGCAACGGCATCATCGGCCGCGACAACCAGTTACCCTGGAAACTTCCCGAGGATCTCGCGTTCTTCAAGCGCACGACGATGGGTGCGCCGATCGTGATGGGCCGCAAGACCCACGAGTCGATCGGCCGGCCGCTGCCGGGCCGCCGCAATATCGTGGTCACGCGCGACGCGACGCGCCGCTTCGACGGCTGCGACACGGTCACGTCGCTCGCCGATGCGCTGGCGCTCGCCGCACGCGACGGCGTGCCCGAGGCGTTCCTGATCGGCGGCGCGCAACTCTACACCGAAGGGCTCGCACTCGCCGACAAGCTGGTCGTCACCGAGATCGATGCCGACTTCGACGGTGACGCCTCGTTCCCGGCGCCCGACGCCGCGCAGTGGCAGGAAGTGTCGCGCGATGCGCACCAGGCGGCCGCGCCGAATACGTTCGGCTATGCGTTCGTCGTCTACGAGCGCAAGCGCGGCTGACGCGTCACGCACCATGAAAAAAGCCCGACCGGTTCACGCCGGTCGGGCTTTTTCGTTCGATGGCGGCCGATGCCGTGCGCCGCTTACTGCCCGGCGATCGTCATCTGCTCGATCAGCACCGAGCCCGTTTCCTTCGTGCCGCGCACGATCGAATCGGCACCGATCGCGACGATATGCCGGAACATTTCCTGCAGCGTGCTCGCGACGGTAATTTCCTCGACCGGATACTGGATCACGCCGTTCTCGACCCAGAAGCCCGCCGCACCGCGCGAATAGTCGCCCGTCACGTAGTTCACGCCCTGCCCCATCAGCTCGGTCAGCAACAGGCCCGTGCCGAGCTTCTTCAGCATCGCGTCGAAATCGTCGCCCGCCTGCGTGTTCGAGCTGCGCAGCGCAAGGTTGTGCGAGCCGCCTGCGTTGCCGGTGGTCTGCGTGCCGAGCTTGCGCGCCGAATAGGTCGACAGGAAGTAGCCTTCGACGACGCCGTCCTTGACGACGCTGCGCGCACGCGTGCGCACGCCTTCCTCGTCGAACGGCGCGCTGCCCATCGCGCGCGGCACGTGCGGATCCTCGACGACCTGGATGTGCGGCGCGAACACCGGCTTGCCGAGGCTGTCGACGAGGAACGACGTCTTGCGGTACAACGCACCGCCGCTCACCGCCTGCACGAACGCGCCGAGCAGGCCGGCCGCGAGCGGCGCCTCGAACAGCACGGGCACCTTGCGGGTATCGAGGCGGCGTGCGCCCATCCGAGCGAGCGCACGCTCGGCCGCGTAACGGCCCACCGCTTCGGGTGCCGCGAGATCGATCGCGCTGCGTTTCGACGTATACCAGTCGTCGCGCTGCATGTGGCGGCCGCTGCCCGCGATCGGCGCGCATGCGATGTAATGACGCGAGTATGGGTAGCCGGACAGGAAGCCGCGCGACGTGGCCAGCACGAACTGCGAATGCTGGGCCGACACGCTCGCGCCTTCCGAGTTGCGGATCTGCGGGCTGACCGCGAATGCGGCGTCTTCCGCGCGGCGGGCGAGCTCGACGGCCTCGTCGGCCGACAGCGCCCACGGGTGGTAGAGGTCGAGGTCACGCGGGTCAGTTTCGAGAAGCTCGGCTTCGGCCAGGCCGGCCGCCTCGTCCTCGGCCGTGAAGCGCGCGATGTTGTACGCGGCGGCGACGGTATCCTTGATCGCGCCCGGCGAAAAATCCGACGTGCTCGCGTTGCCGCGCTTCTTGCCGATGAACACGGTCACGCCGACCATCTTGTCGCGGTTGTGCTCGATCGTTTCGACTTCGCCGCGGCGCACCGACACCGACAGGCCGTCGCCCTCGGAGATTTCGGTCGCGGCGTCGGTCGCGCCGAGCGCCTTCGCATGGCGAAGGATGTCCGAGGCGATTTCCTTGAGCTGGTCCTGCGTGTGCGGGAAATAGCGCGCTTGTACGTCGAGATTGGCTGCCATCGTCTTGATATCCGGTGGCGGGCGGGCGCCCGCATGTTCAAAATGTTGCGTATCCTGCGATCATAGCAAGGTCCGGGGCCGGACACCGACAAGCTTGGGGTGTCCGCGGCGCGATACAATGCCGTCCATGACACGCAAAACCCGAATCCAGCCGATCGAGCATGCCGCCGAAGACGACGACAATGGCTACGATCGCCCCAGCAAATCCCAGTTGAAGCGCGAGATGCACGAGCTGCAGGTGCTCGGCCAGGCACTCGTCGATCTGCCGAAAGACGCGCTGAAACGCATGCCGATGCCCGAAAGCCTCGGCGACGCCGTGCGCGAGGCGCGCCGGATCACCGATCACGAAGGCAAGCGCCGCCAGCTCCAGTACGTCGGCCGCGTGATGCGCTCGCTGACCGACGACGAGACGGCCGCGCTGCGCACCGCGCTCGACGCGCAGCGCGGCGTGAACAAGGCCGCGACGGCCCGCCTGCACTGGATCGAACGCACCCGCGAACAGTTGCTCGCGAGCGACGACGCGCTGACCGAATTCCTGCGCCAGCACCCGGAAGCCGACATCCAGGAAGGCCGCACGCTGATTCGCAACGCACGCAAGGAAGCGCAGCAAGGCAAGCCGCCGCGCTATTTCCGCGAGCTGTTCCAGTGGATCAAGACCGCCGGCGGCACGTCCCATGCGGACGACGAAGCGGCGGACGACGCCGGAGACGACCATGACGACGACGAAGCGTAACCACCCGGACGAGCTCGTCGTCGGCCTCGTGTCGATCAGCGACCGCGCAAGCAAGGGGGTCTACGAAGACAAGGGCATTCCGGCGCTGCAGGAGTGGCTCGCCGGCGCGCTGGTGTCGCCGTGGCGCGCCGAAACGCGCCTGATCCAGGACGACGCGCCGACGATCTCCGCCACGCTCGCCGAACTCGTCGATGTCGCGGGGTGCGACCTCGTGCTGACGACGGGCGGCACGGGCCCGGCGCGCCGCGACGTGACGCCCGAGGCCACGCTGGCCGTGGCGACGAAGGAAATGCCGGGATTCGGCGAACAGATGCGGCAGATCAGCCTGAATTTCGTGCCGACCGCGATCCTGTCGCGGCAGGTCGCGGTGATCCGCGAGACGGCCGACCATGCGGCGCTGATCGTCAACCTGCCCGGCCAGCCGAAGTCGATCCGGGAAACGCTCGAAGGGCTCCGCGACGCCGACGGCAAGTCGACCGTGCCCGGCATCTTCGCCGCGGTGCCCTACTGCATCGACCTGATCGGCGGCCCGTACATCGAGACCGACGCCGCGGTGGTCGCGGCGTTCCGGCCGAAAAGCGCTCAGCGCGCACCGCGCTAGGCGCGTGCCGGCCCGCTCAGGCGGCCGGCGCGGACTCGCCTGCCGAAGCGGACGCGGCCGGAATCAGGAAATGCTCGCGGTAGTACTTCAGCTCGTCGATCGACTCGTGGATGTCCGCGAGCGCCGTGTGCATCGCCCGCTTCTGGAAGCCCTTGTAGATCGCGGGCTGCCAGCGGCGGCACAACTCCTTGAGCGTGCTGACGTCGAGGTTGCGGTAGTGGAAGAACCGCTCGAATTCGGGCATCCAGCGCGCCATGAAGCGGCGGTCCTGGCAGATCGAGTTGCCGCACATCGGCGATTTGCCGGGCGACACGTACTGCGCGAGGAAGGCCTGCAATTGCCCGGCGGCTTCCGCCTCGGTCACGGTCGACGCGCGCACGCGGTCGATCAGGCCCGAGCGGCCGTGCGTCGACTTGTTCCAGTCGTCCATCTTCGCGAGCGTTTCGTCGCTCTGGTGGATCGCGAACACGGGGCCTTCGACGGCGATGTCGAGCGTGGAATTGGTCACGACGACCGCGATCTCGATGATGCGGTCGTTATCCGGGTCGAGGCCCGTCATCTCCATGTCGAGCCAGACGAGGTTCAACTCGTTGCGCACGAGCGCGGGCTGGCTGGCGGAAGCGGCGGTATCGGTCATGAGTCATCCTGGAAAATGGCGGACGGCGCGCGGCGCCGCCCGGGCGGCCGGCATCGCATCAGCGGGGCCGGTCCGCAAGAACATATAATTCTCGCATAGAACCCTTTGGCGCCTTCGATGTCACCCTTTTCGTTCACCCTGCTGTTCGCGCTCGCCGTGCTCGCGATGGTCGTCACCAAGCTGTGGCTCGCGTCGCGGCAGATCCGCTTCGTCGCGGCGCACCGCAACAGCGTCCCCGCGCAGTTCAGCGCAACCATCCCGCTGACGGCCCACCAGCGCGCGGCCGACTATACGGTCGAGCGCACCCGGTTGACGATGCTCGAAATCGTCGTCAGCGCGGCCGTGCTGGTCGGCCTGACGCTGCTCGGCGGCGTCGGCGCACTCGACACGCTGCTCACCGGCTGGCTCGGCCGCGGCTACGGGCAGCAGGTCGCGCTCGTCGCGGCAGTACTCGTGATCACGAGCGTCATCGACGTCCCGTTCGAGTATTACCGCCAGTTCGGGATCGAACAGCGTTTCGGCTTCAACCGGATGACGAAGCGGCTGTTCTTCACCGACATGCTGAAAAACTCGCTGCTCGGCGGCGCGCTCGGCCTGCCGCTGCTGTTCGTCGTGCTGTGGCTGATGAACCAGGCCGGGAGCCTGTGGTGGCTGTGGACCTGGATCGTCTGGGTCGCGTTCCAGATGCTCGTGCTGCTGATCTACCCGACTTTCATCGCACCGATCTTCAACAAGTTCGAACCGCTGAAGGACGACGCGCTGCGCGCGCGCATCGAGTCGCTGATGAAGCGCTGCGGCTTTGCGGCGAAGGGGCTGTTCGTGATGGACGGCAGCCGCCGCTCCGCGCACGGCAACGCGTACTTCACGGGCTTCGGCGCGTCGAAGCGGATCGTGTTCTTCGACACGCTGCTCGCGCGCCTGTCCGGCCAGGAAATCGAAGCCGTGCTCGCGCACGAACTCGGCCACTTCAAGCGCCGCCACGTGATGAAGCGGATGCTCGTGTCGTTCGTGCTGAGCCTCGTGCTGCTTGCGCTGCTCGGCTGGCTGGCGCAACGCACGTGGTTCTACACGGGGCTCGGCGTCACGCCGTCGCTCGACACGAGCAACGCGGGCGCCGCGCTCGTACTGTTCTTCCTCGCGATTCCCGTGTTCCTGTTCTTCGCGACGCCGTTCGGCAGCCTCACGTCGCGCAAGCACGAATTCGAGGCCGACGCATTCGCGGCCAGCCAGACCGACGCGCAGGATCTCGTCAGCGCGCTCGTGAAGCTCTATGAGGACAACGCGTCGACGCTGACGCCCGACCCCGTCTACACGGCCTTCTACTACTCGCATCCGCCTGCATCGCAGCGGATCGACCGCCTGATGCAGCACGCATGAGCCGGCCGACCTCCCGCAAGCCGGCCCCGCGCGCGTCGGGCGCGCAACGTGCCGAAGGCCGCGTGATCGCGGCACACGGGCGCCACTACATCGTCGCGCCCGACGACGGCGGCCCGATGCTGCAGTGCTTCCCGCGCGGCAAGAAGAGCGAGATCGCGGTCGGCGACCGTGTCGCGTACGAACTTGCGTCGGCCGACCAGGGCGTCATCGTCGAGATCGGCGAACGGCGCAACCTGCTGTACCGCTCCGACCAGTTCAAGTCGAAGCTGTTCGCGGCCAACCTCGATCAATTGCTGATCGTGCTCGCGACCGAGCCCTACTTCAGCGAGGACCTGCTCGGCCGCGCGCTGATCGCCGCCGAGGCGAACGAGCTGAAGCCGCTCGTCGTGCTGAACAAGATCGACGTCGAAGCCGCGCTGCCGGTCGCGCGCGAGCGCCTCGCGCCCTACCGCGCCCTTGGCTACGACGTGCTCGAGCTGTCGGTGAAGGGTTCGCCCGACGACGCGCGCGCGCAACTGATGCCGCACCTCGCCGGGCATTCGACGATCCTGCTCGGCCAGTCCGGGATGGGCAAGTCGACGCTCGTGAACCTGCTCGTTCCCGATGCCGAAGCCGCCACGCGCGAGATTTCGGCCGCGCTCAACAGCGGGCGTCACACGACGACGTTCACGCGCCTGTACCCATTGGCCGGCGGCGGCGCGCTGATCGATTCGCCCGGCTTCCAGGAATTCGGCCTCTACCACCTGACGGAAGGCCGTCTCGAGCGCGCCTTTCCGGAGTTCCGGCCGCTGCTGGCCGACTGCCGTTTCTATAATTGCCATCATCTGCACGAACCCGGCTGCGCGATTCTCGACGCTGTCGCCGACGGCCGCATCGCCCCGTCGCGGCATGCGCTGTATGCGCAGCTCGTGCACGAGGCGAGCCAGATCGTCCGCTGACCGCGCGGCACGCGCGCGGCGGCCAGCCGGTGCCGTGCGGGCCGGCGTTCACCGACAGGAGCCGCGATGCGTTTCAAGGCACCCGATCTCGCGACGGCGCAGCATTGGGCCAACGTGCTTCAGGTAGCCGGCATCGGTTGCGAGCTGCATAACTGCTACGCGACCGGCGCGCTCGGCGGCCTGCCCGCCGACGCGTGCACGCCCGAACTGTGGCTCGACGACGATCGCGACGACGCGCTCGCGCGCAAGCTCCTCGATGCCGCGTCGCACGGCCCGGCGGCCGGCGCCGCGCCGTGGCGCTGCCGGCAGTGCGGTGAGGCGCTCGAAGCCCAGTTCACCGCGTGCTGGCAATGCGGCGCCGTGCGCGATCCGCTTGACGTGTGATCCACAGCAAAAAGGCCGGCTTCAAGCCGGCCTTCTGCCTTTCATCGGGTACCGCACTGCCCCGTCACGACACCCAGACGGCGAGCGTCAGCATCAGCAGCAGAATCATCCACAGGATCACCGCACGCCAGACGAGGCCCACCGCGGATTGCAGCGTACGCGGCGTGCAATCGTCACCGACCGTCAACGGACCGCTGTCGCCGACGGCCAGCGCATCGAGGCTCGACGGTTCCGCGAGCGGCCCCGCGAGGCGTGCGCCGAGCGCGCCGCTGCCGGCTGCCAGCAGGACGCCATCGTTCGGATCGGGCCACTGGCGCGTGTGGTTGCGCCACGCATAGATCGCGTCCTCGAAATTGCCGACGATCGCGAAGCCGAGCGCGGTCAATCGCGCGGGAATCCAGTCGATCACGAAGAACGCGCGCTGCGCGAACGTAGAGAAGGCCGCCGTGCGATCGTCGCCCGGCGTCGACCAGCTGCGCGCGAGGTATTCGGAAATCCGGTACAGCACGGCACCGGCCGGCCCTATCGGCAGCACGTACCAGAAGAACACGCCGAACACGTGGCGATGCGATGCGACCACGGCGTGAATCAGCGTATGGCGGACGATTTCGCCGACCGGCATATCGACCGTGTCGATGCCTGTCCACTCGTGCAGGATTTCGCGCGCGCGCGGCACGTCGTCGTTATTGAGCGCGAGGTGGATGTCGGTGAAGTAATGGCTGAACTGACGGAAGCCGAGCGTGAAATACACGACGACGACGTTCCAGATGAATGCGAGCACGAAGCTCACCTTGAACAGCAGGAAATAGATCAGCGCGACGATCAGCACCCACGGCAGCACGACCGCGAGCCAGGCGAGGATGCCGTGCTTCTGCTTGCCCGCGTCGAGACCATGCGCGACGGTTTCCGCATGAAACTGGAACAGCGCGAACACCGGATTGTTCGGCGACAACGCGCGGACCTGTTCGATGATGAGAGCGAGGAGAACCGAAAAGAAAGTCATGCGTGGCGCCGTCTTCGGAGTTATGTCATTTTTTGCATAACGATAGCACAGCGTAAGCACCGGATGGCTGCCGGTGCAGTCGCCCGCCAGCCGGCCACGCACGCCGACAATCGTGCACGCCTAGCCGGCGGCCAAGAAGCGGTACAGATTGCGCAACATGCCGGCAGTTGCGCCCCAGATGAAGTAATGCCCGCCGGGTTCGCCATTCGGATAGGGCATCGCAAAAAAACGACGCTCGCCACCTTCCCAGCGGAACACACGCACCTGATGGTTCGCGGGATTCATCAGGAACGCGAGCGGGACCTCGAAAATCTCGGCCACTTCGAACGTGTCGGCCTGCACGGTGAACGGCGGATGCACGAGGCCGACCACCGGTGTCACGCAAAAGCCCGTACCGGTGAGGTAGTCGGGCAGCGCGCCGAGGATCTCGACACGCTCGTCTGCCAGACCGATCTCTTCCTTCGCCTCGCGCAACGCGGTAGCGGTTGCATCGCGATCGAACGGTTCGCGACGACCGCCGGGGAAGCTGATCTGCCCGGCGTGGTCGTTCAGGTGATCGGCGCGCTGGGTCAGCAGCATGGTGAGACCGGACTCACGGACGACGAGCGGCACCAGGACGGCCGCGCTGCGTGGATCGACGCCCTCCTGCAGCCTCGCCTCGCCGGGCTCGACGCTCCATTCGAGCGTGCGCGCGAAACGGTCGCGCAGGCCGGACGGCGTCATCAGGCGGGAATCGATGGCCGGCAGGCCGGCGCCGGTGCCTTCGACCGGCAGGACTTCGGGATCGATGATGGGGCGGCGATTCAATGGGGCTCTCGGGTTCGTGTCGTATCGAGCATATTCTCGCGCCAGAATGAAAAAAGCACCCGGTTGGGTGCTTTTTCCTTACAGCTCTTACTCTTGGGAAGCTGCTGCGGCGCGATCCTTCGACACCAGCTTTTCCTTGATACGAGCCGACTTGCCCGAACGCTCGCGCAGGTAGTACAGCTTCGCACGACGCACATCACCGCGGCGCTTCACGACGATGCTTGCCAGCAGCGGCGAGTACGTCTGGAACGTACGCTCGACGCCTTCGCCCGACGAGATCTTGCGGACGATGAAGTTCGAGTTCAGACCACGGTTGCGAATCGCGATCACGACGCCTTCGTAAGCCTGAACGCGCTTGCGGTTACCTTCAACCACGTTCACGTTCACGATTACCGTGTCGCCCGGGGCGAATTCGGGGATCGTCTTGCCGGCGAGCGCGCGCTCGATTTCTTCCTGCTCAAGTTTTGCGATCAGATTCATTACTGACTCCTTATGCCATCGTGTCGGCGTTCACACCCGCCTGCTTCCAGGCCTGGCCCCGATAGAGGATGGATTCACATCAGGCGCCGCACACGCATGTACGGCACCGCCAATTCCCGCTCGCGCAGCCGCCTCAGGAGGCGTCCTTCGCTTCGCGTGCGAGGTTCGCAAGCCACGCCTCGTCGGCGCGACTCAACAACTTCTCGCGGCGCGCCCGGACGATCAGATCCGGCCGCTTCCGCAACGTATTCCTCAATGCTTCCTGACGCCGCCACTTCTCGATCTCGGCATGATGCCCGCCGAGCAGCACGTCCGGCACGCGCACGCCGTCATACTCCTCGGGGCGCGTGTAGTGCGGACAATCGAGCAGGCCATCAGCGAAGCTGTCCTGCACGGCCGACAGCGAATCGTTCAGCACGCCGGGCAGCAACCGCACGACTGCATCCATCATCGCCATCGCCGGCAATTCTCCGCCGGACAGGACGAAATCGCCGAGGCTGATTTCCTCGTCGACGCAACGATCGAGCAGGCGCTGGTCGATCGCTTCATAGCGGCCGCACAGCACGACGACACCAGGCTCCTGCGCCATCCGCACCGCACGATCGTGCGTGAGCGGTGCGCCCTGCGGCGACATCATCACGACACGCGTGCTCGCGATGCCCTGCTCCGCCTGCGCCGCTTTCGCGGCATCGATCGCGGCTTCGAGCGGCCTGGCCAGCATCACCATGCCCGGACCGCCGCCGTACGGACGATCGTCGACCGTGCGGTAGTTGTCCGTCGTGAAATCACGCGGGTTCCAGGTGCGCAGCCCGAAGCGCCCTTGCTTGACGGCCCGGCTGGTGATCCCCCAGTCGGTCAGTGCACGGAACATCTCGGGAAAGAGCGTGACGACGTCGAACTGCACCGCGCTCTCGGTAACCTGGTTCATTTCAGTAATCGGCTTCCCAGTCGACGACGATACGACGCGCCGCCTGATCCACCGTTTTGACGTATACGCCGACGAACGGAATCAACCGCTCGTCGGTGGTCGGCTGACCGTCTTTGCCGGTCGCCGGATACTCGACACGCATGATCGAATGCACGCCATTGTCGATCATCCCGCTCACCTTCCCGAGTGCCACCGATTGCTCGTTGACGACGTCGAGACCGATCAGGTCGACCCAATAGAATTCGTCCGCGGCCAATGCCGGGAAATCTTCCCGGCGCACGAACACGCGAAAGCCGCGCATCGCGTACGCGGCATCGCGGTCGCTGACGCCCGCGGGTTGCGCAACGACGGTGTCGCTGTGCGCCTTTGACTGCACGATGCGGACGGAAAGCCGCTCCGCTCCGCGTTCCAGCCACCAGTGGCGCGCCTTGAGCAGCGCATCGCCACCGCGGCCGGCGTCGGCATGCGTCGCCACCTTGACCCAACCCTTCAGGCCATAGGCGTCGACCACCGCCCCGACCTCGACGGCATCGTCGGGCCAGGCTTGCGCCACTTCGAGACTGCCTTGCTGCTCGGCAGCCTGACCGGCGTTCGCGACAGCGTCGCGCTCGACCGGCTTGCGGACGAATGCGCCAAACGACGCACGCCCGCGCCTTGCATTACCGGAATCGTGACCCGCCATCAATGCACCTCACAGCCGGCACGACCGGCACACCGTGCCATGTTAGGCAGCCGGTTGCGCCTTTTGCGCTTCCTTCACGAGACGCTGGACGGTCGGCGACAGTTGCGCGCCAACACCTTGCCAGTACGTCAGGCGATCCTGAGCGATACGCAGCGATTCGCCCTTCGTAGCGACCGGGTTGTAGAAGCCGACGCGCTCGATGAAGCGGCCGTCACGACGGTTGCGCGAATCGGTAGCAACGATGTTGTAGAACGGGCGCTTCTTCGAGCCGCCACGAGCCAGACGGATGATAACCATATGATGTCCTTCGGGAAAACCGGGTTCGAAACTACTGAAACACGCGATTATAGCCGGAAACCAGAGGTACAACAAACACTTACGCGTAAAAAATCGGGAGGCAGCCTGTCCGCCGGGCATACAATCGTCGTGTCCGCGACGTTCCACACCGTCATGCCGCCCCTTCGCGCCGCCTCGATGCGCCGCGCGCAGCACCGTTTCGCGGCGCTGCTTGCCGGCCTTGCCTGCCTCGCGTCCGCACTGGCGTTTGCCGCGCCGTTGCCGGTGGGCGAACTCGTCGTGCCACCCGGCTTCCACGTCGAAGTGCTGGTCGACGCGGTACCGACCGCGCGCGAAATGGCGTGGTCGCCGCGCGGCATCCTGTATGTCGGCACCCGGGAAGGCCGCGTTCACGCATTCGTCATGCACGAGGGCCGGATCAGTGCGCGCTACGTGGTAGCGTCCGGGCTCGACATGCCCGTCGGCGTCGCCTACCGTGGCGGCGCACTCTATATATCCGCCGTCTCACGCATTCTGCGTCTGGATCGTATCGACGACCGGCTGGCCACGCCGCCCGCACCTGCCGTCGTCACCGACGCGCTGCCGACCGAACACCATCACGGCTGGAAATTCATCGCGTTCGGCCCCGACGGCAAGCTGTATGTGCCGACCGGCGCACCGTGCAACGTCTGTCTCGCCGATCGCAACCGCTACGCGATCATCGCACGCATGAGGGCGGACGGCAGCGGGAACGAGGTCGTTGCCCGCGGCGTACGTAATACGGTCGGCTTCGCGTGGCACCCCGATTCTGGCGAGCTTTGGTTTACCGACAACGGGCGCGACATGATGGGCGACGACGTGCCCGACGACAAGCTGAACCGCGAACCGCGCGCCGGCCTCGACTTCGGCTTCCCGTACTGCCATGGCGGCGACACGCCCGACCCCGAATTCGGCAGCGCCGACGTATGCCGCCGCTATGTACCGCCCGTATTGAAACTCGGTGCGCACGTCGCGGCACTCGGCATGCGGTTCTATACAGGGTCGATGTTTCCGGCGTCGTATCGCAATAACGTCTTCATCGCCGAACACGGCTCGTGGAATCGCAGCACGAAGGTCGGCTACCGCGTGATGCGCGTCGTCGTCTCGGCGGATGGCAGCCAGGCGCGCCAGACCCCGTTTGTCACGGGCTGGCTGCGACCCGACGGCACGGTATGGGGGCGCCCCGCCGACGTACTGCCGCTGCCGGACGGCTCGCTGCTCGTCAGCGACGACTATGCGGGTGCGATCTACCGCGTGACCTATGCGGCACCTTGACGCAGGACAGGGGTGACCGGGCCCGACCGGGCATCGTAGAATGCGTGCCGGGCCGCGCGCCCGCGCCGGCCCGCCGGCCGCCCATGCCAACGACAATACGCCGCCATCCATGTCCAGCAGCACCGCTCCGTCCCGCCGCTTTCGCTCCAAGACGCTCACCGCCGCCCTCGCGTTCCTGTTCGGATCGCTCGGCGCGCACCGCTTCTATCTGTATGGCTTTCGCGACGTGTTCGGCTGGGCGCATCTGCTCGCGACGATCGTCGGCATTCCGGGCTTCCTCCTGCTCGCCGCAACCCAGCGCAGCGCGGGCCTCGGTTGGTGGCTTGCCGTTCCCGGCGCGATCTCGCTGCTGGCGGCGTTCCTTGCCGCGCTCGTCTACGGGCTGCGCCCCGACGAAAAATGGGACGCGCAATTCAACGCGGAGACAGGCAAGCACAGCAAGTCGGGCTGGACCGTGATCTTCGTGGTGATCTTCTCGCTGCTGATCGGTGCCTTCCTCCTGATGACCGCACTCGCGCTGTCGTTCCAGACGTACTTCGAGTCGCAGGTCGAAGCGGCCAAGCAGATTTCACAGTAAGCGTAACGGCCGCTACGCACCGGCGCCCGGTGCCGGTTTGGCACACCGGTCAGAACAGGTTCAATTGCGAGTCGTCACGCGACTGCGTCGACCGCGCTGCGGCTGAACGAACAGCAACGCGCGGCGCCGCGGTGGCCGGCGCACCGCGAAACTGCGACAGATCGAGAATTCCGTTCGTGCGCTCGTTCAACCCGAGCCGCTTGACGGCCTGGCGGAAACGCTGCCGCAGCAGGTCGGCCCAGATCCCCTCGCCCTTCATCCGTTTCGAGAATTCCGAGTCGTAGTCCTTCCCGCCGCGCATGTCGCGCACGCGGTTCATCACGCGCTCCGCGCGATCGGGAAAATGCGCGGCAAGCCAGTTCTTGAACAGCGGAGCGACTTCCCACGGCAGCCTCAGGATGATGTAGCTCGCATGCGTCGCGCCGGCTTCCGCGCACGCCTCGAGCACACGCTCCATGTCGGGCTCTGTGACGAACGGGATCATCGGCGCAATGCTCACGCCGACCGGCACGCCCGCCTCGCTCAGCGCACGAATCGTACGCAACCGGCGCGCCGGTGTTGCCGCGCGCGGCTCGAGCGTGCGCGCGAGATCGGCATCGAGTGTCGTGATCGTGACCGCCGCCATCACCTGCCCGCGTTCGGCCATCGGTGCGAGCAGGTCGAGATCGCGCTCGATCAGCGACGACTTCGTGATCGCGGCGAACGGCAACCCGCGATCGTGCATCACCTGGATCACGCTGCGCGTGATGCGCAGGTCGCGCTCGACCGGCTGGTAGGCGTCGGTGTTGACACCGAGCGCGATCGGCTCCGGCACGTAGCGCTTGCGTGAAATCTCGCGCTCGAGCAGTTCGGCCGCATTGACCTTCGCATAGATGCGGCTTTCGAAATCGAGCCCCGGCGACAGGCCGAGATAACTGTGTGTCGGCCGCGCGAAGCAATAGATGCAACCGTGCTCGCAGCCGCGATACGGATTGAGCGATACGCTGAATGGAATGTCGGGCGACTGGTTGCGCGTCAGGATGCTCTTCGCACGCTCCTCGAAGACCTGCGTGCGCAGCGGCGCGGAGAAATCGGTATCGTCCGACTCGTGGGTCCAGCCGTCGTCGACCGCTTCGCGCTGCGCGATCTCGTATCGCCCTTGCAGGTTGTCGACCGCACCGCGCCCCTTGCGGGGCACGGGCGGCGCTATCGGAAATTCGTTGTCGGATCGATCGTCCATGTGCCCACCCATTCGCCTGCACCCAATACTGTATATTTATACAGTATTGGGTGCAGCATGCCAAGGGCGGGATAAAGGGCCTGACGGGCCGCCTCAGGCGCGTCAGTCACCCACCGCGATCGTCAGCGTCTCCTTGATTTCTTCCATCACGACATAGCTCTTCGACTGCACGGCGCCGGGCAACTGCAGCAGGATGTCGCCGAGCAGCTTCCGGTAGTCGGCCATTTCGCCGATCCGCGCCTTGATCAGATAGTCGAAATCACCGGATACGAGATGGCACTCGAGCACCTCGTCGATCTTCATCACTTCGCGGCGGAACTGCTCGAACATGTTGCCGCCCTTGTGGCCGAGCGTGATCTCGACGAACACCAGCAGCGCGGCATCCAGCTGGTGGGGGTCGACCCGTGCGTGATAACCGGTGATCACGCCATCGCGCTCCATGCGCCGCACACGCTCGATACACGGCGTGACGGTCAGTCCAACCTGTTCCGCAAGGTCTTTCATCGCCATCCGGCCGTCGTCCTGGAGCAGTTTCAGGATGCGTCGGTCGAGCTTGTCGAGCGAGCGTACGGGCTGACGTTGCGTTCTCATTTGTTTATGCTGAAAACCTGAAAAATACGATAACAAAACCTACACATTCGACAATACCATAGCGCAAAAAACTAGATCAGCTAGAGGTTACACGGAGACGCAGGTGCGCCCGGCCTCGATCTGGTCCCTTCCATCTGGAGCAGCTATGCGAGTCGTCATTCTGGGCAGCGGTGTGGTGGGCGTGGCAAGCGCGTATTACCTCGCGCGCGCCGGCCATGAAGTCACGGTGATCGACCGGGAAGCCGGCCCGGCGCTCGAGACGAGCTTCGCGAACGCAGGCCAGATCTCCCCCGGCTATGCCGCGCCGTGGGCCGCACCCGGCGTGCCGCTGAAGGCCGTCAAGTGGATGTTCGAAAAGCATGCGCCGCTCGCGATCCGCCTCGACGGCACGCGTTTCCAGCTCCAGTGGATGTATCAGATGCTGCGCAACTGCACGGCCGAGCGCTACGCGGTCAACAAGGGCCGCATGGTTCGCCTCGCCGAATACAGCCGCGACTGCCTGCAGGCATTGCGCGCCGATACCGGCATCCAGTACGAAGGCCGCACGGGCGGCACGCTGCAACTGTTCCGCACGCAGCAGCAACTCGACGGCGCGGCGAAGGACATCGCCGTCCTGCAGGAAGCGAACGTGCCGTTCGAACTGCTGTCCCCGGCCGACCTGAAGAAAGCCGAGCCGGCGCTTGCCGCCGTCTCGCACAAGCTGACGGGCGGCCTGCGCCTGCCGGGTGACGAAACGGGCGACTGCCAGCTGTTCACGACGCGCCTCGCGGCGCTCGCCGAATCGCTTGGCGTGAAGTTCCGCTACAACACGCCGATCGATGCACTCGCGATCGCGGGCGGCAAGATCGCCGGCGTGCAGTGCGGCAGCGAGACGGTGCGCGCCGACGCGTATGTCGTCGCGCTCGGCTCGTACTCGACGAGCTTCATCTCGAACCTGATGAAGATCCCCGTCTATCCGCTGAAGGGCTATTCGATCACCGCGCCGATCGTCAACGAAGCGGCCGCGCCCGTGTCGACCGTGCTCGACGAGACCTACAAGATCGCGATCACGCGTTTCGACCAGCGCATCCGCGTCGGCGGCATGGCGGAAATCGTCGGCTTCGACAAGAAGCTGCGTGCCGCGCGCCGTGAAACGCTCGAAATGTGCGTGAACGACCTGTTCCCGGGCGGTGGCGACACGTCGAAGGCAACGTTCTGGACGGGCCTGCGCCCGATGACGCCGGACGGCACGCCGATCGTCGGCCGCACGCCGGTGTCGAACCTGTTCCTGAACACCGGCCACGGCACGCTCGGCTGGACGATGTCGTGCGGCTCGGGCCAGCTGCTCGCGGACCTGATCTCGGGCAAGATGCCCGCGATCCAGGCTGACGACCTGTCGGTGCATCGTTACCTGAAGGACGTGGCCGGCCAGACGCGCCCGGCATACGCATAAGCTGACACGCCCGCGGCCGTGCGAACGGCCGGCATCAAAAAGAACGGCGCCCTTTCGGGGCGCCGTTTTCATTTCATCGAATCGCGTTGTCATGCCGGTCAGCGGCGTGATGGTTCACGAGGTGTCACCCTCTTCCCCTTCTGCAGACGGCGAAAAAAAGGGGCGCTCGTCGCGCCCCTCTTCTCGTGTGCTTACCGCTGAAGCGTCACACTGCTTTAGCTGAGCTCGGCTACGAGCTCCGGCACGAGCGCGAACAGATCGCCGACGAGGCCGTAATCGGCCACGCTGAAGATCGGCGCTTCCGGATCCTTGTTGATCGCAACGATCACCTTCGAATCCTTCATGCCGGCCAGATGCTGAATTGCACCCGAGATACCGACCGCGATGTACAGCTGCGGTGCGACGATCTTGCCGGTCTGGCCGACCTGGTAGTCGTTCGGCACGTAGCCGGCGTCGACTGCCGCGCGCGAAGCGCCCAGTGCTGCCGACAGCTTGTCCGCCAGCGGCTCCAGCACCTTCGTGTAGTTCTCCCCGCTGCCGAGGCCACGACCGCCCGACACGATGATGCTTGCCGACGTCAGTTCAGGACGGTCCAGCTTCGTCACCTCACGGCTCACGAACTGCGACTTGCCGGCATCGGCTGCCGCTTCGATCTTCTCGACCGACCCGCTGCCGCCTTCCGCTGCCACCGGATCGAAACCCGTCGCACGTACCGTGATGACCTTGATCGGATCGCTCGACTGCACCGTCGCGATCGCGTTGCCCGCGTAGATCGGGCGCTCGAACGTGTCGGCCGAATCGACTGCCGTGATGTCCGAGATCTGTGCGACGTCCAGCTTCGCGGCGATGCGCGGCGCGATGTTCTTGCCGTAGGCCGTCGCCGGCGCGAGGATGTGCGAGTAGTCCTTCGCGATGTTCAGCGCGGTCGCTTCGACGTTTTCCGCGAGGCCTGCTTCGAGTTGCGGCGCGTCGGCCAGGAGGACCTTCGACACACCCGCGATCTTCGCTGCTGCGTCCGCAGCCGCTTGCGCGTTGTGGCCCGCGATCAGCACGTGAATGTCACCGCCGATCTTCGCTGCCGCCGCCACCGTGTTCAGCGTCGCGGCCTTGATCGACGCGTTGTCGTGTTCTGCAATCACCAGAATCGTCATTTCTTTCCGCTCCCTCTTACAGCACCTTGGCTTCGGTCTTCAGCTTCTCGACCAGCGTCTTCACGTCCGGCACCTTCACGCCGGCTGCGCGCTTCGGCGGCTCGACCACCTTCAGCGTCTTCAGACGCGGCGTAACGTCGACGCCCAGGTCTTCCGGCTTCACGGTTTCGAGCGGCTTCTTCTTCGCCTTCATGATGTTCGGCAGCGTCACGTAGCGCGGCTCGTTCAGGCGCAGGTCGGTCGTGATGACGGCCGGCAGCGACAGCGACAGCGTTTCCGCGCCACCATCGACTTCGCGTGCGACCGTTGCTTTATCGTCGGCCACCGTGACCTTCGAGGCGAACGTCGCTTGCGGCAGGCCTGCCAGCGCGGCCAGCATCTGGCCGGTCTGGTTCGAATCGTCGTCGATCGCCTGCTTGCCGAGGATCACCAGTTGCGGTTGTTCCTTGTCGACCAGCGCCTTCAGGATCTTCGCGACGCCCAGCGGCTCGACGCCATCGTTCGATTCGACGAGGATCGCGCGATCCGCGCCGATCGCCAGCGCCGTACGAAGCGTTTCCTGCGCCTGTGCGACACCGACCGACACGGCGATCACTTCGGTCGCCACGCCCGCTTCCTTCAGGCGCACGGCTTCTTCAACCGCGATTTCGTCGAACGGGTTCATCGACATCTTCACGTTCGCGATGTCGACACCCGTGTTGTCCGACTTCACGCGGACCTTCACGTTGTAATCGACCACTCTTTTCACTGGCACCAGGATTTTCATGCACACGCTCCAAAGTTACGAATACGACCAGAGGCCATTCTATAGCGAGGCCTCATGACTGCGCGGCCAAGCGGACCCAACCTTCGTGGTTGTCGAGGATACCGCTTCTTGGCGACGCGCCAATGATATCGAACGGTCGTTCTATTTTAAAAGAGAAAAAACCCGGACGCAAAGCCCGGGCTTTCGATCATCGACTCTAATCTCGCCGGGCGCCCGCGTGCTTCACCTGTTACCAGGCGGCAATGACCGCGCCGCCGAACTTGCCTTCGATGAACTGCTTCACGTCGGCCGAATGATAGGCCGCGACCAGTTTCGCGACCCACGGCTTGTTCCGGTCGGCCTCGCGGATCGCGAGGATGTTCGCGTACGGGCCGTTCGGGCCCTCGATCGCGATCGCGTCCTGTTTCGGTTTCAACCCCGCTTCCATCGCGTAGTTGGTATTGATCGCAGCCGCATCGACGTCACCGAGCGAGCGCGGAATCTGCGCCGCATCGAGTTCGACGATCTTCAGCTTGCGCGGATTGTCGACGATATCGAGCGGCGTCGCCTTCAGCCCCGCGTCCGCGCGCAGCTTCAGCAGGCCCTGCTTCTGCAGCAACAGCAGCGCGCGGCCGCCGTTGGTCGGGTCGTTCGGGACCGCGATGCGCGCGCCCGGCTTCAGTTCGGCCAGCGACTTCACACGCTTCGAATAGATGCCCATCGGGAACGTGACGGTATCCGCGACCTTGACCAGCTTGTAGCCGCGGTCCTTCACCTGCGCCTGCAGATACGGATCGTGCTGGTAGCTGTTCGCATCGAGGTCGCCCGACGCAAGCGCGGCGTTCGGCTGCACGTAATCGGAGAATTCGACGATGCGGATGTCGAGGCCGCTCTTCGCCGCGACCTTCTTCACCACTTCCATGATCTGCGCGTGCGGCCCGCCCGTCACGCCCACCTTGATGGTTTCGGCCTGCGCGTGTGCGCCCGCAAACAGCGCGGCCGCGCCCAGTGCCGCCGCGAATTTCAGCATGAAGCGTCGTTGCATCGAGTGTCCCCTGACGGATCAATCTTGTTTTACTTGTGGCTCAGCCGGCGGACGAGCCAGTCGCCGAACGACTGCACGATCTGCACGAACACGATCAGGATCGCGACCACCGTCCACATCACTTCGGGCAGATAGCGCTGGTAGCCGTAGCGGATCCCGAGATCGCCGAGGCCGCCACCGCCGATCGCGCCCGCCATCGCCGAATAGCCGACCAGCGACACGAACGTGATCGTCAGGCCCGCGACGACGCCCGGCAGCGATTCGGGCAGCAGCACCTTGAAGACGATCTGCGACGTGGTCGCGCCCATCGATTGCGCAGCTTCGATCAGCCCGCGGTCGACTTCGCGCAACGCCGTCTCGACGAGACGCGCGATGAACGGCGCGGCCGCCAGCGTCAGCGGCACGACCGCCGCGGCCGTGCCGATCGACGAACCCGTGACGAGCCGCGTAAACGGAATCACCGCGACCAGCAGGATGATGAACGGCGTCGAGCGGACGGCATTCACGATGCCGCCGAGCACGCGATTCACCGCGAGGTTCTGCAGCACGCCCTGGCGGTCGGTCAGGTAGAGCAGCACGCCGAGCGGCAGGCCGACGAGCGCGCCGACCACCCCGGAGATGCCGACCATGATCAGCGTCTCCCAGAACGACTGCACGAACATATCGAACATCTCACTCAACATACGAAAGCTCCTCTACCACCACACCTTGCTCGCGCAGGAACGCGAGCGCCTGCCCGACCTTGCCTGGCTCCCCTCCCGCGAGCACCGCGAGCGAACCGAACGCCTGCCCCTGGATCTCGTCGATCTGGCCATGCAGGATGTTGAAATCGAGTTCGTACCGGCGAATCGTCTCCGACAGGATCGGCTGGTCGACACCCGAGCCCGTGAACGCGAGCCGCAGCAAATGCCCGCTGCCCGTCTTCAGCCGCTCGGCCACGCGCGCCTTCAACGCGGGCGGCAACTCCTGCGCGATCACGTCGCCGATCAGCGCGCGCGTCACTTCGTGATGCGGCTGCAGGAACACGTCGATCACGCGGCCTTCCTCGACCACGCGCCCCGCATCGAGCACCGCGACGCGATCGCACACCTGCTTGATTACTTCCATCTGGTGCGTGATCAGCACGATCGTCAGGCCGAGCTCACGGTTGATGCGCTTGAGCAGGTCGAGAATCGAACGCGTGGTCTCGGGATCGAGCGCGGACGTCGCTTCGTCCGACAGCAGCACCTTCGGCTGGCTCGCGAGCGCGCGGGCGATGCCGACGCGCTGCTTCTGCCCGCCGCTGATCTGCGACGGATAGCGATCCTTCTGCGCGGACAACCCGACGAGGTCGAGCAGCGGCAGCACGGCGGCCTCGATCTCGGCACGGCTGGCGCCGGCCAGTTCGAGCGGCAGCGCGACGTTGTCGAACACCGTGCGCGACGACAGCAGGTTGAAGTGCTGGAAGATCATGCCGATCTCGCGACGCGCCTCGCGCAGCGCGCCAGCCGGCAGCAGCGTGAGATCGCGCCCGCCGACGACGACATTGCCTTCGGTCGGCCGCGTGAGCAGGTTGATGGTGCGCACGAGCGTGCTCTTGCCGGCGCCGCTTCGGCCGATGATGCCGAACACCTCACCCTGCGGAATCGTCAGGTTGATGTTGCGCAGCGCCTCGACCCAGCCACCCGGCCCGGGAAATCGCTGCGAAAGATTGCGTAATTCGATCATGTAAACAAAACGGCGGCCCGGCTGGCGAGTTGGCCCGCCAGTCGGCCGCCGATGCATCTGGAATAGCCGCCGATTTTACCGCAAACCCCTCATTCCCCTTAATAATTGATTTCGATCTTTTCATAACCACACGAAATTAGAGGAGCCCCGCTGGCGCGCCGCGACGGTGCCGCGACTATGATCCGGAACACATATGCCAACCGACAGGGGACATACCAGATGACCGCCACCACGACGCCGGCCGCCACGCCCGCCACCGCCGGACCGGCGCCTTCGTCGCCGCCGGCGCCCACCATGGGCCGGCTGCGTACCGCGGACGGGCTCGAACTGGCGTCGTACCGGTGGTCCGCCGGCGATGGCTCCACGCCGCCGCGCGCGACGATCGCGCTCGTTCACGGTCTTGCCGAACACGCGGGCCGCTATGCTGCGCTCGCCGGCCGGCTGAATGCGGCCGGCATAGACGTGCTCGCGATCGACCTGCGCGGGCACGGCCAGTCTGCCGGCAAGCGCGCGTGGGTCGAGCGCTTCGACGGCTACCTGAACGATGCGGATGCGCTTGTCGCCGAAGCCGCGCGCGGCAATTCGCCGCTGTTCCTGATGGGGCACAGCATGGGTGGCGCGGTCGCGGCGCTGTACGTGATCGAACGCGCGCCGACGCGCGGCCACCTGCTGACGGGCCTCGTGCTGTCGAGCCCGGCGCTCGCGCCAGGGCGCGACGTGCCGCGCTGGATGCTCGCGGTGAGCCGCGTCATCAGCCGCGTCTGGCCGACCTTCCCTGCCATCAGGATCGATGCGGCACTGCTGTCGCGCGATCCGGCCATCGTCGCGGCCAATCGTGCCGATCCGCTCGTGCATCACGGCGCGGTGCCCGCGCGCACTGGTGCGGAGATTCTCGACGCGATGGCGCGCATCGAAAGCGGCCGCGGTGGGCTACGCGTTCCGGTGCTCGTCTATCACGGGACCGAGGACAAGCTGACCGAGCCCGACGGCAGCCGGGCGTTCGGCGCGCGCGTCGGCTCGCCCGATCGCACGCTGACGCTCTACGAAGGTGGCTTTCACGAAACGATGAACGATCTCGAACGCGATCGCGTGATCGACGCGCTGATCGCGTGGATTCACGCGCGCGTGCCGGCGCGCTGAGCGCGCCCGGCCCGGCCGGTTAATCGGTAATCAGATCCCGGCCAGCACGCGCAGGTGCGCAACGACGCTGCGCCCGAGCGCGGACAGGTTGTAGCCGCCTTCGAGGCAGCTCACGATGCGGCCCTGCGCATGCCGGCGGGCCACGTCGACGATCTGAGCGGTCAGCCATTCGAAGTCGGCTTCGACGAGGCCGAGGTTGCCGATATCGTCCTCGCGATGCGCATCGAAACCCGCCGACACGAACAGCATCTGCGGCTTGAACGCATCGAGGCGCGGCAGCCAGAACATGTCGACGGCTTCGCGGATCGCCATCCCGTTGCTGCGCGCGGGCATCGGCAGGTTGACCATGTTCGGCGCCTGATGATCGACGCCCGAGAACGGGTACAGCGGATGCTGGAAGAAGCTGCACATCAGCACGCGCTCGTCGTTCGCGAATGCGGCCTCGGTGCCGTTGCCGTGATGCACGTCGAAATCGATGATCGCCACGCGCTCCAGACCGTGTACGTCGAGCGCGTGCCGCGCGGCGATCGCGACGTTGTTGAAGAAGCAGAAACCCATCGCGCGCGCGGGCTCCGCGTGGTGGCCGGGCGGGCGCACGCCGCAGAACGCATTCGCATAGCGGCCTTCGATCACCGCGTCGGTCGCCGCGATCGCGGCACCGGCCGCGCGCAGCGCCGCACGCCACGTATCGCGGTTCATCAACGTATCGGGATCGATCTCGACGTAGCCGTCGACCGGCGTCATGCTCCGGATGTAGTCGATGTGCGCCTGCGTATGCACCCGGCCGAGCGCCACCTCGCTCGCGAACGGCGCGGTTTCGTGCACGATCAGGTCGTCGATGCGGCTCGCGATCAGTTGATCCTGGATCGCCGACAGGCGGGCCGGGCATTCCGGATGCCATTCCCCCATCTCGTGCAGCATGCAGTCGGGGTGCGTATAGAAAGCGGTTGCCATAAGCTGTCATCCGCGGCGCACGGTGCACCGCAGGTCTCCATCAATGATGTCCATCGTCTGCCGCGAATTCGCCGCTAACTTACCACAACGGGGGCCCGCCACGCCCCGGCGCGCCGGATCCGTCGGGTATACTGCGCCGAACCCAATCGCCTTGTCCGCCCGCTTCGACATGAATTCCAGCAAGCCTGCCGCCCTTCTCTCCGCGCTGTTCCGTGCTCGCGTGCCGCTCGTCGCGGCCGCTATGGTCGCGGCCCTCGGCACCGCGCCTGCCGGCGCGCAGACGCAACCCGCGAAGTCCGCGGGCAAGCTCGTCGCACAGGCCCAGCCGCAGCAGCCGACGCCACCAGGCCAGACCTTCGAAGAGGAAATTGTTCCGCAGCGTTACGCGAACAACGCGAAGGTCGATGCGTTCATCGACGAGATGGTCAGCCGCAACGGCTTCGACTCCGCGAGCCTGCATGCGCTGTTCTCGCGCATCAGCTATTCGGCGACAGCGGTCAAGCTCGTGAAGCCGGCGCCGTCGCCGACGGTCAAGAACTGGCGCGTCTATCGCTCGCGCTTCATCGAGCCGATCCGCATCAACGCGGGCGTGAAATTCTGGAAGGCGAACCAGGCAACGCTGCAGCGCGCATCCGAGCAGTTTGGCGTGCCGCCCGAGGTGATCGTCGGCATCATCGGCGTCGAGACGATCTACGGCCGCTACATGGGCAATTTCCGCGTGCTCGACGCGCTGACGACGCTCACGTTCGACTATCCGGACACGCCGAATCGCGACAGCCGCCAGGCGACGTTCCGCAAGAACCTCGAGGACTTCCTGGTCTGGACGCGCGACAACCAGCTCGACCCGACCACCGTGCTCGGCTCATATACGGGCGCGATCGGGATTCCGCAGTTCCTGCCGAGCAGCATCCGCGAGTATGCGGTCGACTTCGACGGCACGGGCCATGTCGACCTACGCAGCAGTCCTGTCGATGCGATCGGCAGCGTCGCGAACTACCTGAAGCAGCACGGCTGGGAAACCGACCGCCCGGTAGTCTGGCAGATCACGCCCGATACGGGCAGCCTGGGGATCGCCCAAGCCGCGGCCGACGGCCAGCCCGAGCCGCACTGGGCGCTGTCGCAACTGCTGCGCGCAGGCATGACGCTGAACGAGCCGACGGTCAACATCACGACCGAAGGCGGTACCCCGGTGACGGTGGTCGACCTGCCGTCGCCGGGGCGTGCGACCGAGTACATGCTCGGCCTCAAGAATTTCTATGTGCTGACGCGCTACAACCGCAGCTTCTTCTATGCGCTCACCGTGTACCAGCTTGGCGAGGCGGTGAAGGCGCAGATGGAAGCGAGCGGCGCACTTCAGCCGGCCACCGTCGACACCGAGTCGCAATAAGTACCAGCCGCTCAAAGAAAAAGCGCCGCACAAGCGGCGCTTTTTTTATCGCACGCGGGTTGCGCGCACCTGCCCGCGTTCAGGCAGGGAACACGCCCGTGGACAGGTAGCGGTCGCCGCGATCGCAGATGATGAACACGATCGTCGCATTCTCGACCTGACGCGCGATGCGCATCGCGACTTCACATGCGCCGCCCGACGAAATGCCCGCGAAGATGCCTTCGACCGACGCGAGCCGGCGCGCCATCGTTTCCGCCGCGGCTTGGCTCACGTTCTCGACGCGGTCGACCCGGCTGCGATCGAAGATGGTCGGCATGTACGCTTCCGGCCACTTGCGGATGCCGGGAATGCGCGAACCGTCTTCCGGCTGCGCACCGACGATCTCGATCGCCGGATTCTGTTCCTTCAGATAGTGCGACGTGCCCATGATCGTGCCCGTCGTGCCCATGGCCGACACGAAGTGCGTGATGCGCCCTTCGGTATCGCGCCAGATTTCCGGGCCGGTCGCTTCGTAGTGCGCAATCGGATTGTCGGGGTTCGCGAACTGGTCGAGGATCACGCCCTTGCCTTCGCGCTGCATCTGGTCCGCGAGATCGCGCGCCAGCTCCATCCCGCCCTTCACCGGCGTCAGGATGATTTCGGCGCCGTAGGCAGCCATGCTCTGGCGGCGCTCGACCGACAGGTCCTCCGGCATGATCAGCACCATCTTGTAGCCGCGGATCGCCGCCGCCATCGCCAGTGCGATACCCGTATTGCCGCTCGTCGCCTCGATCAGCGTATCGCCCGGCTTGATGCGCCCGCGCGCCTCGGCCTTGCTGATCATCGACAGTGCCGGACGATCCTTCACGGAACCAGCCGGATTGTTGCCTTCGAGCTTCGCGAGCAGCACGTTGTTGCGCGCGCGAATTTCATCGTCCGGCAAGCGGACCAGTTGGACGAGCGGCGTATTGCCGATCGTGTCTTCGATAGTTTTGTAAGCCATGGATATACCGTGAGTACGAGGCCGATCAATCGATCGATTGTAAACCAGCACCGCTGCTCACGCCGGCAACCCCATTGCGACGATGGAATACGCGTGCCGTGCAACCCGCCACCGCAGACACCGCGCCCACGCAAAAAACCCGCGGCATGCCGCGGGAAGCCGTCGCAATGATGGCGACTGAAGGAGCTCGTTGTCGGTCGCGCGCGTCGCGTTACTTCTGTGCCGTGCGGGCAGGCGGTGCCGCGGGCTTGCCGAGCGGCTTGCCCGGTGCCGGCGGCGTGGCACCCGTGCCGGCCGCGCCGATCGTCAGGCCTTCCTGCTGAAGCCGCTCGACGGTATGGCCGCCCATGCCTTTCACGCGCGACGCGAGATCTTCCGCATTCTTGAACGGACCGCGTGCGCCGCGTTCGTCGAGAATCGCCTTCGCCCGAGCCGGGCCGATGCCCTTGATGCCGACGAGTGCATCCTCGTTCGCGGTGTTGACGTCAACGGCCGCCCAGGCCGACGCGATCGTGCCGAGCATTGCCGCTGCGGCCAACCATTTCCTGATCATGTGCTGGATCTCCGATGAAAAACGGCCGGCGGCTGCCGACCGTGAGACCCAGTCTATCGATGCAACGCTTCCGCTTAAACCTGGCCAGATAGCCAACGCACATAGCGGTCGACTCCTTCCTGCACGGTCAGGAACGGTGCGTCGTAGCCGGCCGCGCGAAGCTTCGTCTGATCGGCCTGCGTGAAGCACTGGTACTTGCCGCGCAGTGCATCGGGGAACGGCACGTATTCGATTAGCCCTTGCTCGACCTGCTGCGCGAGCGTCAGCGGCGGCTGGTTGTCGAGCGCACGCAGCGTGTTCACGACCGTCGACGCGATATCGTTGAACGGCTGCGCACGGCCCGTGCCGAGGTTGAAGATGCCCGACTTCTCAGGATGATCGAAGAAGAACAGGTTCACCTTCGTCACGTCCTCGACCGACACGAAGTCGCGCGTCTGCTCGCCCGGTGCATAGCCGTTGTACTCGCCGAACAGCTTCACCTTGCCTTCCGCACGGAACTGGTTGAAGTTGTGGAACGCGACCGACGCCATGCGCCCCTTGTGCGTCTCGCGCGGGCCGTACACGTTGAAATAGCGGAAGCCGGCGATCTGGCTCTTCGCGGTCGGCAGCACGCGACGGATCACCTGGTCGAACAGGAACTTCGAATAGCCGTAGATGTTCAGCGGCGCCTCGACCTCGCGCTCCTCGACGAAGCGCGTCGATCCGCCATAGGTCGCGGCCGACGATGCGTACAGGAACTGCGTGCCCTGCGCGAGGCAGGCGTCGAGCACCGCGCGGCTGTAGCGGAAGTTGTTGTCCATCATGTAGCGGCCGTCGGTTTCCATCGTGTCCGAACAGGCGCCTTCGTGGAAAATCGCGCGTACCTTGCCGAAATCACCACGTGCGAAACGTTCGACGAATTCCGTCTTGTCCAGATAGTCGTCGATCTCGCAATCGACGAGATTCCGGAACTTGTCCGCACGCGTCAGGTTGTCGACTGCGATGATGCGCGTTTCGCCGCGCTCGTTGAGCGCCTTGACGATGTTCGCGCCGATAAAACCGGCTGCGCCGGTGACGATGAGGGTCATGATCGTCCTGCCTGAAAAGTGCGAGCCATGCGTGCGGCGCGCTCGTCGCGCCACCGCATGCGCTCAGTGAAACAGTTCGTCGTAGTCCACCGTGGCCGTGCCGAGCTTGCCGACCACGATGCCTGCCGCACGATTCGCGAGCACGACGGCGTCGACGAGCGGCACGCCCGCGCCGAGCATCGTCGCGACCGTTGCAATCACGGTATCGCCCGCGCCCGACACGTCGAACACCTCGCGCGCGAGCGCCGGTGCGTGCAGTTCGCCGCTGGCGGAAAACAGCGTCATCCCTTCTTCCGAACGCGTGAGCAGCAGCGCGTCGATGCCGAGTTCCGCGCGCAGCTTCGCGACGCGCGCGCGCAGATCGTCTTCCGACTTCCACTGCCCGACCACTTCGCGCAGTTCAGCGCGATTCGGCGTGATCAGCGACGCGCCGCGATAGCGTGCCCAGTCGTCACCCTTCGGGTCGACGAGGACGGACTTGCCGGCCGCACGCGCCTTCTCGATCATCGTCGTGACGTGCGTCAGGCCGCCTTTCGCGTAATCCGACATCAGCACGACGTCGTGCTGAGGCAGCAGCGCATCGAAGCGCGCGAGCCCCGCGAGCAGCACCTCGTGCGTCGGCATGGCCTCGAAGTCGACGCGCAGCAGTTGCTGCTGGCGCGCGAGCACGCGCAACTTGATCGTGGTCGGCAGCGCCGGGTCGCGCTCGAGATGCGGCGTCACGCCGCTGCTGCCGAGCAGCTCGACGATCCGCTCGCCGGGTTCGTCGCACCCGACGACGCACAGCAACCCGGCCTGGCCGCCGAGTGTCACGGCGTTGCGCGCGACGTTGGCCGCACCGCCGAGGCGCTCTTCCTGACGCTGCACGTGCACGACCGGCACCGGCGCTTCAGGCGAAATGCGATCGACGTTGCCGAACCAGTAACGGTCGAGCATCACGTCGCCGACGACAAGCACACGCGAGCGCGCGAGCTGCTCGCGCGGCACCGGAACGACTTCGCGAAGAGTATTCATCGTGTGGTCAGCCACGGGTGGACGACTGGGGATCGACATACGGCCGGCCGATCGCGTAGTAGTCGATGCCCAGTTCGGCCATCGCATCCGGCTCATAGAGATTGCGACCGTCGAAGATCACCGGTGCCTTCAGTTCGGCCTTCAGGCGCGTGAAGTCGGGGCTCCGGAATTCCTTCCATTCGGTCACGATCACGAGCGCGTCCGCCCCCGTCACGGCGATGTCCTGCGTCTCGACGAGATGCAGCCGCGCCAGCGCGTCCGGATCGGTGCCGAAATCGAGCGCAAACACGCGCCGCGCCTCGTCGACCGCGACCGGATCGTACGCACGCACGGTCGCGCCGCGTTCGAGCAGCGCGGCGATCAGGCGACGGCTCGGCGCCTCGCGCATGTCGTCGGTGTTCGGCTTGAACGCCAGGCCCCAGACCGCGAACTCGCGGCCGCTCAGGTCGGCGCCGAAGCGCTGCTCGATCTTGCTGATCAGCACGTCCTTCTGCGCATAGTTGGCCGCCTCGACGGCCTCGAGGATACGCAGCGGCTGGCCGTTCTCACCGGCCGTGCGAATCAGCGCCTGGACGTCCTTCGGAAAGCACGAGCCGCCGTAGCCGACGCCGGCGTACAGGAAGTGATAGCCGATGCGCGGATCGGAGCCGATCCCGCGGCGCACGGCCTCGATGTCGGCGCCGACCTTGTCGGCCAGATTCGACATCTCGTTCATGAACGAGATGCGCGTGGCAAGCATCGCGTTCGCCGCATATTTCGCGAATTCGGCCGAACGCACGTCCATGTAGATCGTGCGCTCGTGGTTGCGATTGAACGGCGCGTAAAGCTTCTTCATCTTCTCGCGCGCGATCGTGCCCGTCTCGTCGTCGTCGACGCCGATGATGATCCGGTCCGGACGCATGAAGTCTTCGACCGCGGCGCCTTCCTTCAGGAACTCCGGGTTCGACACGACCGAGAAGCGATGCGCGACGCTGCCTGCCAGACCGCGGGCGGCAAGCGCCTCGTCGACCACGCCGCGCACGCGCTGCGCGGTGCCGACCGGCACCGTCGACTTGTCGACGATCACCTTGAAGCCCGTCATGTGGCGGCCGATGTTGCGTGCGGCTTCGAGCACGTACTGCAGGTCGGCCGAGCCGTCCTCGTCGGGCGGCGTGCCGACGGCGATGAACTGGATCTCGCCGTGCGCGACGCTCGCCTCGATATCGATCGAGAAGCGCAGGCGCCCCGCCGCGCGGTTGCGCGCGATGATGTCCAGCAGCCCCGGTTCGTGAATCGGCATCCCGCCGTTGTTCAGGATGTCGATCTTGCGCTGATCGACGTCGAGACAGAAGACGTCGTGACCGATCTCCGCGAGGCACGCGCCCGTGACGAGACCGACATAGCCGGTGCCGATGATGGTGATTTTCATAGATGTTCCGGTACTTCCCGGTAATTGACTAACTTGGCCGCCGGGACGAGCCCGGCGACAACCGCAGCGCGTTGGCTCCGCGTGCCGGGATCAGCCCGGCATCGCAGGTTCGACGCGGCGCGGCGCATAGGTTTCCCAGCCGCTGCATCCGGGGCACTGCCAATAGAAGAGCCGTGCCCGGAAACCGCAATTCTGGCACGTATACCGTGGCAGATTCTTCGTGCGCTGCTTGATCAGCGCACGCATCATTTCAAGTTCCTTACGGCGCGGTTCGTCGGCCGCGGCGATTTGCGCGTCGAGCAGATGCAGCATCCCCGACAGGTTCGGTGACTTCTCCATCTGCGTGCGCGCGAGCGTGTGCGCCGCCTCCTGGCCGCGCAACCCCGCGATGTGCTGGTACGCGATGTCGAGCAGGTCGTTCGACGGATAGCGGTCGATATACCCCATCAGCAGCTCGGCGCCTTCGGCATGCTTGCCGAGCGCGACATACGCCTTCATCAGCTTGTCGGCGACGAGCGGCAGATACGCGGGATTCTGCGCCTCGACGCGCTTCCAGTGCTCGATCGCGGCCGCGTGGTTGCCCTCGGCTTCCGCCGCGTCACCGGACAGCACCGTCGCGCGCACGTTCTGCGGGTTCACGGCCAGCGCCAGGCGCAGCTGCTCGGCGGCCGCTGCCGCGTTCTTGCGCTGTAGCGCATCCTGCGCGAGTTCGCAGTGGAACTGGGCGATTTCGACGCCAAGCGGCTTGTCGCTCATCGACTCGATGCGCTTTGCCGTATCGATCGACTTGTTCCAGTCCTTCTCGATCTCGTAGATCGTCAGCAGCGCCCGCTGCGCGCCGAGCGCGTAATCGCCGTCGGCGAGCTTGTGAAACGCCTCTTCGGCACGATCGAGTAGCCCGGCCTTCAGGAAATCCTGGCCGAGCTCGTACAGCGCGTGGTCACGCTCGTTGACCGGCAGGTCCGTGCGGCTCAGCAGGTTCTGGTGCACGCGGATCGCACGATCGGTCTCGCCGCGGCGGCGAAACAGGTTGCCGAGCGCGAAGTGCAGCTCGACCGTCTCGGGATCGAGCTTGGCGACCTCGATGAACGCATCGATCGCCTTGTCGGGTTGTTCGTTCAACAGAAAATTCAGGCCGCGAAAATACGATCGCGGCAGGTTGGCACTCTCCGACAGGAGATTCTTCAGGTCATAGCGTGACGCCGCCCAACCCAGCGCGAATGCGACCGGAATCGCGAGCAACCACCAAAAATCCAGATCCATGCGAAATATCGAAGCAGAGACGAAAACCGCGCGATGATCGCGCGGCGTCCGTGTTAAATGACGGGCGGCATCGGCGGCTGGTCGATGACGGCCGGCGTTTCGCGCGCCGCACGCAGATCGCGCTTCAGGCGCCCGTTCTCGAGACGCAGGCGGAAGATCGAAGGCAGCGCGGACAGCAAGCCGGCCAGCAGCCCAACGGCGAAGAACGCCAGGCCGATCAGGATCAGCGGCGCTTGCCATGAATAGCCGGCAACGAAATTCAGCGTCGCGGTTTGCGTATTGGCCAGCGCAAGCACCAGCAGCAGTACGAACACCAATACCCGGATCAGCCAGACGATAAACTTCATGAAGCCCTCTCTTTGTTGAGGTTTGCCGCGGCGCGCGACTCCCCTTCGTCGCGCCGAATCGACCCGTATTGTAAAGGATGCGTTTCCGCGGCTGCGCAGATCCTGCGCGCCGCCGTTGCGCGGCGATCGCCGGAAATGAAAAAAGCGCCCGCAAGGGGCGCTTTTCTTTTCAGCCTTCGCCGGATGGGTTCCGGGCAAACCGGATGACGCTCAACGCTCGTCGTCCGGATCATCAGCCTTCAGCGGCTCACCGGCGCGGCCGTCGACGCGTTCGCGCAATTCCTTGCCAGGCTTGAAGTGCGGCACGAACTTCTCGGGCACCTGCACTTTCTCCCCTGACTTCGGGTTGCGTCCGACGCGCGCCGGGCGACGGTTGAGGCCAAAGCTGCCGAAACCCCGAATTTCAATGCGATGCCCTTTCGCCAGGGCGTCAGACATCGCATCGAGCATCGTTTTCACCGCGAAATCCGCATCCTTGAGGACAAGTTGCGGAAATCGCGATGCCAGCTGCGCGACCAACTCGGATTTGGTCATACTTCAGCAGACCTCGTGAGGCTTACTGGTTCTGGCCGTCGAGCTTCGCCTTCAGCAGCGCGCCGAGGTTGGTCGTACCGGTCGCAGCAGCGCTGGAGTCCGACTGCAGGCCGCGGATCGCTTCCTGTTGTTCAGCCGAATCCTTCGCCTTGATCGACAGGTTGATGCCGCGCGACTTGCGATCGATGTTGATCACCATCGCGTTGACCTTGTCGCCTTCCTTCAGCACGTTGCGTGCGTCTTCGACGCGATCCTGCGAGATTTCCGACGCGCGCAGGTAGCCTTCGATGTCACCCGTCAGCGTAACGACCGCACCCTTCGCATCGACCGTCTTCACGACGCCGTCGACGATCGAGCCCTTGTCGTTCATTGCAACGTAGTTGCTGAACGGGTCGCCTTCGAGCTGCTTGATGCCCAGCGAAATACGTTCCTTCTCGACGTCGATACCGAGCACGATTGCTTCGACTTCGTCGCCCTTCTTGTACTTGCGAACAGCTTCTTCGCCAGCTTCGCTCCACGACAGGTCCGACAGGTGAACCAGGCCGTCGATGCCGCCCGGCAGACCGATGAACACGCCGAAGTCGGTGATCGACTTGATTGCGCCCGTGATCTTGTCGCCCTTCTTGAAGTTGCGGCTGAAGTCATCCCACGGATTCGGCTTGCACTGCTTCATGCCGAGGCTGATACGACGACGGTCTTCGTCGATCTCGAGGACCATGACTTCGACTTCGTCGCCCAGCTGGACAACCTTCGACGGAGCAACGTTCTTGTTGGTCCAGTCCATTTCCGACACGTGGACGAGGCCTTCGATGCCCGATTCCACTTCGACGAATGCGCCGTAGTCGGTGATGTTCGTGACCTTGCCGAACAGGCGCGTGCCCGACGGGTAACGGCGCGAGATGCCTTCCCACGGATCGTCGCCCAGTTGCTTGATGCCCAGCGAGACGCGGTTCTTCTCTTGGTCGAACTTGAGGATCTTCGCGGTGACTTCCTGGCCAACCGACAGGACTTCGCTCGGGTGACGCACACGACGCCATGCGATGTCGGTGATGTGCAGCAGGCCGTCGATGCCGCCGAGGTCGACGAACGCGCCGTAGTCGGTGATGTTCTTGACCACGCCGTTGACGATCGCGCCTTCCTTCAGCGTCTCGAGCAGCTTCGCGCGCTCTTCGCCCTGGGTTGCTTCGATCACTGCACGACGCGACAGCACGACGTTGTTACGCTTGCGATCGAGCTTGATCACGCGGAACTCGAGCGTCTTGCCTTCGTACGGGGTCGTGTCCTTGACCGGACGCGTGTCGACCAGCGAACCCGGCAGGAACGCGCGGATGCCGTTGACCATCACGGTCATGCCGCCCTTCACCTTGCCGGTGATCGTGCCGGTGACGAGTTCGTTGTTGTCGAGCGCCTTTTCCAGCGACAGCCACGATGCAAGGCGCTTCGCCTTGTCGCGCGACAGGATCGTGTCGCCGTAGCCGTTTTCGAGTGCGTCGATCGCGACGGACACGAAATCGCCCGACTGCACCTCAACCTCGCCCTGATCGTTCAGGAATTCCTCGATCGGAATGTAAGCCTCGGACTTCAGGCCTGCATTGACGACCACGAAGTTGTGGTCGACGCGCACGACTTCGGCGGAAATCACTTCGCCGGCGCGCATGTCTTGGCGGGTCAGCGACTCTTCGAACAGAGCCGCGAAAGATTCAGTATTCGGGGTAGAGGTTTGCAGGTCGGACATAAAAATCTGATTGTGCATGGATCGCTGCGCCACGCCGGCCGGAATGGCAGGCTGAAAGGGCCAGATCGAGGTCCACACGGGGTTAAGGGTTCGAAACACGCTCCGCACTTACGCGCTGAGCACCTACCGCTGCCCGCCTTCTCAGGCCGGCTGGCCGAGCGCCCGGTACCACTGCAGCACCTGGTCGACCGCTTCGTCGACCGACAGCGCCGACGTATCGAGCAGCTTGGCATCTGCTGCGGGCTTGAGCGGCGCGGCCGCGCGATTGCTGTCGCGCGCATCACGTTCACGGAGATCCCGGAGCAAGTCATCAATATTAGCAGAAAAACCTTTTTGCATCAATTGCTTATGCCGTCTGGTCGCGCGCGCCTCGGCGCTGGCCGTCAGGAACACCTTCAGCACGGCGTCCGGGAAGATCACGGTACCCATGTCGCGCCCGTCCGCGACGAGGCCCGGCGTCTTGCGGAACGCGCGCTGGCGCGCGACGAGCGCGGTGCGCACCGGCCCGTGTACGGCGATCGCCGACGCGCGGTTGCCGACCGCTTCGGCGCGGATGTCGTTCGACACATCGACGCCGTCGAGCTGCGCGCAGCCTTCGCGAAACGTGATGTGGAGATCGTCGATCAGCTTCACCAGCGCGTCGATGTCCTCGGCCTCGATGCCGTAGCGCACGCTCGCGAGCGCGGCGAGCCGGTACAGCGCGCCGCTGTCGAGCAGATGGAAACCAAGATGCGCGGCGACGAGCGCGGCGACGGTGCCCTTGCCGGAAGCAGTCGGGCCGTCGATCGTGATGACGGGAGTCGGGTGAAAGGGTCGGGTCGATTTCATCAGAACAGTGGGGTCAGGCTTTGGCGAGCGCGGCGAAGCGGTCGAAATAGTCGGGGAACGTCTTGCCGACGCACTTCGGATCGTTGATCCGCACGGGCACGCCGCCCAGGCTGACGAGCGAGAAGCACATCGCCATCCGGTGATCGTCGTACGTATCGATCGCCGCGTTCCGCGTGAGCTTTTCCGGCGGCGTGACGACGAGGTAGTCCGGGCCTTCCTCGACGATCGCGCCGACCTTGCGCAGCTCGGTCGCCATCGCGGCGATGCGGTCGGTTTCCTTCACGCGCCAGCTCGCGATGTTGCGCAGCGTGCTCGTGCCGTTCGCGAACAGCGCCGCGACCGCGATGGTCATCGCCGCATCGGGGATCAGGTTGAAGTCCATGTCGATCGGCTCGAGCTTGCCGTGGTCGTGGCCGATGCCGCGCACGTCGATCCAGTCGTCGCCCATCGTCACGTTCGCGCCCATCTGCATCAGCGCGTTCGCGAAGCCGACATCGCCCTGGATGCTCGCCCGCCCCACGCCTTCGACGCGCAGCGGGCCGCCGCCGAGCGCGCCGGCCGCGAGGAAGTACGACGCGGACGACGCATCGCCCTCGACCATGATCCGCCCCGGCGAGCGGTAGCGGACGCCGGCCGGCACGACGAAGCGCTGCCAGCCGTCGCGCTCGACGGTCACGCCGAAGCGCTCCATCAGCCGGATCGTGATGTCGATGTACGGCTTCGAGATCAGCTCGCCATCGACCTCGACGACGATCTTGCCGTCCTTCGCCTTCACGAGCGGCAGCGTCATCAGCAGCGCCGTGAGGAACTGGCTCGACACGTCGCCGCGCACGCGGATCGGCGCGTCGACGGAAATGCTCGCCGGCTTGATCCGCAGCGGCGGGTAGCCTTCGTTCAGCTCGTAGTCGATCTGCGCGCCGATTTGCCTCAGACCGTCGACGAGATCGCCGATCGGCCGCTCGTGCATGCGCGGCACGCCGTGCACGCGATAGTCGCCGCCGTTCACCGCGAGCGCGGCGGTCAGCGGCCGCACGGCCGTGCCCGCGTTGCCGAGGAACAGGTCGGCCGTCTTCGCGGTGAATGCGCCGCGTGTGCCCGTCACGACGCAGGTGTCGCCATCGCGCGCGAGCTTCACGCCGAGCTTGCCGAGTGCGTCGAGCATCACGCGCGTATCGTCGGAGTCGAGCAGGTTGGTGATCGTGGTTTCGCCTTCGGCAAGCGCCGCGAGCAGCAGCACGCGGTTCGAAATGCTTTTCGAGCCGGGCAGGCGCACGGTGCCCGATGCACTGGAGTACGGGCCGAGATCGAGATAGTCCATGGGAATCGTCCTGTTATTTCTTGACCGGTTCGGCAGCGGGCGTACCGCCGCGCTCCTGCCATGCCTTGCGCGCAGCGCGCGAGCGCGTGAACACCGCTTCGAGCGCCGCGCCGTCGCCGGCATCGATCGCCGCGCGCAGCCGCGTGAGCACCCGCGTGTAGCCATCGAGCTCATCGAGCAGCGCCGCGCGGTTCGCGACGCACACGTCGCGCCACATCTCCGGGCTCGACGCCGCGATGCGCGTGAAATCGCGGAAGCCGCCTGCCGCGTACGAAAATTTCAGTTCCGCGTCGGCCTCGCCGAGGATCTGCTCGACGAGCGCGAACGACAGCACGTGCGGCAGGTGGCTGATCGACGCAAATACGCGATCGTGCTGCTCCGTGCTCATCGTGCGCACGTCGGCGCCGGTCGCACGCCACATCGCGTCGATTCGCGCGACCGATTCGGGGGCGTTCTCCGGCAGCGGGCACAGCACGACGTTGCGGCCGACGTACAGATCCGGCAATGCGGCCTCGACGCCGCTCGACTCGCGGCCGGCGATCGGGTGACCCGGCACGAACTGCGCGATCCGCGCGCCGAGCGCTTCGCGCGCGGCCGCAACGACATCGGACTTGGTGCTGCCCGCATCGGTGACGATCGTCGCCGCTTCAAGCCACGGCGCGATGCGCGCGAGCAACGGGCCCGTCTGCGCGACAGGTGCCGCCAGCAGCACCAGATCGGCGCCAGTCAACGCGTCGCGCAATTGCGCGTCGTCGTCGAGCGCCGCCGCGCGGTCGATCACGCCGAGTGCGAGCGCACGCTCGACCGAAGCACGCGAACGGCCCACGCCGACAACCTCGCCCGCGCCGCCCGGCGCGCGCTCGCGCAGCGCGCGGGCCAGCGATCCGCCGATCAGGCCGACGCCGAAGATGACCAGTTTATTGAATGCAAAGCCTGACACGACAAGAGCCAAGTTACGCGCACAGGACGACGCCCCGCACACGGAATTCCAGATTCAGGGCCACGGGACCGCATCCGGCGCAACCTGCGCCGGATGCCGCCCGAACCCGCCTTCGGCAGCACCGATCGGCCTGCCCTGCCCGCGTGGCCCCAACGCCTGCGCAAACAGGCGACGGGGCGCCACGCATCAGCGTGCGCGCGGATACGAACCGAGTATCTTCAGGAACGCGGCCTTCTGGCCGAGTTCCGCGAGCGCGGCCGCAACCGACGCATCGTCCCGGTGCCCTTCGATGTCGATGTAGAAGTAGTACTCCCACGTGCCGACGCGCGCCGGACGCGACTCGAAGCGCGTCATCGACACGCCGTGCCGCGCGAGCGGCTCGAGCAGCTTGAACACGGCGCCCGGTTCGTTCTTCACCGACACGATCAGCGATGTCTGGTCGTGACCGCTCTGCCCGGCCGGCTGCTTGCCGACGATCACGAAGCGCGTGCGGTTGTGCGGATCGTCCTGGATCAGCGAGAACGCGATCTGCAAGCCGTAATGTGCGGCCGCGCGGTCGCCCGCGATCGCCGCGACGGTCGGATCGGCCGCCGCGAGACGCGCAGCCTCCGCGTTGCTCGCCACCGCCTGCCGCTCGAGCTGCGGCGCATTCGCCGCGAGCCACTGCTGGCATTGCGCAAGCGCCTGCGCGTGTGCGCAGACGCGCTTCACGCCGTCGAGCGTGCCGCTCTGCGTCAGCAGGTTGTGATGGATCGGCAGCGCGAGTTCGCCGCTGATCAGCAATTGCGTCTGCAGCAACAGGTCGAGCGTGCGCGACACGGCGCCTTCGGTCGAATTCTCGACCGGCGCGATACCGAACGCGGACGCGCCGGCCTCGACCGAGCGGAACACCTCGTCGATCGACGGGCACGGCAGCCCTTCGATCGACTGGCCGAAATACTCGAGCATCGCCTGCTCGCTATACGTGCCGACCGGCCCGAGGAACGCGACGTGGATCGTCTGCTCGAGCGCGCGGCTCGCGGCCATGATCTCGCGCCAGATGGCGCTGATGTGCTCGCTCGCGAGCGGCCCCGCGCTCATGTCCTGCAGCCGGGCGATCACTTGCAGCTCGCGCTCCGGCCGGAACACCGGCGCGTTGAAATGCTTCTTGACCTCGCCCACCTCCAGCGCCACCGCGGCGCGCTGGTTCAGGAGCGCGATCAGCTGCGCGTCGATCGCATCGATGCGATCGCGCAGCGGTTTCAGGCGGGAATTCAGTTCGTCGTCCATGCGTTTTGCCGTGCTGTTTGAACAGCGCCGCCGTCAGGCGCCGCGCTGCTCGAAATCCTTCATGTACTCGACGAGCGCTTTCACGCCCTCGAGCGGCACCGCGTTGTAGATCGACGCCCGCATGCCGCCGACGGACTTGTGGCCCTTCAGCTGCAGCAGCCCGCGCGCCTTTGCGCCGGCAAGGAAGTCTTCGTTGCGCGTTTCGTCGGCCAGGAAAAACGGCACGTTCATCCGCGAACGTGCTGCCGGCTCGACCTTGTTCAGATAGAAACTGCTCGCGTCGATCGTGTCGTAGAGCAGCTTCGCCTTTTCGATATTGCGGGCCTCGATCGCTTCGAGGCCACCCTGCCGCTTCAGCCACTGGAACACCAGGCCCGCGATGTAGATCGCGTAGGTGGGCGGCGTGTTGTACAGCGAGTTGTTCGCGGCGATGGTCTTCCATTCGAACGCGGACGGGCAGATCGACAGCGCGCGGTCGAGCAGATCCTCGCGTACGATCACGAGCGTCACGCCGGCCATCCCGATGTTCTTCTGCGCGCCGCCGAACAGCACGCCGTACTTCGCGACGTCCATCGGACGCGACAGGATGTGCGACGAGACATCCGCGACCAGCGGCACGTCGCCGAGATCGGGAATCTCGAACGTCTCGACGCCGTCGATCGTCTCGTTGGTACACAGATGCACGTAGGCCGGATCGTCCGACAGCTGCCATTCGGCGCGCGCGGGCGCACGCGTGAAGCCGTCTTCCGTCTTGCCGGTGGCGGCGAGATGCGGCGTGCCGTATTTCTTCGCTTCGCTGAACGACTTCTGCGACCACGAGCCCGTGACGACGAAGTCGGCCGTCTTGCGCGACCCGAGCAGGTTCATCGGCACGATCGCGTTTTCCGCGATACCGCCGCCCTGCAGGAACAGGATCCGGTGACTGGCCGGCACGCCGAGCAGGTCGCGCAGGTCGGTCAGCGCGGCCTCGTGGATCGACATGAATTCCTTGCCGCGATGGCTCATTTCCATCACGCTCATGCCGCTGCCATGCCAGTCGAGCATTTCGTCGGCCGCTTGCCGCAGCACTTCCTCGGGCATCGCCGCAGGGCCGGCGGAGAAATTAAAGACGCGCATCGTGAAAACCTCGGAGGGACGCGACCGGCTCGCCGCCGGCAGAACGCGCCAGAAAAGAAATGGCCGCTTGCGCTCGCGCGCAAACGGCCATTATCGCACTGTCGTCAGGCTCCCGCCAAACCCGGCCGAACGGCCGGGGGCGTGCCCGGACGGCTTTACTTGCCCGGCTTGACTGCAGCGACTTCCTTGTCAGCCTGCGTGCGCGTTGCCTGGATAGCTTGCGGCATGTACTTCTGCATCAGGCCGTTGACCACGTCGCGACCGACCTGATCCTGAACCTGGATGAACTTGCGGCCCGTCGGGCTCTTGTAGAACGTCGTCAGATCCTTGATCTCCGACGTGCTGTAGTACTTCGCGTAGGCGTCGTACTGAGCCGACATCGCGTCGTTCTGGAACTGTTGCGTACCGAACACCTTGCCTGCGCCGTCAACCAGCTTCGGCACCGCGTTCTTCTGCAGCGTCGGAACGGCAGCCTGCTTCTGCTTGTCGTTCAGCGTCTTGTTTTCCGACAGCGCGTCCGACAGGATCGCCGGGACGAGTTGCTTGGCCTGCATTTCGGCGCTGTTGCCGATTGCCGACACGAGCTTCGGCGCGTCGATCGCGTCGAGCAGATCCTTGATCGCTGCCTTCTTGTCGGCGTCGATCGGCGCAGCTGCTGCCGGGGCTGCCGGTGCGGAATTCGACAGCGCTTGCGCCATCGCGAACGTCGGCACCAGTGCAGCCAGCAGAACCAGTTGCTTGAATTGCTTTTGCATCATCACTCCCTTTTGGAAATATGAATGGTTGCTCGCCGGCCGCGGCGCTTCGCGCCTGCGGCGGCTAGAGTCTCATCCGTTCTTCAGGCTTCGCCGTCCGACGCCTCGTCGGCTTCGCCCTCTCCCTCTTCGGCCTCCGCGATCTGCTGCAGGCCAGAGAGCTTGGTACCCTCATCGAGACTGATGAGTGTAACACCTTGCGTGGCACGCCCCATCTCGCGAATCTCCGAGACACGGGTGCGAATCAACACGCCGGCCGTCGTGATCAGCATGATCTGATCCTCGGCGTCGACGAGCGTTGCCGCCACGACCTTGCCGTTACGCTCGGACGTCTGGATCGCGATCATACCCTTCGTGCCGCGGCCGTGACGCGTGTACTCGGTGATCGGCGTGCGCTTGCCGTAACCGTTCTCGGTCGCGGTGAGCACCGTCTGCTCCTCGCTGCCGGCAACCAGCATCGCGATGACCTGCTGCCCGTCTTCCAGCTGCATGCCGCGCACGCCGCGCGCCTCGCGACCCATCGGACGCACGTCGTTCTCGTCGAAACGCACGGCCTTGCCGGAGTCCGAGAACAGCATCACGTCGTGCGCGCCGTCGGTGATCGACGCGCCGATCAGGAAGTCGCCTTCGTCGAGGCCGACCGCGATGATGCCCTTCTTCATCGGACGGCTGAATGCCTCGAGCGGCGTCTTCTTCACGGTGCCGAGCGACGTTGCCATGAAGATGAACTTGTCGGCCGAGAACTCCTTGACCGGCAGCACGACGTTGATCTTCTCGCCTTCCTGCAGCGGGAACATGTTGACGATCGGGCGGCCGCGCGAGTTGCGCGAGCCCTGCGGCACTTCATAGACCTTGACCCAGTACACGCGGCCGCGGTTCGAGAAGCACAGGATGTAATCGTGCGTGTTCGCGATGAACAGCGTCTCGATCCAGTCGTCTTCCTTCATCTGCGTCGCCTGCTTGCCGCGACCGCCGCGCTTCTGCGCACGGTACTCGGACAGCGGCTGCGACTTCACATAGCCCGCATGCGACATCGTGACGACCATGTCCTGCGGCGTGATCAGGTCTTCGGTGTTCAGCTCGGTCGCGTTCAGCTCGATCTTCGAGCGGCGCGCGTCGCCGAACTCGGCCTTCACCGAGGTCAGCTCCTCGCCGATCATCGTCGTGATCCGCTCGGGGCGCGCGAGGATGTCCAGCAGGTCGGCGATCTGGGCCATCACTTCGCGGTACTCGCCGATGATCTTGTCCTGCTCGAGGCCGGTCAGGCGCTGCAGACGCATCTGCAGGATTTCCTGGGCCTGCGTGTCGGACAGGCGGTACAGCCCGTCGGCCTGCATGCCGAACGCCGGGTTCAGGCCTTCCGGGCGGTACGCGGAGCGGCCGCCGGCCGCCGCGTTCTCGCTCTCGGCACGCGTGAGCATCTCGCGCACGAGCGACGAATCCCACGGCTTCGCCATCAACTCCGCCTTCGCGATCGGCGGCGTCGGCGCGGCCTTGATGATCGCGATGAACTCGTCGATGTTCGCGAGCGCGACCGCGAGACCTTCGAGCACGTGGCCGCGTTCGCGGGCCTTGCGCAGTTCGTAGATCGTGCGGCGCGTCAGCACTTCGCGTCGATGCGACAGGAAGCACTGCAGGATTTCCTTCAGGTTCAGCAGCTTCGGCTGGCCGTCGACGAGCGCGACCATGTTCATGCCGAACGTATCCTGGAGCTGCGTCGCCTTGTACAGGTTGTTCAGCACCACTTCCGGCACTTCACCGCGCTTGAGCTCGATCACGACGCGCATGCCGCTCTTGTCGGACTCGTCGCGGATGTCGGAGATGCCTTCGAGCTTCTTCTCGTTGACGAGCTCGGCGATCCGCTCGAGCAGCGAGCGCTTGTTCACCTGGTACGGCAGCTCGTCGACGATGATCGCCATCCGCTGGCCGCGGTCGATCTCCTCGAAGTGCGTGGCCGCGCGCATCACGACGCGGCCGCGCCCGGTGCGATAGCCGTCGCGCACGCCGGCGACGCCGTAGATGATGCCGGCCGTCGGGAAATCCGGCGCCGGGATGATCTCGATCAGCTCGTCGATCGTCGCTTCCGGGTTGCCCAGCAGGTGCTGGCACGCGTCGACGACTTCGTTCAGGTTGTGCGGGGGGATGTTGGTCGCCATGCCGACCGCAATACCCGACGAGCCGTTGATCAGCAGGTTCGGGATGCGCGACGGCAGGACCGACGGCTGCATTTCGTTGCCGTCGTAGTTCGGCTCGAAATCGACCGTTTCCTTGTCGATGTCGGCGAGCAGCTCGTGACCGATCTTCGCCATGCGAATTTCGGTGTAACGCATCGCCGCGGCATTGTCGCCGTCGATCGAGCCGAAGTTGCCCTGCCCGTCGATCAGCATGTAGCGCAGCGAGAAGTCCTGCGCCATCCGCACGATCGTGTCGTAGACCGCGGTGTCGCCGTGAGGGTGGTACTTACCGATCACGTCACCGACGATACGCGCCGACTTCTTGTACGCGCGGTTCCAGTCGTTGTTCAGTTCGTGCATCGCGAACAACACGCGCCGGTGCACGGGTTTCAGGCCATCGCGGACATCCGGGAGGGCACGTCCGACGATCACGCTCATCGCGTAATCGAGATACGAACGGCGCATTTCCTCTTCTAGGGAGGTGGGCAGGGTCTCTTTGGCGAATTGATCCATGTATCCGTATCGTTTCGGAGCGAAGACGGCGAACGCCTTTCGCGTGGGCGCTGCATGCGCAACGCAACGCGAGATTCTAACATGCGCCCATCAGCCGCCAATTCGCCCCCTCTATATATGAATAGCAAAAATCGCGGCGTCGACGAATCGGCCGCCATTGCACACCGCAATCGCACCCGGCTCGTCATCACAGATGAATGCCGCGTCACGTGTTCCTCGCGCACGAGTAAACAACTGCCTCCATCGGCGCAATTTCGCCGCCACACTCTTGACAATTCCTAAAAGTTACGGCAGGTCAGTGTTGCGCATGCACCACAAAGTTGAAGCGATCTTGGGGTGGGGAGGATTTTTTTTCGTAGGAAGGGAACGATATGGCAAAATGCCAACGCACTGAAAGTTAGACGCTGCTCGAAGTCTACACAGAGGCGGCGCCGCGTTTTTTGTGCCGCACCAATGTTATACTTCGAGCAATGTATGACTTGTCACCGTCAACAGGCTCGCAGTAAACCTGCGGTAATCTCAATTTCGAGAGGAGAAATATGAATAAACTTTCAAAGCTCGCGTTCATTGCAGCTACCGCAGTTATGGCTGCATCCGCTTCGGCACAGTCGGTGCCGGCGTCGCGCCAAGCCGTCAATGACAACTGGGTCAACGGCACGGGCGAATGGGTGTGGATGAACGGTACGAACGAGCTCTGCTGGCGCGATGCGTTCTGGACGCCGGCCACCGCCAACGCGAAGTGCGATGGCGCACTGGTCGCCCAGGCACCGGCACCGGCTCCGGTCGCTCCGGTCGCTCCGGCCATCACGAGCCAGAAGATCACGTATCAAGCTGACGCACTGTTCGACTTCGACAAGGCAACGCTCAAGCCGCTGGGCAAGCAAAAGCTGGACGAACTGTCGTCGAAGATCCAGGGCATGAACACGGAAGTGGTCGTCGCAACGGGCTACACGGACCGCATCGGTTCGGACAAGTACAACGACCGTCTGTCGCTGCGCCGTGCGCAAGCCGTGAAGTCGTACCTGGTCAGCAAGGGTGTGCCGGCCAACAAGATCTACACGGAAGGCAAGGGCAAGCGCAACCCGGTTACGACTGGCTGCAACCAGAAGAACCGCAAGCAACTCATCGCCTGCCTCGCACCGGACCGCCGCGTGGAAGTCGAAGTGGTTGGTACGCAAGAAGTCCAGAAGACGACCGTTCCGGCAAACTAAGCCGCGGTTTTCGACTGCTTCAAAGCCCCGCTCCGGCGGGGCTTTTTCTTTGACGCCCGCCCAGGCGCTCTCCGCTTCGCCGCTCGTCCGCTTCTTATATACTCGGGGCTGACGAATCGCAGCACCGCCCTCCTTCCGTAGCCCGTTTGCCGACATGACCAACGCCGATCCGCACGAACTCCAGAAATTCAGCGACCTCGCCCATCGGTGGTGGGATCCGAATGCCGAATTCAAGCCGCTGCACGACCTGAACCCGGTCCGGCTCGGCTGGATCGATGCGCATGCGCACCTCGCCGGCAAGCGCGCACTCGACATCGGCTGCGGCGGCGGCATCCTGTCCGAATCGATGGCCGGACTGGGCGCGCAGGTGAAAGGCATCGATCTGTCGACCGAAGCACTCGGCGTCGCCGACCTGCACAGTCTCGAAAGCGGTATCTCGGTCGATTACGAGGCCATCGCGGCCGAAGCAATTGCCGCGCGCGAACCGGGCACCTACGATGTCGTCACGTGCATGGAAATGCTCGAGCACGTGCCGTCGCCCGGCGATATCGTCGCCGCCTGCGCGACGCTCGTGAAGCCGGGTGGCTGGGTGTTCTTCTCGACGCTGAACCGCAACCTGAAGGCATACCTGTTCGCCGTGATCGGCGCGGAGTACATCGCACAAATGCTGCCGAAGGGCACGCACGACTACGCGCGCTTCATCCGTCCGTCGGAACTGGCCAGCTTCGTGCGGGCAACGGATCTGCACATCGTGGAGATCAAGGGCATCACGTATCACCCGATCGGCAAGCGCTTCGCGCTGTCGAACGACGCCGACATCAACTACCTCGTCGCGTGCCGTCGCGGCGCGTGACCTTCCAACCGGCATGACGACTCCCCTCTCGACCGCGCGGGCGGCACTCGACGAACCGCGCCTGCTGCACTGCGATGCCGTGCTGTTCGACCTGGACGGCACGCTCGCCGACACGGCCCCCGATCTCGCGGCCGCCGTCAACAAGATGCAACGCGTGCGCGACCTGCCCGAGACACCGCTCGACGTGCTGCGGCCGCTAGCCTCGGCCGGCGCGCGCGGCCTGCTCGGCGGCGCGTTCGGCATCGATCCGCACACGCCCGGTTATGAAGCGATGCGCGACGAGTTCCTGGCCAACTACGCGACGGATCTGTGCGTGCATACGACGCTGTTCCCCGGTATCGACGACGTGCTCGACGAACTCGACGCGCGCGGCGTGCGCTGGGGCATCGTCACGAACAAGGCCATGCGGCTCACGGCGCCGCTCGTTGACCTGCTCGGCCTCGCGCGGCGCGCCGCCTGCGTCGTCGGGGGCGACACAACGCCGCACCCGAAGCCGCACCCGGCCCCGCTGCTGCATGCGGCCGACCAGCTGACGCTCGCGCCTGCGCGCATCGTCTACGTCGGCGACGACCTGCGCGACATTCAAGCCGGGAGTGCCGCCGGCATGGCGACGGTCGCGGCGGCGTACGGCTATTGCGGGGATGGCGCCGCGCCGGCCGACTGGCAAGCGCAGCATCTCGTCGACACGACGCTGCAACTGCGCGAACTGCTGCGCGATGTTGGGCTATAATGATCGATCTTATCCGCGGGGGCGACCTGGTTTCGACAGGGGTTGTGAAGCGGCTAGGGCATGTCGAGGACCCGTCACCTCGTTAATCAATGGGAAAATCGTAACTGCAAACGACGATACGTTCGCACTGGCAGCCTAACGGCCGCCGTCCTCTGCCTAGTTCACTGACGGGCTAGTGTCGCAAGACCGGTAGCAATACCGCCAGAGGTCATTTACGTCAGTTAAGCCCTGTCGGCGTCGCGACGCCAGGGTCGAAAACCTAGCGAATCGCCGTAGTGCAGCGTGTTCGTCCGCGTCGCTGCGGTTAAATCAAATGACAGAACTAAACATGTAGAACTAGTCGTGGAGCGCTTCTGGACGCGGGTTCGATTCCCGCCGCCTCCACCAAATTCCGCGCTCGCCGCACGAACCCCGCATGACGCAAGTCTGCGGGGTTTTTTGTTGCCGGCGAAACGCACGCACCCGCTCCTTCCGAAAAAGCGCCCAGCCACGGGTGGGCCGGGCGGAATGCCACCGGACTTCCGGCGACAGGAGGTGACGGATAGCCTGCCGTGCCCGCGCACTCATCGATCGCGCCAGGCAGCGGCCCGCCCGGGTGCTGCGGCTCCAGGCGCGACGCGTCGTCGCACCCGGCATTCACGCACACCGGGCAATACGCGGTTTAGCTGCCGCGATACAGCGACTTCATTTCTTCAGCGGTGGCCGGACGCACGCCCATCGCACGCGAACCCGATGCCGATGCGCCCTGTGCCTGTGCGCCGTAACCGCTCGCGTCGGCGCCTTGCGCTTGCGCCAGCGCGGCACGCTGCTGCTCCGCAACACGCGCGGTGGCAGCCTGGATCGCCTCCGGGTAGTGCGGATCTTCACCGCGAGCGGAGTTGTAACCAGCCTGCTGCAGCTGGACCAGTTCGGCACGGACCTGCGCGCGGGTGATCGCCGAACCCGACTGGGCGAACGACACGACCGGGGCAACGAGAGCGGCAGCAACGACAACAGCTTGAACGAGCGATTTCATGATGACCTACCTCCAGATTTGTCCGTGTTCGCGGTGAACACCTTGTTCATCGCTGACAACCCGAAGTTTATGTAGGCGGATGCTTAAGAATAAGGCAGGTTTCTGGAAGACATCCTTCCTGATTTACGGGTTAACCCTAAATCAGCCGCCAGGCCGGCAACGCACCTCCTCTTCATCGCCCGGTATCGCATCGCATGACGATTCGACGGAAAGCAAAAGCCCCGCTAAGCGGCAACGCTTCGCGGGGCTCGGACAAAATCGGAATCGTACGGGACTCCTGCCATCACCAATCGCACAGCCAGGTCGACATGCGCGCGCAACACCCGCCGATCGAATCGGCACTGCAGGCGGCCCTCTCGTTCGGACGCGCCCGTCGGCCAGGTTACCGGCTATCCATCGGACACTTCAGATTGCAGCCGTTGGGGTCCCCCAGGTCACCCTTGCGGCGCAAGGCCGACTTCTTGCCGCTCTGGTATTTCTGCGACGGCGCGGACGCCGCGAACGGCATCTGCGGATGCTCGTTCAGGCGAAACTGTTCGCTCAGGATACCGCCGGGCACACCGGGCGAATTCTGCGCGAGCGCAAACGGCGAAACAGCGGCCAGCAGCCCCGCGGTCAACACTGCCGCGGTGAGGGGAACGGAAAATTTCATGGCGGGATGACGCTTGAACGGCGTACTTGTTGGAACGTTGGTCAAGCGGCAAGCGTAGCGCAAATCCCTTGCTGCTGCATCGCGGTTCGAGTGCGTCCGCGTTACCGGGAATTGCCCGCCGGCACGCCCGCGCCGTCGCCGCCGGCCAGCCCCGACGCGATGCTCGTCAGCGTTCCGCACGCAGCCGGATCGTAGCCGTCGAGATGCGCGACGCGCTCGACAAAGCGCGCATCGCGCAGCAGCGCCAGCACACCGGCGAGCGGCCGCGCGTCGAGCCGCGCGCGCTCACATGCGAAGTAATAGTCTTCATCGACGACCGGGATGAAATCGAGCCCGAAATGATGGGCGGCCGGCTCGACGCCGAAACCGAGATCGGCCATCCCGCTCGCGACGAACGCCGCGATCGCCGAATGCGTGAGCTCGGCCGACGCGTAGCCGTCGATGCGCTCGGGATCGATGCCGATCGCGCGCAGCGCGAGATCCAGCAGCATGCGCGTGCCCGACCCCGGCTGACGGTTGACGAAGCGGATGTCATGGCGCGCGAGATCCGCGAGCCCGCGAACCTGCTTCGGGTTGCCGCGCGGAATGAACAGCCCCTGCTGGCGCCGCGTCAGGTGGATCAGCACGTGGCGCGTATCGTCGAGCCACGGCCGGTAGATCTGCGCGCACTGCGCGCGAAACGCGCCGCGCGGCAGATGGAAGCCGGCCAGGTCGCATTCGCCGCGGGCAAGCGCCTGCACGGCCTCGACGCTCTCGCGATACTTGATGTCGACAGCCGCCTGCGCATCGACCAGCGCGGAGACGAGCGTCGCGACCGCGTAGCCGTGCGACGCATGGATCCGCACGGCGCCGTCGCGCTGCGCGAGCCGCCGGTTCAGGTCGCTCGCCACTTCGGCGGCCAGCGTGCGCAGGTTCCCGTCGAGCCGGCTGCGCGCGAGGCGCTGCGCTTCGACGACGGCCTGCCCGAGCGCCGACAGCGTCGAGCCCTTGCCGCGCGCGGTTTCGATCAGTTCCCCGCCGATGCACGCCTCCAGCGCACGCAGCATGCCCCATGCGTGCCGGTAGGACAGCCCTTTCGCTTGCGCGGCCTGCGCAATGCTGCCCGTGTCGGCCACGAGTTCGAGCAACGGCGCAACATCCGACAGGCTGGCCGCACGGCCTTCCGTGTCGCGTACGGTCAGATACGCGTCGCATTCGATGCGAATCAATTATGCACTCCGATTTCCTATTGCGACCGCCAAATCTTCCGCTTATCGTTGGTTAAAATCAATCAGAACGAAGTTGCGATGCGCACTATATGAACATCGAGCGCATATGAGACTTTGGAGGAGCACAAGATGTCCCCGAATTCCCAAGCGCCCGACGCGCTCGTCGAGCGCCATGCACGCGCCGGCCGGTCGCTCGTGGCGATCCTGCACGCGATCCAGGACGACGCGGGTTACGTGCCGCCAGGCTGCGTCGCGCCGCTCGCCCGCGCACTCAACCTGTCGCGCGCCGAAGTGCATGGCGTCCTGACCTACTACCACCACTTCCGCACCGCGCCGCCCGCCCGCGTGACGATCCAGATGTGCCGCGCCGAAGCGTGCCGCAGCATGGGCTGCGAAGCGCTGGCCGCGCATGCGGAAGCCCGCACGGGTTGCCGGTTCGATACGGCGCACGGCGATGCCGCCGATGCGCATGCCCCCGGTGACGTCGCACTCGAATCGGTCTACTGCCTCGGACTGTGTGCGCAGTCGCCGTCGCTGACGGTCAATGGCGTGCTGCATGCCAAGGTCACGCCGGAAAAATTCGACGCGCTGCTTGCCGACGCCGTCGCCCGCACCCCGGAGGCCGCATGACGACCCGCGTCCATGTCCCGCGCGATTCGTCCGCGCTGGCGCTCGGCGCCGACGCGCTCGCCGCCGCGATCGAGGCGGAAGCCGAACGCCGCGGCATCGCCATCGAACTGGTCCGCAACGGTTCGCGCGGGCTGCTGTGGCTCGAGCCGCTCGTCGAGGTCGGCACGGCCGCCGGCCGCGTCGGCTATGCGAACCTGTCGGCCGCCGACGTGCCGGCCCTGTTCGACGCAAACTGGCTCGAAGGCGGCACGCATCCGAGCGGCGTCGGCCTCGTCGACGCGCTGCCCTATCTCGCGCGCCAGCAGCGTCTCACGTTCGCCCGCATCGGCCTGACCGACCCGCTGTCGATCGACGACTACCTGCGATACGAAGGCCTCGCCGGCCTGAAGAACGCGCTCGCGCTCGACGGCGATGCCGCGTGCGAAACATTGATCGAATCGGGGCTGCGCGGCCGCGGCGGTGCGGCGTTCCCGGCCGGCATCAAGTGGCGCACGGTGCGACAAGCACGCGCCACGCAGAAATACATCGTCTGCAATGCGGACGAAGGCGATTCGGGCACCTTCTCCGACCGCCTGCTCATGGAGTGCGACCCGTACTGCCTGATCGAAGGGATGATCATCGCGGGCGTCGCGACCGGCGCGACGGTCGGCTACATCTACGTACGCAGCGAATACCCGCACGCGATCGCCACGCTCGAAGCCGCGATCGTCCGTGCACGCGAAGCCGGCTGGCTCGGCGAGCACGTGCTCGGCTCCGCGCACGCGTTCGAGCTGCACGTCGCGAAAGGCGCGGGCTCGTACGTGTGCGGCGAGGAAACGGCGCTGCTCGAATCGCTCGAAGGCAAGCGCGGCGTCGTGCGCGCGAAACCGCCGCTGCCCGCGCTCGCCGGCCTGTACGGCCAGCCGACCGTCATCAACAACGTGATCACGCTCGCAACGGCGCCCGTGATCTTCGCGCGCGGCGCCGCGTTCTATCGCGATTACGGGATGGGCCGCTCGCGCGGCACGCTGCCGTTCCAGCTCGCCGGCAACATCCGCCACGGCGGCCTCGTCGAACTCGCGTTCGGGGTCACGCTGCGCGAACTGCTGTTCGATTTCGGCGGCGGCACGGCCAGCGGCCGGCCCGCACGTGCCGCGCAGGTGGGCGGCCCGCTCGGCACCTACCTGCCCGACCACCAGTGGGACGTGCCGCTCGACTACGAAGCGTATACGGCGATCGGCGCGGTGGTCGGCCACGGCGGCATCGTGCTGCACGACGACACGTCGAACCTCGCCGAGCTCGCCGAATACGCGATGAAGTTCTGTGCGATCGAGTCGTGCGGCAAGTGCACGCCGTGCCGGATCGGTTCGACGCGCGGCGTCGAGACCATCGCACGCATTCGCCACGGCGATACGTCTGAGCGGCAGGTCACGCTGCTGCGCGACCTGTGCGACACGATGCTGGCCGGTTCGCTGTGCGCCATGGGCGGCATGACACCCTACCCGGTGCTGTCCGCGCTCGACCATTTCCCCGAAGATTTCGGGCTCGCTGCCGGCAAACCTGCCGCGTCGGGTCCGGTCAAGGCTGCGGCCTGACCCAGAAGGAGCCCTGCATGTCCCTCGACACGAACAACGTCCGCCAAGGCGGCTGCGGCTCGGGCCAATGCGCGTGCAAGAGCGCTGCGCAGGCGCGTGCCCTCGATCCGTTCGACGATACCGACTACGGCACGCCGCAACGGCATGCCGATACCGACGTCACGCTCGAAATCGACGGCCAGCCGGTCACGGTGCCGGCCGGCACGTCGGTGATGCGTGCGGCGATCGAAGCCGGCGTCAACGTCCCGAAGCTCTGTGCGACCGATTCGCTCGAACCGTTCGGCTCGTGCCGGCTGTGCCTCGTCGAGATCGAAGGCCGGCGCGGTTATCCGGCGTCGTGCACGACACCTGCGGAAGCGGGCATGAAGGTGCGCACGCAGTCGGACCGGCTGCAGTCGCTGCGTCGCAACGTGATGGAGCTGTACATCTCCGACCATCCGCTCGACTGCCTCACCTGCCCAGCCAACGGCGACTGCGAGCTGCAGGACATGGCCGGTGTGGTCGGGCTGCGCGAGGTGCGTTACGGCTTCGACGGTGCGAATCACCTGCGCGACAAAAAGGACGAATCGAATCCGTACTTCACGTACGACCCGTCGAAGTGCATCGTCTGCAACCGCTGCGTGCGCGCCTGCGAGGAAACGCAGGGCACGTTCGCGCTGACGATCGCCGCACGCGGCTTCGAATCGCGCGTGGCCGCCGGCGAAAGCGAATCGTTCATGGCGTCGGAATGCGTGTCGTGCGGCGCGTGCGTCGCCGCCTGCCCGACCGCCACGCTGCAGGAAAAATCCGTCGTGCAACTCGGGCAGGCCGAACACTCGGTCGTCACGACCTGCGCATACTGCGGCGTCGGCTGCTCGTTCAAGGCCGAGATGAAGGGCACGCAGGTCGTGCGCATGACGCCGCACAAGAACGGCCTCGCGAACGAGGGTCACGCGTGCGTGAAGGGACGCTTCGCGTGGGGCTATGCGACGCACAAGGACCGCATCACGAAGCCGATGATCCGCGAGAAGATCACCGACCCGTGGCGCGAAGTCAGTTGGGACGAAGCGCTCACCTACGCGGCAACGCAATTCCGCAAGCTGCAGGACAAGTACGGCCGCGATTCCATCGGCGGCATCACGTCGTCGCGCTGCACGAACGAGGAAACCTACCTCGTGCAGAAGCTGGTGCGCGCCGCGTTCGGCAACAACAACGTCGACACCTGCGCACGCGTGTGCCACTCGCCGACGGGCTATGGCCTCAAGACAACGCTCGGCGAATCGGCCGGCACGCAGACGTTCGCATCGGTCGGCCAGGCCGACGTGATCGTCGTGATGGGCGCGAACCCGACCGACGGCCACCCGGTGTTCGGCTCCCGGCTGAAGCGGCGCGTACGTGAAGGCGCGAAGCTGATCGTGATCGATCCGCGCCGCATCGACGTCGTCGACGGCCCGCATGTAAAGGCCACGCACCACCTGCAACTGCGTCCCGGCACCAACGTCGCGATCGTCAACGCGTTCGCGCACGTGATCGTCACCGAAGGGCTCGTCGCCGACGCATTCGTCGCCGAGCGCTGCGAGACGCGTGCATTCGAGCAATGGCGCGAGTTCGTCTCGCGAGCCGACAACTCGCCCGAAGCGACCGCCGACGTGACGGGCGTGCCGGCCGAGTTGGTACGCGAAGCCGCGCGCCTCTATGCGACGGGCGGCAATGCGGCGATCTATTACGGCTTGGGCGTGACCGAACACGCACAGGGCTCGACGACGGTGATGGGCATCGCGAACCTCGCGATGGCGACCGGCAACATCGGCCGCGAAGGCGTCGGCGTCAATCCGCTGCGCGGCCAGAACAACGTGCAGGGCTCGTGCGACATGGGCTCGTTCCCGCACGAACTGCCCGGCTACCGGCACATCGGCGACGAGGTCGTGCGCACGCAGTTCGAAGCGGCGTGGTCGGCGAAGCTGCAACCGGAACCGGGGCTGCGCATCCCGAACATGTTCGACGCGGCGCTCGACGGCAGCTTCAAGGGGCTTTACTGCCAGGGCGAGGACATCGTCCAGTCGGATCCGAATACACAGCACGTCGCGGCCGCGCTGTCGGCAATGGAATGCATCGTCGTGCAGGACATCTTCCTGAACGAGACCGCGAAATACGCGCACGTGCTGCTGCCCGGCTCGTCGTTCCTCGAGAAGGACGGCACGTTCACGAACGCGGAACGCCGCATCTCGCGCGTGCGCAAGGTGATGCCGCCGCTCGCGGGCTACGCGGACTGGGAAGTCACGCTGATGCTGTCGCGCGCGCTCGGCTACGAGATGGACTATGCGCATCCGTCGGAAATCATGGACGAAATCGCGCGGCTCACGCCGACCTTCTCGGGTGTGTCCTACGCGAAGCTCGACACGCTCGGCAGCATTCAGTGGCCGTGCAATGAGCACGCGCCGGAAGGCACGCCGACGATGCACATCGACGCATTCGTGCGCGGCAAGGGCAAGTTCGTGATCACGCAGTTCATCGCGTCGCCGGAGAAAGTCACGCAGCGCTATCCGCTGATCCTGACGACGGGCCGCATCCTGTCGCAGTACAACGTCGGCGCGCAGACCCGCCGCACCGAGAACGTGCGGTGGCACGAAGAGGATCGCCTCGAGATTCATCCGCACGACGCGCAGGACCGCGGTATCCACAGCGGCGACTGGGTGGGCATCGAGTCGCGTGCGGGGCAGACGGTGCTGCGCGCGCTCGTGACTGAACGCATGCAGCCGGGTGTCGTTTATACGACGTTCCACTTCCCCGAATCGGGCGCGAACGTGATCACGACGGACAGCTCGGACTGGGCGACGAACTGCCCCGAGTACAAGGTGACGGCCGTGCAGGTGCTGCCCGTCGCGCAGCCGTCCGACTGGCAGCAAGCGTATGCGCGCTTCAACGCGGAGCAGCTCGACCTGCTCGAGCGCCGCGAAGCCGCGACCGCCGGCGTGTCGACAGGCAAGTGAGGAAGCGATGGACAACGGACACCTGGTCGACATGGCCAACCAGATCGGCGCGTTCTTCGAATCGATGCCCGATCGGGACGAAGCGCTGACCGGCATCGCCGACCATATCCGGCGCTTCTGGGAACCGCGCATGCGCCGCGCGTTGCTCGCGGCGCTCGACGATCCGTCGAGCGAGGCCGGGCAACGTGCGGCACCGATCGTGCGCGACGCGATCGCCGCGCACCGCGCGTCGCTCGTACCCGCCGCGGCGAGCGCCTGACGGCACCGCTACGCGGACCGCGACATGCCCGCGAACCAGCTTTCGCAATGGCGCAGCAGCGCGTTTGCGTCGGTCGCCGTGCGCCCGCGCGCGGCGACGTAACCATCCGGGCGCAGCAGGTAAAACGACGGCCGCGAGCGGCCGTATTCCTGCGCGAGCCCGGTATCGCCGCCTTCGGCATCGGTGACGCGCCAGACGCGCACCGCATCCGGCATGATCCGGTCGAGCCCCTGCACGAGCGCCTGCGCATCGGCCGGCATCGGCGGCACCGCGCCGGTGTCGGCATTCACCGGCTCTTCCAGCAGCAGCAACGTGAAGCTCGCTGGATCGTGCAGATCGTATAGTCGCGCCGTTCCGGGCGCCTGACCGAGCGGCCCGTCGAGCACCCGCACGTGCGCGTCGGGTGCCCGCTCGCCTGCGCGCGGCCCGCCATCGAGCACGCGCTCGAGCGTCAGCGGACTCTTCCGGTACTGCACGCCGAGCTCGCTGACCGTGCGCCGCACCGCGTCGCGCATCGGCCCGAACGACGCCAGCACCGGCACGACGTGATCGCGCAGCAGCTTCATCGCGCCACGCTCGGCTTCGACGATCTGCGTGACGAAACCGGTCTGCCGCAACACGTCGCGCTCGATCGGATGACGCTCCGCGTGATACGTGTCGAGCAACCGCTCGGGCGTGCCCGCGCCCAGCACGCGCGCGAGCTTCCAGCCGAGATTGAACGCCTCCTGGATGCCGGTGTTCATGCCCTGCGCGCCGGCCGGGCTGTGGACGTGCGCGGCGTCGCCCGCGAAGAACACGCGGCCGTGACGCAGCCGGTCGACCATCCGGCTGTGCAGATGAAAATACGACGACCACGCGAGATCGCTCGGCGAGATCGACACGCCGGCACGGGCACGCACGATCGCGTCGCATTCCGCGAGCGACGGGGTCGGCGCATCGGGCGACGCGTCGCTGCCGGGCGGCCGGTCGGCCACGAGCCGGTAACGTCCACCGCCCATCGGAAACAGGCCGGCGATGCCGTCGGATGTCGTGAACAGGTGGATCTCTTCGTCCGGCCAGTCGGGTATGGCCGCGAAATCGGCGAGCAGGAAGGTCTGCTCGAACGCATGCCCGGCAAAGCCCAGGCCGAGCAGATGCCTGACCGTGCTGTGTGCGCCGTCGGCAGCGATCAGGTACGACGGCGCGAACGATTCGTCGCGGCCGTCGGCGCAGCGGATCGACACGTCGAGCGACGCACCACCCGCCTCGCACGCGGTCAGCGTCGCGCCGCGCTCGACCGTCACGCCGAGCCGGGCCAGATGGTCGGCAAGCAGGCGCTCGGTGACGGTCTGGTCGAGAAACAGCAGGTAGGGATAGCGCGTTTGCAACGGATCGAAATCGAGCCGCGCGATCACGCGGCCGTCGGCATGCAGCGCGGCCGCATGGGCACGATGACCGAGCGCGAGAAATGGTTCGACCGCGCGATGCTGCTCGAGCAATTCGAGCGTGCGCGCCTGGATGCCGATCGCGCGCGAATACGGCGCTGGTGCGGCGAGCCGATCGATGATGCGCACCGGCACGCGGGCTCGCGCGAGGCTCATCGCCGCGGCAAGGCCGGTCGGCCCCGCGCCGACGATCAGCACGGGCGGGATATCGGGCAGTGTGTCAGCCATGAGAACCTCGATGACACGCGATCCTGCAAGTCTACGCCGCTCCGCGTGACGGGGCCATATGCCGATCGGCCGACGCGCGGCCCCCCCGCGCGGTGTGGGAAAATACGCGCTTTCCGTCAGTTATCGCGTTATGGATTCCGCATTCGACCGGGCGTATGCCGCACACCGCGCGGGCCGCCTCGCCGAGGCCGAGCACGGCTATCGCAACGCGCTCGCCTCCAATCCCGCCGACGCCGACGCGCTGCATCTGTTCGGCGTGCTGCGGCACCAGCAGGGCCAGCACGCCGAGGCGGCCGATCTCGTCGGCCGCGCCGTCGCGCTGCGGCCGGGCGACGCCGCGCTGCAGCTCAATCTCGGCAACGCGCTGAAGGCGCTCGGCCGGCTCGACGAAGCAGTCGACCGCTTTCGCAACGCGCTGACGCTCGCGCCCGAATTTCCGCTCGCGCACTACAACCTCGGCAACGCGTATGCGGCGCTGCAGCGCCACGACGATGCGATCGATGCATTCGGCCGCGCGCTGCGGCTCACGCCCGACGATGCATCGATCCACAACAATCTCGGCAACGCGCTGAACGCGCTCGGCCGCCACGACGACGCGCTCGCCGCGTTCCATCGCGCGCTCGAGCTGCGGCCCGGGCATGCGGGCGCGCACAACAACCTCGCGATGGCGCTGAACGCGATGGGCCGTGCCGACGACGCAATCGCGCATTTCCAGGCGGCGATCGCCGCGCAGCCGCGCTTCGTCGCCGCCCATTTCAATCTCGGCAACACGTTCGATGCGGTCGGCCGGCATGCGGAGGCGGCCGCCGCGTTCGAAGCCGCGCTCGCACTGCATCCGTCGTTTCCGCTCGCACTGTTCGGGCTCGCGAACGCACTGAGCGCGCAGGGCCGCCACCGCGACGCGCTGCCCTACTACGAGCGTGCGGTCGGTCTCGATCCGTCGTTCAGCCTGGCGTGGCTGAATCTCGGCAACGCCCATCACGCGCTCGGTGCGCACGAGATGGCGCTGCGCGCTTTCGACCAGGCACTGCGCGTCGCGCCCGATCTCACGCTGGCACGGCTGCACCGCGCGGTCACGCTGCTGACGCTCGGCGACTTCACGCGCGGCCTGCCCGCGTACGAAGCCCGCCACGACACGCCCGGCGCGACGCCGCTCGGCACGCTGCCGCGCTGGCAAGGCGAGCCGATTGCGTCGCGCACGCTGCTGATCCGCGCGGAACAGGGCTTCGGCGACACGCTGCAGTTCGTCCGCTTCGTGCCGCTCGCCCGCGCACGCTGCGCGCGCGTCGTGCTCGAAGTCCAGCCGGAACTGGTTACGCTGCTGGCGCCGGCCGCGGCGCGCTGGCGCGTGACGCTCGTCGCGCTGGGCGCGGCAAGACCGCCTGCCGCGGATGTCGCGTGCACGCTGATGAGCCTGCCGTTCCTGCTCGGGCTTCAGACGAAGGAGGACATCGTCGCGGGCTCGCGCTACCTCGACGCCCCCGACGGCGCCGGCCGGCGCTTTCGCGGCTCGCTCGGCGGGCAATCGAAGCGCAAGTTCGGCCTGGCGTGGTCGGGGCGCCGGCAGGCGCAGGAAAACCGTTCGATGCCGTTCGACGCGCTCGCACCGCTGCTCGCGCTGCCGGACATCGACTGGATCGTGCTGCAGCCCGCACTCGACGACGACGAACGCGCGCGCGTCGACGCGCATCCGCGCGTGCATCGGCTCGACGGCCGGCTGAACGACTTTGCCGACACGGCCGCGCTGATCGATCGGCTCGACGGCGTCGTCACGATCGATACGGCGGTCGCGCACCTCGCCGGCGCGCTCGGCAAGCCGCTGTGGGTGATGCTGCCGTTCGCGCCCGACTGGCGCTGGTTCACCGGCGACGACTGCCCGTGGTATCCGCAGGCCAGGCTCGCGCGCCAGCCGGCGCCGGGCGAATGGCACGACGTGGCGGCCGCGGTCGCCGGCATGCTGCGCGAAGCCTGAACGCACACGAAAAAAGGGAGCGCGCCGCGCTCCCTTTTTCATTGCATGGTGTGCGGCCGGCGCCGCGCGTCATACCGCTGCCGGTCAGGCCGCCTTGTACTGGTTGCGCGCCTCGGACGTGCGATACAGCACGAGTGTCGCGATCAGCCCGCAAATCGCGGCAACGCTCAGCCACAACCCCGGCGCCGCCTTGTTTCCGGTCTGATGAATCAGCAGCGTCGAGATCGCGGGCGTGAAGCCGCCGATCGTCGTCGCCAGGCTGTATGCCAGCGAGAAACCGGCCGTGCGCACGTCGGCCGGCATCACTTCGGTCAGCGCAACGACCATCGCCCCGTTGTACGACGCGTACAGGAACGACAGCCACAGCTCGACCGCGAGCAGCCGCAGGAACGACGGATCGCCGACGAGCCACAGCACGGCCGGGTACGCCGTCAACAGCGTCAGCACCGTGAACGCGATCAGCACCGGGCGGCGACCGACGCGGTCGGACAACGCACCGGACAGCGGCAGCCACACGAGATTGGAGACCCCCACGCAGACGGTCACGACGAGTGCATCGAGCGACGACAGGTGCAGCACCTCCTTGCCGAACGTCGGCGTATAGGCGGTGATCATGTAGAACGACACCGTCGTCATGATCACCATCCCCATGCCCGCCACCACGACGCCCCAGTTATCGAGCATCGAACGCATGATCTCGCCCATCGTCGGACGATGACGCTTCGCGAGGAACTCGTCGGTCTCCTTCAGCGAACGACGGATCAGGAACAGGAACGGCACGATCAGGCAGCCGATCAGGAACGGAATGCGCCAGCCCCACGCGGTCATCTCCTCGGCCGGCAGTGCGCGGTTCAGCAGCACGCCGACGAGCGCGGCGAACACGACGGCCACCTGCTGGCTGCCCGACTGCCACGACGTATAGAACCCCTTGTGCCCCTTCGTCGCGATCTCCGACAGGTAGACCGACACGCCGCCGAGTTCGACGCCGGCCGAGAAGCCCTGCAGCAGCCGGCCGAGCAGCACGAGCACCGGCGCGAGCACGCCGATCGTCGCATAGCCGGGTATCGCGGCCACCGCGAGCGTGCCGATCGCCATCAGGCCGAGCGTCAGGATCAGCCCCTTGCGGCGGCCGTGATGGTCGATGTACGCGCCGAGCACGATTGCGCCGACCGGCCGCATCAGGAAGCCCGCGCCGAACACCGACAGCGACAGCATCAGCGACGCGAATGCATTGCCGCTCGGAAAGTAGGTTTTCGCGATGGCCGACGCGTAATAGCCGTAGACCATGAAGTCGTACATTTCCAGGAAGTTGCCGCTGACGACCCGGAACACGGTGCGGACTTTCGATTCCTGCGCGATGGCGGGTGACGCTGTGGACATGTTTTTCTCGCTCAGCTCGGATGGCGCGAATCCGCGCCGCATGGATCCGACGACGCACGCGGCGCCGGGCCGGCGCGCACGGGCATCGCTGCCCGCCGGCGGCGCACCGCGCAACGACGCGCGCACCGGCATGGTTCACGCATCATGCCACGCCAAGCCGACATTTGCCTTGTGTCGCCCCTGCCGGTGCGGTCGCGACGTTCTCCTCGTACAAGTCGCCCCGAAACGGCAGCAAAAATCAGATTGATCTGATCGACCAGCCTTCGCCGGCTGACGACAATGTCTCGATTTGCGACGACATATCCGCGCCGCACCGGCACGGATGCCCGTGTCGCATGGCGCCCCGCCCTCATGACTCCATCGTCCCTCGTCCCCGTTGCAGGCGCACTCGCCCGCCCCCGCGTCGCTCCGCTCGATCACGTGCCGTCGCTCGGCCGCGACTGGACCTTTCGCGGCGCCCCCGGTGCGCGGCCCGGCAAGCACTGCCTCGCGACACTGACGACGTCCTGCATCGACGTGGACCGGCCGCACCGCGCATGCCACTGGCAGCCGCTGCCGATCACGGCGTCGGCACCGACGCGTGCCGGGTCGCCGGTTGCACGGCCTGCCGCTGCGGCCCCGAGCTTCCCCCGTATCGCCGGCGGCTTTCGCGACCGGCGTGCGAAGTACGCGATCTGCTGGAGTATCGGCGCGCTCGGCATCATCGGCTGGCTGATTGCCACGTATGAACCGATTGCAGGGTTCGGGCCTGCCTACGCGATTCACGCGGCCGGTGGCGTACCGGATCACGCGACGTCGTCCTCCGCTGCCGTGCGGGTCGCTGCAGTTCAGCCGAGTACGTCGACGAGCGCGCCTTCGCCGCGCAAGATGGCAGCGCCTGTCGCGACAACGGCCGAGCCCCTGCCGGCCATGCACCAGGTTGCGCGTCCTCCCGCCTCGCTTCGTCCAACGGCAACGTCCAGCGTACCGCCGACCGCCACTGCCGCATCGCCTCGTTCCAGCGGCACGCGCATGGCGGCGGCGCCGGTCCGAACACCAACCGTGATGCGGATGGCCACGCGACCGCCGATCAGCGGCAGCACGGTCGACACCCGCACCCGCGATCGGCTCGCCGCATTGCCGCGTGCAACTGGCGACATGCGCGACACGCTCGACGATCCGCTCACGCTGATCGCGATGGCGAGCGCGCTGCGCGCTACCGAGCCTGTCCCTGCAACGCACGCGCCCGCCACCGGCGTGGACTGGACGGCACAGCTGTCCCACCGCCGCCTGACCGATACGCCGGGCGCATTCGCGCGCTAACGGCCGGCCATGAAAAAACCCGGCGAAGCTTGCTTCGCCGGGTTTTGCTCGTCTCTGCGTCCGTCTGACGACTCGTTACTTGTGCGCGGGCAGCCCCGTCTCGGTCTGCTTCTCGAGCTGTCGCACCTGCTCCTGCAGATCGCGCAGCTGCATCTGTGCAGCCCGCTTCTCGACCTGCAGCGCCTGCGCCTGCTCCTGCGCCGAGCGCTGCCGCTGCGCGACTTCAGCCTGCTGGCTACGCGCTACGCTCAGGTCGGCCTGCAACTGCTGCGCACGATTCGCCTGCAGCGCGATCACGCGCTCGAGAAACGCCTTCTGCGCGTCCAGCTCGGTACGGCGGATCTCGATATCGGCGAGTTGTACGGTCTGCTGAACGAAGTTCGCATAGACCATCTCGGCGCGGGTCTTTTCCTGCGACCGGATCACGCGCCACAGATGCTTGTCCTGGAACAGCGCGACGTAGTACGTCATCTCGCGCGGGTCGAACATCAGGCTCGCACCGTAGCTGCCGTTGTACGTCGTGCGCATCTCGACGATCCGGCCGTCGTGCAGCATCTGCGTCAGCTCCGCGACGTTGCCTCGTGCGGCGGCATCCGTCGCAGCCGTGGCGGATGCCGCCGTGTCGCCACGCAGGCTCGTGACCGCCGGACGCGTACCGGCGGTGGGCGCCGTCGCGTCAGCGGACCAGGCCACGCCCGCTTGCGCGCAGGCAGCCAGCGCAACGATCCACGTCGCGCATCGTGCAGGGGAAAAATTTCGGAAAGCCAACGTCAGACTCCGGCAAACGAATCGGAACTCGCGATTATCGTTCAAAACGAAACGGCCGCATCTCGAATTTGTCGGGATGCGGCCGGCCGTCGTACGACGCGAAGCATGCGGCTTGCTACAGGCGGGTTTCGCGCGCCGCGCGCAGGAATGCATCGAGCAGCGGCGTGCAGTCGAGCAGCTCCGACCCGCCGGCACGATGGAACTCCGGGTGCCACTGCACGCCGACGACGAACGGCGAACGGCGATGGCGAATGCCTTCGATGATCCCGTCGCCGGCCGACACGGCCTCGATGTTCAGATCGCGGCCGAGATCGCGGATCGCCTGATGGTGGATCGAGTTGACGATCGCTTCGCTGCGCCCCGGGAACATGCTCGCAAGCGTCGACGAATCCGGGAAGCGGATCGCGTGACGATGCTGGTCGTAATGCTCGCTCACGTGCGCATTCGCGGTCGGCACGTCGGTGGCGATGTCCTGGTACAGCGAACCGCCGAACGCGACGTTGATCAGCTGGCAGCCGCGGCACACGCCGAGAACGGGTTTGCCGGATTCAACGAACTCGTGCAGCAGCTCGAGCTCGTACATGTCGCGCACGCGATCGCCCGGCCATTCGGGGCGGGCGTCGGACGCGGCATAGGTTTGCGGCGATACGTCGGCGCCCCCCTGCAGCAGCAGGCCGTCGAGATGCTTCGCGTAGTCGCGCAGGCGGATGTTGCTCGGGTGAATCATGCCCTGATGGCCGACGGTCGGAATCATGAACACGAGCACGTCGCGCGACATGACCCAGTGCGCGATCGATTCCTCGAGGTACTGGAGCGTCTTGCCTCGCAGCCCCTTCGCCCCCGGTTCCGGATGGAAGATCCGCGCCGACACGCCGATGCGCAGCGTGCGCTGCGTGATGCGCTGGCCGGCACGGTCGAACAGCCGGCGGGCGCGCGCGGCCACGATCCGGCCGAATACCGACCACGGCGTGTCGCTCTGCTTCAGATAGGCCGGCGGCGCATTCTGCGCGCTCGCGGGCGGCGGGCGCGGCGTGTCGAAATCAGGCTGCGCGCCGAATCCGGGGGGCGGCGTTCCCGCCTTCGGCGGCGCGGCGGCGGCAGCGCCATCGATGGCGGCGCCTGTCGCCCCGGGCGCGCCCGGCTCGGACGCGGCCGTAACCGGTGACGCACCGTCAGCAGCGACGTTCTGCGCGGCGGCCTGGGCGGCCGGCGCATCGGGCGCTTTCGCCGGATCGGTACGGGGTGAATCGGAAGAAACGGAGGAGGTGCCGGGCAGACCGGCCGGGGAAGGCGTGTTTTCGCTCATGACGATGGTCTGGTACGTCGCTCACGCGTATGGATAACGAGGATTCATTATGCTTCAGCGCACGATCGAGCGGCAAACCTGCAACATCCTGTCGATATTGTTGCAAATCGGCGGCGAACTGCGTCGGGGAGCGTCCCCGCCCGCGCGCCGGCCACGCTGATACGGCACCACCAGTACTGGACACCAGTGATATATCACAATAATATCCACGGATCGTCCACGCTTCCCGACCGCCAGCGCCATGATCGCGCTCCGCCCAGCCGCCGCGCCGCATCCCGCATGAATGCCCTGACCGACGTCACCCGCGAGCACCTGGCCGCACCGACGGCCAGCCTCGCCGACCGCGCGTATGCGCTGATCCAGCGCGACATCATCACGATGCGCCTGAAGCCCGGCGCCGCCCTCAACGAAGCCGATCTCGTCGCCCGCACCGGCATCGGCCGCACGCCGGTGCACCAGGCCGTGCATCGGCTCGTGCTCGAAGGGCTGCTGTCCGTGATGCCGCGCAAGGGATTGATGGTGCAGCCGCTGTCGCTCGACGACATCGTCGCGGTAATCGACGTGCGGCGCATCAACGAAGCGCACTGCGCGGAACTCGCCGCGCGCCATGCAACGCCCGACGATCTCGCGCGCCTGGCCGCGCTGCTCGACGACGGGCAGGCCTGCGTCGACACGCACGACGTCGAAGGCATGATGGAACTCGACCGCGCCTTCCACCAGGCGATCGCCGCGGCCGCGCGCAATGCGGTCCTCGCCGACATCCTGCGCGGGCTGCATGAGCGCTCGCTGCGCTTCTGGTTCGTCACGCTGTCCGAACCTCACCATCTCGCCGACGTCCAGCACGAGCATCGCGAACTGTTCGATCGGCTGTCCGCGCGTGACGCCGCCGGCGCACGCGCGGCCGTCGAAAGTCATATCGATTCGTTCCGCTCCACGCTTCTTCAACATCTTCGCCCCTGAGCCGCCATGACCACTTTCACGCCCTTCCCCCCGCTCGCCCAGCTCGCCGCCGACCTCGCCGCCGGCCGGACCACGAGCCGCGCGCTCGTCGACACCGCGCTCGACCGGATCGCCGATCCGTCGGGCCAGGGCGCGGTCGTCTTCACCGAAGTCGATGCCGACAACGCGCGCGCGGCCGCCGACGCCCACGACCGGCTGCGCGCGGCGGGCACCGTGCTGTCGCCGCTCGCGGGCATTCCGGTGTCGGTCAAGGACCTGTTCGACGTCGCGGGCCAGGTGACGCGCGCGGGTTCGCGCGTGCTGGACGGCACGCCGGCCGCGCGCACCGACGCGGTCGCGGTCGCGCGGCTCAAGCGCGCGGGCGCGGTGCTGGTCGGCCGCACCAACATGAGCGAGTTCGCGTTCTCGGGGCTCGGGCTGAACCCGCACTTCGGCCATCCGCGCTCGCCGTACCACCGCGATGTGCCGGGCGACGCGCGGATTTCCGGCGGTTCGTCGTCCGGCGCGGCCGCGTCCGTCGCCGACGGGATGGCCGCCGTCGCGCTCGGCACCGACACGGGCGGCTCGATCCGCATTCCGGCCGCCCTGTGCGGACTGACGGGCTTCAAGCCGACCGCGAGCCGGATCCCGACGCAAGGCGGCGTGCCGCTGTCGACGACGCTCGACTCGTTCGGCCCGATCGGGCTGACGGTCGCCTGCTGCGCGCTCGTCGACCGGATGCTCGCGGGCCTCGAACCGCACGTGCCGGCCGCCCGGCCGCTCGAAGGCGTGCGGCTCGGCGTGCTGACGAACTACGTGACGGACGGCGTCGATGCCGACGTCGCGGCCGCGCTCGACGCCGCGCTCAAGCATCTCGAAGCCGCCGGCGCGATCGTCACGGAAGTGCGCTTCCCCGCGCTCGACCGGCTGCCGGACGTCAACCGCTTCGGCTTCTCGCCGATCGAGGCCTACGCGTGGCATCGCCCGCTGCTCGCCAAGCACCGCGACCAGTACGACCCGCGCGTGCTCACGCGGATCCTGAAGGGCGAACCCGCGAGCGCGGCCGACTATCTCGACCTGCTCGCCGCGCGCATGGCGATGCTCGACGAAGCGGCCCACACGGTCTGGTCGCGCTTCGATGCGCTCGTCGCGCCGACGGTGCCGGTCGTGCCGCCGCGCATCGCCGAACTCGAAGCGGACGACGATGCCTTCACGCGCACCAACGCGCTGATCCTGCGCAACCCGAGCGCGTTCAACTTCCTCGACGCATGCGCGTTGTCGCTGCCCTGCCATCCGCGCGACGCGGCGCCGGTCGGCCTGATGCTCGCGGCCGCGCCGCATCGCGACGACGCGCTGCTCGCGATCGGCCAGGCGGTCGAGGCCGTGCTGAACACGATCCGCTGAGCGCCGCCGAGCGGGCGTCGGCGGGCACGACGCGCGGTGCGGCAGGTTGCCGCACGCGCGCTGTCAGTTTCGTGCCAGACCGTTCGCGCTAAAATCGCGCGATTGTTTTCCGGACCGACCCACGAGGAACCCCGCCGACATGAACGACTACACGCTCGCCATCCGCCGCGAACGCCGCCTGCTGATGCTGCTCGGATGGGTGTGCATCGCCCTGCTGGCCGGTGCGCTCTACCTGCAGTACGTGAAGAACGAAGATCCGTGCCCGCTGTGCATCATCCAGCGCTACTTCTTCTGCGCGATCGGGATCTTCGCGTTCCTGGCCGCCGGGATCCGTAACTGGCGCGGGGTCTGGGTGCTCGAGCTGCTGATCGCGATCGCCGCGGCCGGCGGCGTCGGCACGGCCGCCCGGCATCTGTCGATCCAGATGAATCCGGGCTTCAGCTGCGGTTTCGACACGCTGCAGCCGATCGTCGACAGCCTGCCGCCCGCGCAGTGGTTCCCGGGCATGTTCAAGGTCGCCGGGCTGTGCGAGACGGTCTACCCGCCGATCTTCGGCATCCTGCTGCCCGGCTGGTCGCTGATCGCCTTCGCCGTGATCCTGGTCGCGGTCGCCGCGAGCCTCTGGCGCCATCGCCGCAAGCTCGCGGCCTGACCGGCCGGTTTCGCACCGGCCTGCGCGCGGCCCGTTCGCGCGGGCCGCACACGACCGCCGGTCGGTGACCGCCCGGCTGCGGAGCGCCCGCCGGCCCAGCCCGACGAGCCGCATCCGGCCCGTCACGCGTAAACACCTACCCCGCCGCCGCCCGGGTCTCCGGGCGAACGCGCATCGCGCGACTTCCGCGCGCAGCCCCGCCACGCCTGCGTTTCGGCCCGATGTGCACGCATTGGCGCCCCGATCCCGCGCGGCGGGCCTATGATCGACATGATCGCCTCCTGATAGCCCGGATCACCGCCTGGCGATGTTCCCGTCGCCTTGCGGTGCTATCTTCGTGACTGGATGGCGATCTACGTGCGCGAGGCCAGGCGGTCTCACCACCCCTGCGTAACGCGCGCCCGATCCGCAATGTCGACTGGATTCATCATGACAACGCAAACCATCCGCATCCGTCACCCTCATGGCGTCCGCGTATCCGGCGGGGCCGTCCGCGCACGCCGTTCGCGCGCTGCCGCCGCACTGCATCGGCCGTGCGGCCGGCCCGCCTCGCTCCCGTCCGTCATCGTTGCCGCCACGCCCGCCAGCCCGCGCCGCGTGTCGTGCCGCGTCGTCCCGAACGGAGCGTGCTGATGGAAGCCTGGCTCGGCGATCTGCAGCAACTGCTCGCGCATGGCGAAGCGGCCGTGCTCGTGACGGTCGCGCACACCGACGGCTCCGCGCCGCGCGAAGCCGGCACCAAGATGCTCGTCACGCGCGACACGGCCCGCCATACGATCGGCGGCGGTCATCTGGAATGGAAGGCGATCGAGATCGCGCGGCATCTGCTCAAGGATGGCGCGCACGTGCCGCATGCACGCCGGCTCGAACGGCTCGCGCTCGGCCCGAGTCTCGGCCAGTGCTGCGGCGGCGCCGTGGTACTCGCGTTCGAGCGGCTCGACGTGGGCGATCTCGGCTGGATCATGTCGCTCGCGAAGCGTGTCGCGGCCGGCGTCGCGACCGTGCGTAGCGTATCATTCGGCCCCTCGCCGGGCGCGCCGCTGTTGAGCGAGCCCGAATCGGAAGCCGCGCGTGCCGACTGCCTGCTGTGGGAAACCGGCGGCGTGTCGCTGATGACCGAAACGATCGCGCCGTATGCGTTCCCCGTCGTGCTGTTCGGCGCCGGGCACATCGGCACCGCGCTCGTGAAGGTGCTGGCGACGCTGCCGTGCCACGTGCGCTGGATCGACGGGCCCGATGCGGTGTTCCCGCCGGCCGACGCGCTCGCCGGCATCGGCAACCTCGCGATCGAAGCGGCCGCTGCCCCGGCCGACGCGGTCGACGCCGCACCGCCGCAGTCCTACTTCGTCGTGATGACGCACGACCACGCACTCGATTTCGTGCTGGCCGAGCGCATCCTGCGACGTGGCGACTATGCGTATTTCGGGATGACCGGCTCGCACGCGAAGCGCGCGCAGTTCGATCATCGCCTTGCAGCCATCGGCATCGACCCGGCCCAGGTCGCGCGGATGCGCTGCCCGATCGGTGTCGAAGGCATCATCGACAAGGCGCCCGAAGTGATCGCGATCTCGGTGGCTGCGCAATTGCTGCAGGCCGTCGAGGCAAACGCGAATGCGAACGCGTCCACGCAGGCTTCCCCTACCTACTGACCGACCAAGAACGACGCCATGACCCCGACATTCAAGGACAAGATTGCCCGCGCGCCGAAAGCGGAGCTGCACATCCATATCGAAGGCTCGCTCGAGCCCGAACTGATTTTCGCACTCGCGCAGCGCAACGGCGTGAAGCTCGCGTACGAGTCGATCGACGCGCTGCGTGCCGCATACGCGTTCACCGACCTGCAGTCGTTCCTCGACATCTATTACGCCGGCGCGAGCGTGCTGCTGACCGAGCAGGATTTCTACGACATGACGGCCGCGTACTGCGAACGCGCGCTCGCCGACAACGTCGTCCACACCGAGCTGTTCTTCGATCCGCAGACGCACACCGAGCGCGGCGTGCCGATCGAGACGGTGGTCGCGGGCATCGAGCGTGCACTCGCCGATGCCCAACAACGCGGGCTGTCGAGCAAGCTGATCCTGTGCTTCCTGCGCCACCTGTCCGAAGAGGACGCGCTCGCGACGTTCGAATCCGCGCTGCCGCTGTTCGAGCGCTATCGCCATCGCCTGATCGGCGTCGGTCTCGACTCGTCCGAGCTTGGCCATCCGCCGACGAAGTTCGCACGCGTGTTCGAGAAGGCGCGCGCGCTCGGGCTGAAGCTCGTCGCACACGCTGGCGAGGAAGGCCCGCCCGCGTACATCTACGAAGCGCTCGACGTGCTGAAGGTCGACCGGATCGACCACGGCGTGCGCAGCATCGAGGATCCGGCGCTCGTCGAGCGCCTTGCGAAATCCCGCACGGCGCTCACCGTCTGCCCGCTGTCGAACCTGAAGCTGTGCGTGTTCGACGACATGGCGAAGCACACGCTGAAGGCGCTGCTCGATCGCGGCGTCGCGGTGACGATCAACTCCGACGATCCGGCCTATTTCGGCGGCTACGTCAATGAAAACTACTTCGCGACGGCCGAAGGGCTGCAACTCACGGATGCCGAAGTCCATGCGGTGATCCGCAACGGCTTCGAGGCGTCGTTCATCGAACCGGCGCAGCGCGACGCACTGTACGCGCGCCTCGACGCGTACTGGCAGGCCGCGTGACGGCCCGCATCGAGGAACGCTGACAGATGAAACACGGCAACGGCATCCGCTTCGCGACCACCGGCCCGGCCTTGCGCCGGGACGACCGCGTGCGTGAGCGTGCGGCCGCGGCGCTGTGCGTCGGCGCTCGCGCGTGCCTGCCGTCGCGATTTGCCGTTTCGCTCGCCACCGCATCGGTCGTGGGCGCAACGGCTGCGAGGCCCGCCGGCAACCACTCGCCGGCGGCTTCGGCCGCCACGTTCGCCCGCGCAATCGCTTCCGGTCGTGCCGCACGCAGCGTGCCGCACCCGCTCGCCAGGCACCGCCTTGCCCTCGTGCGGCGTCGCCCGTTTTCTTCTGTTCGCCTTACCTTGATGCAGGACCATTCGTCATGACGCAAACCGCTTTCCGTTCCCAGCTGCTGACCTTCAACGGCGACCCGGCGCAATCGAGCCAGGCCGCGAATTACGAGACCGATGGCCTCCTGATCGTCGACGACGGCAAGGTCGTCGCGGCCGGCCCGTACGCGCAGCTCGCCGCGACGCTCGCGCGCGACGCGATCGTCCATGACCTGCGCGACAAGCTGATCGTGCCCGGCTTCATCGACACGCACATCCACTATCCGCAGACCGACATGATCGCGTCGCCGGCGCCGGGCCTGCTGCCATGGCTGGACAAGTACACGTTCCCGACCGAGCGCCAGTTCGGCGATCCCGAGCATGCGCGCGAAGTCGCCGACTTCTTCGTCGACGAACTGCTCGCGTGCGGCACGACGAGCGCGCTCGTCTATTGCACGGTGCACAAGCAGTCGGCCGACGCGCTGTTCGCGGCGAGCGATGCGCGCGACCTGCGGATGATCGCGGGCAAGGTGCTGATGGACCGCAACTGCCCCGAATTCCTGCGCGATACCGCGCAATCGGGTTATGACGACAGTGCCGAGCTGATCGACCGCTGGCACGGCAAGGGCCGCCAGATGTACGCGCTCACGCCGCGCTTCGCGCCGACGTCGACCGAGGCGCAGCTCGAGGCGTGCAGCGAACTCGCGCGCCGCCATCCGGACGTGTTCGTGCAGAGCCACGTCGCGGAAAACGTCGACGAGGTGAAATGGGTGGCCGAGCTATTCCCCGGCCATCGCAGCTATCTCGACATCTACGACCGCTACGGGCTGCTGCGCCCGCGCGCGGTGTACGGCCACTGCATCCACCTCGACGACGAGGACCGCCGCCGGATGGCCGAGACGCGCACCGTCGTCGCGCACTGCCCGACGTCGAACTTCTTCCTCGGCAGCGGGCTGTTCGATTTCGACAAGGCCGGCGAATACGACGTGCCGGTCACGCTCGCGACCGACGTCGGCGGCGGCACGTCGTTCTCGATGCTGCAGACGATGAACGAAGCGCACAAGGTCGCGCGGTTGTCGGGCCACCACCTGACCGCGACGCGGATGTTCTGGCTCGCAACCGCCGGCGCCGCGCAGGCGCTCGACCTCGCCGACACGGTCGGCACGCTCGCCCCGCGCACCGAGGCCGACTTCGTCGTGCTCGATCCGCAGGCCACGCCGCTGCTCGCGCGCCGCACGAAGCGCGCGGATTCGCTCGAGGAACTGCTGTTCGCGTTCGCGCTGCTCGGCGACGACCGTGCGGTGTATCGCACCTATGCGGCCGGCCAACTCGTCCACGAGCGCGGCGCGGCACGCCGCCCTGCCGCGTAACGACCTGCCGGGGTTCGCCTCGGCACGCGCGGGCCTCCACCGCCGCGCGCGCCGGGCCGCGCGCCGCCGAAATTACCGTAGGCCAACCCCGCCCCGACCCCGGGGCGCTGCGCCCGCCAACCGCTTTCCCGCGCGCAACGCGCCGTGCTAGAATTCGCCGCTCATTGGGGAGTAGCCGCTCCGCTCGATGTCCCGCGCTCCCGGCGCGCATCGTGACGGAGGCGTCCGTCAACAGACTTGGCCGTACGGCCATGGCGGACGCAGCCACCTAGGCCTGGCGAGACCGATGGTTCACAGCGCGCCGCATCAGGGCCCGGCGCGCGGTGGATCGTCGCTCGCACGCACAACATCGGCCCGTGGAACCCCATCCGTGTCCCAAGCCTTCCTGATCTCCACCGGCGCCGTCGCCCTCGCTGAAATCGGCGACAAGACCCAACTGCTTTCCCTCGTACTGGCCGCGCGCTATCGCAAGCCGGTGCCGATCATTCTCGGCGTGCTCGTCGCGACGCTCGTAAACCACGGTTTCGCCGGCGCGCTCGGCGAGTGGCTCGGCGTGCTCGTCACGCCGTCGATCATGCGCTGGGCGCTCGCGTTCTCGTTCATCGCGATGGGGTTGTGGATCCTCGTGCCGGACAAGCTCGATGCCGACGAAGCCAATGCCAACCGCTCGCGGCTCGGCGTGTTCGGTGCGACCCTCGTCGCATTCTTCCTCGCGGAAATGGGCGACAAGACGCAGATCGCAACCGTCGCGCTGGCCGCGCGCTTCCAGGACTACATCGGTGTCGTGGCCGGCACGACGTTCGGGATGATGCTCGCGAACGTGCCCGCGATCCTGCTCGGCGACCGCTTCGCGCACCACCTGCCGACGAAGCTCGTACACGCGATCGCGGCCGTGCTGTTCGTCGTGCTCGGCGCGCTGGCGCTGCTGGGTATCGGGGTGTGACGGAAGGCATGGCCGGCGCGGCCGGACGGCCGCGCCGAGCGGGATCCCGCGTTACTTCGCGGCGGCAGCACCCGACGCGGGCGCGGCCGGCACCACGCGTTCGTTGGCAGCCGGCGCCGCCGGGCCGCCGCGCTTGTCGACCGGCAGCCGGACCGAACGAACCGCGCCGTTGGACAGCGGGAAGTCGGCGAGCGCACTGCGCGCGAGGAACGGCATCGCGTACAGCAGCGTGCCGTTGTCGCCGGTCGTGCGCGCGGACACGTTGTACACCTCCTTGCCCGTCGCGCGCTCGGTGATGCGGATGCCGAGCGTGTAGTCGAACACCTGGTACGTCTGCGCGACGTAGCCGGCCGGCATCGGCCCCCAGGGACCCCACGGGCCCCACGGCCCGCGCCGCCAGTACGGCCCCGGCGCGAACCACGGATCGTAATAGACCGGCTGCGGCACCGTCACGAGATCGCTGCCGACCGCATAGGTCAGCCCGACGAGGTACCGCGCCTGCGCCTGCGGCACCTGCCGGAACGCATACGTCGACAACTCGTTCGCGACGATCGGCTCGTAGGTCGACTGCTCGATGCTGTTCTTCTGCGCCTCGGTACGCGTGAACGCATAGGTGCGTGTCGCGTCGCTGCCGCTCCAGTCGGAGAAGGCCGTGACCTGGGTCGTCACATAGCTGGTGCAGCCGGTCAGCAGCGCCACGCACAGCACTGCCGCCCAGCCCGCCCCGCGTTGAATCCATTCGCGTTTCATGTTGATCCTCTTCGATCCGTCACCCGTTCGTCGCACCGCGCGAACCGTAACGGGATGCCGATAATACGCGGACTCCCGGAACCGGTAAAAAGTTCGCCCGGCACGCGGCCGCCAGCCTTTGTACAATGGCCCGGTTCGCCCGGCCCGTGCCACGGGCCCGTCCCCCACTCCACCGATCTCGACGACCATGTCCGACAACGCCTCCTCCACCGTGATCCGCCGCGCCGACTACACGCCGCCGGCCTTCCTCATCGATGCCGTCGCGCTCGAATTCGATCTCGCGCCGGCCCGTACGATCGTCAGGAATACGATGCGCGTGCGCCGCAATCCGGACGCCGCGCCCGCACCGCACCTGGAGCTGATGGGCGAAGCGCTCGAATTCGTCGGCGCCTGGCTGGACGGCGCGCCGCATGGCGCCGTGCGTGCGCACGAACACGGGCTGACGGTCGAGAACGTCCCCGATACGTTCGAGCTGACGCTCGAAAGTGCCTGCGCACCCGACCAGAATACGACGCTGTCGGGCCTCTATGTGTCGAGCGGCAACTTCTTCACGCAGTGCGAAGCTGAAGGCTTTCGCCGCATCACCTATTTCCTCGATCGCCCGGACGTGATGGCGTCGTACACGGTGACGCTGCGCGCCGACAAGGCCGCGTACCCGGTGCTGCTGTCGAACGGCAACCTCGTCGATTCGGGCGACCTGCCCGACGGGCGCCACTTCGCGAAATGGGAAGACCCGTTCCGCAAGCCGAGCTACCTGTTCGCACTGGTCGCGGGCAAGCTCGTCGCGATCGAGGAGAAGATCACGTCCGGCTCGGGCAAGGAGAAGCTGCTGCAGGTGTGGGTCGAGCCGGCCGATCTCGATAAGACGCGTCATGCGATGGATTCGCTGATCCACTCGATCCGCTGGGACGAGCGACGCTTCGGCCTCGAGCTCGATCTCGACCGCTTCATGATCGTCGCGGTGGGCGACTTCAACATGGGCGCAATGGAGAACAAGGGGCTCAACATCTTCAACACGAAGTACGTGCTGGCGAATCCCGAGACCGCGACCGACACCGACTTCGCGAACATCGAATCGGTGGTCGGCCACGAGTACTTCCACAACTGGACCGGCAACCGCGTGACCTGCCGCGACTGGTTCCAGCTGAGCCTGAAGGAAGGCCTGACGGTATTCCGCGACCAGGAGTTCTCGGCCGACATGGCCGCGGGCGACGACCTCGAATCGGCGGCCCGCGCGGTCAAGCGCATCGAGGACGTGCGCGTGCTGCGCCAGCTGCAGTTCGCCGAGGACGCGGGCCCGATGGCGCATCCGGTGCGCCCGGAGAGCTACGTCGAGATCAACAACTTCTACACGATGACGGTCTACGAGAAAGGCTCGGAAGTCGTGCGGATGTACCAGACGCTGTTCGGCCGCGACGGCTTCCGCAAGGGGATGGACCTGTACTTCAAGCGCCACGACGGGCACGCGGTGACCTGCGACGACTTCCGTCACGCGATGGCCGACGCGAACGGGCGCGACCTCGCGCAGTTCGAGCGTTGGTACAGCCAGGCCGGCACGCCGCGCGTGTCGGTGCGCACCGCGTACGACGCGGCCGCACGCCGCTACACGGTGACGCTCGCGCAGGGCTACGGCGACGCGTCGCCGGCCGCGCGAGAAACGCAGCAAGGGCCGCTGCTGATTCCGTTCGCGATCGGCCTGATCGGGCGCGACGGCCGCGACCTGCCGCTGCGTCTCGACGGCGAAGCCGCCGCCGCAGGCACGACGCGCGTGCTCGACTTCACCGACACCGAGCAGACTTTCACGTTCGTCGACGTGCCGGAACAGCCGCTGCCGTCGCTGCTGCGCAATTTCTCGTCGCCGGTGATCGTCGAATACGACTACAGCGACGATGACCTCGCGTTCCTGCTCGCGCACGACAGCGATCCGTTCAACCGCTGGGAGGCCGGCCAGCGCCTCGCGACACGCGCGCTGCTGACGCTCGCCGCGCGTGCGGCCGCGAACGAGCCGCTCACGCTCGGCGAGAACTTCGTCGCCGCATTCCGCCGCGTGCTGACCGATGAAAGCCTGTCGCCGGCGTTCCGCGAACTCGCGCTGACGCTGCCGTCGGAAACCTACCTCGCCGACCAGATGGCCGAAGCCGATCCGGCCGCCGTGCATCGCGCACGCCAGTTCGTGCGCCGCCAGCTCGCGACCGCGCTGCGCGCGGAATGGCTCGCCGCCTACGAGCAGCACCAGACGCCCGGCGCCTACGAACCGACGCCGGAGGCCTCGGGCCGCCGCGCGCTGAAGAACCTCGCGCTCGCGTATCTCGCCGAACTCGAGGATCCGGCCGATGCGGTGCGCCTCGCGAGCGCGCAATACGATGCGGCGAACAACATGACCGATCGCGCGGCCGCGCTCGGCGCGCTGCTGTCCGCCGCGGCCGCCGGCGCGACCGAACCGGCCGAGCACGCGCTCGACGATTTCTACCGCCGCTTCGAGAAGGAAGCGCTCGTGATCGACAAGTGGTTCGCGATGCAGGCCGCGCAACGCGGCACGCCCGCGCAGCCGACGCTCGCAAAGGTTCGCAAGCTGCTCGCGCATCCGGCGTTCAACCTGAAGAATCCGAACCGCGCGCGCTCGCTGATCTTCAGCTTCTGCGCGGCCAACCCCGCGCAATTCCACGCGGCGGACGGTTCGGGTTACGCGTTCTGGGCCGAACAGGTGCTCGCGCTCGACGCGATCAACCCGCAGGTCGCCGCACGCCTCGCGCGCTCGCTGGAACTGTGGCGCCGCTTCACGCCGGCGCTGCGCGACCGGATGCGCGAAGCGCTCGAGCAGGTCGCCGCCGGTGCGAAATCGCGTGACGTGCGCGAGATCGTCGAGAAGGCGCTCGCGTAACGCCATCGCCCGCATCGCGCCTGCGCGATACAGCCGGTGCCGCCCATCGCGGCACCGGCTTTTTTTGGTGTGAAGACTGCTGGAACCGCGCGCAATCGCAGGGGTCGACCGCGCCGCCTGCCGCTGGCGTCAAGCGCGTCCCGCCGGTTTCCACCACCGGAAAACCGGGCCGGGCCGCCCGCCCGGCCATGTAACCGGACGAAAAAAGCCGGTGGCACGGGAGGCGCGGCGGGTAAAATTGCGGCTATTCAAGGATTCTTTTGGCCTTCCGGAGTCTGTCATGTCCATTGCCCGCCGCACCACGCTGTCGAAGTTCCTGATCGAACAGCAACGTGAGACCAACAACCTCCCCGCCGACCTGCGCCTGCTGATCGAAGTCGTCGCACGCGCATGCAAGGCGATCAGCTACAACGTGTCGAAGGGTGCGCTCGGCGAAGCGCTCGGCACCGCCGGCAGCGAGAACGTCCAGGGCGAAGTGCAGAAGAAGCTCGACATCCTGTCGAACGAAATCCTGCTCGACGCGAACGAATGGGGCGGCAACCTCGCCGCGATGGCATCGGAAGAAATGGAAACGTTCTTCCCGATCCCGGCGAACTACCCGCGCGGCGAATACCTGCTCGTGTTCGATCCGCTCGACGGCTCGTCGAACATCGACGTGAACGTGTCGATCGGCACGATCTTCTCGGTGCTGCGCTGCCCGGACGGCAAGCAGGCGACCGAGGAATCGTTCCTGCAACCCGGCACGCAGCAGGTCGCGGCCGGCTACGCCGTGTACGGCCCGCAGACGGTGTTCGTGCTGACCACCGGCAACGGTGTGAACTGCTTCACGCTCGACCGCGAAGTCGGCTCGTGGGTGCTCACGCAGAGCAACATGCAGATCCCGGCCGACACGCGCGAGTACGCGATCAACGCATCGAACGCGCGCCACTGGTACGACCCGGTCAAGCGCTACGTCGACGAACTGAACGCCGGCAAGGACGGCCCGCGCGGCGACAACTTCAACATGCGCTGGATCGCGTCGATGGTGGCCGACGTGCACCGGATCCTGAACCGCGGCGGCATCTTCATGTACCCGGCCGACAAGCGCACGCCCGATCGTCCGGGCAAGCTGCGCCTGATGTACGAAGCGAACCCGATGTCGTTCATCGTCGAACAGGCGGGCGGCGCCGCGACGACCGGCACGCAGCGCATCATGGAAGTGCAGCCGACCGGCCTGCATCAGCGCGTCCCGGTGTTCCTCGGTTCGAAGAACGAAGTCGAGCGCGTGACGGGCTACCATCAAGAAAAGCAATAAATTTGCACTGCAGCACTAGACAGTGTCGCGCGACGTACGTAGAATCGCGGCTCTCGATGTGACCCCAACGGGTCGCATCGCAGTGAACCGAAGCGGGGAAGTTTGCCGAGTCGATGCGTTTCGCGAAACAGCAGCAGCAAGCTGAAAAAATTTCGCAAAACCTATTGCCAAGGTCTCAGATTTCACCTTATAATTTCGTTTCTCTGATGCCGGTGTAGCTCAGTTGGTAGAGCAGCGCATTCGTAATGCGAAGGTCGTAGGTTCGACTCCTATCTCCGGCACCAAGTTATAAAGGGCTGACAAGCGATGCTTGTCAGCCCTTTTCTCATTCCGGGCACCCAATCGTGCGCTGCCCTTCTTCTCTCCGCTTCCGCTCCGCCTGCGGGCTGCGGGCATCACCCGACTCCCGCGCCGCACGCAGCCGATTACAATCGCCGGACCACTCCGCCCTTTCCGAGCATCATGCGCACCTGGCGTCTCGAGCGACCGAACCTCACCGGGCAACTGGACGTATCACGTGCGACGCGCCTTGTTGCCGCGATCGGCGGCAACGAGCCCAACGCATTCGCAGCCGAAGTGCTGAAGCTGTTCGACGATGCGCTGTCGGTCACGCAATGCACGATCTTCGCGTACGAGTTCGGCAACCGTCCGCGCACGCTATCCGTCGCCGATCGTCGCGGCGGCCGCTACCTGCGCGACGTCGCCGACACCTACGCGCGACACTTCTACGCGCTCGACGGCAACCAGAAGATCGTGTCGAGCGCACCCCGCGGCACGCGCCGCCATGACCTGCTGCTGCACCAGCAGGCCGGCGACGAGATCGATCATGAAGCGTATCGAGCGGCCTGCTACCGCGGCCCCGACGTGTCCGACCGGCTGTCGTTGCTGATGCAGCCCGACGATGCGAGCTGGCTGTCGATCAATTTGTACCGCGCGCATCGCAGCGGCGCGTTCCAGCCGCGCGAGATCGCGGAGATCGAAGCGCTCGCGCCGCTGATCGCGCAGGCCGCGAAGCATCACTACGCGCTCGCCGGTGCCGCGCAGATCGGCATCCCGCAACGGATGCTCGCGCGGTTACGCAGCGCCTGTCCGGCGCTGTCCAAGCGTGAACTCGACGTGCTGCGCGGTGTGCTCGAAGGCCAGACCGCACAAGAGATCAGCGACACGATCGGCGTGAAGGCGTCGAGCGTCGTCACGTACCAGAAACGCGCGTACCGGCGCCTGGGCATCTCGAGCCAGCGCCAGTTGTTCGCGCTCTGCCTGCAGCCCTGAACCGAACGGGCTTGCGGTGACCGAATCGGGGTAAATCCCGGTCGGCTTGCTGTACCCGGAATGGGGACAGCGGACTTCCGTCCGGCTTCCATACTGCTTCGACTGCCTGCACGCGTTTGCCCCGGCGCGCGTGCACGTCGAACCGCCCTCCCCCGGAAGCCAACGATGAATATCGACTTCAAGCCCTACCCGTTCGTCGCCGAGCGCCATCCCGCGTATCTGCCGGCCTGCGACGACGGTATCGATACGCACCGGCATCGCGTAGCGATCGTCGGCGGTGGCCCCGTCGGCCTCGCCGTCGCGCTCGGCCTCGCGAACCATGGCATCCGCAGCGTGCTGCTCGAGGCCGACGATGCGGTCTGCCACGGCAGCCGCGCGATCTGCATCTCGCGGCGCAGCCTCGAAATCATCGAGCGGCTCGGCGCGCTCGACGACTTCCTGCGCACGGGGTTGCCGTGGACCGGCGGACGCAGCTTCTACCGTCGCGACGAAGTGCTGCATTTCACGATGCCGCAGGACGAAAACCAGAAGCTGCCGCCGATGATCAATCTCGCGCAATATCACATCGAGCAGTTCCTGCTCGACGCCGCGCTGCGCCGCCCAGAACTCATCGAGATCCGCTGGCAGACGAAAGTCACCGGCGTGGCCCGGCAACCGGGCGGTGCGCGCCTGGACGTCGACACACCGCTCGGCAGCTACGCACTCGACGCCGACTGGGTCGTCGCATGCGACGGCGGGCGCAGCACGATGCGCGAAGCGCTCGGCCTGTCGCTGCAGGGCACGAGCTACGAGGGCCGCTACGTGATCGTCGACATCGCGCTCGACAGCGACCGGCCGGCCGAACGGCTCGCGTACTTCGACCCGTCGTCGAACCCGGGCTCGACGGTACTCATCCACAAGCAGCCCGACAACGTGTGGCGAATCGACTACCAGTTGCGCGACGATGAGGATCCCGAAACGGCCATCAAGCCGGAGAACGTGATCCCGCGCGTGCAGAACCTGCTCGACACGATGGGCGAGCACGGCGACTGGTCGCCGATCTGGATCACGATCTACAAGGCGAATGCGCTGACGCTCGAACGCTATCGGCACGGCCGCGTGCTGTTCTGCGGCGACGCCGCGCATCTCGTGCCGATCTTCGGCGTGCGCGGCGCGAATTCGGGCATCGACGATGCCGACAACCTTGCATGGAAACTCGCGTACGTGACTCGCGGGCTCGCATCGGACACGCTGCTCGACAACTATTCGGACGAACGCGTGTTCGCGACGCACGAGAACCTGCGCTACGGCACGAAGAGCACCGAGTTCATGGCGCCGCCGTCGTTTGCGTTCGAACTGATGCGCAAGGCCGTGCTGTCGCTCGCGGTCCGGCATCCGGCGCTGCGCTCGCTGATCAATCCGCGCCAGACGACCGCCATCGCGTATGCGACGTCGTCGCTCAACGCAGCCGAACGCGACACGTTTTCAGCCGGCCCCGCGCCCGGCACGGTGCTCGTCGAATGTCCGCTGATGCTGTACACGGCGCACGGCAGCGACACACGCCGCGGCCACCTGACCGATCTCGTCGCCCCGCGCTTCACCGCGTTCTGCTTCACGTCCGACGGCGTGCCCGATCCGACGCTCGTCGATCTTGAACAGCGCCTGCACGCAGCGCGGATACCGTTCGCGCTCGTCACGCTCGCGCGGCATGCGGCGCCGCGGCAACCGGCCTGCGGCGGACACGACGACGGCCGGCTGTTCGACATGTACGGCGCGCGCGACGGCACCGTCTATCTCGTGCGTCCGGACGGTCACGTACTCGGCCGCTGGCACGACGCTCGCGCCGGCGACGTGGCCGCCGCGCTCGAACGCGCACTTCGACCGAGCGCATCAACCGATCCTCAGGAGACCGCATGATGACGGACACCGAACGCGACATGCTCTACACCGACCTGTGCCGCACGATGACGCGTATCGGCGAAGCCGATGCGTCGCTCTTTCTTGCCCGCTTCGCCCTGCTGTCGATAGAAGCGATCGGCGAGCCCGCGATCGTCGCACGGCTGATCGCCGACGCAGGCGACGGATTGCCCGACACGGGCATGCAGGCATCGATGCACGAACGATGACGCCGATGGCCAACCGATTTCACCGGCAGCCTTTCTTACAAATTCATTTCGTCACGCATTGCCCGTGCGCAAGCCATGCCCTATGTAGACAAATTCCCTGGAAAATCCGGTGAAGGATGCATAACATTACTTAACGATTCCGACCCGTCTATCGCGTTACATTGCGTGGGCGGCGCGGCGGGTCGCGATGCCGCCTTCATTCAGCTTGCGGCAGCGCAGCCCGACGTCCGGTCAATCGACACAACTCAAGGAGAGGACAACCATGGCTCATGGCTTGATTATGTGGCTCATCATCGGTGCGATCGCCGGCTGGCTTGCCGGCTTGCTCGTCAAGGGCGGCGGCTTCGGGCTGATCGTCGACATCATCGTGGGGATCGTCGGCGCAGTGATCGGCGGCTGGCTCGCCGGGATACTCGGCATCAGCGTCGGCAGCGGCTTCATCGGTTCGGTGATCGTCGCGGTCGTCGGCGCGGTGATCCTGCTGTTCGTGATCCGGCTATTCAAGCGAGCGGCCTGACGCTTCTCTCCACGCGCCTTCGGGCGCGTTTTCGCCTCAGGCCGGCGCGCGGCACGCTCGCCGCGCGCCGCCGGCCCGTTCAGTGCTTCGCGCGCTGCAACCAGCCGTCGGGTATGTCGGCCGCCAGCAGTCCACTGCGCGCTACGCGTGCATCATCGCGCCCGATCCATAGGGTGCGCGGCATCTCCCCTCACCATCCCGCATCGAGCGCCGCGCGCAAACGCTCGGGCATCGGCTGACGACAGCAACGCGCACCACAGCGCACCGCCTGCCGCGAGCGATCTCACAGCGTCCATTTCAGTTCTCCATAGAAAGTACGGCCCGGATACGGGTGGAACACGTAATAGCGGCGGTCCGTCAGGTTGTCGATGCCGAGCGACGCAGTCCAGTGACGGTCGAAGCGGTAGCGCGCCTTCAGGTCGACGACCGTGAACGAGCTCGTGCCGCCGTAGACGTCCGGGTTCACGTCGCTGTTGTCGAGCGTGTTGAACTGACGGCCCGAGTAGCGTACGCCGACGCTCGCGAGCCAGTGCTCGTCGAAGCGATACGACGCGAGAAGGTTCGCACGCATGCGCGGAATCCGCGGAAAACGCGAGCCGACATACGCGGGATTCGCGGCGTCGGCGAGGATCTGCGCGTTGCTCGCCGACACGTTCGCGTCGATCGCGAGGCCCTTCAAACCGACGTTCTCGCCGCTGAATGCGAGTTCGACGCCGCGCACGCGCACGCGATCGACGTTCGAGACGTTGGTCACCGTCGTCGCGCCCGACACCGTCGTCTGGCTGTAGATCGAATCGCGCAGGTCGCTCTGGAACACGCTGGCACGCACGACGCCGACACCCACGTCGCGCTCGGCCGTGAAGTCCCAGTCGATCGCCTTTTCCGGCCGCAGGTTCGGGTTGTTGTTGACGATCGCGTTGTTCGAGATCGTGCCCTGGAACAGTTCGCCGACCGTCGGGAAACGCGTGCCGGTCGCGAACGACAGCCTGAAGCGCCAGACGTCGGTCGCATCCCATTGCAACGCGACCTTCGGCGACAGCGCATTCGCGCCGCGGTCCGCATAGCCGAGCGTGCCCGTTGCATTGCCGAGCGCTCCGCCGTACGCATCCCAGCGCTCGTAGCGCAGCCCCAGCGTCGCGAGCCAGCCCGGCGCGAAACGCCACGCGTCCTGCCCGAACAGCGCCTGCGTGCGCGTGTCGCCGCGATAGACGCTCGACAGCGACGTGGTCGGCCCGGCCAGCCAGTCGGCCGTGTTGTACGTGACGTTGCGCAGGAAGTAGTTGTCGTAGTGATAGCCGAACGTGAACGTGTGGCCCCTCGCTTCCGGCGCCTCGGCCTTCAGGTCGAGCGTGCGCCAGCCGGTGCCGTCGCCCTGAAACAGCGTGCCTGCACCGCCCTGCACGGTCGACGCCGAGCGTTGCACGTCGCGCGACACGTCGAACGCGGACACGACGCCCGACAGCCGCCAGCCGGAATCGAGCCGGCCATTCAGGCCGAGCGCATACAGCCAGTTCTCCTGGTCGCCGCGCTGCGGCGCGAACGCGTTCGGCGCGACGGTCATGTTCCGGCCGCCGATCGACACGTTGCCGCCATAGACCGGGCCGCCTGCCGCATCGCGCAGGAAGGTTTCGCCGTGCTGCCGGTAATGGTTCTCCCAATGCCCGAGCGTGAGCGTCGCATCGACGTGGTCGGTGAACGCATAGCCCATCCGCACCGTCTCGTTGAGCTGCTCGGTCCGCTCGATCGTCTGCGCGCCGACGATCGTCCGCGGCTTGCCATTGGGCCCGATGTCGGTCGCGGCGCCCGTCACGGGCTCGGCCGCGCCGAGCTTCGGGTTGTATGCCGAATTGGGGCTCGCATACTGCATCGGCTGCCCGTTGTTCTCGAGCCGGTCGAGCGACAGCGCGAACCAGAACCGGCCGACCCGGTTCGCGATCCGCGCGGTCTGGTGATTGCCGCCGAAGCTGTCCGCGAATCCGTAGCCGTCGTGGTAGCGCTGCGTGAAGAACTGCGTCGACAGCGACGCCTCGAGCTTTTCCGGGCGGCGCGTCGTGAGCAGCACGGTCGAGCCGATCGAGTTACCGGGATACAGCGCTGAAAAGGGACCATAGAGCACGTCGACGCGCGCGATATCGTCCGGCGGAATCAGCGACCAGCGCGGCGGATACGCGTAGCTCGACCCGAGCAGGTTCGACAGCAGTACGCCGTCGGCGTAGACGAGCCCGCGCGCGCTCTGCAGTTCGTTGAAGTCGCGACCGGCGAACACGCTGTTGCGGTCGCCGATATAGCGCTTGCGGACCATCAGGTTCGGCGCGTACTTCAGCGCGTCCTCGGTGGTGACGTTGGTGTGGGACTCGATCTGCTCGCGCGTGATCGACGTGACGACGGCCGGTGTATCCGGATCGACCGATTGCCGCTGCGCTGTCACGCTGACGGCGGTCAGCGTCTCGCCGGCCGCCGGCGGCGCGATTGCGACGGCCGAAGCGGGAGCGGCGGCATCGGCGGCACGCTCGACGCCACCGCGCGTGGTTGCGCTGCGTGCAGCGTCGGTCGAGGCCGCATGGGCGGCGGGCCACGCGAAAGCGGCCGCGCATGCGAGCGCGAGCCGACCGCGCGACGGCCGCGCGGCGAAGGGAGAGGACATGAGTGAATTCCTGAAAACGTGATCGGACGCCGCCGGACACGAGCACGCGCCGCGCACGGACGGCGCGGCACGCGGCCCGGCCGCGGACGGCACGCGCGCCACCGGCGCGCGCGAACGACATCAGTCAGATCGGAGCGTTTTCAGGCGGGGCGCGAGGCTGCGCGAGACGGATGCCCGGGCGGGGAAAATCGGCAATGGCGGGCGCGGCCGCGCGATAGGCGAACGTCCGCACGAAGCCCGGCAGGGCCGGCAGGCTCGATCCGAACGCCACGTTCGCCGCGAAGCCGGGGCAGTACACGCAGTGCGGCACGCCGACATGATCGAACGACGACGTATCGTGCTCGCCGCCCGCCTGCGCGAGCACGACCTGGCGGCCGCCCGCTGCACTGCACAACTCGAGCGTGAGCTCGCCGGAGCCGCTCGATGCAAGACGCGCATAGCCGAGGACGGGCGACAGTACGTTCAGTACCAGCGCCAGCCATACGAGGCCGATCCATCGCGTCGTTCGTTTCATCGCGGTCCAGAAAAAGTGCGCGCAAGTATAACAAGCGGCCCGATTGTTGCCGATTCCGCACGATGCAATAGTCGGCATCGCAGCGCGCGTCAGAGCGCATGTGCCGTTAATACAACAGAGACAAAATCTAACGATTCGCCACTGGCATAAATCCAAGCACGAGGTTGATAATCATCGAACCTGCTGGAGAAATGACCATGGACGAAAGACCAACCCGCATGCCACCGCCCGAGCAAGTGATGAGCCCGGATCCGGAACCCGTCGGCGTGGAATTCCTCGCCGAATTGCCCGACCACGTGCGGGCATTCTTCGACGAGCAGCACAAGCTGTACTCGCCGAAGTGAACGCCTGTTCGGTTCTGTAACCGCCACGTGCCGATCCTCGCTATCGTGCGGTTCATCAATGCGCATCGCGCGCAATTCGCCTCGCACCCGGGCCGTAACAGCCTGACGGTGCTGGATCAGCTCGCCTGCTGATTCTCCGGTCGCTGCGCTACGCCGCGCGACTGTCTTCGTCTATCCTTCTGGTTTTCCACTTCCGGCCCGCGCGGCTCTCCCGATCGTTCCGATGAAGCAAGCCATTCGTGCCAGCCTCGCTGTCGCCGCGCTCGGCGTCGCCCTCCTTTCGTCCCCGCGCCTCGCCAATGCAGACGGTGACGACACTGCCCTCACCAATATCGTCGCGCTCGCGTCGCAGCGGCTCGCGCTCGCCGAACCGGTCGCGCGATGGAAATGGGCGAATCACAAGGCCATCGAGGACCGGCCGCGCGAAGCGGAACTGCTCGTGTCGGTCGAGAAGCGCGCGGCACAGGCCGGCGTCGATCCCGCGTTCGCACGGACGTTCTTCGAGGATCAGATCACCGCGAGCAAGGATGTGCAGAATGCGCTGTTCGCGACCTGGCGCGCGACGCGGCCGCCGGAAGGCACGCCGCCCGACCTCGCGACCAGCACGCGCCCGGCGCTCGACCGGCTGACGCAGAAAATGCTCGCGGGGCTCGCGCAGGTTGCACCGCTGCGAGATGCGCCTGATTGCCAGGCGCGGCTCGCGCGCAGCATCGCCAACTGGAAGACGCTCACGCGCTACGACGCCACGCAAACGCAGGCGCTCGACATCGCGCTTTCGCACGTCTGCTCGGCCGGCGGCGCAAGCGCGATCGGCTGACGACCGCGGGCGCGGGTCGCGCGAGCTCGCCCTGATTAACCCGCCTGCCCCGCAGGCGTGAGCGCGGCGAGCGGAATCAGCTGCAGGCCGCGGGCAAGGTGCGTCTGCAGCAGCCGGTGGGTGAAGGGCTCGAACGCACCGTCCGTCCCGTCGGCCGCGAGCTGGGCGGCCGCGTCGAGCGACTCCGCCGCGCCGAGATAGCGCCAGCCGTCGATCACATGAAACAGGTTGCGCTCACCGCTCGCCTCGAATGCGACCGCGCCTTCGAACGGCCAGGGCGCAGCGCCGGCACGGGCGTCGGCCGCGGGGCGCCGGTTGTATGCCGGCCGCAGCTTGGCAATCCATTGCGCTTCGGCCAGCATCGCCCCCAACTCGTTGCCGGTCTCGCGCCATTCGACCCGCCGCACCTGCTGCGCCAGTCGCATTTCCTTCGACGAACGGCGCTCGCCCGTCAGCAGCGCGCGCAGCCGCTGCCGCACACGCACGCTGCGGCCCACATACAGCGGCACATCCTCCTCCCCGAACAGCGCGTACGCACCGCAGCCGGGCGGCGCGGTATCGAGCCAGGCTTCGGTCAGGTCGCCGCCCAGACGGAAGTGGCGCGTCGTGCGCGCGATCTGCTCGCGCAGCCGCTCGAGCGGCACGATGTCGTGCAACAGGCGCCAGAACTGCCACAGCAGGTCGGCGTCCGCCAGCGCCCGGTGGCGCGCGGCCGGCACAAGGCCGTGACGTTCGATCAACGCGTCGAGGCCGTGCCGCGATTCACGCGGGAACAGCGCCTTCGACAGCCGCACCGTACACAGCACATCGGGGTTGAACGCGAAGCCGGCGCGCTCGAATTCGGCCCGCAGGAAGCCGCGGTCGAAGCTCGCGTTATGCGCGACGAAAAGCTTGCCGTCGAGCCGCTCGAACAAACCCGGCGCCAGCGACGCAAATGACGGCGCATCGCGCACCATCTCGTCCGAAATGCCCGTCAGTTGCTGGATGAACGGCGGAATGGGCTGCCCCGGATCGACGAGCGTCGTCCACGTCGACACGCCGAACGGGCCGATTTCGACCACGCCGATTTCGGTGATGCGGTGTTCGGCGGGCGAGCCGCCAGTGGTTTCAAGGTCGACGAAAACGAGCGGCTGTTCGCTGGCGGGATCGGACGGTCGGGGGGAATCAGACATGAAAAGACTGGGAAACGATGCTTCCGTGAGTATGCACCGGCATTCGGGTTCGCGGCCAGCCTGAAGCCGAATGTTCCGCCCCCGTAAAACAAAAAGCCCCCGCAATGCGGGGGCCGGACGTGATCGGCAATGCGTGGCGCGTCAGACCGCCTGGATATTCGCTGCCTGCTTGCCTTTCGGCCCGACTTTCACGTCGAACGAAACACGCTGGTTTTCCTTCAGCGTCTTGAAGCCGTCCATCTTGATTTCGGAAAAGTGTGCAAACAAATCTTCACCGCCATTGTCCGACGTAATAAAGCCGAAACCTTTAGCATCGTTAAACCATTTCACGATACCGGTATCCATGTCTTCGTTCCCCACTCGATTAGATCCAAAAAAGCTATTTTTATAGCCGTTTCCCGAAATCCCGAAACATTGCGCCAGCACCCACACCAGCACCAGCACGCCGCCCGAGGACGGAGTGCTGACTTTATAAATTGGACAATCCGGGCGCGTCAAGAAAATTTTTGACGATAGTTTTATCAAAAAAGCGCTAATACCACTGGAATCGGTACACCGGCACCTTTGATTAATTGATTCGCATCAAAAACCTGTCAATATTACCGGGATCAGAACATTAATAATCGTGGCCGTGAAATTCCTACCGGGGACAAATCGGCTCGGTAAATTCCTCGGGTTTTTTCCGGGTTGCGGAAACCCGGGGACATTGCGATGCTCACTTAACGTCGGAAGGAAGGAGAAGGTCATGTGGCTGGACGGAATCAAGCGCTTCGCGAGCCGGCTCGGACGCGTACACCGCAAGTCCCGCGCCCTGGCCGAGTCCTCGCGCGAAGCGCCGTGCGACACCGAATTCGATACGACCTGGCATGGCGATCACTGGCAGAACCTGCTCTCGTCGCCTCTCGATGCCCGTCACTACGTGATGGAAGACTGGACATACACGCCGCCCCCCAACGAAGCCAAGGAGGCCGCACCCGCGGCCAAGCGCAAACGGCGCTCGTTCGCGCAATAACGCGCGAATCGAGGGGGCAAAAAAAAAGCGCGACTGGGAAGTCGCGCCGACAAAGGTTTGGAGATCTTTTCCGTCAACGAAAAAGTCTGCTTCGGAAAGCAGAGATCGCAGTATAGCGAGAGAACAACCTTTCATTAGCCATGCTCCGCACAAACCTCTATTGCCGATGTGTCAATAATCGGATGACGACGGTCCGCGTCTCCGGCTGACCATCTGTCGCGATCGCGCAACGCTCGCTACGTAGTCCTGATCGCCATTTTTCTTCGCTGCACCGCCGCAAATCCTTGATGGTCAATCGTTTGCGCCATATCGCCGATCTTTGCGGATTCCAAAATATATTATTGCTTAAAGCGCATCGCTCCCCCACTCCACGCTCTCCGTACACTGCAAATGGCTTTTGATAAGCGCACCGCCGCTCTGCCGGACCGGCCGCAATGTCAAGCACAACACGCCAGTCCGCAGCAGGTTCGATCGACATCTTCCTGTTTGGAGACAGATCCATGAAAAAAACCCTGATCGTCACCGCGTTGTCGGGTGTATTCGTTACGGCGGCTCACGCCCAAAGCAGCGTGACGCTCTATGGCCTGATCGATGCAGGCATCACCTATACGAACAACCAGGGCGGCCACAGCTCATGGTCGGAACGCAGCGGCCAGATCAACGGCAGCCGCTGGGGCCTGCGCGGCACGGAAGATCTCGGTGGCGGCCTGAAAGCAATCTTCGTGTTGGAAAACGGCTTCAACATCGCCAACGGCACGCTCGGCCAGAATGGCCGCGAATTCGGCCGCCAGGCGTTCGTCGGTCTGTCTCATGACCAGTTCGGCGCCGTCACCCTCGGTCGCCAATACGATAGCGTCGTCGACTACATCGGGCCGCTGTCGCTGACCGGCACGCAATTCGGCGGCACCCAGTTTGCCCACCCGTTCGACAACGACAACCTGAACAATTCGTTCCGGATCAATAACGCCGTCAAGTACACGAGCATCAATTTCGGCGGTCTGAAGTTCGGCGCGTTGTACGGTTTCTCGAACAGCAACCAGTTCTCGAACAATCGCGCATACAGCGCGGGCGTGTCGTACACCTATGCCGGCTTCAATATCGGCGCCGGCTACCTGCAGTTGAACAATGACATCTCGGGCCTCACGTCGGCGGCAGTCACCAACAGCGGCGGCGCGGTGGCGGGCGACAATACGTTCGTCGGCAAGCGTCAGCGCGTATTCGGCGGCGGCCTGAACTACACGTTCGGTCCGGCAACGGCCGGCTTCGTGTTCACGCAATCGCGCGTGAACCGGGCGCTCGGTATCTCCGCGGGTGCCTCGGGCGTGTCGAACGGGCTGGGTCTCGACGGCACGTTTGCCCGCTTCAACAACTACGAAGTGAACGCGCGCTACGCGCTCACGCCGGCGTTGTCGCTGGCCGGGTCGTACACGTACACTGCCGGCTTCCTGGACGGCCGCCATCCGGGCTGGAACCAGTTCAACCTGCAGACCGACTATGCCCTGTCCAAGCGGACCGACGTGTATGTGCAAGGCGTGTATCAGCGCGTCAGCACGGACGGCCTGGGCATCGGCGCCTATGTCAATGGCCTCGGTGGCGCTTCATCGACCAACAAGCAGATCGCGGTCACGGCCGGCCTGCGCCATCGCTTCTGAGCGACCGGCATTCCGCCGCACGCCGGATGACGAAGCGCCCCATCGGGGCGCTTTTTCTTTGCCGGGCCGCGCCGTGCGCCGCTCAGGCGTTGCCCGGTGCCGGGTAACGGACGTCGAGCACGTCGATCGGCTGCGGGCCGGCCGGCGTCATCAGCATGACGGTATCGCCGATCTTCGCCTTGATCAGTGCGCGCGCGACCGGCGAAATCCAGCTGACGCAGCCGCGATCGAGATCGACCTCGTCGATCCCGACGATCGTGATCGTGTGAACCTCGCCGTCCGGTGTCTCGTAATCGACCGTTGCGCCGAAAAACACCTGGTCGACATTCTCCTGCCGGCTCGCATCGACGACTTCGGCCAGATCGAGCCGCTTCGTCAGGAAGCGGATGCGGCGATCGATCTCGCGAAGCCGCCGCTTGCCGTAGATGTAGTCGCCATTCTCCGACCGGTCACCATTCGACGCGGCCCACGACACGAGCCGCACGACCTCGGGACGCTCGACGTCGATCAGGTTCAGCAGTTCGTCCCTCAGCCGCTTGTGGCCGGCGGGCGTGATGTAGTTCTTCGAGCCCGCCGGAATCGCGGGCTGGGCCTGGTCCAGATCGTCGTCGTCGCCGTCCGACTCTTTGACAAACGCCTTGTTCATGATGCGAATTCAACATGGATGACTGATGCTCCAAGGGTACACGAAGGGCGCCCCGGCAAGGCCATGCACCCAATTTGCGAATAAGGCTTCCCTTTTTATACAACCCTGCTATAATTTCGCTTCTGCGTGCGGCTGTAGCTCAGTTGGATAGAGTACTTGGCTACGAACCAAGGGGTCGTGGGTTCGAATCCTGCCAGCCGCGCCACTTTTTTCGAGGGCCTTCTGAACCGAAGGCCCTTTCAGTTCGAAGCAGTAGAAGTTTTGTTTTGCGTGCGGCTGTAGCTCAGTTGGATAGAGTACTTGGCTACGAACCAAGGGGTCGTGGGTTCGAATCCTGCCAGCCGCGCCACTTTTTTGGGGGCCTTCCCATCGCAGAAGGTTCCGACAGTCAAGCAGTACCGTTTTGCGTGCGGCTGTAGCTCAGTTGGATAGAGTACTTGGCTACGAACCAAGGGGTCGTGGGTTCGAATCCTGCCAGCCGCGCCACCTTAAAAGGGCTTTCCTCCGGGAAAGCCCTTTTTCTTTTCCGCCTCCCCTTCCTTCCCTTGCTCGACGCACGGCAACCTCCGGTTGCGTAGCGTCCCTTTTCGGAAGAGCGTCGACCACACCGCACGTTCACCTCTCCGGCAGCCCATATGAAAACGGCGGCCATTGGCCGCCGTCCATCGATCGCCCCTGCGGGCCACGCATCAATAATCCTGACGCTCGCGCTCGATGCGCATGCCTCCGTCGTGGCGCGCATGCGCACCGTCGTCGGTCGAACGCTCGCGCATGATCCGCATCACGTCCGGATTGGTTCGCACGCGTCGCATCACGTTCGCGAGATGCACGCGGTCGCTGACCTGGATCACGAAGCGCAGCACCGTCGACTCGTGCGTCAGATCCTCGTCCATCGCGATATGCACGATATTCGCGTCGGCCGACGTGATGTCCGCCGCCACGCGCGCAAAGATGCCCTTCGTGTTCTTCACGAGCGCCTTCACCGCGACATCGAACAGGCGGCCCGGTTGCGGCGCCCATTCGACGTCGATCCAGCGGCCCGGATCACGGCGATGGATACGCTGCGCCACGCGGCAATCGGTCGTATGAATCGCCATCCCCAGGCCGATGCCGATGTAGCCCATGATCGCGTCGCCGGGAATCGGCCGGCAGCATGCGGACAACTGCACGGACATCCCTTCGGTGCCGGTGATCACGACCGGCGGCGCGTGGTGCGCGGGATGCCGCTCGGACTTCGGCAGATCGTCGTCCGCATCGCGGCCGCTCATCAGCACCTCGATGCGCTTGGCCATCACCGCGGCCACGCGGCGGCCGAGGCCGATGTCCGCGAAGATTTCCTGACGGCTCTTGTTGCCCGTCCACTGCACGAGCTTCTCCCACACTTCCGGCTCGACATCGGCCAGCGCGAGACCGTAGCCCTTCAGGCTCTGGTCGACCAGCCGCTCGCCCAGCTGCACCGACTCGTTCAGGCGCATCGTCTTCAGGTAGTGCCGGATCGCCGAGCGCGCCTTGCCGGTACGCACGAAGCCGAGCCACGCAGGGTTCGGCTTCGAATACGGCGCCGTGATCACCTCGACGATATCGCCGCTCTTCAGCTCGGTGCGCAGCGGCAGCAACTCGTTGTTGATCTTCACGGCCACGCACTGGTTGCCGAGATCGCTGTGGATCGAATACGCGAAATCGAGTGCCGTCGCGCCGCGCGGCAGCGCCATGATCTTCGACTTCGGCGTGAACACGTAGACCGCATCCGGGAACAGGTCGATCTTCACGTGCTCGAGGAATTCGCTCGAATCGCCGGCTTCGCTCTGGATGTCGAGCAGCGACTTCAGCCACTGGTGCGCGCGTTTCTGCACGTCGCTGAGATCCGCGCTGCCGTTCTTGTACAGCCAGTGCGCGGCGACCCCTGCCTCGGCGATCTCGTGCATCTTGCGCGTGCGCACCTGGAACTCGATCGGCGCGCCGAACGGGCCGACCAGCGTGGTGTGCAGCGACTGATAGCCGTTGATCTTCGGGATCGCGATGTAGTCCTTGAACTTGCCGGGTACGGGCTTGTACAGCGCGTGCAGCGCGCCGATGCACGTGTAGCAGTCGAGCGGGCTGTCGACGACGACGCGAAAGCCGTACACGTCGAGCACCTGCGAGAACGACAGCTGCTTGTCGCGCATCTTGCGGTACACGCTGTAGATGGTCTTTTCGCGGCCGGTGATCTCGGCGTCGATCTTCGCATCGGCCATCGCGCGCTGCGCGGCTTCGAGGATCTTGCTGATCACTTCGCGGCGGTTGCCGCGCGCGGCCTTCACGGCCTTCTCGAGCGTCGCGTAGCGATGCGGGTTGAAATTCGCGAAGCTCATGTCCTGCAGCTCGCGATACGTGTTGTTCAACCCGAGGCGGTGCGCGATCGGCGCGTAGATGTCGAGTGTTTCCCGCGCGACGCGGCGGCGCTTTTCCATCGGCACCGCGCCGAGCGTGCGCATGTTGTGCAGACGATCGGCGAGCTTGACGAGAATGACGCGCACGTCGCGTGCCATCGCGAGCAGCATCTTGCGGAAGTTTTCCGCCTGCGCTTCCTCGCGGCTGCGGAATTCCATCTTGTCGAGCTTCGACAGCCCATCGACCAGTTCGGCGACCTTCGGGCCGAACCGTTCGGCCAGCTCGCTCTTGGTCACGCCCTGGTCTTCCATCACGTCATGCAGCAGCGCGGCCATGACGGCCTGCGCGTCGAGCTTCCAGCCGGCGCAGATTTCTGCAACGGCGACGGGATGGGTGATGTAGGGTTCGCCGCTCTGGCGATATTGACCGAGGTGGGCTTCGTCACTGAAGTGGAACGCCGCCTTGACCTCTTTGATTTCTTCCGGAGGAAGATACTCGGCAAGCACGCCCGTCAGTTTCGCGATCGAAACGACGCCGTGCTTGCGCGGCTGCTCCGGTGTGGCGGTCGGCCCGAACAGATGCCGGAAGGACTGTTCGAGGACCGCGTCGATGTACTGGCGCGCAGGCGACTGGGCCGTGGCTTCGGTGGTCGAATCCGCGGAGGCGGACGATGGGGTGGTGCTCATATTCGCCTCCAGGTCGAGTCGTTGCGCGCGTGGATTACATGGCTGGAACGGGCCGGATGCGCGTTACACCGGCACCTTCTTCAGCATCTCGACGCCGACCTGGCCGGCAGCGATTTCGCGCAGCGCGACGACGGTCGGCTTGTCGCGGCTTTCGATCTTCGGCGTATGGCCTTGCGCGAGCTGCCGCGCGCGATAGGTGGCGGCGAGCGCCAGTTCGAAGCGATTCGGGATTTGCTTCAGGCAGTCTTCGACGGTAATGCGAGCCATGTTGGTAATTCCTTCTGAATATAGTCCTTATTCTACCTTATGTCCCTCGTCCCCCGCGTCATTCCGCGTGGGGCAGATGGATGCCGAGCTCGATGAACAGCTCCGTGTGTCGCGCGTACTGCGAAGCAAAGCGCAGGCGCGTGGCCGCGACGATGCATTCGAGCTCCGCGAGCGCACGCTCGAAGTTCTCGTTGATCACCACGTATTCCGCTTCGGACGCGTGCGCGATCTCGCTACCCGCGGCAAGCAGGCGGCGCGTGATCACGTTCGGCTCGTCCTGGCCGCGCTTCTTCAGGCGCTCCTCGAGCGCGTCGAGCGACGGCGGCAGGATGAAGATGCCCACCGCGTTGCGGAACTGCTTCTTCACCTGCAGCGCGCCTTGCCAGTCGATCTCGAGCAGCACGTCGTGGCCGTTCTTCATCTGCTCTTCGATCCAGACGCGCGACGTGCCGTAGTAGTTGCCGTGCACTTCCGCGCTCTCGAGGAATTCGTGCGCCGCGTGACGCGCGCGGAAATCCTCGACCGTCGTGAAGTGATAGTGCTGCCCGTCCTGCTCGCCCGGGCGCGGCTTGCGCGTCGTGTACGAGATCGACAGGCAGATGTCGCTGTCCTTCGACAGCAGCGCATTCACGAGCGTCGACTTGCCGGCGCCCGACGGCGCGACGACCATGAACAGGTTGCCGGGATAGACGCCGCCGTGCAGCGAATGCGACGCGTGCGCGTCGCGGGTAGATTCCGTCATGTTGCTTTACTCCAGGTTTTGCACTTGCTCGCGCATCTGCTCGATCAACAGCTTGAGCGCCATCGACGCGTCGGCGAGTTCCTTCGCCGCCGCCTTCGAGCCGAGCGTGTTCGCTTCGCGATTCAGTTCCTGCATCATGAAGTCGAGACGCTTGCCGACGCGGCCGCCCTTCTCGATCACATGGCGCGTTTCGTTCAGGTGCGCGGTGAGTCGCGACAACTCTTCCGCGATGTCGATCCGGATCCCGTACATCGTCACTTCCTGACGAATGCGCTCCGCGGCTTCCTCGCGCGTGACGATCGTCGAGCTGCCTTCGGGCGCCGCGATGCCGAGCGCCTCCTGCAGCCGTTCGACGATCTTCTGCTGGTGCTTCGCGATCAGCTCCGGCACGAGCGGCGTGATGCGCGCGACGATCGCCTCCATCTCGGTGACGTTCGACAGCAGCATCGTCGCCAGTTGCGCGCCTTCGCGCGAACGCACGACGACGAGCTCGCCGATCGCTTCCTTGCCGCACGCGAGCACCGCCTCGCGGATCGCGTCAGCCGACACGCCGCTCTCGGCGATCACGCCGGGCCAGCGCAGGATCTCGCCCGCGCGCAGGCGGCCGACGCCCGGGAACGCGTCGAGCACCGAGCGCTCGAGCTCGGCGAGCTGGCCGAGCGCGGACTGGTTCAGCGCGCCCGCGCCGATGCTCTGCTCGCCGCGCTGCAGGTTGATACGGATGTCGACCTTGCCGCGCGACAGCTTGTTCATCAGCATTTCGCGCAGCGCGGGTTCGCACGCGCGCACGTCGTCCGGCATCCGGAAATTCAGGTCGAGGAAGCGCGAGTTCACGGTGCGCAGTTCGACCGACACGCTGGTGCCGCCGTTGCCGGTGGCCGTCGCGAGTTCGCGCGTCGCGCTCGCGTAGCCCGTCATGCTGTAGATCATGGTTCGTCTCGCCGTCTGGGTGCCCTCGCGGGCGGGGATATGTCGAGGCGCCCGGCGCATCGGAAAGCGCGGGGCGGGAAGCGCGCATTATCCCATTTTTGCGGACCACCCCGCCGGGCACGCCCGCCGTTCGGCGCTAAAATCGGGGTTTCCTCTCGTTCCGCGATTCCCACATGACGTCCTCCGTTTCCCGCCCGAGCGGCCGCCGCGCCGACGCACTGCGCAAGGTCGCCCTTACGCGCCACTACACGAAACATGCCGAAGGCTCGGTGCTGGTCGAATTCGGCGACACCAAGGTGCTCTGCACCGCGAGCGTCTCCGAACGCGTGCCCGACTTCCTGCGCGACCGCGGGCAAGGCTGGCTGACCGCCGAATACGGGATGCTGCCGCGCGCGACGCATACGCGCAGCGACCGCGAAGCCGCCCGCGGCAAGCAGACCGGCCGCACGCAGGAAATTCAGCGCCTGATCGGCCGCGCGCTGCGCGCGGTGTTCGACCTCGAAGCGCTCGGCCCGCGCACGATCCACATCGACTGCGACGTGATCCAGGCCGACGGCGGCACGCGTACGGCGAGCATCACCGGCGCGTTCGTCGCCGCGCACGACGCCGTGTCGAAGCTGATCGCGGCCGGCAAGCTCACGCGCTCGCCGATCACCGACCACGTCGCCGCGATCTCGGTCGGCGTGTACCAGGGCGCGCCCGTGCTCGATCTCGATTACGCGGAAGATTCGCAATGCGACACCGACATGAACGTCGTGATGACGGGCGCCGGCGGTTTCGTCGAAGTCCAGGGCACGGCCGAAGGCGTGCCGTTCTCGCGCGCCGAGATGAACGCGCTGCTCGACCTCGCGCAAGGCGGGATCGCCGAGCTCGTGCAGCTTCAGAAAGACGTGCTGGGCGCCTGACATGCCGGACGACCACACCACCGCGCCGCTGTCGCGCATCGTTCTCGCGTCGAACAACGCCGGCAAGCTGCGCGAATTCACCGCGCTGTTCTCGACGGTCGGCATCGAGATCGTCCCGCAGGGCGACCTTGCGGTGCCGGAAGCGGAAGAGCCGTTCGGCACCTTCATCGAGAATGCGCTGACGAAGGCACGCCACGCGTCGCGGCTCACCGGGCTGCCGGCGATCGCCGACGATTCGGGCCTGTGCGTGCGCGTGCTGCGCGGCGCGCCGGGCGTCTATTCGGCGCGCTACGCGCAGCGCGCGGGCCGCGACAAGGGCGACGCGGCGAACAATGCGTATCTCGTCGAGCAGCTGCGCGGCGTCGACGACCGGCGCGCATACTATTGCTGCGTGCTCGCGCTCGTGCGCCATGCGGACGACCCGGAGCCGCTGTTCGCCGAAGGACGCTGGGCCGGCGAAATCGTCGACACGCCGCGCGGCGAGCACGGATTCGGCTACGACCCGTATTTCTACCTGCCGTCGCTCGGCGCGACGGCCGCCGAACTCGAGCCGGCCGTGAAGAACACGCACAGCCATCGCGCGCTGGCACTGAAGGCGCTGCTGGCGCGGCTCGCGGAGGAAGCATGAGCATGCCCGATACCCGTTCGCCAGCGGAGGTCGCATGAGCCAGGCCGCGCAAACCGGCGCGCGCGTCGTCGCGACCTTCACGTCGCCCGGCCAGGTGCGGCTCACGTCGCTGCCGCCGCTCGCGCTGTACGTGCATTTCCCGTGGTGCGTGCGCAAGTGCCCGTACTGCGATTTCAATTCGCACGAGTGGAAGGGCGAACGGTTTCCGGAAACCGAGTATCTCGACGCGCTGCGCGCCGATCTCGAGCAGGCGCTGCCGCTCGTGTGGGGCCGCCAGGTGCATACGGTATTCATCGGCGGCGGCACGCCGAGCCTGCTGTCGGCGGCCGGCCTCGACCGGATGCTGTCCGACGTGCGCGCGCTGCTGCCGCTCGACGCCGATGCCGAGATCACGCTCGAAGCGAATCCCGGAACGTTCGAGGCCGCGAAGTTCGCGCAGTTTCGCGCGAGTGGCGTGAATCGCCTGTCGGTCGGCATCCAGAGCTTCAACGAAACGCACCTGAAGGCGCTCGGCCGGATTCACGACACGACGCAGGCACGCGCCGCGGTCGAGATCGCCGCGAAGAACTTCGACAACTTCAACCTCGACCTGATGTTCGCGCTGCCGAACCAGACGCTCGACGAATGCCGCACCGACATCGAGACCGCGCTGTCGTACGCGCCACCGCATCTGTCGCTGTATCACCTGACGCTCGAGCCGAATACGCTGTTCGCGAAGTTCCCGCCGGTCGTGCCCGACGACGACGCGTCGGCCGACATGCAGGAATGGATTCACGCGCGCACGGCCGAGGCGGGTTACGGACGCTACGAAGTGTCCGCGTATGCGAAGCCGAATCATCAGTGCAAGCACAACCTGAACTACTGGCGCTTCGGCGACTATCTCGGGATCGGTGCGGGCGCACACACGAAGCTGTCGTTCCCGAACCGGATCCTGCGGCAGGCACGCTACAAGCATCCGGCGACCTTCATCGAGCAGGCGATGGCCGGCACGGCCGTGCAGGAAGAGCGTGAAGTCGGCGCACGCGACCTGCCGTTCGAGTTCATGCTGAACACGCTGCGGCTCGTCGAGGGCTTCCCCGTGCACAGCTTCGCCGAACGCACGGGCCTGCCGATGAGCACCATCGAGCCGGCGCTGCAGGAAGCGGAACGGCGCGGGCTGATCGCGCGCGATTTCGCGCAGATCGCGCCGACGCCGCTGGGCCAGCGTTTCCTCAACGACCTGCAGGAATTGTTCCTGCGCGACGATTGAAGGGGTGAACCACGCGGCATTTCGGTTACAATGCCGCCTCGTGTGGAAGCGTGGCCGAGCGGTTTAAGGCACCGGTCTTGAAAACCGGCGACGGGAAACTGTCCGTGAGTTCGAATCTCACCGCTTCCGCCAGAAAGTTCGCCAAACCCCGTCCATTCACCGAATGACGGGGTTTTTTGTTGGTCCGCACACGCCCTTCCCTCACGTTCCGACGTGTCACGCCGGATGCCGTTACAATCCGGCGCTCCGATTCGCGAAACGGGAAACCCACGTCATGAAGCCCTTCATCGTCTCGTCGCTCGCTGCCCTGCTGGTTGCCGTCAGCTCGCCGGCGACGGCCGACACTGCCGCCGGCAGCGACGCGCAAGCGTCGTGCGCGATCGCCTACGTGACGGGCGTCGGCGGCTCGCCGCGCGGCCTGAGCGAATACCTCGCGAGCCCGTCGCCGTACAACTACGTGAAGGACAACGACCTCCAGTGCAAGGTGGGCGACGACGGACGCACGTCGAACTGCACCGGCGTGACCTATCTCCGGAACGAGCAGGTCAGCGTGTACGACGATTCCGATCCGGCGACGCTGACCGTCGTGGCGCGCGTGGAGCTCGACCACGGCCAGAAATACCCGGTGATCATCGTCGTGCAGCGCAAGGACGCGCGCTGCAAGCAATGATGCAGCGCCGCGCGCGAACCCGTCCGCCGAAACGGCACGGGCGTTCGCGCCGGCTCTCGCGCAGCACCTGAGCTGCGGGCGTCGGCAGCGGCCCGCCATCGCATTGCATCGCACCGCGCCGGAAGCCATCCTCCCCGGCGGCCGCTCGATCACCTAGAATTCGATCAACACGGCGACACGACCGCCGCCGCGTACTCGATGCCGCGCGCGCCACCCCTGCGTGCGGTACACGGAGATCGCCATGACCGAACTGTCGACACCGACGGAACACGTCGATTACGAAGGCTTCGAGGTCCATGTCGTGCCGGCCGTCGTGCCCGGCAGCGACACGCGCTACACCTACACCGGTTACGTGTGCCATCCGGGCGCGAATCCCGCCTTGCCCGACCACGCGGTGCCCTTCCATGCGGACGGCGAGGAAAGCTTCGCGAGCCTCGATGAGGCTGTCCACGAAGCCGTGCACGTCGGCAAGAGCATCATCGACGGCACGCACCCCGACTTGTCGATCCTGTCGCTCGTCACGCACGGCTTCTGAACCGGGCCGCACGCATCGCCGAAGATGGCGCGGGCGCGCTCGTGGTGCTGCCTGCGACGACCCGCTCCACTTGCGCCGGCCACTCGCCACGCGCCTGCGTGCCACTCGCGTGCCTCGCGTTTCTTTCAACCTTGCAACACGCACGCCGGGATGCACACGTGCGGCAGCCACGCGAGCGCGCTGTCATATGTCACGTCACACCGCGCTGCGCGAGCGCACGCCTTCGCGTCATCGGCGATCGCAACATCCGGCATCGCCCCTTATGCGTTTCTCCCGATATCGGCCCGCGTCCGTGCGCCTATCATTTTTTTATAGTCACTTCCGGCTAGCCTCCCATGTGCCCTCTTCCCCGTTTGCATGTCGACCGGCTGCGTGCAGTTGCACTGGCCGTCGTCGCCATGCTCGCGGCGTGCACGATCACGCCGCCTCCGTCGCTGCACTCGATCCTGACGATTCCGTCGATCACCCGCAGCGGCAGCCTCGACCAGTACCGCGTCGAAGTCGCGCAGCGCGTCGCCGAACGCAATCCGTCCGGCATGCTGCACGGCGTACCCCAGGCCATGCTCCGCTCGCTCGTCGTCGTGGCCTTCACCGTCGATGGCAGCGGCCGGCTCGTCAACGCGTCCGTCTATCGCAGCAACGGCGACAGCGAAGCGGAAGCACTCGCGCTCGCGTCGCTGCGCCGCTCGGCGCCGCTGCCGCCGCCACCGTCACGACTGCTCGACGGCAACGGCCGGCTCGAATTGATGGAGGGCTGGCTCTTCAACGACGACGGCCACTTCCAGTTGCAAAGCACCGCGTCGGCGCAGGCGCAATCGATCGACTGAGTAACCGTCTTCGAAGTCAAGCGGCGGCGGCCCCGCGATTGCCGGTGCGCGGCGGCGCTGGCTATAATTTTCCGCAATCGCGCGGTCATCACGCCGCGCGCGCGTTCGCGCGCCCCACCCGGCATGCGAGCCGACCACGCCGGCACCGGGCGGCGGCGACATACCCGTCTCCCTCGTCGACCGGCGGGTGACGTCCGCGCCACGGCGCGCGTCCACGCCGCCACCGCATCATCCGCTCGGCTGCCCCCGGCAGGCATCCGCCTGCCCGGCCGCACGCCCAGCCGACCGCCCCAACGACAAAACGGAGACATCCATGTCCGCATCCCCCCCGACCGTTGCACACGCAACCGGTTCGGCCGGCGCCGTCAGCCACCGGCGCATCGTGTTCGCCAGTTTCATCGGCACCGCGATCGAGTTCTACGATTTCTACGTGTACGCAACGGCCGCCGCGCTCGTCATCGGCCCCGTGTTCTTTCCGCACGGGTCCGCGACCGCACAGGCGCTGTCCGCCTTCGTCACGTTCGGCATCGCGTTCATCGCTCGCCCGATCGGCTCGTTCCTGTTCGGGCACTTCGGCGACCGCATCGGCCGCAAGTCGACGCTCGTCGCATCGCTGCTCGTGATGGGCGTATCCACCACCGCCATCGGCTTCGTGCCCGGCTACGACGCGATCGGCGCGCTCGCGCCGGTGCTGCTGTGCGTGCTGCGCTTCGGCCAGGGGATCGGCCTCGGCGGCGAATGGGGCGGCGCCGCGCTGCTCGCGACCGAGCACGCGCCGCAGGGCAAGCGCGGCTGGTTCGGGATGTTCCCGCAGCTCGGGCCATCGGTCGGCTTCCTGATGTCGAACGGGCTGTTCTTCGCGCTCGCGCTGTCGCTGTCGGACGAGCAGTTCCGCAGCTGGGGCTGGCGCATCCCGTTCCTGGTCAGTGCGGTGCTCGTCGCGCTCGGCCTGTACGTGCGGCTCAAGATCACCGAAACACCCGCGTTCCAGGCCGCGCTTGATCGCAACGAGCGCGTGCGCGTGCCGGTCGCGACGCTGATCACGCAACACTGGCGGCCGACGCTGCTCGGTGCGCTCGCCATGGTCGTCTGCTACACGCTGTTCTACATCTCGACGGTGTTCTCGCTGTCGTATGGCGTGTCGGCGCTGCATATTCCGCGCCAGAGTTTCCTCGGCCTGCTGTGTTTCGCGGTCGTGTTCATGGGACTCGCGACGCCGCTGTCCGCGTGGGCATCGGACCGCTTCGGCCGCAAGCCGGTGCTCGTCGCGGGCGCGATCGCCGCGCTGCTGTCGGGTTTCGCGATGGAGCCGCTGCTCGGCAGCGGCTCGATGCCGCTCGTCGCGCTGTTCCTGACGATCGAGCTGTTCCTGATGGGCGTGACGTTCGCGCCGATGGGCGCGCTGCTGCCGGAGCTGTTCCCGACCAACGTCCGCTACACGGGCGCGGGCGTCGCGTACAACCTCGGCGGGATCCTCGGCGCGTCGATCGCGCCGTATATCGCGCAACTGCTGGCGGCGCGCGGCGGGCTGTCGTGGGTCGGCGGTTATGTGTCGGTTGCGGCGGCCATCAGCCTGATCGGCGTGCTGCTGATGCGCGAGACACGCGACGCATCGCTCGTCTGAGACTCCGGGGCGACCCGGGTTGTGCGCAGGCCGGCGCTGCCTATACTCGATCCCGGGGGCGCCGCTGCGCGCCCCCGGGATCCCGCCCCGAAGGAGCCGCCGCCATGAACATCCGCCTCGGCAATGCCGATCTCGTCCTGATCCTCGCACTCGCGCTGGGTGGCGCGATCCTGCTCGCGATGCGCTTCCGGCCGCAGACCTGGCGCGGCCTCGTGTTCGAGGCGCTGCTGGCGAATCTGGCGGCCGTCGCCGCCGTCCTCACGGTCGAGGCGCTGCTCGCCTGAACCGCTTCGCCCCACCCCCTCGTCAGGCGGTCAGCCGCGCGCGCAGCGCGCCGTAGGCCGGGCTGACCGTATCGATCGCGTCCAGCGCCTCGTCGACCGACGGCACCGTGCCCGGCTCGCCGATCGACAGTGCATTCGGCGCGCCGCCGATGCCGCAATGATGGCGCGACGTCGCGACGAAAATCATCACGGTCGGCCGCTGCAGCGCGTGCGCCATGTGTACGAACCCCGTATCGACCCCCACCACGAGCGCAGCCCGGCCAAGCGCCGCACCGAGCTCGCGCACCGTCATCGCGGGCAGCACGACCGAACCCGGCGCGCGTGCGGCGATGTCCTGCGCATCGCCATGCTCGGCAGGCGATCCCCACGGCAACAGCACGCGTACGCCGCGCGCCATCATCTGCGTGGCGAGCGCGGCCCAGTGGTCGGCCGGCCATTTCTTGTCGGGGTTGGACGTCGCATGGAACAGCAGCATGAATGGGGCGCCATCGGTCACGGCGGCCGGCAGGTTCACGTTCCGCGGCGGGACGATGCCGTACGTGGCGATACCCTCGGGCACGTAGCCAAGCGCCTCGCCCGCGCTCACGCGCATCCCGTGCCACGCGTCGCAGTCCGGCCGCGGGCCGAAACGATGCGAATACGCGAAGCGTGCGCCCGTTTCGCCGAGATCCTGCGTCTGGTAGCCGACGCGGCGCGCGGCGCGCGCGAGCGCCGAAATGATGGCGCTCTTGTAGACGCCGTGCAGATCGATCACCGCATCGTAGCGGTGCGCCCGCAGCGCGCCGATCGACGCCGTGATCGCCTTCAGGTCGCCACGATTGCGCATCTTCTTGAAACGGCGCAGCGGCGCGCCCAGGACACGGCTGACGCCCGGATGCCAGCGCACGACCTCCGCGCACGATTCATCCACTGCCCAGTCGACCGTTACGCCGGGAAAGGCGCGATGCAGATCCGCGACGACGGGTAGCGTCTGGACAACGTCGCCAAGCGACGTCACTTTCACGATGAGGATACGTTTCACGATGTGTGGAATAAGCCAGTCAATTTGGCGTGCTCACGATGGTTACATGCGCAGACATTACGTGAAATTACTTTTGCAACAAAATGCATCTCCTTTCAGGAACATTCTCGCTCCCCGCCCGCATCCGGATCTTTTTATAATTCGATCTTTGCCTGCCGGCCCGCGCCGATGCCACGCCCCGCTCTTCCCGCCCTGTTTCCCGCCCTCACCCGTCGTTCGCTGAGGATCTGGCGCCAGTACGGCGTTTTCTGGCTCGGTGCGATCGTCGTCGGCCTCGCGGCCGTACTTTACGCGCGTCTGATCGACTGGGGTTACGAAACCTTCCGCACGATACGCGATCACGCCGCGTGGCTGCCGCTGCTGCTGACGCCGGCCATCGCCGCGCTGTCGGTATGGATCACGCGCCGCTTCTTCCGCGGCGCCGAGGGCAGCGGCATCCCGCAGGTGATCGCGACGCTGCATGCGCGCCCGAGCGCGTTCGGCTCCCGGCTGCTGACGCTGCGCATCCTGTTCGGCAAGGTGCTGGTGTCGTTCCTCGGGATCCTGGGCGGCTTCACGATCGGTCGCGAAGGGCCGACCGTACAGGTCGGCGCGGCGCTGATGTTCAACCTGCGACGCTTCTACCCGCGCTCGAACGCGCAGATCGAACGCCAACTGGTGCTCGCCGGTGCGGCGGCCGGGCTGTCGGCCGCGTTCAATACGCCGCTCGCCGGAATCGTGTTCGCGATCGAGGAGCTGACGCGCAGCTTCTCCGCGCGCGCGAGCGGCGTGCTGATCACCGCGATCATCCTCGCCGGCGTCGTTGCGCTCGGCCTGAACGGCAACTACACGTATTTCGGCACGATCGATGCCGGCCCCCATTTCCCGAAACTGCTCGCGCTCGCCGTGCTGGTCACCGCGATCGTCACGGGGATCGCAGGCGGCGTGTTCTGCTGGCTGCTGCTCAATACGGGACGCTGGCTGCCCGCGCAGCTGCTGGGCCTGTATCGCGAGCGGCCGATCACGTTCGCCGCACTGTGCGGCTTCGCGATCGCCGTCGTCGGCCTCGTATCGGGCGGCACGACCTTCGGAAGCGGCTATGCCGAGGCGCGCGGCCTGCTCGACGGCAGCCAGCACCTGTCGGTGTTCTATCCGTTCCTGAAGATGATTTCGATGGTGGCGTCGTACCTGCCGGGCATCCCGGGCGGGATCTTCGCGCCGTCGCTGTCGATCGGCGCCGGGTTCGGCAACCTGTTGCATATCGTGTTCGGCAACATGAGCCTGCCGATGCTGATCGCGCTCGCGATGGTCGGCTACATGGCGGCCGTCACGCAGTCGCCGATCACGTCGTTCGTGATCGTGATGGAGATGATCAACGGTCACGCGCTCGTGATTTCGCTGATGGCCACCGCGCTGGTGTCGAGCCGCGTGTCGCGCTTCTTCGCGCCGCCGCTCTACGAAACGCTCGCGCTGCGCTATCTCGCGCCGCCCGTCACAGCCGCCGAACCGGCTGCGGCAACCGCGGCGAGCGCGACGGCGGCAACCGGCATCACCGAGCCGCAGGATGCGGCCGCGGCGCCCGCCGATCCGCTCGACACGTTGCGCGACGAAGGCGGCACGGGCGACGAAGCGTCCCCCGCCACCGCGCCGGCCGAGGACGCAGCACATGCCCCAGCGCCGCACGACGACGAGCCGGCCGCAGCCGGGGCGCACGACCCGGCACAGCCCGGCCCGCGCGACGCTCAATAGATCACGACGGGCGCCGGTCGGTAGTACACGGGCCGCGCCGGCACGACGATACATCCGGCCAGCGTGATCGCGACGAGCGCGATGGCGATTGCGGTTCTTTTCATCGCCCGCCTCCATCATGCCCAGTGACCACGGGTCCAGAACCAGTTCGGACCGCGCTGGTCCCAGTGGCCCGGCACCCATTGCATGCCGACGCGCTCGGCTTCCCAGTGGCCGCCGATCCACACGTAACGGCCATGCTCCCAGTGCCAGTGCCCGCGATCCCACACATAGCCCACGCGCGAGGCCGGCACGACCTCGTAGCGCACCGGCGGCGGGGCGTTCGGCGCGACGATCACGACTTCCTCGGTGCGCACGGCGACCGGCTCGGCGACGACCATGCGGCCCTGCGGCACGATCACGGGGGTGCCGACGAGAATCTCGTCCGCATGCGCGGCAAGCGGCGCGACGACGGCTGACAGGCTCGCGGCAAGCAAGGCGAGCGAAACGATACGACGTTGAACGGTAGAGACAGCCATCACAACCTCCTGGTTGAACAAGTTACGCGAGCGTATTCGTTCAATGCGGGAGGGGCGCGAACGGCCGACAGACGCCGTGTTACGGCATGCCCGAAAGTGCAACAGGGCGTAAGACGCGCACGGCGGCAAGTGCCGCCGTGCGGAGGGATACCTGCAACGGTCAGGCTTGCGGGATCTCGATCTTCACTTCGAGGACTTCGAGATCGTCCTGGCGCTCGAGGCTCACGCGGATGTCATCGTCCGAAATATGGACGTACTTCGAGATGACCGCGACCAGCTCCTTCTGCAGCGCCGGCAGGTAATCGGCCGGCGGCCGGCCGCCGACGCGCTCGTGCGCGATGATGAGCTGCAGGCGCTCCTTCGCGACCGATGCGGACTTTTTCTTCTCGCCGAGGAGAAACGAAAGGATGGACATGGGCGGCCTCCGTTACTTGCTGCCGAAGAGGCGCTGCAGCAGGCCCGGCTTCTGGTAATCGGTGAAGCGCAGCGGCTTGTCTTCGCCGAGGAAACGCGCGACGACGTCCTTGTACGCTTCCGCCACGTCGGTACCGTCGATATGCACGGCCGGCAGACCCTGGTTCGATGCATGCAGCACGGCTTCCGACTCGGGCACCACGCCGATCAGCTTGATGCGCAGGATCTCGCTGATGTCCTCGAGCGACAGCATCTCGCCTTCGCTGACGCGCTTCGGGCTGTAACGCGTGATCAGCAGGTGTTCCTTGATCGGATCCTTGCCTTCGGTCGCGCGCTTCGTCTTCGACGACAGGATGCCGAGAATGCGATCCGAGTCACGCACCGACGACACTTCCGGGTTCGTGACGATCAGCGCTTCGTCCGCGAAGTACATCGCGTGCAGTGCGCCCGCCTCGATACCGGCCGGCGAATCGCAGACGATGTATTCGAAGTCCATCGCGACCAGGTCGTTCAGCACCTTCTCGACGCCGTCACGCGTGAGCGCGTCCTTGTCGCGCGTCTGCGACGCCGGCAGGATGAACAGGTTCTCGCACTTCTTGTCCTTGATCAGCGCCTGGTTCAGGTTCGCTTCGCCCTGGATCACGTTCACGAGGTCGTACACCACGCGGCGCTCGCAGCCCATGATGAGATCGAGGTTGCGCAGGCCGACGTCGAAGTCGATCACGGCCGTCTTGTGGCCGCGCAGCGCGAGACCGGACGCAAAGCTCGCGCTGGTCGTCGTCTTGCCCACGCCGCCCTTGCCCGAGGTCACCACGATGATTTTTGCCATTTACCCAATACCCTGTGTTCGTCAATGAGAGCCGATCGATCCGGAGCGCACCGCGTGTGTTACGTCAGGCGCAGCGGTTCGATCATCAGTTTTTCCTCTTCGAGCCGGATCTGCACCGATTTGCCCAGTACTTCGGCGGGCAACGGGTTCTCGGTTGTTCGATAGATACCCGCGATCGAAATCAGTTCCGGTTCGAGACACGTGCAGAAAATGCGCGCGTCGTGATTGCCGTGCACGCCCGCGAGTGCGCGGCCGCGCAACGGCGCGTAGATGTGGATGTTGCCTTCCGCGATGATCTCCGCGCCGTGACTGACCGGCGCGAGCACCACGAGGTCTCCTTTCGCGTAAATCTGCTGCCCCGAACGCAACGGCCGGTCGATCACGAGCGTCTGGCCGCCGGCCTGCACCGGCGTCGGCACGGGCTCCGACGGCTGTTCGGGCGCCGCTGCGGCTGCCGCAGCGGTGGCGGGCGCGACGGCTGGCACTGCCGCCGGTTCCGCTTCGTCGGCAGGTTTCGCGGCCGGCGCGCGGCGATCGCGCGCCTCCAGCAACGGCAGGCCGGCTTCCCCCGCCCAGCCCTGCGTTGCCAGTGCGACGACGCCCACCGGACGCATCCGCACGTCGTTCAGCATCTGGCGGATGTCCGCGAGCGCGACGCGCTCGCCGTCAGCCAGGCGGCGGACGTCGATCGCGACGACATCGTCGGCGAAAAACTCGGGAGTCGCTTCGAAGCGCTTGACCAGTTCGGTACGCAACGCATCGAGATCGGTCGTCTTCACGGTGAACAGCAACGTATCGACCGATCCGCTGCGCAGCTCGAAGAATGGCGATTTTTTAAGCGACATGGACACTCTGCAAAAATTTTTTGCGTATTTTACAGGCGTCCACGCGCGCGGCCATTATTTTTGGGGAACCGGGTGGCGACAGCCCGGGCGGGCGCGCAACCGGCAGGCGGGCAGGCAAGCGGGCGACCCGATCCTCATCGCGCCGTGCGGCCCGAGTTCCGACGTCACGTCAGTGCTTCACCTGCGATACGTACAGCGATTTCATCGCGCCGGGCATCCGTGCGATCGGCGCGTGTTCGCCGGTATTGCCGAACCCCGCCCGCTCGTAGAAGCGGATCGCGTTGCGGTTCGCATCGGCAATCCACGCATAGACGTCCTGGGCGCCGCGCTCGGCGAGCCAGGCGGTGGCCGTCTCCAGCAGCAGCACGCCGCCGCGCAGATGACGCACCGCGTGCGCCACCCACAGCTCGCTGACGAACGCGCGCCGATCGGGCGTATTGTCGAAATACGCGCCGATCATGCCGGCCGGATGGCCTTCGGTATACAGCAGGAAAGTCGTCGACTCGTCGGACACGGCGCGCTGCGCGGCAATCGCCGACGCCGCGTCCGTTTCGACGTTCAGCAATTCGGCCTCCGGCGCTTCGCCGGGCGCGTAGGGCTCGCGCAGCGATGCGGCGCGGAGTTCGCGATACACGCCGCCCTGGTCGGCAACGATACGACGAACGGTCAAGGTCGAACTCATGCAGGCACAGCCCCCTTCGGACAGCAAGCTACTAGCTTCAACCGAAAGCGGGGCATGAGTCAAATCGTTATTTTCAAATGACAGCGCGAATCGAAAGGCAGCACGCACCGCCCGCGGCCGGTCGGCCCGTTCATGTGCAGGTGCAGCATCGCCGTGCTGATGCGTGCGGCCGAAAGACGGTTGCGGCGGCCTCGTCCGACGCATGGCCCCCCCGTCGCCTTGCGACATCGGGCAGTCGCCCGTCGGGCCCCGCGGATTTCAGCACGGATATCGTAATGATCCGTAAGATTGGCGCCCGGAAAATCGGTATCACGGGTACCTGCTGCCATCCGCATATTGCATCGCAACATTTGTTGCGAGCCAGTCACGCCGCCATCCGCACGCGTCATGACACGCCATCCGTCTGACAAACCGGTCGCCCGTACGGGTCGAACCAGCGTTCCCCGCATGTTTCAATCAGCGTGCGCGGGCCCTTCCCTGCCTGCGCCGCACACGCCCGTCCGTTTGGAGCCGCGCGCCTAGTGCCGGAGTTTGGCAAGCGTGCGCGTGGGTCGTATAACAGGCAGAACCGGGTGACGATCCGGCTCGCCGCGCGTGCTTCGCGGACCAACGAGAATTCGAACAACCGTACAGGCGGCCGCCCTCGGGCCGGCCGGCAGGAGGGAGACAATGGCAATGACCCACGGATCGGCCTCGGGCTGGTCGGATGGCAAGCGTTACCTGTGGCTGCTCGGCGCGCTGACGATCACGTTGCCGATCCTCGCCGCCCAGCTCGCGCTGTCGACGGGCCTGCACGTGTTCTGGTGGTTCGGCCCGCTGTTCGCGTTCGGCGTGATCCCGATCCTCGACACGCTGATCGGCGACGACCGCGACAACCCGCCCGAGGACGTCGTGCCGCATCTCGAACGGGAGCGTTACTACCGGTTGATCGTCTATCTCGCGACGCTCGTCGAATACGTCGCGTTCTTCGCGTGCGTCTGGATCGTCGGCACGCATGCGCTCGCCTGGTACGACTACGTCGGCTTCGCGCTGTCGCTCGGCGCCGCGACGGGCATCTCGATCAATACCGCGCACGAACTCGGGCACAAGACCAACCGCTTCGAGCGCTGGCTCGCAAAGATCACGCTCGCGCCGGTGGCATACGGCCACTTCTATGTCGAGCACAACCGCGGACACCACGTGCGCGTCGCGACGGCGGAGGACCCGGCGAGCGCGCGCTACGGCGAATCGTTCTGGGCCTTCCTGCCGCGCACCGTGACCGGCAGCATCCGCTCGGCGTGGCGGCTCGAGAAGGCGCGCCTCGAACGGCTCGGGCATTCGCCGTGGACCTGGCGCAACGAGGTGCTGCACGCGTGGGCGATGACCGTCGTCGTGTGGGGCATCGCGATCGCGATGGCCGGCAAGGTCGTGATTCCGTTCCTCGTGATCCAGGCCGTCTACGGCGCGTCGCTGCTGGAAGTCGTGAACTACGTCGAGCATTACGGGCTCGGCCGCCGCAAGTTGCCGAACGGCCGCTACGAACGCTGCTCGCCGCAGCATTCGTGGAACAGCAATCACGTCGTCACCAACCTGTTCCTGTACCAGTTGCAGCGGCACGCCGACCATCATGCGAATCCGACGCGCTCGTACCAGGCGCTGCGCCACTTCGACGATGCGCCGCAACTGCCGGCCGGCTACGCGACGATGATCCTGTTCGCGTACGTGCCGCCGCTCTGGTATCGCGTGATGAATCCGCGCGTCGTCGCGCACTACGGCGGCAACATGGCGCAGTCGAACATCAAGCCGTCGATCCGCGCCCGCGTGCTCGCGCAATATCCGGCCGCGGCGTGATCGCGGGGGACGGGCCGGGGTCGATCGGCGCAGATGCGTCGCGGAAAGCCGACGCTGCGGCGGCCCCGGCTCCATCGAAGTCCGGCGCGACGGCGGCCGCCGTCACGCCAGTTCCGGCAGCCTGAACACGGCCACCGCATGCCGCAGCGCGCTCGCCTGCTCGGCCAGCGCCTGCGTCGCGGCCGAAGCCTGCTCGACGAGCGCCGCATTGCGCTGCGTCGCTTCGTCCATCTGCGTCACCGCGATGTTCACCTGCTGGATGCCGCCGCTCTGCTCCTGCGACGCGGACGAGATCTCGCCGACGATCGTCGTGACGCGCTGCACGGCGCCAACGATCTCGTGAATCGATTCGCCCGCTCGACCGATCAGCACGGCGCCCTCGTCGACCCGCCTCGTCGACTGCTCGATGAGCCCCTTGATCTCCTTCGCCGCGGCTGCGCTGCGCTGCGCGAGCGTGCGCACTTCCGCCGCGACGACCGCGAAGCCGCGCCCCTGTTCGCCCGCGCGAGCCGCCTCGACCGCTGCGTTCAGCGCGAGGATGTTGGTCTGGAACGCGATGCCGTCGATCACCGCGATGATCTCGCCGACCTTGGCGGAGCTGTCGGCGATGCCGTTCATCGTGCCGACGGCATCGGTCATCACGCCGCCGCCCGCCGCCGCGATGTTCGACGCGTCGTGCGCCAGCTGCGCCGCGTGCTGCGCGTGCTCGGCCGACTGGCGGACGATGCCGGTGAGTTCGGTCATGCTGGCGGCCGTCTCCTCGAGCGACGCGGCCTGCGCCTCGGTCCGCGCCGACAGGTCGTGATTGCCCGACGCGATCTGTGCGCTCGCCGTCGCGACGGCTTCGGCGTGCGTACGCACTTCGAGCACGACGCCCGACAGGCTCGTCTGCATCGTCTGCAACGCGCGCAGCAGATCGGCGATCTCGTCGCGGCCGGCCGCGTCGACGTCGCGCGTCAGGTCGCCTTCGGCGACGGCCTGCGCGCACGCCACCGCACGGTCGAGCGGACGCAGGATCGCGCGGCTGAACAGGAACGCGCCCACCATCGCGACGCCGAGCACGACCAGCATCAGCACGAGGCTCGCGGTCGTGGCGTGCTGCGCATCGCGGCTTGCCTGCGCCGACACCGCGGCGCTCTCGTCGGCGATCGACTTCGCGGCCCGCTCCAGCAGCGCTGCCGGCTCGCGGTCCACGCCCGCCACCGCGGCATCGCCCGCCGACGGCTCGAAGCCAGCCGCCTTGAACGCGTCGAACCCGCGCCGGTAGCCCTCGCCCATCGCCGTGTGCGCGCGCATGAACTGCTCGACGAGCGAGCGGCTCTCGCCGGGCGGCAACTGGTGAACGAGCTGCGCGGCGAGCGTGTCGACCGTCCGCTCGCGCGTCTGGAAAGCCTGCCAATACTTGTCGAGCTTGTCGGGTTGCTTGCCGCGCAACAGCGTGTCCTTCCATTCCTGAACCTGCAGCTTGAACTGCACGAGCGTGGCCGACACGAGCCGTTCGTCGCCGACGTTCGTCTGCACGTCTTGGGCGAACGTATCGATCGACCGATTGAGAATGTGGATACCGTACAGCGCGCCACCGAACATCAGCAGCAGCGCGACGGCGAATGCGAGGGGAATCTTGTAGCTCAGCTTCATGGAACCTTGAATCGACGGGGAACGATGCGATCCGGCACGAGCGCCGGCCGCCGCACCGTGTTAACGGCGCGGCAAGCGCGGGCTTAAAGCAGAGGAAAGCGGCAAAGGCCGGACGCACGTATCGTGGCCGGCCAGTGCGCTGAGATGCGTGGCGCGCGGCCCGATTGTCGCGCCCCTGCGCGGGCCCGCCATCCAGCGGCGCACGACGACGATCGACGGCACGCCGAGTACGATCCTCGCGATCACGTGGGACAGGTAGTGGAGCGGCCACCTTGGGCCGGCGTCGGCACGATCATCGCGGCGTTCAGCACGATCGATGCTGCGTTTGCCATTCAGCGCGGCTGTATCGAGGACGCGGCACGATCATGCCTGCGGTGGGCGCCCCTCATTTGCACGATCCGAATTGCCGAAGGTCGAGCTGTTGTCACGACAACGGCTTGCGACTCGACGTACGCACCGCGAACCCAAAACGAAAAACCCCTTGATCCTTCCGGATCAAGGGGCTTCGTATTTTGGCGGAGAGGGTGGGATTCGAACCCACGGTACGGGGAAACCGTACGCCTGATTTCGAGTCAGGTACATTCGACCACTCTGCCACCTCTCCTTCCTTGCTGCATCTCGCGGTTGGTCGTTTCCGCGAGAAAAAGATTATAAGACGAGCGCTTCGCAGCTGACAAGCCCTTTCTGCAAATTTTTTTGCGAGGGCTTTGAAGGCCGCGTTACGACGCCTGTGCCGGCGCGTCGATACGCTCGATGCCGCCCATGTACGGACGCAGCGCTTCCGGCACCGTGACCGAGCCGTCCGCGTTCTGGTAGTTCTCCAGCACCGCGACGAGCGTACGGCCGACGGCGAGACCCGAACCGTTCAGCGTATGCACGAGCTCCGGCTTGCCTTGCGCGTTGCGGAAACGCGCCTGCATCCGGCGCGCCTGGAACGCTTCGGTATTCGAGCAGCTCGAGATCTCGCGATAGGTGTTCTGCGCAGGCAGCCACACTTCGAGGTCGAACGTCTTCGCGGCCGAGAAGCCCATGTCGCCCGTGCACAGCGTGATCACGCGGTACGGCAGGCCGAGCTTCTGCAGGATCGCTTCCGCATGGCCAACCATCTCGTCGAGCGCGGCGTACGACGTTTCCGGCGCGACGACCTGCACCATCTCGACCTTGTCGAACTGGTGCTGGCGGATCATGCCGCGCGTGTCGCGGCCGTACGAACCGGCTTCCGAGCGGAAGCACGGGGAATGCGCGGTCAGCTTGATCGGCAGTGCGGACGCGTCGACGATCGACTCGCGCACGGTGTTGGTCAGCGAGATTTCCGACGTGGAGATCAGGTATTGCGTGACCTTGTTATCCTCGCCGCCCTTCTCGACGCGGAACATGTCGTCCGCGAACTTCGGCAGCTGGCCCGTGCCGTACAGGATCTCGGGGTTCACGATGTACGGCGTATACGTCTCGGTATAGCCGTGCTGCTGCGTGTGCGTGTCGATCATGAACTGCGCGAGCGCGCGGTGCAGGCGTGCGATCGGGCCGCGCAGCATCGTGAAGCGCGCGCCGGCGAGCTTCGCGCCGGTCTCGAAATCGAGGCCGAGCGGCGTGCCGACGTCGACGTGATCCTTCACCGCGAAATCGAACTGGCGCGGCGTGCCCCAACGGCGCACCTCGACGTTGTCGGCTTCGTCCTTGCCGACCGGCACGCTTTCATGTGCGACGTTCGGCATGCCCAGCATCAGGTCGGACAGGCGCGCCTGGATCTCGCCGAGCTTGGCTTCCCCCGCCTTCATTTCGTCGCCGATCCCGCCGACCTCGGCCATCACGGCCGACGTGTCCTCGCCCTTCCCCTTCATCGCGCCAATCTGCTTCGACAGGCTGTTGCGGCGCGCCTGGAGCTCTTCGGTACGGGTCTGGATCGCGCGGCGTTCCGCTTCGAGCGCGGAGAAGGCGGCGATGTCGAGGGTGTAGCCGCGATCGGCGAGGCGCTGGGCGACGCCGTCGAGGTCTTTGCGCAGCAACTGGATGTCGAGCATGGGAGGACTTGGAGAATCGTTGTGTAAGACGGGAATTCTAACGCACCGCGGGGCCGACACGGCACTGGCCGGACGGACAATGCTGCAAACGGGCGATGACCGTGGCGCGACGGCCATGGCAGTATCGCATTGCCGGTCCGCCCGCCGGCACCCGCGAAATCGCGCGGCATCGACGCGCCGCGGATCGCGAAACACCCGGGCGTGCCCGCCGCAACGCATCGAACGCGGCACGCGCCCCCGTCACAACGACTCAAGGAACCCGATGGCCATCGAACTGGAGAAGGACGTACGCGACCGCGCGATCGCGTCGCTGCAACGCTATTTCACGGAAAACATGGATGAGCCGATCGGCAATATCCAGGCGGGTGCCCTGCTGAACTTCTTCGTCGAGGAAATCGCGCCCGCGATCTACAACCTCGCGATCGCGGATGCGCAGCAGAGCCTGCACGCCCGCGTCACCGAACTCGACATCGAGTGCCATCAGGAGCCGTTCGGCTACTGGAAGAAGCAGCCGGCCCGCAAGCGCTGACGCGTTTGCGGCCGCATCGGCGCAGGCCGCGCCGGACGGTGCCCGGCTCAGTCCTTCTTGCCGGCCTCGCGGTCGAGTTCGCGCAGCCACGCGAGCTTGTCGGCGATCTTCGATTCGAGCCCGCGCGGCACCGGCTTGTACCAGCGCGGCTCGCGCATCCCGTCCGGCAGGTACGTCTCGCCGGCGGCATACGCATTCGGCTCGTCGTGTGCGTAACGGTACGCATGACCGTAGCCGAGTTCCTTCATCAGCTTGGTCGGCGCGTTGCGCAGATGCACGGGCACCTCGCGCGACTTGTCCTGCTTCACGAACGCCATCGCCTGGTTGAACGCGTTGTAGCCCGCGTTGCTCTTCGCCGCGCATGCGAGATAGATCACCGCCTGCCCGAGCGCGAGCTCGCCTTCGGGCGAGCCGAGCCGCTCGTAGGTTTCGGCCGCGTCGTTCGCCACCTGCAGCGCGCGCGGATCGGCGAGGCCGATGTCTTCCCACGCCATCCGCACGATCCGCCGCGCGAGATACTTCGGATCCGCGCCGCCGTCGATCATCCGGCAGAACCAGTACAGTGCGCCGTCCGGGCTCGAACCGCGCACCGACTTGTGCAGCGCCGAGATCTGGTCGTAGAAGTTGTCGCCGCCCTTGTCGAAGCGCCGTGCGTTCAGCGTCATCGCGCTGCTGACGAATTCGGCATCGATCGTCGTGGTGCCGGCCGAGGTGGCCGCCGTCTGCGCCTGCTCGAGCAGGTTCAGGAAGCGCCGCGCATCGCCGTCCGCATAGCCGACCAGCGTATCGACCGCCTTGTCGTCGAACGACAGGCCGTCGAGCGCGATTTCCCGTGCGCGCCTCAGCAACTGGCGCATCTCGTCGTCGTCCAGCGACTTCAGCACGTACACCTGCGCTCGCGACAGCAACGCCGAGTTGACCTCGAAGCTCGGGTTCTCGGTCGTCGCGCCGATGAAGGTCACGAGCCCCGACTCGACGAACGGCAGCAACGCATCCTGCTGCCCCTTGTTGAAGCGGTGGATTTCGTCGACGAACAGGATCGTGTGGCGGCCGGTGCGGTTCAGCGTGTCCTTTGCCTGCTCCATCGACTCGCGGATGTCCTTCACGCCGCCAAGCACCGCGGACAGCGCAATGAACTCGCAGTCGAACGCGAGCGCGGTAAGCCGGGCGAGCGTCGTCTTGCCGACGCCGGGCGGCCCCCACAGGATCATCGAATGCGGCTTGCCCGATTCGAACGCGAGCCGCAGCGGCTTGCCTTCGCCCAGCAAATGCGTCTGGCCGATCACCTCGGCGAGCGTCTTCGGCCGCAGCGCCTCGGCGAGCGGGCGGCGCGGCTCGACTTGAAACAGGTCGGACATGAACCCTGGCTCCACATCAAACAATGGCGGCCGAACCGGCCGCCGGACCCGACATTATGACAGCCGCACGAAAGCACCGCCGCGCCTGGTGCCGGGTGCTCGCGTCCAGCGCCCGGCGCCCAGAAACAACAAGGGCCTGCCGTCGCCGGCAGGCCCTTCGGTGAAACAGCAGCGCGCGGGCGCCGGTCAGCCGGTGATCACGTCGGCGCCCTTCGGCACGACGAACTTGAACGTATCGCCCTTCAGCGCCGGATTCGTCTGGATGTTCGTGAACGTCAGCAGCGTGACGTTGCCGAACACGTCGTGCAGTTCCATCGCGGCGAGCGTGCCGTTCTTGAAGCCGATGCCGATCCGCTGGAACTGCGTGTCCTGCGCCTTCGGCAGCATTTCGAGCCACTCGATGCCGCCCTTTTCGCCGGCATCGCGCAGCGTGTAGTTCTTCTCCAGATCGTTGCTGCCGAACAGGATCGCGGCGGGGCTCGCGCCCAGCGCGCCGTTCAGCTTGCGCTCGGTGACCTGGTTCAGGTCGCGGTCGTACACGTAGAGCTTGTCGCCGTCGGCCTGCAGCACCTGCTGGTACGGCTTCTGGTACGTCCAGATGAACTTGCCCGGACGCGCGAACACGAACGTGCCGCTCGAATTGTCGGTGGGCTTCGGCACGGCCTGCGCGGCGCTCGCACCCTTCGCCGGGGCCTTGACGATCTGCTGCGTGAAGTCGCCCTTCGCCGAACGCACCTGCGACACGAACGCCTTCAGTTGCTCGGTGCCGCCCGCGAACGCGTGCGTCGCCGCGAGCATCAGCGACGCGCCGGCGAGCGCCGCGCCGAGCCAGCGCCGCGTCGAACGAAGGGACATTGCGAACGAATGTTGCTGCATATTGCGGTTTTCTCCCTGGGTGGCCGGCGCTGCGAACGCCGCGGACTCATTCCGCGTCGCGCGCCGGCACAAGAATTTCGCGGTTGCCGCTCGACGACATCGCCGACACGAGCCCCGACTGCTCCATCTGCTCGAGCAGCCGCGCCGCGCGGTTGTAGCCGATCCGCAGGTGGCGCTGCACGAGCGAGATCGATGCGCGGCGGTTCTTGATGACGATCTCGACCGCCTGGTCGTACAGCGGATCAGACTCCTCGCCGCCTTCGCCGGTTCCCGCGCCGGCCGAGCCCTCGTCGCCGTCGGCCGTGCCGCCTTCGAGCAGGCCCTCGACGTAGTTCGGCTCGCCCTGCTCCTTGAGCTTCTCGACGACGCGGTGCACTTCGTCATCCGCGACGAACGCGCCATGCACGCGCACCGGCAGCCCGGTGCCCGGCGCCAGGTACAGCATGTCGCCCATCCCGAGCAGCGATTCGGCGCCCATCTGGTCGAGAATCGTGCGCGAGTCGATCTTCGACGACACCTGGAACGCGATCCGGGTCGGCACGTTCGCCTTGATCAGGCCGGTGATCACGTCGACCGACGGACGCTGCGTCGCGAGGATCAGGTGGATGCCGGCCGCGCGCGCCTTCTGCGCGATCCGTGCAATCAGTTCCTCGACCTTCTTGCCGACGACCATCATCAGGTCGGCCAGCTCGTCGATCACCACGACGATGTTCGGCAGGCGGCCGAGCGGCTCGGGATCTTCCGGCGTCAGGCTGAACGGATTCGGCAGCTTCTCCTCACGCTTCGCGGCTTCGTCGATCTTGTTGTTGTAGCCCGCGAGGTTACGCACGCCGAGCTTGCTCATCAGCTTGTAGCGGCGCTCCATCTCCGCGACCGTCCAGTTCAGCGCATGGCCGGCCTGACGCATGTCGGTGACGACCGGGCACAGCAAGTGCGGAATCCCTTCGTAGACGCTCATTTCGAGCATCTTCGGATCGATCAGGATCAGGCGCACCTGATCGGCGGTCGCTTTATATAGCAGCGACAGGATCATCGCGTTGATCCCGACCGACTTGCCCGAGCCGGTCGTGCCGGCCACCAGCAGGTGCGGCATCTTGGCGAGATCCGCGCACACCGGCTTGCCGCCGATGTCCTTGCCGAGGCTCAGCGTCAGCGCCGACGACGCGGCCGCGTACACCTCGGAGCCGATGATCTCGGACAGGTGGACCGTCTGGCGGCGCTGGTTCGGCAGTTCGAGCGCCATGTAGTTCTTGCCGGGAATCGTCTCGACGACGCGGATCGACACGAGCGACAGCGAGCGCGCGATATCCTTCGCGAGGTTGACGATCTGGCTGCCCTTCACGCCGGTGGCCGGCTCGATCTCGTAGCGCGTGACGACCGGGCCCGGATACGCGGCGACGACGCTCGCCTCGACGCCGAAGTCCTTCAGCTTCTTCTCGATCAGGCGCGACGTGAATTCGAGCGTATCGGCGGAGATCGCCTCCTGCGCCTTCGGCGCGGAGTCGAGCAGCGATACCGGCGGCAACGTCGAATCGCCCGGCAGGTCGGTGAAGAGCGGCACCTGGCGCTCGCGCTCGACGCGCTCGGACTTCGCCGGCGTGACGACCGGCGGCACGATCGTCACGGGCTCGTGATCCTCGATGCGCACGCGCTCCTCCTCGACCTTGCCTTCGCGGCGCACGGCCGCGGCCTCGCCGAGCTTGCGGTCGCGCTCGGCCTCGCGACGCAGCTTCGCGACGTTGACGGCGGACAGAATCGCGCCGCCGACGCGCTCGGCGACCGACAGCCACGAGAAGCGGAAATACAGCGACAGGCCGATCGCGAGCGCGATCAGCAGCAGCAGCGTGCCACCCGTGAAGCCGAACGCGTGCGACATCGCGCCCGCGACGGCCTCGCCGACGACACCGCCCGGCGCACGCGGCAACTGCACCTTCAGCGACCACATGCGCAGCGCCTCGATGCCGTCGCACGCCAGCACGACGAGCACGAACGCGAGGATTTCGGTGAGCCAGCCGATCGGCCGCTCGGGTTCGTCCGAGACCGCCTCGTGGCGCGTGATGCGGCGGTAGTTGACGGCGATGCGCCGCGCGAGCGGCACGATCAGCCAGTAGGCCGACAGGCCGAACAGCAGCAGGATGATGTCGGCCGTCCACGCGCCGACGCGGCCGGCCCAGTTCGTGATGTGGTCCACCTGGGCGGCGTGCGTCCAGCTCGGATCGCGCCGGCTGTAGCTCAGCAGGGCCATCACCAGAAATGCGCAGAGCGCGACCTGGAGAATCCAGCGGATCTCCGTGAGGAGCTTCGACATCCGGTGCGGCAACGCCTGTGCCTGGGCGGAATAAGGAGCTTTTGCCATGAATCCGTATTTAGAGGACGAGCCATGCGCCCGCCTGTCGTTCGATCCCGCTTATTGTAAACGCTGCACCGGGCCGCCAAGTGTAAATGACGGTTACATAACGGGGCCGGGGTACGGACGGCCCGTCGGACGCGCGCCGCAGCGCCCTTTCACCCCGGCCGTCCGGCTCCGTCGGGCACCGCTGTCACGCTCCCCGCCCCGGCGCCAGGCCCCGCCGCCCCCGTGCGGCAGCGCGCCGCCGCGCGCCTCGCCCACCCGCGTGCGCGTCCGTTGCGCCGCCCGACACTATCGCGACGATTGAAACTCTCGTTCGGCAACGCGGCAACGGGGCCTTTATAATGCGCGTCTGATACCCATCTATGACGGCATCCCGGTCAACCCGGATCGTACGGCGAGCCCTACCCCGCCCGCCGCGGCCGCCTTTTACGGATTCGCACATGTCCACGCCCAAACACGCCAAAGTCCTGATTCTCGGTTCCGGCCCTGCCGGCTACACGGCTGCCGTCTACGCGGCACGCGCCAACCTGTCCCCGGTGCTGATCACCGGCATCGCGCAGGGCGGCCAGCTGATGACCACGACCGACGTCGAAAACTGGCCGGCAGACGCGAAAGGCGTGCAGGGTCCGGAGCTGATGGCGCGCTTCCAGGAGCACGCGGAACGCTTCAACACCGAAATCGTGTTCGACCACATCCACACCGCGAAGCTGCACGAGCAGCCGATCCGCCTGATCGGCGACTCGGGCGAATACACGTGCGACTCGCTGATCATCGCGACCGGCGCGTCCGCGCAGTATCTCGGTCTGCCGTCCGAAGAAGCGTTCATGGGCAAGGGCGTGTCGGCCTGCGCGACCTGCGACGGCTTCTTCTATCGCAACCAGGAAGTCGCGGTGATCGGCGGCGGCAACACGGCCGTCGAGGAAGCGCTCTACCTGACCGGCATCGCGAAGAAGGTCACGGTGATCCATCGCCGCGACAAGTTCCGCGCGGAGCCGATCCTGATCGACCGCCTGCTGGAGAAGGAAAAGGAAGGCGCGGTCGTGATCAAGTGGGATCACGTGCTCGACGAAGTGACCGGCGAGGATTCGGGCGTCACCGGCCTGCGCATCAAGAACGTGAAGACCGGCTCGACGGAAGATCTCGCCGTGCAGGGCGTGTTCGTCGCGATCGGCCACAAGCCGAACACCGACCTGTTCCAGGGTCAGCTCGAGATGAAGGACGGCTACATCCTGACGAAGAGCGGCCTGCACGGCAACGCGACGTCGACGAGCGTGCCGGGCGTGTTTGCCGCGGGCGACGTGCAGGACAACGTGTACCGCCAGGCGATCACCAGCGCCGGCACGGGCTGCATGGCCGCGCTCGACGCGCAGCGCTACCTCGAAAGCCTGCACGACAAGAAGTAAGCCGCGAGACCTGTCGCGCCGGGCGCTACAATGGCGTCCGCTGCCGCGAAGCGGGTCTGGCCGGACAAGCCGCTGCCGCCGTGCAGCGGCTTTTTTTTGCCCGCGCGCCCGAACGCGCCTGCCCTGCGTACCGAATCATGGCGAAGAACCAGCCCCATCCGAGCGATCCCGCAAAGCGCCAGATCGCCGCCCGTCCCGCGAACCCCGCGCCCGTCGCGCCGGCGCCCGCGCCCGATCCCGCCGCGTTGCGCGGCCAGGGGCTCGCGGGCCTCGGCGCGCTGCGCAAGTCGCTGCAAGGCGAAGCCGATCGCCGCGACCGCGAGCGCATCGAAACGGCCAAGGCCGAGCGCAAGGCGGAAGCCGACGCGAACCTGTTCCGCAACGAGATCGGCGCGATCCGCCCGCTGAACGCGCCGCCGCGCGCGGCGGCCGGCCGCACGCCGCCCGACCCGGTGCCGAAGCAGACGCAGCGCGACGAGGAAGCCGTGCTGAACGCGACGCTGTCCGACGAATTCGATCCCGAGACGCTGCTCGACAGCGACGACTCGCTGTACTACCACCGCCCCGGCATCAGCCGCGACGTCGTGCGCAAGCTGCGCAGCGGCGCATGGATCGTGCAGGCGCAGATCGACCTGCACGGGATGCGGCGCGACGAGGCGCGCGACGCGCTCGCCGAGTTCATCCGCGAAGCCGGCAAGAAGGGGCTGCGCTGCCTGCGCGTGATCCACGGCAAGGGGCTCGGCTCGATCGGCAAGGAACCGGTGCTGAAAGGCAAGGTGCGCGCGTGGCTCGTGCAGAAGGAAGAAGTGATCGCGTTCTGCGAGGCGCGCGGCCACGACGGCGGCGCGGGCGCGGTGCTGGTGCTGCTGCAGCCGTTCGCGGCGCCGGGCGACCGGGGGCCGCGTGCCGCATCCTAGGCTGACGCTCGCGATCGCGGTACTGGAGGCGATCGCCACGCTGGCCTTTGCGATCTCGGGCTTCATCGAGGCACGCAAGAACCGCCTCGACTCGGTCGGCACGTTCGTGGTGGCGCTCGCCACCGCGTTCGGCGGCGGCACGCTGCGCGACATCCTGCTCGAGCGCCGGCCGTTCTACTGGGTCGTGCATGACGACTACGTGATCGTGATCTTCGTGCTCGCGCTGTTCGCGCCGTTCGTGCTGCGGATGCTGTCGCGAATATCGGCCGAGCGGCTGCTGCTCGTCGCCGATGCGATCGGGCTCGGGATCTTCAGCATCTCGGGCACGGCGATCGCGCTCGATGCCGAGATGCCGCGCTTCATCGCGGTGATGATGGGCGTGATCACGGGCGTGGTCGGCGGGATCATCCGCGACGTGCTGTGCAACGACATCCCGCTGATCCTGCGCGATTCGCGGCCCTACGCGACCTGCGCGTTCGTCGGCTGCTGGTTCTACCTGCTGCTCGTATGGCTGCAGTTCGATTCCGTCTACAGCGTGCTGCTCGCGACCGGCTTCATCCTCGTCGCGCGGCTCGCGACGTTCAAGTTCGACGTAAGGCTGCCGCACTGAGCGCCGCCGCGGCATCATCCGCCACGCCAAAAAACCAAAGGGCCGTCCGAAGACGGCCCTTTTTTCTTCGTTCAGCGCTCGCGCGACCTTACGCGATCCGCTCCTCCGACGCCGGATCGAACAGCACCGCCTTCGACACGTCGAACAGCAGCGACAGCGTCTGGTCGGGCTGCGGGTTCGCGGCCGGATGCACGCGGCTCACGATGCGCTTGCCGTTTACCTGCGCGAACACGTGCGTGTCCGGCCCGGTCGGCTCGGTCACGTCGACGCGCACGTCGAACGGTTGCAGATGCGACGCGTCGCCGTTGTGCGCATGGCGCACGTCGGTGATGCGCTCCGGGCGCAGGCCGAGGATCACCTCGCGGCCGACGTGCGACTTCAGCTTCGCCGCATCGAACGGCAGGTTCAGCACGCCGCGCTTCACGCCCGTGTCGACTTCAAGCGCGATCCCGCTGCCCTGCTCGACCAACTTGCCGTTGATGAAGTTCATCGGCGGCGCGCCGATGAAGCCCGCGACGAACAGGTTCGACGGCGAATCGTAGATCTCCTGCGGCGCGCCGAACTGCTGGACCACGCCGTCCTTCATCACCGCGATCCGGTCGCCGAGCGTCATCGCCTCGATCTGGTCGTGTGTCACGTAGACGATCGTCGTGCCGAGGCGCTGGTGCAGCAGCTTGATTTCCGCGCGCATCTCGATGCGCAGCTTCGCGTCGAGGTTCGACAGCGGCTCGTCGAACAGGAACAGCGACGGATCGCGCGCGAGCGCACGACCCATCGCGACCCGCTGGCGCTGGCCGCCCGACAGCTGGCCCGGCTTGCGGTCGAGCAGGTGCTGGATCTGCAGCATCTGCGACACGCGCTCGACGATCTGCTGCTGTTCGCTCTTCGGCACCTTGCGGATGTTCAGGCCGAACGAGATGTTCTCGCGCACCGTCATCGACGGATACAGCGCGTACGACTGGAACACCATCGCGATGTCGCGATCCTTCGGCGACAGGTCGTTGACGACCTTGCCGTCGATGCAGATCTCGCCGCTCGTCACGGTCTCGAGCCCGGCGATCATGTTGAGCAGCGTCGACTTCCCGCAGCCCGACCCGCCGACCAGGATCAGGAACTGTCCGTCCTCGATCTCGATGTCGACACCCTTCAGGACCGGCACCCCGTTCGGGTAGGTCTTGTACACGTCACGGATGGAAAGGCTTGCCATGCTGTGAATCCTCTGTCTCGTCTCGCGCGGCACACTCCGGCGCCGCGTCGGGTTCGTTTCGATGCGCCGCGCGCAAGGCGCGGCCGGTTCGTCGTATCGGATGAAGCCGCGCTTACCCCTTCACCGCGCCCGCCGTCAGGCCGCGCACGAAGTAGCGGCCGGCGACGATGTAGACGAGCAGCGTCGGCAGCGCGGCGATGATCGCGCCGGCCATGTCGACGTTGTATTCCTTCACGCCCGTCGACGTGTTGACGAGGTTGTTCAGCGCAACCGTGATCGGCATCGAATCGACGCCGGAGAACACGATCCCGAACAGGAAGTCGTTCCAGATCTGCGTGAATTGCCAGATCAGGCACACCATGAAGATCGGCAGCGACACCGGCAGCAGGATCTTCGTGAAGATCGTGAAGAAGCCCGCGCCGTCGATGCGCGCGGCCTTCACGAGCTCGGCCGGCACGCTCACGTAGAAGTTGCGGAAGAACATCGTCGTGAACGCGATGCCGTACACGACGTGCACGAACACGAGGCCCGGAATCGTGTTGGCGAGGCCGAGCATCCCCTGCAGGCGCGCCATCGGCAGCAGGATCACCTGGAACGGGATGAAGCAGCCGACCAGCATCATCGTGAACAGCGCGTCAGCGCCGCGAAAGCGCCAGTGCGTGAGCACGTAGCCGTTGAACGCGCCGATCAGCGACGAGATCAGCACGGCCGGGATCACCATCTGCAGCGAGTTCAGGAAGAACGGCTTCATGCCGTCGCAGCGCACGCCGGTGCACGCGCCGCTCCAGGCCTTCACCCACGGGTCGACGGTCCACGTGGTGGGCGGCGTCAGCAGGTTGCCGGTGCGCAGCTGGTCGAGATCCTTGAACGACGTCGACAGCATCACGTAGATCGGGAACAGGAAATACAGCGCGAACAGGATCAGTGCCGCATAGATCACTGCCCGGCTGATCGTCATCTTAGGCTGCATTGCGGGTGCTCCTCGATTCCATATACATCAGCGGCACCAGCACCGCGACCACGGTCGCGAGCATCATCACCGAGGACGCCGCGCCGAGCCCGAGCTGGCCGCGGTTGAACGAAAACGTGTACATGAACATGGCCGGCAGCGACGACGACGTGCCCGGGCCGCCCGCCGTCAGCGCGACGACGAGGTCGAAGGTCTTGATCGTGATGTGGCAGAGGATCAGCAGCACCGAGAAGAACACCGGGCGCATGCTCGGGATCACGATCTTGCGGTAGATGGTCGGCAGCGTCGCGCCATCGACCTGCGCGGCCTTGAAGATCTCCGCGTCGACCCCGCGCAGCCCCGCGAGGAACAGCGCCATCACGAAGCCGGTCGACTGCCACACGGCCGCGATCACCACGCAGAAGATCGCCTTGTCCGGATCGTCGAGCCAGCCGAACGAGAAGCTCGTCCAGCCCCAGTCGTGCATCACCTTCTCGAGGCCGAGGCCCGGGTTCAGGATCCACTGCCACGCGGTGCCGGTGACGATGAACGACAGCGCCATCGGGTACAGGAAGACCGCGCGCAGCGCGCCTTCGTTGCGGATCCGCTGGTCGAGCAGGATCGCGAGGAACAGCCCGAGCGCGACGCAGATCACGATGAACGGAATCCCGAACCAGCCGAGGTTCGCGGCGGAGGTCCACCACACGTCGTTCTGGAACAGGTCCGAGTAACGGCCGAAGCCGTCGAATTCGTAGTTCGGCAACAGCCGCGAACGGGTCAGCGACAGATAGCCGGTAATCAGGATGAAGCCGTAGATGAACACCACGGCGATCGCGACGCTCGGCGCAAGCACGAGCTTCGGGATCCAGCGATCGGCGAAGGCCGACATCGGCGACGTACGCCGTGCGGCGGCAGCGCCGGATCCGTTTCCGCTAAGAGGGGCAGCCACTTGATTCGACTCCTGGAACGAGGGCGACGCAGGCCGGGCCGGCGCCGGGTACGGCACGGGCTTCGCGGGCGAGCCCGTTTGCTGCACATGCAAAAACGCCCGGCCGATGAAGCGTTTCCGGCCGGGCGCCTGTCGCGCGTTACTTGACCTTCGCGGCCTTCGCGAGCGCGGCGACCGCGCTCTTCGAATCCTGCTGCGAGTTCATGAACTTCGTCACGACGTCCGTGATCGCGCCGGCGGTCGCGTCGCTCTGCGCCATCCCGTGCGCGAGCGACGGGACGAAGCCGCCCGACTTGATCGCGGTCTGCTCGTCGGCATACGACTTCTTCGCGCAGTCGTCGAACTTGTCCATCTTCACGCCGAGGCGGACCGGCACCGAACCCTTCAGCAGGCTGAACTGCTCCTGGAAGTCCGGCGTCATGATCGTCTTCGCGAGCGCGAGCTGGCCCGGCGTCGCGTTCTTCTCGCCCTTCTGCTGGAAGAACACGAACGAATCGACGTTGAACGTATAGGCATTCGCCGTGCCCGGCACTGCCGCGCAGATGTAGTCCTTGCCCGCCTTCTTGCCGGCGTTCTCGAACTCGCCCTTCGCCCAGTCGCCCATGAACTGCATGCCGGCCTTGCCGTTGATCACCATCGCGGTCGCGAGGTTCCAGTCGCGGCCGTTGCGGCCGGTATCAAAGTAGCCCTGGATCTTGCGCACCGTATCGAACACGGACAGCATCTGCGGCGAAGTCAGCGTCGCCTGGTCGAGGTCGACCAGCGCCTTCTTGTAGAACGCCGGGCCCTGCGACAGCACGACGTCTTCCCACAGCGTCAGGTCCTGCCACGGCTGGCCGCCCATCGCGACCGGCTGGATGCCCGCGGCCTTCAGCTTGTCGGCCACCGCGAAGAATTCAGGCCAGGTGGTCGGCACCTTCGCGCCGACCTTGTCGAGCGCGGCCTTGTTGATGTACAGCCAGTTCACGCGGTGCACCGAGAACGGCGCCGCGACGGTGTGGCCCTTGTACTTGATGATCTTGTCGATTTCCGGCGGCAGGTTCTGCTTCCAGTCGCCGGCAGCGGAATCGATGTTGACGAGTACGCCCTGGTCGGCCCAGTCCTGGATCAGCGGGCCCTTGATCTGCGCGGCCGACGGTGCGTCGCCGCTGATCACCTTGGTCTTCAGCGCGGTCATGGCCGCGGCGCCGGCGCCGCCCGCGACCGCAAAATCCTTCCACACGTAGCCCTGCTTCTGCACGTCGTCCTTCAGCACGCCGACGGCCTTCGACTCGCCACCCGAGGTCCACCAGTGCAGCACCGTCACATTCTCGGCTGCCTGCGCCGCCACGGCGCCGGCCATCAGACCTGCAGCGCAGAGCGCACCCATGATCGAGCGAACTTTCATTACTTATCTCCTCCAGACTGAATCAACTCGTGAGGTTCCCCGACGGGGAACCGGCTTCTTGATAACGACGGGGAAATCGAGCCGCGGGACGCATGCAGCGTACGGGGCCGATGACCGGCCGGGCTCTTACAGAAAGCGTGAATCGAGATTCAACGGCGTGTCTCCTCTTTGTGTTTCTGGCCCGCCGCGATGATGCGGCGCGAGCCCGGGGCCGACGCCGCGCTGACGATGCGCGCCGTCAATGTCCGATAACATTCGGCACATGGCGTTCCCTAAGGCGAAGCTCGCGCGGTTCATCGACCGCACTTCTTTTTTTCTTCACCCAGGTGCTACCCCTTGCGGCGGATTGTAGTTAAACTACAATTCAGTGTCAAAAATATTTTTATCGCACTACGGATCGCTTCCGAGCACCCCCAACACGGCGGAGACACATGCATACCGATTCCAGCTTTACCTTCGTACTTTTCGGCGGCACCGGCGATCTGTCGATGCGCAAGATCCTGCCAGCGCTGTTCGAGGCGCACCGTGCGAACATGCTGGCGGAGAGCGGCCGGATCGTCGCCGTGGCGCGTCATGAATCGGATCGGGCGTCCTATCTCGAATGGGTCGACACGCACGTGAAGCCGCACGCGGCCAAGGCCGCCGGCAACGCGTTCGACGAAGCTGCGTGGAAGTCCTTCCTCGATCGCATCGAGTACGTGCATCTCGATCTCGGCCGCGCGGAAGACTACGTCGTGCTGCGCGACGCGGTGGCATCGCTGCCCGGCATCCGCGTGTTCTATCTCGCGACGGGCCCGTCGCTGTTCGTGCCGATCTGCAAGGCGCTCGCGTCGGTCGGCCTGAGCGAAGGCTCGCGCATCGTGCTCGAGAAGCCGCTCGGCTACGACCTGAAGTCGTCGAACGCGATCAACGACGCGGTCGGCGAAATCTTCGCGGAAGACCAGATCTACCGGATCGACCACTACCTCGGTAAAGAACCCGTGCAGAACCTGCTCGCGCTGCGCTTCGGCAATGCGCTGTTCGAGCCGCTGTGGCGCCGCGAATGGGTCGAGAGCATCCAGATCACGATCGCCGAGGAGCTCGGCGTCGAGGCACGCGGCGATTTCTACGACAATACGGGCGCGCTGCGCGACATGGTGCAGAACCACCTGCTGCAGTTGCTGTCGATCGTCGCGATGGAGCCGCCGCATTCGATGGATTCGGATTCGGTGCGCGACGAAAAGCTGCGCGTGCTGCGCGCGCTGAAGCCCGTCGATCCGCGCGACATCGGCAAGGTGGCCGTGCGCGGCCAGTATCATGCGGGCGTGATCAAGGGCGCGCAGGTGCCGGCCTACGCGACCGAACCGGGCGTGAAGCCCGACAGCCAGACCGAAACCTTCGTCGCATTGAAGGTCGAGATCGAGAACTGGCGCTGGGCCGGCGTGCCGTTCTTCCTGCGCACCGGCAAGCGGCTGGCCGATCGCGTCGCGGAGATCGTCGTCAATTTCCGCCCGGTGCCGCATTCGGCGCTCGGGCCGACCGCGCTGCGTCCCGGTTCGAACCGCCTCGTGATCCGGCTGCAGCCGAACGAGACGATCCGCCTGTACTGCCTCGCGAAGCAGCCCGGCGAAGGGATGAACCTCGCGAGCGTGCACCTCGACCTCGCGTTCGACCAGTTCTTCAAGGAAGGGCAGATGGAGGCGTACCAGCGCCTGCTGCTCGACGTGATCAACGGCCGTCTCGCCCTCTTCGTGCGACGCGACGAACAGGAAGCCGCATGGCGCTGGGTCGAGCCTATCCTGAACGAATGGGCACGCACGCTGAAGCCGCCCAAGCCGTATGCGGCGGGCACGTGGGGGCCGGCCGCGGCGAGCGCGATGCTCGCGCAGCACGACACCTGCTGGCTCGAAGAAGAGAACTGATGCAAACCGTTGCCGCGCACGCCACCGTACGCGGCAACGTGCCCCACGATTCGTACGATTTGAACAGACAAAGCAGTCCGGAGGAGATGTGATCGAGATTCACGCTTTCGACACCCAGGAAGCGCAAAGCGAAGCGCTCGCGCGCGCCGTCGGCGATGCGCTGCGCGCCGCGCTCGCCGGCCCCGCGCGCCCGACGCTCGCGGTGTCCGGCGGCACGAGCCCGCGCCCGTTCCTGCAAACGCTGTCGCACGCGACGCTCGACTGGGCCGGCGTGGACGTGACGCTGGTCGACGACCGCTGGGTGCCGGAGGACGACGCAGCCAGCAACGCGCAGCTCGTGCGCGACACGCTGCTGCAGCACGCCGCCGCCCCTGCCCGCTTCCTGCCGCTCGTCGACACGCGCGCCGCGCTCGACGCTCACGTCGCCGCGCTGAACGCGAACGCCGACTACCGCGTGCCGAGCGTCGCGGTGCTCGGCATGGGCGAGGACGGCCATACCGCGTCGATCTTCGCCGATGCGCCCGAATGGGAGCACGCGATCACGACGCCCGAGCGTTTCGTCGCCGTCCATCCCGGCGCCGCGCCGCATGCGCGCGTGAGCTTCTCGCTCGATGCGCTCAAGCGCGTCGACCGGCTGTTCCTGCTGATCGCGGGCGAACGCAAACGCGCGGTGCTCGACGCCGCGGCCGCGTCGCTGCAGAAGAACGCGATTTCCCAACTGGCCAACGACAAGGGGACCCAGCTCGATGTCTACTGGTGCGCAAAGTAAGGCGGTCGTCGCGGGTCAGCATGCCGACGGCCCACGCCTGCTCGCGGACGTCGGCGGCACCAACGCGCGCTTCGCGCTGGAAACCGGCCCGGGCGAGATCACGCAGATTCGCGTCTATCCCGGCGCCGACTATCCGACGATCACCGACGCGATCCGCAAGTATCTGAAGGACGTGAAGATCAGCCGCGTGAACCACGCGGCGATCGCGATCGCGAACCCGGTCGACGGCGACCAGGTCACGATGACCAACCACGACTGGAGCTTCTCGATCGAGGCGACGCGCCGCGCGCTCGGCTTCGACACGCTGCTCGTCGTCAACGATTTCACCGCGCTCGCGATGGCGCTGCCGGGGCTGACCGACGCGCAGCGCGTGCAGGTCGGCGGCGGCGCGCGCCGCCAGAACAGCGTGATCGGGCTGCTCGGGCCCGGCACCGGGCTCGGCGTGTCGGGGCTGATTCCGGCCGACGACCGCTGGATCGCGCTCGGCAGCGAAGGCGGCCATGCATCGTTCGCGCCGCAGGACGAGCGCGAGGACCTGGTGCTGCAGTACGCGCGCAAGAAGTTTCCGCATGTGTCGTTCGAACGCGTGTGCGCGGGCCCCGGCATGGAGATCATCTATCGCGCGCTCGCCGCGCGCGACAAGAAGCGCGTGGCCGCGACCGTCGACACGGTCGAGATCGTCGAGCGCGCGCATGCGGGCGACGCACTCGCGCTCGAGACGGTCGAATGCTTCTGCGGGATTCTCGGCGCGTTCGCGGGCAGCGTCGCGCTGACGCTCGGTGCGCTCGGCGGCGTGTACATCGGCGGCGGGGTCGCGCTGAAGCTCGGCGAACTGTTCACGCGCTCGTCGTTCCGCGCGCGCTTCGAGGCGAAGGGCCGCTTCACGCACTACCTCGAGAACATCCCGACCTACCTGATCACCGCCGAATACCCGGCGTTCCTCGGCGTATCGGCGATCCTCGCGGAGCAACTGTCGAACCGCTCGGGCGGCGCGTCGTCGGCCGTGTTCGAACGGATCCGCCAGATGCGCGACGCGCTGACGCCGGCCGAGCGCCGCGTCGCCGATCTCGCGCTGAACCATCCGCGCTCGATCATCAACGATCCGATCGTCGACATCGCGCGCAAGGCCGACGTGAGCCAGCCGACCGTGATCCGCTTCTGCCGCTCGCTCGGCTGCCAGGGGCTGTCCGACTTCAAGCTGAAGCTCGCCACCGGCCTCACCGGCACGATCCCGATGAGCCACAGCCAGGTGCATCTCGGCGACACGGCCACCGACTTCGGCGCGAAGGTGCTCGACAACACGGTGTCCGCGATCCTGCAGTTGCGCGAGCACCTGAATTTCGAGCATGTCGAGAACGCGATCGAGATCCTGAACGGCGCGCGGCGCATCGAGTTCTACGGGCTCGGCAACTCGAACATCGTCGCGCAGGACGCGCATTACAAGTTCTTCCGCTTCGGGATCCCGACGATCGCGTACGGCGACCTGTACATGCAGGCCGCATCGGCCGCGCTGCTCGGCAAGGGCGACGTGATCGTCGCGGTGTCGAAGTCGGGACGCGCGCCCGAGCTGCTGCGCGTGCTCGACGTCGCGATGCAGGCCGGCGCGAAGGTGATCGCGATCACGTCGAGCAACACGCCGCTCGCGAAGCGCGCGACCGTCGCGCTCGAAACCGACCACATCGAGATGCGCGAGTCGCAGCTGTCGATGATCTCGCGGATCCTGCATCTGCTGATGATCGACATCCTCGCGGTCGGCGTCGCGATCCGCCGTGCGTCGACGAACGGCGAACTGCCCGAGGCCGTCGCGCAGGCGCGGGCACGCGCGAGCGACGACGAAACGGCCGACGTGCTCGACTGGCTGAGCCACGGTGCGTCGCCGGCGGCGAAGGACGTCGCACGGGATTGACGCGGCGCGGCGGCAGCCGCTTCCCGCGTTCGAAACAAAAACGCCACCGGCGCAGCGCGCGCGGTGGCGTTTTTCATGCTGTCGTCAGGCCGCGGATCAGGCGCCCGCCTTGACGGGCCGCCCGTGCCAGCGCAGCACGAGGAAGCGGCCGGCGAAACACAGCACCCCCGACACGCCGATCGTCACGCCCATCGCGAACGGCGTGCCGTCCGCGAGTGCGCCGATCGCGACGCTCGCGAGCGCGCCGAGCGCCAGCTGCATCGCGCCGAACACGGCCGCCGACGCGCCGGCGTTGTGCGGATAGCGATGCATGAGGTCGGTCGTGCAGTTTGCCGACAGGATCCCGACCACGCCGACGACGAAGAACAGGCACACGACGATCGACCACAACCCGCCCCACCCCGTCAACGCGACGAGCGCGACCGCGAGCGACGCGATGCAGCTCACGAGCGACGCGGCCGCGATGATGCGCAGCGAGCCGAGGCGGCCGACGAGCCGCGTGTTCGCGAAGTTGCCGATCATGATGCCGACGACGTTCAGGCCGAACAGCAGCCCGTAGTGTTGCGGCGACACGTGGAAATACTCGATGTACACGAACGGCGTGGCGGTGATGTACGAGAACATCGACGCGAACGCCATCCCGCCGCACAGCATGTGCCCCCAGGCGACAGGATCGGACAGGATGCGCCCGTACGACGCGAACGACGCGAGCACGGCCGCGCTCTTGCGCCGCTCCTTCGGCCAGGTTTCGGGCACGCGCAGGTACGCGGTCGCCGCGCATACCGCGCCGAATACGGCCAGCACGACGAACACGCCGCGCCAGCCGGAGAAGCGCAGGATCTGGCCGCCGATCAGCGGCGCGAGCAGCGGCCCGACCGCGGTGACGATCGCCACCATCGACAGCACCTTCGCCGCGTCGGTCGGCTCGTGCGCGTCGCGCGCGATCGCACGCGACAGCACCGACGCCGCGCCGGCGCCGAGCGCCTGCAGGAAGCGTACGAGGATCAGCATGTCGATCGACGTCGACACGAAGCAGCCGATGCTCGCAAGCGTGAACAGCGCGATGCCGCCGAGCAGTACCGGCCGGCGGCCCCACGTGTCGGACAGCGGGCCGTACAGCAGCATGCCGATCGAGAAGCCGGCCATGAAGCTCGTCAGCGTGCGCTGCGCGGCGCCGGCGCTGACGGAGAAGCCGGCGGCGATCGACGGCAGGCTCGGCAGGTACATGTCGGTAGCGATCGGCCCGCAGGCGGCGAGCGCGCCGAGCAACAGGATCAGCCGGGCATCGGGCCGGCGTCGGATGACGTGAGACATGGGTATCCGGAATGGAGCCCGCGCGCATCGGGGCGCGCGTGGCGGTGAAGACGGGAGGCCGCGCCGCGAACGGCACGCCCAGGCCCATGATTGTACGCGCAACTTTTTTTCGTGCAGGCTGCCGAGTGCGCAGTGGGCCCGAAAGGCACTGCACGGTACCCGCCGCGCGGGATCGAGCGCCGGATTCGATTAAGCTTGCAGCGACTCACCCCTTCTTGTCTGACCAATACAGCGCACGACCGAATCGATGACCGCTTTCCTGCTGATCTGGAGCCCCAAGAAGTGGCCGTGGCCCGAACTGCCCGACGTCGCCGCGCGCGTGAAGGCCGGCGAGGCCGTGCATGACGTGTGGGGCTGCGGCTTCGCGCGCGGCATCCTGCCGGGCGACCGCGTGTTCCTGCATCGCGTCGCGAAGGAGCCCAAGGGCGTGTTCGGCTCCGGTTACGTGACGCGCGCGCCGTACGAGGTACCCGATCCGTCGACGAAGCGCGGCTACCGGCTGTGCATCGACTTCGTGTACGACTGGCTGGTCGACGCGCACCAGGACGTCGTGATCGCGCGCGACGCGCTACGGGTCCATCCGTACTCGGTGCAGACCTGGGACGCGCAAAGCTCCGGCACGGTGATCAAGCCGATGGTCGAAGGCCCGCTCGAGAAGCGCTGGGCCGAGCTGACCGGCAAGCGCAAGCCGCCCCCGTTGCCGGATCGATAAACGGGGCCGAATCGACCGCTCGCCCTTCCCGGCCCGCGCGCCCCCTCGCGCGCCGATACGCCGCAGACCGCGCCGCGGGCCGGCCGCGCGCGTCTCCGGTACAATCGGACGATCGTTCCGCCCAGGCGCCGCGGCCCGTGCACAGGCCCCCGCGCCCTTCTCTCGCAGGTTTCGTCCATGTCCAACAATCAGATCCTCTTCGAACGCGCCCAGAAGACCATTCCCGGCGGCGTCAACTCGCCGGTGCGCGCATTCCGTTCGGTCGGCGGCACGCCGCGCTTCGTCGCACGCGCGCAAGGCCCGTATTTCTGGGATGCCGACGGCAAGCAGTACATCGACTACATCGGCTCGTGGGGCCCGATGATCGTCGGCCACGTCCATCCGGAAGTGCTGTCGGCCGTGCAGAACGTGCTCGCCGACGGCTTCTCGTTCGGCGCGCCGACCGAAGCCGAGATCGAGATCGCCGAGGAAATCTGCAAGCTCGTGCCGTCGATCGAGCAGGTGCGGATGGTGTCGAGCGGCACCGAGGCCACGATGAGCGCGCTGCGTCTCGCGCGCGGCTTCACGGGCCGCAGCCGCATCGTCAAGTTCGAGGGCTGCTACCACGGCCACGCGGACAGCCTGCTCGTGAAGGCCGGCTCGGGCCTGCTGACGTTCGGCAACCCGACGTCGGCCGGCGTGCCCGCCGACATCGCAAAGCACACGACCGTCCTCGAATACAACAACGTCGCCGCGCTCGAGGAAGCGTTCGGCGCGTTCGGCGACGAGATCGCCGCCGTGATCGTCGAGCCGGTCGCGGGCAACATGAACCTCGTGCGCGGCACGCCGGAATTCCTGAACGCGCTGCGCGCGCTGTGCACGAAGCACGGCGCCGTGCTGATCTTCGACGAAGTGATGTGCGGGTTCCGCGTCGCGCTCGGCGGCGCACAGGCGTACTACGGGATCACGGCCGACCTCACCTGCCTCGGCAAGGTGATCGGCGGCGGGATGCCGGCTGCCGCGTTCGGCGGCCGCCGCGACATCATGGCCCACCTCGCGCCGCTCGGCGGCGTCTACCAGGCCGGCACGCTGTCGGGCAACCCGATCGCGGTCGCCGCGGGCCTGAAGACGCTGCAGCTGATCCAGGCGCCCGGCTTCTACGACGCGCTCACCGCGCAGACGAAGCGTCTCGCCGACGGCCTCGCGGCCGAAGCGCGTGCGTCCGGCGTGCCGTTCGCGGCCGACTCGATCGGCGCGATGTTCGGCCTCTACTTCGCCGAACGCGTGCCGACCAGCTTCGCCGAAGTGACGAAGAGCGACACCGAGCGCTTCAACCGCTTCTTCCACCTGATGCTCGACGAAGGCGTGTACTTCGCGCCGTCCGCGTATGAAGCCGGCTTCGTGTCGAGCACGCACGACGATGCGGTGATCGACGCGACGCTCGCGGCCGCGCGCCGCGCATTCGCGGCACTCGCTGCCTGACCCGGGGCCGCGCGCATGTTCTCGGACATCGATTTCGCCCACATGCAGCGCGCGCTCGCGCTCGCCGCGCGCGGCATGTATACGACGGCGCCGAACCCGCGTGTCGGCTGCGTGATCGTCAAGGACGGCGACGTGATCGGCGAAGGCTTCACGCAGCCGGCCGGCCAGGATCACGCGGAAGTGCAGGCGCTGAAAGATGCGCGCGCACGCGGCCACGACGTCGCGGGCTCGACCGTCTACGTGACGCTCGAGCCGTGCAGCCACTTCGGCCGCACGCCGCCGTGCGCGAACGCGCTGATTGAAGCGCGCGTCGCGAAGGTCGTCGCCGCGATGGAAGACCCGAACCCGCAGGTGTCGGGGCGCGGTCTCGGCATGCTGCGCGACGCGGGCATCGACGTGCGCTGCGGGCTGCTCGCGCATGAAGCGGGCGAACTGAACATCGGCTTCGTGTCGCGCATGACGCGCGGCCGCCCGTGGGTGCGGATGAAGACCGCCGCGTCGCTCGACGGCCGCACCGCACTGCCGTCCGGCGAAAGCCAGTGGATCACCGGCGAGGCCGCGCGCCTCGACGGGCATGCATGGCGTGCGCGCGCCTGCGCGATCCTCACCGGCATCGGCACCGTGCGTGAAGACAACCCGCTGCTGACCGTGCGCGGCATCGACACGCCGCGCCAGCCGCAGCGCATCCTGGTGGACAGCCGCCTCGACCTGCCGCTCGACGCGCGGCTGCTCGAAGGCGCGCCGCTGCTGATCTTCTGCGGCCGGCTCGACGCCGCCGGCGAAGTGCGCGCGAACGTGCTGAAGTCCCGTGGCGCGGAAATCGTGCCGATCGCGAACGCGCAAGGCAAGGTCGACCTGCCCGCGATGCTGGCGGCGCTCGGCGCGCGCGGCGTCAACGAGCTGCACGTCGAGGCCGGCCACAAGCTGAACGGCTCGCTGCTGCGCGAGCAGTGCGTCGACGAATTGCTCGTCTACCTCGCACCGAGCCTGCTGGGCGCCGATGCGGCCGGCATGTTCGACCTCGCCGCGCCGGCGAACCTCGACGCGCGTACGCGGCTGTCGTTCCACGGATTCGAGCGGGTCGGCGACGACCTGCGGATCCTCGCGCGCTTCGCGCCGGCCGACGCCGCGCACTGAACGGGGTCGGTCGCGCTCAACGGCGTGAGCCTGACCGTCGACACGGTCGAGGATCGCGCGGGCAGCTGCGCGTTCTCGATCCACCTGATCTCCGATCCCATTTCGCGCCGCGCGTCGCCGGCCGACGCCACGACGCGTGCGCTCGTCGCTCGCCCACCTGCCCCGACAGCTGGCCGAATGGCCAACGACGCGCACGGGTCATGCCGCCGCGCTAAGATGCGTCGACAGCGGTTCCAGCGCCGCAACGCACGGCGCGCCGCGTATTGGTCACCCTCTTCCTCAAGGAGTCGTCCCCATGTCCATTTCGATGTATCAGGCCTCGGTGCCTGTCCTGATCCGTGGCCTGACCAATCTTCAGCACATTCTCGGCAAGGCGCAGGCCCATGCGGCCGAAAAGCAGATCGATCCGTCGGTGTTCGTCGGCGCCCGCCTGTACCCGGACATGCTGCCGCTCGTCCGCCAGGTCTATATCGCGACCGACACGGCCAAGGGCTGCGCCGCGCGCCTCGCCGACGTCGAAATCCCGAGCTACCCGGACGTCGAGCAGACCTTCGACGAACTGCACGCCCGCATCCAGAAGACGATCGACTATCTGAAAAGCTTCGACGCCGCGCAGATCGACGGCAGCGAGGCGCGCCAGATCGTGCTGAAGATGCGCGTCGGCCCGATCGAGTTCACCGGCCAGTCGTACCTGCTGAACTTCGTGCTGCCCAATTTCTTCTTCCACGTGACGACCGCGTACGACATCCTGCGCCACAGCGGCGTCGAGCTCGGCAAGCTCGACTACCTGGGCGGGCGCGACCAGCACGCGTGACGCGCGGCCGGGCAAGCCCGGCCCGCCACCGTCCGCACGCACGTGCGCCAATGCGCGGCGGCCCCGCCAGGCCTGCCGCGCAGGCCGGCCGCAGCGCTTTCCGGAGCGCTCGCCGGGCGCGCGCGGTCCGCGCCAGCCGAAACGTCGTCCGGCTGGCGTAAAATACGCACTTTCCTCTTTCACGCCCCCTTATGACGCTCGCCTCCACGCTCGACATCATCGCCGAGCTGAAAGCCGGCCGGATGGTGATCCTGGTCGACGAAGAAGACCGCGAAAACGAGGGCGACCTCGTGATCGCCGCCGAATTCGTCACGCCGGAAGCGATCAACTTCATGGCCAAGTACGGCCGCGGCCTGGTTTGTCTGACGTTGACGCAGGAACGCTGCAAGCAGCTGCACCTGCCGCTGATGACCTACCGCAACGGCACGCAGTACGGCACCGCGTTCACGGTCAGCATCGAAGCGGCCGAAGGCGTGACGACCGGCATCTCGGCCGCCGACCGCGCGCACACGATCGCCACGGCGGTCGCACATGACGTGCGCCCCGAGCACATCGTGCAGCCGGGCCACGTGTTCCCGATCATGGCGCAGCCGGGCGGCGTGCTCGTGCGCGCGGGCCACACCGAGGCCGGTTGCGACTTCACCGCGCTGGCGGGCCTCACGCCGGCCGCGGTGATCTGCGAGATCATCAAGGACGACGGCACGATGGCGCGCCTGCCCGACCTGATCGAGTTCGCGCAGGAACACAACCTGAAGATCGGCACGATCGCCGACCTGATCCAGTACCGCAGCCGCACCGAATCGATCATCGAGCGGATCGCCGAGCGCACGATGCAGACCGCGCACGGCACGTTCCGCGCGGTGCTGTACCGCGACCAGCCGAGCGGCTCGCCGCACATCGCGCTGGTGCGCGGCACGCCGTCGCCGGACGTCGATACGCCGGTGCGCGTGCACGAGCCGCTGTCGGTGCTCGACCTGCTCGAGACGGGCGTGTCGACGCACTCGTGGACGCTCGACGCCGCGATGCGCGAGATCGCGGAGCGCGACCTCGGCGTGATCGTGCTGCTCAACTGCGGCGACACGAAGGAACACCTGATCGACGTCTTCAAGGCGTTCGACGAGGAAGAAAAGGCCGCTGTGCTCAAGCGCCGGCCGGTTGATTTCAAGACGTTCGGCATCGGCGCGCAGATCCTGCGCGATGTCGGGGTCAGCAAGATGCAGGTGCTGTCGAATCCGCGCAAGCTGGGCAGCATGTCCGGCTACGGACTGGAAGTCACGGGCTTCATTCCGATGCCCGGCGGCGAAGCCAAGTCCTGCCCGGCGTCCAACGCGTAACCCGCCACGGCGCTTTCGCCCTATAACCGTTCATCCACACCACGGACAAGATCATGGAAATCGGACAATACCAACCGAATCTCGAAGGCGACGGCCTGCGTATCGGCATCGTGCAATCGCGCTTCAACGAGCCCGTGTGCAACGGCCTCGCCGACGCGTGCGTCGAGGAACTGGAACGCCTCGGCGTCACCGGTGAAGACGTGCTGCTCGTGTCGGTGCCCGGCGCGCTGGAAATCCCGCTCGCGCTGCAGAAGCTCGCCGAAAGCGGCCAGTTCGACGCGCTGATCGCGCTCGGCGCGGTGATCCGCGGCGAGACCTACCACTTCGAACTCGTGTCGAACGAGAGCGGCGCGGGCATCACCCGCATCGGCCTCGACTTCAACCTGCCGATCGCGAACGCGGTCCTGACCACCGAAAACGACGAGCAGGCCGTCGCGCGCATGACCGAAAAGGGTCGTGACGCCGCACGCGTCGCCGTCGAGATGGCCAACCTGACGATGGCCCTCGACCAGCTCGGCGATGACGACGAGGACGAAGAAGAGGAAGACGACGAAGAGGAGCGCGCATGAAGAAGAGCGCCCGCCGACAATCGCGCGAGCTGGCGACGCAGGGGCTGTACCAGTGGCTGCTGTCGAACGCATCCTCCGGCGAGATCGACGCGCAACTGCGCGGCGCGCTCGGTTACGACAAGGCCGACAAGGAGCTGCTCGACGCGATCCTGCACGGCGTGATCCGCGAGCACGCCACGCTCGTCGAAGCGCTGACGCCGTCGCTCGACCGCCCGATCGACCAGCTGTCGCCGGTCGAACGCGCCGTGCTGCTGATCGCCACGTTCGAGCTCACGCACCACGTCGAAACGCCGTACCGCGTGATCATCAACGAAGCTGTCGAACTCGCGAAGACGTTCGGCGGCTCCGACGGCTACAAGTACGTGAACGGCGTGCTCGACAAGCTCGCCGCGAAGCTGCGCCCCGCCGAAACGCAGGCGCGCCGCAACGGCTGAACCCGTTGATCCGGAACGGGCGCGCATGCGCCCGTTTTTTCTTTTGCCCCGCCCCCCTCGCCCTGCCCGCCCGATGAATACCGCCACCGATTCGCTCGTCAGACTCGCCGCACGCGTCGACGCGATCCAGCCCTTCTACGTGATGGAACTGATGAAGGAGGCACAGCGTCTCGAGTCCTCCGGGCGCGATGTTATCCACATGGGCATCGGGGAGCCGGATTTCACTGCACCGGAGCCGGTCGTCGAAGCGGCCGCGGCCGCGCTGCGCCGTGGCGTCACCCAATATACGAGCGCGCTCGGCATCGCACCGCTGCGCGAGGCGATCGCCGCGCACTACGCACGCGCGTACGGCCTCACGATCAGCCCGGAACGGATCGTCGTGACGGCCGGCGCGTCGGCCGCGCTGCTGCTCGCGTGCCTCGCGCTCGTCGGGCGCGACGACGAGGTGCTGATGCCCGACCCGTCGTATCCGTGTAACCGGCACTTCGTCGCCGCGGCCGAAGGCCGCGCGGTACTCGTGCCGAGCGGCCCGGATGCGCGCTTCCAGCTTACCGAGGACGACGTCCGCACACGCTGGGGCGACCGCACGCGCGGCGTGCTGCTCGCGTCGCCGTCGAACCCGACCGGCACGTCGCTCGAACCCGACGAACTGAAGCGGATCGTCGAAGCCGTGCGCGCACGCGGCGGCTTCACGATCGTCGACGAGATCTACCAGGGGCTCAGCTACGACGCGGCCCCCGTGTCGGCGCTGTCGTTCGGCGACGACGTCGTCACCGTGAACAGCTTCTCCAAGTATTTCAGCATGACGGGCTGGCGGCTCGGCTGGCTGGTGGTGCCGCCCGCGCTGGTCGGCACGTTCGAGAAGCTCGCGCAGAATCTGTTCATCTGCCCGTCCGCGCTCGCGCAACACGCGGCGCTCGCGTGCTTCGAGCCGGCCGCGCTCGACATCTACGAAGCCCGCCGGCTCGAATTCAAGCGCCGGCGTGATTTCATCGCACCGGCGCTCGAACGGCTCGGCTTCACGGTGCCCGTGATGCCGGACGGCGCGTTCTACGTGTATGCGCACTGCGGCGGCGTCGACCACCCGGCGGCCGGCGACAGCGCCGCGCTCACGACGGCGATGCTGCACGACGCGGGCGTCGTGCTGGTGCCCGGCATGGACTTCGGTGTCCATGCGCCGCGTGACTATATCCGCTTGTCCTATGCGACGGCCTACTCGCGGCTCGAGGAAGCGGTCGACCGGCTCGCGACACTGTTCGGGCAGTACTGACACGCGGCCGGCGCGGCGGCCAATTCCGCACCCCGCAAAAGCAAAAAGGCACCCGATCCGGGTGCCTTTTTCACATCCTGCTGGCTGAAGCCGTGCGCAAGTTACGCGCCAAGCTCCGAGCGATCGCCGTGCGACTGCTTCGCGGTGTCGACGCTCGCGTCGTCCTGCGACGTGGCTTCCTTCGATGCCGCCGACTTCGCCGACGTTTCGAGCGTCGCATGCACGCGCTTCGCGCCGCCTGCGGCTGCCGTCACGGCGGCGGCCGTGACGATCGGCTTCGCCAGCGCCTGCGGCGCATTGACCGGCACGCTACGACCCCGCGCGACGTCACGCAGGCGACCGCGCTCGGCCATCACCTTCGAACCGTAGCCGTTGTCGTCGGGGTTCGTCGAGCCGTTGTACAGGCGCAGGCCGTTCGCGAGCGAACCGCCGCGTGCGATGCAGTCCTTCAGTACGAGCGCGCCGACCTGGAGGTTCGCGAGCGGCTGCAGTGCGGTATCGGTGCCGCCGAAATACTCGAACTTGTCGGAATGGACCTTCGACATGACCTGCATCAGCCCCTTCGCGCCGACGCCGCTCTCGGCGTACGGGTTGAAGCCCGATTCGATCGCCATCACGGACAGCAGCAGCAGCGGATCGAGGCCGACGTCCCGGCCGGTCTGGAACGCAGCCTTGACGAGCTGGCCGAGCGGCTCCTGCGCGACGCGGTAACGGCGCGACAGGTAGGTCGCGACGAGCGCCTGTTCGCGATTCGATGCGAGCGCACGGTCGTCACGCGCATCGGCGGCCACGCGCTGGGTCGGGATGAGCTTCGCCAGCGCGACGGGCGACGGGCCGTTGCGGGCCGGGTCGGACGCATCGCCCTGCGCGGCGGCAGCTTCCGGTGCGACATCGAGGCCGACCGCAAGCGCGTCCGTTTCGGGACTGTTCTCTTCCTGCTGCGGCTGCGCGCCGGCGGGCGCGAAGTTCGGCAGCGGATGGCCGGTCAGCAGACGGGCCGGGCCGGCTTGCACGGCCGCGGATACGACCGGCATCAGCTTCGCGGCCAGCGTGCCGCGGACGGTTGGCAGCAGCCACAGTGCAAGCGCCACTGCGACCGCGAGACAGCCGACAACGCTGAATAGATGGTGACTGACACGCGTCCCGCGACGCAGCATGCTGCGCACGAATTGCGCATGCTGCTCACTAGGACGCCACGATAACCAAGCGTTCATTCAGATCATCTCCCATGAACATGACTCGTGCGGCTCGCTCAGCTCGATGGCGAGACAGGTAACGCGCCGCGGAATCACGACGCCGCACGCTTTGGTTGGGGCGTGCAGACATCGGGGAAACGGTATAAGTACCGTTCGAGGCCACGGTGTAAGAGGGCCGGCACCTTCGCACACTGGGCGAGGCGGGCATACGCGGTGGCACCCACGCAAAAAACCAGCGTCTGGTGGCGCTGGCTGAGACTACGACTAAAGCCGTCGGATACGCCGTGCAGGATTCGGCGGACGGTGACGCGCTGCGTCAAAGATCGGTGATTGGCGGCTCGAAGCCTTTTACCCTGCAGCCAATGTGAGCGGATTCTAGCAGGGTTTTATAGATCGTCAACACTATAAAACATTGAAATCATAACAAAAAGTAATTTAACAGTACTCTTCAGAACGCAATCCCCGTGCCGTAGGGGGTTTGCGCGCAGTCGACTTTTTTCTCCGCCGGGCGGGCATGCGGCGGCGCGGGTAAAATCGTCGGTCGATTCGGGGTCGCAGCCGGCCGCTGCGCCCACCCATCGCTGCCCGCCTGGCGGGTGGCCCGGACCCTCTTCATGAAATACAAAGACTTACGCGATTTCATCCAGCGCCTCGAGGCGCTCGGCGAACTGCGGCGCGTCACGCAGCCCGTGTCGCCCGTGCTCGAAATGACCGAGCTGTGCGACCGCGTGCTGCGCGCCGGCGGCCCTGCGCTGCTGTTCAACGCGCCGACCGGCTACGACTTCCCGGTGCTCGGCAACCTGTTCGGCACGCCGCGCCGCGTCGCGCTCGGGATGGGCGTCGATGCGGGCGACGACGCCGCGCTCGACTCGCTGCGCGATCTCGGGCGCCTGCTGTCCGCATTGAAGGAACCCGATCCGCCAAAGAGCCTGAAGGACGCCGGCAAGCTGCTGTCGCTCGCGAAGGCCGTGTGGGACATGGCGCCGAAATCGGTGTCGTCGCCGCCGTGCCAGGAGATTGTCTGGGAAGGCGCCGACGTCGACCTGAACCGGCTGCCGATCCAGACCTGCTGGCCGGGCGACGCCGGGCCGCTCGTCACGTGGGGCCTGACGGTCACGCGCGGGCCGAACAAGTCGCGGCAGAACCTCGGGATCTACCGCCAGCAGCTGATCGGCCGCAACAAGCTGATCATGCGCTGGCTCGCGCATCGCGGCGGCGCGCTCGACTTCCGCGAATTCGCGCTGCGGAACCCCGGCAAGCCGTACCCGGTCGCGGTCGTGCTCGGCGCCGATCCGGCCACGACGCTCGGCGCGGTGACGCCGGTGCCCGATTCGCTGTCCGAATACCAGTTCGCCGGCCTGCTGCGCGGCAGCCGCACCGAGCTCGCGAAGTGCCTGACGCCCGGCGTCGACACGCTGCAGGTGCCCGCACGCGCGGAGATCGTGCTCGAAGGCTTCATTTATCCGCAGGAAGGTACCCCTGCCCCGGCTCCGGCCGGCGCACCGCCGCGCCCGGCCGGCAATGCGTCCGCCACGTACGAGCACGCGCTCGAAGGCCCGTACGGCGACCACACCGGCTATTACAACGAGCAGGAGTGGTTCCCGGTGTTCACCGTCGAGCGCATCACGATGCGCCGTGACGCGATCTACCACTCGACCTACACGGGCAAGCCGCCTGACGAGCCGGCCGTGCTCGGCGTCGCGCTCAACGAGGTGTTCGTGCCGCTGCTGCAGAAGCAGTTCACCGAGATCACCGACTTCTACCTGCCGCCCGAAGGCTGCAGCTACCGGATGGCCATCGTCCAGATGAAGAAGAGCTACGCGGGCCACGCGAAGCGCGTGATGTTCGGCGTGTGGAGCTTCCTGCGGCAGTTCATGTATACGAAGTTCATCGTGGTCGTCGACGAGGACGTGAACATCCGCGACTGGAAGGAAGTGATCTGGGCGATCACGACGCGCGTCGACCCCGTGCGCGACACCGTGATGGTCGACAGCACGCCGATCGACTATCTCGACTTCGCGTCGCCGGTGGCCGGTCTCGGTTCGAAGATGGGCCTCGACGCGACCAACAAGTGGCCCGGCGAGACCAGCCGAGAATGGGGCCGCCCGATCGAGATGGATGCGGCCGTGAAGGCGCGCGTCGACCGGCTCTGGCAGGAGATCGGCCTCTGATGCCATGCGGCCGGCGCCTGCCGGCCCGTGGACTGTCGCCGCTACAAGAACAACGAAGATGACCTTTCCGCCCGCCTCCATGCTGTCCGACGGCTTCTTTCTGTCGCTGTCGCTGTGCCTCGACATCGGCCTCGTCAATGTCGCGATGCTGTCGCTGACGCTGTCGCACGGCTTCCGGCCGGGCTTCTGGCTCGGCATCGGCTCGTGCGTCGGCGATCTCGTCTATGCGGCGCTCGCGCTTGGCGGGATGGCCGTGCTGCTGCAGTTCGAGCCGGTGCGCTGGATCGTGTGGATCGGCGGCGGCGCCGTGCTGCTGTTCCTCACGTGGAAGATGGCGCGCGAAGCGCTCGCCCCGGCCAAGGTGACCGGCAACGATGCCGAGGACGCGCCGCCGCCGCGCGCCAGCGCACGGCGCAGTTTCCTGCGCGGGATGCTGCTCGCGATGTCGTCGCCGAGCGCGATCCTGTGGTTCGCGGCGGTCGGCGGCGCGCTGATCGCGAAAGCCGGCGCGACCACGCCGGCCACCGCGTCGGTGTTCCTGTCGGGCTTTTTCCTCGGCGGCCTCGCGTGGACACTCTTCATGTGTACGCTCGCGAGCCAGGGCCGCAAGCGCGCGGGCGCCGGGCTGATGCGCGCGTGCCATGTCGCGTCGGCGCTGCTGTTCGCGTATTTCTCGTACAGCGTGATCGTCGGCGGCTACCGCGACCTGATCGTGCACGCGGTGTAATCGGAGTCGGCCCGCACGGGCCACTCACCACGGTCAAACGGCGGCTCCCCAGAAAAAACGGCGCAGCGCCCCTTGCGGGACGTTGCGCCGTTTTGCCACGCGCGGCCAAGGCCGCGCGGCACGAATCAGCGACGCCAGTAGCCGTGATGGCCCCAGCCGCCACCATAGTAGCCATGGTGCCAGTACGGTCGGCCATAGTAGCCGCCGACGACCACGGCGGGCGGCGGCGCGTAGTAGGCCGGCGCCGGAGCGTAATAGACGGGCGGAGGCGGCGGCGCGTAGTACACGGGCGGCGGCGGTGCATAGACGGGATACGCGGGCGCGACCGGGATACCGATGCCGACCCCGATCGACACGTGAGCCTGCGCAACGCTTGCGGCACCCAGGCCCAGCGCGGCGGCGGCGATGAACGGAATGAGCTTTTTCACTTCGATTCTCCTGCTGGAGCGGTAATTTATGCGCCCCTGTCGGCAACGGCGGGCGTGCACGTCGCATGGAAGCAATGTAGCGAAAACCCGCCCCTCGCGTGTCGTGCATTTGTTGCAAATTGCAATTGCATGCGGGCGAAGCCGCCGCGCGGCGCGGCTCGCAGCGCCTGCGGCGACCCTTGCCGGTCGCGCAACTCCGTCCGACGAGTCGGGTCGCCACCTCATGACCGGTCAGTCTTACCGGATACGGCGCGCGCAGCAGGCACGCAACCGTAATGAACGATTACAAATTTGAGACAAGATGCCGACATTTCAAGCCGGATACGGGGGCGATATGTTTCGGGGTCAGGGTCCGCGATCTTGAATCCACGGTGTGCCGGGCGGTGAAATACTTGCCGATATTGCGCGCATGCCGTTACGCCAGCCACGTGCCCGCACAGAAACTGCCCTTTCGCGGCCCGGCTGTCATTCCTGCGATACTGGCGGCTGCTTCGTTTTCGCTTACACCCGCCGCCATGTCCGCTCCCGACACACCCCGCCTCGGCTTCATCGGCGCCGGCCGTCTCGCGCGCTGCGTCGCGCAGCGCTTCGCGCAGGCCGGCTTTCCGGTCGTCGCGATCGCGAGCCGCACGCCAGCGTCGGCCGCGGCGCTCGCCGCGCGCATCGACGGCTGCCTTGCAGTCGACTCGCCGCAGCAAGTCGCCGACATCGCCGACCTGATCTTCCTGACGGTACCCGACGACCATCTCGCGTCGGCCGCCGCGGCGCTGCGCTTCGACGCATCGCGCGCCGCGCAGCAGGCCGTCGTTCACTGCAGCGGCGCGTCGGCGGTCGCCCTGCTCGATCCGGCGAAGCGGCAAGGCGCGGCCACCGGCGGCTTCCATCCGCTCTACCTGTTCGGCGGCACCGACGCCGACCTCGCCCGCATCGACGGCTGCTCGGTCACGATCGAAGCCGACGGCGCGTTGCACGCGACGCTGCTGCGACTTGCTGCCGCACTCCGCTGCCATCCGCTGTCGATTCCGGCCGGCGGCCGGATGCTCTATCACGCGGCCGCGCACTACGCGGCGAGCTTCGCGCTGTGCGGGCTCGCGGAAGCCGTCGAGCTGTGGCGGGGCCTCGGTTTCGACGAAGACGCCGCGCTGCGCGCACTGCTGCCGATGCTGGCCGGCACGATCGAAACCGCGCGCGACAAGGGGCTCGCGAACGCGCTCTCCGGCCCGGTATCGCGCGGCGACACAGGCATCGTCGAACGCCAGTTGGCCCTGCTTGAAACACGCGGCGGCGATCACGCGACGCTGTACGCGCTGCTGACCCGCCGCGCGATCGCGCTCGCGGCGCAGCGCGCCACGCCGCCGGCATCGCTGCCGGCGCTCGCCGAAGCCGTCGAAACGTCGCTCGCGCGCACCGCCGCACCCCCCTCCCCGTCGCAAGACGAGGCGTGATAATGTGTCGGCCGATGCGCCGCCATCCGGCGTTGGCGGCCGCACGCTACTGACTAAAAAGGATGCCAACGATGTTCGGCGAGATCGCCCGTTTTCTGCTCAATACCGTCTTCACGCTGTTCGGCGCCGCGCTGATCCTGCGCGTCTGGATGCAGGCCGTCCGCGTGCCACCGTACAACCCCGTCACGCAGGCCGTGCTGCAGGCGACCAACTGGCTCGTGCTGCCACTGCGCCGCGTCATCGCGGGCGTGCGCGGCATCGACTGGGCCAGCGTCGTCGCCGCACTGCTCACCGCGCTCGTCTACGTCGTGCTGATGGTGGTGATGGCCGGCTTCGATCCGGCGGCGGTGATCGCGACGCTCGTCGTGGTCGCGCTGCTCACCGTCGTGAAGTGGGCGCTCAATCTCGTGATCTGGATGACGATCCTGATGGCGCTGCTGTCGTGGCTCAACCCGCGCTCGCCGGCGATGCCGATCCTTTACCAGCTCACCGCGCCGTTCCTGAACCCGCTGCGCCGCGTCATTCCGAACCTCGGTGGCATCGACCTGTCGCCGATCCTGCTGTTCGTGATCGTGCAGGTGCTGCTGATGATCGTCACGCGCGCCGCCGTGTCGCTGACGATGTTCGGCATCTGACGCGAACGCTAGCGTCGCCCCCCTACGCCGCCGGCCCCTGCGCCGGCGGTTCGCCGAGCGTGTCGATCACGCCGAAGCGCGCCGGCATCATCGCGTAGCACACACGCACCTTCTCGTGCGACAGCCGCTCGAGCAAGCGCTGCGCCTCGTCCTCGGTGACGATGAATTCGATCTCGATCGCGAGCGACCCCTGCAGTTCGAAGAAGCGGTCCTCGTGCAGCACGCGATGCTGGCCGAACCCGGCCATCGCGCGAAACGCGGAACCGCCCGCGACGCCCATCCGGTTCGCTTCCTCCAGCAGCCATTCCCACAGCGGCTTCCAGTGCAGCCGATGTTTCTCGTGCACGTAGAAGCGCAGGAAGACCTTGTCCATCGCACCCTCCGATGGCGGCACGCTCAGGCCGCCGCGAGCCACGCGCGCGCGGTCCACATGCCGAGCGCCGTCAGCGCGAACGATCCAGTCAAGTGTAGGGCAGCCACCGCCAACGCCCATCCGAATTCGCCCTGCACCGCATGCGTCATCACTTCGACCGAATAGGTCGAGAACGTCGTGAGGCCGCCGAGAAAGCCCGTGATCACGAATAGCCGCCACTCGGGCGGCAACCCCATGCGGGTCGTGAACACCACGGCGGCGATGCCGATCACGTAGCCGCCGATCAGGTTCGCGGCGAGCGTGCCGAGCGGCACGGCGGGAAAGAATTCGTTGAGCACGAGACTCAGGAACCAGCGCAGCAACGCGCCGAGCCCGGCGCCGACGAAGATCGCGACGATCGAATAGAACAAGGGCGCTCCGGTCGAGGATGCGGCTGGCGTCAGCCGCTGGCCCCCGGTTGCCGGGGGGCGAGGCCCGTTCCCGGACGCAGATGGCGCGGGCGCGGGCGGCACACGCTGAACTGTATGCGGATTCGCCGCGCACCTGCAACGGCGATCGCCTGCGGGATGCCGGCCCGTCCGGGGCGTTCGGGCCGTTAGTCCACCCGCAGGCTCACGCGCGCTGCCAGGCTGCGTCGAGCGCGCTCAGCGTCGCCAGCGCACCGCCCTTCAGGCCGATCACGTCCGCACGGCGCGCATGCGCTTCGCGTGCGTTGATGCGGATCACGTCGGCGCCGAGACGTTCGCTCAGCAGGCGGACGGTCGGGATCGCGGTGCCCGCGCCGATCTCGACCACCGCGACGCGCCCGGCCTGCGCGAGCCAGTCTTCCAGCGCACGCTCCTGCGCGTCGTAGCGCGCCCCGAGCCAGCCGGTGTCGCCGAACATCAGGATGTTCGGCCGCGCAAGGCCACCGCAGTGCGGACAGCGCGGCATGTCACCGACGAGGCGGCAGGTGGCTTCGTCGACGTCCGGCACGAACGGCGCCGCTTCCCACGTGTCGGCCGAACAGGGGCGCAGGCACTGCATCGCGTGAATCGAACCGTGGATCTCGACGATCCGCGCCGGATCGAAGCCGGCTTTCTGGAACTGGCCGTCGACGTTGCTCGTCAGCACGAAGCCGCCGTTCGGCATCGCGTCGATCCAGCGACGCAGGATTGCGAAGCCCGCATGCGGCTCCGTCGCGCGGTAAAGCGCGAGACGGTGCCCGTAGAAGCCCCACGCGAGCGGCGCGCGTGCGCGGAATGCGTGCGGCGAGGCGATCTCGTGGAATTCGAAACGCTCGTGGCGCAGCGCCGGATACGCACGCCAGAAGCCGTCCGTGCCGCGAAAATCGGGCAGCCCGGAATCGACGCCGATGCCGGCGCCGGCCGTCACGAGCAAGGCGTCGGCACGCGCGAGCGCGGCGACGGCGGCAGCGACGAGATCGGCGGGCAGTTGCGCGGCGGCGGCAGCAGCGGTGGCGTCAGCGGAATCGGAGAACGGCATGGTGGAGTGGCGGTGGCGTCGGACGGTGCGCGGGTGGCGTCGCGATCATACGCCGGTTCGCGTGCGGCGCGGCATGCGCAATGAACGGCTTGACCTGCTGCTCGCCCCGCCGCGACGGATACAGTCAGCCGGCCAGCGCTGAGGGCGGCGGGCGGCGCTCCGGCTGGCCGCCTCCCCGCCTGTTCAGCGATCCGAATCGTCCTGCGCGGCCGGAATGTCGTCGGCCGCGAAATAGACCGCCTTGCCGAGCTGCCGTGCGAGACCGACGTCCATGTCCGCCCCGCGCGACGCGCCGTCGATGCGCAGCACCGCATCGCAGCGGCGCAGCAGCCGGTGCGCGGCCGGATACAGGAACGTCTCGCTGATCGCGTCGCCGACCTGTCGCGACCCGGCCGCAACGGCGAGCGGCAGCGACACCCATTCGCCGATCATCGGCACGTGTCCGCGGCGATACACGGCAAGCGCCGCCGCCTCCAGGTGGTGCAGGTTCGCGGCGATGCGCGTGGGGTCGCCGTCCGTGCCGCTGCGATAGGGGCCGGCGACCAGCACGAGCAGCGGCGTCATGCCGTGCGCGCGCCGGCGGTTTCCCGCAGCGCGACGTACTGGAGCAGCATGATCGTCTTCGCATCGACGATCTCGCCGCGCTCGATCGCGTCGAGCGCCGCCTGCAGCGGCATCTCGACGACCTCGAGATCCTCGCCCTCTTCCGCGACGCCGCCGCCGTCGCCGGTGCGCAGCGACGCATCGTATTCGCCGACGAAGAAATGCAGCTTCTCCGTCACCGAGCCGGGGCTCATGAACGCCTCGAACACCTTGCGCACGCCGCGCACGCGGTAGCCGGTTTCCTCCTCGGCCTCCGCGCGGATGCGTGCTTCGGGCGTCGCGTCGTCGAGCAGGCCGGCGGCGGCCTCGAGCATCATGCCGTCATGCCCGCTGACGAACGCCGGCATCCGGAACTGCCGCGTCAGCAGCACGTCGCCCGTCCCGGCATTGCGCAGCAGGATGGTCGCGCCATGGCCGCGATCGTAGGTCTCGCGGCTCAGGCGCTGCCACGTTCCGTCGCGGCGCAGGAAATCGAACGTCACCTTCTTCAGCACATACCAGTCATCGGACAGCACCGTCGTATCGACGATGCGGACACGGTCCCGCGTTGCAGCCATCCCGGCCTCCGGTTCGACAAAAGACGGCGCCCATGGTAACGTGCATATTCGTGCAATTCCAAGAAAATTCGTGCAACCACGATGCTGACGACTCAACGCAAGAAAGCGATCCTCGACGCACTCGCGCGCGACGGCCAGGTGCTGGCGGTCGAACTGAGCGCGCAATTCGGCGTGTCCGAAGATACCGTCCGCCGCGACCTGCGCGAGCTTGCGGCCGACGGCCTGCTGCAGCGCGTGCATGGCGGTGCGCTGCCGGCATCGCCCGCCGTTGCGCCGTTCGCGCAGCGCGAGGCGCTCGAGACGGCGGAAAAGCGGCGCATCGCGCGGCGGGCCGCGGAGATGATCGCGCCCGGCCAGGTGGCGATCGTCGACGGCGGCACCACCTCGGCGCTGCTCGTCAGCCAGTTGCCGGCCGACCTGCGCGCGACGATCGTCACGCACAGCCCGAGTGTCGCGGTGGCGCTCGCCGCGCATCCGTCGATCGACGTGATCCTGATCGGCGGGCGGCTCTACAAGCATTCGATCGTGGCTGTCGGCGCGGCGGCGATGGAGGGCATCGCGCGCATCCACGCGGACCTGTACTTCATGGGTGTCACGGGCGTGCATCCGGTCGCGGGGCTCAGCACCGGCGATTTCGAGGAAGCGGCGATCAAGCGCGCGCTCGCCGAACGCGCGGCCGAGACGGTCGTGCTCGCGTCGCAGTCGAAGCTGCGCGCGGCGTCGCAATTCGTGATCGGCGAGCTCACGCTGGCGCATACCGTCGTGGTCGAGAAGGAAACCGACGCTGCGCTGACGAAGCCGATCGAGGCGGCGGGGGTGACGGTCGTGCGCGCGTAGCGGCGACGGGTTGCACCCGCGACGGAGTTCCGGATCACGCTGACGCATACCGTGGCGGTAGAAAAGGAAACCGACGCCAGGTTGACGAAGCAGATCAAGGCGGCAGGGGTGACGATCGTACGCGCGTAGCGGCGACGGGGTGCGGATGTACGGCGGTGCCGGGTGTGCTGAAGGAATGCATCGGATGTGCCGGATGTCCCGGATGCGCGAATGTGGTGGATATGTGGCTGTGCCGGGACGCCGGAGCGCATCGGATGCGCGGGTACATCGATCGTGCCGGAACACACCCGTCGACTCGGCCTCAAGCGCGGATCGTGTCACCACCGAGCCCATGTCAGCGTGCTGACAGGGTCCGCTTGCTAACATGGGCGACCGCCCAACCGCCACGCGCCGCCCGCCCGATGCCCCCGCCCTCCTCCGCCACCTCAACTGCACCGCCGGCAGGCGACGCATCGCCGCCCGGCGTCTTCGCGCTGTTCATCGCGTTCTCGCAGATCGGCCTGACCAGCTTCGGTGGCGGGCTCAGCGGGCGGATGATGCGCGACTTCGTCTACGAGCGGCGCTGGCTCGACGAGGAGGCGTTCCTCAACGGTCTTGCGCTGTCGCAGGCGCTGCCGGGCGTCAACGTGAAGAACCTCGCGATCTGGATCGGCTACCGGCTCGCCGGATGGCGCGGCGCGGTGGCCGGCTTCACCGGCATCATCGCGCCGCCCGCCGTGCTGATCGTGCTGTTCGGCATAGTGTTCTCGACCCTCACGCGCTTTCCGCTCACGCATGTCGCGCTCGCCGGCGCGGCAGCCGCGGCGATCGGGCTGTCGATCTCGATGGCGATCACGGCGGTGCGCCGGCTGCCGCGCCGCGCGCTGCCGTTTGCGGTGATGGCGCTCACGTTCGTGTCGGTCGCCGTGCTGCACTGGCCGCTCGTGTGGACCGTGCTGGTCGGCGGCACGCTGAGCGTCGCGCTCGAATACCGGCGCGCGGCTGCAACACCAGCCGGGAGCGACACGCGATGACCGCATCGCAACGCTACGCCGCGCTGTTCGGCGTGTTCGCACCGCTGTCGATCGCGACGATCGGCGGCGGACAGGCGATCATCGCCGACATCCAGCGGCAGGTGGTCGATGTGCATCACTGGATGACCGCCACGCAATTCGTGAACGACTTCGCGATCGCGCGGATGGCGCCCGGCCCCGGCTCGCTGCTGGCGACATTGATCGGCTGGCAGGTGGCCGGCTTCTGGGGTGCGGTGGTCGCGACGCTCGCGCTGTTCGGACCGACCGCGTTCCTGATCTACGGCGTCGCGCATCTGTGGCGACGGCACCAGGGCGCGCGCTGGCAGATCGCGCTCGAGGCCGGCCTGCGCCCGGTCGCGGCCGGCATGATCCTCGCGTCGGTGTGGGTGCTGCTGCAGGCGCTCGACGGCGGCTGGGCCGCGCGCGCGATCGCGGTTGCGTCGACGCTGTGCGTGATTTACACGCGCATTCACGCGCTGCTGCTGATCGCGATCGGCGCGCTGTTGCTCGTCGGCGTGCACGCGCTCGGCATGTGATGCACGGTGACGCGGCACGCGACGGCGGCCGCGCACGACGCAACCGCTACCGGCACAACGACACGAGCACGTCCGCACGCTTTTCACCGCTTGCGCGCCCCGCTCGCACACCCCATCGCCTAGACGCCACGAAACACCGGCGCGCGGCGTTCCGAAAACGCACGCAGCCCTTCGTCGAAATCCGCGCCTTCGCACGCTTGCCGGCGAAGCTCGGCAATCCGTTCGAACGCATCGGCCGGCAACGGCCGCGCGTCCTGCAGCACACGCAATTGCTCCTTCACCGCGTACACCGCGAGCGGCGCCTTCGCGGCGATCGTGCGCGCGATGTCGAGCGCCGCATCGTCGACGCCGCCCGCGTCGGCCAGCCGGTTCACGAGCCCGTGATGCGCGGCGCGCTCCGCATCGAGCGGCTGCGCGCAGAAGAACATCTCCTTCAGCACGTGGATCGGCAGGTTGTCGTAGAAGCGCAGCAGGCCGCTCGTCGAATACGGCAGGCCGATGTTCGCGGGCGTCATCGCGAAACGCGCGTCGCGCGCCGCGACCACCAGGTCGCAGCTCATCACGAGATCGACCGCCCCGCCCCACGCCGAACCCGACACCGCCGCGATCACCGCGCCCGGATAGGTCCGCACGCGCCGCAGCGCCCGTTCGAGCGGCTTGCCGTAGGCGAGCGGGTCGCGATCGTCGGCCAGTTCGCGCAGGTCATGCCCCGCGCTCCACACGTCGCCGCTGCCATCGTTCGACAGGATCACGACCGGCGGCGGACGATGTTCGGCCAGCGCGTCGAGGCGCGCGACGAGCGCATCGAGCAACGGTGCGTCGAGCGCATGCCGTCGCGCCGGATTCGCGAACCGCACGCGCGCGATCCGCTCGCCGACCCTGTCGACCGTCACGTTCGACGCCCCTTTGCGTTTCGTCATGTCGCTCATTGCACGGCCTCCGCCAGCGCTTCCGCCTGGAAGATCGCGCGCTCGGCCAGCAGCGCGTCGATAGCGTCGTCGCCGTAGCCCGCTTCGCGCAGCACGTCGACCGTATGCTCGCCGAGCAGCGGCGGCGCATGGCGCGTGCGCGGCGCCGGCGCCTCGTCGCCCATCCCGCCGAGCGGCGTGACGACCTGGCGCAGCGTGCCGAGCGTCGGATGCGCGACCGGCTCGACCAGCCCGCAATGGGCGAGCTGCGGATCGTCGAACACTTCGTCGAGCGTGTTGATCGGCCCGGCCGGCAGCCCGGCGTCGACGAAACGCTGCGTCCATTCACGCTTGCCGCGCGTGCGCAGCCGGCTTTCGAGCAACGCTTTCAGTGCGTCGCGGTGCGCGACGCGCGCATCGTTGGTCGCGAAGCGCGGATCGCTCGGCAGCTCGGGTAGGTCCAGCAGCTGGCACAGCCGCAGCCACATGTCGGTCGTGATCGGCGCGAGGTTGAGCGGCCCGTCGGCCGTCTCGAACACGCCATACGGCGCGATCACCGCATGCGCGTTGCCGGTGCGGCGCGGCACGTCGCCGAGGCTCAGGTAGCGTTGCCCGTGCACGCTCAGCAGCGACACGAGGCTCTCGAGCAGCGACGTGCCGACATGCTGCCCGCGCCCGGTGCGCTCACGCTCGTAGAGCGCGGCCATCACGCCGGTCGCGACCCACATCCCCGAGCTGAGATCGCCGATCGCGGTGCCCGTGCGGGTCGGCTCGCCGTCGGGAAAACCGGTGAGGCTCATCAGCCCCGCATAGCCCTGCGCGATCTGGTCGAAGCCCGGCCAGTCACGCAACGGGCCGCGCGGGCCGAACGCGGTGACGCTGCCCATCACGAGCCGCGGATCGCGCGCACTCAACGCGGCATAGCCGAGCCCCATCGCGTCCATCGTGCCCGCCTTGAAATTCTCGATCACGACGTCGGCCTGCGCGATCAACCGACGCACGACGTCGAGGCCGGCCGGCTGCCGGAAATCCACGCAGATGCCGCGCTTGTTGCGGTTGCAGGACAGGTAGTACGTGCTCACGCCGCGATCGAACGGCCCCCATGCGCGGCTCATGTCGCCGTGCGGCCCCGACTCGACCTTGATCACGTCGGCGCCGAGATCGGCGAGCACCATCGAGCAGAACGGCCCCGACAGCGCGCGGCTCAGATCGACGACCCTGATTCCTTGTAATGCCTGCATTCTGGACTCCTGATATTGATGAGGGGGTGTGGCTAGATGCCGAGCGTTCGCGGCGCGCCGCTCATTCGGGCAGCGTCTGGTGACGCGTTTCGACCGCGAACGGCAGGATCAGGATGCCGAGCCCGAACACGGCCGCGGTCCATGCAACCGGCACGCCGAGCGAGCCGTAGCCGTGTATCGCGGCGCCGAGCAGGAAATTCACGCCCGCGCCGATGAAGCGGCCGACCGACGCGTTGAACGCGAACGCGGTGGCCCGTACGCGCGTCGGGTACTGCTCGGGCAGCCACAGCGAGAAAATCGCGAAATTACCGCCGAAGAAACCGAGGAACACCAGCGACACCATGAACGCCGCGAGGCCGTTCGGCTGGTAGAACGCCCAGCCGAACGCGAACACGATCGATGCGGCCATGCCCGCGAAATACACGCCGAGCGCGGTGCGCCGGCCGAGCCGCTCGGACAGCCAGGGCGCCACCAGGCAGCCGGCGATCGTCGCGCACGACAGGATCGCCGCGCCGATCGATGCAAGCCGCATCGCGCCGATGTGGTCGATACCCGCACGCGCCGCCAGCGTGCTGACCGCGCTCGCCTCGTACACGGAGCCGGCCCACAGCCCGACGATCGCGACGCCGACGAGGCTCGCGCTCGTCACCGTGCGGCGCAGGAAGGCCGGCGCGAAGATCTCGCGCAGCGGATGGGCGCGTCGTGCGTCGGCCACGTCGCCGTCGCGTGCGTCATGCCGGCGCCACTGGCCGGGCTCCTTCACGCGCATCACGGTGAACACCGCGAGCAGCGCGGGCGCGAGGCCGCACAGGAACATCGCGCGCCAGCCGTAGGTCGCACCGATCGTGTAATTCAGGCACGCCGCGATGAAGAAGCCGAAGTAGTAGCCCGTCTGCAGATAGCCTGCGCCCATCTTGCGGCGGTCTTCCGGCCAGCTCTCGGCAACGTAGGTGCCCGCGAGCGCCCACTCGCCGCCGACGCCGATCCCGGCGATCAGCCGGCACGCGGCCAGCGCCCACACGTCGTGCACGAACGCGGCCGCGCCGGTGAACACCGAGTAGATCAGGATGCTTGCGGCGAGCGTGCGCACACGGCCGAAGCGGTCGGCGAGCGGCCCCCAGACGAACGACAGCCCCCAGCCGATCAGGAACAGCGCGAACAGGATCGAGCCGTACATCCCGAGATTCGCGGGCGTCGCCGCAATGCCGGATGCCGGCAGCAGCTCGGTCAGCGCCGGAATCAGCACCAGCGCGTAGATCACCGAATCCACGCCGTCGAGCACCCAGCCCGCATACACGGCCCAGAAACCCTTGACCTGCTCGCGCGTGAGCGGCGTGCGCCGCGGCTTCGCGCCGGCCGCCGGCGCGTCGATCGCCTTGAACATCTTCGTCTCCTTGCCGGCGGGGCCGGCGCTTTTGCCGCGTCCGGTCCGGGATGGCCGGGAGGCTGGCTCTTTTGTGAGACGAGTATAGAAACACCATCGATCGGGGAAAAATATGATATTCATCTTGCTCGATCGGATTCGCTTATGGCTCGAATCGGGAGGGGCGACGATGGACTTGAGGCAGTTGCGCTATTTCGTGAAGGTCGTCGAATGCGGCAACGTCACGCATGCGAGCGAGGCGCTGCATGTCGCGCAGCCGGCGGTCAGCCAGCAAATGCGCAATCTCGAACGGGATCTGGGGATGCAGCTGCTCGAGCGCAGCGTGCGCGGCGTCGCGCCGACCGCCGCCGGCCGCACGCTGTACCAGCACGCGCTCGAGCTGCTGCGCCAGGCCGACGGCACGCGCGAGCTGCTGCGCCGCGATGCCGACACGCCGCAGGGCCGCGTGACGGTCGGCATGCCGTCGAGCACCGCGCGCGTGCTGGCCATTCCGCTCGCCCGCGCGGTGCGCGACCGCTTTCCCGGCATCATGCTGGAGCTGATCGAGGCGCCGAGCGCCGATCTCGACACGCTGCTCGAACGCACGCGGCTCGATCTCGCGATCGTCGTCGACGCGGTCGACACGCGCGGCATCGCGGTCCACCGGCTGCTGACGGAAACGCTGTACCTGATCACGTGGCCCGGGTTCCCGGTGCCGGACGATCCCGTGCCGCTCGACGCGATCGCGCGGATGCCGCTCGTGCTGCCGAGCGCGCCGAACACGATCCGCAACCGCGTCGACTGGGCGATGCGCGAGGCCGGGCTGTCATACGAGATCAGCTTCGAGGCAAGCTCGACCGGGCTGCTGTTCGCGGCCGTGATGGCGCAGCTCGGCGTGACGATCCTGCCGTGGACGGCCGCGCACGTGGAGATCGAGGAGCGCAAGCTCAAGCTGTCGACGGTCGCGCACCGACTGTTCGCGCGCGACCTGTCGCTGTGCTGGCACGATACGGCGCTCGTCAGCAACGCGGTGCAGAAGGTGAAAGCGGAGATCGTCCGGCTGTTCGATGCGCTCGGGCAGCGGCCGGAGTGGGCAACCGGGCAGGCCGACGGTGCGTGACCGGGGCGCCGCGTGTCTTGTGCCTTCCTTGTGCTGCCAAGGCGCGCGTACTAAACTCAGTCCATCCTGGGTACCGCTGACACCCTCACTTCTCCTCGCCGCTCGGTATAAGCGTCGGGGGAAGGAGGCCGTTCGTGTCCCCGCTCCAGTCTGCCTGGCTTCTGCTGGGCGCCAGTGTTTTCGCCGAAGTGCTCGGCTCCGTCGGACTGAAATACTCCGCCGGATTTTCCCGCCCGCTCCCCTCCGCACTCACCGTCGTCTGTTACGCATGCGCGGTCTGGCTGATGGCGCTCGCGACGAAGCGCCTCGAACTGGGGCTGGCCTATGCGAGCTGGGCCGCCGCCAGCACCGCGGCCACGGCCGTGATCGGTATCGTCTGCTTCAATGAATCGGTGTCGTCGCTGAAGCTCGCCGGCATCGCGCTGACCGTCTGTGCGCTGGTCGCGCTCAATCTCGGGGAAGCGGCTACGCACTGATCGTGACCGCCGCCGGTTGACGGCACACGGGCGCCGGGGGCATTGACAACCTCCCCCGGCGCCCCTTAACGTTGCTCGCATCGTAACCATCACCGGTTCAGCTTAAGAGGTTGTCGGCCCGCTCGTGCTCGACACCTCTGCCTTCCTCGAAGGCCTGCTGCTTGGCGCCGGACTGTTCACGTCCGTCGGCCCCAAGGACGCTTTCGTCATCAAGCGCTCGATCTCGAGCCCCCATCTGCTTTCCATCGCCCTCGTCTGTGCAGGCAGCGACGCGCTGCTGATCGCGCTCGGCGCGCACGGGTTGTCGTCGTTGCTGTTGCGACATCCTGGCGTGGTGTCGGCCGCGCTGTGGGCCGGCATCGCGTATCTCGCCGGCTATGGCCTGCTCGCGCTGCGCTCGGCGATCCGGCGACGACAGCCGGAGCACGTCGACGGTCCACGCACGGGCCGCGAACCCACGCGCTCGCGCACGGTGCTCGCGACCGCCGCCGTCTCGCTGCTCAATCCGTATGCATGGATCGACACCGTACTGCTGCTCGGCACCGTGATCGTGAGCCACACGCCCGCGGCTCGCGCGCCGTTTGCGATCGGCGCGATGACGGCTTCGCTCGCGTGGTTCCTGATGCTTGCGTATGGCGCCCGCGCATGCCGCGCGTGGTTCGCCCGCACGCTCGCATGGCGCATGCTCGATTGCTTCGTCGCGGTGATGATGCTGGGCTTCGCGGTGCGTTTCGCGATCGATGCGCTGCGGGCGTCAGCGGCCCGATAACGTGCGAAACACGTCGTGCGCGCCGGCATGCAGCTCGAAGCCGATGCCCGGCGCTTGCGGCACGCGTGCGTATCCGGCGTCGACGCTTGCGCCATCGGCCAGTCCGCTGAACGGATGGAACGCGAACGGGCTGACTTCCGCACCGCCGAGCCCGAGCGCCGCGACGACGTGCAGCGAAAACAGGTGGCCGCCGTGCGGCCAGAACGCATCGCGCCGCCAGCCCCGCGATGCGAAGTGTTCGACGATCTGCAGATAGCCCGGCAGCCCGTAGCCATGCACCGGATCGAATACGAGCACGTCGCGCTCGGGGCGCAGGCCGCCGTAGCGGTCGAGCAGCTTCGCTTCCGCGAGCGAGAACAGCGCCTCGCCGGCCGCGATCGGCGGTGCATAGCGCGTGGCGATGTCCGCCTGGAGCGGCAGGTCGAGCGGATCGCAGATGTCCTCGAACCACCAGAGATCGAACGGTGCGAGCATCGCGGCGGCCGAGTCGACGGTCGTCGCGTCGTACGTGTTCATCGCGTCGACCGCGAGGTGCGAACTGTCCGCCAATTGCCTTGCGGCCGCTTCGATGCGCCTGCGGTCCTGATCGAGATCCGCGCCGCCGATCTTGATCTTCGCGTGCGTGTAGCCGAGATCGGCGATACGGCGTATTTCGTCCGACAGACGCGCGAGATCGTCATGCGGATAGCGGTAGCCGCCGCCCGCGTACACACGCACGCGCGGTGCCGCCGTGCGCTCAAGTCGATCGGCGAGAAAGCGATGGAGCGGCAGGTCAGCGATCTTCGCGGCGGCATCCCAGATCGCCATGTCGAGCGTGCCGACTGCAACGCATCGTTCTCCGTGCCCACCGGGCTTCTCGCCGGCCATCATCGCGCGCCATGCACGGAACGGGTCGAGGTTCGTGCCGGCTTCGTCGGCGAGTGAGTCGGCGGCGGCCAGCAGGCGCGGTGCGAATCGTTCGCGAATCAGGCCGCCCTGCGCGAAACGGCCGATCGACGCGTAGCCGTAGCCTGTCACCGGGCGGCCATCGCGCACGACGTCGGTGGTGACCGCGACAACGCTCGTCGTCAGGCTCCCGGACGGGATCGCCGGATCGGCATAGCGGGACACGGGAATCGCTCGTTCGTGGATCGCGGTGATGCGCATGATCGGGGTTCCGAAGGTGGCAGCCGACGCGCTGGCGCATGAGGCACGCGATGCGGCCGGAACGATGGGCGGACCGCTGCATCATAGGCGCTGTCGCAGCACGCTGCAGGCGAGCGTTACCGTGGCGGACGATCGTGCTGCAGCCGCTGCGTGAGCGCGGCATTCCGATCCGGAACGCGTTCCATTGAGCCGGCATCATCCGCTTGCTTGCCCGGCTCCGGGAACCGGGAAGGGTTCGGGCGACGACGGGATGCGTCGATCGAATCGACCGGCCCGCTCAGGCAAAGACGAAGTACTTGCGCACCGTTTCCACCACTTCCCACGTGCCTTTCATGCCGGGTTCGATCACGAACACGTCGCCGGCCTTCAGGTGCACCGCCTCCTCGCCTTCCGGCGTGATGATGCAGTAGCCGTCGAGAAAGTGGCAGTACTCCCATTTTTCGTAGTTCACCTCGAACTTGCCCGGCGTGCAGATCCAGGTACCCATGATCTTGCTGCCGTCCTTCGAGAGATAGGCGTTCAGGTTCACGGTGTGCGGATCGCCGCCGATGCGCTTCCACTTGGTCGCATCGAGGACGGGGGTCGGGCAGGTTTCGCGCAGAACGGTGATGAAATCGGACATGTCGGCTCCAGACTAACGATCGTGTAAGAGGCCTGTCACGTTAGTTCGAAAGCGCCGTGGGGACTTGTATGCGTCCGACGCGGACTCGTCTATTTTCGACACCGGCCTGCGAGCGGGTGCGCCGCTTCGGCAGTTATTCAATTGTCCGGTTGAGGATCGGCATAATGCCAAATGACCATCCCCCACGCTGTGCGCTGCGGCCCCGGCATGGGCGCTCCGGCCTCGACATGAACCGAATCCTTCACCGCCGGGCTTTGCCAGTAACCGGTGCGCGGGCAAGGCTCGCCGGGCAGCACCCGTAGCCTCGGTTGTGCGACGGGCTTGGGGAGGTAAGTTTCCTCCTCCGCCGGAATGCTGCCGTCCCGGTAACGCTTGTCTTCCCACAACAGCCGCCAGCGCACCACCTCTTCGTTGTTGGACCCTTCCAGCAGGTACTTGTGGGCAACACTGCCTCCGAGGAAGTAGCTCGGACAGCCCACCTTGCCGGACGGCAACCATGGCTCCCAGATACCCTCGACCGGAATCTCCTGATCGCTGTAAATCTCGCCGCTTGCCGATTCGTTCTTCGGGGGACAGGGCGGAAGCGTTGCGGGGTAGCTGCGACCGGGCGGCCAATACCGCCAAGCCGGAAGGGGCGCATTTTCGAACATGGATTCATAGGTCCAGTGCTCGAAAACGCGGGTTCCGCCATCCTCGCGTGTTCCGTATGCAAGCATCCCGGTATAACCGAATCCGACCGTACACTTGAGCGCCAGACAGCTCAACTCTTCAATCCATGCCCCTTCCGCATACCCCGTTGCATATTCGAAATCCGAATATCTCGCATCCCTCACGCCAAGCGCGTGGAAAAACGGGTCGTAGGTTCGACCGATCTCGTGCGCACTCCGCCCGAACAAAAGCTCGCCGCCCTTCTCGCTACCGGTGATGAGCGCATCGTAAGCCGATCGCTTGTCGGCACCTTGCCGCAAAGTCTCCACGCCTTGCCCCATCCTCACCAACGCATTCAGGAAATCGCAGGCATACGCAGCCTCCAATTCCGCCTGGTTGGGGCTCGGTGTGTCCAATTGCCTGGCATACGCGTGAAGAAAATCCCTGAACAGATCAACGGCATGATCCAGGAACGTAACGCTTGTCCATTTCTTGAGCAGGTAAAACGCTTTGGCGCGCGCATCCAGCTCCTGCTCGGAGGTCATGGTGAGGGTATTCAGCATCGTGGGTTCTGTTTTTCCATCGATTGTTTGTCTGCGTCGGCTACCGCTGCTTGATCGAGCGGCGGCGCGGGAGTGGAAGTCGCTGGATTCGAGCGGGAGGCCAATGTAAATCGCCTACGCCAATTCGATAAGCCTCTCCTCCACGTTACCTGCCTTGACTCCCGGAATGTCTTCGAGAAGTAGCAGGATGCAGTCGATGAAAGCTGCTCGCGCAACCACATGGACAGCGCCATGGCATGACCTCGGCTTCCGCGAGTTGCTCAAGAAACGCTTGCGCCTCCGGTTCGCCATGCACCAGCATCCAGCGAGCAAGCGACATCTCGAAAGCTGACAGTGGGCGGTTCATTTTCGGTTCTCAGGCAGATCGATCTGGCTACGCGTCAGGCATCGCGGCCAGGTTGCCGCGACACCGTTGTTTACGATGAAGACAAATCCGGTGAAGGCACGACCCGCGATCCGGATATAGCCGTTCCCGACGTTCTCGGCTATGAAATCGAGCGCTGGCTCCATCGGCAAGAAATCGCCGACCTTCGGGTGGACGTGGATGACGAAATCATCGGCCCCGATCGTGGAGAGCATTTTTCGCAGCAAGTCTCGATCGACGACGCCATGCCGAAAGAGGTGTATCCATTCGCACTTGACGAGATCGATCTGCGGATAGTGCTTGAGAACCAGCGAATGAACACGCCTCGGATTCATGTCGCTCCTTCGTGCGAACGGTCATTCATTACGCATGAGACGTCTCCGGAGCCATATCGGAAGACTCGTCTTCGACAGGTCCATACATGTCGAGATCGAGACTAATGCCCCTCGATCCTAATGCGAGCAGAGATGCAGCCGAAATCGAATCGCCATCGTTCCATCGGCCCATGAAGAGGCCGCAAAATATATCGGCCTTGTAGCGAGTCGTGATTGCCAGCCACACGTTGAGGTCGTCGGTCATTGCGGTGACCAGCTCTGCAATCTGGGCATCAAGATTTCCCGGTTCACGTGACGCCGCCCTCAGCGACCACTTCCCGAATCTGGCAATGCGGCGTTGTCCGGTCTTCCTGCTAACGAGCGCTTCTCCCTTCGCATGCGCATCAGTTGGAGCGCAACCGAGCAGTCGCGTGATTTCGCTCGGCACGAGATCGTCACCTATGATCCGGAGCGATGCCATTGTCTTTCTCAGGCGGGCCATGCACACCTCCCGATTTATTCCGGCTATCCCGCCGCAAGCCCTGTTCGTCTTGGCCGCTTGGGCACCGGCCGATTGAAGCGATCGGAACGCAATTGTCACCGACCGCGCCAACCCTGCTGAAGCCGGGAGTTTCCCGGCCTCGCACCCCGCTCACCCAAGCCAGCGCCACCGCCCTAAAACCTCCCCCTTGCCATCCCCACCCGAACCCCTGTAGAATTGCGCGTTCTGCGGGCGTCGTATAATGGCCATTACCTCAGCTTCCCAAGCTGATGACGTGGGTTCGATTCCCATCGCCCGCTCCACTTTCCGGCTGCATCGCAGCCTGCGCATGAGCCGCCTCGTCGAAGGCGGCTTTTTTGTACCATGTGCCGGTTCCCCCGGCGCACTGCTGCGCAACGGGCCCTCGCCCGCAACCGAGCCTTTCTCTGTCACCGATGATGCACGACGATCCGAACGAAGCCGGCCTGCCGCCGCACGACGACGCCATTCCTGACGAAGCCGCCGAAGGCGCCGACGCAGTCAATCCGCTGCACCACCGCCGTATCCGCAGCTTCGTGACGCGTGCCGGCCGCGTATCGACCGGCCAGCGCCGCGCGATGGACGAGCTCGGCCCGCGCTTCGTGGTGCCGTATGCGCCGGCGTTGCCCGACTGGGACGTCGTGTTCGGCCGCAGCGCACCGCGCATCCTCGAGATCGGCTTCGGCATGGGCGCATCGACTGCGGAAATCGCCGCGAGCCGCCCCGGCGACGATTTCCTCGGCGTCGAGGTGCACGAGCCGGGCGTCGGCGCGCTGCTGAAGCTGATCGGCGAGCAGGATCTGGCGAACATCCGCATCATCCAGCACGACGCGGTCGAAGTGCTCGAGCACATGCTCGCGCCGGAAAGCCTCGACGGCGTGCACATCTTCTTCCCCGATCCGTGGCACAAGGCGCGCCACCACAAGCGCCGGCTGATCCAGCCGCCGCTCGTCGCGCATCTCGCGTCGCGCCTGAAGCCCGGCGCGTACATTCACTGCGCGACCGACTGGCAGAACTACGCGGAACAGATGCTCGAGGTGCTCGGCGCGGAGCCGACGCTCGAAAACACGGCCGCCGACTACGCGCCCCGCCCCGACTACCGCCCGGTGACGAAGTTCGAACGGCGCGGGCTGCGGCTCGGCCACGGCGTGTGGGACCTGGTGTTCCGCAAGCGCGCAGGCTGAGCCCTCCCGCTGAGTCGGGCGCACGGCGCCCCGCTCCGGACAAGAAAAAGCCCGACCGGCCTATGCCGATCGGGCTTTTTCTTTTCATGCGAGACGCGCCGGCCTTCGTGTTCGCGTCACGCCCAGTTCAGCCAGCCGCTGTACCCGACCAGCAGCACGAACAGCCCGAACGCGATCCGGTACCACGCGAACACGGTGAAGTCGTGCGACGCGACATAGCGCAGCAGCCAGCGCACGCACACGAACGCGCTGACGAATGCTGCGACGGCGCCCAGCACGAACAGGCCGAGCGAATCGACGGTGAACGCCTGCCAGTCCTTGACGGTTTCATAGAGCGTCGCGCCGAAGATGATCGGGATCGCGAGGAAGAACGAGAATTCGGTGGCGACGCGCCGGTCGAGGCCGAACAGCATCCCGCCGATGATCGTCGAGCCCGAGCGCGACATGCCGGGGATCAGCGCAAAACACTGCGCGATGCCGACCTTGAGCGCGTCGAGCGGCGTCAGCGCATCGACCGACACCACGCGCGGCGGCTCGCTGCGTTCGCGCTGCCGCGCCTCGGCCCACAGGATGATCGCGCCGCCCACGACGAGCGCGAACGCAACGGGGACCGGCGAGAACAGCACGGCCTTGATCTTCTTCTCGAACAGGAGGCCGAGCGCAATGGCGGGAATCGTCGCGATCACGACGTTCAGCGTGAAGCGCCGCGCGTCGGGCCGGCTCGGCAGCCCGGACACGATGGACGCGATCCGTTGCCGGTATTCCCAGCACACCGCGAGGATCGCGCCGAACTGGATCACGACGTCGAACGTCTTCGCGTGTGAATCGTTGAAATTCAGGAAGCTGCCCGCGACGATCAGGTGACCGGTGCTCGACACCGGCAGGAATTCCGTCAGCCCCTCGACGACGCCGAGGATCAAAGCCTTGCAGATCAGGATCCAGTCCATCCGTGGCCCAACTCCGAAATGGTCGAATGAATGAGCCACTCTTCCGCGCGCGGCCCCCCTCCGGCCGAGCGCGATGCGTCGTCATTTTTCGACGATCGCCACGCGTATGCCGTTTGTAAGAATCGTAATTGTACCGGGTTCGTAGTTCACCCCGGCAAATTGCAGCTGTTCGGGCTTGAACGTGTAGATCGGATAGTTGGTCAGCAACTGCGTCGCGAGCAGGCCGGCGGCCGCGCCGACTTGCTGCGCGTACATCTGCGCGTCGCCGTCGAGCGCGAGGCTGTCGACGGCCGGCGACTTCAGCACGACCGAGCGGCTCGGCGCGTCGTACGCCAGTTGGCCCGACACGGTGAACTTGCCGCTGACGGGCGCACGCAGGAACGGGCTCACGAAGTGCGCATCGAGCTGCACGGCCACGCGGTTCTGGTCGGGCAGCAGGTTGACGGCGGGGTTCGCGAGCGACACGTCGACGACCTGCGCGACCGTCTTCTGGTACGGGAACTTGCGCGCGACGGCTTTCTGCACGTCACCGCGCGAGAAGGTGTAGTGATCGGGGATGAACGGGAACGTCGACGCGCACGCGGCGAGCGACAGCGTCACGCCGATGGCGCCGACGGTTGCGGCGAGAAAACGGCGCCGGCCGGGCGCGCAAGGTGCGGTCATGCTGAACACTCTCCTGGTTGCGACGGCCGCGTCGCGGCCTCGAGACGCGTGAGCCATGCGAGCGCGTCGTCGCGCGACGCGCCGCACATGTCCGCGGCCGGCTGCAGCCCGGAACAGCACGCGGGCCGCTCGGGGCGGCCGAAGATCCGGCAGCGCAGATCGTCGCCGAGCTGCACGCAGCGCACGCCGGCCGGCTTGCCGTCCGGCATGCCCGGAATCGGGCTGGAAATCGACGGCGCGATGCAGCACGCGCCGCAGCCCTCGCGGCACGCATGCGGCGGCGGGACGGCTGACGCCGGGCGGACAGGCAATTCGACGGACACTCGGCTCTCTCGAACGAACAACAAAAAACGGTGCGGCAACCGGACGCGGTGCCGGCAGCCCTACCCCGCATTGTGCCATCGCCGGCTGCGACGTTATTACACAATGCAGCCGAATCGCGCGTTTATATACTCGAAAGCATCTAAAAAAGCGCGAGACCGTCATGCATGCTGGTTCTGCCGACACACTGTTCCGTCCCGATTTGCTCGCGAAATACGGCGCGAACGGGCCGCGCTATACGTCGTACCCCACCGCGCTGCAGTTCCGCGACGATTTCGACCCGGCCGACTACGTGCGCGCGGCAACCGACCCCGGTGCATCGTCGAGCGAGCTGTCGCTGTACTTCCACATCCCGTTCTGCAACACCGCGTGCTTCTACTGCGGCTGCAACAAGATCGCGACCAACAACCACCGCCGCGCGCGCCCGTATCTCGACCAGCTCAAGCGCGAGATGGCGCTGCAGGCCGCGCTGTTCGATCCCGCGCGCCCGGTCACGCAATTGCACTGGGGCGGCGGCACGCCCACCTTCCTGTCGGACGACGAAACGGCCGAGCTGATGGCGGCCACCCGCGAGCATTTCGCGCTCGCGCCGGATGCCGACGCCGAATTCTCGATCGAGATCGACCCGCGCACGGTCACGCCCGCGACGCTCGTCCACCTGCGCAACATCGGCTTCAACCGGCTGAGCCTCGGCGTGCAGGATTTCGATCCGGTCGTGCAGCAGGCGATCAACCGCATCCAGCCGCTCGCGATGACGGCCGACCTGCTCTCCGCCGCGCGCACGACGGGCTTTCATTCGGTGAGCGTCGACCTGATCTACGGGCTGCCGCACCAGACCGTGTCCGTGTTCGCGCGCACGCTGGAAACGATCATCGAACTCGCACCCGACCGGCTGTCGGTGTTCGGCTACGCGCACATGCCGCACCTGTTCAAGATGCAGCGCCAGATCGACGACGCGACGCTGCCGCCGCCGGAAACGCGCATCGCGCTGCTCGGCCTCGCGATCGACATGCTGACGTCGGCCGGCTACGTGTACATCGGGATGGACCACTTCGCGCGGCCGTCCGACGAACTCGTGCGGGCGCAGAAGAACGGCACGCTGCAGCGCAATTTCCAGGGCTACAGCACGCGCGCGGATACCGACCTCGTCGGGTTCGGCGTGTCGTCGATCGGCAAGGTCGGCGACGTCTACGCGCAGAACGCGAAGGACCTGCCCGCGTACGGCGCCGCGCTCGACGCGGGCCGGCTGCCGATCGCGCGCGGCGTGCGGCTCACGCCCGACGACCGGCTGCGCCGCGACGTGATCACGCAGCTGATGTGCAATCTCGACCTGCCGTTCTCGCACGTCGAGGCCGCGCACGGCATCCGCTTCGCCGATCATTTCGCGCGCGAACTCGACGCGCTGCGCCCGTTCGAGCGCGACGGGCTGCTGACGGTCGCGGCCGACCGCCTGACGATCCATCCGGCCGGCCGGATGGTCGTGCGCAACATCGCTATGGCATTCGACGCGTATCTCGGCCAGACGCCGCAGCAGCGCTACTCGCGCACGGTCTGAGCCCGACGCGCCCGGCCGACCGCACGTGGGTGGCCGGTTTGATACAGTGTGGGGCTTACGCCCCGCCAGAATCCGCACGATGCGCACCACCAAAGCGACCCACGCGGTCGAACGCCTGAAGACCCGCTCCGGCAACCCGCAATTCGCGGCCGTCGCAATGGCGGGCGGCCTGTTCTATCTCGTCGACCGCTCCGGCGGCACCGCCGAGAAGCGCTGCGAGCCGCTGCCGCTCGACGAGTTCGTCAAGTTCGTCGACGAATTCGGCCCCAAAAAACCGCGCAAGGCGAGCAAGCTCGACCTCGCGTTCGAGGCGCAGATCAAGAAGAGCAAGGGGTAAAGGTCTGTTGCAGGCCGCCTGAAGGCTTCGCGGCCGCCCCGTTTGGTACAATCACGAAGTTTCTCTATCCCCGCTGATAGCCGATCAGGCTGCGTGACCACACCATGAATATCGAAAACGCGCGTTTCAACATGATCGAACAACAGATCCGGCCGTGGGACGTGCTGGATCTCGACGTCCTGGGCCTGCTGTCGATCGTCAAGCGTGAAAACTACGTTCAGGCCGAATACCGCGATCTCGCGTTCGCCGACCTCGAACTGCCGCTGCCCGGCGGCAACAGCAAGATGCTGTTCCCGCGCGTCGAAGCGCGCGTGCTGCAGGAGCTGACGGTCAAGAAGCACGAGAACGTGCTCGTGATCGGCGCCGGCTCGGGCTACCTGGCTGCGCTGTTCGCGCACCGCGCGCAGCACGTGACGGCCGTCGAGATCGATCCGACCAACGCGAAGTTCGCGGAAGACAACCTGCGCAACGACGGCGTGACCAACGCGGAAGTCGTCCTCGGCGACGGTTCGCGCGGCTGGGCCGGCAAGGCGCCGTATGACGTGATCTGCGTCGCGGGCGGCCTGCCCGTCGTGCCGCAGGAAATGCTCGAACAGCTGAAGGTCGGCGGCCGCCTCGCGGCATTCGTCGGCGGCCGTCCGGTGATGAAGGCGCAGATCATCACGCGCATCGACGACAAGCAGTACCGCGTCGCCGACGTGTTCGAAACGTACATCGACCACCTCGTCAACGCGATCGAGCCGTCGCGCTTCAAGTTCTGAGCGGCGGAGCCACCATGCAGATCCTGACGGCCGCGATGCTCGCGGAATGGCTCGGCGACAAGGCGCGCCCCGCGCCGGTCGTGCTCGACGTGCGCGAACCGTGGGAAATCGCGACCGCGCATATCGCCGGCAGCGTATCGATCCCGATGCAGCAGATTCCCGCGCGCAGCGAAGAGCTCGACGACGACGCGGAAATCGTCTGCGTGTGCCATCACGGGATGCGCAGCGCGCAGGTCGCGATGTTCCTCGAATCGCGTGGTTTCACGAAGCTGTACAACCTGCAAGGCGGGATCGACGCGTGGTCGCGCGACGTCGATCCGGCCGTGCCGCGCTACTGATCCTGCCCGCGGCGCATCACGCGCCGCGTCGCCGATCGGCACCCTGGCGCCGGCCGCACTGATCCCCCGAACGGGCACGCATCGCGTGCCCGTTTCTCTTTTCCGCTCCGGTTCATCACTTCAACGGCACCGCGCTGCGTCCTCGCCCTGCCCGCGTGATGTGAAGTCGTGGTGCACGACGGTTCCCGCACCGCGTGCAGGTGCAGGCACCGGAACGCGGAACCCCGACCGTGCACCATTTGCGCCCGTGAACCTGCACCGCGACGGACCGCGCATGCTGCACGACGCGTCATCCGCACCGTCCCGACGCCTCATATCGTCCCGCGCAGGCACGCCGGACGTGCATCCGCACGACTGGCACATGCCTTGCGTTACTCGTTGGCCGACGCCTTCACGGCGCACGCATATCCAACACGACAAGGGGATCCCGATGAAACGTCGCAGTCTGTTGAAGTTCGGTTCGATGGCCGGCGCACTCGCGCTCGCGGGCAAGAGCCCGTTCGCTCACGCGGCTGACGCGGGCACCGGCCCGATCAAGGTCGGCATCCTGCACTCGCTGTCGGGCACGATGGCGATCTCGGAGACGTCGCTGAAGGACACCGCGTTGATGACGATCGCCGACATCAACAAGAGCGGCGGCGTGATGGGCCGCCAGCTCGAGCCCGTGGTGGTCGATCCCGCGTCCAACTGGCCGCTGTTCGCGGAGAAGGCGCGCCAGCTGCTCACGCAGGACAAGGTCGCGTGCGTGTTCGGCTGCTGGACGTCGGTGTCGCGCAAGTCGGTGCTGCCGGTGTTCGAGGAACTGAACGGCCTCCTCTACTACCCGGTGCAGTACGAAGGCGAGGAAATGTCGCGCAACGTGTTCTATACGGGCGCCGCGCCGAACCAGCAGGCGATCCCGGCCGTCGAGTACCTGATGGGCGCGGAAGGCGGCGGCGCGAAGCGCTTCTTCCTGCTCGGCACCGACTACGTGTATCCGCGCACGACCAACAAGATCCTGCGTGCGTTCCTGAAATCGAAGGGCGTGAAGGATGCGGATATTCAGGAGGTCTACACGCCGTTCGGCCATAGCGACTATCAGACCATCGTCGCGAACATCAAGAACTTCTCGCAAGGCGGCAAGACGACCGTGATCTCGACGATCAACGGCGACTCCAACGTGCCGTTCTACAAGGAGCTCGGCAACCAGGGGATCAAGGCGACCGACGTGCCGGTCGTCGCGTTCTCGGTCGGCGAGGAAGAGCTGCGCGGGATCGACACGAAGCCGCTCGTCGGCCACCTCGCCGCGTGGAACTACTTCATGTCGGTGAAGAACCCGACCAACACGAAGTTCAAGGACCAGTTCGCCGCGTGGGTGAAGGCGAACAACCTGCCAGGCGGCGCGAAGCGCGTGACCAACGACCCGATGGAAGCGACCTACGTCGGCATCCACATGTGGAAGCAGGCCGTCGAGAAGGCGAAGAGCACCGACGTCGACAAGGTGCGCGTCGCGATGATCGGCCAGACCGTCGCCGCGCCGTCGGGCTTCACGCTCGCGATGGACGGCAACCATCACCTGCACAAGCCGGTGATGATCGGCGAAATTCGCGGCGACGGGCAGTTCAACGTGGTGTGGAAGACCAAGACCGCGGTGCGCGCGCAACCGTGGAGCCCGTTCATCGCGGGCAACCAGGGCAAGCCGGACATCGTCACGTCGATCCCGGCCTTCCTGCGCCGGCAGCGCGCGGCGCTCGCCTGATGCAGCGCAGTACGTCGCGTGTCACGCGCGACGTACTGCTCGCACGCCGATGCCGCCCCCGCTGCGCGGGCCGCGCTTGCCGTGATGAACCGCACGCGCCCGCGCATCGCCGCACGCATCCGCTTTCCCACGCCCGACAGGATTTCCCGATGCCTACACGCTTTCGCCGAGCCGCCGTCGCGTTCGTCGCGTGCGCCGCCCTCGCGGGCGGGCTGCCGCACGCCGCGTTCGCGTTGACGGCCGCCGATACCGCCGCGCTCGCCGGCGACGATTTCGACGCGAAGACGGCCGCGATCGAACGGCTCGCCGCCGACGCCGATCCGCGCGCCGTCGCGCTGCTCAACGCGCTGTCGACCGGCGACGCGCTCGCGACCGGCGACGGCCGCCTGCTGATCCAGACCGGCGACACCGCGCACGACGCGCTCACGCAGGCTGCGACGCCGGCCGGCGACGCGCAACCCGTGATGCTGAACAACCTGCTGCGCACGAAGATCGCGGGCGCGCTGTCGGGGCTCGCGCTCGCGTCGCCCGACGTCGCCGCACGCCGCGACGCGATCGATGCGTTGCTGAAATCGCCCGACCCGGCGCTCAAGCCGATGATCGACCGCGCGCGTGCGAAGGAAACCGACCCCGCGCTGAAGCGCCGCCTCGATGCGTTGTGGGCGATCGCCGCGCTGCACGATGCCGATCCGGCGAAGCGCCTCGAAGCCGTGCAGGTAGTGGCCGCGCGCCACGACCTCGACATGATCGAGCAGTTGCGCCCGCTCGTCGCGAAGAACGCCGACGGCAGCTATGCGGAGCCCGACGCGCGCGTGCGCGACGCCGCGCAGCAGGGTCTCGACACGCTGCACGCGTTGCAGCGCCGCGGCGAGATCGTCGGCACGCTGTTCGCGGGCCTGTCGCTCGGCAGCGTGCTGCTGCTCGCCGCGCTCGGCCTCGCGATCACGTATGGGCTGATCGGCGTGATCAACATGGCGCACGGCGAATTCCTGATGATCGGTGCGTACGCAACCTATGTCGTGCAGACGCTGATCCAGCGCTACGCGCCCGGCGCGTTCGACTGGTATCCGCTCGTCGCGGTGCCGGTGTCCTTCGTGACGGCCGCGCTCGTCGGCATCGTGCTCGAACGGCTCGTGCTGCGGCACCTGTACGGCCGCCCGCTCGAGACGCTGCTCGCCACCTTCGGCGTGAGCCTGATCCTGATCCAGGCGACGCGGATGCTGTTCGGCGCGCAGAACGTGCAGGTCGTGAACCCGTCGTGGATGAGCGGCGGCGTGACCGTGATGCAGAACCTGATCCTGCCGTACAACCGGCTCGCGATCCTCGCGTTCGCGCTCGCCGTCGTATTCGTCGCGTGGGCCGTGCTGACCAAGACGCGGCTCGGCCTGTTCGTGCGCGCGGTCACGCAGAACCGCCGGATGGCCGCGTGCGTCGGCGTGAAGACCGCGCGCGTCGACGCGTATGCGTTCGCGTTCGGCGCGGGCATCGCGGGCCTCGGCGGCTGCGCGCTGTCGCAGATCGGCAACGTGGGCCCCGACCTCGGCCAGAACTACATCATCGATTCGTTCATGGCGGTCGTGCTCGGCGGCGTCGGTCAGATCGCCGGCACCGTGCTCGGCGGCTTCGGGCTCGGCCTCGCGAGCAAGGCAATCGAGCCGTTCTGGGGCGCCGTGCTCGCGAAGATCGCGGTGCTCGTAATGATCGTGCTGTTCATCCAGAAACGTCCGCAGGGCATGTTCGCCCCGAAGGGCCGCAGTGCGGAGGCTTGACGTGACTTCACTCACCCCCTCCCTGTCGAACCCGGCAGCCGACTCGCCGCAGCCGGCTGCCGCCGCACGCGCGGAAGAGCGCTTCGCGCTCGGCCTGCCGCCCCGCCCCGCACTGTTGTCGCGGCGCGCGTGGCTCGCGCTGATCGCGCTGTGCGTCGCGATCGGCATCGGCGTGCCGCTCGCCGCGCTCGTCGCGCCCGAGTCGAGCGCGTTCCATCTGTCCGCGTACGCGATGACGCTCACCGGCAAGCTGATGTGCTACGCGATCGCCGCGCTCGCGCTCGATCTCGTGTGGGGCTACTGCGGGATCCTGAGCCTCGGTCATGGGCTGTTCTTCGCGCTCGGCGGCTATGCGATCGGCATGTACCTGATGCGCGAGATCGGCCGCGACGGCAAGTACGGCAGCGACCTGCCCGACTTCATGGTGTTCCTCGACTGGCACCAGTTGCCGTGGTACTGGAGCGGCACGCAGCACCTCGCGTGGGCGCTCGCGCTCGTCGTGCTCGTGCCGGCCGTGCTCGCGTGGGTGTTCGGCTTCTTCACGTTCCGTTCGCGCGTGAAGGGCGTGTATCTGTCGATCATCACGCAGGCCATGACGTTCGCGGCGATGCTGCTGTTCTATCGCAACGAGACCGGCTTCGGCGGCAACAACGGCTTCACCGACTTCAAGCGCATCGCCGGCTTCGCGATCACGTCGCCCGGCACGCGCACGGTGCTGTTGCTGCTGACGTTCGCCACGCTCGTGCTCGCGTTCATCGCCGCGCGCGCGATCGTCACCAGCAAGCTCGGGCGTGTCGTCACTGCGGTGCGCGACGGCGAGACGCGGCTGATGTTCCTCGGCTACAGCCCGCTCGCGTACAAGCTGTTCGTGTGGACCGTGTCGGCCGTGCTGTGCGGCATCGCGGGCGCGCTGTACGTGCCGCAGGTCGGCATCATCAACCCCGGCGAGATGTCGCCCGGCAACTCGATCGAGATGGCGATCTGGGTCGCGGTGGGCGGACGCGGCACGCTGATCGGGCCGATCGTCGGCGCGTTCGCCGTGAACGGCGCGAAGAGCCTGTTTACCGCCTACTTCGCCGAATACTGGCTGTTCTTCCTCGGCCTGATCTTCGTGCTGGTGCCGCTGCTGCTGCCGCGCGGGATCATGGGCCTCGTCGAAACCGTGCTCGCGAAGGGGAAACGCGCATGAACGGAACGGCCCTCTACCAATTCACGCCGCCGCCCGAGGACGAAGGGCGGGCCGTCAGCGGCACCGCGTCGATGGGGCGCGTGGTGCCGGCCGGCATCGACACGTCGCACGGCACGATCCTCTACCTCGAGGATATCGAGGTGAGCTTCGACGGCTTCCGCGCGCTGAAGAAGCTGTCGCTCGCGATCGACGCGGGCGAGCTGCGCTGCGTGATCGGCCCGAACGGCGCGGGCAAGACGACGATGATGGACGTGATCACCGGCAAGACACGTCCCGACGCGGGCAAGGTGTTTCTCGGCCAGACGATCGACCTCGCGCGGATGAACGAGCCCGAGATCGCACGCGCGGGCATCGGCCGCAAGTTCCAGAAGCCGACCGTGTTCGAACAGCATCCGGTGTGGGAGAACCTCGAGCTCGCGATGCAGACCGACAAGGGCTGGCTCGCGTCGCTGCGGGCCCGGCTCGACCGTGCCGCGCAGGCGAAGATCGAGGAGACGCTCGCGCTGATCGGCCTCGAAAGCCAGGCGTTTCGCGCGGCCGGCGAGCTGTCGCACGGGCAGAAGCAGCGGCTCGAGATCGGCATGCTGCTGATGCAGCGCCCCGCGCTGCTGCTGCTCGACGAGCCCGCAGCCGGGATGACCGACCACGAAACGATGGAACTCGCCGAGCTGCTGAACACGTTGCGCGGCACCTGCTCGATGATGGTCGTCGAGCACGACATGGAATTCGTCGCGGCGCTCGCGGGCGACACCGGCCGCGTGACGGTGATGGCCGAAGGCGCGGTGCTCGCGCAAGGCACGCTCGACCAGGTCAAGCGCGACGACGCGGTGATCGAGTCTTACCTTGGACGATGATGCGATGCTGAAGATCGATGCACTGAACCAGTACTACGGCGGCAGCCATATCCTGCGCAACGTGAGCCTCACCGCCGACGACGGCAAGCTCACCGTGCTGCTCGGCCGCAACGGGGTCGGCAAGAGCACGCTGCTGCGCTGCCTGATGGGCGTCGTCGCCGCGAAGAGCGGCAGCGTGTCGTGGCGCGGCACCACGCTCGGCGCGATGCCGCCGTATGCGCGCGTCGCGGCCGGGCTCGCCTACGTGCCGCAGGGCCGCGACATCTTTCCGCGGCTGACCGTCGAGGAAAACCTGCTCGTCGGCGCGGCGAGCCGCAAGGCGCCATCGAAGGTGCCCGACCGCATCTACGACCTGTTCCCGGTGCTGAAGGACATGCGCGCGCGACGCGGCGGCGACCTGTCGGGCGGCCAGCAGCAACAGCTCGCGATTGGCCGCGCGCTGATGAGCGAGCCGCAGCTGCTGATCCTCGACGAGCCGACCGAAGGCATCCAGCCGTCGATCATCCAGGACATCGGCCGCACGCTGCGCCAGCTCGTCGACGAATCGAAGATGACCGTGCTGCTCGTCGAGCAGTATTACGACTTCGCCCAGTCGATCGCCGACCGCTACTGGGTGATGAGCCGCGGCGAGATCGTCGCGGGCGGCGACGCGCACGAGATGGAAGCGAACGGCGTGCGCGAACTGATCGCGGTGTGACGTGCGGAGATTCCGACCTCGTGATCCTTGCGCTGATTATTTGCAGAACATCAAATGAAGTCGCTATTTTCCGCAAACACTCAACGCGTATCCGACCGGGAACATGCGCCGGCTGACGCGGTGACCGACACCACGCCAACAAACCAGGTGTAGCGGCGCCAGCAACGTGGCGTCATTTCCGCACCACCTCCCCGGGCGCGCACGGAGCGGAATCGCGGCTCTGCCGAATCTGCTGCTTTCACGGCGCGCGGCATCTGCATTATTGTTGCGGTAGCATCCTCGTTCCCCGCGCCCGTCCCCTGCTTCCCGCCGATGTCCGCCCCCGATTCCCACGCCCCGCTGTCCCGCCCCGCCGTCGCCAAGTCGTGGCGCGGCCGCCTCGAACTCGGCTTCGAGCGGCACGGCGCGCGCACGACGCTCGCGCACCGACTGCACGACGGCCCGCTGCGTGTGCAGCGGCCGCTGTATCCGGAAGGCGATGCGATCTGCCACGCGGTGATCGTCCACCCGCCGGGCGGCGTCGCGGGCGGCGACCGGCTCGACATCGACATCGCGCTCGGCGACGGCACGCACGCGGTGCTGACGACGCCCGGCGCGACCAAGTGGTACAAGTCGAACGGGCTGGACGCGACGCAGCGCATCGGCATCACGGTCGGCGAACACGCGAAGCTCGACTGGCTGCCGCAGAACAACCTGTTCTTCGATTCGGCGCATGCGTCGCTCGATTTCACGGTCAAGCTCGGCACAGGCGCCAGCGCGATCGGCTGGGATGCAACGCAGCTCGGCCGGCAGGCGGCCGGCGAAACCTGGTCGGCGGGCCGCATCGCGTCAACTTCGGCGCTCGTCGCTGCCGACGGCCGGCCGCTGTGGACCGAACGCGCGCTGCTCGATGCACACGACCCGCTGCGAGGCGCGCTGCAGGGTCTCGCCGGCTTTCCCGCGTACGGCACGCTGTGGGCCACTGGCGCCGCGTGCGACGCCGCGCTCGCCGAATCGCTCGCCGCACGGATGCCGTTCGATGGCACGCTGCGCGCGGGCGCGACCTGCGTGACGCCGGGCGTCGTGCTGGTTCGTGCGCTGTCGACGTCGATGGAAGCGCTGCAACGCCACTTCATCGAGTGCTGGCTGCATCTGCGGCCGATCGTGCACGGCGTCGATGCACGGCCGCTGCGCCTCTGGCAAACCTGAGCGCGGTCATACCACGCACCGTTTCGGCGCAGCGTCGCGGCCGGCGCTGCACGTTGCCCATGCATCGCGCACCACAAGCGCGCATTCCACTGCGTTCCATGCACATGGCACGCGCCTTGCTCCTTACATAACCGATACACGACGCACGCAAAACAGCGCGGTGCTACGATGAACCGCGCGTCCGCCCCGTTGCGCGCGCACCGATAAAAATTACGTTTTACTGAACGTTTGCCTTCATGAAACTGACTCCCCGCGAGAAGGACAAGCTGCTGATCTTCACGGCGGCGCTGCTGGCCGAGCGCCGTCGCGCACGCGGCCTGAAGCTCAACTATCCGGAGGCGGTCGCCTTCATCACCGCCGCGCTGATGGAAGCCGCGCGCGACGGCAAGACGGTCGCCGAGGTGATGCACTACGGCACGACGCTGCTCACGCGCGACGACGTGATGGACGGCGTGCCGGAGATGATTCCCGACATCCAGGTCGAGGCGACCTTCCCCGACGGCACGAAGCTCGTGACCGTCCATCACCCGATTCCGTGAGGCCCCGCATGATCCCCGGCGAAATCCTCACCGACGACGGCGAACACGAACTGAACGCGGGCCGCGCGACGCTGACGCTCGTCGTCGCGAACACCGGCGACCGCCCGGTGCAGGTCGGCTCGCACTACCACTTCTTCGAAGTCAACGACGCACTGTCGTTCGATCGCGCGGCCGCGCGCGGCTTTCGCCTGAACATCGCGGCCGGCACCGCCGTGCGCTTCGAGCCGGGCCAGACGCGCACCGTCGAACTGGTCGCGCTCGCGGGCGATCGCGCCGTCTACGGTTTTCAAGGCAAGGTGATGGGGCCGCTGTAAGCCGCGCCCCGCTCTTCAGGAACAACACATGACACTACGCTTGAGCCGCCGCGCGTACGCGGAAATGTTCGGGCCGACGACGGGCGACCGCGTCCGGCTCGCCGATACCGAGCTGCTGATCGAGATCGAACGCGACTACACGACCTACGGCGAGGAAGTGAAATTCGGCGGCGGGAAAGTGATCCGCGACGGAATGGGCCAGTCGCAGCGCGTGGCCGCCGACGTGCCCGACACGATCATCACGAACGCGGTGATCCTCGATCACTGGGGCATCGTGAAGGCCGACATCGCGATCAAGCACGGCCGCATCGCCGCGATCGGCAAGGCCGGCAACCCGGACATCCAGCCGGGCGTGACGATCGCGATCGGCGCCGCGACCGAAGTGATCGCCGGCGAAGGGCTGATCGTGACGGCCGGCGGCATCGACACGCACATCCACTTCATCAGCCCGCAGCAGATCGACGAGGCGCTCGCGTCGGGCGTCACGACGATGCTCGGCGGCGGCACGGGGCCGGCCACCGGCACCAACGCGACGACCTGCACGCCGGGGCCGTGGCACATGGAACGGATGCTGCAGGCCGCCGACGGCTGGCCGATCAACCTCGGCTTTCTCGGCAAGGGCAATGCGAGCCTGCCGCAGCCGCTCGTCGAGCAGATCGCGGCCGGCGCGATCGGGCTGAAGCTGCACGAGGACTGGGGCACGACGCCCGCGGCGATCGACAACTGCCTGTCCGTCGCCGACGACACCGACACGCAGGTCGCGATCCACACCGACACGCTGAACGAAGGCGGCTTCGTCGAATCGACGGTCGCCGCGTTCAAGGGCCGCACGATCCACACGTACCACACCGAAGGCGCGGGCGGCGGCCATGCGCCCGACATCCTGAAGGTGTGCGGCGAGTCGAACGTGCTGCCGTCGTCGACCAACCCGACACGCCCGTACACGATCAACACGCTCGACGAGCACCTCGACATGCTGATGGTGTGCCATCACCTCGATCCGTCGATCGCCGAGGATCTCGCGTTCGCCGAATCGCGCATTCGCCGCGAGACGATCGCGGCCGAGGACATCCTGCACGATCTCGGCGCGCTGTCGATGCTGTCGTCCGACTCGCAGGCGATGGGCCGCGTCGGCGAGGTGATCATCCGCACCTGGCAGACCGCGCACAAGATGAAGGTGCAGCGCGGCGCGCTGCCGGAAGACAGCACGCGCAACGACAACTTCCGTGCGAAGCGCTACGTCGCGAAGTACACGATCAACCCGGCGCTCACGCACGGCATCGCGCACGAAGTCGGCTCGATCGAGCCGGGCAAGTGGGCCGACCTCGTGCTGTGGGAGCCGGCGTTCTTCGGGATCAAGCCGTCGATGATTTTGAAGGGCGGGATGATCGCGATGGCGCAGATGGGGGACCCGAATGCGTCGATCCCGACGCCGCAGCCGGTCCACTATCGCGAGATGTTCGCCACCCGCGGCGGTGCGCTCGCGCGCACGTCGCTGACCTTCGTGTCGCAGATGGCCGCCGATGCGGGCATCGCGGAACGCTACGGGCTCGCGAAGCAGATCGTGCCGGTGCGCAACTGCCGCAACGTGACGAAGGCCGACATGATCCACAACGCGTGGCGCCCGTCGATCAGCGTCGACCCCGAAACCTACGACGTGATCGCCGACGGCCAGTTGCTCACCTGCGAGCCAGCCACGGTGCTGCCGATGGCGCAGCGCTATTTCCTGTTCTGACCTGATTGCCGGCTTTCGATTCATGCGCACCCTCGACAAACGCATTGCCCCGAACGTGAAACTCGCCGCGTCGCTCGTCGCGCGCGCGCCGACGCTCACGCTCACCTACGACGCCCGCTGCAAGAGCCGCCTCGCGGCGACGCTCGACACCGGCGAGGACGTCGCGGTCGTGCTGCCGCGCGGCACGATCCTGCGCGACGGCGACGTGCTCGTCGCCGACGACGGCGCCCTCGTGCGCGTTGCCGCGGCGCCCGAGACCGTGCTGCGCGTGCGCGCGGCCGACCCGCTCACGCTGATGCGCGCCGCGTACCACCTCGGCAACCGCCACACGCCGGTCGAGATCGGCGACGGCTACCTGAAACTCGAAGCCGACCCGGTGCTCGCGGACATGCTGCGCCGGCTCGGCACGCAGGTCGAGGAGACCGTTGCACCGTTCCAGCCGGAAGCCGGCGCGTACGGCGGCGGCCACAAGCACGGGCACGATGCGACCTTCGCCGAGGACTACGCGCTCGCGCAGCAGGTGTTCGGCGAGCATCACGGCCACTCGCATTCCCATTCACACGACCACGACCACGACCACGACCACGACCACGACCACGACCATCAGCATGGTCCCGGTTGCGCGCACGGCCACGGCCATGACCACCACTGAACTCGTCGCGCTGCTGCATCTTGCATCGCCTGCACTGCCGATCGGCGCGTTCAGCTATTCGCAGGGGCTCGAAGCGGCACTCGACGCGAACCTGATCCACGACGCGGATACCGCGCGCGACTGGATCGCGAGCGGCCTGACCGACGTGCTCGCGCACGGCGAGCTGCCGTTCCTCGCGCACCAGCTCGCGCGCTGGCACGCGCACGACGCGCCGGCGCTCGCCGCCGAGAATGCGTGGTTCATCGCGAGCCGCGAATCGGCGGAACTGCGCCGCGAGACCGAACAGATGGGCTGGTCGCTCGCGCGGCTCTGCGCGTCGCTCGAATGGGGCGATGGCGCGCGCCGCGCGACGCTCGCGGCGATTGCGCCGATCGCGCTGCCCACCGCATTCGCGTACGCCGCTGCCGCGCACGACGCGAGCGCCGATGCGGTGCTCGCCGCTTATGCATTCGGCTGGGTCGAGAACCAGACGTCCGCCGCGCTGAAGGCCGTGCCGCTCGGCCAGCTCGCCGGGCAACGCATCATCGTCGCGCTGCGCGGTGCGATCGACGCGGCCGTGCGCCGCGCGCTCGCGACGCCATCCGACGCCGTCAACACGTTCGCGCCGCAACTCGGCATCCTGTCCGCGCGGCACGAAACCCAGTATTCGCGGTTGTTCCGCTCCTGAACCCGACGCTTATCCGCCATGAACGCACTTGCTCCCTCCACCGCCCGCCGCACGAAGAAACTGCCGCCGCTGCGCGTCGGCATCGGCGGCCCCGTCGGCTCCGGCAAGACCACGCTGCTCGAAATGCTGTGCAAGGCGATGCGCGACCAATACGACCTCGTCGCGATCACCAACGACATCTATACGAAGGAAGACCAGCGGCTGCTGACGGTCGCGGGCGCGCTGCCCGAGGAACGCATCATGGGCGTCGAGACGGGCGGCTGCCCGCACACGGCGATTCGCGAGGACGCGTCGATCAACCTCGAGGCCGTCGACCGGATGCTGTCGCGCTTTCCCGACGCCGACATCGTGTTCATCGAATCGGGCGGCGACAACCTCGCGGCGACCTTCAGCCCCGAGCTGTCGGACCTGACGATCTACGTGATCGACGTGGCGGGCGGCGAGAAGATTCCGCGCAAGGGCGGCCCCGGCATCACGAAGTCCGACCTGCTCGTGATCAACAAGACGGATCTCGCGCCGCTGGTCGGCGCGAACCTCGACGTAATGGCGTCCGACACGAAGAAGATGCGCGGCGAGCGGCCTTACGTGATGACGAACCTGAAGGCGCTCGAAGGCGTCGCGGACGTGATCGCGTTCATCGAGAAAAAGGGTTTGCTGACGGTCTGAGCGACGTGGCGGCGCCTCACGGTGCCGCCACATCGGCTTCCGGCGGCATTGCGCCGCCATCGTCTAGTCGTCGGACGGGTCCTGCGCGTCCGGCAGCGAGCGCACGCCGCGTTCAGCGGGCGGCAACAGTGCCGCGAGCACGTCGACCGTACGTGCGGTCGCGCCGCGATGACGCGATGCGAACGCCGCGCCGGCCGCGCCCATTGCGATGCGCCGCGCCTTGTCGGCGAACAGCGCGTCGAGCACGTGTGCGAGATCGAGCGGATCCTCGACCTGCAACGCCGCGCCGGCCGCGACGGCGTCGGCGGTCGCCTGCGTGAAGTTGAACACGTGCTTGCCGATCAGCACCGGCACGCCGACCGCGCACGCTTCGATCAGGTTCTGGCCGCCGAGCGGCAGCAGGCTGCCGCCGATGAACGCGATGTCGGCCGCCGCGTAATACGCGCCGAGCTCGCCCATCGAATCGCCGAGCAGCACCGTCACGTCGTCCGGCAGCGGCTCGGCAGCCGGCCTGCCAGACGCGAGCGCGGCCTTGTCGGCCGCCCACACCGAGCGTCGCACACACTTGAGCCCGCTGCGCTCGACGAGCGCCTCGACCTCCGCGAAACGCTGCGGATGACGCGGCACGAGCACCAGCAGCGCGCCGGGCGTGCGCATCGCCGCGAATGCGTCGAGCACCAGCGCCTCCTCGTTCTCGCGCGTGCTCGCGGCCACCCACACGGGCCGCGTGCCGATCGCCTCGCGCCACGCATGGCCGCGCGCCGCGAGTTCCGGGGGCGTCGTCATGTCGAACTTCAGGTTGCCGAGCACGGTCACGTTGCGCGCGCCGAGCGACGTCAGCCGCTCCGCATCGGCCGGGCTCTGCGCGAGCACGCGCGAGAAGCCGCCGAACACGTCGTGCGTCGCCGCGCCGAACTTCGATGCCCGCCGGAACGAACGCGCGGACATGCGCGCATTGGTCAGCACCAGCGGCACGTCCGCACGGCGGCACTCGTCGATCAGCGTGGGCCACACCTCGGTTTCCATCACGAGGCCGAGCGTCGGCCGCCACGCGCGCACGAAACGCCGCACCGCGCCGGGCATGTCGTACGGCAGGTAGCAGCGCTGCACGCGATCGCCGAAGATCTGTTCGCCGGTCGCGCGGCCGCTCGGCGTCATGTGCGTGAGCAGGATCCGCGCGTCGGGCCGCGCGTGCATCAGCGCGTCGATCAGCGGCTGCGCCGCGCGCGTCTCGCCGACCGAAACCGCGTGCACCCAGATCAGCGGCGCACGGTCGTCGCGCGAGCGGCCGGCCACGTGGCCGAAGCGTTCGCCGATGTGTTCGCGATAGCCGCGTTCCTTGCGCGAGCGCACGTATAGCCGGATGACGGCGATCGGGGCGACGAGCCACCACAGCGCGCGATAGATCACCCTCAGCATGCCGCGCCCCTGGTCTTGCTGCGACGAAAATGCGCGCTCAAACCAGCGCCCTGCCCGTCAGGCGTTCGAGGATGCCGAGCGGCGCGCATTCGCGGCGCACCATCGCATCGACCGGCAGGAAGAAGGTCTGTTCGAGCATGAACTGGCCGGACATCACAGCGTGCGAAGTCTGATCGGAGAAACATATCCACACGCTGCCCGGCGGAAACGGCATCGTTTGCTGTGGACAAGTCTTCTGGTAGTCGAGATCGGCCTTCATGCTGTCGTGCAGGTTCAGCATCAGGTGGTCGTACGCGCTGCGCGGCGACTTCGTCACGTGCATCAGGTTCAGCAGCCATGCGGCGCCCGGCAACTGCGGCTTGATGTGCGGCAGGAAACGCTTCGCGACGTCCTCGAACGGCTCGCCGACGCGCCACACGCGCGGCACGCCGGCCGGGTTCACGTTCGTGAACACGCGCAGGATCCGCTCGCCGTAATTGGGCCGCGACGGGAACGCGTCGACGTGCAGCCGGCTGTCGTCCTTGCGCCACGACGTCTGGCGCGTCTCGACCTGCATCAACCGCAGGCTCGTCGGCGCGACGCGCAGCTTGCCGCGGTATTCGGGAAAGAGGCCGTCGACGAGCGTGCCGGCCTGCTGCTGGAAGCGCGCGACGAGCGCGCGCACCGCCGACTGCGTGACGCTGTCGCCGAGCACGCCGGCGAGCGCGCCGCCGTTCGGCGCGAGGCTGATGTTCTTGCGTTTCGGGTCGGCGAGCGCCGGATCGAGCAGCGCTTCCTCGCCGCCTTCGATCGCGAAACGCAGGTGCGGAAAATACAGCACCTTGCCTTCCTCGACGGCGGCCAGCAGTTGCTCGCGCGGCGCCGACAGGTTGTGTCCGCTCCAGTCGGCGGACGGGACTTCGATGATCTGGGATTCGCTCATGTTCGGTTCGCGTGGGTTCGCGCGTGTGACTGCGTTACAGGAGACCGAAGCCCGCGAGCGCCGACTTCACCTGCGCGATCGACGGGGGCTGCCCCGCCGTGCCGAGATTGACGACGTTCGGCGACCAGTAGCCGCCGGTCCGCCAGGCCGTCGCGAAATTGTACAGTTCGACCGTCGGACGCTTCAGCGCGGCCGCGATGTGAACCAGACCTGTATCAACCCCGACGATCGCATCCGCGCCGTCGATCAGGCCGACCACGGCCGGCAGCGACAGCTTCGGCGGCACGATCGCCGCCGCGCCGAATGCCTGCGCCAGCCGCTCGCTGGTCGCGCGCTCCGCGTCGTTGCCCCACGGCAGCACGAGCGACGCACCGCGCCGCACGAGCGCCTGGCCGAGCTCGATCCACGCGGCGTCCGGCCATTGCTTGTCGGCACGCGACGTCGCATGGACGAACACCACGTACGGCACCGGCAGGTTCAGCCCGAGCGCGGCCACCGCGAGCGCCGCCGCGCGCGTATCGAGGCCGAACTCGACCGGATCGGCCGGCGTCGGCGCCGGGTCGCCCAGCGCGGCCGCGACGAGTTGCCGCGAGCGCTCGACGACGTGCGTGCGCGGCGCGATCGGCACGCGCTTGCGATAGAAGAAGCGCACCGGCCACTCGTAGCCGGCGCCGTCGGTGCGGTTGCCGAGCCCGACGAGCGAGCCGCGCGCCCAACTGGCGACCCAGGCCGTCTTGATGAGACCCTGGCAGTCGATCACGAGGTCGTACTGCTCGGCCGCGAGGCGCTGGCGGAAGGCCCGGATCTCGCGCCACGTGGTGCCCGAGAACGGCTTCTTGCGCCAGCGGCGCAGCGAGAACGGCAGCACGTTGCGCACGCCGTCGACGAGCTTGACCAGGTCGACGAAGCTTTCCTCGACGAGCCAGTCGATCTGCGCATCGGGGTGGCGCCGCCGGATATCGGCGATCACCGGCATGTTGTGCACGACGTCGCCCAGCGACGACACGCGTACGATCAGGATCTTTTGCACGCTGAAAAAACGCCGGCAGGCAGCCGGCGACAAGCATAAAGGGGGGATTTTATCCCGCCCGGCGAGTCACACAGACAAAAAGCGGCCGCACGCCCTTGGCGTGCGCCGCTTTTCGGGGATGGCGCGACGATCGGACTCACCGTCGCGCCGGTGGCGGCCCGAGGCCGCCCACGCTCAGAACGGCAGCTTGACGTCCGGCTTCGCGGCCGTCAGCACGCGGCGGAAGTCCTCCTGGATGCGCTTGAGCCCTTCCTGCGTCTCCGACTCGAAACGCATCACGACGACCGGCGTCGTGTTCGACGAACGCGCGAGGCCGAAGCCGTCCGGGTACTCGACACGCAGGCCGTCGATCGTCACGACTTCCTCGGCGCCGTCGAACTTCGCCTCTTTCTGCAGCTTGTCGATCAGGCGGAAGTTCTCGCCTTCGTCGAGCCACAGCTGCAGTTCGGGCGTGCTCATCGCGTCCGGCAGCCCGTTCAGCAGCGCGCTCGGGTCGGCCGTCTTCGCGAGGATCTCGAGCAGGCGCGCGCCCGTATAGAGACCGTCGTCGAAGCCGTACCAGCGATCCTTGAAGAACACGTGGCCGCTCATTTCACCGGCGAGCGGCGCACCCGTCTCGCGCAGCTTTGCCTTCACGAGCGAGTGGCCCGTCTTCCACATCAGCGGCTCGCCGCCCTTCGACTTCACCCATTGCGCGAGGTGGCGCGTGCACTTCACGTCATAGATGATCTGCGCGCCCGGGTTGCGCGACAGCACTTCTTCCGCGAACAGCATCAGCTGGCGGTCCGGATAGATGATCTTGCCGTCCTTCGTGACGACGCCGAGGCGGTCGCCGTCGCCGTCGAACGCGAAGCCGATCTCGGCGTCGGTGTCCTTCAGCGCCTGGATCACGTCCTGCAGGTTTTCCGGGTGGGCGGGATCCGGGTGGTGGTTCGGGAACGTGCCGTCGATGTCGGTGAAGCGCTCGACGAGCTCGCAGCCGAGCGCCTTGAACAGGCGCGTCGCGAGCGGGCCGGCCACGCCGTTGCCGGCGTCGACGACGAGCTTCATCGGGCGGGCCGGCTTGATGTCGCCGACGATGCGCGCGATGTACTGATCGGCCACGTCGAACTGCTCGTACGAGCCGTTGCCCGTCTCGAATCGCTCGTCGACGATGCGCCGGTACAGCGCCTGGATCTGCTCGCCGTAGATCGCGGCGCCGCGCAGCACCATCTTGAAGCCGTTGTAGTCGGGCGGGTTGTGGCTGCCCGTGACGACGATGCACGAATCGACGCGGCGCTCGCCGCCCTTCAGCGCGAGCGGGACATTCGCCGCGAAATAACCGACCGGCGTGGGCACCATGCCGACGTCGACGACGTCGACGCCCGCCGCACGCAGGCCGTCGGCCAGCGCGCCGACGAGGTCCGGCCCGGACAGGCGGCCGTCGCGCGCGACGACGACCGCATCGCCGCCCTGCGCACGCACTTCGCTGCCGAACGCCCGGCCGATCCCGCGCGCGGTGTCGTTGTCGAGCGTCTTGCCGACCACGCCACGAATGTCATATGCCTTGAAGATGGATTGGGAGATCATCGATTCTCTTCTCTCAGTTGCGTGCATGGAAAATTGTCTGGCTTGCCTGGCCGCCGCTCGCCGGTGCCGCGCATGATACATGCGGCCCGGCACGGCGTGAAACCGCTGGCGCGGAACGGCGGGAGCGACCGCGATCCCACTTATAATCGAGGGTTTTGATGACGCGCATACCGCCCATTTTAATGCCTAGCCGTCCCGTCGCCGCCAACCTGCAGCCCCCGGGCGCCCTGCCGGCCAGCTTGCGCGCTCGCCGCCGCCGCGCATGCTGAAGCGCTTCGGCAACCCGGACGTCGCGAAGGCCGTCGCGAATCTCGTCTGGCTGGGGCTCGAACGGCTCACGCAGATCGGCGTCGCGATCGCGATCAGCGGCCTGCTGGCCCGTTATTTCGGGCCAGATGTGTTCGGCAAATGGCAGTATGCGAATACGCTCCTCCTGGTACTGGCGCCGCTCACCTGGGTGTGCGGCGCGGAAATCCTCGTCCCGACCATCGTCCAGCGCCCGCCCGCCCAGCTCGGCGCGGTACTCGGCAGCGCATTCGCGCTGCGCATCGCCGTCTCCGTCGCCGCGCTCGTCGCGACGTGGATCGCGATCGCCGCGGGCGCCTTCGATCCGCTGGTCGGCGCGATGCTCGCGGGCCTCGCGGTCACGATGGTGTTCCGCGAGCCGTTCGTCGGCGTCATCAACGCGTGGCTGCAAAGCATGACCTACAGCAAGCCGCAGCTCGTCACCAGCATGGTCACCGCGCTGGTGAAGGCGCTGCTCGTCTGGCTGCTGGTCCGCGCGGCCGCGGGCCCCGCCCGCTTCGCGTGGCTGTGGGCGCTCGAGGCCGCCGCCATCGGCTTCGCGCTGCTGCTGTACTACCGGCATCGTAACGGTGGCGCGCTCCGCTGGACGTTCGACAAACCGCTGTTCAGGCACTTTGCAACGGCCGGCACCGTGTTCTGGCTCGGCCTCATCTGCATGTACCTGTTCCTGAAGCTCGACCGCCTGATGCTCGAGCGTCACGTGTCGTTCGCCGATCTCGGCCGTTACTCGGCCGCGCAGCAGCTCAACGAGAACTGGATCACGCTCGCGCTGATGCTCGCGCAGACGATCGCGCCCGCGTTCGTCTACCGCGTGCAGGACGTCGCGCGGCTGCGCCGCAACATCGTCCGGCTGATCGCGATGACGGCCTGCCTGATGACGGCCGGCGCGCTCGTGCTCGACGCCGCCGCCCCGCTGATCGTCGGCAAGGTGTTCGGCCACGGCTACGAGGCCTCGGTCGACATCTTCCGCTGGGCGGTCTGGCTGTCGGTGCCCGCCGGCATCGAGGCGATAGGCAATCTTATCGTTCTCAAATATCAAGCAAAATTCGTGTTGCTGTCGAAATGGCTGCTCGCGCTCGCGATCGCCGCACTCGTCAACCTGTTCGCGATCCCGCGGCTCGGCCTGTACGGCGCGCTCGTCGGGCTGGCGGCCGGCTACCTGGCCGCCGCCGCCGTCAATTTTTATTACATCCGTTTCAAGCTGCGACCATGACGTCCCCTGATTGCCCGACCCCGCTCGACGACGTGGCCGTGCTGATGCCGGCCTACAACGGGCACGACGACGTCGTCCGGACCCTAGCCTCGTTTCGCGAGGACACGCCCGTGCATGTGCTGATCGTCGATGACGGCAGCACGCCGCCGATCGTCGCGCCCGACCTGCCCGGCCTCACGATCGACGTGCTGCGCATGCCGCAGAACGGCGGCATCGAGCGTGCGCTCGCGGCCGGCATCGATGCGCTCGCCGCACGCGGCTTCCGCTATGCGGCGCGCATCGACGCGGGCGATCTCGCCGCGCCGCAGCGCCTCGCGAAGGAGCGTGCCTATCTCGGCGCCCACCCGCGCGTGGCCTGTGTAGGCATGTGGACGCAGGTCGTGTCCCGCGCCGGCGAGCCGCGCTTCATGCTGACCCCGCCGGCCGATCCCCGCACGCTGCGCCGCACGCGCTTCCTGCGCTCGCCGCTCGTGCATCCGTCGGTGATGCTGCGCATCGACGCGGTGCGGGAAGTGGGGAACTATCGCGCCAAATACCGTGCGGCCGAGGATCTCGATCTTTTTTTACGGTTAATGCAACGCTACGATTGCGCGAACCTGCCGGAACTCGGTCTCTATTACGAACTGAACGAGGGCGGGATCAGTGCGACCAAGCGCCGGCGCCAGCTGGTGTCGACGCTCACGCTGCTGTTGAGCCACTTCAACGCGCTGAACCCGTACGACTGGGCCGGCCTCGCCAAGAACCTGCTGCATTTCGTGACGCCGTACCGGACGTTGCAGCGGATCAAGCAGACGCTGTTCGCCGCGCGGCCGTCAGCCTGACGCGCATCCGGCCCTTTCGGCAATTTCGACGCTTTATTTATTCTTTTTTTCATGTCCGCCACCTCCCCGCTGCGCATCGCGCTCGTCTGCAACACGGCCTGGGCGATCTACACGTATCGCCACGGGCTGATCCGTACGCTCGTCGCGCGCGGCGCCGAGGTCATCGTCATTGCGCCGCACGACCGCACGGTGCCCTTGCTCGAGCAGATGGGCTGCCGCTACGTGGCGCTCGCGGTTGCCTCGAAAGGCACGAGCCCACGCGAGGATCTCGGCACGCTCGCCGCGCTGGTGCGTCACTACCGTGCGCTGAAACCCGATCTCGTGTTCCATTACACGATCAAGCCGAACATCTACGGCTCGGTCGCCGCGTGGCTCGCGCGCGTGCCGTCGATCGCGGTGACGACCGGGCTCGGCTACGTCTTCATCCAGAAGAGCCGCGCGGCAAGCGTCGCGAAGCGCCTGTACCGGTTCGCGTTCCGCTTCCCGCGTGAAGTGTGGTTCCTGAACCGCGACGATCTCGCGACCTTCACCGACGAGCAGTTGCTCGCGCATCCCGATCGCGCGCGGCTGCTGCACGGCGAAGGCGTCGATCTCGAACAGTTCGCACCCGTGCCGCTGCCCGCCGGCGACGCGCCCGTCTTCATCCTGATCGGCCGGCTGTTGTGGGACAAGGGCGTGCGCGAATACGTGGAGGCCGCGCGCATCGTGCACGCGCGCTTCCCGAATGCGCGCTTCCAGCTGCTCGGGCCGCTCGGCGTCGACAATCCAAGCGCGATCGGCCGCGCGGATGTCGATGCGTGGGTCGGCGAAGGCGTCGTCGAGTATCTTGGCGAGGCGCACGACGTGCGCCCGCATATCGCGGCGGCCGACTGCATCGTGCTGCCGTCGTACCGCGAAGGCGTGCCGCGCACGCTGATGGAAGCGTCGGCGATGGGCCGCCCGATCGTCGCGACCGACGTGCCGGGCTGCCGCGACGTCGTCGCCGACGGTGAAACCGGCTTCCTGTGCCGCGTGCGCGACAGCGCGAGCCTCGCGGAGCAGTTGCTCCGCATGATCGAACTCGGAACGGCCGGACGCGACGCGATGGGTGCACGCGGCCGGCAAAAGGTCACGGCGGAATTCGACGAACAGCAGGTCGTCGAACGCTACCGGCGTACTATCCATTCGTTAACCGGTATCACCCTCTGAAGGAGCGCATCAGCAATGACCGCTAAAGGCACCATCCTCGTCACGGGCGGAGCGGGCTATATCGGCTCGCACACGACCGTCGAGCTGCTCGACAACGGCTACGACGTCGTGATCGTCGACAACCTCGTCAACAGCAAGGCCGAATCCGTGCGCCGCGTCGAACGGATCACGGGCAAGACGCCCGCGTTCCATCAGGTCGACGTGTGCGACGAAGCCGCGCTCGCCAAGGTATTCGATGCACACCCGATCACCGGCACGATCCATTTCGCGGCGCTCAAGGCCGTCGGCGAATCGGTCGCGAAGCCGCTCGAGTACTACCAGAACAACATCGGCGGCCTACTTGCCGTGCTCAAGGTGATGCGCGAGCGCAACGTCAGGCAGTTCGTGTTCAGCTCGTCCGCGACCGTATACGGCGTGCCAGAGCGCTCGCCGATCGACGAATCGTTCCCGCTGTCCGCGACGAACCCGTACGGCCAGTCGAAGCTGATCGCCGAGCAAATCCTGCGCGATCTCGAAGTTTCCGACCCGTCGTGGCGCATCGCCACGCTGCGCTACTTCAACCCGGTCGGCGCGCACGCGAGCGGGCTGATCGGTGAGGATCCGGCCGGCATCCCGAACAACCTGATGCCGTATGTCGCGCAGGTCGCGGTCGGCAAGCTGGAAAAGCTGCGCGTGTTCGGCTCCGACTACCCGACGCCGGACGGCACCGGCGTGCGCGACTACATCCACGTCGTCGATCTCGCGAAGGGGCACATCGCCGCGCTCGACGCGCTCGCGAAGCGCGACGCGAGCTTCGTCGTCAACCTCGGCACCGGCCAGGGCTACAGCGTGCTGGAAGTCGTGCGTGCGTTCGAGAAGGCGTCGGGCCGCCCGGTGCCGTACGAGCTCGTCGCACGCCGCCCGGGCGACATCGGCGAGTGCTACGCGAACCCACAGGCCGCGGCCGACATCATCGGCTGGCGTGCCGCGCTCGGCATCGAAGAAATGTGTGCCGATCACTGGCGATGGCAGGAGGGGAACCCGCGCGGTTTTGTATAATCCGCTGTCCATTTTTCGAGCGATCCCATGCTCAGCTTCGCGTCCGGCTTCATCGTCTCCCTGCTCGTCACGCTGTTCATCGTGCGCTATGCGCACCTTCACGAGAAATTCTCGATCGACAGCGACCTGGCCGGCGTGCAGAAATTCCACGTGCGGCCCGTGCCGCGGGTCGGGGGCATCGGGATCCTCGCGGGCGTCGTCGTTGCGGCGCTGATCCTGTCCCGACGCTATCCGACGATCGCCGGCAGCATCCTGGGCATCACCGCCTGCGGGCTGCCGGCCTTCCTGTCCGGCCTCGTCGAGGACCTCACCAAGCGCGTGTCGCCGCGCGCGCGGCTGCTGTGCACGATGGGCGCGGCCGCGCTCGCGTTCTGGCTGCTGGGCATCGCGGTCAAGCGCATCAGCGTGCCGCCGCTCGATTTCCTGCTCGGCTACGTGGTCATTTCGGCGTTCATCACGGTGCTGGCGGTCGCGGCACTCGCGAATGCGATCAACATCATCGACGGCTTCAACGGGCTCGCGTCGATGGTCAGCTTCATGATGTTCGCGTCGCTCGCGTATGTCGCGTTCCACGTGAACGACCCGGTCGTGATGTCCGCTTCGATCATCATGATGGGCGCCGTGCTCGGCTTCTTCCTGTGGAATTTCCCGGCCGGGCTGATCTTCCTCGGCGACGGCGGCGCGTATTTCATCGGCTTCATGCTCGCCGAACTCGCGATCATGCTCGTGATGCGCAATCGCGAGGTGTCCGCGTGGTATCCGGTGCTGCTGTTCATGTACCCGATCTTCGAGACCTGCTTCTCGATCTACCGGAAGAAGTTCATCCGCGGGATGTCACCCGGCATTCCGGACGGCGTGCACCTGCACATGCTCGTGTACAAGCGGCTGATGCGCTGGGCAGTCGGCACGAAGCACGCGCACGACCTGACGCGCCGCAATTCGCTGACGTCGCCATACCTGTGGCTGCTGTGCCTCGTCGCGGTGATACCCGCGACGCTGTTCTGGCGGCATACGGTGCACCTGTTCGTGTTCGTCGTGCTGTTTGCGCTGACTTACGTGTGGCTGTACCTCAGCATCGTGCGGTTCAAGGCGCCGCGGTGGATGGTGGTGCGCAAACACCGGCCCAGTCGCTGAGCTGGTCTCGGCCCGGCATGAAAAAAGCGCCCCGCGGGGCGCTTTTCTTTTTGACCGGTCGGCTGGCCGCTGCGTGGCGCGACCCACACGGCCCTCGGTGTTCAGCGGTTCGACGCGACCCGTACGCTCTTCAGCGCCGGAACGGCAGCCGTTTGATACTCGGGCACCCAGCGGCGCAAGTCGCGCCGCACTTCGTCGTCGGGCAGGACACGATGCTGCATCAGCCACGGCAGCAGTTCGTCGAGGAAATTGTCCGGCACTTCCCGCGCCCGCGCGATCCGCAGCTTCGGATGCGGCGTGCGCGTCGTCGCCTCGTCGTCCGCCAGCAACTCCTCGTAGAGCTTCTCGCCGGGCCGCAGCCCGGTGAACTCGATCCGGATCTGCTCTTCCGAGAAACCATACAGGCGGATCAGGTCGCACGCCAGATCGACGATCTTCACCGGCTCGCCCATGTCGAGAATGAAAATCTCGCCGCCATGCCCCATGCTCGATGCCTGCAGCACGAGTTGCGACGCTTCCGGGATCGTCATGAAGAAACGCGTGATCTCCGGGTGCGTGACCGTGACCGGGCCGCCCTTCGCGATCTGCTGCTGGAACTTCGGGATCACGCTGCCCGCGCTGCCGAGCACGTTACCGAAACGCACCGTCTCGAACTGCGTGCGCCCGCTCGTCTGCTGCAACGCCTGGCAGGTCATTTCGGCGAGGCGCTTGCTCGCGCCCATCACGTTGGTCGGATTGACGGCCTTGTCGGTCGAGATCAGCACGAAGTGACGCACATCGTGGCGAATCGCCGCGCGGGCCACGCGATAGGTGCCGAGCACATTGTTGCGCAGCGCCTGCCACGCGTTGTGCTCCTCCATCAGCGGCACGTGCTTGTAGGCGGCTGCGTGGAACACGATGTGCGGCGCGTGGCGCGACATCACCTGGTCGAGCAGCAGCGAATCCTTCGCATCGCCGATGATCGGCACGACCGGGAGGTCCGGGAAGCGCTCGCGCAGTTCCTCGGTTAGCCGGTACATCGCGTACTCGGACAGGTCGAATGCGACGAGTTGCGCCGGCGCGAAGCGCAGGATCTGCCGACACAGCTCGGAGCCGATCGACCCGCCCGCGCCCGTCACCATCACGACGCGGCCGCGCAGCAGCGCCTCGACGTGCGGCGTGTCGATCGTCACGGCATCGCGGCCGAGCAGATCCTCGAGATCGATGTTCCGGACCTGCGACAGGAAACCCTGCCCCGGCATCAACGCGGTCAGCGACGGCAGCACCATCGCCTTCACACCGGCCCGCACGCACAGCGTCGCGACGCGGCGCTGCGTCTCGACCGACGCTGACGGAATCGCGATGATCGCGTATTCGACCTTCAGTGCGTCGGTCCAGTGCTTGAGATCATTGAAGGAGCCCAGCACCTTGTAGCCGTAGATTTCGCGGCCCTGCTTCTTGACGTCGTCGTCGAGCAGGCCGACGAGGCGCCATTCGCCTGAGCGGGACAGTTCGCGCGCGAGGCTCGCGCCTGCCGTGCCGGCGCCGAGCACCAGCACCGGCTTGCCCTTGCCTACGAGCCCGCCGTACAGGTAATACTCCTTCGTCGCGCGATAGAGCGCGCGCGCGCCGCCCATCGCCAGGAACAGCATCAGGGGCGACACGAGCAGCACCGAGCGTGGAATGATCGGCACCGGCTGGAACATCACGGCGCCGATCATCACGATCACGCCACCGCCGCCCACTGCCTTCGCGATACGCATCAGGTCTGGCAGGCTCGCGAACACCCACAGCCCGCGATAGAGGCCGAACACGTGGAACATCAGCGCGTACACGGGCAGCACCCACGTCAGCGCCATCAGCGCGCCGCTCAGGAAATCGGTCGGGACACTACCGTTGAAGCGGACGAGATAGGCGAACAACCACGCTGCAAGCACCGCCAGCAGGTCGAACAGGAAAGCACTCAATGACAGCCAAGATGCTTTGGATCGCAACATCGGCGGGAGACCTCAAGATTTGTTTTCGGTGGCCATGCCGACACGGCGCCAGCGGGCGTCGATCACGCAACCGATGCACGCAAGAACGCCATACCAGGCGACAAACAGCCCCCACTGCTGCAGTGTGGGACGGCCCAACGCCCACAGAGCTACAATTATGCCCGCGAGCATCACGAGGTACCAGTAGATGGCAGTGCGCCGATGGCCGGAGCCGGAGCGCACCATGCGCTGATAATAATGCTCCCGGTGCGCCTGCCAGAACTTTTCGCCGCGTAACAAACGTCTCACAAGTGTTACAGATGCATCCGCAATAAAGGGCGAGAACACCATCGCCGGAAACCAAATCGGCCAAACCCCGCCTCGCCAGCCCCAGTAGCCGAGCGCACCCGCCATGAACCCGAGCGGAATCGAGCCCGCGTCACCGAGAAACAGCTTCGCTGGATGGAAATTCAGCAGCAGGAAGCCGAACGCGGCACCTGCGATGGCCGCGCCGCCCGCCACGAGATCCGGCTCCGGCTGCACGCCCGCCAAGGCGGCGGCCGCATACGCGCTGAAGCCGAATAGCGCCATGCCGCCGGCAAGGCCGTCCGCACCATCCATGAAGTTGTACAGATTGGTCAGCCAAGCCATTCCGAAACCGATGGCGACCAGTAGCCACCACGGCGCGGCGGCCGGATAGACGGCGATCAGCGCGACGACCGCGGCAAGGTGTGCCGCGAACCGGACCCGCGCGGGCAGCCCGCGCCGATCGTCGAGCTGCGACAGCGCTGCGAGGCCCGCGGCGGCCACGGCCACCAGCCACATCGACGGCGCGAGCCACAGCATTGCGATCACGGAGACCGGCACGACGCCCCAGCCGCCGACACGCGGCGTCGGCAGTGCATGCAGCGAACGGTCGTTCGGAATATCGGTCGCGAGGCGCCAGGCCAGCCCCGTCGCGAGCAGCGTCCTCAGGATAAGAGTCGAGGCGAAGGCAGCGGCTATTGCGACGCCGGCCACCGTGAGCCACGTGGTAATCGCGGGATGCATATTGTCTATTTCTGTTTGTCGCGCGAACGATACCACGCGGCGGTCGCCTCGAGGCCCTGTCTCGTCGTATACGGCGGTCTCCAGTCGAGCATGCGCTTCATGCGGCCGGTGTCGAGCTGCAGGCTGCCCGTCAGGCGGTCGACGGCGGCGCTGCGGCCGGTCAGCCTGCCGAGCGTGCTCAGCATCGCGGCCGGTACCGGGAACAGCCGTGCCGGCCTGCCGAGCGCGTCGCCGACCAGCCTCAGCAACCCGGCCACCGCCGGCGCGTCGTCGTCTGCGACATGAAAGCACTCGCCCGCTGCCCTTGGATCGGTTGCGCACCGCAGCAGCGCGTCAGCGAGATTGTCGACATAGACGAGGCTGCGGCGTGCCTCGATCGCGCCGAGCGGGAGCGGCAATCCTCGCGCGACGGCGTCCATCATTCGCAGGAAGTTGGCCCGCACGCCGGGGCCGTAGACGAGCGGCGGACGGACGGTGACTACATCGATGCCCGCCTGCCGCCCGAATTGCGCGAGTGCCTGCTCCGCGTGCAGTTTCGAACGCCCGTATGGATCCTGCGGTGCGGCTACGACGTCCTCCGCGAGCGGCACGCCGCGATCGCCCTCGGCAATCGCTTTGATGCTGCTGGCAAACACGAAGCGGCGTGCGCCGTGCGCATGCGCCGCTTCGGCAACGCGCAGCGTCCCTGCGACGTTGGTCGCCTCGAACGCGGCATCCGGATCGGGCGACTCGTCGCGCATCACGTGGACTCGCGCGGCCAGGTGGATCACGCAATCGGCCTCCAGATCATCGGGCCACGCGTGTGCGAGCCCGGCGAAATCCGGCGCGTCATGCACCCACTCGCGAACGCCGTCGACGCATCCGCCGGGACGGCGTACCAGCGCCGTGACCGTATGTCCTGCCGCGAGCGCCAGTCGGCAGACCGCGCGGCCGACGAAGCCGTTTGCGCCTGTCACGACGATGCGGGTCACCACAGCCTCCAGCCGAAGCGGTTATAGAACTTGAGCGCCGACGCCGCGAACATGCGGATGTGCGCGGCACCCTTGCGGGATGCGCCGCCGCCGTGATGAATCACGCGCGCCAGCGGCAGGTAGACCGTGCGTGCGCACTCGCCAGTCCGCAAGCTGAGGTCGTAGTCCTCGAAGTAGAGAAAATAGCGTGGATCGAAGCCCCGCAGACGCGCGAGCACGTCGGTGCGGAACAGCATGAAACAGCCGCTGACGATAGGCGGATCCCATACGACGTCGGTTTCGTTGATACGGTCGCGCATCTCGTAACTTGCCAGCCGGCGCTCGAACGGCGGCCGCAACGCCGTGGGCAGGAATCCCCTGACCAGAAGATCCACCAGCGCCGGATAGCGGCGGCACAGATACTGGATCCGGCCCGATTCGTCACCGATTCGAGGCGACAGCAAACCTGCTTCAGGATGTGCGTCGAGAAAGTCGAGCGCGTGCACGAGTGCATCCGGCTCGAGGTCGATATCGGGATTCAGGATCAGGTGATAGCGGCTGCGTGCTGCTTCGATCGCAAGGTTGTGGCCGCGTCCGTAGCCGACGTTGCCGTGACCGGACAGCACGCTGCAGGAGATGCCAGCCTGCTCGAGTGCGGCAAGATCGGCTGCGAAATCCGGCAAGCCGCCGTTGTCGACAAGGGTAACGCTGACGACACCGCCGCCGCGCACGGCCCGGAGACGCGCGCACGCCGCACGGAGGCTGGAGAACGTACGAGCGAGAAGTGCCTCGTCCGGATGGTACGTCACGATGGAAATCGACAGTATTTCGTCGACGGGGTGCGGTGAGCGAGTGGATGCTTGCGGATGAGAAGTCACGAGCTGACTATTGTTTACATTTGGCGCGTAAGGCGCGTTACTAGTGTGCGCAGGCAGGCCAGCGCGTGCAACCGAGATTGCCATTTGTAGCAATTATGACGTGGCGGCGCGCACCACGGGGCCATGAATGGAAAAAGGGGTACAAGGTAGGGGCTCGTCCGCACGGTGCGGGCAGCCATCGCGTGCGCTGCCCGCCGCCCCGGCGGGCGCCGAAACGCCAAATGCTTCTGTATATAATGCGTGACCTCGATACGCATCCGGCCAGTTGCACCCTATGTTTGATATTTCGGTGATTCTCAACGCCCACAATGAGGGCGGCATCATCAACCGGACGTTGCGGTCCCTGACTGAAGCGGCAGACTTCGCAAGAGCCCGCGGTATCACCCTGGAAATTGTCGTCGTCCTCGATAACCCGAACGAAGCAACCCGTTCCGTCATCGCGTCGGCGGACTTCTCCAGTTTCGATGGAGTCCAGACGATCGAGGTATCGAACCGGTCGCTGGGCTTGAGCCGAAACTCCGGTTGCGCAATTGCACAAGGCGAATATTTCGCCACGGCCGACGCCGACGATCTCGTGTCGTTCAATTTCTTCGTCGAAGCGCTGGCAGCTGCCAAGCGGTACGGCAATGACGCACTACTGTTCCCGCAGTACCTGATCGCATTCGGTTCGATGTACTTCATTACCGAGTATGGCGAAGCGGACCTGATGCCGTTCCTGCTTGCTGACATCCATCCGTACGTGTCGCGCGTATTCTTCCATCGCTCGACATTCGATCGTCTCAAGTACGTTCACTGCGACACGCAACGCGGCCACGCATTCGAAGACTGGCACTTCAATTCATGTGCGATCGCGCTCGGGATGAAGGCGCACTACATCCCCGATACGGTTCTGTACTACCGTCAGCGGCAGCAAAGCATCATGGCTGCCGCGCGTAATCAGAGCGTCGAACTCGAGACGCCGGACACCGACCTGTTCGACCCGGACGTCTACCTTCGTGTGTTTGCCGACGACTATCGTGCGTATCGCGCCGGCGAACGTGCGTTGCCGCCGTGGTACGACGTCAAGCAGAAGTTCCTCGGCAGCCGGATGCTGTCGGATATGACTGAAGCCGCCAACCGGATCGATCCTGCCGTCGATACGCTGTCGCTGCGGCACGGCAGCCAGACGAGCGCTATTTGGTCGACGCCCGAGCCCTCCGCGGTCTACTACGAAATGTGCGAAGCCATTCGCGACGCCGGACCGATCACGGACGTGTTCCTGATTCCGTTTCTGCCCGCCGGCGGCGCGGAGCGCTACGTTCTCGACGTGATGAACGGCCTGCTGGCATGCGGCGCGTCGAAACGGATCCTCGTGCTGTCCGGCGAGCCGATGGAAAAGCATGCGTGGCTGTCGCGCCTTCCCGACGCAGCGATCTTCATCGACGTCGCGGTGCTCGGCAAGGATCTCGACGATCGTCAACGCGATCGCATCACCGCACGCCTGATTCGCGCGGCGGCGCCCGACGCCCGGCTGCACATTCGCGCGTGCGTGTTTTCTCATCGCATGCTGAGCCGCCATTTCGCGCAATTCAGCGGACGCGATGTCACGTACTACCGTTTCTGCGACACGCGCGTCTACGAAGACGACGTCTCGATCATTTCGGGCGGCGCGGTCGAGTTTCTGACGAACAACATCCAGCACATCACACGGATCGTCACCGACAACGAACAGACGGTCATCGACGACAAGTTCATCTTCGGTGCCAGCGCGTCCCGCTGGATCAATCTTCCCGCGCTGCTGCACGGCATCAAGGAGCCGACGATTCATGCGACGCCGCGACGACGCCTGCTGTGGGCGTCGCGGCTGGACGGCCAGAAGCGGCCGCAACTGGCCGTCGCGCTGTCCAAGTACTTCGCGCAGAGCGACACCGGCATCACGCTCGACCTGTATGGCGGCATCACGCCAGGATTCGAAATCGACCTGTCCGGTGCAAATTACAAAGGGCCGTTTTCAGCATTCGCGGATCTTCCGCTGCACGAGTACGACGCCCTCGTCTATACGTCGTGGTTCGACGGATTGCCGAACGTGATTCTCGAAGCCATGGGCTCGGGACTCCCGGTCATCGCACCGAACATCGGCGGCATCGGCGAAGCCGTGCTCGACGGTCAGACCGGCATGCTCATCGAGGCATCCAACGACATCGACGAAGCCGTCGACGCGTATCGAGTGGCCATCGAGCGCTTGTACGCACAACCCGATCTGCTCGGAGCGCTGTCGAAGCGCGCTTCCGACTACGTTCACGACAAGCACGGCGACGCACAGTACGTCGCGAACATTCAGCGGATATTCGGTATGAACGCCTCCCACCAAGAATCCCGTCAGCCTGCCCAGGTGCCCGCCAATCAAGCCGCTTCGTCCGCGGAAAACCAGGAAGAACTGCGTCGACTGAGACGGGAACTCGCAGACGCGCGCGCAAAGCTGCTCGTTCATGCGCGCGAGGCCGATATCCTCAGGAACGAGTCGGTCGAACTGCGGCAGTACGCGAACCAGTGGGTCGCGTTTCAGCGCGCGCGGATTTTCATCATCTATCGCGCGTATCTGCGCCTTCACCGGATTCCGGTACTCGGCCCGCTGCTGCGGGCGATCATGCGGCCGTTTACAGGAAAGTGATCCCCAGTCCGTCCCGCCGCCATACCGAGCAAACCGGATGCGCCACCCCGGATAATGAGGTTGCCCGCCAGGTATCGCTACCGTTAGACTGCCCCCCATTCAGACCGGAGTGAATGATGGAGCGAATCGCTATTTACGGGTGCGGCGGGTTCGGGCGCGAGATCCTGCCGCTGGCACGACAACATCAAGCCCGGACCGGTGCTGGTTCGGCATCCGGAATCGTCTTCGTCTCCGACACGCCGTCGGAAATCGGCACCGTCCAGAACGGCGTCGAAGTCATTTCCTTCGATGCCCTCATCACGCCGGCGCATCGCGACCGCGCGGTCGTCGTGTCGCTCGGTTCGTCCGCGGCCCGCCGCACGCTGGTCCAGCGCTGCGAAAGCGAAGGCCTCGCGTTCGGCTCGCTGACTTCCGGTTCGCATGTGTCGCTCGACAACGTCGAGATCGGCGAGGGCGCGGTGTTCTGCGATTTCTCGATGTGCACATCGGATATCAGGATCGGCCGCCATTTCCAGTGCAACATCTACAGCTACGTCGCCCACGACTGTGTGATCGGTGATTTTGTGACTTTCGCTCCGCGCGTCGCCTGCAACGGCCGGATCGTGATCGAAGACGATGCGTATATTGGCACAGGCGCGGTGCTGAAGCAGGGCACGCCCGACAAACCTTTGACGATCGGCAAGGGCGCGGTGATCGGTATGGGGGCCGTCGTGACTAAGGACGTACCACCGGGCGTGACCGTCGTCGGCAACCCAGCCGCACCGATGGTGAAACGTCCGGCCTGAGCCGGACGAGGCGCACGCCGTGGCGTACCGCTCCGGTCAGTCAGGCCGCTCCTGTCCGTGAGCGACCATTACACCGGGCTGCACATATCCGAGCAAGCCTGCGTAGGTTTCGGCACTCGTCCACGTGATGCGGTCGAAGTACGAATTGAATTCCCGCAGGAAATTGAGCACGGGGGGCGGCGCATCCGCCGCGACGAACATCTCGCATCGCCGCCCCTGCCGCCACGCTTCCTTCAGTTGAGCTATCGACGGCATCGATTTCGCGTCGCTCGAAAACTGCACGGCCGGCCCGGTTCGATCGCGCCCGCCACAGAGCCATCTGGTGGCAAACCGCCGGCGCACGATATTGGTCTTCCTGAACTGGCCGACGCTGTCCGACGACGTGACGGATCGCGTATGGATCCGATGCCGATAGAGCGGCTCATGCAGGTAATGGAAACTGCCGAATTCCGCGATCTTCAGCGCCAGTTCCCAATCCTGGATCCCGGAATACGCGTCGATCGAACCACCTGACTGCAGATATGCATCGCGTCGAATGACCTTCAGATGCGACGCGACCATGCCGTCGAGCAGATCTTCCTTGATGCCCTCGTCGCTCCTGAACGCAATAGCCGGATACCCGCCGTAGTCGGCCCGCCGGATTTCGTTGCCACTTTCGTCGATGTCGAATCGGTCCGTGAACAGGTAATCGCACGGCTGCCCCTGCGTCACGACCTGCACGACACGGGACAGCGCGCCCGGCGCCAAAGCATCGTCACAATCGACGAACGCAATGTATTCTCCGGCCGCCTGCGCGACCGCCTCGTTCTGCGTACGCGAAATACCCTTGTTCTCGCTGTTGAGTACAATCCGCACGTTCGGGTGAGTTCCCTGCAGCGCACGCAGCAGCGCCGTCGTACGCGCATCGGGAGAACAATCGTCGACGCAGATGATCTCGAATGCGACGTCCTGCTGCTCGATTACGGACAGCAGGCAACCATCGATATAGTCGAAATGGTTGTATGCGGGGATCACGACACTGATCAGCGGCGTCTCCGACACGGGCATCTTCGCAATAGCCGCCTGCAGGCGCGCGAGCTTCTGCGCGTGCAGATCGACTGGAACGACCGGCGACGCGGCAGCGCCCGATCCGGCTGCACGCGGGTGGCCGCGCAACTGCGCGATTTCCTCTGCGTACGCAGGGTGCTTCCGATAGAAATTCTCGAACCAGTCGACCGCAGACTCGAAAAACGCCGGCTCGCGCGCGGACACCATCGCATCGATCTTCGCAGCCGCGTGCAGCCAGCTCTTGCCCATCTTCACATAGGACCGGCGCATGCTTTGCGCGTGCTGCCGGTAGATCGCGTTGTGTGCGTTGATATAGGCCATACGTGCGCCGCGCGCACTCAGGCCGCACCAGAACAGCCAGTCTTCCTTGGCGCGCGCGGATGTATCGAACGGCGCATCCAGCAACACGGCGCGGCGGAACAGTGCACAATGAATCGGGATCGCGAAGCCTCGCTCCCATTTGTACAGAAAATCGGACAGCACGAGCGCCGAATGTGCGATTGCCTCGTCATGCTTCGAAAAGACCGAGCGGGAATCGTCACACAACAGGAAGTTGGACACCGATACGTCGAGCGCATTCGCCACCTGGAAATGCGCAACCTGCAAGTCGAGCTTCGGCGGAACGATGAGGTCGTCCGCGTCCAGCAATTGCACGAATTCGCCGTTCGCAGCGGCAATACCCGTGTTGCGCGCGCCCGAAAGCCCCGCGTTCTGCTGCGAAATCACCCGTACTGCGGGCGACAGCGCTTCCGCCGCGCGCAAGTGAATATCGGTCCGGGATGCCGTGCTGCCGTCGTCGACGACGATGATCTCCAACGGCCCGCGGTATGCGTCGAGCACCGACGAGATAGACTCATTCAGATACTGCGCCTGATTGAAACAGGGGATTACCACCGATACGAGCGGCAACGACAAATCACGCGAGTCGTCCGTGCCCGATTCCTTCCGGTCAGATCCCATAACCTTCCAACTCCTTGACGTGCTCGACGAACCGCTGCCACGTATGTCGCCCGTCGATCAGCTCGACGAGCGCGCGTGCGCGCGCTTCGACTTCCTGCGAATTCGAAATGACTGACTCCATCGCCGCGCGATAATCGGCGACATCCGGCTTCTCCGACAGCAGATATCCGGTCGAATCCGATATCAGCTCGCCCACGCCGCCGACCGACGGTGCGATGATCGGTACGCCCAACGTCCCGATTTCAAGCAGGATGTTCGGCATGCCTTCCCATTTCGACGTGAAGATGAAGCCGGTGTACGCACGATCACGCATCAGCTCTTCCGGGGACGTGAACGGCCCCATCAGATGCAGGTTCGCGAGATCGGGAAGCTGCTCGCTGACATTCACTACGGCCTGGCCGTAAACGTAGAAATCGATGTGCGGGCACGCCCGCACTAGCGCCAGCAGCAGGTCGACGCGCTTTTCCTTGTCGAGTCTCCCAGCCCACAGAAACGCCGGTCGACGCCCCGCCAGATCCTGCCCGCGGCTCGCGATGCGCGCGAGCGCCCGGGCCTTCCACCCGGCGGTCGCCATGCGGCTGGGGTTGTACACGGCGCGCAGCTTGTCGCCCTGCTGCCCGAGGCTGTACTCGGCGCGTGCATCGGTCACGAAGCGCTGGTTGTCGGACAGCAGCGCAGTCAGCGCCGGCAACCCCGGTTGCAAGAAATAGGCCGCATAGCCTATCTTGCTCTTGCCGTCCTCGGCGAACTGGAACGCGAAAATGCTGGCGAACAGGCGCGTGATTTCCTTGAGCTGCCGCCCTTGCGCGATGATCGCGTTCCACGCAACCTCGCTGTTGATGTTGTGGAATACGGCAGGCCGGATCGCCAGCAGCATGTCGTACAGCAGCGCCTGCTTCAGCGCGTACGAATCGTCGCGCGTGAAATCGCGCAGGACGACCACATGCACACCGTCGATCCACGCAACGCGTTCGTCGACCAGATCGCGATCGGCAACGACGAGCAGGATCTGACGGTCGGGATGGAGCTCGCGGAGTGCTTTCGAGAAATTGAGCGCGACATTCTCCGCGCCTCCCGTTCCAAGGAACGGCACGGCAATGATATGGCTGACATTTCTCACGCCACGCTGCGCGAGGTCGAGCATCAGGTGTTGCAGGCGCGACTCACGCGCGTGGTCGAGCAACACCTCACGCGTGACGGCAGACCGCAGCGCCTGACGAATCGACGTGCCGTGGCGCAACGACGTGATGACCGGCGAAATGGCCTTGCGGACGCGCCACTTCGCCTCCTGGCTCAACGGCAGGCGATGATAGACGCGTTGTGCAAAGTACAGAAGATGCTGGTATCGCGGCATGGTTAGATATCTTGAATCATTCGCGGGGGCATGGGCTATCGGCTCAGGCGCCGGTACAGATTATCCGCCTTGCCCCAGATGGTGCCCCTGACACGATCGAGTTCCGTCTGCGCGTCAGCCAGGCTGGCAGTGAGCCGCCCTTCCCGGTCGGCTGCGGCACGCAACTCCGCTTTCGCGTGCTCGAGTTCCGTGGCGACACGTTCGTGCTCTGCACGCACCTGATCCAGTTCGGCAAGCGCACGGTCGCGCTCACCTCGAATCAGCAGTTGAAACGTCGCGGCGCCTGCAGCCGCCTGCGCGTTCGCCGCCGGTGCCGGCGCCGAACCATCGTACTCGCCCTCCGGCTTCGACAAACGCTCGCGAACGGCGGCAAAAGCCTGCGGCGACCACCCGGACGCGAGTCTCGTGACGAACGCGGTCAGTTCGCCATTGAAGAACAGATGCGGCGGAATCCTGAACGTGTCCTCGTGACGGTCGTACACGCGCAGCATCTCGATCAGCTCCAGGAACCGCCGCCAGTCGCCGTCAATCTCGAAGAAGCGCCCGACGAACGACTCCATGCTCTTGCGGAGCAGGTCGAAGCGCTCGATCCGCTCGAGGTACGGATGCACGACGCCGCCGGAGATATCCGCATACTCCCACATCAGCGCATCGCGATTGCGGTGCGTCACGTTGCCACCGTGCGCACGGTAAAGGAGGAGCGCGTCCTTCATCACATGAAACCGGGCGCCACCGGCAAGCGAACGCAGCCAGAAATCCCAGTCCGGCGAGTAGGTCAGGTCCTCCCGGAAAAAGCCGATCCGGTCGTGCGTGGACCTCCTGATCAGCACGGTCGAATGGCACAGGTGGTTCTCCCACACCCAGCTGTCGGGCGCGTTCAGGTCGAGATCCTGATTGAACCACGGCGCATAAAAGCATTTGTCGGGGTCGACCGGCTGGCTCGATGCATCGATTTCCGCCATGAAGCTGCCGCAGATATCGACATCCGGATGGGCGTCCATGAACGCAACCTGCGCCGCAAGCTTCTCGGGCACGAACACGTCGTCAGAATCCAGGCTCGCGATGAATTCACCGGACGCGAGACGCAGCGCCGTGTTGTACGCCGCGCACGCGCCCTGGTTGCGCTCCTGGCGCACCGCGCGAATCCGCGGATCATCGAACTGCTGGATGACCTCCCAGGAATCGTCTGTCGAACAGTCGTCGACAATGATCAGCTCCCACGACGCGTACGTCTGGGACAGCACCGACCGGATCGTCTCCCCGATGAATCTGCCGTAGTTGTAAGACGTCGTGAGAACGCTGACACGCGGCCGCGAATCCCCGATCGAATAATTATTGTTTGCCATTGCAGATGTATTGAATGATGTCGACGATGCGATTCGCCCCGTCTTCCCCAATCTCGCCGTACAGCGGCAACGCGAGTACTTCACGCGACACTCGCGTCGCAACCGGCAAGCGCCCGGGATCGGCGCTCGGCAGCGCGCGATAGCAATTGTGCTCACTACATAGCGGGTAGAAATAGCGCCGCGAAAATACGTTGAACTGCTTCAGCGTGTCGTACAACCGGTCGCGCGACACGCCGCATGCCTGTGCGTTCACGCGCACGATGAAATACTGCATGCTGTGGCCAACGTTCGGAGGCAGGCGGAAGCATGTGATGCCGGGAATCTCGTCCAGGCGACTCAGGTAAACCTGTGCAACGCGCTGCCGCGCGGCATGCTCCGCGTCGTAATGGGCAAGATTGACGAGACCCAGTGCCGCCTGTACTTCGTTCATCTTGCCATTCGTACCCGGCATGATGACTTCGGTCTCGTTCAAGATTCCGAAATTCTTAAGCAGATCGACGCGCCGCTTCATCGCCTCGTCAGCCATTGCCAGCCCGCCGCCCTCGGCCGAGTGAAACAGCTTCGTCGCGTGGAAGCTGTACATCGTCGCATCGCCGAACTCGGCGACCGGCTTGCCGTCGATTTCCGTGCCGAATGCGTGCGCGCCGTCGTAGAGCACTTTGACACCGTACTGCTCACGAATGCGCTCAAAAGCCTTCACGTCGCACGGCATCCCATACACGTGCACGCCGAGCACACCCGTCGTGCGCGGCGTGATCAGCGCTTCGGCCACGGCAGGGTCAATGGTCAGCGTTTCCTCGTCGATGTCGCAAAACACCGGCGTCACGTTGTTCCAGTGCAGCACATGCGGCGTCGCGGGAAACGTGAACGGCGTCGTAATGACTTCACCGGCGAGCCGCAGCGCCTGGCAGGCGACGAGCAACGCGCTCGTCCCGTTGTTGAAAAGCGAGAAGTGCCGTGCACCGAGCCGCTTCGCGAGCGCCGCCTCCAGCTCAACGTGCTTCGCACCGCCATTCGTCAGCCAGGCGCTGTCCCAGATGTCTTCCAACTGCGACGTGAACTCGCCAAGCGGCGGCAACATCGGTTTCGTCACATAGATCGGACTGGCGAAACCATCCGGCTTTTGTCTCATAGGGCGCTCCTGATTGATTCCTCGTGCGGATCCGCACGCGCCGGCCCCGGCGCCGGATCCACTACCGGCCAACGCTGCGTCAGGCCACCGTCTTCGACAACAGCCGCGTCTGGACCTTGTTGTCGAAATGTACGGCGCCATAAAGCGGCAGATAGGTGCCGCGCGAGACGTTGAATTGCACGGCGATCGGCACATGATCGCACGTGTCGACCTGGCCAATGCTCAGGTCGGTCGGCACTGATGTGGCCGCGCTGATGCTGTAATCGCCGCCGCGCAGCGATACCTTGAACGTCCAGTCGACCACGTGGACTTCACCCGCATGCACGTCGTACAAATGCGCGTGCTCGAGGCCGGTGTCCGAGTACGCGATATCGAAACCGTTCTTGTCGCGCAGGTGATAGCCGAATGCCAGCAGCGGCAGATCTTCCTCGACGCTCACGATCATTCTCAACGTCACGGTGTCGCCGTAGGTAACCTGGCGTGTCGCGCGTCCCTGTTCGTTCAACAACTGCACGTTGACGAAGCTTGCGCGGCCATTGCGGATCCGCTGGAACGCCGCCTGCTTCTGGAATTCGTCCGCGCCGTCGTTGAGATCGGCATCGAGCTCGGCGATCTGCGTCGACGGCGCCTCGTCGTCGGCAATCACGTGCTGCTTCTTGCGGACATAAGACGAGTAATACGACTCGATCACATGGTCCGTCGATCCGACAGCAAGCATGTTGCCGTGATCGAGCAGGATCGCGCGGTTGCACAGCGCCTTCACCGAACCGGGGTCGTGGCTGACGAACAGCAGCGTCGTGCCCCGATCCATCAGCTTCTTCATCACGGCCATGCACTTCGCCTGGAACAGCGCGTCACCGACCGACAGCGCCTCGTCGACGATCAGGATGTCCGGATTGACGTGGATCGCGACCGAGAATGCGAGGCGCACGTACATGCCCGACGAGTACGTCTTCAGCGGCTGGTTGACGAAATCGCCGATCTCGGAGAAATCGACGATGGCCGGATACTTCTCTTCCAGCTCTTCCTCGCTCATCCCGAGAATCTGGCCGTACAGCATCACGTTTTCGCGACCGGTGAACTCGGGATTGAATCCCGACCCGAGTTCGAGCAGCGCGGCAACCTTGCCGTTCGTTTCGACTGTGCCGGCGCTCGGCGCGAGCGTCCCAGAGATCACCTGGAGCAGCGTGGACTTTCCCGAGCCGTTGTGACCGACAATCCCCACGGTCTCGCCGCGCGCGATATCGAACGAGACATCGCGCAACGCCCAGAACTCCCGGTAATACTGCTTGCGGGAGCCGAACAGCATCTGCATCAGGCGTGCACGCGGGTTATCGTAAATATGAAAGACCTTGCTCAGATCCTTCACGCTGACTGCAAGATCAGAGGACATCTGCGAATCCTTTCCGCGTGCGATTAAACCATTGGTAGCCCAGTACCGCGACGCCGATACTGACGATCATCATCACCGACACACCGGTCCAGCTCGGCACGGTTCCAAAGATCACGACGTTGCGGCTTTGCTCGATGACGAACGCGATCGGATTCATTCCGACGATATGCTGGTAACTGGCCGGCAGTGAGCTCACCGGATAAAACACCGGCGTCAAGAACATCAGCACCGTCGTCACGAGCCCGATCGACTGGCCGATGTCCTGGATGAACACGCCCAGCGACGCCAGGAACCAGCAGACACCGAGGGTGAACAGGATGAACGGCAAGACGATCAGCGGGAAATACAGGATCGTGAGATGCACCTGGAAACCCAGCACGAGCATCGCGAGCACCAGCACGCAGAAGCTGATCGCGGCATGGAACAGCGCGACGAGCAGCGCGACGACAGGCAGCACCTCGAGCGGAAACACGACCTTCTTCACGTAGTTCGCGTTACTGATGATCAGTGATGGCGCACGGTTCACGGCTTCCGAGAACACCTGGAACATGATCATCCCGACGAACAGCACGACTGCAAATTCCGTCTTCGAATCAGATCCGGTATTCCAGCGTGCCTTGAAAATCACGCTGAACACAAACGTGTAGACGGTCAGCAGCAACAACGGGTTGAAGAACGACCACAGCAGGCCGAGCACCGAGCCGCGATATCGGCCGACCACTTCGCGGCGCGCCATTTGGAGGATCAGGCGGCGATGCCGCCAGATAGGAAGTGATGGTTGAATGATTTCCCGCATGACAATCTCTAGCTAAACCATGCCGCACGAACGACTCGGCATGTAGTGTGATGTGCGCCGCCCGGACCGGGCAGCATCAGGCATCGAACAGTTCCGCGAGGACGAGCGCAAGCCCGTCCGACCACTGCGGTCGGTGCAATCCGAAACGCTCGTCGAACCGCGTGTTGTCGAGCACCGAGAAGGTCGGACGCGGCGTCTTCGCCGGATACTCGGCTGCGGGGATCGGCTTCACTTCCCGGACAGACAGGCCTGTCTGTGGGGACAGGCTTCTGGCGCCGGCAAAAATGGCTTCCGCGAACGCGTGCCAGGTCGTCGAGCCCTGCGCCGTCATGTGATAGAGGCCGCTCGCGAACGATTCCGCCCGCCGCTCGACGAGCGCTTTCGCCGCCGCGTGCGCGGTCAGGTCCGCAATCATGCGTGCGCTCGTCGGCGCGCCGAACTGATCGCTGACGACCGACAGCGTCTCGCGACTCGCACCCAGCCGAAGCATCGTGCGCAAGAAATTCTGGCCGCGCGACGCGTAGACCCACGACGTGCGGAACACGAGCCAGTCTCCGCCGGCGTCGGCGATCGCCTGTTCGCCGGCCAGCTTGCTCGCACCGTAAGCGTTCAGCGGGCGCACGTCGTCGCTCTCGGCATACGGCGTTCGCTTGCTCCCGTCGAACACATAGTCGGTCGAGAAGTGGATCAGCAACGCGCCACACTTCCGCGCGGCGCGCGCGAGCGCGCCCGCCGCATCGCGATTGATTGCAAATGCAGTGTCGGGCTCGTCCTCGGCGCGATCCACCGCGGTATACGCAGCCGCATTGACCACGAGATCGGGCGCGAGCGCGTCGACATATGCAGCGACGGCCGCCGCATCGCCGAGATCAACGACTTGACGTGTCGCGGCTACCACCTCGCCCAGCGGTTGCAGCGCACGCACGAGCTCCCATCCGACCTGCCCGTTCGCCCCCGTCACGAGAATCTTCATGCGTAGGTCTCCAGATCCGCCAGCACGGTACCGGCGAGATCCTTCGGTGCGATCACCGGAGCGCCGTCGAGCGGCCAGTCGATGCCAACGTGTGTGTCGTTCCACAGCAGCACGCGCTCGAATTCGGGATACCAGAAATCGGTCGTCTTGTATTGAAACGTCGCCGCCTCGGACATCACCAGAAAGCCGTGCGCAAATCCGGCAGGCACCCACATCTGCAGGTGATTTTCCGCGGACAGAACGCTGCCGACCCATTTGCCGAACGTCGGCGAAGAACGACGCAGATCGACGGCGACGTCGAACACCTTGCCTTCGACGACGCGGACCAGCTTGCCCTGCGCATGACGGACCTGATAATGCATCCCGCGCAGCACGGACTTGACCGAGCGCGACTCGTTGTCCTGAACGAACTCGACATCCGCAACCTGCTCACGGAATTCCCGCTGATTGAAGCTCTCGAAGAAATACCCGCGAGCGTCGCCGAAGACCTTGGGCTCGATCAGCTTGACGTCTGGAATTGCCGTGGAAGTTACCGTGATTGCCATAGAATCTTGTCCGTCAGTAGGTTCTTCAGATATTGCCCGTACGCGTTCTTGGCAAGAGGCGCGGCAAGCGTCAGCAGGCGCTCGGCATCGATCCAGCCCATTCGGTAAGCAATCTCCTCGGGGCATGCGACCACGAGGCCCTGGCGCTTCTGCAGGGTCGCGATGAAAGCTGCAGCCTCCATCAGCGAATCGTGCGTGCCCGTGTCAAGCCATGCGTAGCCGCGCCCCATGATCTCCACCTGCAGCTTCCCTGCCGCGAGATAACGGGAATTGACGTCGGTGATTTCGAGCTCGCCGCGCGCTGACGGCTTGATGTCGGCCGCAATGTCGCACACGTCGTTGTCGTAGAAATAGAGGCCAGTCACGGCGTAGCGGGAGCGCGGCTGGGCCGGCTTCTCCTCGATCGACATCGCGCGCATCTGGTCGTCGAATTCGACGATGCCGTAGCGCTCCGGATCCTGCACGTGATAGGCAAAGACGGTCGCGCTTTCGGTACGCCCATTCGCCGCGTGAAGCTGCTTCGCGAGATCGTGACCGTGGAAGATGTTGTCGCCGAGAACCAGTGCGCTCGGATCGTTGCCGATGAAGTCCCGCCCGATGATGAACGCCTGCGCGAGCCCGTCGGGCGACGGCTGAACCGCGTACTGCAGGTTCATCCCCCACTTCGAGCCGTCGCCCAGCAACGCCTCGAAGCGCGGCGTGTCCGCCGGCGTCGAAATGACCAGCACGTCGCGAATGCCCGCGAGCATCAACGTCGAAAGCGGGTAGTAAATCATCGGCTTGTCGTACACCGGCAGTAGCTGCTTCGACACCGAGTGGGTAATCGGGTACAGCCGCGTGCCCGAGCCGCCGGCGAGAATAATGCCTTTACGTGCCATCGATCAGCCCCTCACGTGCGTTGCGCATAGTTCGTTTCGACCCACTTGCGGTAATCGCCGGACGCGACCTCGTCCACCCATACCTGATTGTCGAGATACCAGCGCACGGTTTTCGCGAGCCCCGTCTCGAACGTCTCGGCCGGCTTCCAGCCGAGCTCGCGCTCGAGCTTGCGCGCATCGATCGCGTAGCGGCGGTCATGGCCGGGACGATCCTTCACATAGGTGATCTGGTCGCGATACGATCCCGTCGCCTTCGGCCGCGCCGCGTCGAGCAGATCACAGAGCGTGTGCACGACGTCGAGGTTCTTCTTCTCGTTCCAGCCGCCGATGTTGTACGTCTCGCCCGGCACGCCGCGCGCAAGCACTTCGCGGATCGCGCTGCAGTGGTCGCCGACGTACAGCCAGTCGCGCACGTTCTGGCCATCGCCGTAGACCGGCAACGGCTTGCCCGCGAGCGCGTTCGCGATCATCAGCGGAATCAGCTTCTCCGGGAACTGGTACGGGCCGTAGTTGTTCGAGCAGTTCGTCGTGAGCGTCGGCAGACCGTACGTGTGGTGATACGCACGCACCAGGTGGTCGGAGCCGGCCTTCGTCGCCGAATAGGGGCTGTTCGGGGCGTAAGGCGTCGTTTCCGAGAACTGGGGATCGGTCGCGGACAGCGACCCGAACACCTCGTCGGTCGACACGTGCAGGAAGCGGAACGCCTCCTTGTCCGCATCGTTTAGGCCGTTCCAGTGCGAGCGTGCCGCTTCGAGCAGCGTAAACGTACCGACGACATTGGTCTGCACGAAATCGGCCGGCCCGTGGATCGAACGATCGACGTGACTCTCGGCCGCAAAGTGGATCACTGCGCGCGGCTTGTGCTCGGCAAACAGCGCGTCGAGTGCCGCACGATCGCAGATATCGACACGAGCGAACACATGATCCGGATTCCCGTCGAGCGGCGCCAGCGTACGCAGGTTGCCCGCATAGGTCAGCTTGTCGACGTTGAGCACGGCCTCATCGGACACATCCATCCAGTCGAGTACAAAATTGGCACCGATAAAACCCGCGCCGCCGGTAACCAGGATCATGAAACACCCTCTAATAATAATGTGCGGCGCGCCTGGCAGGCGCTCATCGCACTTCTTGTCATGTCACAGTGGCCAAGTCTCGGCCGATCAGGCCCGGCATTTTAACCGGTCGCCATACGAGCAAAGTCACGAGATGTTAATTTCGGAGTGAAAATGTCAATTATAGGAATCCAGCCGGTGCCAACTCCATGCTGCTAACAACTTGATACAGCGCGAGGCCCTTTGCGCCACGAAAAATAGCATGCCTGGCGGGCCGCCCGATGTGGATCAGCCGTTGCGCCAACGTATATTCATACGATTTTCCCCAGTTCACCTCGTTTCGGTACGATCTGACCCTCATGCTTCCTGCCCCCATCGCCATCGGCGACATCCAAGGCTGTCATTCCGCTTTCCAGTCTTTACTCGAAAAGCTTTCAGCCCCCGCCGACACGCCGCTGTGGATCGCCGGCGACGTCGTCAACCGCGGCCCGGATTCCCTCGCCTCGCTGCGCGCACTCGTCGACCTCGGCCCGCGCGCGACGGTCGTGCTCGGCAATCACGACCTGCACCTGCTAGCGGTCTCCGCCGGCCTGCGCACCGAGCGCCCGGGCGACACCATCGGCGAGATCCTCGACGCGCCCGATGCCGATGCGCTGCTCGACTGGGTCCGCCACCGCCCGTTCGTGCATGCCGAGAACGGGATGCTGCTCGTCCATGCGGGTGTGCTGCCACAGTGGGATGCCACGCTCGTGCTCGAACTCGCCGACGAACTCCAGCGCGCGCTGCGCGCGCCCGACTGGCGCGACACGCTGCAGAAGCTGTACGGCAACGAGCCGAATCAATGGAGCCCTGATCTGAAGAAACGTGACCGGATGCGCGTCGCGTTCAACGCGTTCACGCGCGTGCGCTTCTGCACGCCCGACGGTGCGATGGACTTCAAGGCGAACGGCGGCCCCGACAGCGCGCCGCCCGGCTACCTGCCGTGGTTCGACGTACCGGGGCGCCGCACCGAGGACGTGACGATCGTGTTCGGCCACTGGGCCGCGCTCGGCCTGATGGTGCGCGAGAACGTCGTCGCGCTCGATTCGGGGTGTGTGTGGGGTAACCAGCTGTCGGCCGTACAGCTGACGGCCGATCCGGCGCAGCGCACGGTCACGCAGGTGCAGTGCGATGCGTGCCGCGCGCCGGGCGGCGAGTGATTAAAGGCTGATTCGCGTCGCCGGGAAGCGCGTCACCCCTCTCGCCCCGGCACCGGTGCGTCGGTCGCCTCATGCCCAGCCGCGCCGGCACCAACCTCGGTCGCCGGATACGCATGCTTCTGCAATTCCGCGAGCGACTCGGCCGTCGGTTTGCCAACCTTCGCCTGCAACTTCACGAGCGCAGCCCCGATCGCATCACGCGCCGCCGCAGACGTCGCCCGCCGGTCGCCGCCCGGTGCAATCGGTTCACACACATAAAGGTGCGCGACGAGCGGCCCGCCGCGCAACACCATGTCGAGCGACGTGCCCAGCGCCAGTTCGCCCGTATAGGCCGGCGCAACCGACTGCCGCCCCTGCGCATCCTCGTACATCAGGCAGATCGGCTGCACCGCGCAGCCGGCCGACACCGCGGCCTGGAACAGGTTCGCGTGGAACGGCAGCAGTTCCTGCCCGTCGGTCGTCGTCCCTTCCGGGAACACGCACATCAGCCCGCCGTTGCGCAGGCGCTCGGCCATCTCGTGCATGACGCGCATCGCCTCGGTGCGCTTCTCGCGCTGCAGGAACACGGTGTCGAGCTTCTCGGCGAGCCAGCCGACCACCGGCCACTGCCGCACCTCGGCCTTCGACACGAACGGCGTCGGCCGCCACGCGTTGACCGTGTAGATGTCGAGCCACGACACGTGATTGCCGACCACGAGCGCACTCGCGTCGAGCCGCGCGCTGTCGTTATGGACGACGAGACGCATCCCGCAGATCCGCAGCAGCTTGAGCGACCAGCGGCGTATCAGCTCGGCGCGGCGCGCCGGCGTGACGTGCGAGAAACGCAGCGCGACGATCACCATGCCGCGCAACAGGTGGAAAACGAGACGCAGCTTGCGAAGGGCAATCATGGCGATAGTCCGGCGTGGTTCAGTGGCGCTCGAACGCAATCTGCCCGGCCACGAGCGTCGCGCGCACGGTGGCCGGCAGTTCGTAGCCGAGGAACGGCGAGTTGTGGCCCTGGCTCTTCAGCGCACGCGGCTCGACGCGCCAATGGGCGCGCGGGTCGAACACGCACAGGTCGGCCGCACCGCCTTCGGTGAGGCGGCCAGCCGGCAGCTTCAGCACGTCAGCCGGCGCGGACGTGATGCGGCGCAGCGCCTGCGCGAGCGGCGTACGCGTCTCCTCGGCCCACTTCAGCGTCAGCGACAGCAGCAGTTCGAGCCCGGTCGCGCCCGGCGTCGCTTCGCCGAACGGCAACAGCTTCTCGTCGTCGTCGACCGGCGTGTGGTCGGAGCAGATCGCATCGATCGTGCCGTCGGCGAGCGCCACGCGAATCGCTTCGCGGTCGCGCTCGCTGCGCAGCGGCGGATCGAGCCGGAACTGCGAATCGAAGTAGCCGATGTCGACGTCGATCAGGTGCACGTGATTCACACCGACGTCGCAGGTCACGGGCAGCCCCTCGGCCTTCGCCTCGCGCACGAGCGCGAGGCCGGCCGCCGACGACAACCGCGCGAGGTGCACGCGTGCACCCGTCACGCGCATCAGTTCGAAAATCGTGTGCAGCGCGATCGTCTCGGCCGCGACCGGCACGCCGGACAGCCCGAGCCGCGACGCCAGCGCGCCGCTCGCGGCGACACCGCCGCGGCCGATGAACGCGTCTTGCGGGCGCAGCCACGTGGTGTAGCCGTAGGTGCTCGCGTACTGCAGCGCGCGCAGCAGCACCTGCGTGTCGCGCACCGGCACGTTGGCGTGCGTGAAGCCGACACAGCCGGACTCGGTCAGCGCGACCATCTCGGTGATCACCTCGCCCTTGAGGCCGACCGTCAGCGCGCCGAGCGGGTGCACGTTCGCCTGGTGCAGGTTGCGCGCACGGAACTTGAGCATCTCGACGAGGCCCGGCTCGTCCAGCACGGGGTCGGTATCCGGCGGGCACACGAGGGTCGTGACACCGCCCGCGACGGCCGCGGCCATCTCGGACGCAAGCGTCGCCTTGTGCTCGTAGCCGGGCTCGCGCAGCCGCGAGCACAGGTCGACGAGGCCGGGCGCGACGATCATGCCCGCCGCGTCGATCGTGTTGTCCGCGTTGAAACCGGCCGGCGCCGCCGTGCCGAGCGCGGCGATCTTGCCGTCCGCGACGAATACGTCGGCCTGCTGCTCGGTGCCGGCGACCGGATCGATCAGCGTGCCGCCTTTGATATGAATCTTCATGCGCTGTCAGTGAATGCGTTGATTGCGTGAATAAGGATGCGCGAAAGCGGGCTCAGTCGCTGTTGCCGGCGACGATGCCCATCACCGCCATCCGCACGGCGATGCCGAACGTGACCTGGTTGAGGATCACCGACTGCGGGCCATCGGCGACCTGCGAATCGATCTCGACGCCGCGGTTCATCGGGCCGGGGTGCATCACGATCGCGTCGGGCGCGGCGAGCGCGAGGCGCTCGGGCGTCAGGCCCCAGGTCTTGAAGTATTCCTGCGCGGACGGCAGCAACGCGCCGCTCATCCGCTCGTTCTGCAGGCGCAGCATGATGATCACGTCGACGCCCTTCAGCCCTTCGTCGAGGTTGTGGAACACCTTCACGCCCATCTGTTCGAGGCCACCCGGCAGCAGCGTGCGCGGGCCGATCGCGCGCACTTCCGGCACGCCGAGCGTGGTGAGTGCATGGATGTCGGAGCGCGCGACACGCGAATGCAGGATGTCGCCGACGATCGCCACGCGCAGCTTCGTGAAGTCGCGCTTGTAGTGACGGATCGTGTACATGTCGAGCAGGCCCTGCGTCGGGTGCGCATGGCGGCCGTCGCCGGCGTTGATCACGTGCACGTGCGGTGCGCAGTGCTCGGCGATCAGGTACGGCGCGCCGCTCGACGCATGGCGCACGACGAACAGGTCGGCATGCATCGCCGACAGGTTGTTGATCGTGTCGAGCAGCGATTCGCCCTTGCTCGTCGACGATGCATTGATGTTCAGGTTCAGCACGTCGGCCGACAGGCGCGTCGCGGCGATCTCGAAGGTCGTGCGCGTGCGCGTCGAGTTCTCGAAGAACAGGTTGAACACGGACTTGCCGCGCAGCAGCGGCACCTTCTTCACTTCACGGTCCGTCACGCTGACGAACTGCTCGGCCGTATCGAGGATATGGTTGACGATCGAGCGCGGCAGGCCCTCGATCGACAGCAGGTGCTTCAGCTCGCCGTTTTTCGTGAGCTGCGGGTTGCCCTTCAGGAAGCCGTAGCGGAACCGGTCGGGGCTCGCGGCCGCGGCGGGATTGCCGGTGCGGCCAGTGGTGTCGGTGGTCATGGTGTGCGTGATTCCAACTATGCAAACGGGCCGCGGTGCAAACCAGCGGCCCGGGATACGGTTCGCGTGTCGTTCAGGCGCCGTGCGCCTCGACGCGCAGCGTGAACTGCGCATCGTCGCGTGCGAGCACGAGCGTCGCGCCGGCCGGCACGTCGAGCGCGCCGCCCGCAAAGCGCGCGGCGACCGGCAGCTCGCGGCCGCCGCGATCAGCGAGCACCGCGAGCTCGACCGCGGCCGGACGGCCATAGTCGAACAGCTCGTTGAGTGCCGCGCGCACGGTGCGCCCGGTAAACAGCACGTCGTCGACGAGCACGATGCGCGCGCCGTCGATCTCGAACGGCAGCGACGTCGGGCTGGCCTGGCTGTGCAGCCCCTTCTTCGCGTAATCGTCGCGGTGCAGCGCGACGTTCACGACGCCGAACGCGGGCGCACCGAGATCGCGCGCGAGGCGCTCGGCAAGCCATGCGCCGCCGCTGTGAATGCCGGCGAGCCGCGGGCCGCCCGGTTCGGCGAACGCCGTGCCGTACGCGGCGCGGATCTGGTCGAGCAGGACGCGGTAAAGCGCCTCGGCGTCAATGGTGCTCATGGTCGGACAATTGATCGAGATACTGTTGAAGGATGACGCGCGCGGCCTCGGCATCGAGCATCTCGGCCCGTGCGCGGCCGCGCACGTTGCGCTCGCGCAGCCCGGCCTCGGCCTCGACCGACGAATAGCGCTCGTCGACCCACGTGACGGGCAGCCCGAAGCGGCCGTTCAGCTGGTTGCCGAAGCGCTTCGCCTGCTGCGTCATGTCGTGCGGCGTGCCGTCCGGATGCATCGGCAGGCCGACGACGAGCGCGTCCGGCCGCCATTCGGCCAGCAGGTCGCCGACCGCCTTGAAGCGGTGTTCGCGGTTCAGGTTCTGGATCACGACGAGCGCACGGGCCGAGCGCGTCAGCGCATTGCCGACCGCGACGCCGATACGTTTTTCGCCGTAGTCGAACGCGAGGAGCGTCGCATCGCGCGCGCTCGCGCCACTCATGCGTGCCCTGCTTCGCCGGACAGCATCGACGAGCTGACGCCGAGCAGGCCGAGTGCAGCTTCGAAGCGCTCTTCGGCCGGCGTGTCGAACACGATGCGCGGATCGGCGGCGACCGTCAGCCAGCCGTTGCGGGAAATTTCTTCCTCGAGCTGCCCTGCCCCCCAGCCCGCATGGCCGAGCGTCAGCAGGAAGCGTTTCGGGCCGGTGCCCGTCGCGACCGCCTCGAGCACGTCCTTCGACGTGGTCATCTCCAGCCCACCCTCGACGGACATCGACGAGTTGTAGCTCGCGCCCTCCACCGGCTCGTGCAACACGAAACCGCGCTCGGTCTGGACCGGGCCGCCGAAGTACACCGGGATGTGCAGCAGCGGCTCGATGTCGAGCTTCAGGTCGATGCGGTTGAACAGCGATTCGAGGTCGATGTCGGTAGGACGATTGATGACGAGGCCGAGCGCACCGCGCTCGCTGTGATCGCAAAGATAGACCACCGTTCCCGAGAACGTCGGATCGGCCATGTTCGGCATGGCGATCAGGAACTGGTTGGTGAGATTGATGCGATCGGAAGGCTTTGACATGGTTTGAATTTTAGCAAAGACGTCGCGGCCTGACCGGGCCGCGATCAACAAGCAACGCCGCACCGCGCTGGCAACGGCGCGCACGGATCACACGGCACTCTAACACGCGCGCGGGCGCTGTCGGCAGCGTGTTGCGGACCCGCGCGGCAAGGGCCGCCGGCGCGTGTTCGTCCCCTTCTTCGTCCCCTCGTTCGTCAGGCCCGGCCGAGCGCCGCGCCGAGCGTGCCGGACGCCGCCGTGAGGTCCGGCGGCGCAACGCCGGCCGCAATCTTCAGCAGCGCCGCGCGCAGCATGTCGGACGCGTGGCCATGCGCATCGAGGCCGCCGTCGGCAAGCGGCACACCGTGCGCCGCACGCCGCCACGCGAGGCCAAGCGTGTCGGCCAGCAGCGCCGCGTGGCCGAGCCCGAGCGCGCACGCGGCCGTGCCGACCCGGTAGGCGGCGCCGGACGCATGCCACGCGGCACCCGCGTCGGCTCCGGCCGGATCGGCCGCGAGGTCGGCCATCGACGCATCGGCCGTCTGCAGGAAATCCTCATAGGCATGCGCATTGACCGTCACGACGCCGAGTGCGCGAGTCGGCGCGGCGGCAACTGCGTCGCGTTCGGCCCGGGCGGCATCGGCCTCCCACAGCGCTTCGGACGCCGGCGTGCCGGCGACGTGCCAGTCGACCGTCAATCCGTAGTCGTGCAGCACGTCGACGAGCGCGACATCCTCGGCCGCGGCGCCGAACAGCGCGAAATCGCGCCACAGCAGCGCCACCGTTTCCCGCACGAGTTCGGGCGGCGCACTGCGCCGGCCCTGCGCGTGCTCGCCGAGCAGCAGGTTCGTACGCGCGAGAAAGCGCTTCAGCTCGGGTGCGCCGCTGGCGCGCAGCGCGCGCACGCATGCGGCCGCGAGCCGCCAGAAATCGTATGGCTCGTCGCCGGCGAGCGCGGCCAGCATCGCATCGAGTTCGTCGAGTGCCGCGTCGGGTGCGCCGTGTTCCGCGCGCAGCACGCCAAGCAACGCCTGTTCGTAGCGGGCACGAATCCGGGTCGCGAACGCGTCGGGCAGCACACGCAGCGTGGCGGGCGGCACCGCGCGGCCGACGAGCGCGAGCGCGTCGAGCGGCGCCTGCGTGCGCAGGTCGGCGGCGCTTTGCGCACGCAAGGCACGGAAATGTTCGAAGAGAACCGGCGAGCAGGCGAGCTCGCGCAGGTTGTGGCGTGCGACGGCCGCGCGGAAATCGCGCAGCGCGGCACGCCAGCCGGCCGAGGTCGGCTCGGCGGCGACGAGCGGCACGGCGGCCGACAGCTGCCCCGCGAAACGCGCGGCCGGCAGCCAGCCGGCTTCCGCGAGCACGGCCGCAGCAGCGGACAGCGGTGCGGCCGCGTCGTCGCGATGCTCGAAAGCGTCGGCGGCCGCCGCAAGCCATGCGTCGGCCGCGCGCACGGCTCCGCCGCGCGGGTTGGGCTGTGCGTCAGGGTGGGGAACGTTCGCCGGTTCTGGCCTCATGGACACGCGCGCCTGTCATCGTCAAGTCGCTCGCGCGAGCCTCGACGCATGAGCGCCGGGTCGATGCGAGGCCTGAGCGGTGTGTCCGTGGGCCAAGGGTCCGGTCAGATCTGGACCATCTCGAAGTCTTCCTTGCGGGCGCCGCATTCAGGACACGTCCAGTTGATCGGGACGTCTTCCCAGCGCGTGCCCGGGGCAATGCCCTCTTCCGGCAGCCCGGCTTCTTCGTCGTATATCCAGCCACAAATCAGGCACATCCAGCTCTTGTATTCCATCTTAAGCCGCGTCGGGAAAGTCGGTAAATTCGGGAGCCATGATGGTACCGTGTCGGGGCCGGACTGCCTAGCAATCGCGCTGGAGTAACGCGACTACGTTGCGCTGCGCTAAAAAATCCGTCGTGCGGGCCGGATTCCGCCGCATAATGGCTGAAAAGTGCGGCCTGCCGGGCAACACAGGGCCGAAAACGCCCATTTCGCCTCGCCGTCCGCATGCCCGTCGCTTTCCCGTTTTTCTCTTGCCCCATTTTTACATGTCCAGCAACGCCCCTCCGATCGTCCTCACCTTTGGCCTGTCCGACCCCACCGGCGGCTCTGGCATTCAAGCCGATCTGTTGACCCTGGCGAGCATGGGCTGTCACGGCGTGTCCGTCCTGACGGGCTACACCGTGCGCGACTCGGCCGCCTGCGACGAAGTGACCGGCCTCGATCCCGACGTGGTCGCTGCCCAGGCGCGCATGCTGCTCGAAGACATGCCGGTTGCGGCGTTCAAGATCGGCGCGGCGACGCGCGCGGAAGTCGTGAGCGCGATCGCCGAAGTCGTCGCCGACTACGACGGCGTGCCGCTCGTGCTCGCGCCCGACTTCACGCTCGACGACGAGCACGTGCTCGCAGCCGACGACCTGCGCGAATCGATCGCCGACCTGCTGGCGCCGCAAACCACGCTGCTGGTCGCCGACTACGCGACGCTGATCGCGCTCGCGCAGCCGGACGGCGACGCCGAGGCGCCGAATCTCGACGCGGCGGTCTCGCACCTGCTGTCGCAGGGCTGCGAGTACATCCTGTCGTCCGAGACGGGCTCGCACCGGCTCGTCAATACGCTGTACGGCGAGGAAGGCCAGCTCCGCGAGGACATGTGGGATCGCTCGCCGCACCGCCTGATGGGCATCACGGACACGCTGGGCGCGGCCATCGCGGCGTTGCTTGCGAACGGCCAGGAGCCGCCCGAAGCGGTTCGCGAAGCGCAGGAATACCTGTACCAGGCCACGCGCGATGCGTTCCGGCCCGGCATGGGGGCGTACCTGCCGGATCGATTCTTCTGGGCGCGCAGCAACGAGGATTCGGATACGCCGCCGGCCGTGAAGGCCGACGCGGTGCCGAGGACGTCGCATCGGCATTGAGGCAAGCGTGACGGGGCATGCCCCGCGGTCGCCCCATGTCGCCCCCCCTGGGGACGTGACATCCCGGGCCGCCCCTCGCACGCATCGAAATCCACGCGCACATAAAAAAAGACCCGCATCGCTGCGGGTCTTTTTCTTTGGCTGGAGCACGCATCGCTGCGCGCCCCGGACACCATCGACCGAAGTCGATTACATGTCCATGCCCATGCCGCCCATGCCGCCCGGCATGCCGCCCGGCATCGGTGCGTCTTCCTTCGGCAGTTCAGCAACAGCTGCGTCCGTCGTCAGCAGCAGGCCTGCAACCGACGCTGCGTTCTGCAGTGCGGTACGCGTGACCTTGGTCGGGTCGACCACACCGGCTTCGACCATGTCGACGTACTCGCCCGTCGCTGCGTTGTAGCCGTAGTTGCCCTGGCCTGCAGCAACTGCCGCCACCACGACGCTGGCTTCTTCGCCGCCGTTCGTGACGATCTGGCGCAGCGGCTCTTCCATTGCGCGCAGCACGATCTTGATGCCGGCGTTTTGATCGGCGTTAGCGCCGGTCAGGCCTGCGATCGCGGTGCGAGCGCGGATCAGCGCAACGCCGCCACCTGCCACGATGCCTTCTTCCACAGCTGCGCGCGTTGCGTGCAGTGCGTCTTCGACACGTGCCTTCTTTTCCTTCATTTCGACTTCGGTCGCTGCACCAACCTTGATCACTGCAACACCGCCAGCCAGCTTGGCCACGCGCTCTTGCAGCTTTTCACGGTCGTAGTCCGACGTCGCTTCTTCGATTTGCGCGCGCACTTGCTTCACGCGTGCTTCGATGTTCACGGCTTCGCCTGCGCCGTCGATGATCGTCGTGTTTTCCTTGCCCACTTCGATGCGCTTCGCCTGGCCCAGTTCTGCCAGCGTTGCCTTCTCGAGCGTCAGGCCGGTTTCTTCCGCGATCACCTGGCCGCCGGTCAGGATCGCGATGTCTTCCAGCATCGCCTTGCGGCGGTCGCCGAAGCCCGGCGCCTTGACCGCAACGGTCTTCAGGATGCCGCGGATGTTGTTGACGACCAGCGTTGCGAGCGCTTCGCCTTCGATGTCTTCAGCGATGATCAGCAGCGGACGGCCAGCCTTCGCGACTTGCTCGAGTACCGGCAGCAGATCACGGATGTTCGACACCTTCTTGTCGTGCAGCAGCACGAACGGGTTGTCGAGGACAGCGACTTGCTTTTCCGGGTTGTTGATGAAGTACGGCGACAGGTAGCCGCGGTCGAATTGCATACCTTCGACGACGTCGAGTTCGTCAGCCAGCGACTTGCCGTCTTCGACGGTGATGACGCCTTCCTTGCCGACCTTGTCCATCGCTTCAGCGATGCGATCGCCGATCGACGTGTCGCTGTTCGCCGAGATCGAGCCGACCTGTGCGATTTCCTTGTTCGTCGTGCACGGCTTGCTGATCTTCTTCAGCTCTTCGACAGCCGCTGCGACTGCCTTGTCGATGCCGCGCTTCAGGTCCATCGGGTTCATGCCCGATGCGACGTACTTCATGCCTTCGCGAACGATCGATTGCGCGAGGACGGTTGCCGTCGTCGTGCCGTCGCCTGCGTTGTCGCTGGTCTTGGAAGCGACTTCCTTGACCATTTGCGCGCCCATGTTCTGGAGCTTGTCCTTCAGCTCGATTTCCTTCGCGACCGACACACCGTCCTTGGTGACCGTCGGGCCGCCGAAGCTGCGCTCGAGCACCACGTTGCGGCCCTTCGGACCCAGCGTGACCTTAACTGCGTTGGCGAGAATGTTCACGCCTTCGACCATCTTCGAACGGGCGGAATCGCCGAATACGACGTCTTTAGCTGCCATCTTCTAACTCCTTGAATTCTTGGGAATATGTACCGTCAGTGGACGCTTACTTCGCGTTGACCACGGCCATGATGTCTTCTTCGCGCATGACCAGCAGTTCGCTGCCGTCGACCTTCACGGTCTGGCCTGCGTACTTGCCGAACAGGACGCGATCGCCGACCTTCACGTCGAGCGCGATCGGGGCGCCCTTGTCGTCGCGCTTGCCCGGGCCGACGGCCAGGACTTCACCCTGGTCCGGCTTTTCAGCAGCGGCGTCGGGGATCACGATGCCCGAGGCGGTCTTGGTTTCCTGATCCAGGCGCTTGACGATCACGCGATCGTGCAAAGGACGAAGGTTCATATTCACTCCTCTCTTGACTGAGATTGAAGAACGCTTAGGGAATCTGCCCGGCTTATCGCCCGGCAGAGAATTGTTAGCACTCTCGTGCAGCGAGTGCTAATTATATGGACGGGTTTTGACAAATTCAAGAAGGGGAACCGGACGAATTTTCGGAGCGGGGACGAGGCGAAAAAAGCACGCGGATCCGACAAAAAACCCTTTCAAAACAAACCATTAAACGCACCACCCGGCCTTTCCGGCGAGGCTGCGCGGCCCCGGAATCTCATCCAGCCCCGTTTGGACACCGGGAAAGCACGGAGTTCCCGCGATCGCCGGCATCACTCGATAAATGCCGCAGCGGCGTCGATTCCATCCGCCGGCACCCGCGATCCCGCACCCGCCGGTCGCCTCCTGCGCCCCGCGCAGCGGACCCATCGATCCGCATCGAAGCATTCATTTTCATTACGCCGATATTTACGGTTTACCTCTCCACTAAATACGTGTCAGGCCACATCCGTAAGGACGTGGATTACATTCAGTAATTTAGATGCGAATCATTCTCGTTTACATTGACATTCCCATTCGACACTCCTACGATGCGCCGCGTTGCGTTCATCTTCATGCCCTGGCCGATCGGTGCCGAGCGTCCGGGCAGCGACCGACAAGCAGGACTCCAGACTAAATAGAACCAGGGATTTGATATGAAGTTTGCGTCGTTCCAGGGAGACAACATCCGTGCCCGGATGCGCCCCGCCGCCTGCGCGGCCATCCTCGCGTGTGCCTCGTTCGCGAGCGGCGCGGCGTTCGCCGACGTGCCGGTCGACGCCCAGCCGGAAGCCCCCGAGGCCGACCTGGCGATCCAGGCGAAGCCGACCAACATGTGGACCGGCATCTGGACGCGCCAGAGCCTGCTCGGCGACATGGGCGGCATCCGCCCGTGGCTCGGCAAGTACGGCGCGACGCTGCAGATCACCGAAACCAGCGAGTACCTCGCGAACCTGCGCGGCGGCCTGAACCGCGGCGGCGCCTACGACGGGCTGACGACCGCCACCTTGACGGTCGACACGCAGAAGGCAATCGGCCTGCCCGGCGGCACGTTCAACGTCAGCGCGCTGCAGATCCACGGCACCAACCTGAGTGCGCGCAACCTCGGCACGCTCAACACCGCGAGCGGCATCGAGGCGCAGGGCACGACGCGCCTGTGGGAGCTGTGGTACCAGCAGTCGTTCCTCGACAAGCGCGTCGACGTGAAGATCGGCCAGCAGAGCCTGGACCAGGAATTCATGGTCAGCACGTATGCGAACACGTTCGTCAACACGATGTTCGGCTGGCCCGCGCTGCCCTCCTACGACCTGCCGAACGGCGGCCCTGCGTATCCGCTCGCGGGCCTCGGCGTGCGCGTACGCGCGCAGATCACGCCGAAGCTCACCGCGCTCGCGGGCGTGTTCGACGGCGATCCGCTCGGCAACAACCCGAGCAACCTGAGCGGCACCAACTTCAACCTGCACAACGGCGCGCTCTATATCGGCGAGTTGCAGTACGCGCTGAACCAGCCGTCCGACGGCGAAATGGACACCGGCCGCTCGAACGGGCTGCCGGGTACCTACAAGATCGGCGTCTGGTATCACAACGGCCGCTTCGCGGACCAGAACGTCGGCACCGACGGGCTCTCGCTCGCGGACCCCGCGTCGAACGGCGACGCGCAGCAGCGTCACGGCAACTACAGCTTCTACGCAGTGGCCGACCAGATGATCTGGCGCCCCGACCCGACCGGCCCGCGCAGCCTCGGCGTGTTTGCGCGCGTGATGGGCGCGCCGGGCGACCGCAACCTGGTGAGCTTCTCCGCCAACGCGGGGATCGTGCTGAAGGCGCCGTTCGCCGGCCGCGACAACGACAGCGTCGGCCTCGGCGTCACGTACATCCAGGTCGGCAACCACGTGACCGACCTCGACCAGGCCGCGCGAGCGTTCGCGACCGGCCCGTACGGCGTGCGCACCCGCGAGACCACGCTCGAGGCGACCTACCAGTACCAGGTCAACCCGTGGTGGATCGTCCAGGCCGACGCGCAGTACACGTTCAATGCCGGCGCCGGCCAGAACCCGAGCGACGCGACCCAGCCGCTGCGCAACACGTTCGTGATCGGCGCGCGGACGACGATCACGTTCTGAGCGGACGCGCCCACGCCGACCATTTTCGCGCGCCGCCCGGACGGCGCGCTCCCCAGGAGATTCACATGATTCAATCCGCCCCGCTTCGCCGCCTCGCGACGGGCGCACTGGCCGCCGCCGCGCTGACGGCCGCCGCCGGCGCACTCGCCGAGCCGCAAGGTTTCCTCGAGACCGTGCATCGCCACACCACGCTCGTCAACACGGTGCCGGACAACGGCGACCAGAACCCGTACGCGATCGCGGTCGCGCCGGTGTCGGCCGGCACGATCCAGGCGGGCGACGTGCTCGTCGACAACTTCAACAACGCGGCGAACCTGCAAGGCACCGGCAGCACGATCGTCAACTACCGCCCGTCGACCAAGCAGCTGAGCCTGTTCGCGTCGATTCCGCGCGACCTGAAGGCCTGCCCCGGCGGCGTCGGCCTGTCGACGGCGATGACGATGCTGAAATCCGGCTGGGTGATCGTCGGCAGCACGCCGAGCAACGACGGCACGACCAACACCAAGGGCGCCGGCTGCCTGATCGTGCTCGATCCGCAAGGCAAGATCGCGTCGACGTGGTCGACCCCGAACATCAACGACCCGTGGGGCAACATGGCCGTGGTCGACCGCGGCGACAGCGCGACGCTGTTCGTCAGCATGGCCGGCTTCGGCGTCGGCGGCGCGGACGGCAACCCGCCCGTCTACAAGCAGGCGACCGTGCTGCGTCTCGACCTCGACGTGCCGGCCGGCAAGCCGCCGGTGATCAAGCAGGAAACGGTCGTCGCGAGCGGCCTCGGCGCGCAGGCCGACAAGGGCGTGTTCCTAGTCGGCCCGACCGGCCTCGCGCTGTCGGGCGACCAGAAGAAGCTGTACGTGTCGGACGCGATCGGCAACCGCATCGTCGAAATCGACGATCCGCTCACACGCGACACCAGCGCGGGCGTCGGCCGCCAGGTCACCGCCGACGGCTTCCTGCGCCGCCCGCTCGCGCTTGCCACCGCACCGAACGGCCACCTGCTCGCGACCAACGCGCAGAACGGCCAGGTCGTCGAGATCGACCCGGTTGCCGGCAAGCAGATCTACGCGCGCTGGATCAATACCGACAAGGCGCAGACGCCCCCCGGCAACGGCAACCTGTTCGGCATCGCGATGACGCCCGAAGGCGACGGCTTCTACTACGTCGCCGACGACGTCAACACGCTGTTGCTCGCGAAGTAACGGAACCCATCATGGCAGACGATTCCAACCAGCCACCGCGCCCCGCACGGCGCGGCTTCCTGAAGGCGGGCGGCGCCGCGGTGGCCGCCGGCCTCGCGGCGGCGTCGATCCCGGCCGCGCAGGCCGCGGATGCGCCGGCCGCCGCGCCCGCACCCACGCCCGCTTCCGCGCATGACGGCGTCGAGCCGTTCTACGGCAAGCACCAGAGCGGCATCACGACGCCGCAGCAGCGCCATGCGTATTTCGCGGCGCTCGACCTGACGACGGCCCAGCGCGCGGACGTCATCGCGCTGCTGAAAACCTGGACCGACGCCGCCGCGCGCATGACGCGCGGCGATACCGCGCAACCGCTCGCCACGACGGGCAGCGACGAAGTCGCGCCGGCGGACGGGGGCGACGCGCTCGGCCTCGGCCCCGCGCGCCTGACGATCACGTTCGGCTTCGGCCCCGGCATGTTCGCGCTCGCCGGCAAGGACCGCTATGGCCTCGCGAAGCATCGCCCCGCCGCGCTGGTCGACCTGCCGCGTTTCAACGGCGACCAGTTGCTGCCGGAAAAGACCGGCGGCGACCTGTTCATCCAGGCGTGCGCGGACGACGCGCAGGTCGCGTTCCACGCGGTGCGCCAGCTCGTGCGCCTCGGCGCGAAGGCAACGCAGATGCGCTGGGGCCAGGCCGGCTTCACGTCGGGCAAGCCCGGCGAAACGCCGCGCAACCTGATGGGCTTCAAGGACGGCACGATGAACCCGCCGATGTCCGACCCGGCCGCGATGAACGAATTCGTGTGGGCCGGCAGCGAAGGCCCGGCATGGATGAACGGCGGCACCTACACGGTCGTGCGCCGGATCCGCATCACGCTCGAGCACTGGGACAACACGGAGCTCGGCTTCCAGGAGCAGGTGGTCGGCCGTCACAAGTACAGCGGCGCGCCGCTCGGCCAGAAGCACGAGTTCGAGGCACTCGATCTCGATGCGGCCGACAAGGACGGCAACCCGGTGATTCCCGACAATTCTCACGCGCGTCTCGCGTCGCCGCAGTTGAACAACGGCGCGCAGATCCTGCGCCGTGCGTACTCGTACAACGACAGCACGAACTTCTACATCGAGCGCTGGCCGCCGTGGCGCCAGCAGACCGAGTACGACGCGGGGCTGATGTTCGTCGCGCACCAGCGCGACCCGCGCAAGGGCTTCATTCCGATCAACGAGAAGCTCGCGAAGCTGGACATCATGAACCAGTTCACCACGCACGTCGGCAGCGCGATCTTCGCGTGCCCGCCGGGCGCGCAACCGGGTTCGTACATCGGCGCCGCGCTGTTCGAGGCATGACGACGCACAACGCAAGGCAACGCACACCTTCCCGGCCCGGCCGGGTGCAACCTGCTGAAAACCACATGAACACTTCACCCGTTAGCCGCCCGCTGCGGCACCTGATTTCCGCGGCGGCCGCCGCGCTGATGCTGACCGGCGCGCTGCACGCGGCGCGTGCACATGCCGCGACGCTCACGCTGTACAACGCGCAGCACGAGCAGGTCGTCAACCAGCTCGTCAAGGACTTCGAAGCGCAGAGCGGCATCACCGTGAAGGTGCGCTCGGGCGAAGGCCCGGCGCTCGCCGCGCAACTCGTCGCGGAAGGCGACCGCACGCCGGCCGACGTGTACTTCACCGAGAACTCGCCGGAGCTCGTGCTGCTCGACCGCAAGGGCCTGTTCGCGAAGACCGACGCCGCCACGCTGCAGTCGGTGCCCGCGCGCTTCAACCCGGCCGACGGCAACTGGGTCGGCGTGCTCGCGCGCGAGAACGTGCTCATCTACAACACCGCGAAAATCCAGCCGCAGCAGCTGCCCGCTTCGCTGCTCGATCTCGCGAAGCCGGAATGGAAGGGCAAGGTCGGCGTCGCGCCGAGCGACGCGGACTTCCTGCCGCTCGTGAGCGCGGTGCTCGCGCTGCACGGTGAAGCCGCGACGCTGCAATGGCTGAAGGGCCTGAAGGCCAACGCGCAGATCTTCGACGACGACGAAGGCGTGACGGCGGCCGTCAACCGCGGCGGCGTGCTGACCGGCATCGTCAACAACTACTACTGGGATCGCCTGCACGCCGAGCTCGGCGACAAGTCGACCCGCAGCGCGATCTACCACTTCGGCAAGGGCGACGTCGGCGGGGCCGTCAACGTGTCCGGCGCCGCGGTGCTGAAGGCGTCGAAGCACCAGCCGGAAGCGCAGAAGTTCGTCGCGTATCTCGTCAGCGAGCGCGCGCAGAAACTGATGGCCGGCGGCCATATCAGCTTCGAGTATCCGCTGCATCCGGGCGTCGCGCCCGATCCGATCCTGAAGCCGTTCAACGAACTGAGCCCGCCGGCACTATCGTTCGAACAGCTCGGCGACGACAGCCAGGCCGGCAAGCTGCTGCGCCAGGCCGGCCTGCTCTGACCATGAGCGACGCCGTGTCCCGCACGGCAAGCACCGCACGCGACGGCGAGCCCACCGCGACACGGCGCCGCCCGTCACGCGCGCTCGTCGCCGCGGCTGCGTGCGGGCCGCTCGCGATCCTGCTGCCGCTCGGCTTCACGCTGTATCGCGCGGCCACCTTCGGTGTCGACGATGCGATCGAGCTGCTGTGGCGCCCGCTCGTCGGCGAACTGCTGGTCAACACGCTGTCGATCACGCTCGCCGTGACCCTCGCGTGCACGCTGCTCGGCACGGCGCTCGCGTGGTTCATCGAGCGCACCGACCTGCCCGCGCGGCCGCTGTGGACCGCGCTCGCGGCCGCGCCGCTCGCGGTGCCGCCGTTCATCACGAGCTATGCGTGGGTATCGCTGAGCCTCGACCTGCAGGATTTCCTCGGCGCGCTGATCGTGCTGAGCTCCGCATACTTCCCGCTCGTCTACCTGCCGGTGGCCGCCGCGCTGCGCGAGCTCGATCCCGCGCTGGAAGAAAGCGCGCGCACGCTCGGCTGCTCGCCGTGGCATACCTTCTTCCGTGTCGTGCTGCCGCAGCTGCGCCCCGCGCTGTGCGGCGGGATGCTGCTCGTCGCGCTCGGCGTGCTGTCCGAGTTCGGCGCATTCCAGTTGCTGCGTTTTCGCACGTTCACGACCGAGATCTATGCGGAATACCGCACCGCGTTCGACGGCGGCGGCGCCTCGCTGCTCGGCTGCGTGCTGATCGCGCTATGCCTGCTGTGCCTCGCGATCGAGGCTCGCGCTCGCGGCCATGCGCGCTACGGTCATACGCACCGCGCCGCGCGCCGCGTCGCGATGCGTTATCCGCTCGGCCGTCTGCGCGGCCCCGTCACCGTCGCGTTCGCCGCGCTCGCGGCAGCAACGCTCGGCGTGCCGCTCGCGATGATCGGCTACTGGCTCACGCAACAGGGCGCAGCCGCCGTCACGCCGGCCGACGTGTTGCCCGAGCTGCTGTGGCAGGCCACGCTCGCGTCGTCCGGCTATGGCCTGATGGCGGCAGCCGTCACGACGCTGCTCGCGCTGCCGCTCGCGTTCCTGCTGGTCCGCTATCCGGGCCGCGTCGCGACGCTCCTCGAGCGCACCGCGATGACCGTGCAGGGCGTGCCAGGCATCGTCGTCGCGCTGGCGATCGTGTCGATCACCGTGCGGCTGCTGCAGCCGCTCTACCAGAGCGCTCCGGCGCTCGTCGCCGCGTACGCGATCCTGTTCCTGCCGCTCGCGGTCGTCAGCGTGCGCGCCGCGCTGTCGCACGTGCAGGTCCGGCTCGAGGAAACCGCACGCTCGCTCGGCCTCGGCTGGCGCGCGACGCTCACGCGCGTGGTGCTGCCGCTCGCGGCGCCCGGCCTCGGCGCGGCCGCGACGATGGTGTTCATCTCGGTCGTGACGGAACTCAACGCGACGCTGCTGCTGTCGCCGATCGGCACCCGCACGCTCGCGACGCAGGTGTGGAGCGATACGGCAACGCTTGCATTCTCCGCCGCGGCGCCCTACGCGGCGCTGCTCGTCGCGCTGTCGCTCGGCGCATCGGGACTGCTGTTCCTGCTGCTCGGCCGCGCGTCGGTGCGCGACTGAGCGCCGCCCTTTTTCCCCGGAACCGCCCATGAGCGAACTACGCATCCACGGCCTGTCGAAATCGTTCGGATCGCATACCGTCCTGCACGACATCGACCTCACGGTGCGGCGCGGCTCGCGCCTCGCGCTGCTCGGCCCGTCCGGCAGCGGCAAGACGACCCTGCTGCGCGTGCTGTGCGGCTTCGAGCGCGCCGAGCGCGGCACCGTCGAAATCGACGGGCGCCGCGTGGCGGCGCCCGACGTGCACGTACCGCCCGAGCAGCGCCGGATCGGCTACGTGCCGCAGGAAGGCGCGCTGTTTCCGCATCTGTCGGTGGCCGACAACATCGCGTTCGGGCTGCCGCGCGCGGCGCGGCGGCGCCATCATCGCGTCGACGAACTGCTCGAGATGGTCGGGCTGCCCGCGTCGTATGCGAGCCGTGCGCCGCAGCAACTGTCCGGCGGACAGCAGCAGCGCGTCGCGCTCGCTCGTGCGCTCGCGCCCGAGCCGTCGCTCGTGATCCTCGACGAACCGTTCTCCGCGCTCGACACGTCGCTGCGCCACGAAACGCGCAGCGCGGTCGCCGATGCGCTCGCCGCGGCAGGCGCGACCTCGGTGCTCGTCACGCACGACCAGCCCGAGGCGATGACGCTCGGCGACGAAGTGGCGGTGATGTGGCACGGCCGGCTCGTGCAGACGGCCGCACCGCAGACGCTGTACCGGCAGCCCGTCACGCGCGACGTCGCGTCGTTCGTCGGGCAGGCGGTGCTGCTCGCCGGGCGTGTGCGCAACATGCGCATCGCCTGCGCGCTCGGCGACCTGCCGCTCGTCGCGCCGCTGCCCGACGGGCCGGCCGATGCGATGCTGCGTCCCGAGCAGATCGGCATCGTGCCGGTCACGCACGGCGACGCGGCGCGCGGCCATACGGCGCGTGTCGAAGCCGCGCAGTTCGCGGGCCAGGACGCCGACGTGCTCGTGCGCCTCGATGCCGATGGCGACGTACGCGTGCGCGCACGCGTGCCGGGACACCGGTGTCCGGCCGTCGGCGAACGTGTCGCATTGGTGGTGGATGGCGCGGTGATGGCGTACGCGCGCTGAGCGGCGCGGGCCGTCGCTGCGGGCGCTTACTTGCGCTTACGTGCGTTTGCTCGCGCTTACTTGCGTTTGCTCGCGTTCACCCGCGTTCAGGCATCGGCGCAGCCCGCATCCGGCAACGGCCGGAAGGTCCGGCCCTCCGTCTCGACCGTCGCGCCCAGCAGCCGCGCGAGCCCCTTCGCGCCTTCGCGCATCACGATGTCGTGGTTCCATCGGAACAGCGGGCGACCGAGCGGCTCCAGCCAATTCATCCAGCGCACGTGCGTGCGGATGTGCCAGTCGTAGCGCACGATCGTACGTGCGCCGTCGGCGACGAACGACCAGCATCCGTCGCCTTCGATCGCGCCGCTCGCGCGGCCTTCGAGCACATGCGGCGGCTCGACGCGTCGCACGCGCATGTCGAAGGTCAACCGGTACGGCAGCGCCCCCTTCCACGTATAACGGTGCAGCGCGCCGACGCCGCGCGCGTCGCCCGGCTCGATCTCGACGGTGCGCACGGCGCCCTTCCACCAGTCGGGCCAGCGGTCGACCTGGTAGATCGCGTCCCACACCGGCGCGAGCGGCGCGTCCACGCGCCAGGTCGTCGAGAACCGGTATTCCGCCATGCAGCCTCCGGCATGCCCGTCACGGGCATGAGTCAGCGCACCGCTCAGGGCGCGAAGAAGCGTTCGGGAAACGCGACGTCGATTTCGATATCGTCGAGCGTCACGGTTTCGAGCGGCACGTCGTCACCGTCCGCGAAACTGACGACCTTCAGCGGAAAGCCGTCCTCGGTATCGAGCCACAGCCGGTAGCGATGCACGCCGTCGACCGCGTGCGCGGGCGCGCCCGTGACCGACACGCGCAGCGCGGTCCGGCCGCCGACGGCCTCCTCGCCTTCGGTCACCGTCGCGCCGCCTTCCTGCAGCGCATGGACGTTGCGCAGCAGCTCGCCGACGTCCGACCGGTCGACCCGGTGGCCGCTGCGGTCGCGCACGAGCGGATTGGACGGCGACAGCGTCAGCGCGGGCGGCGCATGCACGCCGAACGGACGCAGCCGCACCTTGCCGTCGTCGGGATCGTACGCGAGCACCGCGCCGTGATGCGGCGACACGAAATCCATCCGGACGAAGCCCGGTTTCAGGTACGCGTAATGGATTTCGGTGCGCTCGCCGCCGCGCGCGGACGAGCGGATCGTCGCGCGGTACGAGCGGACGTGGTCGAAATGCGCCTGCGCAACGGTCACGGGATCGGCGGTCATGCTCGCTCCTATCAGGCTCGCGGCCAGCAACGCGGCGATCACGGCGCCGCCTCGACATCGAGCACGCCTTCCATCCCGCGCTCGCGATGGCTCCTGAAAAACAGCAGCCGATGCGTGCAATAGTAGGCGAACCGGCCCGGCTGCGTCGGCGTGAAGCGAAACGTCTTCGGCGTCGTGCCGAGCGCGGTGTGCACCGCGATGCCGGCCTGCGGCGCATCGATTTCGAAGCTGTGCGGCACCGGGCCGGGCTCGGCCGACACGGTCAGCTCGACCGGCACGTGCGCCCGCACGATCACGTGGTTCGGTCGGAAGAAATAGCTGCCGCCGACGATCGCCACCCGTTGCACGCCGTCGGCGCCGACGGGCACGCGCAGCGGCGTATCACCGTCCGCCTGCGCAAGCGCCGTGCCCGCGACGAGCGCCGCCAGCGCCAGCGCCAGCATCGGCACGCGCCCCTTCGTCATCGTCGTCTTCATCACCTGCTCCCTGCCGGCGGCGCCACGCGCGTTACCCCTTCCACGCGTCGGTCGGGCCGCCTAGCGCGCCGCACGCGTCGATCGCGAGTTCGCGCAGGCGCCGTTCGTCGCCCTGGCCGGACAATGCGTAGCCCATCCCGCGATCCGACCAGAAATACGTGTAGCGGCCGCCGGCCGACATCGCCTTCGGCGCGAGACGCCGTGTGTCGTAGGCCGTCATGTACAGCGTCACGCGCTCGCCGTCCGCGCGCTGGTACATGAGTTGCGCGGCCGGCCCCGGTTCGCCGGGGAGCAGCCGGCCGCCGAGCAACCGGTAACCGTATTCGTGGAGCGACGGCGCACGCACGGGCCGCCCGAGACGCGCGGACAGCCACGCGACGAGATGGTCAGGGTCGCCCGCCCCGACCTCGACCGGATGGTCGCGGTCGGTCACGTACGTCGCATAGGCGGCATCCGCGCGTGCGGCGAACGCCGGTTCACCACCAAACGCCACCCAGCCCGTATGCAGCGCGACACCGATCAGCAGCCCGGCCGCGAGCCCCGCGAACGCATAGGCGATCCCGCGCCGGCGCGGCGCACGACGTTGCACGAACAGCGCGGGCGCGGCGGCCGGCAGCGGGAACAGCGCCTGCAGCGCGTCGCGCTGCGCCCGATAATGCGCGAATCGTTCGGCCTCCTGCGGATCGGCCAGCACGCGCTCGAGCACCTCGCGACGCTCGTGCCCGGACAGCTCGCCATCCAGCAACGCGGACAGCAGTTGCGCCGACGCATCGTCGTCCCGCTCGTTCGAAGGCTTGTGCGGATCGTCCATCATGTTTTCCCGATCACCCGTAATGCCGCCGTGCCGTGCGCCGGCGGCTCGTCGGACAACAGCACGCGCATCTGCCCGCGCGCCCGTGCAAGCCGCGACATCACCGTTCCCACCGGGACGCCGAGCACCGCCGCGGCATCGCGATAGCTCAATTCCTCAAGCGCGACCAGCAGCAGCACCTCGCGCTGTTCGACCGGCAGCCGGTACAGCGCGCGCTGCACGTCGCGCAGCACCAGCCCGCCGATTTCGCCGGCCGGTGCGGCCATCGTCTGCCACGGCGCCGTCGCGTCGTCGACCGCGATCTCGTGCCGCGCGCGCAACTGGTCGATGAAGCGGTGCCGCAGCAACGTCAGCAGCCACGCGCGCAGGTTGCCGCCGTCGCGCGGCGGGCGGTTCAGCGCCCGCTCGAGCGTGTCCTGCACGAGATCGTCCGCCCAGGCGCGGTCACCCGTCAGCGCACGCGCATAACGCGTGAGATGCGGCAACCACACCAGCAGATCCGATTCGTAGCTCATCAGGATGCCTCGCGTAGCGCCCCACCACGCGTCGTCACGGACGCGCGACGTGCCACATGCCGCCGACCCCGTCGCCGCCCGCGTCGCCGGGCTTGTGATCCAGCTTCCAGCGATAGAGCGGGCGCCCGCGGTACGCCCATTGCTTGCTGCCGTCGTCCCGCGCGACGAGGCTCAGCGCGCCCACTGGCTTGTCGTACGCGTCGGCGCGCGCAGGCGGCCAGTTGGCCGCGCACGCGCTGTCGCACGCGCTCTTGCCGGGCGCATCGCGATCGAACACGTACAGCGTCATGCGATCTGCGTCGACGAGCTTTCCTTCGCCGGCTCGCGGTGGTTCCGCGGCGGCCGGCCGCACGATTGACGCCGTCAGCGCGGCGACGACGAGTATCCGTTTCATGCCCTTTCTCCTTGACACGGCATCGCGACACGGCGGAACCGGCCGGGACAATCGGCTTCGTCACGACCATTATCCGGCCGGCCGGCGCTGCCGGGATTCGGTAGGTAAACGGATGGAGGCGACCGGTTATTCCACGCCGGCCGGCGAGCGTCGCTGGCGGCAGCAGCAACCATTCGTGCGACGAAAGAAAAAGGGGCACCAAAAGACAACGCGGCATGACAGCGATGTCATGCCGCGTTGTGCGGCCCGTTGCGCACGGCGGCAGATCCGGCTCCGCCGTGCGTGCGCGGGAAGTTACTTCGGCAGTGCGCCCGTCAGCGACTGGAGCAGCGACGACACCGGCGCGAGCGGGTTGCCCGGCGCGCTGTTGCCCGAATGCGGCGTGACCGACAGGCCCGGCGCGGAGCCGAGCGCCGTGCCCACCGTCGTGCCGACCGCGTTGACGACCGTCGCCGTCGCGTTGGCGCCCGTCGTCAGCAGCGAGCCGACGGCACCCGCCGTGCCGCCGGCCGCGTTCGCGCCCGAGCCGAGCAGGCTGCCGCCCGCCGCTGCCGTCGAACCGGCCGCGCCCGACAGCGCGCCGGCCGCCTGCCCGAGGGCCGCCGGACCGTTCGCGAGTGCGCCCGTCACCGAACCGAGCGCACCGGTCAGTGCGCCGGCCGGGTTGCTGCCGCCCGTCAGGCCGCTCACGAGGTTCGTGATCGGTGCGATCGGGTTGCTGCCCGTCGCGCCCGACAGCGTGCCGACGACCTGGTTGACGACGCCTTGCACCGGCGCCAGCGGGTTCGAGCCGCCGAGGTTGCCGAGCGTGCCGACCACCTGGTTCACGACGCCCTGTACCGGCGCCAGCGGGTTCGAACCGCCGAGGTTGCCGAGTGCGCCCACGACGGAGCCGACCGCGTTACCCAGTGCGTTCGTGGCCGTGCCGACGGCGTTGCTGCTGCCGAGCGTGCCGACGACCTGGTTCACGACGCCCTGTACCGGTGCCAGCGGGTTCGAGCCGCCGAGGTTGCCGAGTGCGCCCGTCACCGAGCCCAGTGCGCCGTTCAGCGCGCCGACTGCGTTGCCGCCCGTCGGCAGCGCGTTCTGCAGGCCGTTGACGAGGTTCGTGATCGGCGTGATCGGGCTACCGCCACCGGCGCCGGACAGCGTGCCGACGACCTGGTTCACGACGCCTTGCACCGGCGCCAGCGGGCTTCCCGCACCGCCGAGCGTGCCGGCGAGCTGCGTGACGACGCCCTGCACCGGCGCCAGCGGGCTTCCCGCGCCGCCGACGTTGCCGAGCGTGCCCGTGATCGTGTTGACCGCGTTGCTCAGTGCACCGGCCGGGTTGCCGCTACCGAGCGTACCCGTGACCTGGTCGACGACGCTCTGGATCGGCGCCAGCGGGTTCGAGCCGCCACCGATGCCGCCCAGTGCGCCCGTCACCGTGCCGAGTGCGCCGGTCAGTGCGCCTGCCGGATTGCCGCTGCCGAGTGCGCCCGTGACTTGGTTCACGACGCCTTGTACCGGTGCCAGCGGGTTCGAGCCGCCACCGATGCCGCCCAGTGCGCCCGTCACCGTGCCGAGAGCGCCGGTCAGCGCGCCTGCCGGATTGCCGCTGCCGAGCGCGCCCGTCACTTGATTCACGACGCCTTGTACCGGTGCCAACGGATTCGAGCCGCCACCGATACCACCCAGTGCACCCGTCACCGTGCCGAGAGCGCCGGTCAGCGCGCCTGCCGGATTGCCGCTGCCGAGTGCGCCCGTGACTTGATTCACGACGCCTTGTACCGGCGCAAGCGGGTTCGAGCCGCCGCCGATGCCGCCCAGTGCGCCCGTCACCGTGCCGAGGGCACCGGTCAGTGCACCGGCCGGGTTGCCGCTGCCGAGTGCGCCCGTCACTTGATTCACGACACCTTGTACCGGTGCCAACGGGTTCGAGCCGCCACCGATACCACCCAGTGCACCCGTCACCGTGCCGAGAGCGCCGGTCAGTGCACCGGCCGGATTGCCGCTGCCGAGCGCGCCCGTGACTTGGTTCACGACGCCTTGTACCGGTGCCAGCGGATCCGCGCCGCCGCCGATACCGCCCAGCGCACCCGTCACCGCGCCGAGCGCGCCGGTCAGTGCGCCTGCCGGGTTGCCGCCACCGAGCGCACCCGTCACTTGATTGACGACACCTTGAACCGGCGCCAGCGGGTTCGAGCCGCCACCGATACCGCCCAGTGCACCCGTCACCGTGCCAAGGGCACCAGTCAACGCGCCAGCCGGGTTGCCGCTACCGAGCGCACCCGTCACTTGATTGACGACACCTTGAACCGGCGCCAGCGGGTTCGAGCCGCCGCCGATACCGCCGAGCGCACCCGTTGCCGTACCGAGTGCGTTGCTCAGTGCCCCGGTCGCCGTGTTCAGCGCACCGGTCAACGCACCTGCCGGGTTGCCGCTACCGAGCGCACCCGTCACTTGATTGACGACACCTTGAACCGGCGCCAGCGGATTTGAACCACCGCCGATACCGCCCAGCGCGCCCGTCACCGTGCCAAGGGCACCGGTCAGTGCGCCTGCCGGGTTGCCGCCACCGAGCGCACCCGTCACTTGATTCACGACACCCTGAACCGGCGCCAGCGGATTTGAACCACCGCCGATACCGCCCAGCGCGCCCGTCACCGTACCGAGTGCGCCAGTCAATGCACCTGCCGGGTTGCCGCTGCCGAGTGCACCCGTCACTTGATTGACGACGCCTTGCACCGGCGCCAGCGGGTTCGAACCACCGCCGATACCGCCCAGTGCACCCGTCACCGTACCAAGTGCCCCGGTCAACGCGCCAGCCGGATTTCCGCCACCGAGCGCGCCCGTCACTTGATTAACGACACCTTGCACCGGCGCCAGCGGGTCCGCGCCACCGCCGATGCCCCCCAGTGCGCCCGTCACCGTACCGAGTGCGCCAGTCAATGCACCCGCCGGGTTGCCGCCACCGAGCGCACCCGTTACTTGATTGACAACACCTTGAACCGGCGCCAGCGGGTTCGCCCCACCGCCGACATTACCCAGTGCCCCCGTTACCGTGCCAACCGCATTGCTCAGCGTCCCCGTCGCCGTATTCAGCGCACCGGTCAACGCACCTGCCGGGTTGCCGCCGCTCAGCGCACCCGTCACCTGATTCAGCACACCCTGGACCGGCGCGAGCGGCTGCACCGTGCCGCCGCCACCGCCGAGTGCGCTCGTCACCGCCCCCACGGCGCCCGACAGTACCTGGCCGGGATCGCCCAGCGACGTCTGGATCGCGCCTGCCCCGCCTGCCGCCACGGTGACCGAGCCCAGCGGCGACGTCCCCGTCGCGACCAACCCGACCGACACGCTGTTCGTCGGCGGGTTGACGATCACTTGCGGAATCGGCAGCGCATCAAGGGCCCCCGCCATCGCGGAACCCGAAGCCAGTACCCCGAACACCGTCGCGACCGACAGCGCTACACCCGTCAATTTCAAATTGTGTCCCATCTTTATTTTCCCCATCTCGGTTGGCACAACGTTGATAAAGCATGGGGACCGATTGCACGAAGTGTGCCAATTCGAAAAACAGGATTGATTCGTCTGCCTATTGACGGCCAATAACGCCTTTTTAATCGATTTCAGACGAAATACACGGCCCTGGCGCCGCAATCATCTGATGAAAAAGGTCGACGGAACGCGGATGTAACGTAACGTTTGCGAGCCCCGTGGTAACGTGTTCCGGGTACATTCCGCGTAACACCGGAACATCCGCTGCAACGACGTGCGACACCGTCACGAGCGGCTGCTCATTACGCATTTCACCAATATGAAAATGCATTGATAAATCGCCGATTTGTTGATTTTATTTATTTCGCGATTATCTTTCTTGCCGATTACGCAGATCATTTCCGATCGCACGATTTCCGATAATTCGGATAGCAAACTGAAACATTGTGAAGGCCGGCGCGCGCGACGCAACGCGCGCCGCCGGATCAGCCGAAACGCGCGGGCCGGTACGGATGGGGATCGATATAGGTCGGCGCGCCCGTCATCATTTCGGCGAGCAGGCGTCCGCTTGCGGGGCCGAGCGTGAGCCCGTGATGGCAATGACCGAACGCGAACCACAGGTGGCGATGGCGCGGCGCGGGCCCGATCACCGGGCGCATGTCGGGCGTGCACGGCCGCATCCCGAGCCACGGCTCGGGATCGAGCCGCTCGCCGATGCCGAACGCGTCACGCGCCAACGGTTCGGCGCGCGCGAGTTGCACGCCGGTCGGCGGTGCGCCGCGCGGCGCGATCTCGACGCCGGTGGTGAGCCGCAGGCGGCCGCCTTCCATCGGCGCGACGACGAAACCTGCCTCGGTATCGCACACGGGCACGTTCAGCGGCGCGCGCGTCGGCCGGTAGTGCATGTGATAGCCGCGCTTCGCGCGCAGCGGAATTCGGTAGCCGAGCGGCTCGAACACGTGATCGGACCACGGCCCGAGCGCCACCACGGCCGAGCGCGCCGAAATCGGCCCGTGCTCGGTACCGACCTGCCAGCCGTCATCCACCTGCACGAGCGTCCTGGCATCGCCGAGTGCGAACGTGCCGCCGTCGCGCTCGAACAGCCGCGCGTAGGCCTTGGTCAGCCCGCCCGGGCTCGACACGGTCTTCGGGTCCTGCCAGTGGAATGCGCCGCAGAACGCGTCGCCGATACCGGGCTCGCGCGCCCGCAACGCACGTGCGTCGAGCACCGTCATCCGCAGCCCGTGCGCGTCGGCCACGCGCTGCTGCGCGCGCGTTTCCGCATCGAACAGCGCGGGCGAACGGAACGCCTCGATCCACCCGCCGTCGTGCACGAGCGGCTGCGCATCGGTGCGCGCGAGCAACGCGTCGTGCTCCACGACGCTCGCCGCGACGAGCGGTAACAGGTCGCGCGCGGCGGCCGCGAGCCGCTGCGGCGACGATTCGCGCCAGAAGCGCGAGAGCCAGCCCGCATATGCGGGCAGCGCGCGGTAGTCCCAGTAGAGATCGACCGAGCGGTTGCGCGCATAGCGCAGCAGCGTGCCGAGCCGGCGCGGAAACGCGTACGGCACGACCGACGAGCGCTCGATCAGCCCCGCATTGCCGTGGCTCGTTTCCTCGCCGGGCGCGCGCCGATCGACGAGCGCGACGCGCAGCCCGCGATCCTGCAGATGCAGCGCCGACGACACGCCGACGATGCCGGCCCCCAGAACGATGACGTCGAAATCCATGGTTCCCCGTACTGCGTCGAGATTCGATGCGACACGCGCCGGCGCGGCGGCCGGCGCACGGCGGTGATTGCGATTACTTCGAGACGATGTCGCGCTTGAAGTACTTCTGCGACAGCGCGCTGAGCGTGCCGTCCTTCTTCAGCGCGTCGAGCGCGCCGACGACCTTCGCCTGCAGCGCCTTGTCGTTCTTGCGCATCCCGAAGCCCGTGCCTTCACCGAGCGTCGCCGGATCCTTCAGCGGCTCGCCGACGATCTGGTAGTCGCGCCCGGCCGGCTTGTCGAGGAAACCGTCCTGCGCGGTCTGCGCTTCCTGCACGGCCGCGTCGAGACGCCCCGCGACGAGGTCGGCATAAATCTGGTCCTGATCCTGGTACGACACGACGGCCACGCCCGCGTTGGCCCAGTGCGCCTTCAGGAAATCCTCCTGCGACGAGCCCTGCAGCACGCCGACGTGCTTGCCGCGCAGGCTCGCGACGTCGGGCCGCAACGGCGAACCGTGCTTCGCGATCGTCACGATCGGCACCACGTAGATCGCCGGCGTGAAGTCGATGCTCTGCCGGCGCTTCGACGTGATGTTCATCGCCGAGTTGATCACGTCGAACTTGCGCGCCTGCAGCGCCGGGATCAGGCCGTCGAACGCATTCTCGACCCACACGCATTTCATGTTCAGCTTCGCGCACACCGCGTTGCCGATGTCGACGTCGAAGCCCTGCAGCTGGCCGGCCGGCGTCTTGCTCTCGAACGGCGGATAGGCGGCTTCGATGCCGAAGCGCAACGTGGTCTGTTCCGCATGGGCCGTGACGGCCGCGCAGGCAAGCGCCGCAGCGGCGCAAAAGGAGAGCTTCCAGTTCATGACGGTCCTTCCGTTCCGGATTGAGGCGATGAAGATCGGTACACGACGGCCCGGGCCGGAGGTCGGATCGGCATTCGAACCAGGCAGCCGCCACGCGGCGACGTGTCGTGTCCTGCACACGAAATATAGACTCAAAGTCTACTATAGACTATAGGGGATACGAGAATCGTGCCCCGATACGCGACGTCGAAAATTCGATACCCGTCCTTACCCCATTGATTTACCTGCCATTTTTCCGAACCACGCGACGGAACGGCATCTCGAAAAGAAAAATTCTCCCGACTTCGTTTGTCTATATTAGACTTTTCGTCCATCACGAACACTGCCGGACACCGTCGATCGAGACTGTCCTGTCCGGCCCCGACCGGAGATGTCCCCATGACGCAAACCGCCCCGACCCTGCCGCTGACCGTCGACGAAGCCGCGGTGCGCGCGGCCCTGCCGTCGCTCGACGTGCTCGGCACGCTGCGCAGCATGTTCGCGTCGCTCGCCGCGGCGCGCGCGGTGCAGCCGCCGCAAACGCTGACGCTGTTTCCCGACCAGGCCGGCGACTTCATCACGTATCTCGGCGCGCTCGCCGACGCGCAGGTATTCGGCGCGAAGCTGTCGCCGTATGTCGTGACGGGCGGCAAGCCCGACGGGAAACCGATCGTCACCGCGTGGACCGCGCTGATGTCGATGCGCACGGGCCAGCCGTTGATGTGGTGCGACGCCGGGCTGCTCACCATCGAGCGCACGGCCGGCACGACCGCGCTCGCGGTCGACTGCCTCACGCCGCGCGCCGCGCGCCATCTCGCGATCGTCGGCGCGGGCGCGGCCGGCCTCGCGCACCTGCGGCACACGGCGGCCTTGCGCGACTGGGAGACGATCCGCGTGTACTCGCCGTCGCTCGCCGGCGACGCGGCGCAGCAGGCGGCACTCGCGCAACTCGATCCGCGCGCGCGCGCCGCGGCGAGCGTCGAAGCCTGCGTGCGCGACGCGGACGTCGTGATGCTGTGCACGTCGTCGGGCACGCCCGTGCTCGGCGACGGGATGCTCACGCGCCCCGCGCTCGTCACGTCGATCAGCACGAACGTCGCGCGCGCCCACGAGATCCCGCCCGCCTGGCTGCCCGACATGGACGTGTACTGCGACTACCGGCATACGACGCCCGCGAGCGCCGGCGAGATGCAGATCGCGGCGGCCGAACACGGCTGGGACGCCGCGCGGATCGCCGGCGACCTGCCCGCGCTCGTCGCCGGCACCTGCCCGGCACCGTCGTATGCCCGTCACGCGTTCTTCCGCTCGATCGGCCTCGGGCTCGAGGACATCGCGATCGCGCACGCGCTGTACACGCACCTGGCACGCGCATGAGCGGCACGCGCGCGCGGGGCCGATACAATGGCGCAACCGCCGCGGCGGCCGCGCGCGGGCGCACGGGCATGCCGGCCAACGGTGCGCCGGCACGCCGGCCCGATGCGCTGCCCGGCTCCCGCCCACCCGAGATGGCGAACCCGATGCGCAAGAAGAAATCCCCCGTCAAAGACCTGCTGCTCACCCGCTATGCGCCGATCGCCGACGGTATCGCCGCGCTGTTCTTCCCGTACGCGGAAGTCGTGATTCACGACCTGCACGACCAGACCGTGCTGTATCTCGCAAACAACCTGTCCAAGCGCGAGGTCGGCGACGATTCCGCACTCGAGGAAATCGATCATTCCGCGCGTGAGCGCGTGATCGGCCCGTACGAGAAGCTGAACTGGGACGGCCGGCGGATGCGCTGCGTGAGCAACGTGCTGTTCGACGACGAAGGCCGCCCGGCCGGGATGATGTGCATCAACTTCAACATCGCGGTGTTCGACGAGGTGCGCGCGACGCTCGACCTGTTCATCAAGGGCGCGGGCGTCGTCGCGCAGCCGGACGAGCTGTTCCGCGACGACTGGCAGGAGCGCATCAACACGTTCCTGCACGGCTGGCTGCGCGAGCGGCAGGTCGGGCTGAACGGGCTCACGCGCGAGCACCGGCGCGAGCTCGTCGAAGCGCTTTACGCGGAGGGCGCGTTCCGCGGCAAGAGCGCGGCGAACTACGTCGCGAACGTGCTCGGGATGGGCCGCGCGACGGTCTACAAGCACCTCAAGCACCTGAAGGAAACGCAGGGCGACGCGTAAGCGCCCCCCTTCGGGCCGGTTCGCCGCCGCACGCGGCGACGGCCGGGCCTCGGCATTCGCTATCGGGGCGCCGCTTCCGCGTCTATGCTTCGTGATACGCCGGGCGCCCGCTTCATATGACCGCATGGCCGCCCGGCCGGGACGAAGCGTCGAAGTACAAAATGATATAGTCCCGGTTACATTTTTTGCTGCCCGGAATTGCCCATGACGACCGCTCCCGCCCCGACTGCCCGCCCGACCCTGACCGTCGAAATCTGGTCCGACCTGATCTGCCCGTGGTGCTGGATCGGCAAGCGCCGCTTCGACGAGGCGCTCGCCGCGTTCGCGCACGCCGACCGCGTCGACGTCGCGCTGCGCGCGTACCGGCTGATGCCCGGCCAGCCCGTCGAGCCGGTCGAGGCGATGCTCGGCGGCAAGTACCGGATGTCGCCCGCGCAGGTCGACCAGATGCTGCACCAGGTGACCGATGCGGCCGCGAGCGTCGGGCTGCGCTACGACCTGCCCGGCACGCTCGTCGGCGATACGCTCGACGGGCACCGGCTCGTGAAGCTCGCGGAGGCGACGGGCCGCGCGCACGCGCTGACCGAGCGGCTGTACCGCGCGTATTTCTGCGAGCACGGCTCGCTGTTCGATCACGCCGAGCTGACCGAATTCGCGGTCGAAGCGGGGCTCGAGCGCTCGGCCGTCGAAGCCGTGCTGCGCAGCGACCTGTACCGCGCCGAAGTCGAAGCCGATGCCGCGCGCGCCGCGCAGATCGGCGGGCGCGGCGTGCCGCTGTTCGTGTTCGGCGGCCGCTACGCGGTGTCGGGGGCGCAACCGGCCGACGCGTTCGCGCAGGCGCTCGACCAGGCATGGCGCGACGGCATCGTCGAACTCGACGGCGGCGACGCAGCCGCGTGCGGCCCCGATGGCTGCGAACTGCCGGCGCGCTCGTAACGCCCGTCACATCCATCGCGCGCGTCCCGCGCGGACGCGCGACTACGCATCGCTGCTGCCACAAACCGGCAGGAAGCCCGCGCCGAGGGGGTCTACAATGCAGCCTTTCAAATAACTATCAGAAGGCGGCAAGCCCATGACCCACGGGATTCACGGCGAGAAGCGCTGGTACGCGCTGATCGTCCTCTGCCTCGGCGTGCTGATGATCGTGCTCGACAGCACGATCGTGAACGTTGCACTGCCGTCGATCAGCACCGACCTCCATTTCACCGAGACGGCCCTCGTGTGGGTCGTCAACGCGTACCTGCTGACGTTCGGCGGCTGCCTGCTGCTCGGTGGACGGCTCGGCGACCTGTACGGCCAGCGGCGCATGTTCCTCGCCGGCCTCGTCGTCTTCACGCTCGCATCGCTCGCGTGCGGCCTCGCGCAATCGCAGGCGATGCTGATCGCCGCGCGCGCGGTGCAGGGGATCGGCGGCGCGGTCGTATCGGCCGTCGCGCTGTCGCTGATCATGAATCTCTTCACCGAGCCCGGCGAACGCGCCCGCGCGATGGGCGTGTACGGCTTCGTCTGCGCGGGTGGCGGCAGCATCGGCGTGCTGCTCGGCGGGCTGCTGACGAGCTCGCTGTCGTGGCACTGGATCTTCCTCGTCAACCTGCCGATCGGCATCGCGGTCTATGCGATGTGCGTCGCGCTGCTGCCACGCCTGCGCGCGCCGGCCGGCAACGCGCGGCTCGACGTCGCGGGTGCGATCACCGTCACTGCATCGCTGATGCTCGCTGTCTACGGGATCGTCGGCGGCAACGAGGCCGGCTGGCTGTCGACGCAGACCGTCGCGCTGATCGGCGCGGCCGCCGCGCTGCTCGCGCTGTTCATCGCGATCGAGGCACGCGCCGCACATCCGCTGATGCCGCTCTCGCTGTTCGCCTCGCGCAACGTCGCGCTCGCGAACGTGATCGCCGTGCTGTGGGCGGCCGCGATGTTCGCGTGGTTCTTCCTGTCCGCGCTGTACATGCAGCGCGTGCTCGGCTACGGGCCGCTGCAGGTCGGCCTCGCGTTCCTGCCGGCGAACCTGATCATGGCCGCGTTCTCGCTCGGGCTATCCGCGCGGATCGTGATGCGCTTCGGCATCCGCGGCCCGATCGCGGCCGGCCTGCTGATCGCGGCGTGCGGCCTCGCACTGTTCTCGCGTGCGCCGGTGGACGGCGGCTTCGTCTGGCACGTGCTGCCCGGCATGACGCTGCTCGGCATCGGCGCGGGCGTCGCGTTCAACCCGATGCTGCTCGCCGCGATGAGCGACGTCGATCCGGCCGATTCCGGGCTCGCGTCGGGGATCGTCAACACCGCGTTCATGATGGGCGGCGCGCTCGGCCTCGCCGTGCTCGCGAGCCTCGCGGCCGCCCGCACCGACGTGCTCGCGGCGACGCACGCGCCGCTCGACGCGCTGAACGGCGGCTACCATGCGGCCTTCGCGTTCGGCGCGGCGTTCGCCGCCGCCGCCGCGCTGATCGGCCTCGCGCTGCGCATCCGGCAGCAGGGCGCGGTCGGCGGCGTCGGCCCCGCGATGCACTGACCGGCGACCGGCGGCGGGTGGCATCGACCGCCGCCCCTCTCGAACCAGGGCGCGCACCGTCGCGCCCTTTTTTATACGTGCCGGGCCGGACACTCGCTCTCGCTTCACCGGGCGTTTCGGGCGGATCAGTCGCGAGGAAGACGGCCACCCCGCCCCCGCTCCGCTCAAACGCCTGTTTTATTTCAGGCCGGATGCCCGCGCCACGGGCTTTCCCCACCGATTTCTAACGCAGTCGTACATCGACCCGCCACATTTGCGACAATGGCGGACTTTGACGCGCGCGCCGCGGCCACGTGCCGCCGCCGAACGCCGCATAACCGTCGCCGCATAACTGTCCGCTTCCGATGTCGCTTCCCCATATCGATTTGCTGTACTCGTTGTCCGGCCTGTTCGTCGGCATCCTCGTCGGCCTGACGGGCGTTGGCGGTGGTTCGTTGATGACGCCGATCCTCGTGCTGCTGTTCGGCGTCCACCCGGCAACGGCGGTCGGCACCGACCTGCTGTACGCGGCCGCGACCAAGGCCACCGGCACGCTCGTCCATGGCCTGAAAGGCTCGATCGACTGGCGCATCACGGGCCGGCTCGCGGCGGGCAGCGTCCCGGCCGCGGCCGTCACGCTGTGGTGGCTGCATACGCACGGGATGAACACGCCGGGCACCGCGCGGATGATCCAGCTCGTGCTCGGCATCGCGCTGCTGCTCACGTCGCTCGCGCTGATCTTCCGGCCACAGCTCACCGCGTTCGCCGCACGCAATCCGCTCGTGCCGAGCCCCGCGCGCACGCTGTGGTCGACCGTGCTGACGGGCGCCGTGCTCGGCATGCTCGTGTCGATGACGTCGGTCGGCGCGGGCGCGATCGGCGTGACCGTGCTTCTGCTGCTGTATCCAGCGCTCGCGACCACCCGCATCGTCGGCTCCGACATCGCGCACGCGGTGCCGCTCACGCTCGTCGCGGGCATGGGGCACTGGCTGCTCGGCTCGGTCGACTGGTCGATGCTGCTGTCGCTGCTGCTCGGCTCGCTGCCCGGCATCGTGCTCGGCAGCCTGCTGTCGGCGCGCGCGCCCGAGCGGCTGCTGCGCAACCTGCTCGCCTCGACGCTCGTCGCGGTTGGCGTGCGGCTCGTGCTGGCGTAACACGCGGCGCGACTGCGCTGTCCTCAACGGGTTGATGCCATTTCGCGGCCGGCCCATCGCCCGCCGCACATAAAAACAGCCCGACCGGCCTGCGCCGATCGGGCTGTCGTCCATCCGGGGCGGCGCAAGCCGCCCACAGCGCTTACTGCCCCTGCTGCTGCAACTTCTGCTGCTTGAGCTGTTGCGTGCGCATCTGCAGCTTCAGCACGCGCTGCAGCGCCGTGCGATTGGCGAGGATGCCGTCGTAGAAGTTGGCGAGATCACCCTTCAGCGCGGTCCGCGACGCGTCGTTCAGGTAGATCATGTGGCCCGACGGGTAGTTCTTGATCGTCAGGTTCTGCGCCTTGAGCGTCGGGTCGAGCGGCATCTGCGCGAGCGTCAGCTCCGTCTGGTGGAACGGCGTGACGGCGTCGAAATAGCCGTTTGCCGACAGCACCTTCAGGTCCGGGTTCACGCTCATCGTCGACGCCAGGTCGCCCGCCGTGTACAGCGTATTGCCGCCGCCCTTGTTCGCGCCGGTCGGATCCGTGTGGCTGAAGTCCCAGTTGTTGAAGACCTGGTCGTTCAGGTCCACGAACGACGACGTCGACGTGTACTTGAGGTCGGTGTTGATGTAGCTGTTCCACAGCACCGTGTACGCGCCGCCGACGTTCGTAATCGACGGATCGTTGCTGCCCGAGTTCGGCAGGATGTACGGCGCGATGCCCTTGCCCGTGAAGTTCGCGCGACCGTCGTACTGGCCGATCTGCGTGCCCGGCACGAGCGTCAGGAAGAACGTGTACGGCGGGTTGTCGTTCGACGACGGCACGTTGCCGAGCGCGGCCGGGTTGCCGAACGTCTGGATCAGCGACGTCGGATCCGTGCCGATGTACGCGCCCATCTGCTGCGCGGTCTGCAGGTTCAGGTTCAGGCGCACGTTCACGAAGCCGCCGTCCTGCGGGTTCGGCTTCTGCGCGAGCGGCGCGAGCGTGTTGTCCGCGTAGTTGCGGGCCTGGACCATGTACGCGTCGAGGTCGGTCGGCGTCGGGTTGAGCGTCGTCTTCTTCCAGTAGAACGCATCGGCCGCGAGCGTCGGGAACGTGCCCGGCGCGGACAGCGCGTTCGCGTAGTCGAGGATCGACGACTGCAGCGTGATCCCGTTCAGGTCGATGCCGTCCTCATGCAGCACCCACGACACGACCGCGCTGCGCGCGGTGCCGTACGACTCGCCGTACAGGAACTTCGGCGAATTCCAGCGCGAGTACTTGGTCAGGTAGCGCTGGATGAAGCGGTCGATCGAGCGGGCGTCCTGGTCGGTGCCCCAGAAGTCCTTGTTCTTCGCCGGGGCGATCGCCGCCGAGTAACCGGTGCCGACCGGGTTGATGAACACGAGGTCGGTACGGTCGAGCAGGCTGTCCGGGTTGTCGAGCAGCTTGTACGGCGCGGGCGGCGTGAAGTTCGGGAACGACGACTGCAGGCGCTTCGGCCCGTACGAGCCGAGCAGCAGGTAGACCGACGACGAGCCGGGGCCGCCGTTGTAGAAGAACGTGACCGGGCGCGGCTTCGACGGATCCGGATTGTCCTGCGTGTACGCGACGTAGAACATCTTCGCGTTCGGTGCCGACGTGACCGGATCGATCGTCGTCAGGTGGCCCGTGGTGGCCGTGTACTTGATGGTCTTGCCGCCGATCGTGACCGTCCGGTGCACGACGGCCGCCCCTTCCGTGGAATCCGTGACCGCGTCGTTCGGCCCGGTGCCGTACACGTCGTTGTCGACGTACGGCTGGTCGGCCGCGGCGGCCGTTGCGGTGGTGTTGGCCGACGTGCTGGCGCCGGCCGACGTCGCGGCGGCGGCGGCAGCCGAAGCAGCCGGGCTCGACCCGTCGTCGCCGCCGCACCCCGTGACGAGCAGCGCAGCGGCCGCAGCCGCGGCGAGCGGCACGCTCAGTGTCGTTCCGAATAGCGCGAAACCGTCTTTCAAGGACTTCCGTGTCGTCATTATTGCCTCTCGAACAGAACGATAAATACCGCCGGTCGCAAAGGATCATTTGCGCCGGCGCTCCGCACCGGGAATGCATTCGTTATGCGACGCACTCCGAGTTTTTTACCGGTTCGGCGAATACCGACCGGCATGATTTACCCCACCCATATTTTTTTGCGACTGCACAATGAAATCAATTCCATTGCGAACGACAATTCGATAATCCGCAGCAATACCGATTCATTCAGCGCATTTGCGTACGCACAAAATCGACGGCAAAGGGATGCCCCGCCAGGCCAGACCCAGCAAGGTCGCCTCGCTTCGAACAGACGAACAATCCCCCTCGGCGAGATGCCGATTAATCGCAAAACGACGATCAATCGCGACTCGAGCCGATTTAATAAAATCGAAAGGATCGATTAACTAAACGGAAAGGAATATCTCGTATCTGGAATTTATTAAATTAAGTGAAAATACCGGCGCATATTAGGGTTCCGATTTATCCCCGTAAAGTAATAATTTGTTACGGCGCTCGCCATTCCGATAAAAGGCAGTTCGGGACCGATTCCAGAGCCCCCGAAAGAAAAAGCCGGACGACGGTCCGGCTTCGTGAGGGCGGCGCGGCGCGCGCCGTCAGAGCGGCACGTCGATCGCGCCGGCGCCGACGGGAATCGCGTTCGCGCCCGGCGCGGCCGAGATCGGCGGCAGGTTCGCGCTCGTCAGCGCGGGCGCGGCGCCTGGCGTGCCGCCGCGCGGCACCGTGCGGATCACCTGCGACGGCGGCAACGGCGCGCCGTTCTTCAGGTGCTTCCACATCAGGTTCAGTGCCTGCAAGTTGTAGTAATGAACCGGCACGAAGCGCGTGTCGAAGCCCGGCACCGGCAGGAACGCGTCGAAGTGCTGGCCGTTCGTCACCTCGTAGAACACGAGCTGGCTGCGCCCGCCTTCGCTGATGCCGTTCTGCGCGACATACGCGCGCGACGCGTGGTTCACGGGCACGAGCGCGTCGCTGCGGCCCTGCACGATGATCGCCGGCTTGCCCTGCAGGTTCGCGTTCACGCGCACCGCGTCGACGTTCGCGGGCATCCCGAGCATCCCGTTCGTCCAGAGCTGGCGCAGGCACAGCGCGCCCGCGAAGCTCCCGTCGGGCGTCGCGAGCCGGTGGTCGACGCCCGCGCCCGTGTTGAACACGAGGTTGATGCCGGCCGTCGGCGGCACGCCGTTGCCGACGCCGAACACCGCCGGCATCGGCGACGTGGCGGGCGCGGCGACGGCGCCCGTCGCCGGGTTCGTCGTCGCGAAGCTGAAATTGCACAAGTTGTCGGTGACGCGCGAGCGCGTGTACGCGTTCGCATACGTGACCGCGATCGCCGGAATCGCCTGCGAATCCCACATCGGCGCCTGCAGCAGGTCGGAATCGGCGAGGTAGCCAGCCGCGTGGAGCTGCGCGAGCGCGTCGGCGGCCTGGCTTTGCGTATCGGCGCCCGACACGAGCCCGGCCGCGGCGAGCGTCGCGCAGCGCTGGGTGCGGATCGACTCCGTGGTCGCCGCCGGCAGCGCGCTCAGGTACGGTGCGTCGGCAAGCGACGCCGACGCGGCCGCGCACGGCTCCAGCAGGTTCGCGAGCGTCGCGTAGTCGGCCAGCGGCCGGCCGAACGACGGCACGGGCTGACCGCCCGAGCGCACGACCGCGTTCGGCGCCATCCGCACGTTGATCTGCGGCTCGCCGACCACGACCGCGGTGATCCAGCCGCGGTTGTCCTGTTCGGCCGCCGCGAGCGACGCGCCGCCGCCGTTGCTGACCGACGCGGCGATCGTCGTGATGTCGCCCGCGCGATAGCGCACGCCGTGATGCGAGCCGTCGACCAGCGGCCCGAACTGCTCGTTGAGCGCCCAGTACGCGAACTCGACCGACTGCAGCGTCACGCGCCCCCAGTCCTGCTCGGGATTCTGCTGCGAATGCGCGTGCTTGAACGCATAGCGGTTCGGGAAGCGGGAATTGAACGTGGCGAGATCGCCGCTGGTGACGTTCGCGGTGAACAGGCTCGCGGTGCCGGCCAGCACTGCGTTGGCGAGCGTGCCGTCGATCAGCGTGATGGTGTCCGACATCAGCTCGTGCGCGCCGTTGCCGCCGCCCTTGTCGTTGTAGGCGACCGCGCAGCCGCGCTTGAGCGCCCATTCGCCGGCCGCGGAAATCGCGCCGTACACGCCGCGCGAGCCCGACGACGTCGCGGTGACGATGCACGGCTGCGCGGGATTGAAACTGGCGGGCACCTGCACGAGCAGCGTGACGTTCTTGCTGCCGCTGCCGTCGTCGGCGTACGCGAGATATTCGGTGCCGGGAATCTTGCCTTCGCCGAGCGTGTCGTTGCCGTCGAGGTCGACGTTCGGCCCCCAGAAGCGGCCGTAGCCGCCGTTTGCGCTCATGTCGACGAGCGCGCGGTAGTTCGACCAGATCGCGAGGCGGCGCAGCTCGGCGGCCGTCGGCCGGGCGGCATTCGCGAAGCCGGGAGCGCTCGCCGCGCCAAGGCCCGTCTTGCCGAGGCCGGCCGTCAGCAGGTCGTCGCTCGCGCCGTCATAGGCCGTCGTGCGCACGCTGCCGGACACGAAACCGGGCAACCGGTTGCGCTCGGCCGACTCGTCGCCGTTACAGGCGCCGAGTATCGCGACCGCGGCCAGCGCCGCGCCGAAAACCATCCGCCTGCCCCACCCGAGTCTCGTCATCGCCGCCCTCTCGATATCGTTATCGGTCCGCCGCCGCTTCGTGCGGCTTGCGGCCTCTCAAGCGCAAACGGGCCCCGGCATGCCGGGGCCCGCCTGAAAACGGGCGCATGCGGCGCTCGCGCGCCGCCGCCCGGCGTTACTGCTGCTGAACCGTCAGCTTGTTCGACACCGACGTCACGCCGCTCACGCCCTTCGCCGCCTCTTCCGCCTTGTCGATCTGGGCCTGGTCGGGCACCGTGCCCTCCAGCGTGATCGCGCCGCCCTTCGAGCGCACGACGATGTTCGCCACGTCGATGCCGCCCGCCTTCGTAATGGCCTTGCGCACCGCATAGCCCAGCTTGCGGTTCGCCTTCTTCGCGGTCTTCGCGGCGGCCTTCGGCGCGCTGGTCGCGGCCGCGGGCGCTTCCGTTGCCGCGGCGTCGCTCGACTGCGCATACACGCTGCCCGACAGACAGGCCGCCACGGCGGCGACACCCAACGCTCTCAACACGATCGACTTCATGCTATCTCCTTATCACTCCGGAACGGCCGTGCACAGTACGGCCGATTACCCCCAAAAGCAGCCGGCCCGCGCGCGAACGGGCGGGACAGCCGGTGTTTTCCACGGCGATACGAGAGAGGCGAGACGGGCTGGCGGCAGGCGCACGCGAAAGCGGGCCGGCCGGGCCGGACAGCCGCCGGCCGAACGCGCCCGGTCTCATTGCGTGCCGGGTCGCGCGCAAATCGGGCGCGGCTGCGTCGCACAATGTAATCCAGCGCCCGCGGAAGCGCAAAGCTTTTGACGCGGGGTAGCCCGCCGCTGTCGCCGCGGGGCCGCGCCAGGCCGCCCCACTCGCGCACGCCCGGTGAAACCGGGTACCATCGCCGCGAGCATCGGCGTCGTCCATGACCACCGTCCGATCGTCACCGATACGTCACGCCAGCGTCATCCACCGCCCCCATGAAGCCAGCCCGCCCTCGCCCGCCTCGCCGCATCCTCGCCCGCTTCGTCGCGGTGTCGTGGCGCGACCTCGCGCTGTCGATCGGCCCTACCGTGCTGCTCGCCGGCGCGGCCGTCTGGCTCGCGGTCAAGCTGATCCAGCCGGCCCCGCCGTCCACGCTCGTGATCTCGTCCGGGCCGCCCGGCAGCACGTACTGGAACGCCGCGCAGAAATACAAGACGATCCTCGCGAAGAACGGCGTCACGCTCGACGTCCAGTCGTCCGAAGGGTCCGCCCAGAACCTCGCGCGGCTGTCGAACCCGAACGCGCCGGTCGACGTCGGTTTCGTGCAGAGCGGCATCGGTCCGAAGGAGCGCGACGAACACCTCGTGTCGCTCGGCAGCATCGGCTACGTGCCGCTCGCGATCATGTATCGCGGCCCGGTCGTCGCGCGCCTGTCCGACTTCAAGGGCAAGCGGCTCGCGCTCGGCGCGGAGGGCAGCGGCGCGCGCGAGCTGAGCCTCGCGCTGCTGAAGATGAACGGCATCGTGCCGGGCGGCTCGACCGAGCTGCTGCCGACCGCCGGCGAGGACGCGGCCACCGCGCTGCTCGACGGCAAGATCGACGCGGCGTTCCTGTCCGGCGACTCGACGCAGATCCCGGTGATGGCGAAACTGTTCCGCGCGCCCGGCGTGCACGTGTATTCGTTCACGCAGGCCGAGGCGTACGCGCGGCGTTTTCCGTACCTGACCGCGATCACGCTGCCGATGGGGGTCTACGATCTCGGCCGGAACCTGCCGCCCGCCGACATCCACACGGTCGCGCCGACCATCGAACTCGTCGCGCGCGACGCGCTGCACCCCGCGTTGTCCGACCTGCTGATCGAGGCCGCGCGCGAGGTGCACGGCCACGCGACGATCCTGCAGCACGCGGGTGAATTCCCGTCGCCCGTCACGCGCGGCTTCCCGCTCTCCGACGACGCCGCGCGCTACTACAAATCAGGCAAGACCTTCCTGTACCGGCGGCTGCCGTTCTGGGTCGCGAGCCTCGTCGACCGGCTGCTCGTCGTGGTCGTGCCGCTGATCGTCGTGCTGATCCCCGGGCTGCGGCTCGTGCCGTCGCTGTACGGCTGGCGCGTGCGCTCGCGCATCTACCGCTGGTACGGTGCGCTGATCGCGCTCGAGCGCAGCGCGCTCGGCGAGCACACGGCCGAGGAACGCGTGCAGTTGCTCGACGAGCTCGACGACATCGAGGAAGCAGTGAACCGGATGAAGATGCCGCTCGCTTATGCCGGGCAGTTCTACGTGCTGCGCGAGCACATCGGCTTCGTGCGCGAACGGCTCACCGCGCACGACCAGGACACACCGGCCAGCCCGCCGGGCGCCGGCGGCCCGCCGCAGGCACGTGCCGAAGCCGCGCCGCCGGCCGGCACGCCCCCTCGGGCGACTCCCGGTTCCGCGTAAGCGGACGATCCGCGATCATTGCCGCATGCGCGCGCCGCCGCGTAACATGGAGGCCGCCGCCAGGCGCCGCTCGCCCCACCCTCTGGAGATCGCCATGACAACCGGCCTCGACACCGCCCAACCCGCCTGGTTCTACGACTTCGTGTCGCCGTTCTCCTACCTGCTCCTCGAACAGCTCGACAAATGGCCGGACGTGCCGTTCGAGCCCGTCGCGGTGTCGCTGCCCGACCTGCAGCGCCACTGGGGGCAGCGCTCGAGCGCGGACGTGCCCGCCAAGCGCGTGTTCACGTACCGTCACGCACTGTTTCGCGCCGAGCAGCTCGGCATCCGCTTCAAGATGCCGCCCGCCCATCCGTTCGATTCCGACAAGGTGTTGCGCCTCGCGATCGCGCTGCGCGCCGACATCGCGACCGTGCTGGAAATGTTCCGCTTCATCTGGCACGACGGCAACGACCCGTCGACGCCGGAAGGCTTCGCGGCACTGTGCGAGCGCGTCGGCGTCGGCCATGGCGACGAGCTGATCGAATTCGAGGAGACGAGCGCGCAGTTGCGCCGCAACACCGACGACGCGATCGCGCTCGGCGTGTTCGGCGTGCCGACGTTCTGGATGAACCAGCAGCTGTTCTGGGGCGAGGACGCGCTGCCGATGGTGCTGTACTGCGCGCGCACGCCGAACTGGCTCGAATCGCGCGAGGTCAAGCGGATCAGCGTGCTGCCGAAGGGCCGCGTGTGATGGCCGGTATCACGCACGCCAACGTGCGGCTGCGGTAAGGTTACGCTTCCCCGGAATCCCCTTCTACGATGGAAGAAAACGACCGTACCGCCTCGCTCGATATCTGGCTCGTGCGCGTGTTGCGCACGCTGCTGCTCGAGCGCAGCGTGACGCAGGCCGCGCTGCGGCTGAACCAGACCCAGCCGGCGATCAGCACCGCGCTGCGCAAGCTGCGCGAGACGCTGAACGACCCGATCCTCGTGCGCGGCAAATCCGGCATGGTGCCGACCGAATACGGCGCGTCGCTGCTCGAGGCCGCGCAGCGCGCGCTGCGCGAGGTCGACTTCATCGCGACGCCGCACGGCGACTTCGATCCGTCGTCCGCACGGCGCACGTTCCGCGTCGCCGCCCCCGATTACCTGAACGATTTCTTCATGCCGACGCTGATCGAGCGCTTTCGCGACGCGGCGCCGCATGCGCATCTGGAAATCGATTCGCTGAATCCCGCGCTCGATCACGCGGGCGCGCTCGAATCGGGCGCACTCGATCTCGTGATCGGCAACTGGCCGAAGCCCGACCCGCAGTTCGCACGCCAGGACCTGTTCTCCGACACGATCGTGTGCCTGATGCGCGATGCGCATCCGCTCGCACGCGAGCCGCTCACGCGCGAAGCGTATGCGTCAGCCGCACACGTCGCGCCGACGCCGTACACCGGCGACAAGCGCAACGCGATCGAGATCGGCCTGGCACGCGCGCGCCTCACGCGGCGCATCGTGACGACGCTGCCCTACTTCGGCATCGTGCCGCAGGTACTGCTGCAGTCGGACCTGATCTTCACGACGACGCGGCGCTTCGCGACGCACTATGCGCAGTTGCTGCCGCTCGTGGTCGTCACGCCGCCCGTGCCGTTCCCGCGCATCAAGAGCTACCTGCTCACGCATCCTCAGCCCGACCGCCCGACCGACATCGCGTGGCTGTGCGCGCTGATGCAGAGCGTGTCCGACGAGCTGACGGTTCCCCGCAGCCGCAAGCGCTGAGCCGCGGCACAAAGCGCGGCACGGCCGCTCGAGCTCAGGCCGTACAGAAGGTTTCCTGCAGATGGGCCCAGCGCACGACGCCCGCCGCGTCGCGCTCGAACACGGCGGTAGCGCGGCGCGCGGGCAGCTCGCCCGACGCCGCGTGCTGCGCTTCGAGATAGGTGACGGTCGCATGCGACGCATCGGCCGCGAGCACCCGGATGTCCGACAGCGTGATGCGCAGCCCCGGCTTCGCGCCGGCGAGCTTGTCGAACAACGCGCGCGTACCGTCGTGATCGACCTCGCGGCCGTCGGTCAGGATCATCGTGAATTCGGCGGAAAACGCGGCGAGCAGCGCATCGAGCGCCTCGGGTGCGGTATCGACGCCGGACAGCCAGCGCTCGATGGCGACGAGGCTCGCATCGAGCGCGTCGAGATAAACCTGATGATCGGACATGGCACGTGCACGGTAAGGCGCGGCCCGATGCCGCGCGTCGTCGTGCAGTGTATGCAAAATCGCGCGGCCCTGCGCTGGCCGCGCGGCGCTACCTCGCGCAGGACACGTCGTCGCGCGCACGCCCCGAAGCGGCGGCCTTCGCGTCGGCCACCGGCATGCCTGAGCGTGCCTGCAGCAGCTCCGCGCACACGGCCACCGCGATCGCGCCCGGCGCCTTGTCGACGATCCCCGCGACACCGATCGGGCACACCATCTCCGCGAGTCGCGCCGGATCGACGCCGCGCGCGGCAAGCCGGCGCTCGAACTTCACGCGCTTGGTGCGCGAGCCGATCATCCCGAAGTACGCGTAGTCGCGCCGCCGCATGATCTGCGCGGCGAGCGAGAAGTCGAGCGCGTGGTTGTGCGTCATCACGAGGAAGTACGCGCCGGGCGGCGCGGCGTCGACGACGGCCTCCGGCGTGTCGGTCGGCTCCGGCTGCACGTTCGGCGGACATTCGTCCGGGAACAGCTCGTCGCGCGTGTCGACCCACTGCACCACGCACGGCAGCGCGCCGAGCAGCGTGACGAGCGCGTGACCGACGTGCCCGGCGCCGAACAGCACGATGTGCATCGGCGCCGGCGTGCCGGTCGCGCGGTTGCGCTGGCCGGTGCCCGGCGCGAACGCCGGGTCCGACGCGGTGCGGAGCGAGCGGGCGGGGCCGTTCATGTCGGCCTCCGCCGGGCCGCCCCAAGGAGGCTGACCGCCCCCTCGGGGGGCAGCGAACGAAGTGAGCGTGGGTGCTGTTTCATCTCAGCCTCCGCCGGGCCGCCCCAAGGAGGCTGACCGCCCCCTCGGGGGGGCCGTGCATGGGACCGGAGCAAGCGCTGAAGCGCCAACTCCGGTCGACAGTGAACGAGGAGAACGTGGAGACCGTTTCATCTCAGTCTGCCTGTGCGGCGCGTGCCGCCCGCACCGCGCTGACCGCACGCAGGATCGACTCGCCGGTCGCCGGCGCATCGAGCGGCGGGTTCACCTTGTAGTCGCCGACCGCGGCCACCGCATCGCGCACCGCGAAGAACACCGAGAACGGCAACAGCAGCGGCGGCTCGCCGACGGCCTTCGAACGGTGGATGCTGTCCTCGACGTTGCGGTTGTTGAACAGCTTCACGTTGAATTCGGGCGGCGTGTCGTTCACCGTCGGGATCTTGTACGTGGACGGCGCATGCGTCATCAGCTTGCCGCCCTTGTTCCACCACAGCTCCTCGGTCGTCAGCCAGCCCATCCCCTGGACGAACGCGCCTTCGACCTGGCCGATGTCGAGCGCCGGGTTCAGCGACGCGCCCACGTCGTGCAGCGCATCGACGCGCAGCGTGCGCATCTCGCCGGTCAGCGTGTCGATCACGACTTCCGACACGGCCGCGCCGTACGAGTAGTAGTAGAACGGCCGGCCCTGCAGCTTCGACTGATCCCAGTACAGCTTCGGCGTCGCGTAGAAACCGTCGGACCACAGCTGCACGCGCGCGAGGTACGCCTTTGCGATCACTTCGCCGAACGGCACGCCGTTGCCGCCCACCCACACGATGTCGTTGGCGAACTTCACATCGGCCGCATCGACCTTGCCGTCGCCGAACTGCTTCGCCGCGAACACCGCGAGCCGCTCGCGCAACTGGCGCGCCGCATCCTGCGCAGCCTTGCCGTTCAGGTCCGAGCCCGTCGACGCAGCGGTCGCGGACGTGTTCGCGACCTTGCTGGTGTCGGTTGCCGTCACGCGGATCCGGCCGAAGCGGATGCCGAGCTCGTGCGCGACGACCTGCGCGACCTTCGTGTTGAGCCCCTGCCCCATCTCCGTGCCGCCGTGGTTCACGAGCACCGAGCCGTCGGTATAGATATGCACCAGCGCGCCGGCCTGGTTGAAGTGCGTGACGTTGAACGCGATGCCGAACTTCACCGGCGTGATCGCGATGCCCTTCTTCAGCACCGTGTTGCGTGCGTTGAATTCGCGCACGCCCGCACGCCGCGCGCGGTAGTCGCTCGTCGCCTCGAGTTCGCCGAGCAGCTCCTGCAGCACGTTGTCCTCGACCGTCTGCCCGTACGGCGTGACGTTGCGTTCGGTCTTGCCGTACAGGTTCGCATAGCGGACGTCGAGCGGATCGCGATCGAGCGCGCGCGCGATGTCGTCGAGGATGTACTCGATCGCGAACGCCCCCTGCGGGCCGCCGAAGCCGCGGAACGCGGTATTCGACTGCGTGTTGGTCTTGCCGCAGTAGCCGGCGATGTTCACGTCGCCCAGCCAGTACGCGTTGTCGAAGTGGCACACCGCGCGCGTCATCACCGGGCCCGACAGGTCGGCCGAGAAACCGCAGCGCGACGTCATGTCGAGCGCGACGCCGTCGATGCGGCCGTCATCGTCGTAGCCGACGTCGAAGCGGTAATGGAAGTCGTGCCGCTTGCCGGTGATCATCATGTCGTCGTCACGGTCCGGACGCAGCTTCACCGGGCACAGCAGCTTCCACGCCGCAAGCGCCGCGCAGCACGCGAACAGGCCCGACTGCGATTCCTTGCCGCCGAACCCGCCGCCCATCCGGCGGCACTCGACGAGCACGTTGTGCGACGCGACGCCGAGCACGTGCGCGACGAGGTGCTGCATCTCGCTCGGGTGCTGCGTCGAGCAGTACACGTGCATCCCGTCGTCGTCCTTCGGCACGGCGTACGCGATCTGCCCTTCGAGATAGAACTGCTCCTGGCCGCCGAGCAGCATTTCGCCCGACTCGCGATGCGGCGCGACGGCGAGCCGCGCGACCGCGTCGCCGCGCGCGAGCTTCAGCGGCGGGATCACGTAGGTTTCGGCCGCGCGCGCTTCCTGCGCGGTGAGGATCGCCGGCAGCTCCTCGTAGTCGACCTGGGCGCGGCGCGCGGCGAGCCGCGCGGTTTCATGCGACGTCGCGACGACGATGAACATCGGCTGGCCGACGAACTGCACGATGCCCTTCGCGAGCACCGGGTCGTCGTGAATGATCGGGCCGCAATCGTTGACGCCCGGGATGTCGTCGGCCGTGAACACGGCGACCACGCCGGGCGTCGCGCGCACCGCGTCGAAGTTCATCGACACGATCTTCGCGTGCGGTTTCGCCGACAGGCCGAGCGCCGCGTGCAGCGTGCCCGCGACGACCGGGATGTCGTCGGTGTAGGTGGCACGCCCGCTGACGTGCAGGTGCGCGGATTCGTGCGCGCGCGATACGTGGACCTGCGCGGCGTCGGCTTGCGGGTCGAGGGTGCTCAGGAACGGTTCTGCTTGCTGGTTCATGTTCGGTGTTCTCCGTCTTCAGACGCGCGCCGCGTCGGTGCCGGGTTCGGCGGCCACTTCACGCACATTCAGGGCTTGCGGCGGCAGCGGGTCGTGCGGGCGCGTCTCCAGCCAGAAGCGATACATCAGGTTCTTCGCGGTATCGAGACGGTACGTGCTCGTCGCGCGCATGTCGGACAGCGGCTGGTAGTCGCGCTCGAGCGCCTGCATCGCGGCCTGCGCGGTGGCTTCGTGCCACTGCGCGCCGTCGAGCACGGCTTCCGTCTGGGCCGCGCGCTTCGGCGTCGCCGCCATCCCGCCGAACGCGACGCGCGGCTCGCGGATCGTGTCGCCGTCCGCGATGAACGCGAACGCCGCGCACACGGCCGAGATGTCAGAGTCGAACCGCTTCGACAGCTTGTACGTGCGGAACTGCAGCTTCTCGCGCGCGCCGGTGCGGGTCGGCACCTTCAGGCCGACGACGAATTCGTGCGGCGCCATGTCCTTCTGCTGATAGCCCGTGTACAGCGCCTCGAGCGGTAGTTCGCGCACCGTGTCGCCGCCGCGCAGCACCACGCGCGCGCCGAGCGCGATCAGGCCCGGCATCGAATCGCCGATCGGCGAGCCGTTCGCGACGTTCCCGCCGATCGTGCCCGCGTTGCGGATCGGCAGCGACGCGAAGCGCTTCCACATCTCGGTCAGTTCCGGATACGGGCCAGCCAGCGCCGCATACCCTTTCTCGACCGTCACGCCAGCACCGATTTCGATCCAGTCGTCGCCGTGCACGATGTTCTGCAGTTCGGCGATCTGGCCGACGTAGATCAGGTCGTCGAGCCGGCGCATCTGCTTGGTGACCCACAAACCGATGTCGGTGCTGCCTGCCAGGATGCGCGCGTCGGGCCGCTCGACCTTCAGCGCGGCCAGCGCGTCGAGCGTGCGCGGCGCCGCGAAGCGCGCGCCGTTGATCGTCGTGTAGTCGAACGTCTCGTCGCGCTTGAGCGACGTGAGCGCGCGGGCCAGCGCGGCCGTGTCGACCGGCGCCGACGGTGCCGGTGCATCGAACATCTGCACGGCCGCATCGACGATCGGACGATAGCCGGTGCAGCGGCACAGGTTGCCCGTCAGCGCATCGGCGATCTCGGTGCGCGTCGGTACGTCCTTCGCCTTCGCGCACGTGCCGGCACGGCCGCAGCCCTCGTGGCCGTGCTTCTCATACAGCGCCCACATCGACATCACGAAGCCGGGCGTGCAGAACCCGCATTGCGAACCGTGGCAGTCGACCATCGCCTGCTGCACCGGATGCAGCGCACCGTCCGGCTGACGCAGGTCCTCGACCGTCAGCAGCGCCTTGCCGTCCAGCGTCGGCAGGAACTGGATGCATGCGTTGACGGCCTTGAACTCGACCGCGCCGGCGTCGGTCAGTTCGCCGACGACGACCGTGCACGCGCCGCAGTCGCCTTCCGCGCAGCCTTCCTTGGTGCCGGTGCAATGCGCGTCCTCGCGCAGGTATTGCAGCACGGTGCGGGTAACGTCCGCGCCGCTGACTTCGCGGATCGCGTGACGATGGTAGAAGCGGATCGGCTCACTCATGTCTCGATGGTTCTTCAAATGGGGGCAAGGCGGCCCGCGCTGTGCGCTCGACCGACGTTTTTCTGACAGTTTGCACGCTATCACCATCAAATTTCGCAACCCATAGCCCATCACGCATGGGGCCCATATAACTGCCGCGATATGAGCGCCGGGCCCGCCCGGCGGCCTTTCCACACGGCGCTCCCGGCCCCTTTCCTGCGCGCTCGCGACCGTCCGGTGTCCCCGAAAACAGGTCGCGATTAACTAAATGGTACCTGCGGGAAAACCGGTTCCATGGGAAAATCCCGATTCCCTTTTTCGCCGTCCTCTGTCCGTTTCGTTCATTCGTTCCGACCCCATGTCAACCGATTCCGCCACACCGCCGCGCAGCGGGTTCGCGGTCACGCTGCAAATCGTGTCCGTCGTCTGCTTCACGTTCATCTGCTACCTGACTATCGGCCTACCGCTCGCGGTGCTGCCGGGCTTCGTCCATGACGACCTCGGCTTTTCCGCGATCGTCGCGGGTGGTGCGATCAGCGTCCAGTATTTCGCGACGCTCGCGTCGCGGCCGCTCGCCGGGCGCCTGGCCGATACGCTCGGCCCGAAGCAGACGGTGTTGCGCGGGCTGGTCGGTTGCGGTGTGTCGGGCGTGCTGCTGCTCGTCGCGCTGCTGCTCGCGCACTGGCCGGTCGCGAGCCTCGTGCTGCTGGTCGCGAGCCGGCTCGTACTCGGCGTCGGCGAGAGCCTGTGCGGCACCGGCGCGATCCTGTGGGGCATCGGGCGGGTCGGCGTCACGCACAACGCGAAGGTGATCTCGTGGAACGGCATCGCGACCTACGGCGCGCTCGCGCTCGGCGCGCCGGTCGGCGTCGCAATCGCGAATACGCTGAATCCGGCGCTGATCGGCGTGATCGTGATCGCGCTGGCCGCAATCGGCTTCTACCTGGCGCGCCTGATCGCTTCGGTGCCGCTCGTGCACGGCGAACGGATGTCGTATGCGAGCGTGTTTACGCGGGTACTGCCGCACGGCCTCGGCCTCGCGCTCGGCTCGGCCGGCTTCGGCTCGATCGCGACCTTCGTCACGCTGTACTACGCGGCGCGCCACTGGCCGAACGCCGCCCTGTCGTTGACCGTGTTCGGCACGTTGTTCATCGGCGCGCGCCTGCTGTTCGCGAACACGATCAAGACATATGGCGGCTTCCGCGTCGCGATCGTGTCGTTCGCATTCGAATGTTCGGGCCTGTTGCTGCTGTGGCTCGCGCCGGTGCCGCACATCGCGCTCGTCGGCGCCGCGCTGACCGGCTTCGGCTTCGCGCTGATCTTCCCGGCGCTCGGCGTCGAGGCCGTCGCGCTCGTGCCGCCCGCGAGCCGCGGCGCGGCGCTGTCCGCGTACTCGGTGTTCCTCGACCTGTCGCTCGGCATCACGGGCCCGCTCGCCGGCTATGTCGCGGGCGCGTTCGGCTATCCGCAGGTGTTCCTGTTCGCGGCGGTGGCGGCGGCGGCCGGTGTCGCGCTGTCGATGGTGCTGTACCAGCGGCAGGCGCGGGTGGCGGAGAGCGGCGCGACGGCATGAGAAGCGGAGGCGCGTTGCCGCGCGCGCCACGCGGGGTCAACGCAGCAGTATGTTGAAGTCCCGCAATACGCCGGCAGCATCGGGATGACGCCTGAATGGAACGGCGCGCCCGAGCGAGAGCTTCGGTTTGGCACGATCGAACAGCACGAGCGCTTCCGACGTGTTGAGATGGCGCGACATGTACAAAAACCCGTCGACGCGACGGGGATGCCGGTGGACGGCAAGCGACCACTGTTGCGGAACGTCGTACGGTGCGATGGTCGACAACGCACCGTCACCACCGAGATTCTTCAGCGGCAAGCCGTGCAGGACGGCGACGGTCAGCGGCGCGCCGTCAAATGAAAGGACGTAGCGATCGAGTTCGGTCGTCACGAGCGGAAAACCGCCCAGCACCAGATCGGCGACTTCGTCGTGCAGCACCGTCTCGGCGAATGCGCAATGCAGATCGAAGCCGAAATAGCTCGTGCCGTACCGCCGCCGCATGCGCGGATCGTCGAGGCGATTACCGCCCGATTTCCCGAAGTAAGGCTCGCCGGTCGCATATCGCGAGATACGCACCAGCGCCGCCGGCGCAACGTCGCGAGTCACCAGCGTTGCGCTCACGAAATGTTCCCCCGGCGCCGTCAGAAAACGCACCACCTAGCGCTCGGCGAACGCCGTGGCGGCACGCTCGACTTCATCCACCTTCCCGCGCGACAGCGCGACGAGTGGCGTAACGTTGCCCAGCGACGCCTTCGGCGTCGTGAAGAACTGCCATTTGCTCCATCCCGGCAAACCGCCCAGACATTGGGTCACCTTGCCCAACGTCTTGCGATCGATGTCCCCCGCCAGGTAGAAGGCCGGGTAGTACTGTGCGGCGCCGACATCGACCGTGAAGATCCGGCCGGACGCCACGGCCTTGCTGAGCGCCTGCCGCGTCATGCCGAGGCCGACCCATGTGTGCGCGGCAGGCAGCAGCTTGCCGTCGGCGACCAGCGTGCGCCGTTCCGCCTGCACCTGCCGCTCCGGATCGGCGACGACGCCCGCCGCCCGCTTCTTCCCGGCGGTCGGCTTCCTGTCGCGCGTCGCGGCCGCAGCGATGCCGAACGTGATCGTGCCGGCCAGATCGATGACCTGCGCGATGCCGACCTTGAACAGGTGCCCCAATTGCTCGTCTGACAGGCTGAGCAGCGCCCGCGCGCGATCCGGGCCGAGCATGGTCGCCGCGCCGACAGCGCTGCGCAGCGCTTCCTCCGTCTCGACGTCAAGAACGACGGCCGTCCCTTCCAGCGTATGAGCCCGCGCAATCATCATCACCTCCCGTCACGACCGGAATGATCAAGCGTAGCCCCGACTCGAAACCAAGTCAACCGTGTCAACCGAATCGACCGTGCGCCACGTTCCTCGATCGTGCGTTCGCGCAGCCCCGAACGTCTCACGCCGCCCGCAAAAACAACCGCCGCGTCAGGTCGAACGCGACCAGGTTGCCGGCCACCACCAGCAGCAGCCCGACCACCGCGAGCGGCGACCACTGGTAGCCCTCAAATACCGTCGACACGGCCAGCGCGACGATCGGGAACAGCACCGTGCAGTACGCGGCGCGCTCCGGCCCGATCCGGCCGACGAGGGTCAGATAAGCGGTAAAGCCGATCACCGAACCGGGCACGGCCAGGTAGACGAGCGCGCCGAGATAACGCGGGCTCGTGTCGAGCGTGAACGGCATCCCGGCCACCATGCTGCCGACGGTCAGGATCGCCGCGCCGATCAGCATCGCCCAGCCGTTGGTCGCGAGCGGGTGCAGCCCCATCGACTGCATCCGGCTCGACAGCAGGTTGCCGATCGAGAAACACATCGTGCCCGCGAACGCGATGGCGAGCCCCATCCAGGTCGCGTGGTCGTCGAGATGGCCGGCCATCTGCTGCCAGAACAGGCACGCGATGCCCGCCAGCCCGAGCAGCGCACCGGCGATCGCCGATGGCCGCAGCGGACGGCCCATGAACAGCCGGCCGTTGATCGAGTTCAGCAGCGGCGCGGTCGAGAAGATCACCGCGACGAGGCCGCTCGGCACGACCTGCTCCGCATAGTAGAAGCACAGGAAATTCAGGCAGAACAGTGCAAAGCCCTGCGCGAGGAGAAAGCGCCACGCTTCGCGCGGCGGGCGCACCGGCCGGCGCATCACGCGCAACAACGCGAACAGCACGGCGGCCGCGAGCCAGAAGCGCCAGGCGATCGACACGGGCGGCGGCACGGCGCCGAGCTGCCATTTGATCGCGATCCAGGTGGTGCCCCAGATCAGCACGGTGACGAAATAAAGCGACAGGTTCATGGCGGCAACGATCCAGAAAGCAGGTGAAACGGATCCCGACTATGCCGCCGCCCGGCGCGCGCCGATTGTCCGGAATTGCGGTCTTTTTCGGGCCGCCGCACGCGGCGCCGCGCGCCCGCTTATACTCGGGCCATCATGAGCCTCTCCCTTTCCGCGCCCCCCGTCGACCACCCCACCGCTCCGACTGGCGGCGATCTGCCGTTCGGCCTGCAGTCGGTCTGCCGCACGCTCGCGGACGCGAACGCGACGCTCGAGCGCTTCGCGTGGCTCGGCGATCACCTGGCGATCGCCGAATGGACGCGGATCACCGACGAAAGCGAGACGGTCTACGAGCAGCCGGGCCACCACACGCTGTCGTGCTACCTCGACGGCGGTTACCGGACCGAACGCCAGCGCGTGCCGCGCTACGGCGCGCCGAGCCTGCTGTGCGCGCTGCCGGGCGACCATGAATCGCGCTGGTGGGTGCGCGGCGAGATGCACTTCATCCACCTGTATTTCCTGCCCGAGCACTTCACGCAGCGCGCGATCCGCGAACTCGACCGCGAGCCTCGCGAGCTGAAGCTCGCCGACCGCACTTATTTCGAGGATGCGCGCGTCGCCGCGCTGCTGCGCTCGCTCGCGCTGGACGGCTGGGACGATGCCGACGAACGGCTGCGCGTGAACGAGACCGCGCACGAGGTGCTGAGCCTGCTGCTGCGCGGGCAGAGCACGACCCGCACCGACACGTCGTTCCGCGGCGGGCTCGCACCGGCCGTGCGCCGCCGCGTGCGCGACTACATCGACACGTACCTGACGCAACCGCTGACGCTCGGCGAACTCGCCGATGTCGCCGCACTGTCCGAGTACCACTTCTCGCGGATGTTCCGGCTGTCGTTCGGCCGCGCGCCGCACGCGTGGGTGGCCGAACAGCGCCTCGCGCGGGCACGCGAGCTGCTGCGCACGACGGCGCTGCCGCTCGCGCAGATCGCGGCCGACTGCGGCTATGCGAACGCCGGCCACTTCAGCCATCGCTTTCGCGACGCACATGGCACGACGCCGAATACGTACCGACGCGCGATGCAGGGCCGCTGAGCGCGGCCCCTTTTTCCCGTTTCCCCGCTTACGCGCCGCGCCGCGACAGTTCCTGTTCGAGCGCCGCGACACCGGCCGGCAGGTCGACCGGCACCTTCAGGTCGACCATCGTGCGGCCGAACGCATGCAGCGTGCGGAACAGGTTGTGTTCGCGGCACTGCTCGCCCATCTGCCCGATCCGTACGATCGGCAAGCCGAACGAGCCCGAGATCTCGACCTGGTACTGCTTCGAGATATGGCCGCAGACCATTCCGGGCGTGAGCCCTTCCGGCGTCTCGATCCCGACCACTGAATTGAGTCGGCAGTCCTTCGGCGCGTAGAGCTTGAGCCCCATCGACTCGACGCCCGCCTGCAGCGCGAGCGAGCAGCGCAGGTGGCGCGCGAAGCGGCTTTCGAGCGTCTCCGCGCAGACGAGCCGCAGCGCCTCGTGCAGCGCGAGCACGCCGGACACGGGCGCCGTGTAGTGATAGCCGGCGTTGTGCCAGAAGTTCTCCGCGAGCGCCATGTCGAGACACCAGTGCGCGTTCGGCTCGGGGCGAGTCTTCATCCGCTCCCATGCGGCGTCGGAGAACGCGATCAGCGACACGCCCGGGATCGACGACAACCCCTTCTGGCCGCCGGTGATCACCGCGTCGATGCCCCACGCGTCCATCTCGAGCGGCATCGTCGACAGCGTGCACACGGCGTCGACCACGACCAGCGCGCCGGCCGCCTTCGCGAGCGCCGCGATGTCGCGCAGGTCGCGGTTCCATACGGTATTCGACGTCTCGCCCTGCACGATCGTGACGATCTCGGGCCGCTCGCGCGCGATTGCGTCCGCGATCTCGTCGAGGCTGGCGACCGCGCGGTCGGCCACTTCGAGCGTCGCGACGTCGGCGCCGACGCGCGTGGCCATCTCGGCCATCCGCGCGCTGAAGAAGCCGTTGCGGATCGACAGCACGCGCGTGCCGCGCCACGCGAGGTTCGAGATCGCCATTTCCATCGCGGCCGAACCGGGGCCCGCGACGCCGAGCACCCACTTCGTGCGGGTCTGGAACACGTAGCGCGCCATTTCCTTCACCTGCTCGATGATCTTCGCCATCGTCGCGCCGAGGTGGTTGATCACGACCGTGTTCGCCTTCGCGACGGCGGCCGGAATCGGGACCGGGCCGGCCCCCATCATCAGCAGCGGTTCTTCGGGCAGGATCGCGTCGAGCGGCACGACGACGGGACAGGGAATCGGCGAGTAATCGATGGACATGGCTGGTAAAAGGTGAGGAAAGGACGTGCACGGACGCCCGCCGCGCTGCGGGGCGAACTGATCGATCATTCCGCGTTCCGCCGCCTCGCGCAAGAGGCACGCGCGGCCGGACAGCGCGATGGTGGCCCGGTCGCCGAACCGGGCCAGCCGGCCGTGCGCGGGTCGCATACCAGTCATCCGGATTGAAAAAGGATTGCCGGCAACGGTGTGAAACGGTTCCACGCGTGCATCAAGCGCACGATTTTCTTCGCCAATAACACCGTGCCCCGTCGATTTCTCCGCTTCAGTGCGACTTCCGTATCGATTGAAATAGACCCGATCCGTGATGAAAATCATCGCGCGGAATCCGATACGCAAAACCCTCGCACCATCGAAAACATCCACTAGTGCAGCATGAATTGGGGCGCGCCTCCCATCAACACCTGAACAAACTCACAAAAATATCTCTCAACTCGTTGAATTAAATAGACAATATTCGCACCCAACATGCGTGCCCAATATCGCACCACCTTTGAACGGCAGGCATACCAGACAGCACGACGTTTAACGCGTTACTCCCGATTTCGATTTTCCGCAACCCGCCGCTTTTCTCAGGTTGACGGATATCGCGCGGTATTGAACAATCGTCTGCGGAATCGAAGAAAACGATTTTTCGATACGATGGAAAACCGAGGGCCGCGCGAGGCGCTTTCGAGGTCGCGCAGCGCAAAACCACAACCATAATCAATCAACCGGGCCAAAAATACGCAAGCCATGAACCAGATTCAGACCATGCGTGTATTCGTCTGCGTCGCCGAGCAACAGAGCTTCCGGCGCGCGGCGCACCATCTCGGCGTGTCCAATGCACTCGTCACGCGTTCGATCGCGATGCTCGAGGGCCACCTGAACACCCGGCTGATCCACCGCACCACGCGGAACCTGTCGCTCACCGAGGCCGGCGTACGCTACCTCGACGGCTGCCGGGCGCTGCTCGAGGAATTCGATCACCTCGAGTCGTCCGTCGCGCATGCCGTGCGCGAACCGGCCGGCACGCTGCGCGTCGTCGCGTCGGGCCTGCTGTCGCCGCTTGCGCTGACGCCGCTCGTCAGCAGCTTCCGGCGCCGCTACCCCGAGTTGCGCGTGCAGCTGACCGTCGCAGAGGGGCCGCTCGACGTGCTCGATTCCGGGTACGACGTCGGCATCGTCACGGGCAACCGGCTCGACGGCAACCCGACGCTGATCGGCCACGCCCTTTCACCGAATCCGTTCGTTGCGGTCGCGGCGCCGGCCTATCTCGAGCGACGCGGCGAGCCGCGGCTGCCCGACGACCTGCCGGGCCACGACTGGGTCACGCTCGCACCGCACCAGCATGCGCCCGCGTGGCAACTGGTCGGCCACGACGGCGTCGCGCATTCCGTCACGGTGCGTCCGGCCTGCACGGTCAACCAGCTCGCGCTCGTCCACGCGGCCGCCGTGGCCGGTGCGGGCATCGCGGTGCTGCCCGAGCCGTGCGTCGCCAGCGCGCTCGCCAGCGGCGCGCTCGTGCGGCTCATGGCCGGCTACCGGATCGACGATCCCGACACGCAGTTGTCGCTCGTCTACCCGAACCGCCAGTACGTGCCGGCCCGCACGCGCAGCTTCGTCGAGCACGCGCTCGATCACTTCAGCGCGCAGCCGGCCCGCGAACACACCGATTACGGCTTCCTGCGGCCGTCGCGCGGGCCCGACCGCTCCGACATCGTCACGGGGCTGCAGTAAACTGCGCGCGTCAGCCTTCGGAGGTGCAGCGTGCGCGTGATCCTGTTCAGCAGCCGGCAGTACGACGACGATTCGTTTGCTGCCGCCAACCGGCAGTTCGGCTATCGGCTGCACTTCCAGCCGTCGCACCTCGACGCGGAAACCGCGATCCTTGCGCATGGCTATGACGTCGTCTGCCCGTTCGTCAACGACACCGTCGACGCTGCCGTCCTCGAACGGCTGGCGGACGGCGGCACGCGCCTGATCGCGCTGCGCTCGGCGGGCTTCAACCATGTCGACCTGGCGGCCGCCGAGCGGCTCGGCATCACGGTCGTGCGCGTGCCTGCCTATTCACCGCACGCGGTTGCCGAGCACGCGGTCGCGCTGATCCTCGCCCTCAACCGCCGCCTGCCGCGCGCCGTCGCGCGCACCCGCGAGGGCGACTTCTCGCTGAACGGCCTGCTCGGCTTCGACCTGCACGGCAAGACCGTCGGCGTGATCGGCACCGGCATCATCGGCAGCGTGTTCGCGAAGATCATGATGGGCTTCGGGATGCATGTGCTCGCGCATTCGGTGCCGCCGTACAACGACGAGCTGATCGCGTTCGGCGCGCGCTATGTCGCGCTCGACGAATTGCTGCACCACGCCGACATCGTCAGCCTGCACTGCCCGTTGCTGCCGTCGACGCACCATCTGATCAACGAACGGACGCTCGCGCGGATGAAGCACGGCGCGATGCTGATCAACACCGGGCGCGGCGGCCTCGTCGACGCGCAGGCACTGGTCGACGCACTCAAGAGCGGCCAGCTCGGCCATCTCGGGCTCGACGTGTACGAAGAGGAAAGCGGGCTCTTCTTCGAGGATCACTCCGACCTGCCGCTGCAGGACGACGTGCTCGCGCGGCTGCTGACGTTCCCGAACGTGATCGTCACGTCCCACCAGGCATTCTTCACGCGCGAGGCGCTCGCCGAGATCGCGCACACCACGCTGTTGAACATCGAGGCATGGCATGCCGGCACGGCGCAGAACGTCGTGACCGCGAATCGCTGAGAAATCGACGAATCCGGCTCATTTCATGGCGGCAAGCGATACCGCAATCGTTTGCTTTTGATCGCCGCTGAAAACACGACCTTTTGCGTCAACAATTTCGTGCTTTGTTTCAAATGATGTAACGCGGCGCGTGCGCCGTCTGCTATCGTTGCGCCGACGTTATCCCGCCTCCTCCCGTCCATGCGTTTCGACGACTCCGACATCGCCGCCGTCTACCGCGCCATTTTCGAACGGCGCGACATGCGCCATTTCACGCCGGCACCCGTCGATCCCGCCGTGCTCGCGCGCCTGCTGCGCGCGGCGCATCACGCACCGAGCGTCGGCTTCATGCAGCCGTGGCGCTTCATCCGCATCACCGATCCGGCGCTGCGCACCGCGATCCACGCACTGGTCGAGGCCGAGCGCTGCGCAACCGCCGACGCACTCGGCGAGCGCCAGGACGAATTCATGCGGCTGAAGGTCGAAGGCGTACGCGAATGCGGCGAGCTGCTGGTCGTCGCGCTCGCCGACGGTCGCGAGCGCCACGTGTTCGGCCGTCGCACGCTGCCGGAGATGGATCTCGCGTCCGCGGCTTGCGCGATCCAGAACATGTGGCTCGCGGCCCGCGCCGAAGGGCTCGGGATGGGCTGGGTATCGCTGTTCGACGTCGATGCGCTGCGCACGCTGCTGCGCATGCCCGACGGCGCGAAGCCGATCGCCGTGCTGTGCGTCGGGCACGTCGACGCGTTCTATGCGAAGCCGATGCTCGAGCAGGAGCGTTGGGCCGCGCGGATGCCGATCGAAGCGTGCCTGTTCGAGAACGGCTGGGACGATCCGGCCGCGATCGATGCCGCAGGGTCGCCTTCGTCGCCCGCCGACGTAGCGGACGCGGCAACGGAAACGGGCACAGACCTGGCATGCGCATCAACCGAAAGCGTCGACGACTCTCCCGAACGCATCGCCTGACGAGTCCGCCGCGGCCATCGTTCCGCCCCCGGAATTTCACCGCCGCCAACCCCGCCGAATCCCACACTGTGAGCGCCACGCGGACAATCCCGTCGCACCCCGGCAACAACCGTTTTGGCCCCAAGCATAGGGGTTTTCACTGAAGTAGAATCGCGACTGTCGTTCGCCTTACCGTCCGCCCGTCCCGCGCATCCTGCGCCCGCCCGAGCGGCGGCTTTTCCCGAGCCCACCGCGATGCCCTTACCTCTTTTCGCCCTCGCCGTCGCCGCATTTGGAATCGGTACCACCGAGTTCGTGATCATGGGGCTGCTGCCCAATGTCGCGCGCGATCTCGGCGTGTCGATCCCGGCCGCCGGCATGCTCGTGTCGGGCTATGCGCTCGGCGTGACGATCGGTGCGCCGATCCTCGCGATCGTCACCGCGAAGATGCCACGCAAGCGCGCGCTGATGGGCCTGATCGGGCTGTTCATCGCGGGCAACCTGTTCTGCGCGATCGCCCCGGGCTATGCGGTGCTGATGGCCGCGCGCGTCGTCACGGCGTTCTGCCACGGCGCGTTCTTCGGGATCGGCTCGGTGGTCGCGAGCAACCTCGTCGCGCCGAACCGTCGCGCGCAGGCGATCGCGTTGATGTTCACCGGCCTCACGCTCGCGAATGTGCTCGGCGTGCCGCTCGGCACCGCGCTCGGCCAGGCATACGGCTGGCGCGCGACGTTCTGGGCCGTCACCGGCATCGGCATCGCCGCGGCCGCCGCGCTCGCCGTCTGCCTGCCGAAGAACCTTGCGATGCCCGACACCAGCATCACGCGCGAATTCAGCGTGCTGAAGCATCCGCAGGTGCTGATGGTGCTCGGCATCAGCGTGCTCGCGTCGGCCAGCCTGTTCAGCGTGTTCACGTACATCACGCCGATCCTCGAGGATGTGACGGGCTTCTCGCCGCGCCAGGTCACCTACGTGCTGCTGTTGTTCGGCCTCGGGCTGACGGTGGGCGGCACGCTCGGCGGCAAGCTCGCCGACTGGCGCCGGATGCCGTCGCTGATCGCGACGCTCGCGCTGATCGGCGTGGTCCTCGCGCTGTTCGCGGGCACGATGCACCTGCCGTTCGCCGCGCTCGCGACGATCTTCGTGTGGGGCATCCTCGCGTTCGCGATCGTGCCGCCGCTGCAGATCCTGATCGTCGACCGCGCCAGCGACGCGCCGAACCTCGCGTCGACGCTGAACCAGGGTGCGTTCAACCTCGGCAACGCGACCGGCGCATGGCTCGGCGGGATGGCGATCGGCTCCGGCGTGTCGCTCGTGAACCTGCCGTGGGTCGGCGTCGCGATGGCCGTCGCGGCGCTCGCGCTCACGCTGTGGTCGGCGTCGCTCGAACGTCGGCCGGTGGCCGTGCCGACCGAGTACGTGTGACGCAACCCTGCTGAAATCGTTGCGGGCACAACTCCACTCAAAGCTGATGGCCTTCATGGACCTTTCAAGATCCGCGGTGTAGCATCCCCGCCGATGAAAGCCATTCTTAATCGCGATTTCCTCGCACTCATCCTGAGCGTCGCGGTCGTCGGTCTCGGCACCGGCGCCACGCTGCCGCTCACCGCGCTCGCGCTGACCGAAGCCGGACACGGCACCAACGTCGTCGGCATGTTGACGGCCGCGCAGGCGCTCGGCGGCCTCGCGATCGTCCCGTTCGTCACCGCGCTTGCACGGCACATCGGCTCGCGCCGCGCGATCGTCGTGTCGGTCGTGTTGCTCGCGGCGGCCACCGCGCTGATGCAGTTCACGTCGAACCTGATCCTGTGGGGCGCGCTGCGCGTGCTGTGCGGCGCCGCGCTGATGCTGCTGTTCACGATCGGCGAGGCGTGGGTCAACCAGCTCGCCGATGATTCGACGCGCGGCCGCGTCGTCGCGATCTACGCGACCAATTTCACGCTGTTCCAGATGGCGGGCCCCGTGCTCGTAAGCCAGATCGCCGGCGCGACGAGCATCCGCTTCGCGCTGTGCGGCGCGCTGTTCCTGCTCGCGCTGCCGACGCTCGCGACGATCCGGCGCGCGCCGCTCGCCGGCGACGACGCGCATCACGAAGCGCACGGCCGCTGGCTCGACATCCTGCCGCGCATGCCCGCGTTGATCATCGGCACCGGCTTCTTCGCGCTGTTCGATACGCTCGCGCTCTCGCTGCTGCCGCTCTACGCGATGGATCACGGCGTCGCGAGCGCCACCGCCGTGCTGCTCGCGTCGATCATGCTGTTCGGCGATACCGCGATGCAGTTCCCGATCGGCTGGCTCGCGGACAAGCTCGGCCGCGAACGCGTGCACCTCGGCGCAGGCTGGATCGTGCTCGCCGGCCTGCCGCTGCTGCCGTTCGTGATCGCCAATCCGTGGCTGTGCTGGCCGTTGCTGTTCGTGCTCGGCGCGGCGGCCGGCAGCATCTACACGCTGTCGCTCGTCGCGTGCGGCGAACGCTTCCGCGGTGCGGCGCTCGTCACCGCGAGCTCGCTGGTGTCGGCGTCGTGGAGCGCCGCGAGCTTCGGCGGCCCGTTGGTCGCCGGCGCGCTGATGGAACAACTGGGCAGCCACGCGCTGGTCGGCGTGCTGGTCGTCTGCGTCGCGGCGTTCGTCGCGGCCGCGCTGTGGGAGCGCCGCGTCGCGCTGCAGCGCGCGGTCTGATGCAGATTGGCGTTGGCGTTGGCGTTGGCGTTGGCGTTGGCGTTGGCGTTGGCGTTGGCGTTGGCGTTGGCGTTGGCGTTGGCGTTGGCGTTGGCGTTGGCGTTGGCGCGCAGCATCATGCACCGATACGCGTCAGCCCGCTCGCGTCCCTCCCGCGGTAAACGAAAACGGCCCGCGCAATGCGGGCCGCCCTGTCCTTCCGGACTACGCGCGATCCACACGTGACCTACGCATAACGTTTCGCGCTGCGATCCGTCACGCGCTGCGCGCCGGCAAAATCTTCCCCGCACACGTGCCGAAACCGACCCGATAACCGTCGCCCTGGCACCAGCCGGCAAGCGTCAGCTCGTCGCCGTCCTCGATGAACGTGCGGCTGCCGCCACCGTTCAGCGCGACCGGCTCCTTGCCGTTCCACGTCAGTTCGAGCAGACTGCCGAACGAATCCTTCGTCGGCCCGCTGATCGTGCCCGAACCCATCAGGTCACCCACGCGCGTGTTGCAGCCCGCGACCGTGTGATGCGCGAGCTGCTGCGCCATCGTCCAGTACATGTGCTTGAAGTTCGTGCGGCAAATCGACGTGGCTTCGGCCGCCCCTTCCGCGCGCAGCGTCACTTCCAGCGCGATGTCGAACCCATGCTTGCCCGCGTGCTGCAGATACGCGAGCGGCTGCGGCGACTGCTCCGGCTGCGCGACGCGGAACGGTTCGAGCGCGTCGAGCGTGACGATCCACGGCGAGATCGTCGTCGCGAAGCCCTTCGAATTGAACGGCCCGAGCGGCACGTATTCCCACTGCTGGATGTCGCGCGCGCTCCAGTCGTTAAGCAGCACCATCCCGAAGATATGCGCTTCCGCGTCCTCGCACGCGATCGGCTCGCCGAGCGCATTGCCCTTCCCGACGATGAAACCCGTCTCCAGTTCGATGTCGAGCTTGCGGCACGCACCGAATACCGGGCGCTCCTGGTCGGGCAACTTCAGTTGCCCGTTCGGGCGCCGCACCGGCGTGCCGCTCACGACCACCGACGACGCGCGGCCGTTGTAGCCGATCGGCATCTCCGACCAGTTCGGCAGCAGCGCATTCTTCGGATCACGGAACATCGAGCCGACGTTGGTCGCATGCTCCTTCGACGAATAGAAATCGGTATAGCCGGGAATGTCGACCGGCAGATGCAGCGTCGCGTCGCGCTGCGCGACGAGCACCTGTGCGCGCAGCGCCGTATCGTCGCGCAACCGCGCGTTGTCGCGCGAAAACAGATCGGACAGCTGCACGCGCACGCTACGCCATGCGTCACGGCCGAGCGCGATGAATGCATTGAGCGTCGGTGCCGCGAACACGTCGGCACCGGCCGGCAGCGTCACGAGGCCCGCGCGCGCGAGCGCCGCGAGATCGACGATCTGGTCGCCGAGCGCCACGCCTGCACGGCGCGACGCTTGCTTCGCATCGCTGAAGATCCCGAACGGCAGGTTCTGGATCGGGAAATCGCAGGCGGCGTCGTTCGCCGTCTCGACCCAGCTCTTGCGGGCCGGGTCGAGCGTCGCGCGCCAGTCTTGGGTATCGCTCATCGTTGCTCCGGGTTGAAGTGTTTCTTGATGCCTTGCCAGCATTCGAAGTAGTCGGCCTGCAGCTGCGCGGTGTCGAGCGCGTAGCGCGTCGGCCGGATCAGCGTGCGGGTTTCGAACATGAACGCCATCGTCGCGTCGACCTTGTGCGGCTTCGTCGTGTCGCTCGCCGATGCCTTCTCGAACGTGTCCGCGTCGGGCCCGTGGCCCGACATGCAGTTGTGCAGGCTCGCGCCGCCCGGCACGAAGCCTTCGGCCTTCGCGTCATAAGCGCCGTGCACGAGCCCCATGAATTCGCTCGCGACGTTGCGGTGGAACCAGGGCGGGCGGAACGTATCCTCGGCCGCGAGCCAGCGCGGCGGGAAGATCACGAAGTCGATCGTGTCGACGCCCGGCGTGTCGCTCTGCGACTGCAGCACCAGGAAGATCGACGGATCGGGATGGTCGTAGCTGATCGAGCCGATCGTGTTGAACAGGCGCAGGTCGTACTTGTAGGGCGCGTAGTTGCCGTGCCACGCGACGACGTCGAGCGGCGAATGGCCGATGTCCGCGCGCCACAGCCGGCCGTTCAGCTTCGCGATCAGCTCGAACGCGCCCTCGCGGTCTTCATACGCGGCTTGCGGCGTCAGGAAGTCGCGCGGGTTCGCGAGACCGTTCGAGCCGATCGGGCCGAGATCCGGCAGGCGCAGTTGCGCGCCGAAGTTCTCGCAGATGTAGCCGCGCGCATCGCCGTCCGGCAGCGTGACGGCAAAACGCACGCCGCGCGGGATCACCGCGATCTCGAACGGCTCGACGTCGACGCGGCCGAATTCGGTCGCGATGAACAGGCGCCCCTGCTGCGGCACGATCAGCAGTTCGCCGTCCGCGCTGTAGAAGAAGCGGTCCTGCATCGAGCGGTTCGCCGCGTACAGGTGGATCGCGCAGCCGTTCATCGCGGCGGCCGAACCGTTGCCGGCCATCGTCACGAGGCCGTCGACGAAATCGGTCGGCTCGGCCGGCATCGGCAGCGGATCCCAGCGCAGCTGGTTCGGCGGTGTCGGCGGCACGTCGGCCGAATCGCCGAACTCCGACACGAGCCGCTGCGGCCCCGCGTACGGCTCGAACGGCCGGTGCACGGCCGCCGGGCGGATGCGGTACAGCCACGAGCGGCGGTTGTGGCCGCGCGGCGCGGTGAACGCCGTGCCCGACAGCTGCTCCGCGTACAACCCGTACGGCGCGCGCTGCGGCGAGTTGCGGCCGTGCGGCAGCGCGCCGGGCAGTGCCTCGGTCGCGAATTCGTTCGCGAAACCGCTCTGGTAGCCGGCGGTTGCCGGTTTCGACAGGTCAAGCGTCATCGTTTCCTTTCTCCCTCAATTCATCGCGGCGTTCGGCGCCTGCGCACCGCTTCGCCGCGTCACACCGGCAAGCCCGAGGACGAACAGCGCCGAGCACAGCACGGGCACCGCGGCCGCATGGAACAGCGCACCGTTCGACCAATTGAGCGCAATCAGTTGTCCGCCGACGAGCGGCCCGAGCACCGAGCCGATCCGGCCGATGCCGAGGCTCCAGCCGATGCCCGTCGAGCGCAGCGACGTCGGGTAATACTGGCCCGCGAGCGCGTTCACGGCCGGCTGCCCGCCGACCACGCAGAACCCGCCTGCGAACACCACCACCAGCAGCCACGGCAGCGCATGCGCGACCGAGCCGATCAGCCCCACCGACACGGCCGCGCACGCGAAGCAGGCGAACAGCACGCGCACGAAGCCGTAGCGTTCGATGAACCAGCCGAGCGACAGCGTGCCGATCACGCCGCCCGTCTGCAGCACCGTGCCGACGATCACCGCCGTGCCCGGCGAATAGCCCGCGTCGCGCATCACGGTCGGCAGCCAGTTCGACAGGAAGTACAGATCGATCAGGTTCATGAAGCTGATCGCCCACAGCAGCAGCGTGACCGGCAGGCGGCCGTGGCTGAACAGTTCGGCGACCGGCGCACCGGTCGCGGCGCGCTCGCGCACGACGAGCCGCGTGTTCGCATCGATGCCGGCCTGCGGCGCGAAATGCGCGAGCCACTCGCGTGCCTGCGCGACGCGCCCTTTCAGCACCAGGAACTGCAGCGACTCCGGCAGCCGCGCGACCATCGCGATCGTCAGCACGAGCGGCACCGCGCCGCCGACGAAGAACACCGACCGCCAGCCGAGCGCCGGAATCAGCGCGGCGCTGATGAAGCCGCCGATCGCCGCGCCGAGCGTGAAACCGCACGACACGATCATCATCCGCTTCACGCGATGCGCGGCCGGGCTGAACTCGCCGACCAGCGCCATCGCGTTCGGCATGATGCAGCCGAGGCCGAGGCCCGTGACGAAGCGCAGCGCCATCAGCACCGGAATCGAACTCGCGAACGGCGTCGCGAGCATCGTCACCGCGAAGAACAGCGTCGAGCCGATCAGCACCGGGCGCCGTCCGATCCGGTCGGCCAGCACCGACAGCCCGAGCGCGCCGAGCAGCATCCCGAACAGGCTCGCGCTGAACACGGGCCCCAGCGCCTGCTTCGGCACGCCCCATTCGGCGATCACGCTCGGTGCGACGTAGCCCATCGCCTGCGCATCGAAACCGTCGATCACGAGGCACAGCCCGCACAACACGAGCAGCATCCAGTGGAAGCCCGGGCGATGGGTGTCGTCGATCACGCGCTCGACTTCGAGCACGCGCGCGTCGGCCGGCGCCGCGCTCATTGCGTCACCTCGGCAGCCGGATGCACGGGCGGCGTCACGCCCTGGCGCGCGAGCGCCATCGCTTCGCGCAGCACGTCGGCGTCGCCGATCTGGTTCGCGAGCAGCAGGATCAGCTTCGCGTTGACGAGCTGGCTGTCGGCGTCGGACAGGTCGCGATGCATGTCGATCAGCGCTTCGTAGAACGCGTCCGGGTCGGCCAGGCGCGGGCGGGTGTCGAGTGGGGGCATGACGGAGTCTCCGGTGTCTTTATCGTTTTCAGCATGCGCAGGTCGCGCGCGCCAGCGCGTCGGCCAGCGCCTGACGGTCGAGCATGCGCATCCGCGCGCACACGTGCTGGTCGGGACGCAGCAGGTAGAACGTGCCGGGCTGCGCGTCGTAGCGCCGTGCAGCAAAGCCGTCGACGTCCTCCACGACGTCGACACCCGCGACCGGCTGCGCATGCCCGGCCGGCACGACGAGCACGGGCCGCACCGGCAGCGCGAGGCCGTCGAGCGCCTGCGCGAGCGCGGCCGCATCGCCCGGCAACCCGAACAGCACGCCGGTGAAACCGCTGCCCAGATGCCGCAGCAGCCAGCCCGGCACACCCTGCGCCCGCACCGGCGCATCGGCCGCCGCCGCGCCCGGCCGCATTGCGCCCGCGAAGGCGTCGCCGTTGCGGTCCGGCGTGTTCAGCGGCGAATCGGCGAGCACCGCCGGCACCGACAGGCGGCCGCTGTTCACGAGCTTGCGCGCGAACTCGCAGTCGCGTGCGAGCTTCAGCGTCGCATCGCGGAACACGCGCGACACCGGGCTCTTCGGCGTGATGAAGTCGGTCGAGCGCGTCGAGTTGCGGATGTTCTCGTCGGCCGCGAATTCACGCTCGCTCGCATACGTATCGAGCAGGCTGTCGGCCGAGCGGCCATCGAGCACGAGCTTCAGCTTCCACGCGAGGTTGTCGGCATCCTGCACGCCGCTGTTCGCGCCGCGCGCGCCGAACGGCGACACGCCGTGCGCGGAATCGCCCGCGAACAACACGCGGCCGTGCCGGAACGATTCCATCCGCTGGCAGCGGAACGTATAGACGCTCACCCATTCGAGCTCGAACTCGACGTCCGGCCCGAGCAGCGCGCGCACGCGCGGGATCACGCGCTCCGGCTGCTTCTCGGCGACGGGGTCGGCATCCCAGCCGAGCTGGAAGTCGATGCGCCACACGTTGTCGGGCTGGCGATGCAGCAGCACCGACTGATTCGGGTGGAACGGCGGGTCGAACCAGAACCAGCGCTCGGTCGGAAACTCGGCCTTCATCTTCACGTCGGCGATCAGGAAGCGATCCTTGAACGTGCGGCCGTGGCTTTCGAGGCCCATCATCGTGCGCATCGGGCTGCGCGAACCGTCGGCCGCGATCACGTACTGCGCGCGCAGCGTCGCGATGCCTTCCGGCGTCTCGATCGTCAGCACCGCGTGTTCGGCCGACTGGTCGATACCCGTGACCTTGTGCTTCCAGCGGATATCGATATTGGGCAACTCGAACGCGCGATCGGCCAGGTAGCCTTCGACGTAGTACTGCTGCAGGTTGATGAACGCGGGGCGCGCATGCCCTTCCTCGGGCAGCAGGTCGAACGCATAAAGCTGCTCGTCCTGCAGGAACACCTTGCCGACGTGCCAGCTCACGCCCTTGTCGACGAAGCGCTCGCCGCAGCCAAGCCGGTCGAAGATCTCGAGCGTGCGCTTCGCGAAGCAGATCGCGCGCGAACCGGTCGACAGCGTGTCGTCGTCGTCGAGCAGCACGACGCTCACGCCCTGCTGCGCGAGGTCGATCGCGGCCGCGAGGCCCACCGGGCCCGCGCCGACGACGATCACCGGGTGAACGGCCGTGTCCTGCGCACGCGGGCGGTATTCGAACTTCAGCGTCTGGTAATCGATGCTCATCGCCATCCGCTCCTCAACCCTGCCGGACACGGGCCGGCGCGCCCGTCATCCCGCCCGTCGCCTGCCGGCGCGCCGCGCCGCTCTCCCGCGTGCCATTCCTGTCAACCGCCACGTCTCGCTCCTTGCTTCCTGTTGATTCGTGAACGGCGCCGTTTCGCGGCGCCCGCATGCCGCATTTCTTGATCGGCGACAAATCCTGGATTTACGAATAGTAAAACCAATTACGAATAGTGAAATCAACGTAAACCCTAGGCGAAGCGTCGCGGACGGGATAACCATATGAGCGAAACGCCAAGCCGAGCTTGGCCGGCACTGCTAATATCAAGCTACGAGGCGGCCCGTTCGGCCGCCGTTTTTCCTTCTTACGCCGATGATTCCGCCCACCATTCCCGAGCTGGTCGCCCGTGCCGGGCAACTGCCGTATCTGCGGGATCACCTCGCGCTCGCCGATGGCGGCACCGCAAGCGCGAACCTGCCGGAGCGCACGCTCGGCAGCGCCTACGAACCGATCTACGACGTGACGATGCCCGGTGCACCGCAATCGACGTCGTTCGCCGACGCGATCGAGCGCTACGGCGACGAGCTCGGCTTCCAGGCCGTGACGGTCGTCACGGGTGCGCCGCACGATCCGGTCGACTCGGCCGTCGACGACCAGACGCTCGTCGCGATCGACCGCCTGTCGCGCGCGCTGCATGCCATCAATTTCTTTGGCGCACAGCGCCACGGGCTGCTGTTCCTGCGCGTGCACGAACGGCTGCTGAAAAGCGTGAAGTACGACCACGGCAAGCATTTCTCGTCGGTGCTGCAGCGCTTCGGGCTGCCGACCGAGCGGATCGTGATCGAGCTGCCGGCGGTCGCGGTCGCGCACAAGACCTTCCTCGGCTACCTGACGCGCAGCTATCAGCATCACGGCTTCAAGGTCGCGGACAAGCTGCCGGACCCGGGCCGCATCCTCGCGGTCGAATCGGAGATGGCGCGCCCGGACTACATCAAGATGGATGCGGGCATCGCGTTGCGCGACGGGATGGTCAAGGCGCTCGTCGCGTATGCGCAGCGCGTGCGGATTCCGCTGATCTTCGACGGCGTCGTCGACGAAACGCAGTGCGAGCTGCTGCGACAGTACGACGTGCGATTCATGCAGGGGCCCGTGTTCGCGAAGGTCGTGACGGCCTGAGCCTCGGTGGATGAGGGGTTCGCCCACGCGGGGCGTCGCGTGCCGACAGTTGAATGCAGGTGATGTAACGGGGGAGTCGGGCCGTCTGGCTTGCCCCGTCGTCCGAGATCCTGCGGGCGGTTGCCGGCCTCGTGGAAAGACCGGCTTCGCGGGAACGCGCGCTTCGTTTCCGGCAAAACCGATGTCGGCGCTGACCTACCGCTTACGCCCTTCCACCGTCATCGTACTTGGGCAGATCGTCGTCGATCTCGATGCCCGGAAAGCGATCCCCATACCAGACATGCCAGGCCGGACGCAGCCGCGACGGCTCGTCGAGCGTCGCGTAATTGATCTCGACCGTCCTGGGTGCATCACTGAGCCGGTATTCGAGCTGCGCGCCGCAACGGCCGCAGAAGCGCCGCTCGCCCCACGCGCTCGACGCATACACCGTCGGCTCGCCTTGCAGATATTCGAACGCGTCGATCGGCACCGATGCCGACGCGACGACCGCCGCGCCGGTCGTGCGCTGACAGAGCCGACAGTGGCAAAAACCGGCGTCGGCCGGAACATGGGTGATCCGGTACCGGATCGCGCCACATGCGCATCCGCCTTCCATCGATTCTGCGTGAGACATGGCAAGCCTCTTCGTCGGTGAGCTGGCGAACGATCATGCGCGCGGTTCGTTCGTGGCACAACCGGCGGCGGTGTCACGCTCGTACGCTGCCGACCGTACCGGCGACGGCACCCCCACCGCGTGCGCCCCTCGCTTAGGCCGTCTGCCCGAGTCGCTGCGCGAGCGCCTTCAGCTTCGGCCCGACCTGCGTACGGAACACGTCCTCGTCCATCGACGATGCGGGGCCGCTGCAGCTCAGGATCAGCCAGCGCCCTTCGCGCGGCTCGCGAAACGGCACGGCCGCCGCGTTGACGTCCATGTGCCACGCCCGGAACGAATAGCAGCAGCCCCCCGCCGAGAACTCGGCCACCGCCTGCTGCGCAGCGGCGACGAGCGCATCGGCGTCGGCCGCGCCGCCAGCCGCACGATGCAGCTCCGCATAAAGCGCGCGGCGCACGTCTTCCGGCTGCACGGCCAGGTACGCGCGCCCCATCGAGCTCGTCAGCATCGACAGCCGCGAACCGGGCGCAAGCCCGAGCGTCAGTGCGGTCTCGCTGCGGATCGTCTCCAGATAGATCATGTCGAGCCCATCGCGGCAGCCGAGCGACACGGCCGCGCCGATGTCGCGCGCGAGCGCCTGCATGTGCGGCCGTGCGAGGTCGATCGTGCCCGAGCCCGACAGCAGCGCGTAGCCGAGCGACAGCACGCCGGCGTCGAGCGCATACTTTCCGAGCGTCTCGTCGTAACGCAGGTAGCCGAGCACGGTCAGCGTGTAGGCGAGCCGGTTCACCGTCGCCTTCGGCAGCCCGGTGCGCTCCGCGAAGTCGCGGTTGCCGAGCATCGTCTCCCCGGGCCGGAATGCGCGCAGCAAGTCGAGCCCGCGCGCAAGCGCGACGACGAACTTGCGTTCGTCGATCGTGGTTTCGTCGATGGTTGAAAGTGTCATCTGGTGCTACACTGGGGTCGATTTGCAAAACATTGTTCCGCACAGCGGAACTTCCGTCAAGCAAACTCTCAGGCAATAAACCCGGCTGAATCAGGGACCGACCGTAAAGCGTGGGACCCGGGGAAGCGCTGGAGTGCTAACTCGGGTCGACCGCAAAGCATGAGGCCCGGGGAAGCGCTGAAGTGCCAACTCGGGTCGACCGCGAAGCATGGGACCCGAGTAAGCGCTAAAGCGCTAACTCGGGTCGACAGGAGATGAGACGATGAGTGCTGCAACTTTTCATTGGGACGATCCGCTGCTGCTCGACCAGCAACTGACGGAAGAAGAGCGGATGGTGCGTGATGCCGCGCAAGCGTACGCGCAGGACAAGCTCGCACCGCGCGTCACCGAAGCGTTCCGCCACGAACGCACCGACGCCGAAATCTTCCGCGAAATGGGCGAAGTCGGCCTGCTCGGCCCGACGATTCCCGAGGAATACGGCGGCCCCGGCCTCAACTACGTGAGCTACGGCCTGATCGCCCGCGAAGTCGAGCGCGTCGATTCAGGCTACCGGTCGATGATGTCCGTGCAGTCGTCGCTCGTGATGGTCCCGATCCACGAATTCGGCTCCGACGCGCAGAAGCAGAAATACTTGCCGAAACTCGCCACCGGCGAATGGATCGGCTGCTTCGGGCTGACCGAGCCGAACCACGGGTCCGATCCGGGCAGCATGGTCACCCGCGCGAAGAAAGTGCCCGGCGGCTACTCGCTGTCCGGCGCGAAGATGTGGATCACGAACTCGCCGATCGCCGACGTGTTCGTCGTGTGGGCGAAGCTCGAAGAGAACGGCAAGGACGCGATCCGCGGCTTCATCCTCGAGAAAGGCTGGAAAGGCCTGTCGGCGCCCGCGATCCACGGCAAGGTCGGGCTGCGCGCGTCGATCACCGGCGAGATCGTCCTCGACGAGGTGTTCGTGCCGGAAGAGAACCTGATGCCGAACGTGAGCGGCCTGCGCGGCCCGTTCACGTGCCTGAACTCGGCGCGCTACGGGATCGCATGGGGCGCGCTCGGCGCCGCCGAGTCCTGCTGGCATACCGCGCGCCAGTACGTGCTCGACCGCCAGCAGTTCGGCCGGCCGCTCGCCGCGAACCAGCTGATCCAGAAGAAGCTCGCCGACATGCAGACCGAAATCACCCTCGGCCTGCAAGGCGTGCTGCGCCTCGGCCGGATGAAGGACGAAGGCACGGCGGCCGTCGAGATCACGTCGATCATGAAGCGCAACTCGTGCGGCAAGGCGCTCGACATCGCACGACTCGCGCGCGACATGCTCGGCGGCAACGGTATCTCCGACGAATTCGGCGTCGCGCGCCACCTCGTGAACCTCGAAGTGGTCAACACCTACGAAGGCACGCACGACATCCACGCACTGATCCTCGGCCGCGCGCAGACGGGCATCCAGGCATTCTTCTGATCGTCCGGATGCGGCGCGCGGCAACCGCGCCGCGCCGCGCTCGCGCAAAAGACACGGCCCGCCCGGCAATCATGCCGGGCGGGCCGTTTTTCATCGGATCCGCGCACCGGGCCGCCGGCCCGGTATCGTGTTCCTCTGCAGCCGATGCTTACTTGTTCGGCTGGGGCGTGAGGCGCAGATACGGACGCACCGCGTTGAAGCCCTTCGGGAAACGCTTCTTCAGCTCTTCCGGATCCTGCAGCGACGGGACGATCACGACGTCGTCGCCATCCTTCCAGTTGCCGGGCGTCGCGACCTTGTAGTTGTCGGTCAGCTGCAGCGAGTCGATCACGCGCAGCACTTCGTCGAAGTTGCGCCCCGTGCTGGCCGGGTACGTGATGGTGAGCCGCACCTTCTTGTTCGGGTCGATCACGAACAGCGAACGCACCGTCAGCGTTTCGTTCGCGTTCGGGTGGATCATGTCGTACAGCTGCGAAACCTTGCGGTCCGCATCGGCGATGATCGGGAAGCCGACGACCGTCGACTGCGTGTCGTTGATGTCGTTGATCCAGCCCTTGTGCGACTCGACACCGTCGACCGACAGCGCGATCACTTTTACATTGCGTTTCTCGAATTCGCCCTTCAGCTTCGAGGTCAGCCCGAGTTCGGTCGTGCACACCGGCGTGTAGTCGGCCGGATGGGAGAACAGGACGCCCCAGCTGTTGCCGAGCCATTCGTGAAACTTGATCGGGCCCAGGCTCGATTCCTGCTCGAAATCCGGTGCGATGTCGCCAAGACGCAGACTCATGATGTTCCCTCCTCGAACGATGCTGGTTGAAACCGCGCCCGGATCGGCGCGGGAAAGTCTGTCAGCTTACGGGAAGCAATGGGGCGTGCGAACGATTATTCCGTTTGATATTCATACTTTTTTGTCATTTTTGCCTGATGCCGGTGCCGGACAGGCGGCCGCTGGGAAACTTTTCACCCCGTTTGCCGCTCTGTTCATGATTACAAGTCGTTTACCATGCGGTCTTGCACTGCCGTTGTGTGTCTTCCCGGCTCGCCAGCAGGCAGGCGTTTCGCTACGATGTGAACCTGCAGCATGACAGCACGAAGGGAGTTGCAATGTCGGAAATCAACAAGGAGAAACTGATGTCGGATATCAAAACCGTTCTCTCGGACGCCGAAGACCTGCTCAAGCAAGCTGCGAGCAGCACGGGCGACCGTGCGGCCGAGCTGCGCGAGAAAGCCATGTCGCGCCTCAAGCAGGCCAAGGAAAAGGCAGCCGACGTCCAGGTCGTGGTGGTCGAGAAAGGCAAGAAGGCCGCACGCGCGACCGACGACTACGTGCACGAGCATCCGTGGACGTCGATCGGCGTTGCCGCCGGCGTGGGCGTGCTGATCGGCCTGCTGATCAACCGCAAGTAACGCGCTCTGCGCTGTTTCGTCCCGTGGGCCGCGTCGCGCGGCTTGCGGGCGTCGAAGCCAGCCGGCGGTTTCCGCCTGCCGGCTTTGTCTTGGCTGCACACTGCACGCGCACGCACCTTACCCATGACGACAGACACCCCCTCGCAGCCGTCCGGCCAAGGACCGCTGCGCCGCCTCGTCGGCTCCGCGATCGGCCTTCTGCAAACACGCCTCGAACTGGTGGGCATCGAGCTTGCCGAGGAGAAGGAGCGCCTGATGGGCGTGCTGTTCCTCGGGCTCGCCGCGATGATGCTCGCCACGATGGCGCTCATCAGCCTGACCGTGCTCATCGCGATCGCGTTCTGGGATACCTACCGCTGGCAGTCGCTCGCGGCGATCACCGCGCTGTATGCCGCGGGCGGAATCGCATGCGCGCTAAAGGCCCGCTCGGGCCTGCGCGACGCGCCGACCGTATTCGAGGCGACGCTCGCCGAACTCGAGAAAGACCGCGAACTGTTCCGCGGCAAGCCGTGAACGCAATCGCGCTCCCCCCTCCCACCTACTTCGCCGACGCGCCATGAGCCAGAACATCACGGGCAATCCACCCCGCTCCCATTCGTCGCGATCGAACTGGAGCGCGTCGCAGCATCGCGCGCTCCGCAAGGAACTGCTGATCCTGCGATCCGAAGTCGAGCGGCTCGAACTCGCGGAAGCCGCCGGCGACATGCGCCGCGCGGTGACGCGCTTCAGCTGGCTCAAGGTGTTCATCCCCGGCCTGTCCAGCAACAAGTTCAGCCAGTCTGCCAAGAACCTGAACGCGAACCTCGGACAGCTCGTCAACCAGTATCCGATGCTGAGCTCGCTTGCATCGCTCGTGCTCGCCAAACCCGTTCGCTCGCTGCTGCGCGCGAGTGCCGGCCCCGCGCTGAAGTGGGGCACCCTCGGTTTCGCTGCATGGGAGGTCTACCGGATCTGGAAGCAGTCCCGCGACGAGCGTGGCCTCGACACGCAGGACGACTGACCGCCTTCGGCATCCTGCGCGCACGGCCAAGCGCCGTGGCGCGCCTTCCGGCCGCACTCAACGCACGCCCCAGCATGCCGCGATCTGTCCGTCGGCACCATCACTTCGCGCATTGCCTTTCGTCCCGTCCGAACGCAGCGTGAATGCACCGCACGCATCGCCGTGCATCGGGCCCGTGTCGAGCGGGATGGCCTCCAGGTCATAACTCACCGGTGATTCGTCGCGGTCCGGCCGCCTGAGCGCCAATCGATAGACCGCGCGCCCGTCCGGCGGCGCTTGCGTGAGCGCCATCGGCAATGCCGATGGCGGCACACCGTCCAGTGTTTCGAGATATTGGGCCGCGCGGTACAACGCGGCGACCGCCGACGCGCGATGAACGCGCACGACATGCTCGCGATACGACGGGATGCCCCATCCGGCCAGCACCGCAACGATCGCGAGCACGATCATCAGTTCGATCAGCGTGAATCCCGCCGAGCGATACACACACGCGCGACCGTTCATCGCAGCACTGTCGCGACGCGACGCCAGTGCAGGGCGACGACGTGTCCATCACGGATCGCGACCTGATGCTGCAGCCAGACTGCGCTCGATGCATGCGCACCGACGCCGCGCGCGGTGACGACGTAAGCGCGGCCGCCGGCCGGCCCCGCCCCGCGCCACGCTTCGATCAGGCATCGTGGCGGTTGAACGGCCATCGGCCATCCGGCGAACGGCGCGAACGCTTCGGCGGCCACCAGCGCCGGCATGCGCCGCCACGCGTCGGGCTCCGCGTGCGACTCGCCTTCGCTCACGTATGGGGCCGCGCCCCGGCGCAATCGCGCGGTGCACGCTGCCAGTGCGGCATCGGCCGCGTGGAACGCGACCAGCCGATCGGATAACGCGCGCGTGCGGCGCGATTCCGTCAGTGCGGCTTCGAACCACGTGCCGGTCAGCGCCGCCACCGCCGCGCCAACCGCGATCACCGCAGGCAATGCGAGGCCCGCGTCGCGACGCCAATCGCGGCTGGCTGACCGCAAACGTGTGTGCGGCGCTTGCTGGCTCGCTGTTTGGACTTTCGCACCTGCTGCCTGCCGCGGATCGTCACGGCGTGTTTCGATTCGCTCATGCAGGTTGCGTGTCGCGACGCACCGCGACTTCTCCCGCGTCTGCCCCGTTCCGTTCATCGCGGCACCTCGGTTTCATCCGTGGCGTCACGCGACGTATCGTCGAATGTGCGCGCGGCATTGCGCAACGCGACGATGCGATCGAGCGTCAGACGCGCGCGGCCGTCTTGCGCAACGACAGTACGGCCGTCGCAGTCGACGTGCCGCACCGGTTCGCCCGTCGGTTCGCCGCGCGCCCGCACGCAGACATGCACGGCCACGACATCGTGCCAGTCGTCGCCGCGCAATGCATCGGCCTCGACCAACTGCGCGCCGCCGCGGCGAAGATAGCGCACCCGCAACTGATCGATTCCCGACACGAGCGGCTGCGGCGTGCCCGGACGGCCGCTTCCTTCGCAATACAGTTCAGGCTCGCCCGTCGACGGACTGATGTGCACATCGAAGCGGTTCTCCACCGGCGCACGTTCGCCGGACACGCCGACACCCTGCCCGAGGCAATCCGACACGTGGCCGCTCACGGTGAGCCACGTCGACACGGCATCGCCGACGTAGCGGATCAGCAACGCGTCCGACGCACCGCGCACAGGCTCGCACCGTACCTGCGCGCCCTCTCCCCTGACGCGCGCCATCGAACAGCCGAACACGGGTGGCAACGACGAGACACCTTCCAAATCGAGCGGCCAAAATCCGGCCATCTGGATCTGCTGGCCAATCAGCATCAGTGCGGTGCCAGCCGCATCGCGCATCCGGAACCCGTCGTCCGCGCGCCGCTGTGCGACGCGCTGCGCGTGGTACAGCGCACCGGCCGCCGCGAGCACGAGCAGACCGACGGTCATCGCAATCAACACTTCAAGCAACGTATGTGCACGCATGCGGCGATCAGCGTTCATCGGCTTCCGCCTCCCGATACGGAATCCGGACGCACGACGGCGGTTGCGCCGAGCTTCCCGTCGCTTCGCATCGCGGCCCGGCGGCCGCATTGCCGCCACGCCAGCCGACAACCGTGTAGCGAACGCCATCCGGCCCGTCACCGCGCGTCATCGTGCCGCCGGGCAGCGACGCTGCGGCCCGCGCCGCGAGGTCATCACCGGCCTCCGCAGCGACATGCATGCGCTCGATGCGTGCATCGGCCAGCCACAGCGCGCGTTCACGCCAGATCGTCGCGCGCTGCGCACGCGCCATCGCAAGCTGGCTGCCCGCTACAGCCAGCATGACGGTCGCGAGCAGCGCGATGGCCAGCATCGCTTCGATCAGCGACGTGCCGCGCATGGCGTTGCGCATGAAGCTCACGCCGCGTCGCAACGACCGGCGACAACCCGCGCCCGGCCGCCTGCCGCGATCCGCACGCAACGCGATGCATGCGCGTCATCCGCCCCCGGCACGTCGCGTCGCGGACGCAATTCGAAGCGCCGGATGCCACCGATTGCCTGACCGACCGGCGGTGCGAACGCGAGATCGTGCGCGGCACCCGCGACGGCCACCTCGGCATCGCGCGGATAGCGCCGCAGCACGCGCGACTGCCCGTCGACCTGCCCGCTGACGATCCAGTCGCACGACCATTCAGCCGGATCGCACCGTTCACCCGCACGCAGACAGGTGCCGGCGCTACCCGCGCGGCACAGCGTGACGCGCACGCCGAGGCGCGTCGCCTCGGTACGTGCAAACGACAGCGCACCGAGCAACGCGCGCGAGCGTGCGTCCACACGTTCGCGCATGCGCCATTGGTCGAACGCGGGCGCAGCATAAAGCGCGAGCCCGGCCGCCAGCGAGATGGCGACCATCAGTTCGACGAGCGTGAATCCGCCCGCGCGTCGCAATACAGTTTTCAGGGGTTGAGCGTGCAGTCCCATCGCAGTCGTCCTTCGCCAAGGTGATGCGACGACTGTAGCGACACGTGCGGACACGCACCATTTGCCGAATGGCTGACTGGTGGCATGCGATCGCGACCGACACAATCGGCGCGAACTGATCCAACGGAGAAGACGATGAACGAACGCAGCGCGTCAGCGCTTACGGGGAGTCTTGGCGGGAGAGGCGCGACGGAACTCTTCGATCACGTCGGCAAATTCGGAAACGTCCTCGAACTGGCGATACACCGATGCGAAGCGGACATAAGCGATCGTATCGAGCCCGCGCAACTCGTTCATCACGAGTTCGCCGAGTTTCTCGCTACGCACTTCGCGCTCGCCTGTCGCGAGCAGTTGATATTCGATGCGGGCGACCGCCGCGTCGATCGCGTCGGCAGCAACCGGCCGCTTGCGCAGCGCGAGTTGCATGCTGGCGACGATCTTGCGACGGTCGAATTCCGTGCGGCTGCCGTCCTTCTTCACGACGAACGGCAGCGACAGCTCGACCCGCTCGTACGTCGTGAAGCGCTTGTCGCAAGCCGAGCAGCGACGGCGCCGCCGGATCGCGGCGCCATCTTCGGACACGCGGGAATCCACGACCTGCGTGTCGTCATGCCGGCAGAACGGGCAGCGCATCGTCGATCAGCGATAGACCGGGAAACGCTTGGTCAGCTCGGCGACCTGCGCGCGCACGCGCTCGATCGTCGCTGCATCTTCCGGATTGTCCAGCACGTCCGCGATCAGGTTGCCCACCTGCTCCGCTTCCGCCGGACCGAAGCCGCGCGTCGTCATCGCCGGCGAGCCCAGGCGCACGCCGCTCGTCACGAACGGCTTTTCCGGGTCGTTCGGGATCGCGTTCTTGTTCACCGTGATGTGCGCCGCGCCCAGTGCCGCTTCCGCTGCCTTGCCCGTGATGTTCTTCGCACGCAGGTCCACCAGCATCACGTGGCTTTCCGTGCGGCCCGACACGATCCGCAGGCCACGCTTCACCAGCGTTTCAGCCAGCACGCGGGCGTTCTCGACCACCTTCTCCTGGTACGCCTTGAACTCCGGCGACAGCGCTTCCTTGAACGCCACCGCCTTGCCCGCGATCACGTGCATCAGCGGGCCGCCCTGGATCCCCGGGAAGATCGCCGAGTTGATCGGCTTCTCGTATTCCGCCTTCATCAGGATCACGCCGCCGCGCGGGCCGCGCAGGCTCTTGTGCGTCGTCGTCGTCACGAAGTCCGCGTGCGGCACCGGGTTCGGGTACACGCCCGCTGCGATCAGGCCGGCGTAGTGGGCCATGTCGACCATCAGGTACGCACCGACCGACTTCGCGATCTTCGCCAGGCGTTCGAAATCGATCTTCAGCGAGAACGCCGACGCGCCCGCGACGATCAGCTTCGGCTTGTGTTCTTGCGCGAGCTTCTCGGCCGCTTCGTAGTCGATGTCTTCGTTTTCGTTCAGGCCGTAGCTCACCACGTTGAACCACTTGCCCGACATGTTCACCGGCGAGCCGTGCGTCAGGTGGCCGCCGTGCGCGAGGCTCATGCCCATGATCGTGTCGCCCGGCTTGAGCATCGCGAAGAACACGCCCTGGTTCGCCTGCGAGCCCGAGTTCGGCTGCACGTTCGCGGCTTCCGCGCCGAACAGTTGCTTCACGCGGTCGATCGCCAGCTGCTCGACCACATCGACGTATTCGCAGCCGCCGTAGTAGCGCTTGCCCGGATACCCTTCGGCGTACTTGTTCGTGAGTTGCGAACCCTGTGCGGCCATCACCGCCGGGCTCGTGTAGTTTTCCGACGCGATCAGCTCGATGTGATCTTCCTGGCGGCGGTTTTCCTGTTCGATCGCGGCAAAGATTTCGGGATCGACGTTCGCAATGGTGCTTTGGGCTCTGTCAAACATACGGTTTCCGTTAAGTGTGTACAGGTTGACCGGAGCGGCCGAGTACGGTGCGCTGCTGGCGGGACCAGCTCGACGTGGCGGAAGAATCCGTATGACGCGAGGCAGGACAGCCACCGGCGATGCACGCGACGGCGCACAACGGCTGCCCAGGCGAACGGCAAAAACGGCGCCCCGCGCTTCACGGTGGGATGCTCCACCTTGAACCCGAAGGGTTCTATCGCCAGTCACGCAGGGGTGATGAGCGCGTTAGTGTATTGGATGCGTCATGAATAGGCAACCGCACGGCGGTGCGCCGGAAGCAATTGGGGCCAGACTCTACGCGCCCGTGCGGGAACGCTGTGCCGCCTTGCCGCGGTGCGGCAATCTCAGTAGGCTTGCGGGATACCACTCGCTATTTTGTCATCCACCAGGAGCAGCAATGATCGTGTTCGTCACAGGCGCGTCCGCCGGCTTCGGCGCCGCCATCGCCCGTGCCTTCGTCAAGGGAGGCCACCGCGTCGTCGCGACCGCGCGCCGCAAGGATCGTCTCGATGCGCTCGCCGCCGAACTCGGCGATTCCCTTCTGCCGCTCGAGCTCGACGTCCGCGATCGTGCGGCCGTCGAGGCCGTACCGGCCGCCCTTCCCGCCGAATTCGCGGCGCTCGACGTGCTCGTCAACAACGCCGGCCTCGCGCTCGGCGTCGAGCCGGCCCAAAAGGCCAGTCTCGACGAATGGCACACGATGATCGACACGAACTGCACGGGCCTCGTCACGGTTACGCACGCGCTGCTGCCCGGCATGATCGACCGCGGCCGCGGCCACATCTTCAATATCGGCTCGGTCGCGGGTTCGTACCCTTATGCGGGCGGGAACGTCTACGGCGCGACCAAGGCTTTCGTCAGACAATTCAGCCTGAACCTGCGCGCCGACCTGCTCGGCACGCCGCTGCGCGTCACCGACATCGAGCCCGGCCTGTGCGGCGGCACCGAATTCTCGAACGTCCGCTATCGCGGCGACGACGCGAAAGCGGCGAACGTCTACAACAATGTGCAGCCGCTGATGCCCGACGACATCGCCGACACGATCTACTGGATCGCGACGCGCCCGGCGCATGTCAACATCAACACGATCGAGCTGATGCCGGTCGCGCAAGCCCCCGGCGGCCCGACCGTCCACCGCGGCTGAAGCCACGCGGGCCCGGCCCTTCCGGGCCGGCCCGCGGTGTGCTACGACATACTACATTCCGTTACGAATCGGTTACGAATCAGGCCCTTGCCTTCCGGTAGAATGCGCGCCATGACCCAGCCTACCCGCTCCCCGGAAGCGCCCTCCGGCTTCATCTGGCCGGTGCGCGTGTACTACGAGGATACCGACGCAGGCGGCATCGTCTTCTATGCCAACTACCTGAAGTTCTTCGAACGCGCCCGCACCGAGTGGCTGCGCGCATGCGGCATCGACCAGCGCCAGCTCGCCGACGATACCGACGCGATCTTCGTCGTCCGCAGCACGTCGCTCGACTACCGCGCCCCGGCGCGACTCGACGACACGCTGGCGATCACGAGCCGGCCCGGACGCATCGGCCGCGCGTCGGTGGAATTCGCGCAGGAAGCCTGGTGCGGAGACACGCTGCTCGTGGCCGGGCACATCCGTCTCGGCTGCGTCGACCGTACCGGCATCCGGCCCGCGGCCATCCCGCCGGCCGTGCTCGACGCGCTGCAGCGCGGGCCCGTCATCGACGACGGGCAGACTGCACTGTCAACGAAGCTCGCATGAGCGCCGTTTAGACAAAGCCTATGAACTTGCCTTTCTGATTCGATACTAAGCAAGGTTCGGCGCCAGGCATGGCCGGCGCGCCGCGCCGCACGCATACCGGCGCCCCGAAGGGACGTTACTCAAACCTCTATGAACACTTCTCAAGACCTGTCGATCATTTCCCTCGTCCTCAATGCGAGCGTGCTGGCCCAGGCCGTGATGGGGCTGCTGCTGCTGCTGTCGCTGATGTCGTGGACCTTCATCTTCCGCAAGTGGTTTGCGATCCGCCGCGCACGCGCGCAGACCGAACGCTTCGAGAAGGATTTCTGGTCGGGCGGCGACCTGCAGGCGCTGTACCAGAGCGCAGCCAACAACCGCCACACGATCGGCGCGCTCGAGCGGATCTTCGAATCGGGCATGCGCGAATTCCTGAAGGCGAAGGAAAAGCGCATCAGCGATCCGGGCCTCGTGCTCGACGGTGCGCGCCGCGCGATGCGCGCGTCGTTCCAGCGTGAAATGGACGTGCTCGAGGCGAACCTCGCGTTCCTCGCCTCGGTCGGCTCGGTCAGCCCGTACATCGGTCTGTTCGGCACGGTCTGGGGGATCATGAACTCGTTCCGCGGCCTCGCGAACGTGCAGCAGGCCACGCTCGCCAACGTCGCACCGGGCATCGCCGAGGCGCTCGTCGCCACCGCGATCGGCCTGTTCGCCGCGATTCCGGCGGTGGTCGCGTACAACCGCTACGCGCACGACATCGACCGCCTCGCGATCCGCTTCGAGACCTTCATCGAAGAGTTCTCGAACATCCTGCAGCGTCAGGCCCAGTAAGGAGCGCGCCATGGCAGGAAGTCCCATCCGATCCAGCATGCGCGGCGGCCGCTCGCGCCGCGCAATGGCCGACATCAACGTCGTGCCGTACATCGACGTGATGCTGGTGCTGCTCGTGATCTTCATGGTCACCGCACCGCTCGTCGCCCCGTCGATCATCAACCTGCCGACCGTCGGCAACGCCGCGCCGCAGGAGCAGACGCCGCCCGTCGTCGTCAACATCAAGGCCGATCGAACGATGAGCGTCAAGTACAAGGGCGACTCGGGCGCGACCCAGGAAGACACGATGACGAAGGCCGAGCTCGACAGCTTCATCGTGGCCCGGCAGGCTGACCATCCCGATCAGCCGGTCGTGATCGCGGCCGACAAGACGGTGCAGTACGATGCCGTCATGACCGTGATGTCCGATCTGAAGGCGCGCGGCGTCAAGCGCGTCGGCCTCCTCGTCAAATCGCAATGAACCGGCAGCAATCCACGCGCAGCTCCGCCTACCCGCCTCAGCCTCCCCGCGAGCGCGGCACCTGGCGCGCATTCGCGCTCGCCGCGCTGATGCACGTGCTGCTCGCGCTGTTTCTGTATCACGGCGTGCAGTGGCAGAACAGCACGCCGGCCGGCGCCGAAGCCGAGCTGTGGACCGAGGTACCCGATGTCCCGGCGCCGCGGCCCGTTGTCACACCCGCACCGCCCGTGAAGGTCGCGCCGCCCCCTCCCCCGGTGCGCGACGAGCAGGCCGACATCGCGCTGCAGCAGAAGAAGCGGCAGCAGGAAGCGGCCGCGCGTGAAGCATTGCTCGAGCAGCAGCGCCGCGCGCAGCAACTGAAGGCCCAGCGGGAAGAGGAAGCCCGGCGCGCGCAGCTCGCGGCGCAGCAGGCAGCCGCACTCGCCGCGCAGAAGGCCGCGGAACGCGACAAGCAGAAGCAGGCCGACAAGCTCAAGCAACAGCAGCTCGCCGAGCAGCAGAAGCTCGCCGAGCAGCAGAAGCTCGAACAGCAGAAACTCCAGCAACAGAAGCAGGCGCAGCTCGAAGCGCAGCAGGCGGCGAAGGCGAAGGCCGACGCGGCCGCGAAGGCAAAGGCGGAAGCCCAGGCCAAGGCGAAGGCCGAAGCCACGGCGCGCGCGAAGGCCGAAGCGGCAGCGAACGCGAAGCTCGACCGCGAGCGCAGCGCACGCCTGGCACAGATGCAGGGCCTGTCCGGCGCCGGTGAAGGCGGCGGCGAAGGCCTCGCGAAAAGCGGCACGGGCACGGGCTCAGGCGGCAATGCCGCGACGCCCGGCTATGCCGACAAGGTGCGCCGCCGCGTCAAACCGAACATCGTTTGGGGCGGTGAGCGAGCAGGCCTGACCACCGTCGTCAAGATTCGGTGCACGCCGTCCGGTGACGTATTGAGCGCATCGGTTTCCCGCTCCAGCGGGAATTCGGGGTGGGATCAAGCCGTGGTGAGTGCAATCCACGCTTCGGTCCCGTTGCCGCCCGATTCTAACGGTCGTACCCCGTCGGACATTACGATTACCTTCAAGGCGGCGGAGTGAAAAGAAATGCGCTTACACTCCGGGCGTCGCTGTCGGACGGGAACGAATCGGGTATTTTTACTGTCTCTGCCGTTGCGCAGCGATCCAAGCCATACGGGAAGCAAGAAGCATGAGTTTGATGACAAAGCTAGGTTTCAGGGCACTCGTGGCCTCGTGTCTGATTACGGCGGGCAGCGCCGCTAACGCCCAGGTCAACGTGCTGATCACCGGTGTCGGGTCGACCCAGTTCCCCATCGCCACGGCGAATTTCGCGAATGAGGCGAACCTGCCGCAGCAGGTCACGTCGATCGTCCGCGCCGACCTCGCCCGCAGCGGCAAATTCACCAACATCGACGCCGGCAGCACGCCCGTGCCGGAGAGCGCGTCGGTCGATCTCGGCGCATGGAAGGCCAAGGGCGCGAATGCGTTCGTCGCCGGTAGCGTGAACCGCGAGGCGAACGGCCAGTACAAGGTCAACTTCATCCTGTACGACACCGTGAAGCAGCAAAGCCTCGGCGGCTTGTCCCTGACGGCCACCGACACCACGCTGCGCACGGCCGGCCACAAGATCGCCGACTACATCTACCAGAAGCTGCTCGGCGTGCGCGGCGTGTTCGCCACGCGCCTGTCGTACGTGATCAAGACCGGTAACCGCTACCAGTTGCAGATCTCGGATTCGGACGGCCAGAACGCGCGCATCGCGCTGTCGAGCACCGAACCGATCATCTCGCCGTCCTGGTCGCCGAGCGGCACGAAGGTCGCGTATGTCTCGTTCGAGCGCAAGAAGCCGATCGTCTACATCCACGACCTGCCGACCGGCCATCGCTACATCGTCTCCGACCAGAAGGGCAACAACAGCGCACCGGCCTGGTCGCCGGACAGCAACACGCTGGCCGTCGCGCTGTCGCTGACGGGCAACACGCAAATCTATACGGTCAACTCGACGGGCGGCGGCCTGCGCCGCCTCACGCAGAGCAGCTCGATCGACACCGAGCCGTTCTACTCGCCGGACGGCCGCTGGATCTACTTCACGAGCGATCGCGGCGGCGCGCCGCAGATCTACCGGATGCCGGCACAGGGCGAAAGCGCCGGTGCCGCGCAGCGCGTGACTTTCACCGGCAGCTACAACACGAGTCCGCGTATCAGCCCGGACGGCAAGCTGCTCGCTTACATCTCCCGCACGGGCGGGGGCTTCAAGCTGTACGTTCAGGATCTGCAGTCCGGCGCGGCGAACGCCATCACGAATACGAATCGCGACGAATCGCCGAGCTTCGCGGCAAACGGCCAGTACCTTCTGTACGCTACCCAGTCGGGTGGTCGCAATGTTCTGGCAGCAGTGCCCTCGGACGGCAGCGCGCCGCCGCAAATCCTGTCCGTCCAGGGCGGCTCCGTACGTGAGCCGTCGTGGGGGCCCTTCATGCAATGACCACAAGGAGAGTAAACATGATGTCGAATAAAGCTCGTCTGGCCCTGGCCGTGATGATGATCAGCGCGCTCGCAGCGTGCAAGTCGGGCGTGAAGCTCGACGACAAGGCGAATGCCGGCGGTGCGGTCAGCACGCAGCCGAGCGCCGACAACGTCGCGCAAGTGAACGTCGATCCGCTGAACGACCCGAACAGCCCGCTCGCGAAGCGCAGCATCTACTTCGACTTCGACAGCTATTCGGTGAAGGACGAGTACCAGCCGCTGATGCAGCAGCACGCTCAGTACCTGAAGAGCCACCCGCAGCGCCACGTGCTGATCCAGGGCAACACCGACGAGCGCGGCACGAGCGAGTACAACCTCGCGCTGGGCCAGAAGCGTGCGGAAGCCGTCCGTCGCGCGATGGCACTGCTCGGCGTGAACGATTCGCAAATGGAAGCCGTGAGCCTCGGCAAGGAAAAGCCGCAGGCAACGGGTCACGACGAAGCATCGTGGGCGCAGAACCGTCGCGCCGACCTCGTCTACCAACAGTAAGTAACGGAAGAATCGCCGTATGACGCACCGTGTATCCCTGCTGCGCGTTGCCGCAGCATTCTGCGTCGCTGGCGCGGCGTGGTCGGCCGCGCCGGCGCACGCCGGCGTGTTCGACGACAACGAAGCGCGCCGCGCCGTGCTCGATCTGCGCAGCAAAACCGACAACCTGGCGAGCCAGTTGTCCGCCGCCCAGCGTACGATCCTCGATCAATCCGGCCGTCTCGACCAGCTGAACCAGCAGGTCGCGACGCTGCGCGGCGAGAACGAGGACCTGACGAACCGGCTGACGACGCTCGAGCGGCAGCAGAAGGAGTACTACCAGGATCTCGACACGCGGCTCAAGAAGTTCGAGCCGCAGCAGGCGACGATCGATGGTGTCGAAGGCACCGTGCAGCCGGGTGAAACGGATGCGCTCAATGCGGCGCAGCAGCAGTTCCGCAACGGCAACTTCAAGGCGGCCGCGGCTTCGTTCCGCGCGTTCATCGCGAAGTATCCGCAGAGCCCCTACCAGCCGACCGCGCAGTACTGGTACGGCAATGCGCAATACGCGCTGCGCGACTACCGCGGTTCGACTGCAACGTGGCAAGGGATCGTCAGCAAGTTCCCGCAACATCCGCGCGCAGCCGACGCCCTGGTGGCAATCGGCACGAACCAGCTCGAACAAGGCCAGAAGGCGGCCGCGAAGAAGACGTTCGAGCAGGTCGTGTCGCAGTACGCCGGGTCGAACGCAGCGCAGACCGCGCAGGGCAAGATCGAGTCGATCAAATAATTATCGCGGCGGGTTGTTGACAGCCTGACAATCCGTCGCTATAATCTTTTGCTCTTTGGGTCGTTGCCCAAGTTGTTGAAGCAACGAACCAACAGGTTTCAAGAACGTGGGGTGGTAACTCAGTTGGTTAGAGTATCTGACTTTTAATCAGAGAGTCGAGGGTTCGAGTCCCTCCCATCCCACCATAAAATCAAGGGCTTAGCGCATGCTAAGCCCTTGTTCATTTGGGCTGCGTTTCTGTTAAGCTACAAAAACTACTCATTAGGCTACAGCCCCGCCCAGTTAATGTTCTCTGGGTAGTGCACACTGCTGTCCCAAGGCTGTTCTTGCACGGGGGCTCCATTTTTCGATTGAGTACGCAAGCATCTGGCATCCTTCCCAACCTGCCAGATGACCATGCATCCATCCGAGCTTCTCTTCAGACTTAGGCAGTTGCCTCAGGACGCTGCCGCTACCATTGGGCAGCTCGCTGTCGCGGTGGAGTGTCTCTCCGCTCAATCTCAGCAGATTCAACCTTCCGCTCCTGTTGCATTTACTCCCGATCAATTGATCACGGAGGAGGAGCTGGCAGACTGGATCAGGGAAAGCCTGAGCACCCTAAGGAAATGGCGGGTTTCAGGCAAGGGACCAAAATTCGTTCGCAAGCCAAGGCGTGTCGCCTACCTTGTCAGGGACGTTCAAGATTGGCTGGACGGTCAGAAGGTATCGTCCACGGCAGAGGCTGATGCTCGCCGCGATCAAAGGACGAAGAAGTAGCCTGTAACGAAAATCTCGCTCCTACCGATAGACGTGCGATCGCTGTCCTTGACTACAGTGGCGCGGAAAGTCCCTACCGCATGGCGAAATAGTTAAATTGTGATAGCCGTCAGTATTATCGGCGGTAGTCGACGCGCCCACTCAATAGGTTATGCCTCGCGGCATTCTGTTTCGATATAGAAAAGTAAACGACATTGACCTCGAAAGTTGAGCAAAGTCCCGAACTGAATTTTCTTGCACAATAAAATTAAGGCTTTACCAACACCAGTCAATATGATTTACGAGAAAATAGAACAAGCCCAGTCAGCTAGATATTCATACAAAAAACATAAAAATATGCAACCTCCCCAGGAAATATACCCCACAAATAAATATAGCCAAACGACGGCAATTAAAGCTCATCATTAAGCCGATTTCTTATCTAAAATAGGCGCAATGCGATATAATCAAGTTTATCGCTCAACAGCCCCTCCCACCAATGACAAAGTTCGTCAAACACTTTGGTCCCAATTCAATCGGGCGAGATTTTGCCGTGGGCGACATTCATGGTTGCTTCTCTCGCTTGAATAGTGCATTGAATACTATAGAGTTTGACCCATCCAAAGATAGGCTGTTCTCAGTTGGTGACTTGGTTGATCGAGGCCCCGAATGCCATTTGATTCTTGAATGGCTTGAAATGTGCTATAGTCTATTTCAGACTATTTTGCGATCCACGGTAACTCTGTTGGAGCATTGACAAGCACCGCTCAGTTTCATACATCTATTCAATTGGTTGGGGATTGAATATGGATGAATTTGAGAAGATAGTAGATTGGTTGTGGGACTTCTTAGTAAAGTGGTTTAAGATTGGAATCACAGTTGCCTGTCTTGCCACAATCCTAGTTGGCTCCATGATGTTTGGGATAGGTGGAGTGGTTTTACTAAAGACACTAAGTTTTGATGTAAAGGCGGTAGAATATGTCTTGGTGGGACTTCTCTTCATGATTGTCTGTCCTATCTTCATTCATAGAACATGGTCTGGTAGGTGGTTGTTCTTCACCAGATGGGTTGCAAAAAGAAAGCTCTCTCAGAAAACTTTATTCAAGATAGACAGTAATCGCTTGAAAACTCAATAAAATTTGCTTTTTCTTAATTTGTACGGTAGTGTACAATTAGTGCTTGACAAATTTAACGATTTGTGGATCTAAAAGGAATAAGAAAATGAGCGACTTTTTGAATACTATCGGTACTTTGCATACCTTGGAAAAGATGGGCGAACAAGGCCGCACCATTGATCGTCAAGGCCGTGCTCTTGATAACATGGGGGACGCATTGCGCCGCTCCCAAGAAGATGCGGGGATGGCTGAGGCTGGTGCAGCATTCCAACGCAATCGTGCTAACGAATTGGAAGCACTTCTGTCCAAGCCCATGGCTGAGATTGCTGCAAAGAATGGTCGTTTCCGCGAAACCTACGATAAGCAGCAAGAGATGTTGGCTTCATGGATCGTCTCTCAGCGTGCCTTCAAAGAACTTGCCATGAAGTATGGTGCTTTGGCTGGCAAGACTCGTGAAGAGATCAATGCTGAAAGCGATGCTGCTGAAAAAGCTATTCTTGATGACCAATCCCAGTTTGGCAACAAGGTGAACGAAGAAACAAAAGTAGCTGTCAAACGCAAGAAGGCTCGTGAAGAAAAGCAGGCTCAAGCAGCACAAAACAAAGCCAGTCATTCCGCCTGAAAAGAATAAGTTTTTTGGGAACACTATGGGTATGACCACCCTCATAAAAGCACCTTCGGGTGCTTTTGTCGTATGTTCGTCTAGATATTGACATTCATATAGGACTTTGTATGTTGCTTTTAAACAGGAGCAACATATGTCACTATCATATACACTACCAAGCGGAATATTTTCCTCAATCGCCTTCGTCATTAAGGATGTCTTCGTGACCCAAACCATCACCCTTGTAGGTCAGAAGCCAACAACACCTATTGAGTGTCAGCAGCTCACGCACCCGCTTATAGGGAACGGCATTGGAATAGAGAACTCCTCGGAATCGACTAATGTTCTCAGCACCTACCAACTCACCTAATTCACGAGCGGTAGTTTCTGATAGATCTACTCCACACTCTTTGATCGCTTCCACCTTTTCCATGATGGTCTCATGATAGGGAATCTAAGCTATGAGTTGCCTTGTCGTAGGACACATAGAATAGGAGGTTGATGAGCAGGAAGACGTGTGAGGCGTAATAGAAAATTTTGTCGCCTAAGTCCAGAGAGGCTATGTCGGAGAACACGTTCCCACCTTCACGAAGGTACAGCATGGAATTGGGCATGAGAAGAAAGCTCAGCCCGAGCATCAACCAGCAGGGAGGGAAGATTCGGAAGAACCTGGAGATGCTGAACCTTTTGTAGTCTGTATAGACACCGTGATACAACTGCTTGCCTGCTATAAAGCCTGTCTCGTATAAAGCAAAAAGCAGCAACATTTGGGTTGCGCAGTGAATGTATGGCTCAGTGGGGGAGACCTTGAATGCGGTTGCTCTATGTTCGATCTCTTCGGCACAATGCCAAATTGTCACTTTGTAGATTCTTTCGTCAGCACTTTGGAATTGATGTCTGTTGTTGATCAACCAGTTTGCCAATAGGCAAGTAGTATGTTCAGATGCCATCGTTAGTCCAACTCGCCCTTTGATATAGTCGTCTTTATGCTCTTCAATCTTTTTGTTAATCCATTCGCCAATCTTGTTCTTGGTCTTTCTCTCGAAGACGGCATTCATTGAATCATGCAGGTCCTTGTGGAAGGATTCCTGGTGAATGAAGACTTTGATTTCCTTGATGAGCTCGCTATCCTTATCCTTGTCCAGATGCTTAATTGCTCCACCCAGCGAAGACATGATGTACTTCTCACCTACAGGTAGATAGAAAGACATTGTTATGAGAAAGGCGGATAGGAATGGGTTGTCTTTTACGATGCAAGAAGGTAAATCATCCCCAAATTCCACCTTCAGTTTTCTTGCTATTAACATGGCACTCCTTCACATTAGGCTCCTCATTCTCTTTTATGAAAAAACTTTATTCTTGTCAAATTTGAGGCGGGTGCTGACGGGCAGAGTTGGGACGGTGAGACAATCCCATCCTAAAGTTGGGTGTTGCTAAGTGCTTGACAAATTTGCATTTTTCAAAGTTGTACGATAGTGTACTAATTTTCAACGGGGGCGAGAGATGAGTGAGAACCAACAGCAAGAATTAAGTAATGTGAATTTCGATGTTAAGAAGGAGGGTGGGCAGAACAAGACATGGATTTTTGTTCGTGACCATATTGGTCTCCCTAATGCTTTCTATAATTTCCCAATCGCAGTATCAGCAATTGGAAGTGGTGCCATTGATATCATTGGTCGCCATAGCGAATATTTGTTGGCTGGTGCCGTTGCAACGGGTGTTGGTTCCGTTATCTTGTACCTAGGCAAAAAGAACAAACAGTCCACCGAGCAGATCAAAAAACGCCTTCGTTTGTGCCTGACCGCTTTCGGCTTCACCAGTGTTGCAGCTTGTGCCAGCTATGCCATGGGTAGCCCCAATGGAGTGATTGCCCACTTTGTGCCAGTCATCAAGACTTGGCAGGACAAGTATCTGGTCGATATCAAGCAGGATACCGAGATCATCAAGAAGCAGAACGATGAAACCAATGCCAAGCTAGATAAGGTCAATGCGATGTTGGCTCAGCTACTTGTCAACCGTCCTGAACTTGAAAAGCCTCTGGTCGACCAGATCAAGGGATTCAAGACCTTGCCTGAACACCAACAGAATGCCTTGTTGTTGTTCACTTCCAAGGTTGGGGCGAAGGGGGTTGCTCGTTACAAAGGCTTGATCAAGGCAGTCAACACTTATGCTGACAATCAGACTGCTGAGAATGCCAAAGCAGTCACCGAACACATCAACTACATTGTTCGTGTCAATGGAAAGGATATCGAGGACACCAAGACCAAGAGCTTGATCATCAGCTTGTTCCTTGATCCCGCTACCTTTGACTACCTTGTTGGTGCTGGTGCATTGCCTCAGGATCAAAGCTTGTTGACCCAGTTGGGAGTCGATCTGACCAAGCCTACTGGTGAGCAGTTGGCAGACCCTCTTGGGGATCTCATCAAGCAACTGACTGCACAAGGCAAACCTATTGCACAACAGATTGTCATTCCAAGCAGTGAGAGTCTTCCCGAAGCTCAGATAAATGTTCAGAGCCAAGAGCAGGTTCAGCCTCAAAAGCCAAAGAAAATTCACCATAGCAACAATCAAGGTGGTTTCCACCCTGGTATCTAAATACATGCGATAAAAAGAGAAGGGAGCTATAAGGCTCCCTTTTTACATGTACTAAATATCTACTAAAATTATATTCCGGGATGGAATCCTCCTGAAGCAGGAGCATGATGAGCTTTAGCTCTCATGTTCTTGATGCTGTTCTGAATATCTGTTTTTGTTGATAAGCTATCTGCATCTGGTGTAGAAAGCTCCATATCGAATGGCTTGCCGTCAGCTTCCAGTTTGGCTTTCTCCTCACCAACAGGATCGGGAATCTTTAGCTCGCCTGGTGTAGCACTTTCGCCCAAGTTCGCTCTCTTGATAGCAGAGGTGAGATCGCTGAAATTTCTTGGGGCTACATTCTGCCCAATCACATAACCGAATCCATCTTTGGAGGCGAACATGGTGCCTATAAGGATCGAGGCTCTTTCATCGCTGAAGGTCTGACCGTTCATGGTGTATTTGTAGGTGAACTTGTCAGCAACCTCTTTGGCCATATCTGGTGTTCGGTTCTTGCTCAAGCCGTAGTGGATCAATGCCTTGTGGAGCTCGCCATACTTCGCGGAACCGCCTTCTCCCACCTTGTAGGTGTGGTAGAGCATTGCAGCACGCTCGTTGGGTGCCAAGCTGGCCTCCATCTCCTGTGCCAACTGCTGGTAGGGCTTGTGGGTCTGGTTGTGAAGCTGGATTGCTTCTGGGTTCTTCGCCATGTGCTTGGCTATGTTGTTGATGACCCCTTCCTCAAACTTCTCCCCCATGAGCTGGGAGATCTGCATGGAACGCTGAGGAACGATTCCTAGGCCCTTGTAGGCACCGGCTGTGGCAGGATCGAAGTGCTTGCCTGCTAGAGAACTCAACTGACCCACGAGATTTTTATCCTTGGAGATCGCCTTTAATAGGTTCTCGTTGTAGTGCTTGCTCTGCACTGAGAGGTTGTAGCCGTTGCCAGTCGCATATAAGCCCACATCGTTGTAGACGGTAGAGCGGTAGCCCTCAGCCTCACTGGTCAACGCCAGATAGTAATTCTCGTCAGAGAACTGGATCTGAGACACCTTGCGTGCAACCTGGTTGTTTGCCAATCCGCTGGGCAGCTCAAAGTTCCCGGCTTGGTTCAAGACCTCCTTGTTTTTGCTGTTGACCAAGGGGGATGCCTCGTAGATGGGGAACTTTGTCTCTGCCTTGTGAGCGGCAGGAGCGATCTTGTCCTTGAGCGCAGCCAAGACACCCTGATCCTTGACGGTGGTTGTCGGTTGTTGGGCAGTAGGTGTGTTTGGAGCTTCTGGTTGGGCTGAGTGATTGTGAATGTATAGTCCAGCTCCACCAATAGCGAAAGCAGCAGTCAAACCAACGATCATCTTGTTGATGACGCCACCATTCTTTGGTTGGCCAACGGTCTTTACTGTTACCTCACCACCTTCCAATAATTGTTCAAATTTTGACATGGCATGTCCTTATTTTGTTCTTGTTATGCCATCAATTATAACGAGGATTTTCTAAAGGCCAAGTGCTTGGGTTTTGTTTGCCTAGTAGAATTGACTTTGATGATTTCTGGGCTAAGATGAAAGATATAACTAAATGGTGTTAATATGAAAATGAATAGATTTGCAGCGAGTGCATTCAAAACATTAGGGGCAACGGCTGTTGTTGCAGGAGTCGCTTTGGCTGGTGTTCAAGTTCTGGCTGACAGTGGAATTTCAAACGAGATTGATAGTTATGCTTTCAATCACCTCAACACAACCGTTTTCCAGCCTGCACATGACTATATGAAGGGAGAGTACACCGCCTTTGCATATAATGGGAAAAATAGGGATGTTCTTGCTGTGAAGTTGCCTATTGTTGAGGAGCAAATTGCTCAGGCAGAAAACAAGGGGCTGTTTGATAATCCCAAGCAGTTTAAGGACACTATGGCAGAGCTTCAGTTGGATAGAAAGGTCTCCGGCGAATACCTTGCTGCCAAATGGAAGAGTGGTGGTAGGTTAGATCCTGAGGCTGACAGTGCAGCGATTGAAAAAATCAAGAGCAATATTAGGAATATGAGAGACACCTCATGGGATCTGCATATGCCTAAACAAATCGGAAGCACTGGCACTCCTGGTTGAAACATAGTGGATGAGAGAAGATAAGAAGCACCGAAAGGTGCTTTCTTTTATTCGTCTGAGAAAAATGTGCATCCTTCTCTGCTGTCAACTGATTGGGAGAAAGCAGCATAAAGGCTCTTTTTTGAGGGGAGCAGTGGGGTAGGGTTGCGGGACCCCAATACTGTCAGTTTTGCCTCACCCTGTCACTTCTTACAGGTATCTCGACAATGCACCTGGTGCCATGCTTCGTTGGCTGGGAAGCACATGTGCTATAGTCTATTTCAGACTATTTTGCGATCCACGGTAACGCTGTTAGAGCATTGACAAGGACTACTCAGTTTCATACATCTATTCAATTGGTTGGGGATTGAATATGGATGAACTGGACAGGTTAGTAGATTGGTTGTGTGAGTTCATAGTAAGGTGGTTGAAGATTGGAGTAACAGTTATCTGCCTTGCAACAATTCTAGTTGGCTCCATGATGTTTGGGATAGGTGGAGTGGTTTTACTAAAGACACTAAGTTTTGATGTAAAGGCGGTAAAATATGTCTTGGCGGGACTTCTCTTCATGATTGTCTGTCCTATCTTCATTCATAGAACGTGGTCTGGGAGGTGGTTGTTTTTCACTAGATGGGTTGCAAAAAGAAAGCTCTCTCAGCAAAACTTTATTCAAGATAGGCAGTAATCGCTTGAAAACTCAATAAAATTTGCTTTTTCTTAATTTGTACGGTAGTGTACAGATAATGCTTGACAAATTTAACGATTTGTGGATCTAAAAGGAATAAGAAAATGAGCGACTTTTTGAATACTATCGGTACTTTACATACCTTGGAAAAGATGGGCGAACAAGGCCGCACCATTGATCGTCAAGGCCGTGCTCTTGATAGCATGGGGGACGCATTGCGCCGCTCCCAAGAAGATGCGGGGATGGCGGAGGCTGGTGCAGCATTCCAACGCAATCGTGCTAACGAATTGGAAGCACTTCTGTCCAAGCCTATGGCTGAGATTGCTGCTAAGAATGGGCGTTTCCGCGAAACCTATGAAAAGCAACAAGAGTTGTTGTCTAACTGGGTGCTTTCCCAACGTGCCTTTAAAGAATTGGCTATGAAGTATGGCGCCCTTGCTGGTAAAACCCCTGAAGAAATTCAGGCGGAAGGCATGGCAGCCAAGGAAATCATTCTTAATGGCCAATCGCAGTTCGGTAACGATTTACCTGATGGTGATAAAAAGAATTTGAATCGCAAGAAGGCTCGTGAAGAAAAAGCAGCCAAAGCCACTCATTCCGCCTGAAAAGAATAAGTTTTTTGGGAACACTATGGGTATAACCACCCTCATAAAAGCACCTTCGGGTGCTTTTGTCGTATGTTCCTATATATATTGACATCCATATAGGAGTTTGTATGATTCTCAGATAGAGAGGAGACATACATGAGCATAAGAAGAATAAAGAAGGCCATTTATCGTAGATTCAAACTAGTTCTTGCAAAGAGAAAAAAACCTATGCTTCCTCGTAAAGGCGGTCAGTTGGATGCATCAAAGATTGAGCGCATTGTAGTTTTGACTTGGAACGGAAAGCCTTTCTTGGTAATCGCCTATCCAAGTGGTGAAGGTGCTCCATCCCATGAGCCATACTCTGCTGAACTCAATGCCTTGATCATTGGCTCAGGATTGCCTTGGGGACAAGAGCCTGCACCGGGTGCTCAGGAATCTCTGCAAGAACAGAATCATGATGATGATCTTTCGGTATCACCCAAAAATAAGCAATAAGACTAGTGTATTAAATTGATAGAATGAGCTTTCTAGTTCGTTGCTTCCTCTTGACATCCACATAGGACTTTGTATGTTGCTTTTAAACAGGAGCAACATATGTCACTATCATATACACTACCGAGCGGAATATTTTCCTCAATCGCCTTCGTCATTAAGGATGTCTTCGTGACCCAAACCATCACCCTTGTAGGTCAGAAGCCAGCAACACCTATTGAGTGTCAGCAGCTCATGGGATTTGGGCATGTCACGGTCCAAACACTACCCAATGGCACCAAGTTGTTGTATCTCACAGTAGGTGCCTCGCTTTTCACTGCACCTGCCACACCAGAAAATATTAAAGCTCTTGCTGCCTTTATTCCTGTTTGGGAAATGACTCCTGATTGTGACGAAGAGAACCCACTTATCGAGGTTGAGGAAAGCAAGGGTTTGGACAAGGCTAGAACAGTTAAGCGAGTACGAGCTGCGGCTGAGATCGATAAAAAGTACAAGAATCCTGACAACGCAAGTTCTTTGGACTATGAATAAGTCAAGCTATACCTGTATGACCCTCAACCACATGACTTGGCGAAGACGTCCAACTTCATGTGAGTGTCACAATGGAATCCAATCACGATACGGCGTCTACCAACCCTTACGTTCAGTTCCTTTTTGCTGGTGAGCCAGTAGCCTTTCTTGTCGATACGAACCTTACCTTGGGGGAGGGGATCTTCATTGCCTTAGTTTATCCAAGCATCCATGTTGGAGTAGAAAAGCCTTGGTTCCATGCTGTCCAAGGCAACCATGAGGAAATGGCAATTGTCTGGGGCCATATGGGGGAAAGTGTAGACGATTACAAGAGGCATGGCGGAGAACGGCTTATGAGCATGAGCCACGAAGACCAGCTTGCCTATGTAACAGCCTTAGCTGAACTACCCTATGCCATACAGGTTGAAACATCAGGTGGCCTCGTTGGCTTGGTTCATGCGGACCTATCAGAGTCAACGTGGCGCGACATGTGGGAGAAAATGCACAATGATGCCTCTCGTGAAGAAATAGAAGAGGTCAAAGAACACATTCTATGGAGCCGCCAGCGATACATGAAACGGCGCGCTCATGCTCCAATCATTCCGGACGTACGGGCAGTGGTTGTGGGACACACCACTGTTTCAGAGGCGCTATTGCTAGGAAACGTCCACTACTTGGATACAGGCGGCTGGACCCCTCGGGGGCACTTCATGTTCTTAGAACTTGCCACCCTACAAATTAACCCTGCCAAATTCTGATTGACATCTATCTGTTGACGAAGATTGAATTTATGAATAGCTCTTACTCGCGGCATACCTCCATTAGATTCGAGCTACCAGGACAATCTATCTAACAAAAAAACGCCCGAAGGCGCTTTTTTATGCCTCACCGCCTCCTAACCCCATTTCCAGACTCGATCAATACCTTTCTTATTTGAGAAAGGACGCCCCCTAGAGTTTCAATACCATTCTTATCAAAATATTTAACAAACAATTGCTTACTCAAATCGTCGCGCCCTTCATCATTTCGCTCATATCCCGAAAACGGGTCTGAATTCGAGACAGGAGAAATTGAAGCAACCTCATCAAAAAACATGAAAAACTCAAAAATACCATATCTATTGTCGTAGGTGTACGTGTCGCCATACTCAGTCACAGTCGTTGTTGGATTGCTAACAAAGACCATTTCTCCACCAGTCGTCATGCCCAAACTAGTGCCACCCCCTACTACGGTGCGTTTCACATCTCTACCCGTTCGGGTAACCACCTTTTCTTGACAGCCCCAACTAAATGCACAGCCGTATTCGGCATACAACAGCTTGTCACCTGAAAATTCAACCCCGTAGGCTACGATATGGCCATCAAAATCTGCCACCACCTTGTTCGGCTCAATTTCATCGCCATAGCGTTTCTTGAGGTCCGCAATTAGTCTTCCATGATTCTTTCCAGAATCATATCGCAAATACACAGAAAATCTATCCTCCAACTTCTCGGCAGAAGAGTTGTCGATAAGTTTAATTTCAAAATTCTTTGAGATATAGTGGGTAGGCGAAACAGCGGCCCCTTGCTGAACACTCATCTCTCTAAGGATAAGTTTATCAGTAGCACCAAACACCATAAGTAATGATGGAATTAGAGATGCCGCTGCCATGTTCATATTGCTTGCAACGATGCCAAAAACTAAAAGACTGACCAAAATTGCAGTCAAGGTTGCGTATTCCGGCGAACGTGATCACGCATTTCGGCGGATCGTGATCATGGATTCCGAATGATCGTGATCACCCGTTTCGGTTGATCGTGATCGCTGATCACAGGTTTCCGAAACGCGTGATCACGATGCCGGAATGAGCGATCACGGGACCGAAACGGGTGATCACGTAACCGGAACGTAATCCGGGTTTGAGTCTGGCGGTGGCGTTGCGCATGTATTCACCGACGGCGTTAGCCTGCTCCCTTTTTTGCGGGAGAAGTGCCGATGCCGACACCTCGGATGAGCATGCGCAAATTGAAGGAAGTCCTGCGACTAAAGTGGGCGTGTGGCCTGACGCATCGGCAGATCAGCCGGGCTATCGGCATCAGCGTCGGTGCCGTCTCGAAGTTCGCGGCCCAAGCCAGCCAGGCGGGACTCGATTGGGCGGCAGCCGAAGCAATGTCCGACGACGAACTGGACGCGCGCCTGAGGCCTGCGGCAACCAATGCCGCGGCGACGACGACGCGACGCATCGAGCCCGACTACACGGCATTGCATCGCGAGCTGCGCCGCAAGGGCGTGACGCTGCAACTGCTGTGGGAAGAATACGCTGAAGCGAACCCCGGCCAGCGGACGTACCGCTACACGCAGTTCTGCCAGAAGTACAAGGACTGGGCGAAGTCGATCAAGCGCTCGATGCGTCAGCAGCACCGCGCCGGCGAGAAGCTGTTCGCGGACTTCGCGGGTCCCACCGTGCCGGTCCTGGCGAGCGATGGCGGCGTCGAGTTCGAGGCGCACGTGTTCGTTGCCGTGCTCGGCGCATCCAACTACACGTTCGCGTGCGCGACGCGCACCGAGACGATGGCGGACTGGATCGGCAGCCTGTGCGATGCGCTAGAGTTCATTGGCGGCGTGCCCGAGCTGCTCGTGCCCGACAACCCGAAGGCGCTGATCGCGCGACCCGACCGTTACGAACCCGGACTCGGCACGACCACGCAGGACTTCGTGAACCACTACGGCACCGCGATGCTGCCGGCGCGTCCGCGCAAACCGCAGGACAAGGCCAAGGTCGAAGTCGGCGTGCAGATCGTCGAGCGCTGGGTGCTGGCCCGACTGCGCCACTATCGCTTCTACAGTCTGGCTGAACTCAACAAGGCGATTGCAGAACTGATCGCCGACCTAAACCAGCGCCCGTTCAAGCGGCTCGAAGGCAACCGGCGTGAATGGTTCGAACGGCTGGACCAACCCGTCCTGCGCCCGTTGCCCGTGCGTCGCTACGAGATCGCCACCTTCCAGAAGTGCCGTGTGAACATCGATTACCACGTCGATGTCGGCGGCCACTATTACAGCGTCCCGCATAGCCTCGCACGGCAGGAGGTCTGGGCGCGTATCACACGCCACGGCGTAGAGATCCTGCATGGCGGCAAGCGTGTCGCTGCGCACGCTCGCTCGCGCCTCAAAGGCAAACACACGACCATCGCCGAACACATGCCGGCTGCGCATCGCGCGCACATGGAATGGACGCCTGGGCGCCTGCTCAACTGGGGCGCATCCGTCGGCCCCGGCGCCGAGGCTGTCGTGCGGCATCTGCTGACCAACAAACCTCACCCCGAGATGGGCTATCGCGCCTGTCTCGGTCTTCTCTCGCTCGCGCGCAAGTACGGCAAACACCGCCTCGAGGCCGCATGCCAGCGTGCATTGAAGATCGGCTCGCCCACGCGTCGCTCCGTGCTGTCAATCCTGGAAGCGGGACTTGACCTGCAGCCCTCGCTCCCGACCACGCCCGCCGAATGGCGCTCGCCCGAGCACGAGAACGTGCGCGGCCCCGACTACTACCACTGACCCGAAGGAGGTCACGATGTTGATGCAGCACACCCTTACCCAGCTAAAGGCGCTCAAACTGGACGGCATGGCTCGCGCGTTCGAGGAGCAGTCAACGCTCACGGCAAGCACCAGCCTGTCATTCGAGGAACGCGTGGGCATGCTCGTAGATCGCGAGCTGGCCTGGCGTGATACGCGACGACTCGAACGTTTGCTGCGCGCCGCGAAGCTCAAGAACCCACAGGCCTGCGTCGAAGACATTGAATACCGGCAAACCCGTGGGCTGGACCAGCGCATCGTCGCCACGCTCGCCGGCTGCGACTGGGTGCGCAATGCTCAGAACCTGATCCTGACCGGCCCCACCGGCGCGGGCAAGACGTGGCTCGCTTGCGCGTTCGGCCAGCAGGCGTGCCGGCAGGGCTTCTCCGTGTTCTATGTGCGCGTCGCGCGGCTGTTCGAAGAGCTGAAAATCGCGCACGGCGACGGCAGCTTCACACGTCGGCTTGCGCAACTCGCGAAGATTGATGTGCTGATCCTCGACGATTGGGGCTTGCAGGATCTCGACCAGGCGGCGCGCAATGATCTGCTTGAGGTACTTGATGATCGTGTCGGTACGCGCTCGACTGTGATCACCAGCCAGTTGCCGCTCGAACACTGGCACGCGTGGCTGCAGGACCCCACGCTCGCCGATGCGATTCTCGATCGGCTCGTGCATCAGGCCCACAAGCTTCCGGTCAAGGGCGATTCGATGAGAAAGAAAACGAAATCCGAGTCCGCTGACGCCTGATCGTGATCACCGTCGCTATAATCCATTGACCGCGCAACACCACCTTCCAGACTGATCACGTTCGCCGAAACGATTGATCACCATCGCCGAAATCCGCAGTCAAGGTAGCCAAGAAGCTCCGAAGCTTAGCTATTGGACTCCCTTTTGGATGCCCCCTATAGCAGGTGACGAAATAAGCGGCAATAGTAATAATCATCAGATCGAGAAAGGCATGATCAGACATCAGTCCCGGATCATTTCCCGTTAGACGCCGCCCCACCTCGCTTAGAACAGCAACAAGAAAAACACCGATCAATATGAGCCCAGTTTGGAGAACTACCTTGGTTACCTTTTGTCCAAAAGTTAACATGAACGGATATCTGCTTCTCCTGAAATAGAGAATCGCAACGACCGCCAAAGCAACTGGAGGGTAGAAAATATTCATTGACTGGTCCTATTCTTGATTTTTCTTTCTGACTGCTACACCAAAAAATAAAACTCTAATGTGAAATTTATTATTACAACCCTACGCACCCCTCACCCTCCCTCACACGGAATAGCCACCTGCTTTACCTCAAGCCTTGCAATATACGAAGCCAGCCCTCAACGACGGGCCCAATTCCATTGGGAGCATAAATTTTCTTATCAAGCGCATTATTCTCACCACTCCAGTCTCGACAGGCGTGCGACTTTGATATTTCCAACATGCTTTCGCGTTGCATCCGGTCGCCATGCAGGTTCTTCGTAAGGTCTGCCGTCAGCAAGTCTCGCGGAGCGTGTGTTGAGGGGGGCCGCTTCCGTCACTGATCAATTTTGCCGTTGTTAGCGTCATCAAGTTGGTCCATTTCTGCAAAGAAATCTTCGGCCGTACAGAAATTTCCTTTGGCGATCTCAGCTTCGCCAAGCTCAAGAAGCTTGAGCAGAGCTTCCGCTTGATTTATCACCCAACGGGGATTTTCATCGAATTGCATGGCAAGCTCCGCTTAGAAAATCAATTAATACATCAGATCACCTTATCGCAAGGTGTGTTGCGTGCCTCACGCCAATCCAAGTCTTTCTTTACATTCTTTCAACAAATTTTGTATACGTCCAATTTTTTCTTTATCCTCACTCGTCAATTCCCTTTGTTTTTCCACAAGCCTCCATCTCTCCAATGATCTTTCAACACTCCCCAAATGACTCTCATCGGCCTCTCTTTGTGCCTTTCTTCTTCTCTCGAATTCTTCCGCCTCGCCCCTTTTCGCCTCCGCCTGCGCCTCCTCAATATAAGAAAAAGCGGATTTCACGTGGAGTTCAGGAGTAGCAGGCGGCATGGCAAGCTCGGCTTCCATGTCGCCGATTTCCTTGATGAGATCATCCCGCTTATCCGTCTCTTCTTTCGAGAGAGGACGCTTCTTCTCGAGATCCTCCCAATCCGCCAACCAACCGCGTTGAATCTTTAAGAACCTTTTCTTCTTTTCTTTCTCTTCGCTCTCAACCTTGACAGCATGGCGTGCGCCATATCCCAATGCCTCCTTTGCCATTGGATTCATTGGAGAACCAAATTCCGCCCGTCCTTCAATGACGGTCGTTTCTGCCTGCCTGACCTCAACCAATACTTCTTCAACACTCTTCCCCAGCGCTTTTCCGTACCGAAGCGCAATTTCATGAAAAGCTTTCTGTGAGACCATCCAGTTAGACAGTAACTCCTGCTGTTTCATGTAAGTATGTTTGAAGAAAAAATTCTTCTCCGCAATCTCCTTCATCGGACGAGCCAGAAGATTTTCAATATCCCCTAATTCTTGAACCTTTCTTTCCAGGTCCATTTCTCGACCCGAAGGAGCGGGGAGATAGTTGTCGTTGGCTCTTCTGGCACGCCTTAGTTCTTCTTCCAGGCCGGTAATTCTGTCGTTCTGTTCATTGATGATTTGATTCTGCTTTGCTTGCGCTCTTTCATTATCGGCGACCTTTTCCAGCGCATGCAACGTAGCAGCGGTTTTAAAAAATCCCATAACAATCTCCCGTTCTCTGTTTATTCCTGAAAGGATACTGCATAGGACTTCACTCGACCTGATTTTTACCTACGAAATTTGCAGCTTTCCTTACCTCTCCGTCAAGAAACTCTTTGCTCTCCTCGGTGTTGAGCAAGCGTTCCCATATTTTGTCATGTGGCTCATTATTTTGCGGATTTTTCCGAGGGATTGTTATGGCATGGGTTCGGTTTTCGGCTTCTTGTTGCTCAGGCAGGCCCATGACGAATCTCACTCCAGTTTTATCTGACATTTCCTCTCCAAATCACGTGAAAATGCTCTATAAATCCAGCCACGTCAATTGCAATCAACGATTCTCCAATCCTGCTATGTAATCCTCAAGTTTTCTTGAGGGCGGTAGAGTGCTCGAACCGATAGATCGCATGACGACATGGCGACCCGCGCCCTGGGGCTGAAACATCAGGCCAATCTCAAGAATGGTGTCTCGGACGTCTCGCAAAATCGACCCCTTTGTCCAACCGTGGGAGAGGGATGCACGAGCTTTATTAGTTAACGACAAAACGAGGCGACTATAACGGTCTGCTGATTTTTCTGTCACGGACGTCACGGATAGCTCTAACACATCATCAAATGTCACTTGGTGCGCCTCCCATTTGACACCCTCAGGAATCACTGTGATCGCCGCCTTTCCTGGCCATGTTTGCTTTATGAACCAGATTGCAAACATGATATAAAGACCAAATATCAAAATCACGTCTCGCCACCATTCGCTCAGCAACCAATTCTGGTGCAAAAATATACTTCCGATTACAGATGACAAAGCACCTCCAGCGATTACGCACGCGACGAACGTAGCGACAAGAATGATACCGATAAGCAGCCAGTCGAATATCGTATGCCAACAGCCCGTGCGAAAATGAATGACCGCCTCATGATCCGACACTTTCTCCACCCGACACTTTCTTTTCGGCTGAATCGGAGCATCAATTGTTGTCTTCATTTTATTATTAAATAATTTATCTATTTTCAAGAAAGATATATTCCTTTATTCTTCTTCTGCATCTCCTCTTTCCTCTTCTGCCAAGCGGGGTAGCCGTCCGTTTTCACACCAAGCTCGGCAAGATAGGACGCCAGTTCTTCATGCCTATGATCCTTGGCTACAGCGTAAAGATTCGGCGGCTGCGTGGATAGATCCGTATTATTGAAAGCAGCAAGCTGCGGATCGTTCAGATCCACGCCATTTTCCTTGAAGAGCTTTAGCTGCTCCTTGGCTTTGGGATAATTGTTCGCAACGACATAGAATGGTAGTTGTCGATCATTCCCGGTGCCATTAAGGGTCACGGGCATCCCTCCCTTCAAGAACAGCTCCACCACTTTCGTGTCGCCATCCTTGGAGGCTTGGAGCAGATTGCCAGGCGTCCATTCCACGCCCATGTTCTTGAGCTCCACGCGAGGGTTATCGCTCTTGCCATCCTTTATGTCCAAGAGGGTCTGCTGAAGTTGGGCCACCCAAGGCGCACTGGCTGCTATTGCCCCGCCTTGATCGGCATGGCGAGCGCTGGCAATGGCTCCCACGCTAAAGGCTGCTGCGCATACCCCAGAGCAGATAACAATGCTGGTTTGCAACTGCTTACCTCTTGGAATCCCCAGCACCTTCATGACCAGCAGGGCGAGGAACACAAGAACCGCCAGGCCAGCCACATAGCCAATGTAGGGAAAGTATGGGCGCAGGACGTCCAGGAGCGGAATGAAAACGGCAGTGGAGATCGTCATGACCGCATTGATCGGAGCAATGTGGTCCGTCACCCACTTGCCATGTTCTACGTAAGCCTCTGTTTTCATTGGTATCTCAACATGGGTTGACTACGTCAAGGTGGAACAGCATTGCCTGGCGTTCCTCACGGCACGCATCCTTTTTTTCCATCAGAGGTGGCCGTCATATTGCCATCACGGCAGTCCGACATAAATTGCGCATGAAGGGGCACTCCGAAAAAGGGGCTTCACGGGATGTCTAGCATCCCGTGGGCGAGCAAATGTTTGACGCAGAAATCCAGAATCGTCAACGGCACACGCCGACGGACTGTGCGGCGTCGCGCTCGACAGCGAACATGCTGGATGACAGCGGCAGCACGATCACGCCAGCGCTGGGAGCCTGACCGTTCACGACCGAGGTCGCTGCACCATTGGCGGCAACCAGCCCGGTGTTGGTGCTGATGTCGTTGAAGTACAGCGTTTCTGCCGTGGACGCCCCGGAGGTATCCGCCGTTTTCACGGTGGTGCCATTGATCGTGACCGTGCCGAAGACCGCCCCTCGATCCGAGCATGTCCACGTGCCGTTGAGTTCGGTACCCGAAAGCACTTGCTGCTTGCCCGCGTAGAACACGCCCGTGCGCAGCACCGGGGGAGTGTCCTGGTTGTAGCCAAAGCGGTCGATGACCAGAACGGGACCGCGGTCACCCGCCTGGAAACTCAAAATGCCGAAATCCGAGCCGTTCTGTTGGACGTGGATCAAACCATCGGCGGCGTTCTTCACCAGCTTGAGGGCGTACTGGCCCGGCGTGCTCGAACCTGAAACGGCATTGCAGGTACCCGACGCGTTGATCAGGCCGCTATCGCACAGCGTGACATCGGTTCCATTGGCCGCGATGCGGAACGTGCCGCCCATGAACGCTGGAACTCCGCCGTTGCTGGCATTGCGGGATGTGCCAATGAAGAAATAGTCGCCGGCCAGTTTGGTCGTGTCCGAAGGAACGGAATAGCCCGAGCCTGCAACGCTGGAGTTGCGTGTGCGGAGTACGACGTTGCCGCCAATGATGCGGGTGCGAGTATCCAGCTTGAGCGTGAAACTGCCATTCGTGCTGGTGCCCGTGTATGTGGTGACACTGCCGCTAGTCGATTGGGTATAAGTGCCCGAGATGTCGCTCAGGCCATATTGGGTCGACAACACCTTGATCGTGAATGAACCATCCTGGTTCAGCACAACACGCCACGTGTCGCCGATGTCGGCCGTGAGATCGAATGCCTGCGCGGTCGAGGTCGTACCGGGCACGGCGGTTGCGCCGGTCTGGGCGACGAGAGCCGCCGACGATTGGCTGACCGCGTCCTGCTGGGGTGCGGTCGTGGTCGAGCCCCCCGACGTCGACGTACTGCTGCTGCCGCTGCCATCTCCGCCGCCACCGCACGCCGTCAAGGCGACCATGATGGTGCTGAGAGCGAGGATGTTTGAAACGGAGAGAGAACGCGTCTTTGCTTTGTATGCCGAGGCGGTTTTCATATATTGGGCTTATGGCGAGTGTGGTTTAAGGGCGCGCCAATCGAGCAACCCTCTTGAGAGGGTTGCGCAGAGTCGCCCCCTTTTCAGGCGTGGTAATGGATTTGTCTTCGTTACTTGTACGGCCAATAGCTCGCGGTAGCGATCAGATCATCCGGTGTGTTGGGCTTGTAGGAGCGCTTGTAGACGGCGTAATCGGCGCCTACTGGCACAAGCTGCAACTCTGCGCCATTCATCCCAGCGATCTTCGAGTACACGGTAGTCGCAATACGCAGACTTCCTGATTGAGATGTCGAGCGCAGCGCTTCTATCTTCTTCGCAGCCTCTTCATCGGCAACAGGCAAGAAGCAGATTGGCCCATCACCAATGAATCTATAGCGAACACCAGACTTCCCTCCGAGTGACGTGAGATTTCCGGCGCATATGCTTCCGATAACTCGGAATCCCTTTTTGTCGAAGTCGTAGCCAGCTTTGTCCGAAATGGTATCGAATGAGACGAAATCAGGGTCCCCCTTGCTTTCGCTGACCGCGACGTAGTCGATCTTCTTGACGTCATCCAATTTTTTGTTGATACGCACGAGCTCTTTGTCCTTTACCGCCTGACGTGCGAAGCTATCGTTCGTGCTGTACCAGACCCGCGAAAGGATGCCCAGCTTGGATTCATCGTTCTGATCTTTTGCGTTCCACGCCATTGCCGTCCAGACGTACCATTCATTATTCTCATCGCCTATGTCTTTAATGGCTGCATAAGCTGATTTGTCAGAGGGGGATCCCTTTGGGCTCGAGCGTTCTTCTGAAGCTTTTTTTTCCTGTTCCTGTTGCTTGATTTTTTCGATCCGAGCATCATCGGCTGGAGATTTCGGCGCTATCGACAGATCACCAGAGAAATCATTCCCGTTGCGATGCAGGTCGAATGTGCGAGGCTGACCATTTCCCCACGGCATGGTGATCGTCATTACATCACCTTGCAATGTGTATTTCCACTCTTGATGCTTGCCCGTACTGAGATCCGTCGCCGTCGCCGTGTCCTTGTTGGTGAATTCCACCTGCGTGGCGGTGCTAGCCACCATGTACGTTTTCCCTAGAACCTCAACCGGGCCACGGGGTTTATCGCTACAACCTGCCAGTGCGCCGACAACCATTGCTGCAAGTATGAAATTTTTCATATCGACTTATCCCCACTCAATTATTAGTATCTTGGTTACTTTATTTCTTCTTCAAGAGCATGCCACCAGGCCATCCGGCAATACTCCCGTCATCCTGAATCTCAAGAATCATATTCTGCCCATTGGCTGCAATTTTGAGCTTATTCCCGTCCACGGAATAATTGGTCTCTGTAGAGCCGAATGGTGATTTCATGACCACCTTGTCACCCGACTCAAATTCCAAAATCACGGCTCCATCCAAAGCATTCCCCAATCCTTGCGGGGAGACGGACGCGTAGGTTCCACTTAGCTTTTGACCACATGCCGCCAGAAAAAGGGGTAGAAATAACGCCGCAATTGTTGTGGTTTTTCTCATGGGTAACTTCTCCGTTGTGTTCGCTGATAATTTTTACATTATTGATACAATGGCATGCAATTAAACCCTACCGCACGCCATTGCAGTTGATTCCCGTCAAGCACCAATCAAAGATAACAGAAAAAATTGCACAATATATTCCCCTTATATTTCATTAATCGGAATTTCAGGATGGGCAATTATGCATTCACGCACCGACATGTCCGCGGGACAAATACCATTTTTTTGCATCTTCATGTTCAGGGGATCACCACCTAACCTGACATACTCATATGTTTCGTCGTTGTAGCGTTTCAAATCGACCGGGTTGGGTTGTTTATCCAGAAGATTCTGTACCCAAAGAAGTTGCCTCGCCGCTCGGTGTGAACCTCCATCCCATGCTTCCCGCAGGAGCGGCTCCGCCTCGACACGGGCCCGGGCAATCTCGGCCGGCGTGTTTTTACCAAGCCAAAGCATTGCAGCCAGATATGTCTTGGCCAAGGGGAACCCCATTTTTGCCGCTTGCTCAAAGCGCCTTTTTGCTTCGACCATGTCCTTAGGCACAATTTTTCCCAAGCCTGAGATCATGCCCAGCTCGGTGATCGCCATGACATCCCCCATCTCAGCCCTTGCGCGCATGGATTTCAATTCCAGCGCGTCCGCATTACGCGCTGATCGCTCGATATCAATGGCCCAATCGTCCAGACGCATCCAGAGCATGTTCTTGCTAAGTGCCGGATCGACCCCACGCCTTTGTTCCATCATCACGCCAACTGAGCCGAATGCCGCCGTTGTAGTATTCCTGTAGCTGACAAAAGTCACGTCACCAACCAAGCTGGCGCTATAACTGGGTATTTGTCGATATTGGGTTACTGTTTGCACGTCGCCAGTGACTTGCTTGAAGAAATTCTCAACGGGCTCGTCTGGCGATAGCGCCTGCAACCTGGATGAAAAGTAGTAAGCATAGGGACTGTTTTTGGGGCCGCCCTGAGTAAACCCATCCTCCGCCGTAGCGCCAGGCTGAGTCGAAAAAGCGATGAGCTCCCCTCCGGCTGGTACCACTTTCGCCAAGGAGCCAGCTTGATCCGCCCCGCGAGTCAAGTTGACCCGGCATGCGTCGAGAACCAGCAGTCGCGCTCGAATCTTGGCGCGATTGAGCGCCATCAAGATGACCTTCATGCTTAATGCGCTTTGCTGAGCCAAACTAATGTTCACGCCGCTCAGTGGCATGCCGAGATCGACGCCAAACAAATAATTGATCCCGTCGATTGCCACGGCATGGCCTGCGTAATACACCAGCGCTAAATCCGCACCTTCGGCCCGACCAGCGAAGTCGTCAACCGCTTTCTCCATCTGTGCTCTGCTTTGATTGATGAGGCTGGTTACTTGGAAACCCCGCTTGCGCAACGCATCCGACACAAGCGCTGCGTCATTCACAGGATTGAGCAAGACGTTGGCCGGAACGCTGTATTTTGCATTGCCTATTACCAATGCGTAGCGGTGCTTGATATCGACAGCATTCGCCGCGTGGACAAGCTGCGCGAAAGTGCTTGCCATCATCAATGCCGCAAGCAGCAACACCTTTTTTAGAAAAAGTCGATACATTGCATACCTCATGGACGAGGACAGACCGCATCAGGCAACTGCGTTGCGGAAGCGACGTCCAGGACTCTGGCCGCGTCATAAAGCGAGGAGCTCCTCGGCGCACTCAGCACAAAACGCCCGTCGTCGTCAGGACCAGAAATCAAATGCACGTTGTATTGCGCAAGCACATCCCTCAGCCGCTTTGCAGTGACGGCATCGGGCAGGGAAATAGACAGCCTCGGACACAAGTTCTCGCCGCCGCGTGTGGCTAAAAGGGTGCTTTCCACGCCGACCGTGCGCCACTGCAAAGCCAGCATGGACATGGCCGCAGCTAGCGCCCATCCCAGCGGGAGCAGGGGGCTAACAGGACCGGGCCAGATCCATTTCCACAATCGCCTCCATACGGAATTATTCGGCCCCGCAAGATGTGATGGTTTAGCGTTCAGGTCCTGGGCAAAGCGTCCCAATACTTGCAGAAAAGCGTTATCGCGCTTGGTCCGCACGGACTCGTTGTATTTCAACTGGCGTGCCTGACCCAGCAAACGCCACTCCTCCAACTCCTGCCGCAATGCTGGGGTTTGAGTCAGTTCAGTTTCGAACGCGCGCCTTCCCGCGCCTTCGCGCTCGCCATTCATGCTCATGAGGTAATCCAGTACACGGTCATCAGACATGATTGGGCACACCTTTACGACCACACTCGACAACCAGTTTGCGCGCAGCGTGCAGGCGGCTTTTGACCGTGGCAACGTTTATGCCTTGCCGCTCTGAAATCACCTCCATCGAGCAATCGTCCAGGAAAAATTCCATGGTCGTGCGCAAGGTTTCGCTCAGTTTGCCCACGCAGTCCAGTAAGCGTTGCAGCATGGTCTTGTGCTCGTAGGCCGCATCCGGGTCGCTGAACAGCGACGTATCCGCCAGATTTTTCAGATTGATGCTGGTAGCAGCACTGTCAGTTGTGTCTTGATCGTCCTCGTCATCAAAGGCGATTTCATTCTTGCCTGCCCTACGCCAGGACTGGATGAGCGCGTTCTTTGCACCCATGTAGAGATAACCACCGAGTTTGCTGTGTGCCAATTCTTCAGCCGACCACCCTTGGGAAGGCTGCCCATCCAAGAATGCCTGGGCAGAGAAGGTCTTGGTCTGCAAAAAATTTACGAGTGCGGTGTTGAACGCGTCAGCCACTATCTCGGAGGAGCTGCGCAGAAACTTGCGGCGCAGCTTCAATGTGATGTGCCGCTCGGCTTCATTACGAAATGCCAAAGCATAGCGAGGATCCCCATGCAGAATTCGGATGAAATCATCGATGTCGCGGATGGCGTGGCGCTTGGGCTGCTGCGTCAGCATTGTTGGTCCATTACAAATTTATTGCAGTCGCACCATTTCTATCTGATACGCCTGCCGATGAATTCTTCTTTGCTGCTTGGCCCCGTGACACGCTGACGACGGAACCGACGGCGTCAGATCCCCCCTGCTATGGCAAGAGCCCTCTACATGCCTCGGCTCATATCTCTATCTATGCACGCGACACAAAAAAGTTCGGTTGTTTTTTTGGCCGCGTTCGAACTACATCGCGGCACGGCCGGGGTTCGCATAGCAAATTTGCCTCGTAACGTCGGTCGATCACGCTCGTGGCCGCTCCCCCGAACTGAAGCTCGTCGAAGCGTCAGCTCAGTCGGACCAGAACACTATACATAACATTTGGTTACAAATGCACAGTCCAACGGACCTGTTGTCCACTGTTTGCCACTGTTGTCCGCTGGTTGGCACTGATCGCAGAGGCCCTACTGGCAAGGCTTTCCTGGCGATACCGCGTTTCAAGGCAAATTCCAGGCTACAAAAACCGCGAATTTAGGCTACGCATAGGCTACAAATGAGGTCGTCATCCTCTTATTTCTTGCCACAGATTGCGGGCAGTAGACGGGATTCGTGTGGTTTGCCAGGACTATTGCCATTTCGCGAAGATGTGCGATCTTGCTGAAAATAGGCGAAATTTGGATTAATATTCCGCGCTTTCTTGGCGTTTTTGGCTGGGCAAGGTGCGCGCTCCGAGCGTCATAGGGGTTGGCGCAGACGCCCGAGGAACGGACTTTTAATCAGAGAGTCGAGGGTTCGAGTCCCTCCCACCCTACCAACTATCTTCGATAGTGCAAATTAAAGCCTCCCAAGCGGAGGCTTTTTTGCGTCTGTCGCATCCGTATCGCGCGCGGCATCCCGGTGATGTCTGCGACACACTCAGCCGCTCCCTCCCGACTCCGCTACCGGACAGCGCACGCTCACGTCGCGCAGCACGCCACCGTATCCCGCGTACAGATTGCCGTCGGGCAGCAACTGCCGCTCGGCAAGCTGCCGATGCACGACCCGCAGGTGATGGAACGGCATCCGCGCGAACAGGTGATGTTCGATATGAAAATGAATCGCGTGCGGGCCGAACAGGAACGTCTGCCACGAACGCCGGACGATCGTGCGCGCGTTGCGGCTCTGGTCGGCACCGGCCGGCAGCCCCGCGTGCTCGAAGATCGCGCGCACCTGCCCGGCGAGCGGCAGCAGCGTGACGGACGGCACGATCCACAACGTGACGTACAGCAGCGGATGTCCAGCCCATGCGAGCGCGCCGAACAGCACACCGTTGCCGGCCAGCATCGACGCGACTTCCCACGCGACATACGCACGCGACTTCCCGACCTTCGGCAACGCATGCGCAAACTCGCCGCGGGCGAGCTTCACGACGCTCGTCACGTAGCCGATCCCGCATGCGTACGCGAGCAGGCGGCCGATCAGCCGCCCGCGCGTCACCGGATAGTCGTGCACGCCGAACAGCAGCGCGACGGGATCGTCCTCCTCCATCGGTGCGCGATGGTGCTTCAGATGGCCGGCACGATACGTGCGCAGCGACAGCCACAGCGGGCCGGCCGCGAACAGTTGGCCCAGCGCGTCGTTGACGCACCGGTTCCGCGCCAGCAAACCGTGTGCGCCTTCGTGCATCATGACCGCGAGCGCAAGCTGGCTGCGCGCGATCACGATCGCGGCCAACGCGTACACGAGCGGATGCGCAAACGCGATCGCCACCGCGAATGCGACGGCAATCATCAGCCAGTCGCCTGCCAACGCCGCACCCACACGTAGCGCGCTCACGCGAAACAGCGCGGGATCGGGCACGAACCGCGCAAGCTCGGCATTCGGCCCGGCCTGATGAACAGGGGCATCCGTCACGCGAGCCTCCCGCGCAGCGAGCGCCGCTCGACCCACAGCGCACTGACCATCGCGAGGGCCACGCCGCCCAGCACATCGACGACCGTATGCTGCTTGAGCGTCAGCGTCGACGCGCAGATCAGCAGGCCGATCGCCACGGTCACGAGCCGTCGCCGGTCCGTCAGCATCCGGCAGGCAATGCACGTCACCGCGACATGCAGGCTCGGAAAACCATTGGCCGCGAGATCGAGCTGCCACATGCGTGCGAGACGGTGACGCACGAACGTGCTGCCGATCTCCGCGACGTTGGGCCGCGGCACAGCTTCGGGAAACAGCACGAAACACGCGACACCGAGCACGAACGCGATCAGCACGGCCTCCTTGAACGCAGCGAACGCAGGCGGCCGCGCATACGCGGCAAGCGCGATCACGAACGGAAAGAAGCCGACATAGACGAACCACGACCATGCGATGAACGGAATCCGCGCATCGATCGACGTGGCAAACACGAAGCGCGGCGTGACGCTGCGCTCCAGCAGAAAGAAGATCGCGAGGCCGGCTGCCATGCCGAACGTCGCGGCCAGCATCTGCCGGATATCGGGCCGGCGATCGTCACGAAACGACAGCGAATTCATCGTGGTGCCGGCGCCTCGCATCGTGTCTCCACATCGGCCACCTTCGCATGCGGCAGCAACGCGAGGAGGCGCGACGTCCATGCGTCGACGCGCGCACGTGCATGCTCGCGGCCGGCGATCGTCCCTGCCCGCGTACCGGGATGGCGCATCAGTTCGGCTGCAGCCTGCCCGACTTCCCGCCGGAACGCGGCCGCGTCGCCGCGCCACGTGACGACGCGATGCACGAGTTGCAGTTGCGCGGCGCGCGCGGCGTTGCTCGCCTGCTCGGGCTGGTCGGACTGCACGAGCAGGATCGGGCGGTGATACACGCGTGCGATCGACAGCGCGGCCATGCCGGGCGCCGACACGATCAGCGGCGCATGGGCGGCGCGCGTCACCCAGTCGGCGTCGACGCCGGTCCAGCCGTCGTGCCCGGCGTAGCCCTCACCCACGCGATGGGCGGCGAGCCCAGCGTCGCGCATGCCGGCCGACAACGCATCGGCGAGCGCGATATCGCGAAAGTGCGGGTTCAGATAAATGGCGGCTGCAGCCGGTTCCGAAGCGGGTTGCCCGGCGACGATCGGCACCGGCGTCGGCAGACGGCAATGCGTGCGCGATCGCCGGACGTCATTGGCGGCATCGTACGCGAAGTCGTGTTCGATGCAGCACCGCGCCGAATCGATCTGCCAGTCGACGATCCGTGCAAATGCACGCGCCAGTGCGCGCGGCAGCCGTGCGTCGAAATTCGCGGTCAAAGCGCGGCGCAGGCTGCCGCCATACACGTGGACGATGCGTCGCCGCCAGCCCGGCAACGCCCCCATGAACAGCAGCGCCGGATGAAACGAGTCGTTGATCACGAGATCGGCATCGCGGACGATCGCACGCAGCCGCACGATGTCTCGCAGCATGCGCGTCGGCCTGAACACGTAGTGCGCGACATTGCGATCGGTCGCGTCGCGCAGCATGTTCTGCCGTTCGTCGAACTGCACCGCGTAGTGACGGGACAGCACGGCCGCGTCGATGTCGAACGCAGCCAGGAACGCCTGCCCCGCATCGGACGTCGTCAGCACGTCGACCTGCGCGCCGGCCGCACGCAACGCATGCACGAGCAGTTGCGCGCGCATCAGGTGGCCGCGTGCGTCGGCCGTCGCGAGATAGACGATGCGCGGCATCATGCGCGCGCACGAAGCGACTGGAACCAGCCGGCCGCGACCATCGCCAGCGCACCCGTCACGCCGAAACCGGCCTCGATCGCGCGGATCTCGTTCAGCAACGCGGCGAGATGCGCCGCCTCGGACGGTGCAACCAGACGGCGCAGCGTGTCCGAACAGAGCCGGACATGCCGCATCTCGTCGGCGAGCACGCGCGAGAGCAGCGGGTACAACGGATGGGCATCGCCGATCGTCGCGCAGTGACGCGCGAGCACGCGCATCGCCATCTGTTCCGCGCACAGGCCCGTCGCATAGGCCGGCACGAGCACGCCTTGCGAGAAATGCGGTGCATGTCGCCGCGCAAGCTGGCGCCATCGCATGATCTTGCGCCGGCTCAACCAGTCGGGCTCATGCGGTGCAGTCGACGGCGCGACGCCACGCTCGCGCAGCGCATCGGTGAACGCCGCGGCGTGACGACGCTCGTCCGCGAGGTGCTGCTCGATCCGCGGTGAAAGCCAGTCCGGCGGCTGTCCGGTCCAGTCCTCGTGCAATGCGCACTCGGTCGCCTCCTCGCCGATCAGGTACATGCGCAGCACCCAGCGCTCGCCATGCACGCTGCGATGCAACCGCCGGATCGCCGCCCGCTTGAGGCGATCGACGAGGTACGCGCGCACCCACGCCGCCCCGCGCGGCACCGGCGCCTCGAGACAATCGAAGCGTGCATCGTGCGCTGCCTGCGGCGACGCCGGCAGTTCGCCTGCCGCGCTCATGCCGGCTCGCCTCGTGCAGACGCGGATTTCGTCGCAGCCGCCGCAGCGCCCGGATCGCGACGCCATCCGAGGATCAGGCCGATGAAACTTTCCTGCATGAACGCGTGCGCGGATGCTGCTGCACCCGCAAATGCTTCCTCGCGACCGTTGACGCGCAGATAGCCATTACCGTCACGCGCACCGAATTCGATCCGGTCGTTCTTCCTGAAGCCGCGCGTGAGCATGTCCTTCACCAGCGCACTGCCGTCCAGGCCGAACAGGAACAGCTCGCGCCGGGCGACCCACACCGGAATGTGATTGCTCAGCGCATCGAAGCGAATCGTCCACGTGCCGGAGGCGAGCGCGCGATCGACGTCGGCATCGTGCGGCGCGTTCGATGCAAAGCTCGCGCGCGCGACCGACTTCGTCAGGCCGCCGACGCCGAGCCCAATCGTGATGTCGTCCGCGAACGGTTGCTTCGGATCGGTCGCGCTCACCTTCACGAGATGCCGCGCGAGACGCGATGCAAGCGACGGATGCGCGAACAGCGCCAGCGTTTCGTCCGGCGTGAGCACGTCACGCTCGCCCTCGCCTTCCTTTACACGCACGCGATACGGATCGATCCGGACTTCGGTGAACGTGCCGTGCACGGGCGCATGGACGTACACGTCGCGGTCCCATTTCGCGCCGTCGCGACGTAGCAGCACGTGCACGCTCAACGGCACGCGCCGGCCTTCGCCGTCAACGCCCGTGCCCTGCAGCAGCACGTCGCCGAGCACGTCCTTCGTGCGGCGCGTCGCATCGCTCGAGAAGACGATCGCGTGCGCATCGGTGTCGATGCTCGCGTGAACGTCCGGCGCATCGAGCGCGACGCGATTGCAGTCCGCGGCGGCCGCGTTCGTAAACGGGCAGCCGCTTTGCGATGCGAAGTGGTAGATCCCGCGCCCCGCGTGATCGACCGGCGCGGCATGGGCGCCAGCGCTGGCGACAAACAAGGCGAGGCAGGCAACACGGGTGGCGAGCGTGGACATGGTCGTGGTCAGGATGGATGCCGGATGTCGGCGTGTCGTGGCCGCGCGTGATGCGCGGCGCCGGTTCAATGACGGTGATAGGACAGCGCTTCAAGATCGCGCCGGGCCGATGCGCGCCCGGCGAGACCGAAACCGCGTGCGAGTGCGCCGAGCGTGTCGACGGCGGACGCCGCGATCGTGACGCCGACGGCCGCGAGATAGCGGACGACGCCAAGCCGCGGCAACTGCTGATGATTCAGCGCGCGCAGGCTGTAGCCGAGCCGCATCGCCATCACGCAGAACGGGCCGAGCGGGCCGCTGCGGCCGAGCCACTGCCAGCCGCGCGGCAGGTACGCTTTCACGAGATACGGTGTCAGGCCGACGCTGTCCTCGCCACGCATCCAGCGCAGCTTCAGCGATTCGCGTTGCGTGTCCGGCAGCCGATGTTCGGTGTGCGCGGCCGGTGCGAACTCGACGGCCACGCCGGCTGCCTGCATCCGCAGCCCCATCACCTGGCAATGTGCGCGATAGACGCCGTCGAGCGGCTCGTAGCGGAATTGCGCGAACACGTCGCGCCGGAACGCGACGTTGTTCGCGTAGAAATTGCGCGTCGCACCGTCACGCAGCGGGCTCGGGAAATACATGAAATCGATCGACGTCAGCGCGACGCCGAGCACGTTCGGCGCATAGCTGGTGCGCCCCGCCACGGCTGCGGGCGCGTCACCGGCTTCGCGCGCGAACGGTGCGAGCAGGTGCTCGAGCCAGTCGTCGGCCGGCCGGCAATCGGCATCGCCGAACACGACGATGTCGCAACGGGCCGCGTCGACGCGGTCGAACCCGTCGTTCTTTGCGTCGTAGTAGCCGGTGCTCGCACCGATCTCGACGAAGTCGATCGGGCGGCCGGCCAGCGCGGCGATCTCGTGGCACGCATCGGCCGGCAGCCCGTCGTGCGTGATGATCCATTGCGCGAGTGCCGCGGGCGGGACGGTCTGCTTCGACAGCGCCGAGACGAGGCGCTTCAGGCTGTCGACGGCCTGCACGAGCCCCGCGCCGCCGCGCAGGTTGTTCGTCTCCAGCACGAACGCTGCCCGCGCCGCCACGGCACGCGCAGCCGCACGGGTATGCCGCGTGGTTTCTGTGAAGTCTGGCATCCGGAATATCTCCATCGTCATGCGCACCGGCATGGATGAAACGAATGGGCGGGGAGCCCGCGACCGTCGTCGCAAAACGGGCGGCCTGAACGGCGCCCGCTTCGCGTGCCGTCACTCCTGGACGGACGGCGCCGATTCGGCGTCGGAATAGCGCGGCTTCGCGTTCTGCAGGTCGCGCGTGTTCTTCTGCACGGCGACCGAGCCGAACAGCGCGAGCACGAACGACATCGCGTAGAAGCCCTTCTCGCTCAACTGCAGCGTCGCGTTGAAGAGGCCGACGACCAGCAGCGCGATCGACAGCAGCAGCGCGATCCAGCTGAGGCCGTAGTAGATGCCGGTGACGGGAATGCCTTCCGCGCGGTCGCGGACGCTCTTCTGCAGCGAGATGGCCGCATAGAGACCGAACACCAGCACGGTGAAGTAGTAGCCCTTCTCGTTGAGCTGCATGCCGGCGTTCCAGAGACCGATCAGGAATGCCGCGAAACCGGCGAGCAGCGCGGCCCACGACGCGGCCACGAACGCGAACGACGGCTGCTGGATGGTGGTCTGGTTCATTGCTTTGCCCTCTCTTTCTTTTTGTTCGAAATCGTTTTTGTTGAACTGCGTTTCGCGCATGGTAGCAGCTTTGGCGCGTGCCACGACAGCGTCGCTTGCAGTCTTACATGCCGCGCTGCGCCCGCCGCCAGCGCCCGGGCGTCGTGCCGAGCACGGCGCGAAACGCCTTGCCGAAGGCGGCCTCGGACTGGTAGCCGACCGCCTGGCCGATTTCCGCCTGCCCGCGCTGCGTATCCTGCAGCAGCGCGCACGCGTGCATCATCCGGATCTGCGCGACGAATGCGCCGACGCTCATCCCGGCCCGCTCGCGGAAATGCCGTGCGTACGTCGCGCGCGACATCGCGGAGGCCTCGCCGAGCGACTCGACCGTCCACGGTTTTTCCGGCGCCTGCAGCACGGCCTGGATCGACGGGCCGAGCCGTGCGTCGGCCGCCAGCGCCAGCCAGCCGGACGGTACGCGCGCCCCCCGCCCGTATGCACGCAACGCGTACGCGAGCAGCGCCTGGCCCAGCGCATTCACGATCGCGCCGGCGCCCGGCTGCCCGTTCGACGCCTCGGTGCGCAGCACGCTCGTCAGCAGTTGCAGCGGCGCGAACCCCGACGCCTCGCGCAACCCGACATGCAGCACGTGCGGCAGCGTGCGCATCAGCAATTCGCCCGCGCCGCGCGCATAGACGAACCGCCCGCACAGCAGGTCCACGCTCGCGCCGCCCGGTTCGGCCGGATCGAGATTCGACTTGACCGGCAACACCGCGCCGCCGCCGGCGCCCTGTTCGCGCAGCGCCGCAGCTGGCCGCGATCGGCCGGCCCCGGCGTCGAGCAGGTCGTGCGCGCCACCCGCGGGCAGCAGCACGAAATCGCCGTCGGCGAGCTGCAGCGTGCGCCCGTCCGCGGTACGCAGCCGGCAAGTTCCAGCCAGCACCAGGTGAAACGCCGCCTCGCCGGACGGCAGCGGGTCGTGCGGCATCGCGAACGGCCCGTCGAGCAGGCAGCGCACGTCGAGCTCGACATGGCTGCGGCCCAGCGACAGGAGTTGACTCAACGCATCCATGAGACGATTGCGCTAAAAATTGACACTCTAGCGTATCGAAACCCTCAGCGCGAGCGATCAGAATAGCCCTGCATCGCCCGAGATCGCGGCACCCGCCGCCTCCTCACCCCTACTCGAAAGGACGCATCATGCTGAACTGGAACGAATACCGGAAGGAACTCTCGACGCGCATCGGCGAGATCGCCAAGCTGTCGCCCGATACGCTGGCCGGCTACAAGGCGCTGTCAGGCGCCGGCGCCAAGACGGGCCATCTCGACGCGAAGACGCGCGAACTGATCGCGCTCGCGGTCGCCGTCACGACGCGCTGCGACGGCTGTATCGCCGTGCACACCGCGGAAGCGGCCAAGCATGGCGCGACAAAGGAGGAAGTGGCGGAAGCGCTCGGCGTCGCGATTGCGCTGAACGCGGGTGCGGCGCTCGTCTATTCGGCGCGTGTGATGGACGCGCTCGGCGAGTGAACCTGACGGCCGCGGCGCCGCCGTCAGGGGGGCGCCCGGCCGCATCGGCTGCATGGCCGCGGGGTTGCGTATCGCGTATCCGTGCAGGCAACCGATGTATGAAGATTGGCCAGCCTACCTGCCCGAATGACTGGCCGCGTGCGCCCGGGCACGGATGCGCCGCGAAGTCGGCTACCATGCTGCGAACGATCCATCGTGAAGGAGCGCTCCATGTGCCGCTGGCTCGCCTATACGGGTAATCCGATTCATCTCGAGACCGTCCTGTTCCGCGCGAAGCATTCGCTGATCGACCAGAGCCTGCATTCGGAGCTGGGGGCGACGACCACCAACGGCGACGGCTTCGGCATCGGTTGGTACGGGCGCCCCGACGAACTCCCGTTCCGCTACCGCTCCGTGCATCCCGCATGGAACGACCGCAACCTGCGCGAAGCCGCGCGCGCGATCCGCTCGCGGATGTTCATCGCGCACATCCGTGCGGCCACCGACACCCCCGTGCAGGAAACCAACTGCCACCCGTTCCGCCACGGCCGCTGGCTGTTCGCGCACAACGGGCTGATCCGCGATTTCCACAAGCTCCGCCGCGACCTGACGATGAAGGTCGATCCCGCGCTGTTCCCGACGCTCGAAGGCTCGACCGACTCCGAACTGATGTTCCGCCTCGCGCTGACCTACGGCCTCGAGCAGACGCCGCTGCCGGCGCTCGAGCGGATGGTCGGCGTGGTCGAGGAAAGCGCCGCGCGGCATCGCGTGGCCGACCCGCTCAACATGACGATCTGCGCGACCGACGGCGAACGGATCATTGCAGTGCGCTATTCGAGCGAACGGCAATCGCGCTCGCTGTTCCACAGCACGTCGTTCAAACACCTGCACGAACTGTATCCGCACAACCCGCGCATCGCCGAAGCCGGCGACGACGCGTTCATGATCGTGTCCGAGCCGCTCGTCGACTTGCGGGGCGCGTGGGAGGAAGTACCGGAGAGCACGGCGATCGTCGCGCAGGGGGCCGATGTGCAGCAGCGGCCGTTCGGGCCGCGGCACAAGTAGCGCAACGGGCTGTCATTCGCGCCGTCAGGCGCGGCGCGACAGCCGCATCCGGATCGAATCGAGTTCGGCCGGCAACCGGCGCGAACGGGCACGCGGCCGCGGCAGCGCGGTGAATCCGAGCCGTTCGTACAGCGCGCGGGCCCGCACGTTGCGGGTCAGCACGTCGAGCACGACGTCGCGGCTGCCGTCGGCGGGCAATGCGCCGGTGTCCAGCGCATCGCGAAACAGTGCGCTGAAGATCCCCGTGCCGCGCTGTCGCTCGTCGGTCGCGCAATGCGCGACGAGGATCTGCGAACGCTTCGGTGCCGGAATTTCCGTTTCGAGGATCAGCCCGCGCAACAACTGGCCGATCGTGCGGCGCACGCCGAAGAAGCGCGCCAGTGCCCACACGACATGCACATCGTCGAACATTGTCTGCTGCCCGTCGTGGATCGCCATCACGGCGAGCACGGTGCCGTCGTCGGCGACTGCGACGCGATGCCGGCGCCACGAGAATCGCCCGTAACGCGACCGGAACGCCTGCTGCAGAAACGCGATGCAGCGTGCATCGCTTTCACCGAGAAAGAACCCGAATTCAGCCACGCCGGACGCAAACACGAGCGGCGCGCATGCCGCCGCGTCGCCCGCATTCGCCGCGCGAAACCGCACGCGCTCACCGGCGCGCGGCACCGCCTGCGCGAACGCGCCGGCCAGCGTCATGCGCTGCGCCCCGCGAGACGCGACAACACGGCGACCGTTCGGCTGATCTGCTCCGGCTCGTGCGTCGAGCAGATGAAGAAGCGCAGTCGCGCGGCCTTTTCCTCGACGGCCGGATAGAATATCGGCTGCACGTTGATCCCTTCGTCGAACATCGCATTGGCCCATTGCGCGGCCTTCAGCGAGCTCCCCGTGATCACCGGCACGACCGCGAACCCGGCGCTCGTGCCCGTGTTCAACCCGGCGGCGCGCGCCTCGGTCAGGAACTGCTGCCCGCGCGCCTGCAGTTGCGCGACGCGCTCCGGCTCGGCCTGCAGGCGCTCGAGCGCGGCCAGCGACGCTTCGGCGAGCGTCGGCGCGAGCCCGACGCTGTACAGGAAACCCGGCGCCAGGTGACGCAGCATGTCGACCAGCGGCTGGCAGCCGGCGATGAAGCCGCCGCAGCCCGCCAGCGTCTTGCTCATCGTGCCCATCCACATGTCGACCTGGTCGGGCGCGACGCCGCAGTGCTCGCGGATGCCCTTGCCGGTCGCGCCGAGCACGCCGAGCGAATGCGCCTCGTCGACCAGCAGGAATGCGCCGTGCCGCGTCTTCACGTCGACGAAGCGCTGCAGGTCGGGGAAATCGCCGTCCATGCTGTACAGCCCTTCGATCGCGATCAGTACGTGCCGGTATTCGCGGCGTACGCGCGACAGCAGTTCGTCGAGCGCCTGCCAGTCGTTGTGCGCGAAACTCAGCCGCTTCGCACCGCTCAGCTGCGCGCCCTGCACGATGCTGTTGTGCGCGAGCGAATCGTGGACGACCAGATCGCCGGGGCCGAACAGCGCACCGATCACGGTCACGTTCGTCGCATGGCCGCTCACGAACGCGACACAGTCGTCGGTCTCGTAGAACGCGGCCAGCGCGCGCTCGAGATCGCGCTGCACCGGACGCTCGCCCGCGACCATCCGGCTTGCGGAGGCCGACGTGCCGTAACGGTCGATCGCGGCTTTCGCGCGCGACGACACGGCCGGATCGCCGGCCAGGCCGAGGTAGTTGTAGTTCGCGAAGTTCAGGTACTCGCGGCCGCCGATCTGCGTCGTCGCACCGGCCACGCCTTCATGCACGCGGAAAAACGGCGAGTCGACGCGCAGCTTCTCGCCCATCTCGCGCATGATCCGGACCTGCTGATACTGCGGCATCGATTCGAAGCGGCTGCGCGCCGATGCGGTCTGCGCGGCCAGCGTGCCCGGCACGCCCGGTGCCGCAGCCGCATCCGTTGCGCGCTCCAGTTGCCGCTTCAGCGCTTTCGCCGCCAGTTGCTGGCGAAGATGCTCTCCCAGTGCCATTGCTTCCTTCGCTATATCTCGAAAAGGCGCTATGTTACGCCGCGCATCATGAAAAAGCGTGGTGTCACGCGTCGGGAAACTCGGCCCACTGCCATGCGTCCGGTTGGGCCAGCAACGCATCGACCAGCCGGAAATTCATCTCGTGGCTCGGCCGCAGTGCGCTCACGCGCGCCAGCAGCGGCGCGCCGGCCAGCGCGAGATCGCCGACCAGGTCGAGCACGCGATGCCGGACGAACTCCTCCGGCAGCCGCATCCCGCCCAGCACGCGATTGCCGACGATGGACGCCGTGCATGACGGCCGCGCGCCGCGCAGGATCGGCACGCCGCGCAAATAACCAGCGACGATCGCGGGCACGGCCCACTTCACGCGGCCATACGAGCGCGACGGTGCGATTTCGGTCGCGAATGCGGCCGGCGTCAGCGCCCCATCCCAGTGCATGTCGCCGAAGCCACGCAGGTCGTTGCGCACGCTCAGTTCGTAACGCGGCGCCGGTTCGATCCGCATTTCGCGCCGCTGGTCACCCTCGCCATCCGTGACGACGACGGGCCGCAGCACGCGGATGAAGCGTTTCGGCGCATCGAGCGCGACACGGCCGCACGCGCGGATGGCGTCCACCCACGGCGCGGCGCTGCCATCGAGAATCGGCACTTCTTCCGCGTCGATCTCGACGATCGCATGATCGATCTCGCATGCAAGCAGCGACGCGAGCAGATGCTCGATCGTGCGAACGCCGACGCCGTCGGCATTGCGCAGCATCGTGCACAGCGGCTGCGCGCGGCGCAGCGCGGGATCGACCGGCAGCGTCGCAAGCGTGCGCCCCTGCGCGACGCGACGGAACGCGATGCCCGTCACGCCCTCTTCCGGACGTCCGGGCAGGATCCGCACGCCCACCCGGCGCCCCGTGTGTAGCCCGTGACCGTCGATCGTCAGCGGCCGTGCCAGCGTGCCCTGCCGCGTCGCCCACCCGGACGGCGCGCTCATCGCGCGACCTCCAGCGTCGGCGACGCCTGCCGCGCATCGAGCATCGCGCGCGCTTCGCCGTCAATCGCATGCTTCGCCGCGAGCGCCGCGACGGCCTCCTGCGCGGCATCCGTCGCGGAACCGGCATCCGCATCGGTCGACGCGCCGATCGAATCGACGATACGGCCGGCCAGCGTCGTCACCGAAGCACCCTCGGCAATCGCCATCACCGACAGCTTGACCTCGAACGCTTCCTCGACCGCGAGGCCGAGTTCCATCCCCATCAGCGAATCCATGCCCATGTCGAGCACCGACTTGTCGAGCGCGATGCGGTCCGGCGTCATGTGCAAAATCCGCGCGATCTGCGCCTGCAGCGTCCGCGCCACCAGCGCGATCGCTTCGTCGCGCGGCAGCGCCAGCACTTCTTCCCGCAACTGCGTGCCGCCGTCGCGCGCATCGCCGCCGCTCGCGTGCGACTGCAGCAGCGAATACCGGCGCGCCTTCGCGGCCGGCATCCCGCGCGCTACCGCGTGCCAGTCGAGCCGGACCACGGCCTCGCCGGCCGCGCCCGCGACCAGCGTGCGTTCGAGCGCGACCATCGCCTCGTCGGACGTGATCGACGCACCGCCGATCCGCGACTGCAGCGCCTCGCGCGTATCCGCGTGGCGCGCGAGGAAGCCGACGTCCTCGAGCGGCCCCCAGGCCATGAACGTGCCCGGCAATCCGGCCGCGCGACGATGTTCGACGAGCGCCTCGAGGAAGGTGTTGGCCGCGACGTAGTTCGACTGCCCCGGATTGCCGAGATAGGTCGTCGCCGACGAATAGACCACGAACAGGTCGAGCGGCAAGGCGCGCGTCGCGCGATGCAGGTTCCACGCGCCAGCCACCTTCGGTGCGAGCACCGCGGCCATGCGCGCATCGTCGAGATTGCGCACGAGGCCATCGTCGATCGACATCGCGGAATGCAGCACGCCCTTGAGCGGGCTGCCGCGCCGGACGATCGCCTCGATCATCGCGTCGACCGCCGCGGCGTCGGTCACATCGCACGACACGACATCGACCGTGACGCCGAGCGTCGTGCGCCAGCGCTCGACTTCCTCGCGTGCGGCAGCAGCGAGCTCGCCGGAACGGCTCGCCAGCGTCAGCCGGCGTGCGCCGCGCTCGACCATCCAGCGCGCGCTCGCGAAACCGAGCCCGCCCGTGCCGCCGACCACCAGGTACGTGCCATGCGGATCGAGCGCAAGCGAACCCGCGCGCGTGACGCCGCGCGTCGGGGCCGGCGTGCCGGACGGATAGGTCACGAGCACCTTGCCGATCTGGCGCGCCTGCTGCATGTAGCGGAACGCATCTTCCGCCCGTTCGGCCGGAAACGCGCGATACGGCAGCGGATGCAGCACGCCTGCCTCGAACAGCGCCATCACTTCGCCGAACAGGCGCGCGGTCAGCTCCGGCAACGCCCCCATCAGCTGGTCGGCGTCGATGCCGAAATAGCTGATGTTGTTGCGGAACGGCCGCAGCCCGATATGGCTGTTTTCGTAGAAGTCGCGCTTGCCGAGCTCGAGGAAACGACCGAACGGTCGCAGCGTATCGATGCTGCGCACCATTGCTTCACCGGCGAGCGAATTCAGCACGATGTCGATGCCCTGGCCGCCCGTCAGCGCACGAATCTCGTCCGCGAACGCGAGGCTGCGCGAATCGAGCACGTGGTCGGCGCCGAGCAGGCGCACGAACTCGCGCTTCTCGTCGCTGCCGGCCGTCGCGAATACTTCCGCGCCGAAGTGGCGCGCGAGCTGGATCGCGGCGATCCCGACCCCACCCGCGCCGCCGTGCACGAGCACGCGCTCGCCGCGACGCAGGCGCGCGAGTTCGACGAGTGCGTAGTACGCGGTGAAGAACGTGGTCGGCACGGTCGCCGCTTCCTCGAACGACAGCCGCTCGGGTTTCAGTGCGATTGCTTGCGCGCGCGTCCTGACGCGCGTCGCGAACGAAGCCGGCGCGAAGCCGAGCATCGCATCGCCCGGCGCGAATGCCGTCACGGCGTTGCCCACCCGCACGACGCGGCCGGACAGTTCCATCCCGATCGTCGCGCCCGCGAAGCCGGTCTCGACCGCTTCATCGGACAAGAGCCCCATCGCATACATCACGTCGCGGAAATTGAGGCCGGTGGCAACGGGCTCGATTTCCACCTCGTCGTCGCCCAGCGGGCTTTCCGGCAACGCGAACCATTCGAGATTACGCAACGAGCCCGGTGCGTCGAACGCGAGCACGGCCGCACGCGCGATCGCGCCATCGTTGCGGGCCGCGGCCTGCGCGGCCGTCAGCATGCGCGGCACCTGCCGCCCGTGTGCGCCCAGGACGACTTCTTCCTCGACCGCTGCGCCGGTCAGCTCGCGAATCAGCACGTCGGGGATCCGGTCCGCCGCCCGATCGACGTCGATCAGGCGGCACGCGAGTTCGGGATGCTCGTTCGCCAGCACGCGACCGAGGCCCCACAGCGTGGCCTGTTCCGGATGCGCATTCGCGGTCCCGGCGAACGGCGCGCCGCCGCGCGTGACGACGGTCAGCCGCGTGGCCGCGTTCGGCTGCGCACCGAGCGTGCGAACGAGTTCCGCCAGAGCGATCACGCCGTTACGCTGCGCGGCCATCAGGTCATCGCCCGTCGCCGATTCGGCGAGCGGCGTTTCCGGCGCGCAGAATACGACATGCGCCGGCCGGCCGGCCGGCAACGACGCGATCGCATCGGCCGCGTGCGTGACGTCGACGATATCGGCCGGATAGCCCGCGCGCGCCAGTGCATCGGCCAGCCGCCCGCCGAAACTGCCGGCGGCATCCGGTGCGTGCACGACGAGCCATTGCTCGCTGCGTGCAAGCGTATCGAGATCGCTCTGATCCTCGCCGCGTTGCGCGACCACGGCGCTCGCGGGGTTGTGCGCGACGACGAACGTCGGCGTGCCGTCCAGATCGAGCGATTGCTCGACGTGCCGCACGACGTCGACGAAGCCCGCGCGTTCGAGCGCCGCATCGAGATCAGCCGGCGCCAGCGGCGCGGGCGCATCGGCTTCCGTCGACGAAGCCTGCGCGCCGAATACGATGTCGGAGAAACGGCCGCGACGCGACTCGGCCAGCAGCAGCAATCCGCCCGGCGCCAGCCACGACCGCATTGCCTTCAGCGCGTCGGCCACATCGTGCCGGCCGCTCAACGCGCGGTTCGCGACGATCAGGTCGTAAGGGCCGGCTTCGTCGGCCGCCAGCGACAACCGCTCGCCCGACTGCAACGCAACCGTGCGCACCGCCGCTTCCGCATCGGCGTCGAACCCGGCCAGTTGGCCGGCAGTCGCGGCGATCGTGTGATCGCAACGTGCGGCCGCGAGATGCATGCCGAGCGTCTGCAGCACGTCGCCGTCCGTCGCGCCCAGCTCGAGCACGCGCAACCGGCGTGCCGGCTGCCATGCGTCCACGGCCTGCTCGACGCTCGCGGCCAGCAACGCATGCACGTGCTGCCACGTCGGCGATGCGGCCAGGAGTTGTTCGACCAGGCTGTGCCCGGTCGGCGACAGCAAACGGGCGCCGTCCTTCGCGCCATTCAGCACGTCCGGCAACGCCGCGCCGCAATGCGCGAGCAGCGTCAGCTCGGCCACGTGCCCCGGCGATTCGGCCAGCAGCCCGCGCCACAGCTCGTCGATCGGCGGCAACGCCGCGCACGCCGCGTCGTCGCGCACGAGCAGCGCGCCGTCGCGATGAGCGAGGCCGTCCTCGACCAGCATGTCGGCAAGACGTTCGGCCAGTGCCTCACGCCCGGCCGCCGGCTGCCAGGTGCCGGCGAATGCGCCGAGCGCATCGAACGCGCGAAGCGCGTAGAGGCTCGCCAGCACGTCGAGCAGCGGCAGGATTTCGGTCAGATGCTGCGTCCGGCGGCCGTCGTGCCCGGCCGCATCGAGCCGCGCGGCTGCATGCGCGAGCAACGCGCCGGGGGCCGGCAAACCAGCTGCATCGACGTCACCCGGCAGCGGCACTTCTTCCAGGCGGTAGACGAAGCGCGCGGGCAGGTTCTGCCGGCGGCCGACGAGGTCGACGCGCCGGAACCGGCATGCGCCGAGCCGCGCGACGATCGCGCCGCGCGCGTCGAGGAATTCGAAATGCGCGACGATCGAATGCGGGCTGTGCCGGTCGATCCGCACGAGCACCCGCTCGACCGTGTCGCCGCGCAGATAATCGACCCGGCCGATCTGCACCGGCACGTAAGCCGGATGCTCGCCTTCGCGCGCGTGCGCCGCAAGGAGTGCGAACAGCGGATGAAACCCGCTGTCCATCAGCGCCGGATGCAGCAGATAGGCGGACAACGCCCGCGCATCGCCGCATGCGGCCGGCACGGCGACGTCGGCCAGCGCCGCGCCATCGTCCGCGGCGACCCGCACGGTGCGGACCCAGCGGAATGCCGGCCCGTAGCTGAGGCCGATGGCCGCCGTGTTTGCATACAGCGTGTCGCCGTCGGCGGCGGGCAACGCAAGCAGGCGATCGAGCGCGTCGGACGGCACGACGCTCGCCTCGCCGAGCGTGTTGCCGCTTTCCAGCATCCGCCCCGTCACGTTCAGCGTCCATGCCCCGTCGGACATCCGGTCGCGCGTCTCGATCGTGAAGGTCGCGGTACGCGGCTCGATCACGAGCCTGAACAGCTTTGCTTGCTGCGGCTGGAATACCACCGGCGTGCGGATCTCGACGTTTTCGAGCGCCGCATCCGGCGTATCGAAGAAGGTGCGTGCCGCGGCAAGCGCCATTTCCACGTAGCCCGCCCCAGGGAACGCCACGCCGCCGTCGACGACGTGATCGGCCAGCATCGGCAGCTTCGCCGGATCGAGCTGGTTTTCCCACGCGAATGCGTGCTCGTGCAGGCGGTAGCCGAGCAGCGGATGCTCGCGACGACGGTTGACGAGGCCGTAGCCTTCGACGGTCGGCGTCAGCCAGAAATGGTCGCGCTGCCACGGATAAGACGGCAATGCAGCACGCGATTCGCCCGGCGCGAAGCGGTCGGGATCGACGCTCGCACCGTGCGCGATCGCCGCGAGAATCGCTTGCCGCAGCGTCGCCGCGCTGCCGTGATCGCGCTTGAGCGTCGGCAGCGCCACGCCGGTCGCGCCGGCGGCCGAGAATGCCTGCTTCACGTACGTGCGCAGGATCGAATGCGGCGAGACCTCGACGAACAGCCGGACGCCCTGCTCGATCAGATGCGTGATGCCGTCGCCGAAGCGCACCGGCTCGCGAATGTTGCGCCACCAGTAGCGGGCATCGAGCTCGGTGCCGGCCAGCGCGCCACCGGTCACGGTCGACACGAACGTGCCGTTGCCCGGCTGCGGCCTCAGGCTCGCCAGTTCGGCCAGCACGACCGGCTCGATGCGGTCCATGTGGCTGCTGTGGAACGCGTAGTCGAGATCCAGCATCTGGAAGAACTTGCCGCTGCCGCGCAGCGCCGCCTCCAGCGCCTGCAAGCCCTGCAGCTCGCCCGCGAGCGTCACCGCGTCGGGGCTGTTGATGCCTGCGATCTCGACGCGCCGCGCCAGCCCGTGGCGCGCGATCAGTTCGCGCGCCGCCGCGTCGCCGATGCCGACGGCCGCCATCCGGCCGCTGCCGCGTGTTATCGCCTGTGCGCGGCTGCGGATCTTGATTACGCGAACCGCGTCGGCGAGCGACAGCGCGCCCGTCACCCACGCCGCGGCAATCTCGCCGACGCTATGGCCGATCGCCGCGTCGTAACGCATCCCGCGCGCGTCGATCACGCGAATCATGCCGACCTGGATCGCGAACAGCAGCGGCTGCGCGTTCTCCGTCGCGGCGAGCCATTCGGCGCCCGCGCCGGCCAGCCATTCCGCGCTCGGGCCGCCGCGCATCACGTCGACGAGCGACGGGCTGCCATCGGCGCACCACAGCGAATCGACTTCGTCGAGCGCCGCGCGGAACACGGCGTTCTCCGCATAGAGTTCGTTGCCCATCCCGACCCACTGGCAGCCGTTGCCCGAGAAGACGAGCGCGGTGCGGACCGCTTCGGCCGGCGCCTGACCGGTTGCCACGCAGGCCGGCAGCCCTTCCGCTGCCGGCTGAGCCAGTGCCGCAAGCGCGGCGCGGCCTTCGGCTTGGTCGGCCGGGGCAACGATTGCGCGATGTTCCAGCCACTGGCGCCGACGGACGGCCGCGGCGGCCAGCGCCTGCCAGTCGCCACCGTTGTCGAGCATCGCCAGATAGCGGCCCGCGAGCGCGCCGAGCGCATTCGCGCTGCGCGCGGTCAGGACGAGCGGAGACAGTTGCGCGTGCATCGGCTCGGGCGCGGCCGTGGATGCCTCGTTTGCAGCCGGCGCCTCCGTCAGCACGACGTGTGCGTTCGTTCCGCCGAAGCCGAACGAATTGACGCCGATCGTCAGCGGCGCGTCACCCGCGTCGAGCGGCATGTAGCGATCGACGACGCGCAGACGCCCGCCGTTGAAATCGATCCCGGGATTAGGCGTGACGAAGTGCAGCGAGCGCGGCACCGCGCGATGCTTCAGGCACAGCACGGCCTTCAGCAAGCCGGCCATGCCGGATGCCGTTTCGAGATGGCCGATATTGGTCTTGACCGAACCGATCAGCAGCGGACGATCCGCCGGGCGCTCGCCCGACACGACGTCGATCAGCGCACGCGCCTCGATCGGATCGCCGACCGCCGTGCCGGTGCCGTGCGCTTCGAGATAGGCCAGCGATTGCGGGTCGATGCCCGCGCGCGCGTAGACGCTGCGCAGCAGCGACGCCTGTGCGGCCGCGCCCGGCACGCTGATGCCGCCCGGCGTGTGGCCGACCGAGTTCACGCCGGAGCCGGCGATCACCGCGTGGATCGTGTCGCCGTCGGCGAGCGCGCGATCGAGCGGCTTGAGCAGCACGAACGCGCCGCCTTCCGAGCGGACATAGCCGTCGCCGCTTGCATCGAACGTGCGGCAACGGCCGCGCGGCGACAGCATCGACGCCTTGGAGAAGCTGACGAAACCGAACGGGTGCAGCAGCAGGTTGACGCCGCCCGCGAGCGCCACGTCGGCTTCGCCGGACTGCAGCGCCTTGACGGCCTGATGGAGTGCGACGAGCGACGACGAGCAGGCCGTGTCGACGGACATGCTTGGGCCGCGCAGGTCGAACAGGTAGGACACGCGGTTCGACGCGATGCTCAGGGTGTTGCCGGTCGCCGAATATGGATCGATCACGTTCAGATCGTCCATGTTGCGGTTGCCGTAATCCATGCTGGCGGCACCGACGAAGACGCCGCAGTTGCTGCCGCGCATGTCGGCCGGGCGCACGCCCGCGTCCTCGAACGCTTCCCATGCGAGTTCGAGCAGCAGGCGCTGCTGGGGGTCCATCTGGGCCGCTTCGCGCGGGGAAATGCCGAAGAACGCGGCATCGAAGCCGGCGACGTTGTCGAGCACGCCGGCAGAGAACGTGTAGCTCTTACCCGGTTCGCGCTTGGACGGGTGCTGGTAGAAATCGGTGCCGAAGCGGTCGGCGGGGATTTCGGTGACGGCGTCGCGTTCGTCGCGCAGCAGTTGCCAGAAGTCGCCGAGATTGTTCGCGCTTCCGGGAAACCGACAAGCCACCCCAATTATTGCAATCTTGCTGTTCATCTTTTATGTCGCTTTCTCGGATGCGCACGGCTGTTCCGTACGATTTCCGTCATCTTGTACCACATGCAGCAGCGCCGCCCCAAGCTCTTCGGCTGCCAAATTCCGGCATTCGGGAGCATCTGTGCCGTAATTTCGCCAAATGAAGTAGTCGCTGGTTTGTGGGGAAACACCCAGCTTTTCGAATACGTGAGGTAACGCGGGAACGTGGTCGCCGTAAAAACAAACGACTGTTTCACGATCGCTGGCGCGCAAATGATCGAGCAAGCGGCCGATCATTGCGTCGGCGTTTTCAATATGGCGAAGGTATGCAGTCAGGTCGCGCCAGGAAGTGCCCTCGCCCAGAGTATGCCTTGAAGACGATTCCCCAGGCAAAACCTGCTCCAGGTGCAGCGGGCCGTGATTTTCCATCGTCATCGCGAACACGAATTGCGGCTTGTCGCGTGCAACTTCCAGTTCGGCAAGCACGCCGTCCAGCACGGCGGCGTCGGAGATATACGGGCCCGCTCGCGGCGCATCGGCGAAGTGTTCTATATCGAGAAACTTGTCGAATCCGAGCAACGGGAATACGCGGTTACGCCCAAAGAAATCAGCGTAGTACGGATGAATCGCAACCGTGTTGTAACCAGCCAGTCCGAACCGCCGTGCAATCGATGCGCACGTGCGACGCACAAAAGCATAGGGATAAAAGCGCGCGTAGCCCAGCTGTTCATAGGCCAGACCGGTCAGCATCGCAAATTCGGTGCGCATCGTGTTTGCGCCCCACGCCGGCACCGAAAGCTCGCCGTAACAGACCGCCTCGTTCCTTGCCCGATCGAAATGGGAAAGCACGGCGGGGGTGATCGCTGGTGAAATACGTCGTACATCGAACAGCGATTCACTCTGGATCACGATGACGTCAGGGCCCAGCGCCGGCGTGCCGGTCGCGAACGGTCCCGCTTCGACCGCGCGCCGGAACGCTTCGAACGTCGCAGGCCGCATGCCATTCAGCAAGTATGCGATGAATACTGCGAAAAAACCGTGACGGCGCTGATCTTCCTCTGCGTCGAGCACTAATGGCAGGCGAGCTGCAATGTATCGCGCCAGTAAGAATGTGAACGCAACCACGACCGCCAGCGCGAGCACCGGACGCGGCGTGACGGGCGCCTCGGCGAGATAGCCGGCGACGACCAGTACGATCCCTACGCCGATCGCAACTATCTTGCCGGCGCTCAGGAACGGCAGATAGAGCCGCGGATGCGAGAACAACTGGCAGAAGAGGCTGAGGTCGGTAAAAACGAACGGCTCGCGCAGGGATTCATATTTTGCGTTGCTCACGACCGCAACGAGCCCGACCAGCGCAACCGCGACGGACGACGAGAAGATTGGACGCGCAGTGACGAGCAACATCAGCGACGCAAGGAACACGACCGAAAGCACATGCAAAAGCAGCGCATCGGCGCGACGCCGCAATGGCGCGCGCGGAACTGCGATCCGGTCCGGCAGAAACGAAGCGCCGGCCGCAACGGCGAACGCGAGCCAGATTGCGCCCGTCAATTTACATCTTCCTTGCCGGGCAAATACGAAAGCTTGTCGAGGATCGCATCGGCCAACGTGATGGGCAGCACAGTCAGGATGCGCATGCCGAATGCAAGCAGACTGGGGAACGCGATTTCCGCACGTCCGATATCGAGCTTTCTGCGAATATATGCGGCAGCCTGATCAGCAGTCCACATGAAAGGCTTGTCACCCGGAAACACGTCGCTCATCGACGTTTTGACGAAGCCGGGAAGAATGACCGAGACACTGACACCATCGCGCTTCAGAAGAGGACGGACGGAATCGGCGTAAGCCTTGATCGCCGATTTGCTCGCGCAGTATGCGGGCGATATAGCCATGCCGCGAAGGGCCGCCAGAGAGCTGACTGCGGCAATGCGGCCATGCTTGCGGATGCGCATGCGTTCGACAATCGGGAGGATGGTGTGCATCGCACCATAGAAATTCGTGTCGACGACGGTGGTGATACGGTCGAGATCTTCCCAGTCTGATGCGGAGGACAGCGTACTCGCGACGCCGGCGTTGGCGATGAGGAGGTCGATCGGATACTGATCGTCGAAGCGATGCAGCCAGGCGCGAATCGGACCGGGCTCCCGGACGTCGACGATACCGACGATCACGGTTGCACCGCGCTCCCTGCAAGCCGCGGCAGTCGATTCGAGCAGCGCCTCGTTCCGGCCAGCGATGCCGAGTACGACACCAGGCTGCGCGTATGCGAGCGCAAGAGCGCGACCGATACCCGAGCTCGCGCCGGTGACAACGACGTGCCGAACCGACGCCTTAGCCATCCGCACGCTCTAGCCGGGCGACCGCGCCGGCAATGGCCATCGCAATACCGGTTCGGGTGTAGAAATCGCCGTTGATCTGGGTGTGATGCATCACGTAGTCGAGGAACGCGTGATAGAGATCCATATCTGGCGGCACGCCTTCAAGCCAAAAATCATCGAGATCACCCTGCCAGGTCAGGCCGCTGAAATTGTAAATAGCCGAGCCAAGTGCAACCAGCGGCCGCTTGTGATGCAGCGCGGACAAGCCGACCGTGCTGTTGATCACCACGACCCCGCGCGCATGTTCAAGCAATGTCGGAAGATGGCCGGCATCGATGAAACGAATCCGATTCTCCATGCCTGCGGCACGCGCAATTTTAAGCGAAAAATTCCGATACTCGATCAGCCCGGTATCCAGTGGGTGATTTTTGATCACCAACAGCGCATCCTGCGGCGCATATCGCGCGAAAGATTCCAAAACATGGCTGATCGCTGCTCGAATTCCATCGAAAGACGAATGCACGACGATTTGCGCATCCGAATTCAATTGGAGCGGAAACAGGTAGTAAGTCCGTCCGCTGTCGAGCAACTCGCGCGTAACGATCTCTGCTTCGCGTCGATGTTTGCGCTGCAGAAGCATCCGAACGGCCAACCCTGAGTATTCGAAGAAGCCGTTTTTCGGCCGGTGGCTGCGATACTTCGGGAACCGGGGCCAGCACACCGTGTTCGCAAAACGATACGTGATGTCGTGGAAAGCACGCTCGTACAGGTTGTAGCCCGTGGCCTCCCACTGCTTGGCGGGGGGCGTTACGCTGCGTTGCTGCAGATACCATGCGGGGTCGCGCGGCAGTAACGAGCGCCCGTTGACACCGTGACTCTCCAACGTGATCCAGTGCGGTCGAACGTAGCCTTCCTCGAACACATGGACACGCAGGCCGTGCGCGGTCGAGACGGCCAGCATCTCGCGATGGATGTCGCGGCAGTCGCCGAACATGATGACGTCGGTGATTCCCTCCCGCCGCACGATATCGTCATACCATTGCGGCAAACCCTCGATCCCGCCGCTGTAATTTAGAACGGTCCCTACTCCACCATACAGCAAGTCGCCACCGCAAAAATTGACGCGGTAGACGGCAAATCCCCTGCTCCGTAGTGCACGCGAGAGTCGATAGAAAAAAAGCGAGGCAGTGCCTTGCAGCACGAGAAACGAGCGCGGCATCTAGGTAATTGGATGGAAGCCAGAGGAAACACGAACTTTTTCGTGATGCTTTCGAAGGATTCGTGTAATGAACGTGGCCTTACGCACCAGATTCGACGGGTGAATGAGGCAGTAGCGAGCACCGGAGGAGTGGAGGATACCGCATTGCATTGCAAATGCGAAATGTCCGGCGTCGTCAAAAAAACGACATATGCCGTCGCGAAAACTGCTTCGCTCAACTGGAAGCCGCCCACATTTTTGCGGGCGAACTTGCTGGACGACGGGCTGATATCCAAATTGGCCTCGCCACCAAGCGCTCCTTGCAGCCCCACGTATCATACGCGTCGCATGCTCGCGCCCTCGCCCGTTCACGAGGCTGACTTGAGAATCCAAGCTGCCACGATAGCGACTCGAGCCAGGCGATGGTGCCGTAAAGTCCCGGGGCACTTCGTCATCCCAACGCTCGGACGCTCTCGCAGTGCCACAGGGTTTCGCCCCGTCGGAGAATAGCCTGCTCGTAAGTCAGGCCACCCCTCCCTGCCAGACGGACATCGTTCATGCGCCTATCATTCGCCACGACTTTCGTGCCAAATTCGCGGGTGATTGATTGTTTGCACCATTATTAGTGATGCAAGCCGCTTTTTCCTCAACGAAATCGCACTTTACGCGCGAGCTTTACTGCTCACGAAACTCGCTTCGATGCTGCCCCTCATTGTTACCTTGCCCCACTAACCGGCGGCAAAATCTCTTGACCCGCCCGATTCGCTTGAGTATCGGTCGCCATGCCCTGGCCAGCGGCAACACGTCACGCAAAGCCATTGGCCCTCCCTCCAACCGCAACTCATTAAAGAGAAGATTCTGTTGAACGGATAGTCCATGATGTTGAGACAAGAGTTCACCGTATGCCTGCTGTAGACTCCCTAGTGCCGTTACGCTAGCAGCATTTTCTGCGACCGCCACATCTCGCGCCTCCGAGAGCGCCATCAGCTCTCGCTGGTGGTACTCGTGTGCAATGCGCGCATTTTCGATCTCGCGAGCCATTACGAGATCCCGCTCAGCCGTGAGGCGCTCAAGAGATTGGCGAAGGGCGTCTCGATCACGCTCCAAGTCGCTCATACTTTGAATCAGACTCTCACGTTTGCGCGCCAACTCATCTCGCTCACAAACCCACTCGCTTCGCTCGCGAATCAGGCTATCGTGCTCTTGAATCAGTTCACCTCGCTCATGAATCGCAATATCACGTTCTCGAACCAGAACATCACGCCCGCAAATCAAACCATCGCGCTCTTGAGCTAATTCGTCGCGCTCGCGTATCAAGCCGTCACGCTCTTGAAACAGCCCGTCTCGCGCACCTACCAAGCCGTCTCGCTCTTGAACGAGTTCGTCACGCTCGCGCACTAAATTGTCACGTTCCTGAAGCAGTGCGTCTCGCTCGGAATGAATCGCCAGGCGACGACTCGCCCTTTCCCTATAAACATTGAACATTACTTCTGAGATCAGGTCGTCATTCAGCCTCATCAAGCCCATTAACTTATAGGCCGCGTAATCATAAAATTCTTCAATTGGATGAAATTTCCCCTCACCATACGGCACATCGAAAGACGTAACCGAGAAACGACCATTTAGATCGAGAACACTCAACTTCCCCAGCAAGCCGTCGATTTTCCTCCAGAGGAGATCAACCCACCAATTTACCTCGATCGAATCGGGATCACCCAATCCAGTCACACCATCGATAGTAATTTTATTGACGCACGTCCGCCGCTTGAGAACAATCAATGGAAGGCCAATTTCCTCAGCCAGCTCGATTAGTTTTTTTAGATAATGAAAATAAATCTCGAGATACTGATAACTTCTCGTCGAAATCTTAATCCATCCATCATCCAAAAAACCCTCGGGCCACTTCCAGCCCGGCGCCAGCCCAACCGCCTCCATGTCCGAAATGATACAACCATCCTTTTCATAATAATCATTATGAAAATCGCTCGTCGGATCGAAAATTAGAAATTCATACCCACCTGTTTTGAGCTTCCGCAATGCCTGCTTTGTCAACTCAAAATTAATCCGCTCTGACAATTGATGGTCATGCGATTCGAAATAAGTGCGCCCATCCACTTTCTTCGACATTAAGCACGGCACGCTTACCCGCCACAGGTGCGAAATATCTGCCAACCGACTCATTCTTCCAGCGAGAACTTCGGTGACGCATCCCCCGATGCTCAATATCTTTGGTTTACGCAACACAGAGACTGGAACGTGCCCACCCTCGGTGATGTCGGTTCCAAGCACTCGAAAAATTTCGCTGATACTCATGATCTCTTGATTGTCACTATCGCGCGGGCTAAAGCAGCGCTCCGCGATTTCGTCCCCGTGCCGTACCGCAGCAATCCGATCATCCGATGAGCCGGGCTTTCTACAGATGCTGGCTGAATGCACATAATTTTACAATTTACATACATTCTCACAACAGAGAAATATCTCTCGACACAAAATAAAAAAATGTAACAAAAAGCCACATTTTTGTAGCACCGAAACAACAGTTAGACGAAATATCTGGCGCGCAGCCTTGACATGAAGCCCGGTTTCGAAACAGGCGATACGCACAATCAGATTCCCAAGGCAGCACCTACAGCGTTCATCGACTTGTACACATCTTCGCTCAACCGATGTCGATCAGTGACGCCATCTATTTTTACGTTTAATTACATGACTACACACCCGCGCTGTACATAGATTTGACTCAGGCACCAACGGGAACATCACGCCCAAGACCGACTGCTCGTTAGAACGAATGCGCGACCGCTCTCGTGGCCGCGTCATACATGAAGATTTTGATGGTCGGCGAGCGATGCAATGAGCGGACCGATGCCATAGCGTCCGACCACGCGTCGTCACGTGGGCTCGATGCATGCGTCAACGTGGTCGCTGGTTGAAGGTGGTGCTTAGAGCGAAGGTGGTGTAACGGAAAGCCTGTTGCTCAGTCAAAGCAAGCACAGTTGGCGTATATCGAAGATCGCGATACAGATGTGACCGCACCAACAGCACTAATAAAGGAGATATGTGCAATTGATGCGGACGACTCGCCCGCTCCGCCCCAGTTGACTCCACAAGTGAGAATGGCGGGGAGGGGGACAGTTCGAATGCGAATCTCTCCATCTTGCGAGAATCGCCGCAACGAACCATTTTTTAACGACGTGTATGTGACCTTCGTCTCTCGGCCAGCCGGACGGAAAAGTCGAAAACACGGACGCGACAAAGCGCCGTGAGCGCCGTGAGCGCCAACGAACATATATTAAATCACTGCACCACAAAATCCACTAGGCCGAGAAACAGATGCCCACACCCCCATAAATTTCACAAAATTCACCCCATACATTAAAATTATTCGCCCCCTCTTTTAAGACGTCCCCATTCAATTGCCAGCTTAAATTCTTCGCATTTGACCAGACAAATTCGATCAAAAAACACCGATCAATTTTCTCACTCTTTGCATCAGAGATTTTGACTCACGTTTCGCAGACAGAGTCGGCGCTGCCACCTCCTCGCCCAGGTAAGAATTACGCTTTCGCGCGCCATCCACAATATTGACAAGATTGCGTAATTGTAGACGCCCTAGATATTCATCTGAAAATGCCGGCGTATAATAAATGCAATCATCAAAGAAATAATGTGTCACCTGCGACCACCGCGACATATTCGGATTGGCTTGATGACTCCCCCCATGCAACAGATTTGCACACCAAATTAATGCCTGCCCTTTTCTGGCCTCAAATGTTTTCGCGCTGGTTCCTTTTTCCTCTATTATGGCATCCCATATTTCCTGATACGGCAATTGCGCTGACTCATCAAGAGACCCAAATCCTCTCCGGCCAGCTACCGCATTATCAATCATTGGCCAGCTATGTGATCCCGGCACCAGATGGAGCGGACCAGAATCCGGCGAAATATCTTCGAAAGCAACCCACACTCCGCACATAAAGCGTGGAGGAATTGAAGAGAAATGCACCGAATCGGTGTGCAACTTTTGCTGAGTACCGACTCGAAAATTTAGCGTCTGAAATGGAAAAGCCGGTCGACCATACAAGCGACCAAGCAACTCAATCAGTTGACGATTGGCAGCGATCGCCTTCACATCCGGATCGTTAATCCAGGCGTCCTGAATGCGCCCCACAGCATAGAACACGCCATCAGCACTAGACCCTGCATCGGAAAACAGGGGGGTCAACCGCTCACGAATGCGCGCGATTCGCGCATTCAGTTCGGGGTCAGGAAAATCGATCACCGCATAACCGTTTCGATTTAGTGCGACTGCAATCTCACGTTCCTCGGGTGTCAGTTCAGACTGATCAATCTCAGCATTAAAAAGTGGGGATTCAATCAACGGGATTCCGGGCAACATGCGCTTTTTTATATTCACAAATGATCCTCTGAACTACTTCATTCAATTAAATTTCGTGAAACTCAAAAATCATGGAGGGACCAACCATCTCGCAATACTAAAAATCTGAAGAGAAAGCAATTTTTCCGGCGATGATTTCCCGATATAAATGATACAGATCGACGACCTGTTCATTCACACGCCGAAGAGGCCGGCTTCTCGGCGGCGGGTCTCCCCGATATTTTTCCGGATCGTCGTCTATTATTTTCAACACTCGCTTCAAGTCCTTCGTCGAGCTCACGTCAATCACGTAGCCATTTCGGCCGTCCTCCACCTCCTGCCCGATTGCCCCCAGATTGGAAGCAACGACCCATAACCCGCTTTCAAGAGCCTCTCGGGTCACCAGTCCGAAACTCTCTGGCCAAGTGGAGGGCGCGAGAAGAACGTCAAGCTTACAATAGAGGTCCGCGACTTGCGCCTGTGGATAGGGAGCGGATAACGTCACCGGCGTGGTGCCCCAGATTGTGTCAATTGTCTGACCCACTCCCAAGGTTCCGTCAATCATCGTCAAATGTAGATTCTTGAAGGCACCTTGTCGCAAGCTCGCCTCGATCAGCGATGCCCCTTTGTGAGGAGATCGCCCCCCCACGAGCCCTAAGGCAACACGGCCATCACGACGAGGCGTACGGACAACCGTCTCAATCTTCGGCGTGCCATTCTCAACCACTTTGAGTCGGGAAATGCCGGCTGACGCGTACACTCGCGCAAATGATTCCGACACGCTCAGATTTGCCCTGGAATGCCATAGCAGCGACATCAAACGCTGACGTCGAGCAATTGAAGCAACGCCGTGCCGGCTACCGGCGCAGTCGGCTAGCACATCCCTGCTAGGCAATCGCAGCAGGCCGTCTTCATCGATCAGGAATTGACTATCGGATATCCACCATGCATCGTGCAACGTGACCACGTACGGAATCTTGCGCGCCAGCGCCACTTCGACAATCGTCGCAGTCAGGCGCTGAATGCAGTGAAAATGGATGACATCGGGTCGAAAATGATCAAGAACGCGCTCGAACGGTTCTATATGGGCCTCGTTGAATGGCCGCCAGTCCATGTCCACTTCCTGGGGTGTCGATAGGCGATAAACCGGGATCCCGTTTTCCGAACCCATTCTCAAGTGTCCAGCTGGAACCGCTCCGTCCTCTGAACAAAATATGCCCACCTCGAGGTCTGGATACTGCTCAGCAAAAATCCGCACATTATCTTCGACAACACGGGTTGCGCCGCCGTAACTCTGCGGCGCATAGAACACGTTACAGATCAAGACTCGAGGTCGAACTCCCCGCGATCGTGTGTCGTAACCACTCCCACCGAATGCGGCCTGCACAGCACGTGCGCCAACCTCTAGACCATATTCCTGCATGACCCGCTCGCGAGCATTCGCGCCTACCCGCTCACGCAGACGCGGGTTAGTTATCAATTCCTGCAAAGCTACCTGCCACTCGAGCGCAGAATCCGCGAGAAATCCGTCCACGCGGTTCTTGATGACCTCTCGATATGTTCTTGTTCCGCTGACGATGGAAGGGATTTGCAGAATCGCGGCTTCGAGCCACTTGATCTCACTTTTACAGTCGGCAACCGCCCCTGGCTCCAGGACAGCGAGATTGATATCGCAACTGGCCAGCACCGACCAATAGGTTCCAGTGTCCGCAATGATCGGATAGGTGATGATCCGCGCACCCATTTCATTTAATTCCGACCTGAGTTTGAGATGACCGACGATCACCAGATCGACCTGTGGATGACGCACCATCAACTCCAACATTGCAGGCGCCACCAGCGTATTGAAATCCGCGTTATGTGCTTTAGTACCAGATCCGTAGAAGACACGGACCCTACCGTTTTCACGATGGATCGGATTGGCCCCCATCGAAATCGCAACATCATTCCGATTGTCGAGACCATTTCGAATGACGGTATTGACGTCAGTGATTGTTATTGCCTGCATCCTTTCAGCCAGGGCCGGGGTCGACGCGATACTGCCTTGGCACATCGCCATGGCATAGCGGAACAAAGGAACACCGAACTGTAATCCAGTATATTCAGTAAGCGAAATTTGCCCTTCGAAAGACGAAAAAGGATCGGGATATGAACTGGAATCAAAAATAAGATCGTCGATCTCGTAGTACGTCTTCAACCCCATCAGGTTCGCGTGCAGAATCGCACGCAATATACCTGGAACAGCCGCAACTCTATAAAAAATCGCAGCCCGAGCTCCAATCAGACTGCCGAGAAATTCTTGAGTGTCTGAGTGAGAAAAAATCTTCACCGGGATACCAGCCCGCTCAAACTGCAAAGCTTTCTGTTCAATCCGATAGTGGGTGCACTGCTTCAGATCATCGTTAGCCAGGATGACGACATGTCCGTCCGGATCCCCCCCCACCGATGCGGGCAAACTATCCATCTCAAGATAGAGTGCTTGGATTTCACTCAAAGTTTCGGTGAGTAGATCATCTGCCTTCTTTCGTAACGTAGCATCGAAATGGTGTTCTGCCGCTTCCCGATACAACGCGTGTACTTGAGTACTCCGATGCTCGAAATAGCGTTGAATGATGTCCTGAAGTTTATGGCCGAACTCCACCTTTTGCCGCCATATCGGATGTGCTTTCCGCAAAACCTCAAAGGCATCAGCAAACGCTTGGCGCGACGCATGAATCGTCGCGGCATGCAGAAAAGCCGAGAGAGGTGCACGATCCCTATTTATGGAAGCAAGATAGACACCCAGAGCGTCATCGAATGCTCCCGATTCACGATAAGCGTCGCCCAAAAGGCAAAGCGTCTCCACTCCCGGCACAATCGCAACAGCGTGTGTCAAGACGGCAATGGCCTTATGGCAATTTCCGTGCGCCATGGCTCGGCGACCGATGCAATGCAGCAGCCAGGCCGCATCCTTTCCCAACGAGTCGATGTGCGCCACGATCCGATGAGCAGGCTCGTCGAAAAGCGCGAGAAGCGCCTGGCTCCGAGTCGTTGTGCTAGCCATGCCTGTCTTTTTAATGAAGGCACGCCAATCAAAATCAAGCGGAAAAGGCAAACCGGCAAGATAGGAGGCCAGAAAAATCCGCTCGTTAGGAGCAATGCCTGCCGGAAAACCCTCAGTCAACCAAATTCGATACAATTCGGTGTCAGATTTTTGATGATGAGCACGCATTTCTCCGCTTTCACGTATAAATTCGGCGTCAAACTCATATTCAAAGCTAACCGACCAAAGCTCCTCGACACCACGACTCCAAAACAAATCGAGTGCAGCCGCACGTGATTCAAGAATTTCATCGCAAATATTACCATAACGAGCAATGAATTCTGGCATCGAAAATAGCGTTCTCCACTTCTCCTCGCGCGGAATAATATTGGTGCCATAACGCTCTGCGTCAAATCGAATAATCCGCCCTTCCTTTCGACCGTGCCGTAAATAGTGCCGAAAAAAATCCTCGTCCTTGGAAAATACAGAAATTAGATCTTTATTGAAAAACTTATATGCAACGATATCAAATCCGTCACCCAAATCCCATTTTTTTTCTCTGGCATTCTCGAGATAGGCGACCTCATTCGGGAAGCGCCCCTCATACTTTCCGAATCTGACATAATGTGTTAGGGCCTGCCACCTACTCTGCAACCCTCCTAGGTCACCATAGTTAGACAAATAAAAGTCGGCGTCAAACCCTCGCCCAAGCCAGCGAGAAAATATTTTATATAGGATTTTTTCCGCCAATTTCACAGCCCCCCCCCCGAATCAATGACACACACCGCAGCATTTAAAAATCTTCAGATTTTCGATAAATTTCGCCACGGACTATTCACCCTAGGGAAATTTGCAAGCGAATAATCCTCTCTGTCCAGCGTCAGATTTCCGTTGTAATACGGATCTGAGAAATTACTTATATCCCAACGGGCGATCATATATTCTTTCTCGCGCTGAAATCTGGCGCGCTTCTCCGGCGAGGCTTGATCATCACCTCTACTATAGGATTCGTAATGATATAAGATCGCATATGGCGTCCATAGAATCCGGTAGCCGACCTCGCCCACGCGAAGACACAAATCCACGTCATTAAATGCCACGGGGAGGTTCCTCTCGTCAAACCCTCCAAGCGCTCCAAACAGACTCCGACGCATCACCATACAGGCGCCAGTCACCGCCGAAAGATTCTGGACAAGGACCGCTCGCCCGGCATATCCAGGATGCGTTGCCGGATACAGCTTGTGGACATGTCCTGCATACCCTCCAATACCGATCACGACTCCCGCGTGTTGAATGAAATCATCAGGATAGAGAAGCTTGGCGCCCACGATGCCGATCTCGGGGCGCAGCGCCTGAGAGACCATTTCGCTCAGCCAATCGTTACAAATCGCCTCGACGTCATCGTTCAAGAAGCACAGTATCTCCCCCGAGGCATGCTCAACCGCAAAATTATTGATTGATGAATAATTGAATGGCAAATCGTACGTCAACACTTTTGCCCTTCCACTTTCCGCTATCACACGCAGATAATCAATTGTCTCGTCCGTATTGCTTTGATTATCCACAATAATCAATTCAATATTACTGTAATCAGTTTTATGCAGGACACTTTGAACACATTTCTTCAATAGCGGCCCGCCGTCCCTAGTAGGTATGATGATGCTTACCTTGGGCATCGGCGTGGGAATCGGATACTTGACTCGATAGGTGCCGCGCAGATTCCCTCGAGAAGCTATCGCTCCCGGCATATCATTCAGATAGTCGGACAGCGCTCGCTCCTGTGCCTCGCACACGACCTCTTCCGCGTAGATGCTCCCGAACGCGGGATTCCTACTCCTGCGACGATGATAGAGTACTCGTGAAATATGAGCGATCCGTGATGCCTTGCTTGCCTTTGTGAACCTGAGCGCAAAGTCATAATCATGCCCTCCCTCAAAATCGGCTCTAAACCCTCCAATGGCGCGCATAAGAGAAGTTCGATAAGCAGCAAGATGGGAAATCATGTCGTGCGAAAGCATGAGATCAGGGTTCCAATCACTTTTGAAGTATGCTTGTCTGCGCGCACCGCTCTCATCGATCTCATCTTCATCTGAATATATCAAGTCGAGATTTACCGAGTCATTTAATTTCGCACCTATAAAATATAAGGCATATGGCGACAATAAATCACCCGGATAAATTACCATTGATAATTCACCGGCCGCAATTTCCAGAGCGAGATTTAATTCCGCAGTCAACCGACAATCAGTCTGCCCAATAGCCACCTTTACCCTACTGTCCTGCCCAGGTACGGATTTCAGGTACGAAATCATTTCGCTGTCTGTCGAATGATCTGCCGTCAGGCATAGCTGCCAGTTCACGTAAGCCTGCTCGATCACGGACTGGACGGACGATTTCACCCAAGCGACGGATGCCTTACCCACTGGAATCAAAACGGAAATTATTGGACGTTGCCGAAACACAGCCAAATGCTGTTTGATTGCGACAATATCCCGCTTGTTCGGCGTATCGAATTCACGCACGTACGAAGCGTAATCAGGCGGCGATGAATGGAATCTTAAATTCGCGCAATCTGCGTAGGCACCCTCGGAATCTCTCAGCAAGCGCATCCAGGTTAGGTTATATTTCTTCGCCTGCATTGTGCCTTTGAATTTGCGGATATCTCCCGCCACCCATTCGACCATCCTGAAATATTTCTCGACACGGGATATTTTCGTGATGCGAAAAAAAACCACCTCCACGACCCCTTCTCCGCGCAGGGGCTGCAAGCGCAGGCTGCGAACATTTCGAGGAAGCCGAACGATATGCGAAACCTTGCCGACTCGAGTGACAGGAAGAACGAAAGATTCAGCATCCGAAAAGCCCGTCCCGGCGTCGAAACAAAGCCGGGCGACCAGCTGTCCCCCCTTTCTCATCAATTTCGACTCGATGTGGATCCAGCCGGTCGGAATCGCATCTTTTTCGTCCGCCGGTTCAAGATCGAATACGGGAGCCTCTTCAGTAGAGATCCATTCTTGCGGCCGCGAGTCAGATCGGACGAGACCCCGAACCGGATTCAGTTTGAACGATACGGTCCGGCGAAGAATTGACAAGAAGAAATCCATCATGATTATCAGAAGACGAAATGCGTGAACGTGATGGACAACTAGGTCGGTACGAAGCGGAATCTGCCAGACAGCTTGCAAGACGCCCGACTCCAAAGAGATCAGTCGCCTGTCGGTACGCGGCGCGTCAGATGCATAAGGGGAGGAATCCGTGGCGGCCACGCTAACTGATAATCGGACCGGGCGAGTGACAGATTGGGGTTATAAGCCGGGTCATTCGATATCAGGTCCCCCCAATGCCGACGCATGTATTCAATTTCGCGGGCTGCTCGGGCGATCTTCTCTGCGGTGTCGTCACTGCCACGCGTAGCGGATTCGTGGTGATACAGCACGGCATGTGGCGTCCAAACTACGGTATAACCGGCTTGCCTGACTCGCAAGCAAAAGTCGACATCGTTGAATGCGACCTTGAGATCACGTTCGTTCAGACCGCCTAATTGACGATACAAGGATCGACGAACTACGAGGCATGCACCCGTCACTGCCGACAGCGATTGTGTCAAGACCGCACGCGCCATATACCCCGGCTCGTCACGACCGAGGCCACGCGACAGATGATCAGCACAACCGCTGAGCCCCATAACGACTCCCGCATGCTGAATGGTGCCGTTCGTGTAGAGCAGTTTCGGGCCGACGACACCGACTTCAGGCCTAAGAGCATGGCCCATCAGCTCATCGAGCCATTCACCGTCAATCACTTCAATGTCGTTATTAACAAGTGCAACAAATTCTCCAAGCGCCATCTCGACGGCACGATTGTTCAGCGCGGAATAGTTGAACGGGCTGTCATCACGGAGAATGCGCACACCATGGTCACGGACGACCCGCGTCATGTAATCCAGTGTGTCCGGATCATCCGACCCGTTGTCGACAATGATGATTTCAAAAGGACGATAACAGGTCTTCTCGAGAATCGAGTCGACACAGCGACTGAGCAGTGAGAATCCGTTGCGAGTAGGAATAATCAGTGTAACGAGCGGCGGATTCTCTGGCACGGCGTACTTTACGCGATGACCATACGGCGTCGCCGAAACGCTCGCATTTGCGCCCGTCCTGGCAAGATGCCGCTCGATGGCTTGCTGATGCTCATCATTCACATGATGTTGCGCGATAGGATCTCGTGCCGATGCAGGCTCTGCACGACGGTGGTAAAGCACCCGCGGAACGTGCAGCATTCTGTCCGACTTTGTATGGGCCAGGAACCGTAACGTCATGTCGTAGCGCGACGCACTCCCTTGACAGGCATCCCGCCCACCGGTCGCAACAAACACCTCTGTCCGGTACACGCCGAGGGTCGCGCAGCGCCCGGACGAAAGCAACAGATCTTCGTTCCAGTCAGTATGGAAACACGGGCTATGTCGGACACCGCACTGGTCGATGTCATCCTGATCCGAGTAGATCATGTCAACGTCGGGCGTCCGTTCGAGTGCGTCAGCGAGCACGTACAGCGCGTGTTTGGGAAGCATGTCGTGCTGACCGACGAACATGATCCAGCTACCGCATTCCGCGAGCACCCGCTCGGCCGCGATGTGGGCTTCCTCTTTTGATGCACCTGAAATGATCTGGATGCGTGTATCTGCGCGAAACTCCGGTGAAAGCAGCGGCGCGCGATCCTGGCCGGATCGCAGGTCGGCGATGACCAGTTGCCAATGAGGATAGATCTGCTCGACAACCGAGCGGAGCGTCATTTCCCAGTGGGGTGAATGGGGCTCGGTCACTTCGATGCCAATTGCGAATACCGGGCGCACAGTAAAGCAACGGAAGTGAGCCTGCATCGCCTTGTAGACCGCCAGATTCGGCGCATCGAAACAGCTCACCCAGTCCTGATAGCTCACCAGCGACACTGACTCGTCAAACAGGCAGCAATAATCACGCCATAGTTGTCGAATATCGGAATACCTATGGTCAACGTCTTGCAACCCATAGTCGTCACCCCACGGCTTGTACTTCGGATGCAGCGACAGGAGTCGGGAGGTCATACGCGAACGCGCGAACCGGGACGTCACACGTGCAAGGCGAAACGTCTTGATCCGCCCGATCGGTCGATCGCCGAGATCTATCTCGATCTGACCGCCTGCTGGAATGCGAATGAGTCGCTTACTCACGTGACGCGTACTAACCACCATCCCAAAGGAATCAGTCGACGACACCGCGCGCACGACCAACCGAACCTGTTGCTGCGCCGCTTCACCGGACAGGAGGATTTCGATCATGTACCACCCCGCCAGTAATCGCACGTCGAGGCGATAAACACCGCTCGGAGGCTCCAATGCGCCCGTTTGCGTATCCTGCAAATTGACGAGAAAGGACTCCCGCCAACTCAGTCGCAGCGCATTGAAGTCAAACATAGGCTATATCGAGGAAATTGCTCAGGAAAATTCGGTATCCAGCTGGAACAGGGGCACCGCGCCTGCTCGCATGAGCACGCCTGCGAGCAGGCGCGCACATGCGAAGCTCACGGCACCGGATTTCCTGGCTATGCACACTCGCCCAACATTGCGTCATCTTCATCAGCAACAGCCTTGCGCTGCAGCATGGTGCGATAGATATCCACCAGTTCGGCAGATTGTTCATCTGCCGTTCTCAGTCGAATCTGCGTTTGCGGCGACCGCCGATAGATCTGCGGTGCGGCGTCGATTGTCGCAAGCGCACGAGCAAGATCCTTCGTGTCACTAACCGAAATAATGAACCCGTTGGATCCCGGCACGACCGGATCAGCCATTGCCCCGAGATCACTCGCAATCACCCACAGTCCGTGCGCCAGAGCTTCGCGTGTCACTAGGCCATAGCTTTCCGGCCAGGTGGACGACGCGATTAGAACGTGCATCTGGGCATAGAACCGCGCAATTTGCGCGGTCGACATCTTGCCGGTAATGGTGACCGGCGTATTGCCCCAGAACGTATGCGTTTCGTCGCCCGCCTCACGCCCCAGATCCACGACCGTGAATTGCAGATTGCTGTATCGGTTGTTCCGCAAGGCGGCTTCGATCAAGTACGCCCCCTTGTGATGCTCCAGCCCGCCGATGTGGCACAGCTGCACGCGCTCGTCAAGCATGGGCTTTCGCGGCGCAGGAACGATCCGCGAACTGCCGTTCTCGATAAACCGACACGGGATCCCACACGATTCGTAGAGCTTTGCAAAGCTGCGCGATACGGCGAACCGCTCGCGTGCCCCAAGAAGAGCTCTACGCAATCGGTCGGCGCGCAACAGCGATACGTCTGGGCTCACCGTAGCCAGTTGCCGCTGCACGCGGAAGTCTTCGCTCAGCACGGCCGGCTGACCGTTTTCGTCTGTCAGGAATGGATAATCGGACAACCACCATGCATCGTGAAGCGTCACGATATAGGGAATATTCAATGAACGGCAAACCTCAGCCACGCCCACTCCCAATCGTTGCAGACAATGGATATGCACAAGATCGGGTTTGAACGCTCGAACAGCCGCCGCAAAGCGAGCCGTGACCATCTCGTTCGCGGCGCGCCAGTCCATATTCAATTCCTGCGGGGTGGCAGTCCGGAACACTGGGATGCCGCGATACCCATCGATTCGCCATTCGCTATTGCGATCGTTCTGCTCGTCGGCGCAGAACACTGCCAGCTCGAACTCGTCGTCATGATGGTCCAAATAAAAATCGATGTTGTCCTTCATAACGCGCGTCGCGCCACCAATGACCTGAGGCGCGAAGAACACGTTGGCAAACATGATGCGATGCGCGTGGGCCGTCGGTGCGCTCACTCGCTTTTCGGCTACCCGCTCTTTCCGCAACGGGAACTCCGGTTCCGCCCGACCGGCACGGATAGCCGCCCCAATCCTGGCGACAAGGTCGCCTTGAGAACTCAGGTCCGACGCCTTCGGTTCGGCCCGCGACGATGCGGCTGTTCCGTGTACCCCTCGTCTCGTCAGCTTCGCGGCTGGAACGGTTTCGCGCAATACCAACGCGGGTACGCCGTGAACACGCGCCTCGGCTGATACGGAGAACTGAAGCAACGGGTTCCGCGCGATCTGGATGACGAGGTCCGCATTGGCGATGAGCTTGGCAAGCGAGGACAAGGTGATGTTGTCCGGCAACACAGACCAGCGCCCTGCAACGTCCCTGAGCTCCTCGCGGGCGGCAAGACGCTGATCGATCAGGATGCGCATTTCCGGATGAGCCCGGACGGTATCTCGCAGACTCCCAGCCAGCACCCGCATGTCGGCCACGGGAATATCGTTCGCTGGCACAACCACCACCAGTTGCTGCTTGCGGTCGATCTCCAGTGCCATCGGACCGTCTTGCATCACCAGCCGGACGCTCGCATCGGTTGCGACCCGCTCAAGCAGCGGAACGCAACCGGCAATCGTCGTCACCACATCGTTGCAGTAACGCGCCGGCAGCATGATCTCCGGGAATTGCTCAAGGCCGAGTGGTGACGGATTGGCGCCGGCATCGTTCCACTCGCAATATGAGAGCGGTAGTCCTTCCCACTCCGCAAAGTCACCGATCCATGCCACGGTCCGTCGTCCCAGACTACGAGCCAGCGCGATCGCCTGCAGGACCTCGGAGGTGAACGGCACCTCATGGAAAATCACCGTCTCGTGCGTCAGCAAGGCCGCGAAATAATCCCCCTGTTCGATCGACAGCAGATCGTAGACCGTCACCTGATCCAGGACTGCGCGATCCCATCGCGCCGACGAAGCCGGTCGCATCGTCAATACAAGTGCCCCCCGTCCTCCTGGCAAAAGCTTCATTGACGTAGGCGTCGTCGATGCGAGGTCCTCGTACAGCCGATCGGCTACCGCGAGATTTAGGGATCCCGGACGACGGTGAATGACCTGGTTCAACACCGCGCGGCTTCGCATGTGCAACGCACGATCGCGAACACGACGCCACGGCGCCCGTTGCTGCCAACGTTCCTTGCCTTCTTCAAGAATACTCAGGGCTGCGACATAGTCGCCCCGCTCGACGAGCAGGTTAGCTGCATTGATGAAACTCCAGCGATCGGTACTCGGCTTTTCGATACCGAGACGGAAGTGCTGGAGCGCCAAGTCCTTCATCCCGGACTGCAGTGCAAGATCGCCAAGGTGATGATGAATGCGCCCGGGATTGGCTGATACCTCCAGCGCGGCCTCGAACAAGGCCCTGGCCTCATCGAGATGCCCGTATACGCGCCAAGCGCGATTAGCAAGATATTCGGTAAAGTGTCCGGCCTCGGGACCGGACACAAATTGCAAGCGCTGCAAACCCAACGTATCGATGAAGCGGCTCAACACATCTGTACGCTCCAGCGAGTCCCCGGACATACCGATACTTGCGGCAAAACCCCGGTAGTCGAAGCTCTCCGGGAACTCCGAAAGCCCCCAAATCCGCCGCAACGCGGCGATTTCCGATGGCGCCAGTCCACGGGCGGCCCCCTCCGACAGGTAATGCCAATACAGTTCGGCGGAAGAACGCTGCTGCGGCGACGCAAGCTGTCGCCGATAAAACTCGGGATCGAAGGGATTCGTCAACGACAGATGCGGTTGATGCGCGAGCCCGCGCTCAAGAAGGGCCACGATGCACTCCGCCTTGCTTCGAACGGGGCCAGCCCATTCGAAATGCAGGGCGCGAAATTCCGCGACATCGATTTCATCGATCCATGGCGCCTGACGCAAGCCGTGCCGCCGCAGGAACAGGTCGAGAACGGTCTCGCCTTGCTTCCAGTCACGCAATTCGTCACCGTCGAGGACGACCACGCCTGACGCCAGCAAAACATCGAATTCCCGTGCCAGATCGGAATTCGTCCATCGATAGATACGCCCCTCGTTGCGTCCCGAACGCATATAGTGATCCAGCGCTCGTTCGGGAGTATCCACGTGCGCGGCAACATCACGATTCAACCGCAAATAGGCGTGGGCATCGAAATCCGAAGGAATCAGACCACATTCCGTCGAAAGCTTATCAACCAGCGCCTGATAAGTTCCGACGCGCCCTTCTCGTTTTCCGTGCGAAAAGAAGTGCTGCCAGAGTGCCTGATTGTCATTGAATTGACGAAGATCCGGGTAGAACGCCCGATAGAACTTCGGATCAAATTCCAGCGGCGAAGTGTTCGACGCGGATTTGCGACCACGAATCAAGTCCAGCAACCTTCCAGTCAGATTGCGTCCGGCCACGACAGTCGGTTCCACCGGCACAAGCGCGGCGACGGGTGTTCGGGACGCTACGATCGATCCGGGAATCCAATAGTCGCCCTTCTTGGCCGCGAGTGAAATCGCTTCAACGCTCCCATTGGGAATCCGCAACAGGATCGACCGACGATCCCCCTGGACCGAATGTAACTCGAAAACCTCATCGGACATCTGTGCAACGGTCTCGACGTCAGGATGCGCGAACCGGTGGATTACCGCATCCGTCAGCTGTCCCTGGAAGTTGACGGCCGCCATCCACAGCAACACGATGTCCTCGTCGCGCGCCGTTGCGTGGCTAACAACCCGTTGTGACGGAGTCAGCGTCTTGCTCGATTCGTCATGCCGGAGTTCGGGATGCAATTGCCCCTCACGCTCGACGAATTTCAGGATAGGCTTGAGCGTCGGATGCTTGAAAAAGAATTCGAGCCATGCAAATGAATCGAGCAATGGCACTGGCAGCTTCTCGACGGGCAGGACCACCTGCGGCGAAAAACGCACAAAGGGATAAGCACGCGATTGATTTGACGCGTAGTTGCCGTTGGTCGCGACAAGATGAAGATGCATGGCCGGCGGCACGCCCACTGCCTCGCCAAGCAGATGATTCACGAACAGGCTGTTCAGATCTCTCAGGACGGTACCCGAATAGCCCACATCCGAAAATGCAACATTCTTATGCTTGAAGAATCCGATGTCGCGAAGGTAGCGAATCAGGTCGTGTCGCTTGCCAAGGATCGCGTCCTTGATCTGCTCCTTCAAGCCGGCTTCAATGAAAATATCGGCCACCCTGAATGTATCGTACTCGGCGCGCAAAAGCTCTGTTCCGAAGGCTGCCGGGATAGCTTTGACGCCCAGCCGCTCGCACATTTCCTTGGGTGATGCCTCTCCATGGTTGAGCCAAAACACCAACCCGATGGCCTGAATCAGCCAGTCACCCGAAAAATCGACCCCCCCCCAACATGACAAGAGCCGGTTGAGGTACAGGTTGCTGTGCGTTGGCACACCCAGGAAGTCATGCACGAAACCGCTATCCCACGCTGCGAGAAAATCGTTGATTGCACAACCGTCTCGGGCCATGAAATAGAGATGCTCGACACGATTGTCCGCGGCATCGAGCAGAAGCGATATCAAATGAAGCTTCAGTAGATCCGAGACCTCTTCTTCGATCCGGACACGCTGACCGTATGCGGGCCTTTTCAGTTCGAGCAAGTGGTGCTGTTCGACCAGCACGCAATCCATCCCCACCTTTTCTGCCATCGCGACATCAGAATGCGGATTGTCGCCAACATGCAGCAGTTGGCATGGCTCAATCGCCAGATCGCTCAGAACCTGGCGGAACAAATCGCCTGTCTGCTTGGTCAGCTTGCTGTCCGCCGAGATATAGACGTGATCAAACAGATCGAGAATCCCGAGATTCCCGAGAATCTTCTCCATCACGGACCGCGAGAAATACATGTCCGAAATAGCAGTCACTACCTTGCCACTGGTCTTGAGCTTAACCAGCAGATCCCGTGCGCCGTCAATCAACTCGAGATTGGATGATTCGATCGACACCTCGAAATCGACGATCTTTGAGACGATCCGTGCGCGCTCGACTTTGTCCGACACATATTGAGCGATGATGCGATCCCAGACGTCTTCGATGAGCGGCTCTTGCGTACCCCCGCCGTCGAAGCTCTTCAGAGAGTCCGACATTCTATATCGCAGCAAGGTAAGATCGAACGGGCTGCTGTCCTTGCGACGGCCCACCAGAGCAAGCGCGTACGCGCTGACCGTGTCGTGCACCTCGTTGACCTTGAGCAACCGGCGCCGGATCAGCGTATCAAAGACGTCAAACGAGACATAAGAATAGTTCGAGCAATATAAATAGAAATCCCCAATTGAACTAATCTTTTCCATACGACCCTCGATCAAACGCCCATCAAAATTTAAAATTGCCTCACGCGCAAATCCAGCATTACTCTCATTGCCGGACCACACAGCAGCACGCCCATGTAACCAATAAAAAATCAATCCACCACTTACAACTCTTACATCAATACCAAGCTACAGCTTCGAAAATCAGTGCAACGAACAGGTACTACCGAACTTCCGCATAACAAGCACAAGTTTGCATTCAACGATCTACGACATCGCCACCTCACGACAACAGTCGTTCTCTACATCGACTCGTAAATCTGAATCGCCTCCTCGACCGTCTCGCAGGCTCTAAGTACGCCGTCCTCGAGAACCGCGGCGCGGTTGCAATGGTTGCGGATCAGATCTGTCTGGTGAGCGACGATGATCATGGCTCGATCGCCTCGTTTTTCAAACAACTCCACATTGCATTTCTGATGGAATCGATGATCGCCCACCGACATACCCTCGTCGATCAGAAAGCAATCGAACTCGATAGACATCGATATGGCAAACGCCAGCCGTGAAGCCATCCCTGATGAATACGACTTAACTGGCTCGTCGAGATACGCCCCCAGTTCGGCAAAATCCTCGACCAGTTCTAGCGTCTTGCGGTAGTCGACGTCATACACGCGGGAAATCAGACGAACGTTGTCTTTACCCGTTAGGCTTCCCTGAAATGTGCCGCCAAATGCCAGAGGCCAGGACACGGACATATTCTTGATGACGTCCCCAGAATGCGGACGGTCCGAACCGCTGATGATACGGATCAGCGTGGACTTCCCTGCACCGTTACGTCCTAGGATGCCCCATCGCTCTCCAGCCTCGACTCGTAGGTTGACGCCCTTGAGTATTTCCCGTTGTGATCGCCCGTGATGGATCGCATAACGCTTGGTGACGTTGCGTAGCTCAATCATGGCCCGCCTCAGTTCAATTGCACTCGCCGAATGGCGAAGTGAGTAATCGACAGTGCGAACAATGTGAAGAACGACAACACCACCACCGTATACTCCATGTAGTACAGGGTATGCATACGATCTCCGTAATAGCCGTGGTGAAAAAATTCAACGGCATCAATCAGCGGGAAATAGGTCAACAGCTCCCCAATTTTCGGCGGCAATGCGTAGGTCGGTAAAAAAACCCCTGAAAACGGAATCATCAGATAAAGAATCACATGAGAAATTCGCTCTATCGAGTCACTCAACTCAGACAATGCAGCCATGGTCATCACAAAATTGAATGAGAACCACACTATCAAAAAATATCCAATAATCATGTTCAGCATATCAGCAGGAAGCTGACAAATACCGATCACAACCAATACCACGTACAACGCCAGGAACGAGGCTGTCGCTCCCGCAAATTCAAGGATAATTCTCGAATAGAGAATATCGACCGGACGAATCGGTTTGTGATGCAGCAACGACCGGTTTGATTCAATCGCCTTGAGAACGCGCCCCGTCGCATTCCGCCAGAACAACAACGTGGGATAGCTGACAGCTAGATATTCGGCTACGGAATATTTAGCCTTCGTTTCGGTGTGACTGAAAATGATCATCACACCGACCACAAACATGGCTGGCTCTGCCATGATCCACAAGACGCCGAGCCCTTCTCTGCCGAAGCGCGTAATCATCTCGCGCATGACCAGCGCCCAGATAACCCGGCCCTGGATACGCAGTTGCTCCCAGAATGTCGGAGGTCGATATTCAACGGTCATAGTGCTCTTTCACCCCACCGATAACGATGGTCAATACGCCCCAGAGAATCAGACCGAGCAGGAATGTAGCGAGAATCGCTCGCCCACGATGCGGACTCATTGCGTAGTCTGGCAGGCTGGGTTCGGAAATTCTCTCCAGGTAAAGTTGCTTGCGCTCAGCCTCGACTCGCGCCTGATCCAACAAGGTTATTGCGCCGGCAAGAATCTTATCGGCCACTTCCTTTTCCAGCGTAAGACGTTGAAATTCAGCAGCCTTGCTAGCCAGCGATGCACCTTGCGCACCCGCAACACGCTGGCTTACCTGGTCAATAGCCTGCTGCAGCAACTTGGCGCGATCCTTTAAAGTCGGCAATCCCGGATTGCTCGGCGACAGTCGCTCCATCTGAGCAATCTGTACGCGGGTAGAAATCAAGTCATCTTGCAGCTTTCCGACTTGTTGCAACGGGATCGTGGACTGTCGCTCGGGATCGATCACGCCGGCCGTATTCCGGTAGTGCGCCAGAGCTAGTGTGGCAATCCGATCATTTTCCTTGGCCAGATCAACATCGTGCTGAGCGGTATTGATTAAATCGGCCCGGGCACGCTTGTTCATCTGATTGACGATCTGCTCGCTAAGCTCCAATAGTCGCTTGTTCATACTCCATGCAAGATGAGCATCATATGCATTGGTGCTCAGGGTCACAATCGGAGACTCGGCCTCGACCTTGGCGTCCACTATGTTCTTACCATAGTAGATATAAAATTTCTCAAAACTGTCATTCAGGCCAAAAACCGAAAAACGATTGACAAAATCGATCGTCGCTTTCTGGAAGGCAGATTTAATATGCTGCTCCTTGTCCAGCACCATCATCGCATCACGAGAAAGAATGTACTTCTGAACCGTGTATGCATCGCCATCGGACTGAGAAAATCCCCCAACCCCCTTCAATATCCCCCCCAATCCGGCAGCATTAGTTTGCTGCGGGCTACGAATTAGAAAGCTACTGACCGACGTGTATTGATCACTGGCAATTAAACCGAAATAAATAATCGAAATGCTGGTTGGAATGACCACCGTTATCAAAAACAAACGGCTAATACGCTTCATAAATTTCATAATTATTTAAACGTCTGCACGCCAGACACGATCGGGTAGGCCACGGAGAACACCAGGTTCAGCACTTTCTGCAGTTCCGACACCGGCGCATTGGAGACGTAGAGCACGTCCTTGTTGTCCATCATGAAGCTCTGCGCCACGAAGAAGGAATCCGGGTCTTTCAAATTGATGTGATAGATAACCGGGACTTTGCCGTTTGCAGTCGTTCGCACCGGTTGGTTGGGCCAGTTGAGTGCCTGATGATCTTCCAGCCGGAAAATGAACACGCCCTGTGCGTCTGAACGCGAGTCCTGCAGGCCACCCGCCCGCGCCAATGCCTGCGCCAGCGTAATACCCTGCGCCTCGAAATTGATTTCCTCGTTCTTGCCCGTTGCACCAAACGCAGTAAAGCTGTAGGGCTGAAACATTGCGGTGACGACGTCACCCGCCTTGAGCGGCACGTTCTGGCGTGGATCGCGGATCACGGTTTCCAGAGGCTCCAACGCGACGGTTTCGCCGCGCGTCACCTGGATCATGGTCTTGCTGATCGGCTGCTTCACACCGCCGGCCGCGGCAACCGCATCGAGCACGCGTTCTCCGCGCGCGCTCAATTGCATGCGCGTGCTGCTCGATACGTCTCCCACAACGGTGACATATGAGGTTTCGTTCCGCGCCAGTTGCACGAGAACCTGCGGGTCGTGCGCGATATTCTTGAGACGCGCTGCGATATAGGCTTGCAACTGGCTTGGCGAACGGCCCGTTGCCTTGATAGCGCCAACGAACGGCACATGGATGTTGCCGTTGCCGTCGATCACCTGCGTCGGCAATTTGGTCAGCCGCGCGCCAGTCGGTACACCGCTGGGCGTCGGGACATCACTCGTGCCACCGCCAAACAGAGTCGCAGGGGGAGCCTCCCAGATCGACACCTCGACCACGTCACCCACGCCCAACTGTTGCTGAAATGCCGAACTGTCACCTAATGTCGCTGCAAAATCCGTACTTTTGCGGCCCGCGTAAAGTTGCCGCGCTACCTGATCGGTCACATCGACGACCTGGATTCCTTGCGTACTGACTTGATTTGTGCCCGCACCACTAGCATTAATCTGGGAACGACTCGGCCCGGACGTGGGAATGGCCCCGCACGCAGCCAATCCAATGGTGCCGCCGATGGCAGCAGCCAACCATACACTGCGTTTTAAACTCTGCATTTAACAATCCAGTCATTCAAAGGCCGCCGGATTTTACCGCACAATGTAAGATGTACCGGAGAACTTACCGGCGTGACGTGTCCGAAACACCGGTAGACCACCTCGCGGTTCCTCGACTTCTCGCAGTCGAGCCTCCCTTGTTTTCGCGCAGCCAATCCCTTGCCACGCTAAAACGTGGGCCGGCTTGGCGCAAACTGGGACGGGTTCAATGATCCATTGCGACCGCGCGCAAGGCTGCGAGCGGATCGGTAAATCTGACATCTAGCATCAATTATTTGGCACGCTCGGCATTTGGGCTGATCGACAGACGCGCACACGAGACGCACACGCGCGAATTGTCCCGCCATCCGAGATGCCATAGAATTACCCGGCGGAATTGTTGCATGAGCCATCGGGCTTCGGCAAACGGAAACATTTTTCATTTCCGTACGCACAACCACATTGCACCTGCGTGACAAAAATACTTCTAGACGTCACTCGTCTTGCCACCCGATTTTATGACGGCCTGATCCCCACCGGGGTAGACAGAGTTGGACTGGCTTACATCCGCCGATATGGGAACCGTGCACGCGCAGTCCTGAGCGAACGCGGTTTTTCCACCGTTTTGACGGAAAAACACTCGCAGAAGATGTTCTCGCTGCTACTGTCGTCCGATCGCGACCGATGGGCGCTGCGCAGAATAATTGCTTCTGCGTTGCTAAACCGGCTTCGATCGGTAAAATTCGATCGCGCAATTTTGTTGCATACAAGTCACAACGGGATGGAGTTCACCCGTTACTACCGGGCGATGGCGCAACGCAACGCGCGCTCGGTCTTCATGGTCCACGATCTCATTCCGCTAACCCACGCGGAGTATTGCCGCCCTGGCGTGGACGCATCGCATCGTGCCCGCATCCATACAGCACTCCGACATGCGAGTGGCCTGATCAGCAATTCACAGGCGACCTACGACGAATTGGCGAACGAGGCCCGGCAAGCGTCGCTGCCGCTCCCGCCAGTCGTCGTCGCTCCACTCGCACCTGCCGTGGAACCTCATCCACCGAGCCCGGCTCCGATCGATGGCCCGTACTTCGTGATGCTCAGTACGATCGAGCCGCGCAAGAACCACTGGTTCATCTTGCATGTCTGGCGGCGCCTGGTCGAACAGATGGGGGAAACCGCCCCCAAGCTCGTGGTCATCGGCCGGCGCGGCTGGGAATGCGAGAACGTCGTCGATATGCTGGAGCGCTGCGCAACGATTCGCGGTGCGGTTATCGAAGAATCGGATTGCAGCGACGAACGACTGCATGCGTGGTTGCAACATGCACGAGCGCTCATCTTCCCATCGTTCGCCGAAGGCTACGGGATGCCGCTCGTCGAGGCACTGATGTTGGGCGTGCCGGTACTCGCCAGCGACTTGCCGGTCTTTCACGAGATTGCATCGGACATTCCCGATTATCTCGACCCGCTCGACGGGCCGGGATGGCTTGCACGGATTCGCGAGTACGCTCGCTCGGACAGCAGCGAGCGGGCGAGTCAGCTCACGCGGATCGAGCGCTTTCGAGCACCGACCTGGGCCGAGCACTTCGATCGCATCGATGGCTTCCTCGATTCGCTCCGGTAAATGATTCCGACACCCACTGAGCACTCGATGACGTCCGAATCCCGGTCATTCGACGCAAGTGCAACCGCACGCGGCAAACGCATGATCGGCTGGCTGACCGGAAAGTCGCCGTTCGTGTGGATCGATTCGTGGCTTGGCGTCGCGCTTGCCCGAACGTCCGAGTCGATCGGACGTACCGTGTACCCCGCATGCCCCGGTCCGGTCTTCGCCCGGCACGCAACCCACGCTCCGCCTCTTTCGTGGTTCTGCGTTCCGCCGGATCTGGTTGCCCGCGGTGGACTGGTCGCCGCACTCGAACGCCTGCTGGCGGCCACGCCTGTCACCGACACGGACGGGCGATGTCGCGATCTAATGCGCCGCGTGCTCGACAGCGACGCGTTGCACGTTCGCCATCAGCTAGCCGAATTGCCGGATGCATGGCACGAATCCGGCGGTGGCAAACGCATTGTGCTGATCGATGAACGCGAAACGTCCCATACCGATATCTGCACGCCGGCAACACTCCGCCGCCAGAATTTTGCTGCAATGGCGGATGCAGCACGTGCAGCGCACCGCGATGCCGACCTTTGGATCTTGCGTTCCGCCGATGCAGGTGCTGGCAACTGGCTTTCGACGAAAACGCCACTGCACGGGAATGCAAGGATTCTCGACGTCGCGCATTCCTTGCGGGACGTGCTGCGGCGCGCCGACGCCATCCATGTCGTGGGTGCATCTGAGGGGATGGCGGCGCTTCTGGCCGGCGTCCCTGTTCATGTGTTCGGCACGCCCTACTACGCAGGCTGGGGACTGACGCATGACCACACCGCCATGCCAGAGCGCCGTGCGCGGCCCTCGGCATCAGCGTTATTCGATGCCGCGTTCCTTCAGCTCGCGCGCTACCTTGACCCGGCACACGGCACACAAGGCACGCTCGAAACTGCACTCGACTGCGTCGAGCTGCAGCACGCCGTAGCCGACCGATACAGGGATCTCAGCCAAGTGGCCGGCGTGCGCTTCCAGTGGTGGAAGCGGCCTTACGCCACGCCCTACCTGTCGGCGGGAGGCGGAACGTTGCGCTGGATCGCAGATCCGCGCGGCGCCCACACCGACGAACACGCGGCGATATGGGGGGGGCGGTCAGCCGAAGGCCTGCCCGCTGGCGTCGCCCATGTCCGGATCGAAGACGGCTTTCTCCATTCGACAGGACTCGGCTCCGACATGTCGCCACCGTGCAGCCAGGTCATCGACCGCCGCGGCCTGTATTTCGACGCGAGTCGTCCGAGCGACCTGACCGTCATCCTTAACCAGACCACGTTCGACGGAGCGGAATTGCGGCGCGCGGCAGCGCTCAGGCAGGACATCGTGCGGCTCGGCCTCACGAAATACAATCTCGGCCGCCAGGCACCGACATGGCACATCCCTCATGACAAGCGTGTAGTGCTCGTCGCCGGCCAGGTTGCGGACGACGCGTCGATCCGACTGGGAACCGGCACGATAGCCACATCGGAAGCCTTGTTAAAGGAAGTGCGTGCTCGCCGACCGGACGCATTCATCATTTACAAACCGCATCCGGACGTACTGTCCGGCAATCGCGCCGGGCTCGTCGATGCAGAACACCTTGCGGACATCGTCGATGCGGACGCGGATCTCATTTCGCTGATCGACGTGACGGACGAGTTGCATACGCTCTCGTCGCTCGCCGGCTTCGATGCATTGATGCGTGGGAAGGAAGTCCATACCTATGGTCTGCCCTTTTATGCTGGCTGGGGGCTGACGCACGATGCGCTGGAACAGCCGTGGCGCGAACGCCGACTATCGCTCGACATGCTGACGGCGGGAGTGCTGCTCCGTTACGCCATTTATTGGGACTGGCAGCTCTCGTTGTTCACAACGCCTGAAGCAATCGCCCGGCAACTCGCACCGGATGCAGCTCGGCCGCTTGAGAAAATACGCGGAAACCGCGCCCGCCCGCTCGTCAAGGCAATACGCTGGACGCGCAACGCGATACGTTATGCCGGGTGGCAGGGGCGGCAATATTTTCGCGATCGAACGATACGCTAACGACGATCGGTACGTCCGCTGCCTGACGACATAAGCACTCACGGAATCGTCAAGCATCTTCTACTCGACCCGGTTCAGATGTCATTTTGCATGGGACCGGCACCCGCCGCTGCCAGCACGCACACGCGTCCTGCCCGCTTTCCATTACGTCAACCAATGTCAGCCCGGTTGCCCGCCCCTCCCACCTCAGGTTATAAAAGCGCCACCCATCCGGTGCATGCGCCGCCCTTTCTACCCCTGACTTCGGAGAACGCATGATCGATCTCGCCACAGCCCAGCAATTCCTGATGACCCGCGGTCTCGACTTCGGACTCAACCTCCTCGCCGCGATCGTATTGTGGTTCGTCGGCCGCTGGGCGATCCGTATCGGCACGCGCCTGCTCGGCAAGGTCGTGCGCCGCAGCGGCAAGGTCGACCCGACACTGACCGACTACCTGACCTCCGTCGTCGGCGTACTGCTGACGATCCTGCTGATCCTCGCGATCCTGCAGATCTTCGGCGTGCAGACGACCTCGTTCGCCGCCCTCCTCGCCGGCCTCGGCCTTGCGATCGGTACCGCCTGGGGCGGCCTGCTCGCGCACTTCGCCGCGGGCGTGTTCATGCAGGTGCTGCGCCCGTTCAAGATCGGCGACGTGATCAGCGCAGGCGGCGTCACGGGCACGGTGAAGGAGCTCGGCCTGTTCGGCACGACGATCGTCACCGCCGACAACATCGTGACGATCGTCGGCAACAACAAGATCTTCTCGGACAACATCGCGAACTACAGTGCCACGCCGCACCGCCGCGTCGATCTGACCGCGAAGATCGCGAACAGCGTCGATGCGGTCGACGCGATCAACCGCCTGAAGACGTCGATCCAGCAGATCCCGAACGTGCTGACCGCCCCGGCGCCGGACGTCGGTGTGCTGCAGTTCACGCCGGAAGGCCCGCTGCTGTTCGTGCGCCCGTCCACGGCACCCGAGAACTACTGGCAGGTGTATTGCGACACCAACCGCGTTATCCTCGAGACGTTCCGCGACGCGCAATACCCGACGCCCGAAACCCCGATCTCGCATCGCAACGCGTAACGGCGGCACCGGACGAAAAATAAGCGTGGCACCCGCCACGCTTTTTCGTTACCCCGCTTTGTTAGAATAACTCCCCCGGCAACCGAGCCGTCACCCATTCGCCCTACCCTGGGCATCCCCGCATGAGTCTCCATCCGATCCTCCTATGCGGCGGCAACGGCAGCCGGCTGTGGCCGATGTCCCGCAGCAACTACCCGAAGCAATATCTGAAGCTGGCGGGAGAACAAACCCTTGTTCAGCAGACCGTCCTTCGCGCGAGCGAAGTGCCGGGGGTCGCGCCTCCAGTCATTGTCGCGAACCACGCGCACCGTTTCATGATTGCGGAGCAACTTCAGCACACCGGTATCAAGCCACGGGCGATCGTGCTGGAGCCGCTCGGCCGCAACACTGCACCAGCGATTGCCATCGCGGCACGCATCGCGTTGCGCGACGATCCGGACGCGTTGCTTCTGGTGTTGCCGTCGGACCACATCGTCCAGAATCTGCCGGCATTTATCACGGCCGTCGACACTGCGGCCACGGTCGCAAAGCGCGGACATCTCGTCACATTCGGGATTCCCCCCAACGAGCCGCATACTGGATACGGTTATATCCGCCGCGGCGAAGCGCTTGAAACCGGCAACGGCGCTCACGCCGTCGACGCATTCGTCGAAAAGCCCGACCGTGAACGTGCCGCGGAATTTGTCAATGACGGCCGCTATTACTGGAACAGCGGCATGTTCCTGCTGAATGCATCGGTCTATCTCGACGAGATCGCGCAACATGCCCCTGACATCGCCCGACATGCAGCACCGGCACTCGATCACGCGCAGCAGGACTATGATTTTCTGCGTCTCGATATCGAAGCATTCGGCGCTTGTCCGGACATCTCCATCGACTACGCCGTCATGGAAAAGACGAAACGCGCCGCCGTGGTCGCGGCTCCCGAACTCGGCTGGAGCGATGTCGGTTCGTGGAACGCGCTCGCCGATATTGCCGCGCGCGACGACCAAAACAATACTGTTTACGGCGACATCTATACGGATACTGTCGCAAACTCCTACATCCGTGCGGAACACCGGATGGTCGCGGCGATCGGCGTCCGTGATGTCGTTGTAGTCGAAACTGCAGATGCCGTCCTGGTCGCGCATCGCGACCACGTCCAGGACGTCAAGAAGGTCGTCGAACAACTGAATCGTTCGGGACGGCTCGAATCAGTCACGCACCGTCGTGTCCCGCGGCCGTGGGGCTCCTATGAAAGCATTGATGCCGGTGATCGCTTCCAGGTCAAGCGGATCATCGTCGCTCCTGGAGCACAACTGAGCCTGCAGATGCATCATCACCGCGCCGAACATTGGATTGTAGTGAAGGGCACGGCGCTTGTGACGAATGGCGATGCAGAAATCATCCTTACCGAGAACCAGTCAACGTACATCCCCCTCGGCACCCCACATCGGCTCAGAAACCCGGGCAAAATTCCGCTCGAACTGATCGAAGTCCAGTCAGGCTCGTATCTCGGCGAGGACGACATCGTCCGCTTCGAAGACACCTACGGCCGCGCAGCGTCGTAACTAGGACATTTTCCGGCTCAAAGCGCAGCCGGCGCCGATCTCGCATCGCAACGCGTAACGGCGGCACCTGTCAAGTCCTGGAATAGGTTGACAGTATCCAGGCACTAGAACGCCCGATGCACCGCATCGGGCGTTTTGTATTTCAGAGCCGTATGCGGTCGCTCATGGTTGTAGATGTGCACCGACTGTTCGACCATCTTGGCAGCCTGCTCAAGGTCAACAGGACGTTGCAACAGGAACTCATCCTTCAGGATGCCGTTGACCCGCTCGGCCAGTGCGTTCTGATAGCAGTCGTACCCGTGAGTCATCGAACAGCGCAAGCCGTGACGTCGATGGATGTCCTGATAGTAGGTCGAGCAGTATTGCACCCCACGATCGGAGTGGTGGATCAACGGCTGCCCGCTCCGACGCCTGCGCAACGCCTTCTTGAGCGCCTGACTGACCTGCTCGGTTTGCAGGCTATCGTGAACGTGATGGCCAACGATCTTGCGCGAGAACGCATCCGTGACGAGACTCAAATATACAAACGGGCCAGCCGTCGGCAGGTACGTGATGTCGGCCACCCATACCTGCTCAGGGCCAGTCGGCACGATCTGATCTGGTCCCGGTTTCAGCAAATTCGGATGGCGCCGGAAGCGATGATGGCTTTGCGTTGTCTTGTGGTACGCCTGGCGGGGCACGACGAGCAGGCGCGCGGCGCGCAGTACATCGAACAGTCGATCTCGCCCCAACTTGATGCCACGCTCGACCAACGCTGGCCCGAGCAGATGATGCAGTTTCCGTGTCCCTAGTCGGGGCTGACGCAGCCGTACATCCCGTACTAGTGTCGTCACGATATCGGCCTGCGCGCAGCGACGTTCCTCACTTTGGAAGCGCTTGTAATACGCTTGGCGACTGATGCCCATGTATCGGCAGGCTCGCTCGACGCTCAGCTTTTTGATCCGCCTTTGCGCGACGACCTGCCCGAAGGCTTTTTTACGGTGATTCCGTAGTCCTTGCGCATCACGTCGAGTACCGCCTCGAACAGCGCGGCTTTCTCCTGCGCTTCCCGCAACTGCGTCTCCAACTCCTTGATGCGCTGCTCCGGCGTGAGCGGCTTTGCGTCTTGCTTTGACATGATGGAACCCGATCGCGCACGGCCGGATGGATCGGCCCAATCCTGCAAGCCGTGCTTACGTAACCATACCAGCACGGTCGAGCGCCCCTGGATTCCGTAGCGGCGCTGTGCCTCTTTGTACGTCAATTCGCCTTTTTCGACCTGCTCGACCACCGATAGCTTAAAAGCCAGGCTGTAGTCTCGCTGCGTCCGCTTGATCTCTTGCTCCACTTGGCACCTCTTCGTTTCAGCGAAAAAGTGTCAACCTATTTCAGGACGGGTCAACCGGACGAAAAAAAGCGTGGCACCCGCCACGCTTTTTTTACTGCACCAAGACGAGAACGAAACGCTCCCGCTCAACGCCCGCCCGCCTTCGGCACATTATCCGACTGCTTCCCGCGCACCAGCTTCCACACCGCACCAAGCGCAACCGGCACGACCGCTGCCCCGATCCCGACCAGCACGATCACGTTCAGGTACTGGCGGATGAACGGGATGTTGCCGAAGAAATAGCCGAGCAGCACGAGCAGCAGCACCCACACCAGCGCACCGATCACGTTGAAGAGCTGGAAACGCGCGGCGCTCATCGACGATGCCCCCGCCACGAAAGGCGCGAACGTCCGCACGACCGGAATGAAGCGTGCGAGCACGATCGTCTTGCCGCCGTGCTTGTCGTAGAACGAATGGGTCTTCTGCAGCGCGGCGCGATCGAGGAAGCGCTCGAGCACCGGGATATGCGTATTGAACACCTTCGGGCCGATCCAGCGGCCGATCACGTAATTGACCGTGTTGCCGGAAATCGCCGCGACGAGCAGCAGCACGATCAGCAGGCCGACATTCATCTCGCCCGTCGCTGCGAACGCGCCGCCGATGAACAGCAGCGAATCGCCGGGCAGGAACGGGAACACGACGAGCCCCGTCTCGCAGAACACGATCAGGAACAGCACGAGATAGACCCACGCGCCGTACTGCCGGATGAAATCGCCGAGGAAGGCGTCGATATGCAGGACAAGGTTGACGAAATGAAGCAGCGTATCCAAATGCGATTCCTCGAAGGCGATAGGGCCGGAACGGCCGAAAAAGGCTGAAGCGCCCGCCGGTCAAGGCCGGGGGTGTTACGGACCCATGATACCGAAACTACCTTAAGGCTCCGTGAAAAAACGTAACGGCCGGCCACCCCGGCACGCAATCGCCGCCTCGCTATAATTCGGCCATGTCCGATATCACCGAAACGGCCGCGGGCGCCGCGCCCGCCCCTGCTCCGCGCCCGCTGCGCGCGATCCAGCCCCTGCCCGACCAGCTGATCAGCCAGATCGCCGCCGGCGAGGTCGTCGAACGCCCGGCGTCGGTCGTCAAGGAGCTGCTCGAAAACGCGATGGACGCCGGTGCCAGCACGCTGCGCATCGTGCTGGAAGAAGGCGGCGTCAAGCGCATCTCGATCACCGACGACGGCTGCGGGATTCCACCGGACGAGCTGGCGCTCGCGCTGATGCGCCATGCGACCAGCAAGATCCGCTCGTTGGAGGAGCTCGAGGCGGTCGCGACGCTCGGGTTCCGCGGCGAAGCGCTCGCGTCGATCGCGTCGGTCGCCGAGATGTCGATCACGAGCCGGACGGCCGATGCCGCGCACGCGATGAAGATCGACGCGCAGACGGGCGTGCTGTCGCCCGCCGCCGGCGCGACCGGCACGACGATCGAGGTGCGCGAGCTGTACTTCAACACGCCCGCGCGCCGCAAGTTCCTGAAGAGCGAGCAGACCGAGTTCGGCCACTGCCTGGAAATGATTCGCCGCGCGGCGCTCGCGCGGCCGGACGTCGCGATCTCGGTGCTGCACAACGGCAAGGCGGTCGAACACTGGAACGCGACCGAGCCGGCGCAGCGCGTCGCGAAAATCCTCGGCAACAGCTTCGCGACCGCGCACCTGCCGCTCGACGAGCAGGCCGGCCCGCTCGCGGTCTACGGCTGCGCCGGCCTGCCGACCGCGAGCCGCGGGCGCGCCGACCAGCAATACTTCTTCGTCAACGGCCGCTTCGTACGCGACAAACTGCTGACGCACGCGGTACGCGCGGCCTACGAGGACGTGCTGCACGGCGACCGCTACCCGTCGTATGTGCTGTTCCTCGACCTGCCGCCCGAAGCCGTCGACGTGAACGTGCACCCGTCGAAGATCGAGGTGCGCTTCCGCGATTCGCGCTCGATCCACCAGTACGTGTTCCATGCAGTCCAGCGCGCGCTGGCGCGCCATGCGGGCGCGTCGCCGGAAACCACGGCGGGCGGCCATGCCGCACATATCGAACCGACGCCACGCGGGCCTTCTTCGTTCCTGGATACGCCACTCGGCCAGAGCCAGCAAGGCAATGCGTTCGGCGGTAGCGGCTTCTCGTCGCCATCGTCGTCCTCGTCGTCGGGCAACACGTGGATGCGTCAGGCGCGGATGACCCAGGGCACGCTGCCCGTCGCGCAGCCGCTCGCGCTCTATGACGCGCTGTTCGGCCGCAAGGACACCGGCGCGGGCACGCCGGACGGCACGACGACCCTCGCCCGTGATTCGGCCGACGCGCCGATCGCACCGCTGTCGGGCTTCACCGCGTCGCCGATCGCCGCGACCACGCACGACGAGCAGCCACTCGGCTTCGCGCTGGGCCAGATCCACGGCATCTACGTGCTCGCACAGAACGCACACGGCCTCGTGATCGTCGACATGCACGCGGCGCACGAGCGGATCCTGTACGAACAGTTCAAGAACGCGCTCGCCGACCGCTCGGTCGCCGTGCAGGCACTGCTGCTGCCGATCTCGATGACGGCCACGCCGGTCGAGATCGGCACGGTCGAGGAAGAGCGCGACACGCTCGAATCGCTCGGCTTCGACCTGGCGGTGCTGTCGCCGACGACACTCGCGATCCGCGCGGTGCCGGCGCTGCTGAAGGATGCCGACCTGCAGTCGCTCGCGCGCGCGGTGCTCGCCGACCTGCACGCGTTCGGCGGCTCGCGGGTGCTCACCGAGCGCCAGCACGAACTGCTCGGCACGCTCGCGTGCCACCACGCGGTGCGCGCGAACCGGCGCCTGACGCTCGACGAGATGAACGCGCTGCTACGGCAGATGGAAGCGACCGAACGCGCGGACCAGTGCAATCACGGCCGGCCGACGTGGTATCAGCTCACGCTGAACGATCTCGACCGCCTCTTCATGCGCGGGCAATGAGCGCAACACCGCACGCCCACCCCAGCCCGACGACGATCGCCTGCCTGCTCGGCCCCACCGCATCGGGCAAGACGGCCGCGGCGCTGGCGCTCGCCGCGCGTCGGCCGATCGAGATCGTCAGCGTCGATTCGGCGCTTGTCTACCGCGACATGGATATCGGCACCGCGAAGCCTTCGCGCGACGAGCGCGCGAGCGTGCCGCATCACCTGATCGACATCATCGATCCGGCCGACGCGTATTCGGCCGCGAGCTTCCGCGCGGACACGCTGCGCCTGATCGGCGAGATCGCCGCGCGCGGCCGCACGCCGCTGCTCGCGGGCGGCACGATGCTGTACTACAAGGCGCTGACGCAGGGGCTCAACGACCTGCCGGGCGCCGATCCGGACGTACGCGCGACACTCGATGCCGACGCCGAGCGCGATGGCTGGCCCGCGCTGCACGCGCGGCTCGCGCAGGTCGACCCCGACACGGCCGCGCGGCTCGCGCCGAACGATTCGCAGCGGATCCAGCGTGCGCTCGAAGTGTTCATGCTGAGCGGGCAGCCGATGTCGGTGCTGCTTGCCGCGCCGCGCCGCACCGACGATGCGGCCGCCGCTTACCGCTTCGTGCCGGTCGCGCTCGAACCGTCGGATCGCGCGGTACTGCACAAACGGATCGCGCAGCGCTTCGACGCAATGCTGGACGCGGGCTTCATCGACGAAGTCGAGCGGCTGCGCCGTCGCGAGGATCTTCATCCCGACCTGCCGTCGATGCGCTGCGTCGGCTACCGGCAGGCGTGGGAATTCCTCGACGGCGATACCGACTACCGAACGATGCGCGACAAGGGCATCTTCGCGACGCGCCAGCTCTGCAAGCGCCAGATCACCTGGCTGCGCGCGATGCCGGAGCGGATTGTCGTCGACTGCATCGCGCCGGACTCGACGGCCCGCGCACTCGACGCGCTCGAACGCGTGCTCGACGGCCGCACGCCGGGCTGACCGCGTCAGCCGCGCGCTCGCGCTGCCAGATGCGCGCGGGCGCCGTCGACGATCAACGCGACGCCGCGCTCGAACGCCTCGTCGCCGCTGCGCGCGCGCAACGCGGCCCAGCCCTTCGCGAGCAGCGGATACTCGGCCGCGTCCGGCAGCGGCGCATCGGCGTCGCCGTCCGCTTCCGCCTGCTCTTCGAGCACCCATCCGACCACGAAGCGGCCCAGCGCATACATCACGTCGACCGCCTCGTCCGGCGCGAAACCCACAGCGCCGAGCAGCGCGACCTTGCGCTCGATCGAGCCGAAATGCAGCGCGCGCGGCCGCGTACCGGCATGCAGGCGCGCGCCGTCGCGATAGGCCAGCAGCGCACGACGGAAACTCCGCGCGTTGTCCAAAAGCCACGCATCCCACGCTTCGCCCGGCCGCGGCAGCGACGCATCGTGACGCTCGAGCATGATCGCCTCGGCCATCGCATCGAGCAGTTCGCCCTTGTTCTTGAAATGCCAGTAAAGCGTCGGCGACTGCACGCCGAGCCGCTCGGCGAGCTTCCGCGTCGACAGCCCGTCGATGCCGACTTCGTCGAGCAGCTCGAGCGCCGCGCGCAATACCGTGTCGCGCGTCAGCCGCGCCCCTGTGTCCTTCATCTCTATCACCGATAGGGAAAGCTGTGGAATAATCGCCACTCTATCACCGATAGAGTCATGCTCTTGAATCCGTCCCTGATTGCCATCCTGGCCACGGTCCTGCTCGACGCGATCGGCGTCGGGATCGTGATGCCGATCCTGCCCGGGCTGCTGCGCTCGCTCGCCGACGCAGGCAGCACCGATACCCACTACGGGATCCTGCTCGCGCTGTATGCGTTCGCGCAGTTCCTGTGCGCCCCGCTGCTCGGCGCGCTGAGCGACCGCTTCGGCCGCCGGCCCGTGCTGCTCGTTTCGCTCGCGGGCGCTGCGCTCGACTACCTGCTGATGGCGCTCGCGCCGACCCTCGCTTGGCTTTACGTGGGGCGGCTGATCGCGGGCATCACCGGCGCGAACGTCGCGGTCGCGACTGCCTACGTCACCGACGTCACCGCCGAACCCGATCGCGCACGACGCTTCGGCCAGCTCGGCGCGATGATGGGCATCGGCTTCATCGCGGGCCCGCTGATCGGCGGCCTGCTCGGCGCGCTGCACTTGCGCGCACCGTTCGTCGCGGCCGCCGTGCTCAATGCGCTCAACCTCGTACTGGTCTGGCGTGCGCTGCCGGAATCACGGCCGCCTTCGGCCCGCGAAGGCCACGCGGTTGGCGCACTCAATCCGTTCGCCAGCCTGCGCCGGCTGACCGGCGCGCCCGCGCTCGCCCCGCTGATCGGCATTTACGTGATCGTGGCGCTGGTGTCGCAGGCGCCCGCAACACTGTGGATCCTGTACGGCCAGGAGCATTTCGGCTGGTCGACGCCGATCGCGGGGCTGTCGCTGGCGGGCTACGGCGCGTGTCACGCACTCGCGCAGGCCTTCGCGATCGGGCCGCTGATCGCGCGGCTCGGCGAGCGCCGCGCGCTGGCTCTGGGCCTCGCGGGCGACGCGCTCGGGCTCGTGGCGATCGCGTTCGCGACCGCCGCATGGGTGCCGTTCGCGCTGCTGCCGCTGTTCGCAGCAGGCGGCATGACGCTGCCGGCCCTGCAGGCGATGCTCGCGCGGCAGGTCGACGATGGGCGCCAGGGTGAACTGCAAGGCGCGCTCGCGAGCGTGGCGAGCCTGATCGGCGTCGCGGGGCCGCTGGTCGTCACCGCGACCTATGCGGCGACACGTGCGACGTGGCCGGGGCTCGTCTGGGCCGCGGCCGCACTGCTTTATCTGCTCGTCCCGCCATTGCTGGCCGGTGCGCGGCCGGCGGGCGCGGCACGGCCGTCCGCATGAGCGTCGGCGCGCCCCGTCGCGCTCACTGCGCGAGCGTCACCAGATTCGCGTCGCGCACGAGCTGCCAGCGGCCGTCGGCCTTGCGGAAGATCGTCAGCGTATGGCCCGACCGGCGGATCGTCTCGCCGTCCGGCGGGGTCGCCTCGATCTCGATGAAATTGCGCATGTACGCCCAGTCGCCCAGCACGCGCAGCTCGTCGATCCGGTAACGGCCGTCGATCTTCGGCGCGTGGCCGCCCCCGGCGTTCGCGTCGCGTGACGCGGCCGCAAACGCCGCCTTGTCGAACGGCGGCTTGCCGACCACCATGAAGATCGCGTCGTCGGCGATCAGGTCGAGCACCGTCACCAGGTCGCCACGCCGGCTCGACACGAACCAGTTGTCCACGAGTTCGCGGATCGCGTGTTCGTCTTCGGTCATCGTCGTCCCTCCTTCACCGGCGCGCGCCCGAACGCGACGCCACGCCCAAAAAAAAAAGCCGCCCGGATCGACTCCGGGCGGCTTTCCTTGCTGCATCTGCTGCAGGCAGTGCGTCAGACCACGACCGTCTGCGCCTCGCCTTCGCGGGTCGCACGCACGGTGCCAATCTTCCACACCTGTTCGCCGGCGGCGGTCAGGTCGGCGATCGCTGCGTCCGCATCGGCCGCCGACACGATCACGGCCATGCCGATGCCGCAGTTGAACACGCGGTGCATTTCCGCATCGGCGACACCGCCGTGCTCCTGCAGCCACTTGAACAGCGGCGGCAGCGGCCAGGCGTTCTGGTCGAGCTCGGCGGTGAGGCCTTCGCGCAGCACGCGCGGAATGTTCTCGACGAGACCGCCGCCCGTGATGTGCGCCATGCCCTTCACCGACAGCTTCTGCATCAGCGCGAGCAGCGGCTTCACGTAGATGCGCGTGGGCGCCATCAGCGCGTCGGCCAGCGAGCGGCCGTGGAAATCGGCCGACAGGTCGGGGTTCGCGCGTTCGATGATCTTGCGCACGAGCGAGAAGCCGTTCGAGTGGATGCCGCTCGATGCGAGGCCCAGCACCACGTCGCCCTCGGCGATCGTGCTGCCGTCGATGATCTTGCTCTTCTCGACCGCGCCGACCGCGAAGCCGGCCAGGTCGTATTCACCGTCCGGGTACATGCCCGGCATTTCGGCCGTTTCACCGCCGATCAGCGCGCAGCCCGACAGTTCGCAACCCTGCGCGATGCCCTTGACGACCGTTGCCGCGGTGTCGACGTCGAGCTTGCCGCACGCGAAGTAGTCGAGGAAGAACAGCGGCTCGGCGCCCTGCACGAGGATGTCGTTCACGCTCATCGCGACGAGATCCTGGCCGACGGTGTCGTGTTTGTTCAGATGAAACGCCAGCTTGAGCTTGGTGCCCACGCCGTCGGTGCCCGACACCAGCACGGGCTCCTTGTACTTCTTCGGCACTTCGAACAGCGCGCCGAACCCGCCGATGCCGCCGAGCACGCCGTCGCGCAGGGTTTTCTTCGCAAAAGGCTTGATCTTGTCGATGAGTGCGTCGCCCGCGTCGATGTCGACACCTGCGTCGCGATAGGACAGACCCTGAGCGTCGGGAGCGGATTTCGGAGGATTCATGGGGGAATGCGAGAAGGTCGGTAAAATGCGATTTTACCCGAAGCCGGCCCGTTGGCCGGAATTCCCAGCACCGAATCGTCAGGGATTGCATCTTGGTCAACACGTCCCCGTTTTCATCGCCGAGCGAACCGCGCCGAAACCGGCGTGGCGCCGTGCGTGCGGCCGCGCGTGAAGCCCGTGAAGACGCAAGCCCCGGCGCGTGCCCGGCGTACGGCGCGCGTATTTTCAACCGACCTGCATTGTGACTGTTGTGTCTCGTCAACTGACGCTCGATCTCGGCACGCCGCCGCCCGCCACGTTCGACAACTTCATCATGAACGAGGAGAACGACGAGCTCATCTCGCGCCTGCAGAAGCTCGACCTCGCGCTCGCGGCGGGCCCCGTGCCGGACCGGTCGTTCTACATCTGGGGCGAGCCCGGCTGCGGCCGCACCCATCTGCTGCAGGCGCTCGTGAGCGACGCATCGTACGGCTATGCGCGCTACCTGACGCCGCAGAGCCCGCTCGGCGCGTTCACGTTCGACCCGCGCATCGGCATCTACGCGATCGACGACTGCGACCGGATGAGCGACACGCAGCAGGTCGCGCTGTTCAACCTGTTCAACGAAGTGCGCGCGCACCCGTCGAGCGCGTTCGTCGCGGCGGGCCCCGCGGCGCCGCTCGCGCTCGACGTGCGCGAGGATCTCCGCACGCGCCTCGGCTGGGGGCTCGTGTTCCACCTGTCGCCGCCGTCCGATGCCGGCAAGATCGCCGTGCTCAAGCTCGCGGCGAAGGAGCGCGGGATCGCGCTCACCGACGACATCGCCGCCTACCTGCTGACCCATTTCCGCCGCGACATGCCGAGCCTGATGGCGCTGCTCGACGCGCTCGACCGCTTTTCGCTCGAGCAGAAACGCGCCGTCACGCTGCCGTTGCTGCGCCGCATGCTGGCGCGTCCCGGCGACGACATCACCCCACCGGGCACGGGCCCGAACCGCTTCGAGTAAAATGCGCTTCCATGACTAATCTGGCACTCTTTGACCTCGATCACACGTTGATCCCGACCGATAGCGACCACGAATGGGGCCGCTTCATGGTGAAGCTCGGCATCGTCGACGCGGAAAGCTTCTCGCGTCAGAACGATCAGTTCTTCGCCGACTACAAGGCCGGCAAGCTCGACATCCACGCGTACCTCACGGCGATGATCACGCCGCTAGCGAAGTATTCGCGCGCGCAGCTGGCCGAATGGCACGATCAGTACATGCACGAGGTGATCCGGCCCGCCATGACGCCCGCCGCGCTCGAGCTCGTGCGCAAGCACCTCGATGCGGGCGACCTGTGCTGCGTCGTGACGGCGACCAACGAATTCATCACGCGCCCGATCGCGTCCGCGTTCGGTGTCGACACGCTGATCGCCTGCGAGGTCGAAACGACCGACGGGCATCCCGATTCGCCGTACACGGGCCGGCCGACCGGCACGCCGAGCTATCGCGAAGGCAAGATCGTGCGGACCGAAGCGTGGCTCGCGTCGCTCGGCAAGCAATGGAGCGACTTCCCGCACACCTATTTCTACAGCGACTCGCACAACGACATCCCGTTGCTCGAGAAAGTCACCGACCCGATCGCGACCAACCCTGACGACACGCTGCGTGCGCATGCAAGCAACCGCGGCTGGCGCATCCTCGATCTCTTCTGAACGTCGTGATCAAAAAATTCATCCGCAAGCTGCTCGGCCAGGACGAAACCGAGCAAACCTCTCCCGCAACGGCCCCGGCCGACGAAGCGGCCCCTGCTACCCCGCGCACCCCGAAGGGCGCCCGCGGCGGCGGCGCGAAGAAACCGCGCAGCAACCATGAACCGACCGTCGTGCCGGCCAGCGTGCACGGCATCAACCCGGCGCTGATCTCGAAGAATGCCGTGCGCGTGACCGACACGCTGCAGCAGGCGGGCTTCCGTGCGTTCATCGTCGGCGGTGCGGTACGCGACCTGCTGCTCGGCATCGCGCCGAAGGACTTCGACGTCGCGACCGATGCCACGCCGACCGAAGTGCAGCGCCTGTTCCGCCGCGCACGCCTGATCGGCCGCCGCTTCCAGATCGTCCACGTGCAGTTCGGCCAGGAGCTGATCGAGGTGTCGACGTTCCGCGCGCTGGTCGATGCGCCGCCCGAGGCGGCCGCTGCCGAGCCGCCGAAGCGCCTGAAGCGCGACGAACTCGATCGCCGCACGCACGCGGTGGACGCGAGCGGCCGCGTGCTGCGCGACAACGTGTGGGGCGAGCAGCACGAAGACGCCGCGCGCCGCGACTTCACGATCAACGCGATGTACTACGACCCGTCGACGCAGACGGTGCTCGACTACCACGACGGGATGGCCGACGTGCGCGCCCGCCTGTTGCGGATGATCGGCGATCCGGCCACGCGCTTCCGCGAGGATCCGGTGCGGATGCTGCGCGTCGTGCGCTTCGCAGCCAAGCTCGGTTTCGAGATCGAGCCGCATACGCGCGAACCGATCAACGCGCTCGCCGACCTGATCAACAACGTGCCGGCCGCGCGCCTGTTCGACGAAATGCTGAAGCTGCTGCTGTCGGGCCACGCGCTCGCGTGCCTGCAGCGGCTGCGCAAGGAAGGCCTGCACCACGGGCTGCTGCCGCTGCTCGACGTCGTGCTCGAACAGCCGCAGGGCGAGAAGTTCATCACGCTCGCGCTGAACAACACCGATGCACGCGTGCGCGCCGGCAAGACGGTATCACCCGGCTTCCTGTTCGCGACGCTGCTGTGGCACGACATGCGCCAGCGCTTCGAGCAATACACGGCGGAAGGCGAAATCCCGGTGCCGGCGCTCCATCGCGCGATGGACGACGTGCTCGACATGCAGACCGAGAAACTCGCGATCCACAAGCGCTACTCGGCCGACATGCGCGAGATCTGGGGCCTGCAGCTGCGCCTCGAGAAACGCTCGGGCCGCAGCGCGATGCGGCTGCTGGAACACCAAAGGTTTAGAGCGGGGTATGATTTCCTCCTGTTACGCTGCGAATCCGGCGAGCTCGATGCGGAAGTCGGACAGTGGTGGACGGATTTCATCGAAGGCGACGCGGCCGCTCGCGAGGCATTGCTCACGCAGGGCGGCACGAAGGAAAAATCGCCCCGCAAGCGGCGCCGCCGCGGCGGCGTGCGAAACCGCAAGCCGGGTGAAGGGGCCGCCGAGCCGGCACCGGACGCCTCGGGCGGTTCCGACGACTGACGCGCTCGCCGGCGAACGACGTAGGAAGTGATGCCATGACGGTTGCATATATCGGACTGGGGGCGAATCTCGGCGATGCGCGCCAGACCCTGAAGGACGCGGTGGTGTGCCTTGCGCAGCAGCGCACCATCTCGATCCTCGGCAAATCGAGCCTGTATCGCACGGCGCCCTTCGAAGCGGGCGGCGACGACTACTACAACTGCGTCGTCAAGCTCGACACGACGCTGTCGGCCCGCGAGCTGCTCGCGCTGTGCCAGAAGATCGAACATCACTTCGGCCGCGAGCGCCCGTATCGCAATGCGCCGCGCACGCTCGATCTCGACATCCTGCTGTTCGGCGACGATTCGATCGACGAGCCCGACCTGATCGTCCCGCACCCGCGCCTCACCGACCGTGCGTTCGCACTCGTGCCGCTCGTCGAGATCGAGCCGGCACTCGACATCCCCGCGCGCGGCCGGGCCGACGCGTTCCTCGCCGCCGTCGCGGACCAGCGCGTCGAGAAGGTGCAGACCTGCCAGTGCCTGATGCAGAAGGCGCTCGCTGCCAGCGCAGACGCCGACAAGAACCGCTGCCGATGACCCCGACTCCCCTCACCGTCACCGCGCCCGACCTGCGCGCCCCGCATCGCTATCTCGTGATCGAAGGCCCGATCGGCGTCGGCAAGACGACGCTCGCGCGCCTGCTCGGCGAACGCTGGTCGATGCAGACGCTGCTCGAGCGCCCGCAGGACAACCCGTTCCTCGAACGCTTCTATCGCGACACCGCACGCTACGCGCTGCCCGTGCAGCTGTCGTTCGCGCTGCAGCGCGCGCAGCAGGCACGCGAGCTGATCGGTGCGCTCGACACGGGCCGCCCGGTCATCGCCGATTTCATGCCGCAGAAGAACGACATCTTCGCGCGGCTGAACCTGCCGGAAGACGAGTGGCAGCTCTACCGCTCGGTCGCGACGCACGTGGACGTGCCGCAGGCGCCGTCGCCCGACCTCGTCGTCTACCTGCAGGCGAGCCCCGAAGTGCTGTTCTCGCGCATCCAGAAGCGCGGGCTGCCGATGGAGCTGCAGATCAGCGATGCGTACCTGCGCTCGCTCGTCGACGCGTACAACGAATTCTTCTACCACTACGACCGCACGCCGGTGCTGACGGTCGCAGCCGAACACCTGAACCCGCTGGATTCCCCCGACGATCTCGCCCTGCTGGTCGAGCGCATCGAGACGATGCGCGGCCGCAAGGAATTCTTCGTCAAGGGCGAGACGACGCGCTGACGCGTCCTCGCCTGTCGTTCCACCCCCATTCGAACCGGATTTCCCATGACCTATCTCCAGGAATCGAGCCGGCCTGCCGTCACGGTGCCCAAGCTGCAGGCAATGCGCGACGCCGGCGAGAAGATCGCGATGCTCACCTGCTACGACGCGAGCTTTGCCGCACTGCTCGACCGTTCGGGCGTCGACGTGCTGCTGATCGGCGATTCGCTCGGCAACGTGCTGCAGGGCCACACGACCACGCTGCCCGTGTCGCTCGACGACATCGCGTATCACACCGCCTGTGTCGCCCGGGCGCAGCCGCGCGCGCTGATCATGGCCGACTTGCCGTTCGGCACGTACGGCACGCCGGCCGAGGCATTCGCCAGCAGCGTGAAGCTGATGCGCGCCGGTGCGCAGATGGTCAAGCTCGAAGGCGGCGAATGGCTCGCCGAGACGATCCGCTTCCTCGTCGAGCGCGCGGTGCCCGTGTGTGCGCACGTGGGCCTCACGCCGCAGTCGGTGCATGCGTTCGGCGGCTTCAAGGTGCAGGGCAAGACCGAAGCCGGCGCCGCGCAACTGCTGCGCGACGCACGCGCGGTCGAAGCGGCCGGTGCGCAGGTCGTCCTGCTCGAAGCCGTGCCGACGCTGATTGGATCCGAAGTCACGCAGATGCTGCGCGTGCCGACGATCGGCATCGGTGCGGGCGCCGACTGCTCGGGCCAGGTGCTCGTGCTGCACGACATGCTCGGTGTGTTCCCCGGCAAGCGGCCGCGCTTCGTGAAGGATTTCATGCAGGGCGAGCCGAACATCCAGGCAGCCGTCGAAGCGTACGTGCGCGCGGTGAAGGACGGTTCGTTCCCCGGCCCCGAGCATTCGTTCTGACGTCCGGCGCGGTGCCGGCGATGCGTTCGTCGGCCCTCGATGAAAAAAGCGCGGCGCCCTTTGCAGGGTGCCGCGCTTTTTTCTTTCTCACGCTGCCGACAGCGGTCGGCTATCTGCCGATCACTTGAGTACCGCGTCGAGCGCGCCACGCAGCGCGTTGGTCAGCAATAGCGCCTCCGCACGCGCGAGATCGTCACGGGTCACGATCCGCTCGGTCGCGCCGAACGCACGATCGTCGAGCAGCACGCCGCGCATCACGCCCGGCAGCACGCCGGACTCGAGCGGCGGCGTCACCCACCGGCCGTCGAGCTTCACGAACAGGTTCGAGCGCCCGCCTTCCGTCACCTCGCCACGCTCGTTGACGAACAGCATGTCGAAGCCGCCAAGCGCCTCCGCAGCCTGCCACGCGCGATCGTATTCGGCGCGGCGCGTGGTCTTGTGCAGCAGCAGCGCATCGCCCGCACGGGTCGGTGCGAAACCGTGCGCGGACGCCAGCAGCACACCGACCGGCCCCGCCGGCAGCGGCTTGAGCGGTGCCGCGATGATCTCGATCGTGCCGTCCTTGGCGAGCGCGAGCTTCATCCGGTACGCGCCGTCGCCGTCGAGCGCCGCGCAGCGCGCGTCGATCTCGCGACGTAACGCATCGGCGTCGAAGCGGAAGCCGAACGCATCCGCGCTACGCTGCAGCCGCGCGAGATGGCGATCGAGATGCCGGATGCCGTCCGCACGCGTGGCGGCCGTCGTTTCGAACAGCTGGAAGCCGGGATCGGCGTCCGTCAGGAATCGCGCTTTCAATTCGCACTCCGCATATTCGTCGGCCGCGACGCTGTCGAGCACGATGCCCGCGCCGACGCCCATCGTGCCGCGGCGCCGGGCGGCGATCACCGTTGTCGGATGGCGTGCTTCGGTACCCGTCGCACCTTCGCAGTCAGCGCCTTCACTGGCGGCACCTTCGCCGGCCGCGTCGAGCGTCAGCGTACGGATCGCGACCGACAGGCAGAAATCGCCGCAACCGGCCAGGCGATCGCCCGGCGCATCGGAATCGGCGCGTTGCTTCGCAGCGTCAAGCCAGCCGATCGCGCCCGTATAGAGGCCGCGCGGCGTCGACTCGATCGCGTCGATCAGTTCCATCGTCTTGTGCTTCGGCGCGCCCGTGATCGATCCGCACGGAAACAGCGCCCGCAGCATCTGCGCGAACGTCGTCCCGTCGCGCCAGCCGGCCTCGACCGTCGACGTCATCTGCCACACCGACGCATACGGCTCGACGGAGAACAGCGCCGGCACGCGGACCGTGCCGGTGCGCGCGATCCGCGACACGTCGTTGCGCAGCAGGTCGACGATCATCACGTTTTCCGCGCGGTTCTTCGGGTCGTTCGCGAGGAACGAGGCCGCCGCCGCATCGTCGCGAGGATCGGCCGAACGCGGTGCCGTGCCCTTCATCGGCCGGGCGCGCAGCACGTCGCCGTGCTTCTCGACGAACAGCTCGGGCGAGCACGACACGACCCACGGACCGTCGGGCAACGCGATCAGCGCGCCGTAGCGCACCGGCTGGCGCGCACGCAGCCGCCGGTACAGCGCGAGCGGCGTGCCGAACACGTCGAAGTTCAGCCGGTACGTGTAGTTGACCTGATACGAATCGCCCGCACGCAGCGCGTCGTGCACCGCGGCGATCGCCGCGTCGAACGCATCGCGCGACACGCTCTTTTCGACATGCGCGACGCCCGCGATCGACGGCGTGCCGCCGCCGTCCTGCTGCGCGAGCCACGCGTCGACTTCGTCGCGCGACAGGCGCTCGCAGCGCGCATACAGCAAAAAGCGCAGCGGGGCGTGGCCCGGCTGCGCTCGTTGCAGGTTGCGTCCGAATTCGTAGTCGCCGACGACGACCGCATGCAGCCCGTCGCGCAGATCCTGCGCCACCGCCGCATCGACCTCGTCGAGCCGAGCCGGATCCGTGCACACGCGTTCGCGCACGAACCCCGAATACAAACGACTCGACCGCGCAAGCGCGGTCGAGTCGCAATCGTCCAAGAGCGCGAACGACGCGCTCTCGTTGCCTTCAGTCATGCTGTTACTCGAGTTACTCGAAGAAGCTCTTCACACGGTCGAACCAGCTCTTGCTCTGCGGGCTGTGACGCGCGCCGCCCTCGGCCAGCGATTTCTCGAACTGCTTGAGCAGGTCGCGCTGGTTGTCGGTCAGCTTCACCGGCGTCTCGACCTGCACGTGGACGTACAGATCGCCCGCGATGCTCGAACGCAACCCCTTGATGCCCTTGCCGCGCAGGCGGAACGTCTTGCCCGACTGCGTGCCTTCCGGCACCGGGAACGACGCACGGCCGGCCAGCGTCGGCACCTCGATCTCACCGCCGAGCGCGGCGGTCGTGAACGGGATCGGCATCTGGCAATGGAGATCGTCGCCGTCGCGCTCGAACACCGAGTGCGGCTTGATGTGGATCTCGACGTACAGGTCGCCCGGCGGCCCGCCGTTGATGCCCGGCTCGCCGTTGCCGGCAGAGCGGATCCGCATCCCGTCGTCGATCCCGGCCGGGATCTTCACCTCGAGCGTCTTGGTTTCCTTCACCTTGCCCGACCCGTGGCAATGCACGCACGGCTCGGGGATGTAGGTGCCCGTGCCATGGCACTTCGGGCAGGTCTGCTGAATGCTGAAGAAGCCCTGCGACATGCGCACCGTGCCCTGGCCGTGACAGGTCGGGCAGGTTTCCGGCTTCGTGCCGGGCTTCGCGCCCGACCCGTGGCAGACCTCGCACGACACCCAGCTCGGCACGCGGATCTGCGTGTCGTAGCCGTGTGCGGCCTGCTCGAGCGTGATTTCCATGCTGTAGCGCAGGTCGGCGCCGCGATACACCTGCGGGCCGCCACGGCCGCCGCGCGCGGCGCCGCCCGCTGCCTGACCGAAGATGTCGCCGAAGATGTCGCCGAACGCGTCCGCGAAGCCGCCGAAGCCCTGTGCGCCCGCACCGCCCATGTTCGGATCGACGCCCGCGTGGCCGTACTGGTCGTACGCTGCCCGCTTCTGGCCGTCCGACAGCATTTCATAGGCTTCCTTCACCTCCTTGAAATGCTCTTCCGCATCCTTGCTGTCCGGATTGCGGTCAGGGTGATACTTCATCGCAAGCTTGCGATACGCCTTCTTGATTTCGTCGTCGCTCGCATTCTTCGCGACGCCCAGAACCTCGTAGTAATCCCGTTTCGCCATATCGATTCACTGTGCCGCCACGCATCGCGCACACGGCGGCTCCTTTCGCCTGCAGTAAAGTCTCTCGACTCGTCTGGCGCTGCGCCCGCCGCGGACGGCGCGTGCAGCACCCGCCAAAAAACAAATGTGCCCGGAGGGCCGCGAAGCCCGCCAGGCGTGGAGTCGATCCGGCCATCCGGAAGGAAAGACAGACCGCTTGTCAGCCAACCCGTCAGCCGCGCCGCGCGCGGGTTGCGCGCGGCGTGCGGCACCGGGGCAACCCGGCTTAGTCCTTCTTCACTTCCTTGAACTCGGCGTCGACGACATCGTCGGCAGCCTGCTGTGCTCCGCCCGCGTGGGCCGCGCCTTCCGCTGCACCCGCTGCGCCGGCCGCCCCTGCTTGCTGGGCCTGCATGTCGGCGTACATCTTTTCGCCGAGCTTCTGCGACACCTTGCCGAGCTCCTCGACCTTCGCGTCGATCGCAGCCTTGTCGGCCGACGTGTCCTTCAGCACGTCCTCGAGCGACTTCAGCGACGCTTCGATGGCTTCCTTCTCGCCCGCGTCCAGCTTGTCGCCGTACTCGGTCAGCGCCTTCTTCGTGCTGTGGACCAGCGCGTCGCCCTGGTTGCGCGAATCAGCCAGCTCGCGCAGCTTGTGATCTTCCGCTGCGTTCGCTTCCGCGTCCTTGATCATCTGGTCGATTTCAGCCTCGGACAGACCCGAGTTCGCCTTGATCGTGATCTTGTTTTCCTTGCCGGTCGCCTTGTCCTTCGCGCCGACGTGCAGGATGCCGTTCGCGTCGATGTCGAAGGTCACTTCGATCTGCGGCACGCCGCGCGGTGCCGGCGGGATGCCTTCGAGGTTGAACTCGCCGAGCAGCTTGTTGCCGGCTGCCATTTCGCGTTCGCCCTGGAACACCTTGATCGTCACGGCGCCCTGGTTGTCGTCCGCCGTCGAGTACACCTGGGCGTGCTTCGTCGGGATCGTCGTGTTCTTGCTGATCATCTTCGTCATCACGCCGCCGAGCGTCTCGATGCCGAGCGACAGCGGGGTCACGTCGAGCAGCAGCACGTCCTTGCGGTCGCCCGACAGGACCTGGCCCTGGATCGCCGCGCCGACTGCGACCGCTTCGTCCGGGTTCACGTCACGGCGCGGATCCTTGCCGAAGAATTCCTTCACCTTCTCGAGCACCTTCGGCATGCGCGTCTGGCCGCCGACCAGGATCACGTCGTCGATGTCCGACACCTTGACGCCTGCGTCCTTGATCGCGATACGGCACGGTTCGATCGTGCGCTCGACGAGGTCTTCCACCAGCGCTTCCAGCTTCGCGCGGGTGATCTTCAGGTTCAAGTGCTTCGGGCCCGATGCGTCAGCCGTGATGTACGGCAGGTTGATTTCGGTCTGCTGGCTCGACGACAGCTCGATCTTGGCCTTTTCAGCGGCTTCCTTCAGGCGCTGCAGCGCGAGCACGTCCTTCGACAGGTCGACGCCCTGCTCCTTCTTGAACTCGCCGATGATGTAATCGATGATGCGCTGGTCGAAGTCTTCGCCGCCGAGGAACGTGTCGCCGTTGGTCGACAGCACTTCGAACTGCATTTCGCCGTCGACGTCCGCGATTTCGATGATCGACACGTCGAACGTACCGCCGCCGAGGTCATACACGGCGATCTTGCGGTCGCCCTTCTCGGCCTTGTCGAGGCCGAATGCGAGCGCAGCCGCGGTCGGTTCGTTGATGATCCGCTTGACTTCGAGGCCCGCGATGCGGCCGGCATCCTTGGTTGCCTGGCGCTGGCTGTCGTTGAAGTACGCCGGCACCGTGATCACGGCTTCCGTGACCGGCTCGCCGAGGTAGTCTTCGGCCGTCTTCTTCATCTTGCGCAGCACTTCCGCCGACACTTGCGGCGGCGCGAGCTTCTCGCCGTGTGCCTCGACCCATGCATCGCCGTTGTCGGCCTTGATGATGGCGTACGGCATCAGGCCGATGTCCTTCTGGACTTCCTTCTCTTCGAAGCGGCGGCCGATCAGGCGCTTCACGGCGAACAGCGTGTTCTTCGGGTTGGTCACCGACTGGCGCTTGGCCGGTGCGCCGACCAGCACTTCGTTGTCGTCCATGTAGGCGATGATCGACGGCGTGGTGCGCGTGCCTTCCGAGTTCTCGATGACCTTGACCTGGTTGCCTTCCATGATGGCGACGCACGAGTTCGTGGTGCCGAGGTCAATACCGATGATCTTTCCCATTTTTCCTAATCTCCAGAAATGCTTGTTTGCTGCGCAAAAACCTGCGTTTTGGGGCGGTTTCGCGCGCCAGAATTCAACTCTGTTCCCGAAATGCGTCCGTCCGGTTCGTTTTCAAGACCCGACGTGCGATGCGGATATTAAATTTTTTCAATCGCCGCCGGCTAGCGGATCGCCGCCCGGCGGATTGCCGCCCAGCGGATTGCTGCCCGCCGCCGCGACTTTCGCCCGTGCCGCCGACACCGCTGCCTGGAACTGCGCGAGGCCATGCCAGCCGGTCGCGCGGCCGAGCCGCTTGCCGCGGTGGAAGAAGAACCACGTCGGCACGCCGTGCAGCCCGAAGCGGCGCCCCAGCTGAGGGTGTTCGTACACGTTGCAATGGAACCACTTCAGGTCCAGCGCGCGGATCGCGTCGGGCTGGGCGAGCATCGCCTTCTTCGCGATCTCGCAGTTGAAGCAGTCGACGCCCCAGAAGAACACCACCGCGAGCGCATCGCCCGCGCCGTCGAGCGCCGCGTCGAACGTGCCGGCGTCCAGCGCCTGCATGTCGAACGCGTCGAACGCGGCCGGATCGACGCCGGCTGGCAGCATCGCGACGGCCTTACTTCGGCTGCGCGACGGTGACGAGCGCCGGGCGCAGCACGCGGTCGGCGATCATGTAGCCCTTTTGCAGCACGGTGACGACGGTATTCGGCTCCTGGTCGGCCGGCACCATCGAAATGGCCTGGTGCTGGTGCGGATCGAACTTCTCGCCGACCGGGTTCAGCGCGACGACGCGGCCCTTCTCGAGCGCGCTCGTCAGCTGGCGCAGCGTCAGTTCGACGCCCTCGCGCACCTTCGCGATGTCGCCGGACGTATCGTTGACGGCCGCTTCCAGGCTGTCCAGCACGGGCAGCAGGTGCTCCGCAAAGCTCTCGATCGCGAACTTGTGCGCCTTCGAGACGTCGTCCTGCGCGCGGCGGCGGACGTTCTCGGTTTCGGCCTTCGCCCGCAGGAAGCTCTCCTGCAGCTCGGCGACCTTGGCTTGAGCCTCCGCGAGCGCCGCGTCGGCTGCTTCGGCGGCGGGAGCGGCGCCTTGCGCCGCCTGCTTCTCGCTGCCGATCTCTTCGGCCGATTGGGATGCCGGGTTCTCTTGCGTGTTTTCCATGTCGCTGAAAGTCGATTAGAGGTTGAAGCCAAATCGGCAACCGCCGGACCGTATATCCGGTGGCACCGCACATTGCTGGTGCAAATAAGGGTGAAAACGACGATTTCAAGAGGGTTATTCGCCGGCATTCTCCAATACCGCGAAACAACCGCGCGTCACGCCGGGGCATCGGCCGCATAGTCCGCCAGATCGGGCGAAACGGCCGGTAACAACGCTTACCTGGCAAGTACTAGCTTGGCACAGGCCCGCTGCACTACACTCCACTCAAGCGTCGGAAAAGCGTGTTTACCCCTAGCTGACTGACGCCTGACATCCACCTGGCGCCGTTTTTCACCCTTCTTCCCGAGGGGAGTACCATGAAACTGACGTTTGCGATCTCGGTGGTCGCGCTGGTACTCATTGCCGGCACCACCACCATCTGCCTGTCGGGAGCCGTCACCGACCGCACGACCGAATACGGAAGCGCGCGGGCGACGTTCGACCAGATGTTCAGCTCCCACCAGAAAATCTGTCGATGATGCGCCGGTCGCGCTTCGTCGGCCGGCCGTGCAATTCGGCTGCCGGCTCGCGATACGTGCGGCGCCGCTCCAGTTCGGCGAGCCGCGCGGCCCGCCCTGCTTCCGTCTCCGCGTAGAGCGTCTGCGCGACGCTCGCCGGCCCGCGCACGTCGCACACGCCGAGCACGGCAATGTGCCAGACGATGCCGTCGATCGCAATCTCGACCTCGTCGCCCACGCGCACTTCCTTCGCCGGCTTGACCGCCGCGCCGCCAATCTTCACGTGCCCCTTGTCGACCGCATCGGTCGCGAGCGAGCGCGTCTTGAAGAACCGGGCCGCCCACAGCCATTTGTCGACGCGCAGCTTCGCGCCCGGTTCGGTCGAAATCTTGTAATTCATCGCGCTCAACTCACCGTTTCGGGCTGCGCGGCCCTGACCGGCCAGCCCTGCAGATTCTCGGCGACGATCTCGCCGAGCGCACCGATCCACGCGGATGCGCCATTCAGGCACGGAATCCGGTGGAACGCCTTGCCGCCGCCGGCAAGGAACTCGTCACGCACTTCCATGCCGATCTCCTCGATCGTCTCCAGGCAGTCGGCCGTGAAACCGGGACAGAACACGTCGGCCCGCCGCACGCCGGCCTCGCCGAACTCGCGCAGCGTCGGCGCGGTGTAAGGCTGCAGCCATTCGGCCTTGCCGAATCGCGACTGGAACGTGACGCGGCATTCGGTGGTCGACAGCCCGAGCGCGGCCATCAGCAGCGCGCCCGTCTGCTGGCACTGGTCGTGATAGGGGTCGCCGAGATCGAGCGTGCGCTTCGGCACGCCGTGAAAGCTCAGCACGAGCTTGTCGCCGGCCGCGAAGTCGGGCCGGCCGTGCTGCGCCCAATACTGGCGCACCTGCTCTGCCAGCGCGTGGATATAGGCCGGATGGTCGGCGTAGTGCCGCACCGTGCGCACCTCGGGCTGGTTGCGCATGCGCGCGAGCGCGTCGAAGGCGGCATCGAACGCCGTGGCCGTGGTCGACGCCGAGTACTGCGGATACATCGGCATCAGCAGCACGCGCTCGACGCCCGCCCGCTTGAACTGCGCGAGCGCGTGCGAGATGTTCGGGCTGCCGTAGCGCATCGCGTAGTCGACCTGCACGTGATAGCCGTTCGACACGAGCAGGTGCCGCACGCTGTCAGTCTGGCGCTCGGTGTACACGCGCAGCGGCGAGCCCTCGGGCATCCAGACGGCCGCGTACTTCTTCGCGGACGCACGGCCGCGCAGCGGCAGGATCACCGCGCGCAGCAGCACCTGCCAGACGGCCTGCGGAATCTCGACGACCCGCGGATCCGACAGGAATTCGGCCAGGTAGCGCCGCACCGCGCGCGGTGTCGGGGCGTCGGGCGTGCCGAGATTGATCAGCAACACACCGATGCGATGGGCAGCCGCGGTGGTCGAGGGCGGCTCAAGATCGAAACGCATGGGCAATGACGTGCTCGGGGCACGGAACCGGACGGCTCTCAATTATAGCGGCCCGCTCCGCGCCGGTCGGCTGGCCGTTCGGCCGACTACCGGCACACGCGGCGCCGCGGCACGATGACGGGGCAGGATCGGGCAGGATCGGGCAGGCGACGGCAGGCTACTGCTGGCTCAGCGTGAGCGACAGCAGGCGCGCGGTGATGTCGACGATCGGTATCACACGGTTGTACGCCATGCGGGTCGGGCCGATCACGCCGAGCGTGCCGACGATCTGCCCGTTCACCTCGTAAGGCGCGGTAACGACGCTCATTTCCTCGATCGGCACGAGCGTCGATTCGCCGCCAATGAAGATCTGCACGCCCTGGGCGTGGCTCGACACGTCGAGCAGTTGCAGGAGGCCCGTCTTTTGGTCGAATACGTCGAACAGCTTGCGCAGCCGCGCCATGTCGGACGAGAGATCCGCCACTTCGAGCAGGTTGCGCTCGCCGGAAATCAGCACGGTGTCCTCGGTGTCCGGCACCTCGGTGCTGGCCGTCACGGCGGCGTGCATCAGCGCGGTCATGTCGCCGCGCAACTGGTCGATCTCGTCGCGCAGGCGGCGGCGCACCTCGTCGAACGACAGGCCGGCGAAGTGCGCGTTGATGTAGTTGGACGCCTCGGTCAGTTGCGACGGCGAGTAATCGCGCGGCGTCGCGAGCATCCGGTTCTGCACGTCGCCCTCGGGCGTGACGATGATCAGCAGGATGCGCTTGTCCGACAGGCGCATGAACTCGATCTGCTTGAACACGTGGCTGCGGCGCGGCGTCAGCACCACGCCCGCGAACTGCGACAGGTTCGACAGCACGCTCGCGGCGGCCGCCACGACCCGCTGCTGCGGCTCGCCGGCCTGCAGCGTGTTCTGCACCTGCCGCGCGACGGCTTCGGCGTCGATCGGCGCCTCGACCGTCAGCATGGTGTCGACGAACAGCCGGTAGCCGCGCGGCGTCGGCACGCGGCCGGCCGACGTGTGCGGGCTCGACACGAGGCCGAGCTCCTCCAGGTCGGACATCACGTTGCGGATCGTCGCCGGGCTCAGCTCGAGCCCGGAGTAACGGGACAACGTGCGCGATCCGACTGGCTGACCGTCGGCGATATACCGTTCGATCAGGGTTTTCAGGAGGGTTCGTGCGCGAGGATCTAGCATGGTGGAAAATTTTAGCGCAACCGCGCGACCGCGGCGAGTGGCGTCGGCTGCCGTTGCGCGGGCCGGCCCGATCCGGCCCCGCCCGCGCACAGCCGGTTCTTTTCGTCAACGAGCTATGGTGTAATGCCGGCATGAAAACCGGTAATCAGTTCAACACTGTCGCGCTCGTCGGCCGGAGCAACACGCCGAACATCGCCGAGCCGCTCGCCACGCTGGCCGCCTGCGTCGCCAAGCGGGGCTTCGAGGTCGTCTTCGAAGCCGAGACCGCGCGCGAGATCGGCATCACCGGCTACCCGGCGCTGACCCCGGCCGAAATCGGGGCGCGCGCCGATGTGGCGGTCGTGCTGGGCGGCGACGGCACGATGCTCGGCATCGGCCGTCAGCTCGCGCCGTACAGGACACCGTTGATCGGGATCAACCACGGGCGGCTCGGCTTCATCACCGATATCGCGGCGGCCGACATGCAGGCGCTCGTCCCGGTGATCCTGTCGGGCAAGTTCGAACGCGAGGAGCGCGCGCTGCTCGAGGCCCGGATCATGCGCGACGGCGAACCGATCTACCACGCGCTCGCCTTCAACGACGTCGTCGTGAACCGCAGCGGCTTCTCCGGGATGGTCGAGCTGCGCGCCTCGGTCGACGGCCGGTACATGTACAACCAGCGTTCGGACGGCCTGATCGTCGCCACGCCGACCGGCTCGACCGCTTACGCGCTGTCGTCGGCCGGCCCGATCCTCCATCCGCAGCTGGCGGGCATCGTGCTCGTACCGATCGCGCCGCACGCGCTGTCGAACCGGCCGATCGTGCTGCCCGACGATTCGAAAATCGCGATCCAGATCGTCGGCGGGCGCGACGTCAACGTGAACTTCGACATGCAGTCGTTCACCGCGCTCGAACTGAACGACACGATCGAGGTGCGCCGCTCGAAGCACACGGTGCCGTTCCTGCACCCGATCGGCTACAGTTACTACGCGACGCTGCGCAAGAAGCTGCACTGGAACGAACACGCCTCGAACGAAGACGACAAGGCGTCCTGACGCCGCTCTGCCCGACACCATGCTCCGCCACCTCTCGATCCGCGACTTCGTCATCGTCGCCGCGCTCGATCTCGAATTCGACAGCGGCTTTTCCGTCTTTTCCGGTGAAACCGGCGCCGGGAAATCGATCCTGATCGACGCCCTCGCCCTCGCGCTCGGCGAGCGTGCCGACGCGAGCGTCGTGCGCACCGGCTGCAGCCGCGCCGACATCACCGCCGAATTCACGCCGCACGACCGCGTCGCGCGCTGGCTCGACGAACATGCGTTCGACACCGAGGACACCGTGATGCTGCGCCGCGTGATCGATGCGAACGGCCGGTCGCGCGCGTTCATCAACGGCACCAGCGCGACGCTCGCGCAGCTGCGCGAGCTCGGCGAGATGCTCGTCGACATCCACGGCCAGCATGCGCACCAGCTGCTGATGCGGCCCGATGCGCAGCGCGAGCTGTTCGATACGCACGCGGGGCTCGTCGCCGAGGCCGCGAACGTCGCGCGCGCATGGCGCGTGTGGCGCGACGCGACGCAGGCGATCGACGCTGCAAAAGCGCACGAGCGCGAGCTGCAGCTCGAACGCGAAAAGCTCGCCTGGCAGCTCGCCGAACTCGACAAGCTCGCGCCGCAGCCCGGCGAATGGGACGAAGTCAGCAACGAGCACAAGCGCCTGTCGCATTCGGCGAACCTGATCGAAGGCGTGCGCGGTGCGCTCAACGCGCTGTCCGAGTCCGACGACGCGATGCTCGCGCAGCTGGGCGCGATCGTGTCGAAGCTGCGCAGCCTCGCCGACTACGACACCTCGCTCAGCGACGCGCTCGCGTCGCTCGAACCCGCCGAGATCCAGTTGCAGGAAGCCGTCTATTCGCTGCAGCACTATGCGCAGCGCGTCGATCTCGATCCCGAACGGCTCGCGCAGGTCGAAACGCGTCTCGATGCGCTGCACTCGACCGCCCGCAAGTTCCGCTTGCCGCCCGACACGCTGCACGAAGAACACGCGGCACGCCGCGCGCAGCTCGCCGCACTCGATGCGGCGGCCGATCTCGGCGCGCTCGTGGCGGCGCAGGCCAAGGCGCGGGAAGCCTATCTCGCCGACGCCAAACACCTGTCCAAGGCACGCGCGCAGGCCGCCAAGGCGCTCGGCACGGCCGTCACGGCCGGCATGCAGGAACTGTCGATGGCGGGCGGGAGCTTCGAAGTCGCGCTCGTGCCGCTCGCAGACGGCGGCCCGCACGGGCTCGAGCAGGTCGAATTCCGGGTCGCCGGGCACCCCGGCGTGCCGCTGCGGCCGCTCGCGAAGGTGGCGTCGGGCGGCGAGCTCGCGCGGATCAGCCTCGCGCTCGCGGTGATCGCCAGCGCGGCAAGCCCGACGCCGACGCTGATCTTCGACGAAGTCGATACGGGGATCGGCGGCGGCGTCGCCGAAGTGGTCGGCCGCCTGCTGCACCAGCTCGGGCGCGATCGCCAGGTGCTGTGCGTGACGCACCTGCCGCAGGTCGCCGCGCGCGGTGATCATCACTACCAGGTCGCAAAAGGCGCCGACGACCGTGGCGGCACGGTGTCGACCGTCGTCGCGCTCGACCGCGCCAACCGCATCGAGGAAGTCGCACGGATGCTCGGCGGGCTCGAGATCACGGCGACCACGCGCAAGCACGCGAAGGAAATGCTCGCCGCATAAGGCATCGGATACGCGAAACAGCACGCTCGGCCAACGTGAAAACGTAAAAAAGGCCGTTCCGGGTAATACCGGAGCGGCCTTTTGACGGGTTCCGACTTGTCCGACGCGCTTCGCGGCACGACGAACTTACCGGATGGCACCCGATCGAACGGCGCGCGGCACGCGCCAGCGCGGTCGCCCGCGCCGGCACCTCGCCGTGCCTACTTGCCCTTGCACGCCGCATGCATGTTCGCGACACCCTTCTCGCGCCATGCGCCCCACTCACCGCCCGTCCCCGGCACATCGCCGAGCACCCACCAGCCGTTGAGCCAGGTCTTGCCGGCGTGGCTGACCTCGTGGCACGGCGTCGCGTAGGTCTTCTTCTTGTCCCAGGCCGGCGCGCCCGTGGCCACGTCGGCACGCACCGTCACGCCATGCGTCGCCACCGCACTGCGGTTCTGCGCATCCGTCACGGTCAGCTTCACGTCGTAGCGCTGCGCCTGCGTCGCCTTCGGCGCGACGAACGATGCATTCGCCCCCTGCTGGTCGATCGCGATTCCTGCCGGCGCGGTCCACGCATACTTCAGCCCCTTGCCGGTCGACGCCGCGCCGGACAACGCGACGGTCGCGCCACCGTCGACCGTCGCCGGCCCGCTGATCGCGGCCCGCGGCGGCGGGACGATTTCCTGCGCCTTCACCTTGACGACATGCGACGCCTGCGCCGTGTAGCCCTTGTCATTGGTCACGGTCAGATCGAAGGCGTAATCGCGGTCCCGTTCGAGCGCGGGTGCAACGAACTTCAGTTCCGCGCCGTTCGGTTTCGCATCGATGCCGGCCGGGGCCGTCCACGCATGGCGCAACTGCTCGCCGACCGACGACGCGCCCGACAACACGACCGTCGCGCCCGCGTTCGCCTGTTGCGGGCCGATGACGGCCGCCTGCGGCAGCAGCACCCCGTCGTTCTTCACTTCGACCACCGCGCCGTTCGGCCCGACCGACTTGACGGTGACGATCTTGCCCGACAGCGTGTCGTGCAACGCATGACCCGGCATCAGCAGCGCGTCCTTCATTCCCTGCGCACTGCCCGGCGTCGCATCGACCAGCGTATTGGCCAGCACATTGCCGGCTTGTGCGACGGTTCGCACGATCACGCCATTGACGAACGGGTCGTCGGACTTCCAGTTGTCGAAGCCGGGCTGCGGCTGGCGAAACTCGAGCCACAGCGTCGAGCCGTCGGCGCGCGCCAGACGGTACGCCTTCGCACCCGACGCTTTGCCCCACAGCGGCGCGAGCTGGTACGTGCCCTCGCCCTTGATCTCGGGTACGTCGGCTTCGGTCAGCCAGCCTCTGAACAACTGGTAGCTCGCCGGATACAAACGCCGGCCACCGCCGCCCATCGTGTCGGACGGATCGTCGACCCCGCCCGCGCGACACGCGCTGCCTACCTCGACCGTGCCGCCCGGCGTCGGGCAGTTGACGAGCGAGCCCGGATGCCGCGCGCCCAGGCTGTGACCGAATTCGTGGGACCACATCCAGTAACCCTGGCCGCTCGCGTTCGACAGGATCCAGTTGCCGGGCATCGCCGCCAGGCCGGCCCAGTCGCAACTGCTCATTTTCGGCAGTTCGACGAACAGGTAGTCGAACTTGTCCGGGTTCACACCGCGGGCGAACGCCGCGCTGCGCGCCGCCGCGCGTAGCGCGCCGGAATCGCAGCTGGCCGGGCGGTCGCCCAGGTTGACGCTGTCGAGCGTCTGACCGTGCAACGTCAGCTTGCCGTGGGACGCGACCTCGACATAACGCCGCAGCGACGAATAGTCGTCGCCGTCGCCGAACACCGCCTTGCGCACCACTTCGCTATCGGCCGGTTGGGAGTCGTTGAAGTGCGTGATCATCAGCAACGCCGACTTGTCGCCGAGCAGCGGGCGCTGCGACGGCGCGATCGAGGCGGACGACCGCCAGACCGACGCCGGCTGGCCGCGCAGGTTCTGCATCGCGACGCCGGCACTCCCTTCCCGCGGCGCCAGCACTTCGCCGGACCGGCCGGTGTTGACCCGGTACCGGTTGCCGAACGACACACGGCCGTCGATACCGATGTCGGCCCGCCAGTCGCGCATCGTCTGGTCGCCCTCGCTGCAGACGCCGACCGACACGCGGCCCATGCCGTTGTCGCCGGTGGCCGAATGCAGGCACATCTTCGTGCCGCGCGCCGCGCTCGCGCCGGCGTTGATGATGCGCTGGAAGCCGTCGCGCGGCTCGAAAGTCCAGTCCTGCACGGCGCTGCCGTCGCATGCCGCGAACACGGCCGCGTTGTCGGCCGGCTGCCAGGCCAGGCACTGGCCATCGCCACGCGACAGGTTCTTCAGCGGGGTGGAAGCCGTTTCCGCTGCACCAGCGGAAACGGAGAACAGTCCAGCGACGGCCGCGGACAGCGCCGTCGTGGCAAGAGAGTAGCGGATAGGTTTCAAGATGAGTTGAGATCGCTTGTGGCGCACACGGCACCGGTTGAACGGAAAGCCGGATTCTTCCGATACCCGCCCTTGCGCTCAAACAATCTCAAACGAATCTCAATGCAGGCCGCCGCGGCGCGCGCGGCATGCCGCGGTCAGATTCCGCCGAACACCCGCTCCCACAGCGCCGTCACGGCCGCCCGCTCGTCGGCCACCACGGCCGGATCGACCCGCGCCTTCTCCATCCCGTCGAGCCGCAGCTTGTGCTGCAGCTTCCGGTACTTGCGGTACGCCGCCCCGACGCGCTCGGCCTCGTCCTCGCTCATCAGCCCGAAACGCGCGACCTCGCGCAGCAACGCGATGTTGCCCGTATTGCGGATCAGCTCGGCATCGCTCGACGCGTGCAGCAGCACCCAGTACTGGACGATGAACTCGATGTCGACCATCCCGCCGCGATCGTGCTTCAGGTCGAACAGCTCGGTCTGGTTCGGGTGGCCGGCGAACACCTTGCCGCGCATGTCGACGATTTCCTTCGCGAGCACGCCGCCGTCACGCGGCGTCGTCAGCACCTGCTGGCGGATCGCCTCGAAGTCCGCGCCGATCTGCGCGTCGCCCGCGCTGTAGCGGGCCCGCGTCAGCGCCTGGTGCTCCCAGACCCACGCGGTGTTCGCGGCGTCGCCTTCGCGCAGCTGGTAGCGGCGGAACGCGTCGAGATCGGTGACGAGCAGCCCGGCCTCGCCGTTCGGCCGCAGCCGCAGGTCGATGTCGAACAGCGCGCCCGCCCCGGTCGCCGTGGTGAGCCACGTGATCAGGCGCCGCGTGAAGGTCGTGTAGACGTCCGCCGAGCGCTCGTCGGCGTCGTCGTACAGGAAGATCAGGTCGAGATCCGACGCGTAGCCGAGCTCCTTGCCGCCCAGCTTGCCGTACGCGATCACCGCGAACTTCGGCACGTCGCGATGGCGCTTCGCGAGCTGCGACCAGACGACTTCGATCGTCACGTCGAGCACCGCGTCGGCCAGCTCGGACAGCCGGTCGCTCACGTGCTCGACCGACAGTTGCCCGGCCAGGTCGATCAGCAGGATCCGGAACACCTCCGCGTGCTGCGCGTGCCGCAGCAGGTCCATCTGTTGCTCGGGGCCGTCGGCCGCGGCGAGGCGTGCGCGCAGTGCGTCCTTGAACGCGGGCCAGTCGAACGGGCTCGCGATCGCCTCGTCGTCGAGCAGCTCGTCGAGCAGTTGCGGATGGCGAATCAGGTAGCCGCCGCCCCAGCGCGTCGCACCGAGCACCGACAGCACGCGGTCGAGCGCGGCCGGATATTCGGTCAGCAGCGCGAGATAGACACCGCGCCGGCTGACCGTCTCGAGCAGGTCGAACAGGCGCACGATCGTATCGTCGCGGCGCGCGGCGTCGATGTTCGGCGCGGCGTCGAGCGCCCGCTGCGCGACGCTGTCGAAGCGCTGCCGGCTCTTTTCCGGCAGGCCCGTGTAGCGCGACGACTGCCAGATCGCGCGCAGCCGGGCGAGCACGGTGGCCGGATCCGCAAAGCCGAGGCCGTCGAGACGCGCGACCAGCGCGTCGTCCTCGCCGTCGTCGGCCAGCGCGCCGCTCCAGATCCACGCGGCGGCCGTGTCGTCGCCGCCCGCGCAGGGCGCGCCGCTCGCCTTGTCGGCAAAAATCTGGTCGAACTGCGCTTCGACGAACGTGCGGTGGCCGTCCAGTACCGTCATCAGCGCCGCATAGTCGGCGAAGCCCAGCGACGCGGCCAGCGCCGCGCGTTCGTCCGGCTCGACCGGCATCGCATGCGTCTGCGCGTCGTTGCGGTACTGCAGACGGTGCTCGAGCGTGCGCAGGAAGTTGTAGGCCTCGGTCAGGCGCGCGCGCACATCCTCGCCGATCAGCCCGCGCGCCTGCGCATGGCGCAGCACCGCAAGCGTCGGCCGCACGCGGAATTCCGCATCCTGGCCGCCGCGGATCAGCTGGAACACCTGCGCACTGAATTCGATCTCGCGGATCCCGCCACGCCCGAGCTTGATGTCGTCGGCCTTGTCGGGCCGCATCGACGCGCGACGCGCGGCTTCCTGCCGGATCTGCTGGTGCAGCGAGCGGATCGCGCCGATCACGCCGAAGTCGAGGTAGCGGCGGTACACGAACGGCTTGACGAGCGACTCGAGCTGCGACGCCAGCCGTTGCGCCGCGTCGCTGTCGCCTTCCGACACGAGCCGCCCCTTGATCCACGCATAGCGCTCCCACTCGCGCCCCTGTACGTAGAAATACTCCTCGAGCATGCCGAGGCTGCAGACGAGCGGCCCCGAATCGCCGTTCGGACGCAGCCGCATGTCGACGCGAAACACGTAGCCGTCGGCCGTGACTTCCGACAATACGCCGATCAGCCGCCGGCCGAGCCGCGTGAAATATTCCTGGGTGGACAGCGGCGAACGCGCGCCGCCGGTCGTCTCGCCGTCGTCCTCGTAGACGAAGATCAGGTCGATGTCCGACGACACGTTCAGCTCGCGGCCGCCGAGCTTGCCCATCCCGACCACGCCGAGCACGACGCGCTGGCCGTCGGCGCCGCGCGGCTCGCCGTACAGCGCCTCGAGCTCGGCCGACAGCAGCGCGAGCGAGCGCTGCACGGCCACTTCCGCGAGATCGGTCATCGCGCCCGTCACCTCGGCGACGTCCGCCAGCCCGCGCAGGTCGCGCTCCGCCACCGCGCCGAATGCCTCGGCACGCAGTTGCCGCAGCGCGCGTTTCAGGTGCTCCTCGGTCGGCGCGGCGCCGGCCGGCGTTGCCAGCAGTTCGGTGAGGCGCGCGTCGAGCTGCGTGCGACCGAGCGGCGCGGCCGCCCACGCGGCGACCTGGTCGGCGAGCGCGGGTCGCGCGGCGGCCGCGCGGGCCAGGTAACGGGAATAGGACGTGCAGATCAGGGCGGAAGCGTCGGTCATCGAGAAGCGGGCCTGGCGGAACGGCCGGCCGGCACGGGAACGCACGCGCGCCCCGCTCCCGACCGGCTCCATGGACTCGGCGCGGCGTCGCGGGGCGGGTGCGCCCGTCGCGAAACCGCGCGCCGGAAAGCCCGTGCCGCGCTGCCGCAACGGCGCCCGGCACGAACCCGTGTGATACATTTCAACGTCAGTCTGCAAAACTACCATATCGCCGCCCGTCCGCCGCATGTCCGACCGTCAGGAATCCGCCGTAGCTGCGCCCGAAGCGGGACCTCCGAAGCACGATCACCCGGTCTTGCGTCGCGTGTTCAGGGTGACGCTGGCAGTCGGGATCGGCACCTACTTCGTCGCGTCCGGCGCGTTCCTCGGGCTGCGCTACGTCCTGCTGCCCCGCATCGACGAATTCCGCCCGCGCATCGAACGCGCGGTGTCCGACAAGCTCCACGCGCAGCTTTCAATCGGCAAGCTTTCCCCGAACTGGTCCGGCATGCAGCCGGGCGTCGAACTCACGAACCTGACGATCCGCGGCCATGACGGCAAGGTCGCGCTGTCGGTGCCGCATGCGACGGCCGCGCTGTCGTGGCTGTCGCTGCTGCGGCTGTCGCCCGCGCTGTCGAGCCTGATCGTCGACCAGCCCGACCTGGTCGTCGCGCGGGCGGCCGACGGCTCGCTGAGCATCGCGGGCGTCGGCGTGGCGACCACCCACGGCGGCAACGACACGTTCGGCACGTGGCTGCTGAAACAGGAAGCGATCGTGCTGCGCGGCGGTACGCTGCGCTGGCGCGACGCGCAGCATGACGCGCCGGAACTCGTGCTGTCGGGCATCCGGCTCGCGGTGCTCAACGACGGCCGCGTACACAAGGCCGCGCTGCAGGCGCCCGCGAACGGCACGCTGCTGCTCGGTCCGCTCGACTTCCGCGCACGCTTCAAGCACAAGCCGCTCGCGCCGGTCGGCAAGCCGTCGAACTGGACGGGCGACGCGTACCTGTCGACGGGCCCGGTCGACCTGCAGACGCTGGCGCGCTACCTCGACATGCCGCTGACGATCCACGCGGGCCGGATCGACAACGCGATCTGGGCCACCTTCAGCGACGGCCACCTGCATTCGGCGGGCGGCGACCTGCAGGGCGCGGACGTCGCGCTGCGCGTGCGCCCGACGCAGCCGCGGCTCGACGTGCCGACGGTCGGCTTCGGCTGGGACATGCAGCTGAACGCCGGCCACGACTACACGCTGCACCTGACGCGCTTCAACGCAGAGCTCGGCCAGCCGCCCCTGCCGGACGGCACGCCGCTTGCGCGCTCGCTCGCGCTGTCGACGCTGACGGCCCGCTACCGCGTGCCGACCGCGAACCAGGGGCAGTTGTTGAGCGTCGTCGGCGACCGCGTCGATCTCGGCATCCTCAGCGAATTCATCCGCGGGCTGCCGCTGCCGGCACGCCTGCGCAACGAACTGATCAAGATCGACCCGCGCGGAATGGTGTCGAACTATCACATCGAGGTCGAGCGCGCGAAACCCGCGCACGCGGACCTCGCCGACGAGGAGCGGCGCATGGGCGCCGCGCCAATCGTGCGCTACCGCTTCCTCGGCGATCTCCAGGGCATCAGCTTCGCCGCGCAGGAACCGCCGCCCGGGCTATCGCCGCGCGGCCACCCGCGCGCCGGCTGGCCGGGTGTCGAGAACCTGTGGGGCCGCGTCGACGCGAACGAGACGGGCGGCTCCGCGCATTTCGACACGGTCAACGCGGCCGTCACGGTGCCCGGCGAATTCGACGAGCCGCGCCTGACGTTCGACCGGCTGCGCGGCAATGCGAAATGGACGATCACGCCCGCGCCCGGGGAGAAACACGCACGCGTCGACGTCTCGCTGCCCGACCTGTTCGTGTCGAACCCCGATGCCGAAATCGCGGTGTCGGGCTCGTACGCGAACCCCGGCCACGGCCGCGGCTCGCTCGACCTGCGCGCCGATTTCGCCCGCGCGTCGGTGGCGCGCATCCCGCGCTACCTGCCGACCGGGATGTCCGAACACCTGCGCGATTATCTCGGCCACGCGCTGCAGGACGGCCAGGTGGCCAAGGGCGCGTCGATCGTCGCCCGTGGCCCGCTCGAGAAATTCCCGTTCGAACACGAGCCGGACGCCGGCGTGTTCCACATCGTCGCGCCGTTCACCGGCGGCCGCTTCGAACCGACGCCGTACCCGCCGCGCAAGCTCGCGAACGGCACGCCGAGCGTCTGGCCGGCGCTCGACGGGATCGACGGCGTATTCGAACTCGCGCAGAACAAGCTGCGCTTCGACATCCACCGCGCACACTACAAGCGCGTCGCGCTGACGAAGGTCGCCGGCCGCATCGACGATCTCGGCAATCCGAGCCACTCGCCGCTCATCATCGACGGCCATGCGCAGGGCCCGCTCGCCGACCTGATCGACTACGCGGACAACAGCTCGCTCGGCACGATGAGCGGACATATCGGCCAGCGGATCGACGCGCAGGGGCCCGCGTCGCTCGGGCTCAAGATCACGATTCCGCAGCACGTCGCGCATCCGCACACGCACGTCGAAGGCGCGCTCGCATTCGGCGGCAACACGCTAACGACCAACGGCGTGCCGCCGCTGTCCGCACTGCGCGGCAGCGTCCGGTTCACCGAGGCCGGCGCGTCGCTGCACGAACTCTCGGGGCGCTTCCTCGGCGGCCCGGTGCGCGCGAACGGCAACTTCCAGTCGCACGGGCCGTACACGGTGGACGTCGACGGCCGGCTCGCACTCGACGCCGCACGCGGCCTGAACCTGCACGGCCCGGCCGCCGCGCTGCTCGAGCACGTGGTCGGCGACGCGCCGTACAAGGTCGCCGTGCGCGGCGCGCCGGGCCGCCTGCCCGACATCGGCGCGCATTCCGACCTGACCGGCGTCGCGCTGAATTTCCCCGCGCCGTTCGCGAAGGCGGCCGGCACGCCAATGCCGTTCAGCTTCACGCTGCAGCCGGCGCCGCAGACGGACGGCAAGCGCCTCGAACACGCCGACCTGACGCTCGGCCCCGTGTCCGCGACCTACCTGCTCGACGCGACGCCCGGCCAGCCGCTGCGCGCGGTGCGCGGCGCGATGGGCATCCACCGGATGCCCGACATGCCGCAGGACGGCGTGAGCGCGGCCGTCGACGTCAACGAACTGGACGCCGACGCCTGGCTCGCGCTGGCCCATACGCTGAAGCCCGACACGCCGCGCGCGGCGGAGCCGCAGGCCACGCCGCGCGTCGATGTCGCAAGCTTCGCGCCGAAGCGTTTCGCGCTCCACTTCGGCACGCTGAAGCTGCTCAAGCGCAACTGGGAAAACGTGATCATCGGCGCGTCGCACGTCGACGAGCTGTGGCAGGCGAACATCGCGTCGAACCAGGTGTCGGGCTACCTGTCGTGGGCGCCGGGCGGCGGCCACAACGGCGCGGGCGTGTTGAACGCGCGGCTCGCGAAGCTCGTGATCCCGGACAGCGCACAGCACGATCTCGTCGGCCGCGCGATGAACCTGCCGACGCCGACCGACCGCCCGATGCCGTCGATCGATCTGATCGTCGACCAGGTCGTCGCGCGCAACCACGACATCGGCCGCCTCGTCGTCAACGCGCGCAATATCGACGAAGCCGGCACGCCGGTCTGGCAGCTCGACAAGCTGGAGCTGTCGAACCCGGACGCGAAGCTGACGGCGACCGGCAACTGGCGCACGTCGCGCCGTGCGCTCGCCCGCGGCGCCGACGAGAGCGGCGCACCGCGCCGCACCGTGTTCGACTTCAAGCTCGACATCGGCAACGCGGGCGCGCTGCTCGACCGCGTCGGCCTGCCGCGCACGCTGGCGGCCGGCCACGGCTCGGTGACCGGCAAGGTCGGCTGGCGCGGCGGCCCGACCGGGCTCGACTTCCCGTCGCTCGGCGGCCAGATCGCGATCGATCTCGAACACGGCCAGATCCTGAAGGTCGACCCGGGCGCGGCGAAGCTGCTCGGCGTGCTGAGCCTGCAGAGCCTCGCGCGCTTCCTGACGCTGAATTTCCGCGACGTGATCGGCAAGGGGCTGCCGTTCGACAAGATCACCGGCACCGGCCAGATCTCGAACGGGATCGCCCGCACCGACGACTTCTCGATGATGACGGGGCCCGCGAACGTCTCCGTGCGCGGCGCGGTCGATCTCGGCGCCGAGACGCAGGACCTGCATGCGCACGTCGCACCGAAGATCAGCGCGGGCGCCGCCGCGATCGGGGCAGCCATCATCAACCCGCTGCTCGGCGTCGGCGTGCTGGCCGCGAACTACGCGCTGTCGGAGACGCTGTCGCACGCGTTCGCGCTCGACTACGCGATCACCGGCTCGTGGGCGCACCCGCACATCGAGCGGGTGCGGGGCGATCAGGGTAAGATGAATCACGGTCCGGCCGATGCGGCGAATCACTGAGCCGCGAGTCGAATCGCGCGCGGTGCCGGGCCGCACCCCATTTATGACGCAACCGATCCTGCGATGACCGACCAGACCCGTTCCGCCACGCCCTTCCAGGTCGCCGCGCTGCAGATGGTGAGCACGCCGGACGTCGCGCGCAATCTCGCCGAAGCCCGCCGCCTGATCGCGGAAGCCGCCGGCGAAGGCGCGCAGCTCGTGCTGCTGCCCGAGTATTTCTGCTTCATGGGCCACCGCGACACCGACAAGCTCGCGCTCGCCGAACCCTACCAGGACGGCCCGATCCAGCGCTTCCTCGCGGACGCCGCGCGTCGCCACGGCGTCTGGGTGATCGGCGGCACGCTGCCGCTGAAGGCGCCGGAACCCGATCGCGTGCTCAACACGACGCTCGTGTTCGATCCGTCCGGCAACGAAGCCGCGCGCTACGACAAGATCCACCTGTTCAACTTCGAGAAAGGCGACGAGTCGTTCGACGAGGCGCGCACGATCCGCGCGGGCGATACGGTCGTCGCGTTCGATGCGCCGTTCGGGCGGGTCGGCCTGTCGGTCTGTTACGATCTCCGCTTTCCGGAGCTGTATCGCAGGATGGGCGACTGCACGCTGATCGTCGTCCCGTCGGCGTTTACGTATACAACGGGCCGCGCGCACTGGGAAACGCTGCTGCGCGCACGGGCCGTCGAGAACCAGTGCTACGTGCTCGCGGCCGCGCAAGGCGGCAAGCACGAGAACGGCCGACGCACCTGGGGCCACAGCATGCTGATCGACCCGTGGGGCGAGATCGTCGCGGTCCGCGACGTGGGCGCCAGCGTCGTGCTCGGCGCGATCGATCCGCAGCGCATCGCGGACGTGCGCCAGAGCCTGCCCGCGTGGCGGCACCGCGTGCTGACCTGAATCCGCCGCGCCGCTTGAAACGCCGCGCGGCCAACCCATCTGCCCAGAAGCACCCGACAACTTTTTGAGAAACCCCGATATCCGCATGAACATCATCGAACCCGGCATCCGCAACCTCGCGCTGGCGAAGGACATCCTGCTCACGCCGTACGGCCTCGACGAAAGCCTGCTCACGCGCACGATCGCCGACATCTTCACGCATCGCGTCGACTACGCGGACCTGTACTTCCAGGCGACCCGCAGCGAAGCGTGGAGCCTCGAGGAAGGCATCGTCAAATCGGGCAGCTTCAGCATCGACCAGGGCGTCGGCGTGCGCGCGGTCGCGGGCGACCGCACCGCGTTCGCGTATTCCGACGACCTGTCGCCGGAAGCGATCGCGCAAGCCGCGGCGGCCACCAAGGCAATCGCGGCGGCCGGCGGCGGCCGCCAAAAGATCAAGGCGGCATCGTCGCTGAAGGGCATCTCGGGCCGCGACCTGTACCTGCCGTCCGATCCGCTCGCGTCGCTCGACGCGACGGCCAAGGTCAAGCTGCTCGAGCGCATCGAGCAGATGGCACGCGGCCGCGACCCGCGCATCACGCAGGTGATGGCAGGCCTCGCCGGCGAATACGACGTCGTGCTGGTCGCCCGCAGCGACGGTGCGCTCGCGGCCGACATCCGCCCGCTCGTGCGCGTGTCGGTCACGGTGATCGCCGAGCAGAACGGCCGCCGCGAGATCGGCTCCGGCGGCGGCGGCGGCCGCTTCGACTACGGCTACTTCACCGACGACGTGCTGTCGCGCTACGTCGACGACGCCGTGCATGCGGCGCTCGTGAACCTCGACGCGCGCCCCGCGCCGGCCGGCGCGATGACGGTCGTGCTCGGGCCGGGCTGGCCAGGCGTGCTGCTGCACGAGGCGATCGGCCACGGCCTCGAGGGCGACTTCAACCGCAAGGGCTCGTCGGCATTCGCGGGCCGGATCGGCGAGCGCGTCGCCGCGAAGGGCGTGACGGTGGTCGACGACGGCACGCTGCCGAACCGCCGCGGCTCGCTGAACATCGACGACGAAGGCAACCCGACGCAGTGCACGACACTGATCGAGGACGGCATCCTGAAGGGCTACATCCAGGACACGCTGAACGCGCGCCTGATGAAGATGCCGGTTACCGGCAACGCGCGCCGCGAGTCGTACGCGGCGCTGCCGATGCCGCGCATGACCAACACCTACATGCTGAACGGCGACAAGGATCCGCAGGAAATCATCGCATCGGTGAAGAACGGCCTGTACGCGGTGAACTTCGGCGGCGGCCAGGTCGACATCACGAACGGCAAGTTCGTGTTCTCGGCGTCCGAGGCGTACATGATCGAGAACGGCAAGATCACCTACCCGGTGAAGGGCGCGACGCTGATCGGCAGCGGCCCCGAATCGCTGAAGGACGTGAGCATGATCGGCAACGACATGTCGCTCGACTCGGGTGTCGGCGTGTGCGGCAAGGAAGGCCAGAGCGTGCCGGTCGGCGTCGGCCAGCCGACCCTGCGGATCGACCGGATGACGGTCGGCGGTACGGCATAACCGCATCGCAGCGCAGACATTCCGCGCATTTTGAAGAAAACGCGCGGAATGTCCGCATTTTCGACGTCTCCCGGTTGCCAGCCGCCCGGCGACGGGGTATAAATTCCGAATCAACTTTTTTGACGAACCGAATCTCCGTCATGTCCGCCAAGTTTTACTTTTACTTTTTTTGGTATCTCAGACCGCTGGCGGATCGAGAGGGTTGATGGCGCGTAAAGCGCAACCGAAATTCCCGAAAAAACCGCCGGCGAACCCGGCGGTTTTTTTTCGCCCTTCGCCACCCGGTCACCGCCGCAGCGGTCCCGCGGCCCCGACCGACACCACTGAATTGCTTGAATTGATGAATCTGCCGCACGCGCACTCGCACTGACCGAACCGCGCCCGGAACCAAGGAGAAACAGCATGCCCCCGCACAACACCGACGACGTCCGCATTCGCGAACTCAAGGAACTGACGCCGCCCGCCCACCTGATCCGCGAATTCGCGTGCTCCGAAGCCGCGTCCGAGCTGATCTACAACTCGCGCCAGTCGATGCACCGCATCCTGCACGGGATGGACGACCGGCTGATCGTCGTGATCGGGCCGTGCTCGATCCATGACACGAAGGCGGCGATCGAATACGCGGGCCGGCTGGTGAAGGAGCGCGAGCGCTTCAAGGGCGAGCTGGAAATCGTGATGCGCGTGTACTTCGAGAAGCCGCGCACGACGGTGGGCTGGAAGGGCCTCATCAACGATCCGCACCTCGACAACAGCTTCAAGATCAACGAAGGGCTGCGCACCGCGCGCGAGCTGCTGCTGCAGATCAACGAGATGGGGCTGCCGGCCGCGACCGAATACCTCGACATGATCAGCCCGCAGTACATCGCCGACCTGATCTCGTGGGGTGCGATCGGCGCGCGCACGACGGAATCGCAGGTGCACCGCGAGCTCGCGTCGGGGCTGTCGTGCCCGGTCGGCTTCAAGAACGGCACCGACGGCAACGTGAAGATCGCGGTCGATGCGATCAAGGCCGCGTCGCAGCCGCACCATTTCCTGTCGGTGACGAAGGGTGGCCATTCGGCGATCGTGTCGACGGCGGGCAACGAGGACTGCCACGTGATCCTGCGCGGCGGCAAGGCGCCGAACTACGACGCGGACAGCGTGAACGCCGCGTGCGCAGACATCGGCAAGGCCGGCCTCGCCGCGCGCCTGATGATCGACGCGAGCCACGCGAACAGCTCGAAGAAGCACGAGAACCAGATCCCCGTCTGTGCCGACATCGGCCGCCAGATCGCGGCCGGCGACGCCCGCATCGTCGGCGTGATGATCGAGTCGCACCTCGTCGAGGGGCGCCAGGACCTGAAGGAAGGCTGCGAGCTGACCTACGGCCAGAGCATCACCGACGCGTGCATCGCATGGGACGACAGCGTGAAGGTGCTCGAAGGCCTCGCGGAGTCGGTGAAGGCGCGCCGCGTCACGCGCGGCAGCGGGAACTGACGGACGCAAACAGGCTGGCCGCATGACCCCGCCTGTCGGTGGATTGGCCGTGCGGCCAGCGTGCGGTCGTCATTTCGCTCTGCTAGACTAGCTAACGTTATCTAGCTAACCAGGGGAGCGACGATGCCGACCGTCAACATGCACGATGCCAAGTCGCGGCTGTCAAGCCTCGTCGAAGCGCTTGAATTGGGGCGCGAGTCCGAAATCGTGATCGCCCGCAATGGTCATCCGGTTGCGCGGATCGTTCCTTACGCGGCGCCGAAGCGAATCGGTGCCGCTCGTCAATTGCTTGCCGGGCTGAACATCCCGACAACCGTCGAGGCATTCAATGCCGGTGACGAATCGATCGCGGCCGACTTCGATGCCAGTTCGGAACAGGGGCTCGCACCGTGAAGCTGCTGCTCGATACGCACATCGCACTCTGGGCGGCTGAAGGCGCACCTCAACTTTCGGCGACCGCCGCCGCGTTGATCGAGTATCCCGAGAACACGCTGTACGTCAGCGCCGCGTCCATCTGGGAAATCGCGATCAAATACCGCAAAGGCAATCTGCCCGTTCACCCACGTGATGCACGCTCGGCATTTCGGCTCGCCGGTTTTGCGGAGTTACCGATCAGCAGCGATCACGTCGAAGGTGTCGCCGCGTTGCCCGATTTTCCAGATCACGCCGATCCGTTCGACCGCGTGATGGTCGCGCAGGCGCTCCATGAAGGCATGCCGCTCGTCAGTGCCGATCCGAAAGTGTGGCGCTATCACGCGACGCTGATGCTGCGCGCCTGACGCCCTATGCGCTCAACAAAAAGCCCGGCTCGGCCGGGCTTTTTCATTGGCCGGAGCCCCTCCGCCAGGGCATCACTCGAGCGCGCCCGAGCCGAAGATCTCGGTATTCACGCGTTCCGGCGCGACGCCCAGCGCGACGAGCGCGTCACGCTGCGCCTTCATGAACCCGATCGGGCCGCAGATGTAGTAGTCGGCGTCCGGCACCAGCGCGTATTGCTGCATGCGTTCCGGCGTGAGGCGCCCTTCCAGGTCGTGGTCGATGCCGGCGCGATCGTTCGGGCCAACCAGCTCGTACACCACCGTGCGCTTGACGTTCGCATGGTCGCGCACCGTATCGTTCAGCCAGTCGCGGAACGCGTGCACCGCGCCCGAGCGGCAGGCATGGACGAACCGCACCTCGCGCTGGCTGCCCTCGGCGATCAGCGTCGACGCCATCGACATCATCGGCGTGATGCCGACGCCGCCGGAGATCAGCACCACCGGCGTCTCGACGCCACGCTTCAGCGAGAAGTCGCCCATCGGCGCGGTCACTTCGACGATCGCGCCCTCTTCCACGCCGTCGTGCATCAGCGTCGACACCTTGCCGGCCGGAATGACTTCCGGCTTGCCGGCTTCACGCTTCACCGAGATGCGCAGCCACTTGCCGTGCGGCGCGTCGGACAGGCTGTACTGGCGCGGCTGATCGACGCCGAGGTCGCCGACGAAGCGCTTCACCGTGATGTACTGGCCGGGCTCGAACATCGGCGCCGCGCCGCCGTCGGCCGGCATCAGGTAGAACGACGTGATCTCGTCGCTTTCGCGCACCTTGCGCTCGACCTTGAACGGACGGAACCCGCTCCACGCCGCGCCCGCGTACAGGTCGGCCTCGACGCCGATCAGGATCTGCGCGAGCTGGCCGTACGCGACGCGCCACGCTTCGAGCGTCTCGGCATCGACCGCGTCGCCCAGCACTTCGACGATCGACGCGAGCAGGTTCTCGCCGACGATCGGGTAATGCTCGGGGCGGATGTTCAGGCTCGCGTGCTTGTGCGCGATCCGGGTCACGGCGCCGCCCAGCGCGCCGAGGTTGTCGATGTTCGCCGCATACGCGTAGACGGCCTTCGCGAGCGTTTCCGGTTGGCTGCCCGTCTTCTGGTGCGTCTGGTTGAACAGGTTCTTCAGTTCCGGATGGCGCGCGAACATGCGCTGGTAGAAGTGCTTCGTGATCGTCGCGCCGTGCACGGCGAGGACAGGGGCAGTGGCCTTCACGCGAGCCATCTGGTCAGCGGTGATGTGGGTCATGTTCGTTCTCCGTTAAACATGCACACACAATACATCTTTAAAAATGAACGCTCCCCGGGCAAATTGTCGCAGTGCGTCAAAGGGGCAAACCGTCAGCGGACGCGGCCGCGCTCCCACAGCACGTCGGATCCGCCGTCGGTGCGGTTCAGCACGCGGGCCAGCACGAACAGCAGGTCCGACAGCCGGTTCACGTAGCGCCGCGGCGCGTCGTTGAGCGTCTCGGTGCGCCCGAGCGCGACGATCGAACGCTCCGCGCGGCGGCATACGGTTCGGCACACGTGCGCGAGCGACGCCGCGCGCGAGCCGGCCGGCAGGATGAATTCCTTCAGCGGCGGCAGCGTCGCGTTGTAGTCGGCGAGCCAGCGGTCGAGACGCGCGAGATGCGTGTCGTCGAGCACGGAATGGCCGGGAATGCACAGTTCGCCGCCGAGATCGAACAGGTCGTGCTGGATCGTCACGAGCGCCGTGCGGATCTCGTCCGGCAGCGTTTCGGCGAGCAGCACGCCGAGGCTTGAGTTCAGTTCGTCGACGTCGCCGATCGCGGCGATCCGCGTGTCGTCCTTGCCGATGCGCCGGCCGTCGCCGAGCCCGGTGGTGCCATCGTCGCCCGTGCGCGTGGCGATCTTGCTCAAGCGGTTGCCCATGCGAATGTCCTCTCGTGCGTGGCCGCGACGCGGCCCGGTTGCGTTCGAACGCGATTATCGCAGCCCGCGGAGGCGGGCGCAGCGGGCGTTACAGCGTAGAATGGGCCGAAACCCTGCAGCACGGGAGCCGGGCCGGCGCCAACGCGCTCACCCGGATCGACAAGGAGACGTACGTGAATCACCCTGCCCGGCCGGCCGCCACGCGCCGCCCCCTTCCCCCTGCCATGCTCGATGCGCTGCGCGCCGCCTTCGGCGAGCGCGTGTCGACCGCTGACGCCGTCCGCGCCCACCACGGCCGCGACGAATCGCCGTTCGACCCGCAACTGCCCGACGCCGTCGTGTTCGCGCACAGCGCGGACGACGTGCGCGAAGTCGTGTCGCTGTGCTCGCTGTACAGCGTGCCGCTGATCCCGTACGGCGCCGGCTCGTCGCTCGAGGGCCATCTGCTCGCGGTGCGCGGCGGCGTGTCGCTCGACCTGTCGGAAATGAACCGCGTGCTGTCGATCAACGCCGAAGACCTGACCGTGACGGTGGAACCGGGCATCACGCGCAAGGCGCTCAACGAAGCGCTGCGCGACACCGGTCTGTTCTTCCCGATCGACCCGGGCGCCGACGCGAGCATCGGCGGGATGACCGCCACGCGCGCGTCGGGCACCAACGCCGTGCGCTACGGCACGATGCGCGAGAACGTGCTCGGCCTGACCGCCGTGCTCGCCGACGGCCGCGTGGTGAAAACCGGCTCGCGCGCCCGCAAGTCGTCGGCCGGCTACGACCTCACGCGCCTGTTCGTCGGCTCCGAGGGCACGCTCGGCGTGATCACCGAGATCACGCTGCGCCTGCATCCGCTGCCCGAAGCCGTATCCGCCGCGATCTGCACGTTCCCGTCGATGGGCGACGCGGTGCGCACCGTGATCGAGACGATCCAGATCGGCGTGCCGATCGCGCGCGTCGAATTCGTCGACGCGCTCGCGGTGCGCTCGATCAACCGCCATTCGAACCTGACGCTCGCCGAAGCGCCGACGCTGTTCTTCGAATTCCACGGCACCGAGGCCGGCGTGAAGGAGCAGGCCGAGCTCGTGCAGGCGCTCGCCGGCCAGAACAACGGCCAGGGCTTCGAATGGGCGACCCGCCCCGAGGATCGCAGCCGTCTGTGGGCCGCCCGCCACAACGCGTATTTCGCGATGCTGCAGTTGAAACCCGGCTGCCGCGCGGTGACGACCGACGTGTGCGTGCCGATCTCGCAGCTCGCCGCGTGCGTCGAGGAAACCGAGGTCGACCTGCGCGCGTCGTCGCTGCCCTGCCCGATCGTCGGCCACGTCGGCGACGGCAATTTCCACGTCGCGATCCTGATCGATCCCGACAAGCCCGAGGAAATCGCCGAGGCCGAGCACATCAACGACCGGATCGTCGAACGCGCGCTGCGCCTCGGCGGCACCTGCACGGGCGAGCACGGCGTCGGGCTGCACAAGATGCGCTTCCTGCCGAAGGAGCACGGCGACAACGCGATCGACACGATGCGGGCGATCAAGCTCGCGCTCGATCCGCGCAACCTGATGAATCCGGGCAAGATTTTCACGTGCTGACACGGTGGCGCGATACCGCGCCGCCTGCTGCAGGAGACTCCATGAACGCTCCCGTCGAACTGTCGAGCGCGGCACGCGCGCAGCGCCAGCGCGAAGTCGTGCAGGCGCTGATGGCCGTGCTGCCGACGCACTGCCTGCTGTACCGCGACGAAGACACGGCGCCGTACGAATGCGACGGCCTGTCCGCATACCGCCGCCTGCCGCTCGCGGTCGCGCTGCCCGAAACGGAATCGCAGGTGCAGCGGATCGTGCAGATCTGCCGCCGCATGGAAGTGCCGATCGTGCCGCGCGGCGCGGGCACGAGCCTGTCGGGCGGCGCGCTGCCGATCGCGCTCGGCGTCGTGCTGTCGCTGGCGCGCTTCACGCGCATCGTCGAAGTCGATCCCTACGCGCGCACGGCGACCGTGCAGCCCGGCGTGCGCAACCTCGCGATCTCGGAAGCCGCCGCGCCGTACGGCCTGTATTACGCGCCCGATCCGTCGTCGCAGATCGCGTGCACGATCGGCGGCAACGTCGCGGAAAATTCCGGCGGCGTCCACTGCCTGAAATACGGGCTGACCGTGCACAACGTGATGCGCGTGCGCGCGGTGACGATCGACGGCGAGATCGTCGAATTCGGCTCGCTCGCGCTCGACATGCCGGGCCTCGACCTGCTCGCCGTGATGATCGGCAGCGAAGGGATGTTCGCGATCGTCACCGAGGTCACGGTGAAACTGATCCCGAAACCGCAAACGGCCCAGCTCGTGATGGCGAGCTTCGACGACGTCGTCAAGGGCGGCGAGGCCGTCGCGGCGATCATCGCGTCGGGCATCATCCCGGCCGGGCTCGAAATGATGGACAAGCCGGCCACGCAGGCCGTCGAGTCCTTCACGCATGCCGGCTACGACCTCGACGCGAAGGCGATCCTGCTGTGCGAATCGGACGGCACGCCGGAAGAAGTCGCCGAGGAGATCGTGCGGATGACGGCCGTGCTGCGCGAGCATGGCGCGACACGCATTCAGGTATCGCGCAACGAGAGCGAGCGGCTGCGCTACTGGTCGGGCCGCAAGAACGCGTTCCCGGCCGCCGGCCGGATTTCGCCCGACTATTACTGCATGGACGGCACCGTGCCGCGCCGCGCGATCGGCCCGCTGCTCGCGCGCATCGAACAGCTCGAAACGCGCTACGGGCTGCGCTGCATCAACGTGTTCCATGCGGGCGACGGCAACATGCATCCGCTGATCCTGTACAACGCGAACGATCCGGACGAGCTGCACCGTGCCGAGCAGTTCGGCGCGGAAATCCTCGAATGCTGCGTGGAATTCGGCGGCAGCGTGACGGGCGAGCACGGCGTCGGCATCGAGAAGCTCAATTCGATGTGCGTACAGTTCTCGCCGCAGGAGCGCGATGCGTTCTTCGCGGTCAAGCGCGCGTTCGATCCGGCGGGGCTGCTGAACCCGGACAAGGGCATCCCGACCCGCGCGCGCTGCGCCGAGTACGGTCGCCAGCACGTGCGCGGCGGGCTGCTGCCGCACCCCGACCTGCCGCGCTTCTGAGCCTCACCCTCGGTACGCGGCCCGTGCCGGCGGGCGGGTCGCGGCGGCGGGACGCGCCCGCGCGGCCCGCTCGAGCGACGGCGCAAGCTTGCGGCCTGCAATACGGGGCTTAGGGATAGTCGCGATGTGGATTCGCGCCACCCCGGTACAATCGACCGAACAACAAGTCGAGGCAGCAACAGAACATGGAAGAGGACGACATCGTCGCCGGATGGGCCGAGCGTGTCCGCGCCGCCAGTGCCGACGGCCGGCCGCTGCGGATTCGCGGCGGCGGCACCAAGGACTGGTACGGCCAGGCGCTCGAGGGCGAAATACTCGACACGCGCGCGTTTCAGGGCGTGGTGTCGTACGACCCGGCCGAACTCGTCGTCACGGTCCGCGCGGGCACGCCGCTCGCGCAGCTTGAAACCGTCCTCGCCGAGTGCGGCCAGATGCTGCCGTTCGAGCCGCCGCATTTCGGCCGTGCGGCCACCGTCGGCGGCTGCGTCGCGGCCGGCCTGGCGGGCCCGCGACGCGCCACCTGCGGCGCGCCGCGCGATTTCGTGCTCGGCGTCACGCTGATGAACGGCCGCGGCGAAATGCTGCGGTTCGGCGGTCAGGTCGTGAAGAACGTCGCCGGCTACGACGTGTCGCGGCTGATGGCCGGCGCGCTCGGCACGCTCGGGCTGATGCTCGACCTGTCGATCAAGGTGCTGCCGATGCCCGTCGCCGAAGTCACGCTGAAGTTCGAGATGACCGCGACCGACGCGGTGCGCAAGCTCAACGAATGGGGCGGCCATCCGCTGCCCGTCAGCGCGAGCGGCTGGCGCAACGGCACGCTCGTGCTGCGCCTGTCGGGCGCCGAAGCGGCCGTGAAAGCCGCGAAGACGCTGCTCGGCGGCGAAGTCGTCGACGCGGTCGAGGCCGAGCGCTTCTGGGCCGGCCTGCGCGAGCATACCGACCCGTTCTTCAACGGCATCCCGCCAGGCTACGCACTGTGGCGCCTCGCGCTGCCGTCGATCACCGAACCGATGCACCTGCCCGGCACCCAGCTGATGGAATGGGGAGGCGCGCAGCGCTGGTGGATCACCGACGCCGACGCGCAGACCGTGCGGATGAGCGCGAAGCAGGCCGGCGGCCACGCGACGCTGTTCCGCGCGGGCGACGCGTACGACCGCAGCGCGGGCGTGTTCACGCCGCTCCCCGCCCCGATGATGAAAATCCACCGCGGGCTGAAGGCCGCGTTCGATCCCGCGCGCATCTTCAACCGCGGCCGGCTCTATCCCGATCTCTGAGGGCTCGATGCAAACGAACCTCGCCGATTTCATCCGCAATACGCCCGACGGCGACGAAGCCGACGCGATATTGCGCAAGTGCGTGCATTGCGGGTTCTGCACCGCGACCTGCCCGACCTATCAGTTGCTCGGCGACGAACTCGACGGCCCGCGCGGCCGGATCTACCTGATCAAGCAGATGGTCGAAGGCGCACCCGTCACGCGCAGCACGCAGCAGCACCTCGACCGTTGCCTCACGTGCCGCAGCTGCGAGACGACCTGCCCGTCCGGCGTCCAGTACGGCCGGCTCGTCGAGATCGGCCGCAAGCACGTCGAGGCGCAGGTGCAGCGCCCGGCGCAGCAGCGTCTCGTGCGCCGCCTGCTCGCGAGCCTGGTGCCGAACGAGGCGCTGTTCTCGCCGGTGATGCGGCTCGGCCAGCACGTGCGGCCGCTGCTGCCGAAGCGGCTGCGCGACAAGGTGCCGCCGCGCACGCGGCTGCTCGAATGGCCGCACCTCACGCATACGCGCAAGATGCTGATGCTCGGCGGCTGCGTGCAGCCGTCGATGCTGCCGAACATCAACATCGCGACCGCGCGCGTGCTGGACGCGCTCGGCATCGAGACGGTCGTCTCGCCCGACGCGGGCTGCTGCGGCGCGATCCGACTGCACCTGAACTATCACGACGAAGCGCTCGACGACGCGCGCCGCAACATCGACGCGTGGTGGCCCCATGTCGAACAGGGTGTCGAGGCGATCGTGATGAACGCGTCGGGCTGCGGCGCGACGGTGCTCGAATACGCGCACCTGCTGCGCGACGACCCGGCCTACGCGGAGAAAGCGCAGCGCATCGTATCGCTCACGCGCGACATCTCCGACGTGCTGCTCGCGTTCGAGGCCGAGCTCGCGACGCTCGCGCGGCGGCGCGCGATCCATACGGTCGCGTACCACCCGCCGTGCACGCTGCAGCACGGCCAGCAGTCGCGCGGCAAGGTCGAACGCCTGCTCGAGACGCTCGGCATCGACGTGCGGCTGCCGGCCGACAGCCACCTGTGCTGCGGGTCGGCCGGCACCTATTCGCTGACGCAGCCGTCGCTGTCGTACCGGTTGCGCAAGCAGAAGCTGCTGAAGCTGCAGGCGCTCGAACCGCAGATGATCGTCTCCGGCAACATCGGCTGCATCGCGCACCTGCAAAGCGGCACGCAGATTCCGGTCAGCCACTGGATCCAGCTCGTCGAGCATCTGCTGTACGGCTAGCGCGTGCGCATACGAATGACGGGGGGACGCAGGGCGTCGCGCACGGCGTCCGTATAATGGGCGAATCGATGCGTCGCGTGCCGCGGCGCATCCGCACCATGCCCGCTTCCGTGCCTGCTTTCGTGCCCGTCATGTCCGATCTCGCCGCCCGTCTCGCCTCCGTTCATCGCCGCATCGCCGACGCCGCCCGCGCGGCCGGCCGCGATCCCGCCACCGTGTCGCTGCTCGCCGTGTCCAAGACGTTTCCCGCCGACGACGTGCGCGCCGCGCATGCGGCCGGGCAGCGTGCGTTCGGCGAAAACTACGTGCAGGAATCGATCGACAAGATCGACGCGCTCGCCGACCTGCGTGCGGACCTCGAATGGCATTTCATCGGGCCGCTGCAATCGAACAAGACGCGCCCCGTTGCCGAACGCTTCGACTGGGTCCATTCGGTCGACCGGCTGAAGATCGCGCAGCGCCTGTCGGAACAGCGCCCCGCGCACCTGCCGCCGCTCAACGTGTGCGTGCAGGTGAACATCAGCAGCGAGGCGTCGAAGAGCGGCGTTGCGCCGGCCGACGTGGCCGAGGTTGCGCGCGCGGTCGCCGCGCTGCCGTCGCTGCGGCTGCGCGGGCTGATGGCGATTCCCGAACCGGCCGGCGACACCGACGCGCAACGCGCGCCGCATCGTGCGCTGCGCGCGCTGTTCGACACGTTGCGCGCCGACGGCCTGCCGCTCGACACGTTGTCGATGGGCATGTCCGCCGATCTCGACGCGGCCGTGCTCGAAGGCGCGACGATCGTGCGCGTCGGCACCGCGATCTTCGGCGCGCGCGATTACTCGCACTGAACGCCACGCCCTTTTACGCCTTTCCGTTCACTCACTCGCTCAATCCGACATCATGAAAATCGCATTCATCGGCGGCGGCAACATGGCCGCGGCCCTGATCGGCGGCCTGATCAAGCGCGGCGTCGCCGCTGACGGCCTGTATGCCATCGACGTCAACGAAGAGGTGCGCACGCGCGCCGCCCAGCAGTTCGGCGTGCGCACCGGCGCGGCCATCGACGCGACGCTCGCCGACTACGACGCGGTCGTGCTCGCGGTGAAGCCGCAGGTACTGAAGGACGTCGCGCAGGCGCTCGCGCCGCACCTGAAGACGCAGCTCGTGATCAGCATCGCGGCCGGAATCCGCGGCAGCGATCTCGCGCGCTGGCTCGGCGACTACGCACGCGTCGTGCGCACGATGCCGAACACGCCCGCGCTCGTCGGCATGGGCGTGACGGGCCTCGCGGCGCTGCCGGGCGTCGACGCGGCGGGCCGCGAACTCGCGTCGAACGTGCTGGGTGCAGTCGGTGAAATCGTGTGGTTCGACGACGAGTCGAAGCTCGACGCCGTCACGGCCATTTCGGGCAGCGGCCCGGCCTACGTGTTCTATTTCATCGAAGCGCTGCAGGAAGCCGCGCGCCAGCTCGGCATGAACGACGAACAGGGCCGCGCGCTCGCGGTCGCGACGTTCACGGGCGCCGCGCAACTCGCCGCGCAATCGGGCGAGCCGGCAAGCGTGCTGCGCGAGCGCGTGACGTCGAAGGGCGGCACGACGGCCGCCGCGCTCGCGTCGTTCGACGCGCAACACGTGAAGGATGCGATCGTGCGCGGCGCACTCGCGGCCGAAGCGCGCGCGAAGGAAATGGGCGACGAGCTCGGCCGCGCATAAACGCGCCGGCGGTGCCGGCCCGGCGCACGCTTCATGCGTTGGGCGCCCCGCCCCGTCATGCTGACGTGCACGAACAACAAAAAAGCGGCCCAGGCCGCTTTTTTGTTGGTACCGCGTCCCGCACCGCCTACCGCCTGCGGTGAGACCGCGACATTCAGCTCCCCGCCAGCAGGTAATGCACGGCGATCCCGGCGAACAGCACGCCGCCGAGCCAGTTGTTGTGCCGGAATGCCGCGAAGCACGGCATCCGCTCGCGGTCCTTGATCAGCGTGTAGTGATACAGCGCGCAACCGACCGCCGCCGCCCAGCCGGCCCAGTATGCGAGGCCGAAGCCGAGCGTCACCCCGATCCACACGTAGATGCCGAGCGTCACCGCGTAGCACAGCATCACGGCCGCGACGTCGAAGCGGCCGAACGTCAGCGCGGACGTGCGGATGCCGATCTTGATGTCGTCGTCGCGATCGACCATCGCGTATTCGGTGTCGTACGCGACCGACCAGAAAATGTTCGCGACCAGCATCACCCACGCGATCGTCGGCACCGTGTCCTGCACGGCCGCGAACGCCATCGGGATGCCGAAGCCGAATGCGATGCCCAGATAGGCCTGCGGAATCGCGAAGAAGCGCTTCATGAACGGATACGAGCCCGCGACGAACAGCGCGACGACGGACAGCTGCTTCGTCAGCGTGTTGAGCGGCAGGATCAGCAGGAACGAGATGAAGGCGAGCCCGACCGCGATCGCGATGGCTTCCCATGCGCGGATCTTGCCCGACGTCAGCGGCCGGTCGGCCGTGCGCTTCACGTGGCGGTCGAAGTCGCGGTCGGCGTAGTCGTTCATCGCGCAACCGGCCGAGCGCATCAGCAGCGTGCCGAGCGAGAAGATCACGAGCAGCGGCCAGCGCGGATGGCCGTCGGACGCGATCCACAGCGCGTTGAGCGTCGGCCACAGCAGCAGCAGGCTGCCGATCGGCTTGTCCATCCGGACGAGCCGCAGATACAGGGGAAAGCGGGCAAGCATGGCGAAGCACCGGGAAGATAACCCCGGCATTTTAGAGCCGAGCGGTGCTTCGCGTCATGTCGGCGCGGCCCGCGGGCGATCACGGCCGGACGCCGGCGCGCGGCCCGCGCCCGCTGCACGTGGCCGAGCCGCAACGCGCATCAATCAAGGGACAGAGCCGGCGCCCGGCACGGATCCGCGCCGGGCGCCGGACTGGGTTCGGCCCGGCGGCGGTGGATCAATCAGGGCCGGAGTCCCGATGCGCAGGCCTCGGCCAGCCTGCCGCGCGTTGCGCGCCTATGCGAGCAGCGACCGCAGCATCCACGCGGTTTTTTCATGAATCTGCAGACGCTGCGTCAGCAGGTCGGCGGTCGGCTCGTCGCTCGCCGCATCGGCAAGCGGAAAGATCGCACGCGCGGTGCGCACGACGGCCTCGTGCCCTTCGACGAGCTGGCGGATCATGTCTTCCGCGGCCGGCACGCCCTTCGCTTCCGGCACCGACGACAGTTTTGCGAAATCGCCGAAGGTGCCCGGCGCGACGACGCCGAGCGTGCGAATGCGCTCGGCCACCGAATCGACCGCGAGCCACAGTTCGTTGTACTGCTCCTCGAACATCAGGTGCAGCGTGTTGAACATCGGCCCCGTGACGTTCCAGTGGAAATTGTGGGTCTTCAGGTACAGCGTGAACGTGTCGGCAAGCAGGTGCGACAGGCCCTCCGCGATCTTCTTGCGGTCCTTGTCGCTGATGCCGATGTTGATCTGGGCAGCTTGAGCTTTCCTGGCCATGTTCGGACTCCTTATTCAATGAAGCAGGGCAACGAAAGTGAATCGGGACTACCTGCCTATTGATACCACACCTGCCGCACGCGCGTGGCGAGCGAAACGCCGCGCTCAGGCGGCCGCGATCGCGTGCAGCGCCTGCGACACCAGTTCGGCCGCACCGCCGATGACGATGGCGGATCCGACAACGTATCGCGCGACCTCGCCCGGCGTCGCCAGGGCAGCACGCATGTTCTGCATCATTTGCGTCATGATCGTCACTCCTTCAACAAAACCCAGGGTCGGGAGAAACGGCCGGCCGGACGACCGGCCGTTTCCCGTTACTGCCTCACCGCACTACCGCGCGGCGACGCTTACGCGAGGTCGAAGCGGTCCAGGTTCATCACCTTGTTCCAGGCCGCGACGAAGTCGTGCGCGAACTTCTCCTTCGCATCCGCGCTGCCGTACACCTCGGCCAGCGCACGCAGTTGCGCATGCGAGCCGAAGATCAGGTCGACGCGCGAGCCCGTCCACTTGACCTGGCCCGTCGCCCGATCGCGCCCTTCGAACACGTCGTTCGCGGCCGACACCGGCTTCCATTCCGTGCCCATGTCGAGCAGGTTCACGAAGAAGTCGTTCGTCAGCGCTTCCGGACGGTCGGTGAACACGCCCCGCTTCGCATCGCCGGCGTTCGCCCCCAGCACGCGCAGGCCACCGACGAGCACCGTCATCTCGGGCGCGGTCAGCGTCAGCAGTTGCGCCTTGTCGACCAGCAGCGCCTCGGCCGGCGTCTTGTACGCGCTCTTCAGGTAGTTGCGGAACCCGTCCGCCACCGGCTCGAGCACGGCCATCGCCTCGACATCAGTCTCTTCCTGCGACGCATCCGCACGGCCCGGTGCGAACGGCACCGTCACGGCGATACCCGCATTCTTCGCGGCCTGCTCGACGCCGGCCGCACCGGCCAGCACGATCAGGTCGGCGAGCGACACCTTCTTGCCGCCCGTCTGCGCATCGTTGAACGCCTTCTGCACGCCCTCGAGCGTCTCGAGCACCTTCGCGAGCTCAGCCGGACGGTTCACTTCCCAGTCCTTCTGCGGCGCCAGGCGGATCCGCGCACCGTTCGCACCGCCGCGCTTGTCCGACCCGCGGAACGTCGCAGCCGACGCCCAGGCGGTCGACACGAGCTGCGACACCGACAGGCCCGTGGCCAGCACCTTCGCCTTCAGCGCCGCGACGTCGGCTTCGTCGATCAGCGGATGATCGACGGCCGGGATCGGGTCCTGCCACAGCAGGTGTTCCGCCGGCACGTCCGGACCGAGATAGCGGGAACGCGGGCCCATGTCGCGGTGCGTGAGCTTGAACCACGCGCGTGCGAACGCGTCGGCGAACTCGGCCGGGTTCTCGTAGAAACGGCGCGAAATCTTCTCGTAGGCCGGATCGAAACGCAGCGACAGGTCGGTCGTCAACATCGTCGGGCGATGCTTCTTCGACGCGTCGAACGCATCCGGAATCACTTCGCCTGCGTCCTTCGCGACCCACTGGTGCGCGCCGGCCGGGCTCTTCGTGAGCTCCCACTCGTAGCTGAACAGGTGCTTGAAGAAGTCGTTGCTCCACTGCGTCGGCGTCGAGGTCCACGTGACTTCGAGGCCGCTCGTGATGGCATCCTTGCCCTTGCCCGTGCCGAACGTGCTCTTCCAGCCGAGCCCCTGCTCCTCGAGGCCCGCGGCTTCCGGCTCGGGGCCGACGTTCGACGCCGGACCGGCGCCGTGCGTCTTGCCGAACGTGTGGCCGCCCGCGATCAGCGCGACCGTCTCTTCGTCGTTCATCGCCATGCGCGCGAATGTCTCGCGGATGTCATGCGCGGCGGCGACCGGGTCGGGGTTGCCGTCCGGGCCTTCCGGGTTCACGTAGATGAGGCCCATCTGCACCGCGGCGAGCGGGCTTTCGAGCTCGCGCTTGCCGGAGTAGCGGCTGTTCGGGCCGCCGCTCAGTTCCAGCCAGATCTTTTCCGAACCCCAGTACACGTCGTCCGGTTCCCACGTATCGACGCGGCCGCCGGCGTAGCCGAAGGTCTTGAAGCCCATCGATTCGAGCGCGACGTTGCCGGTCAGGATCAACAGGTCGGCCCACGAGATGTTGCGGCCGTACTTCTGCTTGATCGGCCACAGCAGGCGGCGCGCCTTGTCGAGACTGACGTTGTCCGGCCAGCTGTTGAGCGGCGCGAAGCGCTGCTGCCCGCCGCCCGCGCCGCCGCGGCCGTCGGCCGTGCGGTACGTGCCGGCGCTGTGCCAGGCCATGCGGACGAACAGGCCGCCATAGTGGCCGAAGTCGGCCGGCCACCAGTCCTGCGACGCCGTCATCAACGCGTGCAGGTCCTTCTTCACCGCCTCGAGGTCAAGCTGCTTGAACGCTTCGGCGTAGTCGAAATCCGGGTCCATCGGATCGGACAGCGCCGAATGCCGATGCAGGACGTTCAGGTTCAGCTGATTCGGCCACCAGTCCTTGTTCGTCGTGCCGCCACCAGCGGTGTGGTTGAACGGGCACTTCGTTTCGTTCGACATGCTTTTTCTCCTTGTCTTGCTCATAGGCCCCCACGTGCCAGGCGCGGTTCGTGGAGCATTGCGGGGGGATGAAACGGAACAGGCGGTTCCTCCTGTCGTACTACGGGACGTCGTGCGCGGCCTGCGACCCGCGTTCCCGCTGCGACGCGCCGCAGGCGGCGCGCTCGGGAACGCGGCTGCCGGCGGTCGTCGTGCCGGCGCCGCGGGCAGCTTTTCGGGTATCGGACATGCAATGCTCCCTCATGGCTCGGCGGCAGTTAGTCGGGGGCACACAGGACCGGCGTGCGGCGGCACTCATCCGCCATACACACGGTCCGCCAGGTACGCGAACGCAATCGGACGCAGGCTGCGAACCGCCGCCCTGGCGCGATGTACGACCGCGTCGCGCGACGGGATGTTCCGCTGCGCGTGCTGCAATACCGACCGCATCATGACATCCTCCTTTGACGCTTGCATTCAACGTGCTGATCGGTCGTCGACCTCACGCCGATCCATGGAGAAGATTCTATATAGATCTATCGATCAATTGAATTTGATAAATTTCATCTATTCGATAGAGAAAAATAAACGGGGTCGCAAGACCCCGTTCATCATGCTGCCACACGCGCATGGCGCAGCGTGCTCAGTTCATCGTCGCCGGCATGTCGAGCTTCGCGACACCCGGCAGCTCGCACGCGGAAATCGCGTCGCTGATCGCGTCGATCGCGGGCATCCGCGTGAAGCTCTTGCGCCACACGAGCACCACGCGGCGGTCGGGCACCGGCTCGTTGAACGGCACGTATGACAACAGTTCGGCATCGGGGCCGTTCGCGCGCGGGCCGACCTCGGCGACCGACATCCGCGGCAGCACGGTGATGCCGACACCGCTTGCGACCATGTGGCGGATCGTCTCGAGCGACGAGCCCTCGAAGGTCTTCTGGATGCCGTCGGCCGTCTGCGAGAAGCGCATCAGCTCCGGGCACACGCCGAGCACGTGATCGCGGAAGCAGTGGCCGTTGCCGAGCAGCAGCATGGTTTCCTGCTTGAGATCCTCGGCATCGATTTCCTCGCGCTTCTCCCACGGATGGCCGGCGGGCAGCGCGACGACGAACGGTTCGTCGTACAGCGGGCGCACCATCAGGCCGGTTTCCGGAAACGGCAGCGCCATGATCGCCGCGTCGATCTCGCCCTGCTTGAGCAGTTCGAGCAGCTTCAGCGTGTAGTTTTCCTGCAGCATCAGCGGCATCTGCGGGACCCGCTGGATCATCTGTTTGACGAGCGTCGGCAGCAGATAGGGCCCGATCGTGTAGATCACCCCGAGGCGGAACGGGCCGACCAGCGGATCCTTGCCCTGCTTCGCGATCTCCTTGATCGCGAAGGTCTGCTCGAGCACGCGCTGCGCCTGCGTGACGATCTGGTCACCGATCGGCGTGACGCTCACTTCGCTCGCGCCGCGTTCGAAAATCTGCACGTTGAGCTCGTCTTCGAGCTTCTTGATCGCCACCGACAGCGTCGGCTGGCTCACGAAGCATGCTTCGGCCGCGCGGCCGAAATGCCGTTCGCGCGCGACCGCGACGATGTATTTCAATTCAGTCAGCGTCATTGTGGGTCAATCAGAGATATACAAGCGATAGGTTTAATTTATACACCCTGTGACACCGGTTCGCCAAGTTTCTCTGCATCGGAATGCGTCAAACGGCGGTTTTAAATCCGGCCCCGACCTGCGGATCAGGCCTTCAGATACTGTTCCCGCGCGCCGAGCCAGCGCGCGAGATGCTGCGTGACGACCTCCGGATACGCGGCAATCAGCCGCGACGCGGCTTCCCGGGCCGGCTCGATCAGCCAGCCGTCGGTCTCGAGGTTCGCGAAGCGCAGCATTGCCGCACCCGATTGGCGTGCACCGAGGAATTCGCCGGGGCCGCGGATCTCGAGGTCGCGCCGTGCGATCTCGAAGCCGTCGGTCGTCTCACGCATCGTCTTCAGCCGCTCGCGGCCCGTGAGCGACAGCGGCCCCGTGTACAGCAGCACGCATACCGATGCCGCGGTGCCGCGCCCGACCCGGCCGCGCAGCTGGTGCAGCTGCGCCAGGCCGAAACGCTCGGCGTGCTCGATCACCATCAGCGACGCGTTCGGCACGTCGACGCCGACCTCGATCACGGTCGTCGCGACGAGCAGCTGCACGTCGTTGCGCGTGAACGCTTCCATCACGGCCGCCTTGTCGGCCGGCGACAGCCGGCCGTGCACGAGCCCGACCTTCAGCTCCGGGAGCGCGGCGGCCAGCGTCTCGTAGGTCTCGACGGCCGTCTGCAGCTGCAGCGTCTCGCTCTCCTCGATCAGCGGGCACACCCAGTACACCTGGCGCCCGGTCAGCGCGGCCTCGCGCACGCGGGCGATCACCTCCTCGCGCCGCGCATCGCCGACGAGGCGCGTCAGCACGGGCGTGCGGCCCGGCGGCAGCTCGTCGATCGTCGAGACTTCGAGATCGGCGTAATACGTCATCGCGAGCGTGCGCGGAATCGGCGTGGCCGACATCATCAGCTGGTGCGGCTGGAAGTCGCGCGCGCCGTTGGCCGCATTCGCGGCCTTCGCACGCAGCGCGAGCCGCTGCTCGACGCCGAAACGGTGCTGTTCGTCGACGATCACGAGGCCGAGCCGCGCGAATTCGACCGTGTCCTGGATGATCGCGTGCGTGCCGATCACGAGCTGCGCGGTGCCGAGCGCGGCCGCCTCGATCGCCGCGCGCTTCTCCTTCGCCTTCAGGCTGCCCGCGAGCCACGCGACCGTGACGCCCAGCGGCTCGAGCCACGCGCGCAGCTTGCGCGCGTGCTGTTCCGCGAGGATTTCGGTGGGCGCCATCAGCGCGGCCTGGTAGCCGGCGTCGATCGCCTGCGTGGCGGCCAGCGCCGCGACGACCGTCTTGCCGCTGCCGACGTCGCCCTGCAGCAGGCGCTGCATCGGGTGCGCAAGGGTAAGATCGTTCGCGATTTCGTCGACGACGCGCGCCTGCGCGCCCGTCAGCGTGAACGGCAGTGCGGCGTAGAGCCGGGTCGTCAACGCATCGGCATCGCTCGCGCTGCGGCGCGGCATCGCGGGCGCCGCACGCGTGCGGCGCTCCTCGTGCGCGCGCTTGAGCGACAACTGCTGCGCGAGCAGCTCTTCGAACTTGATGCGCGTCCACGCCGGATGCGAGCCGTCCATCAGCGCGGCTTCGTCGGAATCGACGCGCGGGTGGTGCAGGATGCGCACCGCCTGCTCGAGCGTCGGCACGTCGAGCGGCTTCAGATAGTCGCGCTGGATCTCGGGCGGCAGCAGCTCGGGCAGCGGCGTGCGCTCGACCGCGTTCTCGATCGCCTTGCGCAGATAGGCCTGCGACACGCCGGCCGTGCTCGGATAGACGGGCGTGAGCACTTGCGGCAGCGGCGCATCCGCTTCGACCACGCGCACCGCCGGATGCACCATCTCCATCCCGAAGAAGCCGCCGCGCACGTCGCCGCGCACGCGCAGCCGCTGGCCGACGGCCATCTGCTTGACCTGCGAGCCGTAGAAATTCAGGAAGCGCAGCACGAGCTGCTCGCCGTCGTCGTCCTGGATCTTCACGACCAGCTGGCGGCGCGGCCGGTACGCGACCTCGCTGTCGAACACGACACCTTCGGTCTGCGCAATGCCGCCCGGCAGCAGCTCGCCGATCGGCGTGAGCGTGGTTTCGTCCTCGTAGCGCATCGGCAGATGCAGCACGAGATCGATCGAGCGCGTGAGGCCGAGCTTCGCGAGCTTGTCGGCGGTCTTCACGGGTTTATCGGCGGCGGGCTTCTTCTTGCGCTTCGCGCCGGCCGCGCCTGCCGCGTCGCCGTCAGCCGCGCCATCGGCATCGGGCGCGGCGGCGGCCGGTTGCGCGAGCCTGCCGTCGGCGCCGCGCTTCGGGCCGGCGCGGCGCGGTGCGGCGCGCTCGGCGGAATCACGCTCGCCCGCGCGTGGCGCGGGCGGCGCGACATCTTCCGCGTCGAACGGATCGGCGGAATCGGCAACGGCTGCGGGGGAACGGCGTGGTGACACAGGCATCGGATCGTCTGGGTGCTTCGCAAGGCAAGTACAATAGCGGCTTTCACGTCGTCCGAACGAACGACGCCGGCCAGGCCGCGCATCCCGCCATCATAGCGGCTCGCGCGCCCGATTTACGCGTTTCCGCCCTGCCGGCGACGCCCGCCGGCCGCTTCGAACCAGCCCGCATGTTCACGCTTTCCGATTTCGATTTCAATCTGCCGCCCGAGCTGATTGCACAAACCGCGCTGCCCGATCGCACCGCGAGCCGCCTGCTCGAGGTCGACGGCACCGTCGCGCCCGCCCGCCTGGTCGACCGCCATTTCACCGCGCTGCCGTCGTGCATCGCGGCCGGCGACCTGCTCGTCTTCAACGATACCAAGGTGCTGAAGGCGCGTTTCTTCGGCCAGAAGGCCAGCGGCGGCAAGATCGAGGTGCTGATCGAGCGCGTGACCGGCACGCACACGGCGCTCGCTCAGATCCGCGCGAGCAAGTCGCCGGGCGCCGGCACGACGCTGCGGCTCGCCGATGCGTTCGACGTGACGGTGGGCGAGCGAGTCGACCCGTTCTTCACGCTGACCTTCCCCGCGCCGTGCCTCGACCTGATCGAGCAGTACGGCCGCCTGCCGCTGCCGCCCTATATCGAGCACGATCCGGATGCGACCGACGAGACGCGCTACCAGACCGTCTACGCGAGCAACCCGGGCGCGGTCGCTGCTCCCACGGCCGGGCTGCACTTCGACCAGCCGATGCTCGACCGGCTCGACGCGATGGGCGTCGAGCGCGCGACGCTGACGCTGCACGTCGGCGCCGGCACGTTCCAGCCGGTGCGCGTCGACAACATCGCCGAGCACAAGATGCACAGCGAGTGGTACGACCTGCCGCAGTCGCTCGTCGACAAGATCGCCGCGACCCGTGCGCGCGGCGGCAACGTGATCGCGGTCGGCACGACGTCGATGCGCGCGCTCGAAGCCGCGGCGCGCACGGCCGACGAAGCGGGCCGCCCGCTCGCGGCCACGCAGGCCGAGACCGACATCTTCATCACGCCCGGCTATCGTTTCCGCGTGGTCGACCGGCTCGTCACGAACTTCCACCTGCCGAAGTCGACGCTGCTGATGCTGGTGTCCGCGTTCGCGGGCGTCGAGACGATCCGCGCCGCGTACCGGCACGCGATCGCCGAGCGCTACCGCTTCTTCAGCTACGGCGATGCGATGCTGCTCACGCGGCGCGACACGCCGGAGGCGGCGAGCGCGTAAGCGCGGCACGGAGACCGGCCGCCGTACCGAATGGCCAGGTTCCGCTTTCACGTTGTGCGTGCGATGCTCGCACGCACCCGCTTTCCCCGCCGCCGGATTCCCGGCGGCGTTTCCAACATGCGCCGGACTTGCGATCCAGAGTTAGCGCTTTAGCGGTTACTCTGGTCCCATGCAGAGCAGCCCGGTAGCAAGGAGCATCCAACGATGACCGAAGGTTCATCCCACGATACGCACGCTGATACGCACACCCCCGTGCAGGACCGCCCGGCGAACGGGCTCGAATTCGAACTGCTGACGACCGACGGCCATGCGCGCCGCGGCCGCGTGAAGCTCAACCACGGCGTGGTCGAAACGCCGATCTTCATGCCGGTCGGCACGTACGGCACCGTGAAGGCGATCCAGCCGCGCGAGCTGCACGAGATCAAGGCCCAGATCATCCTCGGCAACACGTTCCACCTGTGGCTGCGCCCGGGCCTCGACACGATCGACGCGCACGGCGGCCTGCACGCCTTCATGGGCTGGAACAAGCCGATCCTGACCGACTCGGGCGGCTTCCAGGTGTTCTCGCTCGGCGACCTGCGCAAGATCACCGAGGACGGCGTGACGTTCGCGTCGCCGATCAACGGCGACAAGCTGTTCCTGTCGCCGGAAGTGTCGATGCAGATCCAGAAGGTGCTGAACTCCGACGTCGTGATGCAGTTCGACGAGTGCACGCCGTACGCGACCAACGGCGTGCCGACCACGCACAAGGAAGCGGCCGACTCGATGCGCATGTCGCTGCGCTGGGCGAAGCGCTCGCTCGACGAGTTCAACCGGCTCGGCAACCCGAACGCGCTGTTCGGGATCGTCCAGGGCGGGATGTTCGAGGACCTGCGCGACGAATCGCTCGCGGGCCTCGCGGAACTCGGCTTCCACGGCCTCGCGATCGGCGGGCTGTCGGTCGGCGAGCCGAAGGAAGACATGATGCGCGTGCTGCGCCACGTCGGCCCGAAGCTGCCGGCCAACAAGCCGCACTACCTGATGGGCGTGGGCACGCCGGAGGACCTGGTCGAGGGCGTCGCCAACGGCGTCGACATGTTCGACTGCGTGATGCCGACCCGCAACGCGCGCAACGGCTGGCTGTTCACGCGCTTCGGCGACGTGAAGATCCGCAACGCGACGCACAAGAACTCGCTGAAGCCGCTCGACGCGAGCTGCACGTGCTACACGTGCCAGAACTTCTCGCGCGGCTACCTGCATCACCTGCACCGCGTGGGCGAGATCCTCGGCGCCCAGCTCAACACCATCCACAACCTGCACTACTACCTGCAGCTGATGAGCGAGATCCGCGAAGCGATCGAGACCCACACGTTCGACGCGTTCCGCCAGCGCTTCGCGGAGGATCGCGCCAGAGGGGTCGACTGACGGGCGGTCGAGCCGCCCTTGATAAGACAAGCACTAAACGGATCGAAAATCTTTTGGGACTCGTCCTAAACAAGCGCGTCCCAACTGCCGCTCGGAACCGACAAACATTACAATCGCCTTTCCATTCAAGTCGCAACGGTACCGGTTCACGCTTTAACAGCTTGATCCGAAAGCGCATTTGCCGAGCCGTTTGCGCATGGGGCCGGTGGTAGAATAACCGGCTTATTTTTCGATCTTCCCCTACGGAGAGACCAACGTGCCGTTCATTTCCAACGCGTTCGCCCAAGGTGCCGGTGGCGCCGAATCGAGCCTGATGAGCTTCCTGCCGCTCATCCTGATGTTTGCCGTGCTCTACTTCATCATGATCCGTCCGCAGATGAAGCGTCAGAAGGAGCACCGCAACATGCTCGCGGCCATGGCCAAGGGCGACGAAGTCGTCACGAGCGGCGGCCTCGTGGGCAAGGTGACGAAGGTCACCGAAGGCTACATCGGCGTCGAAATCGCCGAAGGCACCGAAATCACCGTGCAGAAGGCCGCGGTTACGACCATTCTGCCGAAGGGCACGATCAAGTCGCTGTAAGCCCTTCACCGAGCGTCCGGCTCCCCGCGCCGTGCCCGCCTGAGAGAGCGGGCCGCCGCGGCGCCGGACGCGACGCTTTCACGCCAACCACCCGTTCGGCTCCCTCATGAATCGTTATCCACTCTGGAAATATGTCGTGATGGTCGTGGCGCTCGCCATCGGCCTTCTGTACACATTGCCCAACTTCTTCGGCGAATCGCCGGCGGTGCAGGTGTCGAGCGGCAAGGCCACGGTCAAGCTCGACTCGACCACGCTGACCCAGGTCGAATCGGCGCTCGCCTCCGCGCAGATCACGCCGGACGACGTCACCTTCGAGAACACGGCGACCAACGCGAACATCCGCGTGCGCCTGAAGGACACCGATACGCAGCTGCGCGTCAAGGACCTGCTGCAGAAGTCGCTGAACACCGACCCGAACGATCCGCAGTACGTCGTCGCGCTGAACCTGCAGAGCGCGTCGCCGCGCTGGCTGACCTCCCTGCACGCGCTGCCGATGTATCTCGGCCTCGACCTGCGTGGCGGCGTCCACTTCCTGCTCCAGGTCGACATGACGGGCGCGCTGACGAAGAAGCTCGATTCCGACGCGTCCGACGCGCGCACGCTGCTGCGCGACAAGAACATCCGCGACGGCGGCGTGAGCCGCGTCGACCAGTCCGTGGTCGTCAACTTCAGCGATGCGCAGACGGCGGAAGACGCCCGCAAGCTGCTCGCGCAGTCGATCACCGAACTGCAATGGGCGACCCAGCCCGGCGGCGGCGGCACGCAGGTCGTCGGCACGTTCACGCCGGCCGTGCAGAAGTCCGTCGAGGACGCCGCGCTCAAGCAGAACCTGACGACGCTCCACAACCGCGTGAACGAACTCGGCGTGTCCGAGCCGATCCTGCAGCAGCAAGGTAGCGACCGCATCGTCGTCGAGCTGCCGGGCGTGCAGGACACCGCGAAGGCGAAGGACATCATCGGCCGCACCGCGACGCTCGAAGCGCGCCTCGCCGATCCGATCAACACGCACCCGAACCCGAACGACCCGGTGCCGCCGGGTGAAGAGCTGTTCACCCAGGGCAACCAGGCGCCGGTGCTGCTGAAGAAGGACGTGATCTTCACGGGCGACCGCATCATCGATGCCTCGGCCGGCTTCGACGATCACCAGCGTCCGTCGGTCAACATCCGCCTCGATTCGGCGGGTGGCCGCTCGGTGCGCGCGGTCTCGCGCGAGAACATCGGCAAGCCGATGGCGATGGTGCTGTTCGAGAAGGGCAAGGGCGAAGTGCTGACCGTCGCGACGATCCAGTCGGAACTCGGCGACCGCTTCCAGATCACGGGCCAGCCGACGCCGCAGGCCGCGGCCGACCTCGCGCTGCTGCTGCGCGCCGGTTCGCTCGCAGCGCCGATGGACATCATCGAGGAACGCACGATCGGCCCGAGCCTCGGCGCCGACAACATCAAGATGGGCATCCACTCGGTGATCTGGGGCTTCTGCGCGATCGCCGTGTTCATGATCGCGTACTACATGCTGTTCGGCGTGATCTCAGTGATCGGCCTGTCGGTGAACCTGCTGCTGCTCGTCGCCGTGCTGTCGCTGATGCAGGCGACGCTGACGCTGCCCGGTATCGCCGCTATCGCGCTCGCGCTCGGTATGGCGATCGACGCGAACGTGCTGATCAACGAGCGGGTGCGTGAAGAACTGCGCGCCGGCCAGCCGCCGCAGACCGCGATCCAGGCCGGCTACGCGCATGCGTGGGCGACGATTCTCGACTCGAACGTCACGACGCTGATCGCCGGCCTCGCGCTGCTCGCATTCGGCTCGGGCCCGGTTCGCGCGTTCGCGATCGTGCACTGCCTCGGTATCCTGACGTCGATGTTCTCCGCGGTGTTCTTCTCGCGCGGGATCGTCAACCTCTGGTACGGCGGCCGCAAGAAGCTCAAGTCGCTCGCGATCGGCCAGGTGTGGAAGCCGGAAGGCGCCGCTGCCGCCGCGTCGTTCACCGACGCCGACGAATCGACCGACACCGCACGCGCCGCGAAGCTCTCCGCCCCCGCGAAGGGCAACGCGCCGCGCGCCGGCAAGCCGCAGCTGCGCAATCGCGCGCAGCAGGGCGTGTCGCCGAAGAAACCGGGCTCGACCCAATAAGGCCCCGGAGAAGACCATGGAATTTTTCCGCATCCGTAAAGACATTCCGTTCATGCGGCACGCGCTGGTGTTCAACGTGATCTCGCTGGTCACGTTCCTCGCCGCCGTGTTCTTCCTGTTCCATCGCGGGCTGCACCTGTCCGTCGAATTCACCGGCGGGACGGTGATCGAGGTGCAGTACCAGCAGGCCGCTGAACTCGAACCGGTGCGTGCGACGCTCGGCAAGCTCGGCTATGCCGACGCGCAGGTGCAGAACTTCGGCACCTCGCGCAACGTGCTGATTCGCCTGCAGCTGAAGGAAGGCCTCACGTCCGCGCAGCAGAGCGACCAGGTGATGGGCGCGCTGAAGGCGCAGAACCCGGACGTCACGCTGCAGCGCGTCGAGTTCGTCGGCCCGCAGGTCGGCCGGGAGCTCGCGACCGACGGCCTGCTCGCGCTCGCATGCGTCGTGATCGGCATCGTGATCTACCTGTCGTTCCGCTTCGAGTGGAAGTACGCGGTGGCCGGCATCATCGCCAACCTGCACGACATCGTGATCATTCTCGGCTTCTTCGCGTTCTTCCAGTGGGAGTTCTCGCTGGCGGTGCTCGCGGCGATCCTCGCGGTGCTCGGCTACTCGGTCAACGAGTCGGTCGTCATCTTCGACCGGATCCGCGAAACGTTCCGCCGCGAACGCAAGATGAACGTGCAGGAAGTGATCAACCACGCGATCACGACCACGATGTCGCGTACGATCATCACGCACACGTCGACCGAAATGATGGTGCTGTCGATGTTCTTCTTCGGCGGCCCGACGCTGCACTACTTCGCGCTCGCGCTGACGGTCGGCATCATGTTCGGCATCTACTCGTCGGTGTTCGTCGCGGGCTCGCTCGCGATGTGGCTCGGCATCAAGCGCGAAGACCTGATCAAGGAAAAGAAGTCCGCGCACGATCCGGACGATCCGAACGCAGGCGCGCAGGTTTAAGCGCCACGCTGCTTCGGCACTGACGAAGAGCCGGCCCGGTTGGGCCGGCTTTTTTCATGGCCGCGCCACTGCCGCGCATCGCACCGCCCGCTCGCCCTGCCCCGTCACGCGGGTCGGCTACAATCGTGACCGTCCCGTCGCGCCGGCCGCCGGCCGTACGTCAGCGGGACAGCGCCTTCGCCCTCCGTTCAAACGTGCGGTCCCGATGATGCCTCCCACGCGTGTCGCTCTTCGCGTTGCCGTTTGCGCCGCCGTCACGGCCGCGCTCCTGCCGCACGCGTCATCCGTCGGTGCGCAGCAGCCGGCGTCCACCCCGCCCGCTTCTGCCGCTTCTGCCGCTTCTGCCGCTTCTGCCGCTTCTGCCGCTTCTGCCGCTTCTGCCGCTTCCGCGCCCGCAGCCGCTTCGCCCGCCGCCGCCCAGCCGCCCTCGCCCTGCCCGCCCGACTGGGAGCCGCAGATCTGCGAGCTCAAGGCAGCGGTGGAAATCCTGAAGCGGCAGCACCTGACCGACGTCGACATCGGCGCACTGCTCGACGCAACGACCCACGCGGGAATCAAGACGCTGCCGTACGCACGTTTCTTCGACGCGAAGGAGGAGCAGGAGCGGCGCGACGACGAACGGCGCGCGCGCGACGGCACGCCCGGCATCGGTATCGTGTTCGAGACGCGGCCCGACGGGCTGCACATCGTCGACGTGATTCCCGACGCGCCCGCGGAAAAGGCCGGCGTGCGCCCCGACGATCTCGTCGTCGCGATGAACGATACGAGCGTCGTCGGCATCGACCCCGCCGACCTGACCAGACTCGCCAAGGGCGATGCGGGCGTGCCGCTGAAGCTCACGGTCCGGCGCGGCCCGTCGCACGCGGTGCTCAGCTTCGCGCCCGTTCGGACGATCCTCAAGCCCCACCCGGCGACCGCGAAACGCCTCGACGGCGACATCCTGTACACGCGGCTGTCGAGCTTCCCCGAACCGGCGGTCGGCGACTACATCGACGCGGTGCAGGCCGCGCGCCGCACGGGGCCGGCGGTGAAAGGCGTGATCCTCGACCTGCGCATCAACGGCGGCGGCGCGCTCAATGCGGCGATCGGCATCACCGCGCTGTTCGCGGGCCGCGACCGCACCGCGATGGTGACGGTCGAGCGCGGCGACGCCAACCGCCGCCGCTACACGACCAACTGGCCCGATTACGCATTACCGGTCATGCACGGCCAGGATCCGCTCGCGCCGTTGCAGGCCGACGACTGGTGGCGCACCGTGCCGCTCGTCGTGCTCGTCGACGGACAGAGCGCGTCGGCCGCCGAAGCGACCGCGGCGGCGCTGAAGGATCTCGGCCGCGCGAAGTTGCTCGGCATGCCGACCTACGGGAAGGGGCTTGCGCAGACGGGCGTCGACCTGGTCGACGGCACGCGCCTGAATTTCACGTATGCGCGCAACCTGCGGCCGAACGGCTGCCCGATGGACGGCTACGGCGTCGTGCCGGACTGGCTCGTGCCGCCGCGCCGCGACTCGGACGTCGACGGCGTGCTGCTGTGGTACCGGGAAGCCGACCTCGCCCGCGCCCCGTATGCGGACCGGCTGGCGCCCGATCCGTTCGCGAAGGTGCGCAAGGAACGGCAGACGCTGCGCGAGCGGCGGGCGCTCGCGAAGATCGATACCGCGAAGAGCGCGGCGCTGCCGCAGCGCGAGTTCGGCACGGCCACCGACTGGCAGCTCGGTCAGGCACTCGCGGCGCTCGCCGGGCGCCCGGTGCGGACCGTCGAAGCCAGGCCGCAGCTGATGCCCGCGCAACCCGTGTGCGAGCGCGCCGGCAACTGATACGCGCCGCCCGTCCCGTTACCGGAACCCGAACCGCTTGCGCAGCACGACCAGCGCCACGAGGCTCAGCACGGCCGCGAACATCAGGTAGAAGCTCGGCGCGGTCTTCATCCCGGTCGCCTTGATCAGCCACGCGATGATGAACGGCCCGAAGCCGCCGAAGATCGTCACCGCGACGTTGTACGCGAGCGACATCCCCGTCGTGCGCGTCTGCACCGGAAACACTTCGGACAGCAAACCCGGCAGCGCCGCGAAGTAGCCCGTCATCAGGAACGCGAGCAGCACCTGCAGCGCGATCAGCGTGCCGAAGCCCGGATGGGCGACCAGGTACGCGAACGCCGGGTAGATCAGCACGAGGATGCCGACGGCCGGCGCGATCATCACGCGCACGCGGCCGTAGGTGTCCGACCAGTGGCCGACGAGCGGCGCGAACGCCATCTGGATCACGCCGACCACCAGGATCGCCGCGAACGCGGCCGACGGCGCGAGGCCGAGCTGCTTCACGCCGTAGGTCGGCATGAACAGCACGAGATAAGTCGCGACGGTGCCGAGCACGACCACGCCCATTGCGGCGACGAGGCGCGCCTTGTGCGACGCGAACGTGTCGCGCAGCGGGTTCGCGGTGCCTTCCGCCGCGAGGAATTCGGGCGTCTCGTCGACCTTCGTGCGGATGTAGTACGCGACCGGCCCGAGCAGCAGGCCGAAGAAGAACGGCACGCGCCAGCCCCACGACGCCATCTGCGCGGCCGTGAGCTGCGCGTTCAGCACGGTGCCGAAGCCGGCGGCGAGCAGCGTCGTGAGCCCCTGGCTCGCGACCTGCCAGCTCGCGAAGAAGCCGCGCCGGCCCGGCACGTGCTCGGCGAGGAACGCGGTCGCGCTGCCGAACTCGCCGCCGGCGGAAAAGCCCTGCATCAGCCGCGCGGCGACGAGGATCACCGGCGCCGCGACGCCGATCGTCTCGTAGGTCGGCAGCACCGCGATGATCAGCGTGCCGCCCATCATCAGCAGGATCGACAGCGTGAGTGCGGCCTTGCGCCCCGCGCGGTCGGCATACGCGCCGAGCACGATCGCGCCGAGCGGGCGCATGAAGAACGACACGCCGAACGTGCCGAGCGTGAGCAGCAGCGACACGGTGTCGTTGCCGGCCGGGAAGAACAGCTTCGAGATCGTCACCGCGAAGAAGCCGTAGACGACGAGATCGAACCACTCGAGCGCATTGCCGATCGACGCGGCAACCACCGCGCGCCACACGCGCGGCGACGAGGCAATGGAACGGGACTGCGTGACGGCATGCATCGGCGATCTCCTTGTCGTTGTACGTTCTGTTCGAGGCGGCCGCTCGCGCGCCGTCGGCCTGCCCGGCGCCGCGCACGGCGCTCGGGCGATTATAGGCGCGCAAATAAAAACCGCCGCGCCCCTGACGGGAACGCGGCGGCGGACTCGCGACGGGACGGCGCGAAGGGCGGCCCGACCGGCGGGCTTACTGCTGCTTGAGCGCTTCGGCCGTGATCAGCAGCTTCGTCTTCATCTTGAAGCCGTACTGCTTGCCGTAGTCGAGGCCGAAATCGCTGCGGTCGAATTCGCCGACGGCGTCGACGCCGCACACTTCACGCTTGAGCATCGGGTGCGGCATGCACTTGAACGAGTCGATCTTCAGCGTGACCGGCTTCGTGACGCCATGCAGCGTCAGGTTGCCGACCACCGATACCGGCTTGTCGCCGTCGAACTTGATCGCGCCCTTGTAGTTCGCCTGCGGGAACTTGGCGACGTCAAAGAACTCGGCCGTCTGCAGATGCTCGTCGAGCTTCGTGCTGCCGGTGTGGATCGACGCGATGTCGGTCGTCACGTCGACCGTCCCCGTCTTCGCCGCGCGGTCGAGCGTCACGGTGCCGCTCGACTTGTCGAACTTGCCGCGCCAGACCGACAGGCCGCCCATGTGGTCAGCCTCGAAGCTCGGGTACGTGTGGCTCGGGTCGAACTGGTACGTGACGCTTTCGGCGAATGCCGAGAACGACAGCGACGCTGCCAGCGCGCCTGCGGCGATGATCAGTTGCTTTTTCAAACCTTTTCTCCTTGGAACGGCGCCGCGCCCTCGCGCGGCATTCGGGTGAGGCGACAATCCGCCGCTTACTTGGTGGCGACGAGATGGAACTTGATCTGCACTTCGTCCGCGACGACCGACGTATCCTTCCACTCGCCGGTGCCGACGTTGAACGCCGAGCGCTTGATCGGCAGCACGCCGTCGAAGGTCTGCGTCGCGCCGCTCTGCGTGACCGTGACGGGCACCGTGACGTTCTCGGACTTGCCCTTGATCGTCAGCTTGCCGGTCACGTTGTACTTGTTGCCGCCCGCCGGCGCGATCGCCGACGACACGAACGTGGCCTGCGGATACGCCTTCGCGTCGAACCAGTCCTTGCCGGCAACCTGGTCGTTGTACATCTTGTCGCCGAGGTCATAGCTCGCGACGTCGATCGTCATCTGGGCGCTGCCCTGCGCGGCTTTCGCCGGGTCGAACTTCACCTGCGCGGAAAACTTCTTGAACGTGCCTTCGGTCGGCACGTTCATCTGCTTCGACACGGCGGACACCTTGCTCTTCGCGAGATCGACATCGGCGAGCGCCGCGCCCGACGCGACAAGTGACACCGCGGCGAACGCGGTCAGCATGGAGCGGGAGAAAGACACTTTCATGGGATCCTTCATTTGGCAAAGGGAAGCATCCGCGACAGCAGGCCGTCGCGGTCCAACAACTGGTGCTTGAGCGCCGCGACCACGTGCAGCGAAACGAGCGCAAGCAGAATGTAATTCAATGACACGTGAAGCGTCTTGAAGGTTTCCTTCAGCACCGGATCGGGGTCGATCAGCCGCGGCAGCGGCACGATGCCGAGGTAGACCACCGGGATGTTCGACGCCGAGCTGTACAGGTAGCCCGTCACCGGAATCACGATCATCAGCAGGTACAGCAGGATGTGCACGCCGTGCGACGCCGCGCGCTGCCACGCGGGCGTGCCGCCCGGCAGCGCCGGCGGCACGTGGGTGGCCCGCCACAGCACGCGGATGACGACCAGCGCGAATATCGTCACGCCCATCCACTTGTGCCACGAGAAGTACTTCAGCTTGGTCGGCGTGAAGCCGGGGATGTCGGTCATCACCCAGCCCATCGCGAACGCGCAGACGATCAGCAGCGCGATCAGCCAGTGCAGCGCGATCGCCGTCTGCGTATAGCGTACCGGCGTGGCCGGCAGCGATTTCGATGCCATCTTGGATTCCTCAGTTCAGCGAACGGCCGCGCCGGAAATTCGTCCGACGCTTGTCAAGGGCGCCATGCTACCGCAACCTTTTGACGCGCGCGGACTCTGAAGACAGGCCCGCCAGCCGGCTGACAGCTTCCTGTCATGTTACCGATCGGTCACCGAACCCGCGATCGTTGACACGCCGAAAAAGGCCTTTTGGTAAGATTGGCGCGGGTTCCGGCCCCGTCGACGCGTCTCCCCAGCCGTCGCACCACTGCCTTTTCCATGCAACGAAACGACCTGATTGCCTGCCACGAGTGCGACGCACTGTTGCACAAACCGCGCCTGAGCGGACGTGAAATCGCGCGCTGCCCGCGCTGCGACGCGCTGCTCTATCGCAACAGCACCGCGCAGATCGAGCGGATCTGCGCGCTCGCGCTCGCGGCGCTGATCACGTTCACGATCGCGCAGGCGTTCCCGATCCTCGAAATGGACGTGAACGGCAACCGCGTGCAGACCACGCTGATCGGCGCGATCGATTCGCTGTGGCACCAGGACATGGCGATCGTCGGCGTGATGGTGTTCTGCTCGACCGTGCTGTTCCCGCTCGTCGAGATGGCCGCGCTGCTGTACCTGCTGCTGCCGATCCGGCGCGGCGTCGTACCGCCCGGCTTCAACCTGGTGCTGCGCGCGATCGAGCTCGTGCGGCCGTGGGGCATGATCGAGGTGTTCATGCTCGGCATCCTCGTGACGATCGTGAAGATGGTGAGTCTTGCAAGAGTGGTTCCCGAGGCCGCGCTGTTCGCGTTCGCCGCGCTCACGCTGATGATCGCCGTCGTGCTGATGTTCGATCCGCGCACGCTGTGGGACATCGCCGACGACCTGCGCGCGGGCCGCTCGCCCGGGCAGCCCGACGATGCCGCCCCGCTGCCGGAAGCCGCCCGCCGATGACGATCCCGACCGCCGCCCGCGAGGGCTACGCCAGCTGCCACGCATGCGGCCTCGTGCAGACGCTCGACCATCCGCACGCACACTGCGCGCGCTGCGGCAGCGCCCTTCACTTCCGCACGCCGAACAGCGTAATGCGCACGTGGGCGCTGCTGCTCGCCGCCGCGATCCTCTACATTCCCGCGAACCTGCTGCCGATCATGCGCACCGCGTCGATCGTCGGTTCGCAGGAAGACACGATCATGAGCGGCGTGATCTATTTCTGGGTCTCCGGCGACTGGCCGCTTGCCATCGTCGTGTTCGTCGCGAGCATCCTCGTGCCGATGCTCAAGCTCGGCGTGCTGCTGATCCTCGTGATCAGCGCGCAGCGCCGCGCCGCCTGGCGGCCGCTGCAGCGCACGCGCCTGTTCCGGATCGTCGAACGCATCGGCCGCTGGTCGATGCTCGACATCTTCGTCGTGACGCTGACCGTCGCGCTCGTCCATTTTCGTTCGCTCGCCATCATCACGGCCGGCCCCGGCGCGCTCGCGTTCGGTTCCGTCGTGATCCTGACGATGCTCGCATCGATGCAGTTCGATCCCCGCCTGATCTGGGATCCAGTCGAAACCTCAGGGAATCACCATGAATAGTCCACAAGGCTCGCAGCACGACGCGCCCCGGCCGCCCGATCCGACGATCTCGACGAAAAGCGGCTGGCTGCCTTCGCTCGTCTGGCTCGTGCCGCTGATCGCCGCGCTGATCGGCATCGGCCTCGTGATCAAGTCCGTGCGCGAGCGCGGCCCGGAAATCACGATCAGCTTCCACAGCGCCGAAGGGCTCGAGCCCGGCAAGACCCAGGTCAAGTACAAGGACGTCGAGATCGGCATGGTCAAGACGATCAAGCTGTCGAAAGACCTGTCGCGCGTGCTCGTCCAGGTGCAGCTCAAGAAGGAGGCGGAGGATTTCGCGGTCAAGGGCTCGCGCTTCTGGATCGTGCGGCCACGCGTCGGCGCGACCGGCGTGTCGGGGCTCGGCACGCTGCTGTCGGGTGCGTACATCGGCGTGGACGCCGGGCGCTCGGAGGATACGCTGACCGACTTCACCGGCCTCGAGTCACCGCCCGCCGTCACGGGCGACCAGAAAGGCACGCAGTACGTGCTGCGCGGCGATTCGCTCGGCTCGGTCGACATCGGCTCGCCGGTCTACTACCGCCGCGTGCAGGTCGGCCAGGTGGTCGGCTTCTCGCTCGACAAGGACGGCACCGGCGTCACGTTCAACGTGTTCGTCAATGCGCCGTACGACCAGTACGTCGGCGTGAATTCGCGCTGGTGGCAGGCAAGCGGCGTGGACCTGCGGCTCGACTCGAGCGGCCTGAAGCTGAACACGCAGTCGCTCGCGACGGTGATCCTCGGCGGCATCGCGTTCCAGACGCCGCCGAACCAGGGCTCCGGCGCGACGGCGCCGAACAACACGACGTTCCGCCTCGCGTCCGACGAGGGCGACGCGATGCGCGACCCGGACGGCCAGCCGCTGCAGGTCGTGATGAACTTCAACCAGTCGCTGCGCGGGCTCGCGGTCGGCGCGACGGTCGACTTCCGCGGCATCGTGCTCGGCGAAGTGACGAACATCGGCATCGACTTCGATCCGAAGACGAAGAACTTCCTGATGCCGGTGACGATCAACGTGTATCCGGAACGCCTCGGCCGCCGCTTCCGCGAAACGATCGAGAGCAAGGGCGAACCGGCCCGCCGCGAGATCGTCGAGCGGCTCGTCCAGCACGGGCTGCGCGGCCAGCTGCGCACCGGCAACCTGCTGACGAGCCAGCTGTACGTCGCGCTCGACTTCTTCCCGAAGGCGCCGGCCGTGAAGATCGACACGACGCGCCAGCCGCTCGAGCTGCCGACCGTGCCGAACACGCTCGACGAGCTGCAGCTGCAGGTCGCCGACATCGCGAAGAAGCTCGACAAGGTGCCGTTCGACCAGATCGGCGCGAACCTGAACAGCGCGCTGTCGAACGCCGACAAGCTGTTCAAGCAGCTCGACACGCAGGTCGCGCCGGAAGCGCGCGACACGCTGTCGGCCGCGAAGCAGACCTTCTCGACCGCCGAAGCGACGCTGCAGCAGGATTCGCCGCTGCAGTCCGACGTGCGCGGCGCGCTGAAGGAGCTCACGCGCACGCTGCAATCGCTGAACGCGCTCGCCGACTATCTGGAGCGCCACCCCGAATCGCTGCTCAAGGGCAAGCCAGGAGATAAACAATGACGACCACACGCGTGAACGGTTTCGCGAGCGGCGCGGCGGCGGCTGTCGCCGCCCTCGCGCTCGCCGCGTGCAGCTCGCCGCCCGCGCGGTTCTACACGCTCAGCCCGGCCGATGCCGCGGCGCCGCTGCGCACCGCGCCGGCCAACCCGGCGTTCCTGATCGAGGTGCCGGCCGTCGGCGTGCCCGAGCAGGTCGCGAAGAACCAGCTGGTCGTGCAGAAGAACGCCGCGCAGGTCGACGTGCTCGAGCAGGAACGCTGGGCGTCGCCGCCCGCCGACGAGATCCGCCGCGCGCTGTCGGACGATCTCGCCGCGCAGCTCGGCACGATCGACGTCGCGAATTCCGCGACTCCGCCCGGCGTGCCCGTGTACCGGATCAGCGTGAACGTGCAGCGCTTCGAGTCGTGGCCCGGCAAACGCGCGGCGGTCGACGCCGTATGGAGCGTGCGCTCGCTCGCCACGCAGGCCGTGATGACCTGCCGCACGAGCGTCGCGCAACCGGTCGCCGACGGCTACGACGCGCTCGTCGCCGGCCACCGGCGCGCGCTCGACGTGATCGCCACGCAAGCCGCGGCCGGCGTGCGCGCGATGGCCGCGCGCCGCGGCACGGCGACTGCCGCGGCGCCCGCTGCCGGCAGCAAGACGGCCGTCGCGCCGGTCGTGCCGTGCCCGGCCAACCCGACCTCCGGCGGCGACGCCGGCGCGACGGGCAAGTCCGGCGCGTAAGCGGTCGGGGCGCAGGCGAGCTCGATGGCGTGCCCGCCTGCGCGGTTTCGGGCGGCATGACCTCGATCGTCGCCGACGCGCCGGCCGCCGTCGGCGTTGCGGCGCCGCCCGCCTCCCGTCACGCTCATCGGCCAAACGGCCAATTTGCACTGTTTGTCAAAGTCGGCCGGAACCGGCGCCATGCCACACGGTCGGCTTGCGTTTTCCGGCCCGATTGACGATCCTACGCACTTTCCGGCTCGCGCCGTTCGTCGTGCGCGCCAGCCAGCGGCGCCGGGCCGCGTTCGGCCCGACCGCCGTGCCTCCCGGCGCCTGCACGCGATCGGCGTGCACCGCAGCGGGGCAGCCGCATCGCGGGTCGCCGCGCCTCGTCCGGCAACCGGCCCCGTCTCACCCGTTCTCCCCGGCGCCGCGCCGTTTCCCCGGCCGGCAATCCGAACCCGCCCGCCGAGGGCTTTCGTTATTCCGTTTATGCTTCGTTCCCTGACGACCCTGATCAAGAAGTGGCGCGCGTCGCGCAATGCCGGTCACCAGCTCGATGCGCTGCTCGCGCACGCCGACGCCGATGCGTCGTACGCCGAGCGCAGCGAATGGCTGATCGAGCTCGCGCACTGGCTGCGCCGCACCGGCGCGATGCAGGCCGCCCAGGACGCGCCGGCCGATCGCGACGCCGATGCGCGCGCGTATCCGGCCCATGCGCGGTTGCGCTACCTGTTCCACGTGCTCGATCGCAACCCCGCGTGGAAAACCCACGCCGCGCGCATCCTGCGCGGCATCCTGCGCGAGTGCGACGGCATCTCGCTCCTGTGCGACGCCGGCATGCCCGTGCACTCGGGCTTCTTCGGCGCGCTGTTCGAGCGGATCGACTCGTCGCTGATCCCGCCCGCGCCGAACCGCCGCGAGCTGTCCGCGCTGTTCACGCTGATGTTCCCGACGCCGGAAGACGCGCAATGGATCGACGCGCTTCCCGACGATCTCCTCACGCGCCTCGCCGAGCTGATCTCGTTCGACGTCACCGACGAAGAGCGCCACGAGCCGGGCTCGTTCTCGCGCGACCTGCTGGCCGCGCTGCACAACCTGACCTGCCAGATCAGCTCGACCGGCCTGTCGCAGACGGTGCGCAGCCGGCTCTCCGACGACGATGCGCGCAAACCGCTCGAAACGCAGCCGTTCTACCGCCTCACGCGCGCGATGCTCGCGGTCGAGACCGCGCACGCGGCCGTCGAGGACGGCGGCGACCCGAGCAAGCTGCTGCACGAGGTGAACTACCTGCGCGTGCTGCTCGACGAATGCCGGATCGCCGTCGACGACGTGTTCTCGCACCTGTACCGCAACGGCGTATCGGTCGACATCGTGTTCCAGGTCGAACGGATGCGCATGCGCATCGTGCGCGCCGAGATGCTGCTGAACGCGTGGATGGCGCGCGACGACCTGCACGGCATGGCGCACCTGACGGCCGAGCTCGTCGACGCGAACCACAACAGCCAGAGCGTGTCGCACCTCGTGCGCAGCAACTTCTCGCTGTTCGCGCGCAAGCTCGTCGAGACCAACGCGGACACCGGCGAGCACTACATCTCGCGCGGCCGCGCCGAGTACCTGAAGATGCTGCGGATGGCCGCGGGCGGCGGGCTCGTCACGGTCGTGACCGTGTGCGTGAAGTTCGCGATCACGGGCGCGCACCTGCAGTCGATGCTCGAAGGGCTGCTCGCGGGCGTCAACTACGCGGCCAGCTTCATGCTGATGCACTTCCTGCACTTCACGCTCGCGACCAAGCAGCCCGCGATGACCGCGCCGACCCTCGCGCGCGAGCTCGACGACACCGGCCACGAGGAAGGCGTGAAGGCGTTCGTCGCGTCGGTGATCGCGCTGATCCGCACGCAGGCCGCCGCGATTTCCGGCAACGTACTCGTCGTGCTGCCCGTGTGCCTGCTGGTGCAGCTGTTCGCGAGCAACGTGATGCACGCGAACCTGATCTCGCCGGAGAAGGCGCACACGACCCTGCACTCGTTCTCGCTGCTCGGCCCGACGCCGCTCTACGCGGCGCTGACCGGCGTGCTGCTGTGGGCGTCGAGCCTGCTCGCGGGCTGGGCCGACAACTGGTTCGTGCTGCACCGGGTCGGCGACGCGCTCACGTACAACCGCCGGCTGCGCCTCACGCTCGGTCAGGCCGGTGCCGCGAAGCTCGCGCACTTCTGCCGGTCGAACGTGGCCGGCGTGGTCGCGAACGTCGGGCTCGGCCTGATGCTCGGCCTCGTTCCGGCGATCGTCACCGTGTTCATGTTCCCGTTCGAGGTGCGCCACGTGACGCTGTCGGCCGGCTCGATCGGCATCGCGCTCGGCGTGCTGGGCAAGGATGCGCTCGGCACGCCCGAGCTGTGGTGGGCCGGCGCCGGCGTGCTCAGCATGGCGATCCTGAACGTGCTCGTGAGCTTCGCGCTCGCGTTCACGATGGCCGTGCGCTCGCGCAGCCTGCGCCGGACCAAGGTGCGCGCGCTCGTCGGCGCGATCGTCCGCACCGTGCTGTCGAATCCGCTCGCGCTGTTCTGGCCGGGCAGCGGCCCAGCCGCGCGCGCCGGCCAGCCGGGCTCGCACTGAGCCTGCGGCGGCATGGCGGCGCCCGTCCGGGCGCCGCCGCGCGGCCTGCCGGCCCGCCTGCGCGGCGCCCCGGCCCGCGCCGCGGCACCGAAAGGCGACGCAACGGCGGCCCCGGCCGCCCGCGCCGCGTACAATAGTGGACTTTTGCACGTCCTCACCCGCCTTATGTCCTCGCCCACCCTGTACGAATTCTTCGCCCCCTGCCCGCGCGGCCTCGAAGCGGCGCTTGCCGCCGAGCTGGCCGAAATCGCCGGCCGCCACCTGAACGGCGCGCCGTTCACCGCGGGCGCGCAGGTGCCGGGCGGCGTCCACTTCAGCGGCGGCTGGGCCGCCGGCATGGCCGCGAACCTCCATTCGCGGATCGCGAGCCGGGTCCTGCTGAAGATCGCGCACCGCGCGTACCGCAACGAGCAGGACGTCTACGCGCTCGCGCTCGAGCAGCCGTGGGAGCGCTGGTTCGCGGCGACGCAGACGCTGCGCGTCGACATCACCGCGATCAAGTCCCCGCTGAAGAGCCTCGAATTCGCGACGTTGCGCGTGAAGGACGCGATCTGCGACCGGATGCGCGACAAGACCGGCGCGCGCCCGAGCATCGACACCGGTGCGCCGGACGTGCGCGTGTTCGCCTTCCTGACGGCGGGCGAGTGCACGCTGTATCTCGACACGTCGGGCGAGCCGCTGTTCAAGCGCGGCTGGCGTCTCGACAAGGGCGCGGCGCCGCTGCGCGAGAACCTCGCGGCCGGCATCCTGCGCCTGACGGGCTGGACGCCCGGCACGGCGCTGTACGACCCGATGTGCGGCAGCGGCACCTTCCTCGCGGAAGCCGCGCAGATCGCACTCGGCGTGGCGCCGGGCGTCGAGCGCCGGTTCGGCTTCGAGAAGCTCAAGCAGTACGACATCACCGCGTGGCAGGGGCTGAAGGTCCCGGCGCTGGACGCGAAGCGCGCGGCGCGCGGCAAACGCGGCGAAGCGCTCGGCGTGTACGGCAGCGACATCTCCGGCGACATGCTCGAGAAGGCGCGCGCGAACCTCGAGCGTGCGGGCGTGCCGTCGGTATGGCTCAAGCAGGTCGACGCGCGCGGGATGACGCCGCCGTGCGACGGCCCGGGCATCATCCTCGCGAACCCGCCGTACGGCGAGCGGATCGAGGTGCGCGGCCGCAGCGCGCGCGGCGAGGTGCGCGAGACGGGCCGCAACCGCGGCAACGACGACGCGTTCCGCCGCACCCACACCGACGCGCCCGACAGCGAGTTCTTCAACGCGCTCGGCGATGCGCTGAAGCAGCGCTTCACCGGCTGGCAGGCGTTCCTGCTGACGTCCGACCGTTCGCTGCCGGGCCAGCTGCGGCTGCGCGAGTCGGCGAAGACGCCGCTGTTCAACGGCGCGCTCGAATGCCGGCTGTTCCGCTTCGACCTGATCGCCGGCAGCGTGAAGGCGCGCCCGGCCACGCCGGAAGGCGACGCGTAACCTGCATCATGACCGCAGCGGGGCCGCCGGTGCGGCCCCGCTGCGGCACCTGGAACGCCGCCGTTACCGCACCCGCGGCAACGGCGGCGTTTCGTTTCAGTGCGTCGAGCACGCCCGGCGCCCCATCGTGAACGGCAGTGCCTGCCCCGTCTCGAGCAGCGTCTTCAGGCTCGACCGCACGACCGGCCGGCCGCCGCGAATCCCGCGATCCATCTCCGAGCCCGGCACCACCCCGTCGTGCGCGACGGTCAGCTTCACGACTCCCTCGTGCGGCTCGACGAGACAGGTCACGCGCGACGCCTTCCCCTCTCCTGACGGCGTACGCCACGTGACGACCAGCCGGTGCGGCGGATCGTTCTCGCCCCCTTCGCCGACGATGTCGACCCGCGACGGATCGTCGTAGTCCCGATGCTCCCGGCGCGAGCCCGTAGCACTGTTCGGACAGCGTCTGCCCGCTTTTCGCGTGCAGCAAATCGAGCACCCGGCGGCGCGTGGCGTCGGCCAGCGCCTTGAAAACGAGATCCATGCCACTCCCGGGTCAATGGCCTTGTTACGCAACCAAGCAGTTGCATGTCAGGGGGTGACAACTCTACTGACAATACGGTGTCAGCAGGCCGCGATCACACTGCAATCCCGGCGCAATGCAAGGCTGGTTTCCGCACCGAACCCGAACAACAAACAACGCAACAAGGAGCTCGTCATGACGTCTGCAACCGCCAATGCCACGCTGGAGCGCGCGATCGCGTGGTTCGACATTCCGTCCCTCGATTTCGACCGGGCGATCCGCTTTTACGAAACCGTGCTGCAGACGACGCTGCAGCGCGCCGTCATCGGCGGCGTGCCGATGGCCACGTTCGATCGCGACGCATCGAGCACGGGCGGCAGCATCGTGTTCGACCCGCAGCAGCTGAAGCCGAGCGCGAACGGCGTGCTCGTCTACCTGAACGCCGGCGAATCGGTCGTCGCGGCGCTCGAACGCGCGAAGCGCGCGGGCGGCGTCGTGCAGGGCTCGGTCGTCGAGCTGCCGAACAACTACGGCTACGTCGGCTACCTGATCGACACCGAAGGCAACCGCGTCGGCCTGCACGCGCCGAAATGCCACTGAACGCGGCGGCCGTCGGGCCCGCGCGGCGCTATCATCGCGAAGTCCCCACTGCCGTTGGAATCGAGGTGCCGTCATGACGCGCCGTGCCGACCGCCTGTTCCAGATCGCCGAGCTGCTGCGCGGCCGTCGTCTCACGACCGCGCAGCAACTGGCCGACTGGCTGTCGGTGTCGCCGCGCACCGTCTATCGCGACGTGCGCGACCTGCAACTGTCAGGGGTGCCGATCGAAGGCGAAGCCGGCATCGGCTACCGGCTGAACCGCAACGCGAGCCTGCCGCCGCTCACGTTCACGGCCGAGGAACTGGCGGCGCTCGCCACCGGCGCACGCATGCTCGAGACCTGGGGCGGTGCGCGCTTCGCGAGCGGCGCGCGCTCGGCGCTCGCGAAGATCGCGTCGGCGATGCCGGCCGACAAGCGCACGGCGCTCGACCGCCTGCCCGTGTTCGCGCCGTCGTTCCACATCGACGAGACGTTTTGCGCGAAAGTCGACGCGATCCACCAGGCCATCGACACGCGCCACGTCGTCAGCTTCGGCTACCGCGACCGGCTCGGCGCGCATTCGCAACGCCGCGTATGGCCGCTCGGGCTCGTCTACTGGGGCGGGCGCTGGACGATCGGCGCGTGGTGCGAGCTGCGCGACGATTTCCGCACCTTCGACATCGCGCGGATGGGCGACATCACCGTGCACGAGCAGTTTCCGGACATGGAAGGGCGGCGGATCGCCGACTACATGCGGATCGCGGAAGCGCCGATGCGCTGACGCGGCACGACGGCGGGCGCGTTGCGCGCCGCCGCCGCTGTCCCTGTTCCGGGCCGCCAAGCCGCACCCCGCCCATCCTACCCGCCGAACACCACCGTCCGCTTCGGCCGCTCGTCGACGTGCAGCGAGAACACGTCGGGGCGCGCGTAATGCCCGACCACGTCGAAGTCGTAGCGCGCCCGCACGAGTTCATCTGTATCCACGCGCGCGGTCACGAGCCCGGCTTCGCCGATCAGCGGCTCCGTCAGCAGGTCGCCGAGCGGCCCGACGATCACGCTGCCGCCGCGAATCAGCGGCCGCTCCGGATCCCAGCCCGGCACGTCGATGCCGAGCGCGCGCGGCGACGGCTGCACCTGGCATGCGCTGACGACGAAGCAGCGCCCTTCGTGCGCGATATGCCGCATCGAGCTCTGCCAGACGTCGCGCTCGTCGACGGTCGGCGCGCACCAGATCTGCACACCCTTCGCGTACATCGCGCAGCGCAGCAGCGGCATGTGGTTCTCCCAGCAGATCGCGGCGCCCGCGCGGCCCGCGGCCGTGTCGACGACCGGCAGCGTCGAGCCGTCGCCCTGCCCCCAGATCAGCCTCTCGGTGCCGGTCGGCATCAGCTTGCGGTGCTTCGCGACGAGCCCGTCCCGCGGATCGAAGAACAGCGCCGTGCAGTACAGCGTGCTGCCGCCGCGCTCGATCACGCCGACCACGAGGCTCGCGCCCGTGCGCTGCGACAGCGCGGCCAGCTCGTCGGTTTCCGGCCCCGGCACGTCGATCGCCTGCGCGGCGTAGCGCGCATACGCGTCGCGGCCTTCGGGCAACCGGTAACCGAGCCGCGTGCCGAAGATCTCGCCTTTCGGATAGCCGCCGAGCACGGCCTCGGGCAGCACGACGAGCGACGCGCCGCTGTCGCGGATCGCGGTTTCGTAGCCGAGGATCGTGTCGAGCGTGGCGCGCGTGCCGGCGGGCGATGCGCCGATCTGCAGCGCGGCGATGACTGACGTGGACATGAAGGCGTCTCCGGTGAATGGGGTAACGCCATCTTTATCGATAAGATGTCATCGATCAAATCGATAGAACGATAAGTGTCATGAATGCAGATGATATCGCCGGCCTCGACCTGAACCTGCTGAAGGTGTTCGAGGCGCTGTACGAGGAAGGCGGCGCGAGCCGCGCGGCGCTGCGGCTCGGCCTCACGCAGTCGGCGGTGAGCGCGGCGCTCGCGAGGCTGCGCGTGATCTACGCCGATCCGCTGTTCGTGCGCACCGGCCGCGGGCTCGCGCCGACGCCGCGCGCGGACGAACTGAAGCCGATTCTGTCCGACGCGCTCGACCGTTGCCGCGAAAGCCTCGCGATCGCGGCCGACGGCGGCGACCGCATCGGCCGCACGATCTCGATCGGGCTGTCGGACGACTTCGAGATCGCGCTCGGCCGCGCGCTGATCGACGCCGTCGCGCGGGAAGCCGCCGGCATCCGGCTGATCTTCCGGCAGACGCACAGCGGCATCGCCGGCGACGCGCTGCTGCGCCACGGCGTCGACCTTGCCATCGCATCCGGCGGCTTCTCGGCGAACGGGCTCAGCCGTCGCGCGGTCGCGACCGGCGGCTATGCGTGCCTGATCGACCCGGCCGCCAGCCCGAAGCCGCCGCGCACGCTGACGCTCGCCGATTTCCTGCGGCGCGACCACCTGCTCGTATCGTCGGGCGGCGTGATCGGGATCGTCGACGAGGCGCTGGCGACGCTCGGCCACAAGCGGCGCGTCGCGGCGTCGACCACGCATTTCGCCGCGTTGCCGTACCTGCTCGCCGGTTCCGACGCCGTCGCGACGATTCCCGCGCACGCGGCACGCGCGATCGCGCAATCCACCCCGCTGCGCGCGCTCGCCTGCCCGGTCGACTTGCCGCACTACCCGGTCGAAATCGGCTGGCGCACGAGCACGCAGCGCGACCCGGCGATCGTGCGCGTACGCGACGCGATCGCCGCGTGCATCGCCCATCTCGTCGCGCCGTGAAATCGGCAACCCAGACGAATTGAAAGGGTCTGATTCGTTTAGCGCAGCGACCGGCAGCGTTCGGGCGCAACCGGTAAAATGCCGAACCATGAAACCCGAAATCTGGACCCCGCATGTGACGGTCGCCGCGCTCGTCGAGCACGCCGGCCGCTTTCTCATGATCGAGGAAGAAACCTCGTCGGGCCTGCGCATCAACCAGCCGGCAGGCCATCTCGAAGCCGGCGAAACGCTGGCCGACGCCGTGATCCGAGAAACGCTCGAGGAAACCGCGCACCCGTTCACGCCCGACGCGCTCGTCGGCGTCTATCTCGCGCACTACGACCGCCCCGGCACCGCCGGCGCGACCTACCTGCGCTTCACGTTCTGCGGCACGGCCAGCGAGCCGATCGCAGGCCACGTACTCGACGACGGCATCGTCCGCACGCTGTGGATGACCGCCGACGAGCTGCGCGCGTGCGGCGAGCGTCATCGCTCGCCCGCGGTGATGCGCTGCGTCGACGATTACCTCGCCGGGCGGCGCATTCCGCTCGATTTCGTGCACACGCATTCGGTCGCGCCGCGCCCCGAAGCATTCGAACGTCAGGCGGTCAACAAATGAGCAAGCGCCGTGTAGTGGTGGGCATGTCGGGCGGCGTCGATTCGTCGGTGACCGCGTGGCTGCTGAAGGAACAGGGTTACGACGTGGTCGGCCTGTTCATGAAGAACTGGGAAGACGACGACGACGGCGAATACTGCTCGACGCGCCAGGACTGGATCGACGTCGTGTCGGTGGCCGACCTGATCGGCATCGACGTGGAAGCCGTCAACTTCGCGGCCGAATACAAGGACCGCGTGTTCGCCGAATTCCTGCGCGAATACTCGGCCGGCCGCACGCCGAATCCCGACGTGCTGTGCAACGCCGAGATCAAGTTCAAGGCGTTCCTCGATCACGCGATGTCGCTCGACGCGGAAATGATCGCGACCGGCCACTATGCGCGCGTGCGCGAGCGTGACGGGCGTTTCGAACTGCTGAAGGCCTTCGATCATACGAAAGACCAGTCGTACTTCCTGCACCGGCTGAACCAGGCGCAGCTGTCCAAGACGATGTTCCCGCTCGGCGAGATCCCGAAGACGAAGGTGCGCGAGATCGCCGCGCAGATCGGGCTGCCGAACGCGAAGAAGAAGGATTCGACCGGCATCTGCTTCATCGGCGAACGGCCGTTCCGCGATTTCCTGAACCGCTATCTGCCGACGAAACCCGGCCCGATGAAGACGCCGGACGGCAAGGTCGTCGGCGAGCATATCGGCCTCGCGTTCTACACGTTCGGCCAGCGCAAGGGCATCGGCCTCGGCGGCAGCAAGACCGGCAACGGCGATCCGTGGTTCGTCGCCGCGAAGGACATCGCGTCGAACACGCTGTACGTCGTGCAGGGCCACGATCATCCGTGGCTGCTGGCGCGCGAGCTGGTCGCGGGCAACGTGAGCTGGGTCGCCGGCGAACCGCCAGCCGAAGGTTTCGCGTGCGGTGCGAAGACGCGCTACCGGCAGGCCGACGCGGCGTGCGCATTCGGCGCCGCCACGCCCGGCCCGGCGGGCGAAGCGCGCTTCTCGCTTGCGTTCGACGACGCGCAGTGGGCCGTCACGCCCGGCCAGTCCGCCGTGCTGTACGACGGCGAGATCTGCCTCGGCGGCGGGATCATCGAATCCGCGCTGTCCGGCAACGTGCAGTCGAACGAAGCACCGGCCCTCGCGCTCGCCCGCTGACGCACTGCCGCCGGCGCCGCCGCGCAAGCGGGCGCCGGCCGGACGCGGCCGCGCCGCTCATCGCATGTTCCGTACCGACGCGTCGTAGCGCTCGCGCGCCGCGTCCAGCTCGGGAAAATGGCGCTCGGCCCAGCGGTCGAGCGCCACGAGCGTCTCCACGAGCGACCCCGCCACCGCCGTCAACCGGTACTCGACGTGTGCGCGCCGCGCCGCCACCGCGATGCGTTCGATCAGCCCGTTGCGCTCCAGCTCGCGCAGCGTCTGCGTCAGCACCTTCTGGGAAATCCCGCCGATACGCTTGAGCAGCTCGCCATTGCGCAGCGGCCGCTCGGCCAGCGCCGGCAGGATCAGCAGCGACCATTTGCCGGCGACCAGCGCGAGCGCATCGCGCGCCGAGCAGTCCGCCGCATAGACGTCGCCGGGAAATGCCATGGTTACCTCCGGGTGCGTGATTGCGCGGCCCCACCGCCGCCGGCCATCATCGTCGCACACTCCCGGAGCCCGCCATGCATGCGCTGATCGTCGTCGCCCATCCCGAACCGCAGTCGTTCAACGCCACCCTCGCCAGCGCGGCGGCCGACGCCTGGCGCGCCGGCGGCCATACCGCGACGGTCGCGAACCTGTACGCAGACGCGTTCGACCCGCGCGAAGCGCCGCACCATTACGCAGACCGGCTCGACACCGCCCGCTTCGACGCGCAGCGCGAGCAGCGCCATCACTGGGAACGCGACACGCTCGCGCCCGAGATCGCGCATCACGTCGGCCTGCTGAAGCAAGCCGATGCGCTGATCCTCCAGTTCCCGCTGTGGTGGTTCGGCGCGCCCGCGATCCTGAAGGGCTGGATGGATCGCGTCTTCGTCTACGGCGGCCTTTACAGCAGCCGGCAGCGCCACGATCGCGGCGTGCTGCAAGGGCGGCGCGCGTTGCTGAGCGTCACGACCGGCTCGTCGGCCGCCGCCTGCGCGCCCGACGGCCGTGAAGGCGATACCCGTCTGCTGCTGTGGCCGATCATGTACGCGCTGCGCTACGTCGGCTTCGACGTGCTCGAACCGCACCTGATCCACGACGTCCGCGGCGGCCTCGCGGGCGATGCCGCGCGGCGGCAGGACGCGCGCCTCGCACGCTGCCTCGTCGACTACCGCACGCGGCTGCGCGACTGGCCCGCGTGGCCGCGCGTGCCGTTCAACCGCGACGAGGACTTCGACGACGACGCCCGGCTGAAGCCCGGCACCCCGGCGTACAGCCCGTTCATCCGCCCGGCCGAGGCCGGCCGGTAGTCGCCGGCTCGGCAACGCGAGCTTCACGACACCCGTAGTAGACTCTCGACCATCGTGGGCGCCGGCGGCGGCGGGTACGGCACGGGCAGCATGCCCGCCGGGCCTGCGCGATGCCTCGGGCGCCGACCTGCCGGCCGCCGCGCGATCCTGGCGACGTGACGGCCATCCAGACAATTACGATGGAGTCCCCATGTTTTCCCGACGCTATATCGCGATGTGGTGCGCGGTCCTGCTGTTCGTGGCCGTCGCGGCGCTCGCCGCCCGGCACACGATCGCGTGGCTGTGGCTCGTGATCCCGGCCGCCCTCGTCGCGCTCGGCCTGTACGACCTGAAGCAGGACCGCCACGCGATCCTGCGCAACTACCCGCTCTGGGGCCACTTCCGCTTCCTGTTCGAATTCATCCGACCTGAAATCCGCCAGTACTTCGTCGAGGACGACACCGACGAGAAGCCGTTCTCGCGCGCGCAGCGCAGCCTCGTCTACCAGCGCGCGAAGAACGTCGCCGACAACCGCCCGTACGGCACCGAGCTGAACGTGAAGGCCGTCGCGCACGAATGGATCAGCCACTCGCTCGCGCCGACGAAGCTGCCGAACCACGATTTCCGCATCCGCGTCGGCGCGAACCGCGCGCAACCGTACGACATTTCGATCTTCAACATCTCGGCGATGAGCTTCGGCTCGCTGTCCGCGAACGCGATCCGCTCGCTGAACCTCGGCGCGAAGAAAGGCGGTTTCGCGCACGACACGGGCGAAGGCTCGCTGTCGAAGTACCACCGCGAGAATGGCGGCGACATCATCTGGGAAATCGCGTCCGGCTACTTCGGCTGCCGCAACGACGACGGCACCTTCAACCCCGACAAGTTCGCGAAGCAGGCCGCCGATCCGCAGGTCAAGATGATCGAGGTGAAGCTGTCGCAGGGCGCGAAGCCCGGCCACGGCGGCGTGCTGCCGGCCGCGAAGATCACGCCGGAAATCGCCGAGACGCGCGGCGTGCCGATGGGCAAGGACTGCATCTCGCCCGCGACGCATTCGGAGTTCTCGACGCCGCGCGGGCTGCTCGAATTCGTCGAACGGCTGCGCACGCTGTCGGGCGGCAAGCCGACCGGCTTCAAGCTGTGCATCGGCCATCCGTGGGAATTCTTCGGGATCGCGAAGGCGATGCTCGAAACCGGCATCGTGCCGGACTTCATCGTCGTCGACGGCGCGGAAGGCGGCACGGGCGCGGCGCCGCTCGAATTCACCGACCACGTCGGCGTACCGCTGCAGGAAGGGCTGCTGCTCGTGCACAACACGCTCGTCGGGATCGGCGTGCGCGATCGCGTGAAGCTCGGCGCGAGCGGCAAGATCATCACCGCGTTCGATATCGCGCGTACGCTCGCGATCGGCGCGGACTGGGTGAACTCGGCGCGCGGCTTCATGTTCGCGGTCGGCTGTATCCAGGCGCAGCACTGCCACACCGATCGCTGCCCGACCGGCGTCGCGACGCAGGACCCGGTGCGCCAGCGCGCGCTCGTCGTGCCCGACAAGGCCGAACGCGTGTACAACTTCCACCGCAATACGCTGCATGCGTTGCAGGAACTCGTGCAGGCAGCCGGCCTCGCGCATCCGTCCGAGCTGCGCGCGCATCACATCGTGCAGCGGGTCGCGCCGCATGAAGTGCGGCTGATGTCGCAGTTGCTGAAGTACCTGAAGCCCGGCGCGCTGCTCGACGGCCAGACCTGCGGCTTCTCGCTGTACGACAAGTGGTGGCCGATTGCGCGCAGCGATTCGTTCACGCTCGGCGAAGCCGTGTACGCGTCGATCGAATGACGCGGGCCACCGCCCCCGCTGCGGGGCGGCCCGGCAAAAAGAAAAGCGCCCCGCGGGGCGCTTTTCTTTTGTCTGCCGAATGCGTGAAACGCGTGAATGCGTCGCGTGCGGTTCAGTTTTGCGGCAGCGTATCGGCGAACGACGGCCGCTGCAGCAGCTTCGCGAAGTGCTTGTCGAGGTTCGGGTGGCGATCGCGCCAGTTGAGCTCGGGCATCCGGAAGTCGAGATAGCCGAGCGCGCAGCCGAGTGCGATGTCGGCGAGCGTGTAATGATTACCGACGCACCACGTCTTGCCGCCGAGGCCCTGCGACATCGCGACGAGGCCGTCGTCGATCTTGCGTTGCTGGCGCGCGATCCAGCTCGCGCTGCGCTGCGCCTCGTCACGCATCGTATGTTCGACGCGAATCGTAACCGCCGCGTCGATCACGCCGTCGCCCAGCGCTTCCCAGCACCGCACCTCGAGGCGCTCGCGGCCCGACGGCGGAATCAGCTTGCCGACCGGCGACAGCGTATCGACGTATTCGCAGATCACGCGGGAATCGAACACCGCGGCACCATCTTCCATCACGAGGCACGGGACCTTGCCGAGCGGATTCGACGCATGAATATCCGTCTCCGGCGCCCACACGTTCTCGAGCTCCAGCTTGTAGTCGATCTTCTTTTCAGCCAGCACGATCCGCGCCTTGCGGACGTACGGGCTGCTGAGCGAACCGATTAATTTCATCATCTGCCTTTTTAAGGGAACCGCCGAGAGTATACGTTGTCGCCGATCATAACCGGCCGGCGTCGCGCGACAGAAAATCGCCCGGACGGCCTGTGGATGGTTTGCAACAACCGCCGCGCGGGCCTTCCGGGGCGGCTTCCCGCCCCCCTCTCTCACGCATGGCGTCCCGCGGCGCTACAATCGCACGAATGAACGCGCCCCTCGATACCGCCATCGCCGTCGACGTCTACCGCCAGCGCCGTGAACGCGTGCTTGCCGCACTGCGTGCCGCTGGCGGCGGCGTCGCCATCGTCCCCACCGCGCCGGAAGTGCCGCGCAACCGCGATACGGACTATCCGTACCGGTTCGACAGCTACTTCCACTACCTGACGGGCTTCAGCGAGCCGGATGCCGTGCTCGTGCTGAACGCGGCCGCACCGCACGGCGCGCCGGAGTCGATCCTGTTCTGCCGCGGCAAGAATGCCGACCGCGAAATCTGGGAAGGCTTCCATTACGGGCCCGAAGCCGCGCGCGACGCGTTCGGCTTCGACGCGGCATTCGCGGTCGACGTGATCGATACCGAGATGCCGCGGCTGCTCGCCGACGCGGGCACCGTGCACTACCGGTTCGGCGCATCGGCCGACTTCGAGCGCCGGCTCGCGGGCTGGCTCGACGCGGTGCGCGCGCTGGCGCGCACGGGCGTCGCCGCGCCGGACGCGATGCTCGACCTCACGCCGCTGCTCGACGACATGCGGCTCGTGAAGGACGAGCACGAGCTCGCGATCATGATGCGCGCCGCGCACATCTCCGCCCTTGCGCACCGCCGCGCGATGCAGGCGTGCCGCCCCGGTATCCGCGAATACGAACTCGAAGCCGAATTGCTGTATGTGTTCCGCAAGCACGGCGCGCAGTCGCCCGCGTACGGCTCGATCGTCGCGGCCGGCGCGAACGCGTGCGTGCTGCACTACCCGGCCGGCAACGCGGCCGCGAAAGATGGCGACCTGATCCTGATCGACGCCGCGTGCGAACTCGACGGCTACGCGTCGGACATCACGCGCACGTTCCCGGCCAACGGGCGCTTCTCGCCCGCGCAGCGCACGCTGTACGACATCGTGCTCGCCGCGCAGCAGGCCGCGATCGACGCGACGCGCGCCGGCGTGCCGTTCGAGGCGCCGCACGACGCCGCCGTGCGCGTGCTCGCGCAGGGGCTGCTCGACACCGGCATCCTCCCGAAAACGCGCTTCTCGACCGTCGACGACGTGATCGCCGAGCGCGCCTACGCACGCTTCTACATGCATCGCACCGGCCACTGGATCGGCATGGACGTGCACGATTGCGGCGACTACCGCGAGCGGCTCGCCGAGCGTGACGGCAACGGCGCGCTGCCGTGGCGCACGCTGAAAGCCGGCATGACGCTGACGATCGAGCCCGGCCTGTACGTGCGCGCCGCCGACGACGTGCCGCCCGAGTACTGGAACATCGGCATCCGCATCGAGGACGACGCGATCGTGCGCGAGCACGGCTGCGAGCTGATCACGCGCGGCGTACCCGTCGCGGCGGACGAGATCGAAGCGCTGATGCGCGCGGGCGCATGACCGGCTGCCGCCGACCGTTACCTCCGTTTCACGAATCAAGATGACGACCGCCTCCTCCCCGGCCACGCCGGACTACGATCTCGCCATCGTCGGCGCGGGCCCCGTCGGGCTCGCGCTCGCCGGCTGGCTCGCGCGCCGCAGCGCCACGCAGCACGCATCGATCGCACTGCTCGATGCACGCGAACCGGCCGCGAGCGCGAACGATCCGCGCGCGATCGCCGTGTCGCACGGCAGCCGTGTGCTGCTCGACACGCTCGCGTGGCCCGCCGACGCGACGCCGATCGAACATATCCACGTGTCGCAGCGCGGCCATTTCGGCCGCACGCTGATCGACCGCGACGAACACGACGTTGCCGCGCTCGGCTATGTCGTGCGTTACGGCTCGCTCGTGCAGGCGCTCGCGGGCGCCGTGCGCGGCACGCGCGTCGACTGGCTCACGTCGACCACCGCGCGTGCGCCGCAGCAGGATGCCGACGGCGTCACGCTGACGCTCGACGGCCCGCAGGGCGCGCGCACGCTGCGCGCACGCGTCGTCATCAATGCCGAAGGCGGGCTGTTCCACGAACAGCAGGCCGACGCCGGCAAACATCGCCGCGACTACGGGCAAACCGCGATCGTCGGCACGGTCACGGTATCCGCGCCGCGCCCGAACGTCGCGTGGGAACGCTTCACGCACGAAGGCCCGCTCGCGCTGTTGCCGCTCGGCGGGCCGCGCCAGGCCGAGTACGCGCTCGTCTGGTGCTGCACGCCCGACGAAGCGGCGCGCCGTGCCGCGCTGCCCGACGATGCGTTCCTGCGCGAGCTCGGCCGCGCATTCGGCGAACGCATGGGCGCCTTCGTCGCGATCGCGGGCCGCGCCTCGTTCCCGCTCGGCCTGACCGCCGCGCAAACGCTCGTCAACGGCCGCGTCGCGATCGTCGGCAATGCCGCGCAGACCCTGCACCCCGTCGCGGGCCAGGGGCTCAACCTCGGGCTGCGCGATGCGCATACGCTCGTCGACACGCTGTCCGCGCAAGGCTTCGAAGCCACCGCGCTCGCCACCTTCAACGCGCGCCGCGCACTCGACCGGCGCTTCACGATCGGCGCAACCGACACGCTGGCGCGCCTGTTCACGATCGACTCGGGCCCGCTCCCGCTGCTGCGCGGCGCGGCGCTCACCGCGCTCGAGTTCGTACCGCCGCTCAAGAAGGTGATCGCGCGCCAGATGATGTTCGGCCAGCGCAACTGACCCGCGGCGCGCCCAGTCGCGCCGCTCAAACCGGGTCAAATCGGCGGGGCATGGGAATACGGTAAAATGCGCGTTTCCCTCTGCCCTTTCCCTGCCCGCGCCCGCCGCGGGCGGTGCCATTGCGATGCCCGTTATCGGCCCTCACGTATTGCGTAACAACCTGTTCGTCGCCCCGATGGCCGGCGTGACGGATCGTCCGTTCCGCCAGCTCTGCAAGCGGCTGGGCGCCGGTTACGCCGTGTCCGAGATGGTCGCGTCCAACGCGCAGCTGTGGAAGAGCGCGAAGACGATGCGGCGCGCGAACCACGAAGGCGAGGTGGAACCGATTGCGGTCCAGATCGCCGGCGCCGATCCCGCGATGATGGCCGAAGCGGCCCGCTACAACGTCGACAACGGTGCGCAGATCATCGACATCAACATGGGCTGCCCGGCGAAGAAGGTTTGCAACGTCGCGGCCGGCTCCGCGCTGCTGCAGAACGAGCCGCTCGTGCAGCGCATCGTCGAGGCCGTCGTCGCGGCGGTCGGCACGGGGCCCGATGCGGTGCCCGTCACGCTGAAGATCCGCACCGGCTGGGATCGCGAGCACAAGAACGCGATCACGGTCGCGCGCCTGGCCGAAGCCGCCGGCATCTCGATGCTCACCGTGCACGGCCGCACGCGCGCCGACCTGTATCGCGGCGACGCCGAATACGACACCATCGCGGCCGTGAAGGCGGCCGTGCGGATTCCGGTGGTCGCGAACGGCGACATCACGTCGCCCGCGAAGGCGAAGGCCGTGCTCGACGCCACCGGCGCCGACGCGCTGATGATCGGTCGTGCCGCGCAAGGTCGGCCCTGGCTGTTCCGCGAAATCGATCATTTCCTGCAAACCGGCGAGCTGCTGCCCCCGCCGCGGATCGACGAGATCCAGCACGTGATGAACGAACACCTGGAAGACCACTACGCTTTCTATGGTGAATTCACGGGAGTCCGTACTGCGCGCAAGCACATCGGCTGGTACACTCGCGGCCTTTCCGGTGCCAACGGGTTCCGGCACAGGATGAACACGCTCGATTCCACCCGCGAGCAGCTCGCCGCCGTCAATGCCTTCTTCGAGGCGCAAAAGGCGCTGTCGGACCACCTCGTCTACGTCGATGACGAAGAGGAAAACGGCCAGGGCGAGTCGGACGACCATAACCAGTTAGCAGCATGAGCAAGCACAACATCGAACAATGTGTCCGCGAGAGCCTGGACGTGTATTTCCGGGATCTAGACGGCTCCAATCCGCACGACGTCTATGAAATGGTGATGTCCTGCGTCGAAAAGCCGATGCTCGAGGTCGTGCTCGTACAGGCCGGCGGCAACCAGTCGCTCGCCGCGGAGTACCTCGGCATCAATCGCAATACGCTGCGCAAGAAGCTGCAGCAGCACGGCCTGCTGTAGGCGGCCGTCCCGTCCCCGTTTCCCTGGCTATTGGTGGTTCCATCATGATCAAGCAAGCGCTCATTTCCGTTTCCGACAAGACCGGCATCGTCGACTTCGCGAAGTCGCTGTCCGACCTCGGCGTCAAGCTGCTGTCGACGGGCGGCACCGCGAAACTCCTCGCCGACGCCGGCCTGCCCGTGACCGAAGTGGCCGATTACACGGGCTTCCCGGAAATGCTCGATGGGCGCGTGAAGACGCTTCACCCGAAGGTGCACGGCGGCATCCTCGCCCGCCGCGACCTGCCCGAGCACATGCAGGCGCTGGAACAGCACGGCATCCCGACGATCGACCTGCTCGTCGTGAACCTGTACCCGTTCGTCGCGACGATCGCGAAGGACGACTGCACGCTCGCCGACGCGATCGAGAACATCGACATCGGCGGCCCGACGATGCTGCGCTCGGCCGCGAAGAACCACCGCGACGTGACGGTCGTCGTCGATCCGGCCGACTACGCGGTCGTGCTCGATGAAATGAAGGCGAACGGCAATGCGGTCGGCTACGCGACCAACTTCCGCCTCGCGACGAAGGTGTTCGCGCACACCGCGCAATACGACGGCGCGATCACGAACTACCTGACGAGCCTGACCGACGAGCTGAAGCACGCGTCGCGCAACGCGTACCCGGCCACGCTGAACCTGGCGTTCGACAAGGTGCAGGACCTGCGCTACGGCGAGAACCCGCACCAGAGCGCCGCGTTCTACCGCGACCTCGCGACGCCGGCCGGCGCGCTGGCGAACTACCGCCAGCTGCAGGGCAAGGAACTGTCGTACAACAACATCGCCGATTCCGACGCGGCGTGGGAATGCGTGAAGACGTTCGACGCACCGGCGTGCGTGATCATCAAGCACGCGAACCCGTGCGGCGTCGCGGTCGGCAACGATTCAGCCGACGCATACGCGAAGGCATTCCAGACCGACCCGACGTCGGCATTCGGCGGCATCATCGCGTTCAACCGCGAAGTCGACGAAGCGGCTGCCCAGGCCGTCGCGAAGCAGTTCGTCGAAGTGCTGATCGCACCGTCGTTCTCCGACGCCGCGAAGCAGGTGTTCGCCGCGAAGCAGAACGTGCGCCTGCTCGAGATCGCGCTCGGCGACGGTCATAACGCATTCGACCTGAAGCGCGTGGGCGGCGGCCTGCTCGTGCAGTCGCTCGATTCGCGCAACGTGCAACCGAGCGAGCTGCGCGTCGTCACGAAGCGCCAGCCGACCGCGAAGGAAATGGACGACCTGCTGTTCGCATGGCGCGTCGCGAAGTACGTGAAGTCGAACGCGATCGTGTTCTGCGGCAACGGCATGACGCTCGGCGTCGGCGCAGGCCAGATGAGCCGTGTCGATTCCGCGCGCATCGCGAGCATCAAGGCGCAGAACGCCGGCCTGACGCTGGCCGGTTCGGCAGTCGCATCGGATGCGTTCTTCCCGTTCCGCGACGGCCTCGACGTCGTCGTGGCAGCCGGCGCGACCTGCGTGATCCAGCCGGGCGGCTCGATGCGCGACGACGAAGTGATCGCGGCGGCCGACGAGCACGGCATCGCGATGGTCCTGACGGGCGTGCGCCACTTCCGTCACTGATCGCATGCGGCCCGCGCGGCCGCTGCACGACAACCCGGCGGCATCCCCCCGCCGGGTTTTTTATTGCGCGGCGCCTTCGCGCACGACCGGGCGACCGGCTTGCCGCACCAATCGTTGTAGTATCGCTGCATCACGCCACTCTCCTCACTCATGCGAATTCTCGGCATCGACCCCGGCCTGCGCGTCACCGGCTTCGGCGTCATCGACGTCAGCGGCCACCGGCTCGCCTATGTCACGAGCGGCGTGATCCGCACGCCGACGGCCGACCTGGCCACCCGGCTCGGCACGATCTTCCAGGGCGTCTCGACCATCGTGCGCGAGCACGCCCCCGACCAGGCCGCGATCGAAAAGGTGTTCGTCAACGTGAACCCGCAGTCGACGCTGCTGCTCGGCCAGGCGCGCGGCGCCGCGATCTGCGGCCTCGTCGCGGGTGGCCTGCCGGTCGCCGAATACACGGCGCTGCAGCTCAAGCAGGCCGTGGTCGGCTACGGCCGCGCGACCAAGACGCAGATGCAGGAAATGGTCACGCGGCTGCTCAACCTCTCGGGACAACCGGGCTCCGACGCGGCCGACGCGCTCGGCATGGCGATCTGCCACGCGCACGGCGGCGATACGCTCAGCACGCTCGGCGGCCTCGCGCCGGCGCTCGCGAAGAAAGGGCTGCGCGTGCGGCGCGGGCGGCTGGTCGGCTGACACCGGCGCGCATCGCGGCCCGGCGCGCCGGCTCGACTGCGTTGCCCCCTTTGGCTGCGCCGGCCACCTTGACCGTTTTACCCGCACGCGGCACGCCCGTGACACGCGCCGCTTCGGCCTGACGGCCACGCCCATCGGCATCGCGCCGCACGTGCGCTACACTCGCGCTTTCTTCCTCGCATCAAGCCATCCATGATCGGTCGCATCGCCGGCATCCTGCTCGAAAAGAACCCGCCCCACCTGCTCGTCGACTGCAACGGCGTCGGCTACGAAATCGACGTGCCGATGAGCACCTTCTACAACCTGCCGCAAACGGGCGAGCGCGTCGTGCTGCTCACGCAGCAGATCGTCCGCGAGGACGCGCACCTGCTGTACGGCTTCCTGACGCCGCAGGAGCGCACGACCTTCCGCGAGCTGCTGAAGATCACCGGCATCGGCGCGCGCATGGCGCTCGCCGTGCTGTCCGGCATGAGCGTGCAGGAGCTCGCGCAGGCCGTGACGATGCAGGACGCCGCGCGCCTCACGCGCCTGCCCGGCATCGGCAAGAAGACGGCCGAACGCCTGCTGCTCGAATTGAAGGGCAAGCTCGGCGCCGATCTCGGCGCGCTCGCCGGCGCAGCGTCGCCGTCCGACCACGCGACCGACATCCTCAACGCGCTGCTCGCGCTCGGCTATTCCGAAAAGGAAGGGCTTGCCGCGATCAAGAACGTGCCGGCCGGCACCGGCGTATCCGAAGGCATCAAGCTCGCACTGAAAGCGCTGTCGAAGGGGTAACGCCCGCCTGACGGGCCGCCCACCGGTGCGTTGAAGCCAGTGTCGCGCAGCCGCGCAACGCTCGCCAGTCGGCCGTTCGGCCAGGTGGGCGGGACCGCGGCGCGCGGTACAATGGCCGCATGATTGAAACCGACAAACTCGCCACCGAGCAGCGGATCATCGCCGCCACGCCCGCCTCGTCGCACGAGGAGGTGTTCGAACGTGCGCTGCGGCCGCGCCAGCTCGACGACTACGTCGGCCAGGAAAAGGTGCGCGGCCAGCTCGAGATCTTCATCGAAGCCGCCAAGCGCCGCTCCGAGCCGCTCGACCACGTGCTGCTGTTCGGGCCGCCGGGCCTCGGCAAGACGACGCTCGCGCACATCATCGCGCGGGAGATGGGTGTGAACCTGCGCCAGACGTCGGGCCCCGTGCTCGAGCGCGCGGGCGATCTCGCCGCGCTGCTGACGAACCTCGAAGCGAACGACGTGCTGTTCATCGACGAGATCCACCGGCTGTCGCCGGTCGTCGAGGAAATCCTGTATCCGGCACTCGAGGATTACCAGATCGACATCATGATCGGCGAAGGGCCGGCCGCGCGCAGCGTGAAGCTCGACCTGCAGCCGTTCACGCTGGTCGGCGCCACCACCCGCGCCGGGATGCTCACCAACCCGCTGCGCGATCGTTTCGGCATCGTCGCGCGCCTCGAGTTCTACGATGCCGATCAACTGTCGCGCATCGTGCGGCGCTCGGCGTCGCTGCTGAACGCGCAGATCGATCCGAACGGCGCGCTCGAAATCGCGAAGCGTTCGCGCGGCACGCCGCGGATCGCGAACCGGCTGCTGCGCCGCGTGCGCGACTTCGCGGAAGTGAAGGCCGACGGCCAGATCACCGCGGCCGTCGCCGATGCCGCGCTCGCGATGCTCGACGTCGATCCGGTCGGCTTCGACCTGATGGACCGCAAGCTGCTCGAGGCGATCCTGTACAAGTTCGACGGCGGCCCGGTCGGTATCGACAACCTCGCGGCGGCGATCGGCGAAGAGCGCGACACGATCGAGGACGTACTCGAGCCGTACCTGATCCAGCAGGGCTTCCTGCAGCGCACGCCGCGCGGGCGCGTCGCGACGCTGCTCACGTATCGCCACTTCGGGCTTTCCGTGCCCGACACCGGCCGCACCGAACGCGGCGAGTGGGATACCCCCGACGGGAAGTAACCCGTCGCCCGAGCCGTCCCCGCCATGACGACGCCACCCAGCTCCCGCCCCGTCGCACCCGCACCGGGCCCGCGCTGGGCCGAGCCGATCCGCAAGCGGCTCGTGGCCGGCGTCACGCACCTGACAGCGGGCGGCGGCGGCCCGTCACTCGACCTCTCTTCGCCGCCCGGCGACCCCGGGCTGTTCGGTCCCGAGGCCATCTGCTGGCGCGTGCACGCCGACTTCACGTCGATGATGACGGGCGGCATCGCGGCGCTGCTGCTGCAGGCGCTTCACCCGCTCGCGCTCGCGGGCGTCTGGGATCACTCGTCGTTCCGCACCGACATCCTCGGCCGCTTGCGACGCACCGCCACGTTCATCACCGGTACGACGTTCGGCAGTCGCGCGGACGCACTTGCGCTGATCGAGCGCGTGAAATCGATCCACGCACACATCTCGGGCACCGCGCCGGACGGCCGCCCGTATCGCGCCGACGATCCGGCGTTGCTGACCTGGGTGCATGTCGCGGAAGTGTCGAGTTTCCTCGCCGCGCACCTGCGCTATGTGAATCCCGCGCTGCCGGGCGAGTTGCAGGACCGCTACTACGCCGAAACGGCCTTGGTCGCCGAGCTGCTCGGCGCACACGAGGTGCCCCGTTCGCGTGCCGAGGTGGCTGCCTATCTCGCGCGCATGCAGCCCGAGCTCGAGGCCGGGCCACGCACGTTCGACGTGATGTCCATCCTGCTGAACGTGCCGGTCGCGAAGCCCGCGCTGCGGCCGGCCGCGTCGCTGGTGATGCACGCGGGCATCGACCTGCTGCCGCCGTGGGCGCAACGCATGCTCGGCGTGTCGGCGTTCGCGCCGCTGCGCCGCGCGGTGGTGCGGCCCGGCATCCGGGTCGTCGCGCCCGTGCTGCGCTGGGCGCTCGTGAACGGCGCATCAAAACGTGCGCGCCGCCGCGCCACTGCGACACCGCCCGACAGCACCCCGCCTGTCTGACGATTCGCTTCCTCTTATCATTTCAATTTACTGTCAAATACCTGTGACAAGCTGACGTGCTTGCACCCGTGCACGGTTGCACGGGCCAGACGTGCCGCCCGTCCGAGACCTGCGCGGTGTCCCGCCCACCCGACCGACACCCGATGCCCGCGATGCCACGCCTGCCGATCCGATTCGCCCTTGCCGCCAGCCTGTCCACCGTCTTCGCCCTCACCGCCTGCGGAGGCGACGATGTCACCGCCGTCGCCCGTTCGGACGCGCAAACGCCGTCCGGCGGCACCCCGACCACGCCTGCCCCGACGCCGCCCGCCACCGTCACGCCGCAACCGGGCAAGTGGAAGGCCGCGCGCGCGGGCGACCTGATCGACGTGACGCTGGGCGATCTCCATCCGACGCAAGGCGCGATCGGCTACGACCAGATCTATTACAAGCTCGGCCGCTACGAACTGCAGCCCGACAAGAAATTCGACGACTTCTGCGCGGACGAAGGCCTCGGCGGCGTCGCGTCGAGCGGCTACACGGCCAAGTCGGTGCTGCGCGAGCCCGCGAGCTACACGTGCACGACGACCGACGCGAACGCCCGCGACCGCTCGGTGCTGAACCCGGTCGTGATCGGCCCGAACGGCGATGCGCTGTACCTGACCGACGGCCACCACGGCCTGTCGACCTACTACGAGACGCCCGACGGCGGCCCCGCGCTGCACGTGCACGTCGTCGTCAAGGACAACCTCAGCGACTACTCGGGCGACGCGTTCTGGCAGCAGATGCAGAGCCGCGGCTATCTGCGCCTCAAGAATGGCGAAGGCAAGTCGATCACGACCGCGCAATTGCCGACCGGGCTCGGCCTGAAACTCGGGATGACGAACGATCGCTACCGCTCGCTCGTCTATTTCACGCGTGATATCGGCTACAGCAAGCCCGCACAAGCCACCGACTATCTCGAGTTCTACTGGGCCGACTGGCTGCGCGCGCAACCGGGCACGTTCGCGCTCGCCGGCTATGACCTGACGCGCGCCGGCACGACCGACCCGGATCCGGCGAAGGCCGACACCGGCTACCTGAACGCGGTCTGGAATGCGTCGACGCGCATGGTCGCGGCCACGGACCCGGTGCTCGACGGCAAGACGGGCGCCGACCTCGGGCGCGCGGACGCGATCAACGGCGGGAAGAAATACAACAAGGGGGAATTCGACAAGCTACGCCAGCCGATCACGGCGGACAAGCCCGGCAAGATCGCGTACGCGCTCGACTACAAGACGCGCCACGCGCTGCCGCAGTAAGCAAGCCGGCACCACGCAGGAAGGAACTCCCGGCCGGCGATGCCGGACGGGGCCTGCCGGCTCAGAGCACCTTGCGGTACCCGTCGTCGTCGCTCGCGGCGTCCAGGTGCGACACGTCGGCCCACTGCACGACCTGCGCGCGGCCATCGACGTAATCGACGACGTTGATGCTCGTGTTGAGCAGCTGATAATTGCGCGGCGCCGACAGCTCGATGCCGTTCGCGAAACGATAGACGCAGTCGAGCACGCCACCATGCGCGACGCACGCGATCCGGCCACCCGGATGCTCGGCGACGATCGGTTCGAGCGCATGCAGCACGCGGTGGTAGAACTCGCGCTGCGACTCGCCGCCCTCCGGCGCGAAGCCGGGGTCGCGCGTCTGCCAGGCCGCGTACGCGTCGGGGAACAACGTCTCGATCTCGGCGCTATCGTGCCCCTGAAACTGGCCGTACGAGCGCTCGCGCAGCCCTTCCCGCAGCCGCGGCGTAAGCCCGAGCGCGTCGGCGAACGGCTGCGCGGTCTGCTGCGCACGCAACAAGTCGCTCGAATAGATCGCGTCGAGCCGTGCACCGTCACGCGCGTCGCGTGCGAGCCGTACGGCCAGCTTTTGTGCCTGCTCGAGGCCCGTTTCGGCCAGCGGGATGTCGATATGACCCTGGATGCGCTTGATGCGATTCCAGGCCGTCTCGCCATGGCGGATGAAAAGAATCTGCGTGGTGGCCATCGCGGTGCGTCTCCGGGGAAGAATCAGGGCCGCACTTGCAGCCAGAAGGTCACGGGGCCGTCATTGACGAGCGACACCTGCATGTCGGCGCCGAACTCGCCCGTCTCGACGACCGGATGGCGCGCCCGCGCGGCCGCCACGAAATAGTCGAACAGCCGCGCGCCTTCGTCGGGCGGCGCGGCCGGCGTGAAGCTCGGACGCAGCCCGCTGTTGGTATCGGCCGCCAGCGTGAACTGCGACACGAGCAGCAGGCCGCCCGCACGGCCTTCGCCGTCGATATTCGACACCGGCAGGTTCATCTTGCCGGCGGCGTCGCTGAACACGCGGTAGCCGAGCATCTTCGCGAGCAGCTTGTCGGCCGCTGCGTCGGTGTCGCCGCGCTCCGCGCAGACCAGCGCGAGCAGGCCCGCGCCGATCTCGCCCGTCGTGCGATCGCCGACGCGCACGTCGGCGCGCTTCACGCGCTGGATCAGCGCGATCATGCCGTGAGCGTGACGCGTGCGAAGCGGCGCTTGCCGACCTGCACGACGAACTCGCCGGCTTCGACCTTCAGGCCCTTGTCCGACACGGTCGCGCCATCGATCTTCACGCCGCCCTGCTCGATGTTGCGCAGCGCCTCGCTCGTAGACGGCACGAGGCCGGCCTGCTTCAGCAATTGGCCGATCGCGAGCGGCGCGCCCGCGAGCGTGACCGACGGAATGTCGTCCGGCACGCCGCCCTTCGCACGGTGGTTGAAGTCCTCGAGCGCACGCTCGGCATCGGCCTGCGAGTGGAAGCGCGCGACGATTTCCTGCGCGAGCAGCACCTTGAAGTCGCGCGGGTTGCGGCCGCCTTCGATCTCGCGCTTGAAGCCGTCGATCTCGTCCATCGGACGGAACGACAGCAGCTCGAAGTAACGCCACATCAGCGTGTCTGAGATGCTCATCAGCTTGCCGAACATGTCGTTCGGCTGCTCGCTGATGCCGACGTAGTTGCCCTTCGACTTCGACATCTTCTCGACGCCGTCGAGGCCTTCGAGCAGCGGCATCGTGAGAATGCACTGCTGTTCCTGGCCGTACTGCTTCTGCAGTTCGCGGCCGACCAGCAGGTTGAACTTCTGGTCGGTGCCGCCAAGCTCGAGGTCGGCGTTCAGCGCGACCGAGTCGTAGCCCTGCATCAGCGGGTACAGGAATTCGTGGATCGAGATCGGCACGCCGCCCTGGAAGCGCTTCGTGAAATCTTCGCGCTCGAGGATCCGCGCGACCGTGTAGCGCGACGCGAGCTTGATCATCCCGTCCGCGCCGAGCGGCATCGACCATTCGCTGTTGTAGCGGATTTCGGTCTTGTCGCGGTCGAGCACGAGCGCGGCCTGCTCGAAGTAGGTCTTCGCGTTCGACTCGATCTGTTCGCGCGTGAGCGGCGGGCGCGTCGCGTTGCGGCCCGACGGATCGCCGATCAGCGACGTGAAATCGCCGATCAGGAAGATGACCGTGTGGCCAAGATCCTGCAGCTGGCGCATCTTGTTCAGCACGACCGTATGGCCGATGTGGATATCGGGCGCGGTCGGGTCGAGGCCGAGCTTGATGCGAAGCGGCGTGCCCGTCGCCGCGCTGCGTGCGAGCTTCTGCGCGAACTCTTCCTCGACCAGCAGCTCGTCGACGCCGCGCTTCGTGACGGCGAGCGCATGCCGGACTTCGTCGGTGATCGGGAAAACAGGCTTGGAACTGGGTTCGGTGCTCATCGGTGCCAGGAAGAATGTCGCAAAAACAGGGATTTTCCCATAACTTGCGCGCCCATCGCTTAACGGCGCGTCACGTTGCGCGGATAATCGGGCGCAAGGCGCGCGGCACCGGCCCGCGCCGCACGATCCAGGAGGACCCAACGTGCCGCAACGACAGCCGCAACACGCCCATCCGGCCGACGGCATCTACTTCGGGCTGATGTCGGGAACCAGCATGGACGGCGTCGATGGCGTCGCCGTGCGCTTCGAGGCCGGCCGTGCGCCGGTCGTGCTCGCGGAAGCGTTCGTCGGCTTCGCGCAATCGCTGCGTGACGCCCTGTTCGCGCTGCAGCAGCCCGGCCACGATGAAATCGACCGCGAATCGCTCGCGGCGAACGCGCTGGTCGCGCGCTATGCGGTGTGCTGCCACGAATTGCAGCGCACGGCCGGGCTGTCGCGTGACGAGATCCGCGCGATCGGCGTGCACGGCCAGACCGTGCGCCATCGCCCCGAGCGCGGCTATACGCGGCAGATCAACAACCCGGCGCTGCTCGCCGAGCTGACCCAGCTCGACGTGATCGCCGATTTCCGCAGCCGCGACGTCGCCGCGGGCGGCCATGGCGCGCCGCTCGCGCCGGCCTTCCACGCGACGGTGTTCGGCGCGCCGGGTGAAACGCGTGTCGTCTGCAATCTCGGCGGGATCAGCAACATCACGATCCTGCCCGGCGAAGGCGGCGACGTGCGCGGCTTCGACTGCGGCCCCGCGAACGCGCTGCTCGACGAATGGGCGACCCGCCATCTCGGCAAGCCGTACGACGACGGCGGCAAGTTCGCCGCGCGCGGCACCGTCCACGCACCGCTGCTCGACGCGCTGCTCGACGAGCAGTATTTCGCCGCCCCGCCGCCGAAAAGCACCGGGCGCGACCTGTTCAATCCGGCATGGCTCGACGCGAAGCTCAGCGCGTTCGCGCAGGTCACGCCTGAGGACGTGCAGGCGACCCTTACCGCGCTCACGGCCATGTCGGTCGCACGCGAGATCGCGCAGCACGCAGCGGGCTGCAAGGCCGTGTTCGTCTGCGGCGGCGGCGCACGCAATCCGGTGCTGCTCGACGCCCTCCGGGACGCACTGCGCGAGGCCGGCGTGCCGGCCACGGTCGATACGACGGCCGCGCTCGGCGTGCCGCCGCAGCAGGTCGAGGCGCTCGCATTCGCGTGGCTCGCGTACCGCTTCACCGCGCGCCAGCCCGGCAATCTCGCGACCGTCACGGGCGCAGCCGGCAACCGCGTGCTAGGCGCGCTCTATCCGCGCTGACGCCGCGCCTGCCGCACGGCGGGCGCCGCACCGCCAACGCGAACGGGTATGAAAAAAACGGGGCATGAAGCCCCGTTTTTCATTCCGGCGAACCGGATCGGATCTGCCGTGTGCTCAGACCGAGAACGACGAGCCGCACCCGCAGGTGGTGCTCGCATTCGGGTTCTTGATCACGAACTGGGCGCCGTTGAGGTCGTCCTTGTAGTCGATCTCGGCGCCGACCAGGTACTGGTAGCTCATCGAGTCGATCAGGAGCTGGACGCCGTTCTTGTTCATCACGGTGTCGTCCTCGTTGACTTCCTCGTCGAACGTGAAGCCATACTGGAAGCCGGAGCAGCCGCCGCCCTGCACGAACACGCGCAGCTTCAGGTCGGGATTGCCCTCTTCGTCGATCAGTTGCTTGACCTTGTCGGCCGCGGCGTCGGTGAAGACGAACGGAACCGGCATTTCGGCCGTCGTTGCTGCGGATTCGGTAACAGCGTTCATTGCGAACTCTCCAAAAAGCTTTAGCCGCTATTGTAGGGCCGATCAGAAGATCGTGCTGAAGTCCATGAAATCAATAGGTTCTTGTCGATTTCATCAAACACGCCCGCGCGGGCCGCGGCAGCACGCGCCTGAAAGCGGACATAAAAAAACCGCCAGCGCGAACGCTGGCGGTTTTTCCGGCGGACGCCGCCCGGGAGCGGCGAGGCCATGAAGCGGAATTAACGCTTCGAGAACTGCTTTGCGCGACGTGCCTTGCGCAGACCAACCTTCTTACGCTCGACTTCACGTGCATCGCGCGTGACGAAGCCTGCGTTCGACAGCGACGGCTTCAGCGTCGCATCGTAGTCGATCAGTGCACGGGTGATGCCGTGGCGCACTGCACCTGCCTGACCCGTTTCGCCGCCGCCGTTGACGTTGACCTTGATGTCGAACGTCTGGCCGTGGTTCGTGAGTTCCAGCGGTTGACGCACGATCATCAGCGACGTTTCGCGCGAGAAGTAGTCAGCGATGGGCTTGCCGTTGACGATGATGTCGCCCTTGCCAGCCTTGATGAAGACACGTGCGACTGCGCTCTTGCGGCGGCCCGTACCGTAGTTCCAGTTACCGATCATGTGGGCTCCCCTTAGATCTCGAGCGCCTTCGGCTGTTGCGCCGAATGCGGATGCGTAGCTTCAGCGTAGACCTTCAGCTTCTTGATCATCGCGTAGCCGAGCGGGCCCTTCGGCAGCATGCCCTTGACCGCTTTCTCGAGCGCGCGGCCCGGGAAGCGTTCTTGCATCTTGCCGAACGTCGTTTCATAGATACCGCCCGGGTAGCCCGAGTGACGGTAGTACTTCTTGTCCAGAGTCTTGTTGCCCGTGACCTTCAACTTGCTTGCGTTGATGATGATGATGAAATCACCAGTGTCGACGTGCGGGGTGAACTCAGGCTTGTGCTTGCCGCGCAGACGGCGTGCCACTTCGCTGGCAACACGGCCGAGAACCTTATCCGTCGCGTCAATCACGTACCATTCGCGCGTCACCTCATGGGCTTTTGCGGAAAACGTCTTCATGATCGATCCAAAAAAATTGCTTTGCCCGATGTGTTCTTCCTGCTTGTCTGTGTGCGCTTCGAGGCGCGGTGCAGGCTCTCCCTGTTCTTTTTCCGTGGGCATGAATGCGGAAAAGCCCTGAATTATAAAGGAAATACGGCAACGCGGTCAAAGGGAATCCACTCCCCGTGTCCACGGCGGCCGAAATGGGCCAAAATCCGTTCGTGCCCCAAGAAGCCAGGCGAACCGAGCGCCCGGGGAGGCACCCATCGACGCGCGGCACAGGACCCTCCCGCGCCAGACCGGCCGAATCTGGAAAACAACAAACAAGCATGATGAATCAACGACTTACGCCCTTCCTTGCGGCGGCCCTGCTCGCCGCCGCAGCGCCCGCCGTGGCCGCCCAGGCCGACTGCGCAGCCAAGCTCGACGCACTCGATACCCGCATTGCCGAAGCCCGCACCGCTCATGCCGAGGATCGCGTCGCCCGCCTGCGCGCGGTGCGCGAACGCGTCCGCCACTTCTGCGCACGCGGGCACGGCCACGCGTCGGCCGTCCACGTGCCCGCACCTGATGCGCGCTCAACCGGCACGCCGTCCGGTGGCGCGACGTCACAGTCGGACGCAAAGCAACCTGCGTAACGATTACGGGGTTCCGGGGATACCGTGATGCCGGGGCGCGCAAGCCGCGCGCCGATGTTTGCATGGGACGAAAAAAAGCCCGAACGGCTGGTTCGGGCTTAATCCACCATAGGAGGAGGGTGGAGGAGACATTCGGAGGTTGCCGCAGCGCGACAACCAATGAGGCTCATTATACGAACGCGTCGCCGACTTCACAAGAAAATTTGCATTACGAAATCAAACACCATAATGCGGAATATTTCGCGTCGCGTTTGAAAATTCCATTTTTCCCTTTTAAATCAATCACCTGATCCCATCGGACCGGCTCGAAAACGCCCCGTTTCTAGAGCAAAAACCCTAAATCCGAGCGGGAATTGGCCGTCCGGCGCGTCGCTCGCACGGCTCCGGCATTGCGCGTCGTGCAGCGCATCAGCCGACCGTTGCGCAGCGGGCTACAATGCCGGATCGAATCCGAATCAGGCAACGCTGGAGTGCAAGCATGGAATGCAAAGTAAGCTGGATGGGCCAGGACGGCATGGCGTTTTCCGCCGAGACCGGCAGCGGCCACCTCGTCACGATGGATGGCGCGCCCGAAGGCGGCGGCCACAACCTCGCGCCGCGCCCGATGGAAATGGTGCTGCTCGGCACCGGCGGCTGCACGGCCTATGACGTCGTGCTGATCCTGAAGAAGAGCCGCCAGGAAGTGAGCGGCTGCTCGGTCACGCTGAAGGCCGAGCGCGCGAGCGAAGATCCGAAGGTGTTCACGAAGGTGCACTTCCACTTCACCGTCACCGGGCGCAACCTGAACCCGTCCACGGTCGAACGCGCGATCAACCTGTCGCACGACAAGTATTGCTCCGCGTCGATCATGATCGCGAAGACGGCCGAACTCACGCATTCGTTCGACATCGTCGCCGGCTGAACGCACGGCGCGCGCGCATGAAAAAAGGGCCGGCGCTCCGAGGGGAGACGCCGGCCCTTTCGCATTCGAACCGCAAAGCAGGCCGATAAGCCGGATTCTGTGCACGCTGCGCGCCGAAGCGCGCAACGCGTGGCAGCCATTCCTCTAGGCGCGCCATTGCTGACGCGCTCAAGCTTCCTACCCGCAGACGAGACGGGGGCCCCGTCCTGCATCCGAAAATGCGCGCCTGCCTACTTGGAATTGCTCCGGGTGGAGGTTACCGTGCCGGCGAACGTCGCCGTCGCCGCGGTGCGCTCTTACCGCACCGTTTCACCCTTACCTGATCCCGGCTTGCGCCGGGCCATCGGCGGTTTGCTTTCTGTTGCCCTGTTCCGCGTGTCGCCACGGATGGCCGTTAGCCATCACCCTGCCCTGTGGAGTCCGGACTTTCCTCGCCCCCGCGCGCCCGAAGGCGGCGAGGCCGCGACTGCCTGGCCTGCTTTGCGACGCGCATTCTAGCACTGCGCGCCGCGGGCCGCATGGGGCCGGGTTCGCGCGACGGCGCGGTGGCTTACGCCAGCTTCCAGCCGATCGTCTCGCCGCCGCGCAGCGGCACGACGGGCGTATCGCCTGCGAAGATCTCGCGCGGCAGTTCCCACGACTCGCGACGCAGCGTGACCGTCTCGGCGCTGCGCGGCAGCCCGTAGAAATCGGCGCCGAAGAAGCTCGCGAAGCCTTCCAGCTTGTCGAGCGCGCCGGCGGTGTCGAACGCTTCCGCATACAGTTCGAGCGCGTGCAGCGCCGTGTAGCAGCCCGCGCAGCCGCACGCGGTTTCCTTCGCGTCGCGCGCATGCGGCGCGCTGTCGGTGCCGAGGAAAAAGCGCGGGTTGCCCGACGTCGCGGCCTCGACCAGCGCGACGCGATGCGTCTCGCGCTTCAGCACCGGCAGGCAGTAGTAGTGCGGGCGAATCCCGCCGACGAACAGCGCGTTACGGTTGTACAGCAGGTGATGCGCGGTGATCGTCGCGCCGAGCAGGCCGGGCGCCGCGTCGGCGTCGCGCACGTAGTCGGCCGCGTCCTTCGTCGTGATGTGCTCGAACACGACCTTCAGGCCCGGGAAATCGCGGCGCAGCGGCGTCATCACGCGGTCGATGAAGACCTTCTCGCGGTCGAACAGGTCGATCGACGCATCGGTCACCTCTCCGTGCACGAGCAGCGGCACGCCGGTTTCCTGCATCGCCTCGAGCGTCTTCGCGCATTTCGCGAGATCGGTGACGCCGTGGTCGGAATTCGTCGTCGCGCCCGCCGGATACAGCTTCACGCCGTGCACGAAGCCGCTTTCGCGCGCGCGGCGGATCTCGTCGGGCGGCGTGTTGTCGGTCAGGTACAGCGTCATCAGCGGTTCGAACGTCATTCCGGCCGGCAGCGCGGCCAGGATGCGCTCGCGATAGGCCTGCGCCTGCGCGGTGGTCGTGACCGGCGGCTTCAGGTTCGGCATGACGATCGCGCGGCCGAACTGGCGCGCGGTGTGCGGCAGCACGGCGGCCAGCATGTCGCCGTCTCGCAGGTGCAGGTGCCAGTCGTCGGGACGGGCGAGCGAGAGCGTCGCCGGGGAGGAAGCGTTCGAGGCAGTCATAGGAAGCGTCGTGAGGAACGGGCTGGCCATCGGCGGGGCCGGAACGCGCGTGCGCGGGCCGACTGACGGCAAACCGCAACACGGGGCCTTCGGCCGGCGGAATCCGCTTTTTACCGCTCAGGGCTCGGTGATATGCTAGAAGCCGCATTGTACCGGGGTTCGCCCGGTTCGTTACCCCCGCCTCAGCCTGCCGCCCCAAGTAAAATGTGCCAACTCTTAGGAATGAACTGCGCCGCGCCGACGGACGTCACATTCTCCTTCACAGGTTTCGCGGCCCGGGGCGGGCTCACCGATCACCACGCCGACGGCTGGGGCATCGCGTTCTTCGAAGACAAGGCCTGCCGCCTGTTCATCGATCACCAGGCATCCGCCACGTCGCCGATCGCCGAAATGGTGAAGCGCTACCCGATCAAGTCCAAGAACACGATCGCGCACATCCGCAAGGCGACGCAAGGCCACATCCTGCTCGAGAACAGCCATCCGTTCATGCGCGAGCTGTGGGGCCGGCACTGGATCTTCGCGCACAACGGCGACCTGCAGGACTACGCACCGGACATGGACGGCAGCGTCTACCATCCGGTCGGCACGACCGACAGCGAACAGGCGTTCTGCGTGCTGATGCAGGGGCTGCGCGAAGCGTTCCCCGGCGCGCAGCCGCCGTTGCCCGAACTGTTCGAACGCGTCGGCGAACTGACGCGCGGCATCACCGATCACGGCGTGTTCAACTTCCTGATGTCGAACGGCCAGGCGCTTTTCGCGCATTGCTCGACGCGGCTGCACTACCTCGTGCGGCGCTGGCCGTTCTCGACCGCGCACCTCGTCGACGAAGATCTCTCGATCGACTTCGCGAAATACACGACGCCCGAGGATCGCGTCGCGGTGATCGCGACGCAGCCGCTCACCGACAACGAAGTCTGGACCGCGTTCGAGCCGGGCGAGCTGATCATGTTCCAGTGCGGCGACGTCGCCGCGCGGATGCGGATCCCGGTGCCGGAACGCGTGCTCGAGAAGTTGCGCAATCCGTCGCTCGACGCGTCGGCATCGGCGCCGCGCGACACGCGCGAGGTGCTCGCCACCGCCGCCGAAGTCGATTCCGACGACGCGATCGACTTCTGAGCCCGGCGCCCGCGCCCTCTTCCCTTCACGTTTTCGCCGCTGTGCGGCAAGTCGGCGGCGCGCCGCGTCCGATCGCGGCGGTGACTTGGTACGCAGGCGATTCGGCGACGTTCGCTATCGGCGTCAATGGCCCTCCCCGCACCGATCTCCCTTCATCCGGACTAAAGTCCGGCATATCGAAGCGCCGCCACACCATATTCGTTTAATTTAATTTATTTTCAAACGAAAGAAATTAAAAGGCGAAAATAATATACGACGGGTAAGCATATAATCCGGGCGGAGGTATTTTAACGCACCGGTCTGGCGTAAAACGTGCGCCACCTCACCGAGCCGACAATCGCTGACTCACATCGCCAGAATCCACCCGCCCCTTACCCGACAAGGCTTTCAGTTCGATTCGTCACACAATCCAGAAATACCGGATGAAATCGACATGATTGCCGCATTTGTTAGCTTCCCGACAATCCATCGCCTGCACGATCAATAGACTCCGCCCCATCCTCGGTGTAACGAATCGCGATTCGCGGAGAAACGGCCACGGCCGCCGCACCCCCATTCACGCCATTCTCCACCGCGGATTGCGATTTCACTGCGCCATGGTGAAAACCACATCAAAACAAGAGATAGGGGCTTGTCGTGAATCATTCATTTCGATCGATATGGAACGAGGCCACCGGCTGCTGGATTGCGGCCGCGGAAACCGCACGGGCGCGCGGCAAGCGTTCGGGCGGCGCATCCGGCACGAGCCGCCGCGCCGCGCTCGCGGCGACGCACCGGGCATCGCTTCGCATCGCGGCAGTCGGCGCCGCGCTGGCCGCACTGTCGGCCGGCTCCGCGTACGCATCGACGTGCGGCGGCGGCGCGGCCATCGCGAGCGGCGGCACCTGCGCGCCCGGCAGTTTCAGCCCGACCGTCAACGACAACCTGGCAGGCTCCGCCACCGTCTCGGGTGGCGACACCGTCGGCGTGTCGGGCGCATGGACCGGCGCCGGCGGCGACCCGGGCTACACGCTCACGCCGATCGGCAGCACGACCATCGTGTCGGGCAACCCGAACCAGCCGCTACTGTCGCTCGGCGGCAAGACACGCAGCGTCAGCACACCCGACTCGATCACCGGCACCCACACGTCGGTCGCGACCTACGACTCGTCCGCGTTCGCCGCGTCGACGGCCGGCGCGACCGCGGTACCCGTCTACCACGACGTGAACGGCGATCAGTATGTGAACGCGCGCATCGGCACCGTCGCCGCCACCGGCGGCACGCTCAACGTGTCGATCGGCAATGCGGCGAACGCGCCCGATGCAGCCGGCAACGCGATCGAGATGGCCGCGAAGCAGACCGACCTGACTTTCGCGGACGGCACGGGTGCCGCGAAAAGCACCGTCACCTGGAACTCACGCAACCAGATCCGGTTCACCACCGGCGACTACCTGGCGGACGGCGGCGCCATCGGCAGCCGCCAGCTCGACGTGCCGGCCTACGCGGGCACCTTCACCGCATTCGACGGCAGCACCTGGAAGGTCACCGACGCCGCATCGCTCGCCGCGTACAACGACTTTCTCGTGCGCTCGGTGCAAAGCGGCGCGCTCGGCTCGCAGGCCGCCTACGACAGCGCGTTCGGCCAGGCCGTCACGATCTCGCAGCAATCCTTCCAGTATCAGAACAACGTGTCCCCGGGCGACAAGAACACGCTGCCGATCGGTTTCCTGTCGGCGATGCACGGCACGGGCGCGAACGCGACACTGCAGATCGGCAAGGACGGCCAGATCGACTTCCGCGGCGTCAACACGATCGACTCGAGCTCGGCCGTCCTCGCGGAAAACGGCGCGCACTTCATCAACGACGGGCGCCTGTCGGGCGACTTCACGCTGGTGCGCCTGCTGAGCGGCGCAAGCGGCGTCAACAACGGCGTGATCTCGTCCGGGTACGCGTCCGGCGACAACTTCGACACGAGCGGCAGCACGCCGCCGAACAACTTCAACTACCACGCGTACACCGAAGGCAACGGCGTATTTGCGAACGGCACGGGCACGTCGTTCGTCAACCACGGCGTGATGAACGTCGGCGCGTGGACGCTCGACGGCAACCGGCCGGACCTGCAGAACTATGCGGTCGCCGTGACAGGCGGTGCGACGGCGTCGAACGCCGGCACGATCAACGTCGGCGTCAATGCGACGACGCTCGACAGTCAGGTGATCGGCGGCCTCGTCGATGGCGGCAGCTTCACGAACGAAGCGGGCGGCACGATCACCCTCGGCCGCTCGGCGCAGTACGCGCCCGGCGGAACGGCAAGCGACGTCGCACTCGCCGCGCACGCTTACGGCATCCTGCTCGGCAATTCCGGCACCGCGAGCAACCTCGGCACGATCGTGATCGGCTCGCAGACGCAGAACGGCGCCGCGCTGGCGAGCATCGGTTCGGCGTCCGGCACGCTGACCAACGCGGGCGCGATCGTCGTCAACGGCGCGGCCGCCGGCACGCCGCTCGCCAACGTCGGCATGCTCGCGGCCGACACGGCGGCGACCGTGACCAACACCGGCACCATCACGCTGAACGGCGTCAACGGCATCGGCATCATGGTGGTCGGCACCGGTGCGCAGGCAACGTCCGCGCTGTCGAGCGGCACGATCGACGTCGCCGGCGGCCTCGATCCTGCCTCCGGCACGCGCAACTACGGCGTCTGGGCCGAAGGGCCGAGCGCCACGGCCACGCTCAACGGTGCGCTCAACCTGACGGGCACCGGCGCGATCGGCGTGCATGCACGCTCGGGCGCGACGATCAACGTCGGCGCCAACGCCGTGCCGGCCTTCATGTCGGGCACCAGCCAGATCGGCTTCTACGCGTATGGCGCGGGCTCGAAGATCAACGTCGCCGCGCAGCACCTCAGCGTCGACACGGACGATTCGACGCTGTTCCGCGTCGCGGGCGGCGCAGCCTACACGGGCACGTCGACGGCCGGCGCGCTGACGACCGACGTCAACGGCCAGCGTGCGCACGGCGTGCTCGCGACCGACGCCGGCACCGTGCTGTCGACCGGCAACGCGATCTACAACGTCAACGGCGCGAACGGCATCGCGATCGCGGTCGAAGGCGGCGCGCAAGGCACGATCGACGCGGGCGCGACGATCAACCTGAACGCGGCCGGTGCGATCGCCGGCGTCGTCGACGGCCAGGCACACGATCTCGCCGGCGCCAATGCCGGCACACCGGTCGCGACGACGCTCACCAACCACGCCGCCGTCACGTCATCGACGGCCGGCGTCACCGGCTTCGTCGCGCAGAACCTCGGCACGCTCGAGAACCGCGACACGGTGCTGCTGACGGGCGCCGGCTCGACGGGCGTCGTGATCGGCGCGCTCGGCACGGTGAACAACACGTCGACGATCCGCGTATCCAATGGCACCGGCGCGCTCGTGCAGGGTGCGTCGGCGACGCTCGCCAACGCCGGTTCGATCGAAGCCGACGACGGCATCGCGGGCGTCCACCTGACGGGCACCGGCGCATCGGTCGCGCTGTCGGGCGCCGGCACCGTCATCGCGAACGGCAGCGCCGACGGCATGCTGATCGACTCGAGCGTGACGGGCGGCGGGCTGGCAGCCGGCGCGACGTCGATCGCGGTCGGCGGCTCGGGAAAGGGGGTCGACAACCAGGGGACGAACGCGACGATCGCGCTGGCCGGCACGCAGATCGGCACGACCGGCAGCGGTGCCGACGGCCTGTCGTCGACGGGCGCCGGCGCACGCATCGCGACCGATGCGGCGACCGTCGTCCGGACCACCGGCGACAACGCACGCGGCTTCTTCGTGTCGGGGGCGGATTCGACGCTGGCGGCCAACGGCACGACCGTCGCGACGACCGGCGCGGGTTCGGCCGCGATCGTGACGACCGGCGGCGCGACCGCGCTGCTGTCGGGCGCGAAGATCACCACGTCGGGCGCGACGTCCGACGGCCTCGTCGCGCAAAACGGCGGCCGCATCGGCGATACGGGCTCGACGATCGCCAGCGCCGCCGGCAACGGCGCCACCGCCGACAGCGGCGGCGTGCTCGCGCTGACCGGCACGACGCTCAAGGGTGCGACGGCCGGCGTGCTGACGTCCGATACGCTCGCAAACGGCGCGACGAGTTCGGTGCTCGTCGACGGCGGCAGCGTCGCGTCCGTCACCGGGCCGGCTTTCGCGGTGCGCGGCGGCACGGCCGACATCGCCGTGCGCAACGGCACGGTGGTGACGGCCGGCAACGGCACGCTGCTCGACCTGTCGAACGGCAGCCGCGCCACCTTCACCGCATCGGCCGTGAACCTGGCCGGCGACATCGTCTCCGACGCTTCGAGCACCGGCAACGTGTTCCTCGCGAACGGCACGACGCTGACCGGCAAGATCGATCCGGTCGCACTGACCGTCGACAACACCAGCACGTGGCGCATGACGGGCAGCTCGGTGCTGAGCAGCCTGAACAACGCGGGCCTCGTCGCATTCGCCGCACCGACCGGTTCGCCGACGCTCGCGGGCAGCTACAAGACGCTGACGACCGGCAGCTACGTCGGCAACGGCGGCACGATCGCGCTCAACACGTTCCTCGGCGCCGACGCCTCGCCGACCGATCGGGTGATCGTGAACGGCGGCGCCGCGAGCGGCACGACGGGCCTGAAGATCGCCAACACGGCCGGCACCGGCGCACAGACGAAGGGCGACGGGATTCCGGTGGTCGTCACGGCCAACGGCGGCACGACCACCGCATCGGCGTTCCAGCTCGCGGGCCCCGTGCAGGCGGGCGCGTACGAATACCGGCTCTATCGCGGCGGGCAAGCCGACGCGAACGGCTGGTACCTGCGGTCGCAACTCGATCCGTCGGACCCCGGCGACCCGATCCACCCGTCCGGCGGCGGTGACGGCGGCAACAACGGGAATGGCAACGGCGGCACGCTCGCGTATCGCCCCGGGGTCTCGGGCTATGCCCTCACGCCGCTGCTCAACGCCGACTACGGCTTCTCCACGCTCGGCAAGCTGCACGAGCGCGTCGGCGACATCTACAACCTCGAAAAGCAGCAGCCGGGCAATCGCGACGGCGTGTGGGGGCGCATCGGCGGCCAGAGCCTCGACGCAAACGCGGGACGCTTCGCGGCCGACGAGCGGACGTTCTTCGCGCAGTTCGGCAAGGACTGGACGCTCGACCAGGCACCGAACGGCGGCGGCAGCACGCATGCGGGCGTGACGGCCAGCATCGGCGTGTCGAACGCAAGCTTCAGCGACATGGCGCGCGCCGACACGGCCAACCTGTCGACGTCGACGGGTTCGGTCGAGACGCATGCGCAGAGCATCGGCGGCTACTGGACGAAGTACCTGTCCGACGGCACGTACTTCGACAGCGTCGGGCAGGTCACGCACTATGGCAACCGCTACCGCGACAGCTATGGCAACGAGGCGTCGCAGAACGGCTTCGGCATCGCACTGTCGCAGGAAGTCGGCAAGCCGTTCGCGATCGGTGCGCTGCCGGTCGCGGTCGAGCCGCAGGCGCAGCTGATGTACCAGTACCTGAAGCTGAACGGGTTCAACGACAACGTCTCGGCGGTATCGGGTACGACGACGAACGCGCTGCGCGGCCGCGTCGGCGTGCGCATCTTCCGGCCGAACCTCCAGTCGGATTCGGGCGGCGGCGCCGCCACGCCGTACTTCACGGCCGACGTGCTGCACGACTTCGTGTCGCCGGGCCAGACCGTCGTCGGCGGCACGCCGTTCGCGACGCATCTCGGCCGCACGTGGTACGAACTCGGCGTCGGCGTGACCGCGGGCTTCGGCAAGTCCGGCGAGCTGTACGCGAACGCGAAGATCGCGCGCAACATCGGCGGCGACTACCGGCGCGGCATCGTCGGGCAGGTCGGCTACCGCTACAGCTGGTAACGGCGCGCACCCGCGTCACGCGCGGACGAAAAAAAACCGCCCGGCGCTCGGCCGGGCGGTTTTTTCGTATCGGCGCATCGGCAGCGCCGACGCGCGCGAACGCTCAGTGCAGGATCTTCGCGAGGAAGTCCTTCGCGCGTTCCGATTTCGGATTCGAGAAGAAATCGTCCTTGCGGTCGTCCTCGACGATCGCGCCCTTGTCCATGAAGATCACGCGATGGGCGACCTTCTTCGCGAAGCCCATCTCGTGCGTGACGACCATCATCGTCATCCCTTCCTGCGCAAGTTCGACCATCACGTCGAGCACTTCGTTGATCATCTCGGGGTCGAGCGCGGACGTCGGCTCGTCGAACAGCATCGCGATCGGATCCATCGACAGCGCGCGCGCGATCGCGACACGCTGCTGCTGGCCGCCCGACAGCTGGCCGGGAAACTTGTGCGCATGCGCCTTCAGGCCGACGCGCTCGAGCAGCTTCATGCCCTTCTCGTTCGCCTCGTCCTTGCCGCGGCCGAGCACCTTGACCTGCGCGAGCGTCAGGTTCTCGGTGATCGACAGGTGCGGGAACAGCTCGAAATGCTGGAACACCATCCCGACCTTCGAGCGCAGCTTCGACAGGTTCGTCTTCTTGTCGCCGACCGACTGGCCGTTCACGAGGATCTCGCCCTGCTGGAACGGCTCGAGGCCGTTCACGGTCTTGATCAGCGTGGATTTACCCGAGCCCGACGGGCCGCACACGACGACCACTTCGCCTTTCTTGACCTCGGTCGTGCAGTCGGTGAGAACCTGAAACTGGCCGTACCACTTCGAAACGTTCTTGATGGAAATCATCTTGTGACCTTTTTCTGGAGACCCTTGACGAGTGCAGACGCCAACGAGCAAATCACGAAATAGCATGCGCCGGCGAACAGGACCATCTCGACGGTCGTGCCGTCGCGATCGCCGATGTTGGCCGCCGTGCGGAAGAAGTCCGCGAGACTGATCACGTACACGAGCGACGTATCCTGGAACAGGACGATCGCCTGCGTGAGCAGCAGCGGCACCATCGCGCGGAACGCCTGCGGCAGGATCACGAGGCGCATCGCCTGCGCGTAGTTCATGCCGAGCGCGAACGCGGCGTTCACCTGCCCGCGCGGCACCGCCTGGATGCCGGCGCGGATGATCTCGGAATAATACGCGGCTTCGAACAGCGAGAACGCGACCATCGCCGACGCGAGACGGATGTCGATCGTCGGCGACAACCCGAGCACGCCCTGCAGCAGCTGCGGCACGATCAGGAAGAACCACAGCAGCACCATCACGAGCGGGATCGAACGGAACACCGTCACGTACGCTTTAGCGAACCACGCGAGCGGCGTCACGCCCGACAGCCGCATCAACGCGAGCAGCGTGCCCCAGACGATCCCGACCACGATCGCGATCAGCGTGATCTGGAACGTGACGACCGCCCCCGTCCACAGCGTCGGCAGCGCGCCGGGAATACTACTCCAGTCGAACTGATGCATCACTTGCCTCCGATATAGCCGGGCAGCCGCGTACGGCCTTCGATCCAGCGCATGAACGCCATCACGACGAGGTTGATGATCACGTAGGCGAGCGTCACCGCGATGAACGACTCATACGTCTGCGCGGTGTAGTCGACGAGCTGGCGCGCCTGCGCGGACAGGTCGAGCAGGCCGATCGTCGACGCGACGGCGGAGTTCTTGAAGATGTTCAGGAATTCCGACGTGAGCGGCGGCACGATGATCCGGTACGCAACGGGCAGCAGCACGTAGCGGTACGTCTGCCATTGCGTGAAACCCATCGCGAGGCCGGCGGCGCGCTGGCCCTTCGGCAGCGCGTTGATCCCCGAGCGCACCTGTTCGCACACGCGCGCGCCCGTGAACAGGCCGAGACAGATGATCGACGCGGTAAAGAACTGCGTGGCGGGCGGCAGCTGCTTGATCCAGGTGCCGATCGACGCGGGCAGCAGCTCCGGTATCACGAGATACCAGACGAAGAACTGCACGATCAGCGGAATGTTCCGGAAGATCGACACGTACACGGTACCGATCGCGGACAGCCATTTGTTCGGCACGGTGCGCAGCACGCCGAACAGCGAACCGACGATCAGCGCGATGACCCAGGCGACGAGCGACACTTCGATGGTCACCCAGAAGCCGGACATCAGCCATCCGAAATAAGTCGTCGGCTCGCCGGTCGATACGGGGCTCAGGAAGATGCCCCAGTTCCAGTGGTAAGACATGGGCAAGACTCCAGCAAAAAGAGACGGAAGAAGCGGGGCCTCTTCCGTCTCATTAGCGTCATTTCTGCATCAACGGCCCTGCGGTCAGTCGAGCGCCTTGTCGTTCGGGTTCGCGTACAGCTTCTTCATCGAATCGGACAGCGGGAAGTTCAGGTTCAGCCCCTTCGGCGGGATCGGGTTCTCGAACCACTTCGCGTAGATCTTCGCGGCTTCGCCCGACTTCTCCACTTGCGAGATCGCGTCGTCGACGACCTTCTTGAAGTCCGCATCACCCTTGCGCATCATGCAGCCGTACGCTTCTTCCGATTGCGGCGTGCCGACGATCACCCACTCGCCCGGCTGCTTCGCCTTCGCGCGCTCGCCCGCGAGCAGCGCGTCGTCCATCATGAACGCGACCGCGCGGCCCGATTCCAGCGTATTGAACGAATCGCCGTGATCCTTCGCGCTGATGATGTTCATGCCCAGCTGCTTGTCGTTGTTCATCTTGCGCAGCAGGCGCTCCGACGTCGTGCCGGCGGTGGTCACGACCGTCTTGCCCTTCAGGTCGGCGAAATCCTTGACGCCCGAATCCTTCTTCGTCATCAGGCGCGTGCCGATCACGAAGATCGTGTCGGAGAACGCAGCCTGTTGCTGGCGCTCGACGTTGTTGGTGGTCGAGCCGCACTCGATGTCGACCGTGCCGTTCTGCACGAGCGGGATGCGGTTCTGCGACGTGACCGGAATGTTCTTCACCTGCAGGTTCGGCAGGTTCAGCTTCTTCTTCACCGCGTCGACCACCTTCAGCTGGAATTCGCGCGAATAGCCGACCACCTGCTGGTTCTGGTCATAGTAGGAGAACGGAATCGACGATTCGCGGTGCCCCAGCGCGATCACGCCCGTGTCCTTGATCTTCTTCAGCGTGCCCGTCTCCTGAGCATGCGCGCCGCTTGCGAACGCGCAAAGCGCCGCGAACATCAGGACTGCCTTTTGGTATTTCATTTTGGTCATCTCCTTGGCTAAAACCCGCGCCAGTGTATCAAAGTAATATTTTTGAAAGTACTGGTTGTTTACCGCACTACGCATCGCGCTGCGCGAAGCCGTCCTCCCGGCTTCGGGCGCCCTTCCGGCGCCTGAATGCGCGCGCGGGCGATGCCGGATTCGGCACCGCCCGCGAGGGTTCATGCACGCAACCGGACGGATTGCGTCATGGATTGATCGTAGTCAACCGATCTGAAATCGGCAACCGCCGATCAGGGGTACAGGCCGCGCATTTCGCGCGCCATCAGGATGCGCTTGCACGCAACGATGAACGCTGCGGTACGCACCGACACCTTGTGCTCTTCCGCGACCGCCCACACGCCGGAGAACGCTTCGCGCATCACGCGTTCGAGACGATGGTTGATCTCGTCTTCCGTCCAGAAGAAGCTCGAGAAATCCTGCACCCATTCGAAGTACGACACGGTCACGCCACCCGCGTTCGCGATCACGTCCGGGATCACCAGCACGCCGTTCGCGGTCAGGATGTCGTCCGCCGCCGTCGTCGTCGGGCCGTTCGCGCCTTCGACGACGATCTTCGTGCGGATCTTCCCTGCGTTCTTCTCGGTGATCTGGTTTTCCAGTGCCGCCGGGATCAGGATGTCGGTTTCGACCGTCCAGAACTCGTCATTCGGCATCGGCTCCGCGCCTTCGAAGCCCGCGACGCCGCCCGTGCGTGCGACGTGGTCGAGCAGCTTGTTCGAATCGAGGCCGGCCGGCTGGTAGATCGTGCCCGTGTGATCCTGCACCGCGATCACCTTCGCACCCGCTTCCTGGAACAGCTTCGCCGCGATGCCGCCGACGTTGCCGAAGCCCTGCACCGCGATGCGTGCGCCTTCGATCTCGAGGCCCTTCTTCTTCGCCGCTTCGCTGCCGACGACGAACACGCCGCGGCCCGTTGCTTCCTTGCGGCCGAGCGAACCGCCGAGTGCGATCGGCTTGCCGGTCACGACGCCGGTCGACGTCTGGCCCTGGTTCATCGAGTACGTGTCCATCATCCACGCCATCACCTGTTCGTTGGTGTTGACGTCCGGCGCCGGGATGTCGGTGTTCGGGCCGATGATGATGCCGATTTCGCTGGTGTAGCGGCGCGTCACGCGCTCGAGCTCACCACGCGACAGCTTGCGCGGGTCGACGCGGATACCGCCCTTCGCGCCGCCGTACGGCACGTTCACGGCCGCGTTCTTGACCGACATCCATGCGGACAGTGCCATCACTTCCGACAGCGTCACGTCCTGGTGGTAACGCACGCCGCCCTTGCCCGGGCCGCGCGACACGTTGTGCTGCACGCGATAGCCTTCGAAGTGCGCGACGGTACCGTTATCGAGCTCGATCGGGCAGTCGACGATCAGGATGCGCTTCGGGCGCTTCAGCGTTTCGAGCCAGCGCGACAGCGAACCGAGATACGGCGCGACGCGGTCGACTTGCTGAAGGTAGTTGCCCCACGGGCCGAGATCGTCGGCGTGCAGGTAGGACGGGATGGACTGCAATTGCGAAGACATGGATGCTCCAACGGTCAACAGGTGCGCACATTGTCGAAAAACCCGTTTTTTTTATCCAATGCCGTTTGCTTATTCGATTATGCGTTTCTTGCATGATCGCGATTTTTCGCAAATCTGCGGTCGATTTGCGCAAGAACGCCCGCGATCGATCGTGCATCGCGTGCATGAAAAATCGTGTTTCCCGGAGGCGGGACGTCCGCCGGACAGCCGCCCGGCAGGCATCGCAAGCTCGACGACAGCAGGCCGGCGGTTAACCGCCCACGGTTAACCCGCGGTTTCGCGCAGTTCGTCGCGCACGACGTCCCACAGCGCACGCACGAGCTTCTGCCGCGGATCGTCGCCCTGCAGCGCGAGCTTGTCGCAGTACAGCCGGATCTCCATGGTCAGCGTGAACGGGTACGCGCCGCCGCGCACCGACCGGTCGAGCCGGATCAGGCGGCCGCCCGCGACCGCATCCTCGACCGCGCTGTGCGGCAGGAACGCGATCCCGTGGCCCGCGAGCGCCATCGCCTTCAGCCCTTCGGCCATGTCGGTCTCGTAGACGCGATCGAGGAACAGCGGTGTCGTCGCATTCGCGACGATGACTTCCGTCATCCGGCCGAGATACGCGTTCGGCGTATAGGACAGGTACGGCACGCGCGCGTCGGCCGTGCCGGGCAGCGTATAGCGCGGCCGCCCCGCGCGGCCCGGCGCCGAGAACGGGCTGATCGGCTCGCTGCCGAGGATCAGCATGTCGTAGCGCGCCGGATCGAGCGCGACCGGATGACTCGGGTGGTGGTAGCCCATCACGAGATCGCAGCCGCCCTCGACGAGCGACAGCACCGCGTCGTGCACGTTCAGCGCGCGCAGCCGCGTGTGGACCTGGCCCATCTTCGCCTCGATCCGCTGCAGCCAGCGCGGGAAGTACGTGAGCGACAGCGTGTGCGGCACCGCGAACTCGATCGTCGGCACCGGCGCGCCGACGTGGCCGCGCAGCAGCGTGCGCGCCTCGTGCGCCTGCGACAGCATCGTCAGCGCCTGCTCGTAGAAGATCTGCCCGGCCTGCGTGAGCCGCGTCGGATAGACCGAACGATCGATCAGTTCGGTCGCGAGCCATGCCTCGAGCGCCTGGATGCGCCGCGAAAACGCCGGCTGCGACACGTGCCGCAGCTCGGCGGACCGGCTAAAGCTGCGCGTTTCCGCGAGCGAGACGAAGTCTTCGAGCCATTTCAGTTCCATGCAGGCGGGCGCGGCGGGCGGCGGTCGGGAAGAAGCCTGCATTCTACCGGCGGGCGGCCCCGGCCGGCGGTGCGGCGAGCGGCCCGGCGCCCCGCCGCGAACGGGTGCCGGCGCGGTATCGGCACGCGGCAGCGCCCGCCGGCCGCGCGCGGCCGGGATCGTCCCGCGCCGATGGTAAAATGCCGGATTCTCCCTCCCCTCGCTCGACCCGGCCCCAAGGCCCGCCCGATCATGTCCGACACTCGTCCCGATACGCTTTTCGCCCTCACCGCGCTTTCGCCCATCGACGGCCGCTACGCCAGCAAGACTGAAGCGCTGCGCGACTGGCTCTCCGAAGCCGCCTTCATGCGCCACCGCGTCACCGTCGAGGTGCACTGGCTGATCGCGCTGTCGCGCGCCGGCTTCGCGGAAGTCCCGCGCTTCTCCGATGCGTCCGAACAGTTCCTGCTGCAGCTCGCCGAGCGCTTCACCGCGCACGACGCCGCCCGCATCAAGGACATCGAGCGCGTGACGAACCACGACGTGAAGGCCGTCGAATACTGGCTGAAGGAATCGGTGAAAGGCCAGGAAGAACTCGAAAAGGCCAGCGAATTCATCCACTTCGCGTGCACGTCGGAAGACATCAACAACACGTCGCACGGCATGATGCTCGCCGGCGCGCGCGAACACGTGATCCTGCCGGCGCTGCGCACGGTCTACCAGCGCCTCGTCGCACTCGCGCACGCGCATGCCGAGCAGCCGATGCTGTCGCGCACGCACGGCCAGCCGGCCAGCCCGACGACGCTCGGCAAGGAACTCGCGAACGTCGCGGCCCGCCTCGCCCGTGCGATCACGCGCATCGAGAAGGTCGAGATCCTCGGCAAGATGAACGGCGCGGTCGGCAACTTCAACGCACACCTGTCGGCGTATCCGGAATTCGACTGGGAAGCGTTTTCGCGCGACGTGATCGAGAACCGCCTGAAGCTCACGTTCAACCCGTACACGATCCAGATCGAGCCGCACGACTACATGGCCGAGCTGTTCGACGCCGTGGCGCGCGCGAACACGATCCTGCTCGACCTCGACCGCGACGTGTGGGGCTACATCTCGGTCGGCTACTTCAAGCAGAAGACGAAAGCCGGTGAAATCGGCTCGTCGACGATGCCGCACAAGGTCAACCCGATCGACTTCGAGAACTCGGAAGGCAACCTCGGCCTCGCGAACGCGACGCTGCGCCACCTCGCCGACAAGCTGCCGGTGTCGCGCTGGCAGCGCGACCTGACCGACTCGACGGTGCTGCGCAACATGGGCGTCGCGCTCGGCTACTCGCTGCTCGCGTACGACTCGCTGATCCGCGGCCTCGACAAGCTCGAAGTGAACCCGCAGCGGCTGAACGAAGACCTCGACAACTGCTGGGAAGTGCTGGCCGAGCCGGTGCAGACGGTGATGCGCCGCTACGGCATCGAGAACCCGTACGAGCAGTTGAAGGAACTGACGCGCGGCAAGGGCATCACGCGCGAAGCGCTGCAGGAATTCGTCGGCACGCTCGCGATCCCGCAAGAGGCGAAGGATCTCCTGCTCGCGATGACGCCGGCGTCGTACATCGGCAAGGCCGTCGAACTCGCGAAGCGGATCGCGTAAGCGCCGCCGTCTGCGCACGTAAAAAAGCCCGATGCGAGCGATCGCATCGGGCTTTTTCGTTGGCTGCCGCGGCAGTATCAGAACGAGATCATCCGCCCCGGGTTGAGCGCGCTCATCACGCTCATCGCGGCCTTCGCGGCGGGAATCGCGATCGGCGACAACTGGCGGCCGAGCGGAATCGCGCGATGGTCGATGCCGGTCAGCATCGAGAAATCGTCGTTGCGTCCGACGAAATCGTCGCAGATCGCCTTGCCGATCCGCACCGTCTGCGCGACGCCGTGGCCGCTCCAGCCCTGCACCATGTACATCGGCACACGGCCGTCGGTCTTGCGGCTGTCGGTCGCGCCGTTCAGCGTGAAGTCGCTGACACCGCTCCAGCAGTAGTCGAGTGCGAACCGGCCGTCATGCTGCGGGAACACCGTGTTCAACCGCGTCAGCAGGTACGCGTTCACGTCCGGCTGCGCCCAGCAACTGCCGGTGCCCTGCCCGCCGAACAGCAGGCGGTTGCCGCGCACCGGCCGGTAATAGTCGATCTGGAACTGCGTGTCGTACACGGGCATGCCGGCCGGCATCAGCGTCGCGACGTCGACGTCGAGCGGCGCCGTCACGCTCACGTAGGTAAAGAACGGCACCGTGGTCGCCGCGCCGTCGTCGAGCAGCCGGAACGTCGTGTTGTGCAGCGCGAGCACGACGCCGCGGCGCGCGGTGATCGTGCCGCCCGGCGTCGTCGCGACGACGCCCGCCGGCGTCTCGTCGAGCTCGAGCACCTCGGTGCCCTCGAACAGCGCGCCGCCGTTCAGCCGGAAGCCGTGCACGAGGCCGCGCACCAGCGCGAGCGGATGAATCTGCCCGCCGATCGCGTCGATCGCCGCGCCGTGATACAGCCCCGAGCGCACGTATTCGTCATGCAGCTGATGGCGGCCGACGAGCGTCACGCCCGCGTCGCCGAGATGACGGCGCGCATCCGCGCCGTCCAGCAGCGCGCTCATGTGGCCCGGGTGGACCGCCGCGGTGATGTGGCCGCGCTTGCGATCGAGCTCGAGCGCATAACGTGCGCCGATCGCATCGATCAGGTCCATCGATTCGGCCGATGCGAAGCGCCACAGCCGCTTCGCGTCGTCGTGCGACAGGTAGTCGATCATGTCGGCGGCTTCCCAGCGCGCGAGGCCGGGCGTCAGTTGCCCGCCGTTGCGGCCCGATGCGGCCGAGCCGACGTGGTGCTTGTCGACGAGGATCGTATCGACACCCGCTTCCGCGAGATGCAGCGCGGCCGATGCGCCGAGCAGGCCCGCGCCGATCACGAGCACGTCGCAGACGGCATCGTGCCCGAGCGGCGCGCTGTTCGTATGGCGCGACAGCGACGCCTCGTACCAGTTCGCCGGGCGCTCGCCGTCGTAGCGGGCCGGGTCGCACCAGTTCCAGTTGTCTTTTTCGATGTTCAGTTGCGTTGGTTCGAAACGCGATTCGCCCTGGATCAGGGGGGTGTTGCTGGAAGTCATGATTGCACTTGCATGGTCTTGGGCCGCCAGTCGAAGGGCCTCGTTGCTTCGAGGCTTCGAGGCTTCGCGGGTGGGGCAGCCGGTTCCACATGGGTGTCAACGAGAAAAGGGGCGTGATGGCCCGTGTTGACGGCGGGCACGCTCGTGCCGCCTGGATCCCGGACTGTGCGAAAGCACGTATTGAAAGGTGCCGGGACACCCAATTTCTACACCGCAGAAATAATTCTACAGTGTAGAATAAGCTTTCGTCAAGTTTACAGCCGGTGCCGTACCGGCCCGCCAGCCCGCATCGATGAAAGACAAACCCGCCCAGGGCCCGCGCGGCCTCGACAAGGAGGCGATCGTCGCGGCCGCGCTCGCGCTGCTCGAAGACGTCGGCGAAGCCGCGTTCAGCGTGCGCAAGCTCGCGCAAACGGTCGGCTGCGACCCGATGAGCGTGCTGTACCACTTCAAGTCGAAGGAAGGCCTGAGCCGCGCGATCGCGAACGCGCTGTCGCGCTCGCTCGTGCCGGTCGACGCCGCGCTGCCGTGGCGCGAACGGCTGCGCGACCTCGCACGCCAGTACCGCGCGCTCGCGCTGCGCTACCCGGCCGCGTTCGCGCTGCTGCAGCGGCACATGAGTACCGGGCCCGCCGATCTCGCACACATCGAGGCCGTGCATCGCGCGCTGGCCGACGCCGGCATCCCGCGCGCGGCGCTGCCGTCGGTGTGCGTCGGCTGGTATGCGAGCGTGATCGGCCTGGCCGCGGCCGAAGCCGGCGGCCTCACGCGCGCCGCGAACGACGTCGAGCTCGCGGAAATGGACGCGCTGTCCGACGCCGCGCATCCGCTGGTCAAGGCGGCCGCCCCGCTCTATGCGCAGCTCGATCCGGCCGCCGTGCACGACACGATGCTCGACGTGCTGCTCGACGGCATCGCGAAGCAAGCACACGCGGCGTGACCGGCCCGAGACCGGCGAGCCGCCAACGAAAAAGGCGCCCGAAGGCGCCTTTTTTATGAAGATTGCCGCGAACCGCGCTCAGTGCTGCTGCGCGGTACCGATCTTCAGCATGACCTGATCGACGATCTGCTCGGGCGTCAGCTCGATGCTGACCTCGATCGCTTCGTCCGGGCCCGGCTCCTCGAGCGTGTCCAGCTGGCTCTTCAGCAGCGACGGATCGAAGAAATGGCCGGTGCGGCTCTTCAGGCGCTCGTGCAACACCTCGAACGAGCCCTTCAGATACACGAACCGCACGTCGGTGTCGGTGCCACGCAGCACGTCGCGGTACGACCGCTTCAGCGACGAGCACGTGAACACGGCCGTCTCACCGGCACGCTGCTTTTCCTCGATGGCCGCGCGGATCGTGCGCAGCCACGGCCAGCGGTCTTCATCGGTCAGCGGAATGCCGTGATGCATCTTTTCCTTGTTCGCCGCGCTGTGAAACGCGTCGCCATCGGTATAGCTGCACGACAGGCGTTCCGCCAGCATTTCGCCGATCAGCGATTTGCCGGCGCCCGACACGCCCATTGCGATCAGAATCATTGACTACCCCTTGTTACAGAACCACGCTCAGCAGTAGCGTAAAGCTCAGACCGAGCACCGAGATGATGGTTTCGAGCAGCGACCAGGTCTTGAAGGTCTGGCCCACCGTCATCCCGAAATATTCCTTGATCAGCCAGAAGCCGCCGTCGTTCACGTGCGAGAAGATCAGCGAGCCCGAGCCCGTCGCGAGCACGAGCAGCTCCGGCCGGACCGACGCGCCCGACGCCGCCGCGATCGGCGCGACGATGCCGCAGGCGGTCGTCATCGCAACCGTCGCCGAACCCGTCGCGAGACGCATCAGCGCCGCGACGAACCAGCCGAGCAGCAGCGGCGACAGGTTGGCATGCTTCGCGGTCTCGACGATCTGCTGCGAGATCCCGCTGTCGCGCAGGACGCCGCCGAAGCCGCCGCCCGCACCGACGATCAGCGTGATGCCGGCGATCGGCGCCAGGCACTCGCTGCAGAACTTCTGGATCTGGTCGCGGTTGAAGCCCTGCTTCGCGCCGAAGGTCCAGAAGCTGACCAGCACGGCGATCAGCAGCGCGACGTCGGAGTTGCCGGCAAAGCGCAGCAGGTTGTTCGGCAGCGACTTCGGCGTGAACACCAGGTCGGCCCAGCTGCCGACCAGCATCAGCACGACGGGCAGCAGGATCGTGAACAGCGTGATGCCGAAGCTCGGCAGTTCGCGCTTGCGGCCGTCCGTGTTCGTGTCGACGAACTGCGCGGCGAGCGGATTGTTTTCCGGCAGCTTCACGAACTTCGAGATCGTCAGCGCGAACAGCGGGCCCGCGATGATCGCGGTCGGCACACCGACGACGAGGCCGAGCGCGATCGTCTTGCCGATGTCGGCGCCGTATTGCTGCACGGCCAGCAGCGCGGCCGGGTGCGGCGGGATCAGGCCGTGCACGACGGACAGGCCGGCCACCATCGGCAGACCGACGACGAGCAGCGACTTGCCGGTCCGCTTCGCGACGTTGAACGCGATCGGGATCAGCAGCACGAAGCCGACTTCGAAGAACACCGGCAGGCCGACGATGATCGCGACGAACATCATCGCCCAGTGGATGTTCTTTTCACCGAACCAGTCGATCAGCGTGGTCGCGATCCGTTCGGCGCCGCCCGATTCGGCCATCATCTTGCCGAGCATCGTGCCGAGGCCGACGACGATCGCGATGTGGCCGAGCGTACCGCCGGTGCCCGTCTCGAACGACTTGACGATCTTGTCCATCGGCATGCCGACGACCAGGCCGAGGCCGAGCGAAACGATGATCAGCACCAGGAACGGGTAGATCTTGAAGCGCGCGATCATCAGGATCAGCGCGGCAATCGCGATCAGCGTGAATACGAGCAGCATGCTGCCTTGGACAGCCCCCATGTGGCACTCCTCCTAGAATTGTTCGAGCCGGGCGAGTTGTTGCGAGTATGCCCGGCTATGCAGGTCTCCGAAACACGGGGGGTACCCACCCCGTCAGGACGCTGAATTTTACTTATCTTTACGGTCCGCGGATAGAACCGGTTCCATCAGCAAAAACCCTCGGTAAAACAAGCACTAAGGCTCGCTTTCCGAGGGCTGAACCGTCATTCCGTACAAGTCTTAACGGGGAAGCTGGCTCGCGGCTTGCGCGAGGCGCGTGACTTCGGCCCAGTCCTGCGCGGCGAGCGCGGCTTTCGGCGTGAGCCACGAGCCGCCGACGCACACGACGTTCGGCAGTTTCAGGAAATTCGGTGCGGTTTCGACGGTGATGCCGCCGGTCGGGCAGAACTTCAGCGCCGGGAACGGGCCATGGAACGCCTGCAGCATCGGCACGCCGCCCGCTTGCTGCGCGGGGAAGAACTTCACGATCTCGTAGCCGAATTCGAGCGCCTGGATGATGTCGCTCGGCGTCATCACGCCCGGCAGCAGCGGCAGGCCCGCGTCGAGCGACGCGAGGTGCAGTTCCTTCGTCAGGCCCGGCGACACGCCGAACTTCGCGCCCGCGCGCTTGGCCTGCTCGCAATGCTCGGGCTTCGTGATCGTGCCGACGCCGACGACGATGTCGTCCGCGAGCTGGCTGGCGCGCTGGATCGCTTCCAGGCCGGCCGGCGTGCGCAGCGTGATCTCGAGCACCTTCACGCCGCCTGCGTGCAGTGCACGCGACACGTGTTCGCCCTGCTCGACCGAGTCGAATGCGAGCACCGGGATGACCGGGCCCAGCTTCACGATTTCAGCAATCGTCTTCATTGAATTGGCTCCTTGAAATTCATGCGGCGACGTGGGCGGCCGTTTCGCCGACCAGCGCGCCGAAAACCGATGCGCCCTGCTCGGCCGGAGCGGCGGCCGCGCGGAACACGCCGAACAGTTCACGCCCGAAACCGACTTCGTTCTCGGCCTGGTGCAGCGGCTGCGCGACCGGGCGCGCCTGCCACTCGGCGGCGTCGACCTCGATGTCGAGCACGCCGGCTTCCGCGTCGATCACGAGCGTATCGCCCGTCTTCACCTTGCCGAGCGGGCCGGCGAGCAACGCTTCCGGCGACACGTGGATCACGGCCGGCACCTTGCCCGACGCGCCCGACATGCGGCCGTCGGTGACCAGCGCGACGTGGAAACCCTGATCCTGCAGCACGCCGAGCAGCGGCGTCAAACGGTGCAGCTCGGGCATCCCGTTCGCGCGCGCGCCCTGGAAGCGCACCACCGCGACGAAATCGCGCTTCAGCTCGCCGCGATCGAATGCTTCCTGCACGGCTTCCTGCGAATCGAACACGATCGCGGGCGCCGTCACCTTGCGGTGCTCGGGCGCGACCGCCGAAATCTTGATCACGCCGCGGCCGAGGCGGCCCTGCATCAGGCGCAGGCCGCCGTCCGGCTGGAACGGGTCGCGGATGCCGCGCAGGACCTTCGTGTCGTGGCTCTCGGCCGCGCCGTCGACCCAGGCGAGCTTGCCGTCGATCAGCTTCGGCTCCTTCGTGTAGTGCGCGAGACCCTTGCCGGCGACCGTCGTCACGTCCTCGTGCAGCAGCCCGCCTTCGAGCAGGTTGCGGACCAGGAAGGCCACGCCGCCCGCCGCGTGGAAATGGTTCACGTCGGCCTTGCCGTTCGGGTAGATCTTCGCGAGCAGCGGCACGACGGCCGACAGTTCGTCGAAATCGTTCCAGTCGATCAGGATGCCGGCCGCGCGCGCGATCGCGACGAGGTGCAGCGTGTGGTTGGTCGAGCCGCCCGTCGCGAGCAGCGCGACGATCCCGTTGACGATCGCCTTCTCGTCGATCACGTGGCCGATCGGCGTGTAGTGGCCGCGCTCGACGGTCAGGTCGAGCACGCGGCGCGCGGCCTCGGCGGTGAGCGCGGTGCGCAGCGGCGTGTGCGGGTGGACGAATGCCGAACCCGGCAGGTGCAGCCCCATCAGCTCCATCAGCATCTGGTTGCTGTTCGCGGTGCCGTAGAACGTGCAGGTGCCGTGGCCGTGATACGCGGCCGATTCGGCTTCGAGCAGCGCGTCGCGGCCGACCTGGCCGGTCGCGAACTGCTGGCGGATCTTCGCCTTGTCGTCGTTCGACAGGCCGCTCGTCATCGGGCCGGCCGGCACGAAGATCGTCGGCAGGTGGCCGAACTGCAGCGCGCCGATCAGCAGGCCCGGCACGATCTTGTCGCAGATGCCGAGGCAGAGCGCCGCGTCGAACATGTTGTGCGTGAGCGCGATCGCCGTGCCCATCGCGATCGCCTCGCGCGAGAACAGCGACAGCTCCATCCCCGGGTTGCCCTGCGTGACGCCGTCGCACATCGCCGGCACGCCGCCCGCGAACTGCGCGACCCCGCCGTTCTCGCGCGCGGCCGCCTTGATGATCTCGGGGAAATCCTTGTACGGCGCATGCGCGGACAGCATCTCGTTGTACGAGGACACGATGCCGATGTTCGGCTCGCGGATCGCCTTGATCGAGAACTTGTCGTTACCCTCGAGGCCGGCGAAGCCGTGCGCGAGGTTCGCGCACGACAGCGCGCCGCGCGCCGGGAACTTGCCCTGCGCGCCGTCGATGCGCTGCAGATAGGCGGAACGGGTCGATTGGCTGCGGGCGATCACGCGTTCGGTGACCTTCGCCAGAGTGGGGTGCAGCGACGTCATGCTGGGCGCTCCTGTATGCCGGCCGACACCGGCGGTTGGAATCGTGGGGACGGTCGAATGCATCGACAGAACGAAGCCAGTCTAGTAGAAAAACTACAAGCATGCAATGCGGATTCGTCGACCCGCAACCCTCATTCCCGCCACCAGCAAGGCGATACCTAGTGAAAACCCTAATTCTCCGCGATGAAAGCACTGCGCCCGCGCTAGTATTTTCTTGTAGATTTTCTACAATTCGATTGCGATACACTCGCTCATCCGAACCCGATTTCCTCCTGCCGTCCCATGCTGCCCCGCATTGAAGCGATCCGCACCGAGTTACGCCCGTCCGAGCGCAAGCTCGCCGACTACATCCTCGCCGCGCCGCGCGAGGTGCTCGACCTCGCGATGACCGAGCTGTCGACGCGCGCGGGCGTCAGCCAGCCGACGATCGCGCGATTCTGCCAGGCGCTCGGCTGCAGCGGCTTTCGCGAATTCAAGATCCGGCTCGCGCAGAGCGTCGCGCCGGGCGTGTCGTCGGTCTATCGCGACGTCGAGCCCGACGAACCGGCGCCCGGCATCATCGGCAAGGTGTTCGACCGCACGATCGGCGCACTGATCGAAGTGCGCAACAGCCTGTCCGCCGGCAGCGTCGCCGAGGCGATCGGGCTGTTGTCGAACGCGTCGCGGATCGAGTTCTACGGCGCCGGCGGCTCCGGTATCGCCGCGCAGGACATCCAGCACAAGTTCTTCCGGCTCGGCGTGCCGAGTGTCGCGTATTCGGATCCGCACACGTTCTCGATGTCGTCGGCGCTGCTCGGCCCGCACGACGTCGTCGTCGCGATCTCGAACACCGGCCGCACGCGTGACATCGTCGACGCCGCACGCTCCGCGCTCGCATGCGGCGCGAAGGTCGTCGCGATCACGCAGAGCCATTCGCCGCTCGCGAAGCTCGCAACGGTGAGTCTCGCGTCGAACGTCGCGGAGGAAACCGACGTGTTCTCGCCGATGACGTCGCGGATGTCGCATCTCGCGATCGGCGACATCCTCGCGGTCGGCGTCGCGCTGTCGCGCGGCCCCGCGCTGATGGAACGGGTCGGCCGTGCGAAGGAGGCGATCACGCGCCGCCGGATCGACGACGGCACGAAGGATTGAGCAGACGCCGCGCCGACCGCGCACGAACCGTAAACGACAAACGGCGCCCCGCGGGGCGCCGTTGCGCATCAGGCAGCGCCGGCAACCTCGCCGGCCCTGCCGCTCAGAACGGCTTGATCACGACCAGCGCGACCGCCGCGAGCATGCCGAGCACCGGCAGCTCGTTGAACACGCGATACCACTTGTCGGTGCGGGTGTTCTCGCCGCGCTCGAACACCCGCAGCAGGTGCCCGCAATACGCGTGATAGACGATCAGCAGCAGCACGACCGTCACCTTCGCGTGAATCCAGCCCTGCCCCTGCCCGATGCCGATCGACAGCCAGAGCCACAGCCCGCAGGCCAGCGCCGGCACCGCGATCATCGTCATGAAGCGGAACAGCTTGCGCGCCATCAGCAGCAGGCGACGCACGGCGGCCGGATCGGTTTCCATGGCCAGGTTCACGTAGATGCGCGGCAGGTAGAACAACCCTGCAAACCACGCGGCGATCAGAACGATATGGAACGTCTTGACCCAGAGCATCGCCATCGATTGTGTGCCTCGCTGTTTACTGGCGGCCTTCGCCGTGTCCGAGCACGACGTACTTCAGCGACGTCAGCCCTTCCAGGCCGACGGGGCCGCGTGCGTGCAGCTTGTCGTTCGAGATGCCGATTTCCGCGCCGAGGCCAAATTCGAAGCCGTCCGCGAAGCGCGTCGATGCGTTGACCATCACGCTCGCCGAATCGACCTCGCGCAGGAACCGCATCGCGCGGTCGTGATCCTCGGTGACGATCGCGTCCGTGTGGTGCGAGCCGTAGTGGTTGATGTGCTCGATCGCGGCGTCGAGGCCGTCGACGACCTTGATCGCGAGCACCGGCGCGAGATACTCGGTGTGCCAGTCTTCCTCGGTGGCGTCGACGAGCGGGCCGACGCCCGCATCGGCGAGCACCGCGCGCGCGGCCGCGTCGACGCGCAGTTCGACCTGCTTGTCGCGATACAGCTTGCCGAGCGGCGGCAGCAGCGTCGCCGCGATACCGCTTGCGACGAGCAGCGTCTCCATCGTGTTGCAGGTGCCGTAGCGATGCGTCTTCGCGTTGTCGCAGACGGTCAGCGCCTTGGCGAGATCGGCGCGATCGTCGACGTACACGTGGCAGATGCCGTCGAGGTGCTTGATCATCGGCACGCGCGCCTCGTTGATCAGGCGCTCGATCAGGCTCTTGCCGCCGCGCGGCACGATCACGTCGACGTATTCGGTCATCGTGATCAGCTTGCCGACCGCCGCGCGATCGGCCGTCGCGACGACCTGCACCGCGTCCTGCGGCAGGCCGGCGGCTTCGAGCCCTTCGCCGATCAGCTTCGCGAGCGCGGCGTTCGATTCGAGCGCTTCGGAGCCGCCGCGCAGGATCGTCGCGTTGCCCGACTTCAGGCACAGCGCAGCCGCGTCGATCGTCACGTTCGGGCGCGATTCGTAGATGATGCCGATCACGCCGAGCGGCACACGCATCTGGCCGACCTGGATGCCGCTCGGGCGGTACTTGAGGTTGCCGATCTCGCCGATCGGATCGGCCAGCGACGCCACCTGGCGCAAGCCTTCGACCATCGTCTTCAGCGCCTTGTCCGACAGCGTCAGGCGGTCGACGAACGCGGCATCCATCCCCTTTTCACGGGCACGGGCGACATCGCGGGCATTCGCGTCCTTCAGCACCTGCGCGTCGCGTTCGATCGCGCGCGCCACGGCGTCGAGCGCCGCGTTCTTCGCGGCCGTGCTGGCGCGCGCCATCGCGCGGGAAGCGTGCCGGGCGCGACGGCCCAGGTCGGTCATGTACTGATCGATATCCATCGTGTGACTCGAGAAGCGCGCCGCGCGGGGCGGCATGAATTCGTGGGGAAGCGTGAGCGGCGGCGGCCGGAGGGCCGCGCCAGCTATCGAAACATTGTAAGCGGGTTGCGCAGCGCGCGCTGAAGGCCCGAACGGGACTTAGCGTCGCACGCGCCCCGCGGTCGGCGGTCGCTCGCCGCGGGCACCGGCCACCGTCATCGCGAGCTGGAACAGCCCGTCCCACGGATCGGGCGGCGGTTCGTCCTGCGTACGACGGCCCGGCGCGACGGCCGTGAGCCCCTTGACCTGACGGTCGAGCTTCGCGGCAAACGCGAGCGCCTTCTCGAGCACGGCTTCGGACACGCGATTCAGCGCGGGACCGATCAGCCGCTCGCGCGGCCCCCACACGCGGTTCTCGCGCAGCAGCGTTGCCAGCGGCTTGCCGGCCGTCGTGCCGCGCTTGATCCGCAGCAGCGTGCGCAATTCCTCGACGACGGCCCACATCACGAGCACGATCGCCTCGCCCTCGCCCTTCAACCCGTCGATCATCCGCGCGAGCCGCGCGGCGTCGCCGGCGAGCATCGCTTCGTTCAGCTTGAAGACGTCGTAACGCGCGACGTTCAGCACCGCGTCGTGCACCTGCTCGAACGACAGCGCTCCCTGCGGATACAGCAGCCCGAGCTTCTGGATTTCCTGGTGCGCGGCGAGCAGGTTGCCTTCGACGCGCTCGGCGATGAACTGCAGCGCGCGCCGCCCGTCCTCGCCGGGCGCCGCGCGCTGGCCCTGCAGCGCGAGGCGCTGGCCGATCCAGTTCGGCAGCTGCGCGCGGTCGACCGGATCGATCTTCAGCGCGACGCCGCCGTTCTGCAGCGCGGTGAACCACGCGGATTTCTGCGTGGCCGCGTCGAGGCGCGGCAGCGTGACGAGCATCAGCGCGTCGGGGTTCGGCGTGGCCGCGAGCGTCTTCAGCGCATCGGCGCCTTCCTTGCCGGGCTTGCCCGACGGAATGCGCAGCTCGATCAGCTGGCGCTCGCCGAACAGCGACATCGCCTGGGTCGCGCCGAGCAGCACGCTCCAGTCGAAGCCGCGCTCGACCGTATGCACCGAACGCTCGGTGTAGCCGGCCGCGCGCGCGGCCGCACGAATGCGGTCGCACGCTTCCTGCGCGAGCAGCGGCTCGTCGCCGTAGACGGTATAGAGCCCGGCCAACCCCTTCGCGAGGTGCGGCTCCAGCGCATCAAGTCGCAGTTGCATCGATACGTGCGCCGTCGATCAGAGCGGCGGCGGCGGCAACGGCGCGCGCGGCGCGACGCCCGGTACCACGTCTTCCGGCGCCGGCGTCAGCGAATGGACGATCGCGAGACGCCGCATCAGCTGGTCGACCGCGTCGCTCTGCATGTCGCCGTAAAGGATGTCGGCTTCCTGCGCCTTCGCGTTCGTGTACTGGTCGCTGTACGTCATCGCGCGGTTCAGCGCGATCGCGCTCGGCGGGATCAGCACGGTGCCGTCCTTGCTCGTCAACTGATAACGCAACGTATAGAAGAGCGCGTATTCCTGCGCCGAACCGTACTTGTTGAGCGTCAGCGTGTTCTGGCCACGCGATTCCCACATGGTCAGCACGGCGTCGGCGTCGTCCGCCGACTTGACGATCTTCGTGTCGCTGCCGGCCTCGACGAGGCGCACGAGGCGCGCCTCGACGGGCGCCGGCGCGCCGGCGATCAGCAGGTGCTTGAACGCGTAGTCCTGCTGGCCGCGCAACTGGAAGCCGCATGCCGACAGCGCAACCGCGCTGCCGACAGCGAGCATCAAAAACGATCTGCGGATCACCTTCGCTCCTTCTGGGTACGTCCGATGGCCGGCGGCCGTCAGACGACGATGTTCACGAGGCGGCCCGGCACGACGACGATCTTCTTCGCCGGCTTGCCGTCGCTGAACTTCGCGAACGCGTCGTCGGCCACTGCCGCGGCTTCGATCGCCTCGCGGCTCGCGTCCTTCGCCACCTTCAGCGCGCCGCGCACCTTGCCGTTCACCTGCAGCACGAGTTCGATCTCGGCCTGCTCGAGCGCGGCCTCGTCGACCTTCGGCCACGGTGCGTCGAGCAGCGGGCCAAATTCGTCCGCGTAGCCGAGCGCCTTCCACAGCTCGAACGTGACGTGCGGCACGACCGGGTACAGCACGCGCAGCAGCACGCCGTACGTTTCACGCAGCACGCCGGGCGTCGCGCCCTTCGCACCGTCGATCGCGTTCAGCATCTTCATCGCGGCCGACACGACCGTGTTGTACTGCAGGCGCTGGTAGTCGAAATCGGCCTGCTTCAGCACGCTGTAGATCTCGCGGCGCAGCGCCTTGTCGGCTTCGCCGAGCGCGGCCGCATCGAAGCCCGCGCGCGCGGCGAGCGCTTCGCGGTTCGTCGCACCGAAGCTCCACACGCGGCGCAGGAAGCGGCTCGCGCCTTCGACGCCCGCACCCGACCACTCGAGCTGCTGCTCGGGCGGCGCGGCGAACATCGTGAACAGGCGCGCGGTATCCGCGCCGTACTGGTCGATCAACAGCTGCGGATCGACACCGTTGTTCTTCGACTTCGACATCTTCTCGATGCCGCCGAGCACGACCGGCTGGCCGTCCGCGTTCAGCGTCGCGCCGACCGGGCGGCCCTTGTCGTCGTGCGTGACCGTCACGTCGAGCGGGTTGTACCAGGTCTTCTTGCCCGATGCGTCCTCGCGGTAGTACGTCTCGTTCAGCACCATGCCCTGCGTGAGCAGGTTCTTCGCCGGCTCGCCGAACTTCACGAGGCCGAGGTCGCGCATCACCTTGGTCCAGAAGCGCGAGTACAGCAGGTGCAGGATCGCGTGCTCGATGCCGCCGATGTACTGGTCCATCGGCATCCAGTAGTCGGTGCGCGCGTCGACCATCGTCTCGGCGTCCGGCGCCGTGTAGCGCGAGAAGTACCACGACGAATCGACGAAGGTGTCCATCGTGTCGGTTTCGCGCTTGGCGGCCGCGCCGCACTTCGGGCACGTGCAGTTCAGGAACGCTTCCGACTTCGCGAGCGGGTTGCCCGAGCCGTCCGGCACGAGGTCTTCCGGCAGCACGACGGGCAGATCCTGCTCGGGCACCGGCACGTCGCCGCACGACGGGCAGTGGATGATCGGGATCGGCGTGCCCCAGTAGCGCTGGCGCGACACGCCCCAGTCGCGCAAGCGCCACGTGACCTGCTTGTCGCCGAAGCCGCCGGCGTTCAGGTCGGCCGCGACCGCGTCGACCGCTTCCGCGTAGCGCAGGCCGTCGTACTTGCCGCTGTTCACGCAGACCGCGATTTCCTTGTCGCCGTACCACTCCTGCCACGCGTCGAGCGAGTACTGCTGGCCTTCGGCCGCGATCACCTGCTTGATCGGCAGGTCGTATTTCTTCGCGAACGCGAAATCGCGCTCGTCGTGGCCCGGCACGCCCATCACCGCGCCTTCGCCATAGCTCATCAGCACGTAGTTGCCGATCCACACCTCGACCGGCTCGCCGGTGAGCGGGTGCGTGACCGAGAAGCCCGTCGCGACGCCCTTCTTCTCCATCGTCGCGACGTCGGCCTCGGCGACGCCGCCGCGCTTGCATTCATCGATGAACGCGAGCAGCTCGGGCTTGTCCTGGGCAAGGCGCGTGGCCAGCGGATGCTCGGCCGCGATTGCGCAGAAGGTGACGCCCATGATCGTGTCGGCGCGCGTCGTGAACACGCGCAGCAGCTTCTTCTCGCCGTCGAGTTCGTACGGGAAGCCGAAGTTCACGCCGAAGCTCTTGCCGATCCAGTTCTGCTGCATGATCTTCACGCGCTCGGGCCAGCCGAGGCCGTCGAGGTCGTTCAGCAGCTCATCCGCGTACTGCGTGATGCGCAGGTAGTACATCGGGATCTCGCGCTTCTCGACGAGCGCGCCCGAGCGCCAGCCGCGGCCGTCGATCACCTGCTCGTTCGCGAGCACGGTCTGGTCGACCGGGTCCCAGTTCACGGTGCCCGTCTTCTTGTACGCGATGCCCTTCTCGAGCATCTTCAGGAACAGCCACTGGTTCCACTTGTAGTAGTCCGGCTTGCACGTCGCGATTTCGCGCGACCAGTCGATCGCGAGGCCCATCGACTGCATCTGGCGCTTCATGTAGTCGATGTTGTCGTAGGTCCACTTCGCGGGCGGCACGCCGTTCGCCATCGCGGCGTTCTCGGCCGGCATCCCGAACGCGTCCCAGCCCATCGGCATCAGCGTGTTGTAGCCGTTCATCCGCAGATAGCGGTACATCACGTCGTTGATCGTGTAGTTGCGCACGTGACCCATGTGCAGCTTGCCGGACGGGTACGGCAGCATCGACACGCAGTAGAACTTCGGCTTCTGCGAATCTTCCTTCGTCTTGTAGGCATCGGCTGCGCGCCAGTCGCCCTGGGCGGCGGCTTCGACGTCGGCGGGTACGTATCTCTCGTGCATGGTGTGGTTCGGACTAGGCTTTAAGCGACGCGACGGCGCGCGCGCAGGAGTGGATCGAAAATCGTGCTTGCCCGGCGGACCTGCAGGTTCGCTGTTGCCGGACCTGTTCGCGGTTTCCGGGCATTTTCCGGGTAATCCGCAGCATGCCCGGGTAGCCTGGAAAATTCCGGGTTACCTGAAAAAAGCCTGCCAACCGGGAAAAACGTTGATTATACCGCCCGCGCCGGCCCATTCGACCGGTCTTGCGGCGTGCGGCCCGATCCCGCGGCCGGGACAGGCCCGCCGGCTCCGCTCAGCGGGTAGCCGGCGCGGCGGGCGCCGCCGCGGAACCGCCCGCCTGCGGCGGCACGTCGGTCACGAAGCCGATCCGCGTGAGGCCGGCGGCCTGCGCGGCGCCCATCACCTGCGCGATCACGTCGTAGCGGGTCGCACGCGATGCGCGCAGCCGCAGCTCGGGCGGCGCGCCGCCCGCGGCGGCGGCCCGGAAGCGCGCGGGCAGCGCGTCGAGCGCGACCGGTGCGTCGTCCCAGTACAGCTTGCCCGCGTCGTCGATCGACAAGGTGACGGATTGCGGCGTGTCGCGCGCGACACTGGCCGCGACCTTCGGCAGGTCGAGCCGGATCGCGTGCGTCATCAGCGGCGCGGTGATGATGAAGATGACGAGCAGCACCAGCATCACGTCGATCAGCGGGGTCATGTTGATCTCCGCCATCGGCGCGGACGTCTTGTGGTGCTCGAGTCCGCCGAATGCCATGGTCGCTCCTCTACGGTCTGTTCACGCGTCAGGCTTCCTGCGCGCACACGAACACGTGCAGGTCGCGCGCGAAGCCGTCGAGTTCCTCGGCGAGCTGGCGCACGAGCCGCCCGAGGATGTTGTAGGCCAGCACCGCGGGAATCGCGACGACGAGCCCGAACGCGGTCATGATCAGCGCCTCGCCGACCGGCCCCGCGACGTTCTCGATCTGCGCCTGCCCGCTCGCGGCGATGCTGCCGAGCGCATGGTAGATGCCCCACACGGTGCCGAGCAGCCCGACGAACGGCGCGGTGCTGCCGATCGACGCGAGCAGCACCTGGCCGAATTCGAGGCGCCGCTGCGAGCGCAGCATCGCGTGCCGCAACGCGCGCAGCACGCGTTCGCCGCGCTCGACGCGCGCGGCCAGGGCAGCCGGGTCGTGGTCGTCGGCCGCATCGCGCGCGGCCTCGGCGAGCGGCACGAACACGCGCTCGCGATCGGCGCCGGCGAGCGCGGCGATGCCCGCGTCGAGCGACGGCGCGCGCCAGAACGCGGCGAGCGCGCGCGGCCCCTGCCGCTTCGCGCGGACCAGGAGCCAGGCTTTCATGAGGAGGAAGCACCAGCTGGCGACGGACATCGCCAGCAGCACATAGGCGACGGCATGCGTGATCGCATCGCCGCTTTCGAGGTAGTGGACAACGCCGGTGGGTATCGCCATCGGAGTTTCCCCGTGGTGTCAGCGCAGGCCGAGCACGTCCTGCATGTCGAACAGGCCGGCGCCGCGCGCCGACAGGAAGTGGACCGCGCGCAACGCGCCCTGCGCGTACGACACGCGGCTCGACGACTTGTGCGTGATCTCGATGCGCTCGCCGATCCCGGCGAACAGCACGGTGTGATCGCCGACGATGTCGCCGCCGCGCACCGCGGCAAAGCCGATCGACGACGGATCTCGCTCGCCCGTCACGCCGTGGCGGCCGTACACCGCGCAATCGTCGAGCGAGCGCCCGAGCGCGCCGGCGACGGCTTCGCCCATCATCAGCGCGGTGCCCGACGGCGCGTCGACCTTGTGACGATGATGCGCCTCGATGATCTCGATGTCGTAGCCGTGCGAGAAATGCTTCGCCGCGAATTCGAGCAGCTTCAGCGTGACGTTCACGCCGACGCTCATGTTCGCCGCGAACACGATGCCGATCTTGCCCGCCGCGGCCTGCAGCTCGGCCTTCTGCTCGGCGGTGAAGCCGGTCGTGCCGATCACGAGCTTCACGTCATGGCGCAGCGCGGCCTCGATATGGGCCATCGTGCCTTCCGGACGCGTGAAATCGATCAGGGTGTCGGCCTGCGCGAACACGGCGTCGAGGTCGGCGGTCAGCTTGACCCCGGTTTCCTTGCCGAGGAACGCGCCGGCGTCCTGGCCGAGGAACGGCGAATCGGCGCGGTCGAGCGCGCCGACGAGCTGCGCGTCGGCATCGTTGAGAACGGCTTCGATCAGCATCCGGCCCATTCGGCCCGATGCCCCGGCAATCGCAATCTTCATGGCTTTCTACACGACAGGTATAAAAGCGGGCGGCGCAGGCCGCCCTGTATCCGCACGCCGGCTGCTTACTGCGCCGGCGCGGTGAGCGGCTGGTTCTGCAGGTTGTCCGAGCCTTGCGGGCCGACCGGCGTCGCCTCGTTCGACACGTTCGGCTGCGGCGGACGATGGAACTGGAACTGCGGCTGGATCGCCGGCGCGGCGCCCGGCGGCTGGCCGCCCGGCACCGGCGCGCCGCCCGAGGCCTTCGCGGCCGGCGTGAACCGGCGCGAACCCGAACCCTGCCCCGACACCTGGTTGGTCGCGCGGTTCGCCGCGCGGGCGGCCTGCGCGTTCGCATCCTGGTCGACCACCGCACCGGCCGCCGGCACGGCGGACGGGCTGGCGACCGCCTCCGGCGCCGGCGCGCTCGCTTGCGCGGCGCTCGCGGCGGCGGCAGCCTCGGCGGCCTTCTTCGCCGCTGCGGCCGCCTTCGCCTTCTTGCCGCCGCGGTCGCCGTCGATATCGGCCAGCAGGTCGAGCTCCGAAGGCAGGTTGTCCGCCCCCGTCCAGCTCGCCAGGCGATCGCCCGAGAACGTCACGACGAGATCGCGCTGCTGGACGACTGCCGTCGAGCCGCGCTTGAAGTAAAAGAGGTAGTCCCAACGGTCGGCGTGGAACATGTCGGCCAGCAGCGGGGTGCCGAGCAACGCGCGCACCTGCTCGCGCGACATGCCGACCTGCAACTGCGCGGCCTTCTCCTGCGACACGAAGTTGCCTTGCACGACGGTGATCCGGTAGGGGGTGATGCTCTGCGCGATGCGCTGCGTCACGCTGTCGTACGACGAACAACCAGCCAGCGCGGCAACGGCGGCGGCAGCGATGATGACACTCCGCATGCGGCTCCTCTGAAAGTGCGAAAGAGATTCTGGAATCATTTCCCTCACCGTGCAGGCCCGTGTGCAGGCCGCGCGTGTTTCTGGAACGGCGAAAAGCCGGTAACATTGAAGCCCTGCATTGTACTCTAGGGATGCCTAGCCATGACCAATCCGACGGATCTCAAGAATATCGGGCTAAAGGCCACCCTACCGCGCCTCAAGATTCTCGAGATCTTCCAGCAAAGCCCGGTGCGCCACCTGACGGCAGAAGACGTCTACCGGAACCTGCTCAACGAGCAGCTCGACATCGGGCTGGCCACCGTCTATCGCGTGCTGACGCAGTTCGAGCAGGCCGGCCTGCTCACGCGCAGCAACTTCGAATCCGGCAAGGCCGTGTTCGAACTGAACGAAGGCTCGCACCACGATCACCTCGTGTGCCTCGATTGCGGCCGTGTCGAGGAATTCTTCGACGCCGAGATCGAAGGCCGCCAGCAGGCGATAGCGAAGGAGCGCGGCTTCAAGCTCCAGGAGCACTCGCTCGCGATGTACGGTTCGTGCACGACCGAGAACTGCCCGCACCGCAAGCACTGATTCGCGCGCCTCGCGCACGCAGCACGGCCCGGCCGGCATCTCGCCGCCCGGGCCGTGTTCTTTTCGGGATGGCGGCGACGCACCGCCGCGCGGGTCGTGCGCCCAGGCTTTCGGAAACCCTTCGACACGCCCCCCCGGGCTGCCGCCAGGCAGCCGGAGCCGGGCGTTGCCGTTGCGTCAGGCCGCGCAGGCCGGCTCGAACTCGAGCGCCCACGCGCGCTCGAGCGGGATCTCGTCGCAATTGGGCTGCGGCCCGCCGCGATCGACGATCACGAAATCGCTGACCGCGTCGAGCGCGAGCAGCGGATGGTGCCAGACGCCCTTCGCATAATTCACGCCCTGCCAGCCTTGCGCGAGGAACGCGCGCATCGCGTCCGGCCGGAATTCGCCCGCGGGCGCGACGACGATCGCGTAGCGCGACACGGCCGCGAGCGGGATGAATGCCTGGCTGCCGTGCGGATGGCGCTCCATCAGCGTGACCGCGACCGGCAGCGTACGCGGCTGCGCGCGGAACACGCTGACGAGCGGACGGCCGCCGTCCGCGCATACGTCGATCGTCGCGAGATCGTGGAAGCGCTCGGTCGTGCCGCCGTTGATCGGAAAATGCCGCGCGCCTTCGAGCGCGATCACGTCGCCGAACGGCGCGAACGCTTCGCGCGTCAGGCGCTCGACGCGCAGGATCCGGGATTCGCTCATGCCGTTGCCCTCCGTCAAGCCGGCTCGCCCCACAGACGCAGGCGCGACACGCCGCCGTCCGGGAAGATGTTGAAACGCACGTGCGTGACGGGGCCGAGCGCGGCAAGCTGGTCGAACGTGTGGACGTGGTCCATCTGCAGCTTCTGCTCGCCGAGCAGTTCGGCCCAGAACATCGCCTGCGTGACGAGCGAATCGTCGGTGCCGCCCGCGACCCGCGCGGCCTGCAGCGAGCAGCGGTCGGGGAAATTGCCCTTGAAGAACGCGGTATCGACCTCGACGCGCCGGATGATGCCCGGCCGCGCGAGCGCGACGATCGCCCAGTCGTTGCCCGGCTCGCGGCGGCGCCGCGTTTCCCAGCCGTCGCCCATGTTCACGCCGCGCCCCGGCATCAGCATCTGCGACGCTGGGCCGAAGTGCTGGTTGTTCGCCGCCACCAGGTAGCCGCCGTTCTCGATCGCCGCGAGATCGACGAGCTCGCCGGCCGGCACCTGGCGCCAGTCGCGCTGCGGCTGGCCGTACACGCGCAGCCGGGCGAGACCGCCGTCCGGGTACAGGTTCACGCGCAGGTGCGTATAGGGCTGCGCATCGTCGACACTCACGTAGTGATGCGAATTGCCCTGCAGCGTCGTCGCCGGGACGATCGGGCGCCATTGCGCGTCATCAGGCGGCGTGTCGCCTTCGGCGACGCACGCGTCGATCGACGCGGCCGGCGGGAAGTTGCCGGTGAAATGGCTCGTATCGAGGTCGACGCCGTGGATCACGCCCGGCCGCGCGAGCCGCACCACGCAGAAGTCGTGGCCGGTCGTGCGCTTGCGGCGCGTTTCCCAGCCGTCCATCCACTTGCCGTGGTCGTCGTACTTGCCGGGGATGAACACGGCCGGCTCGGGATTGAGCATGCGCTCCTTCGGCGCGAAGAATTCGTCGCTGGCAAAGAGCGCCTGCGCCCCGAGGCGCGGGTCGGCAAGGTTCATGTAGCGCCGCGTGAAGGCCGGCGCATTCGGATCGAGGATGGGGGCTGCCATGTCGTCTCCTGATGTGGGATCGCGTGCCGGCGCATCGAGGCGCCGGCCGCATGCATTCGGGTGCGCGGAACGACCAGGGGAAGCCGCCCCGCGCGGGGGTGCGCTCAGAGCGCGTGAGCCTGGTCGCCGGCGACCGGTGCCGCGCGGCCTTCCTCTTCGGCCGGCACGTAGCGCAGCTCGCGATTCAGCACGCGGGTCGCGCGGGCACGATCGATGTCGTTCTCCCACACCGCGACGACCACCGTCGCGACGCAGTTGCCGATCAGGTTGGTCAGCGCGCGGGCGATGCCGACGAACCAGTCGACCGGCAGGATCAGCACGAGGCCGAGCACCGGAATCGCGGGGATCGCCGACAGCGTCGCCGCGAGGATCACGATCGCCGAGCCCGGGATCCCGTGCGCGCCCTTCGACGTGACGAGCGACACGAGCAGCACGACGATCAGGTCATGCGTCGACAGCGGTGTGTTGGTGGCCTGCGCGATGAACAGCACGGCAAGCGTCAGGTAGATCGAGAAGCCGTCGAGGTTGAACGAATAGCCGGTCGGGATCACGAGGCCGACCGTCGAATCCTTCACGCCCATGTATTCGAGCTTGCGCATCACCTGCGGCAGCACCGCGTCCGACGACGCCGTGCCGAGCACGATCGACAGTTCCTCGCGCAGGTAGCGGATCAGCTTGAACACCGAGAAGCCCGCGAGCCGCATCACGACGCCGAGCACGACCGTGACGAACACGAAGCAGCTCAGGTAGAACACCGCGACCAGGTAGCCGAGCTGCTTGAGCGACGCGACGCCGTACTTGCCGGTCGTGAACGCGATCGCGCCGAGCACGCCGAGCGGCGCGAGCTTGATGATGAAGCCGATGATCCGGAAGAACACGTGCGACAGTTCCTCGATCAGCGAGTTGACGCGCTGCGCCTTGTCGCCGAGCAGCGACAGCGCGGAGCCGAACAGCACCGCGAATACGAGGATCTGCAGGATGTCGCCCTTCGCGAACGCGTCGATCGCGGTCTCGGGGATGATCTTCATCAGGTAGCCGGCCGTGTCCTTCAGGCTTTCGGCGTTCTTCGCGTACGTCGCGAGCGACGACGCGTCGAGCGAGCGCAGGTCGATGTTCATCCCGACGCCCGGGCGCGTGAGCCACGCGAGCACGAGGCCGATGCCGAGCGCGAGCGTCGTCATGATCTCGAAGTAGATCACGGCCTTCAGGCCGACCCGGCCGACCTTCTTCAGGTCGCCCGCGTTGGCCATCCCGCTGACCACCACGCAGAACACGATCGGCCCGATCACCATCTTGATCAGCTTCAGGAAGCCGTCGCCGAGCGGTCGCAGCGACTCGGCGAAATGCGGGAAGAACGCGCCGAGCGCGATCCCTAGAATCAATGCGACGACTACCCGGCCAAACAGCGAATTGAGGAATTTCGACACGGCGCTCTCCCGATCCAACGGTTGCAGTTTCGTCTGTTCATACTGGTAAGACCAGTGATGTTATGGTGGATAGTAGGAAGCCGATATAGTCGCGTCAAGGACGGACAAAATAGGGATTTCCCGCCCCTGCTCGCCCGGTTTCGATGCACCGGGCAAGGTCGGGTCGTGGCTTTCCCGTAGGCCGGCCATGCACCGCCTGCGTGCGGATTACAATGCCGGTCAGACCGGCCCAAGTTCACATCATGAAAAACGTTCCGCATACCGTGACCGACGCCGCCATCGCGACGATCCGCGACCGGATCGAGGCAGGCGTTTATCCGGTCGGCAGCCTGCTGCCGGCCCAGCGCCAGCTCTCCGAGGAGCTGGAGATCAGCCGCGCGTCGCTGCGCGAGGCGCTGTCGACGCTCGAGGCGCTCGGGATGCTGCGCATCCGCGCCGGCAAGGGCGTGTATGTCGAAAGCGCGCAGGCCACGGCCGCGCATGCATGGCGCTTCGCCGAGCAGTCGTCGCCGCCCGACACGTACCAGATGCGCTATGCGCTCGAAGGGTTCGCCGCGCGGATGGCCGCGCACGTCGTCAGCGACGACGACATCGCGTGGTTCGAGGACAACCTCGCCGACCTGCACGTCGCGCTCACCGAAAGTGCACTCGACGCGGCATCGCAGCTCGACTTCGACTTCCACATGCGGATCATCCACCTCGCCGGCAACGCGGCGATCGAATCGGTGCTGCGCAGCAGCGCGGACATCATGAAGGAAAGCCAGCGCATGCCGTTCTACCGGCGCGAGCTGCTGCTGTCGACGTGGCAGGAACACCGCGCGATCGTCGACGCGCTGATCGCGCGCGATGCGGGCGCCGCCGGCATCGCGATCGAAACGCACATCGCGAATGCCGCGCAGCGCGCGGGCATCTTCTTCCCGACCCCGCGCACATGACGGCCCGGGCGGCCGCCCGTTGCGCGCGCCGCCCGGTCTTGCCGGTCAACCTCCCGACAGATCGCGATACGCGAGCGCACGCGCGATGAACGCACGCGCCGCGACGCTGCGGTACGCGCCCTTGCGCGTGAGCAGCGCGGCCGTGCGCGCGGGCAGCGGCGGATCGATCTCCAGCGCGCACAGGTCGGCGCTCTCGCGCGCGACCGCGTCGGGCAGCACCGTCGCGAGCCGCCCGCACCGCACGAGCGCCAGCACCGCGCTGACCGTATTCGTCTCGATCGCGATCTTCGGCTGCGCGCCGTGCTCGATGAAATACCGGTCGATGCGCTCGCGCGTCGCGAACGTGCGGCTCAGCAGCACCAGCGGCTCACCGCCGAGCTCGGCCGGCGTCAGCGCACGGCGGCGCCGCGCGAGACGGTGCGTGCGGCCCGTCACGAGCGCGAGCGGCTCGTCCCACAGCGGCAGCGCGTCGATGTCCGGCGCGCGCGGCGGCATGAACGCGAAGCCCGCGTCGAGCCGGTCGTCGGCGAGCAGCGCCTCGATGCGCGCCTGCGGCATCGCATCGATCGTCAGCGCGATGTTCGGATGGTCGGCATGGAACGCGTCGATCAGCGAGCCGCTCAGGTAGGCCGCGAAGGTCGGCATCATCGCGAGCCGCAGCGACCCGCTGCCGAGATCGGCGACGTCGTGCAGCGCGCGCTGCCCCGCCTCGAGCTCGTGCAGCGCGGCGCGCGCGTGGCGCGCATAGACTTCGCCGAACTCGGTGAGCTGCACCGTGCGGCCCGAGCGGTCGAACAACGGCACGCCGAGCGTGTCCTCGAGCTGGCGCACCTGATGCGACAGCGTCGGCTGCGAGACGTGCAGCGCGTCGGCCGCGCGCGTGAAACTGCGCTGCTCGGCGACGGCCAGGAAATAGCGGATGTGGCGCAGGAGCATGGCGGCGGAGGTATTGGTTTTGCCAATGAAGCGCATAACGATCCAGTCTTGGACGCTATGGTTCGATTCCCGCATCATACGCACATCCGTTCCCGTGCATGACCGCTGTCACCACACCGGAACGGCTCGCCCGGGCCCGCCCTGCCTCCGCCCGCCGCACGACGATCCGCCGCCCGCCCGATCCGGGCCCGGCCGCGATCCGCCCGGCGCGCATCGGCTCACCGCCGATCCGTCGACGCCGGCCCCGATTTCCGTCACCTCGCGCAACCGACGGCTCCGTGCCGCCGGCCGGCGCCGCTGTTTTTCGCGACCATGGAACCGCATCACGACACCCACCCTCCCCTGACCCGCGCCATGACGCTGCTGTTCGCCTGCGCGTGCGGCATCGTTATCGGCAACATCTATTACGCTCAGCCGCTGCTCGCCGCAATCGCGCGCAGCTTCGGGCGCGCGCCGACCGAGCTCGGCTATCTCGTCACGCTGACCCAGCTCGGCTATGCGGCGAGCCTGCTGCTGATCGTCCCGCTCGGCGACGCGGTCAACCGTCATACGCTGATCGTACGGCTGCTGATGCTCAACGTCGTCGCGCTGGTCGCGGTCACGTTCAGCACGAACTTCACGATGTTCGTCGTCGCGAACGTCGCGGTCGGCTTCGTCACCTGTTCGACGCAGCTGCTCGTGCCGTTCGCCGCATCGCTCGCCGATGCGCGCTCGCGCGGCCGCGCGGTCGGCACCGTGATGAGCGGGCTGCTGCTCGGCATCCTGCTCGCGCGCGTCGCGGCCGGTGCGATCGCCGACGGGTTCGGCTGGCGTGCGGTGTACGGCATCGCGGCGGTGATGGTGGCTGCCCTGACCGTCGTGCTCGCCGTGAAGCTGCCGAAGGATCGCCGCGATGCGCGCCTCGACTATGCGGTGTTGATGAAGTCGCTCGTCGCGCTGGTGCGCGCACAACCGCTGATCGCACTGCGCTCGACCTACGGCGCGCTCGTGTTCGCGTGCTTCAGCCTGCTGTGGACGGGCCTCACGTTCCTGCTCAGCCAGCCGCCGTACAGCTATTCCGAAGGGCAGATCGGCCTGTTCGGCATCGTCGGCGCGGTGGGCGCGCTCGCGGCGACGTCGGCCGGCCGGCTCGTCGATCGCGGCCACGGCAATGCGGCGACGGGGCTGTTCGCGGCGGCCGTGCTCGCGTCGTTCGCGCTGATCGCCACCGGCGCGCATTCGCTCGCGGCGCTGATCGCGGGCATCCTGCTGCTCGACGTCGGCGTGCAAGGCATGCACATCTCCAACCAGAGCGTGATCTATGCGCTGGCCGGCAACGCGCGCAGCCGCGTGACGACGATCTACCTGACGAGCTACTTCATCGGCGGCGCATTCGGGTCGTTCGCGGCGAGCGTCGCGTACGGCATCGACGGCTGGCGCGGCGTGTGCATCGCGGGCGCTGCGCTTGCCGGCGTGCTGATCGCGCTGTGGCTCGCGTCGCAGCGCGTCGGCGCGCGGCAGGTCACGCAGTAACGCAGTAACGCAGTAACGCGTGTTCGCCGCACGACGAAAAAAGGCACGCCGCGCAAATCGCGGGCGTGCCTTTTTGATGGCGTCGAGTCCGTCCGTCGCGCGCTAGCGCGTGATCGTCACGCGGCCTCGTCCGCGAAGTCGATCAGCACCTTCATCGCGCGCTGCCGGTCACCGGCCAGTTCGAACGCGAGGTTCGCATCGCGCATCGGGAACACGCGCGTGACGGCCGGGCGCAGGTCGACGCGTCCCGCGTTGATCAACTGCACCGCGAGCGCGAATTCCGCATGAAAACGGAACGACCCGCAGATCGACAGTTCCTTCGCGACCACGACGTTCTGCGGCAGGCTGACATCGCCGCCGAGCCCGAGCTGCACGACGACCCCACGCGGACGCATCACGTCCAGCCCGTCACGCAGCGCGCGCGCATTGCCCGAACACTCGATCATCACGTCGAACGTGCCCTTGTCGGCGCCGTAGCGCTCGACCCAGCCGGCATCGGCCGCCGCATTGATCGTGCGGTCGGCGCCAAGGGCGCTCGCCACGGCCAGCGGCGCCTCGACGACGTCGGTCGCGACGATCTCCGCCGCGCCGTGCACGCGCGCCGCTGCCACCGCCAGCACGCCGATCGGCCCGCAGCCCGACACCAGCACGCGCTTGCCGATCAGCGGACCCGCGCGCGACACCGCATGCAGCCCGACCGCGAACGGTTCGGCGAGCGCCGCGAGCGACAGCGGCACGTGGTCGGCAACCTTCACGCACTGCACCGCGTCGCACACGAGCGCATTGCGGAACGCGCCCTGCACGTGCGGCATCCGCATCGCGCTGCCGTAGAAGCGCATGTCCAGGCACTGGTTCGGCAGCCCTTCGAGGCAATAGCGGCACGCGCCGCACGGCCGGCTCGGATTGACCGCGACGCGATCGCCGACCTTCACCGACGTCACGTCCGGCGCGACTTCCGCAACCGTGCCGGCCACCTCGTGGCCGAGCACCATCGGCTGCTGCAGCCGGATCGCGCCGAAACCGCCGTGCCGGAAGTAATGGAGATCGGAGCCGCAGATGCCGCCCATCGCGACCTCGACGCGCACCTGGCCCGGGCCGATCTCGCCCGCGTCCTGCTCTTCGACCCGCAGGTCGTTCGGCCCGTGGATCACGACACACATGCAACGCATACGCATGACAGCCTCCTTGTCAGACGACACTGGTCAGCCCGCCGTCGACGAACAGCGTCTGGCCGTTCACGAAATCGGAAGCGGCCGACGCGAGGAAGATCGCCGCGCCGCACAGTTCGTCGACACGCCCCCAGCGGCCGGCCGGCGTGCGCTTGCACAGCCAGTCCGAGAACGCCGCGTCGTCCACCAGCGCGCGGTTGAGTTCGGTTTCGAAATAGCCGGGCGCGAGGCCGTTCGCCTGGATGCCGTGGCGCGCCCAGTCCGCGCACATCCCTTTCGTCAGCATCCGCACCGCGCCCTTGGTCGCCGCGTACGGCGCGATCGTCGGCCGTGCGAGCTCGCTCTGCACCGAGCAGATGTTGATGATCTTGCCGCGGCCGCGCGCGATCATGTGCCGCGCGACCGTCTGCGCGACGTTGAACACGCCGTCGAGGTTCACGCGCATCAGCGCATGCCAGTCGTCGGGCTCGAACGCGTCGAGCGGTGCGCGGCGCTGGATGCCCGCGTTGTTCACGAGGATGTCGATCGCACCGACGCGCACCTCGAAATCATCGATCGCCGCGCGCACCTGCGCATGCTCGGCAACGTCGAATACCGCGTAGTCGGCCGTGAAACCCTCCTCGCGCAGGTGCTGCACGAGCGCGGCGGCCTTTTCCTCATTGCGATCGTTGATGACGATCGCGGCCCCCGCTTCGGCCAGCCCGCGGGCGAGCGTCAGCCCGATCCCGCGGCCGGAACCGGTAATCAGTGCGCGGCGGCCGTCGAGGCGAAACCGTTCAAGCGCGTGGGTCATGCGTGTCTCCTCGTGCAAGTCGAGCCGGCGGCCCATCGCGGCCGGTCTCGCGTTGACGGTATCTTCGGCTGCCTGCCGGGCGCCGCGCCAATGGTCTTTTTTGATCCGGTTATCATGAAACCTGATCACCGCATTCTCATGCCCGCCGCCCATGGAACTCAAGCAATTGCGCGCCTTCGTCACGCTCGCGGAAGAGCTGCATTTCGGGCGCGCCGCGCAGCGCCTGTTCATCGTACAGCCCGCGCTGAGCATGCAGATCAAGGCGCTCGAGGAAGAACTCGGCGCGCGCCTGTTCGAGCGCGACCGGCACAAGGTCGAACTGAGCGACACAGGGCGCGTGTTCCTGCCCGAAGCGCGCGCCACGCTGCAGCAGGCCGCGCGCGCGGAACAGCTGGCGCGGCTGTCGAGCCGCGGCGAGATCGGCACGCTGCGGATCGCGTTCGTGTCGTCGGTGCTGCCCGCGCTGCTGCCGGCCGTGCTGCGCACGATGCGCGAGCGCTATCCGCTGATCACGCTCGAGCTGAAGGACCTGCCGACACCCGACCAGATCGCCGCGCTGCGCGACCGGCGGATCGATTTCGGGATGATCCGGCTGCCGGCCGCGTATGCGGGCATCGACACGCGCGTGGTGCTCGAGGAGGGTTTCGTCGTCGCGCTGCCGCTCGACCACCCGCTCGCCGGGCACGATGCGATCGCGCCGGCCGCGCTGCGCGGCCAGCCCGCGTTCGTGCTCGCGCGCCGCTACGCGCCGGGCTTTCACGACGACATGCTGCTCGCGCTGAGCCGCGCGGGCACGACGCTCGAGATCGCGCAGGAGTTCGGGGAATTCACGACGATGCTCGCGCTCGTCGCGGCGGGGATGGGCATCGGGCTGATTCCGGCGGAGGCCGCCAGCGCGCTGCCGCCGAACGTGCTCGCGCGGCCGCTCGACCTGGCCGGGCACCGCACCGGCATCGGCCTCGCGTGGACCGACCTCGACAGCCCGCTGAAGCGGGCGTTCGTCGCCGCGCTCGAGCAGGTGACGGCCGCATCGAGCCATAACGGCGGGCCATAAAAAAGCCCGGCCGGAAAAACCGGGCCGGGCTCGTTCGCCGCGCAGGCCGCCTTGCGGCGGCCGCGCAACGTGCAGGATTACTTCGCGTTCGCGAATGCGACAGCCGTATCCAGCATGCGGTTCGAGAAACCCCACTCGTTGTCGTACCAGCTCGACACCTTCACGAGGCGGCCCGACACCTTGGTCAGCGTGGCGTCGAACGTCGACGAAGCCGGGTTGTGGTTGAAGTCGATCGACACCAGCGGTGCGTCGTTGTAGCCGAGGATACCCTTCAGCGCGCCTTCCGATGCTTCCTTCATGATCGCGTTGACTTCCTCGACCGTCGTGTCGCGCTTCGCGATGAACGACAGGTCGACGATCGACACGTTGATCGTCGGGACGCGGATCGCGTAGCCGTCGAGCTTGCCGTTCAGTTCCGGCAGCACGAGGCCGACGGCCGAAGCAGCGCCCGTCTTCGTCGGGATCTGGCTGTGCGTGGCCGAACGCGCGCGGCGCAGGTCTTCGTGATAGACGTCCGTCAGCACCTGGTCGTTCGTGTACGCGTGGATCGTCGTCATCAGGCCGGTTTCAAGGCCGATCTTGTCGTTCAGCGGCTTGACGAGCGGCGCGAGGCAGTTCGTCGTGCACGATGCGTTCGAGATGACGGTGTGCTCGGCCTTCAGCACGTCGTGGTTCACGCCGTAGACGATCGTCGCGTCGACATCCTTGCCGCCCGGTGCCGAGATGATCACCTTCTTCGCGCCGCCCTTCAGGTGCGCGCTGGCCTTTTCCTTCGTCGTGAAGAAGCCCGTGCATTCCATCACGACGTCGACGCCCAGCTCGCCCCACGGCAGTTCGGCCGGGTTGCGGTTCGCCAGCACGCGGATCTTGTCGCCGTTCACGACGAGGTAGTCGCCGTCGACCGACACTTCACCCGGGAACTTGCCGTGCGCGGTGTCGTACTGGGTCAGGTGCGCGTTGGTCTTCGCATCGCCCAGATCGTTGATCGCGACGATCTCGATGTCGTGCTTCTTGCCGTTCTCGTAGAACGCGCGCAGCGTGTTGCGGCCGATGCGGCCGTAGCCGTTGATTGCGACGCGAATCGTCATGGTCTATCTCCTGATGGCTGAAAAAATTCGTTTCGTGCAGCTTCACGGTGCGACGCGCGCGAGGGGTGGCGCGCGTCGCGTCTGTCTCTTTAGGCCAGCACGGCCTTGGCGGTCTCGACGACGTGCTCGACGGTGAAGCCGAAGTACTTGAACAGCACGCCGGCCGGCGCCGATTCGCCGAACGTGTCGATCCCGACGACGCCGCCTTCGAGGCCGACGTACTTGTGCCAGAAGCTCGTCACGCCCGCTTCGATCGCGACGCGGCGCACGCCGTGCGGCAGCACGCGCTCACGGTATTCGGCGTCCTGGCGGTCGAACACGTTGGTCGACGGCATCGACACGACACGTGCCGCGATGCCTTGCTGCGCGAGCGGCTCGACGGCCTTCATCGCGAGTTCGACTTCCGAGCCCGTCGCGATCAGGATGATCTTGCGCGCGACGATCTCGTCGTCCCAGTCCTTCAGCACGTAGCCGCCCTTCTCGATGTTCGCGATCTGCGCATCGGTACGCGGGTTGAACGCCAGGTTCTGGCGGCTGAAGATCAGGCTCGACGGACGGTCGGCAGCGACCGCGTGGGTCCAGGCGACGGCCGTCTCGACCGTGTCGGCCGGACGCCATACGTCGTGGTTCGGGATCAGGCGCAGGCTCGACACGTGCTCGATCGACTGGTGCGTCGGGCCGTCTTCGCCGAGGCCGATCGAGTCGTGCGTGAACACGAAGATCGACGGCACCTTCATCAGCGCAGCCACGCGCAGCGCGTTGCGGCTGTAGTCGGAGAACGTCAGGAACGTGCCGCCGAACGGCTTGTGGCCGCCGTGCAGCGCGAGGCCGTTGATCGCGGCGCTCATGCCGAATTCGCGCACGCCGTAGTTGATGTGGTTGCCCAGCTGGACGCCCGGGCCTTCCGGATTCGCACGGACGGCCTTCGATGCCTTCCAGTTGGTCAGGTTCGAGCCGGTCAGGTCGGCCGAGCCGCCGAGCAGTTCGGGCAGGGCGGCAGCCAGGCCTTCGATCGCCTGCTGCGACGCCTTGCGGGTCGCCACCGTCTCGCCACGCTCGTTCGCGCCGGCGATGATCGCCGCAGCCTTTTCGGCCCAGTCGGCCGGCAGCCGGTTGGCCATCCGGCGCTCGAATTCTGCGGCTTCTGCCGGGAACTTCGCGCGATAGGCCGCGAACGTCGCATCCCATTCGCTTTCCGCGCGCTTGCCGGCTTCCTTCGCGTCCCATGCCGCGTAGACTTCCTGCGGAATCACGAACGGCTCCCAGGTCCAGCCGAGCGCCGCGCGCGTCTTCGCGATTTCTTCCGCGCCGAGCGCCGCGCCGTGCACGTCGTGGCCGCCGGCCTTGGTCGCCGCGCCCTGGCCGATCACCGTCTTGCAGCAGATCAGCGTCGGCTTGTCCGACAGCTTCGCCTTCGCGATGGCTGCGTCGACCGCGTCGACGTCATGGCCGTTCACGTTCGGGATCACGTTCCAGCCGTACGCTTCGAAACGCTTCGGGGTGTCGTCGTGGAACCAGTTCACGACGTCGCCGTCGATCGAGATGCCGTTGTCGTCGTACAGCGCGATCAGCTTGTTCAGCTTCAGCGTGCCGGCGAGCGAGCAGGCTTCGTGCGAGATGCCTTCCATCAGGCAGCCGTCGCCGAGGAACACGTACGTGTGGTGATCGACGATCTTCGCGCCGTCACGGTTGAACTCGTCGGCCATCAGCGCTTCGCCGAGCGCCATGCCGACCGCGTTCGCGAGACCCTGGCCGAGCGGGCCGGTGGTCGTCTCGACGCCCGGCGTGATGCCGTATTCCGGGTGGCCCGGCGTCTTCGAGTGCAGCTGCCGGAAATTCTTCAGCTCTTCGATCGGCAGGTCGTAGCCGGTCAGGTGCAGCAGCGAGTACAGCAGCATCGAGCCATGGCCGTTCGACAGCACGAAGCGGTCGCGGTCTGCCCAGTGCGGGTTCGTCGGGTTATGCTTCAGATGGCGCGACCAGAGCGCGACGCCGATTTCGGCCATGCCCATCGGCATGCCGGGGTGGCCGGAGTTCGCTTGCTGGACGGCGTCCATTGCGAGCGCACGGATCGCATTGGCCATCAGGGTGGTGGAGGCGGGAGACGAAGTCGTCATGTCGAGTCCGGAGAACGAGTCGAGGAAACGGGGGCACGGCGGCATCCGGAAGCTCGAGCGTCAATCGTTCCCGGCGCGCGGTGCGGCGCCTGACGGACGCGAAGCGGACGGAGCCTACGGACGGGGCTGCAAAGCTCGTCATTTTAACAGATGGGCTGACATTTCCCTTGTCGGCGAGTAGTGTTCCGGCACGGTTTTCCGTCAAACCGCCCGCCTCCTATAATTCAGACGTCGGAACTGCCAGCCCTGAGTGGCCCGCCCGTGAGCACGACTCTCCTTTTCCACCCTACGCCCGACTCCGCCTACGGCTTCCCGAACGCCCGGCGGCTCGCGCACGTCGCGTCGCCGCACCAGCGGATCGAGGTCTGGGAAACCCCGCAGCTCGGCCGCCTGTTCACGCTGGACGGCCGGCCGATGACGTCGGTCGGCGACGAGTACGTCTATCACGAGTGCATGACGCACCCGGCCGCGCTCGCGCATCCGTCGCCGCGCAAGGCGCTCGTGCTCGGCGGCGGCGACGGCGGTGCGGCGCGCCAGTTGCTCAAGCATGCGTGCATCGCGCGGATCGTGATCGCGGAACTCGACGACGAGGTGGTCGGGATGGCGCGCCGGTATCTCGACGACGTGCACCAGGGTGCGCTCGACGACCCGCGCGTCGAGGTCGTGATCGGCGACGCCGCGCATTTCGTCGAGTCGACCGTCGAGCATTTCGATCTCGTCGTGTTCGACCTTACGCCGCCCGATTCGCCGGCGGCCGGCCTCTATACCCGCGCGTTCTATGCGCGGCTCAAGCGGATCCTGACGCCGTGCGGCGCGATCTCGATGCACCTCGGCTCGCCGGTGTTCCACGCGGCGCGCATCGCCGCGCTGCTCGACGACCTCCGCGCGAGCTTCGCGGTCGTCGATCCGTTGTCCGCGCACGTGCCGCTGTACGGCTCGCAGTGGCTGATGGCGATCGCGAGCGACACGCTCGACGCGGCCGCGCTGTTCGCCCACGACATCGACGAACGGCTCGCGACCCGCCGCGTCCAGGGCTTGCGCTACTACGATGCGCGGCTGCATGCGTCCCTCTTTGCCCTGCCGCGCGCGCTGCGCGATACACTGGGCGTTCGCCGCTGAGCGTCCGCGCGGCCGCCACGCTTCCGTTTTTCCGTCGCGTCCTTGCAGGATTCGTGATGCATGGCACCGAGGCGGAACGTCCTGGACGCCGTGCCGCCCCCCCCTGAACGAACGCCCGGGCATGGAATCAGAACACGTGCCCAAGCGCCCCCACAGGAGATTTTCATGACCGATCCACGTCCGGCCAACGTGCCTTGGTTGACGCCCTACCTGGCCGTACGCAACGCGCGCGCGGCCATCGATTTCTTCAAGGCCGCATTCGGCTTCGAGCTGCGCGACGTGCACGACGAAGACGGCGCGATCATGCATGTCGAGATGGCCTATCGCGGCCAGCTGATCGTGATGTTCGCGCCCGAAGGCGCATTCGGCTCGACCGCGCGCACGCCGAAAAGTGCGAACGCGACCGCGCCGCAATCGTTCTACCTGTATGTCGACGACGTCGACGCCACCTGGCAGCGCGCGCTCGACGCGGGCGCGAAGTCGCTGAGCGCGCCGCAGGATCAGTTCTGGGGCGACCGGTTCGCGCAGATCGAGGATCTCGACGGCTACCGATGGGCGCTCGGGCGCCGTCTCGACGCATGACCCCAACCGTTACACGCATGAACGAAGCCACCACCACCGCGGCCGTGCCGCGCTTTTTCGTCGACGCAGCCCTGCGCGCCGACGCCACGCTCGCGTTGCCGGCCGAAGTCGCGCGCCACGCACAGGTGCTGCGCCTGCAGCCCGGCGACGTGCTCGCGCTGTTCGACGGCACCGGCGGCCAGTACCGCGCACGGCTCGTCGAGATCGACAAGCGCAGCGCGCTCGCGCAGATCGACACGTTCGAACCGGCCGAGGCCGAGCCGCCCTATCGCGTGACGCTCGCGCAAGGCATCGCCGGCGGCGACAAGATGGACTGGGTGATCGAGAAGGCGGTCGAGCTCGGCGTGACGGCGGTCGTGCCGCTGTCGACCGCGCGCGGCGTCGTGAAGCTCGCCGGCGAGCGCGCGGACAAGCGCGTCGCGCACTGGCGCGGCGTCGTGCGCGCATCGTGCGAGCAATGCGGGCGCAACCGCGTGCCCGACGTCGCGCCGGTCGCCGGCTTCAACGCGTGGCTCGATACGCTGCCGGCGGCACCGGCCGACGGCGAACTGCGGCTGCTGCTGTCGCCGCGCGCGAGCATCCCGTTCGCGTCGCTGCCCGGCACGCCGCCCGCTGCAACCGTCACGCTGCTGATCGGGCCGGAAGGCGGGCTGTCGCCCGACGAGGAAAATGCGGCACGCGCGCGCGGGTTCACCGCGCTGTCGCTCGGGCCCCGCGTGCTGCGGACCGAGACGGCCGGCGCGGCCGTGCTCGCCGCGCTCGCGGCGCGCTGGGGCGGGTGGTGATGAGTAGTCGTGCCTGCGCAAGACGGCGCGACACGCCCTGACCGCACACCACCCGGCCGCTGCGCGACAAGCGGCCGGCATCGCCGCGGAAATGCGGCCCGTTGCGATGCGGCGGTCTATCGCAACTTACTTGTCGCTCGACGAGCCATGCGGCATCGCTTCTGACAACGCATCGAGCACCGGCGTCAGCACGTCTTGCGGGCTACCGGTCGTCCAGCCGCCGTCGAGGCTGTAGACATCGATCTTGCCCGTCACGGGGTACGTGACCGGCGCTGCGTCCAGCACCTTCGCCATGCCGGAGAAGATCGCATTGAACGCGGCAATCCGGGCTGCATCATTCTTCAGACGGCCGTTGCCGACCTTCGCCTCCAGCGCCTTCGCGCCGGGCCTCACATCCGGAACGCGGCACGCAAATTCAACCGTCGCGATCGTCTCGCCCTCGCGAGCCGAGTTCGGTTGCTGCGACGACCCGGTTGGCTTGCACTCCGAGCGATTGATCGCACGCTGATAGGCTGCGGCCATGCTCTGCACCGACGGACGCAATGCGGCACTCGCCTTCGGCGGCATCGGCGCCAGCAAGTCTTCGGCCATGTCCTTGCGCATCGAATCGCCCATCTTCGACAGAACGTCGACGTTGAGCGCGTCCTTGCCGCCGTAACTCGTGCGCACCGCATCGTTGAATTCGCGGGCTTTCGACACATCGCCGTTGACGAATGCGCCGATGTAAAGGTCGACGGTCTGCTCGGGCGTGAGCGGCGCCGCATGCGCGGCGCCCGCCACGACCAGCAGGGGCAGCACGACGGCGCGTGCGGAACGGGAAATATTCATGGGAAGACAGCCCTCTCTCGATGGTTTGTTGTATGCGCCCGGTGCGGCCGCTGCCGCGACCGGGCCGATCGAGATTGTCTCGAAAAAAGGTGCCGGATGAAAGGACAATGTCAGTGGGCCACGCGCCGTTCCAGCCCGTCCGCATCACGCAGGTGCAAAAAAGCCCGCTCGAAGCGGGCTTCCGAAGGGTGATTCGCCGAACCGGCCGCGGGCCGACGTGCGCTTACGCGAACGAATAGAACACGCGAAACGCGACCTTGCGCTCGGCCCAGAATTCGGCCGCCTCGCGGAACACGTCGAGCAGCGTCTCGCGCCCTTCCTTGTCGAACTTCTGCGCGATCGGCAGCCCTTCGAGGACGATCACGAAACCGGGCTGCGCGCCGGCCTTCGCGACGAGGTCGGTCAGGGAGTCGTACAGCGCGTCGTAGTTCTTCCCGAAATGCTTCGGGAACAGGAACGACGTCGCGATCGTTTCCATCACTTCCTGCTTCGACTGCGCGGCGCCGCAAAACGCATACAGGAAATGCTGGCCGAGCCGGCCGGCTTCGTCGGCAAGATCCTGCACGCGGAACGCGCGGATCGACTGCACGAGATTGGGTCGCACGGTCGTGAAAAGGCTCATAGGCTCCTCGTTCGATGAAAGCCCGGGCTCGGCTTCCTGTTGCTCCGGCGTGCCGCCGGCCTGCGCCGCCGCGTGCAGTTGGATCACGCGCTGAAACAGATTGCCGTCGCCGGCCGCGAACAGTTCCGCCGCCGCCGTTTCGTGCGCGTAGATGGAGTCGCTCATGCCATTCGTCCCGAAGTCATTCAACAATACGTTTAAAACTGTTGTAGTGGTCGCCCGTGTAATAACAGTTGTCGATCCGGCGCAATGGCCCGCCGCAGACGATCCGGCGCGCCCCGCGATTGCGGGCACGCGGCGTCGGCACCGTGTACTCATGGTAGTAGCCGCGCTTCGCTTTCGGCAGGATCCGCTCGCGGTTGCCAAACACGACGCCGTCTTTCTCGTACGGATAGGGACCGCCGGCGCCGATCAGGCCCAGCGTGGTCACGGCCTCGCGCGGAAGACGAGCGGTCGGAATCGTATCGAGCCCGCTCGCCGCCACGTCGGCCGGAACGGCCTCCCGTGCGTAAGCGGCGGAAACCAGACTGCCCGTCGGCGTGCCGACGATACCCATCGCGAACATCGCGAAGACGGACGCGAGCGCGCCGTTGCGGAGCCACTTGCGTGCCATGAACCAGGGTTCCCGCTGTTAAATCAAGTAGTTGACGACCAACAAAGGCGTTAGCGTAGCGTTATTGGCCGCGCGAATCAATGTCCGTTTGGGAATCGAAAGGCCAGTGATACCCGGAATGGCGCGTTTTTTACCGAAATAACACTACATTTATCTTACATGAGATAAAATACAGGCGGCATCTCTCGCTTGGCGAGACTCTGCCTCCTTGCCACGCTCATTACCTGGAGCGGAGAGATGCTGATGTTGCTTGAGGGAAGCGCGTTTGCGCCCTGCCCGCGGCGTGCCCATTGCGGGCACGCCTCTTTTTGCTTTTGTTTACAATTTCGCCCGACGCGCCACGCCGGTTCGACCGGCCTGGCGCGTTCGTTCTGGCTCAGCGCGTGGCGTTCACGTCGGCGACCAGCAGCGCCGCCATGTTGACGATGCGGCGAACGGTCGCCGATTCGGTCAGCACGTGCACCGGCTGCGCCGCACCCAGCAGGATCGGCCCGATCGCGATGTTGTTGCCCGCGGCCGTCTTCAGCAGGTTGTACGCGATGTTCGCGGCGTCGATGTTCGGCAGGATCAGCAGGTTCGCTTCGCCTTCCAGCGTCGATTCCGGCAGGATCTCCTTGCGCAGCGCCGCGTCGAGCGCGACGTCGCCGTGCATCTCGCCGTCCACCTTCAGCTCCGGCGCACGTTCCTGCAGGATCGTGAGCGTATCGCGCATCTTCTTCGCCGAAGGCGCGTTGCTCGTGCCGAAATTCGAGTGCGACAGCAGCGCGACCTTCGGCTCGATGCCGAAGCGGCGCACTTCTTCCGCGGCCATGATCGTGATCTCGGCCAGCTCTTCCGGGGTCGGATCGACGTTCACGTGCGTGTCGACGAGGAAAATCTGGCGGCCCGGCAGCACGAGGCCGTTCATTGCGGCGTACACGCTGCAGCCCGGGCGCTTGCCGATCACCTGGTCGATGAAGTGCAGGTGGCGGTGCGTGGTGCTGATCGTGCCGCAGATCATCCCGTCCGCTTCGCCCTTCTTCACCAGCATCGAGCCGATCAGCGTCGTGCGGCGGCGCATCTCGACGCGCGCGAGCTGCTCGCTGATGCCCTTGCGCGCCATCATCTTGTAGTACGTCTGCCAGAAATCGCGGTAGCGCTCGTCGTGCTCGGTGTTGACGACCGTGAAATCGGTACCCGGCGTCAGGCGCAGGCCGTAGCGATGGATACGGTGCTCGATCACCGACGGGCGGCCGATCAGGATCGGCTTCGCGAGTTTTTCGTCGACGATGATCTGAACGGCGCGCAACACGCGCTCTTCTTCGCCTTCCGCGAACACGACGCGCTTCTTCTCTTCCGGCGCGGCGCGCGCAATCTGGAAGATCGGCTTCATCGTCGTGCCGCTGTGGTACACGAACTGCTGCAGGTGCTGCTTGTACGCGTCCATGTCCTCGATCGGGCGCGTCGCGACGCCGCCGTCCATCGCGGCCTGCGCGACGGCCGGCGCGATCTTCACGATCAGGCGCGGATCGAACGGCTTCGGAATCAGGTATTCGGGCCCGAACGACAGGTCCTGGATGCCGTACGCGGTCGCGACGATGTCGCTCTGCTCGTGCTGCGCGAGCTCGGCGATCGCATTGACGGCCGCGATCTCCATTTCACGCGTGATCGTCGTCGCGCCGACGTCGAGCGCGCCGCGGAAGATGAACGGGAAGCACAGGACGTTGTTGACCTGATTCGGGTAATCGGTGCGGCCCGTGGCCAGCACGGCGTCCGGCCGCACTTCGAGTGCGAGTTCCGGCAGGATTTCCGGTGTGGGGTTCGCGAGCGCGAGGATCAGCGGGCGCTCGGCCATGCCCTTCACCATCTCCTGCTTCAGCACGCCGGCAGCCGACAGGCCGAGGAAGATGTCCGCGCCGTCGATCACTTCGGCCAGCGTCCGGGCTTCCGTTTCGCGGGCGAAACGCTCCTTGTCCGGGTCCATCAGCTCGGTGCGGCCCTTGTAGACCACGCCCGCCAGGTCGGTCACGATGATGTTCTCGAGCGGCAGGCCGATGTCGACCAGCAGGTCGAGACACGCGAGCGCGGCCGCACCTGCGCCGGACGCAACGAGCTTGACCTTCTTGATGTCCTTGTTGACGACCTTCAGCCCGTTCGTGACGGCCGCGGCCACCACGATAGCGGTGCCGTGCTGGTCGTCGTGGAACACCGGAATCTTCATCCGCTTGCGCGCTTCGCGCTCGACGATGAAGCAGTCCGGCGCCTTGATGTCTTCCAGGTTGATCCCGCCGAAGGTCGGCTCCAGCGCGGCGATCACGTCCACCAGCTTGTGCGGATCCGACTCGTTCAGCTCGATGTCGAACACGTCGATGCCCGCGAACTTCTTGAACAGCACCGCCTTGCCTTCCATCACCGGCTTCGACGCGAGCGGGCCGATGTTGCCGAGACCGAGCACCGCCGTGCCGTTCGTGACGACGCCGACCAAGTTGCTGCGCGCGGTGAAGCGTGCCGCGTTGAGCGGATTCTCGACGATCTCCTCGCACGCGTACGCCACACCCGGCGAGTACGCGAGCGCGAGGTCGCGCTGGTTGATCATCTGCTTGGTCGGGGCGATCGCGATTTTCCCGGGGGTCGGGAATTCGTGATAGTCGAGCGCGGCTTCGCGAAGTTTGGCTTTGGAGGAGGCTTGGGTAGACATGTGTCTCTTGGCGGGCGGATTAGAATAACTCTTCGACGGCATTGTAGCGCCAATCATCGGCCGCCAGACCGGCGATTCGGGTGCAACAGCCGCGACAAAATTGTACTGAACGGTGCAGGAACGCCGCCGCTCGCCTCGTACAATGCCGTTCCTTCCACCGTTTCGGATCCATCCGCCGTGCCAGCCGCCCTCTCCGAGTTTTCGCTGATCGAACGCTTCTTCACGCGCCGCGCCGCGCAGGGCGCGCGCGCGTCGACGCTCGGCATCGGCGACGACTGCGCGTTGATCGCGCCCCGATCCGGGAAATTGCTGGCCATTTCGACGGACATGCTGGTGGAAGGCCGCCACTTCTTCCCCGACGTCGCGCCCGACGCGCTCGGCCACAAGACACTCGCGGTCAACCTGTCCGACCTCGCGGCAATGGGCGCCGAGCCGCGCGCGTTCACGCTCGCGTGCGCGCTGCCGCGGGCCGACGCCGCATGGCTGGAAGCGTTCAGCAACGGGCTGTTCGCGCTCGCCGAGCGCTACGGCTGCGAGCTGATCGGCGGCGACACGACGAGCGGCCCGCTGAACCTGTGCGTGACCGTGTTCGGCGAAGTCGCGCCCGATGCGGTACTGCGGCGTGACGCCGCGCGCGACGGCGACGACGTCTGGGTGTCCGGCACGCTCGGCGATGCGCGCGCCGGTCTCGGCGTCGCGCGCGGCGAATGGACGGCCGGCGCAAACGAAGCAGCCGCGTTCCGGCGCGCGCTCGAGTACCCCGAGCCGCGCATCGCGCTCGGCCTCGCGCTCGCGGGCGTCGCGCACGCGGCGCTCGATCTCTCGGACGGCCTCGCCGGCGACCTGCAGCACATCCTGGCCCGCTCGAACGTGCGCGCCGAGATCGATGCCGACGCGGTGCCGCGCTCGGCCGCGCTCGCGACGCTGGCGCCCGACGTGCAGCGCCGCTGCACGCTGGCCGGCGGCGACGATTACGAACTGTGCTTCACCGCGCCGGCGGCGGCCCGCGCGGCGGTCGAGGCGGCGGGCGTGACGGCCGGCGTGGCGGTTACCCGAATCGGTACAATACGCGCGTTGTCCGCGCCGTCGGAGCAGCCCGCGATCACGTGGCGCGACGCGGCCGGCGCGCCCCTCGCTCTCACGTTGCACGGCTTCGACCACTTCCATGCAGACTGACCCGACGCCCGCGCACACCGCGGCCGAGCCCGGCGCCGCATCCGGCGGCAACGCGCCGCGGCGCGCGACCGCGCGTTTTATGCTGTCGCACCCGGCGCACATCGTGTCGCTCGGCTTCGGCAGCGGGCTCGCGCCGATCATGCCCGGCACGTTCGGCTCGCTGTTCGGCTGGCTGACGTTCGTCGTGCTCAACCGCTACCTGACGGTGCCCGAATGGTGGGCGCTGATCGCGGCCGGCTTCGTGGCCGGCACGTGGCTGACCGGTTTCACCGCGAGGAAGATGGGCTCGGCCGATCCGGGCGCCGTCGTCTGGGACGAGATCGTCGCGATCTGGCTCGTGATGCTGTTCGTCACGCCCGCGACCTTCGTCGGCCAGTTGTGGGCGTTCGTCGCGTTCCGCTTCTTCGACATGCTCAAGCCGCCGCCGATCCGCTATTTCGACCGCCGCCTGAAAGGCGGGCTCGGCATCATGGTCGACGACCTGGTCGCCGCGTTCATGACGCTGCTCGTGATCGCCCTGTGGCGCTCCGTCGTCGGCTGACCGATTTTCCGACTTCCGTTTCCCGACGCGCATGCCAACCGATTCCGTCGTCCACCAGCTTGCGATCCGCGCAGGCAACAAGCTGCGTGACGAGCACCTGACGCTCGCCACCGCCGAATCCTGCACCGGCGGCATGATCGCCGCGGCGATCACCGATATCTCCGGCAGCAGCCAGTGGTTCGAGCGCGGCTTCGTCACGTACTCGAACCAGGCCAAGATCGAGATGATCGGCGTGCCGCCCGACCTGATCGACAAGCACGGCGCCGTCAGCGAGCCGGTCGCGCGCGCGATGGCCGAAGGCGCGCTGCGCAACAGCCGCGCGCAGGTCGCGCTGTCCGTCACCGGCATCGCGGGCCCCGCAGGCGGCAGCGAGAAGAAGCCGGTCGGCACCGTGTCGTTCGGCTGGAGCAATCGGCTGCATACCGACGTCGAAACGCTCGTGTTCAAGGGCGACCGCGAACAGATCCGCACGCAGGCGGCCGCGCATGCGCTGCGCGGGCTGCTGAAGCTGCTCGACGAGCGCGAGGGCTGATCGGGCCGGAGGCGCGCGCCGCGCCCCCGCCTGCCCGCTTACTGGATCGCGTCGGGCTTCACGACGATCCAGTTCTTGTCCGCCGTCACCGGCAGGCCGAGCGACTTCTGCCGCGCGGCCGATTCGTCCGACCACGCGCGGATCTGCGCCATCTGCTTGTCCTTCTTGTTCACCCACACGCGCACGCCGCCGCGCGCGACGTCGGTCGCGTTCAGCAGCATGTAGCCGTCGGACGTCGGCGTGTCGCCCGCGACGAGCACCGGCTTCTTCCACTGGTCGATCCAGCCGACGATCGAGCCGAGCTTGCCTTCGTACCACGTCATCGGGTTCATCAGGAACGGCGTGATCACCAGGCTGCGGTTCGCGGCTTCGTCGTACTGGCCGGCCTTGATCTGCAACCGCGAGGTGGTCAGCGCGCCGGTCGCCGGGTTGCGCAGCAGCGTCGTCACGCCGATCACGTTCTGCGGCTTCACGTTGTAGCCGTACTTCGGGTCGGACAGCACGAGCCGCGCGAGCTCCTCGTGCGCGGCCGTCATCACGTAGACCTCGATCCCGTTCTCGCGCAGCGCGTTGTACAGCTCCTGCATCCCGCGGAAGAAACGCGGCGGGTTCACCGTGCCGTCGACCACCTTGTCGCCCTGCCAGTAGCGGATCGGAATCGGCTGGCCGTCGGCGAGCATCGCGTCGACGTGGCGCTTCAGGTCGGCCAGCGACTGCCCGGCGAACGCCTGCGCGATCCACGGGTAGCAGACCAGGTCGTCGATCTCGCACAGCCGGTAGTAATAGCTCGTCAGCGATTCCCGGTAGTCGGCGGAATCCTTGAACGGGATCAGCTTGAGCGACGGGTCGAGCGTGTCGCGCGTCAGCACGCCGCGACGCTCGAGGTACGGCAGCAGCGACTCCTCGAGGTCGTAGCGGTAGGTCGTGTTGTCGGCATCGAACACCGCGTAGTCGCCACGGTGCGCGTGCGCGGCGATCATCTCGTTCAGCGCCTTCGCGCTATCGGCCGGCCAGTGCGAGAGATCCGCCGCATGGGCGAAGCTCATGCACAACGATGCGGCAAGCGCGCTCAGAAGACGTCGGGACAGCTTGGGCATGGCGTCGCTCCTTTCTTGACATTTTCGTTACGGATCGATGACAAGCGGCAGCATCGCGCGATTGGCGCGCGGGGATGCGGTGCGTAAGCGACGGGAAGTTGTCCGCATGCGCCAGTGCGGGCCGGGCATGCGGAAGAGCGGAAAGACGGGAGGGAAGCGCCGGGCTCGCGCGTGGGAGCCCGCCGGAACCGGCTGCCCGGACGGGCAACCGGTGCAACCGGTCAACGATGCGCGTTGATCGTGTCGCGCGTCTTCTGCGCGGCGAGCGCCGCAGCTTCGGCGAAATCCTCGCCCTTGCTCGCGTACAGGATCGCGCGCGACGAGTTGATCATCATGCCGGTGCCGTCGGCCGTGCGGCCCGCGTTGACGGTCGCCTGCACGTCGCCGCCCTGCGCGCCGATGCCGGGGATCAGCAGCGGCATGTCGCCGACGATCCCGCGCACGATCTCGATTTCCTTCGGGAACGTCGCGCCGACCACGAGGCCGAGCTGGCCGTTCTTCGCGTTCCACTTGTTCGCCGCGAGGTCGGCGACGACCTGGTACAGCGGCCGACCGTTCGTGTCGAGGAACTGCAGGTCGGAGCCGCCCGGGTTCGACGTGCGGCACAGCACGATCACGCCCTTGCCTTCGTGCTCGAAGTACGGCTCGACCGAGTCGTAGCCCATGTACGGGTTCACGGTGACGGCATCCGCGCGGTAGCGCTCGAACGCTTCGCGCGCATACTGCTCGGCCGTGCTGCCGATGTCGCCGCGCTTCGCGTCGAGGATCACCGGCAGGCCCGGATGCTGGAGGTGGATGTGCGCGATCAGCCGTTCGAGCTGGTCTTCGGCGCGATGCGCGGCGAAGTAGGCGATCTGCGGCTTGAACGCGCTCGCGTATTGCGCGGTCGCGTCGACGATCTGCCGGCAGAATTCGAAGATCGCATCGGGCTGGCCGTCGAACTGCACGGGAAAGCGCGACGGCTCGGGATCGAGGCCGACGCACAGCAGCGAATTCGTGCGCTGCCACGCGGCGCGCAGCGATTCGATGAAAGTAAGCGGGGAAGACATGGCGGGTACTCGCGGCAAACCGTTGGTAGACCGCGTATTTTACCCGCGTCGCCGGCGTGCCTCGCGCGAAGCCGCATTGCCGCGCGCATCGGCGCGCTCGACGGTGAACGCGAAACGCCGCGTGAGCCGCTCGCCGGGCGCGAGCAGCGTCATCCCGTGCGCGGTCGCGCCGCCCGGCAGGTTCACCGCATTGATCGGATGATCGACCGGCTCGAAGCAGAAGAAATCCTCGCCGGGCGGCGTGTAGAGCACGTACGCGTCGGCGTCGGCCGCCACCGTCAGCGACAACCCGCGGCGCGGCCAGCTCACCGTCGCGTGGCCGCCCCAGCCGGTGAACGCATGATTGACGAGCGTGGCCGGCAGCGGATACGCGACGCCGAACTGCCACGCCGGCGGCACGCTCACGTGCCGCACCGGCAGGAAATCCGCGCCCGACAGCCACAGCCCGCCGGCAGCCGCGGCCAGTTCGGTCGCGGCATCGCGCACGAGGAACGGATGCACGCCGAGCCCGAACGGCAGCCGCGCACGCCCCGCGTTCTCGATCGTCAGCGCGATCGACAGCGTCGCGTCGTCGAGCTCGTACGACTGGATCGCGCGGAACGCATACGGCGCGCCGGCGGTGCGGTCGAGCGACAGTTGCAGCGACGTGCCGGTCGCATCGTCCACCTGCCACGGCGCGAGCCAGCCGTCGCCATGGATCGGCAGCGGCTCGTCGCGGCGGTTGCGCGGCACCGCGACCTTGCGCCCGTCGCACTCGAAGCGCCCGTCGCCGATCCGGTTCGAGTAAGGCAGCAGCGGATAGCACGCGAGCTCGTTCGGGTCCGTCGCCGTCTCCGGGTGCTCGCAGCGGCGGAACACCGGCATCAGCGCGCCATTGTCGCCGCGCCAGTCGAAGCGCGCGATGCCGCCGCCCAGATGCGGCAGCACATCGAGCCGCAGCGATGCGTTCGATAGCGTGACGGCCGCCGCATGCGCGGCGCCGACGCCCTGCGCGAAGGCTGCCGTCTGCGGGCCGGGGCTGACCGGCTGCGCGGCGGCGGCCAGGCGCGCGCGGCGCGACTGGCTGGTGGACGACGATGCGCTCGAGGACGTGGCGGTCATGGTGAACTCCTTTCCTTCGTCGAAGAAACGATGCGGGTCGTGCGAACGGTCAGGCCCAGCCGCCGTCGACGATCACGTCCTGCGCGGTGATCATCCGGCTGTCGTCGGCCGCGAGGAACAGCGCCATCCGCGCGAGATCGGCGGGCAGCAGTTCGGCATCGAGGCACTGGCCGGCCTTGATCGCCGCGCGGCCCGCGTCGTCGAGCCACAGCCGGCGCTGCTTGTCGGTCATCACCCAGCCGGGCACCAGCGAATTCACGCGGATGCCGAACGCGCCGAGGTCGCGCGCGAGGCCGCGCGTCAGCCCCTGCACGGCCGCCTTCGCCATCACGTAGACGGGATAGCCGCCGTTCTTCAGCATCCAGCTGATCGAGCCGAGATTGATGATCGCGCCGCCGCCCTGCCGCTTCATGTCGTCGATCACCGCCTGCGCGGCGAAGAACTGGTGGCGCAGGTTCACCGCGATGCCCGCGTCGAACGATGCAGGCGTCACGTCGCCGATCGCGTGGCGCGTGTCGTTCGCCGCGTTGTTCACGAGCACCGCGATCGCGCCGATGCGCGCGCGGATCGCGTCGATCGCATGGCGCAGCGCGTCGATGTCGGTCAGGTCGCACGGGAGAAACAGCGGCGCATGGCGTACGTGCGCGAGGCGTTCCGCGAGCGCGGCGCCGGCCGCCGCGTCGAGGTCGACGAACGCGACGCGCGCGCCCTGTTCGGCGAAGTGCTCGACGAACGCCGCGCCGATGCCGGTCGCGCCGCCCGTGATCAGCACCGCGCGATCCTCGAGGCTCGGATACCGTGCATAGCGCGCGTGGCTCGCCGAGTGCGGGTCGTGCGCGGAAGTGTCGATGGTCATGCGGTTCGTCTCCGTGAGAGCGGATCGGGTCAGTCGCGGACGCCGCGGTTCTTCAGCTGGTCGAGCAGCACGGCCGCGAGCAGGATCGCGCCGCGCACGAGGTACTGGTAGAACGCGTCGATGTTCAGCAGGTTCATCACGTTCTCGACGGTGCCCATGATCAGCACGCCGATCACGACGCCCGAGATCGTCGCGCGGCCGCCCATCAGCGACACGCCGCCGAGCACGCACGCGGAGATCACGTTCAGCTCGAAGCCCTGCGCGGCGTTCGGCTGGCCCGACGTGATGCGCGAGGCGAGGATCACGCCCGCGAGCGCCGTCACCGCGCCCTGGATCAGGAAGATGTACACGCGCGTGCGCTCGACGTTGATCCCCGCGAGCCGCGAGGCTTCCGGGTTGCCGCCGATCGCGAGCGTGTTGCGGCCATAGACGGTCTGGTTCAGCAGCACGCCGAACGCGATGAAGCACAGCAGCGTGACCCAGATCGGCAGCGACACGCCGAAGAGCGTGAGCCCGCCGAGCGCGATGAACGTATCCGACGACACGCCGACCGCCTGCCCTTTCGACACGATGAAGCCGAGCCCGCGCACGATCTCCATCGTCGCGAGCGTCGTGATCAGCGCGTTGATGCGCAGGTACGCGATCACCGCGCCGTTCACGAAGCCGATCGCGGCGCCGGCCGCGACCGCCGCGATGATCGCGACGAACGTGTTGTCGGTCGCGTTCAGCACCATCGCGCACAGCACGCCGGAGAACGCGACGGTCGAGCCGATCGACAGGTCGAAGTCGCGCGACGCGAGGCAGAACATCATCGTGCACGCGACCATGCCGATCTGCGAGATCGACAGCGCGAGGCCGAGCATGTTGTCGATCGAGAAGAAGTGATCGACGGTCAGCGACATCGTGATGAACATCACCGCGAAGATCGCGATCAGGCTGTATTCGGTCAGATGCTGCCACCACTTCTGGCGGTCGCTCTGCTGCGGCACCAGCGCGTCGGCCGACGGCTTCACGGCGGCGCTGCCAAGGTTTTCGTTGACTTGCATGATTGAGTCTCCTGCTCCTGCATCGCACGGCCCGCGCCGTGCATGTCCGATTCGATTGTCGTGTGCTGCGTCAGGCTGCCTCGACGGCGCTCGTCTGCGGCAGCGCCAGGCTCAGCACCGCGTGCTCGTTCGCCTGTTCGCGCGGCAGCTCGCCCGCGATCCGGCCTTCGCGCATCACGACGATGCGGTCGGACACGCCGAGCACTTCCGGCAGCTCCGACGACACCATCACGATCGCGCAGCCGCGTTCCGCGAGCCGGTAGATCACGTCGTAGATCTCGTGCTTCGCGCCGACGTCGATCCCGCGCGTCGGCTCGTCGAGGATCACGACCTTCAGGTCGGGCTCCGCGAGCCAGCGCGACAGGATCGCCTTCTGCTGGTTGCCGCCCGACAGGAAGCGGATCTTCTGGCGCCGGTTCGGCGTCTTGATCTTGAGCCGCTGGATGAAACGGTCGGCCGTTTCGCTTTCGGCCTTGCGGTTGATGAAGAGCCCCGCGCGCAGCGAATGGCGGCGGCAGCTGATGTTGATGTTCTCCGCGACCGACGCGATCGCGATGATCCCCTCTTCCTTGCGGTCCTCGGGGCACAGCACGATGCCGTGGCGGATCGCGTCGCCGGTGCGCTTCACGTCGATGCGCGCGCCGTCGAGCGTCAGCACGCCCGCGCGCCGGTGATCCGCGCCGTACACGAGCCGCATCAGTTCGCTGCGGCCCGCGCCGACCAACCCGAAGAAACCGACGATCTCGCCCGCGCGCACCGAGAAGCTCGCGGGTTCGCGCAACGCCGGGCCGTCGATGCCTTCGGCCGCGAACCGCACGTCGCCGAGCGTGCGCGGCGCGTAATGGTAGATATCCGAAATCTCGCGCCCGACCATCTCGGCGACGAGCCGTTCGCGCGGCACGTCGGCGAGCGATTCGTGCGACGCGATCTTGCGCCCGTCGCGGAAGATCGTGCAGGCGTCGCACAGCCGGTAGATCTCGTCCATCCGGTGCGAGATGTAGATCAGCGCGCGGCCCTGCGCACGCAGGTCGTCGACGAGCTTGAACAGCACTTCGGTCTCGCGATGCGACAGCGAGCTGGTCGGTTCGTCGAGCGCGATCACGCGCGCATTGCGCATCAGCGCCTTGCAGATCTCGACCATCTGCCGCTGCGCGATCGACAGCCGCCCGAGCTTCGCATCGGGATCGAGATCGACGCCCATCGCCGCGAGCCGCTCGCGCACGAAACGCTTCGCCTCGCGCTTCCTCACCCAGCCGAACGCATTCGGCAGGCGGCCGAGCAGCAGGTTTTCCGCGACCGTCAGGTCGGGCACGTACTGCAGCTCCTGGTGAATCACCGCGATGCCGGCCGCGATCGACGCGGCCGCACTCGCGAACTGCACGGGCTGGCCGTCGACCAGCACGCTGCCCGCATCGGGCTGGTATTCGCCGCCGAGAATCTTCAGCAGCGTCGACTTGCCCGCGCCGTTCTCGCCCATCAGGCCATGCACCTCGCCCGCGTGCACGTCGAACGAGATGCCGTCGAGTGCGCGCACGCCGGGAAAGACCTTGCCGATATTGTCAAAACGCAGTGCCGCTGACACGTCGTCTCCCTACTCTTGCAGATCCATCGATCGCCGGCTGCCGCGTGGCCGCCGCAGCCGGCAAGCCGCTTACTTCGACGCGAGCCCCATCTCGTCACGCACCTTCGACACGTTGTCGCGCGTCGCGAGCATGCCGGTCGTCAGCGTCAGCGCCGGCGGTGCCTTGCCCTGCGTGATCCACGTGTACATCAGGTCCGAGGTTTCCTCGCCGTGGCGCTTCGGGCTGATGATCACGGTGCCGTAGAAGCCCGTCGGCTGCGGCTTCTTGAACTCGTTCAGCGCAGAATCGGAACCGCCGATGCCGATGCCGATCATGTTGTCCGCCTTGAAGCCGCGCCCTTCCGCCGCACGCACCGCGCCGAGCACGGCTTCGTCGTTCAGGCCGTACGCCACCCAATGCTTGAACTGCGGATTCTTCGTGAGCGCGATGTTCGCCGCGTTGAAGGCGTTCTCGGTGTCGGTCTTCGCCTGCGGCGCCGCGATCACGTTCGCCTTCGGGAAGCCGGCGGCCACCAGCGCGTCGGTCGCGCCGCTGGTGCGGTCATGCGCGGTCGGCAGCTGCTCGTAGGTGATGTCGATCGCGCCGACGTCCTTCATGTCCCAGCCGCGCTTCTTGATCTCGGCCGCGATGCCGTCGCCGACCTGCTTGCCGATGTTGTACGCGGAGATCCCCATGTGCGGGACCGCCTCGATCGGCTTGCCCGCGCCGTCGACGAGGCGGTCGTCCACCGTCATCATCTTCAGGTTGTGCGACTTCGCCTTCGCGACGATGCCCGGCCCGAGCTTCACATCGGGCGTGCAGATGATGAAGCCCTGCGCCTTCTGCGCGGACAGGTTGTCGATCGCGCTCATCACCTTTTCGCCGGACGGCGCGCCGATCTTCACGAGCGTGAAGCCCTTCTGCTTCGCCGCGATTTCGGCGAACTTCCACTCGTCCTGGAACCACGGCTCTTCCGGCTGCTTCACGAGGAAGCCGATCTTGACCGGGTCGGCCGCATGCGCGACCGGGCTGCCCATCACCACCGCGGCCGCGGCCGCCAGCGTTACGAACGTTCTGCGTTTCATCTCCAGTGTCTCCTTGTTTTCATCGAACAGGATGCAGCCGCTTGTTGGTTTCGACGCAGCGTGCGCGCGGCCGTCGCACGTGCGGTCTTTCGAATCGTTACGTCAATCGCGTCAGTCGTGATACAGCGCCGCGCGCCCGCCATCGACGGTGATGCACGCGGCATTGATGAACGGCGCCTCGTCGGACGCCAGGAACACGGCCGTCATCGCGACCTCCTCCGGCCGGCCGATCCGCTTCATCGGCTGCAGCGCGAGCGTGTCGGCGCGCGCGGCAGCCGGGTCGGGTTGTGCGTCCCACCAGTCGCGCGTGAGCTGCGTCTCGATGTAGCCCGGCGCGATCGCGTTCACGCGCACGTTGCGCGCCGCGTATTCGATGCCGAGCGCGCGCGTGAGGCCCAGCACGCCGTGCTTCGCGACCGGGTACGGAAAGCAGCCCGGGATGATCCTGAACGCGTGCGTCGACGCGATGTTCACGATGCTGCCGCGGCCGCGTTCGACCATTCCTTCCAGCGCCGCGCGGCAGCCGTGCCACACGCCGTCGAGGTCGACCGCGAAGCAGCGTCGCCAGTCGTCGTCGGTCATCGCCAGCGGATCGGCGAACACGTTGATGCCTGCGTTGTTCACCAGCACGTCGAGCGGGCCGAACGCCGCCTCGGTCTGCGCCAGTGCGTCGCGCACCGCGTCCTGCCGCGCGACGTCCGCCTGCAGCGGCAGCACGCGCGCGCCGGCGATCTCGTGCGCAATCGCGGCGGCCGTGCGCTGCGCCTGCGGGAAGTCGAGATCGACGAGCGCGACCGCCGCCCCCTCGCGAACGAACGCGCGGGCGATCGCTGCGCCGATGCCCCGGCCCGCGCCCGTCACCATCGCGACCTTGTCCGCGAGGCGGCCCATCATGCGGCTCCGCCGCGCGCCACGCGCAAGCCGGCCTGGAACGCACGCGCGTTCGCCGCGGTCGCGTCGGCCGACTGGCCGGGGCGGTACAGCGCCGAGCCGAGCCCGAAACCGTTCGCGCCGGCATTGAGGAACGGCGCCATGTTGTCGGGCGAGATGCCGCCGACCGGGATCAGCGGCACCGCGCGGTCGATCACCGCGCGCCACGCCTTCACGACCGGTACGCCGAGCTGCTCGGCCGGGAACATCTTCAGCACGTCGGCGCCGTTCGCGAGCGCAGCGAACGCTTCGGTCGGCGTCGCGACGCCCGGCGCACTCGCGAGGCCGCGCTCGCGTGCGCGGCGGATCACGGCCGCGTCGCTGTGCGGCATCACGATCAGCGCGCCGCCCGCGTCCTGCACGCGGTCGACGTACTCGGCGCGCAGCACGGTGCCCGCGCCGACGATCGCGTCGTCGGGCAGCGCACGCCGCAGCGCGGCGATGCTGTCGAACGGATCGGGCGAGTTGAGCGGCACCTCGACGATCCGGAAGCCGGCTTCATAGAGCGCACGGCCGTGGTCGGCCGCTTCGACGGGCGTGATCCCGCGCATGATCGCGATCAGCGGGCACGCGTCGAACGCACGCATCAGCGCGGCGTGGGGCGCGTAGGGTGCGGGCAAGGTCAGGTCGGACGGCATCGAAGGTTCCTCGGCAAACGGTTCATTGGTCGGCGCAGACGGGCTCGCCATCCGCGCGCACGAGCCCGGCGCGCGACGCGATCCGCCACAGGCCGCGGTCGGTCGCGTGTGCGACCACGCGGGCGGGCGGGTGGCCGAATTCCTGGAGCGCATCGGCGTAGCGCGCACACAAGCTGTCGTCGCCGATCAGCAGCAGCGGCTGGTCCGCGAGCGCGATGCCGCGCTCCGCGAGCATCGCGTCGAGCGCGTTGAGCTCATGGCCGATCAGCAGCCCGGACAGGTAGTCGCCCTGCGCATCGGGCGCGAGCCGGTCGGTCAGGCCGAGCGTACGCGTGCTGAAGATCGTCGCGAGCAGCCCCGTATGCTGCGCGCCGCGCGCGACCAAGACGCCGCGCACGAACGCCGCGCGATCGGGCGACGCGCCGGCGCGCATCGTGCGGCCGAGGATCGTGTGGTCGCGCAGCACCGCGAACAGCTCGCCCGTCATGAAGGTCTGGAAGCGCTCGATCAGCCCGTCCCTCACCCACGCCCATTTCGCATGGGTGCCCGGCAAGCCGATCAGTACCCCTGAACGATCGGTGCCAAGCGTGGGATCGCTCGCGAGTGCACCGAATATCTGCGTTTCTTCACCGCGCATCACGTCGGGCAGTTCGCCCGTGGCGATGACGCCCGGCACGATCGAGATCGTCGTGCCGCGCGCCGTCGTCACCGTGGTGAGGCCCGCGACGAGCGCGTCGGCGCCGGCCGGCACCGCGACGTACGGCGCCTCGCGCCAGCCCTGCGCGCTGCCGACCATCCCGGCGGCAAGCACCGGCAGGCCCGGCGAGCGGTCGAGCCAGTCGCCGCACGCTTCCTCGAACACAGCGTCGAACGCGCGCGCGCCGCCGCCCGGCACATGCATCACGCCCGCCGCGCGGCTGCGCGTGTCGATGAGCGCGCCGTGCGCGTCGTACAGGTAAGCGCGCAGCGACGTCGTGCCCCAGTCGAGCGCGATCAGCGACGGGGTGGCGGAGCTGGCATCCGGAACGGGCCGGGTCGAAGTCGTCATCGTTTGATCCTGCGGGTACCCTGCGGCGGGCTCCAGCCCAGTTCCGCGGAAATGGCTCGCGCTTCGCGCTGCACGAGCGGAATCAGTTCGTCCATCCGGTCGTGCGGCATGTACGGAATCGTGCTCGCGACCGACACGGCCGCGACGATCGCGCCCGATGCGTCGCGGATCGGCGCGGCCACGCAGCGGATCGACGCCTCGTTCTCCTCGAGATCGAACGTATAGCCGCCGGCCGCGTAATGCGCCATGCGCTGCAGGAACGCGCTCGTCTCGGGCCGGTTGTCCGGCTTGAAATTGACGCCGGCAAGCGCCCGCCGGGCGGCCTCGAACAGCGCGCGCCACGTGTCGGGATCGGTGTCGAGCATCATCGCCTTGCCGATGCCGGTCGATGCGAGCGGCATCCGGTGGCCGACGCGCGAGCGCATCTCGAGCCCGCGCGTGCCGGGAATCTTGTCGATGTACAGCACGTCGTCGCCGTCGCGCACGCCGAGATGGATCGTGTCGAGCGTCGCTTCCGCGAGCGCTTCGAGGTGCGGGCGCGCCACCGCGGTGAGCGGCATCTGCTCGAGCGCGATCGTGCCGAGTTCGATCAGCTTCGGGCCGAGCAGGTAGCCGCCCTGCACCTGGCGCAGGTAGCGCGCCTGCACGAGGCTGCTGACGAGGCGGTGCGTGGTGCTGCGCGTCGTGCCGAGCGCGGCGCCGATCGCGCGCATGTCGCGCGCGCCGTTCGCGATCGCCTCGAGGATCGCAAGGCCGCGCAGTAGCGTCTGCGTACCGGCCTGCTGCGCGGCGAGATCGAGCGGCGTGCTGGTCGCGCCGATGCTGTCGGTCAGCGACGCATCGTCCGGCGTCGCACGCCGGGCGACGAGGGCAAGGGTGTCGGGCATCTTGGTCATGGGGCGGGCTTCTTCAACGGAACCGGTGAAGCCGTTCGCACGATGCCGGAACTACGCGCGGCGTCGCGGCGAGGCGGCGGTCGATGCACCGAATAAAGCGCCCGGCGAACTTCATGGAAGGTGTCTCCGTGTGCGTCGGGCGCCGCGCGATGCGTGGGTCCGAAGCTGTGATGTGCTTCGGATTGTAGGAGCGCACGCACTCGTCTCCAATATTTGAGTGCGTTGCCCAGATAATGAGAATTCGGCGCGAATCCGCCCGTCTTCGACGTCATGGCGGCTTCATGTGCACGGGGGCGGAACCCGCCGCGCAGCAGGTTCCGCCCCCGTTTGTTCACCGCGCGCCGCGCTTACTGCTGGCTGCTCGTGCTGCGTGCCTGCATGTAGCGCTGGACGTCCGCGAACGACACGCGGCCGTTGCCGCCCGAGTCGATCTGCCGGAAGTGGTTCGCGACATAGCCGAGGCCGGCCGCGCGTGCCTGCGACTCGGTGATCGAACCCGTGTTCTGCGCGTCGGCCGCGCTGAACTGCCGCGCGAGCTTGCGCACCACCTGCGCATGCAGCGCGGCGCCCGTCGTCTGCGTGCCGGCGGTCGGCTTGCGCGCGGCCGGCGGTACGTACGGATCGCCGAGCTGCGCCTGGCGCGCACGCACCGGCGCGGCGGCGTCGCTCGCCTGCGCGAACGCGGATACGGATGCTGCGGCGCCGACACAGGCGAGCGCCGCGGCAACGACGATGAAACGATTCTTCATATCAGGCTCCAGTCTGGAATGAGGTCGTCGACGGCAGGCGCGGCGCCACCGCGGGCGCGCGTCGCCTGCCTGGCGCAGCATCAGTGCGCGGCCGCGTTGTAGAAGGTCACGAGGTCGGCTTTCTCCTGCGGACGCGACGTATCGTCGAGATAGACCATGTGTCCGCCCTGATAGTCCTTGATCGTCAGGTTCGGTTGCGTCCCGAGCCGCGCGAGGTCGAGCTCGGTCTGGTAGAACGGCGTCGCGATGTCGTGATACCCGTTCAGCGACAACACCTTCAGCTGCGGATTCAGCGACAGCGCCGCGGCGAGATCGGGAATCGTGTCCGGCATCGCGAGGCCGTCGTGCGTCCAGTCCCACGTGTTGATCGCATTGCTGCTCACCGAGTAGGCCGACTGCGCGGTGTACTTCAGCTCGTTCGGCAGGTAGCTGCCGATCGTGTCGGTGAACGGCTTCGTGATGAACGTGCTCGACGGGTCGCCGCCGGATGCCAGCGGGCTCGACACTGGCACGTTCACGCGCGCGTCGTAGCGGCCGATCAGCGTGCCCGGGATCAGCGACAGCTGGAAGCTGTTGTCGAAGAAAGTCGGGATCACGTTGAAGTCCGCATTCCACAGCGACTGCTTCACGCCGGTCGAATTCACCATCGTCGTGACGAGGGTCGGCGGCGGCGGCGTATGGCTCGCCAGGTACGCGTTCACGGCCGGCGCGTAGCTGCCGGCCGTCAGCAGGCGCATCTGGTCCGCATACTGCGGCAGGCTCGACGGGTTCGGGTTGTCGAGCTGGTAGTACGCGCCGACCGTGCCGTACGACGGCACGAAACCCGCGCAACTCACCGGGCTCGACCCGTTGTTCGAGTTGCCGATATAGTCGCTCGCCATGTCGCAGTTCACGTTGTAGTTCAGGATCGACGACTGCAGCACGATGCCGTCGAGCTTCACGCCGGCCGTCTCGAGCAGGTTCGCGAGCACGTCGGTGCGCGGCGTGCCGTACGACTCGCCGAACAGGTATTTCGGCGAATCGTTGCGCTGGTTCACGGTGAGGTAGCGCGTCACGAAATCGCGGAACGCGCCGCCGTCCTGGTCGACGCCCCAGAACGTCTGGTTCGTATTCGGCGCGATCGCTTCCGAGAAGCCGGTGCCGATCGCATCGACGAACACGAGGTCGGTGGTGTCGAGCAGGCTTTCCTGGTTGTCGACGAACGGGAACGTCGACGTATTCGCGTTCGGGTCGCCCGTCTGGATCCGGCGCGGGCCGAACGAGCCGAGGTGCAGCCACACCGATGCCGAACCGGGGCCGCCGTTGTACAGGAACGTGACGGGCCGCTTCGCCGCGGGCTGGTTGTCGGCCGTATAGGCGACATAGAAGAACGATGCTTCGGGCGCGCCGGTCTGCGGATTGCGCGCGACGAGGTGGCCGGCCGTGGCCGTGTAGCGGATCGTCTTGCCGTTGAGGGTGATCTGGTGATGCGTGACGGCGGCCTTTTCGACCGCGGCGGAGGCGTCGAGCGACGCGTTCGCGCTCGACGAATAACTGTTCGGATCGTTGTACGCCCTGTCCACCTGACTGGCGGGATCGGCTGAATTGTCGGCGCTGGCAGCAGAAGACGATGTCACGTCGTCGTTGCAGGCCGTCAGGATCAGCGAAGAAAACACCACTCCCAACAACAGCTTCGCTTTGCTTGCTGGCATCGTTGCTTTCCTTCTCTCGGATGTTTTTTGTGTCGAGCAGCCGGGTAAGCCACCCCCCGCCTCGATTGGGGCCGATAGGCCGAGGCGCTGGCCAATATACGCGAGGCCGTCAGCTTTGAAAAATTTTGAAATATTTGGCGGCCAGCCGGTGCGGCGCACACCTTTCAGGAATGCTTCGGTTTGCGAAACATTGCATTTCACACACCTTTCACGGACTTTCGTGTTTATCCGGCGAGACTAAAAATCTCCGAATTTCGCGCCATATCGGGCAACAAAATCACACGACGCCCGGTATTGCTCAGCAAAACGAAATAGACGGATTCGTCTAAAGGATGTGGCCCGAAATGATCGCGACATGAATGCGCTGCAGCGCACAACCGGCCCGTGGCGGGCGCACGGGCGACGAAACGGTCAATGCGACGGCGCGAGCGCGCCGTTCACTCCGATTGCGGCAGCGCGGCCGCCCCCATCCGGCGCGCGATGATCGCCGCGCGCTGCGCCTGGTACGCCGAGCCGCGATGCGCGTCGAACCAGCGCGGCTTCGGCAGCATCACCGCGAGACGCGCCGATTGCCACGCGCCGAGCCGGCTTGCGGGAATCTTGTAGTAATAGCGGGCGGCTGCTTCGGCGCCGTACACGCCGCGCCCCCACTCGACGGAATTCAGGTAGATCTCGAAGATCCGCTCCTTGTCGAGCACCGTTTCGAGCATCCACGTGATGATGAGCTCCTGCCCCTTGCGGATGTAGCTCTTCTCGCGCGACAGGAACAGGTTGCGTGCGAGCTGCTGCGTGATCGTCGAGCCGCCCGCGACGATCCGGCCGCGCGCCTTGTTCTTCTCCCACGCCTGCAGGATCGCGTCGACGTCGTAGCCGTTGTTGGTCGCGAAGGTCGAGTCTTCCGATGCGATCAGCGCGCGCTTCAGGTTGCGCGAGATCTGGTCGTACGGCACCCATTGATGCTGGATCTGCGCAGGCGGCTTGTCGCGCGACAGCCACCACGCGTCGGTACGCATGAACGCGGTCGACCCGGGGTTCACGAACGACCACAGCGCGATTTGCGCGAGATAGAACAGTTGCGTCGCGAGCCACGCCCCCGCGAACACCGATCCCGCATAGATGAACCAGCGCGTCGGGCTCACCGTCCGCGTGGGCTGCGTGCCGCTCACCGCCACCACGTGCCGCGCTCCGCTCAGCTCGCCGCGAGCGCCTGGCGCAGCGCGGCCAGCACCGGCGCGCCGTCCGGCCGCACACCGCGCCAGATGAAGAACGATTCGGCCGCCTGCTCGACGAGCATGCCGAGGCCGTCGGCCGTGCGCGCGCCGAGCGACGCCGCATGCTGCATGAACACCGTCGGCTGCGCGCCGTACATCATGTCGTACGCGAGCGTGCCCGCGCCGAACGCGGCCGCATCGCACTCGGGCAGCGCGGCATCGAGGCTGCCGGCCGTCGCGTTGATCACCACGTCGTACGGCTCCGCGCGCACGACGTCGGGGCCGCCGCCCGCGAGCGTGCAGCCCGCATCGTGCGCGGCCTGCATGAACTGGCCGACGAGCGCTTCGGCCTTGCTCGCGGTGCGGTTCACGATTCCGATCGACAGCGGTGCGCGGTCGAGCAGCGGCAGCACGACACCGCGCGCCGCGCCACCCGCGCCGAGCAGCAGGATGCGTGCGCCCGCCAGCGACACGCCGAGATTCGCTTCGATGTCGCGCACGAGGCCGACACCGTCGGTGTTGTCGCCGTGGATGCGGCCGTCGGCGTCGATGCGCAGCGTATTCACGGCACCCGCCGCCGCCGCGCGCGGCGACAGCGTGTCGGCGAGCGCATGCGCTTCGAGCTTGAACGGCACCGTCACGTTCGCGCCGCGACCGCCTTCGGCGACGAAGGCCCGCACGGCCGCGTCGAAACCGTCGAGCGGCGCGAGCCGGTGCGTGTATTCGACCGGCTCCCCCGTTTGCGCGGCGAATTGCGCGTGGATGAACGGCGACTTGCTGTGCGCCACCGGGTTGCCGAACACCACATAGCGGTCGGCGCCGCTCGTCGACGCAATCGCGGTCATGATGCGCGCCCCTCTTCGCCGGCGTTGCCGTTCGCGGCTTCGCCGCCTTCACCGGCCGCCGCGCCATCCGCTTCCGCCAGTGCTTCGGCTTCGGTTTCGGCGGTTGCGTCTTCGGTGTCGATCAGCGTGTCGTCGCCGCCTTCGGCGTCATCCTCTTCCTCGGCCGCGTCGCCGCTCGTCACGGTCGGCGCGTCGAGCACGTTCAGCAAACGTACCGACGCCTCGATCGTCAGCTCATCGAGCGCCATCACGTCGAGCAACACGCGCGTGCCGCGCGCGTGCACGCCGAGCCCCGGCACGTGCAGCAGCAGCGGAATTTCCTCGAGGCGCACGAGGTCGCCCTTCACGACGCTCGCGACGACCTGCTTCTTCTGTTCTTGCGCGAGCCAGCGCAGGCACCAGAAATACTCCATCCGGCGCTGGTAGTCGGCGTAGGCCGTGTAGGTGTCGTCGAAGCCCTGCACGACCGCGTACAGGTCGGCGTCCTTCGGCTTGAACGGCGCGGCGAGCTTCGCGGTGACGCCATGCTGCACGCATGCGAGCAGTTGCCACTGGTTCACGAGGTCGACGTAGCGGCGCAGCGGCGACGTGCTCCACGCGTACTGCGCCACGCCGAGGCCTTCGTGCGGCGCGGCCGTCGTCTGCATCCGCGTGCGCTTCGGGCCCGGCGCGCCGAAGCCGCGCTGCGAGCGGTAGATGCCCGGCACCGTGTGGTCGTGCAGGAAGGCGCCCCAGGTCGAGTTCGCGAGGATCGCAAGCTCCGACACGATCAGGTCGAGCGGCGACCCGCGACGGCGCGGCGTAATCGACACGTGCTCGCCGTCGACGTAGAAGTTGTAATCGGTGTTGCGCTGCACCTCGCGCTTCAGGCCGTAGCCCGCGCGCGCGACCTGGCGCTTCTCGAACAGCGCCTGCGCGAGCGGCCACAGCACGGCGATGTCGTCCTTGTGCGGATACTCGCCGGTGCCGGCCGCAAGCGTCTCTTCGTTGACGAGCTCGTCGAGGTGGTTGTGCCGCAGGTTGCTCTTCACGAACACGAGCTCGGCGCGCGTCTCGTTCGCGACGATCTCCTGGGTTTCGCGATTGACGATGATGTACAGCGACAGCGCCGGACGATAATCGCCTTCCTTCAGCGTGAACACGTCGACGACGTCGTCCGGCAGCATCGTAATCTTGTCGCCCGGCATGTAGACGGTCGACAGGCGCGTGCGCGCGATCGCGTCGACCGGGTCGCCGCGCACGATGCCGAGCGCCGGCGCCGCGATGTGCACGCCGATCCGCACGCGGCCGTCGGCCAGGTGCTCGACCGAGAACGCGTCGTCGATCTCGGTCGTCGTGATGTCGTCGATCGAGAACGCCTGGACGTCCGCACGCGGCAGGTCGTCCGGCAGCGGGCCGACCGTGACGGCCGGGAAGCCCGTGCCGTGCGGGAAGAATTCCGCGAGGAAGCGCGCCTCGTGCAGCGCACGCGGCGACGCGATACCGCCGCAGTCGAGCATCAACCGCGCCGGCGACACGCCGCGCGCACCGGCCGCCGCTTCCATCGCCTTGTATTCGATCGAGTTCTTGTCCGGCCGCGTCAGCAGCCCGAGCACCTTGCCCGCGAACGCCTCCGGCAGCTTGCCGGCCTTCAGTTCCTCTTCATACTGCACCTGGACGAGCGCCTGCTGGCGCTTGCGCTCGAGCGACGCGAGCGCCATCTTGAGCTGCTCTTCCGGCGCGCGCTGGTACTGGCCGCGCCCCTTGCGGCGGAAGTAGACGGGCGAACCGTGCAGGCGCAACACGAGCGCCGCGCGCTCGACCGGGCCGTACGACGCGCCGAAATATTCCGCGGCCAGCGCCGTATAGGCAAACTCGTCGGCCGGCGCGCATTCCCACAGGAAATCCAGATCGATCTGCTGCGCGGCCGTGTCGGCCTCCTGCATCAGTTCGCTTGCGGCCGGCTTGTCGAATTCGATCAGCACGTCTTTCGCGCGCACCTTCGCCCGCCGCCCGCCGGGCAACTCGACCTGAAACGCGTCGCCCTGGCGCGACAGCACGCTGCCCGCCTTGAAACTGCCCGATTCCTCGAAGAAAACGTTCACTCAGTACTCTCGTTCAGACTGCCGGGCGCCACATCGGCGGCGCCGCATGATGATGGGAATTCGATCGGCACATGGCCGGTTTAAGACGTCTTTCCGTCGCAAAACGCGAGAACGTCGTCGACATAGTCGGCAAATTCGCTGATCCCGTGATCGCTGCCTTCGATCACGCGCGTCTTCGCGCCCGGGTAATGCGCGAGCATCTCGCGGTAATCGAGCACTTCGTCGCCGGTCGCCGCGAACAGATAGTAGCGTTCGGCACGCGTGATCGCCGGCACGCGCAGCGCATCGAGCTCATGCAGGTGACGGCGCTCGACGACGATCGTGCCGCCGCCGTGATACAGCGGCTGTTCGCCCAGATGCTGCTCGAGATCGCGCTGCGGCACGATGGCCGGATTCAGCAGCACGGCCTTCCAGCCGTGCTTTTCGGCCAGCCACGTCGCGTAATAGCCGCCGAGCGAGCTGCCGATGACGGTCACGTCGCGCGCACCGGCCACCTCGGCTTCCGCGACTGCAATCGCCTCGAGCGGTGACACCGACAGTGACGGGCACCGCCACTCGTCAATCCGGCCGAGTTCGGCCATGCGCGCGGCGAGCTGGCGCGACTTCTGCGATTCCGGCGACGACCGGAAGCCGTGCAGGTACAGGATCACGTGCGGCTCCCGAGCGCATCGAGCAACTTCTGGTGCACGCCGCCGAAGCCGCCGTTGCTCATCACGAGCACGTGGTCGCCCGGGCGGGCGGCTGCGACGACGGACTTCACCAGCAGGTGCAGATCGTCGAATGCGTGCGCCTTCTCGCCGAGCGGCGCCAGCGCTTCGGCCAGGTTCCAGCCGAGCGCGTCGCGCCCGGTCGGCGCGCCGTAGCCGAACACCAGATCGGCGTCGGCCAGGCTCGCCGGCAATTGCGACTTCATCACGCCGAGCTTCATCGTGTTCGAGCGCGGCTCGAGCACCGCGAGGATGCGGGCATTCTGACGGCCGATGCGGGCACGAAGGCCGGCGATCGTGGTGTCGATCGCGGTCGGATGGTGCGCGAAGTCGTCGTAGACGGTCACGCCGTCCACGCTGCCGCGCACTTCCATCCGGCGCTTCACGTTGCGAAACGACGCGAGGGATTCGGCCGCCTGCGCGGGCGGCACGCCGACGTGGCGCGCGGCCGCGATCGCCGCGAGCGCGTTCATCCGGTTGTGGTCGCCCTGCACCTGCCACGCGACTTCGCCGACGCGTTCCGCGTGCGAATACACCGCGAAGCGCTCGTCGACCGGCACGCCGTCCTCGGCCGGCAGCGCCTGCCAGCCGCCGTCGACGCCGAAGCGCTCGACCTCGCTCCAGCAGCCGCGCGCCAGCACGCGCTCGAGCGCGTCCGAGCGGCCGTTCGTGACGATCCGGCCGACACCGGGCACGGTACGCACGAGATGGTGGAATTGCGTCTCGATCGCGGCGAGATCCGGGAAGATGTCGGCGTGATCGAATTCGAGGTTGTTCAGCACCGCGGTGCGCGGCCGGTAGTGGACGAACTTCGAGCGCTTGTCGAAAAACGCCGTGTCGTATTCGTCGGCCTCGATCACGAAGAAGCTCGAATCGGTGAGCCGCGCCGACACGCCGAAGTTCAGCGGCACGCCGCCGATCAGGAAGCCCGGATTCAGGCCCGCGTCTTCCAGCAGCCACGCGAGCATCGACGACGTGGTCGTCTTGCCGTGCGTGCCCGCGACCGCGAGCACCCATTTACCGGCCAGCACGTGCTCGCCGAGCCACTGCGGGCCCGACACGTACGGCAGGCCGCGATCCAGGATCGCCTCCATCAACGGATTGCCGCGCGTGACGACGTTGCCGATCACGAACAGGTCCGGTTTCAGGTCGATCTGCTCGGCGCCGTAGCCCTCGATCAGCGTGATGCCCTGCGCCTCGAGCTGCGTGCTCATCGGCGGATAGACGCCCGCGTCGCAACCCGTCACCGTGTGGCCCGCCTCGCGCGCGAGTACGGCGAGACCGCCCATGAAGGTGCCGCAGATGCCAAGAATGTGGATGTGCATAGATGAATGCTTTCGCGCCGCCGGGCGCCGTCGATTCGGAAAGGATGCGTGTGCGGCGCGGCGGACAGGCCGTGCGGCCGGCGACCGGCCAACGGCTTTTGCCGCGACACAAAGAACAGTATTGTAACTGACGGCCTGCCGTGCCCGGCGGCCCGAACGCTGCGCGCGGACGGTGCCGGCACGCCGGGCGGCAGGCCGCCGCACCCGCGCTCGGGCCCTGAGGCGATCGAGTATGATTGCCGGATCATGTCTCGTAAAACCCTTCTCGACCCGCGGCGCGTCCGCGAGGAAATCGCCCAGTCCGCCGCGCGCCTGATCGCGGAGGACGGCTTGGACTATGCCGGTGCAAAGCGCAAGGCCGCGCGCCAGTTGCTGGGCGATACGCGCGTTGCCGGCGAATGGCTGCCGGATAACGACCAGATCGAGGAAGAACTGCGCGAGTACCTGGCCCTGTTCCAGAGCGACACGCAGCCGGACGAACTGCGCCGCCTGCGCGAAATCGCGCTCGACTGGATGCGCCGGCTCGCCGAATTCCATCCTTATGTGACGGGCGCCGTGCTGAACGGCACCGCGAACGCGCATTCGGATATCCATTTGCAGGCATTCACCGACAACCCGAAGGACGTCGCGATCTACCTGCTGAACCAGAACGTCCAGTACGACGTCTCCGAGACGCGGCACTTCGCGGGCCGCGCCGACGTCGAGACGCTCAGTTTCCTGTGGCGCCCGCGGCGCGACGTCGATGCAATCGGCATCCATCTCGCGCTCTATGCGAGCGACGATCTGCGCGGCGCGGTCAAGGCCGACGCGCGCGGCCGGGTCGCCCGTGCGGATGCCGCCGCGCTGCGCGCGCTCGTCGAAGCAGGCAAGACCCCTTCCGAACCGGAATGATTCAACGATGATGATGAAACGCATGTTGGCGCTCGCGGTGGTCGCGGCCGCCGCCGTTGCCGGCGGGCTCGCCGCCGGCCATTGGTTCCGCGGCCCCGCCGACGACGGTGTCGCCGTCGCCGCGCCTGCTGCGCACGGCAGCCCCGTCGAACAGTTGTGGGCGGCGTCGCTGACGGGCACCGACGGCAAGCCGGCCACGTTGTCCGCGTTCAAGGGGCAGAAGGTCGTCGTCAATTTCTGGGCGTCATGGTGCGGCCCGTGTGTCGAGGAGATGCCGGAGCTCGTCGCGCTGTCGCACCAATACAAGCAGAAGGGCATCCGTTTCATCGGAATCGGCGTCGATTCCGAACAGAACGTGAAGAACTTTCTGCAGAAGGTGAAGGTCGATTACCCGGTATTCGTCAGCGGATATGCGGGCGCCGATCTGGCCCGCAATTTTGGAAATACGGCCGGTGCGCTGCCGTTTACGGTCGTCATCGACGAAACCGGCAAGATCCGCGAGACAAAATTGGGGCAAATCCAGCCGGCGGAGCTCAAAAAGACGCTCGACGCGCTGTAACCTGCCCGAACGGCGGCCCGCACGTTGGCGGCAATTTGCCCGTCGATCGCCGCAATTTCGCGTGAATTCGCCGACACTTTGGATGCGCGCCGGTAATTCTTGCAGGTCGCGCGCGCTCGGCCGTTCGGCAAAACTAGACAAATTTCTCTAAATAGCGCTAAAGTTCGCGCAATTCCGCAGAAATAGAAGCGACCATGACACGATTGCTGGTGCTGCACGGCCCTAACCTGAACCTTCTCGGCACCCGGGAACCGGAGGTGTACGGCCGCGTCACGCTCGCACAGATCGATCAGGCGCTTGCCGCGCGTGCCCGGGAAGCCGGCGCCGAACTGTCGTCGTTCCAGAGCAACCATGAAGGCGCGCTGGTCGACCGCATCCAGGCCGCGCGGGAGGAACAGACCGATTTCATCCTGATCAATCCGGCCGCGTACACGCACACGAGTGTCGCGATCCGGGACGCGATCGCCGGCGTTGGCATCCCGTTCGTCGAGGTTCACTTGTCGAACGTGCATCGCCGCGAAGCGTTCAGGCACCACTCCTACTTTTCCGACCAGGCCGAAGGCGTGATCTGCGGGCTCGGCTGGAAAGGTTATCTGTACGCGCTCGAGTACGCGCTGGACAAGCTGCAAGGCACGTCGCGCGGCTGATTTCGCGATCTAGATTCAGCGCCGGCCCCTAACCGGCGCCTTCACGTATTGAAAGGGGAATTCCCGATGGATCTTCGTAAGCTGAAAACTCTGATCGACCTCGTTTCCGAATCCGGCATCTCCGAGCTGGAAGTGACGGAAGGCGAAGGCAAGGTGCGCATCGTCAAGAACGCGCCCCCGGTCTACGTGCAGCCGACGGCTGGGTATGCCCCGCAAGTCAGCGCGCCCGCCCCGTCGGCCGCGCTGCCGACCGAAGGCGCTGCCGCGCCGGCCGCGGGCGGCGCTGCCGCTCCGGCTGTCCCGCAGGGCCACGTCGTGACGTCGCCGATGGTCGGCACGTTCTATCGCGCACCGTCGCCGGGCGCGGACCCGTTCGTCCAGGTGGGCGATACGGTCAAGGAAGGCCAGACCATCTGCATCATCGAAGCGATGAAGCTGCTCAACGAGATCGAGTCGGACAAAGCCGGCGTGATCAAGGAAATCCTCGTCGAGAACGGCCAGGCCGTCGAATACGGCCAGCCGCTTTTCGTGATCGGCTAAGTCCGCCGCGCGGCCTGCGGGCCGCGCGCCGCCGATGCCCGCCAGGCGCCGTTCGCGCGCCCCTCGAAGAGACGAATACTCGCTATGTTTGAAAAAATCCTCATTGCCAACCGCGGTGAAATCGCGCTGCGCATCCAGCGTGCGTGCCGTGAGCTCGGCGTCAAGACGGTGGTCGTCTACTCGGAAGCCGACAAGGAAGCCAAGTACGTGCGCCTCGCGGACGAAGCCGTCTGTATCGGCCCGGCCCCGTCGAACCTGAGCTACCTGAACATGCCGGCGCTGATCAGCGCCGCGGAAGTCACCGATGCCGAGGCGATCCACCCCGGCTACGGCTTCCTGTCGGAGAACGCCGATTTCGCGGAACGTGTCGAGCAGTCGGGCTTCACGTTCATCGGCCCGCGCCCCGAAACGATCCGCATGATGGGTGACAAGGTCACCGCGAAGCAGACGATGATCAAGACCGGCGTGCCGTGCGTGCCGGGCTCGGAAGGCGCGTTGCCGGACGATCCGAAGGAGATCGTCAAGATTGCGCGCGCGATCGGCTATCCGGTCATCATCAAGGCGGCAGGCGGCGGTGGCGGGCGCGGGATGCGCGTCGTGCACACCGAGGCCGCGCTCGTCAACGCGGTCAACATGACCCGCGAGGAAGCCGGCCGTGCGTTCGGCAACCCGCAGGTGTACATGGAGAAGTTCCTCGAGAACCCGCGCCACATCGAAATCCAGGTGCTGTCCGACGCGTACAAGAACGCGATCTGGCTCGGCGAGCGCGATTGCTCGATGCAGCGCCGCCACCAGAAGGTGATCGAGGAAGCGCCGGCACCCGGCATTCCGCGCCGCCTGATCGACCGCATCGGCGACCGCTGCGCGGACGCCTGCAAGAAGATGGGCTACCTCGGTGCGGGCACGTTCGAATTCCTGTACGAAAACGGCGAGTTCTACTTCATCGAGATGAACACGCGCGTGCAGGTCGAGCACCCCGTATCGGAGCTGATCACGGGCGTCGACATCGTGCAGGAACAGATCCGCATCGCGGCCGGCGAGAAGCTCACGCTGCGCCAGCGCGACATCCAGTTCCGCGGGCACGCGATCGAATGCCGGATCAACGCGGAGGATCCGTTCAAGTTCACGCCGTCGCCGGGCCGGATCACGTCGTGGCATACGCCGGGCGGCCCCGGCGTGCGCGTCGATTCGCACGCCTACAATGGCTATTTCGTGCCGCCGAACTATGATTCGATGATCGGCAAGCTGATCACCTACGGCGCGACGCGCGAGCAGGCGATCAGCCGGATGCGCATCGCGCTGTCGGAAATGGTCGTCGAAGGCATCCAGACCAACATCCCGCTGCACCGCGAGCTGATGATCGATTCGAAGTTCGTCGAAGGCGGCACCAGCATCCATTACCTCGAAAACCGGCTCGCCCAGAAGCAGCAGGTCGCACCGGAAGAAGCGTAAGCATGAGCTATCGCGAACTCGTCGTCGAACTGGCCCGTGAGCATGCGGAGGCGCTGTCCGACGCGCTGCTCGAACTCGGCGCGCTGTCGGTGTCGGTCGAAGATGCCGACGCCGACACGCCCGACGAACAGCCGCTCTTCGGCGAGCCGGGCCTCGTGCCCGACCGCACCGCGTGGCAGCACTCGCGCGTGGTCGCGCTGCTCGCGGCCGACCATGAGCCGGCCGTGCTGCTCGCGGCGGCCGCGAACGAGATCGGCGTCGCCGAGACGCCGGCATTCACCGTCCGCGAAGTCGAAGAGCAGGACTGGGTGCGTCTCACGCAATCGCAGTTCGAGCCGATCCCGATCGGCGAGCGGATCTGGGTCGTGCCGTCGTGGCACGATGCGCCCGATCCCGACGCGCTCATCCTCGAACTCGATCCGGGCCTCGCCTTCGGCACCGGCAGCCACCCGACCACGCGCCTGTGCATGGAATGGCTCGAGCAGTCGGTGCAGCCCGGCCAGTCGGTGCTCGACTACGGCTGCGGCTCGGGCATTCTCGCGATCCTCGCGAAGAAATGCGGGGCGAACCCCGTCATCGGCATCGACATCGATCCGCAAGCGGTCGAATCGGCGCGGCAGAACAGCGAACGCAACCATGCGGAAGTCACGTACGGGCTGCCCGATGCGTGCCCGGACGGTGAATTCGACATCGTCGTCGCGAACATCCTGTCGAATCCGCTGAAGCTGATGGCGTCGATGCTCGCATCGAAGGTCAAGCCGGGCGGGCGCATCGCGCTGTCGGGCGTGCTCGCGCGCCAGGCGGACGAAGTGGCGGCCGTCTACGCACGCTATGTCGACATCTCGGTCTGGCGTGAGCACGAAGGTTGGGTATGCCTCGCCGGAACCCGACGCGAAAGCCATTAGAATAGCGCTGTCCTTCACTCTGGCCAGCAGGCCGCCCGGCTCGACATGCTTCTTGCGACGCGCTGCCCTCATTGCGAAACCGTCTTCCGGCTGCAGCAGGAACAGCTCTCGCTGCATCAAGGGCTCGTGCGCTGCGGGCATTGCCACGAAGTCTTCAACGCGTCCGAGTCGCTCGTTCCCGAGCACGCGCAGCAGCCCGAGCCGGTCCTGACCGAACCGGCTGCCGCGCAGGATGACGGTGATGCGCGTCATCCGGCCCCGCCTCGGCTGTTCGCCGCCGAAGCGCCGGCCGGGTCACCTTCCGACACCGATTACAAGCCCGAAGGCTGGGACATGTGGGCGCCGTGGCTCGATGCCGGCGTCGACCCGTCGCTGCAGCACAACGTGCGGACCGTGCGCACCGAGCCGCTGATCCCGCTTGCCCTTCCGTCCATCGAAGCCGGCGTCGTGCACCTGTCGGGTACGCCCGCACCGTTCGCGCCCTCCCCGGCCGAGCTGCCCGCCTCCGCTGCCGTCGAACAGCCGGCCGAATCGCTGCAGACGCAAACGCAATCGCAATCGCCGCAGGATGTCGAACCATCGGCCGCGCCCGTCGAACGCGACCCGCGTGAGCCCCGCTTCGTCGCGCACCTTCCGTCGGACGCAGAGACCGCTCACAACGCCGCCGAGCCCGTCGGTACCACGCATTTCGCCGTGCAGGACGACGAGCGCGCGCCGCGCGAACCGCGCTTTGCGTTCGCGCCTGCGCCAGCCGTCACCGAAGCCGCGCCCGAGCCCGACTCCGGCACCACGCGGCACGACGAGACGCCCGCCGCCACGACCCACGCGCCGGCCGCCCCCTTCCCCGCTGCGCTGACCGACGACGATCGTCCGCATTTCGCCGTCACGCGGGAAACCCGCGCGCCGCAGCGGCGCGGCATGCTCGGGGGCTTTTTCGGTGGCCTCGTCGCTGCCGTGCTCGCCGTGCTGCTCGTCGGGCAACTCGCATGGTGGCAGCGCGAAACGCTGATGATCTACTGGCCCGTCACGCAGGGCTGGTTCCGGCAGGCCTGCGCGCCGCTCGGCTGCACGGTTGCGCCGCCGCGCGCGATCGACGGCCTGCGGCTCGACGCGACCGACCTGCGCCAGCTCGACGGCCCGCGCGAGCTCGAGCTGAAGGTGCCGCTGACGAACCGCTACCGCGTCGCACTCGCCTACCCGTCGCTCGAGCTGACGCTGCTCGACGACACCAACCACGTGACCGTGCGCCGCGTACTCGCGCCGCGCGACTACGTGCGCCCGGGCACGCCGATCGACGCCGGGCTGCCGCCCGGCACGACGCAGACGATGGTCGTCCGCGTCGAAACGAACGGTGCGCCCGCCTCGAATTTCCGCGTCCAGATTTTCTATCCGTGACGCGCCGCGGCGCGCGCCTGCGCGCCCGTCTCAACCCGCGCGCCCGAGCGGCGCGCTATTTCGGAGCACGAACATGAGCAAAGTTACGCTGGGTGGCAACCCGATCGATCTCGCCGGCACGTTCCCGGCCGTCGGCGCACAAGCCGCCGATTTCAAGCTGGTCGGCAAGGACCTCGCCGACCTGTCGCTCGCCAGCTTCGCGGGCAAGCGCAAGGTGCTGAACATCGTCCCGAGCCTCGACACCCCGACCTGCGCGACGTCGACCCGCAAGTTCAACGAAGCCGCATCGTCGCTCGACAACACGGTCGTCGTCGTCGTGTCCGCCGACCTGCCGTTCGCTGCGACGCGCTTCTGCACGACCGAAGGCCTCGAGAATGTCGTGACGGCTTCGACGTTCCGCACCGGCCGCGCGTTCGCGAACGCGTACGGCGTCGACGTGACGAGCGGCCCGCTGAACGGCCTGACCGCACGTGCGGTCGTCGTGCTCGACGCGCAGGACAAGGTGATCCACGCGGAACTCGTCGGCGAAATCAAGGACGAGCCGAACTACGATGCCGCGCTCGCCGCACTGAAGTAAGCTTTCTTTCGCTTTCCCCTGCCGCGCCGCGCCTTTCGCGCGGCGTTGTCGCGCAGGGTTCCTCATTTCTACAGGAACGCACACCTTGGCTACGTTGATTTGCGGCTCGATCGCCTACGATTCCATCATGACCTTCGAGGGGCGGTTCCGCGAGCACATCCTGCCCGACCAGGTGCACCTCATCAACCTGAGCTTCCTGGTGCCGACGATGCGCCGCGAATTCGGCGGCTGCGCGGGCAACATCGCGTACGCGCTGCACCTGCTCGGCGGCGATGCGCGCATCATGGGGACGATCGGCGCGCTCGACGCGCAGCCGTATCTCGACCGGCTCGACCAGCTCGGCCTGCGCCGCGACCACGTTCGCGTGCTGCCCGACACGTATACCGCGCAGGCGATGATCACGACCGATCTCGACAACAACCAGATCACGGCGTTCCACCCGGGCGCGATGATGCAGTCGCACCTGAACCACGCGGGCGACGCGCCGGGCGTCAAGCTCGCGATCGTCGGCCCCGACGGCTTCGACGGGATGGTGCAGCACGTGGAAGAACTCGCCAAGGCCGGCGTGCCGTTCGTGTTCGATCCGGGCCAGGGCCTGCCGCTGTTCGACGGTGCGACGCTGCGCCGCAGCATTGAACTTGCGACCTTTGTAGCGGTCAACGACTACGAGGCCAAGCTGGTGAGCGACAAGACGGGATGGTCCGAAGATGAAATCGCCAGCCGGGTCGACGCCCTCGTCATCACGCGCGGCGAGCACGGCGCGACCATCCGCCACAAACAGGGCACGGAGCAGATTCCTGTCGTGCCGGCCGAGCAGATCTCCGATCCGACCGGCTGCGGCGACGCCTTCCGGGGTGGCTTGCTGTACGGCATCGAGCATGGCCTCGACTGGGCAACCACGGGCCGCCTCGCGAGCCTGATGGGCTCGATCAAGATCGCCCACCAGGGGCCCCAGACTTACGTACTGACGCGCGCCGAAATCGACGCACGCTTCGAGACTGCATTCGGTTACAGTCTCAAATGAATTTTGTGGGAGAGCAAAGATGTTGACGAAAAAGACCCTCACGCTCGCGGCCATGCTGACGGCCTCGCTGACGCTCACCGGTTGCTTCACCGCACCCGGTTCGGCGGATGTCTATAGCGTCGGCCAGGCGCAGCGCGAACAGACGGTCCGCATGGGCACCGTCGAAAGCGTCCGCGCGGTGCGCATCCAGTCCGACGGCGGCGGCAGCGCGATCGGCACGCTCGGCGGCGGCGCGCTCGGCGCAGTGGCAGGCAGCGCGATCGGCGGCGGCAAGGGGTCGATCCTGACCGCGATCGCCGGCGGCCTCGTCGGCGCGGTCGCGGGCAACGCGGTCGGTGAAAACCTCAGCACGGCGAACGGTGTCGAAATCACCGTGCGCCTCGACAACGGCGATCTGCGCTCGATCACGCAGGCTGCAAGCGGCGAAGCGTTCCGCGCCGGCGAACGCGTGCGACTGCTGTCGAGCGGCGGCGTCACGCGCGTCACGCACTAACAGGTACCTCAGCACGCGGCGCAAGCCGCGGTCGAACGCATGTGCGAAGCTGCACATGCGTTTTTTTTCGTCCGTGCTCGCCGCAGCCGGCTTGTGGGTGTCCGGGATGCGGGCACATCGGCAACGACGGACGAAAAAAATCCCGCCACCTGAGCCAGATGGCGGGACTGATTGAGTAGCGCTACTCAACCCACGGACACCACGTGAGTGTCCGGGTGGTGCAGGTCAGCCTCGATTACGGACGGCTGCCGGTCGGGAACGGCCATGCCGCTGCCGGGTTGAGCGCGGTCTTCACGCCCGATGCCGGCGCAACCGATGCGGTCGACGCGGTCGTTGCCGGCGCAGCCTTCTTCACGACGGCCTTCTTCGGAGCAGCAGCCTTCTTCGGAGCCGCGGCCTTCTTCGCCGGAGCCGGAGCGGCAGCCGGAGCAGCAGCGGCAGCCTTCTTCGCCGGAGCAGCGGCCTTCTTCGCAGGGGCAGCCTTCTTCGCAGCAGGCGCAGCCTTCTTCGCGGCAGCCTTCTTCGCAGGCGCGGCCTTCTTCGCAGCAGCCTTCTTCGCCGGCGCGGCCTTCTTCGCAGCAGCCTTCTTAGCCGGTGCGGCCTTCTTCGCAGCAACCTTCTTCACTGCGACTTTCTTGGCGGCAACCTTCTTCGCTGCGGCCTTCTTCGCCGGTGCTGCCTTCTTCGCGGCAACCTTCTTCACTGCGACCTTCTTGGCTGCAACCTTCTTCGTTGCGACCTTCTTCGCAGCAACCTTCTTCACTGCTGCCTTCTTCGCCGGTGCTGCCTTCTTCGCGGCAACCTTCTTCACCGCGACCTTCTTCGCAGCAACCTTCTTCACTGCAGCGGCCTTCTTCGCCGGAGCAGCAGCCTTCTTCGCAGCGACCTTCTTCACTGCGGCCTTCTTTGCAGCCGGTTTCTTCTTGGCAAGTGCCATGTTGTTCTCCTTCAGGTTCAGATGAGAGTCAGTTCAAACTACACCCTTCGTCAAAACCCGCTTCCCGCGGACGCTGTTCAGGACGTGCGCTTCGAAGCGGGCTATTCATCGGCGTACGCGGATACCACGCGCTTACGCTAATGAATACGGTATGGCGCGCGTGGCCACTCGGCCTCGCGCGCCAAATCAAGTCGGTAGCCGGCGCACCTCGCGCCGCTACCCCTAATCGCTTGATCAAGCGGACCGCCACACGGCCGTCCGCTTTTTCCGGAGGGAAGTTTGCCCATCCCACTGAAGGGTTCGCAAAGTGCCTGTCGTGTCGTCGTGCCGTTAAGGCACCGGGCATGCTTTGCATCAGGCGTTCTTGCTCCTAAACCTTGAGCCGGGGCCGAGAGGCCGCCGGCTGTTCCATCATGTGACGGGTTCGCTGCTGCGGGTTATTCCCAGGACAGCGCGCCGCCCGTCTGATACTCGATCACACGCGTCTCGAAGAAGTTGCGTTCCTTCTTCAGGTCGATCATCTCGCTCATCCACGGGAACGGGTTTTCCTCGTTCGGGTACAGCGGATCGAGGCCGATCTGCTGGCAACGACGGTTGCTGATGAAGCGCAGATAGCTCTTGAACATCGACGCATTCAGACCCAGCACGCCGCGCGGCATCGTGTCCTCGGCGTAGCGGTATTCGAGTTCGACAGCCTGCTTGAACAGCTCGCGGATCTCGGCGCGGAATTCGGCGGTCCAGAGATGCGGATTCTCGAGCTTGATCTGGTTGATCAGGTCGATGCCGAAGTTGCAGTGCATCGACTCGTCGCGCAGGATGTACTGATATTGCTCTGCAGCACCCGTCATCTTGTTCTGGCGGCCGAGCGCGAGGATCTGCGTAAACCCGACATAGAAGAACAGGCCTTCCATGATGCAGGCGAACACGATCAGCGACTTCAGCAGCTTCTGATCCGCTTCGAGCGTGCCGGTCTTGAAGGCCGGATCCGTCAGCGTGTGGATGAACGGGATCAGGAATTCGTCCTTCGCGCGGATCGACGTGACCTCGTGGTACGCGTTGAAGATCTCGCCTTCGTCGAGACCGAGCGATTCGACAATGTATTGGTACGCGTGCGTGTGGATCGCCTCTTCGAACGCCTGGCGCAGCAGGAACTGCCGGCACTCGGGCGCCGTGATGTGGCGGTACGTGCCGAGCACGATGTTGTTCGCCGCGAGCGAATCGGCCGTCACGAAGAAGCCGAGGTTGCGCTTCACGATGCGGCGCTCGTCCTCGGTCAGACCGTTCGGGTCCTTCCACAGAGCGATGTCGCGGGACATGTTGATTTCCTGCGGCATCCAGTGGTTCGCGCAACCGGCCAGATACTTTTCCCACGCCCACTTGTACTTGAACGGCACCAGCTGATTGACGTCAGTCTGGCCGTTGATGATGCGCTTGTCGGCGACATTGACCCGCGCTTCCGAACCGCCGGCGGGAACAGCCGATGCTTGCGGGGGCACCGCAAGATCGCCTTCGAAAATGTCGCGGACCTGATGGGCGGCAGGCGTTGCAGCCTGCAGTCCGACAGCCGTTCCTGCGGAGGTGCGCATCGCGTTTTGCTGCGCTCCGCTCGCGGGAGTTACGGCAGTCTTCTCTTCATCCCAGTTGAGCATAAATTCTCACCATCAATTTAGAACGGTTTGTACCATCTTTTCCTGAGCGATAAAAGGGTTCGCTCACGAAAAATCCTTTTTTCGATTCGCGTTGCGACCTCGATACAACACTTTGAGCAACGCATCGTCGTTCATGCAGCGCGCGATGTGCGTCGCGCGTGTATCGCGAGGTGCGCTCGACGCATCGAACGCTGATCGAAACGCGACGTCGTCGGGGATGTTTCGATCGCTTGTCACTGCCTGCAACGCAGGTGCCGCGTTACAGATTCCTTATCATTTTTTTAGTTGAGAGCGGCGCACACTTCAACCTCGATCGGTCGTCGTGTGCGCCGCACTGACCTGCTTCCCAGGTCAGGCGCACTGCGTTACTGGCACGCTTCGCATTCGTCGAAGCCAGGATCGCCCGGACGCATCGTGCACACCGGACCATCTGCCTCGACCGGTGCGAGTGCCGGTGCCGCGTTGACCGCGCCCGACGACGCATCGCCGCCTGCCGCACCGAAGCCGCCGGCCGCGCCTTGCGCGCCGCCGCTGCTCGAGCCGCCGCCCGTCGGCACGGCGTTCAGCGCGCCGTGTGCGACCGTCGACTTCTCGACGTGCGTCGCCGCCATCGTGCGGAGGTAGTAGGTCGTCTTCAGGCCACGCAGCCATGCGAGCTTGTAGACCTCGTCGAGCTTCTTGCCCGACGCGCCGCCCATGTAGATGTTCAGCGACTGCGCCTGGTCGATCCACTTCTGGCGACGCGATGCCGCTTCGACCAGCCACGTCGGGTCGACTTCGAACGCGGTCGCGTAGATCGCGCGCAGGTCGGCCGGGATGCGGTCGATGCGCGACAGCATGCCGTCGAAGTACTTCAGGTCGGCGACCATCACTTCGTCCCACAGGCCGCGTTCCTTCAGGTCGCGCACCAGGTACTCGTTCACCACCGTGAATTCGCCCGACAGGTTCGACTTCACGTACAGGTTCTGGAAGGTCGGCTCGATACAGGCCGACACGCCGATGATGTTCGAGATCGTCGCCGTCGGCGCGATCGCGACGCAGTTCGAGTTGCGCATGCCGTGCGCGGCGATCCGCGAACGCAGCGACGTCCAGTCGAGCGATTCGGAGGTGTCGACTTCGACGTAGCCGCCGCGTGCTTCCGTCAGCAGCTTCAGCGTGTCCTGCGGGAGGATGCCGCGATCCCACAGCGAGCCGCGGTAGCTCGAGTAGCGGCCGCGCTCTTCGGCCAGCTCGGTCGACGCGTAGTACGCGTAGTAGCAGACCGCTTCCATCGAACGATCGGCGAACTCGACCGCCGCTTCCGACGCGTACGGCGTGCGCAGCAGGTGCAGGCAGTCCTGGAAGCCCATGATGCCCATGCCGACCGGGCGGTGCTTCAGGTTCGAGTTACGTGCCTTCGGCACCGCGTAGTAGTTGATGTCGATCACGTTGTCGAGCATGCGCATCGCGACGCTGATCGTGCGCTTCAGCTTGTCGTGGTCGAGCGCGTAGCTGCCGTCGGCCTGCTTCACCAGGTGGGCGACGAGGTTCACCGAGCCGAGGTTGCACACCGCGATTTCGGTGTCGCTCGTGTTCAGCGTGATTTCCGTGCACAGGTTCGACGAGTGGACGACGCCGACGTGCTGCTGCGGCGAGCGCACGTTGCACGGATCCTTGAACGTGATCCACGGGTGGCCCGTCTCGAACAGCATGCCGAGCATCTTGCGCCAGAGTTGCTGCGCCGGGATCTTCTTGAACAGCTTGATCTCGCCGCGCGCGACCTTGTCTTCGTAAGCCGTGTAAGCCTTCTCGAATTCCGCGCCGAACTTGTCGTGCAGGTCCGGGCAGGTCGACGGCGAGAACAGCGTCCAGTCCGCACCTTCCATCACGCGCTTCATGAACAGGTCGGGAATCCAGTTCGCCGTGTTCATGTCGTGCGTCCGGCGGCGATCGTCGCCCGTGTTCTTGCGCAGCTCCAGGAACTCCTCGATGTCGAGGTGCCACGATTCGAGGTACGCGCAGACCGCGCCCTTGCGCTTGCCGCCCTGGTTGACCGCGACGGCCGTGTCGTTGACGACCTTCAGGAACGGAACCACGCCTTGCGACTTGCCGTTCGTGCCCTTGATATGCGAGCCGAGTGCACGCACGCGCGTCCAGTCGTTGCCCAGGCCGCCGGCGAACTTCGACAGCAGCGCGTTTTCCTTCAGCGCTTCATAGATGCCGTCGAGATCGTCCGCGACGGTCGTCAGGTAGCACGACGACAGCTGCGAGCGGTGCGTGCCCGAGTTGAACAGCGTCGGCGTCGAGCTCATGAAGTCGAAGCTGGACAGCACGTTGTAGAACTCGATCGCGCGCGTTTCGCGGTCGATCTCGTTCAGCGACAGGCCCATCGCGACGCGCATGAAGAAGGCCTGCGGCATTTCGATGCGGGTGCCTTCGACGTGCAGGAAGTAGCGGTCGTACAGCGTCTGCAGGCCGAGGTAGCCGAACTGCAGGTCGCGGTTCGCGTCGAGCGCTTCGCCGAGGCGCTTCAGGTCGAACTGCAGCAGCTTGTCGTCGAGCAGGCCGGCGTCGACGCCGCGCTTCAGGAACTGCGGGAAGTATTCCGCGTAACGGGTCGACATCTCGGCCTGGACCACTTCCTCACCAAGGATCTCGCGACGGATCGTGTGCAGCAGGATGCGCGACGTGACCTGGCTGTATGCCGGATCCTTCTCGATCATCGTGCGCGCAGCCAGGATCGCCGAGTCGTAGACCTGGCTCATCGGCACGCCGTCGTACAGGTTCTTCACCGTTTCGGCGACGATCGGGTCAGGGTTAACCGCAGCGCCGAGGCCGTCGCATGCCGACACGATCAGCGCGCGCAGCGCGTTCAGGTCGAGCGGGCGCGTGACGCCGTTGTCGACGACGTTGATGCCGGTGCTCGCCTCGCCGCCGGCTGCCGCTGCGTCCTCGCCCGCGTGCTGGCGCTCGAGGTGACGCTTCTCGCGATACAGCACGTACGCACGCGCGACGTTGTGCTCGCCGCCGCGCATCAGCGCGAGTTCGACCTGGTCCTGGATGTCTTCGATATGGAACGTACCGCCGTTCGGGCGGCTGCGCACGAGCGCGCGCACGACGTTGTGCGTCAGTTGCTCGACCTGCTCGCGCACGCGCGCCGATGCCGCACCCTGCCCGCCATTGACGGCCAGGAAAGCCTTGGTCACCGCAATCGCGATCTTCGAAGGTTCGAACGAGACGACGCTGCCGTTGCGGCGGATCACCTTGTAGTCGGCGAACGTGGCCTGCGGCGCGAGCGCCTTCGCGCCCTGTTCGGTCCCGCCGAGCGGACGGCTCGAGGCGCTCTCGTACTGGGACGTCGCGTTGTCGGTGGTTTGCATGTGCAAAGCTCCTGGTGTTGGATGGTGCGGAGAGAACCGCGGATTAAAACGAACGCTGCGCAACGCGGTGCGCGAGCGGTAAGAGGCGAGCGATGCGCCGGGGAAGCCGGTTCGGTCGATGCGCGACAACCGATCCGGTCGTGTGCTTCGTCATGTGTACCCTGCCCCGTCGATGTTCGCTGCGCTGATCGCGACGCCCGGACCGCCCGGCCTGACGCGCCGCCCTGAGAACCCTGTCCGCCGGCGTTGCCCGCCGGCCGGTGCCGCTCGGGTTTCCCCTGCGACACACACTATATCTAGTGCAGAACTGCTCAACTGGCACCAAGTATAGTGGACATTCGGAGCACATCAAAATGGATAATTTGCGATGGAGGTATTGACATCACCCCCACCCCGCGCAGGCTCAGACGCGACAAGGCATTGGTCGGAAAAAAAAATTTCGCGCCCTCAAAAACCCTGCGATCAGTGCTGACGGAAAGGAAAGTATTCGGCGGAAAAACCGGCATCGCTCGCGAAGCGTTGCCAATCGAAATGCGGACCCGGGTCGGTCTTGCGGCCCGGCGCGACGTCCGAATGCCCCGCGAATGCGTCGACCGGGTAGCGTGCGGCGAGCGCGCGGGAGAGCGCGGCGAGCATCGCGTACTGCGCGTCGTCGAACGGCACGTCGTCCGCTCCCTCGAGCTCGATGCCGATCGAAAAGTCGTTGCAGCGCGCCCGGCCGAAGAACTCGGACGAGCCCGCATGCCACGCACGCTCGTCGCACGACACGAACTGCACGAGTTCGCCGTTGCGGCGGATCAGGAAGTGCGCGGACACGCGCACGCCGCGCAGGTGGCTCTGGTAATAGGGGTGCGCATCGCAGTCGAGACGATTCAGGAACAGCGCCTCGATCGCGTCACCGCCGAATTCGCCGGGCGGCAGGCTGATGTTGTGGACGACCACGAGCGTCGGCACCACGCCCGCGGGCCGCACCTCGAAGTTCGGCGACGGCGCATGGCGCGCTTCGCGCACCCAGCCGTGCGCGTCGACCGACAGCACCCGCGCGTCGCTCATCGTGCGTCGCGACCGCTCGACCGCGCGGCGTGGCGCTGCGCGTGCTCGGTACTGCAGAAGTATTCGCCGCCCGCGGCGACGGCGTCGCCCTTCGGCGCATGCACGCCGCATTCGGCACAGCGCACCATCGGCTCGGGCAGCGCCCGCGCGTCGCCGTTCGGGCGCCCCGCACCCGCACCGCCGGCGCCGGGCGTGCCGTCGTAACCGGCGCCGCGGCCGGTGCGCGCCTGCGCGTGCTCCTGGGCCTGGCGCAGCTTGCGCGCGATCCACGAACCCGCGAAGAAAAGAAGAATCAGGAGAAGAATCTGTCGCATCGGAAACCTGCGTTCAAACCACGGAACGGTGCAGCAGCACCTCGAAAACGAACCGGCTGCCGACATACGCGAGCAGCAGCGCGGCGAACGACACGAGCACCCAGCGCGCGGCACCGCGGCCACGCCAGCCCGACGTCTTGCGGGCGACCAGCAGGCCGCCGAACATCAGCCACGACAGGATCGCGAATACCGTCTTGTGGTCGAGGCGCAGCGCGCGCGCGTCGACCTGCTCGCTGAACAGGATGCCCGACGCGAGCGTCAGCGTGAGCAGCACGAAGCCGGCACCGATCAGGCGGAACAGCAGCTTCTCGAGCGTGAGCAGCGGCGGCAGCGTCTCGAGCCAGCTCGCGATCCAGCCCGTCGAGCCGTCGCGCCCGCCGCTCCTCAGCGACTGCAGGCGCCGCTCGACCATCAGCATCAGGACCGCGTGCAGCGCCGCGATCGCGAACAGGCCGTAGGCGATGTTCGCGATCAGGAAGTGCAGCTTGAACAGCGGTGCTGCGGCATAAGGAAGCACCCGCACGCCGCCGAACACGAGCGGCAGCAGCGACGCGCCGCACGCGAGCGGCAATACCAGCAGGCGCAGGCTGTCGAGCGGGAAGAAGAAGCTCTCGATCCAGTAGATGCCGGCGCCGAGCCAGAACATCGCGGACAGCGCGAACGCGAAGCCGAACACCATCGCGTCGTTCGGAAAGATCGTCATGTGGAGCAGCACGCCGTGCGCGACCAGCGCGGCGAACAGCAGCGCGCGGCCGGCCCCGCTCATCCCGGACGCGGCGGACGCGGGGACCGGCACGGCCGGCACGCTCGCGACGAGCGGCGTCGCGCCCTGGCGGTGCGTGCGCCAGCCTGCGACGGCGAGGCCGCCGTACAGGAATGCGGTGAGGGCATACAGTACAATATCCATGTTCGAAGTTTACACTAGGCCCCCTTCCCGCGACGGCTCCCTTTGTTCGGTTCCGCCGCGCCTTCGGGCCCCACTGTCCATCGCTCCCCATGCTCGACAATCTCACTCAACGGATGGCGCGCGTCGTCAAGACGCTGCGCGGCGAGGCCCGGCTTACCGAGGCGAACACCCAGGAGATGCTCCGCGAGGTGCGTCTCGCCCTGCTGGAGGCCGACGTTTCGCTGCCGGTCGTCCGCGAATTCATCGCCAAGGTCAAGGAAAAGGCGCTCGGCGAAGAAGTGATCAGCAGCCTGTCGCCGGGTCAGGCGCTGGTCGGCGTGGTCCAGAAGGAACTGACCGCCGTGATCGGCGGCGACTACGAAGGCAAGGCCGCCGAGCTGAACCTCGCGGTCACGCCGCCCGCCGTGATCCTGATGGCCGGCCTGCAGGGCGCGGGCAAGACCACGACCGCCGGCAAGCTCGCGAAGCTGTTGCGCGAGAAGTACAAGAAGAAGGTGCTGACCGTGTCGTGCGACGTGTATCGCCCGGCCGCGATCATGCAGCTGAAAACGGTGAGCGAACAGGTTGGCGCCGACTTCTTCCCGTCCACGCCGGACCAGAAGCCCGTCGACATCGCGATTGCGGCCGTCGACTGGGCGAAGCGCCACTACCATGACGTGCTGATCGTCGATACGGCCGGCCGCCTCGGCATCGACGAGGCGATGATGCAGGAAATCGCCGCGCTGCACGGCACGCTGAAGCCGGCCGAAACGCTGTTCGTCGTCGACGCGATGCTCGGCCAGGACGCGGTCAACACCGCGAAGGCGTTCAACGACACGCTGCCGCTCACCGGCGTCGTGCTGACCAAGCTCGACGGCGACTCGCGCGGCGGCGCCGCGCTGTCGGTGCGTCACGTCACGGGCAAGCCGATCAAGTTCGTCGGTGTCGCCGAGAAGCTCGACGGCCTCGAGGTGTTCCACCCCGACCGGATGGCGAACCGGATCCTCGGCATGGGCGACATCCTCGCGCTCGTCGAGGAGGCGCAGCGCGGCGTCGACGTGCAGGCCGCGCAGAAGCTCGCCGACAAGGTCAAGAAAGGCGGCGACTTCGACCTGAACGATTTCCGCGCGCAGATCTCGCAGATGAAGAACATGGGCGGCCTGTCGTCGCTGATGGACAAGCTCCCTGCGCAGTTCCAGCAGGCGGCGGCCGGCGCCGACATGGGCCAGGCCGAGAAGTCGATCCGCCGGATGGAAGGCATCATCAGCTCGATGACGCCGGCCGAGCGCGCGAAACCCGAGATCATCAAGGCGACGCGCAAGCGCCGCATTGCGGCCGGCGCGGGCGTGCCGGTGCAGGAAGTCAACCGGATGCTGAACCAGTACGACCAGATGCGTACGATGATGAAGAAGCTGAAGGGCGGCAACATGCAGAAGATGATGCGTGGCCTGAAGGGCATGATGCCCGGCATGCGCTGATTCCGCCCATCGGCCGGCGCGCGGGTTTTTGCTGTAGCGCGCGGCGGCCGTTCTGCTTCATTCTTATTTGTATACCGACTGCCCGCCAGAACACATGAACCGCGAAGAAGCCCTCCACATTTTCAACCACTCCGAAGAGATCGTCTCGGCGGACGCCGTCAACGCGTCGATCTCCAAGATGGCCGACGCGATCCGCGCCGAGATCGGCGACGCGTTCCCGCTCGTTCTCTCGGTGATGGGCGGCGCCGCGGTGTTTACCGGGATGCTGCTGCCGCATCTCGATTTCCCGCTGGAATTCGACTACATCCACCTGACCCGCTACCGCAACACGACGCAGGGCAGCCCGGAGATGCACTGGCGCGTCGCGCCGCGCGAATCGGTGAAGGACCGGATCGTGCTCGTGCTCGACGACATCCTCGACGAAGGCGAGACGATGGCCGCGATCCGCGACCGCATTCTCGACATGGGCGCCAAGCGCTTCATGTCGGCCGTGCTGTGCGAGAAGACGCTCGCGAAGGCCAAGCCGCTGCACCCCGACTTCTGCGGCTTCGCGGTGCCGGACCGCTACGTGTTCGGCTGCGGGATGGATGCGAAGGGCTACTGGCGCAACCTGCCGACGATCCGTGCGCTGACCACGAACGTCTGAGCGCCCCACTCCGCACTATATAAATAGAAAGCGGCGCTCCGGTTTCCCGGAGCGCCGCTTTTTTTGGGCGTCTTGAGTGTGCGCCGCCCCGCCCTACAGCTGGTGCACGAACGCGCGGACGCCGCCCAGCATCATCTCGACCGAAATCGCGACGAGCACGAGGCCCATCAGCCGCTCGAACGCCGCGACGGTCCGCTCGCCGATCCATTGCTGGATCCGCTCGGCCAGCACCAGCGTCACCGCGCAGACGATCATCGTGACCGTCAGCGCGCCGACCCACTCGAGCATCTTGCCGGGCCCCTGCGACGTCAGCAGCATCACCGTCGCGAGCGCGGACGGCCCGGCGAGCGCCGGAATCGCGAGCGGCACGATGAACGGCTCGCCGCCCGCACGCGGATCGTTGCCGAGCGCGCCGTCCGGATGCGGAAAGATCATCCGCAGCGCGATCAGGAACAGCACGATCCCGCCGCCGAGCCGCAGCGACAGGTCGGTGAGGCTCATCATCCGCAGGAAACGGTCGCCGACCAGCATGAAGAACAGCAGGATCACGAACGCGATCCCCACTTCACGCAGGATCAGCTTCACGCGCCGCTCGCGCGGCACATCCCGCATCGCCGAAATGAATAGCGGGATGTTGCCGAGCGGATCGGTGATCAGCACCAGGAGCACGGTGGCCGACAGGAAGGTGTATTCCACCGCGTTCCCCGGTCGGTGCGCTTAGCGCGCGAGCGCGGCGCGGATCTTCTCCGCGACCGTCGCCGCAGCCGCGTCGGCCGGCAGCAGCGTCGCTTCGGCGTCGCGGCGGCCCTGATACTCGATCTTGCCTTCCTTCAGGCCGCGCTCGCCGATCACCAGGCGATGCGGCACGCCGATCAATTCCCAGTCGGCGAACATCACGCCCGGGCGCTCGCCGCGATCGTCGAGGATCACGTCGATGCCGGCGGCGACGAGTTCCGCGTACAGCTTGTCGGCAGTCTCGCGCACCATGTCGCTGCGGTCATAGCCCATCGGGCACAGCACGACTTCGAACGGCGCGATCGACTCGGGCCAGATGATGCCGCGGTCGTCGAAGTTCTGCTCGATCGCCGCGCCGAGAATGCGGGTGACGCCGACGCCGTAGCAGCCCATCAGCATCGGCTGCGGCTTGCCCGACTCGTCGAGGAACGTCGCACCCATCGCTTCCGAATACTTGGTGCCGAGCTGGAACACGTGGCCGACTTCGATGCCGCGGCAGATGTCGATCACACCCTTGCCGTCCGGCGACGGGTCGCCCTTCTTCACGTTGCGCACGTCGGCGACGTCCGGCTCGGGCAGGTCGCGGCCCCAGTTCACGCCAGCGATGTGGTAGTCGACCTCGTTCGCGCCGACGACGAAGTCGCTCATGTTCGCGACCGTGCGGTCCGCGATCACCTTCACGGGCTTCTTCGTGCCGACCGGGCCGAGATAGCCCGGCGGCGTGCCGAACCACTCGACGATTTCCTGCTCGGTCGCGAAGCGGTGGTTCTTCAGGCCCGGCAGCTTCGACACCTTGATCTCGTTCAGGTCGTGATCGCCGCGCAGCATCACGAGCCAGATGGTCGGCTCGGCGCCTTCGTTGTCGGTCGCGAGCACGATCGACTTGATCGTGCGCTCGAGCGGGATGGCCAGCAGCTCGGCGACGGCTTCGCACTTCGCCTTGCCGGGCGTCGCGACCTTCTCCATCGCTTCGGCCGGCGCCGCGCGCTCGGGCGTCAGCGGCAGCGCTTCGGCCGCCTCGATGTTCGCCGCGAATTCGGACGTCGGGCAGTACGCGATCGCGTCTTCACCGGTGTCGGCGATCACGTGGAATTCGTGCGAGAAGTTGCCGCCGATCGAGCCGCTGTCGGCCGCGACCGCACGGAACTCGAGGCCGAGGCGCGTGAAGATGCGCACGTACGCGTCGTACATCTTGCGATACGACTCGTTCAGGCCGGCCGCATCCTTGTCGAACGAGTACGCGTCCTTCATGATGAATTCGCGGCCGCGCATCACGCCGAAGCGCGGACGGATCTCGTCGCGGAACTTCGTCTGGATCTGGTAGAAGTTCACCGGCATCTGCCGGTAGCTCTTGATCTGGTTGCGCGCGATGTCGGTGATGACTTCCTCGTGCGTCGGCCCGATCACGAAGTCGTTGTCCTTGCGGTCCTTGAAGCGCAGCAGCTCGGGGCCGTACTGCTCCCAGCGGCCCGATTCCTGCCACAGTTCGGCGGGTTGCACGGCCGGCATCAGCAACTCGATGGCGCCCGCCCGATTCATTTCCTCGCGCACGATCGCCTCAACCTTGCGAATCGAACGCAAACCGACCGGCAGGTAGTTATAGATGCCGCCGGCGACGCGACGGATCATGCCGGCGCGCACCATCAGCTTGTGGCTGACGATCTCTGCGTCGGCGGGTGCTTCTTTCAGGGTGCCGATAAAGAAACGGGAAGCTTTCATGCGGACGGTTCCAAAAACGGCGCCCCCAGGCGGGGCGCCCGAAAAAGTTTCAAGGTGAAAAAGCTGCGCGCGACGAACGACGATGGCGCAGATGACGTAGCAGACTAATCAGGGACAATTCAGCCGGTGCCCCCCGCGCGGATTCGCTCCGTCACGGTGCGCAGCGCCCGTTATCTGTTTATAATCAAAGCAATTTTAAAGGATTCGAAGGTGGTTGTATGCTGGATCGTGAAGGCTTTCGCCCGAACGTCGGCATCATCCTCTTGAACGCGCGCAACGAGGTGTTTTGGGGCAAGCGGCTCCGCGAGCATTCCTGGCAGTTTCCTCAAGGTGGGATCAAGTACGGCGAGACCCCCATGCAGGCGATGTACCGGGAACTGCACGAGGAAACGGGCCTGCACCCGGAACACGTCAAGATAATCGGCCGCACACGCGACTGGTTGCGTTATGAGGTGCCTGACAAGTTCATTAAACGCGAAGTACGCGGTCATTACCGCGGCCAGAAGCAGATCTGGTTCCTGCTGCGGATGGTTGGACGCGATTGCGACATTTGCTTGCGCGCGACCGACCACCCGGAGTTCGATGCGTGGCGCTGGAACGAGTACTGGGTGCCGCTCGATGCGGTGATCGAGTTCAAGCGGGATGTCTATCAGTTGGCGCTGACGGAACTGTCGCGCTTCCTGCGCCGCCCGGCGCAGCGAGCCGAGAAGCCGCCGCGTGGGCCGCGTCTGTCGCGCTATCCGCGCGTCATTGGCGTACAGGCCCAGCAGACGCTGACGATTGTCGACACATCGGTAGTCTGTTCGGAGATCGAAGTGGAAGCGGGCACGCTCGACGAGATGCCGCCCCACGTGATCGTCGGCAAATGACGAATCGAACTGCATGACCGGGCGCGACCTTGGTGTCGCGCCCTTTTTTTACGAGGAATGCATATTGAAAGCGATTGCTCTCGCGCTCGCATCGATTGCCGCGGTAGCCACACTGGCAGGTTGCGCGAATTCGAAGACGCCCACCAACAAGGATGACAGCGAGTTCGTGTATCTGCTGGACCGCCAGGGCACGTGGAAGGAAAACACGGTCGACTCGCTGCCGCCGCTGCCGCAGACGGGCGACCTGCTGCCGTTCAACGTATCGCAGAACACGCCGCTCAAGTTCTTCGTCGATGCGAAGTCGCTGGCGGTCGGCACCGATGGCGTCGTGCGCTATGCGGTCGTCATCACGAGCCCGGCCGGTGCGCGCAACGTGAACTACGAAGGCATCCGCTGCGACACCTACGAATGGCGCCAGTATGCCGGCCTGAATTCGGAACACGACGGCTGGGATCGCACGGTCGAGAACGACTGGCGGCGCATCGAGAACGGCGAACTGAATGCCTACCATTCGGCGCTCTATCAGGACTACTTCTGCGCGAACAAGATGCCGCAGGGCTCGACCCAGCAGATCCTGGAGAACATCCGGTTTCACCGCACCGCGATGAGCCAGTTGCGCTGACGGCGCGCGGCGCCCACCGCGCCTTCGTTCGTCGCATGAAAAAGCCCGCTTCACGCGGGCTTTTTCGTTTGACGGCAGGAACCGGCACGAATGGTCACACCAGCACCAGGTTGTCGCGGTGGATCAATTCGGGCTCCAGCATGTAGCCGAGCACGGATTCGATCTCGCCGCTCGGCTTGCGGTGAATCAGTTTAGTCTCTGCACTGCTGTAGTTCGTGAGCCCGCGCGCCACTTCGCGCCCGTCGGGGCCGACACACGCGATGACTTCGCCGCGCGCGAACGCGCCCTGCACGTCGATCACGCCAATCGGCAGCAGGCTCTTGCCGCCGGCCGTCAGCTTCTCGACCGCGCCTGCGTCGATCACGACATGGCCGCGCACCTGAAGATGGTCGGCCATCCACTGCTTGCGTGCCGCCATCCGCGCGGTACGTGCGATCAGTTGCGTGCCGATCGCCTCACCGGCCGCCAGACGCACGAGTACGTCGGCCTCCCGGCCGCTCGCGATCACGGTGTTCGCGCCGCTGTGCGCGGCGCGCTTCGCCGCGAGGATCTTCGTCAGCATCCCGCCGCGGCCGAGGCTGGAGCCCGCGCCGCCGGCCATCGCCTCGAGTTCCGGCGCGCCTGCATTGGCTTCCGCAACGAGCGTCGCGTTCGGGTCCTTGCGCGGATCGGCCGTGAACAGCCCCGACTGGTCGGTCAGGATGATCAGCGCATCGCCTTCGATCAGGTTTGCAACGAGCGCGCCGAGCGTGTCGTTGTCGCCGAACTTGATTTCGTCGGTGACGACCGTGTCGTTCTCGTTGATGATCGGCACGACGCCAAGCCGCAACAGCGTCAGCATCGTCGAACGCGCATTCAGGTAACGCTCGCGGTCCGCCAGGTCGGCATGCGTCAGCAGGATCTGCGCGGTGCGGATGTCGTGCTCGGTGAAGCGGCTTTCATAGACCTGCGCGAGCCCCATCTGGCCGACTGCGGCGGCAGCCTGCAACTCGTCGATTTCTCGCGGTCGCTTGCTCCAGCCGAGCCGCTGCATCCCTTCCGCAATCGCGCCCGAACTGACGAGCACGACTTCCTTGCCCTGCGCGCGCAGTGCGGCGATCTGAGCCGCCCAACGGCCGATTGCCGCATGATCGAGCCCCTTGCCGTCGTTGGTCACGAGGCTGGAGCCCACCTTCACCACCAATCGCTTCGAATCCGCGATGATCGAACGCATCCTGCACTGTCTCCTGTATCTGCTGCCTTTCCGACCGGGCGCGATTGAACGCCGGCGCCGGGCGGCACGCCCGGCGCGTTCCGGAATCGCTCAGGCGTCGTCGCCCGGCGCTGCATCGCCCTTGGCAGGCGGCGCATCGCGGAAACGCACGTCTGCCGCGAGATCTTCCGCCTCCGCGGCGCGATGCGCGTCCGAATGTTCGGAGAGGTAGTCGTAGATCGCGTAGCACAGCGCTTCACAACCCTGGCCCGTCAGTGCCGAGATCTCGAACACGGGGCCGTCCCACTCGAAGCGCTCGAGGAAATCCGCGACCCGTGCCTTGCGCTCGTCTTCCGGCACCATGTCGAGCTTGTTGAGCACGAGCCAGCGCGGCTTCTCGTAGAGCGCCTCGTCGTACTTGCGCAGCTCGCCGACGATCGCCGTCGCTTCCGCCACCGGATCGACGCTTTCGTCGAACGGCGCGAGATCGACCAGATGCAGCAGCACGCCGGTGCGCTGCAGGTGGCGCAGGAACTGATGGCCGAGGCCCGCGCCTTCGGCGGCGCCCTCGATCAGCCCCGGGATGTCGGCGATCACGAAGCTCTTGCTCGGACCGACGCGCACCACGCCGAGATTCGGCGCAAGCGTCGTGAACGGGTAGTCGGCAATCTTCGGCCGCGCATTCGACACCGACGAGATGAACGTCGACTTGCCTGCGTTCGGCATGCCGAGCAGGCCGACATCGGCGAGCACCTTCAGCTCGAGCTTCAGCATGCGACGCTCGCCGGGCTTGCCGTCCGTCTTCTGGCGCGGCGCGCGGTTCGTGCTCGACTTGAAATGCAGGTTGCCGAGCCCGCCGGCACCGCCCTGCGCAAGCATCACCTGCTGGTCGTGTTCGGTCAGGTCGGCGATCAGCTCGCCGGTATCCATGTCGCTGATCATCGTGCCGACCGGCATGCGCAGCGTGACATCGTCGCCGCCCTTGCCGTAGCAATCCGATCCGCGCCCGTTTTCGCCGTTGCGCGCCAGGTGCTTCTTCGCGTAACGGTAGTCGATCAGCGTGTTGATGTTGCGGTCGGCGATCGCGTATACGCTACCGCCCCGGCCGCCGTCGCCGCCGTCCGGCCCGCCGAACGGGACGAATTTCTCGCGGCGCATCGACGCACTGCCATCGCCTCCGTCTCCGGCGATGACTTCGATTCGTGCTTCGTCAATGAACTTCATTCGTCACTCCGCCCAGTATTTCCGCTATTGTGCCGCGCGCCGGCGCGCTTGAACAATCTGCCGTTCGGCCGATCGTACGCCGGTTGCGCGATGGCCGCCCGGACACACACGCGCCCGGCGACCAAATAAAAAAAGGCCCCGCGAAGACTGCGGGGCCTTTCGGCTACGAAGCCCGTGGGTGCCTGAACTTAGGCAGCCGCCGGGACAACGATGACCAGATGCTTCTTGTCCGCGCCCTTCGTCGCGAACTTGACGTGACCGTCGACCAGCGCGAACAGGGTGTGATCCTTGCCCATGCCGACGTTCTCGCCTGCGTGCATGCGCGTACCGCGCTGACGCACGATGATGCCGCCGGCATTGATTGCCTGGCCGCCGTACACTTTCACGCCGAGACGTTTCGACTCGGAGTCGCGGCCGTTCCGGGAAGAGCCGCCTGCCTTTTTGTGTGCCATCTGATTGCTCCTTTACCGAGGCGCTTACGCGTTAATCGCGTCGATGCGCAGCTCAGTGTAGTTCTGGCGGTGGCCGCCGTGCTTTTGGTAGTGCTTCCGGCGACGCATCTTGAAGATGGTGACCTTGGCATGACGACCGTGCGACACAACGGTGGCCTTGACGGAAGCCCCACTGACCAGCGGCGTACCGAACTTAATCGATTCGCCTTCGCCCACTGCGAGAACCTGGTCGAGCGTGATTTCAGCGTCAATGTCAGCCGGTATCTGTTCTACTTTGAGTTTTTCGCCAACGGCAACCTTGTACTGCTTGCCGCCGGTTTTTATGACCGCGTACATTGAGAACCTCACTCTGGATCCAATTTTTCCGCACACCACGCGCGGAAAACACGTGATTATACATGGGGTTAGCACCCAAGTCAAAGCCGATCGACGATTGCCGCGCGCGGGCCTCTACCGGACGGCCAAAATCGCGCCGCTGCTACGTCTGACAGACCGGCATATCGCGGATTCGACTTATAATCCGCGGCATCACCCAATTCCATCATCATGTCGTCGTCCACCGCCTCCCCCACCCTCAGCGCCGCCCATCTGCTCGCTCCGATCACCACTGACATGGAGCAGGTGAATCGCGTTATCCGGCAAAGCCTCGCGTCCGATGTGCTGCTGATCAACCAGATCGCCGAGTACATCATCGGCGCGGGCGGCAAGCGGCTGCGTCCGGCATTGCTGCTGCTCGTCGCCGGCGCGCTCGGCGAGACGTCGCACCAGCGGCACGTGCTGGCCGCCGTCGTCGAGTTCATCCACACGGCCACGCTGCTGCATGACGACGTCGTCGACGAATCCGAGCTGCGCCGCGGCCGCCAGACCGCCAATGCGCTGTTCGGCAACGCGGCGAGCGTGCTGGTAGGCGACTACCTCTATTCGCGCTCGTTCGAGATGATGGTCGGCGTCGGCAAGATGCGCGTGATGGAGATCCTGTCGGAAGCGACGACGATCATTTCCGAAGGCGAGGTGCTGCAGCTCCTCAACATGCACGATGCAGACGTCGACGAAACGCGCTACATGCAGGTGATCCGTTACAAGACGGCCAAGCTGTTCGAGGCCTCGGCACGTCTGGGCGCGGTACTCGCGGGCGCCGATGCGCCGACCGAGGCGGCCGCCGCCGAATACGGCCGCCGGATCGGCACCGCATTCCAGATCATGGATGACTGGCTCGACTACGCGGGCACCGCCGAGGCAATGGGCAAGAATGCCGGCGACGATCTTCGCGAAGGCAAGCCGACGCTGCCGCTCATCTATCTGATCGAACGCGGCACGCCCGAACAGTCGGCGCTGGCACGCGAAGCGATCGAACAGGGCGGCACCGATCGCTTCGACACGATCTTCGAAGCGATCACGCGCTCGGGCGCACTGGATCACACGCTCGAATGCGCACGCCAGGAAGCGCAGGCGGCAGCCGCGGCGATTGCTGCGTTCCCGGACTCGATCTATAAGGAAAGCCTGCTCGGGTTGTGCTCATACTCGACGTCGCGGCAATCGTAAACACGCCGCGAACGCGACGCGATGCCTTGTCCCGAAAATTTTCTTCATCAAAGTATTCCCTTTTAGAAAAAACATCGTTATAGTTACGTTCTTGCTTGTGACGACGCAGCGATTCTTAACGAAAGCAGCGAAGTCCGAAGAGCAAAAAATCGGGGTGTAGCTTAGCCTGGTAGAGCGCTACGTTCGGGACGTAGAGGCCGGAGGTTCGAATCCTCTCACCCCGACCAGATTTTTAAAAAACCGTGCACTTCGTGCACGGTTTTTTTTTTACCCGGCCGCCGCTAGCTCCTCGTGTCGCGCACGACACATCGCGGTCGCCGGCCTCTGCTATATTTCTCCCATCCCAGTCCTTCACTGCCCTTCCAACGCGTGGACCAAATTCCCTTATGGGCGCAAATCGGCGCCGTCTTCCTGCTTCTCCTCTGTTCCAGCTTCTTTTCGATTTCCGAGACCGCGATGATGGCGCTCAACCGCCATCGGCTGAAGCATCTCGCCAGCCAGGGCGCACTCGGCGCGAAAACCACGCAAGGGCTGCTCACGCGCACTGACCTGCTGCTCAGCGTGATCCTGATCGGCAACAACCTGTTCAACACGATCATCCCGGTCCTGACGACGTCGCTCGCGCTGCATACGTTCGGCCGCAACAACCTCGCGCTGTCGATCGCGACCGGCATCGTCGCGTTCCTGATCATCGTGTTCGCCGAAATCGCGCCGAAGATCGTCGGTGCGACGTTCCCCGAACGCATCGCGCTGCCCGCGAGCCTCGTGATCGCGCCGCTGATGCGCGTGTTCAAGCCCGTCGTCTGGTTCGTCAACGCCCTCGCGAACGGCGTGCTGTGGGTGCTGCGCATCAACACGAAGAAGGGTCGCGACCAGCGAATGTCGGCCGACGAGCTGCGGGCCATCGTGCTCGAGTCGAGCAGTTTCATGCCGACCAAGCACCGCAGCATCCTGCTCAACCTGTTCGACCTCGAGAACATCACGGTCGACGACGTGATGGTGCCGCGCCGCCAGATCGAGTCGCTCAATTTCTACGCGCCGCTCGACGACGTCCTGCATCAGCTCGAAACCTGCTATCACAACCGGCTCGTCGTCTACGAAGGCGACATCGACAAGGTGCTCGGCGTGTTGCACGTCCGCAAGACGCTGACCGCCCTGCACAACCAGGAATTCGACCGCGAGACGCTGCGCGCGCTGCTCGCCGAGCCGTACTACGTGCCGTCCGGCACGCCGGTGGTCCAGCAGCTCCAGTTTTTCCAGGAAACCCGGCAGCGGACCGCGCTCGTCGTCAACGAATACGGCGAGCTCGAAGGGCTCGTGACGCCCGAAGACATCATCGAGGAACTGATCGGCGAATTCACGACGTCGCTGCCGCGCAGCGAGCGCAAGGGCGGCTGGGACGAGAACGGCGAATGCATCGTCTCGGCGAGCATGCCGCTGCGCGAACTGAATCGCTGGCTGCACCTGAAGCTGCCGACCGACGGGCCGAAGACGCTGAACGGCCTGGTGCTCGAAATCCTCGAGGAAATTCCGGAAGACGACGTGTGCCTGAAAATCGGCGACGTCATGCTCGAGGTGATGCGCAGCGACGATCAGGCCGTGCGCACCGTCAAGCTCTTCAAGCCGCGCAGCTCGCGCACCGCACGCGTCACGTCGCGCTAGCCGAACGGCTGACTGCCGGCGCCGCCCGCGACGCGCGACCATCTGCGGGTCACGGTCAACAGGCGGCCAGCGTGCCGGCTCACATGCACTTCCCTCCTTCCGGGGCGCCGCTGCGCACGCAGCCGGCCGCCCATTCCGATGCGTCGCCCGCTGCCGCACCGCGCGCGCTCGACGCGGCCCAGCTCGACGATGCACCGGCCGTGCGGCTGCTGACGGATACGCTTCACGCGGCTCGCGTGCGCGACGCATCCGACATCCACGTCGAACCATTCGAAGCCGGCTGGCGCATTCGCCTGCGCATCGACGGCGTGCTGCACGAACATGCGCGGCCGCCCCTTCATCTGCGCGACGCGCTCGTCACACGGATCAAGGTGCTCGCGCGCATGGACATCGCCGAGCGGCGGCTCCCGCAGGACGGCAGGCTGCGCATCGTGATCGACGGCGGTACGCGCGGCGACTACCGGGTCAGCTCGCTACCCACGTTGTTCGGTGAAAAGCTGGTGCTGCGGCGGCTCGAAACCATGCCGACCGACCTCACGCTCGCCCGCCTCGGCTTCGACGCGCAGCAGGCGGCCGCGATGGAGGCCGCGATACGCGCCCCGCATGGCCTCGTACTCGTCACGGGGCCGACCGGCAGCGGCAAGACGCTGTCGCTCTACTGCGCGCTGCAGATGCTCGATCGCGACGCGCACAACGTCTGCACGGTCGAGGATCCCGCCGAGATCCAGCTCGACGGCATCAGCCAGGTCGGTGTCGCCGAAAAGGCCGGGCTCACGTTCGCGACGGCACTGCGCGCGCTCTTGCGGCAGGATCCGGACATCATCATGGTCGGCGAGATTCGCGATGCGGAGACGGCCGACGTCGCGATCAAGGCCGCGCAGACCGGCCATCTCGTGCTGTCGACGCTGCATACGAACGACGCACCGGCCGCCGTCGCGCGGCTGCTCGACATCGGCGTCGCACCGTACAACCTCGCGGCCGCGCTGCACCTCGTCACCGCGCAGCGCCTCGTCCGGCGGCTGTGCACCGCCTGCCGCGTGCACTCGGACGCACCGGTGCCCGTCCTGCGCGAAGCCGGCTGCGACCCGGCCGCCCTCGCAACCGGATGGCGGCCGTTCGTCGCGCGAGGCTGTCCGGCCTGTCACGGCATCGGCTATCGCGGCCGTGTCGGCCTGCATCAGACGATGCCGGTGTCGTCCGGGCTGGCGGAACGCATCGTCGCACGGGCAAGTGTCGGCGAACTCGCACAATGCGTGGCGGCCGAAGGCGTGCGCAGTCTGCGCGACGCGGCGCTCGCGCGCGTCCGTGACGGCACGACGAGCATCGCGGAAGCCCTCGCCGCGACGCCTGCCGCATGAGCATGCACACGCCGCCGCGCGAAACCCGCTTCGCGTGGCGCGGCCGCCGTCGCGACGGCACGTCGCGCCGCGGGACCGTCATCGCATTCGATGCCGCGAACGCACGTGCCGCGCTCGCACGCGACGGCATCGCCGTACTGTCGCTCGATGTCCGCGGGGCGGCCCGGCCGCCCACGGCCAGCGCGCGGGACGTCACGCGCTTCACGCGCCAGCTCGCGAGCCTGCTGCAGGCCGGGTTGCCGCTCGCGCCGTCGCTCGAGATGCTCGCGCGTACGCGGCCACACGACGGCCTGCCGCGCATCGCAGCCGGGCTCGCCCGCGAGATCGTCGGCGGCCGGCGCTTCGCCGATGCACTCGCACGCTATCCCTCCCAGTTCGGCACGCTGTATCGCCAGCTGATCGAGGTCGGCGAAGCGTCCGGCTCGCTCGGCATCGTGCTGACGCGGGTCGCGGAACACCGCGAGCGCACCGACGCGCAGTGGCGCAAGTTGCGGGCCGCGCTCGCGTACCCGGCGGCCGTCATCCTGTTCGGGCTCGCGATCTCGGCCGCGCTGATGGTGTGGGTGGTACCGACGTTCCGCCAGATTTTCGACGGGTTCGGCGCCGCACTGCCGGCGCCAACCCGCGCGCTGCTCGCGCTGTCCTCCGCACTGTCGGCATGGGGCGGTGGGCTCCTTGCCATTGGCGCAGCAGCCGGGCTGGCCGCGCATCACGCGCTGCGGCGCTCGGCACCGCTGCGCCACGCTGTCGCGCGGCGGCTGCTGCACGCACCGCTCGCGGGTAGCGCACTCAGCCGGTACGGGGCCGCACGCTGGTGCCGCTCGCTGGCGACGCTGCTCGGCGCCGGCGTGCCGCTCGCCGACGCCTTCGCCACCCTCGAGCGCACCGCCGGCCATCCGGTGTTCGAGCACGCCACTGCGCACATCGCAGCCCGCGTGCTGCACGGCGCACGCCTCGCGGACGCCATGCAGCACGCGGGCTGCTTTCCGGACGACGTCGTGCAGCCGATCGCCGTCGCTGAGGAAACCGGTGCGCTCGACACGATGCTCGCCGACATCGCGGCGCTGTGCGAACGCCAGCTCGACGCGCGTCTCGATGCACTCGCCGCGCTCGGCGAACCGCTGATCGTGATCGTACTGGGCGCACTCGTCGGCGGCCTCGTGATCGCGATGTACCTGCCCATCCTTCAGCTCGGCAACGTGGTGTAGCATCGCAACCGATTCTGTCGCCTTTTAGTCCGAACCTTGAGCCTCATGACGCCAGCGCCCCTGTACTCCGTTACCGATTCGCCCGAGAGCACGCTGCTCGCGCTGGCGATGCTGCCGCCCGCGCTGCAGTATGCGTTCGCGGTCGTCGTCGGCCTTTGCGTCGGCAGCTTCCTGAACGTGGTCGTTCACCGGCTACCCGTGATGATGCAGCGTGCGTGGCAGGCCGAGATCGATGAAGCGACCGGCAACGCGAGCGCTGCGCCCGACGATGGCTACCCGCCGCGCTACGATTTGTGGCGTCCGCGCAGCGCCTGCCCGCATTGCGGCCACGTGCTGCGCGCATGTGAAAACATCCCGCTCGTCAGCTTTCTGATGCTGCGCGGGCGCTGCCGGCGCTGCGGCCACGGGATCGGCATCGTATATCCGCTCGTCGAGCTCGCGTGCGCGCTGCTCGCCGCCGGCTCGCTCGCGGTATTCGGCCCGACCGTCGCCGCGCTTGCCGCGTTCGCGCTGTGCGCCGCGCTGCTCGCGATGAGCGCGATCGATATCCGGACTGGCTACCTGCCCGACTCGATGACGCTGCCACTCCTCTGGGCCGGGCTCGCGCTGAACCTCGGCGGCACGTTCACGTCGCTGCGCTCGGCCGTGATCGGGGCCATGGCCGGCTACCTGTTCCTGTGGGCGATCTACTGGCTGTTCAAATGGCTGCGCGGCATCGAGGGCATCGGTTTTGGCGACCTCAAGCTGCTCGCCGCGCTCGGCGCATGGATGGGCTGGGCCGCCTTGCCGCAGGTCGTGCTGTTCGCCGCGGTGACGGGCGCGATCGTCGGGCTCATCGCGACCTGGCGCGGCCGCATGCGCTTCGAGGAGCCGATTCCGTTCGGTCCGTTCCTCGCGGCAGGCGGCGCCGCGACGCTGTTTTTCGGCACCCCGTTCTATTCGGCGCTCGGAGGCTGACATGTTCGCAATTGGACTCACCGGCGGCATCGGCAGCGGCAAGACGACCGTCGCCGACCTGTTCGGCGCCCGCGGCGCGTCACTGGTCGATACCGATCTGATCGCCCATCGCATCACCGCACCGGGCGGTCTCGCGATGCCGGCGATCGAACAGGCATTCGGCCGCGGCTTCGTTGCCGCCGACGGCTCGCTCGACCGTGCGAAGATGCGCGCACTGATCTTCAGCGACGACGCCGCGCTCCGACGCCTCGAAGCGATCACGCATCCGCTGATCCGCGCCGAGACCGATCGCGAAGCACGCGAAGCGCAAGGCCCGTACGTGATGTTCGTCGTGCCGCTGCTCGTCGAGTCCGGCAACTGGAAGGCGCGCTGCGACCGCGTGCTCGTCGTCGATTGCCCGGTCGAAACGCAGATCGCACGCGTGATGCGGCGCAACGGCTTCACGCGCGAGCAGGTCGAAGCGATCATCGCGAAACAGGCCACGCGCGAAGCGCGCCTCGCGGCGGCCGACGACGTGATCGTCAACGACGCGACGACACCCGACACGCTCGCCGCACAGGTCGATGCACTGCACCAACGCTATCTCGGATTTGCGGCCGCCGCACGCTGAACCTCGTGCCCAATCGTGATGGTGTACGAAATTGGCGCGTTGCTAGGGTAGAGAGTGAGCATTAGAATGTCCTGCATTGTTTCAATCCCTACCCAAGAGGCGAGCGCGCTTGATTCTTTACGAGTATCCGTTCAACGAGCGAATTCGCACGCTGTTGCGCCTCGAAGATCTCTTCGAGCGCTTCGCGTTCTTTTTGGCTCAGGAGGACCCGCGTGAACACCACGTCGCGCTGACGACGCTGTTCGAAATCGCCGAGGTAACGGGCCGCGCGGACCTGAAATCGGATCTGATGAAGGAGCTCGAACGTCAGCGCCAGACGCTCGCCCCCTTTCGCGGCAATCCGGGCATCGAGCAGAACGCGCTCGAAGCCGTGCTCGGCGAAATCGAGCAGACGCTCGCGAACCTCGCGCAGATGCAGGGCAAGACCGGGCAGCACCTCGTCGACAACGAGTGGCTCGCCAGCATCCGCAGCCGTGCGGTGATTCCCGGCGGCACGTGCAAGTTCGACCTGCCGTCGTACTACGCATGGCAGCAGTGGCCCGCCGAGCAGCGGCGCCAGGACATCGCGAAGTGGATCCTGCCGATGCTGCCGCTGCGCGACGCGGTGACGATCGTGCTGCGGCTCGCGCGCGAATCGGGCCAGGCGTCGAAGGTCATGGCGATGCAGGGCAGCTACCAGCAGATGCTGTCCGGCCGCACCTACCAGCTGATGCAGGTGCGCGTGCCGCCGGAGTTGCGCGTCATTCCCGAAGCGAGCGCGAACAAATACATGCTGTGGGTACGGTTCACCATGCAGGACGGCGATGTGCGTCCGCGCGCGGTGGATATCGACGTGCCGTTCCATCTGACACTGTGCAATCTGTAACGGCCGCGCGCCGGATCGCTTTCGTATGACTACCGTTGTGAAATGCCCGTCGTGCGGCGCCGAAGTGCGCTGGACGCCCGAAAATCAATTCCGCCCGTTCTGCTCGGCCCGCTGCAAGCAGCTCGACCTCGGCGCATGGGCCGCGGAAAAGTACCGGATCGGTGGATCCTCCGACGAGGGCCCCTCGTCGGAAGAAGACGGCACGGACGGCCACCGCGACAGCTGAGCGGCGCGCGGCACCGCCTGCTAGTGATATGGCCCGCCTTTCCGGCAGGCCATCATGGCGTCAGTTCGACGCGGCTTCCTTCTCGAGCAGTTCGAGCACCGGCAGCGCGGCCGGCAACAGCGGCGCGACGGCGACCGGCAGTTGCTGCCACACGAACGCCTGCCCTTCCTTGCTGTGCGGCTCGCCCGTCCAGCCCGTCACCTTGCAGAAATACAGCCGCACGTACGCATGCGGATAATCGTGCTCGAGCGTGTGCCAGCGGTGGCTGGCCGTGACTTCGATGCCGAGCTCCTCGTGCAGTTCGCGCGCAAGCGCATCCTCGACGCTTTCGCCGGCCTCCAGCTTGCCGCCCGGAAACTCCCAGTAGCCTTCATACGGCTTGCCTTGCAGCCGCTGTGCGAGCAGGTAGCTTCCGTCCGGCTGCACCATCACGCCGACCGCGACTTCCGTCACCTTGCGGCCATCGGGCGCGCGCACCGCGCCTTGTGCGAGATCCGGGCTCATGCCTGCTCCTTGCGGCCCGACCAGTCACGCGCAAACTGCCACGCGACACGCCCCGAGCGCGAACCGCGCTCGAGCGCCCACACGAGCGCATCGCCGCGTGCGGATTCGATCTCCGCGTCCGGGCAGCCGAAATGACGCAGCCAGTGCCCGACGATGTCGAGGTAGTCGTCCTGCTTGAACGGATAGAAGCTCACCCACAGGCCGAAGCGCTCCGACAGCGAGATCTTTTCCTCGACGACTTCGCCGGGGTGAATCTCGCCATCCGGAAGATGCTTGTACGACTCGTTGTCGCTCATGTACTCGGGCAGCAGATGGCGGCGGTTCGACGTCGCGTAGATCAGCACGTTGTCCGACTGGGCGGCGATCGAGCCGTCGAGCGCGACCTTCAGCGCCTTGTAGCCCGACTCGCCTTCTTCGAACGACAGGTCGTCGCAAAACACGATGAAGCGCTCGGGACGCTGCGAGATCAGGTCGACGATGTCGCCGAGATCGTGCAGGTCGTCCTTGTCGACTTCGATCAGGCGCAGGCCGTCGTTCGCATACGCGTTCAGGCACGCCTTGATCAGCGACGATTTGCCGGTACCGCGCGCGCCGGTCAGCAGCACGTTGTTGGCCGGCTTCTGCTGCACGAACTGCCGCGTGTTCTGTTCGATCAGCCCTTTCTGGCGATCGATGTTGTGGAGGTCACCGAGCGTGATCGACGACACGGCCGGCACCGGCTGCAGATAGCCGCGCCCCTGGCGCTTGCGCCAGCGGAACGCGTGCGCGGCATTCCAGTCGACCGCGGCCGGCGCGGGCGGCAGCATCCCCTCGAGACGGCCGAGCAGCGCTTCGGCACGCGTCAGAAACTGTTCAAGCTTGTCCATGGCGTTCGAACGCTCCCGATCAGGAGCGGTAATCCGCGTTGATGCTCACGTAGTCGTGCGACAGGTCGCACGTCCAGATGGTGGCCTGCGCGTCGCCGCGGCCGAGCAGCACGCGAATCGTGATTTCGCTCTGCTTCATCACGCGCTGGCCGTCTTCTTCCTGGTAAGCCGGATTGCGGCCGCCCGCCTTCGCGACGAGAACGTCGTCGAGATAGAGGTCGATCTTGTCGACGTCCAGATCCGCGACGCCCGCATAGCCGATCGCCGCGAGAATCCGGCCAAGGTTGGGGTCGGATGCGTAGAAGGCCGTTTTCACGAGCGGCGAATGGCCGATCGCGTAAGCGATCTGGCGGCATTCCGCGACGTTCTTGCCGCCTTCGACCTGCACCGTCATGAATTTCGTCGCGCCTTCGCCATCGCGCACGATCAGTTGCGACAGCACCTGCGCGACTTCCGTCACCGCATCGCGCAGCGCCGCGTAGGCCGGCGAATCGGTCGACGTGATCGCGGGCAGCGTGCTCTTGCCCGACGCGATCAGGATGAACGAGTCGTTCGTCGACGTGTCGCCGTCGATCGTGATGCAGTTGAACGAGCGATCCGCGACTTCCTTTACGAGCGTGTCGAGCACCGGCTGCGCGACGTTCGCGTCGAACGCGAGGAAGCCGAGCATCGTCGCCATGTTCGGCTTGATCATGCCCGCGCCCTTGCTGATGCCCGTCAGCGTGACCGTATGGCCGTCGATCGTCACCTGGCGCGACGTGGCCTTCGGCAGCGTGTCCGTCGTCATGATCGCCTGCGCGGCGTCGAACCAGTTCGCGGCCTTGCGGTTCGCGAGCGCGGCCGGCAGGCCGGCCTTCAGGCGATCGATCGGCAGCGGCTCGAGGATCACGCCGGTCGAGAACGGCAGCACCTGCGCCGGCTCGATGCCCGCAAGGCGCGCGAGTTCCGTGCAGGTTTCGCGTGCGTTCACGAGGCCCGGCTCGCCGGTGCCTGCGTTCGCATTGCCCGTATTCACGACGAGCGCGCGAATGCCCGCGCCGCCCGCGCGCACCTTCGCCAGGTGCTCGCGGCAGACGGTGACCGGCGCTGCGCAGAAACGGTTTTCAGTGAACACGCCCGCGACCGTCGCGCTTTCGTCGACGGAGATGACCAGCACGTCCTTGCGATTCGGCTTGCGGATGTTCGCTTCCGCCCAGCCGAGCGTGACGCCGGCGACGGGATGCAGTTGGGCGGGATCGATCGACGGAAAATTGACAGCCATGGGGCACACCTGCCGGATGGAAAATGCCGGCATGCGCCGGCATCGATTGGAAGAACCAGCGGCCGCACGCGCGGGCCGCCGCAACTCACATCACTCACGCGAAGCTGCGAATGAAGCGGCACGCGCGATGCGCGCCGCCGTCGATCATGACAGCTTCCCGTGACATTGCTTGTACTTCTTGCCGCTGCCGCACGGGCACGGGTCGTTGCGGCCGACCTTCGGCATTTCGCCGCCGGGGCCGCTGTGCGTCATCGCGCTGCCGACCATGTCGGCCGTCGCCGTGGCCGCCACGGCAGCCGTGACGTTGGCCACCGGCGCACCGGATTCCGCGTAATCGGCGTGCTGGTACTCGACGTTCTCGAGATGACCGCCACGCTCCTCGATCTGCTCGGCGGCCTGCTCGAGCTGTTCCGGCGACTGGATCTGCACGTTCATCACGACGCGCGTGACTTCCTGCTTGATCGCCTCGAGCATCGCGGCGAACAGTTCGAACGCTTCGCGCTTGTATTCCTGCTTCGGATTCTTCTGCGCATAGCCGCGCAGGTGGATACCCTGGCGCAGGTGGTCGAGCGCCGCGAGGTGCTCGCGCCACAGACGGTCGACCGTCTGCAGCATCACCGAGCGCTCGAACGCGCTGAACGATTCGCGGCCGACCATCGCGACCTTCGCCTCATACTGCTCGTCGGCGGCCGTCGTCACCGCGTCGAGGATCTCCTCGGCGGTGATCGACGAGGACTCGTTCACCATTTCCTGGATCGCGAGGTCGAGCTGCCATTCGTTGCGCAGCACTTCCTCGAGCTCGGGCACGTCCCACTGCTCTTCGATGCTGCCTTCCGGCACGAACTGGCGGACGACTTCGGTAATCACGCCGTGACGCATCGCGGTGATCGTCTCGGTGATGTCGTGCGCTTCGAGCAACTCGTTACGCTGCTGGTAGATCACCTTGCGCTGGTCGTTCGACACGTCGTCGTATTCGAGCAGCTGCTTGCGGATGTCGAAGTTGCGCGCTTCGACCTTGCGCTGCGCGGACTCGATCGAGCGCGTGACGATGCCGGCCTCGATCGCCTCGCCTTCCGGCATCTTCAGGCGATCCATGATCGAACGCACGCGGTCGCCCGCGAAGATGCGCAGCAGCGGATCGTCGAGCGACAGGTAGAAGCGCGACGAGCCCGGATCGCCCTGGCGGCCCGCACGGCCGCGCAGCTGGTTGTCGATCCGGCGCGATTCGTGGCGCTCGGTACCGATGATGTGCAGGCCGCCCGCGGCCTTCACCTCCTCGTGCAGCGTTTCCCACTCGTCGTGCAGCTGCTGGATGCGGCGCGCCTTTTCGTCGGCCGGGATCGCTTCGTCGGCCTCGATGAACGCCGCCTGCTTCTCCGCATTGCCGCCGAGCACGATGTCGGTACCGCGGCCGGCCATGTTGGTCGCGATCGTGATGCGCTTCGGCCGGCCGGCTTCCGCGACGATCGCGGCTTCACGCTCGTGCTGCTTCGCGTTCAGGACTTCGTGCGGCAACCCGGCCTGCTTCAGCAGGTGCGACAGCAGCTCCGAGTTCTCGATCGACGTCGTGCCGACCAGCACCGGCTGACCGCGTTCGTAGCATTCGCGGATGTCGCGGATCACCGCGTCATAGCGCTCCTTGGCCGTCTTGTAGATCTGGTCCTGCTTGTCGATCCGCTTCGGCGGGCGGTTGGTCGGGATCACGACCGTTTCGAGACCGTAGATCTCGTTGAATTCGTACGCTTCGGTGTCGGCGGTACCGGTCATGCCGGCCAGCTTCGCGTACATCCGGAAGTAGTTCTGGAACGTGATCGACGCGAGCGTCTGGTTCTCGCTCTGGATCTTCACGTGTTCCTTCGCCTCGACCGCCTGGTGCAGGCCGTCGGACCAGCGGCGGCCGGCCATCAGGCGGCCCGTGAATTCGTCGACGATGACCACTTCGCCGTTCTGCACGACGTAGTGCTGATCCTTGTGGAACAGCGTGTGCGCGCGCAGCGCCGCGTACACGTGGTGCATCAGCGTGATGTTCTGCGGCGCGTACAGGCTCTCGCCCTCGCCGATCAGGCCCCATTCGGCGAGCAGGCGCTCGGCCTTCTCGTGGCCCGATTCCGTCAGGAACACCTGGCGCGCCTTCTCGTCGAGCGTATAGTCGCCCGGCTTCTCGACGCCCGTGCCGTCGGCCTTCTCTTCGCCGATCTGGCGCTCGAGCAGCGGCGGCAGTGCGTTCATCCGCACGTACAGCTCGGTGTGATCCTCGGCCTGGCCCGAAATGATCAGCGGCGTACGCGCCTCGTCGATCAGGATCGAGTCCACTTCGTCGACGACCGCGAAATTCAGGGCCCGCTGCACGCGCGCGTCGGTCTCGTAGACCATGTTGTCGCGCAGGTAGTCGAAGCCGAATTCGTTGTTCGTGCCGTACGTGATGTCCGCCGCGTACGCCTGCTGCTTCTGGTCATGCTCCATGCCGGACAGGTTGATGCCGACCGACAGACCGAGGAAGTTGTAGAGGCGCGCCATCCATTCGGCGTCGCGCTGCGCGAGGTAATCGTTGACGGTCACCACGTGCACGCCGCGGCCTGCCAGCGCGTTCAGGTACACGGGCAGCGTCGCGACGAGCGTCTTGCCCTCGCCGGTGCGCATTTCCGCGATCTTGCCGTAGTGGAGCACCATGCCGCCGATCATCTGCACGTCGAAGTGCCGCATCTTCAGCACGCGACGGCTGGCCTCGCGGCAGACCGCGAAGGCCTCGGGCAGCAGCTTGTCGAGCGACTCGCCGGCCGCGACCCGCTGGCGGAATTCGTCCGTCTTGCCGCGCAACTGGTCGTCCGTCAGCTTCTCGATCTGCGTTTCGAGCGCATTGATCGTCGTGACGGTCTTTTGGTATTGCTTGACGAGCCGCTGGTTGCGGCTGCCAAAAATTTTCTGGAGAAAACCGGTTGTCATCGGATCGGATCCTGCGTCGCAGCACCGGCGCCCGGCGCGTGTTGCGCGCCCCGGCGCCCGAGCCTCGGCGGCTTAGCGAATTAGTGGACTCAAACGATGAATTTTAGCACGCGGGGACGCGTGCGCCCGTGTCTCGGCCGGACGGGCACTGCGCGCCGACCGCCGGGCCATCGGGGCGAAAGCCGCCCGTGCACGGGCCCGCACGGGTACAATCGGCGTCAACGTCCGCGCGCGTGCGCGCCCGAAGAATGTCTCGATGAACCGATTTTCCAAGCGTTTCGGCCCGCTCGCCCCGTATCGCCCGCAACCCGTGTCCGAAGTGCTCGGCCGCACCGACGCGTTTGCGGCGCTGCGCGCCGGCGTCGAACAGATCGCGTCGCTGCAGCGCGACCTTGCCGCGCTCCTGCCCGACTATCTGGCGAATCACGTCGAACCGGGCTTCATCAAGGATGGCACCCTGACCCTCTTTGCTGCGCACAACGCATTGGCCGCTCGCCTGCGACAGGTCGAACCGCGGTTGCTCGGCGATCTGCAAAAACGCGGCTGGCCGGTCTCGACGTTACGCGTACGCGTGCGCCCGAAGGATGCGCCGGAGCCGCCCCACGTGAAGCAGGCGCGGATGACGTCGGTCGGCGCGGCCGCGTTGCGCGACCTGGCAGATCATCTCGAACCGTCACCGCTGCAGGACGCGCTCGCGCGGATGGCGGCCCGGCATGGCGCGAAGCCGCGCTGACGGCGCGCGCCGCCGGCAGCGCCAGGTGGCCTGGCCAATAAAAAAGCAGCCCGAAGGCTGCTTTTTTATTGCTTGCGCCAAACGCAGGTCACGCGAAGGCCGTCTGCATGTCGAACGCGAAGCCCTTCGGTGCGGCTTGCGGATCGTCGAACGTGACGATCTCGTACGCATCTTCGTTCGCGAGCAGTTCGCGCAGCAGCGCGTTGTTCAGCCCGTGGCCCGACTTGTACGCCGTGTACGACGCCAGCAGCGGATGGCCGATCACGTACAGGTCGCCGATCGCGTCGAGCATCTTGTGCTTCACGAACTCGTCGTCATAGCGCAGCCCGTCGTTGTTCAGGATGCGGTACTCGTCGAGCACGATCGCGTTTTCCATGCTGCCGCCACGGGCGAGACCCATCTCGCGCAGCATCTCGGCTTCATGGGCGAAACCGAACGTGCGTGCCCGCGCAATCTCGCGCACGTACGACGTATTCGCGAAATCGACCTCGAGCTCCTGGCCGGTCTTGTCGACGGCCGGGTGACGGAAGTCGATCGAGAATTTCAGCTTGAAACCGAAGTACGGATCGAGACGCGCGAACTTGTCGCCATCACGGATTTCGACCGTCTTCTTCACCTTGACGAAGCGCTTCGGTGCGTTCTGCTCCTCGATCCCGGCGGACTGGATCAGGAACACGAAGGTCGCCGCGCTGCCGTCCATGATCGGGATTTCCTCGGCCGTCACGTCGACATAGAGGTTGTCGATACCTAGGCCGGCACATGCCGACATCAGGTGCTCGACGGTCGACACGCGCACGCCATCCTTCTGCAACACCGACGCGAGCCGCGTATCGCCGATCGACGTCGCCGCGGCGGGAATGTCGACGGGCGTGGGAAGGTCGACGCGCGAGAAGACGATGCCCGTGCCGGGTGCGGCAGGACGGAGCGTCAGCTCGATCTTGCGGCCCGAGTGGACACCGATACCCACGGTCTTCACGATGGATTTGATGGTGCGCTGCTTCAGCATGATGTTCTTCGTCGTGATTGAAGATATCAATCAGGAGTTATATTCGATAGGGGAGATTATAGCGTAATTCCCTATTCAGCGTCGTTTGAAACTGCGTATCAATCTGTTTCGACCGTTTACCCGCGCCGATACGGGACGGGCCGATGCCCGGAACGGAGGCGTTTCCGGTCATCGGCCCGTGTTACAACTGCCCTGAGGCCGGTGAGCAGCGTTGCCGGAAGGCAACGGCGCACCGCACGATCAGGACGTCAACGTCGCGAGAACACTCGCCGCATCGCTCACTTCGAATTTGCCCGGCGCCTCGACGGCCAGCGTCTTGACCACACCGCCGTCAATCACCATCGCGTAGCGCAGGGAACGAATTCCCATGCCACGCGCCGACAAATCCTGCGTCAGCCCCAGCGCATGAGTGAAAGCAGCGCTGCCGTCCGCCATCATGCGCACCTTGCCCGCGGTGTGCAGATCACGTCCCCATGCGCCCATCACGAATGCGTCGTTGACGGACACGCACCAGATCTCGTCGATGCCCGCCGCGCGCAACTGCTCGGCGTGTTCGACGTAGCCCGGCACATGCTGCGCCGAGCAGGTCGGCGTGAAAGCGCCCGGCAATCCGAAGATCACCACCCGCTTTCCCGCAACCTGGTCGCGCACGCTGTAGGCGTTCGGCCCCAGCGTGCACCCTTCGCGCGCGTCGTCGATGTACTCGAACAATTGCGCGTCGGGCAGCGCGTCGCCCACTTGAATCATGGCTGGTCCCTCATAGCGATACGGTTTTTCAGCGTGTCGCGGACAGCACGGTCCATCCCGCCCCGCTTGAGCGGAGAGGGCACGTTTCCCGGCCCGGCGTCGCAGCCGACGCGGCCTGTCGTGGTCCGTAGCATCCGTCACGCCGGCGTTACCGCGGCAGATTCGCCGCGGCTTCGCCTGTGTGTGCGTCAGTCAGCCTGCTTGCGCAGGAAAGCCGGGATGTCGTACGTGTCGACACCCTTCTCCTGCAGCGCCTGCACGTGCGATGCCGCGGTTTCGCGCGAATTGCGCCACACCGCCGGCGTGTCGAGCGCGCCGTAGTCTGCCGTGCTGACGTGATGCGTCGGCGCATAACCGTGCGACACCGCGCTGACCGGCTGGTTGTCCGTACCCGTGCGCAGCAGCGTCATCGGTGCCGATTGCTGCTTCTTCGCCGCACGACCCAGACCCGTTGCCACGACCGTCACGCGCAGCGCATCGCCCATTGCGTCGTCGTACACCGCACCGAAGATCACCGTCGCATCTTCCGCCGCGTAGCTCTTGATCGTGTTCATCACTTCGCGCGTTTCCGACAGACGCAGCGAACGGCTCGACGTGATGTTGACCAGCACGCCGCGCGCGCCCGACAGATCGACGCCTTCGAGCAGCGGGCTCGCCACGGCCTGTTCCGCCGCGAGGCGTGCGCGATCGACGCCGGCGACCGTCGCCGTGCCCATCATCGCCTTGCCCTGCTCGCCCATCACCGTCTTCACGTCTTCGAAGTCGACGTTCACGAGGCCGTCGACATTGATGATTTCAGCGATGCCTGCGACCGCGTTGTTCAACACGTCGTCCGCGCACTGGAAGCACTTGTCCATCTCGGCGTCGTCGCCCATCACGTCGAACAGCTTGTCGTTCAGAACGACGATCAGCGAGTCGACGTGATCCTCCAGTTGCTGCGAACCGGCTTCAGCGACGCGCATGCGCTTGCCGCCTTCGAACTCGAACGGCTTGCTGACGACACCTACCGTCAGGATGCCCATCTCCTTCGCGATCTGCGCGACCACCGGTGCCGCGCCCGTGCCCGTGCCACCGCCCATGCCGGCCGTGATGAACACCATGTGCGCGCCGCGCAGTGCGTCGGCGATGCGCTCACGCGCTTCTTCCGCTGCCGCACGACCCATTTCCGGCTTCGCACCGGCGCCCAGGCCCGTGTTGCCGAGCTGGATCACCGACGATGCGCGCGAACGCGACAGCGCCTGCGCATCCGTGTTCATCACGATGAAGTCGACGCCCTGCACGCCGCGGTTGATCATGTGCTGGACGGCATTGCCGCCAGCGCCGCCAACGCCGACCACCTTGATGATGGTGCCGTTGGTCTCGGTTTCCAGCATTTCGAATTCCATTGTTGCCTCCGTCAAGAGAATGACTGCTACTCGGCCGTTATTCGGCAGGAGATCGGGCAACCCCCTGTCGCGCGCCAGCCGCCGGCACCAGCGCGAATTTCGATTCGGTTCGATTCGTCAGAAGTTGCTCAGGAACCATTCCTTCATCCGCGAGAACACTTGCCCCGCGTTGCCGGACTGCACGGCGACCTTGCGGCCGCGCATGCGCTGGGCACTGCCTTCGACGAGCAGCCCCATCGCCGTCGAGTAGCGCGGATTGCGCACGACGTCGGAGAGGCCGCCTGCATATTCCGGCGCGCCGATGCGCACCGGTTTCAGGAAAATGTCTTCGCCAAGCTCGACCATGCCGGGCATCATCGATGCACCGCCGGTAATGACCACCCCGGAGCTCAGCAGTTCTTCGTAACCGGATTCGCGCACGACCTGCTGCACGAGCGAGAACAGTTCCTCGACGCGCGGCTCGATCACCGCGGCCAGCGCCTGGCGCGACAGCGTGCGCGGACCGCGTTCGCCGAGGCCCGGCACTTCGACCATTTCGTCCGGATCGGCGAGCGCCTGCTTCGCGATCCCGTAGCCGACCTTGATGTCTTCCGCATCCGGCGTCGGCGTGCGCAGCGCCATCGCGATGTCGCTCGTGATCTGGTCGCCGGCGATCGGAATCACCGCGGTGTGGCGGATCGCGCCTTCGGCGAAGATCGCGATGTCCGTCGTGCCGCCGCCGATGTCGACCAGCACCACGCCGAGATCCTTCTCGTCTTCCGTCAGCACGGCCAGCGACGACGCGAGCGGCTGCAGGATCAGGTCGTTCACTTCGAGCCCGCAGCGGCGCACGCACTTGACGATGTTCTGCGCGGCACTCACCGCGCCCGTCACGATGTGCACCTTCACTTCCAGCCGGATGCCGCTCATGCCGATCGGCTCGCGCACGTCTTCCTGGCCGTCGATGATGAATTCCTGCGTGAGGATGTGCAGCACCTGCTGGTCGGTCGGGATGTTGATCGCCTTCGCGGTCTCGATCACGCGCGCGACGTCGGTCTGCGTGACTTCCTTGTCCTTGATCGCGACCATCCCGCTCGAGTTGAAGCTGCGGATGTGGCTGCCCGCGATCCCCGTGAACACGTTGGTGATCTTGCAGTCGGCCATCAGCTCGGCTTCCTCGAGCGCGCGCTGGATCGACTGCACGGTGGCCTCGATGTTGACCACCACACCTTTCTTCAGACCCTTCGACTCGCTCTGGCCGAGGCCGATCACCTCGTAGTGGCCTTCGCCCTTCAGCTCGGCGACGATGGCCACCACCTTCGACGTGCCGATGTCGAGGGAAACCAGCAGATCCTTGTAGTCTTTGCTCATAAAGTGCTCTTGCGTGTGATCTCTCGTTACTTCTTGCGCTTGTCGGTATCGGTCAGGAACCGCATGCCTGCCGCGCGAATCGCGAATCCGTTCGGATAGCGCAGGTCCGCGTACTCGATGTCGTTGCCCCAGCGCTCCGTGACAGCCGGCCATGCGGCGACCAGGCGCTGGCTCCGGTCATGCAGCGACTCGCTGTTGCGTTCCTTGCCCAGCTCGACCTGCATGCCGTTCGACAGCTTCACCGTCCACGCGTACCGCGCCGACAGCGTCACTTCTTCCGGCGCCGCCTTCAGCGGCGCAAACCATTTCCCGAAGTCGCGATACCGCGTGACGACTTCCTTCGCACTGCCCTCCGGGCCGTCGAACGCCGGCAATTCCTGCTCCAGCTCGCCCTGGTTCGCGGTGAACAGCTCGCCATCGACGCTCACGAGCTGGTCGCTGCCCCAGGTCCCCAGCGGTTTGTACTCCTCGAGCGTGACAGCCAGCGCATTCGGCCACACCCGGCGCACGCTCGCATGGCGCACCCAGGGCATCTGCTCGAACGCGGCGCGCGCGGCGTCGAGATCGACCGTGAAGAAATTGCCCTTCAGCCGGCCGACCACGCCCGCGCGCACCGTCGGTGAATTGATGTGCTCGGTGTCGCCGTCGATCCGGATTTCCCGCAGCGCGAACGTCGGGCGCTGGATCAGCCAGTAGCAACCGGCCGCCGCCAACACGAGCAGCAGCAGCGCGTACAGCGCGCTGGCGGCAAGGTTGAGTTGGCGAACGTTGTTCCACATACGTCGTTCCGTTCCTGCGTCAGTCGTTGAGCGTGAGCGACAGCACCTTCACGACCAGCTCCGAATAGCTGATGCCGACCGCGCGCGCGGCCTTCGGCGGCAGCGAGTGATCGGTCATGCCCGGCGCGGTGTTCACTTCCAGGAAGTACGCGTTGCCGTCGGCGTCGAGCATGAAATCCGCGCGGCCCCAGTCGGTGCAGCCGAGCACGTCGAACGCCCGGCGCGCGACGCGCTTGAGCTCCGCTTCCTTGTCGGCGGGCAGCCCGCACGGAATCAGGTATTGCGTGTCGTCGGCGACGTACTTCGCGTGATAGTCGTAGAACTCGCCGGCCGGCACGATCTTGATCACCGGCAGGTCGAGATCGCCGGCGATGCAGGCGGTGTACTCGCCGCCGCCTTCGATGCTCTTCTCGACGATCACGATCGGGTCATGCTTGGCGGCTTCCGCAAGCGCGGCCGGCAGCGCGTCGGCCGTCTTCACCTTCAGCACCGCCACGCTCGAGCCCTCGCTCGCCGGCTTCACGAACAGCGGCAGGCCGAGCTTCGCGACGATGTCCGTCGCGCGCGCCGCGAGGTCGTCGCCGCGCAGCACCGTCTCGAACGGCGGCGTCGGCACGCCCGTCTGCTGCCACACGAGCTTCGTGCGGAACTTGTCGAGGCCGAGCGCCGACCCGAGCACGCCGCTGCCCGTGTAGCGAATGCCGTAGAAATCGAGCGCGCCCTGGATCTGGCCGTTCTCTCCGTAGCCGCCGTGCAGGGCGTTGAACGCGCGCACGAAGCCTTCATCCTTCAGCGCCGCCAGCGGACGCTCGGCCGGGTCGAACGGGTGCGCGTCGATGCCCGCGTCGCGCAGGCCCTGCAGCACGAGCTTGCCCGACGTGAGCGACACCTCGCGCTCCGAGGACTCGCCGCCGAACAACACCGCCACCTTGCCGAAACGTTTCGGATCAATCCCGCTCATGTCATGCCTTCTGTTGAGTGTGCTGCGCAACCTTCGCCGGCACGCCGCCGATCGAACCCGCGCCCATCGTGATCACCACGTCGCCGTTCTGCGCGACCTTCGCCAATGCGTCTGGCACGTCGTCGACCGTCGCGACGAATACCGGGTCAACCTTCCCCACCGCGCGCAGCGCGCGCGACAGCGCGTCACCGTTGGCGGTCGAGATCGCCGCCTCGCCCGCCGCGTAGACTTCCGTCAGCACCAGCGCGTCGACCGTCGACAGCACGTTGACGAAATCGTCGAAGCAGTCGCGGGTGCGCGTGTAACGGTGCGGCTGGAACGCCAGCACGAGGCGGCGGCCCGGGAACGCGCCGCGCGCGGCCGCGATCGTCGCGGCCATCTCGACCGGGTGATGGCCGTAGTCGTCGATCAGCGTGTACTGGCCGCCGTCCGCGGTCGGCACGTCGCCGTAGCGCTGGAAGCGCCGGCCGACGCCGTTGAATTCCGCGAGCGCCAGCTGGATCGCATCGTCCGACACGCCGAGATCGGTCGCGATCGCAATCGCCGCGAGCGCGTTCTGCACGTTGTGCAGGCCCGGCATGTTCAGCACGACCGCCAGCGGCGCGCGCCCTTCGCGGATCACCGTGAAATGCATGCGGCCGTCGCGTGCGTCGATGTCTTCCGCGCGCACCTGCGCGTCCGGCGACAGCCCGTAGCGCACGACCGGCTTCGAAATGAACGGGATGATCTGCCGCACGTTCGGATCGTCGACGCACACGACCGCGCTGCCGTAGAACGGCAGGCGCTGCGTGAATTCGATGAACGCCTGCTTGAGCCGCGCGAAATCGTGGCCGTAGGTGTCCATGTGGTCGGCGTCGATGTTCGTGATGACCTCGATCACCGGATACAGGTTCAGGAACGACGCGTCCGACTCGTCGGCCTCGGCGACGATGAAGTCGCCGGTGCCGAGCCGTGCGTTCGCGCCGGCGCTGATCAGGCGCCCGCCGATCACGAAGGTCGGATCGAGCCCGCCCGCCGCCAGCACGCTCGCGACGAGGCTCGTCGTCGTGGTCTTGCCGTGGGTGCCGGCGATCGCGATGCCCTGCTTCAGGCGCATCAGCTCCGCCAGCATCACCGCACGCTGCACGATCGGCACGCGCTTCGCGCGCGCGGCCAGCACTTCCGGGTTGTCCGAACGCACGGCCGTCGACACGACGACCGCGTTCGCGCCCTCGATGTTCGCCGCGTCGTGGCCGATCGCGATCCGCGCGCCGAGCGCCTGGAGACGATCGGTCACCGCGTTGCGCGACAGGTCCGAGCCGCTGACCTCGTAACCGAGGTTGACGAGCACTTCAGCGATGCCGCTCATGCCCGCGCCGCCGATCCCGACGAAATGAATGTGTTTGACGATGTGTTTCATTGCAGTGTTTCCAAGTTCGCGCCGGCCGCCTTCGCGCACACGCGCGCGACTTCGTCGGTGGCCTCGGGCTTCGCCAGCGAGCGCGAACGCTCCGCCATGTCCGCGAGCGATGCCCGCGACTGGCCGCGCAGCCAGTCGGCAAGCAGTTCCGCCGACAGGTCGCGTTGTTGCACCAGGACGGCCGCGCCCGCATCGGCGAGGAACGCGGCGTTGCTCGTCTGGTGATCGTCGACCGCGTACGGGAACGGCACGAACAGCGCCGCCACGCCCACCGCCGCGATCTCCGACACCGTCATCGCCCCCGACCGGCAGATCACGAGATCCGCCGCCGCATACGCGGCCGCCATGTCGTCGATGAACGGCACGAGCCGCACGTCCTCGCCGGCCGCGAAACCGGCCGCTTCGTAATTCGCCTTCAATGCTTCGATGTGCTTCGCGCCGGCCTGGTGCACGATGCGCGGGCGTTCGCCCGGCGCCAGCATCGCCAGCGCGCGCGGCACGACCTCGTTCAGCGCGGCCGCCCCGAGGCTGCCGCCGACGACCAGCACGTTCAACGGGCCGCTGCGCGATGCATAGCGTGCTTTGGGCGCTTGCGTGCCGGCAAGTTCCGCGCGAATCGGGTTACCCGTCCATTCCGCGTGCGGCAGCGCGCCGGGGAACGCGACGAGCACGCGTTTCGCGAATTTCGCGAGCACCTTGTTCGTCAGGCCCGCGATCGAATTCTGTTCATGCAGCACGAGCGGACGGCCCGACAGCGCGGTCATCACGCCCGCCGGGAACGTGATGTAGCCGCCCATCCCGAGCACGACGTCGGGCCGTACGCGGCGCAGCGCGGCGAGGCTCTGTCCGCATGCGCGCAGCAGGTTGAACGGCAGCGTCAGCTTGGTCTTCAAACCCTTGCCGCGCAGCCCGCCGAACCGCACGTATTCCATCGGAATGCCGTGCTTCGGCACGAGCGTCGCTTCCATCCCGGCCGGATTGCCGAGCCACACGACTCGCCAGCCCGCCGCTTCCATCCGGTGCGCGACCGCGAGCCCCGGGAACACGTGGCCCCCGGTGCCGCCTGCCATCACCATCAGCGTGCGTTGCGACGCGGTCATACCTTCCCTCCGCGCATCAGCACCCGGTTTTCGTAGTCCACGCGCAGCAGCACCGCGAGCGCGACGCAGTTCAGCAAAATGCCCGAGCCGCCGTAGCTCACGAGCGGCAGCGTCAGGCCCTTGGTCGGCAGCAGCCCGAGGTTCACGCCCATGTTGATGAAGGTCTGCGCGCCGAACCAGATGCCGATCCCCTTCGCCATCAGGCCCGCGAACGTGCGATCGAGTGCGAGCGCCTGGCGGCCGATCTCGAACGCGCGGCGCACGATCCAGTAGAACAGCAGGATCACGACCAGCACGCCGACGAAACCGAGCTCCTCGCCGATCACCGCGAGGATGAAGTCGGTATGCGCTTCCGGCAGGTAGTTCAGCTTCTCGACGCTGCCGCCGAGGCCGACGCCGAACCATTCGCCGCGGCCGAACGCGATCAGCGAGTGCGTGAGCTGGTACGCCTTGCCCTGCGCGTAGCGCTCGTCCCACGGATCGAGGTACGCGAAAATCCGCTCGCGACGCCACGGCGACAGCCACACCAGCATCGTAAAGGTGCCGATCGCGGTGGCGACCAGGCCGCCGAACAGCTTGCCGTTCACGCCGCCGAGGAACAGCACGCCCATCGCGATCGCCGCGACCACCATGAACGCGCCCATGTCCGGCTCGAGCAGCAGCAGCGCACCGACCAGGCCGACCGCGAACGCCATCGGCAGGAAGCCCTTGGCGAAGCTCTGCATGTATTCCTGCTTGCGCACCGTGTAGTTCGCCGCGTAGATCGTCACCGCGAGCTTCATGATTTCCGACGGCTGCATGTTCGTGATGCCGAGCGGAATCCAGCGGCGCGCACCGTTCACGCCCTTGCCGACGTGCGGGATCAGCACGATCACGAGGCCGACGAGCGCGATCAGGAAGAGTTGCGGCGCGTATTTGTCCCACGTCGACACCGGCACGCGGAACGCGACCACCGCCGCGACGAACGCGACGGCGAGCGAAATGCAGTGGCGCATCAGGAACGCGTAATCGTGATAGGACGCGTATTTCGGCGAATCGGGCATCGCGATCGACGCCGAATACACCATCACGACGCCGAGCCCGAGCAGCGCGATCGCGACCCACAGCAGCGAGTAGTCGAAGTCGAGCATCCGCGAACGGCTCGGGCGCACGCCGTTGACGACGCTCGCGAGGCCGCCCGTCGCGGCGCGCGTGGCCGACGCGACGCGGCCGCCCGCGGCATTGCCGCCGGTGTCGCGACGATCGTTGAAACGGGAGACGAGGCGATCGGACCAGCTCATGGCGTCGCTCCTTTGTCGATGGCGATTTCGTCGACCGCCGCGCGGAACACATCCGCGCGATGGGCGTAGTTCCTGAACATGTCGAGGCTCGCGCAGGCAGGCGACAGCAGCACCGCATCGCCCGGCTCCGCGAGGTCGGCCGCCGCGTGCACCGCTCCTTCGAGCGTCGTGTGGTCGGCGAGCGGCACGCCCGTTTCGGCGAGCGTGTCGCGGAGCGCCGGTGCGTCGCGGCCGATCAGCATCACCGCGCGGCACCAGCGCGCGACCGGCGCGACCAGCGGTGCGAAATCCTGCCCCTTGCCGTCGCCGCCGGCGATCAGCACGATCTTCTGCGCCAGCCCGTCGAGCGCCGCAACCGTCGCGCCGACGTTCGTGCCCTTGCTGTCGTCGACGTAGTCCACGTCGTCGATCGTCGCGATCACTTCGACGCGATGCGCTTCGCCGCGGTACTCGCGCAGCGCGTGCAGCAGCGGCGCGGCCGGCAGGTCGATCGCGCGGGCGAGCGCGAACGCGGCCAGCGCGTTCGCCGCGTTGTGCAGCCCGCGGATGCGCAGCGCGTCGGCCGGCATCAGGCGCTTCTGAGCGATGTCGGGCGTATGCGCGGCGTCGCGCTTGCGCCGACGGGTCGTCGTCGCGGTTTCGTCCGGGGCGTCGCGATCGACCGCTTCGACCAGCCACGCGATGCCGTTATCGCGCGACAGCCCGTAGTCGCCGTCCTGCACCGGTTCGTTCAGGCCGAACGTGATCGTGCGCGGCGCGTCGGCCGCGCCGGCTGCCGGGGCGAACTTCATCACGGCCGCATCGTCGCGGTTCAGCACGCGCGTCGTCGTTGCGCCGAAGATCCGGCCCTTTGCCTGCGCGTACGCGTCGAAGCTGCCGTGCCAGTCGAGGTGGTCCTGCGTGATGTTGAGGATCGCGGCCGCATCGGGAGCGAACGTGCGCGCGGTCTCGAGCTGGAAGCTCGACAGTTCGAGCACCCACACGTCGGGCAGCGCGGTTTCGTCGATCGCGCTGGCGAGCCGGTCGAGCATCGCCGGGCTGATATTGCCCGCGACGGCGACCTTCTTGCCCGAGCGCTGGCACAGCAGGCCGGTGAGGCTCGTCGTCGTGGTCTTGCCGTTGGTGCCGGTGATCGCGAGCACCTTCGGCTGGTAGCCGCTCGTGCCGAGCGCGCGCAGCGCCTGCGCGAAGAATTCCAGCTCGCCCCACACCGCGACGCCCTGTTCGTTCGCGGCCGCGACCAGTGACGCGAGTGCCGGTTCGAGCGGCGACAGCCCGGGGCTCAGCCCGACGAGCTCGACACCGCCGTCGAGCAGCGCAGGCGTGAACGCCCCGCCGACGAATTCCGCATCGATGCCTTCGGCCTGCAGCGCGGCAAGGTTCGGCGGCGCCTCGCGGGTATCGGCAATACGCAGCCGGCACCCGTGCCTCGCGCACCATCGCGCGATCGCGAGACCCGATTCCCCGAGCCCCAGTACGAGCACCATCGGCCGTTGCCGATCTCCAAACATCTCGCCAGACATCCTTGTTACCTTTCCTTTACCGCAGCTTGAGGGTGGTCAGACCGAACAGGCACAGCATCAGCGTGATGATCCAGAAACGCACGACCACCTGCGTTTCCTTCCAGCCGGACAATTCGAAATGGTGATGCAGCGGCGCCATCTTCAGCAGGCGCCGCCCTTCGCCGTAGCGCTTTTTCGTGTACTTGAACCACGAAACCTGCAGCATCACCGACAGCGTTTCCGCGACGAAGATGCCGCCCATGATGAACAGCACGATTTCCTGGCGCACGATCACCGCGACCGTGCCGAGCGCGCCGCCGAGCGCCAGCGCGCCGACGTCACCCATGAACACCTGCGCGGGGTGCGTGTTGTACCAGAGGAACGCGAGCCCTGCCCCACCCATCGCGGAACAGAAGATCAGCAGTTCGCCCGCGCCCGGAATGTGCGGGAACAGCAGGTATTTTGAATAGACTGCGCTGCCCATCACGTACGCGAACACACCCAGCGACGCACCGACCAGCACGACCGGCATGATCACGAGGCCGTCGAGGCCGTCCGTCAGGTTCACCGCGTTGCTCGCGCCGACGATCACGAAGTACGTCAGCACGATAAAGCCCCACACGCCGAGCGGGTAGCTGATCGACTTCAGGAACGGCAGCATCAGGTCGGCGCGTGCCGGCAGCCCCATCGACAGGCCGCTCCTCACCCATGCCATGAACAGGTCGAACACACGCACGTTGTTCGCCTCGGATACGCTGAAGGCGAGGTAGACGGCCGCGAACAGCCCGATCACCGATTGCCAGAAATACTTCTCGCGCGACGACATCCCGCGCGGATCCTTGTGGACGACCTTGCGGTAATCGTCGACCCAGCCGATCACGCCGAAACCGAACGTGACGAGCATCACGATCCAGATGAAACGGTTGGTCAGGTCGCCCCACAGCAGCGTCGCGACCGCGATGCCGATCAGGATCAGCACGCCGCCCATCGTCGGCGTGCCGGACTTGACCAGATGCGTCTGCGGGCCGTCCTTGCGCACGGCCTGACCGACCTTCATTTGCGTCAGCTTGCGGATCACCCACGGTCCGCACACGAGCCCGATCCCGAGCGCGGTGATGGTGGCCATCACCGCACGGAACGTGAGGTACGTGAACAAGCGCAAAAAGCTTGCGTCTCCTTGCAGCCATTGCGCCAGCGCCAGCAGCATGCTTCCTTCCTTCTACTCAGTGTGCAGCGGGCGTCGTGCCCGCTGCGGGTTGGTTCGTCAGCGCGTCGACCACGCGCTCCATCTTCATGTACCGCGAGCCCTTCACGAGCAGCGTCGCCTGCGCGCCGTAACCCGCCGCGAGCAATGCGCCGACCAGCGCGTCGACGTCGTCGAAATGGCGGGCCGTGTCGCCGTACGCGGTGCAGGCATCGCGCGACGCGTCGCCGAGCGCGAACAGCGCGTCGATCCCGCGCTCGCGCGCATAGGCACCGACTTCGCGATGGAAGGCCGGGCCTTCGTCGCCGACCTCGCCCATGTCGCCAATCACCAGCACGCGCGGCGCCGGTTGCGCGCCAAGAACGTCGATCGCGGCACGCATCGAATCGGGATTCGCGTTGTACGTATCGTCGACGACCGTTGCGCCCGCGAGGCTGCCTGCGATCGCCTGTTTCACCTGCAGCCGGCCCTTGACCGGTTCGAACGATTCGAGCCCCTGCTTGATCGCCGACAGCGCGACGCCGGCGCCCAGCGCCGCCGCCGTGGCGGCCAGCGCGTTGCGCGCGTTGTGCTCGCCGAGCGCGCGCAGCCGCACCGTGACGGCGCCCGCGGGCGTGTCGATCGCGAGTTCGCCGCCATGCAGGCGGCCCGTGACCTGCGCGTCGTTCTGCCGTTCGGCATCGTGCAGCGCGAAATCGAGGATCCGGTTGCCGGTTGCCGCAACGCGCCAGATGCCCGCGTATGCGTCATCGGCCGGGAACACCGCGACGCCGTCCGGCGGCAGCGCGTGAATCACGGCCGCGTGCTCGAGCGCGACGGCTTCGACCGTCGCCATGAACTCCTGGTGCTCGCGCTGCGCGTTGTTGACGAGCGCGACCGTCGGCGCTGTGAGGCGCGCAAGGACTTCCGTCTCGCCCGGGTGATTCATCCCGATCTCGATCACCGCGAGACGATGCGCGGCCGACAGGCGCAGCAGCGTCAGCGGCAGGCCGACATCGTTGTTCAGGTTGCCGGCCGTCGCGAGCCGCGCGTCGGCGCCGACCGCCGCCGCGAAGATCGACGCGATCATTTCCTTGACGGTCGTCTTGCCGTTGCTGCCCGTCACCGCGACGAGCGGCAGCGCGAATCGTTGGCGCCAGCCATGCGCAAGCGCGCCGAGCGCAGCACGCGTTTCACCGCCTTCGATCACCGGCATCGTGACGCCCGCCGGCACGTGCGCGACCAGCGCCGCGGCAGCCCCGCGCGCGGCGACATCGCCGAGGAAGTCGTGCGCATCGAAGCGCTCGCCTTTCAGTGCGACGAACAGGTCGCCGGGGCCGGCCGTGCGGCTGTCCGTCGACACCCGGTCGAACGTGACGCCCGCGTCGCCGTGGACGGTCGCGCCGGGGATCAGGCGAGCGGCTTCGCCGAGACTGAGCATCGTCATTCGGCGCCTCCCTTGCCGTGCGTCGCGCGCGCTGCCAGCGCGAGCCGCGCGTGATCCTGGTCGGAGAACGTGCGCTTCTTGCCCATGATTTCCTGCGTGGCCTCGTGGCCCTTGCCGGCCAGCACGACGACATCCTCGCGTGCCGCGCCGCGCACGGCCTGCAGGATCGCGCTCGCGCGATCCTCGATACGGCGTGCGTGATCGGGCGCGGTCATGCCCGCGACGATCTGGTCGATGATGCGCTGCGGATCCTCGCTGCGCGGGTTGTCGCTCGTGACGACGGTTTCATCGGCGAGCCGCTCCGCGATCGCGCCCATCAGCGGGCGCTTCGTCGCATCGCGATCGCCGCCGCAGCCGAACATGCAGACGAGCCGGCCGCCGCGCGCCGTGGCGATCGGGCGCAGCGCGTCGAGCGTCTTTTCGAGCGCGTCGGGCGTGTGTGCGTAGTCGATCACGACCAGCGGTTCGTCGTTCTGCAGCCGGCCGCCGAGCCGCTGCATCCGGCCGTTGACGGACTCGAGCCGTGCGATCTCGGCGAGCGCCGCGTCGAACGGCACGTCCGCCGCGAGCAACGAACCGAGCACGGCCAGCAGGTTGCTGACGTTGAACGTGCCGAGCGTGCCGACCTCGACGTCCGCGTCGCCCCACGACGAACGCAGGCGGAACGCCGTGCCGGTCGCGGTGGCGCGCACGTCGAGCGCGACCAGTTCGCGATCGGCGTCCGGCACCGGTGCATCACCGATCCCGTACGCGATCGTACGCACGCGACCGGCCAGTTTCTCGAGCAGGCGCCGACCTGCTGCGTCGTCGCGGTTGACGACTGCCGCGCGCAGGCCGCGCCATGCGAACAGCTTCGCCTTCGCGGCTTCGTACGCGTCGAACGTGCCGTGATAGTCGAGGTGATCCTGCGTGAGGTTCGTAAACACCGCGATGTCGAAAGCCGTACCGTTCACGCGCCCCTGGTGCAGCGCGTGCGACGACACCTCCATCGCCACGGCCTTCGCGCCCGCGTCGCGCAATTGCGCGAGGCTGCGCTGCAGTTGCGGCGCGTCGGGGGTCGTGAAACCGGTCGGCACGAGCTGGCCGGGCATCCCGGTGCCGAGCGTGCCGATCACCGCGCACGGCTGGTGCAGCGCCGTCAGCGCGGTGGCGATCCACTGCGTGCACGAGGTCTTGCCGTTCGTGCCGGTCACCCCCACCGCGAGCAGGTTGTCGCTCGGATCGCCGTACCAGCCGCTGGCGATCTCGCCGGCGAGCTGGTCGAGCGCCGGCACGGCCAGTGCGACAGGCACCGCCGGCGCAGCGGCCAGCCCTTCCGGCTGATACAGCACGGCGGCCGCACCGCGCGCGACGGCTTCGGCAATGAATGCGCGGTTGTCGGCCCCATCGACTGCATACGCAAAAAACACGTCGCCCGCCTCGAGGCTGCGCGTGTCGGCATGCAGTTGCGCTGCGGGGGCCACATGCTGACGCAGCCACGCAAGCGCGGCTGCGATCTGCTGATGCGCCGGATGGGAACTGCGAGCGGCGCTCATCGAACAACTCCTGGTGAATTACGCGTCGTGCTGGACACGATCATATGCTTCGCACCGCCACCCGCGGGCAGCTTTTGCGGCCCCGTCGCGGAAGGTGCTGCCGGCGAATCGTCAGACACGACGAGCTGCTTGATCGGCATGTTCGGCGGCACGTTCAGCGCACGCATCGTGTCGCCGGCGATCGCCGAGAATACGGGGCCGGACACCTGGCCGCCAAAGTGGCTGCCGGCGGTCGGCTCGTCGACCGACACCGCGACGACGATGCGCGGATTCGGCATCGGCGCCATCCCGACGAACGACGCGCGGTACTTGCGCGTGTAGCCGTGACCTTCATGCTTGTACGCGGTACCGCTCTTGCCGCCGACGCGATAGCCCGGCACGGCCGCATCCGGCGACGTGCCGCCCGGCGCCACCACCGTCTCGAGCATCGCGCGCACTTCGCGCGCGGTGGTCGGGTTGAACACCTGCGTGCCGACGACCGGCTGGTTGGGGTCGGTCTTGAAAATGGTCACGGGCATCAGCTCGCCGTCATGCGCGATCGCCGTGTAGGCGCGCGCGAGCTGGAACAGCGACACCGACAGGCCATAGCCGTACGACATCGTCGCCTGCTCGATGCGGCGCCAGCTCTTCCACGGACGCAGGCGGCCGGCCACCGCGCCCGGGAACCCGACCTTCGGCGCCTGGCCGAGGCCGATGCTCGTATACATATTCCACATTTCCTCGGGCCGCATCGTCATCGCGATCTTCGTCGCGCCGATGTTGCTCGACTTCTGGATCACGCCGCCGACCGTCAGCGTGCCGAAACCCGCGTCGTCGGTGATCGGTGCGCCATCGAGCACGAAATGCCCGTTGCCCGTCTCGACGAGCGTGTTCGGCGTCACGCGGTGCAGGTCGAGCGCAAGCGACACCGTAAACGGCTTCATGATCGAGCCCGGCTCGAACACGTCGGTCATGATCCGGTTGCGCAACTGCTCGCCCGTCATGCGCGAGCGGTCGTTCGGGTTGTACGTCGGGTAGTTGACGAGTGCGAGCACCTCGCCGGTGCGCACGTCGACGACCATCGCCGCGCCGGCCTTCGCCTTGAACTTCTCGACGGCGGACTTCAGGTTCGCGTACGCGATGTACTGGATCTTGCTGTCGATCGACAGGTCGACGTCGGTGCCGTTGTGCGGCGGGATCTGCTCGGCGACGTCCTCGACGATGTGCCCCATCCGGTCCTTGATCACGCGACGCATGCCCGACGTACCGGACAGCATCTTCTGGTCGCCCAGCTCGACGCCTTCCTGCCCTTCGTCCTCGACGTTCGTGAAACCGATCAGGTGAGCGGTGATCTCGCCTTCCGGATAGAAGCGCTTGTATTCGTTGCGCTGATAGATACCGGGAATGTCGAGCGCGGCGACCTTGTCCGCGACGTCGATCGGCACCTGGCGCTTGACGTAGACGAAACCCTTGTCTTCCGACAGCTTCACGCGTAGTTCCTTCGACGTCATGCCGAGGAGCTTGCCGAGCTGATTGACCTTGTCGGCATCGAGATCGTCCGGCACCGCGTCGGGAATCGCCCAGATCGCGCGCACGGGCAGGCTCGTCGCGAGCACGAGCCCGTTACGGTCGAGAATCTTGCCGCGCGTCGCCGGCAGATCGATCGTGCGCTGATAGCGGCTTTCGCCCTGCTTCCGATAGAACGCGTTGCCGGGCCCCTGGATCCAGAACGCGCGTGCGGCCAGCGCGACGAACGCCATGAACAGCAGGAACACGACGAGCTTCGAGCGCCACATCGGCAGATGCACGCCGAGCACGGGGCTCGACGAGAACTTCACGTTATGGCGCTGCGGAGACGGCTTCATCGCGCGCCTCCCTTGCCCTTGCCGGCCGTGTCCGCCGAAGCCGGGATCGGCGCATCGATCGCCTTCGCGGCGCCGGGCGGCAGCGTCAGGTATTGCGTGCGGCCGGTCGTGATCGGCTGCATCTTCAGTGAATCGTTCGCGAGCTGCTCGATGCGCGACGTCTTCGACAGCGCGCTCTGCTGATATTGAAGCTGCGCGTAGTCCTGCTGGAGCTGACGCTCCTGCGACTGCGCACGCTGCAGCTGGATGAAGATCTGGCGCTGCTGGTTCGTCGAATTGACGACCGACAGCGCGCAACCCATCACGATGATCAGCAGGAAGATGTTGAAGCGGCTCATGGCGTGACGCGCTCCGCAATGCGCATCACGGCGGAGCGGGCGCGCGGGTTCGCTGCGACTTCCGCTTCACTCGGAAACTGGCGGCTGACGATCTTGAGCGGCGGGCTCGGGAGGTCGACGGCGCGGATCGGCAGGCGACGATCGACCGCAGGCGCACTCGCGTGCGCCTGCATGAATCGCTTGACGATCCGGTCCTCGAGTGAATGAAAGCTGATGACCACCAGCCGCCCCCCTTGCTCCAGCAACGACAATGCCGCGTCTAGTACGACTTGCAGGTCCGCAAGCTCTTGATTGACGTGAATCCGTATAGCCTGAAAGGTGCGGGTTGCCGGATCCTTGCCCTTCTCACGGGTTTTGACGACGTGACCCACGATTTGGGCAAGCTCGCCCGTGGTGTCGAGAGGCCCAAGACGGTCGGACTCTGCCCGGCGAGCAACAAGCGCCTTTGCAATCTGAAAAGCAAACCGTTCTTCCCCATAATCCCGTATCACCTCCGTCAATTCCTGCACCGAAGCCCGTGCGAGCCATTCCGCCGCCGACTCGCCGCGCGTCGGATCCATCCGCATGTCCAGCGGACCATCGGCGCGGAAGCTGAAGCCGCGCGCCGGATCGTCCACCTGCGGCGAGGACACGCCCAGGTCGAGCAACACCCCCGACACCTTCTCGACGCCGCGCGCCGCAAGCGCGTCGCGCATCGATGCAAAGCTGTCATGCACGATCGAGAAGCGCGCATCCTCAATGCCCTGCGCCGTCTCGATCGCCCTCGGATCCTTGTCGAACGCGATCAGCCGCCCGCCCGGCGCCAGCCGCGCGAGCACCGCACGGCTATGGCCGCCGCGCCCGAACGTACCGTCGACATAAATGCCGTCCGGTCGCGTCACGAGCGATTCGACCGCTTCGTCCAACAACACGGTCCGATGCTGCAATTCGTTTCCCATCGCGGGCGTCTCCGTCACCGCAATCAGAACGTGAAATTCTTCAGCGCGTCGGGCATGCCCTGCGCCATCGCTGCCTGCTCCTTCGCGTTGTAGGTCTGCGAATCCCACAGCTCGAAGTGACTACCCATTCCCAACAACATGACTTCCTTTTCCAGTCCGGCTGCCATGCGCAGCTCGGGCGATACGAGAATCCGGCCCGCGCTGTCGAGATCGACATCCATCGCATTGCCGAGAAAAATGCGCCGCCACCAGTGCGCGTCCATCGGCAGCGCGGCGATCTTGGCGCGGAATACTTCCCATTCGGGGCGCGGAAACAGCAACAGGCAGCCGTCCGGGTGCTTGGTCACAGTCACCCGTCCTTCTGCCTGTCCTTGCAGCGCTTCGCGATAGCGAGCCGGCACCGACATCCGCCCTTTCGCATCGAGCGTCAGCGCCGACGCCCCTTGGAACACTTTCCGCTCTCCCGTTCAGGGCACCGAAGCACCCGCTACATGCTGAGAATTTAGCCGGAATAGCCCGCCAAATCACACAAAAATACACTTTCTCACACTGTCTCCCACTTTAGAGGAAGGGTGTGGCACGGTCAAGGGAGCGGCCCGCTTTTTTGACGAATTTTGTTAGTTAGAACAAGGACTTACGCGCACATGCTCATGCGACCCCTCATTCTAAAAACCGTTATAAATGAATGAGCTAGTGCAACTTGTGAAGGTGATACGTGAGAAAGACGGGCCAGACGGGTGTGCGGACGGGGCTTTCGGGGGCGGGAAAACGCGGAATAAACGGGCGGTATCAGCGGTGGGGAACCGGGGCGACGTCATGCATCGCCCCGGTGGGAATCTCACAGATAGTACGCAGTGCTCGTCATGACTTTCGACGCGGCGCGCATCAGCATCCGCGCGGGCAGCGGCAGCTCGATGCCGCCTGCGTCGGCCGCAGCCTTGCCGTGCTTCACCTCGTCGATACGCATCTGGTCGACGATCGCGCGCGACGCGGTATCGGCCGCCGGCAACTCGGACATGTGGCCTTCGAGATGGCTCTCGACCTGCCGTTCGGTCTCTGCCATGAAGCCGAGGCTGACCTTGTCGCCGAGCGCGCCGGCCGCCACGCCGATTGCGAGCGAACCCGCATACCAGAGCGGGTTCAGCAGGCTCGGGCGCGAGTCGAGTTCTTTCAGGCGATGCGCGGTCCACGCGAGGTGATCCTCCTCCTCGCGTGCGGCCTCCTCGAACATCGCCTTCGCCGACGCCGTGCGCGCGGTGAGTTTCTGCGCCTGGTACAGCGCCTGTGCGCAGACCTCCCCGACGTGGTTCACGCGCATCAGCCCGGCGGCATGCGTACGCTCCGCAGGCGTCAGTTCGACGGCCGGCACCTCCGCCGGCGCGGGCACCGGCCGGCTCATCCGGCTAATGCCGGTCAGCGATCGCAGGCCGCGATCGAATTCGCTGATCAGTTCATCCAACACCATCCTGTTCTCCTGGCTGCAGGTGCTGCCGCGAGCGGCAAGGGCACGAGTCCGCTGCGTAACCGACTTGATTATTCAGCGGAAATTGCGGTTAACCCGTGATTTTAACCATTGTTGCATAAAGGAAACATGGCGACCTTGAGCTGCGGCATTTCGCTTTGTGGCAAAAAACGGTTTTGCTACATTACGTGCGACTTCTTGCGAAGTTGATGGGGCCCGTCAACAGAACATAACTATCCGCCCCGCCAGAAAAATTCAGTGAATTTTGGAGATCCGTTAATGAAAAAGTCGCTTCTCGCGCTCGTCGCGCTGGGCGCGTTCGCTGGCGCTGCCCACGCGCAAAGCAGCGTGACGCTTTACGGCATCATCGATGAAGGCCTGCTCTTCAACAACAACGCGGGCGGCAAGCACCTGTACAGCATGGCCAGCGGCGTGATGCAAGGCAGCCGCTTCGGCCTGCGCGGCACCGAAGACCTCGGTGGCGGCCTGAAGGCGATCTTCACCCTCGAAAACGGTTTCGACGTGAACAGCGGCAAGCTCGGTCAGGGCGGCCTGATGTTCGGTCGTCAAGCTTACGTGGGCCTGTCGAGCCAGTACGGTACGGTCACGCTGGGTCGTCAATACGACTCCGTCGTCGACTTCGTCGGCCCGCTCGAGGCAGGCGACCAGTGGGGCGGCTACATCGCTGCTCACCCGGGTGACCTCGACAACTTCAACAACGCGTATCGCGTGAACAACGCGGTCAAGTTCACGAGCAACACGTACGGCGGCTTCTCGTTCGGCGGCTTGTACAGCTTCGGCGGTCAGGCAGGCCAGTTCTCGAAGAACCAGGTCTGGTCGCTCGGCGCAGGCTACAACAACGGCCCGCTGGTCTTGGGCGTCGGTTACTTGAACGCACGTACGCCGAACCAGTTCGGCGGCATGTTCAACAACGGCTCGGCGTCTTCGTCGGTCTCGTCGCCGATCTACGGCGCGTACGCGAACAACGCGAACACGTACCAGGTCATCGGTGCAGGCGGCGCCTACACGTTCGGCGCAGCGACGATCGGCGCGACGTACTCGAACACGAAGTTCAAGGGCTTCTCGGCAGGCCCGTTCGTGAACCAGACCGCGACGTTCAACAACGGCGAAATCAACTTCAAGTATCAGCTGACCCCGGCGCTGATTCTCGGCGCTGCGTACGATTACACGCAAGGCAGCAAGATCGACGGCAACTCGGCAGCCAAGTACCACCAAGGCTCGCTGGGCGTCGACTACTTCCTGTCGAAGCGTACGGACGTGTACGCAATCGGCGTGTACCAACACGCATCGGGCAACGTGCTCGACTCGAACGGCAATGTCCTGAAGGCGACGGCAGCGATCAACGGTCTCGCAGGTTCGAGCTCGGCCAACCAGGTCGCAGCACGCGTCGGCATCCGCCACAAGTTCTAATCAGCTTGCCTGGCAAGCCGCAGCATATTGAAGGCGCCTTCGGGCGCCTTTTTCTTATCCGGTCGGTGCAGCCGCGAAGCCTGAGCGTGGCGAATCGTCCCGCCTCCGACAAACCGGTTTCGGGGTTGCCATGCTGCCCCTGCGGCATCGAAACGTGCTGCCGCCACCGCAAGCCCACTCCGGCGGCCGCGTCGCTCGAAAACAGCCTCACCGGAGCCACGCCACAAAACAAAAAGCCCGGCACAAGCCGGGCTTCCCTTTCGTTCGACCACGCCGTTACGCGCGTCCGTCGCGCAGTTCGCGCCGCAGGATCTTGCCGACGTTCGTTTTCGGCAGCTCCGTACGGAACTCGACCAGCTTCGGCCGCTTGTAGCCGGTGAGCCGCTCCTTGCAGTAGGCAAGGATGTCCTTGTCGGTGAGCGCCGGGTCCTTCTTCACGACGAACAACTTCACGGCTTCGCCGGAATGCTCGTCGGGCACGCCGACCGCCGCCACCTCGAACACGCCCGGATGCGACGCCACCACGTCCTCGACTTCGTTCGGGTACACGTTGAAGCCCGACACGAGGATCATGTCCTTCTTCCGGTCGACGATCTTCACGTAACCTCGCGCATCCATCACGCCGACGTCGCCCGTCTTGAAGAAGCCGTCCGCGAACATGACCTTCGCGGTTTCGTCCGGCCGGTTCCAGTAGCCGGCCATCACCTGCGGCCCGCGAATGCAGATCTCGCCGGGTTCGCCGAGCGCGACGTCGTTGCCGGCGTCGTCGCGAATCGCCACTTCGGTCGACGGCAGCGGCAAGCCGATCGTCCCGCTGTACTCGGTCGCCGTCACGGGGTTGCAGGTCGCCACCGGCGACGTTTCGGACAACCCGTAACCTTCGATGATTGCCGTATGGGTCTTTTCATACCAGCGTTTCGCGACGCCTTCCTGGATCGCCATGCCGCCGCCGTTGGCGATCACGAGCTTCGACAGGTCGAGCTGATTGAATTCCGGGTGGTTCAGCAGTGCGTTGTACAGCGTATTGACTGCCGGGATCGTCGAGATCTGGTAGCCCTTCAGTTCCTTGATCATCCCGGCGATGTCGCGCGGGTTCGGGATCAGGATGCCCATGCCGCCGGTACGCATCGTCAGGAAGCCGCAGACGGTCAGCGCGAACACGTGATACAGCGGCAGCGCGACAACAGTCACGAACTGTTTCACGTCGGGGAATTTCTCATGCGCCGGATGATGCCAGGCGCCCGCCTGCAACACGTTCGACACGATGTTCCGGTGCAGCAGCGTCGCCCCCTTCGCCACGCCGGTCGTACCGCCCGTGTATTGCAGGAACGCGACGTCATCGGGGCCGATCTTCTGCGCCTTGAATGCCTGGCGCGCCCCTTCCGACAGTGCGGCTTTGAAGCGCGTGAACGACGGCAGCTGCCAGGCAGGCACCATCTTCTTGACGTTGCGCACGACGTAGTTGACGAGCCATCCCTTGATGCCCAGCAGATCGCCCATCGATGCGACGACGACGTGCTTGACGCCCGTATTCGCGATGACGGCCTGCAGCGTCGACGCAAAATTCTCGAGGATGACGATCGCCTCCGCACCGCTGTCCTTCAGCTGATGCTCGAGCTCGCGCGGCGTATAGAGCGGATTGACGTTGACGACGGTGTAGCCCGCGCGCAGCACCGCAGCGATCGCCACAGGGTACTGCAGCACGTTCGGCATCATGATCGCGACGCGCGCGCCGCGCGCAAGCCCGCGCGATTGCAGCCACGCGCCGAACTGGCGCGACAGCTTGTCGAGTTCGCCGTACGTGATGCCCTTGCCCATGCAGACGAATGCCGTGCGGTCGCGATACTGCCGGAAGCTTTCGTCGAGCAGGTCGGGAACAGAGGGATAAGGAGACGCGTCAATTTCGGCTGGAACGCCGGGTGGGTACGATTTCAGCCAAATTTTGTCCATACCGCGCGTCTCCTCACTGATTTTCGAATGGTCGTGCTAAAACGCATCGTAACGGCTCGCTCGTTCCGAGACAACAGGGTTAGATGTCCACTTCGAACTTCCGTGGAAATTCGTCTGATCATACGGGGATATCCGATCAAACGCGCTCAACTTCCACGAGGCAGTCGTAGAACGTCGCCGAATTCCCGAGATCGGTAAGTGCCTGGCTCGTCACTTCGTTCGCGTTTCTGCCGTCCGGCGACAGTTTCTTCCACCAGATCGACAGCCCGACGACGAGCCCTGCGCGCGCTCGATCGGTAACTCTCGCGAGCGCCTGCATCGATCCGCGGTCGTTGAAGATGCGAACGACGTCACCTTCCGCGATCCCGCGCGCATCGGCGTCAGACGGGTGGATGTCGAGATGCGGCTCGCCTTCGGTATGACGCAGGCTGTCGACGTTCACAAACGTACTGTTCAGGAAGTGGCGAGCCGGCGGCGAGATCATCGCGAGCGGATAGCGTGCGGCGAGCTCCGGCGCGGCCTCTGCCGACTCGAACGGCGGCAGGTAGTCGGGCACGGGATCCACGCCCATCTGCTCGAGTCGGGGGCTGTAGAACTCACACTTGCCGGACGGCGTGCGGAAACCACCGTTTGCGAACGGCGCCTCCGGCAGCTTGAGTTTCAACCAGCCATCGCGCTTGAGCGTATCCCAATCGCTGTCGAGCACTGGATCGTCCCAGCGGAGCGCCGCGCGCGCGACCTCTTCGTCGCTGTGATAAAGCGCCGGTTCATCGAGCCCCATGCTTCGCGCGATGCCGCGGAAGATCTCCGTATTCGGCCGAGCCTGTCCCACCGGAGGAATCGACGGCAGGTTCGCCATCACGTAGGTGTGACCGTACGATTTGTGGATGTCCAGATGCTCGAGCTGGGTGGTGGCCGGCAACACAATGTCGGCGAAATCGACGGTATCTGTCTTGAAATGCTCGAGAACGACCGTGAACAGATCCTCACGCGCGAACCCTGCCGCGACCTTCGATGAATCCGGCGCGACCGCCACCGGGTTCGAGTTGTATACGATCACCGCTTCGACCTTCGGCCCGAAGGTGGCGTCGCCCGGGTGCAGCAACGCGTCGCCGATTGCGTTCATGTTGATGATGCGCGGGAGTTTGTGCGGCCAGCCCGGCATCAAATCCGGACGAAGCAGCGCAGCCTGGTTGACCGGCGCGGATTCCGACGACGAGAGCAACAGCCCGCCGGCCCGGTCCCGCCAGGCGCCCGTGAGTGCTGGCAGGCTTGCGATCGCGCGTACGGCGTTGCCACCGCCGCGAACGCGCTGCATGCCGTAGTTGAGTCGGATCGATGCCTTGCGGGTGGCACCGTAACAACGTGCAAGGTCGATCAGTTCCGACGCGTCGATCCCGCAGATCTGCGCAACGCGTTCCGGCGGATAGGACATCGCCCGCTCCTTGAGCGCGTCGAAGCCGAGCGTATGGCTGGCGATGTAATCGTGGTCGAGCAGGTCTTCGGTTATCAGCACGTGCATCATGCCGAGTGCGAACGCGCCGTCGGTACCAGGCTTCAACGCGATGTGCTGATGACACTTCTCGGCCGTCAGCGAACGATACGGATCGATGGCGACAAGACGTGCGCCTCGGCGCTTCGCTTCCTGCGCGCGCGTCCAGAAGTGCAGGCTCGACGCGATCGGGTTTGCTCCCCAAATCAGAATCAGCTCGCTTTCCTCGAAATGCTCGAGGTGCATGCCGAGACTGCCGCCATAGGTGTAACGCAACCCCGCTGCACCGGCCGCCGCGCAAATCGTGCGCTCGAGCCGCGAGGCGCCGAGCTTGTGGAAGAATCGCTGGGCGATGCCCTCCCCCTGCACGAGCCCCATCGTCCCTGCGTAGCTGTACGGCATGATCGCTTCCGGCGCGCGCGCCGCGATTTCACCGAGACGACGGCCGATCTCATCGAACGCCTCGTCCCAGCTGATGGGTACGAAATGCCCCTCCCCCTTGGCACCGACGCGCTTGAGCGGGACGGTGAGGCGGTCGGGGTGATGAACGCGATCGGCGTATCGACTGACTTTCGTACACAACACGCCTTGTGTCGGCGGATGGTCGGGATCCCCCGTGACCTTGATCGCCTTGCCGTTTTCGACGGTCACACGCATTGCGCACGTGTCCGGACAATCATGCGGGCAAACGGCCCTAGCTACCTGAATGGCGGCGTTCATCGTTTTGTGTGCAGAGATGGGGATTCGCAAATTTTACGTGGACACGCCGAATAAAGCGTTCATTTCGTACGGTGTCTGAGGTATTTGGCCGAAACGCGATGGGGGAATCGGTTCAGTTTCGGTGGTTCGGTGCGTTGTCCGCGGGGGATTTGCGTGGCGACCCAACACTCGTTGTCGACGATGGCAAGCTGATCACGTACGAGTGTGCGGCCCCAGGTGCGGGAGAGAGAAATTGCAGCTTTGATCGGAGATGGCAGCAATAGGCTAAGGGATCGCGGATGATACTGGCCGATTGGCGTGCCGGGAGCGGCGAGTTCTCAGGAACGGCAAGTGTCTGATTCGACGCATTCGGCGCCTGGATATGGCCAGGCCGGCCACTCCGCGCCCCCATGCATTTCTGCCGCGCCAATGCAAAAACCCCCGCCTTTCGGGCGGGGGTTCTCGGCTTAGGGAGCCTGACGATTACCTACTTTCACACGGGAATCCGCACTATCATCGGCGTAGAGTCGTTTCACGGTCCTGTTCGGGATGGGAAGGGGTGGGACCGACTCGCTATGGTCATCAGGCAAAGAGGGTTGTTGCGCTGGCTTTGCAGCACAACCAATCCGGGAAGAAGCAGTAATTTTGAGTTGTGTGTATCACACACGAGAATCCAACTTGTCGCTTTGGATCGCAGCTCGTGCAAGGCACGGCGCCGATCTACAAGGCAGACTTGTTATAGGATCAAGCCTTACGGGCAATTAGTATCAGTTAGCTGAACGCATTACTGCGCTTACACACCTGACCTATCAACGTCCTGGTCTCGAACGACCCTTCAAGGGGATCTAGTCCCCAGGGATATCTCATCTTAAGGCGAGTTTCCCGCTTAGATGCTTTCAGCGGTTATCTCTTCCGAACATAGCTACCCGGCGATGCCACTGGCGTGACAACCGGTACACCAGAGGTTCGTCCACTCCGGTCCTCTCGTACTAGGAGCAGCCCCCTTCAAATATCCAACGCCCACGGCAGATAGGGACCAAACTGTCTCACGACGTTTTAAACCCAGCTCACGTACCTCTTTAAATGGCGAACAGCCATACCCTTGGGACCGGCTACAGCCCCAGGATGAGATGAGCCGACATCGAGGTGCCAAACACCGCCGTCGATATGAACTCTTGGGCGGTATCAGCCTGTTATCCCCAGAGTACCTTTTATCCGTTGAGCGATGGCCCTTCCATACAGAACCACCGGATCACTATGACCTGCTTTCGCACCTGCTCGACTTGTCGGTCTCGCAGTTAAGCACGCTTATGCCATTGCACTATCAGCACGATTTCCGACCGTACCTAGCGTACCTTCGTACTCCTCCGTTACGCTTTGGGAGGAGACCGCCCCAGTCAAACTGCCTACCATGCACTGTCCCCGACCCGGATCACGGGCCAAGGTTAGAACCTCAAACAAACCAGGGTGGTATTTCAAGGACGGCTCCACCGAAACTAGCGTTCCGGTTTCATAGCCTCCCACCTATCCTACACAGATCGGTTCAAAGTCCAATGCAAAGCTACAGTAAAGGTTCATGGGGTCTTTCCGTCTAGCCGCGGGTAGATTGCATCATCACAAACACTTCAACTTCGCTGAGTCTCGGGAGGAGACAGTGTGGCCATCGTTACGCCATTCGTGCAGGTCGGAACTTACCCGACAAGGAATTTCGCTACCTTAGGACCGTTATAGTTACGGCCGCCGTTTACCGGGACTTCAATCAAGAGCTTGCACCCCATCATTTAATCTTCCGGCACCGGGCAGGCGTCACACCCTATACGTCCACTTTCGTGTTTGCAGAGTGCTGTGTTTTTATTAAACAGTCGCAGCCACCAGTTTATTGCAACCCCTTCACCCTCCTGGCGCAGGCCAGTCAAGCTACAAGGGCGTACCTTATCCCGAAGTTACGGTACCAATTTGCCGAGTTCCTTCTCCCGAGTTCTCTCAAGCGCCTTAGAATACTCATCTCGCCCACCTGTGTCGGTTTGCGGTACGGTCATCGTTAGACTGAAGCTTAGAGGCTTTTCTTGGAACCACTTCCAATTGCTTCGCTCCCTAAGGAGCTCGCGCCACACCCTTGAATTACGCGCCCGGATTTGCCTAAGCGCCTTCTCCAATGCAGCGACCGGGACTTCCAACACCCGGACAACCTTCCGCGATCCGTCCCCCCATCGCATCTAACAATGGTGCAGGAATATTGACCTGCTTCCCATCAGCTACGCATTTCTGCCTCGCCTTAGGGGCCGACTCACCCTACGCCGATGAACGTTGCGTAGGAAACCTTGGGCTTACGGCGAGGGGGCCTTTCACCCCCTTTATCGCTACTCATGTCAGCATTCGCACTTCCGATACCTCCAGCACGCTTTTCAACGCACCTTCGCAGGCTTACGGAACGCTCTCCTACCATGCGTGCAAAGCACGCATCCGCAGCTTCGGTATATAGCTTAGCCCCGTTACATCTTCCGCGCAGGACGACTCGATCAGTGAGCTATTACGCTTTCTTTAAAGGGTGGCTGCTTCTAAGCCAACCTCCTGACTGTTTTAGCCTTCCCACTTCGTTTCCCACTTAGCTATATTTGGGGACCTTAGCTGGCGGTCTGGGTTGTTTCCCTCTTGACACCGGACGTTAGCACCCGATGTCTGTCTCCCGTGATTGCACTCTTCGGTATTCGGAGTTTGCTATGGCGGGGTAATCTGCAATAGACCCCCCAACCATGACAGTGCTCTACCCCCGAAGGTGAGACACGAGGCACTACCTAAATAGTTTTCGGAGAGAACCAGCTATTTCCAAGTTTGTTTAGCCTTTCACCCCTATCCACAGCTCATCCCCTAACTTTTCAACGTTAGTGGGTTCGGACCTCCAGTACGTGTTACCGCACCTTCATCCTGGCCATGGATAGATCACTTGGTTTCGGGTCTACGCCCAGCAACTGAACGCCCTATTCGGACTCGCTTTCGCTACGCCTGCCCTATACGGTTAAGCTTGCTACTGAACGTAAGTCGCTGACCCATTATACAAAAGGTACGCCGTCACCCCTTACGAGGCTCCGACTGTTTGTATGCATGCGGTTTCAGGATCTATTTCACTCCCCTCCCGGGGTTCTTTTCGCCTTTCCCTCACGGTACTGGTTCACTATCGGTCGATCACGAGTATTTAGCCTTGGAGGATGGTCCCCCCATCTTCAGACAGGATTTCACGTGTCCCGCCCTACTTGTCGCACACCTAGTTCTTTCATACTGTTTTCGCCTACAGGGCTATCACCTGCTATGGCCGCACTTTCCAGAGCGTTCGGCTAACAATACAAATAAAGAGTGCAAGGCTCATCCCATTTCGCTCGCCACTACTTTGGGAATCTCGGTTGATTTCTTTTCCTGCGGTTACTTAGATGTTTCAGTTCACCGCGTTCGCTTCGCATGGCCTATGTATTCAGCCATGGATACTCCAAAAGGAGTGGGTTTCCCCATTCGGACATCTACGGATCAAAGCTCGTTTGCCAGCTCCCCGTAGCTTTTCGCAGGCTACCGCGTCCTTCATCGCCTGTGATCGCCAAGGCATCCACCACATGCACTTGTTCGCTTGACCCTATAACGAGTCTGTCTCGTTACAGGTTGAGTTCTCGCGTTGTGCCGTATTCCAATTTAAGTCGAACATAGAGTTCGAATCATCTTGAGATACATCGATACAATCACAACCCGGATAGTTTTCACGTCCATCTCAAGACGCTTCCGCTATCCAAATTACTTGCTTCTTCCAGATTGTTAAAGAACGACAGCCGATACATACTACGTATCACTCTGACTGGCTCAATCGCCAATGCAAAATTCTCGGTTCAGTGTCTGAACCAAGCTCTTAGCGTTGGTGATTGGTGGAGGCAGACGGGATCGAACCGACGACCCCCTGCTTGCAAAGCAGGTGCTCTCCCAGCTGAGCTATGCCCCCATGAGTACAGATTTGCCTCAGGGTGTACCGCCACACAAGACGGTGGTGGGTCTGGTTGGATTCGAACCAACGACCCCCGCCTTATCAAGACGGTGCTCTAACCGACTGAGCTACAGACCCCTGAGTCTGTCTTTAAATTTACAGCCGATAAGCGTGAGCGCTCAACTTGTGCGAGAAGCTCTGGAAAGGAGGTGATCCAGCCGCACCTTCCGATACGGCTACCTTGTTACGACTTCACCCCAGTCATGAATCCTACCGTGGTGACCGTCCTCCTTGCGGTTAGACTAGCCACTTCTGGTAAAACCCACTCCCATGGTGTGACGGGCGGTGTGTACAAGACCCGGGAACGTATTCACCGCGGCATGCTGATCCGCGATTACTAGCGATTCCAGCTTCATGCACTCGAGTTGCAGAGTGCAATCCGGACTACGATCGGTTTTCTGGGATTAGCTCCCCCTCGCGGGTTGGCAACCCTCTGTTCCGACCATTGTATGACGTGTGAAGCCCTACCCATAAGGGCCATGAGGACTTGACGTCATCCCCACCTTCCTCCGGTTTGTCACCGGCAGTCTCCTTAGAGTGCTCTTGCGTAGCAACTAAGGACAAGGGTTGCGCTCGTTGCGGGACTTAACCCAACATCTCACGACACGAGCTGACGACAGCCATGCAGCACCTGTGCGCCGGTTCTCTTTCGAGCACTCCCGCCTCTCAGCAGGATTCCGACCATGTCAAGGGTAGGTAAGGTTTTTCGCGTTGCATCGAATTAATCCACATCATCCACCGCTTGTGCGGGTCCCCGTCAATTCCTTTGAGTTTTAATCTTGCGACCGTACTCCCCAGGCGGTCAACTTCACGCGTTAGCTACGTTACTAAGGAAATGAATCCCCAACAACTAGTTGACATCGTTTAGGGCGTGGACTACCAGGGTATCTAATCCTGTTTGCTCCCCACGCTTTCGTGCATGAGCGTCAGTATTGGCCCAGGGGGCTGCCTTCGCCATCGGTATTCCTCCACATCTCTACGCATTTCACTGCTACACGTGGAATTCTACCCCCCTCTGCCATACTCTAGCCTGCCAGTCACCAATGCAGTTCCCAGGTTGAGCCCGGGGATTTCACATCGGTCTTAGCAAACCGCCTGCGCACGCTTTACGCCCAGTAATTCCGATTAACGCTCGCACCCTACGTATTACCGCGGCTGCTGGCACGTAGTTAGCCGGTGCTTATTCTTCCGGTACCGTCATCCCCCGACTGTATTAGAGCCAAGGATTTCTTTCCGGACAAAAGTGCTTTACAACCCGAAGGCCTTCTTCACACACGCGGCATTGCTGGATCAGGCTTTCGCCCATTGTCCAAAATTCCCCACTGCTGCCTCCCGTAGGAGTCTGGGCCGTGTCTCAGTCCCAGTGTGGCTGGTCGTCCTCTCAGACCAGCTACTGATCGTCGCCTTGGTAGGCCTTTACCCCACCAACTAGCTAATCAGCCATCGGCCAACCCTATAGCGCGAGGCCCGAAGGTCCCCCGCTTTCATCCGTAGATCGTATGCGGTATTAATCCGGCTTTCGCCGGGCTATCCCCCACTACAGGACATGTTCCGATGTATTACTCACCCGTTCGCCACTCGCCACCAGGTGCAAGCACCCGTGCTGCCGTTCGACTTGCATGTGTAAGGCATGCCGCCAGCGTTCAATCTGAGCCAGGATCAAACTCTTCAGTTTAAACCTGTTACTGTTTTCGGTTCAGTTAAGAACCGGTCGCTCACTCAAAGCTGACAGGTAAATGAATTACTTCATAAACCTGACTTACTTTAGTGTGAGACTCTTGATACTTTCGCTATCTGATCCGAGGATCAGCTCGCTTCCATCAAGCGCCCACACTTATCGGCTGTTAATTTTTAAAGAGCATTCTGCGAGGAACTTCGCGTTTCTCAGCAGCGCTGCGTTTTCAGCAGCAGAGAAGCGAGATTATGAACCGTGTTTCGCAGCTCGTCAACAACTTTTTACACTACATCGTTGCGACTGCGGGGCTCAACTTCCAGGCTAGTGGCGCGCTCCAGACTCCAGCACACCGCCCACCCTGCTTCCCTCTCCCGCGCCGCGTTTCCGTTAGCGCGAAAGAGGCGTGATTCTAAGCACCCACCCCCGTCTACGCAAGCCCTTTGTGAAAATATTTTGAAAAAGCCCCCGTGCGCTGACGCGCACGGGGCTTCGGGCTCGACCGGCCAAGCAATCATGCCGGCAATCGATACTGACCAACCTCCCGCCGCCTACCCTGACAGCACGATCAGCGGTGCTTGAACACCGGCTTCCGCTTTTCGACGAATGCCGCCATCCCCTCCTTCTGGTCTTCGGTCGCGAACAACGAATGGAACAGCCGACGTTCGAAATGGACGCCTTCGGCCAGCGTCGTCTCGTACGCACGGTTCACCGACTCCTTGACCATCATGACCGCGGGCAGCGAAAACTCGGCGATCGTCGCTGCGGCGGCAAGCGCCTCGTCGAGCAGCGTGTCGGCCGGCAGCACGCGAGACACGAGCCCAGCGCGCTCCGCTTCGGCTGCGTCCATGAAACGGGCAGTCAGGCACATATCCATCGCCTTCGCTTTCGACACCGCGCGCGGCAAGCGCTGCGTGCCGCCCGCACCCGGCATGACACCCAGCTTGATTTCCGGCTGGCCGAACTTGGCCGTGTCCGCCGCAAAGATGATGTCGCACATCATGGCCAGCTCGCAGCCACCACCCAACGCAAAGCCCGAAACCGCGGCAATGATCGGCTTGCGGATCTCGCGGACCGTCTCCCAGTTGCGCGTGATGTAGTCGCCCCGATAGACGTCCATATAGGAGTAGGTCGCCATCATGCCGATGTCGGCGCCCGCCGCGAACGCCTTCTCGCTCCCGGTCACGACGATCGCGCCGATGCCATCGTCCGCATCGAACGCTTTCAGCGCGGCTCCCAGTTCATCCATCAGCGCATCGTTCAGCGCATTCAGCGCCTTCGGACGGTTCAGCGTAACCAGCCCGACACGCCCCCGGGTCTCCACCAGGATGTTCTCGTAAGCCATCTATTTCTCCTCGATCAATGAAATGAGAAACGCCTCGCACATGCGAATAGTTTGATGCTACCATTCTCCGACCAACCGGTCGGTTAATTAATCGATCCAACCCCTCTCAACGTCCATCAGGCCGCCGCCATGACCCATGCACTGTTCACGAAGCACGAAGACACGCTGAAACACGCACTCGCCGCCATCGAGAGCCGCGGGTATTGGAGCCCGTTCGCCGAAATGCCGAGCCCCAAAGTGTACGGGGAAAGCGCGAACGCAGATGGCGAGGCCGCGTTCAAGTCGCATCTCGACAAGACGTTCGCGATCGACCAGCCGGCATCAGGAGAAACGGTCGGCGCAGAGCGCTCGCCGTACGGTATTGCACTGGGCCTCCGGTATCCGAAGTCGACGCCCGACGAGCTGATCGCTGCCGCTGCCGCAGCACAGCGCTCATGGCGCGAAGCCGGCCCGAGCGCCTGGATCGGCGTCAGTCTCGAAATCCTCGCGCGCCTGAATCGCGCCAGCTTCGAAATCGCCTACAGCGTGATGCACACCACGGGGCAGGCATTCATGATGGCGTTCCAGGCCGGTGGCCCGCACGCACAAGATCGTGCGCTCGAAGCAGTCGCCTATGCATGGGACGAACTGCGCCGCATCCCGGCCGACGCACACTGGGAAAAGCCGCAAGGCAAGAACCCGCCGCTCGCAATGCACAAGCGCTACACGATCGTCCCGCGCGGCACGGGGCTTGTGCTCGGCTGCTGCACCTTCCCGACCTGGAACGGTTACCCGGGCCTGTTCGCCGATCTCGCAACTGGCAACACCGTGATCGTCAAGCCGCATCCGGGCGCGATCCTGCCGCTCGCCATCACCGTCCGGATCGCTCGCGACGTGCTGCGCGAAGCCGGTTTCGATCCGAACGTCGTCACGCTCCTCGCGACCGAACCCAACGACGGCGCACTCGTCCAGGATCTCGCGCTGCGCCCCGAGATCAAGCTGATCGACTTCACCGGCAGCACGCAAAACGGCACGTGGCTCGAACGCCATGCCCATCAGGCACAGGTCTATACAGAGAAGGCCGGCGTCAACCAGATCGTGATCGACTCGACCGACGACCTGAAGGCCGCTGCCAAGAACATCGCGTTTTCGCTGGCGCTGTACTCCGGCCAGATGTGCACGGCACCGCAGAACATCTACGTACCGCGCGACGGCATCCGGACGGCGGACGGCCATGCGAGCTTCGACGAGGTCGCACAGGCCATCGCCGTTGCCGTGCAAAAACTCACCGGCGACCCGGCACGCTCGGTCGAACTGATCGGCGCCATCCAGAACGAAAGCGTGACCGCGCGCATCGACAACGCACGCAAGCTCGGCCGCGTGCTCGCCGACAGCCTGACCCTCCAGCACCCTGCGTTCCCTGATGCCCGCGTGCGCACGCCGCTCGTGCTGCAACTCGACGTGGCCGATCGCGAGAAATTCACGCAGGAGTGGTTCGGCCCGATCTCGTTCGTGATCGCGACCGACTCGACCGCGCAGTCGCTCGACCTCGCCGGGGAAATCGCGGCGGAACATGGCGCGCTGACCCTCTCCGTCTACAGCACCGACGACGCGATCGTCGACGCCGCCCACGATGCGGCGGTACGCGGTGGCGTCGCACTGTCGATCAACCTGACGGGCGGCGTGTTCGTGAACCAGTCGGCAGCGTTCTCGGATTTCCACGGCACGGGCGCGAATCCGGCAGCCAACGCGGCGCTGGCCGACCCGGCGTTCGTCGCCAACCGGTTCCGCGTAGTGCAAAGCCGTGTCCATGTTGCGCCGAAAGCAGCACCCGTGGAAGCCGGCCAACCGGCATAACCCGAATGGCCGACGTGCAAACGCCGCCACGTTCTCTACCATGAACGAATCCGCCACCCGGCGGGTTCGTTGCTCATCGATACGCCCATGACAGACGCCTTTATCTGCGACGCGATTCGCACTCCCATCGGCCGCTACGGCGGCGCCCTGAAAGACGTCCGTGCCGACGACCTCGGTGCAGTGCCGCTCAAGGCGCTCATCGAGCGCAACCGTGACGTCGACTGGACGGCAATCGACGATGTGATCTACGGCTGCGCAAACCAGGCCGGCGAGGACAACCGCAACGTAGCGCGCATGTCGGCGTTGCTCGCGGGCCTGCCGACCGACGTGCCCGGCACGACGCTGAACCGGCTGTGCGGCTCCGGGATGGACGCGGTCGGCACAGCCGCGCGCGCGATCAAGGCCGGCGAGGCGCGTCTGATGATCGCGGGCGGCGTCGAGAGCATGACGCGTGCGCCGTTCGTGATGGGCAAGGCCCCGAGCGCGTTCGCACGCCAGGCCGACATCTTCGACACGACGATCGGCTGGCGCTTCATCAATCCCCTGATGAAACAGCTTTATGGCGTCGATTCGATGCCCGAGACGGCCGAAAACGTCGCGGTCGACTACAACATCAGCCGCGCCGACCAGGATCTGTTCGCGCTGCGCAGCCAGCAAAAGGCCGCGCGTGCGCAGCAGGACGGTACGCTCGCCGACGAAATCGTTGCCGTCACGATTCCGCAGAAGAAAGGTGATCCGCTGGTCGTATCGCGCGACGAGCATCCGCGCGAGACATCGCTCGAAGCGCTCGCGAAGCTGAAGGGCGTCGTGCGTCCGGACGGCTCGGTGACGGCCGGCAACGCCTCGGGCGTCAACGACGGTGCGTGCGCGCTGCTGCTCGCCAATGCGCTGGCAGCCGACCAGTACGGCCTGCGCCGCCGCGCACGCGTCATCGGCATGGCGACAGCCGGCGTCGCGCCGCGCGTGATGGGCATCGGCCCCGCGCCGGCCACGCAAAAACTGCTGCACCGACTCGGCATGACCATCGATCAATTCGACGTGATCGAGCTGAACGAGGCGTTCGCGTCCCAAGGTCTCGCGGTGCTGCGCATGCTCGGCGTCGCCGACGACGATCCGCGCGTGAACCCGAACGGTGGAGCAATCGCATTGGGCCATCCGCTCGGCGCATCGGGCGCCCGGCTCGTGACCACGGCGCTCCACCAACTCGAGCGTACGGGCGGCCGCTTTGCGCTCTGTACGATGTGCATCGGCGTCGGCCAGGGCATCGCACTCGCGATCGAACGCGTGTAACCCACGCACGGCGCGCCTATAACGAAGTCATGAAGGAGACACTGCATGTCCTATCAGGCGATTCAGCTGGAAATCGATCAGGCCTCGAACGTAGCCACGATTACCCTCAGCCGTCCCGACAAGCTGAACAGCTTTACGCGGGCGATGCATCGCGAGTTGCAGTCGGCGCTCGATGATGTCGAGGCGGCCGGCGCGCGCGCGCTGATTCTGACAGGTGCGGGGCGCGGCTTCTGCGCGGGCCAGGACCTGGCTGATCTCGACTTCACGCCGGGCGCGTCCACCGATCTCGGCGCGCTGATCGACGAGCACTTCAATCCACTGATCCGCCGCCTGCAGCATCTGCCGATTCCGGTGATCGCCGCCGTCAACGGCACCGCGGCCGGCGCCGGTGCGAATCTCGCGCTCGCCTGCGATCTCGTGTTCGCCGCCCGCTCGAGCAGCTTCATCCAGGCCTTCGTCAAGATCGGTCTCGTGCCCGATTCGGGCGGCACGTGGTTCCTGCCGCAACGCGTCGGCATGGCCCGCGCGCTGGGGCTCGCGCTGACCGGCGACAAGCTCGACGCCGAACAGGCCGAGCAATGGGGCTTGATCTGGCGCGCGGTCGACGACGATGCGCTCGCTGCGTCAGCCCGCCAGCTCGCCACCCAGCTCGCGCAGCAGCCGACGCTCGCGATCGCATCGATCAAGCAATCGATGCGTGCCAGTGTCACGAACACGCTCGACCAGCAACTCGACATGGAACGCGACCTGCAGCGCAGGCTCGGCCAGTCGCACGACTACGCGGAAGGCGTGAAGGCATTCATCGAGAAGCGCGCGCCGCGCTTCGAGGGGCGTTGACATGACAAACGCCACTGCCACGCTCGACCCCGATGCACTCGCCCGCGCCACCGCGCGGGCCATGTACGACGCCGACGCATGCAGCCGTGCGTTCGGGATGGAAATTGCCGAAGTCCGAGCCGGCTACGCGCGCCTGCAGATGCGCGTGCGGCCCGAATTCCTGAACGGGCATCAGACCTGCCATGGCGGGATCATCTTCACGCTGGCCGATTCGACGTTCGCGTTCGCGTGTAACTCGTACAACGTGAATACCGTCGCGGCCGGCTGCTCGATCGAATTCCTGCGCCCCGTGCACGGCGATGACGTGCTGACGGCCGAGGCGATCGAGCAGGCGCGCGCCGGCCGCCAAGGCATCTACGACATCCGCGTCACGAACCAGACCGGCGACACCGTCGCGATGTTTCGCGGCAAATCCGCCCAGATCAAGGGCACGGTCATCCCGGAAGACCGCTGACGTCGACGGCTCGCACATAACAAACACTGGAGACATGCATGACTACCCCGCTACCGCTCGAGCCGATCGAGACCGCCTCACGCGACGAGCTGACCGCGCTGCAGCTCGAGCGCCTCAAGTGGTCGCTCCGGCATGCGTATGACCACTCCCCCGTCTATCGTCGCAAGTTCGACGACGCGGGTGTCCATCCGGACGACCTGAAGACGCTCGCCGACCTGTCGCGTTTCCCGTTCACGACGAAGAGCGACCTGCGCGACAGTTACCCGTTCGGGATGTTCGCGGTGCCGCAAGACCAGATCTCGCGCATTCATGCGTCGTCGGGCACGACCGGCAAGCCGACGGTCGTCGGCTATACGGCCGGCGACATCGACACTTGGGCGAATCTCGTCGCGCGCTCGATCCGCGCCGCCGGTGCGCGCCGCGGCGACAAGGTGCACGTCAGCTACGGCTATGGCCTGTTCACGGGCGGGCTTGGCGCGCACTACGGCGCCGAACGCGCAGGGCTGACCGTGATCCCGTTCGGTGGCGGCCAGACCGAGAAGCAGGTGCAGCTGATTCAGGATTTCCGACCCGACATCATCATGGTGACGCCGAGCTACATGCTGTCGATCGCCGACGAAATCGAGCGCCAAGGTCTCGATCCCGTGCAGAGTTCGCTGCGCATCGGCATCTTCGGCGCGGAACCCTGGACCAACGACATGCGCGTCGCGATCGAGCAGCGGATGGGCATCGATGCGGTCGACATTTACGGGCTGTCCGAAGTGATGGGCCCCGGCGTCGCATCCGAATGCGTCGAGACCAAGGATGGTCCGACCATCTGGGAAGACCACTTCTACCCGGAAATCATCGATCCCGAAACCGGCGAAGTGCTTCCGGACGGCGAACTCGGCGAGCTCGTGTTCACGTCGCTGACGAAGGAGGCGCTGCCGATCGTCCGCTACCGGACCCGCGACCTCACGCGGCTGTTGCCCGGCACTGCCCGCACGATGCGCCGGATGGAGAAAATCACCGGGCGCTCGGACGACATGATGATCGTGCGCGGCGTCAACGTGTTCCCGACGCAAATCGAGGAGCAGTTGCTCAAGCAGCGCGCGCTCGCGCCACACTATCAGATCGTGCTGACGAAGGAAGGTCCGCTCGACGTGATGACGCTCAATGTCGAGCCTTGCCCCGAGACAGCACCCGATACGGCGGCGATCCATGCGGCAAAACAGGCGCTCGCCTACGACATCAAGTCGCTGATCGGCGTGACGGCCGTGATCAACGTGCTGCCCGTGAACGGGATCGAGCGGTCGGTCGGCAAGGCGCGACGCGTCGTCGACAAGCGCAGGGGCTGACGAAAGTCGCTGCGCGTCAATCACGCGCGGTGAATCCGTGGCTGCAAATGAAACAGCCCGATCGGCCAACACCGATCGGGCTGTTTCATTCCGGGATGCATTTGGGCATCCGCCGACGCAACAAGCGCATCGCGAAATCTGACACAGCACGTCCGCCCTCACGGTCCGAGCGACGTGCCCCGCGCACACCGCCGCTTCCACGAATGCTGCGCCTACCGCATTGACGGTGACCCGAGAAACCCCAGCCACCCGCGCCGCGCCACATCACGAATTCGGGAACAGCAGCCACATCCGGCCGACCTGCTTCATCCGCCCGGCCTGATCGCCTGCATCGTCGCCGAGCCCCCAGAAATAGTCGGCGCGTACGCCGCCCTTGATCGCGGAGCCCGTATCCTGCGCGAAAACAAGCCGGTTCATCGGCGTATTCGTCAGCGGGCGCGTCGTCTGCAGGAACACGGGCGTGCCAAGCGGGATCGACGACGGATCGACGGCGATCGAGCGCTCCGGCGTCAGCGGCACGCCCAGCGCGCCGATCGGGCCGTCCGCGCCGCCGTGCGGTGCATCTTCCTTGGTCGGCATGTCGCGGAAGAACACGAACCGCGGATTCGTGTCGAGCAACGCGTCGACGCGGGTCGGGTTCGCCTTCGCCCACGCCTTGATGCCCTGCATCGTCGCTTGGGCAGGCGTCAGCTCGCCGCGATCGAGCAGCCACTTGCCGATCGAGCGGTACGGCTGGTTGTTGGTGCCGCCGAAGCCGACCCGCATCACCGAACCGTCGTCGAGCAGCACGCGCCCCGAGCCCTGCACCTGCAGGAAGAACGCCTCGATCGGGTCGTCGACCCACACGAGTTCGTTGCCGTTCAGGATGCCGGCGCGTTCGAGCTGCGCGCGTGCCGGCAACGCGGCGCCCGGGCGATAACCGGCCGGCCAGCGGTAGAGCGCGTACTGATACGGACCGCGACGCACGCGCGAACCATGCAGCAGCGGCTCGTAATAGCCGGTCACGAGCCCGTCGAGCGTACCGTCGGTGTTCGCAAGCTGGAACGGCGTGAAATACGTTTCGAAGAACGTGCGTGCACTGCTGACGTCGAGCTCGTCGAGCCGGTCGGCGGCCGCGCAGGCGCGTGTCCAGGCCGGCTGGCGCGCGAGCCGCACGCAGTTCTGCCGCAGCGCGGCGGTTGCGCCGAGCAGCGAATCGTCCTGCCAGCCCGGCACCTGCTGCCACGCGACCGGCGTGAGCCGCTTCGCGGCGACCTGTCCCGGCACGATCGCCGCGCCGGTCGGCGGCTTCAGCGACGACGTCCGCGTCGGCGCGCCACCGCACGCCGCCAGCAGCGCCGCCGCGGCAGCCGCCGCGACCCACCCGGCCACCCGGGGCCCAAACCACATACAATGTCCGTTCTTGATGGAAACCGCCATGTCAGATTTTCTCGACCAATATCCGATGCTCATCTTCGCGCTCGAAGCCTTCGTAGCGCTCGCCCTGCTGATCTTCATCGTCGTGTGGACGTCGTCGGGCAGAAAGAAGCACACCCGCAAGCCGCGCTAATACCCTGACGCACTCCGCACGCTCAATGCAGCGTGCGCGGCATGTGCAGTGCGAACTCGTCGACCGGCGCCTCGAAACGCTCGCCGTCCTCCGCCACGCAGAAGTACGCGCCACGCATCGTGCCGACCGGTGTCGCGATCACGGCCCAGCTCGTGTACTCGAAGTGCTCGCCCGGCTGCAGCAGCGGCTGGTGCCCGACGACGCCGAGCCCCTTCACTTCCTGCACGTGGTTCTCGCTGTCCGTGATGATCCAGTGACGCGCGATCAGCTGCGCCGCGACCTGTCCCGTGTTGCGGATCGTCAGCGTGTACGCGAATGCGTATTGACGGCGATCGGGGTCGGATTGTTCCGGCAAGTAGCTGGTTTTCACCGAAACGGTGAATTGATACTGACTCATGGTGTTTCCGCTGGAAGATGACCGCCCGTGCCGGCATGGGCAACGGGGCCGCGGGCGCGCCGCATTGGTTCGGCATTCTATGCGCAATCCGGCCTCGACCGCACGGCCTGCCGCCGCGCACCGGGTCGCCGGACGGTAGAATGGCGCTTTTGCGCCGCAACGCCCCCGCTCCCCTGCCATGACCCAATTCCGCATCGCTCCCAGCATCCTGTCGGCCGATTTCGCACGACTCGGCGAAGAAGTCCGCAACGTGGTCGCCGCCGGCGCCGACTGGATCCACTTCGACGTGATGGACAACCATTACGTGCCGAACCTGACCATCGGCCCGCTCGTATGCGAAGCGATCCGCCCGCACGTACAGGTGCCGATCGACGTGCACCTGATGGTGCGCCCGGTCGACCGGATCGTGCCCGATTTTGCGAAGGCCGGTGCCGACCTGATCAGCTTCCACCCGGAAGGCTCCGATCACATCGACCGCACGCTGTCGCTGATCCGCGACCACGGCTGCAAGGCCGGCCTCGTGTTCAACCCGGCCACGCCGCTGAACTACCTCGACCACGTGATGGACCGCCTCGACTTCGTGCTGCTGATGTCGGTCAACCCGGGCTTCGGCGGCCAGTCGTTCATTCCGGAAACGCTGAACAAGCTGCGCGAAGCACGCGCACGCATCGACGCGTACACCGAGCGCACCGGCCGCGAGATCCTGCTCGAGGTCGACGGTGGCGTGAAGACCGACAACATCGCGGAAATCGCGGCGGCCGGCGCCGACACCTTCGTTGCGGGTTCGGCGATCTTCGGCAAGCCCGACTACCGCAAGGTGATCGACGAGATGCGCGCCGCGCTCGCTACCGTCGAGCGGAGCTGACGCCGTGGCCGACTCGTCGCTCGCCGGCCATGCGCCGGCCGGAGCCGCGCCGCAAGCCGCCCCGATCCGCTTCGCCACGTCGCGCATCGACGCGGCGCTGATCGATCTCGATGGCACCATGGTCGATACGGCCGACGATTTCACGGCCGGCCTGAACGGGATGCTCGCGCAGCTCGGCGCGCCGGCCACGTCGCGCGACGAGGTGATCGGCTACGTCGGCAAGGGCTCCGAACACCTGATCCAGAGCGTGCTGAAGCCGCGCTTCGCGGCCGACGAGGCGCACGCCCGCTTCGACGACGCGCTGGCGATCTACCAGACCGAGTACGCGAAGATCAACGGCCGCCACACACGCCTCTACCCGGACGTGGCCGCGGGCCTCGACGCGCTGCGCGCAGCCGGCATCCGGCTCGCATGCGTGACGAACAAGCCGCATCGCTTCGCGGTCGAGCTGCTCGAGCAATACGGGCTGGCCGATTGCTTCGGCATCGTGCTCGGCGGCGACAGCGTCGCGCGCAAGAAGCCCGATCCGCTGCCGATGCTGACGGCCTGCAACGCGCTCGGCGTCGCACCGGATGCGGCAGTCGCGATCGGCGACTCGGAAAACGATGCGCTGGCAGGCCGCGCGGCCGGGATGGCGACGCTGACGGTGCCGTATGGCTACAACCATGGCAAAGCTATACAAACGATAAATTCGGATGGTATAGTCGATTCGTTGCTGGTCGCGGCTCGCGCAATCTCCGCGCACAACGCCGGCCGGCCAACCCTCTGATTATTTCTTCCATCTGCATGTTTCTGAATAAAAAACGGAGTCTGAGCAGCATCGACCGGGGAGCCTGGCCCTGGCGTCGCTGGTCGCGCTAACCTCTTCGATGAGGTACGCTGAAGCACGTCTTCAGCGCCGTTTTTTATCTCGCTGCGCATCCGCGCGCCGATCGTCGCACCACCTCGAGTTCTACCGCGTCCGAACGCTTGCGTTCCGGCTCGGCCGCAGGCTCGCGACGTTCACGCCCGGAGTGCCGGCCGGCAACAGGCACTTCTCGATCGACCGCCCTTTCGCCGACGGCAACCTGCACAGCGTCAAGTGATCCCTGGCGCACGCGCCGCTCGTCCCGAACAGGACCGGAACATGACCGAACTCGAATTTCAATCGCTCGCGAACGAAGGCTACAACCGCATCCCGCTGATCGCGGAAGCCCTCGCCGATCTCGAAACGCCGCTGTCCCTCTACCTGAAGCTGGCCCAGCCCGAACGCTCGGGCGCCAACTCGTTCCTGCTCGAATCGGTGGTCGGCGGCGAACGCTTCGGCCGCTATTCGTTCATCGGCCTGCCGGCCCGTACGCTCGTGCGGACCCGCAACGGCGTATCGGAAGTCGTGCGCGATGGCCAGGTCGTCGAGACACATGACGGCGACCCGTTCCAGTTCATCGAATCGTTCCAGGCGCGCTTCAAGGTGGCGCAGCGCCCGGGCCTGCCACGCTTTTGCGGCGGTCTCGCCGGCTACTTCGGCTACGACGCGGTGCGCTACATCGAGAAGAAGCTCGCAAACACCGCACCGCGCGACGATCTCGGCCTGCCCGACATCCAGTTGCTGCTGACCGAGGAAGTCGCGGTCATCGACAACCTCGCCGGCAAGCTGTACCTGATCATCTACGCGGACCCGAGCCAGGCCGAAGCCTATACGAAGGCGAAACAGCGCCTGCGCGAACTCAAGCAGCGCCTGCGCACGACCGTGCAGCCGCCCGTTACGTCGGCGAGCGTGCGCACCGAGACGTTCCGCGAATTCAAGAAGGACGACTACCTGGCCGCCGTGCGCCAGGCGAAGGAATACATCGCGGCCGGCGAGCTGATGCAGATCCAGGTCGGCCAGCGCCTGACGAAACCGTACCGCGACAATCCGCTGTCGCTGTATCGCGCGCTGCGTTCGCTGAATCCGTCGCCGTACATGTACTACTACAACTTCGGCGATTTCCACGTGGTCGGCGCATCGCCGGAAATCCTCGTACGCCAGGAAAAGCGCGGCGAAGACCAGATCGTCACGATCCGCCCGCTCGCCGGCACGCGACCGCGCGGCAACACGCCCGAGCGCGACGCGGAACTCGCGACCGAGCTGCTCAGCGATCCGAAGGAGATCGCCGAGCACGTGATGCTGATCGACCTCGCACGCAACGACGTCGGCCGCATCGCGGAAATCGGCTCGGTGCACGTGACCGACCAGATGGTCATCGAGAAATACTCGCATGTGCAGCACATCGTCAGCTCGGTCGAAGGCAAGCTGAAACCCGGCATGACGAACTACGACGTGCTGCGCGCGACGTTCCCGGCCGGCACGCTGTCCGGCGCGCCGAAGGTCCGTGCGATGGAACTGATCGACGAGCTCGAGCCGGTCAAGCGCGGGCTGTACGGCGGCGCCGTCGGCTACCTGTCGTTCTCGGGCGAGATGGATCTCGCGATCGCGATCCGCACGGGCCTGATCCACAACGGCAACCTGTACGTGCAAGCGGCGGCCGGCGTCGTCGCGGATTCGGTGCCCGAATCCGAATGGCAAGAGACCGAGAACAAGGCGCGCGCGGTGCTGCGTGCGGCCGAACAGGTCCAGGACGGCCTCGATAGCGACTTCTGACCGGAGACTGACCATGCTGCTCATGATCGACAACTACGACTCGTTTACCTACAACCTGGTCCAGTACTTCGGCGAACTCGGCGAGGACGTGCGCACCTACCGCAACGACGAAATCACGCTCGACGAAATCGCGCGCCTGAATCCCGATGCGATCTGCCTGTCGCCCGGCCCGAGCAACCCGCAACACGCGGGCATCACGCTCGCCGTGCTGAAGGAATTCGCGGGCAAGAAGCCGATCCTCGGCGTGTGCCTCGGCCATCAGGCGATCGGCGAAGCCTTCGGCGGCCGCGTCGTGCGCGCGAAGACCATCATGCACGGCAAGGTGAGCAAGATCGAAACCGACTGCCGCGGCGTGTTCGCCGACCTGCCGAAGCACTTCGACGTCACGCGCTATCACTCGCTCGCGATCGAGCGCGAATCGCTGCCCGACTGCCTCGAGGTGTCCGCCTGGACCGACGACGGCGAAATCATGGGCGTGCGCCACAAGACGCTGCCGATCGAAGGCGTGCAGTTCCACCCGGAATCGATCCTGTCCGAGCATGGCCACGCGCTGCTCGAGAACTTCCTGAAACAGGCCCGCGCCGCGGCCGCGCAAGCCGCCTGACGGGAGCCTCACGATGACGATTACCCCGCAGGAAGCGCTGCAGCGCACGATCGAACACCGCGAAATCTTCCACGACGAGATGCTGCACCTGATGCGGCTCATCATGCGCGGCGACATGTCGCCCGTGATGGCGGCCGCGATCATCACCGGGCTGCGTGTGAAGAAGGAGACGATCGGCGAGATCGCCGCCGCCGCGACCGTGATGCGCGAATTCGCGAACCACGTCGAGGTGCAGGACAACTCGAACTTCGTCGACATCGTCGGCACCGGCGGCGACGGCTCGCATACGTTCAACATCTCGACCGCGTCGATGTTCGTCACGGCCGCGGCCGGCGCGAAAGTCGCGAAGCACGGCAACCGCGGCGTATCGAGCAAGTCCGGTAGCGCCGACGTGCTCGAGGCGCTCGGCGTGAACATCGACCTGCAGTCCGACCAGGTTGCCGCGTCGATCGCCGAAACGGGCATGGGCTTCATGTTCGCGCCGAACCATCACCCGGCGATGAAGAACATCGCGGCCGTGCGCCGCGAGCTCGGCGTGCGCACGATCTTCAACATCCTCGGCCCGCTGACCAACCCCGCCGGCGCGCCGAACCAGCTGATGGGCGTGTTCCACCCCGACCTCGTCGGCATCCAGGTGCGCGTGATGCAGCGCCTGGGCGCGCAGCACGTGCTGGTCGTGTACGGCAAGGACGGGATGGACGAGGTATCGCTCGGCGCGGCAACGCTCGTCGGCGAGCTGCGCGACGGCAAGGTGCACGAATACGAGATCCATCCGGAAGACTTCGGCCTGCAGATGGTGTCGAACCGCACGCTGAAGGTGGAAAATGCCGACGAATCGCGCACGATGCTGCTCGGCGCGCTGGACAACCAGCCGGGCGTCGCGCGTGAAATCGTCACGCTGAACGCCGGCACCGCGCTCTATGCGGCGAACGTCGCCGAGTCGATCGCGGACGGCATCCAGCTGGCCCGCGAAGCGATCGCGAGCGGCAAGGCCCGTGCGAAAGTCGACGAACTCGTGCGCTTCACGCAGCAGTTCAAGCGCTGACTCCCCTTACGAATCAAGCAGGAATCCACATGAGCGACATTCTCGACCGAATCATCGCCGTCAAGCGCGAAGAAGTCGCGGCGGCCATGCGCAGCGCACCGCTCGAGGCACTGAAACTGGAAGCGTCCGCACGCGACCTGCGCGACTTCGTCGGCGCATTGCGCGCGAAGCATGCGGCCGGCCACGCGGCCGTGATTTCCGAAATCAAGAAGGCCAGCCCGTCGAAGGGCGTGCTGCGCGAGCATTTCGTGCCAGCCGACATCGCGCGTTCGTATGCAGCGCACGGCGCCGCTTGCCTGTCGGTGCTGACCGACGAGCAGTTCTTCCAGGGCAGCGCCCGCTTTCTCGAACAAGCGCGCGCGGCCTGCGAACTGCCGGTGCTGCGCAAGGACTTCATCGTCGACGCGTACCAGATCATCGAAGCCCGCGCGATGGGTGCCGACGCGATCCTGCTGATCGCCGCCGCGCTCGACACGCCGCTGATGCAGGATCTCGAAGCGTATGCGCACTCGCTCGGCCTCGCGGTGCTGGTCGAAGTACACGACCGCAACGAGATGGAACAGGCGCTGACGCTCAAGACGCCGCTGCTCGGCATCAACAACCGCAACCTGCGTACGTTCGAGACGTCGATCCAGAACACGCTCGACATGCTCGACATGATTCCGGCGGATCGTATCGTCGTGACCGAGTCGGGCATCCTGTCGCGCACCGACGTCGACACGATGCGTGCGGCGAACGTGAACACGTTCCTCGTCGGCGAGGCGTTCATGCGCGCCGAGCAGCCGGGCGAGGAACTCGCACGGATGTTCTTCTGATGGCGATCGAAAAGGAAATCAAGCTCGCGCTGCCGGCCGGCCAGGCCGACGCCGCGCGACGCTTCTTCGAGACGCTGACCGGCGAACCCGGTCGCGACATCACGCTCGCAAACGTCTATTACGATACGCCCGATCTCGCGCTGGCCCGCTCGAAGAGCGCGGTGCGCGTGCGCCGCACGCCGCAAGGCTGGCTGCAGACATTCAAGACGGTCGGTAGCGCGGAAGGCGGCCTGCATCGCCGCCACGAGTGGGAGCTGCCGGTCGCCGGCGATGCGCTCGAGATCGACGCGCTCGTCGCCGCCTGCGACGTGCCGGAAGCCGCCGCCGCGTTGAATGACGCGGCCGGCACGCTGTCGGCGCTGTTCCGCACGGATTTTTCGCGTACGCTGTGGCGCATCGCAATCGGCGGCGCAACGGTCGAGGCCGCGGTGGACCTCGGCGAGATCGTCGTCCAGGCGGAACACGAAACGCGCCGCGAACCGATCAGCGAAATCGAACTCGAACTGATCGACGGCCCGGAGGCAGCACTCGCAACGCTCGCCGCCGAATTGCAGCAAGCGCTGCCGGGCCTCGTTCCCGAAAACATCAGCAAGGCGCAGCGCGGCTACCGGCTGCGCGCGCAATAACCCGCATCACGCATGGCAACCCGCAAGACTTCCCGCGCGCCGCAACAGGCGTCGCTGTTCGATGATCCCGTGCCGGAAACGGCACCGGCCGATATTCCGCCGCCGGCGCCCGAAGCGCCCACGGCCGGACGCAAGCCCGCAAAGAAAACCGCGGCTCCGGCTGCGGCCCCGACGGCACCGCAGCCCGCTGCCGCCGACGTCCCGCACCTCGCCGCGCAATTCGACGCGCTGCCGCCAGTCTGGCGCGATGTGCTGAAACCCTTTACCGACAGCGACGCGTATGCGCCGCTGTGCCGCTTCGTCGATGACGAGCGTGCGGCCGGCAAGACGGTCTACCCGACCGACGTGTTCCGCGCGCTGCGCCTGACGAGCCCGGACGACGTAAAAGTCGTGATCCTCGGCCAGGATCCGTACCACGGTGACGATCGCGGCACGCCGCAAGCGCACGGGCTCGCGTTCTCGGTGCCGCCGGCCGTGCGCACGCCGCCGTCGCTGCGCAACATCTTCAAGGAAATCGCCGCGAACTTCGGCCACGACACGCCGCGCCATGGCTGCCTCGACACCTGGGCGCGCCAGGGCGTGCTGCTGCTCAACACGGTGCTGACGGTCGAGCGCGGGGCCGCCGCGAGCCATGCGAAGCGCGGTTGGGAGCAGTGCACGGACACGCTGATCCGCGAACTCGCCGGCCGCCATCAGGGGCTCGTCTTCATGCTGTGGGGCGCCCACGCGCAGGCGAAGCGTGCGCTGTTCGACGCCAGCGCGCACTGCGTGCTCGAGGCGCCGCATCCGTCGCCGCTGTCCGCGCACCGAGGCTTCCTCGGCTGCCGCCATTTCGCGCTCGCGAACGACTATCTGGTCGAGGCAGGCCGCGAACCGATCGACTGGCGCCTGCCTGAAGTGGCGGAAACGCTCGCGTAACCGCCGCGCCGCCGTCCGTTCGCCACGCCAGCCGGCATGCAAAAACGCCGCGCCCCTTTCGGGACGCGGCGTTTTTTTATCGGGCGATGCGGCGGGTGCGGCGCACCCGCATCGACCTTACGCGGCGGCGATCGCTTCGCGTGCGCCAGCCAGCGCTGCGCTTTGCGCCTCCGCGCCGAGGTTCAGGCCTTCCGCGAAGATGAAGTTCACGTCGGTCATGCCGACGAAGCCGAGGAACGTACGCAGGTACGGGGTCTGGCTGTCGTTCGGCGTACCGGCGTACTTGCCGCCACGGGCCGTCACCACGTGAACCTTCTTGCCCTTGATCAGGCCTTCCGGACCGTTCTCGGTGTAGCGGAACGTGACGCCTGCACGGGCGATCCAGTCGAAGTACGTCTTCAGTTGCGACGAGATGCCGAAGTTGTACATCGGTGCGCCGATCACGATGATGTCGGCAGCTTGCAGTTCGGCGATCAGTGCATCGCTCTTCGCGACGATCGCATTCTGTTCCGCGGTGCGCTTGTCGGCCGGCGTGAAGAACGCGCCGAGCACCGATTCGTCGAGGTGCGGCAGCGCATCGGCCAGCAGGTCACGAACCACGACGTTCGCGCCGGGGTTCGATTGTTGCAGCTTTGCCGTCAGTTCGTTGGCCAGCAGCGTGGATTGCGCACCTTGCGAACGCGCGGCGGAATTGATTTGCAGAATGGTCGTCATGTCAGGCTCCAGTAGGGTTGCGCTTTGGTAGCGCGAGTGACGCCATTGTGCGTGGCCGCATGACCGCGAAAAAGCGGGTTCAGGGCGACGGATTGTTGCAGCAGCAGAACAATCGTTGATCGCGCCCCGATACCCGCTTCAGACCGCTCAACCCTTCAGCCAGGCCTCCCGGGCCTTCGAAACCGCAGCCGGCTTCGCGGCCGCCGTCAGCCGGTAGCGCGTGACTTCCGGGCCGTCGAGCTTCAGTTTCGCGGTGCGCAGCTCGTCGCGGCGGAACGCGTGAACCTCGACCTTGTCACCGGGCCGGTAGCGCGCGAGCAGTGCGTCGAGGTTGGTGCCCGTGACGCGCAGCCCGTCGACCGCGATCAGCGTGTCGCCGGCCGACAGCCCCGCGCGATGTGCGGCGCCGCCTTCGTAGACGGCCGCGAACGTGCAGTCCGCGCCGCCGCGCAGGCGCGCGCCGATCGTCGGCTTCGCGATCGCGCCGTTCGCGACATCGGGCGCAAGCGTCACGCCGAACGGTGCGAGCAGTTCGGCGAGCGGCAGGTCGCGCGTGCCGTGCACGGCATCGGCGAACAGGCGGCCGAGCGCGACGCCCGTCGCCTCTTCGATCAGCGCCTCGACTTCGTTCTCCTCGACACCCGCTTGCTTGCCGCGGTAGAAATCGCGGCCGTAACGCTGCCACAGCAGGCGCATCACGTCGTCGAGCGACTTCTTGTTGCGCGTCTGCGCGCGGATCGCGAGATCGAAGGCGAGTGCGACGAGCGAACCCTTCGTGTAGTAGCTGACGATTGCGTTGGTCGCGTTCTCGTCCTGGCGGTAGTACTTGATCCACGCGTCGAACGAGCTTTCGGCGACGCTCTGCTTCAGGCGCCCCGTGCCGCGCAGCACGCCGCCGACCGTACGGCCGAGCGCCGCGAAATATTCGTCCTGCGACATCAGCCCGCTGCGCACCAGCATCAGGTCGTCGTAATACGACGTGAAGCCTTCGAACAGCCACAGCAGCGACGTGTAGTTTTCCTTCGACAGGTCGTACGGCACGAACGCCGCCGGCTTGATGCGCTTCACGTTCCACGTATGGAAGTACTCGTGGCTGCAGAGCCCGAGATACGTGCGATAGCCTTCCGTCGTTTCGGGCCGCCCCTTCACCGGCAGGTCGGTGCGGTTGCAGATCAGCGCGGTCGACGCACGGTGCTCGAGGCCGCCGTAGCCGTCGCTGACCGCCAGCGTCATGAACACGTAGCGGTCCATCGGCGCTTTCTTCGATTTCGGCTCGAACAGCCCGATCTGCGCTTCGCACACACGCTTCAGGTCGGTGCGCAGGCGCTCCAGGTCGAGCTGCGTCACGCGCCCCGCGATCACGATGTCGTGCGGCACGCCGTGCGCGTCGAACGTCGCGAGCGCGAATTCGCCGATCGTCACCGGATGGTCGGAGAGCTCGTCGTAGTTCGCTGCGCGATAGGCGCCGAACCCGTAACGCTTGGTGCCGCGCGCCTCGGGCAGCGACGTGCCGACGCGCCATGCGCGGAACGCCGCGCCGGCCGGCTTCGCGATGTCGACTTCACATGGCGCCTCCTCGTGGCCCGCAACGCTCAGGAACACGGCCGTCGCGTTGAAGAAGCCGCCCGATTCGTCGAGATACGCGGAGCGCACCGACAGATCCCACGCATATACGTCGTAGCGCAGCGTCAGTGTGCCGTTCACGGGGGCGGCCTGCCACGTGTGCTTGTCGGTCTTCGCGATCCGCACCTTGCGGCCTGCGTCGTTGAACGCGCCGAGCGTCACGATGTTGCGCGCGAACTCGCGCACGAGATAGCTGCCCGGAATCCACACCGGCAACGAAAAGCGCTGGCCTTCGGGGTCGGGATCGGCGACCGTCACCGACACTTCGAACAGGTGCGCGGCAAGATCTTTCGGAACAATCGAATAGCGGATCGGCTGGGTCATCGTGGCAATCGGTCGGTCGAATACGGCGGCGGAAACGAAGAGAGGCGCCGGCAGATGCGGGCGCCCCTCGCTGGCCGGGCCATGCGGCCCGGCGGGTGGTCGGTTACTTGCTCGAGGCGAGCGCCTGGTTGAGCTGGTCGGCCGACACGGCGCCCGGCAGGCGACGGCCGTCCGGCAGGAAGATCGTCGGCGTGCCCGTGACGTTCATCCCGCGGCCGAGCGCGAGGTTCTTGTCGAGCGCGGTCGTGTCGCAAGTACCGGCGCCGGACGGCGCGCGGTGGTCGAGCATCCAGCCCTCCCACGTTTTCGCGCGATCGGTCGCACACCAGATCGCCTTCGACTTCGCGGTGGAATCCGGCGACAGCACCGGGTACAGGAACGTGTAGACGGTCACGTTGTCGACCGACTGCAGCGTCGTCTCGAGCTTCTTGCAATACGGGCAGTTCGGATCGGAGAACACGGCGATCTTGCGGGCGCCGTTGCCCTTGACGACCTTGATCGCATTCGCGAACGGCAGGCTCGCGAAGTCGATCTTGTTGATTTCGGACAGACGCGCGTCGGTCAGGTTCTTGTGCGTCTTGGTGTCGACGAGATCGCCGAGCAGCACGTAATCGCCTGCCGCATCGCTATAGATGATCTGCGAGCCGAGGTTGACTTCGTACAGGCCGGCGACCGGCGCTTTCGACACGCTCTTGATCGGCGCGTCGCTGCCGAGGCGAGCCTGCAGCGTTGCTTTCAGCTTGTCGGTGGTCTGGTCGGCCTGCGCGGTGCAGCCAAGCGTCGCCATCGTGACGGCCAGCGCCAGCGATGCGATGCGGATCGTTTTTTTCATTGAAATCTTCCTTCAGCTCAATCGGAGTGCACGGCACAGTGTACGCCGTAACGGAACCGTGTCCGACCGGCGAAGCGGCCGAAGGTTCGATCGATCAGCCGAGCGCGGCCGATACGAGCCAGCGCTTCACGAGCGGCTGCGCGCCGACGAAGGCCATGCCTGCGTTGCGCACGGCCTTCGCGAGCGAGCCCGGCACCGCGAACAGCCGCTGCAGCCCGTCGGTCGCGACCATCAGCGCGCGGATGTCTTCGCGGCGCGAACGCTCGTAGCGACGCAGCAGCACCGTATCGCCGAGGTTGCGGAAGCTTTCCTTGCCCGCGATCGCGTCGGCAAGCGCCGCGACGTCGCGCAGGCCGAGGTTCATCCCCTGCCCCGCGAGCGGGTGGATCAGGTGCGCGGCATCGCCGACGAGCGCGACGCGCGGCGCGATCAGCTTGTCGACCGTCTGCAGCGCCAGCGGGAAGCCGGCAGCCGGCGTCACGCAGTCGAGCGTGCCGACCTGGCCGTGCGACACGCGCTCGACTTCGGCCGCGAGCTGCGCCGGATCGAGTGCGAGCAATTCGTCCGCATGCGCGGTGTGCGCGGACCAGACGAGCGATACATGGCCGTCCGGCAGCGGCAGCAGCGCGACGATCTCGCCTTCGTGGAACCACTGGTAGGCGGTCTCGCGATGCGGCAGCGACGCCTTGAAGTTCGCGACGACGCCGGTTTGCCGGTAGTCGCGCCGCTCGACTTTGGCCCCCATTTGCGAGCGCACCCACGAATGCGCGCCGTCCGCGCCGACGACGAGGTCCGCCTCCAGCACCTGCCCCGACGACAGCGTGAGCACGGCCGCGTCGTCGCGCACGTCGAAGCCCTGAGCGCGCGCATCGAACCACGTGAGGTTCGGCTGGAACCGCAGCGCGGCGTCGAGCGACGCCTCGACCAGCGACGATTCGGCGATCCACGCGAGTTGCGGCACGGACGCCTGGTACGCGGAGAAATGCAGTTCCGCGTGCGCGTCGCCGTACACGCGCATGTCGTAGACCGGCGCAAGCCGGCTGTGATCGAGCGCCTGCCAGACGCGCAGCCGCTCGAGCAGCGCCTGCGAACTGGAGGACAGCGCGTAGACGCGCGTGTCGAAGGCGAGATCGGCGGGGCGCGGCGTGGCCGGCTGGGCGAGCAAGGCTGTCTTGTAGCCGGACTGGGTCAGCGCGAGCGCGGCCGTCTTGCCGACGAGCCCGCCGCCGACCACGGCGACGTCGAAGGTGTGGTGGGCAGTCATGGCGGGCATTATAGCCGCGGGGCCAAACCCTTACGCGGCCGGACTTTGCGGGAAATCAGCAGAATCGCAGGGCGATGCGGCGGCGCGGCGGCCCGCCGCATCGGCCGTTCGGCGCCCGCCCGGAATCCGGGGCGTCGGCACGGTACAATAGCGTCTTTGACCGTCGGCCCGCCGCGCCCCAAGCGCCGGCCGCCCTTTTTTCCCGCGCCGCCGTGCCCTGTCCGGCCGCGCCGCCTTACCCGTCCGAAGGATTCCATGAGTCTCAAATGCGGCATCGTCGGCTTGCCCAACGTCGGCAAGTCCACCCTGTTCAATGCGCTGACCAAGGCCGGCATCGCCGCCGAGAACTACCCGTTCTGCACGATCGAGCCGAACGTCGGCATCGTCGAAGTGCCCGATACGCGCCTGAAGGCGCTCTCGGAGATCGTCAAGCCGGAGCGTGTCGTGCCGGCCGTCGTCGAATTCGTCGACATCGCGGGCCTCGTCGCGGGCGCGAGCAAGGGTGAAGGCCTCGGCAACCAGTTCCTCGCGAACATCCGCGAAACCGACGCGATCACGCACGTCGTGCGCTGCTTCGAGGACGAGAACGTCATTCACGTCGCCGGCAAGGTCAGCCCGATCGACGACATCGAAGTGATCAACACCGAACTCGCGCTCGCCGACCTCGGCACCGTCGAGAAGGCGCTCACGCGCTATTCGAAGGCGGCGAAGTCCGGCAACGACAAGGAAGCGGCGAAGCTCGTCGCGGTGCTCGAAAAAGTGCGCGCTCAGCTCGACCAGGGCAAGGCCGTGCGCGGCCTCGAACTGTCGGACGACGAAGCGGCGCTGATCAAGCCGTTCTGCCTGATCACCGCGAAGCCGGCGATGTACGTGGCCAACGTGAAGGACGACGGTTTCGAGAACAACCCGCATCTCGACGCGGTCCGCAAGTACGCGGAAAGCGAGAATGCGCCGGTCGTGGCCGTATGTGCGGCGATCGAGGCGGAAATCGCCGATCTCGACGATGCGGACAAGGAAGCGTTCCTCGCCGACATGGGCATGGAAGAGCCGGGCCTCGACCGCGTGATCCGCGCGGGCTTCAAGCTGCTCGGCCTGCAGACGTACTTCACCGCGGGCGTGAAGGAAGTGCGCGCATGGACGATCCATATCGGCGACACGGCTCCGCAGGCAGCGGGCGTGATCCACACCGACTTCGAGCGCGGCTTCATCCGTGCGCAGACGATCGCGTTCGACGATTTCGTCACGTACAAGGGTGAGCAAGGCGCGAAGGAAGCCGGCAAGATGCGCGCGGAAGGGAAGGAATATGTCGTGCACGACGGCGACGTGATGAACTTCCTGTTCAACGTCTGAGCGTTGCGTTATCGCCTCAGTGGAAAGCCCGCTTCTGCGGGCTTTTTTCTTTTCGGCGCACCAGCCTAGTCACGACCGGAACTGCTTGTCTGATTTCGATCCGTTCAGGACAAACGCATACCTGCCTTGCGCTGGTCGGATCGACACGCGCGGTCAGCGCAGCAATCCTCTGGTGAGTTCCGGCCACAGCGACGAATGCTCGCGGCGGAACATGCCGACGTGCCCAATTGCTCGGCCGTCGGGATTTTCTGGATGGATGAAGTGGACATCGGACTTGGCGCTCGGCAGCAGGCGCAGCCAATCTGCAATATTGGCCGGCGTGGCAAGCGGGTCGTCGGTTGCGGCCACAACGGTGACGGGAGCGATAAATTCGTCGTAGTAGTGGCGTGCCACCCCTGCTCCGAATTCGTTCGCCACATATCCCGGCCGACGGCACCATCGGGCCCACTGAAGTCCGACGCACGGCGGCAGATCATCACCCCAGCCGAGTACCCTGGCCGGAACGTAACCGAGCAGTCGAACGGAAATCGGCACATACAGATGGGCAAGCAGCAAGGCCGCGAAACGCTTTGGCCAGCGAATGTTGCCGACATACCCTGAAGATGCCGAGATGGCACATAACGAACGAATCGACGCATGATTCGGCATCAGGCCGACCAGTTGTGCGCCCGCGCTATGCCCGATCAAATGTGCGCCGCGCGCACCGGTTTCGCCAAGGAGCCAGTCGAGCGCCGCAGGCATGTCCAACTGCCCCCAGTCCTGTTTTCGCGCCTGGGACCAGCGGACGTGACCCGTATCGAGCGACGCGCCGATTCCCCGATAATCGAATACAAACGTCGAGTGGCCGTCTTTGCGCAACCAATCCGCGAACGGGAAATAAAAAGATTGCCGAATTCCTGTCGCAGGACAGATGAGCACGGGGGAACGATCACCGTCGGACGCCGGGAAATAGGTTCCCTTGAGCTGGAAACCGTCACGGGCGGCGAAAGCTATGCTGACGCGAGGTGTCGAACGCTCGATCACTGCTTCGACTTCGATACAGACGACGCACGAGGGAACGAATCGATCGGGCAATTGGATATCAGGTTCTGCCTGATAATGCCGATCATCAACAAAGGACACCAAATTGATTTATACATCGATTCACCCCGGTAATCGAAGCGATCAATGTAAGAGCAAATCTTTGCTGATGAAATCAGACGAGTTCGATTATTTCGCGTTAGTTACGTCTTGCTCGCCGCCTCTCACAACGCGTCACGCCCGGCTTCAACTGCCACATTGGAAAAAAAAATGGCCCGACCGGCAAACGCCGATCGGGCCATTTTTCACGACGCGGGCTTTCCGCCCGCCGTCACTTCACGGCATCAAGTCGCCGACACGCGCCGCCCTTCACTCGCCTGCGCATCGCGACCACGTTTGTTCAGCCACGACGCCAGCAGCACGATCAGCGCCAGCACGGCCGTCGCACCCACTTCCATCCGGTGATCCTCGCTCACGAGCATCACGGTCAGCGTGCCGCAGATGAACAGGATCACGGCCCACGTGAGCCACGGGAACAACCACATCCGCAACGTCAGGTCAGCGCCGGTCGATTCGAGCGTCTTGCGCATCCGCAGCTGCGAGATCGCGATCACGAGATACACGAGCAGCGCGATCGCGCCCGACGTCGCCAGCAGGAAGCCGAACACCTGTTCCGGCATCAGGTAGTTCGCGATCACGGTCACGAAACCGAACGCGGTGGATGCGAGCACGGCCGCGCGCGGCGTGCCGGTCGAATCGGTGCGGTGCAGGAACGCGGGCGCATCCTTGCGCTTGGACAGCGAGAACAGCATCCGCGACGCGGTGTACAGCGCCGAATTCAGGCAGCTCGCGACCGACACCAGCACGATCACGTCGATGATCGCCTTCGCGTTCGGGACGCCGATCAGCTCCATCGCGCGCTGATACGAGCCGTGCTTCGGCAGCAGCGGGTCGTTCCACGGCACGATGGCCGCGACGACGAGAATCGAGCCGAGATAGAACAGCGTGATACGCCAGATCACCGAGTTGGTCGCGCGCACGATCTGGCGTTGCGGGTTGTCCGATTCGGCGGCCGCGATCGTCACGATCTCGGTGCCGAGGAACGAGAACATCGTCGTCAGCATCGCCGCGAGCACGGCGCCGGCGCCGTGCGGCATGAAGCCGTCATGCACGAACAGGTTCGACACGCCCGATACGGCCGGCGCCGGGATGATGCCGACGATCGCCGCCCCGCCGATGCACAGGAACACGACGATCGCGACAACCTTGATCAGCGCGAACCAGAATTCGAATTCGCCGTAGTTCTTGACCGAGAAGAGGTTGGTCACCGTCAGCACCAGCGTGATGCCGAGCGCGAAGACCCAGGTCGCGACGCCAGGGAACCATGCGTTGAGAATGGTCGCGGCGGCGGTCGCCTCGATCGGAATCACCAGCACCCAGAACCACCAGTACAGCCAGCCGATCGAGAAACCGGCCCAGTGGCCGATCGCGCGATCGGCATAGGTGGAGAACGAACCGCTGTCGGGATGGGCAACTGCCATCTCGCCGAGCATGCGCATCACGAGCACGACCAGCACCCCTGCGATCGCATACGCGAGGATCGACGCCGGGCCGGCTTCCGCGATGGCGTGGCCGGAGCCGACGAACAGGCCCGCGCCGATCACGCCGGCAATCGACATCATCGTCACGTGCCGCTGCTTCAGGCCCGTACCGAGGCCTGTGTTGCTTCCACTCATCTGTCTCTCTCCAAAAAACGGTTCCGGTATGGCCGGGTATCGCGTGAAGGCAGCACGGGGGATTGTGGTTCTTGAGCCGGGCCGGATGCGGCGCCTGCACGGGATGCAGGCGCACAGCCGGATCGGGGGCCGTTCCGGAACGGGTCGCGACGCAGTCTGCGAAGCTGCGGGTGCGATGCGGCACGCAGGGCGCCGGCGCATCACGTGCGCCCTTTCCGTCGGCTTTCGTCAGCTGCCTTCGAAGCGAAGGAGTGTAAGCATCAAACGGTTCTTCACTAAGAACCAATTGAAGAATTTCGATGGAACCACTTGTTGCATCGACATCGATCGATGCAACGCTTGTACCGTTCGTGACGACTCGCGAGCGCGCCGAAAACACCCGGCGGCACCGGGTGAGCCAGTCGCAGACGGCGCGTCAGTGCGTTCCGTTCGTCATCTCGTCACGCCATTTGGCGGGGACGACGGCCCGCCATTCTCGCAGAAGCAGGTTTTTCACGGCGTCCGGACGGGCCACCGACAGCCGCACCAGCACGATCGGCCAGCCGACGTAGTGATCCGTCACGTAATACACGTCAGGTTCCGATTCGATCAGCCACGCGCGCTCGTCGGGGCCGACGCCTTTCACGACAAGCGTGTCGCCGTCCTCGCGCAGCCGCGCGAGCATCTTGCCCTTCACCTTGAGTGCGGGCGTGCCGTACGACGTGCCTTCCTCGACGCCGCGCCACGCCAGTGCGATCTGCCTGACTTCGTCGAATGTCATGGGGCCTCCCGGCTGGATGCCTTCGGTTCACGGTCCGGCCACCCTACCGGAATTCGCGCGATGGTGCGTCGGCCGAAGCGCGCCTATCCGCGCGCTGCACGTGCGACCGTCGACGCACGCCCTGTCGTGGCGACGATCGCGAAGGCGATCGCATTCGCTGCGGCGCTGGCCAGGATCGGCACGAGATAGCCGCCGCCCGCGTCGTAGATGAAGCCGGCCGCGGTCGGCCCGATCAGCGTGCCGAATGCGACGCTCGTATAAAGCACGCCGATGATCCCGCTCACGTTGCGGCCGCCGAAATAGTCCATCACGACTGCCGGCAGCACGGCGACCCAGCCGCCATAGAACACGCCGAACCCGAGTGCGAACGCGGCAAGCGTGGCGACGGTGCCGGCGCCGGCCCACGCGACGAGCGCGACGGCCATGCCCGCGAACATCGCGAGCAGCGATGTGCGGCGGCCGAAACGGTCGGCGAGGCCGCCGAGGAAGAAGCGGCCGGCCGTGCTGCCGACGCCGATCGCGCCGAGCAGCAGCACGGCCGTCGATGACGAGACGCCATGATCGAGCGCGTACGGCACGAGATGAACGAACGGGACGAACACGCCGAACGAGCAGATGAGGCATGCCGCGTAGAGGCTCGCGAACGGACGCGACGTGACCGCTTCGCGCACTGTCGCGCCGGCAGACGTCGAAGCCGCAACCGGCTTGCGGCCCACCGCCGCGCCGGACATCGAAGCGCCTGCATCGCGCCCGGTGACTTTCGCGCCGCCGCCTTCCTCCTGCTCATGCGCCGCCTCCCCATCCGGCAGCAGCCCCCGTCCGCGCGGATCGTTCTCGATCAGCAGCGACATCCCCGCGCCGATCACGACCGCGATCACGGACAGCGTGAAATACGCACCGCGCCAGCCGACGTGCGCGATCAGCGCGGACGCGAGCGGCGGCATCACCAGCGTGCCGACGCCGATCCCGGCGACCGCGAGCCCCGACGCGAAGCCGCGCCGGCGCACGAACCAGCGCTGCACGGCGCCGACAGCCGGCACGTACGCGCAGCCGACGCCGAGACCGACACCGAGCCCGTACGCGACATAGACCTGCACCAGCGTATGCGCGGCGCCCGCAGCCGCGAGCCCGATGCCCGTCAGCAGCATCCCGGCGACGGCGAGCTGCCGCGAGCCGAAGCGGTCGGCCAGCGGCCCGCTGACGATGCCGAAACCGAAATACAGGAAGCCGGCGAGCGAAAACACGAGCGAGATCTGTCCGCGCGACGCGGCGAAATCCCGCTGCAGCGACTCGACGAAGGCGCTGAACGTGTATGCGCTGCCGAAACCGACGAACGTGACGGCAAACGCGGCCGCCACCACATACCAGCCGTAGAAAACGCGCGATGCGCCCGGGCGGTTCATGACGATGCTCCTCTCAGGTTCCCCCGGCCGCCGGGCGGCGCCCGGATTGCCTCGTGGATATAGATGAACTATGTTGATCGCACCGGCCGCCGACAGGCAGTCGTGAAGCATGCGATCCGATGCGTCAACGGTACTCGCGCGTACGCATCGTCTCAAACGATATTTCGTCGGACTTTCGATTTAGAAAAACTGAATGAATCGTTCCCGCTTGCCGCCTCTCAACCCGCTGCGCGCATTCGAAGCGGCCGCCCGCCACCTGTCGGTGAAGGCGGCTGCCGAGGAGCTGTCGGTCACGCCCGGCGCGGTAAGCCAGATGATCCGCACGCTCGAGACGCACCTCGGCGTACAGCTGTTCGAGCGCGTCAACCGCGGCATCCTGCTCACGGCCGCCGGCCGAGACTACCTGCCGCCGGTGCGCAACGCGTTCAGGCAGATCGCCGATGCATCGCAGCGCGTGTCGGGCGCTGCCGACAGCGGCGTGCTGACGGTGAGCGTCACGCCATTCTTCGCATCCGCGTGGCTCGTCCCGCGCCTCGCGCAGTTTTGTGAAGCTTGCCCGGACGTCGACCTGCAGGTCGTCACGAGCCACGCGCTGGCGGATTTCTCACGCGACGGCGTCGACGTCGCGATCCGTCATGGCCTCGGGCGTTACATCGGGCTGTGCAGCGAGCGCCTGCTGACGGTGGAGATCGTCGCGCTCGCGTCGCCCGAACTCGTCGCGCGGCTCGGCATGCCGGCGACGCCGGCCGATCTGGTCGGCTGGCCGCAGTTGCACGACGCCGAGCGCAAGGGCTGGCACATCTGGTTCGGCGCGCAGCGGATCGACGATTTCGGCCCGCCGCGCGGCCCTGCATTCGACGACTCGGGCCTGTTGCTGCAGGCGATCGTCGCCGGCCAGGGCGCCGGGCTGCTGCCGGCCGCGATGGTGCGCGGCGAGCTGGCGAGCGGCCGGCTCGTGCAGCTCGCCGACGTCGCGTGGCTCGACGATTTCGCGTACTACCTCGTCTATCCGCCGCACCACGCGGAACGGCCAAAGGTCGCCGCATTCCGCCGATGGATCCTCGACGCCGCCCTGGCCGACGGCGCGGCATCGATGTCCGGCACGACGTAGCGCCGTCCGTCACGGCGCGGTTCCTCGGCCGATCGGCTAACATGCGGCCCGACACCGATAACGACAGACGAGAGAGACCATGCCTGCCCTGCTCCGCCGCGCGACACGCATCGCGACCTTGTCCGCCGCGCTCTTTGTCGCGTGTGCCGCGTTACCGCCTGCCGCGCAGGCCTACCGCGCATCGCCCGGCTACGGCAACGAAGCCGATCTCGACCGCCACGACACGTACCGCAACCGCGACGGCGACACCGTGCACGCCCCCGCACATTCGAAATCGGGCCGCGTGCCCGACGGCGCGAGCGCGCGCTGTCGCGACGGCACGTACAGCTTCAGCCGCCACCGGCGCGGCACGTGCTCGGGGCACGGCGGCGTTGCCGCGTGGCTGTAGCCTCGGCCGAATGGCCAATCCGCACCGCTGCAGCCACCCGCCGCTGTCAGCGACACTCGGCGGCGAAGTACAATAGGCGCTCGCGCCGCCCGCACGCGGCGACGCCGCCGCGCCTTGCGCGGCACGCTCCGTACCGAATCACCCGACGCCGCCACGCCCGCGCGCTGCGCGGCAGTCTCAACCACTTCTGAATTTCACACCGAAATGGCCCAATACGTTTTCACGATGAACCGGGTCGGCAAGATCGTGCCGCCCAAGCGCCAGATCCTGAAGGACATCTCGCTGTCGTTCTTTCCCGGCGCGAAGATCGGCGTGCTCGGCCTGAACGGCTCGGGCAAGTCGACGCTGATCCGCATCATGGCGGGCGTCGACAAGGACATCGAAGGCGAAGCCACGCCGATGCCGAACCTGAACATCGGCTACCTGCCGCAGGAACCGCAGCTCGACCCGACGAAGACGGTGCGCGAAGCCGTCGAGGAAGGCCTCGGCGACCTGTTCCAGGCCAACAAGAAGCTCGAGGAAATCTACGCGGCGTACGCAGAGCCGGACGCCGACTTCGATGCGCTCGCGGCCGAGCAGGCGAAGTACGAAGCGATCCTCGCGTCGAGCGACGGCGGCAGCCCCGAGCAGCAGCTCGAAGTGGCCGCCGACGCCCTGCGCCTGCCGCCGTGGGACGCCAGGATCGAACACCTGTCGGGCGGCGAAAAGCGCCGCGTCGCGCTGTGCAAGCTGCTGCTCGAAAAACCCGACATGCTGCTGCTCGACGAACCGACCAACCACCTCGACGCCGAATCGGTCGACTGGCTCGAGCAGTTCCTGGTGCGCTTCCCGGGCACCGTCGTCGCGGTCACCCACGATCGCTACTTCCTCGACAACGCAGCCGAGTGGATTCTCGAACTCGACCGCGGCCACGGCATTCCGTGGAAGGGCAACTACAGCAGCTGGCTCGACCAGAAGGAAGAGCGCCTGAAGCAGGAAGAAGCGTCGGAATCGGCGCGCCAGAAGGCGATCAAGAAGGAACTGGAGTGGGTGCGCCAGAACCCGAAGGGCCGCCAGGCGAAGTCGAAGGCCCGTATCGCGCGCTTCGAGGAGCTGAGCAGCCAGGAATACCAGAAGCGCAACGAAACGCAGGAAATCTTCATTCCGGCCGGCGAACGCCTCGGCAATGAAGTGATCGAGTTCAAGAACGTCAGCAAGTCGTTCGGCGACCGCCTGCTGATCGACAATCTGAGCTTCAAGATCCCGGCCGGCGCGATCGTCGGCATCATCGGCCCGAACGGCGCCGGCAAGTCGACGCTGTTCAAGATGCTGACCGGCAAGGAACAGCCGGATTCGGGCGAAGTCGTGATGGGCCCGACCGTGAAGCTCGCTTACGTCGACCAGAGCCGCGACGCGCTCGACGGGTCGAAGACGGTGTTCGAGGAAATCTCGGGCGGCGCCGACGTGCTGACGGTGGGCAAGTACGAAACGCCGTCGCGTGCGTACATCGGCCGCTTCAACTTCAAGGGCGGCGACCAGCAGAAGATCGTCGGCAACCTGTCCGGCGGTGAGCGCGGCCGGCTGCACCTCGCGAAGACGCTGATCTCGGGCGGCAACGTGCTGCTGCTGGACGAACCGTCGAACGATCTCGACGTCGAAACGCTGCGCGCGCTGGAAGACGCACTGCTCGAATTCGCGGGCTCGGTGATGGTGATCTCGCACGATCGCTGGTTCCTCGACCGGATCGCGACGCACATCCTCGCGTTCGAAGGCGATTCGCAGGTCACGTTCTTCGACGGCAACTACCAGGAATACGAAGCCGACAAGCGTGCCCGCCTCGGCGAGGAAGCCGCGAAGCCGAAGCGCCTGCGCTACAAGCCGATCAGCCGCTGACCGGCACGACCCGGGTGCCCGGCGCCGCGGCAACGCGGGGCCGGTCGCCGAGGGTGGCCGCTTCAGGAAGCGTCACAACAAAAAAGCGGGCCGCTGGCCCGCTTTTTCTATCCGATGGCGGGCTGCTCGCCCGCCGCTTACGCGAGCGCGCCCAGTTCGCGCAGCCGCGCCTCGGTCGTCGCCGCACTCGTGTGATGAATGCCGTGCCAGCCGAGCGCCGTCGCGGCCGCGGCGTTCTTCGCGTTGTCGTCGATGAATACGAGTTCGTGCGGCGCAATGCCCGGCAGGTGCGGTTCGATCCGCGCATGCATCTCGCGGTAGATTGCCGGATCGGGCTTCACGAGCTTCACTCGGCCCGACACGACGATCTCCTTGAAACGCCGCAGCACCGGGAAGTTGTCCCACGCATACGGGAATGTCTGCGCGGACCAGTTCGTCAGCCCGAACAGCGGCATCCCCTGCGCTTCAAGTCGATCGACGAGCGCGGCGCCTTCGTCGAGCACACCGCCGATCATTTCGTGCCAGCGCGCGTAGAACGCGCGGATCAGCGCCTCGTGCTCCGGAAACTTCGCGACGAGCTCGGCCGTGCCTTCCTCGATCGTTTGCCCGCCGTCCTGGCGGATCACCCAGTCCATCGCGCACACGTGCGTGAGAAACCAGCGACGCTGCGCGTCGTCGGGAATCAGCTCCCGGTAAAGGTACTCCGGGCTCCAGTCGATCAGCACGCCGCCGAAATCGAACACCACGGCCTTGATCGTCATGCGAACTCCGTCGAAAGGACGTCCGCGAGCGGCCGCGGCGTCACCGGGTTGCCCGACAGCGAATTGTTTTGCCATACGAAGTGATGGTGCGCGACGATCTGCGCGGCCGACAGGTGCGTGCGCTCGTTCGTCGTGTGCAGATCGGACACGACCGTCGTCCGGTAGCCGAGCAGCGCCGCGCGGCGCGCGGCCGAATCGACGCAGAACTCGGTCGCATAACCGCAGATCAGCACCGAACGGATGCCGTGGCGGTCGAGTTGCGCCGCAAGCGGCGTGTCGTGAAACGAATCGCTCACCTGCTTGCGCACGCGCCAGTCGTCGTTCCCGACGACCAGCCCCGCATGCAGCTCCCAGCCCGGCGTGCCGGGCACGATGTCGTCGTCCGCATCGCCGTCGTGCTGCACGAAGCACACGGGCGCGTTCGCCGCGCGCGCCGCCGCCGTCAGCCGGTTGATGCCCGATACCACGTCGTCGAGCCGGTAAGCGGGCCGCGCCCGCTCCACCAGCCCGCGCTGCATGTCGACCACGATCACTGCGGTGTCCGCCATTGCCTGCCCTCGGTTGTGTCGTTCGGCCGTTGTCCGGCCGTGATCGCGTGTTGTGTCAGATCGGCTGCGTGCGCGCGACGAGCCACGCCTTCGCATCGCCGCTCAGGTGCCGGCCGACACGCTCGCGCACCGTCGCGTGATACGTGTTCAGCCATGCGCGCTCGTCGTCGTGCAGCATCTCGATCAGCACGCAGCGCGTGTCGATCGGGCACAGCGTCAGCGTCTCGAATGCGAGGAAATCGCCGAATTCCGTTTGCCCGGCCGCGCGGTTCACGACCAGGTTCTCGATCCGGATACCCCACTGGCCGGGACGATAGACGCCCGGCTCGATCGACGTGATCATCCCCTCTTCCATCGCCGTGTGCGGCTCGGCCGGCGCGTAGTGCGAGATCACCTGCGGGCCTTCGTGCACGTTCAGGAAGTAGCCGACGCCATGCCCCGTGCCGTGGCCGTAGTCGAGCCCGGCCGCCCACATCGGTGCGCGCGCGATCGCGTCGAGCATCGGCGAGCGGATGCCGCGCGGGAAGCGGGCGCGCGACAGCGCCATCATCGACTTCAGCACGATCGTGAAATCGCGCCGCTGCAGGTCGCTGACGGTGCCGACCGGCACGACACGCGTGATGTCGGTCGTGCCCGTCACGTACTGGCCGCCCGAATCGATCAGCAGCAGGCCGTCGCCGGCGATCGTCGCGTGCGAGGCCGGCGTCGCATGGTAGTGCGGCATCGCGCCGTTCGCGTTGAAGCCTGCAATCGTCGCGAAGCTTGCCGACACATAGCCGGGGCGCCGGGCGCGGGCGGCCGTGAGCTTTTCCTCGATCGTCAGCTCGGTGATCGTCTCGCGGTTCACCGCCTGCTCGAACCACGTGAAGAACTCCGCGAGCGCGGCGCCGTCGTGTTCCATCGTCACGCGCACGTGCTCGATCTCGGCGGACGTCTTGCGCGACTTCGCGAACGTCGACGGATTCACGGCCTCGACGAGCTTCACGCCGGCCGGCACGGCCTCGAGCGTGCCGAACGTCACGCGGCGCGGGTCGATCAGCAGCGTCGCGCCGTCCGGCAGCGACGCGAGCGCCGCGCGCGCGGCGTCGTAGGCGCGAACGTCGACACCATCCTTCGCGAGCGACGCGGCCAGCGCCGGCGACACCTTGCCGTCGGCGACGAACAACGTCGCGCGATCAGTGCCGATCATTGCGTGCGCAACGAATACGGGATTGAAGTTGACGTCGGCGCCGCGCAGGTTGAACAGCCATGCGAGATCGTCGAGCGTCGAGACGAAATGCCATTGCGCACCCTGCGCGCACATCGCGCGGCGCACTTCGGCCAGCTTGCTCGCGCGCGTCGTGTCGGCCTGCGGCGCCGCGTGCTCGAACACCGCGTCGCCGGGCAGGCCCGGCCGCTCGGGCCAGATTGCATCGAGCAGGTCGAGATCGGTACGTAGCGCGATGCCGCGCGCATTCAGCGCGCCCGTCAGCCCGCGTGCGGCCGCGACGCCCAGCACGGCGCCGTCGACGCCGACCGCCGCACCGGCCGCCACGTTCTGCGCGAGCCAGTCGACGTGTGGCGCGCTCTGCTGCCCGCCCGTCATCTTCATCAGTTGCACGCCCGTGCCGGCCAGTTCGGCCTCGGCCTGCACCCAGTAGCGGCTGTCGACCCATAGCCCCGCGAAATCCGCGGTCACGACCAGCGTGCCGACCGAGCCCGTGAAGCCGGACAGCCAGCGGCGGGCCTGCCAGCGCTCCGGCAGATACTCGGACAGATGGGGATCGGCGGACGGCACGAGATAGGCGGCCAGGTCCTCGCGGGCCATGGCGCCACGCAGCAGCGCGAGGCGGGCCGGCACCGGCGAGACTTCGGGAAGACGGGCATTCATGATTTCACCTGAGAACATTCAGCGACGGGCCGACAGCGTAACCGTCACGGCTACGACGAGGAACGCGACACCGGTGCAGACCGGCCATTCGAGCGTCTCGCCATCGTAAAACAGTCCCGAGAGATTGCCGGCCATGCGGGCCGCGCCCGCGCCGACGATGCCGGCGAGCACCGCGATCCACCATGCCGGCCGGCCCGTGCGCCGCATCGGATGCAGCCATCGGCCGAACAGCCCGACGGCCGCTCCCAGGACAAGGATTCCAAACCAGTTCATTCGACGCCTTCTATAAATTCAGATTCGTCCCATAGGCGTGAACGTTGCCAGCGGCTAGCATCGATTCATCCATCGAACCCGAGACCAGCCGGGTGCCGCCAACATTCGAGTGTAGGGGCCGACTCGACGTTATGGCAAGCGCGCGCCGGCTGCCGTATTGAAGAAATTCTCATGCGAATCGCTCTGATCGATCCGGACGCGCGCCATGCCGCGCTCCTGAACCGCCTGCTCTTTGCGGGCGGTCATGTGTGCCATGCGTTTCCGTCCAGCGCGGCGTTGTTCGAGTGGCTCGCCACCGACAACACCTGCGACATGCTGATCACCGGCCACTGGGCCGGCGACCAGCCGGCCGAGGAAGTCATCCCGCGTGCGCAGACGGTCCTGCCGGGGCTGCCGGCCATCGCCGTGATGCTGCTGCCGCGCGAAAGCGAAATCGTATCGTGCCTGCACGCGGGCGCCGACGATTGCCTCGTACGCCCCGTGAGCGGGCCCGAGCTGCTTGCGCGCGTGAACGCGCTGAGCCGGCGTGCCGGCGTGCGCCGGCCACCCAACCGCTCGCGCGAAATGTATGGCGAATACGCGTTCGACGCCACGCACTGCCTCGTTCGCTTCGACGACGCAATCGTTTCACTCACGCCGAAGGAGTTCCGGTTCGCGCAGTTGCTGTTCACGAACCTGTCGCGGCCGGTGTCGCGCGCCCATATCCTCGAAACGGTGTGGGCGCGCCGCCGCGACATGAAGTCGCGCACGCTCGATACCCATGCGTCCCGGCTGCGCAGCAAGCTACGGCTGCTTCCGGAGCGCGGCTACCGGCTGCTGCCGCTCTACGGCTACGGCTATCAGCTCGACCGCGTGCCGATCGAGCCCCCAAATTCCCGGCCACGCCACGCTGATGCCCGGTATGCAGCGAGTGAGGAAATCGCTGAAACGCTATAATATGGGGCTAAACGATAGCCCTCGATATGCAACTCCTCACGATCGGAATCAACCACCACACTGCGCCTGTCGCCTTGCGCGAACGCGTGGCGTTTCCGCTCGAGCAGATCAAGCCGGCTCTCGTCACGTTCAAGAACGTGTTTCTCGGCCCCCAGGCGCCCAATACGCCCGAAGCGGCGATCCTCTCCACCTGCAACCGCACCGAACTGTATTGCGCGACCGACGATCGCGCGGCACGCGAAGGCGCGATCCGCTGGCTGTCGGAGTATCACCGGATCCCGGTCGACGAACTCGCGCCGCACGTCTATGCGCTGCCGCAGTCGGAAGCGGTCCGGCACGCGTTTCGCGTCGCATCCGGCCTCGATTCGATGGTGCTCGGCGAAACGCAGATTCTGGGCCAGATGAAGGATGCCGTCCGCACCGCAACGGAAGCCGGCGCACTCGGCACCTATCTGAACCAGCTGTTCCAGCGCACCTTCGCGGTCGCGAAGGAAGTGCGCGGCACGACCGAAATCGGCACGCAGTCGGTGTCGATGGCCGCCGCCGCGGTGCGCCTCGCGCAACGGATCTTCGAAAAGGTGTCGGATCAGCGCGTGCTGTTCATCGGCGCCGGCGAAATGATCGAGCTGTGCGCGACGCACTTCGCCGCGCAAAGCCCGCGCGAACTCGTCGTCGCGAACCGCACGGCCGAACGCGGCCAGCGGCTCGCCGAACGCTTCAACGGCCGCGCGATGCCGCTCGCGGATCTGCCGACCCGCATGCACGAATTCGACATCATCGTGTCGTGCACGGCGTCGACGCTGCCGATCATCGGCCTCGGCGCAGTCGAGCGCGCGGTGAAGGCACGGCGCCACCGGCCGATCTTCATGGTCGACCTCGCGGTGCCGCGCGACATCGAGCCCGAAGTCGGCAAGCTGAAGGACGTGTTCCTCTACACCGTCGACGATCTCGGCGCGATCGTGCGCGAAGGCAATGCATCGCGCCAGGCCGCGGTCGCGCAGGCCGAAACGATCATCGAAACGCGCGTGCAGAATTTCATGCAATGGCTCGACACGCGCAGCGTCGTGCCGGTGATCCGTCACATGCATACGCAGGCCGACGCACTGCGCCGGGCCGAAGTCGACAAGGCGCAGAAGCTGCTCGCGCGCGGCGACGATCCGGCCGCCGTGCTCGAAGCGCTGTCGCAGGCGCTGACCAACAAGCTGATCCACGGCCCGACGAGCGCGCTCAACCGCGTGAACGGCGCCGATCGCGATTCGCTGATCGACCTGATGCGCGGCTTCTACCAGCACGCCCCGCGTTCGAGCGACCAGTCCGGCCACTAGCGCCGGCCGATCGCCCTGCCGCCGGCCGCACGCCGGCCTATCCTTTCCGAATACCCCTTGCCCGGGAGCGCCGCTCCACACCATGAAGACGAGCATGCAACGCAAGCTCGACCAGCTGTCCACACGGCTGGCCGAACTGAACGACCTGCTGAGCCGCGAAAACGTCACGGCCGACCTCGACCAGTACCGCAAGCTCACGCGTGAACATGCGGAACTCGGCCCGGTGGTCGAACAGTACGCGCTGTGGCGCCAGTCGCGCAGCGACGAGACGGCTGCACAGGAACTGCTCGGCGATCTGTCGATGCGCGACTTCGCGGAAGACGAAATCCGCAGCGCGCGAGAAAGCATGGCCCGCCTCGAGACCGAGCTGCAGAAGATGCTGCTGCCGAAGGACCCGAACGACGACCGCAACATCTTCCTCGAAATCCGTGCGGGCACAGGCGGCGACGAATCGGCGCTGTTCGCGGGCGACCTGCTGCGCATGTACCTGCGCTTCGCGGAACGCCAGCGCTGGCAGGTCGAAATGATGTCGGAGAGCGCGTCGGATCTCGGCGGCTACAAGGAAGTGATCGTGCGGATCGCGGGCCCGGGTGCGTATTCGCGCCTGAAGTTCGAATCGGGCGGCCATCGCGTGCAGCGCGTGCCGGCCACCGAAACGCAGGGGCGCATCCACACGTCCGCGTGCACGGTCGCGGTGATGCCGGAAGCCGACGAAATCGGCGAGGTCGAGATCAATCCGGCCGACCTGCGGATCGACACGTTCCGCGCGTCCGGCGCGGGCGGCCAGCACATCAACAAGACCGATTCGGCGGTGCGCGTCACGCACATCCCGACCGGGATCGTCGTCGAGTGCCAGGACGACCGCTCGCAGCACAAGAACAAGGATCGCGCGCTGAAGGTGCTCGCCGCACGCATCAAGGACAAGCAGTATCACGAGCAGCACGCGAAGGAAGCCGCGACGCGCAAGAGCCTGATCGGCTCCGGTGACCGCTCGGAGCGGATCCGCACGTACAACTTCCCGCAGGGCCGGATGACCGACCACCGGATCAACCTGACGCTGTACCGGCTCGAGGCGCTCATGGACGGCGACCTCGACGAACTGATCAGCGCGCTGGTCAGCGAACACCAGGCCGAACTGCTCGCGTCGCTCGGCGACGCCGACTGAGGCCGCGATGCCCGACACTTCCGCCGACGAACTGCTGCGCGCGTCGCCGCTCGATGCGGTCGATGCGCGCGTGTTGCTCGCGCACGCACTCGGCTGGACCCGCACGCAATTGATCACGCGCGGCGACGCGCCGCTCGACGCGGCCGCGGTCGAACGCTACCGCGCGCTCGAGGCGCGCCGCCTGGCCGGCGAGCCGGTCGCGCAGCTCGTCGGGATGCGCGAATTCTTCGGCCGGCCGTTCGACGTGACGCCCGACGTGCTGATTCCACGCCCTGAAACCGAACTGCTCGTCGAAGCCGCACTCGATGCGATCGACGGGCTGCCGCATCCGGCCGTGCTCGATCTCGGCACGGGCAGCGGCGCGATCGCCGTCTCGATCGCCGCCGAGCGTCCCGATGCGCGCGTGTGGGCGCTCGATCGCTCGCCGGCCGCCCTTGAGGTCGCACAGCGCAACGCAGGCAAGCTGCTCGACGCGCGCCGCCCCGGCGGCCCGCTGCACTGGCTGCAGAGCGACTGGTACGCGGCGCTCGATCCGGCACTCGCATTCGACGCGATCGTCAGCAACCCGCCTTACATCGCGCAGCACGATCCGCACCTCGAGCAAGGCGACCTGCGTTTCGAGCCGCGCGGCGCGCTCACCGACGATGCCGACGGCCTCAGCGCGATCCGCACGATCGTCGCGGGCGCCGGCTCTTATCTGAAACCGGGCGGCACGCTCTGGATCGAGCATGGCTACGACCAGGCCGAGGCCGTGCGCGCGGTGCTCGCCTCGCACGGCTTCGTCGCGGTCGAATCGCTTGCCGATCTGGCCGCCATCGAGCGCACGACGGGCGGCCGCCTGCCGGGCTGATGCCCGGCCTGCCCGGTTGAAATCCGCTATCATTTCGATCTAACGCCCCGCAAACGCAAGGTCAGTCATGGACACCCAACAACGCATCAAGCAAATCGTCGACGAAAACCAGGTCGTGCTCTTCATGAAGGGCAACGCGCAATTCCCGATGTGCGGCTTTTCGGGCCGCGCAGTCCAGGTGCTGAAAGCCTGCGGCGTCGACCAATTCAAGACGGTCAACGTCCTCGAAGACGACGAGATCCGCCAGGGCATCAAGGCATTCTCGAACTGGCCGACCATCCCGCAGCTCTACGTGAAGGGCGAATTCATCGGCGGCTCGGACATCATGATGGAGATGTACCAGTCGGGCGAACTGCAGCAACTGTTCGCCGCCGCGTAATACGCCCCTCCTTTCGATGGCATCTCCCAGCGCGCCGCCACGCCGGCTGATCGTCGCGATCACCGGCGCCACCGGCGCGATCTACGGCGTACGGCTGCTCGACCTGCTGCGCGCCGCCGGCGGCGTCGAAACGCACCTGCTGATTTCGAACGCCGGCTGGCTCAACATCCAGCACGAACTGAAGCTGTCGAAGGCCGATGTCGAAAGCCGTGCGGACGTCGTGCATTCGGTGCGCGACGTCGGCGCGACGATCGCATCGGGGTCGTTCGCGACCGACGGCATGGTGATCGCGCCCTGCTCGATGAAGACGCTCGCGAGCGTCGCACACGGGCTGTCCGACAACCTGATCACGCGCGCAGCCGACGTCACGTTGAAGGAACGCCGCCGCCTCGTGCTGATGGTGCGCGAAACGCCGTTCAACCTCGCGCATCTGCGCAACATGACGGCCGTCACCGAAATGGGCGGCATCGTCTTCCCGCCGCTGCCCGCGTTCTACGCAATGCCGAAGACGATCGAGGAACTCGTCGACCAGACCGTCACGCGCGTGCTCGACCTGTTCGCGCTCAGCGCACCGCTGACGACGCCTTGGGCCGGCATCCGGCACGCGCAGTAAGCGAGCACCCACGATCCACTCGTCGCAGATCTGCGCCGATTTTCACTGAAATTCATTCAATTGTGCGCATACGGCGCCCAACTGCCGTGAAGCGCACGACGCTGCCCGGATTATCAACCCACAAGCGTCAATCAAATTCGCAATCGCGGATTTATCAATACCCGGTGCGCGCCTATAGTCACAGGCAAATCCCTTTGCAGGCCACCACCATGAACCGCTTGCCTTCGCTCTACCTGTCCCACGGCGCCCCGACGCTGCCGATCGACCCGACGCTGCCGTCCGGCGCGTTCACGCACCTGGCGGCCGAATTGCCGCGCCCGCGCGCGGTACTGATGCTGTCCGCGCACTGGGGCACGCAGCGCCCTGTCGCCAGCACTGCCGCGCATCCGGAAACGATCCACGATTTCTACGGCTTTCCGCAGGCGCTGTACGACATCCGCTACCCGGCGCCCGGCGCGCCCGACGTCGCCGAGCGCGCGGCCGGGCTGCTGAATGCAGCCGGCATCGAGACCGCGACGACCGAGCACGGCCTCGACCACGGCGCGTGGGTGCCGATGCTGCTGATGTTCCCGGAAGCCGACGTGCCGGTGGCGCAGCTGTCGATCCAGCCGCGCGCGGATGCCGCCCACCACTTCGCGCTCGGCCGCGCGCTGCGACCGCTGCGCGACGAAGGCGTGATGGTGATCGGCTCCGGCCAGATCACGCACAACCTGCGCGCCGCCGATTTCGGTGCGGCACCGGAGGATGCAGACCCGCGCGTCACGGAATTCACCGACTGGTTCGAGGCGAAGCTGGCCGCGCGCGACGTCGACGCGCTGCTCGACTACCGCCGGCAGGCGCCGCACGCGGCGCTGATGCATCCGACCGACGAGCACCTGCTGCCGGTGTTCACGGCGCTCGGCGCGGCGGACGACGACTACCAGCTCGGCATCCAGTCGCTCGGTACCTACCAGCGCGTGCTTGCGATGACGAACTACGTGTTCGCCGGCGCAGCCGCCTGAGCGGTCGCGCGGCCGCTGCCGACCGCCCAACAAAAAACCCGCCCGAGCATCGCCCGGGCGGGTTTTTTTACGCTGCTTGCTGCCGCCGCCGAATCCGGCGACAGGTCACGCGTCAGGCACCGACCCCCTCGAGGATCTCGTCGTGCGATTCACGCTCGTCGAGATACTTGGTCCGGTAGCCGGTATTCACGCCCCAGAAGTAGAACACCAGTGAGATCGCCGCGACGACCAGCATGTCCCAGCCGTACGGCAGCACGCCGTGGCCGCCGAACTCCTTGCTGCCGATCAGCGACAGCACGGCCATCGTCGGCAGGTACGCGACCAGCCACCAGGCGGCCTTCAGGTCGTCACCCCAGCCGGTCCAGCCCGACTTCGCCTGGAAGTAGAAGTACACCGGCAGCGCGACGATCATCAGCAGGATGATCTCGCCCGTCAGCGGCCACTTCGCCCAGTACAGGATCAGCGACGCGCAGACGAATGCGAACGGGGCGATCAGCTTCATCAGCGGAATCGACAGCGGACGCTCGATGTCGGTCGCCGAACGGCGCAGTGCCATCAGGCTGATCGGGCCGGTCAGGTACGAAATCACCGTCGCCACCGAGATCACGGCCGCGAGCGAGCTCCAGCCGCGGAAGAAGAACAGGAAGACGAACGAGACCAGCAGGTTGAACCACATCGCCTGGCGCGGCACGCCGTAGATCGGGTGCACGTTGCCGAACATCTTCGGCATCGTGTTGTTGCGCTCCATCGCGTAGATCATGCGGGTGGTCGTCGCCATGTAGGTCGTACCGGTGCCACTCGGGCTGATGAACGCGTCGACATACAGCAGGATCGCGAGCCAGTTCAGGTTCAGCGCGATCGCCAGTTCCGCGAAAGGCGACGAGAAGTTGAAGTGCGCCCAGCCCTTCGCGACGTCGGCCGGATTCACCGAGCCGATATACGCCATTTGCAGCAGCACGTAGATGACGAGTGCGAGCAGGATCGACGTGATCACCGCGAACGGCACGCTGCGCGACGGGTTGCGCGCTTCACCGGCCAGGTTCACCGGGCTCTGGAAGCCGTTGAACGCGAACACGATGCCGCTCGTCGCGACCGCGGTCAGCACGGCCGACCAGCCGTACGGCGCGAAGCTCGCATTCGATGCGACGCCGAGGTTCTCCGAGTGGAAGCTCGTCAGCATCAGGCCGAGGATCGTGAGGCCGGGGATCAGGAACTTGAAGATCGTGATCGCGGTGTTCGCCCGCGCAAAGGCCTTGACGCCCCAGTAGTTCAGCATGAAGTAGATGACGACCAGCACGGCCGACAGCAGCAGGCCGAGCGTCTGTAATTCGCCGTTCACGAACAGTGCGTGCGCCCACGGATACGGCCACGTGCTCATGTACTGGATCGATGCTTCAGCCTCGATCGGAATCACGGATACGATCGCGATCCAGTTCGCCCACGCACTGATGAAACCGACCAGCGAGCCGTGCGAATAGCGCGCGTAGCGCACCATGCCGCCCGACTCGGGGAACATCGCGCCCAATTCCGCGTAAGTCAGTGCAATGGCGAGAATCACGACAGCGCCGATGATCCAGGCGCAGATCGCCGCCGGACCGGCAATCTTCGCGGCCTTCCAGGCGCCGAACAGCCAGCCCGAGCCGATAATCGAACCCAGCCCCGTCAGCATCAATGCAAACGGGCCGATGTTCCGTTGAATAGAACTCTTCACATCCTCTCCTGTGTCTCAAAAAGCATGGTCGGCTCGCCGTCCGGGATCGGCTCGGACAGCACCGCGCACGCAATTTTGGGGGGGCGTGTCACCCGATCGGGGCAACCCGTCCACGCGGCGCGTAGTTTAACGGTTGCACCTCAAACGTGGCGCCAAAATCGTTCGGCCCCTACAAAAAATTCGCATCGTTTGCAAGCTTTGTAAACCTGATCTCCGCAATAACCCTGAGTCCATGGAAATACGGTTGACCACGCGCTGGATAAGCCGTATAAAGGACTTCGCAGGATTTCAAGTGGCGAGTGAATTGGTTCTTTCGTAGTTCGCCCATCAACGGTACTCCGGTTGGTCCTATTACCCCTTCCTTGATTTTCCGCACCCCATGGGCCTCGGCCCCGTTTTATCTTTTTAGGAACAAGTAACATGGCAACCGGTACCGTCAAGTGGTTCAATGACGCAAAGGGCTTCGGCTTCATCACCCCGGAAGGCGGCGGCGACGATCTGTTCGCGCACTTCTCGGAAATCCGCGTCGAAGGCTTCAAGACGCTGCAAGAAAACCAGAAGGTTGAATTCGAAGTGAAGACGGGCCCGAAGGGTCTGCAAGCTGCGAACATCCGTCCGGTCTAAGCTTGGCGCGATAATTCGTGAAAAAAGCCCCGCTTCGGCGGGGCTTTTTGTTTTTCGGCGCCGCTCAAACGGCATGGCGGCCTTTCAGCCGCCCGCATTCAACCGAACAATCGCTGCGCGTGAATGCCGAGACCCGTCGCGACACTCGCGAGGCGGTCGCCGAACACCGGCTGCGCATCCGGGAATGCACCCGCCAGCGCGCCCGACAAGAACGCGAGCCCCGTCGAGCCGCCGGTGAAGTACAGGGCGCCAACATCGCGCGGCGCCACGCCCGCCAGCCGCACGGTCTCGCGCGCGGCGTCGACGATGCGTGCGGTGTCGTCGCGGCTCGCGTCGACGAGCCGGTCGGCATCGAATGCGATCTGCAGATCCTCTTCCACGTCGTTCAGGTCGATCATCGTCTCCCCACCCGCCGCGACGCCGATCTTCGCTTCTTCCGCACGCGCCATCAGCGCATGCCCGAGCCGCTGCTCGACCACGCTCGTGAGCCGGTCGTACTGCTGCACGTCCCGGTACAGGTGCTTCATCAGCTTCAGCTCGCCGAGCCGCTTCGGCGTGTAGACCGTGTTGATCAGGTGCCAGGTGGCGAGATCGAAGTAGATCTTGTTCGGCAGCTCGCGCCCTTCGGGGTCGAGCGAGCGGTAGCCGAACGCGGGCAGGATCGCCGCCAGCTCGACACGCCGGTCGTAATCGGTGCCCGCGACGTGCACGCCGTGGTGGGCCAGCACGTCGTCCTTGCGCTCGAGCCGCGCCATCCGGTCGGGCCCGACGCGCACCAGCGAGAAGTCGGACGTGCCGCCGCCGATGTCGGCGACGAGCACGAGGCGCTCCGCCTGCTGGCGCGACTCGTAGTCGAACGCGGCCGCGATCGGTTCGTACTGGAATTGCACGTCCGTGAAGCCGACCGATCGGGCGGCGGCCTCGAGCTGGTCCTGGGCGAGGCGGTCGGCGCGCGGATCGTCGTCGACGAAGAACACCGGCCGGCCGAGCACCGCACGGCCGATCGGCGCGCCCGCGCGGGCTTCGGCCTTGCGCTTCAGGTGCGTCAGGAAGCGCGCGATGATTTCGGTGTACGCGATCGCGCTCCCGTCGCCGAGATCGGTCGTCGTTTCCGCGAGCGGCGAGCCGAGGATGCTCTTCATCGAGCGCATCAGCCGGCCGTCGAAACCGTCGATATAGGAAGCCAGCGCCGCACGGCCGTATTCGACCGTCTCTTCGTCGTTGTTGAAGAAGATCGCGGTGGGCAGCGTCAGGTGGTCGCCCTCGACGGGCGCGAGGCGCATGCCGTCGCCGTCGGGCAGCGCCACGGCGGAATTGGACGTGCCGAAATCGATCGCGCAGTAAGTCATGGGAAGTTGCCGCAGCAGGGCCGGCGCGAAAACGGAAAGGACGGGCTTTTTAACATGAAGCCCGCGGGATCACAACCGGGCCGGCCACCAGTCCCGCGCAACGGGCCCGGCTGGCGGCGGCGCGCAACCTGGCGCGCCGGGGAGAGATGCGGGCGGGATGCGCGACGCAGCCCGTCCGCCACGCAGGTCAGGCTGCCGCGTCGAAACCCTTCTTCCACGCGCCCGCATAGACGACCTCGCCGATCGCATGGCGCGTGCGCGGCGCCTTCTCGCGATCGCGCAGCACCGGATCGAGCTTGTCGACGTTGCCGTAGTGACCGAGCGAGATGATTGCCGGAATCGCGACGTCGGCCGGAATCGCGAACGCATCGCGGAACGCCTTCGCGTCGAAGCCGCTCATCTGGTGGGCGGCCAGGCCCAGTGCGTGCGCCTGCAGCACCAGCGACATCGCGGCGGCGCCCGCGTCGTACAGCGCGGTGGGGGCCGGTTCGCCCTTCGGCGTGAGCGTGTGCGCGGTCACCGCGATCAGCACGGGCGCCGGCGCATTCCAGCCCTGGTTGAACGGCACCAGCGTCGCGAACGCGCGCTTGAATGCGTCTTCGTCCTGCGTGCGGTCGAATACGATGAAGCGCCACGGCTGCGCGTTGTAGGCAGACGGCGCCCAGCGGGCGGCTTCGAGCACCGCGTGCAGATCGCCGGCGCTGACGGCTTCATCCGAATACGCGCGCGGGCTCCAGCGGCCCGCGATCAGATCGTGAATCGAAACAGTGGTGGGAGCAGGTTTGACGGACATGCGGTTCCTCGCTGACATCGATGAAGGGGCGCGAACGCCTCGCGAACCGAAAGCATACCCGCTTGAGCCGATGCGCGCCCGATCCTCCCGCGCTATGCAAATCTCCGTGCGTGTATTGCCCGGCCATCCGTCGCGCGGCCGGCCGGGCCATCGGCTTGCCGCGCTCAGGCCGCCTGCGCGGCTGCCCGCGACGGGCCGCGGTTGATCCGCAGCACGATCAGCGCGCCGACGATGCACAGCCCGCCCGAGATCATCGACGCGATCGTGTAGGTGCCGAGGCTGGCGCGCAGCAGCCCCGCGCCGAGCGCCGCGAACGCCGCGCCGAGCTGGTGGCCGGCGACGATCCAGCCGAACACGACGGGCGCCGCGGCCTTGCCGAACACGTCGGTCGCGAGGCGTACGGTCGGCGGCACGGTCGCGATCCAGTCGAGCCCGTAGAACATCGCGAACAGCGGCAGACCGAAGAAATCGATCCCGAACGCGTGCGGCAGGTAGATCAGCGACAACCCGCGCAACCCGTAGTACCAGAACAACAACATGCGATTGTCGTAGCGGTCGGACAGCCAGCCCGACAGCGTCGTGCCGAACAGGTCGAACACGCCCATCGCCGCGAGCAGCGACGCGCCCTGCACTTCCGTCATCCCGTAGTCGCTGCACATCGCGATCAGGTGCGTGCCGACGTAACCATTGGTGCTCGCGCCGCAGATGAAGAAGCTGAAGAACAGCAGCCAGAAATCGCGCGAACGGCTCGCCGTCAGCAGCGTGCGGAACGCGACCGTGAGCGGGTTCTCCTTCGCCCCCTCGGGCGCGGCCGGCGCATCGGCCGGCTCGCCGTACGGGCGCAGCTGCACGTCGGCCGGCCGTTCGGGCAACAGGAATGCAACCAGCGGAATCACGATCGCGGCCGCGACCGCGACGACCAGCACGACCGGCCGCCAGCCATGGCGCTGCGCGATCGCCGCGAGCATCGGCAGGAACACGAGCTGGCCGGTGGCCGTGCTCGCGGTCAGGATCCCCATCACGAGGCCGCGCCGCGCATGGAACCAGCGCGTGACGAAGGTCGCGGACAGCGTCAGCGCGACGACGCCCGTCGAGCAGCCGACCATCAGGCCCCAGATCACGACCATCTGCCAGCTCTGCGTCATCATCGACGACAGCGCGACGCCCGCGCTCATCGTCACGAGCGCGGTGAGAATGGTCGGACGCAGCCCGAAGCGCTGCATCGCGGCGGCCGCGAACGGGCCCGTCAGTCCGTACAGCGCGATGTTCACCGAGATCGCCAGCGAAATCGCCGCGCGGCTCCAGCCGAGTTCGCGCTCGAGCGGCACCATCAGCACGCTCGGCGTCGCGCGCGTGCCGGCCGCCGCCAGCAGGATCAGGAATACCACCGCCGCCGCGAGCCATCCGTAGTGGAAGCGCCCGCCGATTCGTGTCACCGCCCAGTTCATCTTCGCGTTCTCCAGTTGGCGGCTCCGGTGCCTCCGCACCCGCGCCGCCCGCCCTGCCAGGCCACCTCCGCCGCACACTGCATCGGCTGACCCGGGCCGACGCTTGGCATTTGTCTGTCGACCCGGGCGGCGTTGTTACCGACCGGTCACAAGTGTGTTGCGATCGTAGTGACCAATCGGTAACATGTCAAGCAATCCAATATGCAGTCGAGGGTCATCATGTCGGGCATCGAGATCGCCAAACCGCTGCCGCGCCGCACCCGCCGGCCGATCGACGGCGCCACCGCGCAGGAGCACCTGCTACGCGCCGCCGAGGAGCTGTTTTACAGGGAAGGCGTTCGGACGGTGGGCGTCGAGGCGGTCGTGGAGCGCGCAGGCGTCAACAAGATGAGCCTGTATCGCCAGTTCTCGTCGAAGGATGAACTGATCCTCGCGTACCTGGAGCGGATGGATGCATGCTTCTTCGACCGCTTCAACACGAGCGTCGCGAAGCACCCGGGCCAGCCGAAAGCGCAGCTGATCCAGTATTTCGTCGATCTCGCCGAGCGCGCGACGCAGCAGGATTACCGCGGCTGCCCGTTCGTCAACGTCGCGGCCGAATTCCCGGATGCGTCGCACCCGGCGCGCGAGCGCGTCGCGCAGAACAAGGAACAGCTGATGAAGCGGCTCGTCGCGCTATGCGAAGCCGCCGGCGCGCGGCAGCCGCAGGCGCTCGCCGATTCGCTCGCGCTGCTGATCGAAGGCATCTACGCGGCAAGCCAGACCTACCGGCACGGCGAAACGCCGATCGGCGTCGCGCCCGCGCTCGTCACGCAGTTGATCGAGGCCGCCTGCGCGTGACGGCGCGCCCGCTACAATGCGGTCCTCGCCGCCCTTCCGCCCGACTGGTTTCACGATGACCGACACTCGCCCCGAATCGCACGACGACATCCTCGCCGCCACGCGGCACTGGCTCGCGCGCGCGGTGATCGGGCTCAATCTGTGCCCGTTCGCGAAAAGCGTCTATGTGAAGGAACAGGTGCGCTACGCGATCAGCGACGCGACGACGCTGGAAGACGCGCTCGCCGAACTCGAAACCGAGCTGCGCGCGCTCGACGCGGCGGACCTGCAGCAGGTCGACACGACGCTCGTGATCTTCCCGCATGCGTTCGCCGATTTCATCGACTACAACGATGCGCTGTTCTTTGCCGACCGGCTGGTGCGGCAACTGCGGCTCGACGGCGTGCTGCAGATCGCGAGCTTCCATCCGCACTATCGGTTCGAGGGCAGCGAGCCCGACGACATCGAGAACTACACGAACCGCGCGCCGTACCCGATCCTGCACCTGCTGCGCGAGGACAGCATCGCGCGCGCGGTTGACGCGTTCCCGGACGCGTCCGCGATCTACGAAAAGAATCAGGAAACGCTGCGGCGCCTCGGCCATGACGGCTGGCGCGAATGGATGCGCCGGCCGGGCGACGACGTCTGACGGGGCGTGTAACGGGCGACGAGCAACGGGCGCCACGCGACGCGCCCGCCCACGCGCAGGTCAGCCGGCGGCCGGTTCGGCGACCTCGCCGCCCGCGGCCGCGGCTTCCGGCACGAAGAAGCGTGCGTTCAGCTCGGCCAACCCGAACATCCCGAGGATCTCGTTCAACCGCTCGCCGGGCCGCCGGCGCGGCAGGTTCTTGTACTGCGCGATGATCAGCTCGTTCTTCATCGAATGCTCCCAGCCGACCAGCTCGGTCACGCTGACCTGGTAGCCGTGCGCTTCGAGCTGCAGGCAGCGCAGCACGTTGGTGATCTGGCTGCCGAATTCGCGCGTATGCAGCGGATGCCGCCACACTTCCGTCAGCGCGTTCGCGAGCGACTTGCCCTTGTTCTTGCGCAGCACGCCCGCGACTTCCGCCTGGCAGCACGGCACCAGCACGATATGCTGCGCGCGCTTCGCGAGCGCGAAGCGGATCGCGTCGTCGGTCGCCGTGTCGCACGCGTGCAGCGCGGTGACGACGTCGACCGTTTCAGGCAGTTTCGGCGACGTGATCGAATCGGCAACCGACAGGTTCAGGAACGACATGCCGCCGAACCCGAGCCGGGCCGCGAGCTCGGCCGAACGCGTGACGAGCTCCTCGCGGGTCTCGATCCCGTACACGTGCGACGCGAACGCCGGCGTGCCGTGCCCCGGCTGCTGCTTGAAGAACAGGTCGTACAGGATGAAGCCGAGATACGACTTGCCGGCGCCGTGATCGACGAGCGTCACGCTGCCACGCTCGGCCTGCACGCCGGCGAGCAGCGGCTCGATGAACTGGAACAGGTGATAGACCTGTTTCAGCTTGCGGCGGCTGTCCTGGTTCAGCTTCCCGTCGCGGGTGAGGATGTGCAGTTCCTTCAGCAGCTCGACGGACTGCTCCGGGCGGATTTCGTGGGTCTTGTTCGACATCGTGATGCGGCGCCGGGCCACGGTCGGTCGACCACGGCCCGGCGGCGGGAATTCGTGAGGAATGGCGACAGTTTACCGAAAATGCGCGGTCAGGCTCGTGCGCCGAGCCGCCAGAGCGACGTGACCTCGGCCTGGCGTGCCGCGTGCAGCGGATCGTCGGCATCCATCGCCTTCGGGTGCGCGGGACGGATGTCGTCGCGGCCAAGCTCGACGAGGCCCGCTTCGTCGATCCATTGCAGCAGCGTGTCGCGCGGCCGCAGGCCGAGATGCTCGGCGAAATCGGACAGGATCAGCCAGCCTTCGCCACCCGGCTCGAGGTGCGCGGCAAGCCCCGCGAGGAAACCGCGCAGCATGCGGCTGTCCGGATCGTAGACCGCGTATTCGATCGGCGCGCTCGGCCGGGCCGGCACCCACGGCGGGTTGCAGACCACGAGCGGCGCACGGCCGGCCGGAAACAGATCCGCCTCGACGACTTCGACGCGATCCGCATGGCCCAGCCGCTCGACGTTCTCGCGCGCACAGGCGAGCGCGCGCGGATCCTGATCGGTCGCGACGACACGCTCGACGCCGCGCGTCGCCAGCACGGCTGCCAGCACGCCGGTGCCGGTGCCGATGTCGAACGCGAGCGAGGTTGCCGGCAGCGGCGCGCGCGCGACGAGTTCGACGTATTCGCCGCGCACCGGCGAGAACACGCCGTAGTGCGGGTGGATCGGCGCACCGCCGAGCGCCGGGATCGGCACCCCTTTCTTGCGCCATTCGTGCGCGCCGACGAGGCCGAGCAGTTCGCGCAGCGACACGACCGACGGCGCGCCGCCGGGCCCGTACGCCTCTTCGCATGCGGCGCGCACGTCGGGCGCACGGCGCAGCGCAATCGTGTAGTCGGCCTCGAGCGGGATCAGCAGCATGCCGAGCGTGCGGGCGCGCTGCGACTGCGCGAGACGATGCAGGTTGAACGCGTCGACGCCGGCCGCGGCTTTCGCCTTCTTCGGCTTGCGCTCGACACGGCGCGCCATCGCCTGCACGAGCTGGCGCGCATTCTGGAAATCGCCCTGCCAGACGAGCGCGGTGCCCTCGCAGGCGAGACGGTAGGCCGCGTCGGCGGTGAGGCGGTCGTCGGCGGGCACCGCGCGCTTCGGCGGTTGCACGCCGGCTTCGGAGCGCCAGCGTACGGCATGATCGGCGCCGTCGGCGTCGGTCCAGTGGAAAACGGGGAAATCGGTCACGCGAACTCGGTTACGGTTGGCTTCAACGGGCGGCGCGACGGTAATGCGGGCGCCGCGCGGCTCACACCATACCGCGCTTTGCCCGCGCGGCAAAGCGCGGGGGCCGGCCCGTGCCGCGCGCCGCCGGGTTCAGCCGCCCCACCCCGGCATCGCCGGCAGGCGCAACGTGCCGGCATCGTTGAAGTGCACGGTGCCGAGCACGCCGCCCGCGAGCCGGCCGCGCAGCGCATACGGCAGCTCGCCGTTCGCGGCCGCGCCGGGCAGGTTCCACGCCTGCCGCGCGGCCGCGAAGGCCGACACGGAAACCGGCACGTCGAGCACGGCCTCGCCGAAGCGCGGCACGGTGCCCGAGCGATCGCTGACGCCGCTCGCGAACGGCGTGCCGTTCAGGTCGAGCGCGACCGAGATGCCGTCGTAGTCGATCGGCGCGTCGTTCGGGTTCTGCACGCGCAGCTTCAGGCTGAAACGCATCTCGAGGCCTTGCCCGACGAGCGGGTCGAGCCCGGCGACCGTCACGCGCACCGGGTCGCGCGTCAGCCCCGCGCAGCCGCCGAGCAGGAGCACGGCGGCGAACAGCAGCAGCACGGCGCGCAGCGGCGCGATACGGAACAGGGGTCGTGGCATGGGAGAACCTCCTCGCGGCAAATCGGTGAGCTTGTCGTCGCTGCATTGTACCGAGCGCGCCCCGGTACGCCGGGTTTCGTAGTTTTCGCAGTCGCGCGAGATCGTTAATAGATTAAAACTACGAAAATAAATGCCGAATGGAATGCGCATTAACGCTTCCCAGCATTCAATGAAGCACGGTGAATTCAATCGATGCAATTTCTAAAATTTTCGTTTCCTTTACCTAAAACCATCAAGTATATTTACGCATCCTTCGAGCAAGCCGACAAACCTTGATGCCGCATGACGGTGATTTTACGGAACGGCGACATGCCTTCCTGCCATCTTGCGACGAGGCCCGGCCAGCCCCGTAGGTCGTCTGTTCAAAGGGGACAGCGCGCCCGCCCAGGGCGTGCGGCTCCGTGTCGTGCGCGCGAAATCAATTCAGTACAACACGCGCCCGGCCATTTTGAACCGGCAAGTTAACCGACATCCGGAAATCCAGAGGGGGCAGTAAACCATGATTACCTTCACGTAGTCGGCCGCCGTCTTTTCGAATAATCCGTCATTGGCATTTTCATCGCTGTTGATTAACGGCGAGGGGATTGTTTTTGCCGGCGTTTTCGCAGCACTGAACGATTCTTTCAACAATCGAGGTTTCAGTCATGTCGATCAACATTCGCAAGATGCGTTATCTGCCGATCGTCGCCGCGCTCGCGCTAGCCGGGTGCGGCGGCGACGACGGCGGCGCGGGCTCGGCGTCCGCGCTCAGCTCCGCCGGCGCGCCGCACTCGGGCTCGTCGCCCACCGTCACCGCGCCGCCGAGCGCACCTCCGCCGGCCACGTCCAACGTCGACAAGAGCGTCTCGCCTGTCGAGTTGCCGGACACCGTGGTACCCGTGAACTACCGGCTGTGGTTCCGCCCGAACGACGCGCTGAACGCGTTCGACGGCCGTGCCGACGTCGAGATCAAGGTGCTGAAGCCGGTCAACAACATCGTGATCGCCGGCCACCGGATCAAGTTCACGAACGGCCGCATCACGCTGCAGCCGGGCAACATCCAGCTGATCGCGACACCGCAGGACAAGGGCGACTTCTACCAGCTGCGCCCGGTGAGCGGCACGATCTCGCCGGGCAACTATTCGCTGCACATGGAATGGTCGGGCATCATCAACTTCAAGTCGTATGACGATCCGGTCGCGAAGACCGGCGGCAGCTGCGGCGACGATCCGTATCCGGGCTGCTCGGCCGCGGAAGGCATCTTCCGCGTCGACCTGAAGGGCACCGACGGCAAGACGAGCGGCGCGATCCTCACGCAAGGCGAAACCAACCTGTCGCGCCAGTGGTTCCCCGGCTGGGACGAGCCCGCATTCCGCCCGACCTATGAAGTGACGGCCGAAGTGCCGCAGAGCTGGCGGGTCGTGTCGAACGCGGCCGAGAAACCGTCGACCAACGTCGGCGGCGGCTACAAGCTCGTGCAGTTCGAGAAGACCCCGCCGATGCCGTCGTACCTGCTGTTCTTCGGCGGCGGCCTGTTCGACACCTACGAGGACGACTTCACGAGCCCGCTGCCGGGCGGCAAGGGCGGCCTGCACCTGCGCGTGTTCACGCCGCCGGGCATGAGCGACTGGGCGAAGCCGGCGATGGATCGCACCAAGCAGGCGCTCGACTTCTACTACCGCTACACGGGCATCGCGCTGCCGCTGACGAAGTTCGACACGGTGGCCGCGAACGACGCGTTCAAGGATCAGAAGGACCTGAACTTCGGCGGGATGGAGAACTGGGGATCGATCCTCGAGTTCGCCGACGACATCCTGCCGCAGCCGGGCCAGCCGATGTCGCACTACGGCAACGAGGTGCTGACGCACGAAGTCGCGCACCAGTGGTTCGGCGACCTGGTCACGACCGACTGGTGGGACAACGTGTGGCTCAACGAGTCGTTCGCGACGTTCTTCGAGACGAAGACGACGATCCAGTTCTTCCCCAACGAGTTCAGCTGGCTCGACCAGGTGAAGAACAAGTACCGCGTGATCAATCGTGACATCGGCCCGAACGCGTTCCCGGTCGCACCGAACTTCAACGGCTGGGCGTCGAACGACTTCGTGCTGAGCGCCAGCGCGTTCACGTACGACAAGGGCGGCCACGTGCTGAAGACGCTCGAGAACTATCTCGGCGAACAGACGCTGCGCAAGGGTCTGCAGCAGTACCTGGTCGACTACTCGTTCGGCAACGGTACGCCGAAGCGTCTGTGGGATGCGCTGTCGAAGGAAAGCGGCCAGGCGATCGGCGCGATCGGCGACAGCTACGTCCGCCAGACCGGCGTGCCGCTGATCTCGCTCGACACGCAGTGCGACCTGACGAAGAACCAGACGGTCATCACGCTGAAACAGCAGCCGTTCCCGAACAAGAATGCGTATCCGGGCCTGCAATGGACGGTGCCGATCACGCTCGCGTACGGCCAGGGTCTCGCGAAACGCACGACGCTCGCGCTGAAGGACACGCAGACGCAAACGCGCGTCGACGGCTGCACGGGCGTGGTCGCCGACCCGAGCGGGCTCGACTACTACGTCGTGAACTACAGCGACGCGGCCTGGAGCGGGCTGCTCACGCAGGTCAACAGCTCGACCGATCCGGTCCTGCTCGCGAACCTGAAGAGCGAGGCCGCACTGCTCGTCGCGAACAACCTCGCGCCGGCCTCGCGCTCGACGTCGATCGGCTCGGTCGCTTCGCCGGCCGCGATGAAGCTGCGCCAGACGCCGACCTTCGGCGGCCTCGAGCCGGTGACGAAGGAACGCCCGGCACTGCAATACCAGGGCATCTTCAAGCCGCGCAAGGTAGTGACGCAGTAACGGTGCGCATCCGGCCGGCGCCGCGCAGCCTGCGGCTGCCGGCCGGCGTACCGGTTTCTCCGACCTTTGACGGGCCTCGCATGCGAGGCCCTTTTTTCTTTCGGCACGGGCTGCCGCCGGCCGTCATGCCCACGCGGCATCCCACGCCGGCTGCGCGAACCACGTCGCGAGAAACGCAACGAGCCGCGACGCGCGTGCGGTGCCGCGCGCCTGCTGGCGCAACACGTGGATCGTCGCCGGCTCGGGCGCCGCCGCGAACTGCGGCAGCACCGCGCGCAAGCGTCCGTCGCGCAGCGCGTCGCCCGCGAGCCAGGTCGGCAGGTGCGCGAGACCGAGCCCGTCGATCGCGGCTTCGAGCAACGCTTCCGAATGATTGCTGCGAAACCGCGGCTGCGCCGGCACGTGGCGGCGCTCGCCGAAGCGCCATGCGCCCGGCGGCGGCGCACCGTGCCAGGCGAGGCAGTCGTGGCCGGCGAGCGCGTCGGGCGACTCGGGCTCGCCGCGCCGCGCGAGATACGCCGCGCTCGCGCACAGCACGCGCCGCTGCGGCGCCAGCACGGTCGCGACGAAGCGCGTGTCCTCGAGCGGGCCGATGCGCACCGCGAGATCGACGTCGGAGCCGAGCCGCGCGCCTTGCAGGTCGACCATGCTGTCGGTCAGCACCAGGTCGACCTGCAGCGCCGGATGGCGCTGCATGAAGGCAGCCAGCGCGGCCATCAGGTGCCGGCGGCCGAACGGCGCCGGGCAGTCGACGCGCAGCAGCCCGCTCGGCTCGTCGCGCTGGCTGTGCAGGTCTTCCTGCAGGCCGCGCAGCTCGGCCAGCATCCGCGTCGCGCGTTCGTACAGCAACTGGCCTGCCTCGGTCGGCCGCAGCGCATGCGTGGTGCGATGCAGGAGGCGGATGCCGAGCTGCGTCTCGAGCCGGTCGATGCGCCGTGTGACCGACGACGCGGCGACGCCCAGCCGGCGCGCGGCCGCCGAGAAGCTCTGCTGGTCGACCACGTCGACGAACAGCGCCAGATGCGGGGAAAGAAAGTCGTCCATTCGAAGTCTTCTGATTTGGCTATGCGTTTAACGCAAAGCAATCATCCGCCTTTGCACGTTTCCGCGTCAAACCGGGCCGACTAGACTGCATGCATCCTTTTCACCCGCTGCGCGCCCCGCCCCATCGGGCCGCGCGCCAGCCATCCGCTACGGAGATCATCATGCGCAGCATCCGCTTCGACGCCCCCGCCGCCGACATCGAGTCGCTCGACGCGCGCGTCAGGGAAATCGACCCACCCGTCCCCGCCGACGGCCAGATGCTGATCGAGGTGCGCGCGGCCGGCGTGAACCCGAGCGACGTGAAGGCCGCGCTCGGCCGCATGCCGCACGCGGTGTGGCCGCGCACGCCCGGGCGCGACTGGGCCGGCATCGTGCGCAGCGGCCCGGACGGCTGGATCGGCGCGCCGGTGTGGGGCTCGGGCGGCGATCTCGGCGTGCATCGCGACGGCTCGCATGCGGAGTGGCTCGTACTCGATGCGCCGCTGGTGCGCCGCAAGCCCGCCGTGCTGACGCTCGACGAAGCGGCCGGCGTCGGCGTGCCGTTCGTCACCGCTTATGAGGGCTTGCGCCGCGCCGGCATGCCGACGACCGGCGACGTCGTGCTCGTGTTCGGCGCGAACGGCAAGGTCGGCCAGGCGGCGATCCAGCTCGCGACCGCCCACGGCGCGACCGTGATCGGCGTCGAGCGCAGCGCCGGCGGCTATCGCGGCCACGCATCGGGCGACGTGCACATGATCGACGCGTCGAAAGAACCGGTGGCCGACGCGGTGCGCGCGGCAACCGGCGGCCACGGTGCCGACATCGTCTACAACACGGTGGGCAGCCCGTACTTCGAAGCGGCGAATGCGTCGATGGCGATCGGCGCGCGGCAGATCTTCATCTCGACGATCGAGCGCAGCGTGCCGTTCGACATCTTCGCGTTCTATCGCGGCCAGCACACGTTCGTGGGCGTCGATTCGCTGCAGCTCGGCGGCGCCACGGTCGCGCAGATCCTCGACACGCTCGCGCCCGGCTTCGGCAACGGCACGCTGCGCCCGTTCCCGATCGGCGACGACTACGTGTATCCGCTCGAGCGCGCACACGACGCGTATCGCGCAGTGCTGGCCGGTGCGCGCGAGCGCGTCATCCTCAAGCCCTGACGCCGGACCACACGGGAGACCGCCATGATGGATTACGTGACTTCGCTCGCGGTGGGCCTCGGCGTCGGCGTGCTGTACGCGCTGCTGCACGTGCGCTCGCCGGCCCCGCCGCTCGTCGCGCTCGTGGGCCTGCTCGGGATGGTGATCGGCGAACGCGCGATCGCGCTGCTGCGCTGACGCGTCGATGCGTCGATGCGGCGCCGGTGGTGCTAGCGGTCGTTGCGCCGGCGGAACGCCCACCATGCGGCGAGCGCCGTGAAACCCGCGACGAGCAGCACCATCAGCCAGAAGCCGTGCTTGTTCTCCGAGAACGGCACGCCGCCGACGTTCATCCCGAAGAAGCCGGCGACGATGTTGATCGGCAGCGCGATCACGGTCACGAGCGTCAGCGTGAACAGCGTCCGGTTGTTCTGCTCGTCGAGACGCGAACCGATCTCTTCCTGCAACAGCTTGATCCGCTCGTTGAGCCCCGCCAGGTCGGCCAGCACCAGCGAGAACTCTTCGGTGGATTCGCGCAGTTCCTGCACGTCTTCCAGATGCAGCCACGCAGGCGGTTTCGCGAGCAACCGGAAGATCGACCCGGGCTCGGGCGCGAGCATGCGCTGCAGGCGCGTCAGCGTGCGGCGCATCGCGCCGAGCTCGATGCGGCTCGACGTGAGCCGCTGCGACAGGAAGCGATCCTCGATGCGGTCGACGTCGACGCTCGTGCGCCGCATGATCTGGATCAGCAGGTCGGCCTGGTCGCGCAGCAGGTGGACGAGCAGTTCCGCGGGCGACCTGAACTGCTCGCCGTCGCGCACGCACGCGCGCAGCGTGTCGACCGAGCGCAGCGGCTTGAGCCGCGCGGTGACCATGATGCGCCGCTCGACGTGGACGAACAGCGTCGCGATCTCGGACGGCGTCAGTTCGAGGTTGAACATCACGTCGTTGACGATCGCGCGCAGCGCGCCGTCTTCCTGCTCGATGCGCGTCGAGCGCGAGCCTTCGTGGAGGAATGCGAAGAAGCTGTCGGGCAACCCGAGATGCGTGCGCATCCAGCGCTCGCTCGCGCCGTGCGCGAGATTGAAGTGCAGCCAGACGAAATCGCCCGACGCGGCATCGTGCTCGCGGCACGTGCGCAGCCACCCAGCGGCCGTGTCCGCATCGAGCGTCGCGCCGGAGCCGCCGGGAACGAAGCGGAATCCGCACACCATGCCGGACGTATCGGCGCCGTAAGTCTGTACGATCAGGTCCATCGTGTCGAAGGTCGTGCGGCGCACGGCGCGCCGCGCATAGCGGGTCGCGCACCCGCGCCGGAAAAGGAAAGGAAACGTATGCCCGACGGGCGTGACGCGCCGGTGACAGCATCACGCCGCATCATACCGTCCGGTTCCGCGGCCCCAAAAGCAACGCGCCGCCCAACGGGCGGCGCAGGTGCGGCGGGTCGACACGCGCGGGACGCGTTACTGCCGCGTCTCCGACTGCGCGGCGCTCGGGCACGCGGGGTCCTTGCCCCAGTGACCATCGCAGACGCGCCAGCGGCACAGTTGATCCTCGAAGAAACCGCGCTCCGAACACTCCTTCACGCGCGACGCCAGCGAGCCGGTCGTCGCGGCCGTCTTGGTCGGCACGGCCTGCGCCTTCTGCGCGGCGAGCTTCTTGTCGGCCGGCTTCGTGCGCGCGACGAGCGCCGCGAGCAGGTCCGCATCCGGATCGTCCTTCCCGGCCGCCTTCGCGGTACGGGCCGGCGTCGCGTCGCGATGCTTCTTCGCCTGCGCGAGCTCGGCCTGCTGTTCCTTGTGACGCTTGCGGGCCTCGGCTTTCGTGTCGGCCTTCGTATCGGTCTTGCCGTGCGCGGCGACCTTCGCGCCCTTCGCGGCGTCGGCCTTCGCGGTTTTGGTCGTCGCGGCAGCGGCGGCGGCGGCGGCGGCCGCACCGGCCGTGGCCGCACCCGACGCGTCGTCTGCGCCATTGGCGAGCGCACGCGACAGGCGGCTGTTGTCCGCGGCGGACGCGGACGATGCGGATGCAACGGTTCGGGAAGCCGCGTCGTCGTTGACGATCGTGGCCGGCTGCGCGGCGGATGCGGCGGACGCGGCATTCTGCGCGACCTGCACGGCGGCATCGCTGGCCGCCGCGGCCTTCGCCGGCGCGGCGGCTGCCGGCGCAGCCTCGGCCGTGACGGCGGGGGCCTGCCCGCCCGCATGCTGCATGCGCCATGCGCCCCAGCCACCGACGGCGACCACCAGGGCCACGACGGCGGCGATCGGCGCCTTCAGCGAACGGCGCGGCGGCTCGGCCGGCGGCGTGACACGTCCTTCCAGATTCGCGAGAATGCGCGACTGCTGAGCTCCGTCGCCTGCCGGTTTGGTATCGGACAGCAGGCTGGGCGGAGATTTCGAATTTGAATTTTCCGGCGCACTCATTCAGCGTCTCATTGAATCCTGGTTTAATTCACCGCGATAATATAGCCCGGCCTCTCGAAGCAGCCTGATTCTAAGAGCAAGCATTGCAAAACACAATCAATTCCAATTTCCGGGGATTTCTTTGATTGCCGTCGCACTCGTCGCCTATTTCGCCCTTGCCGTCGCGGTTGCGGCACTGTTGCTTTTACCGGGTATCCGGGCGACCGTATTCGAATCCGTCGCCCAGTTTCACGGCCGTCTAACGCGCCGCGCGAACGATCGCGCCTCGCGTACGCGAAGTCAGATTGTTAAATCGGCAAGCGCTACGCGCGGTGCTTTAAACGACGTGCAAAATTTACTGGTTCGCCGGCGCTTGATGATTATGGTATCGGCAGGTATTCTTGCGACGCCGCCATTGGTCGCCATTGCGTTACGCGGCCGGCAATTGTTCCAGTACGACGACACGGCGCGCGTGCCCGACGAGAAGATCGCCGCGCTGCTGCAGGGCGAACAGCTCGTGCCGCCCCCGCCGCTGCCGCCGGAAGTCTTCGCCACCAAGGAAGTCGAACAGGTACGCCCGGCGCTGAAGGATGCGAGCCGCGACTGGAACCTGCTGGATCCGGATTTCCGTACGCGTTTGCTGCTGGTCTACAAGATCATGCACGAACAATATGGTTATGAAATGGCGTTGCTGGAAGGTTACCGGAGCCCGGAACGGCAGAACCGGCTGGCGCAGATGGGCACCAACGTGACCAATGCGGCCGCCTTCCAGAGTTATCACCAATTCGGGCTGGCGGCCGACAATGCATTCCTGCGTGACGGCAAGCTGGTCATCTCCGAGAAAGATCCGTGGGCGATGCGCGGCTACCAGTTGTATGGCCAGGTCGCCGAACAGGTTGGCCTGACCTGGGGGGGCCGCTGGAAAATGATGGATCTCGGGCACGTGGAATACCATAAACCCGGTTTTAAACTGGGACGCGGCAGCTAGCCAGGGCTGCCGGACAGGAAATAATGAGGGCGGCATGGGGCTTTTTAATATCCCGGCAGGAAACGATATGGGCGGCGCAAAAAATCATGCATTCCGGTGCGCGATTTTTTCCGGCCGCCGCTTCCGTTTTAAATCTCACAGCGTCCTTTCGTTAATGCGCGCGCCTTCTCCGATGCCGCGGGCGCATTGATGCCAGCCCCCTTCATCCCGTTTGACAGCATGGCGACACATCGCGGCGCCACCCTTGCCGCTCGGCGCGCCTGCGTCGCCTCATCGAATCGCACCGGAACCTGAACGTCCTATGCAACGCATCCTCAACGTGCTGACTCATCCGCGTACGCTCTCGATCGTCGGGATCGTCGCGCTAGCGGCCATTCTGTTCATCGTCGCCGACATGCTGCAGTTGCCGCTCCTGTGGGCGGCGATCGCCTTCGCGGCGATCCTCGCGCTGTGGCTCGTCGTCGCGCTGTGGCGCCGCTGGCGCGTGAAGCGCGCGAACCAGCAGCTCGGCCAGGTACTGGAAGAGCAGGCGGAAACCGGCAAGATCGCCGCGCCCGCCGCCGCCGCGCTCGCCCCCGACGCGAAGACGGCCGACCTCGACGTGCTGCGCACGCGCCTGTCGGATGCGGTGAAGACGATCAAGACGTCGAAGATCGGCCAGGTGTCGGGCGGCTCCGCGCTGTACGAACTGCCTTGGTACATCGTGATCGGCAACCCGGCCGCGGGCAAGAGCAGCGCCGTGCTCAATTCCGGCCTGCAATTCCCGTTCGCGGACAAGAACAGCGCCGTGATCCACGGCATCGGCGGTACGCGCAACTGCGACTGGTTCTTCACGACCGAGGGGATCCTGCTCGATACGGCCGGCCGCTATTCGGTGCATGAAGAAGACCGCAGCGAGTGGCTCGGCTTCCTCGGCCTGCTCAAGCGCTACCGCCCGAAGGCGCCGATCAACGGCATCATCGTCACCGCGAGCATCGCCGAACTCACCGGCAACCGCCCCGAATTCGCGATCAACCTCGCGAAAAACCTCCGCCAGCGCGTTCAGGAGCTGACGGAGAAGCTCGAAGTGTTCGCGCCGGTCTACGTGATGTTCACGAAGGCCGACCTGATCACCGGCTTCACCGAATTCTTCAGCAGCAGCGACAAGCACGAGTACGACCGCGTGTGGGGCGCCACCCTGCCCTACGAACCCGACGACAAGCGTGACGTCGTCGCGCAGTTCGACACGCACTTCGAGGAACTCTACGAAGGGCTGAAGGAGATCAGCGTCGCACAGCTGTCGCTGTCGCGCGGCAACCAGCTGTCGCCGGGCCAGCTGAGCTTCCCGCTCGAATTCTCGACGATCAAGCCGTCGCTGCGCGCATTCCTCGCGACGCTGTTCGAGAACAACCCGTTCCAGTACAAGCCGATCTTCCGCGGCTTCTACTTCACCAGCGCGCTGCAGGAAGGCGAAACCAACAGCGCGGCCGCGCAGCGCATCGCGCATCGCTTCGGCCTCGACGGCGCCGCGCTGCCGAAGCCGCACAGCGCATTCTCGAAGAACGGCTTCTTCCTGCGCGACCTGTTCTCGAAGGTGATCTTCGCGGACCGCCAGACGGTGCGGCAGTTCGCGAGCCCGACCAAGACGCGGCTGCGCTACGCGACCTTCTTCGGCTTCGTCGCGGCGCTTGCGCTCGCGCTGGGCGGCTGGACCTGGTCGACGATCGGCAACCAGCAGCTCGTCGCGAACGTGCAGGCCGACCTCGACAACGTCACGCGCCTGCAGCAGGGCCGCAACGACCTGCAGTCGCGCCTGCAGGCGATGGACATCCTCGAGGACCGGATCGAGCAGCTCGAGCAGTTCCGCCGCGACAAGCCGATTTCGGTGTCGCTCGGCCTGTACCAGGGCGACCGTCTCGAGCAGCACCTGCTGACCGAGTACTACAACGGCGTGCGCCAGATCCTGCTCGCCCCGGTGTCGCAGAACCTCGCGTCGTTCATGAAGGACGTGAACGCGCACCCCGAACAGCTCGTGCCGATGACGCGCCCGCCCGAATCGGGCGCCGTGCAGGGCGGCACGATGCCGGTCTCGACGAACGCGGCGGGCGCCGCGCCGCAGGCCGGTGCCGCACTGGCCGCGTCCGGCGCCGCGCCGGCCGCGGCGCAGCAGCCGGCCGCACCGCAGGGCGGCCTCTACAGCGACGCGTCGCCGACCAACGTGCAGGACGCGTACAACGCGCTCAAGACGTACCTGATGCTGTCCGACAAGCGTCACGTCGAGCAGGCGCACCTGACCGACCAGCTCGCCCGCTTCTGGCGCGGCTGGCTCGAGACGAATCGCGGCAACATGCCGCGTGACGAGATGATCAAGAGCGCGGAGCGCATGATCTCGTTCTACCTGGCCCGCGTGAACGACGACAACTGGCCGATGATCGACGCGAACCTCGCGCTCGTCGACCAGACCCGCGAGAACCTGCGACACGTCGTGCGCGGGATGCCGGCCCGCCAGCGCGTCTATGAGGAAATCAAGGCGCGCGCGTCGACCCGCTTCGCGCCGATGACCATCGCGCGCATCGTCGGCGACGGCAACCAGGGGCTCGTGGCAGGCAGCTACGCGATTCCGGGCACGTTCACGCGTGAAGCGTGGTTCGACTACGTGCAGCCGGCGATCCGCGACGCGGCGACCAAGGAACTGCAGGCGAAGGACTGGGTGCTGAACACGTCGACGCAGGACGACCTGACGCTCGAGGGCAGCCCCGAGCAGATCCAGAAGACGCTGGTCGGCATGTACAAGACCGAGTACGCGCAGCACTGGCAGAAGTTCATGCAGGGCATCGCGGTGCAGGGCTTCAGCAGCTTCGGCCAGGCCGTCGACGGGATGAACCGCCTCGGCGACCCGCAGGATTCGCCGATCCGCAAGATCCTCGAGACCGCGTACGACCAGACTTCGTGGGACAACCCGTCGCTCGCGAACGTGACGATCAAGAAGGCGCAGACGGGCGTCGTGAACTGGGTCAAGCAACTGTTCTCGCGCTCGCCGGCCGGCCAGGTCGCGGCCGCCAACATCGACATCAACGGCAATCCGGCCGAGGTGCCGATGGGTCCGATCGGCCAGGAGTTCATCGGGCTCGCGCGGATCGTCGCGACGCATGACGGCACGTCGATGCTCAAGGGCTACATGGAATCGCTGTCGAAGGTCCGCACGCGCTTCAACGTGATCAAGAACCAGGGCGACCCGGGCCCGGGCGCACGCCAGCTGATGCAGCAGACGCTCGACGGCAACGGTTCGGAACTCGCCGATTCGCTGAAGCTCGTCGACGAGCAGATGCTGACGGGCCTCACCGACTCGCAACGCAAGTCGCTGCGGCCGCTGCTGGTGCGGCCGCTGATGCAGGCGTTCGCGGTCGTGATCCAGCCGGCCAGCGCCGAAGTCAACAAGGTGTGGAACGCGCAGGTCTACCAGCCGTTCCAGAACTCGCTCGCGACGAAGTACCCGTTCGCGGCGAGCGCGAAGGTCGAGGCCGGCGCCGGTGAAATCGCGCAGGTGTTCGGTCCGGACGGCTCGATCGCGAAGTTCGTCGGCACGACGCTCGGGCCGCTCGCGGTGCGCCGCGGCGACACCCTCGCCGCCCGCACGTGGGGCGACATGGGCATCGGCCTCACGCCGGACTTCACGAACGGCTTCGCACGCTGGGTCGCGCCGCTTGCAGGCGGAGCAGCAGGCAGCGCCGCCGCGTCGTCCGAGCCGCAGACCGTGTTCCAGATCCTGCCGCAGCCGAGCACGGGCACGACGGAATACACGATCGCGATCGACGGCCAGCAGCTGCGCTACCGCAACACGCCGCCGCAGTGGACCAACTTCGTGTGGCCGAACCCGCAGGGCTCGCCGGGCGCGACGCTGTCCGCGACGACCTTCGACGGCCGCACGGTGCAGCTCGTCAACGAGCCGGGCCGCTACGGTCTCGAGAAGCTGATCAACTCGGCGCAACGCAAGCGCCGTCCGGACGGCACCTTCGACCTGACGTGGGCGCAGGGCAGCGTGAACGTGTCGGTGACGATGCGCATCATCAGCACGTCGCAACCGTCCGGCGGCGGCGGTGACCAGCCGCAGCAGCAGAGCCTGCGCGGCCTGCAGCTGCCGTCGTCGGTCGCCGACGCCAGCGCGGGTGCCGCGCAGAACGCAACCCAGACCGCCGGCACGGGCACGCCGGCCGCAGCGCCGGCCGTCGGGGCCGCCAACGCAACGCATGCCCAGGGGGCGCAATGACGCAAACCGTACAGGCGCAGATCGCCTACTTCGGCAAGATCCCGTCGCGCGGCGACTTCGTGAAGAGCCCGCACAACCCGCAGTTGCTGCAGACGCTCGACCGCTGGATCGCGCAGGCGCTCGAACTGCTCGCGGAAGATCCGCGCTGGAAGCTCGTCTACGAGGATGCAAAGCCGATGCATTTCGCGTTCCTCGGCTCGCGCAGCAAGCTCGCGATCGCGGGCCACATGGTCGCGAGCCACGACGTGTCGATGCGCCGCTTCCCGTTCCTCGGCGCGACCGCGCTCGAGGTCGACCGGCCGCTCGCGTTCCTCGCGCGCAGCCCGCTCGCGTTCGCGCGGCTGTGGTCGCGCGTCGCCACGCAGATCCCGCCGCTGCTCGGCAAGGACGAGCCGCCCGGCGCGCTGCAGGCGCTCGGCGACACGCAGGTGCCGATCGACATCGGCGGCCCCGGCACATCGCATGACGGCACCTTCAACGATTTCGTCGAGCACCAGACGCTGCACGGCCTCCAGGAGATGCTGCTGGAAAGCGGTCATCCGGTGCGGCTGCGCGGCGCGATGCTCGCGCTCGGCTCGCTGCTGCGGCCGGTGATGCAGAGCGGCTCGTCGCACATCGAGCGCGGCCTCACGCTGCCGCTGCCGGTAGATCCGTTCTACCGCAGCCTCGTCGCCGCGTTCTGGCTCGAACTGATCGCACCGTTCGTCGCGCAGGCCGACTTCGAGCTCGCAATCTTCATCGGCACGATCGCCGAGCGCGAACGCCTCATCATCGGCTTCAACGGCGCGTCGGCGAAGACGCTGCTGAGCGTCGTCGACCCGCAGACCTACGCCGCCCACAACATCGACATCGACGATCCCGAGTGGATCGACGCCCATGCGCAAAACGATCACCAGATCAGCAAGCTCGTCAGCTACCTCGACCAACCGCAACTCTCGCTGCGTGTCGCCATCGACGCGTTCCGCGAAGCGTTCATCGGAGGCTGACGGGATGCATCGCACGATTCAAGCCCGGCGCGCGCGCTTTTCGGCCGCGCGCTCGCCCGCCGTCGCCGCCCTCCTCGCTGCCGGGCTCTTCGCCAGCGGCGCGGCCTTCGCGCAGAACACCGGCGCGACCGTCACACCGGTCGGCAACGGCACGGTCGCGACCACCGCGCTGTCCGCGAACCCCGGCGCCGCGCCGGGGACGGCGTCCGGCGCCGTCGTGCACGGCACGGCCGGCACCGCGAACACCGTCACGCCGCCGCCCGCGACCGCGACGCCCGGCCAGGTGGTCGTCGGCGGCAAGGTGCCCGACGAGGCGACCAAGGCCGCCGTGCTGCAGAAGCTGCGCGATACCTACGGCGCGACGAACGTCGTCGACCAGATCGAAGTGGGCGATGTCGCCACGCCGCCGAACTGGAGCGCGAACGTGCAGAAGCTGCTCGGCACGCAGCTCAAGCAGATCAGCAAGGGGCAGCTGAAGATCAACGGCACGCAGATCGAGATGAAGGGCGAGGTGCACAACGAGGCGCAACGCCAGCAGCTCGCGAGCGACATGGCGAACACGCTGAACCCGACGTATACGATCAAGAACGGGCTGCGCGTGTCGGCGTCCGAACAGGGCGTGCTCGACCAGACGCTTGCCAACCGGACGATCGAGTTCGAGACGGGCAGCGCGACGCTCACGCCGCAGGGCAAGCTGATCCTCGACCAGATGGCGGCGGCACTTGCGAAGATGCCGAACCGCACGGTCGACATCATCGGCCACACCGACAACTCGGGGAACCGCACGTCGAACATCGCGCTGAGCCAGGCGCGCGCGGATTCGGTGAAGGGCTACCTGATCACGAAGAGCATTCCGCCGCAGCAGATGACGACGACGGGCGTCGGGCCGGATCAACCGATCGCGCCGAACGATACGGCGGATGGGCGGGCAAGGAATCGGCGGATCGAGTTTCGGGTGGGGCAGTAAATTTGCGGGGCGGCCGGCTCCATCGCGAGCCGGCGGGCGATCATCCGATGCGGGCGGCGACGGGAATTGTCGCCGCCCGTTTTTCATGGGCGGCTACCGGCCGTCAATGAACGGGAGGCGTCGCGCCGCCCTTGTACCTTTTCGCCCATTCCTGGCTCTGCTTGGCGGCCTGGTCGATACGGGCGGCGGCGAGGTCGTCCTTCTTGCGCTGCTTCGCTTCCTTGTCGAGATCACTCGACCCGAACGTATCCTTGTCGCGTGTCCGGAAGTACAGTGACGGCGCCAGCACATGGTCCTGCCAGCTCGTCAGCAGTGTGTCGTGGACGAGCATGTCGAACAGTGCCATCACGTCTGGCGGAAGCGGGTGCTTGCCTTCGATCCCTTCCTTCCAGGCCGACACGAGCTCCATTTGGGGTTCGGGCAGCATGGTCGACTCGATCACATCCGCGCTCATCTTGTTGTTGGAATCCCACGAATCGGGCAGGTTCCGAACGTGCTCCGCAGATTTCCGCAGGCCGTCCTGGACAGCCGCGCGGCGCAGCATCTTTTCCGACTCCTTGTGAAGGCGCTCCCACACGGTCGTGTAGTCCTTCGGCGCCTCCGCGACCAGCTTCTCGTAACGCTTTTGCGCTGCATCGCTTGCCGCTTTCATCCCCTTCAACGTCGCCTGATCGGCCGGGCTTCGGCTGGCCAGCATGCTCATGTTGATGCCTTGACGCTGCAGTTCCCAGTCGAGTTGGGATTTCGTCGTCTTGCGCTGAAGGTCGGCATCGGCCATGTTGCGCTTCCAGTCGGTGACTGGGTCGGACATCGTGCGACGAAACTCGGGATCCTGGTAACGGACGGCGATCCAGCGGAGGAAGACTTTCGAATGCGCGACGAAATCGACGCCGGCTTTGCGGGGGACGAGTGCGGTATACGCATCGACGAGTTGCTTGATGCGGTATTGCTTGCCACCGCTCTTGATGGGTTCGGCGATCGAGAATCGACCAAAGGTGTCGTTCTTGTAAAGGTAGAGATCCTCCATCGTATCCATCACCGCGCCCGCTTTCAGCGCTTCCAGCAGCATGTCGCGCAGCGGCACCCGCATCAGCTCCGCATTCAGCCCGAGCGACCCATTCGTTGCGCCGCCGACCACATCGCAGCTCGTGCCTGGATAGAGGAACTGCTCACCGCGCGTTTTCTCGAGACTGTCGAGACGCTGATAGAAGCGCATCTCGTGCGCTGCGGCGAAATGAACGCAGCGCTGCACGCTAGCGGGTATGCCAAGCGGGCGATCCTTGTAGCTGGTTTTGATCATCCCCAGATACGGCACCATGCCGATCAGTTCCCCTGCCTCTTCCGACATGACCGATGAAACGGCATCGAGCAGACCGACAAACTTGATCTGGATCGACACGCCGTCAATAGCGAGATCCGTGTCGTCCCTGCGTTTGTATTTCTCTGCTAGATCGTTGATGAACGCCCGCGCAAGTACGCATCCGCGGTCTGCGCCAAACACCGATACCTCGATGACGCGAATCTTCTTCATCTGATGCTTGACAGCATCGTACGCGGCTTCGAACTGCTTTTTGGCTGCAATCAACCGAGTATCGACGCCCGTTCCGAAAGCTTCGGCCATCACGGCGTTGTCACGCACGATCGGCACGTTCTCCATCGCTATGCCAACGAAGAGGCTGCGTGCAACGCCCCACGCCGCCTTCATCGGCGTTCCCTTCCAGTTTGTCTTGAAATCGTTCTTGGTGTTGCGCCACAGCAGCGTCCCGGTCGCCTTGGTCCGTTCCCAATATCGTTCCGGCGATGCATTCAGCACATTCAAGACGCGTCTCGCCTGAGCCGGAATGCGCTCGATATCCTTGCGGAGATCCTCGAACGCCTTCTCGATCGGTCGAAGCGAGAAATCTCCTTCGAGAAATTGCTTCTTCACGTCGGAAACACGCTTTTTCATGTCGGCCTGTTTGATCGGCGTATTGACGCGTGTGAACGTCCCAGCAATCGACGTCGCACCGCTCTGCGCCTTCTTGGCCGCCATCTTGGCTGCGGCGACACCTGCATTGACCAACGCGTTGGACTTGGCCGACTCGTTGAGCGGCGTGCCCAATCCCGAATAATAGAAGCGGTACCAAAACTGATTGGCTGGCCGCCGCGTGTCGTCGTTATCGCGATGCGCCTCCCACAAGCGGCAAATATTCGAGTATCGCGAACTCTCCTTGTCGTCGATATCGGCATTGCGGCCGAAGGCGTCGAAGAAAAATCCCATGCGAATCGTTGCACCGCATGGCATGCAGTCGCCCTTCGGATAGAGGTTCGCGTCCCGGGAAACCAGTTGCGTGTACACGGCCATCGGTGTTGCGTCGTCCGGATCAAGCTTGATTTTCTCAGCCATGCGGTTTCTCCTCTACGCGCGGTTGCGGGAGCAAGCCATCGGCAATCGTCGGTACGGCCACGGGCTTGAATTTCCCGCTCGCCAACTCCGAGCGAACGTTATTCGGCAGTGACTGCGCCCACTTCGCGAAATTGCCGGGCTGCCCAGCGGCAGTCTGCAAAACGTGCTGAGCTTCGGGATACGTATCGAATCGGCTGTTCAAGAGCAGATTGATGTACGTGTACTGCTCCAGATCGCCACGGTCGGTCAGGCGGTATTTCAACCACGCCGACGCAACGACACGGGCAATACGACGAAACTGCTGGTCCTCGCGCTCGTCGTATCGTTTGTCCAGTTGCGCCTGATACTGCTTCATCCATTTCACGACATCGACAATCGGCAGACGTGCGTCGTCGAGCATCTCGCCGGGAAACTGGAACTCGACATGTCGGTCCGGAAAGAAGTGCACTTCGAGAATCCGCGCACCCTCATCGTCAGGCACCTGGGACTGCGGCATCGACACCTTCGTCTCTGCATGGAACATTTGCTTGTTCCCTTTGTGCCACTGGTCGACATCGTAGTAATTCCACTTGACGACAAATTCCGTGCCCTTGAGCTTGTAACAACATTTGACGCTACCGCCTCCTGCGCCCGGCGGGTCGTCTCCCCCTCCGCTCGCCGTATTTCCGAATGTGTCTGCGATCGTGAAGCCGCTCATGTTGTACGGCAGATAATTTCGACCGATGACCGAAATCCCGCTGTAGGTCGGCTCCGACTTCCCGCACGCGGTCACAGCCACCACGAGCAGGCACCCTGCCAGCACACGACTTACCAGCCTCGACAATCTCATTGCTCCACCCATTGACGTTTCCCTTCTGAATCGCGCCCGGCAAGCCATGCAGGCATGGACCGGCCCCAATCATCCGAATGTCCTCAGCGACAAAGGCCACCGCGTGCGCCTCATCTGTTTCCGTCGTCGCTCATCTACATCGCAAATCGCATCCGAGACGTGCCCGATCCGATCATCCACGCTGCGCATTTCCTGTACGCGGCGGCAGCAACAAGCCATCGGATATCGCCGGCACGGCCACGGCTTCGAACGCATCATTCGACAAAGCGGACAACACGCTCTCCGGCAAAGACTGCATCGACTTCGCGAACGTCCCCGGCTTGCCGGCAGCGGCCTGCAAGATGCGCTGAATCTCGGGGTGCGCATCGAACCGACTGTTCACGAGCAAACTGAAATACGCGTATTGCTCGAGATCATTCCGGTCAGTCAAATGGTATTTCAGCCACGCAGCCGCGACGGTACGCGCGATCCGCCGATGCGACTGTCCATCCGTATCGTCGAATTTCTTGTCCAATTGCTCCTGATAGTGCGTCGCCATCCATCGGGAAACATCTACAACCGGAATGCGCGATTCGTCCAGCAGTTGGCCGGGGAACTGAAACTCGACGTGACGATCCGGATAGAAATGAACTTCGAGAATCCGGTTGCCGACTTTCTCGGGAACGGCCGACGACGGCATCACGACCTTGGTCTCGACTTGCTGCGCATGCGAGTCGTCCATCGTCCATCGATCTGCGTCGTAGTACTTCCACTTGACCGTAAATTCGGTGCCCTTGAGCGTGTAGCAACACGCGACGCTGCCGCCACCTGCGCCCGGCGGATCGTCTCCGCCACCGCTTGCCTTGTTGCCGTATGCGTCGGTGATGGTGAAACCGTTCATGTTGTACGGCAGATAGTTCCGGCCCATGACCGAAATCCCGCTGTAGGTCGGCTCGGATTTACCACAGGCCGTCACGGCGGCGAACAACAGGCAAGTCGCCAGAACACGACCGGTCATACGCGCCAGTTTCGTTCCTCTATGCATCGATGTTTCCCTTCCGAAGGCCACCTCGCCCGCCGTTCCGTGGCAAGCAAGCGCCTGTCTTACATCTGTGATCGATCGCCTTCGCGCACGGCTCGAAGGTCGTCCAGCGTGCGATGCCGATGGGCGACTGCTCGCAACCCTGATCGAACGTAGCCGACTTACCCATGCTGCACCTCCGGCACGCGCGGCGGCGGCAACAACCCGTCCGAAATGACCGGGACAGCCACTGGCTTGAAGTTATCGCTTGCCAGCGCCAACCTCACGCTCTTTGGCAGAGACTGCATCGACTTCGCGAACGTACCCGGCTTACCGGCAGCCGTCTGCAGCACACGCTGAACCTCGGGATGTGCATCGAATCGGCCGTTCACGAGCAAGTCGTAGTAGGCGTACTGCTCCAGATCGTCGAGATCCGTGAGTCGGTATTTCAGCCATGCCATTGCTACGACACGAACGATGCGTCGAAACTGCTGATCCTCGCGTTCGTCGTACTTCCTGTTCAACTGATCCTGGTAGTAGCTGGACATCCAGCGCGACACATCGATCATCGGAATGCGCGATGTATCCGCCAGCGCACCGGGAAATTGCAGCTCGACATGACGATCCGGGTAAAAATGCACTTCGAGAATTCGATCGCCGATCTTTTCCGGAACCCGGGCCGATGGCATCACAACCCTTGCCTCGGCGTGCAGCGTTTCTTCGTTACCTTTGTGCCACTTGTCAACGTCGACATAACTCCATTTGACGATGAATTCCGTGCCTTCGAGTTTGTAGCAGCAGGCCACCCCGCCCCCGCCGCCCGGCAAGCTGTTTCCCCCGCCGGCCTTGTTTCCACGTGCGTCAGTGATCGCAAATCCGTCGAGGTTGTACGGCAGATAGTTGTGGGCAATAACCGAGATCCCGCTATACACCGGTCCCGACTTGCCGCACGCGCTCAAGCTCAAAGCCAGCGCAAGCAGGCCCACCGCCCCCGCAGACCTACGCCACGTCACTACGCGCCTCCAGCAACGCGCGCTCATGCGCGTCGCGAATCGCATCCCATGTCGCATCGTCGATCGACGCAAGCGCCGCATCGACGCTCGTTTCGCCGCGCGACACGGCTTCGAGCGACGACTTCACGGCCGGGTGCTCGTCGAACCGCGGCGCAACCTGCACGCCGGTCACGACATAGCAGAGCAGCCCGATCTCATCGACGATCCCGTGCGCCGCCGCGCGATCGAGCTGCTGGACGACCTGATCGTGAAGGTCCACATCCGACAGGTGGTCGACCACCGCCCCCATCGTCTCGCGAAACTTCAGCACGAGCTTGTCCGGATACCCGAGCTCGATCAACCGAGCGTGCTGCTGCTCGCTCAGGCCCGGCGCATCGCCTGCCGGCGCCGCGCCTTCGATCGCCGGCGCATCGTTGCGCCACACGACCTCGTCGAGCCGCCGATCGCGATACCGGATCTCGGTGAACGGCGCAACGAACTGCCGCGCCTGCTCATCGCTCCACACCTGCCGCATACGTTCGATTACGTGGTTGTCGAAGAAAAACAGGTAGTACGAGCGACCATTGGGCAGCTTGTACTGCACATACCGGCGCAGATGCGCGTCGAGCGCATCGAACGTCCACGTCGACCACAGCCACGTCACCGCATGCAGATCGACTGCATCGAGCCACAGCTGGCGCAGCAGCCGATGCTGCCCGGCATGCTCGTCGTCGAGCGCGTCGCGCTCGAACGCGATCAGGTACGGCGCGATATCGGTATAGGCATCGAGCCCGGTATCGATCCAGAGCGACGCATAGCGCAGGCCGCGCACCGTCGCGAGCTGCACATCCAGCTCCTGATAGCCGCGCGTATCGACGAGCACATAAAGCCGCATCGCCTTGCCGTCGTCGTCCGCATGCGCCAGCGAAGCCTTCAGTGATTCCAGGAACGCCGGCCACGCCGGCTCGCGCGGATTCGGCGCGGTGTCGACGACTTCGCCTGGCTCGACGGCGTCGTCCCGATCGACCACATCGCCCGTGTCGTTGACCTCGTCCATCAATCCGCCTCGACCATCGATTCGCGCCCGCTATGCGCGTTCAGCACGCATTGCTTGCACGTGCCGCCCGGCATCGCGGGCAGCGGATACGGCATGCTCGTCGGCCCGCTGAACTGGTGCTGCGCGCCCTTGATATCGATCTTCCCCGGCGCGTGAATCTCGATGTTGCCGCCTTTGATCCGGATATAGGCGCCGCCCGACGTCAGCAGGACCTCCTGCTTCGCAGCCACATCGATGGCCTCGGTCGCCGCCACCAGCTTCACCGTCTTCTGCGCGGTCAGCTCGATGTTGTCTGCGTGCGCCTGAACCTCGACGTTGCCCTTCGCGGCGAACAGCTTCATTCCGGCATTCTGCGCGAACAGGCTGATGCGGTCGCGGATGCCGGCGATCAGCGACTTGCCGCTCGTGATGAAGGTGCTTTGACCGCTGACGATATTGGTCTGCCGGTCGCTCGCGACGTGCACCGACTGCTGCGACGCCATCCCGATCCCCGCCGGGCTCGCGAACAGCATCACCGGCTCCTTGAACGCATTCGCGTTCCCCGTCCCGCCGCCGGCGGTCCGGCCGCCCGACGACGCGCCCGCCACGCTCTCCTGCGTCGCGTCGGTGAACGTCTTCAGCGCGTCTTGACCGTTGCCGAGGCTTTCCGCCTGATGCGCTTCACTGACCTGCGACAACGATTCGATCAGCCCCTCGGCATTGACGAGCTGCTGTTGCGTCTCGCGCACGTCGAGCGGCTGGCTATTCGCCGCTTTCGGATGCGTCGTGACGTACAGCCCCTGCCCGGCACGCACGGCACCGTACGCATCGGTGCGCAAGTCGAACCCCGAACCGAGATACGCGCCCCGCGTGTTGCCGTTCTGCTCGATCAGGTAGCCGAGATGCAACAGCGAATTCGCGCTGCTGCTGAACAGGCGTGCACGGTTCTGGCCGGTCGCGTCGTCGAGCACCATCTCGTTGTGCCCCGACCCCGCGTACTCCTTCGACCGGAAGCCCGACAGGATGCCGTCGCTGTGCCACTGCGGCTTGGTTGCCCCGTTGTAGACGCGATGCATGACGATCGGCCGGTCGCAGTCCCCACCGATGTAACCGATCAGCACTTCCTCACCGACCCGCGGAATATGGACGGCCCCGTAGCCGCCGCCGGTATCCGACTGCACGACACGCATCCAGCACGATGCGGTTTCGGTGCCCCCGTTGTGCCGGTCCCAGACGAACATGACCTTGATGCGGTTCAGCTCGTCCGTATACACCTCTTCGCCCTTCGGTCCGACGACGACTGCCGTCTCGAGCTGCATCACGGGCTTCTTGTGTTCGAACGGGCTGCGATACGGCACCGCCGCGCGTTGCGCTTCGACCTCGACGAGATAGAACCCGGCCGAACCGTCGTCATGGCCCACTTCGAACGCGGCCGCCGCACCGTGCCCGGCTTTCGCCTGCGCAAGCCGCGCCTGCAGGCTGTGCGGGAAGTTCGCTTCGTGGTCCGAGATCGGCAGGTTGTTCTCGATGTACCGCGACACCTTCAAGGCCGCGAATTCCCGGTCCTGCGCCGAATCGCGGTCGTGCTCGGGATGATCGGCCAGCGTGAAGCGTCGCCCGGCGTCGATCCCGCGCACGCCGCCCACGCCGAAGAAGCGTTTCGCGCGCGACTCCCATTCCTCGAGGCGGATCTTCGACAGATGCTCGCCGCGATCCTGCCCCGCGTACGTGTACGCACCGGTGTATTCGTAGATCTCCGTCTGGCCCGGCAGATCGCCCTGGCCGGCCTTCGTGGGCAACGTCGTGCCGTTCGGATTGCCGGGCGTCGACGGCGATTTGTAATCGAACGTGCGCGTGGTGTGCTGCGAACTCTGCAAGGTGCGCGACGCGGCCCACTGCGTGAATCCGGTGGCTTCGCTCCCGGCTCCCGAGCGGTCGAACCGGACGATATTCGGCGACACTTCGTCGAGCGCGTGCAGGTCGTCGGTGATGACGAGCGTGTGCGCGCTGCCGTCCTCGGCATGCCGCCAGAACCCGAACAGCCCTTCGTCTTCCATCAGGCGATGCACGAAGTTCCAGTCGGTTTCGCTCTGGCGACAGTAGGACCGCGACGGCAGCGGCTTTGACAACGCAAACTGATAGCGCCCCTTGGCCTGTGGATGCGTATCGAATACGTCAGCCAATATCGCGTCGACCGGCTTGTCCTGCCAGTACCGCATGTCGCTGCGGAACTTGAGGAAGTGCATCCACGACGCAAAGGTAAGCTGGTAGCCCGACAGGCTGCCGTCCGTGCCGAGCCGGCGCGCCGTATGGACGTAGCCGTTGATCGGGAGATACGACCGGTCCACCTGCTGGATCCACAGCGTCATCGGCTGCGCGATCAGCGTCTTGAGCTCGACGTCGCTCGCGGTGGACACGAGATCGAGCGTCACGCTGAAGTCTCGGCCCAGTTCGGAACAGATCACGGCCCGGCGCGGCACCAGCGCGTTGTTCGGCAGCGACGGGATGTCTGTCTTCAGCAGGCGATCCTGCTGAATCAGGCCACCGCGAATCGCCTGTGCCAGATCGGTCATGTTCATGCGTCACTCATCTTCTTGTTTGCCGCGGACCCGCCGGGGCCCACGCTCTCAGGAAAGAGCCCTTCTCTCACCGCACGACGGTACCCGGGCACGCGTCACGCGCGCCGCCACCCCATCGTCTTCACGACTGCTCGTCCGGCCTCACGCCCAGCAACTCACGAATATGCGACAGCGAGCCGTCGTCCTTCACGACACTCTCGAGCCACTTGTGCAGCGGCATGTCGGCCCATTCGGCGGCTTTGTCGGCGAGATACGCGACCGGGCTGTGCGGCTCGGTCTGGCGGAAGTAACGGGCGACCGCGCGCAACTGGTCGACGGCCTGCGCACGGTTCTGGATGCCGGCGATCATCTGCGTCACCGGGGCGCGCGGAACGGGCTGCGGCTGCACGTGAGTCTCCTCCGTCTGGATCGGGTTGCCGAACACCGGCTCGATGCGCTCGGGCTGCGCCTGCTGCGCCGCCTGCGTGTGCGGCGCGCTGCCCGTATAGCCCTGCTCGCGCGCAAAGCGCTCGGCGAGCCGGTACACGGTCTCGAACGCGTCGCGCGCCTGCCGGAAGCTCGGCGCCGAATCGCCCGCGCGCTCGACGAGCCGTTCCTCGAACGCATCGAGCGCGAACTCGAACGCCTTCAGGTTCGCGAGCAACGCGGTGTAGAACGCGATCGACGTCACGCGCCGCGACGAATCGATCTGCTCGATCGACGGCTTGCCGCGTGCGATGTCGTCCGCATGTTCGGGGTCGCGCTTGATGGCCTGCGCGACGTGCTGCGCCACTTCCCAGTCGAGCGTGCTGAACGCATTCGACGCGCCGTCCGTCATCGGCACCGCGCGCAGCAGCTCGGCCGTGCGGCCGGACAACCACGCGACGTTGCCGAGCCGGTGCTCGGTATCGCCGTCCTCGGGCAGCGGGTGCACGGTGTCCCAGAAGTCGCGGCACAGGCCCTCGAGCAGCGCATAGCCTTCGGTGAGGCCGGTGATGCCGTCCTCGAGCGCGAGCGCCTCGGTCAGCCACACGGCGAGCCGCAGGTCCTTCGTGCGCGTGCGCAGCAGCTCGCCCGCATGGTCGACCACGAAGCCCCAGTCGGCCTCCTTGATCTCGGTCACCCACTCGCCCTGGTCGAGCGTCGGATCGTCGTAGCGCCGCGCATCCTGGATCGCGTCGAATTCGTTCGAAAACAGCAGGTCGTCGCCGCTGGGCGACGCATCGCTGATCGGCGTCAGCAGCTCGGGGAGATTGATCGGCATGGTTCGGTCAGTTCATCAAATGCTTGCGTTGCTCGGCCGCGCTCATTCGACGGTGTACGTGAATTCGCCGGCCTCGTCCGCGCGCACCGCGATGCGCGCGATGGCCTCGCCGTCGGCGATCCGGCCGAGCACGTGGCCCGCGATCTCCGGAAGCAGCGTGCCGTTCAGGATGTGGTCGACGTTGCGGGCGCCCGAATCGACCTCGGTGCAGCGCGCGAGCACCGCCTCGACGAGCGACTCGTCCCATTCGAACGCGGCCTTGTGGTTCGCCTCGATCCGGCGGCGGATCCGCTCGAGCTTCAGCTGGATGATCTCGGCCAGCACGTCGTCGGAAATCGGGTAGTACGGCACGACCTTCATCCGCCCGAGGAACGCGGGCTTGAAGGTCTTGTACAGCTGCGGGCGCAGCGTCTCGGCGAGCGCGTCCGGATCGGGCAGCTCCTCGGCCGGCTTGTTCAGGCACGCCTGCATCACCGCGGCGGAACCGACGTTCGACGTCAGGATGATCAGCGTGTTGCGGAAGTCGATCTCGCGGCCTTCCGCATCGTCCATCGCACCCTTGTCGAACACCTGGAAGAACATCTCGAGCACGTCGGGGTGCGCCTTCTCGACCTCGTCGAGCAGAACGACGGAATACGGGTTGCGGCGCACGGCCTCGGTCAGCACGCCACCTTCGCCGTAGCCGACGTAGCCCGGCGGCGAGCCCTTCAGGCCCGACACGCTGTGCGCTTCCTGGTACTCGCTCATGTTGATCGTGACCATCTTGCGCTCGCCGCCGTACAGGATGTCGGCCAGCGCGAGCGCCGTCTCGGTCTTGCCGACGCCCGACGGCCCGACGAACATGAACACGCCGCGCGGCTTGTTCGGATCCTCGAGGCTCGCGGTCGCGGTGCGCACGCGCTGCGCGATCGCTTCCAGCGCGTGGTCCTGGCCGATCACGCGCGCGGCGAGCAGCGGCTGCAGGTTCATCACGGTGTCGATCTCGTCCTTCACCATCCGGCCGAGCGGAATGCCCGTCCACGCGGCGACGATCTCGGCCACCACGTGGCCGTCGACCTGCAGCGGCACCATCGGCTCGCCGCCCTGCAGTGCGTGCAGCGCCGCGACGCGTTCGGCGAGCTTGTCGCGGGTGGCCTGCACGTCGACCGGCTGGCCGTCTTCCGACGGGCCGCGTGCCTTGTCGAGCGCTTCGCGCAGTTCGGTGATCTCGGCGACGATCGCGCGCTCGGCTTCATAGCGCGCCTCGTCCTTCGCCAGTTGTTCGAGCGCCGTGTCGCGCGTGCCGCGCAGCTCGCCGAGCCGCTCGTCGTGCGACGCGCCGCCCGCTGCCTCGCGCTCCAGCGACGCGATCTCCGCGTCGATCCGCTCGATGCGCTTCTTCGTGTCGTCGATCGCCGCCGGCGTCGCGCTGTGCGCGAGCGCGACCTTCGCGCACGCGGTGTCGAGCACGCTGATCGCCTTGTCCGGCAGCTGGCGGCCGCTGATGTAGCGATGCGACAGGCGCACGGCCTCGGTGATCGCGTCGTCGAGAATCCGCACGTTGAAGTGCTTCTCCATCAGGCCGGACATCCCGCGCAGCATCGCGGCCGCGAGCGGCTCGCTCGGCTCCTCGACCTTCACGACCTGGAAGCGCCGCGCGAGCGCCGCATCCTTCTCGAAGTACTTCTTGTATTCGCTCCACGTCGTCGCGGCGATCGTGCGCAACTCGCCGCGCGCGAGCGCCGGCTTCAGCAGGTTCGCCGCGTCGTTCTGGCCAGCCTGGCCGCCCGCGCCGATGATCGTGTGCGCCTCGTCGATGAACAGGATGATCGGATGCGCGCTCTTCTTCACCTCGTCGATCACGCTCTTCAGGCGATTCTCGAACTCGCCCTTCACGCTCGCGCCGGCCTGCAGCAGCCCCATGTCGAGCACGTGCAGTGCGACGCCGCGCAGCGGCGGCGGCACGTCGTCGGCCGCGATGCGCAGCGCGAGACCCTCGACGACCGCCGTTTTGCCGACGCCGGCCTCGCCGGTCATGATCGGGTTGTTCTGGCGGCGGCGCATCAGGATGTCGATCGCCTGGCGGATCTCGGCTTCGCGGCCGATCACCGGGTCGATCTTGCCGTCGCGTGCGCGCTGCGTGAGGTTGGTCGTGTACGTGTCGAGCGCGGGCGTCTTCGACGGGCCGGCCGCAGGGGCGAAGCCGTCGGCGGCCGGCGCGACGTCGCTGCCTTCGTCGTCCGCCTGACGCGGTTCGGCTTCGCTCGAGCCGGCCATGATCTCGTCGAACTTGTGCTTCAGGTCCGTCACGTTCATTTCCGCGAACTGCGCCGACATCCGCTGCGCGAACTGCGCGAGATCGGGCGCGGTCAGCAGTGCGAGCAGCAGGTGCCCCGAACGGATGCGGCCGAGCTGCGAGTCGAGCGACGCGATCAGCCAGGCCTGTTCGAACAGCGCGATCAGGTGCACGGAGAACACCGGCGTACGCGTGTTGCCCGTCTTCAGGCGCGTCAGTTCGCGCTCGAGATCGGCGTGCAGCGCGTGCGGATCGACGCGGCTCGCGCGCAGGGCGAGCGGCAGGTCGCCCGTCGCTTCGTCGAGCAACGCGAGGAACAGGTGCTCGAGATCGACCTCGTAGTGGCCGCGCGCCAGGCACGCGCTCGCCGCACGCTCGGTCGCGTGGCGGCACAGCGGGTTCAGTTTCGTGATCAGGGTCTTCAGAGGCGTGCTCATGGCGTCGATCTCAGTCTCAGGTTCGATTGCGTGTTTGTTGTCGTTCGGAATCAGTGAATCACGTGCAGTTCATAGCGTGCGTCGGAGCGGTCCTCTATCGCGTCGCGCGTGCAGAGGAACGCGTCCCAGCCGAGCCGCGAGCCCGCGCCGAGCACGCTCGCGCCGACCTCGGTGCGCTTGAGCACGAGCTTCACCTCGTATTCGAGCGTGACGCCGGCAAGCAGCGTCAACATCCGCTCCAGTGCGATGGCGTGCGCGCCGCCGGGCAGGAACGCCTCGTAGTCGCGCTTGGACAGCGGGCCGACGACGATCCGCGCGCGCATGTCGCGCTGCCACACGCGTTCGCCGACGAGCGCCGTCGCGCCGAGCACCGCGTTGACTTCGCCGAGCACGCTCAGCTGGTCGGGCGGCACGTCGTACCACTTGCCGACGAACTGGTCGATCTTCACCGGCACGCGGAAATAGTCGGACAGCGTGCGCTGCAGGTAGGCGGCCGACATCGGCCGGTGCCGCGCGGCGAGCGCATAGCCGGCCACGGCCTCGTCGAGCACGCCGCCCACGCCGGCCGCGAGGCTGTCGCGCACCTCGTCGCTCGGCACGCCCGCGATCGCGAGCAGCAGCGGCAGATAGCGTTCGTCGCGGTCGAGCTCGTAATGGAACGGCAGCCGGTATTTCTTCCACGCGGCGTAGAACAGCGCGGTCGCGCGGTTCGAGAACACGTCGAAGAACGCGCGCGCCGCATGGTCGCGCTTCAGGTGCTCGCGCGCGACGATCTGCTCGGTGTAATGCAGCGGCAGCGCGCCTTGCCCGCCGAGCAGCCCGAAGAACGCGGGTGTCAGCTCGACGTGGCCGAGCTCACCGGCCGCGAGCGCGGCGCCGCGCGCCTCGCCCGTGTCGAGGTGGGTGCCGTCGTCGTCGAACGAACGCGCGCCTTCGATCTCGCTCGGCGGAAAGCCGAGCGACAACGTATTGCGGAATTCGATGCGCTGCGCGACCACGTCGCCCTGCCGCCACGCGCCGGGCGCGTCCGACGCCTGCCGCGCGAACAGCCCTTCGAGCACGCGCACCGCCTGGAAGAACTCGAAGCGGTGCGGTTCGTCGAGCAGCGCGTCGACTACGCCAGGATCGATTCGCCGGTTCGGGGCTTGCATCGGATGATCTCCTCGCCGGTGCGCTTCGACACGACGACCAATTGAACGAAACTGTTGAGGTGCACGTACAGCCCGAAGAAGCTGTCGAGCACGCGCACGAACGAGGCCAGGCTCGCGCCGACGAAGTGTTCCTCGTCGATCGTCAGGCGGATCTCGATGCCGCGCACGAACGTCGCGAACGGCTTGCCGGGCAGCCACTGCACGGCGCCGCGCTGCTCGATACCGGCCAGGCCGTCGATCTGGCGCATCGACACGGCGGTGCGCCGCAGGTCGTACAGCGTCAGCATTTCCTTCAACGGCGCGAGGCCGTGCGCGACCAGCGACACGTGATTGAGCGCGAGATGCGACACGAGCCGCCAGTGCGCGGCGCGGCCGCGCTCGAAGCGCACGCTCTGCGTCGGGCGGCGCAGCAGTGAAATGCCGCTCGTCTGCGCGCCGCCTTCCTGGAACAGGTCGCCGCCTTCGAGCCCGAACGCGAGCATCGCCGGCAGGTCGCGGTTCGTGCAGGTGAGGTCGAGGCTCAGCGTGTCGGTCTGCGGCGACGTCGGCTCGAAATCGATGTCGACGATCGAGATCTCGGTTTCGTAGCCGGGGCTCTTCTGCGCGACCCAGTCGTTGCGGCGCGCGAACCAGTAATGGCCGATCCGCGCCGATTCACCGTGATGCAGCGAGTAGAACGGCCGGAACTCGATCACCGACTCCTCGTGCGCCTGCTGCCTCACGAGCTTCACCGAATCGATCGAATACACCTCGTACGCGAACGCGCGCCGCGCCTCGGCGATCACCGGGTAGGACACCGCGCGGTGCGTGATGCGGATCGGTTCGCCGTGCTGGCGGAACAGGTTGACGATCGGCGTGCAGAACAGCCGGAAGTGGCTCGCCGTCAGCAGTTCGAGCAGCCGCGCGACGTGCGAATCGCTGCGCACGTCCTGCAGCACGAGATGCAGCGTCGCGCGCTGGCAGCGGCCGCTCGCGCGCGCGATCGCCGCGATGTCGAAGTCGACGAAATCGAACTTGTCGGGGAACGCGAAGTATTCGGTAAGCAGGCGATACGCGGGATGCGATTTCGCCGGGTAGTCGATCAGCGCGTCGTCCTCGTCGAAGCCGGCGTGTGCGATCGGCAGCTTGCGCAGCGCGGTCCAGCGGCCGTTGCGCTCAGGCTCGACATACGCGCCGAGCACGTTGACGAACAGGCAGTCGGTCAGCGCGGCGACGAACGACTGCTCGCCGTGCAGGTGCGCGCGCAGCATCGGCAGCTTCAGCGCGCCGAGATCGAGCTGCGCGGCGAGCGATTCGAACGTGATCGAGATCACGCCGGTCGCATTCGACGGCAGCACCGTCGCACTCGGCGCGAGCGCGACCGGCGTAAAGCGTGCTTCCGAGATGCGGATCGGCGCGAGCGTCACGTCATAGGCGGTGCGGAACCGGCACTGCACGCCGCGGATCGGGCGGCTCTTCAGCTCGGTGCCGCGATCGATCACGACCGGTTCGGTCTGCTGGCCGGGCGACGCGGGCGTGAACTGCGCGATCGAGCACGACGGGAACGGCCGCAGGTAGTGCGGATACAGCACTTCCAGCAGCGCTTCGGTAAATTCCGGGTAATCGTCGTCGAGCTTCTTGTTGATGCGCGCGCCGAGCAGCGCGAACGACTCGATCATCCGCTCGACGTGCGGATCCTCGCAATGCTCGCCCGACAGCGCGAGCCGCGCCGCGATCTTCGGATAGCGTTCGGCGAAATCTCGCGAATAGCGCCGCAAAAACGATAATTCGCGCTCGTAATACGGCAGCAATTCTTCCATCGACGACCCCGAACCTCAATATTTCCTGCCGGACCCTGATCCACCACCGGGCGGTCCGGCCCGCTCGGCGGCTTGATTTACTGCATTCTTGCGGCGCGTGCGCGCGTGACCGAATACTGCAGCGTCGAGGGCTGCAGCATCGCGTCGAAACTCACCGGCTCCTCGGCCGGGTGCACGACGAGCAGCGCCTGGATCGCGAAATAAAGCGCGTTGGTGGCCTGCTCGTTCAGCTCGAACGTCACCTGCACCTGCTGCAGGCGCGGCTCGTGGCGCGCGATGGCCTGCTGGATCGACTTGCAGATGAACGCGCGATCGTAGTGACTCGCCAGGCTCAGCCCCGCGAAATCGTTCAGCCCGTAGGTCAGCACCGACTTCTGGCACTCCGGCAGCACGGCCAGCTCGTTTTCGGTGTGGGCGATACGGGTGTTGAGGATCGCCTCGACGTCGCGGGCGACCGTGTTCTTGAGCTCGTCCAGCGACAATTGCCGCATCGCTGCCGAGGCCGGCAGGTGCGGTTCGTCGTCGAACAGCTTGTCGAGAAAACTGGGTTCGAATCGTTTCATCGGCCGGGATTCACAGCGAAAACGGCAACGGGGACGCCGTGCGCCCCGTTGCCGCAACCGACCTTAGACCGCGTAGGTCTTGTCGTTCTTCGTCAGACTCCAGGCGCCTTGCGTGTTGCCGCCCTGGTTGCCGCCGATCTTCTGCTGGGTTTGCTTCCACTGCACAGCTGCGTACTTCAGCGAGAACGTCTCGAGCGGCAGACCTTCTTCGCGAACGCTCGGGGCGATGCTCGAGATGATCACGTACTTGAGCTTGACTTCCAGATACTGCACGCGCTTGCCTTCACCGTCAGCGCGCGAGAAATGAACCGTCACCTCGTCGAACGTGGTGCCGCCCGAAGCGTGTTGGTACAGCAGCGGGCTCGACGAATCGATTTCCTTCGTGAAGATCATGTCGCCGTGTTCGCAACGCGTCATCGTGTGACCGCCAGCGGTCGATGCGGTTGCCGAACGCGGCTGAACGATCGAGTGATCCCACGATTTCAGCTCGATCCAGCCCTGGTGGTCCTTGTCCGCGGATTCGCCCTTCACCGCGGGACTACCAAACTGCAAGTGCATATGTAACATGGCCCTTCGACTCCCCAAAGAGGTGGTTTTAACGTCCTACCCAGGCGGCCCGCCCGGGCGATTTACTCGCTTATGAATTTGCCGGTTTGGGCAGATCAGCGACAAGTCGCAGAGAAATCGAGAGTTCGTCGAGCTGAAAGTGCGGGCGCAGGAACGCGACCGAACGATACGAGCCCGGCTTGCCCGGAATCTCCGACACTTGTATGGATGCCTCGCGCAGCGGAAATTGCGCTTTCTGTTCCTGCGAGGCGTTGTCGTCGAGCAGGACGTATTGCGAAATCCACCGGTTGAGGAAAGTCTCCACGTTCTGCGCCGATGCGAAGCTGCCGATCTTGTCCCGCATCATCGCCTTCAGGTAGTGCGCGACGCGCGACACCGAGAAGATGTACTGAAGCTGGGCGGACAGGACGGCGTTCGCATTCGCGCTGTCGGTGCTGTATTTCTTGGGCTTCTGCACCGACTGCGCAGCGAAGAACGCGGCGTAATCTGAGTTCTTGCAATGGACGAGCGGGATGAAGCCGAGGTCGCTCAGCTCCTTCTCGCGGCGATCGGTGATCGCGATTTCGGTCGGGCACTTCAGCGCGACTTCACCGTCGTCGGTCTTGAACGTGTGGGTCGGCAGGTCCTCGACGAGGCCGCCGCCTTCGACGCCGCGGATCGCCGCGCACCAGCCGAAGTCGTCGAATGCGGCCGTCAGGCGCGCAGCGAACGCCCACGCGGCGTTGCACCACAGGTACTTGTCGTGGTCGGTGCCGTCGACGTCCTCGACGAAGTTGAAGTTCTCAGCGGTCTGGCCGTCCTTCGGATTGAACGGCAGGCGGCCGAGGAAGCGCGGCAGCGTCAGGCCGACGTAGCGCGAATCTTCGGCGTCGCGGAACGACTTCCACTTCGCATATTCGACCGTATCGAACACCTTGCCCAGGTCGCGCGGCTTGCCGAGGTCGGAGAACGACTCGAGGCCGAGCAGCTCGGGCGATGCCGACGCGATGAACGGCGCATGCGCGGCCGCTGCAACGTGCGACATCTGCTCGATGAAGTACATGTCTTCCGGCTGGCGCGAGATCTCGTAATCGCCGATCAGCGCACCGAACGGCGAGCCGCCGAACGTGCCGAATTCTTCTTCGTAGACCTTCTTGAACAGCGCGCTCTGGTCGAATTCGCTCGCGCCCTTGAAATCGCGCACGAGGTCGCGTTTCGGTGCGTGCAGCGCCTTGATCTTGATCGTCTGGCCGGTGTTGCTTTCCTTGACCAGGTAGTCCATCCCGCGCCACGTGCTTTCGAGGCGCTGGAATTCCGGCGCGTGCATCACCGCGGAAAGCTGCGTGGAAATCAGGCGGTCCAGTTCCGCGACGCGCGCGTCGATCGTGGCCGACAGGTTGTCCGACACGATCACCGTGCCGTCGAGCACCTGGTGCACGAGTTCGCCGATCAGGTCCTTCGCACGCGCATGCTCGGAATCGGATTTCGCGACCTTGCTCTTCTCGACGATGTCGTCGAGCAGCGAAGTCCCGGCGGCGTATTCCGCGCCGCTCGCTTGGGCCGCAGCCGTTTGCTGGTTCATCTCAACACTCCGTCGTCATTCGCCGTCTTTGTCGCTGCCCGTGCCCTTCGCGAGCTCCTGCAGCTGCTGCGTGTTCTTCAGCACCTCGGACAGCAGATCCTCGAGCTTGTCGTTGCCGGCGAGCTTGTTGCGCAGGTCGGCGAGCTTCGAGCGCGCCTCGAGCAGGCGGCGCAGCGGCTCGACCTGTTCGACGACTTCGTCCGGGCTGAAATCCGACAGCGAACGGAACTTCAGGTCGACCGCGAACTTGCCGCCTTCCGGGCTCAGGCGGTTTTCCACCTGGAACGCGGCACGCGGCTCGATCGCCTTCATCACGTCGTCGAAATTGTCGCGATCGATGTTGACGAATTTACGGTCGCGCAGCTTCGGCTGCTCGATTTCGGACTGGCCCGCCAGATCGCCGACGACCCCGACGACGAACGGCAGTTCCTTCACCTCGATCGCGTCGCCCTTCTCGACCTCGTAGGTCAATTGGACGCGCGGCGGCCGTATTTTCTGCAAGCTTTTCTGAATGCTTTCTTTCTTGGCCATCTCGACGGCTCCCAGGTTAGTTGTGGTTATCGCGTCAGTTTTGCGGTCAGTTGCGCAGTGCGCCGAACGGGTCCGCACCGCCCTTCTGCGGCGTGGCGGGCGGCGTCGGCGTGCTGGTCGCCGCTGCTTCGGCCGCCGGTGCAGCGCCGGCCTTCGGACGATGGACGACCCGGCGCGGCTGGCGCGGCTTCACGACCTTCGTTTCCGGCGGGAACAGCGCCGATTCGCCCAGCGTATCGCGCAGTTGCTTCGCGAGCGCCTGCGCATCCGACTTCGCGTCACCCGCGAGCGACGAATCCTGGCGCAGCTCGCCGAGCGACTGCGTCGCGATCCGCAGGCCGGCCACGGCCAGCACGCTCTTCGCCTGACGGTCGGTCGCGTCGCGCTGCAGCGCTTCCTGCGCGGCAACGATTGCCTGGCCGTAATGGTTCTGGGCGAACTGGATTTGCGCGATGCGCGACCACGGCTCTTCGCGCGTCGGATCCGACTTCGCGAGCTGCTGGTACAGGCCGAGGGCTTTGTCCTGATCCCCTGCCTTCGCAACTGCATCCGCATCCGCCAGCGACTTGTTGAACACGTCGGCGGTCGGCGGCGCGGGAGGCTGGCTCGCACAACCGGCGATCACGCCGCAAGCCACTACTACCCCAGACAGTTTTGCGAAGAGACGGTCTTTCATCGTTATATCCACCGGCGCGTGAGTTTTAAATCGTTGAGAATCTGGTTCTTTTGCTTTGCAAGAAGCGCGCGGGTATAGTACCGATCAATTTTTCATAATTCAATCGTCGTGTGAAGAGTAATTCCTTTTAAAACCGGGCGCTACCCCCTCCAATGGCCTCTCGCAGCGGGCTCGCAGCGATTTTTCTTTCGGCCGGAACGGGCAAGTTTTACTGGTTTCGCGACGCGCCGCCCGGACGGCGGAAAAATTTTCCGGGCGCCTGCCTCGACGCGGGCGTGCTTAATAGTTGAACAGTGCAATGCCGGGGATACGCAGCGAACGCGGAAATACCCGGCAGATTTGACAGGGATAAAAGGCAGCCCGCCGGAAATACGATGAGATCGTTGATGATTCGCTACGCGCTGCCACTGGTTGCCTGCGCCCTTCTGGCCGGATGCGCGGCCGCCCCGCTGCTCGGCTCGGCCGCGAGCGCCGTGATGTCCGCGGCCGGCATCGGCAAGCCCGAGGTGCCCGACGCGCAGAAGCCGCCGCGCAACCTCGGCATCACGCTCGCCGCCGCGCCGAACCTCAATGCCGCGACCGACCACAAGCCGCTCGCGCTCGTCGTGCGGCTCTATACGCTGAAGGACCCGACGTCGTTCCAGCAGGCCCCGTTCGACGCATTCACGGATCCGACCAAGGAAAAGGCCGCATTGGGCGCGGATCTGCTCAACGTGCGTGAAATCACGCTGATTCCGGGCCAGCGCTATACGGCGACCGAGAAGGTTTCGCGCGAAGCGCAGGCATTCGGCGTCGTCGCGCTGTTCCGCGATCCCGCACTCCAACGATGGAAACTGACGTTCGACCCGGTGAAGTCGGAGAAATCCGGCATAATCATCGGCCTGCATAATTGCGCGATGACGGTCACCGACGGCACTGTCATCGCACCGCAACAGGGTGCGCCTTCACAACCGCTGAATTTGCTTTCTTCGGTCTCCTGCGGTTAAACAATGACGCACGAATGTCAATTAACAAGAGTTAACAATTGGCGATTTAATTCGGGCACGAACAAATCGATTACATCGCAACGCGACATTAACCGGATTTGACATGAGTTATTCGGCCAAGGTGCTGTGGGGGGAAGGGCTGTTCCTCCGGCCTCAACACTTTCAGCGACAGGACGCGTACCACGAAGCGCGCCTGTTCGAATCGATCCAGGCGATCCAGCCGTACAACTGGGGCGTGCGCTCGGTGCGTATCGACCGCGATGCGCTCGGCAGCAACGTGCTGCGGGTGGCCGAGCTTGCGCTCGTGTTCCCGGACGGCGCGCTGTATGCCGCGCCGCAGGCCGACGACCTGCCGCCGCCGATCGCGCTGGACACGCTGCCTGACGGCATCAACGAATTCGTGTTCTATCTCGCGCTGCACCCGCTGCGCGAAAACGGCACCAACTACAGCGACGATCCGGCCGCCGGCTTCATGACGCGCTTCGTCAGCGAGCAGGCGAGCGTCGGCGACAACTTCACCGACGCCGCCGAAGCCGACATCACGTTCCTGAAGACGCAGGTCAAGCTGATCGCGCACAGCGAACCGCGCGACCAGCTGCTGTCGGTGCCGCTCGTGCGCGTGCGCCGCACCGCGACGTCCGGTTTCGAGATCGACGACAGCTTCGTGCCGCCGTGCCTCGCGATCGACGCGTCGCCGATCCTCCACCAGCGGCTGCGCCAGCTCGTCGACGCGCTGCAGGCGAAGGTGAACGCGCTGTACGGCTTCCACCGCGAGCCGTCGAAGAACATCATCGAATTCCGCTCGGGCGACATCGCGTCGTTCTGGCTGCTGCACACCGCGAACGCCGCGTTCGCGACGCTCGCGCACCTGCACCAGCACTCGGCGCTGCACCCGGAGCGGCTGTTCCAGGAACTGCTGCGCCTCGCAGGCCAGCTGATGACGTTCTCGAAGGGCTATACGCTGGCTGATTTGCCGGTGTACCGCCATGACGACCCGGGCCCGAGCTTCGCGCGTCTCGACCTGATGCTGCGCGAACTGCTCGACACCGTGATCTCGACGCGCTACTTCGCGATCACGCTCGACGAGGTGCGCCCGTCGTTCCACCTCGGCCGCCTCGATTCCGGCAAGATCGACGACAAGACCGAGTTCTACCTGGCGGTGTCCGCGGACATGCCGAGCGTCGAGCTCGTCGATGCGGTGCCGGCCCGCTTCAAGGTTGGCGCGCCCGACGACGTCGACAAGCTCGTGCTGTCGGCGATGCCCGGCGTGCGGCTCTCGTACACGCCGCAGGTGCCGCCCGCGATTCCGGTGCGCCCCGGCGCGTGCTACTTCGCGCTCGATTCGCGCAGCCCGCTGTACGAGCGCATGCTGCAGGCCCAGTCCGCGATGATCTATGCGCCGACTGGCATCAATGACCTGAAATTCGAACTGATCGCGGTCACATCATGAGCTACGCGCCTTCCCTGTTCGGCGACAACGCGCCGGCACCCCTGCATACGCCGGCGTCGACCGACGCCTCGTTCCAGGCCCGTTCGCTGCTCGACCTGCTGTACGACGGGTTCTTCATGCTGTTCCTGCTCAAGAACGGGCGGGAGCCGGAGAGCGCGGGCGAGTTCAGCACGCGCATCCAGGAATTCCTGTCGGACTTCGAGCGCGGCGCGAAGAAGCTGAATATCGCCGCTGAAGACGTGTACAGCGCGAAGTTCGCGTTCTGCGCGGCGATCGACGAGATGGTGCTGTCGTCGCAGTTCAAGATCCGCACGGAGTGGGAACGCCGGCCGCTGCAACTCGTGCTGTTCGGCGAGCAGCTCGCGGGCGAGAAGTTCTTCCAGTATCTCGAGGATTGTCGCGCGCAGGGTGCGGCGCGGCTGCAGTCGCTCGAGGTGTTTCATATGTGCCTGCTGCTCGGGTTCCAGGGGAAGTATCTGCTCGAGGGGCCGGAGAAGCTGGCTTATCTCACCGCGCGGCTGGGCGACGAGATCGCGCATATGAAGGGCAAGCGGGCCGCGTTCGCGCCGCATTGGCCGCTGCCGGATCAGATCGCGCATCGACTCAAGCGTGAAGTGCCGGTTTGGGCGATTGGGGCGGTTTTTGCGCTGGTTGCGCTGCTTGGGTATCTCGGGCTGAATACGTATCTGAAGGACAAGACGCTGCAGGCGTTGGCGCCTTATTCCCAAGTCATCAAGGTCGGGCCGGAGTCGGCTAATTTGACGATTTCGTTGCCTTGAGGGGTGGGCGTCGTTCGGACGTTGACGCTGCATGAAAAAGGACCGCTTGGCGGTCCTTTTTTACTGTGGCGCGCGGCACATGCCTCGTCAGAGCAGAATGAACTCGTCGTTGTCGACGTAGTACACGAATGCGTCGAATAATTGCGCGACGCTCGGTTCGTCGACTTGGTCGTGCGCGTTGATCACGATGTCCTCGATCGTCGCGCTGTTCAGTGTGACGCGCCAGCCGGGGTGCGGTGCGGTGGCGGGTGGCGTGTCGACTTCGGCTTGATGGCCGTCTTCGATGAATGCGCCCTCGGTATCGAGCGCCCATGGCATCGACGGCAGGCAGAGCCATCCGGAGAAGTCGCCGGGATGTTCGAGGATTTGTTTCAGCGACGCGGTGGTCGTGATGGTGTTCGACATGGGTATTGCGGTGGTAACTGGGCTGAAGTCAATGCGCCGGAGCCGCGATGAGGCAATTGCACGAGCGTGCGTTGCGCCGCGGCCCTCGTATCGGCGAGCCGTGATTATGCCAATTCCCGGTCCGTGAGACTGGCCGACGCCTGATTGGCCGCCCGTCGACCCCAAGGCAAGTCAGTCGAAACGCGGCCGGCCTGAAGTGGCCGGGAACATGACGGTTGGTGCCAGGTGTGTGCGCAAACCTGTCCGGACTTGTGTGGGCGAGGCGGTTGTCCACGCGGGCGTTGCCCTGGGCCGACGAAACTACCTGTTCGCCGGCGCGGATTCCCGCGGTGAACGTGCGGCCGCGATTTACAGCCTGATCGGCACGGCCAAGCTCAATGGTATCGATCCCGAGACGTACCTGCGTATGTCCTGGCGCGCATCGCGGATCACCCGATCAACCGAATCGACGAACTGCTGCCCTGGGCGGCGGGGAGTGTCAGAATTTCCGTGTTCAAGGCGGGTTGAGATTCATACGGATGGTCGAACGAATCGATCCTCGTAGAGGATAGCGAACTGGTTCATCGCCGTCTTCCAATCATGAGCCGCACGCCCCCAATCGGCAGTGATGTTGCGCAGTGCCAGCCAGATGAGCTTGGTGGCAGCCTCGTCGGTCGGGAAGTGTCCTCGGGTCTTGATGATCTTGCGCAGCTGCGAGTTGATGTTCTCGATGGCGTTCGTAGTGTAGATAACCTTGCGAACCGCCGGCGGAAACGCGAAGAATGGAATCACACGATCCCAGGCGTTGCGCCACGCCGCGCTGACCGTCGGGAATCTCTGGCCCCATGGCCCGTTGGCAAAGGCATCGAGTTCTGCCTGAGCCGCTTCGGCGCTCGGCGCGGTGTAGATCGGGCGAATCACGGCGGCTAATCCTCGACGGTCTTTCCAACTGGCGTAATCGAGACTGTTGCGGATCAGGTGAACGATGCAGGTTTGCAGCGTGGTCGCCGGAAATACGGCGGCCAGCGCCTCGGGCATGCCTTTGAGGCCATCGGTCACGGCGATCAGGATGTCGTGGACGCCACGCGTTTTGAGGTCGTTGAACACCTTCATCCAGAACTTGGCGCCTTCGGTGCCTTCGATCCACAAACCCAGAATATCGCGCGTGCCGTCGGGCAGAACGCCCAGTGCAAGGTAGATCGCCTTGTTGCGGACCACGGCGTCTTCGCGAATCTTGACCCGCAGCGCATCGAAGAACACCACCGGATACATCGGTTCGAGCGGCCGTGCTTGCCAGGCGGTCACTTCGGCCATGACCTCGTCGGTGACCGAGCTGATGAAATCGGGCGAAACCTCGGTGCCGTATTGCTCCTGCAATAATCCCTGGATCTCGCGCACGGTCATGCCCCGGGCGTACATGGCGACGATCTTGTCGTCGAAGCCCGTGAAGCGTCTATCATGTTTGGGAATCAGCAGCGGTTCAAAGCTGCCGTCGCGGTCGCGAGGCACCTCGATACGGATCGGGCCGTCCTCGGTCAGGACTGTCTTGGCGCCCGTGCCATTGCGCTGGTTGGTCACGGCGCTCGGCTTGGCAGCGCCTGGCGGGTAGCCGAGATGGTGACTCATCTCGCCGCCCAGCGCCCGCTCGATCAGCGCCTTCTTGAGGGCCAGCGTCGCGGCATTGATCGCGTCTGCGGTCATCGGGCCGTTGCCGAATTGCTCAAGTAACTCGGCGGGAATGGCCGACAGGTCTACCGGCTTGGCTTTCGGTTTGCGAGGCATACATCCTCCTTCGGAGCATCATATGCCTTGAACACGAAATTACTGACAGGCCCATTGGCTAACTCTCTACCCGCGAGAATGCCCCCGTCGGCATTGATAGAGCCTTTAAGCACGGGAGGCGTACCCCTTACTATTTTAATTTCGAAGCCACTCTTACGACGCAATCAGATACGTTCGCGTCGCAAGCCCAAACAGCCCATTCAGTACTATCAAATCCATCGAGTACCATCTCATATCCGCGAAAGTCCCTCCTTTCCACCCGCTCGCGGGAAACCGGATTTTGAAGCATGGTCGCAACTATTTGGCAATCGATCGTCTGATCCAACGCGCGAGCAAAGTCGTTCAACTCAGCCCAAGTCATGGCGACACCATTTTCCGAAGAGCGTACCTCTTCTTCAAAAGAGACCATGGTTTGGCCGCCGGGGGCACAACCGATACCGTAAAAATCAAGCACATACCAAGTCCATTCGCTACCTGGAACAACTGATAGCAGTTCTTCGAGCGAGATCTTGGAGCCGTCTGACCGACTCATCGGAAACGAGCGCATTTGCATCATGGCATCTCCATAGGGACCGCGGGCCCGTGCTGTCGTGTTCCTCCCGTCGGATTGGGAAGCCAATTGTGCTGATGTGGGCACGGGTGGTTTTGGGGGCGGCCGTGATCAGTGAAATCTATGTCGCGCGTGGGAACAAGATTCCCGTTTGCATCGTGACCCCATTCTCGTGCCTGGTTGTACGCACCTCGACGTCCGTCTCTCCTACCCAATTGCGTGTGAGGCGCGTCTACATCCGGCACGGGATTGCCGTGATTGTCGCGAGGTAGCGACCTATCAGTCCAGAACGTACCAGGACAAGGACACTTACATGTCAGTCCAAGCGGGTCAACCCACTGTATCGGATTGGGCCCGTATTGATAAACATTGACGCCACCAGCGAGCCCAATCGGATCCTTCGACACGAACCGCCCACTGTTCGGATCGTAGTACCGATACCGGTTATAGTGCAGCCCCGTTTCATCATCAAATTGCTGCCCCTGGAACCGCAACAGATTCCGCGGCACGATCCCCGCCGCCTTCGACGCCCGCGCGATCACCTCCCGCGCTTCCCCCCAAGCCTTATACGACGCCTCCCACACCACATCGCCTTCATCATCCGTCAGCAATTGCGGCGTGCCGATCTGGTCGCAGTGGTAATAGAACGCGTGCGCCTCACCCACCCGTTCCGGCAACCGTTGCAACGGATCGTCTTCCGGTACATAGCGATCGGTCTCACGGCGTGACGGCGTCTCGAACCCGTCTACCGATGCACTTACGTATTGCACCATCGGCACGAACGAACCCGCTTCGTAAAGGTAATGCGTGCTGCCCTGCTCCCCGCTCTCATACGCCAGCGTGTCGCCATCCCACCCGAACACCGTGCGCTCGCCGTTCACCTCTTTCGCAATCCGACGGCCCAGCGCATCGTAGTAGTACCGCGACTCGCTCCTGCGAGCCACCTCGTCAACCGTCGCTGCAGTCATCCGATTGAACGCGTTCCACTCGTAACGCTGCTCACCCGCTGGCGATCTGCAGTGGACGAGATTGCCTCGCATAGTTGCTCGGTTTGCAGTCGCCAACCTTCAAGAGTGATTGGCAAGCACTTTCCCCCACTCAAAATCACCGCCTTAAATTTATAAATAGAATTCTCTCCTATCAGGCCCCGACAGCCAAATCCGGCAGAGAAATACCATTTCTATCCAGTATAGACATTGCCCTATCCAAGAACCTCAAAGGAAGACCCGTCTTCTCCCCATAAAGATCAACAATCCCAACCTCCACCACACTATCAACCAAATTAGAAAATTCATTTATTAAATCACTACTAGACAGCGCATCCTTAAGATCATCTGGCATTGGATCACCCCGCCCATTTAGATCAAGCAATGCGCCTCGCGAATCCCACTCCACCAAGCTTCGACTGGAAACTATCGAATCCAGATGATTCAACAAGGCGTCGATAGCTGGATGAGAAATCCCCTTGGCTTCACAGTACCGCCGCAAGCACAAAGACGCATAGAGCTGCTTCCCTTCAGAAGGACAGCTCTCCAATTTTTCAAGCAGCTTCACTCTATCCATGATGTCCACATCGTTGAATTAAATTCATATTAAATTTCCTGAGCAACGGATTACACACCGTACACGGCGTCTTGTCGGTGCCATGAATTCCACTCGTACTATTTTTACCACGCACGTTGGCTACAGATATCGTCGCACCATCCAAGTCAACACCCTTGTTTCTTGCTCTTGCGATCGCATTCACCTCAGCACATTGAGCATCGAACTCATTCGGCGGAATATCCTTCAATGCGTCCCCGACCTCTGGATTAGTAACGCCACCTTGATTTCGCCCAATAACGATACGCCCATCCTTGGAAACAATCACAGCAACGGTATTCGGTCGCTGCGATGCCGGAAGATTTTGTGCTTTATCTGCAAGCCGGCCCGCAAGGGTGCCACTCAAGCCCAAAGGATCCACCCACTGCACTGGACTTGGCGTGTATTGATAGACGTTCAGCCCACCCGCAAGTCCAATTGGATCCTTCGATACGAATCTACCGCTCTGCGGGTCATAATACCGATACCGGTTATAGTGCAGCCCCGTCTCATCATCAACCTGCTGCCCCTGGAACCGCAGCGAATTCCTCGGCGTAATCCCCGCCGCCTTCGACGCCCGCGCGATCACCTCCCGCGCTTCCCCCCAAGCCTTATACGACGCCTCCCACACCACATCGCCTTCATCATCCGTCAGCAATTGCGGCGTGCCGATCTGGTCGCAGTGGTAATAGAACGCGTGCGCCTCACCCACCCGTTCCGGCAACCGTTGCAACGGATCGTCTTCCGGTACATAGCGATCGGTCTCACGGCGTGACGGCGTCTCGAACCCGTCTACCGATGCACTTACGTATTGCACCATCGGCACGAACGAACCCGCTTCGTAAAGGTAATGCGTGCTGCCCTGCTCCCCGCTCTCATACGCCAGCGTGTCGCCATCCCACCCGAACACCGTGCGCTCGCCGTTCACCTCTTTCGCAATCCGACGGCCCAGCGCATCGTAGTAGTACCGCGACTCGCTCCTGCGAGCGACCTCGTCAACCGTCGCTGCAGTCATCCGATTGAACGCGTTCCACTCGTAACGCTGCTCACCCGCTGGCGATCTGCGATGAACGAGATTGCCGCGCGCGTCGTACGCGAAATGCTCCCCCGCGTATTGCTTCAACAAGTTGCCCAACACCTTGGGCACTTCCGCGGGGAACGTGCTCTCCGTAGCACGTACCGGACTCGGCCGGCTCTCCGTGCGAGGCGCTTCAACACGTGCCGGGTCGATGATATTGCTCGCGGGATCGAACGCGAACCGCTCCTTGCCCGCCGGACCAATCGACTCCAGCAACCGTCCGACCGGATCGTAACGATAGTCCGTCAACCCTCTGCGATTGTCTTCAATCTGCACGAGCTGGCCGGCCGCGTCGTAGCGATACCGGCGCTCTGCCAGCGGCGCGGGTGCATTCGCACGCTGTACCGTGCGCTGCGCCAACCTGCCTGCGCGATCGTATGCAGTGTGTTGATCGATCTTGCTCGGCAGGGTACGCAATGTTTCCCGATGCAGATCATCGCGCTCGATCTGAACGAGTTCCTTGCCGTCCAGCATCAGCCCGTGGACATGTCCCGAGCCATACGTGAGCCAATCGACGGCATGGCCGTCCGGCCTGACCGTTCTGATTCGGTTACCGATTTCGTCGTACTGGTGATGCCACACGAAGCTCCGGCTCGCGCCGAACAGGTCGTAAGCGTGATGCTCGCGCACCAGATTGCCGACGGGGTCAAAAAACCGTTGAACGCGGCTATATCGATTGCTGGCCTCGATCAATCGTCCAAACGGATCGTAGGCGAAACGCTCCGCCTCTTCGCCGACCGAACGGCCATCAAGCCGTCCACCGCGATCGTGGGACATCGTCATGACTTGTCCCGCCTCGTCGACCGACTCGAGACGGCTGCTCGCCTCGTCATACGAATAGCGCGTGGCCTTCCCGTCGAAATCGATCTCCTCGATCAATCGGCCTGTTGCGTCATAGCGGAACGTGTAATTCGCGTGATTCTGGTCGGTCAGCCCGACGATCCGCCCGAGCCGGTCATAGCGATACGACAGCGATTGTCCCAATGCATCGGTGCGGATATTGATACGCCCGCTCGCGTCGTATCCGTAACGCGTGTTGCGGTTCAGCGGATCGATATGCGTCAGCAGACGCCCTTCCGCGTCGTAGCTCAACTGCTCGCGCCCCGCCGGCGACACGACTTCGATCAACTGGCCATTCGCGCCATAACGGTATGTCGTTACCCCACCCTCGGCATCTTTCGCTTCCGAGAGGCGACCCTGAGCGTCATACGCCCACTGCGATGTCTTGCCCGAGCAGTCGGTATAGCTGATCAACTGGCCGACGTCGTCATACTTCAGCGCTTTTACGCCCCCCTTGGCATCCTTGATCCGGGTAAGCAGCCCTCGCTCGTCGTACGCATACTCGGTCTTGTGGCCGAGCGGATCGACCTCCGCAACCATGTTCCCCGCATCGTCATATTCACGCAGCCACGGGTGCCCAAGCGGATCGGTCACGCGGACGAGTTGGTCCTTCTGGTCATACGCCATCTCGACCACGCTGCCGTCGGTACGTTGATGGCGGACGAAGTTGCCGCGCGCATCGTATTCCATGCGCTCAACGGTACCGTCGCGATGGATGTACTGAACGAGTTTGTCGTTCGCATCCCGGTACATCCACTCTTCGCTACCGTCCGGATGAATCACACGGAACGAATAACCCTTGCTGTCGTAGTAGTGGTGCGTGACATTGCCAAGCGCATCGGTCACGCTGACCATCCGGAAGTCCGGATGCCACGCGAGGCGAACCTCATCGCTGCCGTCATCGGCGTATTCGCGGAAGCATTTTGCCTTCGGCCCGTCACCGTTCCACTCGAGGTTCACACCTCGACCGGTGCGATCGGTATATCGCGTCACGAGGTGATGTCGATAACGGTATTCGCGGCGATTACCGTAGCGATCCGTCGCCCCGATCAAGTCGTTCTCGTCATCGTACTCATAGTTCGCAAGCGTGCCGACGTATTCGCCTTGTGCGTCATGATGAGTGACGCCAACGATCCGCCCTCGCATGTCATGTCGGAACGCAACCTGAACGTGCGGTGCAATCAGGCGATGCAACCGCCCTTTCGCATCGTAGTCGAGCGTCACCTGATTGCCGGCGCGGTCCTTGACGAATGCGAGACGGAACACGTTACCGTGCCGCTCGTACGCTTCGAGCAACACATGCCCGCGCGTCACGGTCAGCCACTGCTCGTCCAGCCGCAACAACGTTTGCCCCTCGGAAAGATCATCATGCGCACTTCCGACGCGGAGCAGCGGGTATTCGATACTTCGTCCGGCGGCGTCGTGATAGACGAGCTTTTCTGAGGCAATATCGAAACGAGTCGTATACGGCGTAATCCAGCGTGCGCCCAGTTCGCCATGCTCGTCGTTCGCGTCGAAGAACGATCGATAGGTACGCGCCCAGACAATGGGCAACGGCCCGTCGATCGTGAAATCTTCGTGATTGATCTGCTCGTCGCCGAGCGCGAATCCGATTGAATTCAGGGTGGCGGCAGGTGGCGTCTTCACCGGGGTATGTGTCAGGCAGCAATTCGGCCCCGGATGATGCGCTTCAGTGGTTTTTTGAACCTCGTCAATTCGATGCTGCGCACGCGTCTCATTGACCTTCGCCGTCGTGTGTTCCTGAATCCCCGTCGTCTGCGGCTTCGGATTGCGCTTGTGCCAGCTCCGCATGCCGTCTTCACCGATCGTGATGATCCACCCGATCTTGCCCGCATCGTTCCCATCGAGCTCGCGAATGCACTTCTGAACCGTCGGAATCCGCTTGTAGATATCGTCAGCGAAGAGCTGCAGCTTCTTCGTCGAATTCGGGTCGATCAAATCGGCGGCCGAGGTCACCGTGTTGATAGCGATCTTCCCCTCGACCTTGCGGATATCCGAGAGGAATCCCCCGATATTGTCGAGAACCTTCCTGCCGTCATACGCAACGATAGCCGCCCCGACACCCTTCAGATGCGACCCGGCCGACTTCACGTTGTGCCCGACTTCGTACTTTTTCCCCGCCGCGTGGGCGAACACGTCGGCAATAGCCTTCATCAGATCGCCGATGAATTTGGCGCAGTGGTCGAGCAGTTCCTTCAGCCCATCACGTATCACCTTCAGGAATTTCTCGATCTCGCCCGCGTAACGCTCCTGCACGTTCGCCACCATCGCCGAGATGATCGAATCGCGCAGCGCCAGCATGGCAGCCTCCCCCGCTGCCTTGCCGCTCTCGACGACCTTCTGTCGAATCAGCTTCAGCACCGGCCGCGCGCCGAGCCGAAGCTCGGCGGTGGCCGGCGGCAGCGGCACGACCCCGATCAGGTTGAGACCGAGGTTGACCCAGTCGAACATGTCGATCGGTTTGTCGCCATGCTCGATCATCGCCTTGATATCGAGCACCGCATCGACTGCCGCAAAGATATTGGCCAGGACCGGCACGTTCTCCGCGACCGTCTTCAGCCGGCCGACGTTGACGACGCCGCCGCTGACCTTGATCAGCCACTTGTCGAATGAATCGATGCCGGCTTGTACGTCGGCCTCCGTGATCTTCATGATCGGAGACACGAACACGTCGGTAGGTTTGGGTTGAAGGACGCCCGCAGTGGTCATGATTTTTCTGTTCTCGAATAGGTGAAAGGGGCGATGCTCAGCTCATTTTCAGCACGGCTGCGGCGCTACGCGCCGTCTGCGCGAGACCGCTGACCTGCTGAGCGGCGGCACTCAACTGGCCCGCTTGCGACAGCGCCGCCTGCGCTCCCGCCGGCAGCATATTGGCCGCAGCCTGCTGTGCGATACCGAGGCCCTGGCCTGCCACCGCCTTCGCCAACGCGGCTCCGCCCTGCGACGCCGAGCTCGCCAATCCCACGACCGTTTTCGCCGCACCCAGTGCATTCGACGCACCCGCCGGCAACATGCCGCCTACCGCCTGCTGCGCCATGCCCACGCCTTGACCAACGGCGGCCTTCGCCAGCGCCGCGCCACCCTGCGTCGCCGCACCGGCCAGGCCCGTCAGCGCGCCGGCGGCACCGCCTGCTGCCGGCAAAAACGAACCGAGCTGCGCCTGCGCGGTTTCCGCGGCGCCTGCCGCCGGCGCCGGATTGGCCGGCCACGGCGCCACATCGAACCGGCTCGACTGCTGATCCTGCGAGCGGGGATCCTCCCCGAACTTCACCTGCACCGCCCCCGGTGGCAGGCCGCTCACGATCATGTGCCCGTTGTTATCGAGCGCTCCTTTCTTCAACAGCCCGCCATTCGCATCGAACACCGAGAACAAACCGCCCTTCACCGGTTGGCCGTTCCCGTACGTATGCAACAACTCCAACTGCCCCGGCTGATCGGGCCGCGGGCTCGGCAACGGATACCCCATGCTCGCCGGCCCCGCGAACGTATGCGACGCCCCCTTCACATCCACCGCGCCCGGCGTATGAATCTCGATGTTCCCGCCTTGAATGCGGATATACCCGCCGCCGCTCGTCAGCAGGATCCCCTGATCGGCCGCGATCTCGATCCGGTCCGTCGCCGACACCACCTTCACCGCCTTCTGCGCGGTCACCTCGATGTTGTCCGACTGCGCCTGGATCTCCACCTTGCCCTTGCCCGCGAACAGCTTCATCCCCGCGTTCTGTACGAACAGGCTCAGCTTCTGCCCGATGCTCCCGATCAGCGACTTGCCCGCCGCGACGTGCACACTCTGCCCGCTCGCCACGTTCACGTGATCGTTCGCGACCATGTGCACCGACTGCTGCGTCGACATCCCGATCCCCGACGGGCTGCCGAACAGCATCACCGGCTCCTTGAACGCGTTCGCGTTACCCGTGCCGCCGCCTGCCGTGCGCCCGCCCGACGCGCTGCCCGACGCGCTGCCCGACGCGCTACCCGATGCGCTGTCCTGCGTCGCATCCGTGAACGCGCGCATCGTGTCCTGCGCGTCCTTCAGGCTTTCCGCCTGATGCTGCTCGCTCACGCCCGACATCGCCTCGACGAGACTCTCGCCCGTCACGAGCTGCTGCTGCGCTTCCTTCACGTCGAGCGGCTGGCTGTTCGCCGCCTTCGGATGCGTCGTCACATACAGGCCCTGGCTCGCCCGCACCGCGCCATACGCATCCGAGCGCAGGTCGAACCCGCTGCCGAGATACGACCCGCGCGAATTGCCGTTCTGGTCGATGATGTAGCCCAGATGCAGCAGGCTGTTCGCACTGCTGCTCATCAGCTGCACGCGGTTCTGCCCGGTCGCGTCGTCCATCACGAGCTGGTTGTAGCCGCCGCCCGAATACTCCTTCGACCGATACCCGGACAGGATCCCGTCGGTATGCCATTGCGGCTGGTTCGCACCGTTGTACACGCGCCCGACCGCGAGCGGCCGGTCGCAGTCGCTGCCGACGTAGTCGATCAGCACTTCCTCGCCGATGCGCGGCACGTGCACGCCGCCGTAGCCGCCGCCCGTATCCGACTGCACGACGCGTACCCAGCACGACGCGTTCTCGTTGCCCGGATTCAACCGGTCCCACACGAACTGCACGCGGATCCGGTTCAACTCGTCGGTATAGACCTCCTCGCCCTGCGGCCCGACGACGATCGCCGTCTCGAGATGCATCTCCGGCTTGTGATGCTCGAACGGGCTGCGATACGGCACGCTTACGCGCTGCGCTTCGACTTCGACGAGATAGAACCCGGCCGATCCGTCGTCGTGCTGCACGCGAAACGCGGGATCGGTACCGTAGTTGTCCTGTGCCTGCGTCAACGCTTCGCGCAGGCTGTACGGAAAGTCCGCGCTGTCGCTTGCGACGGGCAGATTGTTCTCGATCCACCACGCCACCTCGATCGCGGCGAATTCGCGCTGATCCGCGGGATCACGATCGTGCTCGGGATGGTCGGCCAGCGTGAAGCGCCGGCCGGCATCGATCGCGCGCACTCCGCCCGCGGCATGGAAACGCTTCGCCCGCGACTCCCACTCCTCCATCTTGATCTTCGTCAGATGGTCGCCGCGCGTCTGGTCGAGATAGGTGTAGGCGCCCGTGTACTCGTAAACTTCGAGTTGATCCGGCAACTCGCCCTGGCCGCCCATCGTCGGCAGCGATGTGCCTTTCGGGTTCGACGGCTGCGAAGGATTCTTGTAGTCGAACGTGCGCGTCGTACGCGTCACGCTCTGCAGCGTGCGCGTACCCGACCATTGCGTAAACGCGTCGGGTTCGCTGGCCACGTCGCCGCGATAAAAACGCACGGTTTCCGGCGACAGCGGGGCGAACGCCTGCAGGTTGTCGGTGATCACGAGCGTATGCGACTTGCCGTTGTCGGCCTGCTGCCATGCGCTGTAGAGCCCTTCGCTCTCCATCAGCCGATGCACGAAATGCCAGTCGGTATCGTGCTGTCGCGTGTACGAGCGGTTCGGCAAGGGCTTCGACAGCGCGAAGCGGAAATGCCCCTGCGCCTGCGGGTGCTGGTTCAGCACGTCGCTGATGATCTGGTCGACGGTCGTGTCGTTCCAGAGACGCTGATCGCGACGAAACTTCAGGAAGTGGGTGAAATCGGCGAACGCGAGCTGATAGGTCGTGAGCCCGCCGTCGGCGCCGAGCCGACGCGCGGTGTGCACGTAGCCATTGATCGGCCGATAGCCGAGATCAGCCTGCTGGATCCAAAGCGTGACGGGCTGCGCAATCAGCTTTTTGAGTTCGACATCGCTGTCGGTCGACAGCACGTCGAGCGTGAACTCGTACGCGCGCCCGATACGTGAGCGGCCGACTGCCCGCTGAACGGTCAGGACGTTGGGCCCCAATGGCGTATCGAGCTTCAGCAACCGATCCTGCTGAAGCAATCCGCCGCGCAAGGCGGCGATTGAGTTCTGCATGTTCATGAACGGCCTTTTTTCTTTTGACACGCCCTCGGATGGCGCAGTGTTCGATTTCTCCCGCGCGATTTTACAGACAAATTACGGCACGATTTGGAAAAACGACCTGATTTAAAAGAACATTTTCTCGACAATCGAAGCCGGTCCGTGCGGGCCTCGCGGGCCGGTTGCGCGCCGCCAACCGGCCCGTGACGATCCCATCTGCTGTGTGTCGTCTGCAGCCCCCCATAAAATCGCTTTCAATCAGGGCCAATTCGACTTCCGGCGCGGCCCGGTTGCGAGTAGTGTCTACGTGCCCGTCTTGCGGCCCGCCGCGCCCCACCCGGCGCCGGCGCTCACCCACACCACGCTGACCACTGGAGATCTGCGATGAAACGTTCGAAGTTCCTGCTGTCGGGCCTGCTGCTTGCGTCGGCCCTCGGTTTCACGGCCGTTGCCGCGCACGCGGAAGACCTGCTCGATTCAGTGAAGAAAGCCGGCGTGCTGCGCGTCGGCCTCGAAGGCACGTATCCGCCGTTCAACTCGCGCGGCACGTCTGGGCAACTCGAAGGCTTCGACGTCGACGTCGCGAACGCGGTCGCCGGCAAGCTCGGCGTGAAGACGCAGTTCGTCCCGACCGAATGGAGCGGCATCATCGCGGGCCTGCAGGCCGGCAAGTTCGACGTGATCGTCAATCAGGTCACGATCACGCCGCAGCGCAAGGAAGCGCTCGACTTCAGCCAGCCGTACACGTACTCGGCAGCGCAGCTGATCCAGCGCAAGGACGACACGCGCAACTTCAAGTCGCTCGACGACTTCAAGGGCAAGAAGCTCGGCGTGACGCTCGGCACCAACTATGACCAGATGGCGCGCACCGTGCCCGGCATCGAGGTGCAGACGTATCCGGGCGCGCCGGAGAAGCTGCGCGACCTCGCCGCGGGCCGGATCGAGGCGACGCTCGACGACCGCCTGATGCTGCCGTACATGATCAAGACGTCGAACCTGCCGCTGCGCGCGGGCGCGGTGCTGAACGGCGGCAAGCAGGAAATGGCGATTCCGTTCCGCAAGGGCAACCCGAAGTTCGAGAAAGCGATCAACGACGCGCTCGATTCGCTGCACAAGGACGGCACGCTGAAGAAGATCTCGATGCACTGGTTCGGCAGCGACGTGACCGTGCCGGTCGCACAGTAAGCGACCCGGCGCGTCAACGCGTCACGCCCTTCGTCTCGACGAAGGCGTGACGCCTCCCCTCAAGCCGCTTCGTCGAAGCGCGCCAGCAGCATCTGGCCGATTGGTGTCAGCGCCGGGCGCGCGGCCACGGCATTCATTCGCACCTGCGTATCGTCGACCAGCCGCTTCTCGACCAGCACGGCGAAGGCCGGATTCGACGGATCGACGCTGTCCGGCGCACGCGCGACGCGCAACAGCATCGAGAATTCATGCGGACTCAGCATGGTCCCTGTCTCCTGATCGTCCGCGGCCCGGTTCGAACCGTCGTCGATCGTATTTTCGAATGAAATGGCGCGATGCATGACCGCTGCGCCGCCGGGAGCGAGATCCCGGTCGGCCCCCACCTGCGACGCGGGCACGTCGTCGCGAGCGGGTTGCGCACGTTCCCGGTCCGGCAGTGCCGCCACGACGGGAACGTGCAACGTTATGGGCGCCCCATGACGCGACCGTGACAGGAAAACGGGGCGCAAATCGGTGCACGTCACACGCCGTTTCGGTTCGAGGGCGCCACGATTGACGAAGACGGGCCGTATCGCCTGTCAGGCCGTCAGCTGCCAGCTCGCCGGGCGTTTCGCACCCCGTCATCGCGGATCGACCGAATACGGGAAACTCCCCTGCTTCGATCCGCTCGCATGGCGCATGCAGCGCACGACCACGTTCACCGCGCGCCCGAGTGTCATCCCGATGAGCACGCCCCATACCGCGAACGACAGCATCACGAAGCCGCCCGTCGCCGCCCACGGCGCATGCACGGCGACCGCGTAATGGATGCCGGTTTCGGCGACGAACGTCAGCATCAGCGTGGCGAGCAGGCTCGCATCGCCGGGCAGGCGCACGCGCAGACCCGACGAGGCCGGACGGAACGCGAGCCGCCACCGGCTTGCGTGCAGCCAGCCCAGCGCCGCGCCGCCCAGGACGGCTGCCAACGCAATCGCATTCGCGTCGACTCCTGCATGCGGAAAAAGTCCATTCAGGCTGGCAATGCCGAGCATCCCGAACGCGACCGGCGAGATCAACGGTCGGACGGCCGGCACCTCGCGCGGGAAACAGCGCTTGATGCCGATATAGAGCAGCACGCAGAACATCACGTACACGTAAGGCTTCAGGTGAAGGAGCGCAGACATGGTCGGAGTCGCCTGATCGGAGTGGACACGGCAACACCGTACTGCGCGATTCCGACAGGCGGCGGGGCTTGCGACGGGCGGCCGAAATTCGCGGACGAGTGGCGCGTCGCGGCGATGATCGTTCGGCTGATCGAGAAGACCGATGTGCCCGCGAATCCGGCGACCGGTGACTTCCGAACCGAAAGGCCGGCGCTTCATGCTCGACACGACACCGGCCGCGCCCGGTGTTCTTCCGCAGCCCCTTCCACTACACTCGTGACGGAAACCGGCCAACCGTCGGCAGCCGACGCGCTTCGTCGCGGCCGCGCACCGTTCGTCGCAATGCGTGCGCAGTCGGCCCGCCCGGCAGTAAGGTCAAGACCATCAGCGCATCGCGCGCCCTCCTCACCCGACACCATGCGAGCCACGTCCGACCCTTCGCCGATTTCGCCGCCCCCCGCCAGCGCGGCGCCGCGATTGTTGCGCGATCCGGCCGCACTGCTCGCGTTCGCGTGCTTCAACTCGGTAGTCGGCCTGGGTTTCTGGGCACTCCATTTACAGGAACCGCTGTTGCCCGACCTCGTCGTCGCCAACGCGATCGGTTTCTCCGCGCTGCTGCTCAGTCACGCCGCCGACTGGCTCCTGCCGCGCAAGCCGGGGCTCGCGCTCAAGGCTATCGTGATCGCACCGGCCAGCGTGCTCATCGGTTTCGAGATCACGGCAGCGATCATCAGCGGAAACGTGCCGCACGTGTTCGGGCGCGCCCGCATCGGCACGTGGGACAACTACGGGCCGTCGTTTCTCATCTCGGCGATCCTGTTCGTGTGCGTGTCGCTGTTCCTGCAGTCGATGCGCATGCGCGCGACGCTCGAGACCGAGCGCCGCGAAGCCGCCGAGGCACGCCAGGCCGAGACAGCCGCGCGCCTGGCGCTGCTGCAGGCGCAGATCGAGCCGCACTTCCTGTTCAATACGCTCGCGAACGTGCAGAGCCTGATCGAGCGCGATCCGGCGCGCGCGTCGACGATGCTCGACAGCCTGAACCGCTACCTGCGTGCGAGCCTGCGACGCACGCGCGATGCGACGTCGACGCTCGGCGAGGAGCTCGAGCTCGTCGACGCGTTGCTGAAGATCGCGTCGATCCGGCTCGGCGAGCGGCTTTCCTATGCGATCGACGTGCCGGCGGATCTGCATGCGCTGCCGTTCTCGCCGCTGCTGCTGCAACCGCTCGTCGAGAATGCGCTGCTGCACGGGATCGAGCCGTCGATCGACGGCGGTGTGATCGTGATTCGCGGCAGGATGCGTGGCGACAGCCTGGAACTGAACGTGATCGATACGGGCGTCGGCCTCGGCAAAGGCGACTCGCGCCTGCACGGCGGCGTCGGGCTCGCCAACGTCGCAGCGCGCATCGGGACGCTGCACGGCGAGCGCGGCCGTGTCTGCGTCGAGACGAACGCCGCCGCCGCGCATGGCGTCACCGCTACCCTGCTGATTCCGATCGACTGACATGCCGACCGCTCTCATCGCCGACGACGAACCGAACCTGTCCGCCTCCCTCGCACAGCGGCTGGATCAGCTCTGGCCCGAGCTGGATATCGTCGCGATGCCGCGCAACGGCATCGAAGCGCTGGCTGCGCTGAACGCGTCGCCGCGCCCGGACATCGCGTTTCTCGACATCCGGATGCCCGGCATCGACGGGCTGAAGCTCGCGGCACTCGCGCCCGACGTGCATGTCGTGTTCGTCACGGCCTACGACGAATACGCGGTCGACGCGTTCGATCGTGCGGCGGTCGACTACCTGCTGAAACCGGTGACCGACGAGCGGCTGCTGCGCTGTATCGCGAAGCTGCAGCGCGGCGGGCCGGCGCTTGCGCAGGCCGATGCGCTCGCGCAGGCGGCGCAAGCGCGGGACGCGGCGCCGATCCGCTGGCTGACGGTGGGCGTGAAGGATGCGACGCGGCTCGTCTCGGTCGACGACGTGCTGTACTTCCAGGCGTCGGAGAAATACACGGAAATCGTGACGGCAGGCGAACGGCTCGTGATTCGCACGCCGCTGAAGGAACTGATGCAGCGACTCGATCCGGCGCGGTTCGCGCAGGTGCATCGCGGCGTGATCGTTGCGTACGCAGCGATCGATCGTGTCGAGCGCGATCTGTTGGGACGGTTGCGGATCCGCGTGCATGGGCAGCGGGAGATGCTGCCGGTCAGTCGGGCGTATGCGGGGTTGTTCAGGCAGATGTGATGGTATCTGCCTCCATGCGCTGAACCAGGATGACACTGCAGCCATGCCGTTCGCTGGCGCGCGGTTCAATTGCAGGCGTCGAGCCCGAGCACACCTGTTTGCAGCATCACGCGTCCCTTGTCCTTGATGAACGACAGACTGTATGCGCGAATGCGCTGCCCGGCCTCGCACCGGGCACGGCTTGTATCGATCGAGTAATTGAATTCGGAAACGCACTGCCCGACAGGGAACGTTGACGACGTAAGCACGGCATCAGGACTGTGATCGCGTCCGGGATAGTACACATAGGCCGCGTCATGCGCATTCTTGAACGTCCCGAACACGTCCGGATGCTGCGCAAGGAATGTGGCAACGGCGCGCGCCCGTGCCGGACCGCTCGTCGTGGCCGCAAGCGACCGCGACAGTTCCGTGATGTTGGTACCCAGCGAAAACTTCGGCGCTGCGTACGCGGCGAAACCGTCCGGCGACGGAAATGTCGCCCAGAAGTCGCGATCCATCTGCCGGACCTCGGCTTGCGTCAGGCAGTCTTGCGCAGACGGTCGGGAAAATGCGGCAGCGCTGCCACCGGCCAGCACTGAAACCAGGACAGTGACGCACCACGTCTTAACGATCTGCATTTTTCTTTTTCTAGGCAAAGGTAATGTGAAACGCGTTATTGAGGTCTTGCGTTGTGCTCTTCTCGAGCTCGATGCTCTTGGCCAAATGGTCCTGCGCAAACCAGAGAACTGGCGGGCACGAAGAACCCCTTCCGTTCTGAGGCCTTCTGCATGCCGAAGTGGATCGTTCAACGCTACGAACGGCGCGCCCGTATTGAGGCGAGTCGGACCGACTGTCATGAAGCCGGCAACATTCGCCCACGAACGTGCCGCTACATTCAATGCCGAAACGATGAACCGAGCTATATGTCGCCACACGGAACGAGCGACAACCCGCGAGCCGGGAAAGTGAACGCTGAAACGACAAAGGGCCGGGAGGCAAAACCTCCCGGCCCTTCGTTCAATATGGTGCCGGCTGCAGGACTCGAACCCGCCACCTGATGATTACAAATCAACTGCTCTACCAGATGAGCTAAGCCGGCGTAGCGCGAGATTCTACCTCATTTCACGATCTTGAGGCGAGGTCTGCTGCCACCTTTTGAACCGTCGCCATCGCCGTCGGTTTTCGGCGGTTCGTCGGCGCCTTCGGAGGGCTCCTCGTTCGCGCCGCTGTCGGCCACCGGCGTCAACACCGCAGGCGATTCGTCGCGCTGCGCCTCATCCGTCTGCGCCGCTTCATCATCGAACGCACCCGAATCCGCGCCTTCACCCGCAACCGCATCGACCTGGAACGCCATGCCCTGCCCGTTCTCGCGCGCATAGATCGCGAGCACGTTGGCAACCGGAATCTCGATCTTGTGCGCCTTCCCGGAGAACCGGGCCGTGAACTCGATCCACTCGTTGCCCATCTGCAACTGGCTCGTCGCCTCGAAGCTGATGTTGAGCACGATCTCACCGTCACGCACGAACTGACGCGGTACGCGCGTCGAGTTGTCGACCCTCACCGCGATATGCGGCGTGTAACCGTTATCGGTGCACCACTCGTACAACGCGCGCAGCAGATAAGGCTTCGTTGAAATCTCTTGCATCACAATCCTCGAACCCGGAGCGGGGGCGCGGCACGCCGCGCCGCCCTCTCCGTCATGCACTCATTGCACCATCAACGACGCATGACCTTTTCGGACGGCGTCAGTGCTTCGATGTAGGCCGGACGGCTGAAGATCCGCTCGGCGTACTTCATCAGCGGCGCCGCGTTCTTCGACAGCTCGATACCGTAGTGATCCAGACGCCACAGCAGCGGCGCGATCGCGACGTCGAGCATCGAGAATTCCTCGCCGAGCATGTACTTGTTCTTCACGAAGATCGGCGCGAGCTGCGTCAGGCGATCGCGGATCGCGAGGCGTGCCTTCTCGTGGTTCTTCTCCGCTGCCTTGCCCTTCTCGTTCTCGAGCGTGCTGACGTGGACGAACAGCTCCTTCTCGAAGTTGAGCAGGAACAGACGTGCACGTGCGCGCTGCACGGGGTCGGCCGGCATCAGTTGCGGATGCGGGAAGCGCTCGTCGATGTACTCGTTGATGATGTTCGATTCGTACAGGATCAGGTCGCGCTCGACCAGGATCGGCACCTGACCGTACGGGTTCATCACCGAAATGTCTTCCGGCTTGTTGAACAGGTCGACGTCACGGATTTCGAAGTCCATGCCCTTCTCGAACAGCACCAGCCGGCAACGCTGGGAGAACGGGCAAGTTGTGCCGGAATACAGAACCATCATGTTTGCGTTTCCTCAAAAAAGCCGAGGGCCGGCACGCGGCGAGCCCCTTCCGGGGTTCCACCTTGCGCCGGCCCCACGCCGGTCAGGCGTGATTACTTGATATCTTTCCAGTACGCGGCATTGAGCCGCCAGGCCAGGAAAGTCAGGATACCGAGAAAGATCAGCACCCATACGCCGAGGCGTTTGCGGGTCTGCTGAGCCGGCTCGGACATCCAGGTCATGTACGCCACCAGGTCGGCAACCGCAGAATCATAATCCACCGCGGACAGTGTCCCCGGTGTGACCTGCTGGAAGCCGACGAGCGTATGGACCTTCTCGCCCGTCTCCTCGTCCGTCTTGTCTTCGAATTTGGCGGTGCGCTGCCCCTGCAGCTGCCACAGTACATGAGGCATGCCGACGTTCTCGAACACCGCGTTGTTCCAGCCGCTCGGCCGTGTATCGTCGCGGTAGAAGCTCCGCAGATACGTATACAGCCAGTCGCGGCCGCGCGCGCGCTCCTCGACCGACAGGTCGGGCGGCGAGGTGCCGAGCCAGTTCTTCGCGTCTTCGGGCCGCATCGCGACGGACATCGTGTTGCCGACCTTGTCGGTCGTGAACAGGAGATTCTTTTCGATCTCCTTCTGGGATATGCCCAGATCCGTCAGACGGTTGTAGCGCATCAGGTTCGCGCTGTGGCAGTTCAGGCAATAGTTTACAAACAATTGCGCGCCGTGCTGAAGCGAAACGAGATTTTCCGTGTTATCGGGCGCCCGGTCGAGCGGAAAATTACCTTCCGCCCGAACCGCCGGCGCCACCAGCAGCGCACACGCGGTCGCCCCGATCAGCGCGAGTGTCGAAAGCAGTTTCTTCATGTCGTTCTCTCCTCGCTCACGTTAATGGGGCTTGAAGCGCACCCGCTCCGGCGGCTGCTTGAACGTGCCAAGCGGCGTCCAGACGGGCATGCCGAGGAAGAACGCGAAGTAGATCAGCGCACAGGCCTGCGCGATCAGCGTCGAAGCCGGCGATGGCGGCCGCGTGCCGAGGAACCCGAGGGTCAGGAACGCCACGACGAAGATCCCGAGGAACACCTTGTGGAACAGCGGCCGGTAGCGGATCGACTTCACCGGGCTGCGGTCGAGCCACGGCAGGAAGAACAGCGAGACCACCGCGGAACCCATCACGACGACGCCCCAGAACTTCGACTCCGTCAGGTACATGAACACGACGATCGCCGCGGCCAGCACCGGCAGGCCGACCTTCCACTTGCCGCGCGCGCGGATCAGCGCGAGCACGCCGAGCAGCGCGATCACGATCATCAGCACGATCTTGAACGGGTCGGTGGTCGCGCGCAGCATCGCGTAGAACGCGGTGAAGTACCAGACCGGCGCGATCTCGGGCGGCGTCTGCAGCGGGTTCGCCGGGACGAAGTTGTTCGCCTCGAGGAAGTAGCCGCCCATCTCCGGCGAGAAGAACACGATCAGCGCGAACACCATCAGGAACCCGCACACGCCGAGGAAATCGTGCACCGAGTAGTACGGGTGGAACGGGATGCCGTCGAGCGGAATACCGTTCTCGTCCTTCTTCGCCTTGATCTCGATACCGTCCGGGTTGTTCGAGCCCACTTCGTGCAGCGCGACGAGGTGCGCGATCACGAGGCCGACCAGCACGAGCGGAATCGCGATCACGTGGAACGCGAAGAAGCGGTTCAGCGTGACGTCCGACACGACGTAGTCGCCGCGAATCCACAGCGACAGGTCCGGGCCGACGAACGGGATCGCCGAGAACAGGTTCACGATCACCTGCGCGCCCCAGAACGACATCTGGCCCCACGGCAGCAGGTAGCCGAAGAACGCCTCGGCCATCAGGCACAGGAAGATCGCGCAGCCGAAGATCCACACCAGCTCGCGCGGCTTGCGGTACGACCCGTAGAGCAGCCCGCGGAACATGTGCAGGTAGACGACCACGAAGAACATCGACGCGCCCGTGGAGTGCATGTAGCGGATCAGCCAGCCCCACGGCACCTCGCGCATGATGTACTCGACCGACGCGAACGCGAGCGTCGAGTCGGGCTTGTAGTTCATCGTCAGGAAGATGCCGGTGACGATCTGGTTGACCAGCACCAGCAGCGCGAGGGAGCCGAAGAAGTACCAGAAGTTGAAGTTCTTCGGCGCGTAGTACTCGGAAACGTGCTTCTTCCAGGTGGACGTGAGCGGAAAGCGCTGATCGATCCAGCCGGTGAGACCTGTCGTGGAGACTTCCTTGTTGTCGGCCATCACGCTTCTCCTTTCTCGTCCTTGCCGATCACGAGGGTCGTTGCCGACGTGAACATGTAGGGCGGGATGTCGAGATTCTGAGGCGCCGGTTTGTTCTTGAACACACGGCCGGCGAGGTCGTAGGTCGAACCATGGCACGGGCAGAGGAAACCGCCCGGCCAGTCGTCCGGCAGGTTCGGCTGCGGACCCGGCGTGAAGCGTTGGCTTGGCGTGCAGCCGAGGTGCGTACACACGGCCATCACGACGAGAATGTTCTTGCGATCGGCCCGCGCGCGATATTCGTTCGCGCAATACGCGGGCAACGGCATCGTATAAGGCTTTTCGGTGGCCGGATCGGCCACTTCCTTGTCGGCCTTGACCACGTCGGCCAGCATCGCGTCGGTGCGGTTCAGGATCCACACCGGCTTGCCGCGCCACGGCACCGTGACCATTTCACCAGGCTTCAGCCCGCTGATGTCGACTTCGACCGGTGCACCGGCCGCTTTCGCTTTCGCGGACGGCGCAAGCGACGCCGCGAAAGGTATGACGGTGGCTACGCCTCCCACGCCACCTGCTACGGATGTCGCAATCAGCCAGGTACGGCGGCCGCTGTCGACGCGTTTCTCTTCCTTGTCTCGCATCACACGCCCCACTTCTGAGTTGGATTTTCCGTCACGACTTTTCATTCCGCCGCTAGTTTGCGCGAATGGAGTCGCCATTTACAAGGCCCGGAGATGAAAATCCCTTCGAAGTGATTGATAGTTAAGGGTTTCCCCCCACTATCGGAGCGATTAAATCATTTCTCTTTTAAGCGTTTGCTACATTGCGAAATTTCGATGCGCTGCCGCAAATCCGGCATTCAGACCGGGTTATGGATATCGATAAAAAGGTGTTCGATATCGAATTCTTCGGACAAGTGGGCGCCAAGTGCCTGGATTCCGTAGCGCTCGGTCGCATGGTGCCCTGCCGCAACGAACGCGACACCGCTCTCGGCCGCCGTATGCGTCACGTATTCGGACACCTCGCCGGTCAGGAACACGTCCGCGCCGGCGTCGATCGCCGCGTCGAAATAGCTTTGCGCGGCGCCCGTGCACCACGCGATGCGGCGCAGCTGCATGTCCGGATCGCCGAGTACGAGCGGCGTGCGGCCAAGCGTGCGCTCGACCTTCGCGACGAAGTGCTCGAGCGTGACGGGCATCGGCAGCGTCGCCATCCAGCCGAGGTCGCCTTCGCCGAACCGCTGCTCGCCGATCAGGCCGAGCCGGTCGCCGAGCTGCGCGTTGTTGCCGAATTCGGGATGCGCGTCGAGCGGCAGGTGGAACGCGAACAGGTTCAGGTCGTTCGCGAGCAGCAGCTTCAGGCGCTGGTACCTGCGGCCCGTGATCTGCGGCGGCTCGTTGCGCCAGAAATAGCCGTGATGGACCAGCACGGCATCTGCCCCCCATTCGAGCGCGGCTTCGAGAAACGCGACCGACGCCGTCACGCCGGTCGCGATCTTGTCGATCTTGCGACGCCCCTCGACCTGGAGGCCATTCGGGCAATAGTCCTTGAAGCGCGCGGTTTCAAGGGTATTGTTCAAGTACAATTCAAGTTCGATCCGATCCATATAAACCTCTAATCCATTCAGATGCTTAGACGCTTCTGGCTGTTCTTCGCGCAGGCGGTTACCGTGCTGCTCGCGCTGATGTTCATCGTCGTGACGCTCAAGCCGCAATGGCTGCAACGGCAAGGACAGCTCGGCAAGCAGCTCGCGACGCCGATCGTCGCGCTGCGGGAAGTCGCGCCGGGCATCGGCGGCGCACCGGCGACCACGTCGTACGCCGAAGCCGCGCAAAAGGCGATGCCGGCCGTCGTCAACGTGTTCTCCAGCAAGGACGGCTCGCTGCCGCCCGACCCGCGCGCGAAAGATCCGCTGTTCCGCTACTTCTTCGGCGACCGCAACGCCCGCAAGCAGCAGGACGAACCGGCAGCCAACCTTGGCTCGGGCGTTATCGTGAGCCCTGAAGGTTACATTCTAACGAACCAGCACGTCGTGGACGGCGCCGACCAGATCGAAGTCGCGCTCGCCGACGGCCGCACGGCCACCGCGAAGGTGATCGGCAGCGATCCCGAAACCGATCTCGCCGTGCTGAAGATCAACATGACGAACCTGCCGACGATCACGCTCGGCCGCTCCGACCAGTCGCGGGTCGGCGACGTCGTGCTCGCGATCGGCAACCCGTTCGGCGTCGGCCAGACGGTCACGATGGGGATCATCAGCGCGCTGGGCCGCAACCACCTCGGCATCAACACGTTCGAGAACTTCATCCAGACCGATGCGCCGATCAACCCCGGCAACTCGGGCGGCGCGCTGGTCGACGTGAACGGCAACCTGCTCGGCATCAACACCGCGATCTACTCGCGTTCGGGCGGCTCGCTCGGCATCGGCTTCGCGATCCCCGTGTCGACCGCGCGCACGGTGCTGGAAAGCATCATCACGACGGGCTCGGTCACGCGCGGCTGGATCGGCGTCGAGCCGCAAGACGTCACGCCGGAGATCGCCGAGTCGTTCGGGCTGACGCAGAAATCGGGCGCGATCGTCGCCGGCGTGCTGCAGGGCGGCCCGGCCGACAAGGCCGGCATCAAGCCGGGCGACATCCTGATCTCGGTCAACGGCGACGAGATCACCGACACCACGAAGCTGCTGAACACCGTCGCGCAAATCAAGCCCGGCACGGCGACCAAGGTGCACGTCGTGCGCAAGGGCAAGGCGTTCGACCTGAACGTGGTGATCGGCAAGCGCCCGCCGCCGCCGAAGCAGGCGCTCGACGAACAGGACAGCGATACCGAGTGACGTCGGGCGAGCGGCGCGCGGCCGCATGCCCCGAACACCGTCGGGAAATGACAAAGGGCAGCCGGTTGGCTGCCCTTTTGCTTTGTCTCGAAAGACCCTTGTTGCCGGGCAGATGGCCCCGCCCTCCGCTTACCGACCGACTACGCCACCGGGTTTCGCTCAAGCCCGGCGCCCGGAAGTCCGGCTACCCGCGCGCCGCCCGGTGCGCTGCCGTCAACTGGCGGCTTCGCCGTTCTCCGCCTCGCCTTCCTCGGCCGGCTTCTTCGGCACGAAGAACCGCGCCGCCAGCAGCCCGATTTCGAACAGCACGACCAGCGGCAAGGCGAGCATCAGTTGCGAGAACACGTCCGGCGGCGTGACGACCGCCGCGACGACGAACGCGCCGACGATCACGTACGGACGCATCTCCTTCAACTTCTTCAGCGACAGCACGCCCATCCGGACGAGCAGCACGACGACGATCGGCACCTCGAACGTGACCCCGAACGCAATGAACATCCCGAGCACGAAGCTCAGGTAGTTGTCGATGTCGGTGGTCATTTCCGCGCCGAGCGGCGCGTTGTAGTGCGCCATCACGCGGAAGATCGTCGGAAACACGAGGAAGTACGCGAACGCCATCCCGCACAGGAACAGCAGGTAACTGCTGCCGACGAGCGGCGCAACGAGCTTCTTCTCGTGCTGGTACAGGCCGGGCGCGACGAACGCCCAGATCTGGTACAGCACGATCGGCAGCGCGATCACGAGCGCGACGAGCATCGTGACCTTCATCGGCACGAAGAACGAGCCGGTGACGTCGGTGACGATCATCTTGCCGTCCTTCGGCAGGTTCTCCATCAGCGGCCGCGCGAGCAGCCGGAAGATGTCGGGCGCCCAGTAGACGAGCCCGAGGAACACGACGATCACGGCCGCGCCCGCGCGAATGATGCGATCGCGAAGCTCGACGAGATGGGAAATGAAGGTTTCTTCCGGGGCGTCGCCCGGGTTCTGCTGGGGGTCGCTCACACCGGCCCTCGGTAGGATTGACGAGCGAGCATGCGCTCGGCTCAGAAGAAGCGCGTCGGCCGGCGCAGGCTGGCCGGCTGGTGGCGCGCGACACGCGCGGCGCCCGACTGCACGTGCGTACGGCGGGTGGTCGCGCGCTTGTACCAGGCAGGCGCAGCCGCCTGCTTGACGCGCCAGTTGCGGCGCTTCGGCGCGAGCGCGGCCGTACTGCCGCGCCACGACGGCGTGGCAGGCATGCCGGAACCGATCGAACCGGCGTCGCCCGCCGCTTCGTTGAGACCGCCGACCGCGGAATGCCACGTGTCGTTCAGGTCCTTCTCGTGCTCACGCAGGTTGTCGTGAATCGTCGTCTCGACATTGCGCGCGGCCGCCTCGAAATCGGTCTTCATCGTGCGCAACGCGTCGAGTTCGATTTCGCGCGAGACCTCGGCCTTCACGTCGTTGATGTACCGCTGCGCACGGCCGAACAGCGCGCCTGCCGTGCGCGCAACGCGCGGCAGGCGCTCGGGGCCGAGCACCACGAGCGCGACGACGCCGATCAGCGCCATCTTCGAAAGACCGAGATCCAGCATCGCGAATGCCTGTCAGCGTACCGGCGTTACGCCTTGTTCGAGTCGGAACGCGTCGTTTCCTTCGCGTTGACGTCGACCGAGCCCGCACGCGGCAGTTGCTGCGCGTCCGCCGGTGCTTCGCCGTCCTTCATGCCGTCCTTGAAACCCTTCACGGCGCTGCCGAGATCGTTGCCGATGTTGCGCAGCTTCTTCGTACCGAAAACCAGCGCGACGATCAGCAGCACGATCAGCCAGTGCCAAATGCTCAATCCACCCATGATGAAACCTCTCCTCAACCACGCCGCGATGCGGCGTAAATCGCCGGCAACGCGCCGGCTTCGACCATCGATGCGGGGAAACGCCCCGCGCCGTCAACCCATCCGCTGCCAGGGGCGCGGGCCGGCCAGGATATGCGCGTGCAGGTGGTAGACCTCCTGCCCGCCGCCCGGGCCCGTGTTGATCACCGTACGGAAACCGGTTTCGCCGCCCGTATATGCGACGCCGAGCTGGCCGGCGAGACGCGAGACGAGCAGCATCAGCCGGCCGAGCATCGGTGCATCGGCGTCGCTCGCCGCCGACAGCGTCGGCAGATGCTGGCGCGGAATCACGAGCACGTGTGTCTCGGCCGCCGGGCGGATGTCGCGGAACGCGACGAATTCGTCATCCTCGTGCACCTTCGTGCTCGGGATCTCGCCTGCCGCGATCTTGCAGAACAGGCAATTCGGATCGTGACTCATGTTGCTCCTGCAGACGCCCAAGCGCGGCCGGTCAGAACCAGGCCTGCGGATCGAGCGGCTTGTTGTCGTTCAGGTACAGCCAACCCTTGATGATACGGTACAGCGTCCAGATCCATGTGACAAACATCACTGCGAATCCGACCACCACGAACATCAGCGCGAACCCGATCACATAGGCGATCAGCGCGCGCCAGAACGTGCGGATCTGCCACTCGAAGTGGGCCGCATACGGCGTACCGGCCACATCGTCGCGCTTCACGTAGTTGATGATGATCGCGATGATGCCCGTGACGCCGCCCGTCAGCCAATGAAACGCATAGAGGCCGTAGAGCACGTGAGTCAGCGTGCGCAGCCCGTTCAGGCGCTCGGCGTCCGCGCCCCCTGGCACCGACGGCGGCGGAAACTGGCTTGGCGTATCGGTCATGATGCTACCCCCGTTAGATGACAATTCTTACAGCTTACCGCACTGTGGCCATCCCGCGACAAGGGCCTGTCAACCGCCGTTTTCCTCGCGCTCGCGACGCTTGCGCAGGGCCTTCTCCTCGATACCCGACAGCCCTTCGCGGCGCTCGAGCTCGGCGATCACGTCGGCCGGGCTCAGGTCGAAATGCGACAGCATCACGAGGCAGTGGAACCACAGGTCGGCCACCTCGCCGACGAGCGCGGTCGGCGCGCCGCCCTGGCGCACGTCCTTCGCGGCCAGCACGACTTCCGTCGCCTCTTCGCCGATCTTCTTCAGCACCGCGTCGTCGCCCTTGTGGAACAGGCGCGATACGTACGATTGATCGGGATCGCCGCCCTTGCGGCTATCGATCACGGCCGCGAGGCGCAGCAGCGTGTCTTCGGTCGATTGCGTCATTTGTAGATGTGTTCGGGATCTTTCAGCACCGGTTCGACCGCGACCCAGTCGCCGCTGTCGACGGTGCCTTCGAATTTCTGGAAGAAGCACGAATGCCGGCCGGTGTGGCACGCGATGCCCGACACCTGCTCGACCTTCAGCAGCACGACATCCTCGTCGCAGTCGAGCCGCACCTCGTGCACGTGCTGCACGTGGCCCGACTCCTCGCCCTTGAACCACAGGCGCTTGCGCGAGCGCGAATAGTAGACCGCGCGCTGCGTCTCGATCGTCTTCGCCAGTGCCTCGCGGTTCATCCACGCGAACATCAGCACGTCGTTCGTCGACGCTTCCTGCGCGATCACCGGCACGAGGCCGTTGTCGTCCCAGCGGACCTTGTCGAGCCACGCGGGCAATGCATTCGATTCCGTATTCATCACAGCCTCACCGGGATGCCCTGGTCGGCCATGAAGCGCTTCGCCTCGCCGACCGTGTGCTCGCCGTAGTGGAAGATACTCGCGGCCAGCACCGCGTCGGCGCGGCCGTCCTTGATGCCGTCGGCCAGGTGCTGCAGCGAGCCGACACCGCCCGATGCGATCACCGGCACCGGCACCGCGTCCGACACGCCGCGCGTGAGCGCGAGGTCGAAGCCCGACTTGGTGCCGTCGCGGTCCATGCTCGTGAGCAGGATCTCGCCCGCGCCGAGCTCGGCCATCTTGCGCGCCCATTCGATCGCGTCGAGGCCCGTATTCTTGCGGCCGCCGTGCGTAAAGACTTCCCAGCGCGGCGTCTCGCCATCGGCCGACACGCGCTTCGCGTCGATCGCGACGACGATGCACTGCGAGCCGTACTTGTCGGCCGCGTCGCGCACGAGCTGCGGGTTCGCGACCGCCGACGAATTCATGCTGACCTTGTCCGCGCCCGCGTTCAGCAGGCGCCGCACGTCCTCGACGGCGCGCACGCCGCCGCCGACGGTCAGCGGAATGAAGACCTGCGACGCGACGGCTTCGATGATCGGCAGGATCAGGTCGCGCTGGTCGGACGTCGCGGTGATGTCGAGGAACGTCAGTTCGTCGGCGCCCTGGTCGTCGTAGCGGCGGGCGATTTCGACGGGATCGCCGGCATCGCGCAGCTCGACGAAGTTGACGCCCTTGACGACACGCCCGGCAGTCACGTCCAGGCAGGGGATGATGCGTTTAGCTAGAGCCATGATGTTGCGCCAAATGCCGCGATGGGACGGCCGGTTGCGGAAAGCCTCGCGCGAGGCTTCCGGTCGGGGCCGCCTGCAGGCAGCCCCGGCGAGCGGGACAACCGCGCTTACGCGTTGTCGAGTTCGCCGTTCAGTTCGTCCGCGCGCTTTTGCGCGGCCGCGAAATCGAGATCGCCGGAGTAGATCGCACGGCCGCAGATCACGCCTTCGACGCCGTGCTCCTCGACTTCGCACAGGTTCTCGATGTCCGTGAGGTTCGACAGGCCGCCGCTGGCGATCACGGGGATGCCGACTGCCTGCGCGAGCTTCACGGTCGCCTCGATGTTGATGCCCTGCAGCATCCCGTCGCGGCCGATGTCCGTGTAGACGATCGATTCGACGCCGTAGTCCTCGAACTTGCGCGCAAGGTCGATCACTTCGTGGCCGGTCAGCTTGCTCCAGCCGTCGGTCGCGACCTTGCCGTCCTTCGCGTCCAGGCCGACGATGATGTTGCCGGAGAACGCGGTGCATGCGTCCTGCAGGAAGCCGGGGTTCTTCACCGCGGCCGTACCGATGATCACGTAGGACAGGCCGGCGTCGAGATACTTCTCGATCGTCTCGAGGCTGCGGATGCCGCCGCCGAGCTGGACGGGAATTTCATCGCCGACCTCGTCGAGGATCGCTTCGATCGCCTCGAGATTCTTCGGCTTGCCGGCGAATGCGCCGTTCAGGTCGACGAGATGGAGCCGCCGGGCGCCGAGATCGACCCACTTGCGGGCCATCGCCGCCGGGTCCTCGGAAAAAATCGTGGCCTGGTCCATATCGCCCTGTTTGAGGCGCACACACTGACCGTCTTTGAGGTCGATGGCCGGAATCAGCAACATAGCAATCGGGTGTCGTCGTGGAAAAAGAAAAGAATCCGGCGCGTACCGGCCAATCCGGTACCGCGCCGTCTCGCTAGTTTAGTACAACTCTTTCGGCGCTTAGGCGCGAGCGCGCCGTGCGACAGGCCGTTCGGCCAGATCGACTGTGGCTCGCGCACCACGTTTCACGGTTTCCAGTGTACGAAGTTGCGATACAGACGCAACCCGACCTCCGCGCTTTTCTCGGGGTGGAATTGGGTCGCGAAGAGGTTGTCCCGCGCGACCGCGGACGTAAACGGCGCGCCGTAGGCCGTTTCGCCAACCGTATGCGCCGGGTTGTCCGGCGTGACGTAATAACTGTGCACGAAGTAGAAATACGCGTCGTCGGGCACGCCGTCCCACAGCGGGTGCGGCTGCGACTGGCGCACGCGGTTCCAGCCCATCTGCGGCACCTTGAAGCGCGAGCCGTCGTCCTGCAGGCGGCCGTCGAGCGCGAAACGCACGACCTTGCCGGGCAACAGGCCGAGGCCCTTGGTGTCGCCTTCCGCGCTCCAGTCGAACAGCATCTGCTCGCCGACGCACACGCCGAGCAGCGGCTTGGTGCGCGAGGCCTCGATCACGGCCTCCTGCAGGCCCGATTCGCCGAGGCTGCGCATGCAGTCGGGCATCGCGCCCTGGCCGGGCAGCACGACACGGTCGGCCGCGCGGATCGCGGCCGGCGTGTCGACGATCGCCACGTCGGCGGCCGGTTCGGCCTTCTTGAGCGCCTGCGCGACCGAGCGCAGGTTGCCCATCCCATAATCCACAATCGCAATCGAAGTTTTCATCTCAGTGCAGGCAGTAGCGCCCTCAGTCCATTGACGATGAATTCCACCGCCAGCGCCGACAGCATCAGACCCATCAGCCGCGTGGCGATGTTGATGCCCGTGCGGCCGATCCAGTTCGCGATCGGCTCGGCGAGCCGCATCGCGACGAAACACAGAAAAGCCAGGACCGCGCCGATCGCGACCAGCCCGGCCCGCTCATACCAGTGATGCGAGTTCGCCGCATAGATGATCACCGTGCTGATCGAGCCGGGGCCCGTGAGCAGCGGAATCGCCAGCGGCACGACCGCGATGTTGTCCTTCAGCTCGGCCTCGTGGCGCTCCTCCGGCGTCGATCGCGTGTTGCCGATCTGCGCGTTCAGCATGTTGATCGCCATCAGCAGCATGATGATCCCGCCGCCCACTTCGAGCGACCCGACCGAAATGCCGAAGAAGTCGATGATCTGCTGCCCGAGCAGCGTCGTCACCGTGATCACGCAGAACACCGACACCGACGCGATCCGGATCGTGCGCCGCCGCTCGGCATCCGTCTGCTGCGCCGTCAGGCTCAGGAAGAACGGCACTGCGCCGACCGGGTTGATCAGCGCCAGCAGCGAGATGAACGATTTGAGCAGATCCATCGCAAGCCGGCGCCGCGCGCCGAAGCCGTGAGGTTGTCCTTGACGCGCCGTCCGGTCAGTTCAGGTTCAGAGACTGCCCTTCGTCGACGGGATCTGCCCCGCCGCACGTTCGTCCAGCTCCACCGCCGCGCGCAGCGCACGGCCGAAGGCCTTGAACACCGTTTCGAGCTGATGGTGCGCGTTGATCCCGCGCAGGTTATCGATGTGCAGCGTGACGCCCGCGTGGTTCACGAAACCGCGGAAGAATTCGATCGACAGGTCGACGTCGAACGTGCCGATCCGCGCCCGCGTGAACGGCACGTGGAATTCGAGGCCCGGCCGGCCGGAGAAATCGATCACGACGCGCGACAGCGCCTCGTCGAGCGGCACGTACGAATGGCCATAGCGGCGGATGCCCTTGCGGTCGCCGATCGCCTTCGCGACGGCCTGGCCGAGCGTGATGCCGACATCCTCGACCGTGTGGTGGTCGTCGATATGCGTATCGCCATGCGCTTCAACCTCGAGATCGACCAGACCGTGTCGCGCGATCTGGTCGAGCATATGGTCGAGGAACGGCACGCCGGTGGCCAGCTTCTGCTGGCCCGTGCCGTCGAGATTGAGCTTCACACGGATCTGCGTTTCGCTGGTATTGCGAACGACTTCCGCCACACGCATGGCAATTCCTTGACTGAGTCGATGTAAATGGGGATTGATCGTTTCGCGCTGCGGCGCCCAGAGGCTCAACCGGGCAGCGCGAGTTTCAAAGCGGCCAGCAGGCGCGCGTTTTCGTCGGGAGAACCGACGGTCAGCCGCACGCATTCAGCCAGCAACGGATGCATTTTACTCACGTTTTTGACCAACACCCGCTCGGTGAGCAGCGCGTCGAACACGGCGGCCGCGTCCGGCACGCGCACCAGCAGGAAATTGCCCGCGCTCGGGAACACCGTCGTGCCCGGCAGCGCGGCCACTTCCTGGGCGAGACGCGTGCGTTCCGCTCGCAGGTCGGCCGCCTGCGCGTCGAGCACGTCGAGGTGGTCGAGCAGGAAATCGGCGGTCGCCTGGGTCAGCACGTTGATGTTGTACGGCGGGCGCACCTTGTCGAATTCGGTCAGCCACGCGGGCGAACCGACCAGATAGCCGAGGCGGATGCCCGCGAGGCCGAGCTTCGACACCGTGCGCATCACGACGACGTTGTCGAATTCGGCGGCGCGCGGCAGCCACGAGCGCACCGCGAACGGCTGGTACGCCTCGTCGATCACGACCAGGCTGTGCCGCGCGGCCGCGACGATCCGTTCGATATCGGCATCGTCGTACAGCGTGCCGGTCGGGTTGTTCGGGTACGCGAGATAGACGAGCGCCGGACGATGCTCGGCAATCGCCGCGAGCATCGCGTCGACGTCGAGCGTCAGGTCGGCCTTCAACGGCACGCCGACGAATTCGAGCTGCGCGAGCTTCGCGGACAGTTCGTACATCACGAAGCCCGGCACCGGCGCGAGCACCTTCGCGCCCGGCTTCGCACAGGCCATCGACATCATGCTGATGATTTCGTCCGAGCCGTTGCCCAGCAGCACGTCGCAGCCGGCCGGCACGCCCATCACATGGCGCAGCTTGTCGAGCAGCGCGGCCGGGCGCGGCGCCGGGTAGCGGTTCAGCGCGACCTGCGCGAGACGCTCGCCAAGCGCCGCGGCGAGCGGTTCGGGCAGCGGGTACGGGTTCTCCATCGCGTCGAGTTTCACGAACCCGCTCGCGTCGGGCACCGGGTAGCTCGTCATCGCGAGCACGTCGCGGCGGATGATGTCTTGTGGCGTCGTCATGGTCTCAAGCCGGCGTACGTCGCGCCGGCGTCAATGGGTCGGCAAAGCGGCGGTTGCCGCCCTGCACAGGTGTCTCCTGCCCCGGCCTACCGGGGCAGGCCGGGCGGCACGTCAGCGCCGGCCGCGGCCCCGTGCAGCGTGCGGTCAGTTCTTCATCCGGAACTCGGCGCTCTTCGCGTGCGCCTGCAGCCCCTCGCCGTACGCGAGCTCGGACGCGATCTCGCCGAGCGTCTGCGCGCCTTCCGCGCTGACCTCGATCACGCTCGAGCGCTTGATGAAGTCGTACACGCCGAGCGGCGACGAGAAACGCGCGGTGCGCGACGTCGGCAGCACGTGGTTCGGGCCCGCGCAGTAGTCGCCAAGGCTCTCGCTCGTGTAGCGGCCGAGGAAGATCGCGCCCGCATGGCGGATCTGCTGGCCCCATTGCTGCGGCTCCAGCGCGGAAATTTCCAGGTGCTCGGGCGCGATGTCGTTCGCGATCCGGCAAGCCTCGGCCATGTCGCGCACCTTGATCAGCGCGCCACGGCCTTCGAGCGACGCGCGGATCACGTCCTGGCGCGGCATCGACGGCAGCAGCTCGTCGATCGCCTTTGCGACGCGCTCGAGGAACGCACCGTCCGGGCACAGCAGGATCGATTGCGCGAGTTCGTCGTGCTCGGCCTGCGAGAACAGGTCCATCGCGACCCAGTTCGGATCGGTCGTGCCGTCGCACAGTACGAGGATTTCGGACGGCCCGGCGATCATGTCGATACCGACCGTGCCGAACACGCGGCGCTTCGCCGACGCGACGTACGCATTGCCGGGGCCGCAGATCTTGTCGACGGCCGGCACCGTCGCCGTGCCGTAGGCGAGCGCGCCGACCGCCTGCGCACCGCCGATCGTGAACACGCGATCGACGCCGCCGAGCAGCGCCGCGGCGAGCACGAGGTCGTTCTTCACGCCGTCCGGCGTCGGCACGACCATCACGATCTCGCCGACGCCCGCGACGCGCGCGGGAATCGCATTCATCAGCACCGACGACGGATACGCGGCCTTGCCGCCCGGCACGTACAGGCCGACGCGGTCGAGCGGCGTGATCTTCTGGCCGAGCACCGTGCCGTCGCTTTCCGTGTATTGCCAGCTATGCGTGCCGCACTCGATCTTCTGCTTCTCGTGGTACGCACGCACCCGCGCGGCAGCGGCTTCCAGCGCCGCGCGCGCCTTCGGCGCGAGGCCGTCGAGCGCCGTCTGCAGCGCGTCCTGCGGCAGCTCCAGCGCGGCGACGCTCGCCGCGCTCAGCCGGTCGAAGCGGTTCGTGTACTCGAGCACCGCGGCGTCGCCGCGCGACTTCACGTCGGCGAGGATCTGCGCGACCGATTGCTCGATCGCCGCGTCTTCGCTCGCCTCGAATGCGAGCAGCGCGCGCAGCTCGGCGCCGAAGCCTTCGCTCGTCGAATCGAGCTTGCGGATGGTGATGGACATGGGAGTTCCGTTACGGTGATGCGCTCAACCGCCATTCTGCGACGCGCGTTCGAACGCGTCGAGGATCGGCTTGAGCGCCGTGCGCTTCAACTTCAGCGCAGCCTGGTTCACGACGAGGCGCGACGAGATCGCCATGATCTCCTCGACCTCGACCAGATTGTTCGCCTTCAGCGTGCCGCCCGAGCTGACGAGGTCGACGATCGCATCGGCCAGCCCGACCAGCGGCGCCAGCTCCATCGAGCCGTACAGCTTGATCAGGTCGACGTGCACGCCCTTCGCGGCAAAGTGTTCGCGGGCGGTTTCGACGTACTTCGTCGCGACGCGCAGCCGCGCGCCCTGGCGCACCGCGCTCGCGTAGTCGAAACCGGCCGATACGGCCACCGACATCCGGCAGCGCGCAATGTTCAGATCGATCGGCTGGTACAGGCCCGAGCCGCCGTGCTCGACCAGCACGTCCTTGCCGGCCACGCCGAAATCGGCCGCGCCGTATTCGACATAGGTCGGCACGTCGCTCGCGCGCACGATGATCACGCGCAGGTCGGGGTTCGTCGTCGGCAGGATCAGCTTGCGCGACGTTTCCGGATCCTCGGTCACCTGCACGCCGGCCGCGGCCAGCAGCGGCAGGGTTTCCTCGAAAATCCGGCCCTTCGACAGGGCAAGGGTCAGCGGCGCGGTCATGCTTGGCTCCCGGAAAGGCGGCGCACGTTCGCGCCGACGGCGGTCAGTTTGGCTTCCATGCGGTCGTAGCCGCGGTCCAGATGATAGATGCGGTCGACCAGCGTTTCGCCGTCGGCACGCAGCCCGGCGATCACGAGGCTCGCCGACGCGCGCAGGTCGGTCGCCATCACGTTCGCGCCCGACAGCTTCTCGACCCCCGTCACGAGCGCGGTGTTACCGTCGATCGTGATGTTCGCGCCGAGCCGGTTCAGCTCCTGCACGTGCATGAAACGGTTCTCGAAAATGGTTTCGACGACTTGCGCGGTGCCCGTCGCGACCGTATTGAGGGCCATGAACTGCGCCTGCATGTCGGTCGGGAACGCCGGGTATTCCGACGTGCGGATCGTCACCGCCGACGGGCGGCGGTCCATCTTCACGCGCAGCCAGCTGTCGCCTTCCTCGATCGACACGCCGGCTTCGCGCAGCTTGTCGATCACCGCGTCGAGGATGTGCGGGCGCACGCCCGTCAGCATCACGTCGCCGCCAGCCGCCGCGACCGCGCACAGGAACGTGCCGGCCTCGATGCGGTCGGGGATCACCGAGTGGCGCGCGCCGTGCAGCCGCTCGACGCCCTGGATCACGAGGCGATCGGTGCCGATGCCATCGATTTTCGCGCCCATCGCGACCAGCAAGTGTGCGAGATCGCTCACTTCCGGCTCGCGCGCGGCGTTTTCGATCACCGTCTCGCCGTCGGCGAGCGTCGCGGCCATCAGCAGGTTTTCCGTGCCCGTCACCGTGATCATGTCGGTCACGATGCGCGCACCCTTCAGGCGCTTCGCGCGGGCTTCGATGAAGCCGTGCTCGATGCTGATCTCGGCGCCCATCGCCTGCAGGCCCTTGATGTGCTGGTCGACCGGACGCGCGCCGATCGCGCAGCCGCCCGGCAGGGACACCTTCGCCTCGCCGAAGCGCGCGAGCAGCGGCCCGAGCACGAGGATCGACGCGCGCATCGTCTTCACGAGCTCGTACGGCGCGACGAGGTTGTCGACGCGCGACGCGTCGAGCCGCACGCGGCAGCCGTCGGTCTCGCTCTTCACGCCCATCTGGTTCAGCACCTTCAGCGTGGTCCGCACGTCCTTGAGATTCGGCACGTTGTCGAGATCGACCGGGTCACCGGTGAGCAGCCCCGCGCACAGGATCGGCAGCGCGGCATTCTTCGCGCCCGACACGACGATCTCGCCCGACAGGCGGTGGCCGCCTTCGATCACGAGCTTGTCCATCCCATGGCCATGCGCTTCCCCGTTGGCGGCCGGGTGTGCCGTGGCGACGCTCTGGACGGCGTCGCGCTCGTTGACGGTGACTTGCACTCAGTGATTTCCGTTTATGCGTTCTGCCATTCGGCGGGCGTCAGCGTCTTCATGCTGAGCGCGTGAATTTCCTGTTTCATGCGATCGCCGAGCGCCGCATAGACGAGCTGGTGCCGCTGGATCGGGCGCTTGCCTTCGAAGGCCGCCGACACGATCGTCGCGAAGAAATGCTGGCCGTCGCCTTCGACTTCCAGATGCGTGCAGGCGAGACCGCCGGCGATGTATTGCTTGACCTGTTCGGGAGTCGGCAACATGGTGTAAGGCTCCTGTCGGCGCGCGCCGCCCGGATGGCGGCCGCTGCCTGTCGATATCAATGACGCAGTTTGTAGCCGGTCGCGAGCAGCCGCATCGCGATCAGCGCGAGCAGCACGAAGAAACCGGTGACGATCGCGAGGCTCGCGAACGGGTTGATGTCGGACGCGCCGAAGAACCCGAAACGGAAGCCGTCGATCATGTAGAAAAACGGATTGAGACGCGAGATCTCGCGCCACACGGGCGGCAGCGAGTGCGTCGAATAGAACACGCCGGACAGGAACGTCAGCGGCATGATCAGGAAGTTCTGGAACGCGGCGAGCTGGTCGAACTTCTCGGCCCAGATCCCGGCGATCAGGCCGAGCGTGCCGAGGATCGCCGAGCCGAGCAACGCGAACGCAATGATGAACAGCGGCGCCGCGAAATGCATCGGGATAAACCAGATCGTCACGACGAACACGCCCGCGCCGACGGCGAGGCCGCGCACCACGGACGCAAGCACATACGCGCCGAAGATGTCGCGGTACGACAGCGGCGGCAGCAGCATGAACACGAGGTTGCCGGTGATCTTCGACTGGATCAGCGACGACGAGCTGTTCGCGAACGCGTTCTGCAGCACGCTCATCATCACGAGGCCCGGCACGAGAAAGCTCACGTACTCGACGCCCGGATAGACCTCGACGCGGCCCGACAGCGCATGACCGAAAATCGTCAGATACAGCAGCGCCGTGACGATCGGTGCGCACACCGTCTGGAACGACACTTTCCAGAAACGCAGCAGTTCCTTGTAGAACAGCGTTTGAAACCCGCTCATGCCAGACCCTCGATGACGTCGGCCCCGTTCATCACCTGGACGAACACATCCTCGAGGTCGGCCTTGCGGACCTCGATCTCGTCGAACGTGCAGCCCGCCGCGCGGCACTGCGCGAGGATGCGTTCGACATCGTCATAGCTCGTCAGGCGCAGCAGATGCTCGCCCGGCGCGCGGGCGGCCGGGTCGGACTCCAGCCCGCGCAGCTCGGACGGCAGCGCGCCGGTCGCGAGGCGCAGGTAGAGCTGCAGCCCCGCGAAGCGGCGAAGCAGCGCGTCGGTGCGGTCGAGCGCGACCACTTCGCCACGGCGCAGCATCGCGATGCGGTCGCACAGCGACTCGGCTTCCTCGAGGTAATGGGTGGTCAGCACGATCGTGTGGCCTTCTCGGTTCAGGCGCGAGATGAATTTCCACAGCGTCTGGCGCAATTCGACGTCGACACCGGCGGTCGGTTCGTCGAGCACGATCACGGGCGGCCGGTGCACGAGCGCCTGCGCGACCAGCACGCGACGCTTCATCCCGCCCGACAGCGCGCGCATGTTCGCGTCGGCCTTCTCGGTGAGGTCGAGATTGGCCATCACTTCGTCGATCCAGTCGTCGTTGCGGCGCAGCCCGAAATAGCCGGACTGGATCCGCAGCGTCTCGCGGACGGTGAAGAACGGATCGAACACGAGTTCCTGCGGCACGACGCCGAGTGCACGGCGCGCGCCACGGAAGTCCTTGACGACGTCGTGACCGCGCACCGAGATACTGCCTTCGTCGGCCCGGGCGAGCCCGGCGAGGATACTGATGAGCGTGGTCTTGCCTGCGCCGTTGGGGCCGAGCAGACCGAAAAACTCGCCCTCCTCGACCGACAGGCTGACGCCCTTGAGCGCCTGAAGCGACTTGTAGCGCTTCTTGACGTGACGGATTTCTATGGCTGACATGACTGTGCGCGACGCCAGGGCCGCGACGCCTATTCTGTGCTTGCTGCGTATGAAAATGGGGGCCGGACGCCGATTGGCTGCCCCGCAAAACGCTTGATTATAGGGCAAACCGGCTGGGGGAGCCGGTGCCGGAGGCACGCGGCCTGAAGCTTGCGCGCGCCGGGCGGCGCGGCAGGCTCCGGTCGGACAGGGTCAATGTCGCCCGGTGCCGTCGATGAGCGCGTCGACGCCGTACGCGCGCGCGAGGCTGGCGAGCTTCGGGGGGAGATTGTGGATGTCGAGGGTCGCGCCGCGCGCCTTGGCGGCACGTTGCCATGCGAGCAGCACGGCGAGCGCGGACGAATCGAACTGCGTCAGCGCCGCGCAATCGACGGCGGTCGCGCCCGCGCCGATGCGCGCAAGACCGTCCGCGAGCGCGGACTTCGCGCTCGCGACGGTCAGCGAGGAGCCGGCTTCGAAGCCGCTCACGACGCTTGCTTGCCGGCGGCAAGTTGCTGGTTGCGCTGCGTGAGGAACTGGATCAGGCCTTCCACGCCGCTTTGCTGGATCTTCTCGTTGAACTGCTGCTGGTACGTCTGGATCAGCCACGCGCCGAGCACGTTCAGGTCATACACCTTCCAGCCATTCGCCGTCTTGTACAGGCGGTAATCGATCTGAACCGGCTGGCCGTTGTTCATCGCGACCGTCTTGACCACGACATCGGTATCGGCCGGATCGGCACGGAACGGCGGGTACTGGATCTGCTGATCCGGCTTCAGCTGCGCCAGCGCACCCGAGTACGTACGAATCAGCAACAGCTTGAACTGCTCCTGAACCTGCTGTTGCTGGTCGGCCGTGGCCGTGCGCCAGTTGCGGCCCATCGCGAGCTGCGTGGTGCGGCGGAAATCGGTGTACGGCAGGATGTCCTTGTTGACGATCGAAATGATGCGGTTGGTGTCCCCCTGCTTGATCGTCTGCTGCTTGACTTCGTCGAGCACCTGCTGCGTCGCCGTCTTGATCAGCGCCTGCGGGTTCGACTGGTCGACTTGCGCGTGGGCTGCGCTGCCGAACGAGAACAGCGCCGCGAAAACGGGGATCAGGAACAGTTTTTTCATCATAGTGGCCTGCATGAATGAGTCGATGCGAAGGTTGGAGCAGGTAGCTTACGCGCAAGTTCGCATACGCTACCGACTGAATCGTTTCCGGCTGTAACGAATGTAAATCCGTCAGTGCAGCCGGATGCTCGGGAAGCGGAACCCGCCCGGCGACGGCGGCGCCACCTGCATCGCCGGCACGTTCGTTTCGCTGGCCGGGTTCGGCGATTCGGCCGTGCCCGAAGCCGGCGCGGCCACCGCCGCGCCCGATGCGCCTGCCGGCGCCGTCGCACCGCCCACCGCCGCTGCGCCCGCCGCACCGGCCGCGCCGGCTACCGCCGGGGCCGCGCCGTCTTCCGGCAGATCGTACTTCGGCAGCGCATCGTTGCTCGACGTCGCGGCCGCCTCGCCGCGCGCGTTGCTGATCAGCATCTGGCGGCGTTGCAGGTAAGCGTTACGGACGAACGAATACTTGTCGAGCGCCGCGGCATCCAGCACGTCGCCCGCGCCGAGCAGGTTCGAGCGCGTGTTGACGAGGTTCACGCCGAACAGGCCCCAGCTCAGGCCATCCGGTTTCACGTACGTGAGCGGGTTGCCGACGTAGTCGACGCCCAGGCCCGCCGTGTCGCGCAGCGTGCTCGGGCCGAGCAGCGGCAGCACGAGGTACGGGCCCGACGGCATGCCGTAGCGGCCCATCGTGATCCCGAAGTCGGCCGTGTGCTTCGGCAGCTTCGCGATCGTCGCGACGTCGAACAGGCCGCCGACGCCGAACACCGTGTTGATCACGACGCGCATGATGTCGCCGACGCCGTCGGCAATCCGCAACTGCACGATGTTGTTCGCCGCGATGTAGACGTCGCCGATGTTCGAGAAGAAGTTCGTCACGCTGTCGCGCACCGGCTGCGGCACCACGTACTGGTAGCCCTTCGCGACCGGCTTCAGCGCGTACGTGTCGACCGTGTCGTTGAACTTGTACATCGACCGGTTGAAGCCTTCGAGCGGATCGCCCTTGGTCGGCGTCTGCACGGTCGCGCAGCCGCTCAACGCGGCGACTGCCGCTACCGCCAGCGCGGCCTGCCTGATGCGGATCGTCTGCATGGTCATTCCCTCTTGTTTTCTCTCGTGTGGTTATTGGCCGGCCGAACCGGACACCGCCGACGCCGGCACCGCCACCGGTGCGGGCGCGGCGGCCGATGCGCCGGCGGCCGGCTTCGCACCGCCCGCATCGGCGGCCTTGCTGTACAGGAACTGGCCGATCAGGTTCTCGAGCACGATCGCCGATTGCGTCATCGTGATCGTATCGCCCGACTTCAGCATTTCGGTGTCACCGCCCGGATCCAGGCCGATATATTGCTCGCCGAGCAGGCCCGACGTCAGGATCTTCGCCGACGAATCCTTCGGGAACTGATACTGGCCGTCGACATCGATCGTGACGAGTGCCTGGTACGTGTTCGTGTCGAAGCCGATCGACTTCACGCGGCCGACCACGACGCCCGCGCTCTTCACGGCCGCGCGCGGCTTCAGCCCGCCGATATTGTCGAATTTCATCCTCACCGAATAGGTCGGCTGAAACGACAGCGAGCTCATGTTGCCGACCTTGAGCGCCAGGAACAGCACCGCAAGGAAGCCCACCACCACGAACAGGCCGACCCAGAAGTCGAGAGCAGTCTTTTTCATCGTCATCCCAAAATTTGGCTTGGCTGAGGCTTAGCTGAACATCAGCGCGGTCAGCAGGAAATCGAGACCGAGTACGGCGAGCGACGCGAACACGACCGTCTTGGTGGTCGCGCGCGACACGCCCTCGGGCGTGGGCTTCGCTTCATACCCTTGATACAGCGCAATGAAGGTCACGGCGAACCCGAACACGATGCTCTTGATCACGCCGTTGCCGACGTCGGCCCACACCTGCACGCCGCCCTGCATCTGCGACCAGAACGCGCCCGGATCGACGCCGATCAGCACGACGCCGACGAAGTAACCGCCGAGCACGCCGACCGCGTTGAAGATCGCCGCCAGCAGCGGCATCGCGATGATGCCCGCCCACATGCGCGGCGCGATCACGTTCTTGATCGGGTCCACCGCCATCATCTCGAGCGCGGTGAGCTGTTCGCCGGCTTTCATCAGGCCGATCTCGGCCGTGAGCGACGTGCCTGCACGCCCCGCGAACAGCAGCGCGGTGACGACCGGCCCGAGCTCACGCACGAGCGACAGCGCGACCAGCAGGCCGAGCGCCTGCTCGGAACCGTAGCGGTTCAGCGTGTAATAGCCCTGCAGGCCGAGCACGAAGCCGACGAACAGCCCCGACACGGCAATGATCACGAACGAATAGTTGCCGAGGAAGTGGATCTGCTTCGTGACCAGCCGCGGCCGGCGCAGCAGCGGGAAGAATTCCAGCACGAGGCGCACGAACAGCCGCGTGCCGTAGCCCGCGCGTTCGAGGCCGCCGATGACGTAACGTCCGATCGCGCTGATCATGCGCGCCCTCCGCCGAGGCCGAAATCCGCTGCGAGCGGCGGGCTCGTGTAATGAAATTTGAACGGGCCGTCCGGCGCGCCGTCGATGAACTGCCGCACGCTCGGATCGGTCGACGCGCGCAACTCATCGGGCGTGCCCTGCGCGAGCACGCCGCCGTTGGCCAGGAAATACACGTAGTCGGCGATCGCGAACGATTCCGGCACGTCGTGCGTGACGAGGATCGACGTGGCCCCCAGCGCCTGGTTCAGCGTGCGGATCAGGTTCGCGGTGATGCCGAGCGAGATCGGATCGAGGCCCGCGAACGGCTCGTCGTACATGATGAGCTGCGGATCGAGCGCGATCGCGCGTGCCAGCGCGATACGGCGCGCCATCCCGCCCGACACCTCGGACGGCATCAGGTCGCGCGCGCCGCGCAGCCCGACCGCGTTGAGCTTCATCAGCACGAGGTCGCGGATCAGGTCTTCGGGCAGGTCGGTGTGCTCGCGCAGCGCGAACGCGACGTTCTCGAACACCGACATGTCGGTGAACAACGCGCCGAACTGGAACAGCATGCCCATCTTGCGGCGCAGCGCGTACAGGCCGTCGCGCGTCTGCGCGCCGACATCGGCGCCGTCGAACAGCACCTGGCCGCGGCGCGCACGCACGAGGCCGCCGATCAGGCGCAGCACGGTCGTCTTGCCGCAACCCGACCCGCCCATGACCGCAACAACCTGCCCACGCCCGAAGCGCAGGTTCAGGTTGGACAGGACGAGGCGGTCGCCGTAGCCAAAGTCGACGTCGCGAAGTTCCAGCAGTGTCTCGGTAGGAGTGGGGCTCACGGAGCTGACAGTCCTTTTACGCAGAACGCCGAATTATAGGGCCTGCATTGGAATGATGTCGTGAAGCCGTTCCGGGCCCTGCGGTCAACGATTGTCAAATTGTCCCGGAAAGCATTGCTGCAACGCAGCAATGGCAGCCCGATAGTCGGCCGCGCCCGTCACCGCGCTGACGACCGCGACACTCCCGACGCCCGTTGCCAGCACGCCCGGCAGCGCATCGAGCCCCACCCCGCCGATCGCGACGAGCGGCGCCTGGGCACCCACGAAGCGCGCATAGCGGGTGATCCGCGCGAGGCCCTGTGGCGGCGCAGCAACGGCCTTGGTCGCAGTCGCGTACACGGGGCCGAGCGCGAGGTAGCTCGGGCGCTCGTGCAATGCCCGCAACATTTCGTAATAACCGTGGCTCGAAAGCCCGAGCCGCAGGCCCGCGCGTGCGATCGCGGCCAGATCGGCCGTCTCGAGGTCTTCCTGACCCAGATGCACGCCGTACGCCCCCTCTTCTGCAGCGATCTGCCAGTGATCGTTGATGAACACGCGCGCATCGGGACAGCGGCGCCCGGCCGCGACCGCGCGGGCGATTTCCCGTCGCATCACGTCCGGCGTCGCGCCTTTCACACGCAGTTGCACGGTCCGCACGCCGCAATCGAGCACGCGTTCGACCCATTCGGCGTCCGGCACGACCGGATACAGGCCGAGTTGCGCGGGGCACGGCGCGAATGCGGGTTCGGGCGCGGCCGGCAGCCCGGCGACCCGCGGGAACTGCGCGGCGTCGACCGGCCACGCATCGGCGGCGCGGGTTTCATCGCCGTCGCGCCAGGCCAGCGCGAGCACCAGCGCATCGATCGGCGCGAAGCCGCAATCGAGGAACGCCGCGAGTGCGGCGATCCAGTCGTCCCCGAGCGGATGCGCGGCGTCGAGTGCGTAGCGCGCGCCCGCTGCGTGAAACACCGCGCCCTGCTCGTCGAATTCGATCGCGACGGCGCCCGGCGCCGCGGGCCGCGACGCGGCCGACACGCGCGCCTGCGCGGCGCGGTCGCCGGCCGAGACGATCAGCACGTCGCCATCGGCCGGCACATCGGGCACCGCGACGCAGAGCCGCCGTGGCGCCGCCCCGCGCGGCCAGTCGCCGAGCCGCGCGCGAATCCGTTCGGCCGCTTCGGCCAGCTCGTCGGCTGGCGGCCAGAATGCATCGGCGAAACGCGCGCTCATGCGGCGCCTCCGTCCTGGTGCCAGAATGGCATCCCGACGACCGGCGTGCTCGCATGCGCGGTCTCGCGCGCATCCATCGGCCCGGCGAGATACGCGGCACGGCCGGCCTCGACGCCCTGCGCAAACGCGCGCGCCATGATCTCGGGATGCGTGGCCTGCGACACGGCCGTGTTCAGCAACACGCCGTCGAAGCCCCACTCCATCACCTGGCACGCATGCGACGGCACGCCGAGCCCCGCGTCGACGATCAGCGGCACGTCCGGCAGCCGCTCGCGCAGCACGCGCAGGCCGTACGGGTTCACGACGCCCTTGCCCGTGCCGATCGGCGCGCCCCACGGCATCAGCGCCTCGCAGCCGACGTCGAGCAGGCGCCGGCCGATCACCAGATCCTCGGTGCAGTACGGCAGCACCTTGAAACCGTCCTTGACCAGTTGCGCGGCCGCTTCGATCAGGCCGACCGGGTCGGGCTGCAGCGTGTAGTCGTCGCCGATCAGTTCGAGCTTGATCCAGTCGGTGCCGAAGACCTCGCGCGCCATGTGCGCGGTCGTCACGGCTTCGGCGACGGTCTGGCAGCCGGCCGTGTTCGGCAGCAGCGGCACCGCGTGGCGCTTGAGCAGGTCGAAGAAGCCGGCTTCGGCCGTGCCGCCGGTCATCTGGCGGCGCAGCGCGACCGTCACCATCCCGGGACGCGACGCGGCGATCGAATCGGACAGCGACTGCAGCGACGGGTAGCGCGACGTGCCGAGCAACACGCGGCTTGCAAAGGTTTCGCCGTACAGCGTCAACGCGTCGGCGGAGGTGAGGGACGTCATGTCGTTTTCCTGAAAGAGCGGGGACGATGCGTGAACAACGCGGCGGCGCTCAGCCGCCCGCGACCGGGTGCACGACGTCGAGCTTGTCGCCCGCCGCGAGTGCGCGCGCCGCGTGCTGCGTGCGCGCGACGAAGTTGCCGTTCAGCGCGACCGCGTACGGCGGACGCGCGCCGTATGCGGCGAGCGCGTCGGCCACCGTTGCGCCGTCGGGCAACGTCAGGTTCTGTTGGTTGATCTGGATGTCCATGAGGCTTCGTCGAATTCGGTCGGCAGCGCGCGTCAGGCCGGCTGGCGCGCGTCGTTGCGGTGATGAAGGAGCGTCGGCCAGCGCTCGGCGTCGCGCCACGCGGCGAACGCATCGGCATCGCCGAACGCGCCGCCGAGCGCGGCTTCGGCGACCGCGACCGCCGCGTGCGCGACTTCCGGCGCGATCATGAAGCCGTGCCGGTACAGGCCGTTGACGGCGAGCGTCGACGCGCCATCCCAGATCACCGCCGGGCGATGATCCGGCAGCGTCGGCCGGCATTGCGCATTGAGTTCGAGGATGCGCGCCTCGCCGAACGCCGGGTGCACGGAGAACGCCGCGCTCAGCAGTTCGAGCGCGGAGCGCACGCTGACGGGCGACATGTCCTCGCCCTCCACCTCGGTCGCGCCGATCACGTAGAGATCGTCCTGCTTCGGTGCGATGTACAGCGGGTAGCGCGGATGCAGCAGCCGCACGGGCCGGGTGAGCCCGATGCCGGGCGCGCGCACGCGCGCGACTTCGCCGCGGATGCCGCGCAACGCGGGCAGCGCGGGTTTCGCGCCGAGCCCGCGGCAATCGATCGTGAAATGCGCGGCAGGCAGGTTCGCGTCGTCGATCGTGACGTGCCAGTGCAGGTCGACGCCGCGCTCGACGAGGCCGGCCGCGAGCGCGCGCAGCGCCTGGCGATTGTCGAGCTGGCCTTCGTTCGGCAACAGCAGGCCGCGCGCGAAGCGGCCCGCGAGCACGGGCTCGGCCGCGTCGACCTGCGCGCCGGCGAGCGTCACGAAACCGCGGTCGAACAGGTCGGCCGGCGCGTTCGCGCGCACGCGCCGCTCGAACAGCGGTGCCTCCGCGCGATCGGCGTGATGCCAGACGACGAGCGTGCCGTGCTGCTGGAAGAAGACGGGTTCGGGCAGTTCCGCGAGCCACTGCGGCCAGCGCGCGAGCGACGCGGCGCCCAGCTCGGTGATCAGCAGCTCCGCGCTCGCCGCTTCCGCGAGCGGCGCGAGCATCGCGGCCGCGATCCACGCGGCCGACTGCTCCCCGTCCGGGCCGCCGCGCTCGTAAAGCGCGACGCGATGCCCGTCGCCCGCGAGCCGCCAGGCGATCAGGCGGCCGACGAGGCCGCCGCCGAGCACCGCGAAATCGGGTCGGGAATCCCGGGCGTTCATCGCGCGCCCTCCGCGCGAGCACGCACGACGAGCGTCGACGCGCACGCGCCGCCGCATGCTGACGCACGCGGCATCGGGCCGGGAACCATGCAAAAGACTGAAGATTGTGCGGTCATCATTCCTTCCGTAACGCGCAAAGCGCGTACCCAAAAGGACGAAACCGGCAGCAAAGGCCGGCCGGGCGGGACAAGGGCGCTGACCATGTGGGATGGCAGCCAGCGCGACCCGGCGGGATCAGAAACTTCCCTCGCCGGTATTACCCGGATCGGGTGCGAAGGGTCTTTCTCAGCCTCATCGCGCTGCCCGGAACATCTGCCGGCCGCGCCACGAAGCACCCCTGTTTCGTCGTCGGCCATTAGACCATAAAAGCGGAAAGCGCCGCAAACTGTCCCCCTTGCGGCAAATTCGCCGACGTGCCGCGCCGCTCTGGCACAATGCCCGCAGGCCGGCCGCGCGAGCGGCCGGTTGCCGCGTCACCGCCGGCCTTAAGTGCCGTTTAAGACGCGCGGGCGACCATCCGGACGCCCGCCGTCAGTCGGCGCCGCGTCCCGGCATGCCGTATCGCGGCGCGCAACCGGCTTCGCCCGGCCCGCGCGCCGGCTACTCATCAGGAAGCACATGACCCAATCGATCGATCCCGTCCGCTCCGCCTCCGACGCGCCGCAGGACGAGCGCCCGGTATCCGCATGGAGCCTCATCAAGCCCTACTGGGTATCGTCCGAATGGAAAATCGCGTGGGGCCTGCTGGTCACGATCATCGCGATCAACCTCTGCGTGGTCTGGATCAACGTCCGGCTGAACAAGTGGAATGCGGAGTTCTACAACGCGCTGCAGTCGAAGGACGTCCACGACTTCCCGAACCTGCTGATGCAGTTCTCCGCGCTCGCGTTCGCGTTCATCATCCTCGCCGTGTACGGCCGCTACCTGCGGCAGATGCTCGGCTTCCGCTGGCGCCAGTGGCTCACCGACCGCTTTCTCGGCCAGTGGCTCGGCGATCGCGCGTTCTACCGGATCGAGCGTGACCGCCTCGCCGACAACCCCGACCAGCGGATCACCGACGACCTCCAGTCGTTCGCGACGACCACGCTCGCGCTGTCGCTCGACCTGCTGTCGACGGTCGTCACGCTCGTGTCGTTCATCACGATCCTGTGGTCGCTCGCCGGCGCGCTGACGATTTCGCTCGGCGCGACGCCGATCGCGATCCCCGGCTACATGGTGTGGGCGGCCGCGCTGTACGCGGTGGTCGGCTCGCTGATCATCCAGAAGGTCGGCCATCCGCTCGTGTCGATCAACTACCAGCAGCAGCGCGTCGAGGCCGACTTCCGCTTCGGGCTGATCCGCGTGCGCGAGAACGCCGAGCAGATCGCGTTCTACGACGGCGAGAAGACCGAGACCGGCAACGCGCAAAACCTCTTCATGCGCATCCGCGACAACTGGTGGCGCGTGATGAAGTACACGAAGCGGCTCACGTTCGTGCTGAGCTTCTACGGGCAGATCGCGATCATCTTCCCGCTCGTCGTCGCCGCGCCGCGCTATTTCGCGGGCGCGTTCTCGTTCGGCGTGCTGATGCAGATCTCGTCCGCGTTCGGCACCGTCAGCGATTCGTTCTCGTGGTTCATCAACAGTTACTCGACCCTCGTCGAATGGCGCGCCACCGTCAACCGTCTGCGCGAATTCAAGCGCGTGATGGGCACGTCGCACCTGAAGGAAAGCCTGTCGCCCGCGACCGAGCACGGCGGCATCAACCTGCACTACGTCGACGACGCGAAGCTGTCGACGTCGTCGCTCAAGCTCGCGCTGCCGAACGGCAACGCGCTCGCGACCATCGGCAGCGTCACGATCGAGCCCGGCTCGCGCTGGCTCGTGGTCGGCAAGTCGGGTTCCGGCAAGAGCACGTTCATGCGCGCGCTCGCGGGCCTGTGGCCGTTCGGCGACGGCGCGATCGATGCACCGGTCGGCGCGCGGATGATGTTCGTGCCGCAGACGAGCTACTTGCCGATCGGCACGTTGAAGGCCGCGCTCACCTATCCGGCGACGGCCGACGCGTTCAGCGACGAAGCCTGCCGCGACGCGCTGCGCGCATGCCGCCTCGAGGATTACGTCGGCCGCCTCGACGAAACCGCGCACTGGACCCGCGTGCTGTCGCCGGGCGAACAGCAGCGCCTGGCCGGCGCGCGCGTCCTGCTGCACAAGCCCGACTTCCTGTTCCTCGACGAAGCGACCAGCGCGCTCGACGCCGACAACGAAGCGCGCCTGTACCACCTGTTCGCCGAACGGCTGCCGAAGGCCGCGATCGTCAGCATCGCGCACCGCGAGTCGCTGGCCGCGTTCCATGTGGGCACGATCAACGTCGAGCGCGTGAACGACAGCGACAAGGTCGCGGCTTGAGCGCACGCGCCGCGCCCATCGCACGGATCGCGCTGATTACCGGGGCGGGTTCCGGGATCGGTGCGGCGCTCGCGCGGCGGCTCGCGGCACCCGGCATCGCGCTGGCGCTGCACGCGCGCGGCGCGGACGAAGCGGCGCGCGCCCGGCTCACCGACGTTGCTCATGCATGCACGGCGGCCGGCGCGGAGTGCGTCACGCTCACCGGCGATCTCGGCGAGCCGGGCGTCGCCGCGTCGCTCGTCGATGCAACCGCCACGCACTTCGGCGGCCTCGATCATCTCGTCGCCAATGCCGGCTTCGCCGCGCGGCAATCCTTTTCCGGTCTTTCCGCGGATGCGCTCACGTCGGCCTTCGCGGCGATGCCCGGCGCGTTCTCGGCGCTCGCGGGCCGCGCGCGGCCGCTGCTCGAAGCGTCGGTGGCGCCGCGAATCGTCGCGGTCAGTTCGTTCGTCGCGCACCGCTACCGCGCCGACGCGCCGTTCGCGGCCACCGCCGCGGCTAAGGCCGCGCTCGAATCGCTCGTGCGCTCCGCGGCCGCCGAATTCGCCGCGCGCGGCATCACCGTCAATGCGGTCGCGCCCGGCTTCACGCGCAAGGACCACGGGCCGAGCGCCGGCAATGCCGCCGCATGGGCGCAGGCCGAACAGGCGACACCGCTCGGCCGGATCGCCGAACCCGACGATGTGGCCGCGCTGATCGCGTTTCTGCTGTCGGACGCCGCGCGGCAGATCACCGGCCAGGTCGTGCATGTCGACGGTGGCCTGACGCTCTGAAGCACGTGCCGGCGCACGGTGCCGGCGCGTGGACCGCCACCTTTGCCCGGGCCTGCACGACGCCCAAGCGATTGGGTCCGCCATCCCGCCTTCCGCGAGCAAACACCCGCCGCCCTCACCGTTCATTGAGCCGCCACGCACCGGCACTCCCCTTTTTGGCACCCCGCATCCCGCCCGTAAAATAGCCGCCAGACGGCAGCGCGAGACGAGACAGAAGAGGGGGCGGCAAGCATGCAGGCATTCCAGTGGTTCAACGAACTGTCGACGCGCGAGCGCAGGACGCTGTACGCCGGCTTCGGCGGCTACGCGGTCGATGCGTTCGACTTCATGATCTATTCGTTCCTGATTCCGACGCTGATCGCCACCTGGGGCATGACGAAGAGCGAGGCCGGGATGATCGCGACGAGCTCGCTGATCTCGTCGGCGCTCGGCGGCTGGGTCGCCGGCATCCTCGCCGACCGCTACGGCCGCGTACGCGTGCTGCAGTGGACGATCGCGACGTTCGCGCTGTTCACCTGCCTGTCCGGCTTCACCCATTCGTTCTGGCAACTGCTCGCGACGCGCACGCTGCAGGGCTTCGGCTTCGGCGGCGAATGGTCGGTCGTGACGATCATGATGGCCGAGACGATCCGCTCGCCCGAGCATCGCGGAAAAGCGGTCGGCACCGTGCAGAGCAGCTGGTCGTTCGGCTGGGGCGCGGCCGCGATCCTCTACTGGGCCTTCTTCGCGCTGCTGCCCGAGCAGGTCGCGTGGCGCGCGTGCTTCTGGATCGGCATCCTGCCCGCGCTGTGGATCCTGTACATCCGCCGCAACGTCAGCGATCCCGACATCTACACGGCCACCCGCCGCGCGCGCGACGAAGGCCGCGTGTCGGGCCACTTCCTCGAGATCTTCTCGCCGCCGCACCTGCGCGCGACGCTGTTCGGCAGCGCGCTGTGCACCGGGATGCTCGGCGGCTACTACGCGATCACGACGTGGCTACCCACCTACCTGAAAACCGTCCGCCACCTGTCGGTGTTCAACACGAGCGGCTATCTCGTCGTGCTGATCGTCGGCTCGTTCGTCGGCTACGTGGTCGGCGCGATCCTGTCCGACCGGCTCGGCCGCCGCGCGTCGTTCATCCTGTTCGCGATCGGCTCGTTCTCGCTCGGCATGGCGTACACGATGCTGCCGATCACCGACACCGCGATGCTGCTGCTCGGCTTCCCGCTCGGCATCGTCGTGCAGGGAATCTTCGCGGGCGTCGGCGCTTATCTGTCGGAGCTGTATCCGGGCGCGATCCGCGGCTCGGGCCAGGGCTTCTGCTACAACCTCGGGCGCGGGCTCGGCTCGTTCTTCCCGATTCTCGTCGGCGCGCTGTCGCAGTCGATGTCGCTCGTGAAGGCGATCGGCCTCGTGGCGGGCGGCGGCTACCTGCTCGTGATCGTCGCCGCGCTCGTGCTGCCGGAAACGCGCGGCAAGTCGCTCGTCGACGATCCGGCCGTCGCGTCATGAGCGGCCTCCTCGTTCGGGAAACCGCATGCACGTGATCGTTCTCGGCGCCGGCGTGATCGGCGTCACCACCGCCTGGCACCTGCGCGAAGCAGGCTGCGACGTCACCGTGATCGAACGCGAAGCCGACGTCGCGCAGGCGACGAGCCTCGGCAACGCGGGCGTGATCGCCCCCGGCTACGTGACGCCGTGGGCCGCGCCGGGGATGCCGGGCAAGATCCTCAAGTACCTGTTCAAGCCCGCTTCGCCGCTGATCTTCCGGCCGACGCTCGACGCCGCGCAGTGGCGCTGGATCGCGCGCTGGCTGCGCGAATGCGAGTTCGAGCGGTTCCGTGTGAACAAGCAGCGGATGCAGCGCATCGCGTACTACAGCCGCGCGTGCCTGCACGCGTTTCGCGACAGCCATCCGTTCGACTACGGCGCGAGCCGCGGCTACCTGCAACTGCTGCGCGGCGCGTTCGACGTCGAGATGGTGCAGCCCGCGTTGAAGGTGCTGCGCGACGCGGGCATCACGTTCCGCGAACTCGACGCGGCCGGCTGCACGGCGATCGAGCCGGGCCTGCGCTGGGCGCGGCAGGCACCCGTCGGCGGTATCTACCTGCCCGACGACGAAGCCGGCGACTGCGCACGCTTCACGCGCGAACTGCGAGCGCTGTGCGAAGCCAACGGCGTGACGTTCCGCTTTCGCACGGAAGTGCGGGCGCTCGACGTTGCAGCCGGCCGGGTGCGCGGCGTGCGGATCCTCGGTAACGGCGGCGATGCTGGCGGACCGAACCCGCGCGCATCGAACCCCGGCGGCAAGCACCGCGACGTGCGGCTCGCCGCCGATGCGATCGTCGTCGCGCTCGGTGTCGACAGCGCCGGCCTGCTGCGGCCGCATGGCATCGACGTGCCGCTGTATCCGGTGAAGGGCTACTCGGCGACGCTCGCCGTCGTCGACGACGAAAAATCGCCGCACGCCGCGCTGATGGACGAATCGCTGAAGACGGCGATCACGCGTTTCGGCCCGACGCTGCGCGTCGCGGGTACCGCGGAACTCGGCAACCGGCACGCCGCACTGCGCCAGCAGGCGCTCGATACGCTGAAGAAGGTACTCGACGACTGGTTCCCGCACGCGGCCGATCGCGCGTCGGCGCGCTTCTGGGTCGGCCGCCGACCGATGACACCCGACGGGCCGCCGCTGCTGGGCGCGAGCGGGGTCGACGGACTCTGGCTGAACGTCGGCCACGGTTCGACGGGCTGGGCGATGTCGATGGGCTCGGGGAAGGTGGTGGCGGATCTCGTCACGGGGCGAGAACCGGAGATCGACCTGTCGGGATTGACGCTCGCGCGCTACGCCCGGTAGGCACGGCAGGCACGGCAGGCACGGCAGGCACGGCAGGCACGACGATATCGTCGACGCGATGCGCTGACGCAAAACACATGGCGACCGGCAATCGCAACGCGGCTCACAAGCCGCTCACTGCGCCGCGTGGCCGCCCGCCTCACCGTCCGCCTCTCCATCCGCCCGCGCAATCGGCGCCGACACGATCGGCCGATGCGACACGCCTTCGTGCGACAGCCGGCTTTCGAACAGCGTGAGCGCGTCGAACCGCAGCGCGACCGGCCGCTTCACCGCACCGCCGTGCGCCGGCTGCCCGACCGCATCGTGCGGCAGCCGCGCGAGCGTCACGTGCGGGCGGAACGGCCGCCGGTCGGCCGGCGCGCCGAGTTCGCGCAGCTTCGCCGACAGTGCGAGATTCAACGCCGCGCACGCCGGCACGGCGGCCAGCTCGGCGACGATCAGCCGCGCGCGCGGCAGGCTCGGCCACCACGCGATCCGTTCGACCGGCATCAACGGCAGTGCATGCGCGGCCGCGAGCGCCGGCAGGCACGCGGCCAGCGCGTCGCAGCACGCCCGCTCGATCGCGCCGACGAACGCGAGCGTCACATGCAGTTGCGCGGGCAGCGGACGCCGCGCGCCCCGGGTAACCGGCAGCGCGTGCAGCGCGTCGCGCGATGCCGCATCGGGCATCAGCGCGACGAACACGCGCAGCCGGTCGCCGTTCATGACTCGCTCGCCACCGCGCGCGGCGCGCGCGCCGGATCAGCCGCGGCCGGACGTTGCGGCAGCGGGCCATGCTCGCCCCACACGTCGGTCGGCAGCACGTTCGCGAGTTCCGGAATCGTGTTGCGCGTGAACACCGGCTCGGCCACGCCTGCCGCGCGCTGGCGGCGATAGTCGCGCCAGGCTGCGTGCGCGTACTTGCCGAGCGCGAGGATCGCGATCAGGTTGATGATCGCCATCAGCCCCATGCTCGTATCGGCCATCGCCCACACGAGCGGCAGTTGCCCGACGCTGCCGAACATCACCATCGCGAGCACCGCGACGCGGAACAGCGGCAGCACGCCGCGCCGCTTCGTGATGAATTCGACGTTGCCTTCCGCATACGCGTAGTTGCCGATCACCGACGAGTACGCGAAGAAGAAGATCGCGAACGCCATGTAGATACCGCCCCAGTCGCCGACGTGGCTCGCGATCGAGCGCTGCGTGAGCGCCGCACCTTCCATGCCGGTGCCGAGTTCGTACTGGCCCGACAGCAGGATCACGAAGGCGGTCGCGCTGCAGATCACGATCGTGTCGACGAACACGCCGAGCATCTGGATCAGCCCCTGCACGACCGGATGCCGCGTGCTGGCGGTTGCCGCTGCATTCGGCGCGCTGCCCATGCCGGCCTCGTTCGAGAACAGCCCGCGCTTCACGCCCATCGCGACCGCCTGGCTGACCGCATAGCCCGTCAGGCCACCCGCCGCCTGTTCGAGACCGAACGCGCTCTTCACGATCAGCGCGATCACGCCCGGCACCAGCGCGATATGCGTGGCGACCGCATAGACTGCGAGCGCGAGATAGCCGATCGCCATCAGCGGCACGATCACCTGCGCAACCGCCGCGATCCGGCGAATCCCGCCGAAGATGATCGGCGCGGTCAGCAGCACGAGCCCGAGACCGACCGTCGCGCGGCTCCAGCCGAACGACGTGTCGAACGCATCGGCGATCGCGTTGGCCTGCACCGCATTGAACACGAAGCCGAACGCGAGGATCAGCGACAGCGAGAACAGGACGCCGAAGCCGCGCGAGCGCAGGCCCGTCTGGATGTAGTACGCGGGGCCGCCGCGATAGCTGCCGTCCGAATGCGACACCTTGAAGATCTGCGCGAGCGTCGCCTCGACGAACGCGGACGACATCCCGACCAGCGCCGTCATCCACATCCAGAAGATCGCGCCCGGCCCGCCGACGGTCAGCGCGACCGCGACGCCGGCGATGTTGCCGGTGCCGACGCGGCTCGCGAGCCCCGTCGCGAACGCCTGGAACGACGAGATGCTGCCCGGCTCGCCCTTGCTGCCGACCAGCTTCACGCTGAGCAACAGCGCCTTCAGCTGGATCATCCGGAACCGCAACGTGAACCACAGGCCCACGCCGAGCAGCAGCGCGATCAGCACGTAGTTCCACAACACGCCGTTGACGGCGTCGATCAGCCCTTGCACGAGTGCTTCCATCCAGAATCCTTGTAAATAGGGTCAGTCACATGTGATAGCCGCTCGCTTCACGGCCGGAGGGGCGACATGATATGACAGTTTGCAAGGATCATTACAAAACGAAAGGTTTGGGATGACCGGAAATTGCTGCCGGATGTGATCAGATTAGGCGACGCTTCGCGAAAATGCGGAGGTGTCAGGATCGTGACAGCCGCGGCGTGGGATCGTGTCGTGGCGCGCCCGGGGCGGTGTCGGACGCAGCGAGACGCCGGCCGGTCGCCCGATACGAAGCGCACGGCGCGCACCGCACGATCACCGAATCGTGTGCGCAAAAAAAACGGGCGCCCTTTCGGACGCCCGGTTTCCACGACGGCTACCGACCTGCGCTTATCGCGGCAGGTTCGAATGCCCCATCAGGTACGCATCGACCGAGCGTGCGCACTGGCGGCCTTCGCGGATCGCCCACACCACGAGCGACTGGCCGCGGCGCATGTCGCCCGCCGCGAACACCTTGTCGACCGACGTGTAGTACGAACGATCGCCTTCGGTCGCCGCACGCGCATTGCCGCGCGCATCCTTCGCGACGCCGAATGCCTCCAACACGGGCGCTGCCGGCTGCGTGAAGCCCATCGCCAGCAGCACGAGGTCGGCCTTCATCTCGAACTCGGAGCCCGGCACTTCCTGCATCTTGCCGTCCTTCCACTCGACGCGCACCGCGATCAGCTTCTCGACCTTGCCGTTCTTGCCTTCGAGACGCTTCGTCGCGACCGCCCAGTCGCGCTCGCAACCTTCCTCGTGCGACGACGACGTGCGCAGCTTGATCGGCCAGTACGGCCACACCAGCGGCTTGTTTTCCTCTTCCGGCGGCTGCGGCAGCAGCTCGAACTGCGTGACCTGCTTCGCACCGTGACGGTTCGACGTGCCGACGCAGTCCGAACCCGTGTCGCCACCACCGATCACGATCACGTGCTTGCCCTTCGCGAGCAGCTGGTCGACGAGCTTGTCGCCCGCATTCACGCGGTTCTGCTGCGGCAGGAAGTCCATCGCGAAATGCACGCCCGCGAGTTCGCGGCCCGGCACCGGCAGGTCGCGCGGCGTTTCCGAACCACCGGCGATCACGACCGCGTCGAATTCTTCCTTCAGCGTGTCCGGCGAGATGGTTTCCTTCGCGAGGCTACCGATCGACTCGGGCAGCGGATCCTTGCCGATGAACACGCTGGTGCGGAACGTCACGCCTTCCGCTTCCATCTGACGCATGCGGCGGTCGATCAGCCACTTCTCGAGCTTGAAATCGGGGATCCCGTAACGCAGCAGGCCGCCGACCCGGTCGTTCTTCTCGAACACCGTCACGTCGTGGCCTGCACGCGCGAGCTGCTGCGCGGCGGCGAGACCCGCAGGGCCCGAACCGACGACCGCGACCTTCTTGCCCGTCTTGTGCTCGGCCGGCAGCGGCTTCACCCAGCCTTCCGCCCAGGCCTTGTCGATGATCGCGTGCTCGATCGACTTGATGCCGACCGGGTCGTTGTTGATCCCGAGCGTGCAAGCGGCCTCGCACGGCGCCGGGCAGATGCGGCCCGTGAATTCCGGGAAGTTGTTGGTCGAATGCAGGACTTCGATCGCCTGCTGCCAGTCCTGCCGGTAAACGAGATCGTTGAAGTCCGGAATGATGTTGTTGACCGGGCAGCCGTTGTTGCAGAACGGGATGCCGCAATCCATGCAGCGCGCGCCCTGGACCTTCGCGTCCGCGTCGGTCAGTGCCGCGACGAATTCCTTGTAATGCTTCACGCGCGTGAGCGGTGCTTCGTACGCCTCGTGGCGGCGTTCGAACTCCAGAAAACCGGTTGCCTTGCCCATAAGGTGCTCTTCTGTTCGGTGTATCGGGTGGGGGAGCCGCGCGCGGCAGTCAGGCGCGCGCGGCATTCGCTATGTCGTTCGTCGCTCAGGCGGCCAGTTCTTCCTTCGCCGCCTTCTTCGCACCGATCTCGCCCAGCGCGCGCTTGTATTCGTGCGGGAACACCTTCACGAACTGGCGGCGCGCCGCGTCCCAGTTTTCCAGCAGCGACTTCGCGCGCGGCGAACCCGTGAACTGGAAATGACGCTCGACGAGCCCCTTGAGCAGCGCTTCGTCCGTCGTGCCTTCGTGCCAGAGCGCGCGGTCGACCGTGCGCTCCTGCTCGGCCTGCTGCAGCACCGGCTCGAGCGCGACCATCGACTTGTTGCACTTCGCCGCGAACGTGCCTTCCGGATCGTAGATGTACGCGAGACCGCCCGACATGCCGGCCGCGAAGTTGCGCCCGGTCTCGCCGAGCACGACGACCGTGCCGCCCGTCATGTATTCGCAACCGTGGTCGCCCGTGCCTTCGACGACCGCCGTCGCGCCCGAGTTGCGCACGCAGAAGCGCTCGCCCGCCACGCCGCGGAAGAACGATTCGCCTTCGATCGCGCCGTACATCACCGTGTTGCCGCAGATGATGTTTTCCTCGGACTTGCCGCGGAAGTCGTTGGTCGGGCGGATGATGATCCGGCCGCCCGACAGGCCCTTGCCGACGTAGTCGTTGCCGTCGCCGACGAGGTCGAGCGTCACGCCCTTCGCGAGGAACGCGCCGAAGCTCTGGCCGGCCGTGCCCTTCAGCTGGATGTGCACCGCGTCGTCGGCCAGGCCCTCGTGGCCGTGCTTCTTCGCGATCACGCCCGACAGCATCGCGCCGACCGTCCGGTTCACGTTGCGCACCGGCTGGATGAACGACACATGCTCGCCGTTCTCGATCGCGGCCTTCGCCTTCTCGATCAGCACGTGGTCGAGCGCGCGCTCGAGGCCGTGATCCTGCACGTCGACGTGACGCGGCGCGACGTCCTCGCATTCTTCCGGCTGGTAGAACACGCGCGAGAAGTCGAGGCCCTTCGCCTTCCAGTGCTCGATGCCCTTGCGGGTATCGAGCAGGTCGGCGCGGCCGATCAGGTCGTCGAACTTCGCGACGCCGAGCTGCGCCATGATCTCGCGCACTTCCTCGGCGACGAAGAAGAAGTAGTTCACGACGTGCTCGGGCTGGCCCTTGAACTTCGCACGCAGCACCGGATCTTGCGTCGCGACGCCGACCGGGCACGTGTTCAGGTGGCACTTGCGCATCATGATGCAGCCTTCGACGACGAGCGGCGCCGTCGCGAAGCCGAATTCATCCGCGCCGAGCAGCGCGCCGATCACGACGTCGCGGCCCGTCTTCATCTGGCCGTCGGCCTGCACGCGGATACGGCCGCGCAGGCGGTTCAGCACCAGCGTCTGCTGCGTTTCGGCCAGGCCGAGTTCCCACGGCGTGCCCGCGTGCTTGACCGACGACAGCGGCGACGCACCCGTGCCGCCGTCATGGCCGGCGATCACGACGTGATCGGCCTTCGCCTTCGCGACACCGGCCGCGACCGTGCCGACACCCACTTCCGACACGAGCTTCACGGAGATGCTCGCGCTCGGGTTCACGTTCTTCAGGTCGTGGATCAGCTGCGCCAGATCCTCGATCGAGTAGATGTCGTGGTGCGGCGGCGGCGAGATCAGGCCGACGCCCGGCACCGAGTAACGCAGCTTGCCGATGTATTCGGACACCTTGTGGCCCGGCAGCTGGCCGCCTTCGCCCGGCTTCGCGCCCTGCGCCATCTTGATCTGGATCTGGTCGGCCGACGCGAGGTACTCGGCGGTGACGCCGAAGCGGCCCGACGCGACCTGCTTGATCTTCGAGCGCAGCGAATCGCCATCCTTCAGCGGAATGTCGCTGACGATTTCATCGCCGATCACCGACTTCAGCGTCTCGCCCGACTTGATCGGAATGCCGCGCAGTTCGTTGCGGTAACGCTTCTCGTCTTCGCCGCCTTCACCGGTGTTCGACTTGCCGCCGATCCGGTTCATCGCGATCGCAAGCGTTGCGTGCGCTTCGGTGCTGATCGAACCGAGCGACATCGCGCCCGTCGCGAAGCGCTTGACGATGTCCTTCGCCGGTTCGACGTCGTCGATCGGGATCGCCTTGGTCGGCTCGACCTTGAACTCGAACAGGCCGCGGAACGTCATGTGACGCTTGGTCTGGTCGTTGATCAGGTGCGCGTATTCCTTGTACGTCTGGTACGAGTTGCTGCGCGTCGCGTGCTGCAGCTTCGCGATCGAATCCGGCGTCCACATGTGGTCTTCGCCACGCACGCGGTACGCGTACTCGCCGCCCGCGTCGAGCATGTCGCGCAGGACCGGGCTGTCGCCGAACGCGTCGCGGTGCAGGCGGATCGCCTCTTCCGCGACTTCGAACAGGCCGATGCCGCCGACCTTCGACGCCGTGCCCTTGAAGTACTTCTCGACGAGGTCGCTCGACAGGCCGAGCGCTTCGAAGATCTGCGCGCCCGTGTACGACATGTACGTCGAGATGCCCATCTTCGACATCACCTTCTGCAGGCCCTTGCCGACCGCCTTCGTGAAGTTGTAGACGGCCTTCTCCGGCGACAGGTCGCCCGGCAGCCCTTCGGCCATCTTCGCGAGCGTTTCCATCGCGAGGTACGGGTGCACGGCTTCCGCGCCGTAGCCCGCGAGCAGCGCGAAGTGGTGCGTTTCACGCGCGGAGCCCGTCTCGACGACGAGGCCCGTGCTCGTGCGCAGCCCTTGCTGGACGAGGTGCGAGTGGATCGCCGACGTGGCGAGCAGCGCCGGAATCGCGACATGCTCGGCGTCCGTCTTGCGGTCCGACACGATCAGCATGTTGTAGCCCGACTTCACCGCGTCGACGGCTTCCGCGCACAGCGACGCGAGGCGTGCTTCGATGCCTTCCTTGCCCCACGCGACCGGGTAGCAGATGTTCAGTTCGTATGCGCTGAACTTGCCACCCGTGTACTGGTCGATCGCGCGGATCTTCGCGATGTCCTTGAAGTCGAGCACCGGCTGCGACACTTCGAGACGCATCGGCGGGTTGATGTTGTTCGTGTCGAGCAGGTTCGGCTTCGGGCCGATGAACGACACGAGCGACATGACCATGTTCTCGCGGATCGGGTCGATCGGCGGGTTCGTGACCTGCGCGAACAGCTGCTTGAAGTAGTGATAGAGCGTCTTGTTCTTGTTCGACATCACCGCAAGCGGCGAGTCGTTGCCCATCGAACCGACGGCTTCCTCGCCCTGCTGCGCCATCGGCGCCATCAGGAACTTCAGGTCTTCCTGCGTATAGCCGAACGCCTGCTGGCGGTCGAGCAGCGCGGCGCCCTGCGTGCGGCCGGCCGCGACTTCCTCGGCCTTCGGCTCGATCTCGTCGAGCTTGATGCGCACGGCGTCGATCCAGCTCTTGTACGGCTTCGCGTTCGCGAGGTTGTCCTTCAGTTCCTTGTCGTCGATGATGCGGCCGTGCTCCATGTCGATCAGGAACATCTTGCCCGGCTGCAGGCGCCACTTCTTGACGATCTTCGATTCGGGGATCGGCAGCGTGCCGGCTTCCGACGCCATGATCACGAGATCGTCGTCGGTGACGATGTAGCGCGCCGGACGCAGGCCGTTACGGTCGAGCGTCGCGCCGATCTGGCGGCCGTCGGTGAACGCGATCGCGGCCGGGCCGTCCCACGGCTCCATCATCGCGGCGTGGTATTCGTAGAACGCGCGGCGGTTCTCGTCCATCAGCGTGTGCTGTTCCCATGCTTCCGGGATCATCATCATCACCGCGTGCACGAGCGGGTAGCCGGCCATCACCAGCAACTCGAGACAGTTGTCGAACGACGCGGTATCCGACTGGCCCGGGTAGATCAGCGGCCACAGCTTCGGCAGGTCGTCGGCGAGCACGTGCGACGCGATCGCGCCGGTACGCGCGTTCAGCCAGTTCACGTTGCCCTTCACGGTGTTGATCTCGCCGTTGTGCGCGATCATCCGGTACGGGTGAGCCAGTTCCCACGCCGGGAACGTGTTGGTCGAGAAGCGTTGGTGCACGAGCGCGAGCGCCGACACGACGCGCGTGTCCTGCAGGTCGCGGTAGTACACGCCGACCTGGCCCGCGAGCAGCAGCCCCTTGTAGACGATCGTGCGCGCCGACATCGACGGCACGAAGTATTCCTTGCCGTGCTTGAGCTTCAGCGCCTGGATGCGGTGGCTCGCGGTCTTGCGGATCACGTACAGCTTCCGCTCGAGCGCGTCCGTCACCATGATGTCCTTGCCGCGGCCGATGAAGATCTGGCGGATCAGCGGCTCGCTCGCCTTGACCGTCGGCGAAATCGGCATCGCATGGTCGACCGGCACGTCGCGCCAGCCGAGCACGACCTGGCCTTCGGCCTTCACCGTCCGCTCGAGCTCCTGCTCGCATGCGAGACGCGACGCGTTTTCCTTCGGCAGGAAGATCATGCCGACCCCATATTCACCCGCCGGCGGCAGATTCACGCCCTGCTTCGCCATTTCCTCGCGATAGAACGCGTCCGGAATCTGGATCAGGATGCCCGCGCCGTCGCCCATCAGCGGATCGGCACCGACCGCGCCACGGTGATCGAGGTTCTCGAGGATCTTCAGACCCTGCTGAATGATCTCGTGGCTCTTCTTGCCCTTGATGTGAGCGACGAAGCCGACGCCACAGGCGTCGTGTTCGTTTTGCGGGTCATACAGACCTTGTGCGGCGGGCACCGCGGCGAGCGGCTGCTGGTGGTCGTTCATGGGGACACCGTCGTAAAGGGGGCCTGGAGGCCGTTGAACCATTTTCTTGTTGCCGTCGATCCCGCTCCCGGCGGGAGACGGCGCGGCCGACCGTGGATGGGCATGCTTCGCCCGGGCCACCGGAATTCGGAATATACGCGACGAATCAAAGGAATAGCAACAAAAACCGCTTGATCGAACCCCAATAAAATGGATGCCTCGATCTGGTGCCGTTTTATTAGGGCCGCATCGTTTTGGTGCAAAAAGAAGCGGCGCCCGCAGCGCCGCCTCCTGAACCGCCGTTCCTGCTTTATTGCTGGATCGGCGGCGTGTTTTCACGCACCTTTCTGGGGCGTCCGCGCGGCAGCGGCGACACGCGCCGGTTCGCGGTACGCGCCGCCCATTCGCGATAATTCTCGCCGCCGAGCACCCAGCCCTTCAACGTCGCCTGCTGCAGCTGGTCGGCCTGGCGCTCGTCGAGCGGCTGCTCGCACAGCTCCTTGTACGCGCGCTGGCGGTCGAACGGCGTATTGCCGAGCGCCCAGTAGAGCGGATGGTCGGTGATCAGGCTGTCGACGGTGAGCCCGACGTGGTGCCGGTAGCTCGACCACCGATAGGCCTCGGGCGTCGCGACGAGCTGCGCGCGCACCGGGCTCATCTCGACCACGCGGCTCGCGAGCAGGAAATAGCGCTCGCCTTCGATCACGGTCGCGCGATAGCGGCCTTCCCACAGGGTGCCGCGCCGCGAGTAGCGGCGGTTGAAATGCGCGACGTAGCGGCGACCGACGGCCTGCATCGCTTTCGGCAGGCTCGCTTCGTCGCTCGGCGTCACGAGCAGTTGCACCTGGCGCGGCAGCAGCACGTAGGCGTGCACCGACAGGTGATGATCGCGCGCGGCGGCCTTCAGACAATCGATGAAGAGTTCGTAGTCCTGGTCGTCGACGAACGCGGGTTGCTGATCCAGGCCGCGCAGTATCACGTGCTGCGGCTGGTCGGGAACGTAGAGTCGTGCTAACCGTGCCATGCTGAATGTCCGTTTGAACGCGTTAGGAAATACCCGGGGGTCCGAAATTGCGCACCTGCGTAGAATGCCTTTCCCCGCGGGGCGCGAAAGCGTACGGTCGTACGAAACCTAGGGAGAAAACTCTAACTTACGAGCTTGTTTGGTTTTAAACGCAGTCGTCATAATGAGCACGCCTTTGATCGGAGGAGACACAATGAAACGAAAACTGGCCATTACGGGGGCCGCAGCGCTCGCATTCGCTTTCGCGGGCGGTACGGCACATGCACAATCCGCAGGTGATTTCTACGTCAGCACCGGCTGGTTCCACCTTGCGCCGCAGGACAGCAGCGACCCGCTGTTCGTCTACGGCGTAGGCGGCACGCCCATCAACCAATCGATTCCCAACACCGGCGCCGGCATCAACGACGCTGATACGCTTGGACTCGCAACGGGCTACTTCATCACCGACCATATCTCCACCGAGCTCGTTATGGGGATACCGCCGAAGTTCGACATTACCGGCAAGGGTCAGTTCGATAGATTCGGCGTACTCGGCCGTGCGTACCAGTGGAGCCCCGCCGTATTGCTGCGCTACCACTTCAACGACGCCAACGCGAAGTTCCGTCCGTATGTCGGCATCGGCGCGACGTACGTCTGGTTCACCGGTGCAAAGATCACGAACAGCAGCTTCGAGAACGGCGTGCTCGGCGGCCCGACCAGCGCCACGACCAGCAACCAGTGGGCGCCTGTCTTCAACGCCGGCTTCACGTACAACTTCACGAAACACTGGTTCGCAGGCCTGTCGCTCTCGTACATCCCGGTCAGCGTGACGGCGACCTTTACGACGGCCCGCCGGACGCCGGTCGGCACGCTGACGGAAACGTCGAAGGCCCACATCTCGCTGAACCCGATCGTCACGTACCTGAACGTCGGCTACCGCTTCTAAGCGTAGTCGAATATTTGGGGAATGGTTAATCCTGCTGCAATTTGTAGCGGATTTTTCCTGGCGTAACGTCTCCACGATGCAAAACGCCCCGGCGGAAATCCCGTCGGGGCGTCGTTTTTTCGCGTCAGGCACGTTCCGCGCAAGGGTTTCGCCGGCCGTCGGCGCGGCCGTCAGGGGATGGCGATGTCGTCCAGCGCATCGGGCGCGATCAGGTCGATGCGATCCGTGCAGACCGCATCGACACCCCAGCGCGCGAGTTCGCGTGCCCGTTCGAGGTCGTTCACCGTGTAAACCAGGATGCGCAGCCCGGCCGCCTTGATCGCGCGCACGAGCGGTTCGTCGAGCTGTTTGTGGTCTGCATGCAACGAAACGCAGCCGAGCACGCCGACGACTTGCGCATGCCAATCGTCCGGCACGGCCTCGTAAAGCATCCCGCGCGGCAGCGCAGGCGCAGTCGCGCGTGCCTGTTGCAGCGCATCGAACGAGAACGACGACAGGAGCGGCGGAACCGCGGCATCACGCCAGTACGCAGCCGCGTCGGCCGCCACGCGCTGCCCAGTCTCAATCTCGCGCCCCGGGCACGGCTTGATCTCGACATTCGCTGCCAGCCCGTGGGCGAGGCAGCGCGCCGCCGCCGCCTCGAGCGTCGGCATCCGCTCGCCCGCGAAGCGCGCGTCGCGCCACGTGCCCGCATCGAGCGCGGCCAGCGCCGCATAACGCATGCCCGCCGCCGCGCCGTGACCGTTCGAGGTCCGGTCGACCGTGTCGTCGTGCAGCAGGAACGTCACGTCGTCGGCCGACAGCTTCGCGTCGAACTCGACCATCCGGTGGCCACGGCGCGCGCCCTCGTCGAGCGCGGCGAGCGTGTTCTCCGGTGCGAGCGTGCCGCCGCCGCGATGGGCGACGACGCGCGGATAAGGCCACCAGTCGGTACGGGTCGTCATCGTCGGTCTCTCGGCAAGGTCGGCAGGTTCAGCCGGCACGCTTGCCGGTCTCGGGATCGAAGAAATGCAGCCGGTGCGCGGGCAGCGCGGCCGCCAGCGCCGTGCCGCGCGCCGGGCGGTCCGCGTGCGGCAGGCGCACCGCGACGTCGTGACTGCCCCACCGGCCGTGCGCGAGATTGTCCGCGCCGAGCAGCTCGCACGAGTCGACCGGCAGCGTCGCCTGCGCGACGCCCGGCTGCGGCGTCATGTGCTCGGGACGCACGCCGAGCACCCAGTCGCGCCCGGCGGCGATCTCGCGGCCGATGCCGGGGGCGCCCGCGACCGGCAGCGCCGGGCCACCGCCCGCGACCGTAAACGTCGCGCCGTCGTCCGACAGCCGGCCGTGCATCAGGTTCATCGCGGGCGAGCCGATGAAGCCCGCGACGAACACCGTCGCCGGCTTCTCGTACACGTCGACCGGCGCGCCGATCTGCTCCGCGTAGCCGCGGTTCATCACGATCACGCGCTGCGCGAGCGTCATCGCCTCGATCTGGTCGTGCGTCACGTAGACGCTCGTCGTCGCGAGCCGCGCATGCAGCCGCTGGATCTCGAGCCGCATCTGCACGCGCAGCTTCGCGTCGAGGTTCGACAACGGCTCGTCGAACAGGAACACCGACGGCTCGCGCACGATCGCGCGCCCCATCGCGACACGCTGCCGCTGGCCGCCCGACAGCTCGCGCGGCCGCCGCGCGAGCAGCGGCTCGAGCTCGAGGATCTTCGCGGCCGCCGCCACCCGCGCATCGATCGTCGCGCGCTCGATCCCGCGGATCTTCAGCCCGTAGCCCATGTTCTGCGCGACTGTCATGTGCGGGTACAGCGCATAGTTCTGGAACACCATCGCGATGTCGCGATCCTTCGGCTCCAGCGCGTTGACGACGCGCTCGCCGATCGCGATCTCGCCGTCCGTCACCGTCTCGAGCCCCGCGATCATCCGCAGCAACGTCGACTTGCCGCAGCCCGACGGGCCGACCAGCACGATGAATTCGCCGTCGGCGATCTCCACGTCGATGCCATGCAGCACGTGCTGCTTGCCGTCGTAGGATTTCCTGACGCCCTTCAAGCTCAGCGCAGCCATTCTTGGTCTTTCTCCCGGTTGCCGTCTGTCATTCATTTCTCGGAATCGACGAGGCCGCGCACGAACCAGCGCTGCATCGCCAGCACGACGACGAGCGGCGGGATCATTCCCAGCAGCGTCGCCGCCATCACGTATTGCCATTCGGTCGCGGCGTCGCCGCTCGCGATCATCGTCTTGATACCCACCACCGCCGTCGACAGCGACGCCTCCGTCGTGATCAGGATCGGCCACAGATACTGGTTCCAGCCGTAGATGAACGTGATCACGAACAGCGCCGCGATGCTCGTCTTCGACAGCGGCAGCACGACGTCCCAGAAGAACCGCAGCGGCCCCGCGCCGTCGATGCGCGCCGCATCCATCAGCTCGTCGGGCAGCGTCATGAAGAACTGGCGGAACAGGAACGTCGCGGTCGCCGATGCGATCAGCGGCAGCGTGAGCCCCGCGTAGGTGTTCGTCAGGTGCAGCGTCGACACGACCTGCACGGTCGGGAAGATCCGCACTTCCACCGGCAGCATCAGCGTGACGAAGATCAGCCAGAACGCCGTGTTGCGGAACGGGAAGCGGAAATAGACGATCGCGTACGCGGAGAGGATCGACACCGCGATCTTGCCCACCGCGATGCCGAGCGCCATCGCGAAGCTGTTCACGAGCAGGCGGCCGAACGGCGCCGTCGTGCCGCCACTGCCGTGCCCCCAGATGTACGCGACGTTCTCGAACAGGTGCGTGCTCGGCACGAGCGACAGCGGCACCGTGAACACTTCCTGCGCGTTCATCGTCGCCGCGCAGAACGCGACGTAGACGGGAAACACGATCAGCACCACACCGGCGATCAGCACCGCGTGGCAGAACAGGTCGAAGCCCTTGCGATTTTCGATCATGCGTATTGCACCCTGCGTTCGACGAAGCGGAACTGGATCACCGTGAGCCCGACGACGATGATCATCAGCACGACCGACTGCGCGCCCGAGCTGCCGATGTCGAGCCCCTGGAAGCCCTCCGCGAAGATCTTGTAGATCAGCGTCTTCGTGCTCTGCGCCGGGCCGCCGCCGGTGGCCGCGTCGATCACCGGGAACGTGTCGAAGAACGCGTAGACGAGGTTCACGACCAGCAGGAAGAAGCTGGTGGGCGACAGCAGCGGCAGCACGATGTTGAAGAAGCGCCGCACCGGCCCGGCGCCGTCGATCGCCGCCGCCTCGATCAGCGAGCGCGGAATCGCCTGCAGGCCCGCGTAGAAGAACAGGAAGTTGTAGCTCACCTGTTTCCATACCGACGCGAGCACGACGAGGAACATCGCCTGCCCGCCGTTCAGCGCGTGGTTCCACACGATGCCGCTCTTCGCGAGCGCATAGGTGATCAGGCCGATGCTCGGGTTGAACAGAAACGCCCACAGCACGGCGGCGATCGTCGGCGCGACTGCGTACGGCCAGATCAGCAGCGTGCGGTACACGCGCGCGCCACGGATCACGCGGTCGGCGCACGCGGCGAGAATCAGCGACACGACGAGCCCGCTCACCGTGACGAGCGAGCTGAACACGAGCGTCGTGCGGAACGAATCGAGATACAGCGGATCGGCGAACAGGTGCGTGAAGTTCGCGAGGCCGACGAATTCGCTCGACGAGCCGAACGCATCCTGCATCTGCGTCGACTGCCACAGCGCGACGCCGGCCGGCCACAGGAAGAACACGGCGGTGATCGCGAGCTGCGGCGCGATCAGCAGGTACGGCAGCAGGCTCGTACCAAAACGGGAACGGGATTGCATCGCGGATATCCGGTCAGGCGTAACGGAAAGGGGGTCGTGCCGCCGGCCGGCGCACGCATCCGGACAGGACGCGACGCGGCCGGCGGCACGGTGCGATGCGGGCTCAGCCGCCCGACTTCTCGAAGCGGCGCAGCAGTTCGTCGCCGCGCGACGCGGCCGAATCGAGCGCGTCCTTCGGCGATTTCTTCTGCGCCCAGACCTGTTCGAATTCCTCGTCGACCACCGTGCGGATCTGCGGCATGTTGCCCAGGCGCAGCCCCTTCGTGTACGGCAGCGGCGGCTTGTTCAGCATCTGCTTGATCGCGGTTTCGGCGCTCGGGTTCTTCGCGTAGAAGCCCTGCTGGCGCGTGAGGTCGTACGCCGCGGTCGTCACGGGCAGGTAGCCCGTGTCCTGGTGCCACTTCGCGGCGACGGCCGGCGACGCCAGATACGCGAGGAATTTCGCGACGCCCTTGTAGGTCGCCGGATCCTTGCCCGCCAGCACCCACAGGCTCGCACCGCCGATGATCGCGTTCTGCGGCGCGCCCTTCACGTTCGCGTCGTACGGCATCATGCCCGTGCCGTAGCTGAACTTCGCGAACTTCTGCACGTTCGCGAGCGCGCCCGACGACGTCGTCAGGATCCCGCAGTCGCCGCTGTAGAACTTCGCCGACGCTTCATCCTTGCGGCCCGCGTACGTGAACGTGCCGTCCTTCGCCATCTGCTGCAGGAACGAGATGTGTGCGATCTGCTGCGGCTTGTTGAATTCGAGCACCGCGTCGGTACCGTCGAAGCCGTTGTTGCGGCTCGCGAACGGCAGCCCGTGCCACGCGCTGTAGTTCTCGAGCTGGATCCAGCCCTGCCAGCCGGTCGTGAAGCCGCATGCCATCCCCGACTTGCGCAGCTTCTCGGCATCGGCCTGCACGTCGGCCCACGTCTTCGGCGGCTGGTTCGGGTCGAGCCCGGCCTTCTTGAACGCGTCCTTGTTGTAGTACAGCACCGGCGTCGAGCTGTTGAACGGCATCGAAACGAGATGGCCCGTCTTGGCGTCGCTGTAGTAGCTCGCGATGGTCGGCACGAACGCCTTTTCGTCGAGCGGCACGCCGGCCTGCTTGAACACGTCGTAGACCGGCACGACGGCCTTCTTCGCCTGCATCATCGTGGCGGTGCCGACTTCGTAGACCTGGAGGATCGCCGGCGCGTTGCCGCTGCGATAGGCGGCGATGCCGGCCGCGAGCGCCTGGTCGTAGGTGCCCTTGAAGACCGGCACGATCTTGTAGTCGCTCTGCGACGCATTGAACTGGTCGGCGATCGCATTGACCCGCTCGCCGAGCGCGGCCTCCATCGCATGCCAGAACTGGATTTCCGTCGCGGCGAGCGCCACGTGCTGCATCCCGAACATCAGCGCGCCGCCGAGCGCGATCGAACGAACCAGTGTCCCCGCAGGCTTCTTCTTCATCGACCTCTCTCCTATGAAAACGTTACCAACAGCGTGTGCAACATTCCCGTCGCCATTGAACCGGCGAAGTCTAGTGATCGTTTGTGACAGTCAGTTGTCGCCGATGACGAACAGGCGCTGATACTCCTTCAGCGCGAAGCGGTCGGTCATGCCGGCGATGTAGTGCGCGACGAGGCGCGGCTGCTGCGCGGTGTCGTCGGACTGATACGGCGGCGGCAGCAGGCGCGGATCGTCGATGAACGCGTCGAACAGGCCGGTGACGACCCGCTGCGCCTTGCTCGCCATGCGCATCACCTTGTAGTGGCGATAGAGGTTCTTGAAGAGGAAACGCTTGAGGGCGGCCGCTTGCGCAGCGACCGTTTCGCTGTGCGACACGAGCGGCGGCGCGGCGCGCACGTCGTCGAGCGATGCGGGCGCGACACGCGCGAGATTGCGCGTCGTCTCGTCGATCAGGTCGACGATCAGCGTGTTGATGATGCGGCGCACCGTCTCGTGCACGAGGCGGCGGCCTTCGAGGTGCGGGAATTCGGCGAGCGCCGCCTCGTAGTGGCGCTGCCACAGCTCGACTTCCGCGAGCTGCTCGATCGTGATCAGGCCGGAACGCAGGCCGTCGTCGACGTCGTGGTTGTTGTACGCGATCTCGTCCGCGATGTTGGCGAGCTGCGCTTCGAGCGACGGCTGGCGGCCCTGCAGGAAGCGCTCGCCGAGCGCGCCGAGCTTGCGCGCATTCTCGCGCGAGCAGTGCTTCAGAATGCCTTCGCGCGTCTCGAAGCACAGGTTCAGCCCGTCGAACGCGCCGTAGTGCTCCTCGAGCTCGTCGACGACCGCCAGGCTCTGCAGGTTGTGCTCGAAGCCGCCATGCTCGCGCATGCAGGCATTCAGCGCATCCTGCCCGGCATGGCCGAACGGCGTATGCCCGAGGTCGTGCGCGAGCGAGATCGCTTCGACGAGATCCTCGTTCAGGCGCAGGTTGCGCGCGACCGAGCGCGCGATCTGCGCGACTTCGAGACTGTGCGTGAGGCGTGTGCGGAACAGGTCGCCTTCGTGATTGACGAAGACTTGCGTCTTGTATTCGAGCCGGCGGAACGCGGTCGAATGGACGATGCGGTCGCGGTCGCGCTGGAATTCGGTGCGCGCCGCCGGCGGTGCTTCCGGATGGCGACGGCCGCGCGACTGCGACGCGTGTGCGGCATACGGAGCGAGATGGGCTTCCAGCGCCGCCAGCGTCGGCGGCTCGGCCACCGGCGCAGCTGACGCGTGGCCGGCTTCGGGCAGTGTGCTGCTGGATGTCTCGCTCACGTCTCCTCCATGTCAGGGGCGCCGGGGCATCCGGGCCGCCGTTAGCGGGTGGTCTGCGCCAGTGTGGCGAACACGGCTTCGTCCGGCGCCTGCGTGATCAGCGTATCGCCGAATCGCTTCAGCAGGATGAACTTGATCGCGCCGGCCTCGGCCTTCTTGTCGACGCGCATCAGGTCCATATAGCGCGCGTCGCCGAGCGCGGGCCCGCGGGTCGGCAGGTGCGCGGCCGCGATCACCGCATCGAGGCGCTGCCGCGACGCTTCGTCGAGCAGGCCGAGCCGCACCGACAGGTCGCCCGCCATCACCATCCCGCAGCCGACCGCTTCGCCGTGCAGCCACTCACCATAGCCGAGCCCGGCCTCGATCGCGTGGCCGAACGTGTGGCCGAAGTTCAGGATCGCGCGCAGGCCGCCTTCGCGTTCGTCGGCCGCCACCACGCTCGCCTTGATCTCGCACGAGCGCTTCACCGCATGCGCGAGCGCCGCCGGGTCGCGCCGGTTCAGCGCGTCGACGTTCGCCTCGATCCAGTCGAAGAATTCCGCATCGGCGATCGCGCCGGTCTTGATGATCTCGGCGACGCCGGCCGCCAGTTCGCGGTCGGGCAGGGTCGTCAGCGCGCCGATGTCCGCGATCACGGCCTGCGGCTGGTAGAACGCGCCGATCATGTTCTTGCCGAGCGGGTGGTTGATGCCCGTCTTGCCGCCGACCGACGAGTCGACCTGCGACAGCAGCGTCGTCGGCACCTGGATGAACGGCACGCCGCGCATGTAGCACGCGGCCGCGAAGCCCGTCATGTCGCCGATCACGCCGCCGCCGAGCGCGACGAGCGTCGTCTTGCGGTCCGCGCGGTCGGTCAGCAGGCCGTCGAAGATCAGGTTCAGCGTTTCCCAGTTCTTGTACGCCTCGCCGTCCGGCAGCACGACCGTCGACACGCGCTTGCCGAGCGGCGCAAGCGCCGCGCGCAGCGCGTCGCCGTAGAGCGGATCGACCGTCGTGTTCGTGACGATCGTGACGGACGAGCCCTTGATATGCGGCGCGAACAGCTCGGCGCGGCCGATCAGGCCGGCGCCAATGTGAATCGGATAGGCGCGGTCGCCCAGGTCGACGTTGACAGTAATCATGCTTGTAGCGGCTTGGCGATGACGCCGGCCAGTTCGAGTTGCATCAGCACCATGTTGACGAGACCGTTGACCGACGGACGGCCGGTCTCGATGACGAAATCCGCGCATTCGCGGTACAGCGGGTCGCGTACCTCGTACAGCGCTTCGAGACGCCCCTTCGGATCTTCGGTCTGCAGCAGCGGGCGGTTCTTGTCCTTGCGCGTGCGCAGCCACAGATCGTGCGGATTGGCGCGCAGGTAGACGACGATGCCGTGGTTTTTCAGGCAGTCGCGGTTTTCCGGGCGCAGCACCGCGCCGCCGCCCGTCGCGAGCACGATGTTCTCGCGCTGCGTGAGATCGGCGATCACCTGCGTTTCGCGATCGCGAAACCCGGCCTCGCCCTCCATCTCGAAGATCACCGGAATGCGCGCGCCCGTGCGGGCCTCGATTTCGTGGTCGGAGTCGAAGAACGTCCTGTCGAGACGACGCGCGACCGCACGGCCCACGGTGGTCTTACCCGCTCCCATAAGGCCGACGAAAAATACGTTTGCATGTGGGTCCCGCGCTTGCAACGGCTTCCTCTGCTTCAATCTTGCTGGTGTGTGGCGCAGCTTACTGGCAAAGCGGCTGCCTTGTCGAGCCTGCGTCGGCGGCTTCCGTCCCCGTTTTCTCGGCATCCGTGCTGACCGCGCCGCGCGCATTGCAGCGCGCATCGACGACGGTCGGCGTGATGAAAACGACCAGTTCGTTACGTTGATCGCGTTGCGCGCGGTGCCGGAAAAGCGCGCCCAGAAACGGTATTTTGCCCAAGAGCGGCACGCGCGTCACATCGTTCCGGTTCAGTTGTTCATAGATCCCGCCGATGGCGACCGTCCCGCCGTTCTCGACCTCGACGCGCGTCTGGACGTGCTTCGTATGGATCGCGGGGCCGGCCGCCGTCGGCTCGCCGATGCTGTCCTTCGTCACGTCCAGGTCGAGCACCACGCGCCCGTCCGGCGTGATTTGCGGCTCGACCTCCAGTTTGAGCGTGGCCCGGCGGAACTGCACGCCGCTCACGCCGTTCCCGACCTTCGCCTGGTACGGCAACTCCGAGCCCTGTTCGACGATCGCCTTGACTCGATCAGCAGTCACCACGCGCGGGCTCGAAACGATCTGGCCCCGCCCTTGCGCCTCGAGCGCGCTCAGCTCGACGTCGAGCACGCGGCTGAACGGTGCGGCGAACAGCGTGAAGCCGGCGGTTGCCGCTTCGAAGCCGCCGAGCGGCCGCGCCGCCAGGTCGAGCGCGTTGCCGGCAACGGTCGTAGACGTGCCGCTCTCGCCCGACGGCGGCCGCTCCCGCGCCCGCAGCGCGACGCGTGCGCCGAGATTGCGCGAAAAACCCTGCTCGCCCTCGACGATGCGGGCCTCGATCCGGACCTGCCGCGACGGCCGGTCGATCGCCTCGATCAGGCTCGCGATCTGGTCGAGACGCGGCGCGAGATCGGTGACGAATAGCAGGTTCGTGCGCGGATCGGCCGCCGCGGCGCCGCGCTTCGACAGCAGGCGCTGGCCGGTCGCGCCGGCCAGCAGTCGCTGCACGTCCTGCGCACGCGGGTAGTGCAGCGCGAACGTCCGGCTCGCAAGCGGCTCGAGATCGGCGGCCCGCGCGTGCATTTCGAAGCGCTCGCGTTCGCGGGCGGCCAGTTCGACCGCCGGCGTGACCCATATCACGGTGCCCCGCCGGGTCATCGCGAGCCCGTGCGTGTCGAGTAGCGTGTCGAAGGCATCGCGCCAACGGACATTGTTCAGACGTAACGTGACGGTGCCGCGCACCTGCTCGCTGACGACGATATTGAGCCCCGTGAACCGCGCGAACGCGTCGAACGCGGCTGGAAGCCCCGCGCCCTGCAGATTCAGCGAGATCCGCCGCGTGTCGTCCGCATCGCCCGGTTGCCGGGCCGCAGCGTCGCCCATCCGGGCCGGCGGCGCCAACGGGATCGGCGGCCCCTCCAGCCCGGGTGCACGGGCGGCGGCCTCCGCTTGCAGCGCCGCGCGAGCCGCCTGATCGAACGGCGGCGGATCGGCCTCCGTCGCTACGGTGTGATCCGCACCGTCCACCGCGCCTTGTGGCAACGGCTGGCCCGGCACCTGCGTATCCAGCGATGCGGCAGGCCAGACGGCCGGCAGTGGCGGCAATGACGCGCTTGCACCGGACGCGGTCAATCCGGCCCAAACGGCGAGCACCCGGCATCCGTGCTTGATCATGGCTGCCTCCCGTCGTCCAGCGTGACCCGGTACGCGCCGTCCGCTGTCGCGAGCGTCACGGCGACGGGATCGACTCGCACCACCCGCGCGACCCCGAGGGTGTCGCCAGGGACCACGGCCGTGAACGCGCCGTCACCGTCGTCGAACAGCGCGAGACCGGTACGCCCGTCGCGAATCGTGCCGGCCAGGCGGACAGCCGCCCCCTCCGCTTCGGACGAACCGGCCTCGCCGAACGGATCGGCGCCGGGCACGTCGGCCAGAACCGACGCCTCCCCGCCCGTGGACGTCGGCGCCGGCAACCCCGGAAACACGTCGACGGACATTTCCACGCGCGCGGCCTCCTTTCCCCGTTCGACACGCAGCGCGGACGGCACAGCCAGAACCGGGAAACGAGCCAGCCCGCCGACCAGCTGCAGCAACGCGTGAAAGCGGCCCTCGGCGACGATGCGCACCGTGCGCCGACCGTCCGGCACCGCGCCATCGGTGCGCAGCGGTTCGATCGATACGTCGCGCAGCCCGCTCGACGCGGCGCGATTTGCCAGTTCCAGCATCAACGCAGCCCATTCCGGCGTACGCGGCGAGCGATCGCCATGTGCCGCCGCCGGTTGCACCCCGCGTTGCCGTGCAGCGGCAGCCAGGACACGCCGCGCGTCGGCCTCCCGCGTCTGCGCCGCGGCGAGCAACGCGCGACTATGCGCGAGCCCGCTCCAGTCGGCAGCATTCGCCAGATGAATGCCGCCCGCCAGCACGGCCGCGAATGCGAGCGCGCAGCCTGCGACGTGCACAGCCGCCGGCGGCACGCGCCGCATGCCGCCCCGCCATCCGTCGCCGCGCAGTGCGAACCGATGCGCGAGCACCGCCGTCATGCGCCACCTCCCGACGCATTCCGGGATGCCATCGCATCGAGCCAGCGCAGCTGGACCGAGAACCGGAACGGCATCCCGCCTGTCACGACCGGAGCACCGGAAGCAGGCTTCAGTGCATCGATATCGATCCGCCAGCTACGTTGCTCGCGCGCCATCCCACCGAGCCATCGCGCGACCGCCCGGTAGCTCGCGGCGCGTGCATCGAGCACGGCACCGGCCGACGTCGTGCGCAGCGCGTCGAGCCGGACGGTGCCGTCACGCACCTGCGCCAGCGTGGCCAGCAGCCCTGCGACGTGCCGATAAGGCGCGGCGAGCGCGGCCGCCTGCGCGTCGCGTTGCGCGGCAACGGCCGCAGCCTTGGCTGCACGTGTCGCGGCCGCCACCTGCGGCTGCAACTGCCGCAGCCGCGCCTCCACACTCGCGCGCTGGGCATCCACGCGCCACCGCGCCCCGGTGGCGGCGCCCGTCCACAGGCCGGCGCCGAGCACACCGACCAGAATCGCCGCACCGCACTGCGCGGCGCGGCGACGTCGCAACGCCTGCGCCAGCCGCTCGCGGTACGGCAGCAGGTTGAAGCCGCCCGGCTCCGCACGACAGGCCGTCATTCCCACACCCCGCGCAATGCCAGCCCGAATGCGACCGCCCATGCCGGGCCGCCCGGCATGCCGGCGGGCAGGCATGGCTGCCCATTCCAGCCGGTGCAGTCGAACGACACCGCAACCGCGCCGAGCACGTCGCCAATCTCGGCGACGGACGTATCGACGCGGGCGATACACCGCTCGTCCCCTGACACGAGTACGCAACACACGGCCCCGAGCGCGCGCTGGCGCAATGCATCGGAGAACGCCCCCGGCACGGCGCCGGACAGCGTCAGCACCGGTACGGCCAACGGGCCGTCAATCCGCCAGCCGTGCACGCCCGAGTCATGGAACCAGAGCGCCGCGTAGGGGCCCGCCTGCGCGTCGGGTTCGAATTGCGCGGCATAGCGCAACGCACGCAGCGCCGCGGCCGACTCGCCGTCGACCACCGTCAGGTCGACACCGGCCTGGGCGGCCACGTCGATCCGCCGTTCGAGCAGCGCCAGCGGAGCCACGGCAATTTCGATCTCGCCGGCTCCCGCGCCGCCGTCCTGCCGCCAGTCGAACGCGAGACTGTCCGGCGCCAGCCCCGAGATGCGTTCGGCCGCCTGCCGCGCGGCGTCCTCGACATCGGCCCGACCGGCCAGGTCTAGCGTCGCGGTGCGCATCTCGTCATCGTGCAACGCCATCACGCCGCGCGTGTCACACCGCACCCCGGCCGCCGACAGCCTCGACACGGCAGCGGCCAGCGCACGCGCAACCGCCGCCCAGCGCGCATCCTCCGGCCCGCCCGCCAACCCGACCGGCTCCCGCTCCAGCCCCTCGACGCACACCTCCGCGCCCCGGCCGCACCGGCTCAGCACGGCCACCCTCACCTCATCCGCACCGACGTCGATTCCCGTCGACCGTTGCCCACCCTGCGCAAACCGCGCTCGCCATCGTCCCGCCATCCCAGCCTCCCGAAATCGTCGCGGCCCATGCCGCGTTTCCGAGACCTGATTCTGCAAATCGGCGCGTGCGGCCGACAGTCGGCCTAACGGCCAGCATCCGCTCGCGACGGCCATGCGCGGGCTATGCTGGAAGCACGCCAGACCGCGTCTTCGCGGCGGGCGCCCCCCGCGTCAGGACCGGTCTTACCGGGCAGCTATAATCGCGGGACTGTTTTCCGGTATGCCTATGCAATCCACGACTCCTACGTCCCCGCCTCCCGCCCCGGAGCCGAAGAAGCGGCCCTGGTGGCAAAAAGTCCTGCTCGGATTCGCCACGATGTGCGTCGCGCTCGTCGTGGCCGGCGGCCTCGTGCTCGGCTATGCGCTCGTCGTTGCATGGCCGAACATGCCGTCGCTCGACGCGCTGACCGACTATCGGCCGAAGGTGCCGCTGCGCATCTATACGTCCGATCACGTGCTGATCGGCGAATTCGGCGAAGAGCGCCGCGACGTCGTCCATTTCAAGGACGTGCCCGACTCGCTGAAGAAGGCGATCCTCGCGATCGAGGACGCACGCTTTTACGATCACGGCGGCGTCGACCTCACCGGCATCGTCCGCGCCGGCATCGTCGCGCTGACGAACGGCCATGCGTCGCAAGGTGCGAGCACGATCACGATGCAGGTCGCGCGCAACTTCTTCCTGTCGAGCGAGAAGACCTACACGCGCAAGATCTACGAGATGCTGCTCGCGTACCGGATCGAGCGCGCGCTGACGAAGGATCAGATTCTCGAGGTCTACATGAATCAGATCTACCTCGGCCAGCGCGCGTATGGCTTCGCCAGCGCCGCGCGGGTCTACTTCGGCAAGGACCTGAAGGACATCTCGCTCGCCGAAGCCGCAATGCTTGCCGGGCTGCCGAAGGCGCCGTCCGCGTACAACCCGGTCGTGAACCCGAAGCGGGCGAAGGTGCGCCAGGAATACATCCTGCAACGCATGCTCGAGCTGAACTTCATTTCGCGCGAGCAGTACGACGAAGCTTCCGCGCAGCCGCTCGTCGTCAAGGGTCCGGGCCGCGATTTCAGCGTGCACGCCGAGTACGTCGCGGAAATGGTCCGACAAATGATGTACGCGCAGTACCGTGAGGAAACCTACACGCGCGGCTTCAACGTCGTCACGACGATCGACTCCGCAGATCAGCAGGTCGCGTACACCGCGCTGCGCAAGGGCATCATGGATTACGAACGCCGGCACGGCTATCGGGGGCCGGAAGGCTTCATCGAGCTGCCGGCCGGGGCCGACGACCGCGAACAGGCGATCGACGATGCGCTGCTCGAACACCCCGACAACGGCGAACTGATCGCCGCGGTCGTCACGGCCGCCAGCCCGCGCCAGATCACGGTCGCGTTCATCGACGGCAGCAATGCGACGATCGAGGGCGACAACCTGCGCTTCGCATCGGGCGCGCTGTCGGCCAATGCGCAGCCGAATCGCCGCATCCGCCCGGGCGCGATCGTCCGCGTCGTGAAGAACGACGCCGGCAAATGGTCGATCACGCAGTTGCCGCAGGTCGAGGGGGCATTCCTGTCGATCGTCCCGCAGGACGGCGCGATCCGCTCGCTCGTCGGCGGCTTCGACTACAACAAGAACAAGTTCAACCACGTCACGCAGGCGTGGCGGCAGCCGGGTTCGTCGTTCAAGCCGTTCATCTATTCGGCGTCGCTCGACAAGGGCCTCGGGCCGGCCACCGTGATCAACGACGGCCCGCTGTATTTCAGCGCCGCCGAAACGGGTGGCCAGCCCTGGGAGCCGAAGAACTACGGCGGCGGCTTCGAAGGCCCGATGTCGATGCGCACCGCGCTGCAGCGCTCGCGCAACCTCGTGTCGATCCGGATCCTGAACCACATCGGCACGAAGTACGCGCAGCAGTACATCACCCGCTTCGGCTTCGACGCCGAACGCCATCCGGCCTACCTGCCGATGGCACTCGGCGCGGGCCAGGTCACGCCGCTGCAGATGGCGGGCGCGTACTCGGTTTTCGCGAACGGCGGCTACCGCGTCAATCCGTACCTGATCGCCGAAGTCACCGATCCGAACGGCGCGATCGTCGTGCGCGCGCAGCCGCTCGTCGCCGAGCAGAATGCGCCGCGCGCGATCGACCCGCGCAACGCGTACGTGATGAACAGCCTGCTGCAGAGCGTCGCGCAGCGCGGCACGGGCGCACGGACCAACGTGCTGAAGCGCACCGACCTCGCGGGCAAGACCGGCACGACGAACGACTCGCACGACGCGTGGTTCGCCGGCTACCAGCACACGCTCGCCGCGATCGCGTGGATCGGCTACGACAATCCGCGCAGCCTCGGCGATCGCGAAACGGGGGGCGGCCTGTCGCTGCCGGTCTGGATCGACTACATGGGCGCCGCGCTGAAGGGCGTGCCCGAGTTCAAGCCGACGATGCCGGACGGCGTTGAATCGCTCGGCGGCGAGTTGTACTTCACCGAGTTCGCGCCGGGCCACGGCTTCGTGTCGACGGTCGGCGTACCGCAGGCACCGGCCGCGCAGAACGTCGACGCCACCGTGCCGCACGTCGACGAGCAGGAAAAGCAGGACATCATGAACCTGTTCGCGCACTGACCACCGGCCGAACATGAAAAAAGCGCCCCGCGGGGCGCTTTTTCTTTGGCACGACGCGTCGACGCGCAGCCCCGGCTTCGGCCCGAGCGGTTACGGCGCGCTGAACGTGATCGGCAGGCCAGCCTGCTGCGTCGCGTATTCGGTGAGCGCCGAGAAAAACTCGGTGCCCGTGCGCGTATCGCGCCATTCGCCGTCGATGAAACGGTAGTGGAAACCGCCCGCCCGAGCGGCGATCCACACTTCCTTCATCGGCGGCTGCAGGTTGACGATGATCTTCGAGCCGTTCTCGAACGTCAGCGTCAGGACGCTGCCGTTGCGCTCCAGATCGATGTCGTGATCGCCGTCGTTGGCGTCGTCGACAGTACGCTCGACGGCCGCCAGCACGGCCTCGGCACGGGTCAGGTATTCGGTATCGGACATGCTAAACTCTATCGGTTCAATTGTTCAGGGACGATCATGCGAGTCGTTTTCCGGATGAGCGCGATTGTAGCGGCTTTGGCGATTCTTGCCGGCTGCGGTCAAAGCGGCGCGCTCTATCTGCCCACCGTGCCTCCGATGCCCAAGCCACTCCAGCAGCAGGACACACCGCCGTCGGACGTGAAGCCGACCGATGAAAACGCGTCGTCCGACAGTGTGCCCGATTCGTCCGGCACGCCGCTCACGCTGTCACCCGAACTGTCGAGCAGCGCATCGTCGATGCCTGCACCGGCGTCGAGCCCGGCCGCGAAGTAACGACGCGCTACCTGCACGGCTCACGAAACAAGGCGATGACTTCCCGGTCATCGCCTTTTGTTTTTTCAGGCTGCGCCGTCACGCGCGCACGCGCCGCCATCCCCATGCGATGAGCCGCCAGCCGAGCAGCACGGCGACGATTCCCGCATACAGCTTCGGCTGCGCCAGATTGTGCTTGCCGGCTCGCATCCACCAGAAGTGCAGCACGGCGAACAGTGCGATCGCATAGATCGCGCTGTGCAGCGTCGCCCAGTGGCGGCCCAGGCGGCGCACCATCGCGCGCGGCGACGTGGCCGCGAGCGGAATCAGCAGCACGAACGCGGCAAAACCGACCGTGATGAACGGGCGCTTGCCGACGTCCTTCAGGATCGCGACGACGTCGAACCACTTGTCGAACCACAGGTAGGTCGTGAAGTGCAGCGTCGCGTAGAAGAACGCGAACAGCCCGATCATCCGCCGAAAGCGCAGCAGCGTGGCGAACCCCGTCATGCGCCGAAGCGGCGTGACGGCGAGCGTGATGCACAGGATCACGAGCGTCCAGAGCCCGGTCGAGCGCGTGATGAACTCGATCGGATTCGCGCCGAGCCGGTCGGTCAGCCCGAACAGCACGAGGCGCGCGAGCGGATAAAGGCCGGCCGCGAAAACCAGTACCTTGGCCGGTGCGAGCCAGCGCGGCGCGGCGGGACGGACCGCACCCGCCCGGGCGGCCCGTGCGGCACCTTGGTCGGCGCCGGCCGTGGGCGCGGCCGTCAGCGTCGAAGGGGGCATGTCGTTTCTCACCATCGCCCTCAGAAATTCTTCTTCAGGTCCATGCCCTGATACATCGACGCGACCAGGTCGCCGTAGCCGTTGAACATCAGCGTCTTGCGCTTCGGCGTGAAAAAGCCGTCCTCGCCGATGCGCCGCTCGGTCGCCTGGCTCCAGCGCGGATGATCGACGTTCGGGTTCACGTTCGAATAAAAGCCGTACTCGTTCGACGCGTACGTGTTCCAGCTCGTCTTCGGCTGCTTGTCGACGAAGCGGATCTTCACGAGCGACTTCGCGCTCTTGAAGCCGTACTTCCACGGCACGACGATCCGCACCGGCGCGCCGTTCTGGTTCGGCAGCACCTGCCCGTAGACGCCCATCGTCAGCAGCGTCAGCGGATTCATCGCCTCGTCCATCCGCAGTCCTTCCGAGTACGGCCAGTCGAGCACGGGCGCCGAGAGGCCGGGCATCTGCGACGGATCGGCCAGCGTGACGAACTGCACGTATTTCGCGTTGCCGGTCGGCTGCACGCGCTTGATCAGCTCGGACAGCGGCACGCCGATCCACGGGATCACCATCGACCAGCCCTCGACGCAGCGCAGCCGGTACACGCGCTCCTCGAGCGGCGCGAGCTTCAGCAGTTCGTCGAGATCGAATACCTTCGGATGCAGCACCTCGCCCTCGACGCTCACCCGCCATGGGCGCGGCCGCAGCGTGCCCGCGTTCTGCGCGGGGTCGCTCTTGTCCGTGCCGAATTCGTAGAAGTTGTTGTAGCTGGTGATGTCCTTGAACGGCGTCACCTTGTCGGCCGCGACGAACTTCGCATTCGTCTTCGCCGCAAGCTTCGCGGCCCGCGCATCGGGCGACGCATGGGCGGCCAATGCTGCGCCGCTGCCGCCGAGCAACCCGCCCGCCGCCGCGAGGCCAGCCGCCTGCAATACGCGCCGCCGGTTCTCGAACACCGCACGCGGCGTGATTTCGTCGGGCGCAATATCGCCGCCGGTCAGTACGTTCCGCAAAGGGCGTTTGATCCACATCGTGCTGCTCCTCCTGCCTGCGCCGCGCGCAGTTTCATGAGCGTTCGACCCGGCCCGTCTTGCGCCGTTCGACGCCCGGACCGCCCGCCCGTTACAAAAGAAAACCGCCGGGCACGCAGTGCACCGGCGGTCTCATAGTCGGACGAGCAGCGGAAATCTTACAGCTTGCCGTAGCTGTGCAGCCCGGACAGGAACATGTTGACGCCGAGGAACGCGAAGGTCGTCACGAGCAGGCCCGTCAGCGCCCACCATGCGGCCACCGTGCCGCGCAGGCCCTTCATCAGGCGCATGTGCAGCCACGCCGCGTAGTTGAGCCAAACGATCAGCGCCCAGGTTTCCTTCGGGTCCCAGCTCCAGTAGCCGCCCCATGCTTCGGCGGCCCACAGCGCGCCGAGGATCGTCGCGATCGTGAAGAACGCGAAACCGACCGCGATCGACTTGTACATCACGTCGTGAAGCACGTCGAGCGTCGGCAGGCGATCGGCGAGCACGCCGCGCTCCTTCATCAGGTACGCGACCGACACCATCGCCGACAGCGCGAAGCTGCCGTAGCCGATGAAGTTCGCCGGCACGTGGATCTTCATCCACCAGCTTTGCAGCGCCGGCACGAGCGGCTGGATCTGCTGCGCGTCACGCGCGACCGAGTACCACATCAGGAAGCCCACGGCCGCGCTGATCACCAGCAGCACGAACGCGCCGAGCGCGCGCGTGCCGTAGTGGCCTTCGTAATACAGATAGAGCAGCGCGGTGATCAGGCTGAACAGCACGAACACTTCATACAGGTTCGATACCGGAATGTGCCCGACGTCCGAACCGATCAGGTAGGACTCGTACCAGCGCACCATCAGGCCGGTGAAGCCCATCAGCACGGCGACCCACGTAAGCTTCTGGCCGATCGCGGAGCCCGACTCCGAGCGCGCGAGCAAGCCGATCCAGTAGAAGATCGTCGCGAGCACGAACAGCGCGCTCATCCACAGGATCGCCGACTGGCTCGACAGGAAGTATTTGAGGAAGAACGCCGAATCGGCGCGCGCGAGATCGCCCTGGTAGATCTGGATCGACAGCAGCGCCAGCACGGCGATCGACGCCATCATCAGTCGCGCGGGCTTCCAGCGCCAGCCGAGCGCGATGAGCGCCGGCACGGTGCCGATCATCACCGCCTTGTCGTAATAATCCATGTGCGCGTTGTAGTGCACGAGCGCATAGCCCGCGCCCACCACGAGCGCCAGTGCGAACAGCCAGTCGAGCAACGACAGGCGCGCGAGGAACGGACGGTCGTCGAACAGCGGCGCCGTCACCGGAGCCTGGGCCGACGCCCGATGGGAAGAGGAGACTTGCGTGAGATCCATGATGTTACCGGGTGGAATTCTCGGAATCGGAACCGTCGCCGGCAGGCGGACGGGCCGTCGATGCCGCACCGGCCGGCGCGGCGTCGCGAGGTGCGGCGTGCAACGCGGCACCCGCCGCGTCGCGCGTCTGCACGAACTCTTTCTCGAAATCGAAGGTCTTGCGGGCCGTGGACATTGCCATCACCACATCGACGCCCGAACCGGCGTCCTTCAACCAGAACCAGAGGCGCCGCTCGCGCACGTAGAACATCGAGAAGATGCCGGCGACCAGCAGCAGGCTGCCAAGATACACCAGATTCTTGCCGGGTGCGCGCGTCAACTGAAATACCGAAGCTTGCACCTGCTTGAATGAGTCAAGCTGCAAATAGACCGGCGATCCATACAAAAAGCTGTCAGATAGCGCATTGATCGCGTTCTGCACGAAGCGGATCGTGTCGGTGCCCTGCTGCGCCGCCGGCTCGCCCGCACGCTCCCGCGCGATCTGCCAGACCTCCCACATCGAGCCCTCGAGCATGCGCAGCAGCAGGCTTGCGGCCTTCTCCTGCTCGGCCTTCGGCACCGAGCGGTCGATGAACGTCGCCACCGCCTGGAAGCCGCCGATCGGCTGGCCATCGGCGCCACGCCCGATGCTGTCGTCGCCCGCCGCAAAAAGGGTCAGCACCTTCAGCGCGCTGTCCTGCAGGCGGCTGCGCAGCGATGCGTCCATGCCCGGCAGCGAACGCTGCGCGAAGCGCGCAGCGGCCTCGGCGCGCGCGGACGGATCCTCGAGCGCGGCACGCAGGTGCATCCATTCGCCGATCGAATCCTGGCTGTCGGCCGGGATCCGCATGTAGCGGAACGGGTCGTTCGGGCTCGCACGCACGCCGGCGAGGAACACGCGCTCGCCGTTCATGTCGACGGGCAGCATGTAGTTGTTGAATTCGCGCGCCTGACCGTCCTTGCCGCGGATCTTGTACTGCACGGACGGGCCGATGTTGTGGAGCTGCGTCGGCTTCGACGTCTTCGCGCCGGAGCCGAGGCGTTCGTCGAACGCTTCCTTCAGCGAGCTGGTCGTCGCGACACCGCGCACGTCCGGCTTGCCGTTCGCGTCGGCCATGTTCTCGACGTTGATCGCACGGAAATCGGAGAACTCGATCGTGTCGCCGTCGTTGCCCGGCATCTGCAGCGGCGCCGAACTGCCGATCGTCCCCTTCACGGGGAAGGTTTTCGCGTTGCCGCCGGTCATCGGGTAGGCCGTCATCTGCATCTGCGAGCCGCCGTCCTGGAAGCTCGACTGGTAGATCGACACACCCTTGTACGTGAACGGCTTGTTGACCTCGACGCGCGCCGGGATCTTCTGGCCGGTCTCGCGATCGATCACGACGATGTCGCTCGCGAACAGCTTCGGCATGCCCGTCGTGTAGTAGTCGACGATGAACTTGTTGAGCTGGATCGAAAACGGCAGGTCCTGGATCAGCGAGCCGCTCGGCTGGTTCAGGATCGCGGTCGACACGAACTGCCCCTCGGGCACCCACGCGTAGCCGCGGAACGTCGGGTTCGACGCGGACAGGCGATGGTCGGGCGAGATCTCGCTGATCGTCGCGCTCGTGTTGACCGGGCTCTTGCCGAACATCCACATCTGGAATTTGATCGGCAGGTTGCTGTCGAGCAGGCCGCCGATACAGATCACGACGATCGCGAGGTGCGCGGAGATGTAGCCCCACTTGGTCATCGCACCGCGCTTCGCGGAGATCAGCGTCGCACCGTCGTTCTCACGCACGATGTGCTTGTAGCCGGCCTTGGTGACGAACGTCGCGAGCGTCGCAGTGACCGTCGCGCGCGTGCCGGACGTCGTGTACTCGGCCTTGTGGTGGAAGGCCCGCAGGCTGCCTTCGCGAACCTTGTCCTTCCAGCTCTTCGCATCGGCGAGCATCTTCGGCGCGTTGCGGATCACGCACAGCGAGATCGACGCGACGAGGAAGATCAGGATCAGCATGAACCACCACGCGCTGTACACGTTGTACAGGCCGAGCGAGCGGAAGATGTCCGCCCAGAACGGCCCGAACTGGTTCACATAGTTCGGATACGGATCGTCCTGGGTCAGGACCGTGCCGATGATGCTCGCAATCGACAGCACCACCAGCAGCGCAATCGCGAAGCGCATCGAGCTCAGCAGCTCGACCGCGCGCTTGGACGCGCCCTGACCTGACTTCGACTGCAACCCCGACGTGGTAACGCTCATTCAAACTCCGACTCAGGGGAAACAGCCCCCAACGCTCACTTTGATCATTGCCCCCGAAGGGGCGGCCAGCACGCTCGTGACGGCCGGCGCGCGCTGACAAAAAAGAAGGGCGAGGCAACCGCAACGACGCGGCGCCCCACCCTTTTCTTGTTCTGACTCCGGCCGCCCTTCCGGCGCCCGGTCATTCCGTTGGCGGCTGACCGCTCAACGCAGGCCCGCGATGTAATCCGCGACGGCCTTGATCTCGTTGTCCGACAGCCGCGTGGCGATCTGATGCATCGCCTCGTTGTTGTTGCGCGCGCCGGCACCCTGCTGGAACGCGGTCAACTGCGCGACCGTGTAATCGGCCCATTGCCCCGACAGACGCGGATACTGGACCGGGATCCCTTGCCCTGTCGGCCCGTGGCAGCTCGCGCAGGCGGGTACGCCCTTCTCCGCGATGCCGCCGCGATAGATCTTCTGGCCGATCGGCACGGTTGCCGCATCGCGCGCGGTGCCGAGCTTCGTCGTCTGCGCCCCGTAGTACGCGGCGACGTTGCGCATGTCGTCCGCGCTCAGCGCGCTCGCGAATCCGACCATCACCGCGTTGGTGCGCATCGGCCCCTTCGCGCCCGGCTGCGTCTTGAAGTCGTTCAACTGCTTGACCAGATATTCGGGATGCTGGCCGGCAAGCTTCGGGAAACTGCCCGACGCGCTATTGCCGTCGGCGCCGTGACACGACGCGCAGACCTGCCCGGCAATCGCCTTGCCACGGTCGAGATCCGGCTTTGCCGCATCCGCCGCGTTTGCCTCCGCTACGAAACCTACGAACCCTGCTGCAACCTGAAGCACCATCAGAGACTTGCACAGTCGATTCATTCGCACACCCTGTTTCGTCTTGTGGGAATTTGAGGTTCTGCAAAAAACGACAGCGTTCAGTCTACCGCAGAAGCTACATAAAAGCGCGAGGCAGGCGCCCGGTAGCCTTCGGTAAAACCGCCGTATTGTACAATATCGTGTTGAAAGCTCCGGCGCCTATCGGGGCTACCCCGCCTCCACCAAGCGGCTCGCGCCGCCCGTCCTTCCGGTTCCCATGGCCTTTCTGCTCCATCAAGCCCGCTTCTACACGACCGTCAACCATCTGCGCGACCTGCCGCCGACGGTCCAGCCGGAAATCGCGTTCGCGGGCCGCTCGAATGCCGGCAAGTCGACGGCCATCAACGTGCTGTGCAACCAGAAGCGGCTCGCCTTCGCGTCGAAGACGCCCGGCCGCACGCAGCATATCAACTACTTCTCCGTCGGTCCGGCCGCCGAGCCCGTCGCGAATCTCGTCGACCTGCCCGGCTACGGCTACGCGGAAGTGCCCGGCGCCGCCAAGGCGCATTGGGAAATGCTGCTGTCGTCCTACCTCGCGACCCGCTCGCAGCTCTGCGGCCTGATCCTGATGATGGATTCGCGCCGTCCGCTGACCGATCTCGACCGCCGCATGATCGAGTGGTTCGTGCCGACCGGCAAGCCGATCCACACGCTGCTGACGAAGTGCGACAAATTGACGCGGCAGGAAAGCATCAACGCGCTGCGGACCACGCAAAAGGGGCTCGATGCGTATCGTGACCAGGGCGTCCAGGGCAAGCTGACGGTCCAGCTGTTCTCGGCGATGAAGCGCGTCGGGCTCGACGAGGCGCACGAATTGATCGAAAGCTGGGTGCGGCCGTCCGTCGCCGACGAAAAAAGCGAGCCTGTAGCACAATGATCGGGCAACGCGCGGCCGGGATCGGCGGCGCGCACCTGACGGCGCCTGCGATTTCGGCCGGCTCATAAAAAAACCCGCCGTTGAACGGCGGGTCAAACAGCCTAATCGAAAAACGACAGGCACCCGCTCAGGGAGGAGAAGCGGGGAGCTGCACGCGACGCGTGCCGCTCGATCGCTATCATATACCAACGCTCCCGAAAATGACCTAAGGGTTCCGTAAGGTCTTACTGCCCTGATTTCTACCCAATCGCCATGAGCTTCCATCCGCTTCATCGTCCGCGCCGGATGCGCCGCGACGACTTCTCCCGGCGCCTGATGCGCGAAAACCGCCTGACCACCGACGACCTGATCTATCCGGTGTTCGTCGTCGAAGGCACCCATGAACGGCAGCCGGTGCCGTCGATGCCCGGCGTCGAACGCGTGTCCGTCGATCTGCTGATGCAGGTCGCCGAGCAGTGCGTCGAACTCGGCGTGCCCGTGCTGTCGCTGTTCCCGGCGATCGAGCCGTCGGTGAAAACGCCTGACGGCCGCGAGGCAGCCAATCCGGAAGGCCTGATCCCGCGCGCGGTGCACGAGCTGAAGAAGCGCTTCCCCGAACTCGGCGTGCTGACCGACGTCGCACTCGATCCGTACACGAGCCACGGCCAGGACGGCGTGCTCGACGAAAACGGCTACGTGATCAACGACGACACGATCGAGATCCTGATCGACCAGGCGCGCGCGCAGGCGGAAGCCGGCGTCGACATCGTCGCCCCGTCGGACATGATGGACGGCCGCATCGGCGCGATCCGCGAAATGCTCGAAAGCGACGGCCATATCCACACGCGGATCATGGCCTATTCGGCCAAGTTCGCGTCGGCGTTCTACGGCCCGTTCCGCGACGCGGTCGGCTCGGCGTCCAATCTGGGCAAGGGCAACAAGATGACCTACCAGATGGATCCGGCGAACAGCGACGAAGCGCTGCGCGAAGTGCGCCTGGACATCGACGAAGGCGCCGACATGGTGATGGTCAAGCCCGGCATGCCGTACCTCGACATCGTGCGCCGCGTGAAGGACGAGTTCCGCTTCCCGACCTACGTGTACCAGGTGAGCGGTGAATACGCGATGCTGAAGGCCGCCGCGATGAATGGCTGGCTCGATCACGACAAGGTCGTGCTGGAATCGCTGCTCGCGTTCAAGCGTGCGGGCGCCGACGGCGTGCTCACGTACTTCGCACTCGACGCCGCGCGTCTGCTGAAAGCACAGCGCTAAGCGCCTGCCGGCAGGTGGAAAGAAAAACGGCGGGACACTTCGGTGTCCCGCCGTTTTTTGTTTGCTGTCGATCGCGGCCGTATGCGTTGTCGATCGTCAATTCATGCCACGCAAGCGGGCCGGTTCGCCACCCGCGCGCCCGCGACACGTATGGTCATACCGTCGGGACCGCAGCCCGGTCGAGGCTGCGCAGGAACGTTTCGGCCGCCTGATAGCCGACCACGCGCCCGATCTCGTTGCCGCTTCGATCGAAGAAGATGATGCCTGGCGGGCCGAACAGGTTGAAGCGCTTCAGCAGCGCCTGGTCATCCGGGTTGTTCGCGGTGACGTCCGCGCGCACGAGGTGAAGTTGCGCGAGCCGCGCCTGCACGCGCGGGTCGGTAAACGTCAGATGCTCCATCTCCTTGCAGCTCACGCACCAGTCGGCGTAGAAGTCGAGCATCACGGGCTGGCTCGCCGTCTTCAGCAGCGTGTCGAGTTCGCCGCTCGAGCGCACCGATGCGAACGCGGGCCCTTCCTGAGCAGCGGCCGCGCCTGCTGCCGCCGTACCGCCCGACGCAACCGTGCGTGCCGCCAGCACCGCCAGCGGCTTGACCGGATCGGTCGATCCCGCAGCCAGGCCGACAAGCAGCGTGGCCGCCCAGATCGCGAGCGCAGCGCCCAAGCCACGGCCAAGGCGACGCCAGATCGACGTGGCGCCGGCATTCGGCGTGAACAACCCGAGCGCCGCGGCCGCGATCAGCAGCCACAACGCAGCGAGCACCATCTTCAGGCCACCCGCCAGCACGGGCCACACGATCCACAGCGCGGCTGCGAGCAGCACGATGCCGAAGAACACCTTCACGCCATCCATCCATGCGCCGGCGCGCGGCAGTACCGTCCCGGCCCCGACGCCGACGACCAGCAGCGGCACGCCCAGCCCCAGCCCCATCGCGAACAATGCAGCGCCGCCGAGCAGCGCATTGCCCGTGTGCGCGATGAAGGCGAGCACCGCGAACAGCGGCGCCGTCATGCATGCGCCGACGACCAGCGCGGACAGCGCGCCCATCGCCGCGACCGCGATGAAATGGCCGCCCTGACGCGCGCTCGATGCCTCGGCCGCGCCGTTCTGCCAGCGCGCGGGCAGCGCGATGTCCTTGCCCGAGATCAACGAGACGGCAAACGCAGTCAACAGCAAGCCGAACGCGCCGAGCACCCACGGGTTCTGCAACCACGCGCCGAGGCTCTGGCCCACCAGCGCCGCGGCAATGCCGAGCACCGTGTAGACCAGCGCCATGCCGACCACATAGGTCAGCGACAGCGCGAAGCCGCGCGCATGCGTCGCGCGCGTGCCCTGGCCGATGATGATCGCCGACACGATCGGAATCATCGGATACGAACACGGCAGGAGGCTCAACACGACGCCCGCGACGAAATACAGTGCGACGATCGTGAAGAAGCCATGCCCTTCGAGCAGCGACTGCGCAAAATCGGCGCTCGTGACCTTGTCGAACCAGCTGCCCTCGGCAACCGCAACGCCGGGCGACGGTGACGACGACGCGGCACCCAGCGCGGCGCCGTCGACCTTCACGACGTGCTCGGCCGGCGGATAGCAGATGCCCTCGTCCGCGCACCCCTGCGACGTCACCGCGAGCTCGAACGGGCCCGATGCCTGCTTGACGGGCACGTGCACGACGACTTCGTCACGGTAGGTCTCGACGTCCTTCTGGAACGTCTGGTCGAACTTCACGTGGCCGGCCGGGAATTGCGGATCGCCGAGCGTCGCCTGCCCGCTCTTCACCGCGAACGCGAACCGCTCGCGGTACAGGTAATAGCCGTTGGCGACCTTGAAGCGAACGTCCACCTGTCCCGGCGATTCGCTCGCACTGAACTTGAACGCAACCGACGGATCGAGGAAATCGTCGGCCGCGCGCGCGACCGACAGGCCGCCCAGCACGAGCATGAACGACAACAGGACTGCGAGGAATCGCAGCGCGCGCACGCGCACGGGAAGCGCCATACCGTTAAACATGAAATAGACGTTGAGTTTCGCTGGTCACCCACTGGCCGTACGCGGCCGATGCCGTCGTCTGCCACGAGACGATTTCGGGCGTCTCGTAAGGATGATGCGCGAGAATAAATCGCTCCAGTTCGAGCGCCCGCACGGGGCTCGTCTTGAACAGCAACTGGATCTCGTCGGCCGTTTCGACCTTGCCCTGCCAGTGATAGCGCGACGTGATCGCGCCGAGCTCCGACACGCACGCGGCAAGCCGCGCATCGAGCGCACCGTCTGAAAGCGCCTTGGCGGTCTCGGCATCGGGCACCGTCGTCAGCATCAGCACCACTATCATCCGCGCCCTCCTGGCTGGTCTATCGGCTCCTGCCGACGCGGATTGCCCACCTGGGGCGCGCGCCGGCTGCCCCGTATCGTAGCGCAGCCCGCGCAACACTGCCGGCACCGCCCTGCGACAATCGATCGCAGCTGGCGCCGGAAAAACAAAAAGGGCCAAGCAATTGCTCGGCCCCTTTCAGTTACTGCTGCGTACTGGAAGCTTACTCAGCTTCTTGCACGTTTTCCGTTTCGTCGACTTCCGGACGATCGAGCAGCTCGACCAGTGCCATCGGTGCGTTGTCGCCCACGCGGAAGCCGAACTTCAGCACGCGCAGGTAGCCGCCCGGACGGTTCGCGAAACGCGGACCGAGCACGTCGAACAGCTTCGCCACCGAGTCACGATCGCGCAGGCGGTTGAACGCCAGGCGACGGTTTGCCAGCGACGGCTTCTTGCCGAGCGTGATCAGCGGCTCGACGACTTTACGGAGTTCCTTCGCCTTCGGCAGCGTCGTCTTGATGACTTCGTGCTCGATCAGCGAGTTGGACATGTTACGGAGCATAGCCAGACGGTGGCTGCTCGTGCGGTTCAGTTTCCGCAGACCATGACGATGGCGCATTTCAGTTTCCTTGATTCAAAGTTTTGATCCAGCTCTTCTATCGCACCTCGACGGGTGCACGGGCCGGTAACGAAAAAAAGCAAGATGCGGATTTTAAAGGAAAATCCGCATCTTTGCCAACTACAGCAACAACCGAGCTTACTTGTCGAGACCAGCCGGCGGCCAGTTTTCGAGCTTCATGCCCAGCGTGAGACCGCGCGAAGCGAGCACTTCCTTGATCTCGTTGAGCGACTTGCGACCGAGGTTCGGCGTCTTCAGCAGCTCGTTTTCCGTGCGCTGGATCAGGTCGCCGATGTAGTAGATGTTCTCGGCCTTCAGGCAGTTCGCCGAACGAACCGTCAGCTCGAGATCGTCCACCGGACGCAGCAGGATCGGGTCGATCTGCGGTGCGCGCGACGGCGCTTCGGCTGCCGTTTCCGTGCCTTCCAGCGCCGCGAACACGGACAGCTGGTCGACCAGGATGCGGGCCGATTGACGGATCGCTTCTTCCGGCGTGATCACACCGCTCGTCTCGATGTTCATCACGAGCTTGTCGAGGTCGGTACGCTGTTCGACACGTGCGCTTTCGACAGCGTAGCTCACGCGGCGAACCGGCGAGAACGATGCGTCGAGGACGATGCGGCCGATGATCTTGGCCGTGTCTTCGCCGTAGCGACGAACGTTGCCGGGCACGTAGCCGCGACCCTTTTCGATCTTGATCTGAACGTCGAGCTTGCCGCCCTTCGACAGGTGTGCAATCACGTGATTCGGGTTGATGACTTCGCAGTCGTGAGCCAGCTCGATATCGCCGGCCGTGACAACGCCTTCACCTTCCTTGCGCAGCGTAACCGTCACTTCGTCACGGTTATGCAGCTTGAACACCACGCCCTTCAGGTTCAGCAGCAGGTTGACGACGTCTTCCTGCACGCCATCCAGCGTCGAGTACTCGTGCACCACGCCCGCGATCGTCACTTCGGTCGGCGCGTAGCCAACCATCGACGACAGCAGCACGCGGCGAAGCGCATTGCCCAAGGTGTGGCCGTAACCGCGTTCGAACGGTTCCATGACCACCCTCGCGTGGTTCTCGCCCAGCGATTCCACGGCGATGATCTTGGGTTTCAGCAAACTGGTTTGCATGGGCTTTCCTTTTCAATACCCTCGGCTCGTTACACCGATAAGGCTGACCGGTAACAACCAGAAAATAAACAGCCGAGGCCCCTCCTTGCGCAACGCAATCGGGGTACCTCGGCCGTCAATCGGATTAACGCGAATACAATTCGACGATCAGGCTTTCGTTGATGTCGCCTGCGATTTCAGCGCGTTCCGGCATTTGCTTGAACGTGCCTTCGAACTTCTTCGCATCGACTGCAACCCAGCTCGGCATGCCGCCTTGCTCGGCCAGCGACAGCGCTTCGACGATACGCGCCTGCTTCTTCGCCTTTTCGCGGATCGCGACGACGTCGCCTGCCTTCACTTGCTGCGACGGGACGTTCGCGACGACGCCGTTCACGGTGATCGACTTGTGGCTCACCAGCTGACGCGCTTCAGCGCGGGTCGAGCCGAAGCCCATGCGATACACGACGTTGTCGAGACGCGATTCGAGCAGTTGCAGCAGGTTTTCACCCGTGTTGCCCTTGCGGCGGTCGGCTTCAGCGAAGTAGCGGCGGAACTGACGCTCCAGCACGCCGTAGATACGCTTGACCTTCTGCTTTTCGCGCAGCTGCGTACCGTAGTCGGACGTACGTGCGCCCGAGGTACGGCCGTGCTGACCCGGCTTGCTGTCGAGCTTGCACTTGTCGGCGAGCGAGCGGCGTGCGCTCTTCAGGAACAGGTCGGTGCCTTCACGGCGGGACAGCTTGGCCTTCGGGCCGATATAACGTGCCACTTTGCATTCCTCTATCAATCAGTCACGCAGATCTGAATCCGCGCTAGTTCGCGCCCTTTGGGGCGAACGGTGGGCTTAGTCAATCAAAAAAGCAACGCCCGTCGACGCTGAGCGGCGACAGGCAATGTGCTAGCACGAACGTGCCAGCACACTTTTAGATACGACGACGCTTCGGCGGACGGCAGCCGTTGTGCGGAATCGGGGTGACGTCCGAAATCGCGGTGATCTTGATGCCGAGGCCGTGCAGTGCGCGCACTGCCGACTCACGACCCGGGCCCGGGCCCTTGATCCGCACTTCCAGATTCTTCACGCCGTATTCCATCGCGACGCGGCCAGCCGACTCGGCTGCGACCTGGGCAGCGAACGGCGTCGATTTGCGCGAGCCCTTGAAGCCCTGACCGCCCGACGTCGCCCATGCCAGTGCGTTGCCTTGGCGATCGGTGATCGTGATGATCGTGTTGTTGAACGACGCGTGAACGTGAACCACGCCTTCAGCGACGTTCTTCTTAACCTTCTTGCGAACGCGTTGCGCCGCGGTGTTCGAAGCCTTAGCCATTACGTTTTCCTGTAACTGTCAGTTCCGCTTACTTCTTCAGCGCTTGCGCTGCACGACGCGGACCCTTGCGAGTACGTGCGTTCGTACGCGTACGCTGACCGCGCATCGGCAGGCCCTTGCGATGACGAACACCACGGTAGCAACCGAGGTCCATCAGGCGCTTGATGTTCATCGTCACTTCACGGCGCAGATCGCCTTCGACGACAAACTTGCCCACTTCTTCACGCAGCTTTTCCAAGTCTGCGTCGGTCAAGTCCTTGACCTTCTTCGAAAAATCGACGCCAGCTGCCACGCAGATGCTGCGCGAACGGGTGCGGCCGACACCAAAGATTGCCGTCAGGCCGATCTCGGTGTGCTGGTGATTCGGGATGTTAACCCCTGCGATACGAGCCATTGTTTTTCCTCAAACAAAAAGCGCAAACAAACGCGCGGTCAGCCTTGGCGCTGCTTGTGGCGCGGATCCGAGCTGCAGATCACGCGAACGACGCCTTTGCGCTTGATGATCTTGCAATTGCGGCAAATGCGCTTAACCGATGCCATCACTTTCATGATAATACCCTTTTTTCAAATCACTTCGCCCGGAACACGATCCGCGCACGAGACAGATCGTAAGGCGTCAATTCAACCGTCACCTTGTCGCCCGGCAGGATGCGGATGTAGTGCATCCGCATCTTTCCGGAAATATGCCCCAACACGACATGGCCGTTTTCCAGCTTCACGCGGAAGGTCGCATTCGGGAGGTTTTCAATCACCTCACCCTGCATCTGGATTACATCGTCTTTGGCCATAGTCCTTTCAACGCATCGGGATGTTGCCGCCCTTGAAGTTCGCCTTCTTGAGCAGTGACTCATACTGTTGCGACATAACGTACGACTGCACCTGCGCCATAAAGTCCATCGTGACGACGACAATGATCAGCAGCGACGTTCCACCAAAATAAAACGGCACGTTCCAGCGCAGCACCAGAAACTCCGGCAGCAGACACACGAAGACGATGTAGATCGCACCGGCCAGCGTCAGACGCGTGAGGATGCGGTCGATATATCGTGCGGTCTGATCACCCGGACGGATGCCCGGAACAAACGCGCCACTCTTCTTCAGGTTGTCTGCGGTTTCCCTGCTGTTGAACACCAGTGCGGTGTAGAAGAAGCAGAAAAACACGATCGCCAGCGTGTACAGCAGCACATAGACCGGCTGGCCCGGCTTCAGCGCTTCCGCAACGTTATGCAACGTATTGGAAATCCAGCTTCCCGTCGGCTGACCGGTACTGAACCAGCCGAGAATCGTTGCCGGGAACAGAATGATCGACGATGCGAAGATCGGCGGAATCACACCCGACATGTTCAGCTTCAGCGGCAGATGCGACGACTGCCCACCGTAGATCTTGTTGCCGACCTGGCGCTTCGCGTAGTTCACGAGGATCTTGCGCTGACCGCGTTCGATGAACACGACCAGGTAAGTCACCGCGGCAATCAGGACGACGATGATGATCGCCGAAATGATGCTCATCGAACCCGTACGCACCAGCTCGAACAACCCACCGACGGCATTCGGGAACCCTGCTGCGATCCCGCCGAAGATGATGATCGAGATACCGTTGCCCAGACCACGCTCGGTAATCTGCTCGCCGAGCCACATCAGGAACATCGTACCGGTAACCAGCGTCACGACCGTCGTCAGACGGAACAGCATGCCGGGGTCAGTAACGAGGCCCGGCTGGTTTTCCAGCGCAGCCGCGATACCGAACGCCTGGAAGGTCGCGAGCACCACGGTGAAATACCGCGTGTACTGCGTGATCTTCCGTTGCCCTGCCTGCCCTTCCTTCTTCAGCGCCTCGAGCTGCGGCGAGACAATCGCCAGCAACTGCATGATGATCGACGCCGAGATGTACGGCATGATCCCCAGCGCAAAGATCGTGAAGCGGGAAAGCGCGCCACCCGAGAACATGTTGAACATGCCCAGGATGCCGCCCGCCTGGCTCTGGAACAGCTTAGCCAGTTGATCCGGATCGATGCCCGGCACGGGAATGTGCGCGCCGATGCGATAGACGATCAGCGCCAGGAGCAAGAACATTGCTCGCCGGCGCAGATCGCCGAATTTCGCCGTGCTTCGACCGGGTTTTGCAAGACTCGGGCTGTTAGCCAAGTACCTTCTCCGATGAATGCAAGTGACGACGCGCTACGCGTGTCACTCGGCGAACGAACCGCCAGCCGCTTCGATCGCAGCGCGCGCACCCTTGGTGGCACCGAGACCCTTCACGACGATCTTGCGCTTCAGTTCGCCGGTCGCGATGATCTTTGCGCTCTTCGTCAGCTCGCCGACCAGGCCGGCTTGCTTCAGTGCGAGCAGATCGATCTCATCGACCGGCAGCTTCTCGAGGTCGCCCAGGCGCACTTCACCGACGAATTCCTTCGTCAGCGACGTGAAGCCGCGCTTCGGCAGCCGACGTTGCAGCGGCATCTGACCGCCTTCGAAACCGACTTTGTGGAAGCCGCCCGAACGCGATTTCTGACCCTTGTGACCACGGCCAGCCGTCTTGCCGAGGCCCGAACCGATGCCACGGCCGACGCGACGCTTGGCGTGCTTGGCGCCAGCTGCCGGCTTCAGGTTATTCAATTCCATATCAACTCCTTGATCCGTAGGGCCGCTTACGCGATGACCTTAACGAGGTACGAGACCTTGTTGATCATGCCGCGGACCGCCGGCGTGTCCTGAAGCTCGCTGACCGAGTTGAGTCGGCGCAGGCCCAGGCCACGCACGGTCGCGCGGTGCGATTCGCGGGTCCCGATCAGGCTCTTAACGAGCTGAACCTTGACAGTTTTTTCAGACATGGTGACCACCCGGGCTTAGCCCAAAATTTCTTCGACGGACTTGCCGCGCTTCGCCGCGATGTCTGCCGGGGTGGACTGCTTGCGCAGACCGTCCAGCGTGGCGCGAACGAGGTTGTACGGGTTCGTCGAACCGTGGCTCTTTGCCACAACGTTCTGAACGCCCATCACGTCGAACACTGCGCGCATCGGGCCGCCGGCGATCACGCCCGTACCTGCCTTCGCCGGAGCGAGGAGGACAGCGGATGCGCCATGCTTGCCGTGCACTTCGTGTTGCAGCGTGCCGTTCTTGAGCGGCACCTTGAACATGTTGCGGCGAGCTTGTTCCATTGCCTTCTGGACAGCGACCGGCACTTCCTTCGCCTTGCCCTTGCCCATACCGATGCGGCCATCACCGTCGCCAACCACGGTCAGTGCGGCGAAGCCGAGAATACGGCCACCCTTCACGACCTTGGTCACGCGATTGACCGAAATCATCTTTTCGCGAAGGCCGTCGTCGCGCTCGTCAGCCTGAACTTTCGCTTGCATCTTTGCCATGACGAATTCCTTCCTTAGAACTTGAGCCCAGCTTCGCGAGCTGCCTCAGCCAGCGCCTTGACGCGGCCGTGGTAGCGGAAGCCCGAGCGGTCGAAGGCGACGGATTCGATGCCGGCAGCCTTTGCCTTTTCGGCAATACGCTTGCCGATCAGCGTCGCGGCATTGACGTTGCCGCCCTTGCCCGACTTGTCGGCCAGTTCTGCGCGCACTTCTGCTTCGAGCGTCGACGCGCTGGCGAGCACCTTGGTGCCGCACGGCGAGAACACTTGAGCGTAGATGTGCGTGTTCGTGCGATGCACGGCGAGACGCGCGACCTGCAGCTCAGCGATCTTGATACGCGTCTGGCGAGCGCGGCGCAGGCGAGATTGAGTCTTATCCATGATTGCGCACCCTTACTTCTTCTTCGTTTCTTTGAGGATCACAACCTCGTCGGAATAGCGCACGCCCTTGCCCTTGTAGGGTTCCGGCGGACGGTAACCGCGGACTTCCGCAGCCACTTGACCGACTTGTTGCTTGTTGATCCCCTTGATCACGATTTCGGTTTGCGTCGGGGTTTCTGCCTTGACGCCTTCCGGCATCTGGTGCACCACCGGGTGCGAGAAACCCAGCGACAGGTTCAGCTTGTCGCCTTGCGCTTGCGCACGATAACCGACGCCAACCAGCGTCAGCTTGCGCTCGAAACCCTTGGTCACGCCGTGCACGGCATTCGCGATAATCGCGCGCATCGTGCCCGACAGTGCATTTGCTTCGCGGCTTTCGTCCACCGGCGACAGGTTCAGCGTGCCGTCGTTGTTCGCCACGTTCACGAGCGGATTGATCGCTTGCGTGATGGTGCCCAGCGGGCCCTTGACGGTGATCGCACCGTCGGCCAGCTTGACTTCCGCGCCTTGCAGCGCGATCGGGCTCTTACCTACTCGAGACATGTTTCTCTCTCCTCGGCTTTAAGCGACGTAGCAGATGACTTCGCCGCCGACGCCGGTAGCGCGCGCCTTGCGGTCGGTCATCACGCCCTTCGGCGTCGACACGATTGCCACACCGAGGCCATTCATGACCTGCGGGATGTCGTTACGGCCGCGGTACACGCGCAGGCCAGGCTTCGATACGCGTTCGATGCGTTCGATAACCGGACGGCCGGCGTAGTACTTCAGCGCGATATTCAGTTCGGACTTCGCACCTTCCGCCTTCACGGCGAAATCGTCGATATAGCCTTCGTCTTTCAGGACTTGCGCGATTGCAACCTTGACTTTCGACGAGGGCATCGACACCGATACCTTCTCGACCATCTGCCCGTTGCGGATGCGAGTCAGCATATCGGCGATAGGATCACTCATGCTCATTTACGTTTCTCCTATTACCAGCTCGCCTTGGTCAGGCCAGGAATCTCGCCACGGAATGCGATTTCACGAATCTTGTTACGCGCGAGGCCGAATTTACGGAACGTGCCACGCGGACGGCCCGTGATCGCGCAGCGGTTACGCTGGCGGGTCGGGTTTGCGTTGCGGGGCAGTTGCTGCAGCTCAAGGCGTGCTTCGTAGCGCTCTTCTTCCGACTTGCTTTGGTCTTCGACGATCGCCTTCAGCGCATCGCGCTTTGCTGCGAACTTCGCGACCAGGCGGGCGCGCTTCTTTTCACGTTCGATCAGTGCCAGTTTAGCCACGGTAACCTCAGTTTCTGAACGGGAACTTGAAGCTGGCGAGCAGAGCCTTTGCTTCGTCGTCGGTCTTCGCAGTCGTCGTGATGCTGATGTTCAGCCCACGCAGTGCGTCGATCTTGTCGTAGTCGATTTCGGGGAAAATGATCTGCTCTTTCACACCGATGTTGTAGTTGCCACGGCCATCGAAAGCACGACCCGACACGCCGCGGAAGTCACGCACGCGGGGCAGGGCAACCGTCACGAAACGGTCGAGGAATTCGTACATCGCTTGGCCACGCAGCGTCACCATCGCGCCGATCGGGTAGCCCTGGCGGATCTTGAAGCCTGCGATTGCCTTGCGTGCCTTGGTCACGACCGGCTTCTGACCAGCGATCTTCGTGAGGTCGCCAACGGCGTTCTCGATGATCTTCTTGTCAGCGATCGCTTCGCCAAGACCCATGTTCAGCGTGATCTTGGTGATGCGCGGCACTTCCATGACCGACTTGTAACCGAACTTCTCGATCAGGCCGGGCACAACCTTTTCTTTGTAAAACTCTTGAAAACGAGCCATTTTTTACTCCGCTGCGTCAGGCGCTCAGTACAGCACCGGTCGTCTTCAGGAAGCGAACCTTCTTGCCTTCCTCGACCTTGATGCCAACACGCGACGCCTTGCCATTCGCGTCGACCAGTGCGACGTTCGAAATATGCAGGGGCATCGTCTTCGCTTCCACGCCGCCCGTCGTACCCTTCATCGGGTTCGGCTTCACATGCTTCTTGACGAGGTTGATACCTTCAACCGTCACATGCTCTGCACCGACAGCCAGCACGACGCCGCGCTTGCCCTTGTCCTTGCCAGTGACGACGATGACTTCGTCACCTTTGCGAATCTTGTTCATCGCGACTCCTTACAGCACTTCCGGCGCCAGCGAAACGATCTTCATGAATCGTTCGCTACGCAGCTCACGCGTGACCGGCCCGAAAATACGGGTGCCGATCGGCTCGAGCTTGTTATTCAAAAGCACAGCGGCGTTGCCGTCGAACTTGATCAGCGAGCCGTCTTGACGGCGCACGCCCTTGGCGGTGCGGACCACCACGGCGTTGTAAATTTCGCCTTTCTTCACGCGCCCGCGCGGCGTTGCCTCTTTGACGCTCACCTTGATGATGTCGCCAATGCCGGCATAACGACGCTTCGAGCCGCCGAGCACCTTGATGCACAGGACTTCACGTGCACCCGTGTTGTCGGCTACTTCGAGCCGAGATTCGGTCTGGATCATGGTTTGTCTTTCCCAACTTAATCCGGATGCACCACCATGATGCATTCGGTCAGTCTTGGTCCCGTCAGCCAATCGGCTGCTTGGGTTGGAACAGCAGCGACGGCAAACGAAACCCGCCATCGCAATTCGGTGAATCTTTCGGACAGGCAGGCGCCAGTCCGCTTCCCCCACCAACTTCGCCCGCGACGGGGCTCCCATAAAGAGGGAAGACCAGGATTATAACAAATAATCCTGGTCACGCAAGCAAATACTTTGCGATTTCAAGCACTTCGCGGAGAAGTGCCTGTTACTGCCTACTGCGCTGCCCGCTTAGATGACGCGAGCTGCTTCGACGAGGCGCGACACCGTCCAGGCCTTCGTCTTCGAAACAGGACGGGTTTCCTGGATTTCGACGAGATCGCCTTCGTTGTAGGTGTTCGCTTCATCGTGCGCGTGGTACTTCTTCGAACGCACGACATACTTGCCGTAGATCGGGTGCTTGACGCGGTGCTCGATCAGCACGGTGACGGTCTTGTCCATCTTGTTGCTGACGACCCGACCGACCAGCGTCCGCTTCAGCGAGGTTTTCACGCTATCGTTCATTTCTGGTTCGCCTTCTGAGTCATGACGGTCCGCACACGTGCGATGTCGCGACGAACCTTCTTCAGCTGGCTCGTGTTCGTGAGCTGCTGGGTCGCGAGTTGCATGCGCAGGCCGAATTGCGCCTTCAGCAGGTCCGCCAGCTCCTTGTTGAGCGCGGCCTGGTCTTTCTGGAGAAGTTCGGAAGCCTTCATATTTTCTCCTTAGGCGCCGAGCTGGCGCACGATGAACGCCGTCTTCAGCGGCAGCTTGGCTGCAGCCAGACGGAACGCTTCGCGTGCCAGTTCTTCGGTTACGCCGTCCATTTCATAGAGCATCTTGCCCGGCTGAATCTCGGCGACGTAGTACTCCGGGTTACCCTTACCGTTACCCATACGCACTTCGGCCGGCTTCTGCGAAATCGGCTTGTCCGGGAAGATCCGGATCCAGATGCGGCCGCCACGCTTGATGTGACGCGTCATTGCACGACGCGCCGCTTCAATCTGGCGTGCGGTCAGACGACCGCGACCGATAGCCTTCAGGCCGAATTCACCGAACGACACTGCGTTGCCGCGCGTCGCCTTGCCGGTGTTACGACCCTTCTGCTCTTTACGATACTTTCTGCGTTTCGGTTGCAGCATCGTTATTCTCCAGTCTTGCCGTCTTCGGGCTTGCCGGCGCCGCGGCGCGGTGCGCCACGACGAGCACCCGGAGCGCCGCCTTCGCCGTCACGGCGCGGACGACGGTCGCCCGGACGCGCATTGCGACGCGGACGCTTGTCTTCGGCTACTTCTTCCACCACCGGTGCGTCGTTGCGGCCGAGCGTATCGCCCTTGTAAACCCACACCTTGACGCCGATGATCCCGTAGGTCGTCTTCGCTTCCGAGGTCGCGTAGTCGATATCAGCACGCAGCGTGTGAAGGGGCACGCGACCTTCGCGATACCACTCCGTACGAGCGATTTCGATACCGTTCAGACGGCCCGCGCTCATGATCTTGATGCCTTGGGCACCCAGACGCATCGCGTTCTGCATCGCACGCTTCATCGCGCGACGGAACATGATCCGGCGCTCGAGCTGTTGCGTGATCGAGTCAGCGATCAGCTGAGCATCGGTTTCCGGCTTGCGGATTTCTTCGATGTTGACGTGAACCGGAACGCCCATGCGGCGTTGCAGTTCCGTCTTCAGCTGCTCGATATCCTCGCCCTTCTTGCCGATGACCACACCCGGACGCGAGCTGTAAATCGTGATGCGCGCGTTCTTCGCCGGACGCTCGATGACGACCCGACCGACCGAAGCGTTCTTCAGCTTCTTCTTCAGGTATTCACGAACACCGATGTCTTCCTGCAGCATCGCCGCGAAATTGTTGTTGTTCGCGTACCAACGCGAAGCCCAATTGCGGCTGACAGCCAGGCGGAAGCCAGTCGGATGAATTTTCTGTCCCATCGTATGGCTCCTTAATTCCCGACCGTCACAGTGATGTGACAGGATTGCTTCTCGATGCGGTTACCGCGGCCCTTGGCGCGCGCGGTGAAACGCTTGAGCGATGCAGCCTTGTCGACGTAGATGCTCTTGATCTTGAGCTCGTCGATATCAGCGCCTTCGTTGTGCTCCGCATTCGCGATTGCCGACAGCACAACCTTCTTCACGATGCCAGCCGCCTTCTTCGGCGAGAACGTCAGAACGTTCAGCGCCTTGTCGACCGGCAAACCGCGGATCTGGTCAGCCACAAGGCGCGTTTTCTGCGCCGAGATGCGGGCACCGCGATGAATTGCTTTCACTTCCATCTTGATTGCCCCTTATTTCTTGGCCTTCTTGTCGGCTGCGTGACCCTTGAACGTACGGGTCAGTGCGAACTCGCCAAGCTTGTGGCCGACCATGTTTTCCGAGATGTACACCGGAACGTGTTGACGGCCGTTGTGAACAGCGATCGTCAGGCCGATGAAATCCGGCAGAATCGTCGAACGACGCGACCAGGTCTTGATCGGCTTTTTGTCGCGCGAAGCTGCAGCCGCCTCAACTTTCTTCAGCAAATGGGCGTCGCAGAACGGACCTTTTTTAACAGAACGTGCCATTGCCTACTCCTTAACGCTTGTGACGGCGCTGGACGATCATCGTCGTCGTGCGCTTGTTGCTACGGGTGCGATAACCCTTAGCCGGCGTACCCCACGGGCTAACCGGATCGCGACCTGCAGCCGTCTTGCCCTCACCACCACCGTGCGGGTGATCAACCGGGTTCATCGCAACGCCACGCACCGTCGGGCGGATACCGCGCCAGCGGTTCGCGCCAGCCTTGCCGATCTGGCGCAGGCTATGCTCTTCGTTGCCGACTTCACCGATCGTTGCACGGCACTCGATGTGCACGCGGCGGATTTCGCCCGAACGCAGACGAACCTGCGCGTAGACGCCTTCACGGGCGAGCAGCATGGCCGACGTACCGGCCGAACGCGCCATTTGCGCGCCCTTGCCCGGCAGCATCTCGATGCAGTGGATCGTCGTACCGACCGGAATGTTGCGGATCGGCAGCGTGTTGCCTGCACGGATCGGCGCTTCCGAACCCGACATCAGCTGTTGGCCGACGGTCAGGCCCTTCGGGGCGATGATGTAGCGACGTTCGCCGTCTGCGTAGAGCACCAGCGCGATGTTCGCGCTACGGTTCGGGTCGTACTCGAGACGCTCGACCTTTGCCGGAATGCCATCCTTCGTGCGACGGAAATCGACGATACGGTAGTGCTGCTTGTGACCACCACCCTTGTGACGCGTGGTGATACGACCGTTGTTGTTACGGCCGGCGGTCGAGCTCTGCGAGTCGAGCAGTGCCGCGAACGGCTTGCCCTGGTGCAGGTTCTTGTTGACCACCTTGACCATCGCGCGGCGACCCGGCGATGTCGGCTTAACTTTAACGATTGCCATGATTACTTGGCCTCCGCTTCAAAGTTGATTTCCTGGCCGGGCTTCAGGCAAACGTACGCCTTCTTCACGTCCTTGCGACGGCCCATCGAACGGCCGAAGCGCTTTTGCTTGCCCTTCTGAACCAGCACGTTGACCGAATCAACTTCAACCTTGAACAGCAGCTCGACAGCCGCCTTCACTTCCTGCTTCGTGGCATCCGGTGCGACTTCGAACACGACTTGCTCGTTCTTGTCGGCAACCAGCGTCGCCTTTTCCGAGATCACCGGCGCGAGCAGGACCTGCATCAAACGATGATCGTTCTTGCGAATCTCGCTCATGACAGCAACTCCTCGATCTGGGCGACCGCAGCCTTCGTGACCAGCACTTTCTTGAAGTAGATCAGCGACAGCGGGTCAGCGTAGCGCGGCTCGACAATCGCCACGTGCGGCAGGTTGCGCGAAGCCAGGTACAGGTTCTCGTCGACCGTATCCGTAATGATCAGCACGGAGTCGAGACCCATGGTCTTGAATTTTTCGGCCAGCAGCTTGGTCTTCGGCGCTTCGAGGATGATGTCCTCGACGACCGACAGACGGCCTTCACGGGCCAGCTGCGAGAAGATCGAGCAGAGACCTGCGCGATGCATCTTCTTGTTGACCTTGTGCGAGAAGTTTTCTTCCGGCGAATTCGGGAAGATACGACCACCGCCACGCCACAACGGGCTCGACGACATACCGGCACGAGCGCGGCCCGTACCCTTCTGGCGCCACGGCTTCTTCGTCGTGTGCTTGACTTGCTCACGGTCCTTCTGTGCGCGGTTACCCTGGCGAGCATTCGCCTGGTAAGCGACGACGACCTGGTGGATCAGCGCTTCGTTGTAGTCACGACCGAACACGACGTCCGATGCGTTGACCACTGCACCTTCCTGACCATTTTCGTTCAGGAGCTTGAGTTCCATTATTTCGCCCCCTTGGTCTTGACGGCCGGCGTCACGAAGACCTTGCCGCCCTTCGCGCCCGGAATCGCACCCTTCACGAGCAGCAGCTTGCGCTCTGCGTCGATACGGGCGATTTCGAGGTTCTGCACCGTCACCGTCACGTCACCCATGTGACCCGTCATGCGTTTACCCGGGAAAACACGACCCGGATCCTGCGCCATACCGATCGAGCCCGGCACGTTGTGCGAGCGCGAGTTACCGTGCGTGGCACGGCCGGAGGAGAAGTTGTAACGCTTGATCGTACCGGCGTAGCCCTTACCGATCGACACGCCTTGCACGTCGACCTTCTGGCCCACTTCGAAAAGATCGGCACCGACCACGGCGCCATTCGACAGCTCAGCTGCCTTGGCCGCGTCAATGCGGAATTCCTTGAGGATTTCACCGGCTTCAACACCGGCTTTGGCGAGATGACCTGCCAGCGGCTTCGTCACGCGCGAGGCACGACGGGAGCCGAATGCAACCTGCACGGCCGTGTAGCCGTCGGTTTCAACAGTCTTGATCTGCGTCACGCGGTTGTCCGACACGTCCAGCACGGTGACGGGAATCGAATCCCCTTCCGCCGTGAAGATACGGGTCATGCCAACCTTGCGACCTACGAGTCCAAGGCTCATCATTTTCTCCATTCCCGACTGCGATTGGTCGGGGCTGATTTACAAAATGCCGGGCACGCAAGGCCCAACTTTTTTACGCGAATACGCGAAAAGCCAAGCATTATAGCCCGCCTTCGCGTTTTCCGCAAGCAATCAAAGACTTAGCGCCGCCCGGCAAGCCGATCGGCGCTGGAAGCCTTACTGCAGCTTGATTTCCACGTCGACGCCAGCCGGCAGGTCGAGCTTCATCAGCGCGTCAACCGTCTTGTCGGTCGGATCGACGATGTCCATCAGGCGCTGGTGGGTACGGATTTCGAGCTGATCGCGCGACGTCTTGTTGACGTGCGGCGAACGCAGGATGTCAAAACGCTGAATGCGCGTCGGCAGCGGCACCGGGCCACGGACGATTGCGCCAGTCCGCTTCGCGGTATCGACGATCTCGGCAGCCGATTGATCGATCAGACGATAGTCGAATGCCTTCAGGCGAATGCGGATTTTCTGTTGCTGCATGACGATTCCTTGGAAAGAGCGAGGCGATGTTGCATCGCCGGACACTAAAAGAACGTGAAACTTGACGCCTGCGGGGAGCGAGACATCAGGTTCCGGACGGTACTTCCACTGCTAAGCCCGCGATTCTACACGAAATTCTGGAGCGATGGTGCGAGTTTCTCGCCCCGCGCGTTCGCGTGACGGAAAAACAAAACCGGGTGCCAGCGCAAGCTGGACACCCGGTTTCGACGGTACGGACTGCATACCGCGGAATCGCGGATCCCGTGGGATCCGCGGATCGTCGATATTACTCGATGATCTTGGCGACGACGCCGGCGCCGACCGTACGGCCGCCTTCGCGGATTGCGAAGCGCAGACCTTCTTCCATCGCGATCGGAGCGATCAGCTTCACCGTGATCGACACGTTGTCGCCCGGCATCACCATTTCCTTGTCCTTCGGCAGCTCGATCGAGCCCGTCACGTCCGTCGTACGGAAGTAGAACTGCGGACGGTAGTTGTTGAAGAACGGCGTGTGACGGCCGCCTTCGTCCTTGCTCAGCACGTACACTTCAGCCGTGAAGTGCGTGTGCGGCGTGATCGAACCCGGCTTCGCCAGAACCTGGCCACGCTCCACGTCTTCACGCTTCGTGCCGCGCAGCAGGATACCAACGTTGTCGCCTGCCTGACCTTGGTCCAGCAGCTTGCGGAACATTTCAACGCCCGTGCAGGTCGTCTTCACCGTCGGCTTGATACCGACGATTTCGATTTCTTCGCCGACCTTCACGATGCCGCGCTCAACGCGACCCGTCACGACCGTGCCACGACCTGAGCTCGAGAACACGTCTTCCCCCGGCATCAGGAACGCGCCGTCAACTGCACGCTCCGGCGTCGGGATGTACGTGTCCAGCGCGTCGGCCAGGCTCATGATCGCCACTTCACCCAGCTCGCCCGTGTCGCCTTCCAGCGCCAGCTTGGCCGAACCCTTCACGATCGGCGTGTCGTCACCCGGGAAGTCGTACTTCGACAGGAGTTCGCGAACTTCCATCTCGACCAGCTCGAGCAGTTCAGCGTCGTCCACCATGTCGCACTTGTTCAGGAACACGATGATGTACGGAACGCCAACCTGACGTGCCAGCAGGATGTGCTCACGCGTCTGCGGCATCGGGCCGTCTGCTGCCGAGCAAACCAGGATCGCGCCGTCCATCTGCGCTGCGCCCGTGATCATGTTCTTCACATAGTCAGCGTGGCCCGGGCAGTCGACGTGTGCGTAGTGGCGGTTAGCCGTTTCGTACTCGACGTGTGCCGTGTTGATCGTGATGCCGCGCGCCTTTTCTTCCGGTGCCGCGTCGATCTGGTCGTATGCCTTCGCTTCGCCGCCGAACTTCTTCGTCAGAACCGTCGTGATCGCTGCCGTCAGCGTCGTCTTGCCGTGGTCAACGTGACCAATCGTACCAACGTTCACGTGCGGCTTGGTCCGCTCGAATTTACCTTTTGCCATGATTCTCTTCTTTCAAAAATTATCGATTGAGATAACGAATTACTTCGACTTCGCGCTGATGATCGCTTCTGCAACGTTGCGCGGAGCTTCAGCGTAGTGCTTGAACTCCATCGTGTACGTTGCACGACCTTGCGTCAGCGAACGCAGCGACGTCGAGTAACCGAACATTTCCGACAGCGGTACTTCGGCGCGCACGATCTTGCCGCCGCCAACCATGTCTTCCATGCCCTGGACGATACCGCGACGGCCCGACAGGTCGCCCATCACGTTGCCCATGTAGTCTTCCGGCGTCTCGACTTCGACAGCCATCATCGGCTCGAGGACGACCGGGTTCGCCTTGCGCATCGCTTCCTTGAACGCCATCGAACCGGCCATGCGGAACGCGTTTTCGTTCGAGTCAACGTCGTGGTACGAACCGAACGTCAGGTGAACCTTCACGTCGACGACCGGGAAGCCAGCCAGCACGCCCGACTTCAGCGTGTCCTGGATACCCTTGTCGACCGCCGGGATGTATTCACGCGGAATCACACCACCCTTGATCTCGTCGAAGAACTCGTAGCCCTTGCCTTGTTCGTTCGGCTCGAGCGTGATGACTGCGTGACCGTACTGGCCGCGACCACCCGACTGCTTGACGAACTTGCCGTCGACGTCCTTCGCCGTCGAACGGATCGTTTCGCGGTAGGCAACCTGCGGCTTGCCGACGGTTGCTTCCACGCCGAATTCACGCTTCATCCGGTCGACCAGAATTTCGAGGTGGAGTTCGCCCATGCCCGAAATGATGGTCTGGCCCGACTCTTCGTCGGTCTGCACGCGGAACGACGGGTCTTCCTGAGCCAGACGGTTCAGTGCGAGGCCCATCTTTTCCTGGTCAGCCTTGGTCTTCGGCTCGACAGCCTGCGAAATCACCGGCTCCGGGAACACCATGCGCTCGAGAACGATCGGGTTCGCCGGGTCGCACAGCGTGTCGCCCGTGGTCGCTTCCTTCAGGCCGACCGCTGCGGCGATGTCGCCTGCGCGGACTTCCTTGATTTCCTCACGCTGGTTCGCGTGCATCTGCAGAATACGGCCGAGGCGTTCCTTCTTGCCCTTGGTCGAGTTCAGCAGCGTGTCGCCCGAGTTGACGACGCCCGAGTACACACGGAAGAAGATCAGCTGGCCGACGAACGGGTCGGTCATGATCTTGAACGCGAGCGACGAGAACTTCTCTTCGTCCGACGCCTTGCGCTCTGCTTCTTCACCGTTTTCGAGCTCGCCCTTGACCGGCGGGATGTCGACCGGCGACGGCAGGAAGTCGATCACGGCGTCGAGCATACGCTGCACGCCCTTGTTCTTGAACGCGGTACCGCACAGCATCGGCTGGATTTCGCACGCGATCGTACGATCACGCAGCGCCTTGACGATGTCGGCTTCCGGCAGGTCGCCTTCTTCCAGGTACTTGTTCATCAGGTCTTCGCTGGCTTCAGCAGCCACTTCGACCATCTTTTCGCGCCATTCCTTGCAGGTCTCTGCGAGCTCGGCCGGGATGTCGACGTAGTCGAACTTCGTGCCTTGCGACGCTTCGTCCCAAATGATCGCCTTCATCTTGATCAGGTCGACGACGCCCTTGAAGTTCTCTTCCGCGCCGATCGGCACCACGACCGGAACCGGGTTCGCCTTCAGGCGCAGACGGAGCTGGTCGTAGACCTTGAAGAAGTTCGCGCCGGTACGGTCCATCTTGTTGACGAACGCGAGACGCGGCACCTTGTACTTGTTAGCCTGGCGCCACACCGTTTCCGACTGCGGCTGCACGCCGCCCACTGCGCAGTACACCATGCACGCGCCGTCGAGCACGCGCATCGAGCGCTCAACTTCAATCGTGAAGTCGACGTGGCCCGGCGTGTCGATGATGTTGATGCGGTGTTCCGGATAGTTGCCGCCCATGCCCTTCCAGAAGGCGGTGGTAGCAGCGGACGTGATCGTGATGCCACGCTCCTGTTCCTGCTCCATCCAGTCCATCGTGGCTGCGCCGTCGTGGACTTCACCGATCTTGTGGTTCACACCGGTGTAAAACAGAATGCGCTCGGTCGTCGTCGTTTTGCCGGCGTCGATGTGAGCGCTAATACCGATATTGCGGTAGCGCTCGATAGGAGTCTTGCGAGCCACTTTGATCCTCTACTGGGATGACACGATGCAGCCCTGCTGCATCATGCTTCAACACAAACGGGCGAGGCGCCTGAAAAGCGCACCCGCCCGGAATTTATTTCCGCTAAAAGCCCAGCCAGGCGCTTAGAAACGGAAATGCGAGAACGCGCGGTTGGCTTCTGCCATGCGGTGAACTTCGTCGCGCTTCTTCATCGCGCCGCCACGGCCTTCGGCCGCTTCGGAGAGTTCACCTGCCAGGCGCAGGGCCATCGACTTCTCGCTACGCTTCTTCGCAGCCTCACGCAGCCAGCGCATCGCCAATGCCATACGACGCGACGGGCGCACTTCGACCGGAACTTGATAGTTGGCACCACCAACGCGACGGCTCTTCACTTCGACCACCGGCTTGACGTTGTTGAGCGCAACCGTGAACACTTCCAGCGGGTCCTTGCCACCCTTGGTCTGGATTTGTTCGAATGCGCCATAAACGATGCGCTCTGCGACCGACTTCTTGCCGGACAGCATCAGCATGTTCATGAACTTGGCTACATCAACGTTACCGAACTTCGGATCCGGCAACACTTCCCGCTTGGGGACTTCGCGACGACGCGGCATGATTCTTCCTTTACTTGTTCAGTTGGAGCTGGTTCCAGCTCCGCGGCCACCAACAAACCCGATCACATCTTCACGACTAACCAGCTTGGCCGGGTGACCACTTACTCGACAGCACCGGCAATCCGGCACTCCCGCCTTGACCGCCCTGCGGCGATCCCTGATCAAAAACTGCTTACTTGGCAGCCTTTGCACGCTTCGCGCCGTACTTCGAGCGCGCTTGCTTACGGTCCTTGACGCCCTGGGTATCCAGCGAGCCGCGAACCATGTGGTAACGCACACCCGGCAAGTCCTTCACACGGCCGCCGCGGATCAGCACAACCGAGTGTTCCTGCAGGTTGTGGCCTTCACCACCGATGTACGAAATCACTTCGAAGCCGTTCGTCAGACGAACCTTGGCGACCTTACGGAGTGCCGAGTTCGGCTTCTTCGGCGTCGTCGTGTACACACGGGTGCACACGCCGCGACGCTGGGGGCAGTCCTGCAGGGCCGGGCTCTTGCTCTTCGTCGTTTCCGACTGACGGCCTTTGCGAACCAGTTGGTTGATGGTTGGCATTGTTTATTCCTGAAATTGAACAAAATCTGCGCATCGATTTCGGGCAAAGCGAGAATCGGCGCACAGTTGACTTCCGAACCGGCGAAACGGGTGCGAACCTTGGAACGCGACTCGGCCCACCGAATACCGGAACCCAGCATGATATTCCGGAAATACCAACTAAGTCAACGGCTTGCGTGATTCGCCAGCCGAACGCGTGGTTTACCGGAGGGGTCGGAACACCTGTGTCAGGCTGACTCGACGACGTCGATGATCTCGTCGCCGAAGCGTTCGAGCTTGCGCACGCCCATGCCGGGGATATGGCGCAGGTCGTCGATCGTCTCCGGCGCGTTGCGTGCGATCTCGGCGAGCGTTGCGTCGTGGAAGATCACGTAGGCCGGCACGCCGTCCGTTTTCGCCGTTTCCGCACGCCACGCGCGCAGCGCATCCCACCGTGCGCGCTCACGCGTGCCCATGCCGGCCGTCGGATCGACGCGCGTACCGCTGCGGCTCGACGACTGGCGCGTGCGCTGCGGCTTCACGTAGCGGCGCAGCGTGACCTTCTCCTCGTTCTTCAGCACAGGCTTCGCGGCCTCGGTCAGCACGAGCGCGCCGAAGCCGCCATGATCGACGGCCAGGTAGCCGTACGCGACGAGCTGCCGGAAAATCGCCCGCCATTCGGGCTCCGACAGCGACGCGCCGATTCCGAACGTCGTGAGCTGGTCGTGGCCGCGCTGCAACACCTTTTCGGTGCGCCCGCCGCGCAGGATCTCGATCAGGTGGCTCGAGCCGAAATTGAAGCCGCTTGCACGCTGCGCGCGGAATACGCACGACAGCGCCATCTGCGCCTCACGCGTGGCGTCCCACGACGCCGGCGGCTCGAGGCACGTATCGCAGTTGCCACACGGCTTGCTCTCCTCGCCGAAGTAGTTCAGCAGCCGCACGCGTCGGCACGAGATCGTCTCGCACAGCCCGAGCAGCGCGTCGAGCTTCGACGTCTGGACGCGCTTGTGCGCATCGTCCGCATCGGACTCGTCGATCATCTTGCGCTGCTGGACGACGTCGCCGAGGCCGTACGCCATCCACGCATTCGCAGGCATCCCGTCGCGGCCGGCGCGGCCCGTTTCCTGGTAGTAGCCTTCGACGCTTTTCGGCAGATCCAGGTGCGCAACGAAGCGCACGTCCGGCTTGTCGATGCCCATGCCGAACGCGATCGTCGCGCACATCACGATGCCCTCCTCGCGCTGGAACATTTCCTGATGCTTCTGCCGCACCTCGAACTCCATGCCCGCGTGATACGGTAGCGCACGCACGCCCTGCGCTTTCAGCCATTCGGCCGTTTCCTCGACCTTGCGGCGCGACAGGCAATAGACGACGCCGGCATCGGTCGTACCGTCGGCATTCGTGTGCTCGGCACGAATGAAATCGAGCAGTTGCGAGCGCGCGTTGTCCTTTTCGACGATCCGGTAGCGGATGTTCGGGCGGTCGAAGCTCGACACGAACACGCGCGCATCGTCGAGCGCGAGACGGTGGATGATCTCGTCGCGCGTAATCGCATCGGCCGTGGCCGTCAGCGCGATTCGCGGCACCGCCGGGAACCGCTCGTGCAGCACCGACAGTTGAATGTATTCCGGGCGGAAATCGTGCCCCCATTGCGACACGCAGTGCGCTTCGTCGATCGCGAACAGGCCGATCTTCGCGCGCTCGAGCAGATCGAGGAAGCGCCCCGTCATCAGCCGTTCCGGCGCGACGTACAGCAGGTCGATTTCGCCCTCGCGCAGCGCGCGCTCGGTCGCCGCGGCCTCGGCGCCCGACAGCGTCGAATTCAGGTACGCGGCGCGCACCCCCACTTCGCTCAGTGCGGCGACCTGGTCCTGCATCAGCGCGATCAACGGCGATACGACGATGCCGGCGCCCTGCCCGGCCTCGCGGCGCAGCAGCGCCGGAATCTGGTAGCACAACGACTTGCCGCCGCCGGTCGGCATCAGCACAAGGCAATCGCCGCCGCCGGCGACGTGTTCGACGATCTCGCCCTGCTGGCCGCGAAATGCGGGATAACCAAATACTTCGTCGAGGATTTCGAGGGCGCGGGACATGAATGAGGGCAGGGACGGCTAAGCGATGACCGCAATTTTAACAACCCGCTCGCGCGACGCGTGGCGAATCGTGCGGATTTGGCCGATTGGCCAGGATTCGTTCGCGCGCATGACGGGCCTGCGGCAGCCGCGCGGCAGGCCCGTCATGCGCATGAACGACAGATGAAAAAAAACCGCCCGGCATAACCGGGCGGTCTCGGTGACAGCAAGGTAAGGCAAGGCGGCTCGCGCCGCCCGCACTTACTCGGCTGCCGGATGTTGCTGCGGCTCTTCTGCCGGCGCGCTCGGCGTGCCGAAGTCGAATGCCTCTTCCGCTGCGATCTGGTCGAAACGCTCGCGATCCGACGATTCCTTCGCCTTGCGTGCCTTGTGGAACGCGAGACCCGTACCGGCCGGAATCAGACGGCCGACGATCACGTTTTCCTTCAGGCCACGCAGATCGTCGCGCTTGCCCATGATCGCCGCTTCGGTCAGCACCCGGGTCGTTTCCTGGAACGATGCCGCGGAGATGAACGAGTCGGTCGACAGCGATGCCTTCGTGATACCAAGCAGCACGTTGTCGTACGAAGCCGGACGCTTGTTCTCGGCGATCATGCGATCGTTCTCGTCCAGCATGTCGGAACGCTCGACCTGCTCGCCCGGGATGAAGCGCGTATCGCCGTTGTCGGTGATCTGCACACGACGCAGCATCTGGCGAACGATCACCTCGATGTGCTTGTCGTTGATCTTCACGCCCTGCAGACGATACACGTCCTGCACTTCGTCGACGATGTAGCGCGACAGCGCCTCGATACCCTGCAGACGCAGGATGTCGTGCGGATCGGCCGGACCGTCCACGATCATTTCGCCCTTGTTGACCACCTGGGCATCGTGAACCAGAACCTGCTTTTCCTTCGCGATCAGGAACTCGTGCTGATTGCCCTCGAGGTCCGTGATGACGAGACGCTGCTTGCCCTTCGTGTCCTTACCGAACGACGTCGTACCGGTGACTTCCGCGAGAATGCCGGCATCCTTCGGCGAACGCGCTTCGAACAGTTCCGCCACCCGCGGCAGACCGCCGGTAATGTCACGCGTCTTCTGCGCTTCCGTCGGGATACGTGCGAGCACTTCACCGACCTGCACCTGCTGACCATCCTTCACGGTGATCAGTGCGCCGACCTGGAAGCCGATCTGCACTGCGTGCTCCGTGCCCGGAATCTTCACTTCTTCGCCGTTCGCGTCGAGCAGCTTGACCTGCGGACGCACGCTCTTCGAAGCTTGCGAGCCACGACGCTTCACGTCGATCACGACCAGCGTCGACAGGCCGGTCACGTCGTCGATCTGCTTCGCGACGGTCACGCCTTCCTCGACGTTCTCGAACTTCACCGTACCACCGTACTCGGTGATGATCGGACGCGTCAGCGGATCCCACGTGGCGAGCTGCGTGCCTGCCTTGATCGTCGCACCGTCGAGCTGCAGCAGCGTCGCGCCGTACGGCACTTTGTGACGCTCGCGCTCGCGACCGAAATCGTCGGTGATCATCGCTTCGCCCGAACGGGAAATGACGATCTGCTCGCCCTTCGCGTTCGTGACGTAGCGCATCGTCGCCGTGAAGCGCACGATACCGTTGCTCTTCGCTTCGACCGACGAAGCCACTGCCGCACGCGATGCCGCACCACCGATGTGGAACGTACGCATCGTCAGCTGCGTGCCCGGTTCACCGATCGACTGTGCCGCGATCACGCCGACTGCTTCGCCGACGTTCACGAGCGAGCCGCGGCCGAGGTCACGACCGTAGCAGGCTGCGCACAGGCCGTAACGCGTTTCGCAGGTCAGCGGCGTGCGCACGCGCACTTCGTCGATGCCGAGGCGTTCGATTTCCTCGACCGCCGTTTCGTCGAGCAGCGTGCCCGATTCGTACACCGTTTCCTGCGTTTCCGGGTTCACGACGTCCGCCACCGCAACGCGGCCGAGGATACGGTCGCGCAGCGCTTCGACGACTTCACCGCCTTCGACGAGTGCCTTCATCGCCACGCCGTTCGACGTGCCGCAATCGTCTTCCACCACGACCAGATCCTGCGTGACGTCGACGAGACGACGCGTCAGGTAACCCGAGTTCGCGGTCTTCAGTGCCGTATCAGCCAGACCCTTACGTGCACCGTGGGTCGAGATGAAGTACTGCAACACGTTCAGACCTTCGCGGAAGTTCGCGGTAATCGGCGTCTCGATAATCGAGCCGTCCGGCTTCGCCATCAGGCCTCGCATACCGGCCAGCTGACGAATCTGAACCGCCGAACCCCGGGCGCCCGAGTCGGCCATCATGTAGATCGAGTTGAACGATTCCTGGCGCGTTTCCTTGCCGTCGCGGTCCGTCACCGGCTCCGTCGACAGCTGCTCCATCATCGCCTTGCCGACCGCTTCCGACGTTGCCGACCAGATGTCGACCACGTTGTTGTAGCGTTCCTGCGCGGTGACGAGACCCGACATGTACTGGCGGTCGTACTCCTTCACCTTCTTCGCGGCGTCGCCGACGATCGTTTCCTTCTGCGGCGGCACGAGCATGTCGTCCACGCAGATCGAGATGCCGGCACGCGTCGCGAGACGGAAACCCGACTGCATCAGCTGATCGGCAAACACCACCGTCGCGCGCAGACCGCACTTGCGGAACGCCGTGTTGATCAGGCGCGAGATTTCCTTCTTCTTCAGCGGCTTGTTCAGCACCGAGAACGGCAGGCCGTGCGGCAGGATCTCCGACAGGATCGCGCGGCCGACGGTCGTCGCATACAGCGAGATCTTCGGCACGAACGGCGGTGCGCCTTCCGACGTGTCTTCGTTGTGGACCATTTCGGTGATCCGCACGTTGACACGCGATGCCAGCTCGACTTCCTTGTTCTCGTACGCGCGGATCACTTCCGACACGCCCGTGAACGACAGGCCTTCGCCCTTGGCGTTAACCGCTTCGCGGGTCGCGTAGTACAGACCCAGCACGATATCCTGCGACGGCACGATCGACGGATCGCCGTTGGCCGGGAACAGCACGTTGTTCGACGCCAGCATCAGCGTCCGCGCTTCCATCTGCGCTTCGAGCGACAGCGGCACGTGAACGGCCATCTGGTCACCGTCGAAGTCGGCGTTGAACGCCGCGCAGACGAGCGGGTGGAGCTGAATTGCCTTGCCTTCGATCAGCACCGGCTCGAACGCCTGGATACCGAGACGGTGCAGCGTCGGCGCACGGTTCAGCATCACCGGGTGCTCGCGGATCACCTCTTCGAGGATGTCCCACACCACCGGCGTCTGGTTCTCGACTTCCTTCTTCGCAGCCTTGATGGTCGTCGCGACGCCCATCACTTCCAGCTTGTTGAAGATGAACGGCTTGAACAGCTCGAGCGCCATCAGCTTCGGCAGGCCGCACTGGTGCAGCTTCAGCGTCGGGCCGACCACGATGACCGAACGGCCCGAGTAGTCGACGCGCTTGCCCAGCAGGTTCTGACGGAAACGACCGCCCTTACCCTTGATCATGTCGGCGAGCGACTTCAGCGGACGCTTGTTTGCGCCCGTCATCGCCTTGCCGCGACGACCGTTGTCGAGCAGCGAGTCGACGGCTTCCTGCAGCATCCGCTTTTCGTTGCGGACGATGATTTCAGGTGCCTTCAGCTCGAGCAGACGCTTCAACCGGTTGTTACGGTTGATCACGCGGCGATACAGGTCGTTCAGGTCCGACGTCGCGAAACGGCCGCCGTCCAGCGGCACGAGCGGACGCAGTTCCGGCGGCAGCACCGGCAGCACTTCGAGGATCATCCACTCGGGCTTGATGCCCGAGCGCTGGAATGCCTCGAGGACCTTCAGGCGCTTCGCGTACTTCTTGATCTTCGCTTCCGAGCCGGTGTTCTTCAGCTCGGTGCGCAGCGTCTCGACCTGCTCGTCGATGTTGATCGCGCGCAGCAGTTCACGCACGCCTTCCGCGCCCATTTCGGCACGGAATTCGTCGCCGTATTCCTCGACCTTGTTGTAGTAATCCTCTTCGGTCATGATCTGCCGCGCTTTCAGCGGCGTCATGCCCGGTTCGATCACCACATACGCTTCGAAGTACAGCACGCGTTCGATGTCGCGCAGCGTCATGTCGAGCACCATGCCCAGACGCGACGGCAGCGACTTCAGGAACCAGATGTGAGCGACCGGCGAGGCCAGCTCGATGTGGCCCATCCGTTCGCGACGCACCTTCGCCAGCGTCACTTCGACGCCGCACTTCTCGCAGATCACGCCGCGGTGCTTCAGACGCTTGTACTTGCCGCACAGGCACTCGTAGTCCTTGATCGGCCCGAAGATCTTCGCGCAGAAGAGACCATCGCGTTCCGGCTTGAACGTACGGTAGTTGATGGTCTCCGGCTTCTTCACTTCGCCGAACGACCACGAACGGATCTTGTCCGGCGAGGCCAGACCGATCTTGATCGCGTCGAAAACTTCTTCCTGTTGGACTTGCTTGAATAGATCGAGCAGAGCTTTCATTGCTTTCTCTCCGTAGTCCGATTAATTGCGGTCGAGATCGATATCGATACCGAGCGAGCGGATTTCCTTCACGAGCACGTTGAAGGATTCCGGCATGCCTGCATCGATCACGTGATCGCCCTTGACGAGGTTTTCGTACACCTTCGTCCGGCCGGTCACGTCGTCCGACTTCACCGTCAGCATTTCCTGCAGCACGTAGGACGCGCCGTACGCTTCGAGTGCCCACACTTCCATTTCACCGAAACGCTGGCCACCGAACTGCGCCTTACCACCCAGCGGCTGCTGCGTGACGAGCGAGTACGGGCCGGTCGAACGCGCGTGCATCTTGTCGTCGACCAAGTGGTGCAGCTTCAGGTAGTGCATGTAGCCGAGCGTCACGCGACGTTCGAACATTTCACCCGTGCGGCCGTCGTACAGACGAACCTGGTTCTTCGACGGGTTCATGCCGAGCTGTTCAGCGATGTCGTCCGGGAACGCGAGGTCGAGCATCTTGCCCATTTCTTCCTCGGTCGCACCGTCGAACACCGGCGTTGCGAACGGCACGCCTTCGCGCAGGTTCTTCGCGAGTTCGAGGATCTCTTCGTCCGTGAAGCTTTCGAGGTCTTCCTTGCGGCCCGAGTCGTTGTAGATCTTCGTCAGGAACACGCGCAGTTCCTCGATCTTCGCCTGACGCTGCAGCATTTCGCCGATACGCCAGCCGAGGCCCTTCGCGGCCCAGCCGAGGTGCACTTCCAGAACCTGACCCACGTTCATCCGCGACGGAACGCCCAGCGGGTTCAGCACGACGTCTGCCGGACGGCCATCGGCCATGTACGGCATGTCTTCGATCGGGACGATCTTCGACACGACACCCTTGTTACCGTGACGGCCTGCCATCTTGTCGCCAGGCTGCAGGCGACGCTTGACCGCGAGGTACACCTTGACCATCTTCAGCACGCCCGGCGGCAGTTCGTCGCCTTGCGTGAGCTTCTTGCGCTTCTCTTCGAACGCGAGGTCGAACTGGTGACGCTTTTCTTCGATCGAGTTCTTGATCGCTTCGAGCTGCGCCGCTGCTTCGTCGTCCGCGAGGCGGATGTCGAACCAGTGGTAGTGGTCGAGGTCTTCCAGGTAAGCCTGGTCGATCTTCGTGCCCTTCGCGAGCTTCTTCGGACCGCCGTTCGCGACCTTGCCCACGAGCATGCGTGCGAGACGCTGGAACGCGTCGCCTTCCACGATGCGCAGCTGGTCGTTCAGGTCGAGACGGTAACGCTTCAGTTCATCGTCGATGATCTGTTGCGCACGCTTGTCGCGCTGGATGCCTTCACGCGTGAACACCTGGACGTCGATCACGGTGCCGCTCATGCCCGACGGCACGCGCAGCGACGTGTCCTTCACGTCGGAGGCCTTCTCGCCGAAGATCGCGCGCAGCAGCTTCTCTTCCGGCGTCAGCTGGGTCTCGCCCTTCGGCGTGACCTTGCCGACCAGCACGTCGCCTGCTTCGACTTCAGCACCGATGTACACGATGCCCGATTCGTCGAGACGGCCGAGCTGGACTTCTGCCAGGTTCGAGATGTCGCGCGTGATTTCTTCCGGCCCGAGCTTCGTGTCGCGTGCAACGACGTTCAGCTCTTCGATGTGGATCGACGTGTAGCGATCGTCGGCCACGACCTTCTCCGAGATCAGGATCGAATCCTCGAAGTTGTAGCCGTTCCACGGCATGAACGCGATCAGCATGTTCTGGCCGAGCGCGAGCTCACCCAGGTCCGTCGAGGCGCCGTCGGCCAGCACGTCGCCGCGCGAGACCTTGTCGCCCATCTTCACGATCGGACGCTGGTTGATGTTCGTGTTCTGGTTCGAACGCGTGTACTTGATCAGGTTGTAGATGTCGACACCGACTTCACCTGCGACTGCTTCGTCGTCGTTCACGCGAATCACGATACGGCCTGCGTCGACATAGTCGACGACGCCGCCGCGGAACGCCTGGACCGTCGTACCCGAGTCGACCGCACAGGTGCGCTCGATGCCCGTACCGACGACCGGCTTTTCGGGACGCAGACACGGCACGGCCTGACGCTGCATGTTCGAACCCATCAGCGCACGGTTCGCGTCATCGTGCTCGAGGAACGGAATCAGCGAAGCTGCGACCGACACGATCTGCGACGGCGCGACGTCCATGTACTGGATGCGGTCCGGCGTGACCATCATCGTTTCGCCGGCTTCACGCGACGACACGAGTTCGTCGATCAGCTGGCCGTTCTCGTCGATCGCGGCGTTTGCCTGAGCGATCATGTAGCGGCCTTCTTCGATCGCCGACAGGTAGTCGATCTGGTCGGTCACCTTGCTGTCCACGACCTTGCGGTACGGCGTCTCGAGGAAGCCATACTCGTTCAGGTGCGCATACAGTGCGAGCGAGTTGATCAGGCCGATGTTCGGACCTTCCGGCGTTTCGATCGGGCACACGCGGCCATAGTGGGTCGGGTGCACGTCGCGGACTTCAAAGCCTGCGCGTTCGCGCGTCAGACCGCCCGGGCCCAGTGCGGAAACACGACGCTTGTGCGTGATTTCCGACAGCGGGTTGGTCTGGTCCATGAACTGCGACAGCTGGGACGAACCGAAGAACTCGCGGATCGCCGACGAAATCGGCTTCGAGTTGATCAGGTCGTGCGGCATCAGGTTTTCGCTTTCGGCCTGGCCGAGGCGTTCCTTGACCGCGCGCTCGACACGCACGAGACCTGCGCGGAACTGGTTTTCCGCCAGTTCGCCGACGCAACGCACACGACGGTTGCCGAGGTGGTCGATGTCGTCCACTTCGCCCTTGCCGTTGCGCAGCTCGACGAGGATCTTGATCGTCGCGAGGATGTCGTCGTCCTGCAGCGTCATCGGGCCGGTGATCTCGTCACGGCTGACGCGGCGGTTGAACTTCATACGGCCGACCTTCGACAGGTCGTACGCTTCTTCGCTGTAGAACAGACGGTTGAACAGTGCCTCGACCGCTTCTTCGGTCGGCGGCTCGCCCGGACGCATCATGCGGTAGATCGCGATGCGCGCGGCCGTCTTGTCGGTCGTTTCGTCGACACGCAGCGTCGACGAGATGTACGGGCCCTGGTCCAGGTCGTTCGTGTAGAGCGTCTGGATGTCCTTGATGCCCGCTTCGCGCAGCTTCTCGAGCACGCTTTCCGTGACTTCGTCGTTCGCGCTCGCGATCACTTCGCCGGTGTCGCCGTCGACGACGTTCTTCGCCAGCACGCGGCCGAGCAGATAGTCTTCCGGCACCGAGATGAACTTGGTCTTCGCGGCTTCGAGGTCGCGAATGTGCTTCGCGTTGATCCGCTTGTCCTTCTGGACGATGACCTTGCCATCACGATCCGTGATGTCGAAGCGCGCGACTTCACCACGCAGGCGCTCGGGCACGAACTCGAGTTGCGCGCCTTCGTCCATCAGCGTGAAGTTGTCGAACACGAAGAAGTTCGCGAGGATCTGTTCCGGCGTGAGGCCGATGGCCTTCAGCAGGATCGTGACCGGCATCTTGCGGCGACGGTCGACGCGGAAGTACAGGATGTCCTTCGGATCGAATTCGAAGTCGAGCCACGAGCCGCGGTACGGAATGATCCGTGCCGAGAACAGCAGCTTGCCCGAGCTGTGCGTCTTGCCCTTGTCGTGTTCGAAGAACACGCCCGGCGAACGGTGCAGCTGCGAGACGATGACACGCTCAGTGCCGTTGATGACGAACGAGCCCGTCGGCGTCATGAGCGGAATTTCGCCCATGTACACTTCCTGCTCTTTCACTTCCTTGACGACCGGCTTGTTCGGCGATTCCTTGTCGAGGATGACAAGGCGGACCTTCGCGCGCAGCGCGGAGCAGTACGTCAGGCCGCGCTGCTGGCATTCCTTGATGTTGAATGCCGGCGCGGACAACGCATAGCTCACGAACTCGAGACGTGCGAAACCGTTGTGCGAAACAATGGGAAATACCGATGTGAACGCGGCCTGCAAACCTTCAGGCTTGCGTTGCGTGGCCGGCACATCGGCTTGCAGAAACGTGCTGAATGATTCAAGCTGGGTAGCCAGCAAGAAAGGAACTTGGTGAACGATGGGGCGCTTCGCGAAACTCTTGCGAATGCGCTTCTTCTCGGTGAAGGAATATTGCATACGATCTCCGAATCACGGCGGGTGCTATCGAGGCGGAATACCTGGACGTTTCAAACCCGAGTGTTCACCGACTGAGACCCGATGGCCGTCCGACGGCTTGAACGAGCCGAGAAGCTTGGTGGTTGGCCGCTACCAACCGCTGGCTGACGGCAGCGGATGCCTGTGTTGCCCGCTACCCGACCAAACTTGCCTTCTGCAGTCGCTTCAGAAGACAAAGAGAACCGCCATTCGTGACCCATGACAACGATCAGGCGGTTTTCTTTGGCTTCTGGGGCCGATTATTCGGGCTCCCGAATGAGTGCCAGAATAACGTCCCCACAAAGCACAAAAAGGCCGGCGGTGAAAATACCGCCAGCCTTCGCACAGCGCGCCGAAACTTACTTGACTTCGACCTTCGCGCCTGCTTCTTCCAGCTTCTTCTTGGCTTCTTCAGCAGCAGCCTTGTCGACGCCTTCCTTGACAGCCTTCGGTGCGCCGTCAACGACGTCCTTCGCTTCCTTCAGGCCCAGGCCCGTCAGTTCGCGAACTGCCTTGATGACTGCAACCTTGTTGCTGCCTGCTTCAGCCAGAACGACCGTGAATTCGGTCTTTTCTTCTGCTGCAGCAGCTGCGCCGCCGCCTGCCGGGCCAGCGACTGCCACTGCAGCTGCCGACACGCCAAACTTCTCTTCGAATGCCTTGACCAGTTCGTTCAGTTCCAGAACGGTCATCCCTTCGACTGCTGCCAGGATGTCTTCTTTTGCGATTGCCATTTGAAATACTCCTAAATTGAATTCGGATACAGCCAGCGATCAATGACGCTGATGCACGCTCGATTACGCAGCTTCCGCTTGCTTCTTCTCGGCCAGCGCGGCCAGAGCGCGCGCGAAGCCCGAAACAGGCGATTGCATAACGAACAGCAGCTTCGAGAGCAGTTCTTCGCGGCTCGGGATGCTTGCCAGCGCTTGCACGCCAGCCTTGTCCATCACCTTGCCATCGAACGAACCAGCCTTGATGACCAACTTGTCATTGCTCTTGCTGAAGTCGTTGACGACCTTAGCAGCAGCAATTGCATCTTCCGAGATGCCGTAGATCAACGGGCCAGTCATCTGCTCTGCCAGCGGAGCAAACGGGGTACCTTCAACAGCGCGACGCGCCAGCGTGTTCTTCAACACGCGCAGGTACACCTGTTGCTCACGCGCTTTCGCGCGCAGCTTGGTCAGATCGCCAACCGCAATTCCACGATACTCAGCCAGCACAACGGTCTGGGCCTTCGCGACTTGCGCGGAAACCTCAGCGACGACGGCTTGCTTGTCTTCTCTATTAAGCGGCACGGTTAGCCTCCAGAAACGATACGTTCGGCGCAGCCGGCATGGCCGAAACCTCACGTACCTCGTTCAACAACGGCGTCCGACCTCGTTAGGAGTATTTCCACCTCACGCCGGGAATCGCTTCGCGGCCTGCGGCTTCACCACTGCAAAACTTTTTCGGGTTCGCCATCTGCGTTGGCTTGAATTAAGGGATCACCTGACTGCTGTGCCCCACCAACGGTCTTTGATAACCGGTTGCCCGCCCTACTGCACGAACAACCGCCCAAAGCCCATGTAGGCCGCTTCGCGAACGAAGCGGCCCGAATACTTGCTTACTGTGCTGCCAGCGTAGCCTGGTCGACACGCACGCCGACGCCCATCGTGCTCGACAGTGCGATCTTGCGCAGGTAGACGCCCTTGCTCGTTGCCGGCTTTGCCTTCTGCAGCGCTTCGATCAGCGCCGACAGGTTCGAGCGCAGTGCGGTCGGTTCGAACGATGCACGGCCGATGGTCGCGTGGATGATACCGGCCTTGTCGACACGGAATTGCACCTGACCAGCCTTCGCGTTCTTGACGGCGGTTGCGACGTCCGGCGTGACCGTGCCGACCTTCGGGTTCGGCATCAGGCCGCGCGGGCCCAGGATCTGACCGAGCGTACCGACGATACGCATCGTGTCCGGCGAAGCGATCACGATGTCGAAGTCCATCTGGCCAGCCTTGATCTGCTCTGCCAGGTCTTCCATACCGACGATTTCCGCGCCTGCTGCACGTGCTTGCTCAGCCTTCTCGCCTTGCGCGAACACAGCAACGCGAACCGACTTGCCCGTACCGGCCGGCAGAACGACCGAACCACGAACGACTTGATCCGACTTCTTTGCATCGATGCCGAGCTGGACTGCGACGTCGATCGACTCGTCGAACTTCGCGCTCGCGCATTCCTTCACGAGGCTCAGTGCGTCTTCGATCGCGTACAGCTTCTGACGATCAACCTTGGCGGCAAATGCCTGACGGCGCTTGGAGATCTTAGCCATTTACACGCCCTCCACAGTGATGCCCATCGAGCGTGCGCTACCAGCGATGGTGCGAACGGCTGCGTCCAGATCAGCTGCCGTAAGGTCCGGCATCTTGGTCTTCGCGATTTCTTCAGCTTGAGCGCGCGTGATCGAACCGACCTTGTCGGTGTGCGGCTTGCTCGAGCCCTTGTCCACCTTCGCCGCCTTCTTGATCAGGACGGTCGCCGGCGGCGTCTTCATCACGAACGTGAAGCTCTTGTCAGCGAATGCCGTGATGACCACCGGCACCGGCAGACCCGGCTCCATGCCTTGAGTCTGCGCGTTGAACGCCTTGCAGAACTCCATGATGTTCAGGCCGCGCTGGCCCAGTGCCGGACCGACCGGCGGCGACGGGTTGGCTTTACCTGCAGGGATCTGCAGCTTGATAAAGCCGATAATCTTCTTTGCCATTTGTGAACCTCATTGGAACGCCAGAGAAGGCGTTCGGTGAGTAATAACGCGCTTTCGCCACGGGCTACTGACGCTCCTCAACGGCCATGACGCGGACCGTAAGCGCGAAGGTGGGCAGCCGAGGCTGCCCACCGAATCGGGATCAAACTTTTTCGACCTGACCGAACTCGAGTTCGACCGGGGTGGATCGGCCAAAAATGGTGACCGATACACGCACGCGCGATTTTTCGTAGTTGACTTCCTCGACGGTGCCGTTGAAGTCCGTGAACGGGCCTTCCTTGACACGCACCATCTCGCCGACTTCGAACAGGGTCTTCGGGCGCGGCTTCTCGACGCCTTCCTGCATCTGCGACATGATCTTCTCGACTTCCTTCGGGGAAATCGGGGTCGGGCGATTACGCGCACCGCCGACGAAACCGGTAACCTTCGCGGTGTTCTTCACGAGGTGCCACGTTTCGTCCGTCATTTCCATCTCGACCAGCACGTAGCCGGGGAAGAAACGACGCTCAGTCACTGCCTTGTGGCCACCTTTGACTTCGACCACTTCTTCGGTCGGGACCAGGATCTGACCGAATTTGTCCTGCATGCCAGCACGTTCGATGCGCTCCTGAAGCGCACGCTGCACGCTCTTCTCCATACCGGAGTAGGCGTGCACGACGTACCAACGCTTTCCGCTCGGGGATGCCGGAGTATCGCTCATATCATTTCCAACCCAGAATCGCCGAGAAAATCACCCATTCGATCGATTTGTCACTCAACCAGAGGAAAATCGCCATCACGAGCACGAAACCGAACACGACGAGTGTGGTTTGCGTTGCTTCCTTGCGGGTGGGCCAAACGACCTTCCGGACTTCCTTGTACGAATCCTTGGCAAAGGCGATGAGACTCTTGCCAGGTGCGGACATCAGCCCGACGGCAACGCCGGCGATGATACCGACCGCCAACGCAGCACCGCGGACATACCATTGCTGATTGGCCAGCCAGAAGAAGCCCACGAATCCGGCCAAGACCAACAATACGCCCAGGGCCAGCATCAGCTTATCGCCGGAGGTATTTACAGTTTCGACGGATGGATTCGCCATAACACCTTAAAACAAATGCCACGTAGGACACGTGGCTATTTTTTGGCAGGGGCAGAGGGAATCGAACCCCCAACCTTCGGTTTTGGAGACCGACGCTCTGCCAGTTGAGCTATACCCCTAAACCATGCTGGGGCTGGCTGTTGCCAGCCCCAAAACTGTCGATCAACGAATAACTGGCTTACTCGATGATCTTGGCGACGACGCCGGCGCCGACCGTACGGCCGCCTTCGCGGATTGCGAAGCGCAGACCTTCTTCCATCGCGATCGGAGCGATCAGCTTCACCGTGATCGACACGTTGTCGCCCGGCATCACCATTTCCTTGTCCTTCGGCAGCTCGATCGAGCCCGTCACGTCCGTCGTACGGAAGTAGAACTGCGGACGGTAGTTGTTGAAGAACGGCGTGTGACGGCCGCCTTCGTCCTTGCTCAGCACGTACACTTCAGCCGTGAAGTGCGTGTGCGGCGTGATCGAACCCGGCTTCGCCAGAACCTGGCCACGCTCCACGTCTTCACGCTTCGTGCCGCGCAGCAGGATACCAACGTTGTCGCCTGCCTGACCTTGGTCCAGCAGCTTGCGGAACATTTCAACGCCCGTGCAGGTCGTCTTCACCGTCGGCTTGATACCGACGATTTCGATTTCTTCGCCGACCTTCACGATGCCGCGCTCAACGCGACCCGTCACGACCGTGCCACGACCCGAGATCGAGAACACGTCTTCCACCGGCATCAGGAACGCGCCGTCAACTGCACGCTCCGGCGTCGGGATGTACGTGTCCAGCGCGTCGGCCAGGCTCATGATCGCCACTTCACCCAGCTCGCCCGTGTCGCCTTCCAGCGCCAGCTTGGCCGAACCCTTCACGATCGGCGTGTCGTCGCCCGGGAAGTCGTACTTCGACAGGAGTTCGCGAACTTCCATCTCGACCAGCTCGAGCAGTTCAGCGTCGTCCACCATGTCGCACTTGTTCAGGAACACGATGATGTACGGAACGCCAACCTGACGTGCCAGCAGGATGTGCTCACGCGTCTGCGGCATCGGGCCGTCTGCTGCCGAGCAAACCAGGATCGCGCCGTCCATCTGCGCTGCGCCCGTGATCATGTTCTTCACATAGTCAGCGTGGCCCGGGCAGTCGACGTGTGCGTAGTGGCGGTTAGCCGTTTCGTACTCGACGTGTGCCGTGTTGATCGTGATGCCGCGCGCCTTTTCTTCCGGTGCCGCGTCGATCTGGTCGTATGCCTTCGCTTCGCCGCCGAACTTCTTCGTCAGAACCGTCGTGATCGCTGCCGTCAGCGTCGTCTTGCCGTGGTCAACGTGACCAATCGTACCAACGTTCACGTGCGGCTTGGTCCGCTCAAATTTACCCTTGGCCATTTTCGACTCCCAGAAGGAATTTCACAGGTTGCGCCGCGCGCAAACAAGACACTGACTTTTTACTGCTGGTGCCCATGGGCAGGATCGAACTGCCGACCTCTCCCTTACCAAGGGAGTGCTCTACCACTGAGCCACATGGGCGCTTTACGCTTCAACTTCGCGGTCTGGAGCGGGTGAAGGGAATCGAACCCTCGTCGTAAGCTTGGAAGGCTTCTGCTCTACCATTGAGCTACACCCGCACGGGCCACAAACGATTCCTTACCGCTCACTGCGCTGATAATCTTGGTGGAGGAGGTTGGATTCGAACCAACGTAGGCGTAAGCCAACAGATTTACAGTCTGCCCCCTTTAGCCACTCGGGCACCCCTCCGTAGAGAACTGACGATTATGGGGGTGCATCGCACTTCTGTCAAGCGGATCCGGAAGATTATTTTTACTCTCTTCCCGACGCCTGCCTGACCACCGATCTCCCGCCCTTGCCCGGCTAAGGCAAGCATGGGTGCTGCTGATCAATGCCACATCTTCGTCAGACTCCGCCCCCAGCGTCGATTTGCATCTACGCTGAAAACGAAAGACCGCCATCATACGACCTCTTACGCACTCTGCCAAGCGGGTAAACGAAAAATTTCCGCAAATTTCGTGCCGAGTGGATGCAGTGATGTGTCCCCGATACTTTGAGGGATATCGCTTCCAATCTCACCGGTTGTCTGACCGGACCTGCGGGGGATGACGTGTCGAGGCTTTCGGGCGTTTTCCAGCAGCTGCATCGGATCCTGCGGCCACGGCTGCCGACAGGAAGTGGCGGGCGCGACACCGACCCAAGCCGACTTCAGCCACGGCCGCGATACCATCGCAGGCCAGCTGCCCGCCTCCGGTTCCGATACTCATGCGCCTGCTTGCCCTTGCGATGACCTTCACGGCTTTGACCGCGCATGCCGCGGGTCCGTCGGATGCCTGGTGTCGCTCGAGCACGATCACCAGGCTCCGCCAGCAGGCACTGCCGACAGCCACGCCCCAGGACGCAGCGCGGCAGCTTCGTTGCTCCTCGCATATGACCGACTGAAACCCGCGCTCGATACCGGGTGCCTCGGTTCGGCACACGTCGGTTTCGTTGGGGCGTCCCGCTGAGCCAAGATACGATCGCCTATGTGTGGCTGCTCAACGATGCGTCCACGTACCTCGTCGGCGCTGACGATAGCGCGTCAGAAGGTGGGTCCGGCGGCCCAGCCTGAAGCGACGCATTGCAGCCACTACTCGGCGATGATATGCGGTCCCGCCTCGGCCTGCCCGCAGGCTTGTCGACGCGATCTCGGGGAGCATTCTGCAATGTGCCACCCACTCCTTCGCCATCATGCAAGCCGACCGACGTCAGCATCTGGTTGGCCTACCGCAGCGAATCCACGGCATACGCATGACATCCCGCATGCCCGTACGATGCCCGCGTCGTGCAGCTGAACGCCAGTACCTGCGCAGGATTCGACGCCGGCGCGTTCTCCGCTCCGCATCCATCCGACGACGACGGAAAGCTGGCGTGCGACATCCCGTCTTCGACATCGATCGCTCGCTGCCCGGCGTTGGTCGTGCTAACCCGAAATCAAGGCAGGAACACGACCCGTCGGTTTCCGCCGGGCAATGGCTCCGCACTCCGAGATCCGAGTACCGCATGCACGGTGCGATCGACCGGCATCGACGCCGGCGGCAAGCACTTCGCGTTATGGGTAATGGGCGAGACTGCTTTGGCGGCACGGCCTATTCACTCATCGAAGAAATCGATGCGGCGCGAGACGGGCAGCCCGTGCTCGTCAAAAGGAACAGCGCGGATTTCTGATGCTATCGGGTCGACGAACTCGCGGACGCAGGTTCGCGCTAGCAGCGCCCATGTCCATCCGGTGGTTTACACGCGCCCGTGCCCTCGCTCAAGCCTACTTGAGCGAAGATGCAATCAATTGAGTCATAAACAACCCTAGATGGCTACACAATGCGATTCACCGCGCGATTCGACTTCGTCCGCTCGATGGGCATCAGCCACTCAGCGCGCGCAGCGAGAACGCTGCCAAACGTCCGATAGAGGGCCCCGTTGCCCGGCATGCCGAGGGCTCGTTGTGGTGACGGGGGCCGCGAACTTGATAGGCGCGAAATTGCAATAGTGACTTTTGGCCGAGGATGAGCTCGATACGCCGATGAACGACGCCCGAGAATCGGCAATCGAGGAGTTGGCGATGCCCCGCCGGGCCGCACCGCGGCGACGCTCAAATCTGCCCCGAGCGGTAGTCAGATACACGAGATGGAGTCGCTACTCGGCCTGGCCGCCATCGTCGGCAGCAGCAGGAGGATGGATGTTTGAATGTGGGTTTCAGCCGACGCCAGCTACCCGTGCGGGACCAACTCGATCGGCTTGATCAGTAGCGCAGCGCTGCGAGTTCTCGGAAACGGCAGGTGTCTGAATCGACGTATTCGGCGCCTGGATATGGCCAGGCCGTCCACTCCGCGCCCCCATGCATTTCTGCCGCGCCAATGCAAAAACCCCCGCCTTTCGGGCGGGGGTTCTCGGCTTAGGGAGCCTGACGATTACCTACTTTCACACGGGAATCCGCACTATCATCGGCGTAGAGTCGTTTCACGGTCCTGTTCGGGATGGGAAGGGGTGGGACCGACTCGCTATGGTCATCAGGCAAAGAGGGTTGTTGCGCTGGCTTTGCAGCACAACCAATCCGGGAAGAAGCAGTAATTTTGAGTTGTGTGTATCACACACGAGAATCCAACTTGTCGCTTTGGATCGCAGCTCGTGCAAGGCACGGCGCCGATCTACAAGGCAGACTTGTTATAGGATCAAGCCTTACGGGCAATTAGTATCAGTTAGCTGAACGCATTACTGCGCTTACACACCTGACCTATCAACGTCCTGGTCTCGAACGACCCTTCAAGGGGATCTAGTCCCCAGGGATATCTCATCTTAAGGCGAGTTTCCCGCTTAGATGCTTTCAGCGGTTATCTCTTCCGAACATAGCTACCCGGCGATGCCACTGGCGTGACAACCGGTACACCAGAGGTTCGTCCACTCCGGTCCTCTCGTACTAGGAGCAGCCCCCTTCAAATATCCAACGCCCACGGCAGATAGGGACCAAACTGTCTCACGACGTTTTAAACCCAGCTCACGTACCTCTTTAAATGGCGAACAGCCATACCCTTGGGACCGGCTACAGCCCCAGGATGAGATGAGCCGACATCGAGGTGCCAAACACCGCCGTCGATATGAACTCTTGGGCGGTATCAGCCTGTTATCCCCAGAGTACCTTTTATCCGTTGAGCGATGGCCCTTCCATACAGAACCACCGGATCACTATGACCTGCTTTCGCACCTGCTCGACTTGTCGGTCTCGCAGTTAAGCACGCTTATGCCATTGCACTATCAGCACGATTTCCGACCGTACCTAGCGTACCTTCGTACTCCTCCGTTACGCTTTGGGAGGAGACCGCCCCAGTCAAACTGCCTACCATGCACTGTCCCCGACCCGGATCACGGGCCAAGGTTAGAACCTCAAACAAACCAGGGTGGTATTTCAAGGACGGCTCCACCGAAACTAGCGTTCCGGTTTCATAGCCTCCCACCTATCCTACACAGATCGGTTCAAAGTCCAATGCAAAGCTACAGTAAAGGTTCATGGGGTCTTTCCGTCTAGCCGCGGGTAGATTGCATCATCACAAACACTTCAACTTCGCTGAGTCTCGGGAGGAGACAGTGTGGCCATCGTTACGCCATTCGTGCAGGTCGGAACTTACCCGACAAGGAATTTCGCTACCTTAGGACCGTTATAGTTACGGCCGCCGTTTACCGGGACTTCAATCAAGAGCTTGCACCCCATCATTTAATCTTCCGGCACCGGGCAGGCGTCACACCCTATACGTCCACTTTCGTGTTTGCAGAGTGCTGTGTTTTTATTAAACAGTCGCAGCCACCAGTTTATTGCAACCCCTTCACCCTCCTGGCGCAGGCCAGTCAAGCTACAAGGGCGTACCTTATCCCGAAGTTACGGTACCAATTTGCCGAGTTCCTTCTCCCGAGTTCTCTCAAGCGCCTTAGAATACTCATCTCGCCCACCTGTGTCGGTTTGCGGTACGGTCATCGTTAGACTGAAGCTTAGAGGCTTTTCTTGGAACCACTTCCAATTGCTTCGCTCCCTAAGGAGCTCGCGCCACACCCTTGAATTACGCGCCCGGATTTGCCTAAGCGCCTTCTCCAATGCAGCGACCGGGACTTCCAACACCCGGACAACCTTCCGCGATCCGTCCCCCCATCGCATCTAACAATGGTGCAGGAATATTGACCTGCTTCCCATCAGCTACGCATTTCTGCCTCGCCTTAGGGGCCGACTCACCCTACGCCGATGAACGTTGCGTAGGAAACCTTGGGCTTACGGCGAGGGGGCCTTTCACCCCCTTTATCGCTACTCATGTCAGCATTCGCACTTCCGATACCTCCAGCACGCTTTTCAACGCACCTTCGCAGGCTTACGGAACGCTCTCCTACCATGCGTGCAAAGCACGCATCCGCAGCTTCGGTATATAGCTTAGCCCCGTTACATCTTCCGCGCAGGACGACTCGATCAGTGAGCTATTACGCTTTCTTTAAAGGGTGGCTGCTTCTAAGCCAACCTCCTGACTGTTTTAGCCTTCCCACTTCGTTTCCCACTTAGCTATATTTGGGGACCTTAGCTGGCGGTCTGGGTTGTTTCCCTCTTGACACCGGACGTTAGCACCCGATGTCTGTCTCCCGTGATTGCACTCTTCGGTATTCGGAGTTTGCTATGGCGGGGTAATCTGCAATAGACCCCCCAACCATGACAGTGCTCTACCCCCGAAGGTGAGACACGAGGCACTACCTAAATAGTTTTCGGAGAGAACCAGCTATTTCCAAGTTTGTTTAGCCTTTCACCCCTATCCACAGCTCATCCCCTAACTTTTCAACGTTAGTGGGTTCGGACCTCCAGTACGTGTTACCGCACCTTCATCCTGGCCATGGATAGATCACTTGGTTTCGGGTCTACGCCCAGCAACTGAACGCCCTATTCGGACTCGCTTTCGCTACGCCTGCCCTATACGGTTAAGCTTGCTACTGAACGTAAGTCGCTGACCCATTATACAAAAGGTACGCCGTCACCCCTTACGAGGCTCCGACTGTTTGTATGCATGCGGTTTCAGGATCTATTTCACTCCCCTCCCGGGGTTCTTTTCGCCTTTCCCTCACGGTACTGGTTCACTATCGGTCGATCACGAGTATTTAGCCTTGGAGGATGGTCCCCCCATCTTCAGACAGGATTTCACGTGTCCCGCCCTACTTGTCGCACACCTAGTTCTTTCATACTGTTTTCGCCTACAGGGCTATCACCTGCTATGGCCGCACTTTCCAGAGCGTTCGGCTAACAATACAAATAAAGAGTGCAAGGCTCATCCCATTTCGCTCGCCACTACTTTGGGAATCTCGGTTGATTTCTTTTCCTGCGGTTACTTAGATGTTTCAGTTCACCGCGTTCGCTTCGCATGGCCTATGTATTCAGCCATGGATACTCCAAAAGGAGTGGGTTTCCCCATTCGGACATCTACGGATCAAAGCTCGTTTGCCAGCTCCCCGTAGCTTTTCGCAGGCTACCGCGTCCTTCATCGCCTGTGATCGCCAAGGCATCCACCACATGCACTTGTTCGCTTGACCCTATAACGAGTCTGTCTCGTTACAGGTTGAGTTCTCGCGTTGTGCCGTATTCCAATTTAAGTCGAACATAGAGTTCGAATCATCTTGAGATACATCGATACAATCACAACCCGGATAGTTTTCACGTCCATCTCAAGACGCTTCCGCTATCCAAATTACTTGCTTCTTCCAGATTGTTAAAGAACGACAGCCGATATCTGTTGATATCCTCTGACTGGCTCAATCGCCAATGCAAAATTCTCGGTTCAGTGTCTGAACCAAGCCCTTGGCGTTGGTGATTGGTGGAGGCAGACGGGATCGAACCGACGACCCCCTGCTTGCAAAGCAGGTGCTCTCCCAGCTGAGCTATGCCCCCATGAGTACAGATTTGCCTCAGGTACCTACCGCCAGACAATGGTGGGTCTGGTTGGATTCGAACCAACGACCCCCGCCTTATCAAGACGGTGCTCTAACCGACTGAGCTACAGACCCCTGAGTCTGTCTTTAAATTTACAGCCGATAAGCGTGAGCGCTCAACTTCGCGAGATAGCTCTGGAAAGGAGGTGATCCAGCCGCACCTTCCGATACGGCTACCTTGTTACGACTTCAGCTCTGGAAAGGAGGTGATCCAGCCGCACCTTCCGATACGGCTACCTTGTTACGACTTCACCCCAGTCATGAATCCTACCGTGGTGACCGTCCTCCTTGCGGTTAGACTAGCCACTTCTGGTAAAACCCACTCCCATGGTGTGACGGGCGGTGTGTACAAGACCCGGGAACGTATTCACCGCGGCATGCTGATCCGCGATTACTAGCGATTCCAGCTTCATGCACTCGAGTTGCAGAGTGCAATCCGGACTACGATCGGTTTTCTGGGATTAGCTCCCCCTCGCGGGTTGGCAACCCTCTGTTCCGACCATTGTATGACGTGTGAAGCCCTACCCATAAGGGCCATGAGGACTTGACGTCATCCCCACCTTCCTCCGGTTTGTCACCGGCAGTCTCCTTAGAGTGCTCTTGCGTAGCAACTAAGGACAAGGGTTGCGCTCGTTGCGGGACTTAACCCAACATCTCACGACACGAGCTGACGACAGCCATGCAGCACCTGTGCGCCGGTTCTCTTTCGAGCACTCCCGCCTCTCAGCAGGATTCCGACCATGTCAAGGGTAGGTAAGGTTTTTCGCGTTGCATCGAATTAATCCACATCATCCACCGCTTGTGCGGGTCCCCGTCAATTCCTTTGAGTTTTAATCTTGCGACCGTACTCCCCAGGCGGTCAACTTCACGCGTTAGCTACGTTACTAAGGAAATGAATCCCCAACAACTAGTTGACATCGTTTAGGGCGTGGACTACCAGGGTATCTAATCCTGTTTGCTCCCCACGCTTTCGTGCATGAGCGTCAGTATTGGCCCAGGGGGCTGCCTTCGCCATCGGTATTCCTCCACATCTCTACGCATTTCACTGCTACACGTGGAATTCTACCCCCCTCTGCCATACTCTAGCCTGCCAGTCACCAATGCAGTTCCCAGGTTGAGCCCGGGGATTTCACATCGGTCTTAGCAAACCGCCTGCGCACGCTTTACGCCCAGTAATTCCGATTAACGCTCGCACCCTACGTATTACCGCGGCTGCTGGCACGTAGTTAGCCGGTGCTTATTCTTCCGGTACCGTCATCCCCCGACTGTATTAGAGCCAAGGATTTCTTTCCGGACAAAAGTGCTTTACAACCCGAAGGCCTTCTTCACACACGCGGCATTGCTGGATCAGGCTTTCGCCCATTGTCCAAAATTCCCCACTGCTGCCTCCCGTAGGAGTCTGGGCCGTGTCTCAGTCCCAGTGTGGCTGGTCGTCCTCTCAGACCAGCTACTGATCGTCGCCTTGGTAGGCCTTTACCCCACCAACTAGCTAATCAGCCATCGGCCAACCCTATAGCGCGAGGCCCGAAGGTCCCCCGCTTTCATCCGTAGATCGTATGCGGTATTAATCCGGCTTTCGCCGGGCTATCCCCCACTACAGGACATGTTCCGATGTATTACTCACCCGTTCGCCACTCGCCACCAGGTGCAAGCACCCGTGCTGCCGTTCGACTTGCATGTGTAAGGCATGCCGCCAGCGTTCAATCTGAGCCAGGATCAAACTCTTCAGTTTAAACCTGTTACTGTTTTCGGTTCGGTTAAGAACCGGTCGCTCACTCAAAGCTGACAGGAATATGAATCACTTCATAAACCTGACTTACTTTAGTGTGAGACTCTTGATACTTTCGCTATCTGATCCGAGGATCAGCTCGCTTTCATCAAGCGCCCACACTTATCGGCTGTTAATTTTTAAAGAGCATTCTGCGAGGAACTTCGTGTTTCCCGGCAGCGCTGCGTTTTCAGCAGCAGAGAAGCGAGATTATGAACCGTGTTTCGCAGTTCGTCAACAACTTTTTAACACCATCGTTGCGACTGCGGGGCTCAACTTCCAGGCCAGTGGCGCGCTCCAGACTGCTGCGCACCACCCGCCCTGCTTCCCTTCTCCCGCGCCGCGTTTCCGTTAGCGCGAAAGAGGCGTGATTCTAAGCACCCACCCCCGTCTACGCAAGCCCTTTGTGAAAATATTTTGAAAAAGCCCCCGTGCGCCGACGCGCACGGGGGCTTCGGGCTCGACGGGCCAAGGGGTGCCGCTGACCTACGCGTTGCCGGCAACACTTCCCTCTATATATAGAGACGCGTCACTTGCCGACCACCGCAGCCTGCAGTTGCTCGACCGGCACCGCGTCGGCCATCGCCGTGTAGCCGGCGTCGCTCGGATGAATACCGTCCCCGCTATCGTATCGGCGCTGCAGCACGCTCGGGCGCGCCGGATCGCGCAGCACAGCATCGAAGTCGACCACGCCATCGAACCCGCTACCGCTCCGGATCCACCGGTTCACCTCGAGCCGGATCGCCTCGCGCCCCGCCGGTAGCCCAGCCGGCGTCAGCGTCGCGCCGAAGACCTTCACGCCCTGACGGTGCGCCGCTTCGATCAGCCGGCGGTAGCCGTCGATCAAGGATGCAGCCGTGACCTGCGTATGCGGGTGGTCGCAATCGAGCCCCGCGTGCGGCGGCATCGCCGCAAAATTGATGTCGTTGATACCGATCAGCACGATCGCGGCCTTCACACCTGCGCGCGACAGCGCATCGCGCTCGAACCGCGACGCCAGCGACGTGCCATAGCAAGCCGAATCGCTGAGCAGCCGATTCCCGCTGATACCAAGATTCGCGACACCGATCGACTCCACGCCGGTGGCAGTCAGCCGACGCGCGAGCGCATCCGGCCAGCGGTGATTCCGGTTCACGCTCGAGCGCAGTCCGTCGGTGATCGAATCGCCGATCGCCGCTACGCTGGCGCGCGCTGAACCGGCCTCGACCGCGAGCTCGCTCACCCATGCGTATTGGGTAAATCGGGTGCGAAACGCGGCGGCGCCCGGATCACTCACGTGATCACCCGGTGCAGACACGTAATTGAACTGGTTCGACACGCGGTGCCAGACCGTCATCCGCTGGTTCGCCCCCATCTGGAGGCTGATCGCATACGGCCGCCCGGCCGCCACATCGATCGCCACCGGATCGCTTTCAAGTTCCTGGCCTGGCGCCAGCGTCACCGACGCCTTGCCGCCGAACCGGACCGGCGCCGCGGCACCAGCCAGCGCCGCCCCTTCACCGGCGCGCGCGAGGCTCGCCGCCTCGACGACCAGCGGTGCACGTCCGTAGGCATTGCTGACGCGGATCCGCGCGGCACGCCCCGACACCGTCGGGTAGACGATCTGGCGCACGGCCCGTCCGGACACGTCGGGTGCGCGATAGAGCGGCGGCGGTGCGGCCAGGTCGGGGATCGGCTGCAGCGCGGTCGCCCACGCCGCCACCCATCCGGCCGGCGCGGCCGAGGCCGACGCCGCGAGCGGCGAGACAAAGACGGCCGCGCCCAGCACGGCCGCGGCGATACTGCTTCGAAATGACATCGGCAAAATCCTCGTCTGAAAGCGGGCATTGTGCCGCAGAAGACGCGAACCCCACGCCCCGGATCACCGTCACGCCGCCCGATCGCGCCCCGACGTCCCTCGTTTACCCGAGTCTTGCCGCAAATCCGCAAGAAATATATTAACCGACCGGTCGGTTGGTTTATACTTCGCACACATTCAACCGGACGAGAGCTTCGCCATGTACACGCAATCCCTCGACATCCCAGGCAACGTCGCGCCGCTCGACGCCGCAGCCGAGTCGCCCGAGCAGGCGCGGTTCGATGCGGTCATGGCCGCCGACGGCAAGATCGAACCGCAGGACTGGATGCCCGATGCCTATCGCAAGACGCTGGTTCGCCAGATCTCGCAGCACGCGCATTCGGAAGTCGTGGGCATGCTGCCCGAAGGCAACTGGATCTCGCGCGCACCGAGCCTGAAGCGCAAGGCGATCCTGCTCGCGAAGGTCCAGGACGAAGCCGGTCACGGCCTCTATCTTTATAGCGCGGCCGAAACGCTCGGCGTGTCGCGCGATTCGCTGATCGACGCACTGCTCGCCGGCAAGGCGAAATACTCGAGCATCTTCAACTACCCGACGCCCACCTGGGCCGACGTCGGCGTGATCGGCTGGCTCGTCGACGGCGCCGCGATCATGAACCAGATTCCGCTGTGCCGCTGCACGTACGGCCCGTACGCGCGCGCCATGATCCGCGTGTGCAAGGAAGAATCGTTCCACCAGCGCCAGGGTTTCGACGCACTGCTGTCGATGATGAAGGGCACCGACGCGCAACGCGCAATGGTCCAGCAGGCCGTGAACCGGTGGTGGTGGCCGGTGCTGATGATGTTCGGCCCGAGCGACGCCGATTCGGTCCACAGCAACCAGTCCGCGAAATGGGGCATCAAGCGGATCTCGAACGACGATCTGCGGCAGAAGTTCGTCGACGCGACGGTCGACCAGGCGAAGGTGCTCGGCGTGACGCTGCCCGACCCCGACCTGAAGTGGAACGAGGCGCGCGGCCATCACGACTACGGCACGATCGACTGGGACGAATTCTGGCGCGTGGTCAACGGCGACGGCCCGTGCAACAAGGAACGCCTCGCGACCCGCGTGAAAGCGCACGGGGACGGCGCATGGGTGCGCGAAGCCGCACTCGCCCACGAAGCCAAGCGCCGCGCCCGCGCCGAACAGCACGCTGCCTGAGCGGCGGCACACCATCGAATTCAGGATTGAGGAGAAAGTGATGAACAAGGAATGGCCGATCTGGGAAGTGTTCGTGCGCAGCAAGCAGGGGCTCGACCACAAGCATTGCGGCAGCCTGCACGCCGCCGACGCATCGATGGCGCTGCGCATGGCGCGCGACGTCTACACGCGCCGCCAGGAAGGCGTGAGCATCTGGGTGGTGCCGTCGGCGGCCATTACCGCGTCCGATCCGAAGGAGAAGGCGGAGCTGTTCGAACCGGCGGGCGACAAGATCTACCGTCACCCGACGTTCTACACGCTGCCCGACGAAGTCAACCACATGTAACGCCCGCGCCATGACGATCACGCCCGAACACCTCTCCTATGTGCTGCGCCTCGCGGACAACACGCTGATCCTCGGTCAGCGCAACGCCGAATGGTGCGGCCACGGCCCGATCCTCGAGGAAGACATCGCGCTCACCAACATGAGCCTCGACCTCATCGGCCAGGCGCGCATGCTGTATACGCACGCGGCCGAACTCGAGCGCCAGCTCACCGGCGCGACGAAGACCGAAGACGACTACGCGTACTTTCGCACCGAGCGCGAGTTCGCGAACTTCACGCTCGCCGAGCTGCCGCACTATGGCCCGATCGCCGGCACCGCGCGCGCCGACAACGATTACGCGGTGACGATCGTGCGCAACTTCCTGTACTCGGCGCTGATGCTGCACGTGTGGACCGCGCTCGAAACGTCGACCGACCCGCAGCTCGCCGCGATCGCCGCGAAATCGGTAAAGGAAACCCGCTATCACGTGCAGCATGCACGCGAGTGGCTGGTTCGCCTCGGTGACGGCACCGACGAATCGCACCGCCGCGCGCAGAACGCGCTCGACTACCTGACGCCGTACACGCGCGAATTCTTCGCTGCCGATGCAATCGACGACGCGGTCGCCGCCGCGGGCATCGCCCCCGCACCGGCCACGCTCGAAGCAGCATGGCGCGCGGACGTGGACGACGCGCTCGCGGAAGCGACGCTCACGCTGCCGGCCCCCGTGCAGCATGTGACGACCGGCAAGCAGGGCGAGCACTCGGAGCACATGGGCTACCTGCTCGCGGAACTGCAGAGCCTCGCACGCCAGCATCCCGGCGCGAGCTGGTAACCGGCCGCCCCCGCCCAACGGAGCCCGACGATGTCCGTCCAGACCGCCCCCGCTAACGCCGATCCCGTCGCGCGCCACGCCGACCCGTTGCTCGCCCGTGCATGGGACGTGCTCGAAGCCGTGCCCGATCCCGAGATCCCGGTCGTGTCGATCCGCGAGCTCGGCATCCTGCGCGACGTCCGCCGCGCGGACGACGGCCAGCTCGAGGTCGTCATCACGCCGACCTACTCGGGTTGCCCGGCCATGTCGCAGATCGCGGAGGACATCGCTGCCGCGCTGCAGGCCGCGGACCTCCCGGCGCACCGGATCGAGACGGTGCTCGCCCCCGCGTGGACGACCGACTGGATCACGCAGGAAGCGCGCGACAAGCTGCGCGCGTACGGCATCGCGCCGCCGGTCGGACAGTGCGGCACCGCCGCGCCGCGGGAAAACGTCGTGCGCTTCGTGCCGCGACCGGTCGCGGCCCCCGCATGCCCGCGCTGCGGCTCCGCCCGTACCGAGCGTCTCGCGCAATTCGCGTCCACGGCCTGCAAGGCGCTGTATCGCTGCGTCGACTGCCGCGAACCCTTCGACTACTTCAAACCTTATTAATCGATATGGCGACCCCGCAATTTCATCCGCTGCGTATCCGCGACGTGCGGCCCGAGACCGCCGACGCCGTCACCGTCTCCTTCGACGTGCCGCCCGAGCTGCGCGATGCGTACCGCTTCACGCAGGGCCAGTTCGTCACGCTGAAGACCCACATCGACGGCGAGGAAACGCGCCGCTCGTATTCGATCTGCGTCGGCACGACGGACTACGATCGTGACGGCGAACTGCGCATCGGCATCAAGCGGGTGCGCGGCGGCCGCTTCTCGAACTTCGCGTTCGACTCGCTCAAGCCGGGGCACACGATCGACGTGATGACGCCGGACGGCCGTTTCTTCACGCACCTGAACGCCGATCACGGCAAGCAGTACGTCGCGTTTTCCGGCGGCTCCGGCATCACGCCGGTGCTCGCGATCGTGAAGACGACGCTCGAACTCGAGCCGCGCAGCACGTTCACGCTGATCTACGGCAACCGCAGCGTCGACGCGATCATGTTCGCGGAGGAGCTCGAGGACCTGAAGAACCGCTACATGAACCGCTTCGTCCTCTATCACGTGCTGTCGGACGACCAGCAGGACGTCGCGCTGTTCAACGGCGTGCTCGACCAGGCGAAATGCGCGGAATTCCTCGACACGCTGATGCCGGCCGACGCGATCGACGAGGCATTCATCTGCGGCCCCGCGCCGATGATGGATGCAGCCGAGGCCGCGCTGAAGGCTGCCGGCGTGCCGCAGGCGAAGGTGCACGTCGAGCGCTTCGGCACACCGTTGCCGCAGGCCGGCGCGCCGATCGTCGAAATCACCGACCAGACCCCGGCCGCCGACCTCGAAATCGTGCTCGACGGCAAGAAACGCAAGCTGCGCCTGCCGTACGAAGGCGTGAGCCTGCTCGACATCGGCCTGCGCGCGGGCCTCGCGCTGCCGTACGCGTGCAAGGGCGGTGTGTGCTGCACGTGCCGCGCGAAGGTGCTCGAGGGCGAAGTGCGGATGGAGAAGAACTACACGCTCGAAGAGCATGAAGTGAAGGACGGCTTCGTGCTCACGTGCCAGTGCCACCCGGTCAGCGACAAGGTCGTCGTGAGCTACGACGAGCGTTGAGCGACGTCGCGTCGCGGCGCCGGACGGTTTCTCGCCGTCACACATCTCGCTTACACTAGGGGCCGCCGGCCGGCTGGACATCGCAACGTCCGCTCGGCCGGCGGTTTTCTTTTGTTGACGACAGGCCGATGAGTACCATTCATGTGATTCAGGGCGGCACCGCCGCCGCGTCGCTGCGCGAGGCACTCGCGCAAGCCGGACGCGACGAGCGCGTCGTCGGATTGCTCGACGATCTCGGCGTCGGGCCGCTCAAGGGCGCCGACGAGACGCCCGACACGCGCGCCGCCTTCTGGCAGCGCGTGCTCGGCGACCAGATTCCCGACTGGAACGCGGAGATCGAAGGCGAGTTCGCGCGCCTCGACCAGCTCGCGACGGATACCGGCCAGGTGGTGGTGTGGCATGCGCCGAGCGTCGGCGACAAGCTGCTGCTGCGCCGCGTCGCCTATCACCTGCGCAACGTCCCGCAACGCCTGAACGAAGTGCGCCTGTCGGCCGCCGATCTCGACTCTGCGCAGCGCACGGCGCTGTCGCGCACCGACCAGGCGTGCGCGACCGGCATGTTCTCGCCGGCCGAGCTGGCGCGCAAGCGCCCGGTGGCCGCGCCGATCTCGGTACTGCGCATCGGCCGCCTCGCACTCGAATGGCAGGAGGCGAAACACCTGAACGCCGAGCTGCGCTACTGGGTCAGCAACACGATCAAGAGCGGCTACTATGAGGACCTCGACGCGCTGATCGTCGCGCGCGCGGAAACCGACTGGCGGCCCGCGGCGCGCCTCGTCGGCACCATCATGGCCGACGCCGACCGCGGCGGGCTGTTCGTCAGCGACTCGATCGCCTGGTGGCGCTGCCGCGAACTCGCGGCAGCCGGCCGGCTCGAGCTGCAGGACGACGCGCCCGACGCCCTCTCTTCCACGCAGGTGCGCGCGGCCCGCACGGCCACCGCGCACCGCTAATCTTCCCCATTCGACCATGGCCCGTACCCGAGCGCCCGACCACGAATCCCAGCGCGAGCAGATCCTCGATCTGGCCGCCGAGAAATTCGCGCAGACGAGCTACCCGAGCACGTCGATGTCCGATCTCGCGACCGCGAGCGGCACGTCGAAGGCGCGCCTCTATCACTACTACGAGAGCAAGGAAGCGATCCTGTTCGACCTGCTCGACCGCTACACGAAACGGCTGATGCTGATCATCGCCGAGGTGGAAGGGGCGAGCCAGCGACGCGGCCTCAGCGAGCGTGACGCGTTCGCGGAGCTCGTGCGTGCGTTCCTCGCCGAATACGAGACGTCGCACAGCCGGCACGTCGCGCTGCTCAACGACGTGAAGTATCTCGAGGACGCGCAGCGCGAAATCGTGCTCGACCGCCAGCGCGACATCGTAGCGGCGTTCACGCGGCAGCTCGCACGCGCGTACCCGGACCGCATCTCGAAGGAAAACCAGACGTCCGTGACGATGATGGTGTTCGGGATGATCAACTGGACGTTCACATGGCTGAAGCCGGGCGGCCGACTCGGCTACCGGGACTTCGCCGAGCAGGTGATCGACCTGATCGAGCGCGGGCTGTCGACGGCGGCCTGATTGCCGCGCAGCAGCATGCGTTGCGCGACGGGTACACTTCGACCACTCGCAGCGCATTTCATATGATGAATTTTAAATCCGTTAAAAATCAAACAGATACTAAATTAACTAAGCGGTTTTAGAATTTCTCCTCGGCACAAATAACGTCAAATACGGGTTTTCCCCAACCCTCGTCGGGTAAAATGCTGTTGCATTGCACAACCCGCTTGTGCAGCCACACACTGAGGAACCCACGATGAACACGCAATTCAACGGCCCTGCCGAAGTTGTCGGCACGGTCGGCAGTGCGCCGGTTCTCGTCAGGGAACTGGCTTCCAAAGACCGTGAGCAGATGCTCACCCACTTTCTCTCGCTCGACGAAGAGGACCGCCTGCTGCGCTTCGGCCAGATGGTGCCCGACCACGTGATCGAGAATTATGTCCGCACGATCGACTTCGGCCGCGACACCGTGTTCGGCGTGTTCGACCACGACCTCGAACTGATCGGCGTCGGCCACCTGGCCTACCTGCCGGCCGAGGGCGACAAGCGCACGGCCGAATTCGGCGTGTCGGTGCTCGAAAGCGCACGCGGCCGCGGCGTCGGCTCGAAGCTGTTCGAGCGCGCGGCGATCCGCAGCCGCAACACGCACGTGACGATGCTGTACATGCACTGCCTGTCGCGTAACGCAACGATGATGCACATCGCGAAGAAATCCGGGATGCGGATCGAGTACGCGTACGGCGAAGCCGATGCGTACCTGTCGCTGCCGCCGGCCGACCACTCGACGATCATCGCCGAGATGCTGCAGGAGCAGGCCGCGGTGTTCGACTACGCGATGAAGCGCCAGGCGCGCCGCACCACGAAGTTCATCGAATCGTTGATGCCCGCCGCGCTGACGGCGTAACTTCAGCCAGCCGGGCCGCGCCTGCCGCGCGCCCGGCCTCCCCTTTCCCCCCGCGCACTAGCGCACCGAACGAATCGGCAACGCCGTCGTCTCCTTGAAGCATTCGAGCGAAAAGCTCGTCTTCACGTCGATCACCGACGGGTGATGCAGCAGGTGCTCCTGCACGAAGCGGGAGAAATGCGCCATGTCCTCGACCTGCACGCGCAGCAGGTAATCCATGTCCCCCGTCATCGCGTGGCACGCGACCACTTCCGGCCAGGTCTGCACGGCCGCGCGAAACAGCTCCGCATGGGTCGCGCCCGCCCGCGCCGACGTTTCGTCGGCCCGCACCGGCGCCAGGCCGCCGCGCTTCTCGAGCCGCACGCTCACGTACGCAAGCAGGTCGAGCCCGAGCTTCTGCGGGTCCAGCAGCGCGACATAACCGGTGATCACGCCGATCTCCTCGAGCCGCCGGATCCGCCGCAGGCAGGGACTCGGCGACAGGTTCACGCGCTCGGCGATCTCCTGGTTCGACAGGCGCCCGTTCTCCTGAAGAATCGCGAGAATCCGCCGGTCGATGGCATCCAATTCGGCTTGCGCCATCTTCTGCCCTCCAATGAATGGTTTGAGACGGGAAATTGCGCCATCGTAGGTTCGGGCAATTAAGTTCGCAAGTTTACGCTCGCGGCTGCCCGCTACACTTTGTCGCACGCACCGATTCGTCGCGCACGCCACCGCGTGTGCCACGTTCGACATCGAACCAGGCCGGGCCTGCACACGTCGCCCCGGCCGATCGCCCCCACAGGAGACACGCCATGCAGATCCCGAACTGGGACAACCCCGTCGGCACCGACGGCTTCGAATTCATCGAATACACGGCACCGGACCCGAAAGCGCTCGGACAACTGTTCGAACGGATGGGTTTCACCGCGATCGCGCGCCACCGCCACAAGGACGTGACGGTGTACCGCCAGGGCGACATCAACTTCATCATCAACGCCGAACCCGATTCGTTCGCGCAACGCTTCGCGCGCCTGCACGGCCCGTCGATCTGCGCGATCGCGTTCCGCGTGCAGGACGCCGCGAAGGCGTACCAGCACGCGCTGGAACTCGGCGCATGGGGCTTCGACAACAAGACCGGCCCGATGGAGCTGAACATCCCGGCGATCAAGGGCATCGGCGACTCGCTGATCTACTTCGTCGACCGCTGGCGCGGCAAGAATGGCGCGCAACCGGGCGCCATCGGCGACATCAGCATCTACGACGTCGACTTCGAGCCGATCGCCGGCGCGAACCCGAACCCGGTCGGCCACGGCCTCACCTACATCGATCACCTGACGCACAACGTGCATCGCGGCCGCATGCAGGAATGGGCCGAGTTCTACGAGCGCCTGTTCAACTTCCGCGAAGTGCGTTACTTCGACATCGAAGGCAAGGTGACGGGCGTGAAGTCGAAGGCGATGACGTCGCCGTGCGGCAAGATCCGCATCCCGATCAACGAGGAAGGCTCGGATACGGCCGGCCAGATCCAGGAATACCTCGACGCATACCACGGCGAAGGCATCCAGCACATCGCGCTCGGCGCCGCCGACATCTACCAGGCGGTCGATGGCCTGCGCAGCAAGGAAGTGAAGCTGCTCGACACGATCGACACGTATTACGAACTGGTCGACCGCCGCGTGCCGAACCACGGCGAATCGCTGGAGGAACTGAAGAAGCGCAAGATCCTGATCGACGGCGCACGCGACGACCTGCTGCTGCAGATCTTCACCGAGAACCAGATCGGGCCGATCTTCTTCGAGATCATCCAGCGCAAGGGCAACCAGGGCTTCGGCGAAGGCAACTTCAAGGCGCTGTTCGAATCGATCGAACTCGACCAGATCCGCCGCGGCGTCGTGCAGGACAAGGCCTGACGCATCCGGCGGGCGGCTGCCCGGGGCAACCCGGCAGCCTGCACGATCTCGCGGCGCAAATAAAAAGGGCGGGAATCCGTGGATTCCCGCCCTTTTTGCATTCCGGCGCGGCCCGCGGGCCGCGCGAGCGGATCAACGCGCGTTCGCCTTCGACTCGACGGCGCGCTCGGCCGACGGCTGCGCGACGGCGTCCTGGCCCGGCACGATCTGCTGCATCTGCGCGCCGGCGGCCGCCAGGGCGCTCGCGCCTCGCGCGTGCACCGGGCCGGTCATCGAGAAAAACGCGGCGGACACGATCAGGAAACTCTGGATATGACGTGTGTTCATTGCACCTCCTGTAAAACTGCCGGCGCCTCCCCGATTGCGTCGAAACAAGCCAACGCGACCGGGCACCTCCGGCAGGCCGACAAGATTAACGGCGTTTGCCCGAAGATGGGGCCGGCTTTACATGCTTTTACATGATGTAACGCATGGTTCCGCCCTGTTTTTCTGATGCGCCGCCGCAATTCCCCCGCGTTCCAACCGATGGGCGGCGGGTTTGCCCCAGTGCTACCATCGCTTAAAACCGGCCAATATGCCGGCCACTGCAGACGCGTCCACAAGACGCCCGAAGCAGTCGAGTTTTGGTGATCCCAAACTGGGTGGAGGAGACAGTTAATGAATGCCCCGCTAGACGCAGGCCAACGCGCATCGCTAGAAGCCGCGCTGAAGTCCGTCACGCTTGACGACAAATACACACTGGAACGCGGCCGCGCGTACATGAGCGGCATCCAGGCCCTCGTGCGCCTGCCGATGCTCCAGCAGGAACGCGATCGTGCCGCCGGCCTCAATACCGCCGGCTTCATCTCCGGCTATCGCGGTTCCCCGCTCGGCGGCCTCGATCTGTCGCTCTGGAAAGCCAAGCAGCACCTGGCCGCCCACCAGATCGTCTTCCAGCCCGGCCTCAACGAAGATCTCGCCGCCACCGCCGTGTGGGGCTCGCAGCAGGTGAACCTGTACCCCGGCGCGAAGCACGACGGCGTGTTCGGCATGTGGTACGGCAAGGGCCCGGGCGTCGACCGCACGGGCGACGTGTTCAAGCACGCGAACTCGGCCGGCTCGTCGCAGCACGGCGGCGTGCTGGTGCTCGCCGGCGACGACCACGCAGCGAAATCGTCGACGCTCGCGCACCAGTCCGAACACATCTTCAAGGCCTGCGGGCTACCGGTGCTGTTCCCGTCCAACGTGCAGGAATATCTCGACTTCGGCCTGCACGGCTGGGCGATGAGCCGCTACTCGGGCCTGTGGGTCGCGCTCAAGTGCGTGACGGACGTGGTCGAATCGTCGGCATCGGTCGACATCGACCCGCATCGCACCGAGATCGTGCTGCCGACCGACTTCATCCTGCCGGAAGGGGGCCTGAACATCCGCTGGCCCGACCCGCCGCTCGTGCAGGAAGCCCGGCTGCTCGACTACAAGTGGTATGCGGCGCTCGCCTATGTGCGTGCGAACAAGCTCGATCGCATCGAGATCGATTCGCCGAGCGCGCGCTTCGGGATCATGACCGGCGGCAAGGCGTACCTCGACGTGCGCCAGGCGCTGACCGACCTCGGCCTCGACGACGAAACCTGCGCGCGGATCGGCATCCGGCTCTACAAGGTCGGCTGCGTGTGGCCGCTCGAAGCGCAGGGCGCGCAGGCGTTCGCGCGCGGGCTCGACGAAATCCTCGTCGTCGAGGAAAAGCGCCAGATCCTCGAATACGCGATCAAGGAAGAGCTGTACAACTGGCCCGACGGGCAACGTCCGCGCGTGTTCGGCAAGTTCGACGAGAAGGACGGCGCCGGCGGCGAATGGTCGGTGCCGATGGGCAACTGGCTGCTGCCCGCGCACTACGAGCTGTCACCCGCGATCATCGCGAAGGCGATCGCGACACGCCTCGAGAAGTTCGAGCTGCCGTCCGACGTGCGGGCGCGCATCGCCGCGCGCCTCGCCGTGATCAACGCGAAGGAAATGGCGCTCGCGAAGCCGCACGTGCAGACCGAGCGCAAGCCGTGGTTCTGCTCGGGCTGCCCGCACAACACGTCGACCAACGTGCCGGAAGGCTCGCGCGCGATCGCCGGCATCGGCTGCCACTACATGACCGTGTGGATGGACCGCAGCACGAGCACCTTCAGCCAGATGGGCGGTGAAGGCGTGCCGTGGATCGGCCAGGCGCCGTTCACGGACGAGAAGCACGTGTTCGCGAACCTCGGCGACGGCACCTATTTCCACTCGGGCCTGCTGGCCGTGCGCGCGGCGATCTCGTCGAAGGCGAACATCACCTACAAGATCCTCTACAACGACGCCGTGGCGATGACGGGCGGCCAGCCGGTCGACGGCGTGCTGACGGTGCCGCAGATCACGCACCAGCTCGCGTCCGAAGGCGCGAAGAAGATCGTGATCGTCACCGACGAGCCGGAGAAGTACGACAGCCAGAAGGCGCTGCTCGCGCCGGGCGTGACGATCCATCACCGCGACCAGCTCGACGACGTGCAGCGCGAGCTGCGCGAGATCGAAGGCACGACGATCCTGATCTACGACCAGACCTGCGCGACCGAGAAACGCCGCCGCCGCAAACGCGGCACGTATCCGGACCCGGCCAAGCGCGTGGTGATCAACGACGCGGTGTGCGAGGGCTGCGGCGACTGCTCGGTGCAGTCGAACTGCCTGTCGGTCGAGCCGCTGGAAACCGAATTCGGCACGAAGCGCCAGATCAACCAGTCGAGCTGCAACAAGGATTTCTCGTGCGTGAAGGGCTTCTGCCCGAGCTTCGTCACGGTCGAGGGCGGCCAGCTGAAGAAGCCGAAGGCCGTGTCGGTCGACGGCAACGCACTGCCGCCGATCCCCGAACCGACGCTGCCGGACATCGACCGCGCCTACGGCGTGCTTGTCACGGGCGTCGGCGGCACGGGCGTCGTCACGATCGGCGCACTGCTCGGGATGGCCGCGCACCTGGAAAACAAGGGCGTGACCGTGCTCGACGTCACCGGCCTCGCGCAGAAGGGCGGCGCCGTGATGAGCCACGTGCAGATCTCGCACGCGCCGACCGACATCCACGCAACGCGGATCGCGATGGGCGAAGCCGACCTCGTGATCGGCTGCGACGCGATCGTCACGGCCGGCGACGAATGCACGTCGCGGATGCGGCACGACACGACGCGCGTGGTCGTCAACAGCGCGCAGACGCCGACCGCCGAGTTCATCAAGAACCCGAACTGGTCGTTCCCCGGCCTGTCCGCGGAAAACGACATCCGTGCGGCGGCGGGCGAAGCCGTCGATTTCATCGACGCGAACCGCTTCGCGGTCGCGCTGCTCGGCGACGCGATCTACACGAACCCGTTCGTGCTCGGCTACGCGTGGCAAAAGGGCTGGCTGCCGCTGACGCTCGCGTCGCTGGTCCGCGCGATCGAGCTGAATGCGGTATCGGTCGAGAAGAACCGTGCGGCCTTCGACTGGGGCCGCCGCGCCGCGTACGACCTGGCGAGCGTGAAGCAGGCCGCGGCCGGCGACGCGCGCCCCGTGCAAGGCGCCACGGTGATTTCGCTGCACACGAAGAAGGCGGTCGACGCGCTGATCGCGAAGCGCGTGGAATTCCTCACCGCGTACCAGAATGCCGCGTATGCGGCACGCTATGCGGCGTTCGTCGACAAGGTGCGCGCCGCCGAGCGCACACTGGCGGACGGCGACACGGCGCAGGAGCAGCTGACCGAAGCGGTCGCGCGCAACCTGTTCAAGCTGATGGCGTACAAGGACGAATACGAGGTCGCGCGGCTGCAGTCCGATCCGGCGTTCCTCGCGCGCCTGACCGCGCAGTTCGAAGGCGACTGGAAGCTGAAATTCCACCTCGCGCCGCCGCTGTTCGCGAAAACGGACGCCCACGGCCATCTCGTGAAGAAGGCGTACGGCCCGTGGATGATGTCGGCGTTCCGGCTGCTCGCGAAGGCGAAGTTCCTGCGCGGCACGGGGCTCGACCCGTTCGGCCGTACCGCGGAGCGTCGCACCGAGCGTGCGCTGATCGGCGAGTACGAAGCGCTGATCGACGAGGTGCTCGCCAAGCTGAACGCGGCCAACCGCCCGCTCGGCGTCGAACTCGCGGCGCTGCCGGACGGCATTCGCGGCTATGGCCACGTGAAGGAGAACAACCTGCGCGCGGTACGGGTGAAGTGGGACACGCTCCTCGCGAAGTGGCGTTCGCCGGCCGGCGGCCAGTCGCACCAGCAGGTCGCGTAACGGCACGCGGCGGGCATTCGCGGCCGGATGCCCGCCAGTGAGCGGCTATCCGCTCACGTCGCTTCGCGAAAAAAAACGCCACGGAACGCAGGTTCCGTGGCGTTTTTCATTGCGCCGCGCGTGAAGCGCGGCACACGCGGGCGTGGACTTACTTCGTGTTCACGTTCGCGGCGGCAACGGCCGTCATGTTGATGATCCGGCGCACGGTCGCGGCCGGCGTCAGGATGTGGGCCGGCTTCGCCGCGCCGAGCAGGAACGGGCCGACCGTCACGCCTTCGCCGCCGACCATCTTCAGCAGGTTGTACGCGATGTTCGCCGCTTCGACGTTCGGCATGATCAGCAGGTTCGCTTCGCCCGACAGCGTCGTGCCGGGGAAGGCCTGCTTGCGGATCATTTCCGACAGCGCCGCGTCGCCGTGCATTTCGCCGTCGACTTCCAGGTTCGGCGCACGTTCGACGATCAGCTTGCGGGCTTCGCCCATGCGGCGCGACGACGCCGACGGCGCGCTGCCGAAGTTCGAGTTCGACAGCAGCGCAGCCTTCGGCACGATGCCGAAGCGCTCGATCTCGGCCGCGGCCTGGATCGTCATGTCGGCGAGCTGTTCCGCGCTCGGCAGCTCGTTCACGTACGTATCGCACACGAACAGGTTGCGGCCCGGCAGCATCAGCAGGTTCATCGCCGCGAAGTGCTCGGCGCCCTTCGCACGGCCCAGCACCTGCTCGATGAACTTCAGGTGGCTGTGGAACGTGTCGATCATCCCGCAGATCATCCCGTCCGCGTCGCCCAGATGCACGAGCATCGCGCCGATCAGCGTGTTGAACTTGCGCATCGCCGCCTTCGCGACTTCCGGCGTCACGCCGTCGCGCGCGCCGATCTCCTGATACGCCTGCCAGTAGCGGTGGTAGCGCGCATCGTCTTCCGGATCGACGATCTCGAAATCGGTGCCGGCCTTCAGCTTCGAGCCGATCTTCGCGAGGCGCATGTCGATGACCGACGGACGGCCGACGAGGATCGGCTTCGCGATCTTTTCCTGCAGCACGAACTGCGCGGCACGCAGCACGCGCTCGTCCTCGCCCTCGGCGAACACGATGCGGGCCTGCTTCTGCTTCGCGGTGGCGAACACCGGACGCATCACCATGCCGGTGCGGTAGACGGTCGCGCCGAGCTGCTCGCGGTACGCGTCCATGTCCTGGATCGGACGGGTGGCGACGCCCGAATCCATCGCGGCTTGCGCGACGGCCGGCGCGATCTTGATGATCAGGCGCGGGTCGAACGGCTTCGGAATCAGGTAGTCCGGCCCGAATTCGAGCGAGTGGCCTTCATACGCCTTCGCGACTTCCTCGCTCTGGTCGGTTTCCTGCGCCAGCTCGGCGATCGCGCGCACGCACGCGAGCTTCATTTCTTCCGTGATCGTCGTCGCGCCGACGTCGAGCGCGCCGCGGAAGATGAACGGGAAGCACAGCACGTTGTTGACCTGGTTCGGGTAGTCCGAACGGCCGGTCGCGACGATCGCGTCCGGGCGCACGGCCTTCGCGTCTTCCGGGCGAATTTCCGGTTCCGGGTTCGCGAGCGCCAGGATCAGCGGGCGCTCGCCCATCGTCTTGACCATGTCCTGCTTCAGCACGCCCGCGCTCGAGCAGCCGAGGAACACGTCCGCACCGACGATCGCATCGGCGAGCGTGCGTGCGTCGGTGGTCGCCGCATAGCGCTGCTTCGACGGATCGAGGTTGCCGCGCCCTTCGTAGATCACGCCCTTCGAATCGGCGACGAGGATGTTCGACTTCGTCAGGCCGAGGTTCACCAGCAGGTCCAGACACGCGATCGCCGCGGCGCCCGCGCCCGAGCACACGAGCTTCACTTCGGACAGTTTCTTGCCGACGACCGTCAGGCCGTTCAGGATCGCGGCCGACGCGATGATCGCGGTGCCGTGCTGGTCATCGTGGAAGACGGGAATCTTCATGCGCTCGCGCAGCTTCTGCTCGATGTAGAAGCATTCCGGCGCCTTGATGTCCTCGAGGTTGATGCCGCCGAGCGTCGGCTCGAGCATCGCGATCGCCTCGACGAGCTTGTCGGGGTCGGACTCCGACAGTTCGATGTCGAACACGTCGATGCCCGCGAATTTCTTGAAGAGGCAGCCCTTGCCTTCCATCACCGGCTTCGCGGCGAGCGGGCCGATGTTGCCGAGGCCGAGCACGGCGGTGCCGTTCGTGATGACGCCGACGAGGTTGCCGCGCGACGTGTACTTCTGCGCGTCGAGCGGATCGGCGTGGATCGCTTCGCACGCAGCGGCGACGCCCGGCGAATACGCGAGCGACAGATCCAGCTGGTTCGACAGCGGCTTGGTCGGGGTGACCGAAATCTTGCCGGGTTTCGGGTTCAGGTGATAAGCGAGTGCGGCCTGCTTCAGTTGTTCGTCCATGATTGACCTGCGAGAGACATGCGAAATATTGACGGTTCAGTACGCCGCACCTTCGGCCGCGTCTGCTTGAATCGAGGGGGTGATCGACTGCGAGACGGCACGCGACGCGCCGGATCGGCACGCCATCGAACCTTGGCGGGTGGCAAGAGGAAAGTACAAAGTACTGAACGATTTCTAAGGGTCGCCTAGTGTACACCCCCTAAATGACGCATGTTGGTGCAACGCCGCATCCCCCGCATCAGCGCAAGCGATCCGGCCCCGCTTGTTTCGCCGGTGGTGAGCCGCGCGGCGAACCCGCGCGAATTCCGCCGAAAACCGGCCTGAATCGGGTAAAATAGCGGGCTACGCGCGCAGCGATGCGATTGGCCCTCCGATCGCGCCCCGGCCCTCCGGGCAGGTTCCCCTTGCTGCGCCACCGGGCCCGCGCCCGCTCTTCGCTCATCACCCAAGGAATGCCCATGACAGGCTACGATCGTCAGTCGATCTCGGATACGACCGCCAAAATCCTGCTCGAAGTACAAGCAGTGCACTTCAACGCAGAAAAACCGTTCATCTTCACGTCCGGCTGGGCAAGCCCCGTCTACATCGACTGCCGCAAGCTGATTTCGTATCCGCGCGTGCGCCGCGCGCTGATGGAAATGGCTGAAACGACGATCACGCGCGACATCGGCTTCGAGCAGATCGACGCGGTGGCGGGCGGCGAGACGGCCGGCATCCCGTTCGCGGCCTGGATCGCGGACCGGATGATGGTGCCGATGCAGTACGTGCGCAAAAAGCCGAAGGGTTTCGGCCGCAACGCGCAGATCGAAGGCCATCTGGAAGAAGGCTCGCGCGTGCTGCTGGTGGAAGACCTGACGACCGACAGCCGCAGCAAGATCAACTTCGTCAACGCGCTGCGCACCGCGGGCGCGACGGTGAACCACTGCTTCGTGCTGTTCCACTACAACATCTTCAAGGAAAGCGTGTCGGTCCTGAAGGACATCGACGTCGACCTGCACGCGCTCGCCACGTGGTGGGACGTGCTGCGCGTCGCGAAGGCCTCGGGCTACTTCGAGACGAAGACGCTCGACGAAGTCGAGAAATTCCTGCACGCACCGGCCGAGTGGTCGGCTGCGCACGGCGGCGCAACGTCCCCGAAGGACTGAGGCCGCGCCGGCCCGCCGGCCGGCGTCCTGGCTGAACGAGCCGCCCGCTTCATCGCGGGCGGCTTTTTTTCGTCCGTCGATTCGTGCGGGAAACGATCGCGACCACGCGTCGCGGCGTGCGTCGCTCATCGAACCCTAATGCTAGACTTGATCCATCGCTGCCATCAGCTGCGCAGGCAACGCACTACGCCAACAATGCCGGACGCATCGGTCCGGCCCACGTGACGGGAGAAGCGCCATATGCGTGTGGATCGCCGGATCACTCCGCCTGCGCCATCAGGTCGCCCGTCGCCGTTCCTCGCCGCCCTCCTTTACGCCGCCGCCCTCTCTGCCCTGCCCGCGCATGCGGAAGGCCCGTTCACCGTGACGAGCGACGACCTGACGCCGGGCGGGCGCGTCCGCGCCGCGAACGTGTTCGACCGCGGCGACTGCAAGGGCGGCAACCACTCGCCGCAGCTCGCCTGGCACAACCCGCCGCCCGGCACGCGCGGCTATGCGGTCACGGTCTTCGATCCCGATGCGCCGGGGCACGGCTGGTGGCACTGGGCGGTGGCGGGCATTCCGGCGACGGTCACGAGCCTGCCCGCCGACGCGAGCGCGTCCGGGTTCCTGCGGCGCATCGGCGCGAGCGAGGCGCGCAACGACTTCGGGATCGACGGCTACGGCGGCCCGTGCCCGCCGCCGGGCAAGCCGCACCGCTACGTGATCACCGTCTATGCGCTCAAGGGCGACGACCTGCGCGTCGCGCAGGGCCGCCCCGCGCCGATGTTCGAGCACGAGATCGGCACGCTGGCGATCGGTACCGCGCAACTCACGGTCAACTACGGACAGTAACGGGGCAGTGACGGGCGGCGGGCGTGACGCGCCGCCACGCCGCCGCACCGCGATTGCCGGCCGCCGCGGCATGGCATGCTCCGCGCTCACGCGTTCTCCCGTCATTTCGGCTTGCTAGACTCGTCGTCACCGGACGCGGCACCCTGCCGCGCATCCGTCGCGCCGCCCACCGGCAGCGCGTGACGCGGCGAGCCTGCGGGCCGCCGTTCCCGTTCCTTTCCGGAGAACGCTTCATGTCGAACATCGTCATCGTCTATCACAGCGGCTACGGTCACACGCAGAAACTGGCCGAGGCCGTGCACGCGGGCGCGCAGGATGCCGGCGCGACCGTGCGCCTGCTCGCCGTCGGCGACGTCGACGACGCGGGCTGGGCCGCGCTCGACGCGGCCGACGCGATCGTCTTCGGCGCGCCGACCTACATGGGCGGCCCGTCGGCGCAGTTCAAGCAGTTTGCCGACGCGACGTCGAAAGCGTGGTTCACGCAGAAATGGAAGGACAAGATCGCCGCGGGCTTCACGAACTCCGCGACGATGAACGGCGACAAGTTCTCGACGATTCAATATTTCGTCACGCTGTCGATGCAGCATGGGATGGTGTGGGTCGGCACGAGCCTGATGCCGGCCAACTCGAAGGCGGCCACGCGCAACGACATCAACTACCTGGGCGGCTCGACGGGCCTGCTCGCGCAGTCGCCGGCCGATTCGACGCCCGACGAAGGCCCGCTGCCGGGCGACCTCGAGACCGGCAAGGCATTCGGCCGGCGGGTTGCCGAAGCGACCGCCCGGTGGGTGGCCGGCCGCGGCTGAGCATGCCCTGGCGCCCGCTCCGGCGGGCGACAAAGGGACACAAGACGGCCCGCCGGCCGTCTTTTTTTCGCCCCGCGCGGTGCAGGGCCGCCGGATGACGTCTTAAAATGGCGGATTCAGGGCGCGGGCCCCCGTTTCATTCAGTGAGAGCGAAATGAGCACCAAAGTTTTTGTCGACGGCCAGGAAGGCACGACCGGCCTCAAGATCTTCGAATACCTGTCGGCACGCAGCGACATCGAGATCCTGCGCATCGATGAGGCGAAGCGCAAGGACGTCGAAGAGCGCCGCCGTCTGATCAACGCGTCGGACGTCACGTTCCTGTGCCTGCCGGACGTTGCATCGCGCGAATCGGCGTCGCTCGTCGAGAACCCGAACACGACGCTGATCGACGCGAGCACCGCGTTCCGCACCAGCGCCGACTGGGCGTACGGCCTGCCGGAACTGACCCGCGCGCAGCGCGAGAAGATTCGCACGTCGAAGCGCATCGCCGTGCCGGGCTGCCACGCGTCGGCCTTCGTGCTCGCGATGCGTCCGCTCGTCGATGCCGGCATCGTCGCACCGACGTTCGCCGCGCACAGCTACTCGATCACCGGCTACAGCGGTGGCGGCAAGTCGATGATCGCCGACTATGAAAACGCCACGCCGGACGGCAAGCTCGCGAGCCCGCGCCCGTATGCGCTCGGCCTCACGCACAAGCACCTGCCGGAAATGGCCGCGCACACGGGCCTCGCGAACCCGCCGATCTTCACGCCGATCGTCGGGCCGTTCCTGAAGGGCCTCGCGGTGACGACCTACTTCACGCCCGAGCAGCTCGCGAAACGCACGACGCCGCAGGACGTGCAGCGCGTGTTCGCCGAGTACTACGCGGACGAAGCATTCGTGCGCGTCGCAGCGTTCGATGCGGACGCGAACCTCGACGGCGGCTTCTTCGACGTGCAGGCGAACAACGACACGAACCGGGTCGACCTGTTCGTGTTCGGCAACGCGGAGCGCTTCGTCACGGTCGCGCGCCTCGACAACCTCGGCAAGGGCGCATCGGGCGCCGCGATCCAGTGCATGAACCTGAGCATCGGCGCGGCCGAGGACGCAGGTCTCAAACGCTGATTCAGCATCGCATGCAATGCAAAGCCGGCCACTGGCCGGCTTTTTATTTACCCCTGTCAGGCAATATATAAAAAATTCCGGATCGCGCATTTACAAATATTTACAAGCTTTCCATTGCGCGATTACCCGTGAATTAACCCCGCCCTTTCTTTATCCAGTCAATCCCGAATAGGGATAAACCGGATACCGCCGCTTTAAACGCTGCCGTTATACGCAGGAAGGCGCTGCGCCGGCCCGTCCGGCGTCGCACATCCCCCACTTCAGCCGCTTTCGGCAGCCCGTCTCACGTTTTAATTCTTACCGAATGCCGTGTCGGACAAGGATTCAATACACGCTGCCCGTTTCAATCGCCTTTTTTAGACGGGTTCATCAATTGACAGCAAAAATCAAGGCGGCGACATTAGCTCGCACAATTAAACGATTGGAGACAGCGGCATGTCGCACACCTTATCGAAGGGGGTGGCAACGGCCTTTGCCATTGCCCCTTTCCTGGTTGCATGTGGTGGGGGGGACGGCGGCGCACCCGCGCCGATCAATGCGCCCCAATGTTCCGGATCCAGCTGCGGCACGCAAGGGCCGCCGCCGTCACAGCCCATCAACGGTGCGCTGTGCCCGGCCAACGCCGACATCGTGAAGAGCACGTACCTCGGCGGCGCCGGTAGCGGCGAGATCGTCAGCGTCAACATCGACGCGGTGGCGATGACCTACACGCTGAAGTGGCTCGAATCGCCGATTCCGCTCGCGACCGGCACGGTCACGCCGAGCCGCGCCGGCACGACGATCACCGGTGCAGTCATGCACCCGCCGACCGGCGTACTGCCGACCGCGGAACAGACGCGCTGCGCGTTCATCCTGACACCCGGCACGGGCAAGGCGCCGAGCGGCGCCACGTACTCGACGGCCGCCGACTTCAACCAGGCGAACCCGCCGATGCTGCTGGTCGGCATGGGCGTCGCAGGCGGCGGCATTCCGGGCGCGACGATCCAGTACGACGGGCTGACGATCGCCATCGGTCCGGTCGTGGTGGCAAAGGACGTCGGCAAGGTGCCGAACCGGCACTTCGATTTCTACCCGTTCCTCGGCTTCGCGAACACGACGACCGACCTGACGAAACTGCCGGGCACGTACAACGCACTGCTCTATCACCTCGTGCCGTCGGGCAACTACGCGACGAAGGGTTCGAACTCGAGCGAGACGTTCGACGCGAACGGTGCGTGCACGTCGACCAGTTCGGGCGGCTGCCAGACGACCGGCAACCCGTGGACCGTGAACACCGCGAACGGTGGCTACTTCGACAGCACCAAGGCGCCGCAGACGCTGCCGCAAACGTCGCTGCCGATCGTCGGCACGACCGGCAAGTCGGCGACCGCGCACATGGTGATCGGCCAGCTCAACGGCGCGACGGTGCCGGTGATCGTGCGCACGGGCAACGTGAACCTCGGCACGCCGCCGCTGCACACCGACGCGCAGGTCGACGACGAATCGGGCATCGCGGTGCTCGGCGCGGCGACGGCGATCACGTCGGGCGCGATCGACGGCGGTTACGCGGGCGCAGATTCGAACTTCAAGTACACGGCCGCGCTGATCCGCGGCAGCAACGCGTCGTTCATCAACCCGTCCACGCAAGTCGAGGAAGACGGCTTCACGCTCGACTACAGCCAGACGACGCCGGGCCTGCTGAACGCGACGACGACGCCGCCGAGCGGCGCGACCTATCCGTCCGCTTCGGGCGTGGTGATCGCGACGGGCGGCCTGTATGCGGCGCTGATCCAGGGCACGGTGAACGGCGGCGTCACGTCGACCTCGGCGAATTCGACGACGTCGTCGACCCCGTACTTCGGCGTGGGCGCGCAGATCAGCAAGTAGCGAACGAGGGCGCGGCGGCGGGCTGACCGCCGTCGCGTGACGCTGGGAAGGCACGAAGGCGCTCGGCACGGCGCAAGCAGGACGAGCACGACCAACAGAAGCGGCCGACAGGGAGCTGGCCGCCGCACAAGACAAATCTGGAGGAGCAACATGAAGCGCAACCTCATTCTGGCGGCGGCCTTTGCCGCCCCCCTTCTTTCCGCTTGCGGCGGCAGCGGCAGCGGCGGCGACAACCCGCCCCCGCTCGTCGAAGACCGGCTTTGCCCCGCCACGCTCGACTACAACACCGTATTCACGGGCGGCGCAGGCAGCGGCGAGCTCGCGAAAGTCCAGCTCGACACGACCAAGATGACCTGGCAGGTCACCTACGTCGAATCGGCCGTCCCGCAAAAGACCGGCACCGTCACGCCGACCCGCGCGGGCACCGTCGACAGCGGCACGCTCACGCAGGAAACGCTGCTGCCGACCAACAAGCTGAACCAGTGCGCGTTCCGGCTGAACGGCGCGAGCCTCGATGCGTCGCGTCCGGCACGCATCTTCGTCGGCTTCGGCGTCGCGGGCGGCACGATCCCCGGCAAGGAAATCCAGTTCGACGGGGTGCTCGGCCAGGCCGCGGTGCCCGACACGAAATTCCCGTACTACCCGTTCATCGGCTTCTCGTCGATCGAAACCGACATCACGAAGGTCGCGGGCACGTACAGCCACGTCGGCTTCGGCGAAGTGCCGTCGCAGAAGTTCGCGCCTGCGTCGATCGACGCGAAGGTGACGATCAACGCGGACGGCACGTGGACCAAGTGCGACACGACCGGCCAGTTCGCCGGCGGCGCCTGCGCGCAGCAGGGCACGAACTTCGTGCAGTCGGCCGACGGCAGCGGCGCGTTCCAGTCGAACAACTACGCGAGCCAGCTGAAACCGACGCTGTCGGCGACGCCGCAGGGCAAGGGCTTCATGATCGTCGGCAAGCTGCGCAACCAGCTCGTGCCGATCCTCGTGCGCACGGGTGTCGCGAACCCGAACCCGACGCCCGACAGCAACGGCGTGCCGGGCCTCACCGCCGACGACGAATCGAGCATCTCGATCCTCGCGCCGCAGACGGCGATCGCGCTCGGCTCGCAGAACGGCGAGTACATCGGCGTCGACAGCCAGTTCGACTACCGGACCACCGCGCTGATCGACAAGCAGGCCACGCTGCTCGATCCGTTCAACGCGTCGCAGGCCTCGCTCGCGACCGCGCTCGATCTCGACTACACGCAGAAGGTGCCGGGCACGGTCACGACGATTCACACGGGCTCGGGCAGCACGTCGCCGACCGGCAAGTTCATCTTCACGGGTGGCGTGTTCGGTTTCCTCGACAACGCGGGATCGACGCCGTATTTCACGATCGGCGCATTCGTCCAGTAAGCGGAGGGAAGAGCCGTGATGAAGAAGACCCTTCTCTGCGCGGCGGCCAGTGCCGCCGCCGTGGCGCCGCTCGCGGCGCACGCGCAGAGCGCCGGCAGCAACGTCGTGACGCTGGGCTGGTTCCATATCATGCCGCAGCAGAGCAGCACGCCGATGACGACCAACGTCGCGCCGACGCCGATCAACACGCCGCTGCGGCTGCCGCCGTCGTTCACGTCGCCGGGCACCGGGCTGCACACGAGCGGCGCCGACACCGTGGGGCTGACGGTCAGCCACTTCCTGACCGACCATATCGCGGTCACGTCGGTGGCCGGCGTGCCGCCGGTGTTCAAGGTGTCGGGCCAGGGCACGATCAAGCCGCCGGGCCCGGCCGGCGCGCTCGGCACGCAGAACATCGGGCTGGCGTCGGTCAACCCGATCGTGAAGAGCGTGCGGCAGTGGAGCCCGGCGGCGATCCTGCAGTACTACTTCGGCGCGGCGAACGCGAAGTTCCGGCCGTTCCTCGGCCTCGGCGTGTCGTACAACTGGTTCAGCGACCTGCAGCTCAACACGAACTTCATCAAGCAGACCCAGGACAACCTCGGCGCGGTTCTCGCGGCGGGCGCGGGCAAGCCGGGTACGACATCGGTGGAGGCGAAGGCGTCGTCGTCATGGCAGCCGGTGTTCAACGCGGGCCTGCAGTACAACATGACGGAGCATTTCGGGCTGATCGCGTCGGTCACGTACATCCCGCTGAAGACGACGTCGACGGTGACGATCAAGGCGGCCGACGGCACGGTGCTCTCGGAGTCGAAATCGGACCTGAAGGCCGATCCGATCATCAGCTACGTCGGGATGACGTACAAGTTCTGAGCGCAGCGACCGACGACGAATGGAAGGCCGCGACAAAATCGCAGGCAAAAAAAAGCCCGCCTAAGAGGCGGGCTGAATCCATATCAGAGGAGACATGGAGGAGACAGGTGCAACTATAGCGAATCGGTTTCCGCAATGCAACATTTCCGTAGAGAAAATAAGGATTTTCCCTCGAATGTCGCCTCTAGACCGCGTTCTCTGCTTCTGACCCCACCCTGTTTACCCGGTCGAGCACCTCGCCCAGCGCATCGCGCAGCAGCGCGACGGGCCGCACCAGCCGGCCCGGCAGCGCGCCGTGCACGATCCACACGTTGATCCGCGTCTCCAGCCCCACCGTTTCCACCACCCTCAGCGCATCGCGATGCGCGCTGCGCGCCAGCGCGTTCGGCGCCGCGATGCCGATGCCCGCGCCGCGCGCGACGAGCGACAGCTGCAGCTCCGAGCCGAACGCCTCGACCGCGACGTCGAACGGCAGCCCGGCCGCGCCGAGCATGCGGCTCAGCGCCGAACGCATCCCGCAGCCGTCCTGGCTCAGCACCCACGGAAAACCCGACAGCGTGTCGATCGACAGCGGACCGTCCGGCAGCGGATAGTCGCGCGCGGCGACGAGCACCGTCGGCTGCGTGCCGATCAGCGTCGACGCGAACGTATCGGGCAGCGTCGAACTGGCCGGCACCATCACGGCCGCGACGTCGAGCGTGCCCCGCTCGACGCCTTGCATCAGCGCCGGCGACCAGCCGGCCGTCACCCGCAGCGTGAGGCGCGGAAACGCGTCACGCAGCCGGTCGATCGGCTGCTCGAGTGCCAGCTCGGACAGGAACGGCGGCACGCCGATGCGCAGCTCGCCCGACGGCTCGCTGTCCGGCGCGCCCGCCGCCATCAGCTCGTCCACCGCGCCCAGCACGTTGCGCGCGAGCGCATAGACGTCGCGCCCGGCGGCGGTCGGCTTCAGCGGCTTGCTTTGCCGCTCCAGCAGCGGCATGCCGAGCAGCGTTTCGAGGTTCTGCACGCGCCGTGTCAGGCCCGGCTGCGTCAGGTGGAGCTTCGCGGCCGCGGCGACCATCGACCCGCTGTCGACCACCGCGACGAATGCCTGGAGATCACGCGTATTCAAAACAAACTCGCATAATCATGTTAGAGATATTTCAATTGTCGCATAAACATCGGACACCTACGATGGGGACTCCTTCGACCCATTCGCCAGGCTTCCAATGAACTGCCCTGCCAACCCTTGCCACTCCGCCGCGCGCCCGCCCGTGAGCGCGCCGGCCGGCGCCGGCACGCCGCCCGCGCTGAGCGCCGGCATGACGCTGTTCTTCGCCGCGACGGTCGGCGTGATCGTGATGGATCTGTTCGCCTCGCAACCGCTGACGGGCCCGATCAGCGCCGACCTGCACCTGCCGCCCGGCCTGGCCGGCCTCGTCGCGATGCTGCCGCAGCTCGGCTACGCAGCCGGGCTCGTGCTGCTCGTCCCGCTCGTCGACCTGCTCGAGAACCGCCGCCTGATCGTCACGACGCTCGCCGCGTGCGCGGCTGCGCTCGCGCTGCCGGCGTTCACGCGGTCGGGCACCGTATTCCTGCTGGCGACGCTCGTGGCCGGCGCCGCGTCGAGCGTGATCCAGATGCTCGTGCCGATGGCCGCGTCGATGGCGCCCGAGGCGCAGCGCGGCCGCGCGGTCGGCAACGTGATGAGCGGGCTGATGCTCGGCATCCTGCTGTCACGGCCGCTCGCAAGCCTGATCGCGGGCTCGGCCGGCTGGCGCGGGTTCTACGTGCTGGCCGCGCTCGCGAATGCCGCGATCGCCGTGGTGCTCGCGCTGCGCCTGCCGGCGCGCACGCCGTCGATCTCGGCCGGCTACCGCACGCTGCTTGCGTCGATGGGGCGCCTGCTCGCCGACGAGCCGGTGCTGCGCCGGCATGCGCTGTCGGCCGCGCTCGCGATGGCCGCGTTCAGCGCATTCTGGACCGCGGTCGGGCTGCGGCTCGCGCAGCCGCCGTTCGGCCTCGACCTGCACGGTATTGCGCTGTTCGCGTTCGCCGGCGCGAGCGGCGCGATCGTCACGCCGCTCGCGGGCCGTGCCGGCGACCGTGGGCATGGACCTGCGGCGCAGCGGATCGCGCACGGCACGATGCTCGCGGCGCTCGTCGTGCTCGGGATCGCGGGCGCCGGCTGGTTCGGCTTCGACGCACACCTGCATCGCGGCCTCGCGCTCGCGCTGCTGGCCGGCGGCGCGGCGCTGCTCGATGCGGGTGTCATCGTCGACCAGACGATCGGCCGCCGCGAGATCAACCTGCTGAACCCGGCCGCGCGCGGCCGCCTGAACGGCTTGTTCGTCGGGCTGTTCTTCATCGGCGGCGCGCTCGGCGCGGCGCTCGCAGGCACCGCGTGGGCCTGGGGCGGGTGGAGCGCGGTGTGCGGCGTGGGGTTTGCGTTCGCCGGCGCGGCCGCCGTCTTCGGGATCGCGTCCGGACGTGGCCCCGACGCGGCGGCATGGACGCGCCCGCATGCATGAGCGAGCGCGTGACGGAGGCTCGAAAAGCAGAACGCCCCGCCCTCTTGCGAGGGACGAGGCGTTCGGTACGCCGGTGTCAGTGCGAAATCAGTGGCGGACCAGCGCCATCATCGCGCCGAAGCCGACGAAGAGGCCGCCCGTCAGCCGGTTGAAGATCTTCGCCACGCTCTGGCTCTTCAGCGTCGCGCCGATGCGCGTGCCGAACGACGCGTAGACGAGATACCAGCTCACCTCGATCACCGCGAACGTGACGACGAGGACGCCGAACTGCGGCAGCGTCGGCTCGGCCGCGTTGATGAACTGCGGCAGCAGCGCGGCCGCGAACAGGATTGCCTTCGGGTTGCTGCCCGCGACCAGGAAACCGTTGCGGAACAGCGTCCCGCGCGATGCCGGCGCGGCCTGGCGCGACACGGTGTCGACGTCGGCGGCCGGCTGCGCGTCGTCGACGCGTGCACGCCACGCCTTCACGCCGAGGTAGATCAGGTAGGCCGCGCCCGCGAAGCGCAACGTGTTGAACATCGCCGGCCACGCTTCGAGCACCGCGCCGAGGCCCGCCGCCGACACCGACAGCATCAGCACCAGCGCGGTGAGGCAGCCGGCCATCGTCCACGTCGAACGCCGCAGCCCGTGCCGCGCGCCGTGCGTCATCACCAGCAGCATGTTCGGGCCCGGAATCGCCGACACGACGAACACCGTCGCCAGGAAAAGCCACCACGTATGCAAGTTCATGCCCGCCTCTGCGTCGATGTAAGGAAAAACGAAACGTCGATTATGCCGGTGCGCCGGACTTCTGTCGCGCGACGGCTCAGCGGCCCGCGCGGCGCAGCGCGACTTCGCCGAGCACCGCGAAATCCTGCTCGCCGCCGCCGTGCGCCAGCGCGTCGAGCAGGTTGTCGCGCACGACGCTCGCGACCGGCAGCGGCACCGACACGGCGTCGCCGGCTTCCAGCGCGAGGCGAACGTCCTTCAGCCCGAGGCGCGCCTTGAAGCGCGCGGGCTCGTAGCGCCGCTCGGCGATCATCGAGCCGTAGCCTTCGTAGACGGGGCCCGGAAACACGCTGCCGGTGATCACGTCGAGGAAGTCGCGCATCGCGACGCCGTGCGCGCCGAGCAATGCAGAGGCTTCGCCGAGCGTCTCGATCGCCGACGCGAGCGTGAAGTTCGCGGCGATCTTCGCGACGTTCGCGTGCTGCGGCAACGACCCGAACCGCCAGGTCTTCTGGCCGATCGCGTCGAACAGCGGCTGCACGCGGTCGATCGCCTCGGCCGGCCCGCCCGCAATGATCGTCAGGCGCGCGGCGGCCGCGACGTCGGGCCGGCCCATCACCGGTGCGGCGACGTAATGGATGCCGCGCGATGCATGCGCGTGCGCGAGCGATTCGGCCAGCGCGACCGACACCGTCGCCATGTTGACGTGGATCAGGCCGCGCGGCGCCTGGGCGAGTAGCGCATCGTCGAAGATCGCGCGCGCCGCGGCGTCGTCGGCCAGCATCGAGAACACCGCGTCGCCGCGAAACGCGTCGGCCGGCGTGTCGACGATCTGCGCGCCGACGGCCGCGAGCGGCTCGGCGCGCTCGCGCGACCGGTTCCAGACCCGCACCGTGTGTCCGGCCTTCAGCAGGTTCGTCGCGATTGCCTGCCCCATTTCACCCAGCCCGATAAATCCGAGATCCATTACCCGCTCCTTCGCTCCGTGAAGCGGGGAGTTAAACACAGATGCGTGGCGTCTGCAGGGCACGCGGCCGCCCAGGCGCGGTGCCATACTGCCCGCATGGCGACCGCGACCTTCCGCTTCCACGACGAACTGAACGCCTTTCTGCCGCGCGCCCAGCGCGACCGCGCGTTCGGGCATGCGTGTGCGCGCGACGCGACGGTGAAGCACGCGATCGAAGCGCTCGGCGTCCCGCATACCGAAATCGGCCGGCTGTGCGTGAACGATGCGCCGGCCGCGCTCGACCGGCCGCTCGACGACGGCGACCGGGTCGAAGCCTTTCCGGAGCGCGCACGGCCGGCTGCCGTGAACGGGGCCGCCGCGCCGCCACCAGCGCAATGGCGCTTCGTCGCCGACGCGCATCTCGGCGGCCTCGCGCAATTGCTGCGCCTCGCGGGCTTCGACACCTGCTATGACAACCACTACCGCGACGACGCGCTGGCGGCGCTCGCCGCGCGAGAGGGCCGGATCGTACTGACCCGCGACCGCGAGCTGCTCAAGCGGCGCGCGGTCGAGCGTGGCTGCTACCTGCACGCGCTGCAGCCGGCCGACCAGTTGCGCGAACTGTTCGAGCGGCTCGATCTCGCGCGGCACATGCGGCCATTCCGGCTGTGCCTGCGCTGCAATGCGCCGCTGCATCCGCTCGACGCGGCCGCTGCCGCGCCGCGCGTGCCGGCCGGCGTCCGGCTGCGGCACCGGCGCTTCGCCGCATGCGACGTGTGCCGGCGCGTGTTCTGGGAAGGTTCGCACTGGCAGCGCATGCTTACGGTGGTCGACGCGATGCGCGCGCCGCCGCCGTCGCGGCCGGACGGCGAACACGAGGCCTGAAAAAACAAAACCCCGCATGCGTGAACATGCGGGGTCTCGCGACTGGCGGCCGGCGGGGCCGCCCGCAGCGCAACGCGCTTCTTAGTTCTGCGCGCCTGCGTCGTTCGTGCCGGCGGCCGATGCGGCTGCGGCCTTCGCCTGGCCCTTCTTCGAGCCGTGGTGCTTCAGCTGGTGCTTCGGCTTGCTGTGATCCTTCTTGGCCGGTGCAGCGGCCGACGTGTCGGCTGTCGGTGCCGACGCATCCTGTGCGAATGCCGAAACCGATGCGAGTGCGAATGCTGCGGCGATGATCGAAGCGAGCGTCTTCTTCATTGTTCTTCCTTTAGCGGAGAAAAAATCAAACGTACCGGTAAGTAATGATGCGAGGCATTCGCATCGGAGCCCCAGGCCGCGAGGCCGGCTTGCGCCGTGCCGTCGCGACAAAACCTGACGCACTGGTTCCATAACGCACCGTGTTCGCGGCAAGTTGACACGTTGCTTGCGCCCCTCGGGTTTCCCCGGAGGAGCACGCGTATCCGCGGTCGGCGCCCCATCCGGCCGCCGCCGCGGCGGCGCTGCAAACCGGCTCGCGCACCGTCGGGGCGACGCTTATACTGGCGTCCATCCGTCCCTTTCCCCGGCAACCGGATCGCGGCCGGTCGCCAGACCGCCGCCGTCTCGAGGCGCTCAAATTGCCCGATCACAATCTGGACAAACTGAAGATCGACCGGCGTCCGCTCGCACCGGCGCCCCGTCGCCGCCGGTGGCTCCGCTATGCGGCGGCCGCCGCGCTCGTCATCGGCGCGATCGCCGCCGGTCTCGCACTCACCGGCCGGCCAGCCGTCGAAACCACCGCCGTCACGTCAGCCTACCCGTACCAGAACGACACGCAACTCAATGCGACCGGCTACGTCGTGCCGCAACGCAAGGCCGCGGTCGCGTCGAAGGGCCAGGGGCGCGTCGAATGGCTCGGCGTGCTCGAAGGCACGCGCGTGAAGCAGGACGAGATCATCGCGCGGCTCGAAAGCAACGACGTGCGAGCATCGCTCGCGCAGGCGCGCGCGCAGGTGCAGGTGTCCCGCGCGAACCTCGGCGTCGCGCAGGCGGAACTGAAGGATGCGGAGATCGCGTTACGACGCACGTCCGCGCTCGCGCCGCGCGGCGCCGTGCCGGCCGCGCAGCTCGACACCGACACGGCCCGCGTGAACAAGGCGCGCGCGACGCTCGACAGCGACCAGGCCGCGATCGCGTCCGCCGAGGCCAACGCGCAGGCCGCGCAGGTGGCGGTCGACCAGACGGTGATCCGCGCGCCGTTCGACGGCATCGTGCTCGCGAAGCACGCGAACGTCGGCGACAACATCACGCCGTTCTCGTCCGCGTCGGACAGCAAGGGCGCGGTCGTGACGATCGCCGACATGGACACGCTCGAGGTCGAGGCCGACGTCGCCGAATCGAACATCGCGAAGATCCGTGCCGAGCAGCCGTGCGAGATCCAGCTCGACGCGCTGCCCGACATGCGCTTCGCGGGCCGCGTGTCGCGCATCGTGCCGACCGTCGACCGCTCGAAGGCCACGGTGCTCGTGAAGGTGCGCTTCGTCGACCGCGACGACCGCGTGCTGCCCGACATGAGCGCGAAGATCGCGTTCCTGTCGAAGCCCGTGTCGGCGCAGGACCGGCAGCCCGTGACGGCCGTGCAGGCCAGCGCGGTCGTGGAGCGCGACGGCCGGCCGGTCGTGTTCGTCGTGAAGGACGATGCGGTGCGCGCCGTGCCCGTGACGCGGGGCATGCGGATCGGCGAACTCGTCGCGCTCGCCGGCGTGAAGCCCGGCGACACGGTCGTGCTCGCGCCGGGCGCGAAGCTGAAGGACGGCACGAAAGTGACCGTCGCGAAGAAGTAGCGCACGCGTGAACGATACCCCGCCGCCCCTCGTCGAGATCAGCCACGTCGCGAAGTCGTACCGGCGCGGCAACCAGATCGTGCCCGTGCTGACCGACATCACGCTCGATATCCGCGAAGGCGACTTCGTCGCGCTGATGGGGCCGTCCGGCTCCGGCAAGAGCACGCTGCTGAACCTGGTGGCCGGCATCGACCGGCCCGACAGCGGCGAGCTGCGCGTGGGCGGGCTCGACATCTCGCTGCTCGCGGAGGCGCAACTGGCCGAATGGCGCGCGGCGAACGTCGGCTTCATCTTCCAGTTCTACAACCTGATGCCGGTGCTCACTGCGTTCGAGAACGTCGAGCTGCCGCTGATGCTCACCCACCTGTCGCGCCGCGAGCGGCGCGAGCGCGTCGAACTCGTGCTCGACATGGTGAACCTCGGCGACCGGACGAGCCATTACCCGTCCGAGCTGTCGGGCGGCCAGCAGCAGCGCGTCGCGATTGCGCGCGCGCTGATCACCGATCCGGTGCTGATCGTCGCCGACGAGCCGACCGGCGACCTCGACCGCGCATCGGCCACCGACGTGCTCGCGATGCTGCAGCGAATGAACGCCGAGCTCGGCAAGACGATCATCATGGTGACCCACGACGCGCACGCGGCCGGCGCCGCGCGCTCGCTCGTGCATCTGGAAAAAGGGGAGCTGATCGATGGGCACGCCGGCTGACCGGCTGCGGGAGCGCGCGCGATGTACGTGCTGAAGCTGATCGCGCGCAATGCGCTGCGGCACCGGCTGCGCACGCTGCTGACCGTGCTCGGGCTCACCATCGCCGTACTCGCGTTCGGGCTGCTGCACACGGTGGTCGACGCGTGGTACGCGGGCGCGGCTGCCGCCTCCAGCGGGCGGCTCGTCACGCGCAACGCGATCTCGCTCGTGTTTCCGCTGCCCGTGAGCGACGAGAACCGGATCCGCGGCGTCGAAGGCGTGACGGCCGTGGTCCGCTCGAACTGGTTCGGCGGCATCTACCGCGACCCGAAGAACTTCTTCGCGAGCTTCGCCGTATCGGACAACTACCTCGACCTGTACCCGGAATTCATCATCCCGGCGCAGCAGCGCGCCGACTACGATCGCGACCGCCGCGGCTGCCTCGTCGGCCGCCAGCTCGCGACGCAATTCGGCTTCAAGATCGGCGACGTGATCCCGCTGAAGGGCACGATCTACCCGGGCACATGGGATTTCGTCGTGCGCGGCATCCTGGACGGCCGTGACGACTCGACGATCACGCGGCAGCTGGTGTTCCACTGGGAATACCTGAACGAGACGGTGCGCCAGCGCACGCCGAAGCAGGCCGACCAGGTCGGCGTATTCGTGCTCGGCATCGCGAACCCCGACGACGGCGCGTCGATCGCGCGCCACGTCGACGCGGTGTTCAAGAACTCGCTCGCCGAGACGCTGACCGAAACCGAGCAGGCGTTCCAGCTCGGCTTCGTCGCGATGTCGAACCAGATCATCGCGGCGATCCGCCTCGTGTCGTACGTGGTGATCCTGATCATCATGGCCGTGATGGCCAACGCGATGGCGATGAGCGCGCGCGAACGCACGGCCGAATACGCGACGCTGAAGGCGCTCGGCTTCGGCCCCGGCTTCCTCGCGCTGATCGTGTTCGGCGAATCGGTCGTGATCGCGGTGGCCGGCGGCGGGCTCGGGATCCTCGCGACGCCGCCCGCCGCGAGCCTGTTCAAGCAGGCGGCCGGCGGCATCTTCCCGGTGTTCAAGGTGTCGACCGAGACGGTCGTGCTGCAGGCCGCGTGCTCGGTCGCGGTCGGCTTCGCGGCGGCGATCGTGCCGGCGTGGCAGGCGGCGCGCGTGCGCGTCGTCGAAGGCCTCAGGGCAATCGGCTAGGTCGGCACATGGCGATCCCGCTCAACTACATCGCGCGCAACCTGTGGACCCGGCGGCTCACCACCGCGCTGACCGCCGGCGGGATGGCGCTCGTGATCTTCGTGTTCGCGACCGTGCAGATGCTCGATGCGGGGCTCACGAAGACGCTCGTGTCGACCGGCGAACCCGACAACGCGGTGGTGATCCGCAAGGGCGCCGAAACCGAGATCCAGAGCTCGATCGACCACCAGCAGGCCAATGCGCTCGAAATGCACCCGGCCGTCGCGCTCGGCCCCGACGGCCGGCCGCTCGTGTCGAAGGAAGCGGTCGTGCTGATCTCGCTGGTGAAGACCTCGACCGGCAAGCCGTCGAACGTCGTGATCCGCGGCGTGTCGCCGTCGGGCCTCGCGCTGCGTCCGCACGTGAAGCTCACCGCCGGTCGCATGTTCGCGCCCGGCTCGTCGGACATCATCGTCGGCAGCGCGATCGCGAAAGGGTTCAGCGGCACGCAGCTCGGCGACAGCCTGCATTTCGCGCAGCGCGACTGGACCATCGTCGGCATCTTCGACGCGGGCGGCAGCGGCTTCGATTCGGAGATCTGGGGCGACGTCGACCAGCTGATGCAGTCGTTCCGGCGCACCAGCTATTCGTCGATGGTGCTGCGCATCCCGAGCGCCGACGGCTTCGCGCGCTTCAAGGCCGACATCGACGTCGACCCGCGCCTCACCGACGAGGCCAAACGCGAACAGACCTTCTACGGCGACCAGTCGAAGGCGCTGTCGACGTTCATCAACATCCTCGGCATCACGCTGTCGACGATCTTCTCGATCGCCGCGATGATCGGCGCGATGATCACGATGTATGCGTCGGTCGCGAACCGCGTCGCCGAGATCGGCACGCTGCGCGCGCTCGGCTTCAAGCGCACGAACGTGCTCGCCGCGTTCCTGCTGGAAGCGCTGCTGCTCGGCTTCGTCGGCGGTGCGGCGGGGCTCGCATGCGCGTCGCTGATGCAGTTCGCGTCGTTCTCGACGACCAACTTTCAAACTTTCGCCGACCTGTCGTTCCGCTTCGTGCTGACGCCCGCGATCGTCGTGAAGACGCTGCTGTTCTCGCTGGTGATGGGGCTCGTCGGCGGATTCCTGCCGGCAATGCGCGCCGCCCGGCTGAAAATCGTCGATGCGCTGCGCGCGCAGTGACGCGCGCCGCCGCTCACGTTCAACGTTCGTGCGGCACCCACGCGCCGTGGAACCCGGCCGGCACGCGGCGCGGCAGGTGCACGGTGGCAACCGGCCCCGCGTCGATCGCACGCGCATCGAGGATCACGACCTCGCTCGTATCCGTCGCCGCGCGGTAGATCATCACCAGCAGCCAGCCGTCGTCCTCGTCCGCGCCGCCCGGGCGCGGCACGAACACCGGCTCGCTGTTCTGGTCGCCGGGCGGCACCGCATAGCGCGTCGTCGTACCGCTCGCGTGATCGAAACGCATCACGCCGCGCATTTCCACCGGGTTCGGCTGCTCCACCGCATACAGGTAGCGGTAGCGGCGCCCCGTCCGGCTTTCGTTGATGCGCGGCATCTCGATGCCGCCGTCGGCCAGCGGCCCTTCGTCGATCAGCCCGTTCGCCGTATCGATCACGTAGCGCCACAGCTCGCCGACCGGGTTGTCGGCGAAGCGGCCCGTGCCCGCGTCGAGCCGCAGGTACGACGGATAGCGCACCGCATCGAGCACGATGCACGACGCGTCGCAGTCGTATGCGTTCACGACGTGCAGGATGAAGCACGGCTCGACGTCGAACCACCGCACCGCGCCGCCGTGGCGCGGAATCACGCCGATGCGCGCGGGCCGGTCGTCGTGCCAGCGCAGCGGCATCCGGTGGCCCTGCTTCAGCAGCGAGAAGTCGTAGCCGACGTTCAGGTCGAGCAGCAGGCTGCGGGTTTCGGTGATCGCGAGGTCGTGCATCATCGACGGCGCGTTCAGCGCGATCTCGACATCGACGCGCTGCACGCCCTGCGCATCGGCCACGCCATAGCGCAGCCATGGCGCGCGCCAGTCCGCGCGGAACGCGATCAGCTCGCCGGTCACCGGATCGACCTTCGGATGCGCGGTCATCCCGCCGCCGAGGCCCGCGTGCCGCACCGGCGCGCCGAGCGACTCGAGCGAGGCCGTGATCGCGAACGGTGCGCCGCCCTCCGACAGCGCGAGCAATTCGCCGGCATGCTGCAGCACGTTCACGTTCGGATTGGTGTCGGGCAGTTGCGATGCTTCTTCAGGCGCATGCACGGCGGCCCAGCGCTGCGTGCGCGCCCAGCGGTTCCTGTAGCCGGTCGCGCGGCCGCCTTCGAACGCGATCGCGTGCAGCATCGCGGCTTCCGGCCACCACGACAGCACGCCGTTCCCGTCGAAGCGGCCGCCCGGCGGATTCGGGCCGTTGCGCAGCAACGTGCCGGCGAGTTCGTGCGGGATCGCGCCCGTCACGCGCAGGTCGACGAGATCGACCTCGTCGGCAACCGGCGCGAGCGCGCCACGGTTCAGATCGAATGCGGTCATGGCGTCCGATGCTCCTGTCAGCAGTCTTCGGTGGACGGCGGCAGCTCGCCGCGCGCCAGTGCGAGCGCGTGGTCGCGCACGTCGTCCGGCCAGCCGGCGATCAGCTCGGCGACGCGTGTCAGGTCGTTCGCATACAGCGCGCGCGCGGCTTCCTCGAAACCGGGCAGGTCGCCGGCCATCGCCGACATGAAGTGGTACGCGCGCGCCTGCGCGTCGCGTCGCCGGTCGGCTTCCGCGTGCGTGCGTCGTGCATCCTCGACGAGCTTGCGCAACGCGACCGACGCACCGCCCGGCTGCGTGGCCAGCCATTCCCAGTGACGCGGCAGCAGCGTGATCTCGCGCGACACGACGCCGAGCTTCGGCCGGCCGCGGCCGCGCTGCTCGCCCGCGCCGGCCGGCTCGCCTAAGCCGGCCGATGCATCGGCGGACGGCGGCGCATAGCGCGCGCGGATCTCGTCCGCCGTGCCGCGCAGGTCGAGGTCGATCGAACGGCCGGTCGCGTCGTCGAAGATCAGGATCGCGGCGGACATCGCATCGCCGGCAGCCTGGCGAACCGCGAGCGCGACGGTCGCGAGCGGGCCCGACGCGAGCCGCCGGTGGCCGTCGAACGCCGTGTAGGAAGGAAGCAGTGTGGTGGTCATCGTGGTCGCCCGCAGTCTGGAATCGGAATGACGATATTTTTATCCGGGTATAAATTGGATGTCAATATCATCCGGGTAAAAATATGTCGACAACATCCGCACCGCACTCCGGTCGATCGATTCAATTGCTGAATCGATCGAGTCAGCAATTGGCATGAAGGCACAAATTCCGACATGACAGAATGGCCTGGACGCCCGGCCCGGCGTCCGGTGCCCGGCCTCCGCCGGCGGCATCCATACACAACATGCGCGCACCGACGCGTCTGCCGCACGACGGCACCTTCCGCCCTTCGGAGGAGACAGTCATGAATCCGCTTCAAGCGCTGCCGGCGTCCGCGTCGGCAACGGCCCGGCGCACGCGGGTGCGCTGGCTGGTGCTGGCCGTCCTGTTCGCGGTCACGACGATCAACTACGCGGATCGCGCGGCGATCGCGATCGCGGGCCCGAGCCTCGCCCGCGCGCTGCACCTGAGCCACGTGCAGATGGGCTTCATCTTTTCCGCGTTCGGCTGGTCGTACGTGATCGCGCAATTGCCGGGCGGCTGGCTGCTCGACCGCTACGGGTCGCGCATCGTCTACGCATTCAGCATCTTCTTCTGGTCGCTGTTCACGCTGCTGCAAGGCGGGATCGGCTTCTTCGGCGGCGCGGTCGCGTTCGCGCTGCTGTTCGGGCTGCGCTTTCTCGTCGGCGCGGCCGAGGCGCCGTCGTTCCCGGCCAACAGCCGGATCGTGTCCGCGTGGTTCCCTGCGCCCGAGCGCGGCACCGCGTCGGCGATCTTCAACGCCGCGCAGTACGCGGCGACCGTCGTGTTCGCGCCGCTGATGGGCTGGCTCGTGCACGCGTTCGGCTGGCAGTCGGTATTCGCGGTGATGGGCGTGCTCGGCTTCGCGTTCGTCCTGGTGTGGAACCGCACGATGTTCGACCCGAAGGACCACCCGACCATCAACCGCGCGGAACTCGACTACCTCGCCGAGGGCGGCGCGCTCGTCAACATCGACCAGGCGAGCGGCGGCCGCGACGGCGGCCCGTCGATGCGCCACGTGAAGGCGCTACTGAAGAGCCGGATGCTGATCGGCGTGTACGTCGCGCAGTACTGCATCAATGCGCTCACCTATTTCTTCATCACCTGGTTTCCCGTCTACCTCGTGCAGGCGCGCGGGATGTCGATCCTCAACGCGGGGCTCGTCGCGTCGATCCCGGCCGTGTGCGGGTTCCTCGGCGGGATTCTCGGCGGCGTCGTGTCCGACGGGCTGCTCAAGCAGGGCCGCTCGCTGTCGGTCGCGCGCAAGGTGCCGATCGTGGTCGGCATGCTGCTGTCGATGTCGATGATCGTCTGCAACTACACCGATTCGCACGTGCTCGTCGTGCTGTTCATGGCGCTGTCGTTCTTCGGCAAGGGGCTCGGCGCGCTCGGCTGGGCCGTCAACGCCGACACCGCGCCGCGCCAGATCGCGGGCTTGAGCGGCGCGCTGCTCAACACGTGCGGCAACCTCTCCAGCATCACGACGCCGATCGCGATCGGCTACATCGTCGACCGCAGCGGCTCGTTCAACGGCGCGCTCGTCTACGTGGTCGCGCACGCGCTCGTCGCCGTGATCTGCTACCTGTTCGTCGTCGGCGAGATCCGCCGCGTCGAGCTTCAATGAACGGCGCGGGCCGCACCGGCGCAGCCGGCAGCCCGTGCATCACCGGAACCAGGAGCGAACCGATGTCCGAATCCCGCCGTGCCGGCACCCCGCACGTCACGCGCATGCAGGTGATTCCCGTCGCCGGCCGCGACAGCATGCTGCTCAACCTGTGCGGCGCGCACGCGCCGTACTTCACGCGCAACCTCGTGATCCTCGACGACAGCAGCGGACACACGGGCGTCGGCGAAGTGCCGGGCGGCGAAGGCATCCGCCACGCGCTCGAGCGCATGACGGATCTCGTGGTCGGCCAGTCGATCGGACATTACCTGGCGACGCTCAACGCGGTGCGCGCGGCGCTGTCCGGCACGGGCCCGGGTGCGGGCCGCACGATCCGGCACGAGGTGACGTCGGCCGGCGAAGCCGCGGTGCTGCGCCAGCCGCACGAGATCAACCTGCGGCTCGACAACGTGATCACCGCGATCGAGGCCGCGCTGCTCGACCTGCTCGGCCAGCATCTCGACGTGCCGGTCGCGGCGCTGCTTGGTGAAGGCCAGCAGCGCGACGCGGTGCCGATGCTCGCTTATCTGTTCTACCTCGGCGACCGGCGCCGCACCGATCTGCCGTACCGCGACGAGACGCACGCGTCGGATGCATGGTTCCGGCTGCGCAACGAGGAAGCACTCACGCCGGCCGCGATCGCGCGGCAGGCCGAGGCCGCGGTCGAGCGCTACGGCTTCGCCGATTTCAAGCTGAAGGGCGGCGTGATGGCCGGCGCCGACGAGATGGAAGCGATCGCCGCGATCAAGGCGCGCTTCCCCGATGCGCGCGCGACGCTCGACCCGAACGGCGCGTGGTCGCTCGACGAGGCCGTCGCGCTGTGCCGCGGGCAAGGCCACCTGCTCGCGTATGCGGAGGATCCGTGCGGGCCGGAAGGCGGCTATTCGGGCCGCGAGGTGATGGCCGAATTCCGCCGCGCGACGGGCATTCCGACCGCGACCAACATGATCGCGACCGACTGGCGGCAGATGGATCATGCGGTGCGGCTGCAGGCAGTCGACATCCCGCTCGCCGACCCGCATTTCTGGACGATGCAGGGCTCGGTGCGGCTTGCGCAGCTGTGCCGCGACTGGGGGCTCACGTGGGGCTCGCATTCGAACAACCACTTCGACGTGTCGCTCGCGATGTTCACGCATGCGGCGGCCGCCGCGCCCGGCACGATCACCGCGATCGACACGCACTGGATCTGGCAGGAAGGCGACGCGCGGCTCACGCGCGAGCCGCTGAAGATCGTCGGCGGCCAGGTGGCCGTGCCGGAGCGGCCGGGGCTCGGGATCGAGCTCGACATGGCGCAGGTCGAGGCCGCGCATGCGCTTTATCGGCAGGTTGGCGGCACGGCGCGCGACGACGCGGTCGCGATGCGCTATCTCGTGCCGGGGTGGACGTACGATCCGAAGCGGCCGAGTGTCGGGCGGGGGTGAGGGTGGTGGTGGGCGGCGGCGGGTAGTTGCCAAACACGGCAAACGCCCGCATCCTGCCGGCTGCCTGAATCGGCCTGCACGGCGAACGGTTCGGCTGCCCGTCCACCCGAATAAGAACCGCCCGTCATGACGTCTTCCGATCCGACACCGCGACAGCTCATCGTCTACATCCTGTATTCGGTGCTGGGCCTGCCCGCGAGCATGACCGCCGCTGGCTATGTCGCGCCGCTGATCACGCGGAACGTGTCGAACTTCGAAGGCGGCGCCGGCTACGCAACGTTGTGGTGGCTCATCCTGCTGACCTGCGCGTTCTACGCGTTGTCGTTCGTCATTTTCGCGCTGCTGCGGAAGAGAACGGTGATTCTCGCAATCGTCACGATGGCGCTCGCCGCGTTGGCGGTGCCGACGTTCAGGCTCGCGCACGAACTGCTGACCTGACTGACCGGCCACCGGTCGACCCGCCCCGCCACGTCGAGTGCGGCGCCTGGGTCCGGCGTGCCATCGCGGACCCGCAAAAACAAAAAGGGCTCGACCTTGTGATCGAGCCCTTCAAATTCCGTTGGTGGAGCGGAGGAGGATCGAACTCCCGACCTTCGCATTGCGAACGCGACGCTCTCCCAGCTGAGCTACCGCCCCAACAGTCAACCATCATACACACGCATTTCTGCGCTTGGCAATAGGGGTTGAATCGCCCCTCAAACCTACTTTGACGGCGCGCCAGCCAGCACCCATTCGACCACCGAACGCACGTCGGCGTCACTCATGCGCGGGTGCGCGGGCATCGGAATGGCGCCCCAGACGCCCGAGCCGCCCTCCTTCACCTTCTTCGACAGCTTGGCCACGGCCTGCGGATCGGCCTTGTAGCGGGCGGCGATATCCTTGAACGACGGGCCGACGAGCTTGCGGTCGACCGCGTGGCAGCCCATGCACGCGTTGCCGCGCGCGACCTTCAGGCCGTCACCGACATCCGCGTGCGCGCCGCCCAGCGTACCCACCACGAGCGCCGCGGCCGCGGCGCCCTGCACCATCCACTGTTTCATCTGCTTCATCTGCCTGTTCTTCATTGCGACGGGGCCTTCGGGTTGCCCGGATGCACGTTCGACGAATTCGAGATCGGTGCGGGCGGCTGCAGCGGCGTGGACTGCACCGACGCGTCGGGCACGGCGCCCACCGTCGCGGTATCCGCCGGCGCGGCGGCAGCCTGCGCGCCGGATGCGCCGCTCGCGGGCGCTGCGTTCTGCAGCGCCTGCGCGTCCTGCGGCTTCACGTACTGGAACACCTTCACGACCTTCTCGACGCCCGGCACCTGGCTGGCGGCTTCCGCGCCGCGATTGCCCTCGTCGACCGTCACGAGCCCCATCAGGTAAAGGTTGCCGCGTTCGCTGACGACCTTGTAGTAGTTCGACGAGATGCCCTTCGTCGCGATCAGCTCGGACTTCACGCGCCCTTCGAGGTACGAGTCGTTCGCGCGCGACGACAGCGACGACGCCGGCTCGACCGACAGCTCGTTGACGATGCCGTTCACGTTGTTGATGCCGCGCACGATTTCCTCGGCGCGCTGCTTCGATGCATCGTTCGGCACTTCGCCCGTCAGCAGCACGCGGCGGTTGAACACCGTCACGTTCACGTGCGACTGGTCGGGCAGCCCGTTGTTGATCTGCGTGAGCGACTTGACCTGGATCTCGCGATCTTCCGTCTGCGCGCCGAGCGTACGGCGATCGGTCGCGATCAGCGCGCCGCCGCCGGCCGCTGCGCCCACGACCCCGAGCACACAACCTTGCAGCGACACGGCGAGGCCCGCCGTCAGCGCAGCGAGCAGCGTGGTTCTGACGAGCGTCTGTTTGACGCGGCTTTGATTCATCGACGGCTCTCCTTCGTTCAATCCTCACCCAGCAGCATCGCGTCGATGCCGTCGCACAGGCAGTGGATGGTCAGCAGATGGACTTCGTGGATGCGCGCCGCGCGAACGGCGGGCACGCTGATCGGAATATCGGTATCGGACAACGCGGCGGCGACCGCATGGCCGTCGCCGCCCGTCAGCGCGACGACGGTCATCTCGCGCTCGTGCGCTTCGTCGATCGCCGCCAGCACGCGCGGCGACGCGCCGGCCGGATCGAGCACCAGCAGGATGTCGCCGGTCTGGCCGAGCACGCGCACCTGCTGCGCGAACAGCTGATCGGCGGACACCGCGCCCGCGAGGCCGCCCTGCGACGCGTCGGTGGCCAGCGCGATCGCGGGCAGGCCCGGGCGCTCGCGCTCGAAGCCGCCGACGAGGGACACGGCGAGGTAGTGCGCGGCGGCGGCCGACGGGCCGTCACCGCACGCGACGATCTTGTTGCCGTTCGCCAGCGCGGCGAACATCGCATCGACCGCGGCTGCGATCGGCAGCGACAGCGCGTCGGCCGCTTCGGCGTGAAGCGCGGCGCTGTCGCGGAAATGTTGCTGAATACGTTCGACTGACATCGATTCCTGGTGAACTGGGCGCGTGGCACGCATCGCGCGACATCGTGGGTGCGGCGAGTTTACCGTACTCCGGCACCCTCTCCGGGGGTCCGGCAAGAACTCTTTACATCTCGTCACAGCTCGCCGCTACGCATCGTCGGCACGAAATGCGTCGCGCAGCCACGCGAGCCGGCCGGCCTCGAATGCGACGACGTCGAAGCGGCACGCGGCGCCGGCGCCGTGCCGCGCCCAGAACTGGAGCGCGGCCGCCACCAGGCGACGCCGCTTGCGCCAGCCGACGCTCGCGGCCGCGCCGCCATGCCGGACGCTGCGCCGCGCGCGCACCTCGACGAACACGAGCATGCCGTCGGGCTCGCGCATCACGAGATCGAGCTCGCCACCGCGCATCGTCACGTTCGCCGCGACGAACCCGAGGCCGCGGCGTTCGAGAAACTGCCGCGCACGCAGCTCGAACGCCGCGCCGACCGGTTTGGATCGTGCCGCATCCGAAAAGTTGTCGCCGGCGCGTGCCAAACCGCGCCCGTCGCCCGGCCGGGCCGGCGCCGCGTGGCACAATGCCGTCCTTGTTCCGCTTGCGCCGCGATTGCGCGCATTGCCTGCCATGACTGCCCTCCTCGAACTCGCGCACACGCAGCACTACCCGGACGCCGCGCTCTACGTGGTCGCCACGCCGATCGGCAACACCGCCGACATCACGCTGCGCGCGCTGCACGTACTCGGCCTCGCCGACCGCATCGCGGCCGAAGACACCCGCAACACGGGCCAGCTGCTCGCCCGCTACGGGATCTCGAAACCGCTCGTCGCCGTGCACGAGCACAACGAACGCGAAGCCGCGCAACGCGTGATCGAACTGCTGCGCGGCGGCGAACGCGTGGCCTACGTATCGGACGCCGGCACGCCCGGCATCTCGGACCCCGGCGCGCGGCTCGTCGACGCGGTGCGCGCCGCCGGCTTCGCGGTGATCCCGCTGCCGGGCGCGAGCGCGGCCGTGACCGCGCTGAGCGTGGCCGGCGACTGGGCCGGCGCGTTCACGTTCGCGGGCTTCCTGCCGCCGAAGACGAAGCAGCGCGCGACCGCGCTGCAGGCGCTGGTATCGCACCCGTATGCACTGGTGTTCTACGAAGCCCCGCACCGGATCGCCGAAACCGTCGCCGCACTCGCCGACGCATTCGGCCCCGCGCGCAGGCTGCTGATCGCGCGCGAGCTCACCAAGCTACACGAGCAGTTGTTCCAGGGCACCCTGGCCGAAGGACAGACCTGGCTCGCCGGCGATGCGAACCGGCAGCGCGGTGAGTTCGTGCTGGTGGTCGAAGGCGCACCGGCGACGAGCGGCGAAGCCGACGACACCGCGCACGACGCGCTGCTCAAGCTGCTGCTGGAAGAGGTGCCGGTGAAGAGCGCGGCCAAGCTCGCGGCCGCGCTGACGGGCGCGTCGCGCAGCACGCTGTATGCGCGTGCGCTGGTGCTGAAGGACGAAAGCTGACGCGCGAGACGGCCGGCCGGCAGCGGGAAGCCGGCGCCGGCATCGCGCCGCGCAGGAAAGACAAAGGGCTGCTCGCGGGCAGCCCTTTTGCATGAGCGGTCGAGCCGCTGCGTTACTTCGCCGAGACCGACGCGAACATTTCGTCGCGAGCCTCGCGCGCTTCCTGCGGCGACAGCCCTTCGATCTTCACGCGGCCCGTGCCCGCATGCACGAGGCCGATCATCTTGGCAGCCGCATACGACAGGTCGAGCACGCGGCCGCGCTTGAACGGCCCGCGGTCGTTGACCTTCACGACGACCCACTTGCCGGTCGACGCGTTCGTCACCCTGATGTACGACGACAGCGGCAGCGTGCGGTGTGCGGCGGTGAGTGCGTTCATGTTGAAGCGCTCGCCGTTCGCGGTGCGGCGGCCGTGGAAATCCCGCCCGTACCACGATGCGCGGCCCGTCTGGCGGAACTCGGACACATCCTTGCCGTCGATCGGCTCGGCGTCCGCCAGCGACGACTTCTTCGCGTCCTTGCTGTCGGCAGCGGGCATCGATGCCAGTGCGGAATCAAAACTGAGTTGCTGCTTGTCGTCGTCCGCCTTAGCGGCAGCGGCCGTCTTGTCGACCGCTTTCTTCTGGTTCGCGCTGCTGGTGGTCTGGCTGGGTGGCACCGCGCAGCCCGTCAGCGCGAAAAACAATGCAATGGTCCCGAATCGACTCGGAAAACGTAAATTCATCGACGTGTCGCCTTCTGGTTCGGGCCGCTGCTTCATCACGCCGATTCACAGCGCAGATATGCGGCCCGGACGGCAAATGCGTGCACGCCCCGCTCGGATGCGAGCAGGCGGCTAGCATGGGCGCGGCTTTCGTCTAGGCCGCAACCGTCCTGATTAGCTTTCACGTCTGGCACAACCTGTCCCCAACAGCCTGACCAGACCCCACATGCCGCCATCGAACATGGCTTCACGTTCGCGCGCGTCGAAACGACCGACTCACAGGAACGGCGGCACAGGCCCCATCCGGCGGCGCGGCAGCAGGGCCGCAGGCGGGCGCGCAGCACCCGGCCGGACAAGACGTGAGCACCGAATATTCGGTGCTGGATACACCGCCGGACTCCCCGGCGGCTGATGCTTGACGGTGCCTCCGACGCCCCTTTTTTAACGGGGCCGAAACACCAGCGAATTGCGTGAAATTCACGTGCAATGGGGCGCATTATACATAAACCAAAAGGTTGTCTCGGAAAGCGCCCGTCGGGGACCATTGATTCTCGCTATGGCGGTAACAATCGACATGCTCCGGGAATGCCCGGAGGCGCGCACCGAGACGCGCGTCGCACGACCGGCAGGCAGCACGCGCGACCGGTACAATCGCTCCTTTTAGCCGCCGGTGCCTCCATGAAAGTCACGCTCATTCCGGTCACGCCGTTCCAGCAGAACTGCTCGCTGCTCGTCTGCGAAAAAACGGGCCGCGCCGCCGTCGTCGATCCGGGCGGCGATCTCGACCGGATCGAACAGGAAGTCGCGCGGCAGAACGCGCAGGTCGAGAAGGTGCTGCTCACGCATGGGCACATCGATCACTGCGCGGGCGCGAAGACACTCGCGACGCATTACGGCGTGCCGATCGAGGGGCCGCAGGAAGAAGAGCGCTTCTGGATCGAGAAGCTGCCGATGCAGAGCGAGCGCTTCGGCTTTCCGGCCGCCGAAACCTTCGAGCCGGATCACTGGCTGAACGACGGCGACACCGTGCAGTTCGGCGACGAGACGCTCGAGGTCTATCACTGCCCGGGCCACACGCCCGGCCACGTGGTGTTCTTCAGCCGCGCGCATCGCGTCGCGATCGTCGGCGACGTGCTGTTCGCGGGCTCGATCGGCCGTACCGATTTCCCGCGCGGCAACCACGAGGATCTCGTCCGGTCGATCAAGGAGAAGCTGTGGCCGCTCGGCGACGACGTGACGTTCGTGCCGGGCCACGGCCCGGTGTCGACGTTCGGCGACGAGCGCCGCACCAACCCGTTCGTGTCCGACAAGGTATTCGGATGAACCAGACCGCCATCCCGGAAATCTACGTCAGCACCGACGTCGAGGCCGACGGCCCGATTCCCGGCCCGCACTCGATGCTGAGCTTCGCGTCGGCCGCCTATACCGAGGACAAGCAGCTGATCGCGACGTTCTCGGCCAATCTCGAAACGCTGCCGGGCGCGCAGGCGCACCCGGTGCAGGAAGCGTGGTGGAAGACCGAGCCCGAAGCATGGGCCGCGTGCCGGAAGGATCTGCAGGCGCCCGAAGCGGCGCTGCTCGCGTACGTCGACTGGGTCGAGGCGCTACCCGGCAAGCCGGTGTTCGTCGCGATGCCGGCGGGCTTCGATTTCACGTTCATGTTCTGGTACATGATGCGCTTCGCGGGCCGCTGCCCGTTCTCGTGGTCGGCGCTCGACATCAAGACGCTCGCGTTCGCGATGACGGGCCTGCCGTACCGCAAGGCGATCAAGCCGCGCTTTCCGAAGCACTGGTTCGACGACCATCCGCACACGCACGTCGCGCTCGACGACGCGATCGAGCAAGGCGCGCTGTTCTGCAACATGCTGGCCGACCTGCGCCGCCAGCAGGCCGCGCTCGCGGGCCTCGCGGTGTCGGACACCGATCGGTCGGAAAACGCGGGGGCGGGACAAAATCCTACGGATCCGCGAGCAAATTAGCGAATCTCGCTCAACAACGCGACGCCAGATTGCCTTTCCTTTCCCGGCCCTCTAACATTCAGCGTGTTGTAGCTGCCGCATGGAGGCGCAGGTGACGCTCGATTCCTTTTCGCAAAAAATCCTTCGCCTGTTGCAGCTCGACGCGCGCCGTTCGGTCCAGGAAATCTCGGACCAGGTCGGCCTGTCGAGCACGCCGTGCTGGCGCCGCATCAAGGACATGGAACAGTCGGGCGTGATCCAGCGCTACACGGCGCTGCTCGATCGCGAGAAGCTCGGCCTGCACGTCTGCGCGCTCGCCCACGTGCACCTGACCCGCCACAACGAAGGCGGCGTCGAGCAGTTCGAGCGCGAGATCTCGACCTGCCCGGAAGTCACCGAGTGCTACAGCACGACCGGCGAAGCCGATTACATCCTCAAGATCGTCGCGCCGGACATCAAGGCCTACGACGTGTTCCTGCACGAACGCATCTTCAAGATCCCCGCCGTGTCGCAGGTGCGCACGAGCGTCGTGCTGCGCGAGATCAAGTTCGACACGCAACTGCCGCTGTAACGCGCCGGCACGCGCGGGCGGCCTTCCATCCCGTGTGCCCGCGGCGGGTCACGCCTGCGCGGGCATCGTGCGCGTGAAGCCGATCCGGCGCGCGCCGAACTCGCGCTCCAGCGCGTCGGCGCCGAGCCGGCCGGCCAGCGCCGCGTCGGTCTCGTGCGGATCGCAGGCAAGCGTCACGTCGATCTCGAGCCCCGTACTCAGGTAATGCAGGTTGATGGCCGCCGCATGCAGCCCGCGCTGCGCGAGCGCGGCCTCGAGCCGTGCCACGATCTCGCCGCGCGGCGGCAGCGCGAGCGCCGGACGGCGCGCCGCGTCGTTCTCCGGGTCGACGTGGATCAGCGCATCGAGCACGCGCGGATCGTGCAGCACGCGCGCACGCGCGGTCTCGGCGATGTAGTGCCCTTCGGAGACGGAGATTTTCGGATCGACGAGGATGTGCGCGTCGACGAGCGCGGCATCGCCCATCTTGCGCGTGCGCAGGTCGTGCACGTCGCGCACGCCCGGCGTCGCCGCGAGCAGCGCGCGGATCTCGTCCGTATCGGTCGTGTCGAGCGCGCGGTCGGAGAGGTCCTGCAACGCGTCATAGCCGAACGTCCAGCCCATACGCGCCACCATGAAGCCGACGATCGCCGCCGCGATCGGGTCGAGCAGCCGCACGCCGGCCAGGCTGCCGACGATGCCGATCGCGACGACGAGCGACGATGCGGCATCCGAACGCGCATGCCATGCGTTCGCGACGAGCAGCGCCGAACGGACGCGCCGCGCTTCGCGCAGCATGTAGCGAAACAGCGCCTCTTTCGACACGAGCACCGTCAGCGCGACGAGCAGCGCGGAAAAATGTACCGCCGGAATGTTTTCGAGATTAACGAGGCGGTCGCCGGCCCGCCAGAGCATGCCGACGCCAACCGCAATCAGGATAGCGCCGAGAAACAGCGACGCGACGGTCTCGTAGCGGCTGTGGCCGTAATTGTGGTCGGCATCCGGCGATGCGCCGCTATGCCGATTCGCAACCAGCACGACAAAATCCGAGATCAAATCGGAAATCGAATGCACCCCGTCAGCAATCAATGCCTGCGAATGGGCAATCACGCCGACGACGATCTGAAATGTCGCAAGCACGACATTCAGCACAATACTGACGAACGTGCTCTTGCGTGCAACCGCGTGCTTATCTGCGCTCTGCGCGTCGCCGGAAAACGTGGACATGAAATATGGGATATGGGTGTACGGAAACCCGATTCTATCAAGGGCGCCCCGCGAACCCGGCCAATACCCACAAATTTCTTATTTAAATCAATCGCTTATGCGAACGGGTCGTATTTTCATTCACGCCCCATTATTACAGTTCCATGACACCGCCATGTGCGAGGCGGCCGCTGAAAACAAAAAAGCCGCGCTCCTTAACGGACACGCGGCTCTTTTGAAGAGCAGGCTATTTAAACAGACGTTTAAATCGCAAACTGTTCGCGGTTCTTGCCTGCGATCCAGCGCGGCGGCTTGCCGCGGCCCGACCACGTCGCGCCCGTTTCCGGATCGCGGTATTTCGCGGCAACGCCTGCGCGCGGACGCCCAACCTTACCTGCCTTCGCGCGGCTGAGACCGAGTTCGGCGAGCGAAAAGCCGTAGTCGGCAATTTTCTGCTTCACGTCATTCAGCACTTCAGCGTATTCACGCGACTTTGCTTCTTCGATTTGCTTCTCCAGCTTTTCCCGCTGGGCCAGCAGGTCCTTGTAAGAAGACATAGTTTCCCTTTCTATCTGACCAATGGCGCCGGTCTGCAGCCAGCTCACCATTCATGAAATATATGTGCCTCGGATTTTCGAAGGCAGAGATTAGCACAAAAAAGATTTGATAGAAGCGGGATTCATGAAAATCCCGAGATCAATTGGAATTCACACGTGTCATTTTGACCGGCCGCGGCCTTTTCTCAAATTTTTACGTTCCTACACAGAGATTAGGACATTAGCGATTGGCTATTAGGCCTATCAACATACGCAATTACCCTGCATTTGAAAAATAGAAGCTTTCATCGGACGACAGCTTTACGAAAATCGCATGGCGCGCCTCGCTAAACGGGTTCGGCGCGCACCCGCCGCTATCCGCGACGTCACGTCACATCCCGCGCGCACGCAATCAGCCGGTCGCGCCATTCGCCCGCATCGGCCAATGGCGTATCAAACGGCGTACGCACGCGGCGGCCGTCATGTCGCCAGTCGGCGCCGTGGCGATCGACGCCGAGCAATTCGAGCCCGTCGCGGCGTGCCGCGCCGGCATCGTATGCGTCCCATAACGCCTGCTCCTCGTCGAACGTGAGCGGCGGCAGCGTATCGAGATGCGTGCCGTCGACCCAGCCCATGCGCCCGAACCCGCCGATATAGCGCAGCCGCTCGACGTCGAGTGCCCAGAACGTAAAATCGCCGAGCGCGAGATAGCGCGCGGCATCCGGCTCGTAACGACAGTAGCGCGCAGTGACGTACGGATCGTCGCCGAGCGGCACGAACCGGCCGAGCAGCGTCGCGCGCTCGGCGTTCAGCACGTCGCCGTCGGGCGCGTCGACGACGAGGAAGCCCGCGCGCGGATCGGCGGCCAGATTGCGCGTGTGCTCCGCGAGGCCGCTCACGAGGATCACGGGACGATGGCTGGCATCGGGCGCAAACGGGACGACCGTCGGATACGGGAAACCCTGCGGATCGCGCGAATGGGTGGCGAGCGTGCCGAGCGCGCAGCGGTGCAGCAGATGCACGGCGAGAGCGGGATCGATGTTCAAGAGGACTCCTGCGGTCGAAGGGTGGCGCATCGGGCACGCCACGCGCTCCGATGTTACCCGCGGGCGCGGCGCGCCGGGCATCGGTCGAACGGCCAAAGCAGTCGATGCAACCGAACGCGGGTCACCGGGACATCGCCGGATCATCGGCCGAACGGCCAACGCCCGGCAGGATCGTAAGCGGTTCGATAGAATCGGACGGATCCGACGGGCGCCGCGCGCGTCCGTGCACTTCTTTTGATGAGCGTCACCGTGTCCGAATCCTCCTCCCCCGAATCGTCGTCCCCGTTCGCCGCGCCGCCCGACGCGCATCGCGTGCTGTCGCTACCGGCCCGCCAGCGCGCACGCGCGGCGTCGATGGCGCTGTTCTTCGTCGCCGGCATGATGTTCGCGTCGTGGGGCGTGCACGTGCCGACCGTGCGCGACAAGTTCGCGCTGAGCCCCGGGCTGCTGTCGATCGCGCTGTTCGCGGTCGCCGTCGGCTCGATCGCCGCGATGTTGACCATCGCACGCTGGATCGCGCGCGTCGGCTCGCGCACCGCGTGCCTCGCGGGCGGGCTCGTGATGTCGACCTGCGCGGCGCTGATCCTCGTGGTGCCCGACTACCCGTTGCTGCTGGCCGTGCTCGCGCTGTTCGGCTTCTCGATGGCGACGCTCGACGTGGCGATGAACGCCGAGGCTAGCGCGGTCGAAATTGCGATCGGCAGGCCGATCATGTCGTCGCTGCACGGCATGTTCAGCATCGGCGGGATGGCCGGCGCGGCCGCCGGCGGCGCGCTGCTGTCGGCCGGCATGGCGCCGGCCGTGCATCTCGCGCTCGCGGCGGCGACCAGCGCGACGGTGCTGGTGGTCGCCAGCCCGGCCGTGCTCCCGCATGTGCCGCATCACGAGCACGCGCACGGCGGCGGCAACCGCTGGCGCTCGCCGGCGTTGTGGATGCTCGGCGGCATCGCGCTCGTCGCGCTGATCGCCGAAGGCGCGATGTACGACTGGGCGACGGTCTACATGCGCGACGTCGTCGTGGCGAGCCCCGCGCTCGCCAGCGCCGCCTATGCCGCGTTCTCGGGCGGGATGGCCATCGCGCGCTTCGCGGGCGACGCCGTGCGCGCCCGCTTCGGCGCGCCGCAGCTCGTGTTCGCGAGCGCGTCGCTCGCCTGCGCGGGGATGATCGGCGCGCTGCTGCTGCCGTATTCGGCCACGGTGCTGACCGGCTTCACGCTGATGGGCCTCGGCCTCGCGAACATGATGCCGGTGCTGTTCGCGGCCGCCGCGCGCGTGAAAGGCATCCATGCGGCCGAAGGGCTCGCGCACGTGGCCGGGCTCGCGTATTTCGGCATGCTGTTCGGTCCGGTCGTGATCGGCGCCGTCGCGCAAGCCTCGAACCTGACGATCGGCCTGTCCGTCGTCGCGCTGTGCGCGGCGCTCGTCGCGGCCGTCGCGCCGAAGGTGCTCGCGCGGCTGAAGATCTGACGGGGCGCGGCACGCGCCGGCCCCAAAAGAAAGCGCGCATGCGTTGCCGCATGCGCGCTTTCACCCCTTCTGTTGACCGCTTGTATCGTTACATCTTCACTTCGTCGAGCAGCGACTTCTTGCCGCCCTTGTAGTTGTACAGCGAGATCACGCCGTGCTGCAGGTCGCCCTTCGAGTCGAAGGTCGTCGTGCCGATCACGCCCGAGTAGTTCGTCGCCGGCATCGCGGCGAGGATCTTCGCCGGATCCGCCGAGTTCGCGCGCTTCATCGCATCGACGATGATGTACACGGCGTCATACGTGAACGGTGCGTAGATCTGGATCGGCTGGCCGAAGCGCTTCTCGTACTTCGCCTTGAACGCCGCGCCGCCCGACATCTTCTCGAGCGAAGCACCGGCTTCCGAACACACCACGTTGTCGGTCGCGTCGCCGGCCAGGTCGGCCAGCTTTTCCGTGCACACGCCGTCGCCCGCGAAGATCTTCGCGCGCAGGCCGAGCTGCTTCGCCTGCTTCGCGAACGGGCCGCCGGTGGCGTCCATGCCGCCGTACATGATCGCGTCCGGATTCTCGCCCTTGATCTTGGTCAGAATCGCGCGGAAGTCGACCGCCTTGTCGTTCGTCGCGTCATGCGACACCACCTTCAGGCCGAGCGCCTTGGCCTTCTTCTCGAACTCGTTCGCGAGACCCTGGCCGTATGCGGTCGAATCGTCGACCACGGCCACGCTCTTGATGCCCTTCGAGTGCGCGTAGTTCGCGAGTGCCGGGCCCTGCTGCGCATCGGTGGCCACCACGCGGTACGTGGTCTTGAAGCCCTGCTGCGTGTAGGCCGGGTTGGTCGCCGACGGCGAGATCTGCACGATGCCCGCATCGCTGTAGATCTTCGAGGCCGGGATCGACGTGCCCGAGTTCAGGTGGCCGACCACCGCGACGACCTTGTCGTCGACGAGCTTCTGCGCAACCTGCGTGGCCTGCCGCGGGTCGGCCGCGTCATCCTGCGGGTCGAGTTGCAGCGTGATTTTCTGGCCGCCGACCGTGAGACCCTTGGCGTTGATCTCTTCGACAGCGAGACGTGCGCCGTTTTCGTTGTCCTTGCCCAGGTGTGCAATGCCGCCCGTCAAGGGCGCGACGTGGCCGATCTTGACGACTTGATCGGCCGCTGCGTTGCCCGCAGCTGCAGCGCACAGCATCGCGGCCGCGGTGATCGGCAACAGCTTTTGCATCTTGATATTCATGTAAGTCTCCAGTTTCGGTCCCAATAAACGCCATCGCCCGGTGCCCCGCTGCCATCCCTGTGTTTGCAATCACTGGACGATTCGCCGGTTGCATCGTTCATGCACTTGGCCTCAAGCACGTGAAAACCGCCGCTTTTAGCAGCCGCCCATCCGTACTTGCGCGCAAGTGTAGGTGATCAAATTAATTTGTGGGACTTTTTTGGGGTAGTGGTAACACTACCGATATGCGTCCATTGGAACGACTACTCGAATATCGCCGCGAGCCCCGCCGGATAAGGGTTTCCGCTAATTCCAGGCGACTCACTGAAAGGTCGTTTTAAAACATTCCGGGGGCATTTCGATTCGGTATTTTGTGCCCGCGATCATTGAATGAAACGCGCGTGACAACGCGCGTTTCGTCGTCCGATATGAACGATTCAGGCAGCCGCCGCGCGCCATTCGGCCTCGAGCGCGGCGACGAGCTGCGACGTCGTCAGCGCATCGCCGCGCCGCCGTGCGAGCGGCGCGCCCTGCCCGGCCCACAGCGACAGGTAGTCGCCGTCGTTCGCGCGCGCGGCGGCCTGGCGCAGCGGCTGGGTCAGCGCGTTCTGCACCGGGTACGGCGCGGCGTCGGCCACGCGTTCGCCGAGCCGGGCCATCAGCGTGTTGCGCAGCCCGCGCGCGTGGCGGCCGGTGATGGCGCGCGTGACCTGCGTCGACGTGTCGGCGCTCGCGAGCAGGCGCGCCTTCCAGTCCGCCGCGATCGCGCTTTCCGTGCAGGTGAGGAACGCGGTGCCGAGTTGTGCGCCCTGCGCGCCGAGCGCAAGCGCGGCCGCGATCCCGCGACCGTCCATGATGCCGCCCGCGGCGAGCACCGGCAGGCCGGTCGCGTCGACCAGTTGCGGCACGAGCGCGAGCGTGCCGATCAGCGCATCGTCGGCGGCACCGATGAACGTGCCGCGATGGCCGCCCGCCTCGGCGCCCTGCGCGGACAGCGCGTCGGCACCGGCCGCCTGCCACGCGAGCCCTTCGGCCACGTGCGTCGCCGTACCGATCACGTAGGTGCCGGCGGCCTTCAGGCGCGCGACGTCGGCTGCATCGAGCACGCCGAACGTGAAGCTCGCAACGGGCACGCGCAACGCCACGAGTGCGTCGAGCTGCGCGCGGAAGTCGGGCGCGTAGCGCGCGGGCGCGGTGCCCGGCGGCAACCCGAGCGCTGCATGCAGCGGGTCGATCGCGGCCAGCGCGCGGGCGACGGTCGCCGCGTCGGGCGCGGCATCGGGCAGCACGAACAGGTTGACCGCGAACGGGCGATCGGTCGCCGCGCGGATGGCGTCGACTTCGGTCGCGAGGCGCTCGGGCGCGAACGCGGCGGCGCCGAGACTGCCGAGCGCGCCGGCATTCGACGCGGCGGCGACCATCGCGGTCGTGGTCGCGCCGACCATCGGCGCCTGCACGAGCGGCAGGCGCAGGCCGAAGCGTTCGGAAAAGGGCGTGGCAAACAGACGGGCGGACATGGCGAATCCTTCGATGACGATGCGCGAAAGCGCTTTGTAAAGGCCGGTACATCGACTCTATCGAAGCGGCGCAGCGCCGAAAAATGAATAATCGAGATCGAAACGATCGCTGCGCGAGAAGCGGGCGCGTGCGCTGCACCGTCACACGATCGGTGGCACACTAAGCCGCCCTCTTCCACCCCGGGGCGCGCATCGCGCACCCCGTTCGCCAGGAGTTCAGAACGTGACTGCCCAATGGATCGACATTCCCGCCGGTAACGACACTTTCGGCGGCTATCTCGCGCTGCCCAAGCGCGGCACGGGCCCTGCCGTCATCATCATCCAGGAGATCTTCGGCGTGAACGCGCACATCCGTGCGGTCGCCGACCAGTACGCGTCCGACGGCTTCGTCGCGCTCGCGCCGGACGTGTTCTGGCGCACGCAGCCGCGCGTCGAGCTGACCTACGAAGGCGCGGATCGCGACAAGGGTATCGAGCTGATGAAAAAGACCGACGTGGGTCTCGCGGTCGCGGACATCGGCGCGGCAGCCGACGCGTTGCGCGCGCGCCCCGAAGTGGCCGGCAAGGTTGCCGCGATCGGCTACTGCTTCGGCGGCCAGCTCGCGTACCGCGCGGCCGCGACCGGCAAGATCGACGCGGCCGTGGCCTACTACGGCGGCGGCATCCAGAACGCGCTCGATCTGGCCGGCCAGATCAAGCAGCCGATCCTGTTCCACTACGCGGGACACGACCACGCGATCCCGCCCGAGGCCGTCGACCAGGTGAAGGCCGCCTTCGCCGGCCACGGCCACGCGTCGTTCCACGACTATCCGGGCGCCGAGCACGGCTTCAACTGCACGGATCGCGCGTCGTACAACCAGCGCGCGTCGGCGCTCGCGCACGGCCGCACGCTGACTTTCCTCGCCGAGCACCTCTAAAAACGGCCGGCCGCGGGCCCCGCGCACCGGGCCCGCGTTATGCTGCTGTCATCGCCACGAGCCACCACGGGGATGACAGCGATGCACTCGGACTATCTCGCGCATGACGCGATCGGCCTCGCCACACTGGTACGCGAACGCAAGGCGAGCCCGCGCGAACTGCTCGACGCCGCGATCGGCCAGGCCGAAGCGGTCAACGGCGCGATCAACGCGATCGTGCTGCAGGACTACGAAGCCGCACGCCAGCGCGCGGCCGCCCCACCCGACGGCGGCGCCGACGCGCCGTTCGCCGGCGTTCCCTATCTCGTGAAGGATCTCGGCGCGGCGGTCGCCGGGCTGCCGCTGTCGATGGGCAGCCGGCACTACCGGTATTTCGTGCCCGCCGACGATTCGCCGGTGATCGCGCGCAGCCGCGCGGCCGGTCTCAACGTGTTCGGCAAGACCAACACGTCGGAGATCGGCCAGATGCCGTACACGGAACCCGAACTGTTCGGCGCGTGCCGCAACCCGTGGAATCTCGATCACACGCCCGGCGGCTCGAGCGGCGGTGCGGCGGCGGCCGTCGCGGCCGGCATCGTGCCGCTCGCGCATGCGTCCGACGGCGGCGGCTCGATCCGCATTCCGGCGTCGTGCTGCGGGCTGTTCGGCCTGAAGCCGAGCCGCAACCCGGTACTCGTCGACCTGCCGTCGAACGGCGAGCTGGTCGTCCAGCATGCGGTCACGCGCAGCGTGCGCGACAGCGCGCTGCTGCTCGACGTGACGACCGGCCAGACCTTGCCGGCGGGCGCGCCCGGCACGTTCCTCGGCGAACTCGACACGCCGCCCGGCCCGCTGCGGATCGGCCTCGTGCTCGACCCGATGCTGGCGCCGGCACTGGCCGACGACACGCGCGCGGCGCTCGACGACGCGGCCGCGCTGCTCGAATCGCTCGGCCACCATGTCGAGCCGGCGACGCTGCAGGTCAACTACGCGCGCGCGGCCGAAACCTTCCTCACGCTATGGGCGACGATCGCCGAGGAGATGGTGCTCGGCGCGCGTGCACTGACCGGCCGCACGCCGAAGCGCGGCGAATTCGAGGCCGCGACGTGGGCGATGGCCGTGGTCGGCCGGCGCCTCGCGCGCACGCGCCTGCCGGACGTGCTCGAATGGCAGCGCCAGCTCACCGTGCAGGTGGCCGGCCTCGTGTCGCGCTACGACGCGATCCTGTGCGCATCGCTCGCGGGCCCGCCGGTGAAGATCGGCGAATTGCAGCCGACGCCGTTCGAAGCGGCGCAGATGAAGGTGCTCGCCGCGCTGCCGGTGAAGCCGCTGCTGAAGGAGATGCTCGCGAAATCGTCGGAAAAGGCGTTCACGTGGGCCGGCTGCACCGAACTGTTCAACCTGACCGGCCAGCCGGCGATGTCGGTGCCGCTCTACTGGAACGCGCGCGGGCTGCCGATCGGCGTGCAGTTCGCCGCGCGTCACGCCGACGACGGGCTGCTGCTCCGGCTCGCCCGGCAGCTCGAACAGGCGCGGCCGTGGTTCGAGCGGCGCCCGCCGCTGATGCAGGCGCAGCGCTGACGCACGCGGCCGCGCACCGCAAGCCACGAAAAAAAGCCCCGCCGGCACAACCGGCGGGGCTTTGACGCATGCCTTCGCGTGAGCGCGCTTACATGACGAGCCGTTCACAGATCGTCCGCGTGGCGGCCGCAGTGTTCAGCGTATAGAAATGCAGCCCGGGCACGCCCGCGTCGACCAGACGCTGGCACAGGCTCGTGACGACGTCCGCGCCGAACGCGCGGATCGACTCGCGATCGTCGCCGAAGCTCTCGAGCCGGCGCGCGACCCAGCGCGGCACTTCCGCGCCGCACATCTCGGAGAAGCGCATCAGCTGCGAGAAGTTCGTGATCGGCATGATGCCCGGCACGATCGGCACCTCCACGCCCAGCTTGCGCGCATCGTCGACGAAGCGGAAATACGCGTCGGCGTTGAAGAAGTACTGCGTGATCGCGGAATTCGCGCCGGCTTTCACCTTGCGCGCGAAATTCTCGAGATCGGCCTTCGGCGAGCGCGCCTGCGGGTGGTACTCCGGATAGCCGGCCACCTCGATGTGGAACCAGTCGCCGTGCTCGGCACGGATGAAGCTGACGAGCTCCGACGCATAGCGCAGTTCGCCGACTTCGCCCATCCCCGACGGCAGGTCGCCACGCAGCGCAACGATGTGGCGGATGCCGTACGAGCGGTACTGGTCGAGGATCGCGCGCAGGCTGTCGCGCGACGAGCCGATGCACGACAGGTGCGGCGCGGCCTCGAGGCCGTCCTTCTGCATGTCGAGCACCGTATCGAGCGTGCCCTGCTGCGTCGAACCGCCGGCGCCGAACGTGCAGGACACGAATTTCGGCTTCAGCGGCAGCAGCTGCGCACGCGTGGCGCGCAGCTTCTCGACGCCTTCCGCCGTCTTCGGCGGGAAGAATTCAAACGAGAGTTCGATCGGTTTCATGATTCGAAAAGGTCAGCCGATGTCGCGCTGCCCGAAGATCAGCGCGGACAGCAGCCACGACACGATGCTGTACAGGATCGAACCGAAGAACGCGGACCAGAAGCCCGACACCTCGAAGCCCTTCAGCAGCGACGACGCGAACCAGAAGCACAACGCGTTCACGACGAGGATGAACACCCCGAGCGTGACGATCGTGACGGGCAGCGTCAGCAGGATCAGCACCGGACGGATCACCGTGTTGATCAGGCCGAGCACGACCGCGATGATCAGCGCCGTGCCGAAGCTCTTGATGTGAATCGACGGCACGAGGTAGGTGATGATCAGCAGCGCAAGCGCGTTGATGACCCAGGTGAGGATGACGCTCATGGAGTGCTCCGGTTCGGTTGTCGATCGGTACGATCAGTGGCCGCCGCCGGCCGCCGCGGGTGCCCGAAGGCGCGCCGCCGCAGCCGGCGATCCCGCGCCGTGCCGCCGTGCCCGGTGCGCGCGGGTGACGCGCGCCCGGCACGGCGGCACGGCGCATCGGATCAGTAGCGGTAGTGGTTCGGCTTGAACGGGCCGTCCTTCTGCACGCCGATGTACGAAGCCTGCTCGTCCGACAGCACGGACAGGTTCGCGCCGATGCGCGCCAGGTGCAGGCGCGCAACCTTTTCATCGAGGTGCTTCGGCAGCACGTACACCTTGTTCTCGTACTCGTTGCCGCGCACGAACAGCTCGATCTGCGCGAGCGTCTGGTTCGCGAACGAGTTCGACATCACGAACGACGGGTGGCCGGTCGCGCAGCCGAGGTTCACGAGGCGGCCTTCCGCCAGCAGGATCACGCGCTTGCCGTCCGGGAAGATGATGTGGTCGACCTGCGGCTTGATGTTTTCCCACTGGTACTGGCGGGTCGACGCGACGTCGATTTCCGAGTCGAAGTGGCCGATGTTGCAGACGATCGCGTTGTGGCGCATCGCCTTCATGTGATCGTGGTTGATCACGTGGTAGTTGCCGGTGGCCGTCACGAAGATGTCGGCCTTGTCGGCCGCGTATTCCATCGTCACGACGCGGTAGCCTTCCATCGCCGCCTGCAGTGCGCAGATCGGGTCGATTTCGGTGACCCACACGGTCGCGCCCAGGCCACGCAGCGATTGCGCGCAGCCCTTGCCCACGTCGCCGTAGCCCGCGACGACCGCGACCTTGCCCGCGATCATCACGTCGGTCGCGCGCTTGATGCCGTCGACCAGCGATTCACGGCAGCCGTACAGGTTGTCGAACTTCGACTTCGTGACCGAATCGTTCACGTTGAACGCCGGGAACGGCAGGCGGCCGTCCTTTTCCATCTGGTACAGGCGGTGCACGCCGGTCGTGGTTTCTTCGGTCACGCCCTTGATGTGCGCGAGGCGCGTCGAGTACCAGGTCGGGTCCGCGTCGAGGTGCTTCGCGATCGACTTGTACAGCGCGACTTCTTCCTCGTTGGTCGGCTTCGCGATCACCGAACGGTCCTTCTCGGCCTTCGCGCCGAGGATCAGCAGCAGCGTTGCGTCGCCGCCGTCGTCCAGGATCATGTTCGCGAATTCGCCGTTCGGCCATTCGAAGATACGGTGCGAGAACTCCCAGTATTCGTCGAGCGATTCGCCCTTGAACGCGAACACCGGCGTGCCGGCTTCGACGATCGCGGCAGCGGCGTGATCCTGCGTCGAGAAGATGTTGCACGAGGCCCAGCGGACGTCCGCGCCGAGCGCCTTCAGCGTCTCGATCAGCACGCCCGTCTGGATCGTCATGTGCAGCGAACCGGCAATGCGCGCGCCCTTCAGCGGCTGCTGCGCCTTGTATTCGTCACGGATCTGCACGAGGCCCGGCATTTCGGTCTCGGCGATGTTCAGTTCCTTGCGGCCCCAGCCGGCCAGCGCCATGTCGGCGACGACGTAATCGTTGGAAGCTTTGGAATCGATAATGGCGTTCATCACGCCCTCCTTTCTAAAAAGTTTCTAGATTGGTGACGTGAGCGCCGTTCAGGAAGCGGGGCCGACGCGGTTGTGCCGCACGACTGCTTGGTGAAGCCTTCCGAGCCTGGCGGACGCAGGGTGGTCCGTCGCAACGCTCCTCGGAAAGCGGAGAGGATTGTAGCAAATCGGCGCGCAGAATGCGCAAGCACGCACACACGTGGCGTGCACCCGGCACACGCGCGCGGCGTCGGCGCGCGCGGCCGTCAGTAAAGGGTCAGGACTCCGCGCCGACCCACGCCTGTTCGCGCAGCCGTGCGCGCAGGCGCGCGACGGCCTGGCTGTGCAGCTGGCACACGCGCGATTCGCTCACTTCGAGCACCGCGCCGATCTCGCGCAGATTCAGACCCCGTTCGTAGTACAGCGACATCAGCAGCTTCTCGCGCTCCGGCAGCCGCTCGATCGCCTCGACGAGCGCTTCGCGCAGGTGCTCGTCGAGCAGCGCCGACAGCGGATCGGCGTGATCGACGCGGTAGCGGTCGAGGAACGGCTCGTCGTCGGCCGCGCGGTCGAAATCCTCGTAGTAGATCAGCTGGCTGCCGTGCAGGTCCTGCAGCATCCCCTGGTATTCGTCGAGCGGCATGTTCAGGTGCTGCGCGATCTCGGTCTCGCTCGCCGAGCGGCCGAGATGCTGCTCGACCTGGTGCACCGCGTGCTCGACCTCGCGCGACGTCTTGCGCAGGCTGCGCGGCAGCCAGTCGTTGCTGCGCAGCTCGTCGAGCATCGCGCCGCGGATACGCTGGGTCGCGTAGGTCTCGAACTGCGCGCCCTGGTCTTCCTTGTAGCGGCCGGCCGCGTCCATCAGGCCGATCATGCCGGCCTGGATCAGGTCGTCGAGGTCGACGCTCGCCGGCATCTTCGCGACGAGCTGCAGCCCGAGGCGTCGCACGAGCGGCGCATATTGCGCGAGCACGTCGGCCTGGGACATCTTTCCTTGAGCGTTGTACATCATGGCTCTCTCCTTGCGGTGGCGCTCACGCGGCGTGTGCCGCGCCCGCCTCATACGACGGCTTGCCGCCCGCGTGCACGGCGCGGCCGGCACCCGAGTGCGGGCGCATCGGCCAGTACAGCAGGTCGGCGGCAATCTGCCGGTAGTCACGCGCGGCGGCCGACGACGGGAACGCGTCGACCGCGGCACGCGTCAGCTCGCGCGCATGCTCGACGAGCGGATCGGCGCTCACGCAGCCCGCGTCGGCGATCGACACCGTCAGGTAGCGGCTCGCGACGCCCGCGAGGTTGTCGAACGCGACCTTCGCGTCCGCGTGGCTGCCGACGTGATTGGTCAGCACGCGGAACTGCGCGAACGCGTGCGCGAAATGCAGCCGCTTCATGTATGCATACGCCTCGGTGATCGCCTGCGCGGCGACCCGCGTGACGACCAGCACGTCGTGCGCTTCGCGGGCGAGCGCCGAGAACGAGCCGTCGGCGCCGAGTTGCGCGTCGACGAGGACGATGTCGGCCGGGCCGTCGATGAAATCGCTCAGCTGCGCGTCGGTGTAGCCGGTGCGCGCGAGCCGCGCCGCGGCGCACAGGCCGAAGCCGGCCGCGACCCGCGTGCGCTCGCCGTCGCGCAGCCACGCGCCCGCCAGCGTCGCGCTGGCCGAATGCACGTCGGTACGCTCGTCGACGACGAGCACATCCTTGCCGAGCGACGCGAGCGCCGCCGCCAGGTTCACGACGGTGGACGTGCAGCCGACCCCCGCCGGCCCGCCCGCCACCGCGACGATGCGTGACGCGCGCCCGGCCAGCAGGCGCCGCAGCCCTTCGGCCTGGTCGATGATTCGTTTATCCAAATCGCACCTCGTGAAGCTCGGCGGTGGAACGTGCGGTCAGTGCGGAAAGCAGCGTCGGCATGTCCTCGTCTTGCGGCACGAAGGGGGAGCCGTCACGCGGTACACAGAACGCGCTCTTCAGCAGGAATTTGGTCGACGCGACGTACAGGTTCTCCGGCACCTTCTGGCCGGTCGACACGTAATGGATCGGCAGCTTGTAGCGGATCACCGTGTCGAGCACGCCGCCGAGGTGGGTCGCCTCGTCGAGCTTCGTGAGGATGCAGCCGGCCAGGTCCGGATGCTCGCCCGCGCTGCGGTATGCCTGCACGACTTCGTTGAGCGTGTCGCCGTGGCTGGTCGCGTTGAGCAGCAGCAGGCGCTGCACCGGCGCGTTCGCGCCGTGCAGCATCGCGATCTGGTCGGACACCGCGCGATCGCGCTGGCTCATGCCGATCGTGTCGATCAGCACGATGTGCTTGTTGCGCAGCTCGGACAGCGCGAGCGCGAGGTCGCCCGCATCCTTCACCGCGTGCACCGGCACGCCGAGGATCTTGCCGAAGATGCGCAGCTGCTCGTGGCCGCCGATCCGGTAGCTGTCGGTGGTCAGCAGCGCGACCTTGCTCGCGCCGAAGCGCATCACGCAGCGTGCGGCCAGCTTCGCGGTGGTGGTCGTCTTGCCGACGCCCGTCGGCCCCATCAGCGCGAACACGCCGCCGCGCTCCATCAGCGCATCTTCGCTGTCGAGCACCGGCAGGTTCGACGCGAGCACCGACTGCGCCCATTCGGCGGCCTGTTCGAAGGTCTGCGCGCCGTCGCCGGCCGGCATGTTGTCGACCAGCATCCGCACGAGCTGCGCGGAGAAACCGGCCGCGAACAGGTGCTTCGTCAGCGCGCCATGCACGGCGCTGCGACGCTGGCGGTCGTGCCACATCAGGCTGTCGAACTGCTCGGCCATCATCCCGCGCAGTTCGCCGAGCTCCTGCATCACCGTATCGTTGACGATCCGCTCGATGCGCGACTTCACGGCGTCGGCCACCGCGGCGGCCGCGTCGGCGGACAGGCGCGTGCGCTCGGCCGCCTTCGCGGCGTACGCGGCGCTGGTGTTCGTATCGGGCGCGCGGGTGGCGGCGGCCGGCATCCGGCGTTCGGCGTCGCGCACGATGTCGCGCGCCCAGTTGGGCGGCGTCGCGCTCGCGGCGGTCTGCGGGGCAGGCGCGCTCGCAGGCGGCGCGGCGGGCGTCGCCTGCGCACGCGCCATCAGCGCGTCGCGCTGCTGCGTCAGACGCTTCGCGTGCTCGACGAGCCACGGCGCGGGTTCGGAGGCGGCGGCCGGCGCGGCGGCGGCTGGAGCGGCGGCCGCGGAAGACGGCGCTGCCGCTGCCGGCGCTTCGTCATCGAGCGCCGAAGGTTGCGCCGTCGCCTCGTCCGCGTCGGCGCTTGCACCGAACACCGACGAGAACACGTCCGGCAGCCCGCCTTCGCCTGCCGCATACGGATTGACCGTCGGGCGGCCCAGCGGCGCGCCCGGGCGCGACACGATGCCCGGCACGGCGGCAGCCGGCACCGATTCCGGCGTGCGCGACGCGGCGATGCGCGGGCGTGCCGCGGCCGGCGGGGCCACGGCGGCCAGGTCCGAATCTGCCAGGGCGACGATTTCCACGCTGCCGTCATCGAGCGTACGGTTCGACAGCACGACCGCGTCGGCGCCGAGCGCCTCGCGCACCAGACGAAGTGCGTCGCGGCTCGTTGCGCCGGTGAATTTGCGAATGTTCAAGCGGAACCCCCGATGACGTTAACGACTTTGATCGTGCGTGTGTCCGGCACTTCGGCATACGACAGCACTTTCAATTGCGGCAGGCTGCGGCGCAGGAAACGCGCGAGCATCGCGCGCAGCGCGTGCTGCACCAGCAGCACGGGCGGCAGCCCGAGATTCTGTTGACGCAGCATCGCCTGTTGCGTGCCGGTCAGAAGGTTGTGCGCGAGGCCGGGTTCGAGGCCCGGGTTCGCGCCGGTGGCGAGCGCCTGCGACAGCACGCGCTCGAGATTCGAGTCGAGGCCCATCACCTGCATTTCGCCGGTGCCCGGATACCACTGCTGCGTGATCGCGCGGCCGAGCGACAGCCGCACCGCGGCCGTGATCTCGAACGCGTCGCCGCGGCCCGCGTGTTCGGACACGGCTTCGAGAATCGTGCGCATGTCGCGGATCGGTACGCCTTCCTCGAGCAGGTTCTGCAGCACCTTCTGCAGCGTCGTCAGCGAGATCGTCTTCGGCACGAGGTCCTCGACGAGCGACGGCGCATCCTTGCCGGTGCGCTCGATGAGCGACTGCACTTCCTGGCGGCCGAGCAGCTCGGCCGCGTGCTGGACGACCAGATGGTTCAGGTGCGTCGCGACGACCGTGCTCGCGTCGACCACCGTGTAGCCGTACACCTGCGCCTGCTCGCGCATCGCGACGTCGATCCACACCGCCGGCAGCCCGAACGCGGGATCCTGCGTGACGGCGCCCGGCAGCGCGGCCGTCACCTGGCCGGGGTTGATCGCGAGCCACTGGCCCGGGAACACTTCGCCCACGCCGATCTCGACGCCCTTCAGCGCGATCCGGTACGCGTTCGGCCGCAGCTCGAGGTTGTCGCGGATATGGATCACCGGCGGCAGGAAGCCGATTTCCTGTGCGAATTTCTTGCGGATGCTCTTGATGCGCTTGAGCAGTTCGCCGTCGCTGTTCTTGTCGACGAGCGGGATCAGGCGGTAACCGACTTCCAGCCCGAGCGGGTCGATCAGCTGCACGTCGTCCCAGGTCGCCTCGTGGCTGTCCGCCGGCAGCACCGCGGGCGGCGCGATGTCGGTCAGGTCGCCGGCCGCCTTGCGGGCCGCCGCGCGCTTGGTCTGCGTGCGGGCCAGCCAGATCGCGCCGCCGCCGAGTGCGAGGAACGCGAAGTGCGGCATGCCCGGGATCAGCCCCATCAGCACGATGATCGCGCCGGTGATGTTCAGCACGCGCGGGTTCGTGAACAGCTGGCCGGTGATCTGCGTGCCGATGTCCTCGTCGGTCGCGACGCGCGACACGATCACGCCGGCCGCGGTCGAGATCACCAGCGACGGGATCTGCGCGACGAGGCCGTCGCCGATCGTCAGCAGCGTGTAGTTCGTGCCGGCCGCGGCGAAACTCATGTCGTGCTGGACCATCCCGACGATCAGCCCGCCGATCACGTTGATCGCCATGATGATCAGGCCGGCGATCGCGTCGCCGCGCACGAACTTCGACGCGCCGTCCATCGACCCGTAGAACTCGGCTTCCTGCGACACGGCCAGGCGGCGCTTGCGCGCCTGCTCTTCGTTGATGAGGCCCGCGTTCAGGTCGGCATCGATCGCCATCTGCTTGCCGGGCATCGCGTCGAGCGTGAAGCGCGCGGACACTTCGGCGATCCGCCCCGCGCCCTTCGTGATCACCATGAAGTTGATGATCATCAGGATCACGAACACGACGATGCCGACCGCAAAGTTGCCGCCGACCAGGAAATGGCCGAACGCCTCGATCACCTGGCCGGCCGCGTCCGGGCCCGTGTGGCCTTCGAGCAGCACGACGCGCGTCGACGCGACGTTCAGCGACAGGCGCAGGAGCGTGGAGAACAGCAGCACGCTCGGGAACGCCGCGAAGTCGAGCGGCTTCATCGTGTACATGCTGACGAGCAGCACCATCACGGACAGCGCGATGTTGAACGTGAACAGCAGATCCAGCAGCATCGGCGGCAGCGGCAGGATCATCATCCCCAAAATCATGCAGATGAGGATCGGGCCCGCGAGCGCGCGCAGGTTGGTACCCGCGAGCATGTTCGGGCGCTTCGCGAACAGGCCGGTCGGGGTGCTCATGCTGCCTCCTGCCGGGCCGCCCCAAGGGGCGTAGCGGGGAATTCGCGGAGCATTGCTCCGCGCCCGCGCAGCCGGTCGGCTTTGCAAAGCCGACCGTGGACGGCAGCCGCCCCCTCGGGGGGCAGCGAACGAAAGTGAGCGTGGGGGCTAATCATGCCGTGCCTCCGTTACCGAGCGTGTCTTCCTGTTCTTCGCGCTCGTCTTCGGCGGACACCGACGCGCCCTTGTCGAGGTCGGCCGGCACCTCCAGATCGACCGGCATCGCCGGGAACGCACCGCCTTCCGAACGGAAGCGCTTGAGCTGGTAGACCCACGCGAGCACTTCGGCGACGGCCGAGTACAGCGAGCCGGGAATCTCGCGTTCGAGTTCGACGTTGTGATACAGCGCACGCGCGAGCGGCGGCGCTTCGAGCAGCGGCACGTTGTGTTCGGCCGCGAGTTCGCGGATGCGCGCGGCGACGAGGTTCACGCCCTTCGCGACGACCTTCGGCGCGCGCATCTCGCCGTCCGTGTATTGCAGCGCGACGGCGAAGTGCGTCGGGTTCGTCACGACCACGTCGGCCTTCGGCACGGCCGCCATCATCCGGCGGCGCGCGATCGCGCGCTGCTGCTGGCGAATCCGCCCCTTCACGTGCGGATCGCCTTCGTTCTCGCGATGCTCGCGCTTCACTTCTTCCTTCGTCATGCGCAACTTCTTGTTGTACTGCCAGATTTGGTAAGGCACATCGAGTGCGGCGACCACCAGCATCCCGGCGACCGTCGTGCCGCAGCACACGGCGATCAGGTGCAGTGCATCGGGGAGCGCCACGCGCAGCGGCTGCGTCGCGAGGGCGAGCAGCTCGTCCTTGCTGCGCCAGATCGCGATGCTGCCGATGCCGCCGACGACCAGCGTCTTCGCGAACGACATCCCGAGCTGGATCGGCCCCTGGATCGAGAAGATCCGGCCGAGGCCCGAGATCGGGTTCAGGCGGTCGAACTTGAGCTCGAACGTCTTCGACGAGATCAGCCAGCCGCCAAGCGCCATCGGCGCGAGCAGCGCGGCGACGCCGGTGAGCGCGAGGATCGGCAGCAGCGCGGCGAAGCCTTCGAGGCTCGCGCTGCCGGCCGCCGACAGCATCCGGCTCGTGTCGAACGCGGTCGCGCGATCGAACGTGAACGCGCCGCGCAGCATCGCCTGCAGATGCCCGCCCGACGGGCCCGCGAGCAGCCACGCGCCGTAGAACCCGGCCGCGAGCAGCGCGAACGAAGCCAGCTCGCGCGAACGCGCGACCTGCCCCTCCTCGCGCGCCTTCTCGCGGCGCCTGGGAGTGGCGGCTTCGGTCTTGTCGAGATCGCTCTCGTCTGCCACGGGGCCTCCAGTCGGGTACGGCGGAATGCCGCTTTCCAGTGACACCGATTATTCATGGAGGCGTCAAACGCCGATCGGTCGAGCAAAGCCGGGAAAGGGGGGTATTTCGGAGAATCGGCGAGCCGGTGCGAACGCGGGCCGGACGGGGGACGGAACGGGGTGCGGCGCGGCGGAAAAACGTGCCGGCGGGGGCGATGACGGGTGTCGGCTCCGGGCGGAGCGGCGACGGCGTGAAGCGGGGAAAAACGCGGAAACGGTGAGGCAGTAAAGCGGTGCAGCGGAGGCGACGCGAAATCGGGCCCCGACGCGGCGGCGTCGCGCGTCGGGGCAGGCGTCGGTCAGGCCGCCACGATCGGGTCCGCGCCGAAGCGGTTCGGACCTTCGGTGCCGCGCGAGCACGTCCATACCAGCAGCAGGATGCCGCCGACGACCGGAATCAGCCCGAGCAGCAGAAACCAGCCCGAGCGGCCCGTATCGTGCAGGCGGCGAACGCTGACCGCGATGCCCGGAATGATCAGCGCCAGCGAAATCAGGGCGAGCACGCCGAGCAGCAGCAGCGTGATCAGGCCGCCGTCGCGGCCGGCCACGCCGATGATCTGCGCGGCGATCGACAGCACCGTGGTCAACAGCACGAAATACCAGTATTCGGCACGACGCGCACGGCCTTCGAAGGTTGCGTATTTATTGAGTACGGCACGAACGGCTTCGGAAAAATTCATTTTATTACCCTCATGTTTTATATAGACGACCCCGGAAACAACGCCGGCATTATATGTTTGAATGTCGGCGGACTCCATCTCTTTTCACATGCCGGGTAGTCCGCGCACCGGCCGTCTCGCCGGCCCGCGCGGTGCGGGAATGGCTGCAACAGCGGAATCCGGCGCTATCGACTTGCATGCCGCGTCATTTTAATAATCTTGAATACCTGACAGAAACGACAGCCCCGGATAATCCAGCATTTGATTACGTCCGAATGAAATCGAGTGCAATCGATAATCGACGGCGAGTGTGCCGCATTCGATTAACCGGCCGGCATTACGCGGGCGTGCAAAGCGCGCTACGCTTCGCCATGACTCGCCGATTCCGGTCGAACCGCACCCATGCTCCGTCATCCGCTCGTTACGTTGCTGTCGCTTGCCTGGCGCGCTGGCCGCCTGCAACGGGTTCCCGCCGCCTAGTCCGCCTAGCCCGCCGCCGCCCGCTGCAGCGCGTCGAGATCGAGCTTCTTCATCGTCATCACCTGCGCCATCACGCGCTCCGCGCGCGCCGGATCGCCCGTCATCAGCTCGCTCATCTGCGCCGGCACGACCTGCCACGACACGCCGAAGCGGTCGCGCAGCCAGCCGCACTGCTGCGCACGCTCGTCGCCGCCTTCCGACAGGCGCGCCCAGTAGCGGTCGATTTCGTCCTGGTCCCGGCAGTTGACGACGAACGACACGGCCGGCGTGATCTGGAACGCGGGCCCGCCGTTCAGCGCGACGAAGGCCTGCCCGTCGAGTTCGAACGCGACGGTCATCACCGCGCCCTCCGCGCTGCCGGACGCGTGCGCGCCGGCCTTGCCGTAGCGTGCGACGTGCACGATGCGCGCGTTGTCGAACACCGATACGTAGAAACCGGCGGCCGCCTCGGCGTCGCGGTCGAACCACAGGAACGGCGTGATGCGTTGTATGCGCGGGTTCATGGCGCTGCCTCCTCGATGTCGTGTCGGCACGGGTGCCGGTATTACATCGTAGGCGCTGTGCCCGCGCGCGGCGGCGCGCCGGCCGGACTCGTCGTGCCGCGTACGGCCGCCGAATAAAAAAGGGGGCGATCGCTCGCCCCCCCCCTGGTCCCGCGTGTCGCCGTGCCGCGTCAGAACGCGACGAAGGGCGCCGCGCCGCCGCTCGCGGTCTTGTCCATCCCGAAGTAGATCGTCCGGTTGTAGAAGTGCGGCATGCCGATGTCGAGCCAGCCGGACGAGCCGAACGGGCCCGCGATGTCGTCGAACGCGAACGTCGACGGGTTCGAGAACAGCGAATCCGCGTTCGCGACGGGCATCGTCACCGTGCCGCTCACGCCGTTCTGGCCGGTCAGCGTCGCCGAATTGCTGGTCGTCGTCGACGGGCAGTAGAACTGCGTGTTCTTCGGGCAGGCCGGCAACGTGCCCGACGTATCGTTGAAGAAGTACGCATTCGAACCCGTATCGAAGAACGCGGTCACGTTGCGCCCCTGGAACGTCGCGCTGACGTCGCCCGTCGTGGTCGACGTCATCACCGTCTTCCCGGTCAGGTCGGGCAGGCCGAACGTCAGCGTCCCGGTTGCACTGGCTTGCCCACTGTCCGAAATCTTCGACATGCTCACGCTCACCCCGCTGCTGTCGGCGAAGCGATGCACCGGGTTGGCGACCTGTTGCGCCACCGGCACGAGCGCGACCGTGCAGTTCGCGTTGTTGCCGTTCGGGCACGCGTAATAGTTGTTGTTCGTCGACGTCGACGTCGCGCAGGTCGTGCCGCAGTCGACCGGCGCCGGCCCGATGCCGAGGATCCCGTTCGCGCCGAGCGCGCTCGCCGAGTTGGCCGACGCGCCGCCGTTCGTGCACGAGCTCGGCACGTTGGTCGTGCCGAGGTCGCCGATGATCTGCACGGGCAGCGAACTCGCCTGCTCGGAGCCGATCGACAGGTCGACCGTGCGCACCGAGCCCCACGTGTAGCTCGACACGAACTTGCCGCACTCGGCGACCGGCGCGCCGCCGCTCGTCACCTGCGGGAGGCTGCCGAGCACGCCCGACACGGCGCTGCCGACGAGCCGCAGCCCGTAGGACGCGGTGTCGACGAGCACGTTGTTGACCACCTGGCAGTTCGACGTACCCGGCGCGCAGACCTTCAGGCTGACGGTCGGGATGTTGATCACGTTCGCGACGCCGGCGTTGACGGTGATGACGGCCGTGTTCCCGGAATTGCCGTCCGAGCCGCCGTTACCGTTGTTGCCGCCGTTGCCGTTGCTGCCCGAGCTGCTGCCGCCGCCGTCTCCGCCGCCGCAAGCCGTCACGAGGACCGCCGTCGCCGCCGCGAGGCCCAGCACGCCGAGCCAGCGCTTGAATGTACGAGGAATTCTCAAGATCGCTCTCCCGCTGTCACTGGATGTCGGTGCCGGTCAGGCCGGCAGGCAGCGCCGCCGGCAGCCACGCCTGGCCCGAGAAGGCGCCCATGTGGCCGCCTGTCCGGATCACGAGGCCGCTGGTGTCGACGGACACGGGCGCGCGCCAGCCGCGCGCCTTGTGCGCCGCCTGGACGCCTGCGGTGTACTGCGGGAAATAGCTGCCGAGCAGCGACGCGAGATCCGGCATCGTCGGCCCTTGCCATGCGAGGCCGAACACGCTGCCGGCGGCCGACGTGTATTCGTGGATGACGGTGCCCGATCCGAGCGTGATCTCGCGGACGGTATAGGCAGCCGTGCTCGTCTGCATGCCGTCTGCCGAACGCATCGCACGCTGCAACGCGCGCACGGTTGCGGCCTGATCGTCCGCCGGCGGCGACATCGGCGCGCCGCCCAGTTCAGCGTATGCGTGGACGCTCCACAGCACACCCATTGCAGCCGTCGCGTGCGCGACGGCCCAGCCCAAGCGTTTCAGCTTCACGTTCCCCCCCAAGGGACTGGCTTTGTTGCCGGCGGTGCGGCCATCGCGCCCGCGCCACCTGCCAACAGATGAAATCGTACGAATGTCGCTACGTTGCTGCTGACGCGTAGTATGCCTGCTGAGTGTATCGAAGTGTCAATTTGACGCAGGATCGCGCTGCGCCACGCGGGGCAGCGTGCGCGGTGAAGCAGTGCGGGGGAGGGGGTGAAGCGGGCATCGGGCGCCGCTGCGAGATGCGGCGCACCGATGCCTGCGGCAGGGTCAGAAGCCCAGGCTGGCGAGCAGGTCGTCCACCTGCCCCTGGTCCTGGACCACGTCGGTCTTGCCTTCCGGCGCGATCTGCGGGCCGTTCAGCAGCGACTCGGGGCTGCCGGTCGGGCTGATCTGCTCGGCCGCGAGCAAAGCCGCGGTGGCCGCGAACTGCTCGCGCCGCTCGGGCGCGATGTTCTCGACGAGCACCGTGAGGAGCTGCTGCTCGATCAGGTAGACCATGTCCATGATCTTCTTGATCACCTGCCCGGTCAGATCCTGGAAATCCTGCGCGAGCATGATCTCGAGCAGTTGCGCGCGGGTGGCCGAAGCCGATTCGGGCAGCGTGCGCAGGAACGTGCGCGTATCGTCCATCAGCTCGCGCACTTCCGCGTGCTCGATCGGTGCCGCGTACCACTGCGCCCAGCGCGCGTCGAGCGCCTCGGCCTCGTTCTGGATGCGCTCCTGCATCGGCTTCGCGACCTCGATCGCGTTCAGCACGCGCACGGCGGCCTGCTCGGTCATCGTCGCGACGTAGCGCAACCGGTCGCGCGCATCGGGCACGGCTTCCGCCGCCCGCTCGACATGCTTGTCGAGCCCGAGCTCGCGCATCGAATCGCGCAGCGTGCGCGTGACATGGCCGATGCGCGCGAGGATGCGGTCGCTCGCGAAATCGGCGCCTTCGGCCTGGCCGTCGGCGCTGAACCCGGCGCCGGTCAGCGCGGCATGGATCGGCTCGTTCACGTCAGCTCCCGGTCTTCGCCATCTTGTCGATGATCTTGTTCAGCTTCTCGTCGAGCGTCGCGGCCGTGAACGGTTTCACGACGTAGCCGCTCGCGCCGGCCTGCGCCGCCGCGATGATGTTCTCCTTCTTCGACTCGGCCGTGACCATCAGCACCGGCAGGTGCGTGAGCGTCGCGTCCGCGCGGATTTCCTTGAGCATCGCGAGGCCGTCGAGGTTCGGCATGTTCCAGTCGGAGATCACGAAGTCGAAACCGCCGCCGCGCAGCCGCGCGAGGCCGGCCGCGCCGTCCTCGGCCTCGTCGACGTTCGAATAGCCCAGTTCCTTGAGCAGGTTGCGGACGATCCGGCGCATCGTCGGGAAATCGTCCACCACCAGGATTTTCATGCTCTTGTCCATCGTCGTTCCTTTCCAGATTCGTTTCCGTCGGGACGCGTATCGTGGCACGCGCCCCGTGACATTCCATTCAAACGCGCTGCACGCGGTCGCCCATCGTCGCCAGGCGCGCCATCACGCGACGGCTCATCTCGGCGAGCGGCACGATCTCGTCCGCGCCGCCGAGCGCGATCGCCTCGCGCGGCATCCCGAACACGATGCAGCTTGCTTCATCCTGCGCGAACGTGTGAGCGCCCGCGCGTTTCATCTCCAGCAGGCCGGCCGCGCCGTCGCGGCCCATCCCGGTCAGGATCACCCCGAGCGCGTTCTTGCCCGCGTGCGTCGCCGCCGAGCGGAACAGCACGTCGACCGACGGGCGGTGCCGGTTCACCGGCGGCTCGTCCGACAGTTGCGCAATATAGTTCGCCCCGCTTCGCGCAAGCAACAGGTGCGCGTGGCCCGGCGCAATATACGCGTGACCCGGCAGCACGCGCTCGCCGTGCTCGGCTTCCTTCACCGCGATCCGGCACAGGCCGTTCAGCCGCTGCGCGAACGACTTCGTGAAGCCCGGCGGCATGTGCTGCGCGATCAGCACGGCCGGCGCATCCGGCGGCAGCGGCGTCAGCACTTCGCGGATCGCCTCGGTGCCGCCCGTCGACGCGCCGATGATGATCAGCTTCTCGGTACTGACGAGCGGGTTGTTGATCATCGGCGCGGCCGGGTGGCTGTCCGTCGCGCGCGCGGCGGCCTGCGGCTGCGGCGCCTGGCGCACGCGCGCCCGCGACGCCGCGCGGATCTTGTCGGCGAGCTTTTCCGCGTAGTCGAGCATCCCGTCGCGAATCCCGACGCGCGGCTTCGTGACGAAATCGACCGCGCCGAGCTCGAGCGCGCGCAGCGTGATTTCCGAGCCGCGCTCGGTCAGCGACGACACCATCACGACCGGCATCGGCCGCAGCCGCATCAGCTTCTCGAGGAAGTCGAGCCCGTCCATGCGCGGCATTTCGACGTCGAGCGTAAGCACGTCGGGGTTGTGCTGCTTGATGAGCTCGCGCGCGACGAGCGGATCGGGCGCGGTCGCGCACACCGTCATGTCGGGCTGGCTGTTGATGATCTCGGTCATCAGGCTGCGGATCAGCGCCGAATCGTCGACGCACAACACTTTGATCTTCTGCACTGCGGTCATGCCTCCTGCTTTCTTGATAGGTTCGCCGGCCGCACGCCGGCGGCCGGCGCCGCGCTGCGCGCGCCGAACAGCTCGATGCGCGGGCGCGCCGGCTGCGGCGGCGCCGGACGCTTCGCCGCGAACAGCTCGACCTGCGGACGCGGCCGTGCGGCGCGGGCGCGATCGGCCTCGCGGGCGAGCGCGGCTTCGCGCTCGGTGACGCCCGGCACCTGCAGCCGCAGCTTCTTCACCGCCGCGCGCCCCGTGGCCGCCATGAACGCGACCTTGCGCGGGTGCACGCCCTGCAGGTCTTCCGCCGTGATGCGGATGCGCTCGAGCGCGAGGTAGCGGCGCACGAAATCCGCGTTGCGATCGCCGATGTTGATCGTCGTCATCCCGGCCAGCACGGCGGCGCCCCCGAACACCTTCGCCTCGAAGCGTTCGCGGCGCCCGCCGGCCTTGATCATCTCGTTGATCAGCACTTCCATCGCATACGCGCCGTAGCGCATCGATTCCGACGCGGCCGCGCCCGGATCGGCGCCGTCGTCGGGCAGCATGAAGTGGTTCATCCCGCCGATGCCCGCGTACGGGTCGTGCAGGCACGCGGCGACGCACGAGCCGAGCACGGTCATCAGCACCATGTCCTCGGACGTCGTGTAGAACTCGTTCGGCAGCAGCTTCACGCCGGGACGGCCGAAGTGGTTGTCGAAGTAGCGATTGGTGGCGATCGGCAGGGCGCTCATCCGCGCTCTCCAAGAGCGGATGCGGCGCCCGCGGCATGCCTGCGCGTGGCAGACGGCATCGCGCTCGGCTGCGCGCCCCGCGGCCGCGCGCCCTGGGCGGCGTCGCGGGTCAGCTCGTACACCGTCTGCCCGCGCAGCCGGAATGCCTGCGTGACATACGTGAAGTTTTCCGAATGGCCGGCGAACAGCAGCCCGCCCGGCTTCACGAGCGGCTCGAAGCGCGACAGCACCTGCCCCTGGGTCGGCTTGTCGAAATAGATCATCACGTTGCGGCAGAAGATCGCGTCGAACGGCTTCGCGATCCCGTAATCCGCATCGGTCAGGTTCAGCTGCTCGAAGCGGATCATCGCGCGCAGCTCGGGACGCACCTTCACGCGCCCGGCCTGCGCGCCCGTGCCCTTCAGGAAGAAGCGCTTCAGCCGCTCCGGCGACAGGTGCTTGACCTGGTCGTACGTGTAGATGCCGGCCTCCGCCTTCGCGAGCACCTGCGTGTCGAGGTCGGTCGCGAGGATCGACGCGCCGCGCGCGGCCGATTCGCCAAGCGCCTCGATCAGCGTGATCGCGATCGAGTAAGGCTCCTCGCCGGTCGACGCCGCCGAGCACCAGACCGAGACCGGCGCCGGCCGCCCTTTCACGAAATCCGACAGGATCGGGAAATGGTGCGACTCGCGGAAGAACGCGGTCAGGTTCGTCGTCAGCGCATTGGTGAACGCTTCCCACTCGAGCGGATCGTCTTCCTGCTCGAGCAGGTCGAGGTAGTCGCGGAACGTGTCGAGGCCGCGTGCCCGCAAGCGGCGCGCGAGACGGCTGTACGCCATGTCGCGCTTGTGCTCGGACAGCGAGATCCCCGCGCGTTGATGAATCAGCGCGCGAATGCGTGCGAAATCCGCGCTGGTGAACGCGAAGTCGCGCCCCGGCTCGCTCGCGCGAGGCGAGGCATCCGGTTCATCGGGTCGAAACGGCGCGCGCGCGTGCGGCATGGTTTAGAAGGTCTCCCAATCGTCGTCGGACGTGCCGGCCGTGGCCGCCGCCGGCTTCTCGCCGTTCAGCGCCGGGCGCACGAGCGCTGGCTTCGCGGCCGGCTTGTCGGCCGGTGCGGCGGTTTTCGCGAGACGCGGCCCGTAGCCGCCCGCAGCCGTGCCGCGGGAAGCCGGTGCCTCCTTGTGCGCGTGCGCGCCGGTATCGGCCGCACGCTTCGTTTCATGGCCCGCACCCGCGGCACCCGATGCACCCGATGCAGCCGCGGCGGCGGCACGCGGTGCCGGCGCGGCGCGCCGTGCCGGTTGGGCGGCAGCCTGCGGCGCCGGCAGCGCGGCGACCGGCGCCGCATCGAAACGCGGCTCCGACGTCAGCGCCGGCGCGGGCTCATGCGCGAGCGGCCGCGCGACCCCGCGCGACGGCGCGAGCACGATGCCGCCCGCCACGCGCCAGCCCGACACGATCGCCTTCATCTGGCGCGTCTGCTCCTCGAGCGACGCCGCCGCGGCGGCCGCCTGCTCGACGAGCGCCGCGTTCTGCTGCGTGACCGAATCCATCTGGCCGACCGCGCGGTTGACCTGCTCGATGCCGGTCGACTGCTCGTCCGACGCGGCGCTGATCTCGCCCATGATGTCGGTCACGCGGCGCACGGCCTGTACGATCTCGTCCATCGTCGTGCCGGCGCGCGACACGAGCGCCGACCCGCTTTCGACCTTCTCCGCCGAATCGCCGATCAGCTGCTTGATTTCCTTCGCGGCGCTCGCGCTGCGCTGCGCGAGCGAGCGCACCTCGCCCGCGACCACCGCGAAGCCACGGCCCTGCTCGCCCGCACGCGCGGCTTCGACCGCAGCGTTCAGCGCGAGGATGTTGGTCTGGAATGCGATGCCTTCGATCGTGCCGATGATGTCGACGACCTTGCCCGAGCTCGCCGCGATGTCCTGCATCGTCGACACGACCTGGCCGACCACTTCGCCGCCCTGCGTCGCGATGTCCGAGGCATTCACCGCGAGCTGGCTGGCCTGCCGTGCGTTCTCCGCGTTCTGCCGCACGGTGCCCGTCAGCTGCTCCATGCTCGACGCGGTTTCCTGCAGCGACGCGGCCTGCTCCTCGGTGCGCTGCGACAGGTCGGTGTTGCCGGTCGAGATCTCACGCGCACCGACGTCGATCGACTCGGTGCCGCGATGCACGGCCTGCACCATCGTCGTGACGGCGTCCTGCATCCGCTTGATGCCGCCGAACAGGCGGCCGATCTCGTTGGTGCTGAACACGTTCACCGGCTGCGTGAGGTCGCCGCCGGCGATGCGCTCGAAGTGCGCGATCGCGTCTTCCAGCGGCTGCACGATCAGCCCGCGCAACGCAAAGCGGATCGCGATCACGACGACGAACGCGATCGCGATGCCGGCCGCGATCAGGCCGATCATCAGCGAGATCTGCGACTGCGTCGCGGCCTGGCGATCTTCCGCGCGCTTCTGCAGCGCGGCGATCACGGCCGCCGCCGTCTGGTCGAACGCGATGAACATCGGGCTGATCTTCGTGTCGGCCACCGCGTGGTACGCCGCCATGTCGCCCGCGCGCGCCGCCGTGAATTCGGGCTCGACGCCTTCCTTCACGATCGTCGTGTAGCGCGTGGAAAGCTCGTCGAGGAGCGCCTGCTCGACGCCGAGCTTCGGCAACGACTGGAACGCCTGCCAGTTCTGGTTCGACTTCGCGAACAGCTCCTGCGCGCGATCGAGCACCTTCGTGGCGTCGGCCCCGTTACCGGATTCGGTCAGCGTACGGAAGCGATCGAGCGCCACGCGCGAGCGCAGCAACTGCGCGGCCGTGTCGTCGAGCGCATGGATCGCCGGCAGGTCGACGTGCGCGATCTCGTCGAGCGAGCGGCTCGCGTGATTGAGCGCGTAGAGGCCGAGCCCGCCGACGGCTGCGGCCAGCGCCACGAGGATGAGTCCGATCGCCGTGAGCGTCGTGCGGATCGACCAGTTATGCAACATTGCAGATTCTCCCGAAATTCCTGCGCGCGCCGCGCGCTTACCCGCCGAGCGTCTCGATCAGCGCCATTTCACGGCTCGACATCAGCTTCTCGATATCCATCAGGATCAGCATGCGGCCGTCGACCGTGCCGAGGCCCGTCAGGTACTCGGTCGTCAGCGTCGCGCCGAATTCCGGCGCCGGCATGATCTGGTCGGTCTGCAGCGTCAGCACGTCCGACACGCCGTCGACCACCATCCCGACCACGCGATGCGCGACGTTCAGGATGATCACGACGGTCTGGTGGTCGTACTCGACGCGGCCGAGATGGAACTTGATCCGCATGTCGACGATCGGCACGATGATCCCGCGCAGGTTGATCACGCCCTTGATGAACTCGGGCGCGTTCGCGATGCGCGTGACGCTGTCGTAGCCGCGGATTTCCTGCACCTTCAGGATGTCGATCCCGTATTCCTCGTCGCCGAGCGTGAAGACGAGGAACTCCTGGCCCGTCGCGTCGCCTTGTTCCGCGTCGCGGCGGCTCGTTGCCGCGTTCGCCGCGGCCGGATTGATCATTTGGACTTCAGCAGACACGTTTGCCCCCAATCGGTTGAATGGCGAGTGACATCAGAACATCGCGAGCTCGGCGCCGGCTCGGGCGCCGTGCGTCGCACGGGTTTCGCGGTTCAGCGCCGCGACGTCGACGATCAGCGCGACGCTGCCGTCGCCGAGGATGGTCGCTGCCGAGATGCCGTGCACCTTGCGGTAATTGGTTTCGAGGTTCTTCACGACCACCTGCTGCTGGCCGACCAGCTCGTCGATCAGCATCGCGAAGCGGCGCCCCTCGGTTTCCATGATCGTGACGATCCCCTGCGTCGGGTCGGTGCGCGCGTCGTCGACCGAGAACACTTCGTGCAGCGCGACCAGCGGCAGGTATTCGCCGCGCACGCGCACCACGCGCTCGCCGTTGCCGACCGTGTAGATGTCGTCGTTCGACGGCTGCAGCGACTCCATCACGAAGTTCAGCGGCAGGATGAAGATCTCGTTGCCGACCTTCACCGACATCCCGTCGAGGATCGCGAGCGTCAGCGGCAGCACGATCCGCGTGGTCGTGCCGCGGCCGGCCACCGACGTGATTTCCACGTGGCCGCCCATCGACTGGATGTTGCGCTTCACGACGTCCATCCCGACGCCGCGGCCCGACACGTCGGTCACCGTCTCGGCGGTCGAGAAGCCCGGTGCGAAGATCAGCTGCCAGACTTCGTCGTCGCTGATGTTGTCGGACACCTGCATGCCCTGTTTCGCGGCCTTCGCGAGGATCCGCTCGCGGTTCAGGCCCGCGCCGTCGTCGCTCACCTCGATCACGATGTTGCCGCCGTGATGCGCGGCCGACAGCACCAGCTGGCCCACGGCGTCCTTGCCGGCGGCCACGCGCTTGTCGACCGTCTCGATCCCGTGGTCGAGGCTGTTGCGCACGAGGTGGGTCAGCGGATCGATGATCCGTTCGATCAGGCTCTTGTCCAGTTCGGTCGCCTGGCCGAACGTGACGAGCTCGACCTGCTTGCCGAGCTTGCCGGCGAGGTCGCGCACGAGACGCGGGAAGCGGCTGAACACGTAGTCCATCGGCATCATGCGGATCGACATCACCGCTTCCTGCAGGTCGCGCGCGTTGCGCTCGAGCTGCGCCATCCCGTTGAACAGGCGGTCGTGCAGCGCCGGATCGAACGCGCTCGCGGTTTCCGCGAGCATCGCCTGCGTGATCACGAGCTCGCCGACCAGGTTGATCAGCTGGTCGACCTTCTCGACACCGACGCGAATCGAGCTGCCTTCGGCGCCCGATGCCGCGGCGGCGGCCGGGCGCGCGCGCTTGTCGTCGTGATGCGCGGCGGCCTGCGGCGCGTGGTCGGCGGGCGCCGGCTGGGCCGGCTGCGGCGCTTGGGGCGCGGCGGCGGCGGCCGGCTCGGCGGCGGCGGCCGGCTCGACGGGCGCGGGTGCGGCCGGTGCCAGTGCCGCCGGTTGCGGTGCCGCGGCCTGCGGCGCGAATACCTCGGCGCGCGCCGGTTGCGCGGCGACGACCGGTTCCGCGGCCGGCGCCGCGGCGTCCTGCGCGGCAGCCGGTGCGGCCGGCGCCGTGCCGTGCCCGACGCGGATCTGGCTTTCGTCGATCACGAAGCAGCACACGGCGACGATGTCGTCCGACGGCACGTCCGATTCGACCCACAGCGTCAGGTCGGCGCCCACTTCCTCGCGGCCGACGATCCGGCCGAGGTTGCCGAGTTCTTCGGTGAGCAGTTCGCGATCCTTCGCGTCGACGCCCACGAGCGTGATCTTCAGGTGCGGGCCGCCTTCGCCTGCGTCGCCCGCCGGATGCGCGGCCGCGACGGCCTGCTCGATCACGTGGTCGGGCACGCGATCGTCGCCGGCGGCCGGTTCCACGGCCGGCGCAGCCGGTGCCGCGACGGCCGCGACCGGCGCAGCGGGCGCAGCAGCAGCGGCTGCCGGCGCACCTGCGCCGCTCTCGGCCTTCAGCCGTTCGAGCTTCGCGCAGATCGTCGCGGCGGCGGCCGCATCCGGTTCGGCGCTCGCGCGGTAGTCGACGAGCTGGTCGGACAGCACGTCCTTGGTCTCCAGGAACGCGTCGACCATTTCCTTGGTCAGCGTCAGTTCATGGTTGCGTGCGCGGTCGAGCAGCGATTCGAGGATGTGCGTCGTATCGGTCAGCGCGGAAAAGCCGAACGTCGCCGCGCCGCCCTTGATCGAATGCGCGGCGCGGAAGATCGCGGCCAGATCCTCGGGGTCGGGCGAACCGACGTCGAGGTTCAGCAGCAGCTGCTCCATCTGTGCGAGCAGCTCGTCCGCTTCGTCGAAAAATGTCTGGTAGAACTGAGTGATGTCGAGAGTCATGCCCGGTCCCGGGTTGAATGCGTCGCGTGAATGTCAGGAGGCGGCCGGCTCGGACAGCGTCGCGACCAGGTCGACCAGCACGGCAGGGTCGATCGGCTTTTCGATCCAGCCGGTCGCGCCCGCGTCGCGTGCGGCGTCCTTGAACGCGTCGCTGCCTTCGGTCGTCAGCACGAGGATCGGCGTTTCCGTATAGGCAGTGAGCTTGCGCAGCGCGGCGATCACTTCCAGCCCGCTCTTGCGCGGCATGTTCTGGTCGGTCAGCACCAGGTCGTACGGCACGGTGGCCGCCAGGTCGAAGCCGGCCTCGCCGTCCGGCGCCACCGTCACGTCGTAGCCGGCCTGCATCAGCGTTGCCTGCAGCAGCGCACGCATGGTCGCGGAGTCGTCGATGGCGAGAATGGTTCGGATCATGTCTGTCTCGGAATCTTGTCGATATCAGGGTTTCGGCACGGCGACGGCGGACGCCGCGAGCGCCGGGCGCACGGCCGGCGCCGGGGCCAGCTGCTGCGCGAGCTGCTGCGAGCCGGCCGCATCGGCCGACAGCGTCGTGGTCGTCGCATCGTCGCGCATCAGCGCCTCTTCGGATTTGCGGTTCAGCACGATCACGCTGATCCGGCGGTTTTCCGGATCGAGCGGGTCGGCCTTGTTCAGGTTCTGGGTCGACGCGAGGCCGAGCACGCGCAGCACTTTCGCCTCGCCCATGCCGCCGGCGATCAGCTCGCGGCGCGACGCGTTCGCGCGGTCGGCCGACAGCTCCCAGTTGCTGTAGCCGCCCTCGCCGCCCGCGTACGGCACGGCGTCGGTGTGGCCCTGGACGATGATCCGGTTCGGCACGTCGTTCAGCGTCTTGCCGATCTCGCGCAGGATGTCGCGCATGTACGGCTCGACGTGGTCGCTCGACATCGCGAACATCGGCCGCTTCTGCGAATCGACGATCTCGATGCGCAGCCCCATCAGCGTGGAATCGATGCGGATCTGCTGCTTGAACTGGCGCAGCGTCGGGTTGGCCTCGATCGCGGCCATCAGCTTGATCTGCAGGTCGTGCAGGCGCGCCTGCTCGAGCCGGTCCTGCGCGGCCTGCGCGTTCTGCTGCGAGCGGGAATGCTCGTCGCCCATCTTCGCGAGGCGTTCGGCGAGCTGCGTGGTGCCGTCGGTGCGGCGCAGCGTGCCGGCGTCGACGCTCGACAGGTCGCGGCCGCCGCCGTTGATGATGCTGGAATCCTGCGAGCTGCGGTCGCCGCTGCCGAACAGCGCGGCCTTCAGCGGCGTGTTGAAGTATTCGGCGATCCCCTTCAGCTGCACCGGCGTGACCGAGCTCAGCAGCCACATCAGCAGGAAGAACGCCATCATCGCGGTCATGAAGTCCGCGTACGCGAGCTTCCAGGCGCCGCCATGGTGGCCCTTCTTCGCCGGGGCCACCCGCTTGACGACGATTGCGCGATCCTTGCTCTTGCTCATTGGGCGCTCCGCGTCACTTCGCCTTCACGCGGCGCACATGTTCTTCGAGCTCGGAGAACGACGGGCGCTCGGTCGAGAACAGCACCTTGCGGCCGAATTCGACCGCGATCGCCGGCGCATAGCCGTTCAGCGTCGCGAGGATCGTCACCTTGATGCACTGGAACATCTTGGTCGACTCGGCGACGCGCTGCTCCGCGAGGCTCGCGAGCGGCCCGATCAGCCCGTACGACAGCAGGATCCCGAGGAACGTGCCGACCAGCGCCTGCGCGATCATCGCGCCGAGCACTGCGGGCGGCTTGTCGGCCGACGCCATCGTGTGCACGACGCCCATCACGGCCGCGACGATGCCGAACGCCGGCATCGCGTCGCCGACGCGCATCAGCGCATGCGCGGGGCCTTCGCCTTCCGCGTGGTGCGTCTCGATCTCCTCGTCCATCAGGCTCTCGATCTCGAACGCGTTCATGTTGCCGCCCACCATCAGGCGCAGGTAGTCGGTCAGGAATTCGACGATGTGGTGATCGGCGAGGATCTTCGGGTATTGCGTGAAGATCGGGCTCTTTTCCGGGTCGTCGATGTCGGCCTCGAGCGTGAGCGTGCCTTCCTTGCGTGCCTTCGCGAGCAGCACGTAAAGAAGCGCCATCAGCTCCATGTAGACATCCTTCGTGTATTTCGAGCCCTTGAAGAGCGTCGGCAGCACGCGCAGCGTGGCCTTGATGGTCTTGCCGCCGTTGCCGAGGATGAACGCGCCGACACCCGCGCCCACGATCATCAGGATCTCGACGGGCTGGATCAAGGCGCCCAGATGCCCGCCTGCCAGCGCATAACCGCCGAAGACGGACAACAGCGTCACGAGTGTTCCCACGATAATCAGCACTGCCTGTCCCTCACGAATGACCGGCGGGGAGACCGCCGTTAAACAGGTTTACGGCAGTCGGCAGGAAAACTTTCGCGGGCGGCCAGGCGGCGGCCCGACGGTGTTTACCAGCAATTCGCAGACGATTCGCGCCATCCGGCACGGCCTGAACGCCCCGCCCGGCGCTGCTCAGGCCGCGGCAGCGGCCAGTTCGGCGCGCGCGGCGGCGGCCTTGCGGGTCTTGCCCGCGCGCGACGGCGGCTGGCAGAGGCCGCAGACGAAACCTTGATGTGGATCATGCGCATGCGCGACGAAGTGACCGCCGCAGCGCGTGCACGGGGTCATCTGCAGCATCCCCGAATCGAAGAAGCGCACGAGCGTCCACGCGCGCGTGAGGCTCAGCGCGGCCTCGTCGCCGGACAGGTTCACGTGCTCCAGATAGAGCCGGTACGCCTTCACGATCGACTGGATCGGCTCGCAGCGGCCGTGGTCCTGCATGAACCGGTAGATGTTGTAGAACAGCGACGAGTGGATGTTCGGCTGCCACGTCATGAACCAGTCGGTCGAGAACGGCAGCATCCCCTTCGGCGGCGACACGCCCTTCAGTTCCTTGTACAGCTTGATCAGACGGTCCCGCGACAGGCTCGTCTCCGCTTCCAGCAGTTGCAGCCGGGCGCCCAGTTCGATCAGTTCGATGGCGAGGGTGATTTCCTTCACCTCGATCACGACGCTTTTGCTTGCCATGGTGATAACCGTCCGCTTGACGTTATTCGGATGGATGGCCAATACGCTGCCCACCGGCGCGGCACGCCGGGACACACGCAAGGCGGGATGGATCAGCGGACGCCTTCGACCTGCTGCCCGGCCATCAGGATGGCCGAGTGGGCGTGCGCGACGACATCGCTGCGGCCCTTGTCGGCGAGCGACGAGAGCAGCGCATGATCATCGAAGCGGAAGCGGCACAGCATCTGGTTCGACGCGGCCAGCTTCACGGTCTGCGCGAGCGTGAGGTTGGCGAGCACGTCGGCGAGTTCCTGGGAAATGCCCATGCGGAACATGCCCATCGCTTTGTCTTCCCGCAGCAGGCGTTGCGCGAGGAGGAGGTACGACAGGTTGACCTCTTTGATCTCACTGAGCATTTCGCTGGTAGCGCTCATGATTCCCCCGTTAAAGAGCTTTGCTTTGGCCATTCGTGTTATGAAAACGTTTGCTCGATCAGGGCGCTCTTGGCGCTCAGTCGGCTCGTTTATAGTCTTACAGGGCGAATTTTGGCCAAACGGCATTTATGCCGGTATCAGCGAAGTGGCGTATGCCATGCAGGATTTGTCTGTAAACCGTGTAGGAATTTTTCCGACAAGGCGAATTGGAAGGCTCAATTGGGGAAACGGCTGGCAGCGCGAATTCGGCTGTGATGTGTCCGATGGCCTCCGCTCGGTAGCGGAAGGCTTGCCAGCAAGGCTGCCGGCAATCGGATCGGTAAAAATTATAGTGCTTTTTCACGAAGACGCAACAATAGTTGCGTCTATCTCCATTCCTGTTTCCGCGCCCTTTTTATCGGGGTTTTCGCGTATTTCATCGTGTAACAAGCCTTAAGTGTTTGAAAAAACACTCGAACCCCTCAGGGCGATATCGATAATGGACTCCAATGGGCGGCGGCGCGAGCCGTGCCGGCCCGCCCCGCAGCTTGCCGTCCGGCGCCCCGCGCACCCCGCCCAGGGCACGGCCACGTACCGCCAACCGCGTACGCCGGCGAGTTCCGCAACGTTGCACGCGATCCGCACCGGCGCCCCCGCGCCCCCGGATCGAAACAGGAGAACATCCATGCGAATTGCCCAGATCGCGCCGCTTTACGAAGCCGTTCCGCCGAAACTCTACGGCGGCACCGAGCGTGTCGTGTCCTACCTCACCGAAGCGCTCGTCGATCTCGGCCACGACGTGACCCTGTTCGCCAGCGGCGACTCCGTCACGTCGGCCCGTCTCGAGGCGGCCTGGCCGCGCGCACTGCGGCTCGACCCGTCGATCCGCGATTCGATGGCGCCCCATATGCGGCTCCTCGAAAAGGTGGCCCGGGTCGCGCACGAATTCGACGTGCTGCACTTCCACCTCGACTACCTGCCGTTCCCGCTGATGTCGCGCCTCGACACGCCGTACGTGACGACGCTGCACGGCCGCCTCGACCTGCCGGAGCTGCAGCCGGTGTTCGACGCGTTCCCGGACGCGCCGGTCGTGTCGATCTCGAACAACCAGCGCAAGCCGCTGCCGCAGGCCGCGTGGGCCGGCACCGTGTATCACGGGCTGCCCGACACGCTGCTCACGCCGCAACCGGGCGTGAAGCCCGAATACCTCGCGTTCCTCGGCCGGATCTGCCCGGAAAAGCGCGTCGACACCGCGATCCGGATCGCCGCGCAAAGCGGGCTGCCGCTGAAGATCGCCGCGAAGGTCGACAAGGCCGACGCCGACTACTTCAAGGAAGTGATCGAGCCGCTGCTCGACCAGGCGCACGTCGAATTCATCGGCGAGATCAACGAGGCGCAGAAGCCCGCGTTCCTGTCCGGCGCGAAGGCGTTGCTGTTCCCGATCGACTGGCCGGAGCCGTTCGGCCTGGTGATGATCGAGGCGATGGCCTGCGGCACGCCGGTCGTCGCGTTCAATCGCGGCTCGGTGCCCGAGGTGATCGAGGACGGCGTGACCGGCTTCATCGTCGAGGACGTGCAGGGCGCGGTCGGCGCGCTGCACCGGATCGACAGCCTGTCGCGCACCGCCATCCGCGAACGTTTCGATACGCGCTTCAGCTCGAAAGCCATGGCGCAGCGATATGTCGAAACTTACGAATCGCTTTGCACGGGAGCCCGTCAACCGGCATTGCGCCGGGTCGCCGGCGCCTGACACGGAATGCCGCAAGGAAATATGCCGTAATCCATTCCCGCGCCGAAATTGGCGCGGATAACAAAAGAGCCGCATCTCGATGCGGCTCTTTTGTTCGGGTTTTCGGTCATTCGATGAGGAAACGATCGCGGTTTTTACCGACGATCCAATTCGGCGGCTTGCCTCGCCCGCTCCAGGTCGCGCCCGACTTCGGATCGCGGTATTTCGGGGGCAGCGGCGCCTTCTTCGGCGGACGCCCGCGCTTCGCTCGCTCCGCGAAGCCCAGATCCTGGGCGGTCAGCCCATATTCGGCAATCTTTTGCTGGACTTCCGCAATCACCGCCGCCACTTCCTGGCGGCGTACATCGTCCGCCTGGGCTTGCAGATCGGCGATCTGCGCCTTGAGTTTCGCGTATTGAGACATTTTTTGACTCCCCTTTTGATGATGCGGCCCCGGCGAATCCGGCCGGGACACCAACATCCGTTACGCCATCCGCACTGCCGCCCTGCCCTTCGAAATTAATGCTGTCATCTTTAACCGAATCGGCTATATCGAGAATGCGGACTTATTCTAATAAAAGGCATTCGTCAGCTATTCAAATTTAACAATCGTTGACCCTCCCCCACCCGATTCATTTCCTATAATCCAGACCAATTCCGGGTGACGGTTTAAATCCGTCGCGTCGTCCGGTTGTCTTCAATCCACTTGAACGAGGTCCTTACATGAATCTTTCTCAGCGTCTCGCTGCAGAGGTATTCGGCACGTTCTGGCTGGTGCTCGGCGGGTGCGGAAGCGCCGTGCTGGCCGCCGCCTTTCCGGGCCTCGGCATCGGCTTTGCCGGCGTCGCACTTGCCTTCGGCCTGACTGTGCTGACGATGGCATTCGCAATTGGCCACATTTCGGGCTGCCACCTGAACCCGGCAGTGAGCGTCGGCCTGACGGTCGCCGGCCGCTTCCCCGCCCGCGATCTCGTGCCGTACATCGTCGCGCAGGTGGTCGGCGCGACGCTCGGCGCGTTCGTGCTGTACCTGATCGCGACCGGCAAGCCGGGCTTCGACGTCGTCGGCAGCGGCTTTGCGACGAACGGCTTCGGCGAGCGCTCGCCCGGCCACTACGCACTCAGTTCGGCGTTCATTTGCGAAGTCGTGATGACGGGCTTCTTCCTGTTCGTGATCCTGGGCGCCACCGACAAGCGCGGCGTGCCGGCCGGCTTTGCGCCGATCGCGATCGGCCTGTGCCTGACGCTGATCCACCTGATCTCGATTCCGGTCACCAACACGTCGGTGAACCCGGCCCGCTCGACCGGCCCCGCGCTGTTCGTGGGCGGCGATGCGATCGGCCAACTCTGGCTGTTCTGGGTGGCACCGATCATCGGCGCGGTACTCGCCGGGATCATCTATCCGCTGGTCGCGGGGCGTGACGACGCCGTCGACCTGCTGCCGGCATCGGCTCGCACAAGCGAATAAAACACTACGGGGTCAAGCGAGCAGAGCAGCGAGCCTCACGCTGTCGAAGAAGATCGAGGCAGGTTATTTCGACGGGCGCCACAGGCGCCCGTTTTTCATTTCCGCCCCCGCAGGGCGCTCAGGAGGCGGCGACGTTGTCTTCGAGCGAGAACAGCGTGCGCAGGTGGCGGGCGACGCCCGCGTCGAAGTTGTTGCCGATCCGCGGGATGTGCGGAAGCCGCGCGACCAGGTCGGGATTCGCGTTGTTCATCATGAACGCGTGGCCGGCGGTTTCGAGCAGGTCGATATCGTTCATGTTGTCGCCGAACGCGATGCAGTGGCCGGTGTCGACGCCGAGCCGTGCGAGCACCGAGCGCAACGCGCGGCCCTTCGACACGTTCGCGGTCATTACCTCGAGGCAGTCGGGCAGCGAGTACGTGACGTACAGCGCATCGCCGAAGCGCACGCGCATCTGCTCGGCGACGACCGCCAGATCGGCCGGATCGCCGATGTACAGCACCTTCGCGATATCCGCGCCGTCATGCGCGGGCATGTCGATCACGTCGTAGCGGAAGCCCGAATCCTGGTGGAATTCGAGCAGGTGCGGCGCGTCGCGGTCGATCAGCCAGCCCTGGTCGGTGAACAGGTTGACGATCACGCGGCCATGCGCGCCGACGACATCGGGCTGCACCAGGCCGCGGACGATCGCCGGATCGATGTCCTGCGCGTGGATCGTCGTGTCGTCCGGCGCATGCACGCGCGCGCCGTTCGACGTGATCAGGTACGGCCGGATGCCGAGCACGTCGCGAATGCCGGCGACGTCCGCGTAATGGCGCCCGGTGGCGATCACGAACTGCAGGCCGTCGCGGTCGAGCCGGCGGACGGTGTCGATCGTGTACGGATCGAGCTGGTGATCGCTGTTCAGCAGGGTACCGTCGAGATCGGTGGCGATGACTTTGTACATGGGACGGGAGAAAGGCGCTCAGGGCTCTGCGGAACGGCCATTTTAACGTCGGGCCCGGTTGCCCGCCGGATGGTTCCGGCCGATTGCCGCCTGCGGCGCGGTTGCGGTGTGCTGCCCTCCCGCCTCGACACGCCGTCAGCGCCCTTCCGCTGCCCGCAGCGCCTGCAGCGCGAGCCGCAGCGCGCCGTGCGCGGAATCGTCGAGCGGCGCGCGCAGCCGCCCGGCGTGGCGCGCCGGCACGGCCGGTGCGAGGGCTTCCGCTAATCCGCCGCACAGCGCGACCGGCAGCGCCTGCTGCGGATCGAGCGCGTCGATCATCTTGCCGATCTCGTCGCCCGCCTGCGCGATCAGCGCGCTCGCGACCGGATGCGCACGATGCGCGAACACGATCGGCGCAAGCCGCGCGTAGATCGTCTGGTTCGCATCGCACGACCACTGGACGAGCGCGTCGCGATCCTGCGCGCCTGTTTCTGCGAGCAGCGCGCTGGCGAACGCATCGCGCGGCACGCGGCCGTCGAGCGCCTGCTGCGCATACGCGAGCGCGCGCATGCCGAGCCATGCGCCGCTCGCCTCGTCGCCGGACGGGAAGCCGAAGCCGCCGGCGATCCGGCACGCGCCGGCCGCATCGAGCGCGGCGGCGATGCTGCCGGTGCCGAGCGCGACGATCAGCCCCGGCGCGCCGCCGTGGGCGCCGACGACGGTCGTATAGGCGTCGCTTTCGACCGCGAGCGCGCCGAGCGGCGCCTGCGTGCGGAACGCGGCCAGCCACGCCGCATTGTTGACGCCCGCGAGCCCGCAGCCGAGCGCGCACTGCGACCAGTCGAATGCATAACCGGCCTGGGTGAATGCGTCCGCGCAGGCTGCGCCGATCGACGCCCACGCGCGCTCGATGCCGAGCCCGAGCCCCGACGGGCCGCCGCGCCCCTGCGCGAGCTCGCGCCCGTGCCGGTCGGCCAGCACCGCGCGCGTGCCCGTGCCGCCGCCGTCGATGCCGATCGCAAAAAGTAATGCCGCCATGCCTTCATCCCGCTGATTCGAACAGGCGCCAAGCTTAACCGGATCGGCGCCGTGCGCCCATCTGCCGTTCGGCCGGCTGTTCCATGAAAAGGGCTTCCGCTATGCTGACGCGATCGAATCGAAACGGAAAGCGAGGCAGACGATGTCGCAGCGGTGCAACTGGGTGAAGACGGAAGCGGATGCTCACTATCACGATACCGAGTGGGGCGTGCCGTCGCACGACGATCGCCACCTGTTCGAAATGCTGATCCTGGAAGGCGCGCAGGCCGGATTGTCGTGGTCGACGATCCTGAACAAGCGCGCGGGCTATCGCGAAGCCTTTGCGGATTTCGACGTCGATGCCGTCGCGCGCTTCACGCCGAAACGTATCGAGAAGCTGCTGGAGAATCCCGGCATCGTGCGCAACCGCGCGAAGGTCGAATCGGCGGTCACCAATGCGCGCGCCGTGCAGCGCATCCGCGAAGAGCACGGGTCGCTCGCCGCGTTCCTGTGGTCGTTCGTCGGCGATACGCCGGTCCAGAACGCGTGGCAGTCGTACCGCGACGCGCCCGCGTCGACCGAACAGTCCGACGCGCTCAGCAAAGCGCTGAAGGCGTATGGCTGCAAGTTCGTCGGGTCGACGATCTGCTACGCGCTGATGCAGGCCACCGGCATGGTCAACGATCACGAGGTCGGTTGCCCGTGCCACGGGCAATGCGCGGCGCTCGGCGGCAAGCCGGCCGCACGCCGGCGCAAGGCGGGCTGACGGGGCGAGGCGGGCCGTCGGCGCGGGCAGCTGCCGCCTGCCAGCCGGTTACCACGGCCCAGCGCCGGTTACGCCGCCCGCTCACCGCTCTCGACGCGCTGCGCGGCGCGCCCCCCTCACCTTGCGGCGCGCGACGACGCCGGTCCAACCGCCCGGGTGCTGCGCGCGGCCCGCACACGGGCGCTGCGCTTCTTCACCCAGATGCAGACGCCCGTCACGCTCAGCATCGCGATCACGATACCGAGCGCGCTCACCGCGGCACGCCCCGCGACGCCGGCGATCCGCCCCGAGTGCAGCGGAAACTGCGCCTGCATGAACAGGTCGCCGGCCGAACCGCGGCCCGGCACCTGGGCGGCGACGGGCTTGCCGGTCACGGCGTCCCAGTAAAGCCACGCATTGCCGAGCCCGACGTCGCCGTGATCGTTGCCGGGCGTAAAGAACCCGACCGCATAGGCATTCATCGCCGGCGCGAACAGCAGCGCGCCGGGCGGCGCGGCGAAACCTGCGTCGCGCCCGGCCGCGCGCGCGATCTCGACGATCCGCTCGCGCGGCAGCATCGTGCTGCCCGGCGCGGCGGGCGGGAAGTGTTCGGGATTCGTGTACGGCGTCTCGGCCAGCGGCGACACCAGCGATACCAGCGGCCGCACGACGGGCACGGCGAGATTCATCGAGATCGACGTGACCGCGACGACCAGCAGCAGCCCCCACACCCACACGCCGCCCGAGCGGTGCAGGTCGAACACCAGCGGATAGCCGCCGCGGCGCACGCGGAACGCGAACGACTTGCGCCAGCTCTTCGGGTTCGGAAACGCCAGCACGAGCGCGATCAGGCAGTCGATCGCCCATGCGATGCCGACGACGCCCATTACCCAGAACCCGAAGTTGATCCCGCCGTACACGGGCAGGAACAGCGAGTAGTGCAGCCGGTAGATGAACGGCATCAGGTCGAGCCGCGCGACCGACAGCGCGCCCCATTCGCGGCGGCCTTGCACCGCACCGGTCGCGGGATCGACGGCGATCTGGCTGAAGCCGAGAACGTACGGCTGGCCCGTTGCCGGGTCGGTGCGCGGCATCACGCCTGCCTGCAGCGTGTGGCCCGGCTCGATCGCGAGCGGCAGATAGGTCACCTGCACGCGCGGATCGGCAGCCTCGATGCGCGTCGCGAGCGCGAGCGGATCAAGCCGCGCCGCATCGCTACGGGCGGTGTAGAAGTCCGGGTTCAGTGCCGCGTCGAGTTCGTGATCCCACGCGATCAGCGCGCCGGTAAGGCCCGCGACGAACAGAAACAGCGCGATCGCGAGGCCGAACCAGCGATGCAGGCGGACGAGAAACGGCCGCAGGAACGCGTTCATCGCGCGCCCTGGGAAGGGAAAACGGGCCGGCATGCGCGGCCCCGGTTCAACGGGATGCAGGTCATTTGCGGTCAGGCGCCGCGCACGAGCCGGCCGGCCGCCGCTGGCGAGGCCGGATGCCCTTGCACGCGGCATGGAATTGTTGCGCGTTCGACGGGTTTTGATACGATGCGCAACATTTTATCTAAATGCGAATGCTTCTCACTTGCATTTTTACTTACCCGCCATGACCGCCAGCCTCGCCCGCCCTCCTGTCCGCCCACGTCGCGTGGCCGCCGCCCTTGCCTGCGTTGCCGCGTCGCTCGCGCACGCGGACGATACGCCCGGCGGCGCCACGGCGTTGCCGGCCATCAACGTCACCGCTGCGCATGACTCGCCGCAGCACCTGACCGACACGCTCTCCACCGGTGCGCTCGGCACGCGCCGCCAGCTCGACACGCCGTTCTCGACGACGATCGTCACGTCGGAGGAGCTCGAGGCACGCCAGCCGTACAAGCTCGGCGACGTGTTCGCGAACGACGCATCGGTGTCCGACAACAGCGGCGCGTACAGCGCATGGGCCAGCTACATGACCGTGCGCGGCATGCAGCTCGACTGGCAGAACGGCTACAAGATCGACGGGCTGCCGTTCGTCACGTACGGGATCACGATGCCGTACGAACAGCTCGACCGCGTCGAGCTGCTGAAAGGGCTCGGCGGGTTCCTGTACGGCTTCGTGACGCCCGGCGGCGTCGTCAACTACGTGACGAAGCAGCCGGGTGTCGAACCCGTGCGCAGCGTCGACGTCGGCTACCGGAGCACCAACGTGTGGACCGAGCACGTCGATCTCGGCCAGCGCTTCGGGCCGAACGGCATGTTCGGCGCACGGCTGAACGCGACGCACGAGGAAGGCAAGACGTACAACGACGGCAACATCCGCCGCGACAGCGTCTCGCTCGCGCTGCAGGCGAACCTGACGCGCGACCTGTCGGTGACGTTCGGCGCGCTGTACCAGGACCGCCGCACGACGGGCCAGACGCCGTCGATCTTCACCGGCAGCTACCCGGGCGGCGCACTGCCCGCGACGATCAGCGGCGGCACGACGAACCTCGGCGGCAAGGACCAGTACCTGAACACGAACCTGCAGCTCTACACGGCCGGGCTGCAATACCAGTTCGCGCCCGACTGGCAGCTCGACGTCGCGTACAGCTACAGCAAGGCGACGCGCCGCCGCAACGAAAGCACGCTGTACCTGCAGGACGCGGCCGGCAACTACACCGACAGCCGCTACGTCGGGATGGAGGATCACCGCTTCAGCCAGTGGCGCGCGATGGTCGAGGGCAAGGTGCGCACGGGCCCGTTCAGCCACCAGATCGTGCTCGGCGCGTCGTGGCAGAAGCAGGCGAACGACTATTCGGCGAACAGCGTGTTCGTGCCGCTCGGCGCCGGCAACCTGTATGCGCCGAACCCGTACCGCTACGACAGCCCGCACGGCTTCATCCAGTACCGCACGAGCGAGATCGTGCAGAAGTCGCTGTTCGCGAGCGACACCGTGCAGCTCACCGAGCGGTGGTCGGTGCTCGCCGGCGTGCGCTACATGAACTACGAGCAGCGCTCGTTCCAGGCGAGCGGCGCCGAGGATCCCGGCTACCGCCAGAACGGCGTGGTCACGCCGACGTTCGCGGTGATGGTCAAGCTCGCGCCGACCACCACCGCTTACGCGAGCTACGCCGAATCGCTCGAGCCCGGCAGCCGCGTGAACGACGTCTACGCGAACGCCGGCCAGGTGCTCAAGCCGCTGCGCAGCAAGCAATACGAGCTGGGGATCAAGAGCGAGCACGCGCGCTGGAGCGCGACGGCCGCGCTGTTCCGCATCGAGCGCAGCGCCGAATACGCGAACGCCGCGAACGTCTACGTGCAGGACGGCGAATCGATCATCCAGGGGATCGAGTTCGGTGCCCGTGCGAAATTCGGCGCGCGCTGGAACGCAGGCGTCGACGCGATGCTGCTCGACGCGTGGTACGCGAACGGGATCGGCAACAACGGCAACCGTGTCGCGGGCGCGCCACGTTTCGTGCTCGCCGGCGACATCGGCTACGCGGTGCCGGGCGTGCCGGGGCTGACGCTCGGCGTCGACGCGAAATTCACCGGCGCGACGCCGCTGCGCGCGGCCGGCGGCCTCGACGCGCCGGGTTTTCTCGTCGTCAATGCGGGGGCACGCTACCTGACCCGGGTCGGCCGCCACGATGTGACGCTGCGCGCGTCGATCGACAACGTGCTGAACCGCCGTTACTGGGAATACCAGTACGCGGACTACGTGAAGCCGGGCGACCCGCGCACGGTGAGCCTGAGCGCGAAGATCGACTTCTGAACGGCGGCCCGGCGGTCGCAAACCGCCGGCCATCAGCCACTAGCCGGAATGGCCGCCCCGCCACGGCCCCCCGGGATTTTCCCGGACCCCAAAAGCAAAACGGCGGAGCGGCTTCTTTCGAAGCACGCTCCGCCGTTTCGCGGCGAACCGTAAGACGCTCTTAGTGGAGCTTCTTCGGCAGCATCTGGCTGCGCAGGCGCTTGTGCAGGCGCTTGACGGCTGCTGCCTTCTTGCGCTTGCGGACTGCGGTCGGCTTTTCGTAGGACTGGCGTTCGCGCAGTTCAGCGATCAGGCCATTTTTTTCGATAGCACGGCGAAAGCGGCGAATCGCCACTTCGAACGGCTCGTTTTCTTTCAGAAGAATCGTCGTCATGTCGTTCCTAAATTGCTTAAACGGTCAAAAACGTAGCGGCCAAGCGCCACGCACCGGCCATCCGAGCGTCCCCACAAACAGGCGAAACGAGCGGAAATACGGCCTCGGAGGCCGGAAAAGAGAGGCGGAAAGCACCGCGAGTACGCTTCACAACCGCGTGCAGCGCCGCGTTTGACTGCCAGCAGACATGCCGAAAACGGCAGAGGCTTGACAGAAATCTCAATTCAGCCCGCCATCATAGCAGAGAATCACAGACAAAACTACCCTTTTGCATTCCCCGGTTCGTCGCTCCGCGTGGCGCGGCCGCTCATCGCGTCGAACGGGGCCGGGCGCCGCGCCTGCCGGCGGCCCGGCCGGCCAAGCCGGGCGGGCCTTTCGGCCGACAACCATCCTTCCGTCCCGAATTTACCCAAACATCCCTCTAAAGTTTTCGCCGGGTGCCGCCGTCAACCAGGAAAGGCGGGCAGCGCCAGTCGCGATAAAGCGCAACGCCGATATCAGAACCTGTCTGTATCCCAGGCATTTTCCAAAACGAGGAAGCAAATGCTGAACATCAACACCAACATCCTTTCGCTGACGACGCAGACGAATCTGTCGGGCTCGCAAAGCGCACTGTCGCAAGCAATCAACCGCCTGTCGTCGGGCAAGCGCATCAACACCGCTGCTGACGATGCAGCCGGCCTGGCGATCTCGACGTCGCAAACGGCGGCAATCAATGCGCTGACGCAAGGTGTTGCAAACGCGAACAACGGCATCTCGATGATCCAGACCGCCAACGGCGCGCTGCAATCGACGGTCGACAACCTGCAGCGTATCCGTACGCTGGCGCAACAAGCCGGCGACGGCTCGCTGGATTCGAGCGCTCGCGCGAACCTGCAAGCTGAAGTGTCGACGCGTCTCGGCGAAATCGACCGTGTCGCATCGCAAACGACGTTCAACAGCCAGACCATCCTGGGCGGCGCAGGCAGCGTCACGTTCCAGATCGGCGCAGCAGCGAACCAGGTCGTTACCGTCGACTTCGGCACGGCGAACTGGAACAGCACGGGCATGAGCGTGAACACCCTGAGCGTCGCCACCCAGTCGGGCGCGCAATCGGCGATCACGGCAATCGACGCGGCACTGAAGCAAGTCAACACGTTCCAGGCAACGCTCGGCGCAGCACAGAACACGTTCCAGGCTGCGATCTCGACGACGCAAACCCAGGCAACCAACATGACCGCCGCTCGCTCGCAGATCACCGACGCGGACTTCGCGACGGAAACGGCGAACCTGAGCAAGGCGCAAGTGCTGCAACAAGCCGGTATCTCGGTTCTGGCGCAAGCGAACTCGCTGCCGCAGCAAGTCCTGAAGCTCCTCGGCTAATCGAGCAGCACCCGCGGCGGGCCACGCGCCCGCCCGCCTCCGGGCCCGGCGGCGTCGCCATGCAACGCATCGCGACGCCGCCGAAACCGCCCAGACCAGAATTTTCCAGGGAGGCACGCCTCCCTCTTTGCATTGAACCGCGGCGCCCCGCCGCATCGCGCACGTTGATTGCGCGGACGACCGGAGCAACGGCATGGCCACCACGACCCCCGTCAGCAGCACGGACATCACCACCCTCCTGTCGCAGGCCGGACAGTCGATCATCAGCGGCGCGACCAATTCGTCGCTCGACGTCAACACGCTCGTCACGACGCTGGTGAACGCGAAGACGGCCGGGCAATTGCAGACCCTGCAGACCCGCCAGACGAACGACAACACGCAGCTGTCCGCGATCGGCCAGTTGAAGAGTGCGCTGTCCGCGCTGCAGACCGCGCTCACCGGCCTCTCGAACGGCACCACGCTCGGCAGCCTGGCCGCGACGGCGAGCGGCAGCGGTGTCGCGACGACGGTCACGAGCGGCAGCGGCGCGGTGGCCGGTTCGTATTCGGTCAATGTCACGCAGCTCGCGACCGCCAACAAGCTGTCGTCGGCCGGCGTGACGTCGGCGGACACGATCTCGGCCGGCTCGCTGAGCATCACGTTCGGCAGCAACCCCGCATTCAACGTCAACGTGGCGGCCGGCGCATCGCTGTCCGACATCGCGTCGTCGATCAACTCCGCGTCCGGCAATGCCGGCGTCACCGCGTCGGTCATCACCGGTTCGGACGGCCAGCATCTCGTGATGCAGTCGAACGCCACCGGCGCGGCCAACACGATCTCGATCTCGGGCACGGGCGTCAACTCGAAACTGACGTCGGGGTACACGACGGTCACGCCGGCCGCCGACGCGAAGCTGACGATCGACGGCACGCCGGTGTCGAGCGCGTCGAACAACGTGACGGGCGCGCTGACGGGCGTCACGCTGGCGCTGTCGCAGGCCGCTGTCGGCACGACGCAAACCGTCACGCTGTCGCAGGACACGGCCGCGGCGACGACCGCGATCACCAATTTCGCGACCGCATATACCAACTTCGTGACTACCGCGAAATCGCTGACGAGCTACGACCCGACGGCGAAGACCGCCGGCCCGCTGCTCGGCGACGCGATGATGAACACGATCAGGAACACGCTCGCGACGACGCTCAGCAGCGGCGTCACGACGGGCGGCACGACCTATGCGCTCGGCAGCATCGGCATCAACGTGGACTCGACCGGCGCGATGTCGGTCGACACCGCCGCGCTGACCACCGCGCTCAAGTCGAACAGTTCCGCGGTGACGGCGATCTTCAACCAGACGAACGGCATCGCCCAGGCGCTCAATGCGAACATCAACACGTACACGCAGACGTCCGGCCTGATCGACCAGCGCACCACCGCGATCAATGCCGACCTGACGAGCGTGCAGAATCAGGCCACGCAACTGCAGACCTACTCGAACCAGCTGACCACGCAATACACCGCGCAGTTCACCGCGCTGAACACGCTGATGGCGCAGATGGCGAACAACACCCGCTACCTGACCCAGCTGTTCGGCGGCCAGAACAGCGCGGGCGCGATGGCCACCAACAAGTAAGTCGCAACCGCACCGAACGGAACTGACCATGACGAACGACACCCTGTCCCGCGCCTTCGACCTGACCCGTGCCATGCAGTCGGCGGCGGACGCACGCGACTGGGTGCGCGTCGCGGCCCTCGTCGACGAACGCTCGCCGCTGCTGATGAACCTGACCGGCGAGCAGACCCCGGACGCGCTGGACCAGGTGCGGCAGATCATGGCGATCGACGCGTCGATCACCGAGCATGCGCAGACGGACCGCGACCGCCTGGCTGCGGAATTTGCGCAGTCCCAGGAGCGGATCAAGGCCGCGAGCCAGTACCAGAAGGCCGGCTTGCTGTGACCGGCCGGGCGTCGCGCCCGCCGCGCAGGTCGAATTAAAAGACGCCGCCAGTCGAGCGGACCGTTGTCGCCGTACCGTCGAGCCGCTTCAATGCGGCTTTTTTTCGCCGACGGGCGGCAGCGCGAGCCGGATCGCGCCGGCTACGGCCGCGTCAATCATCTCGGGCGGCCGGCCCGATGATGCGCGAGCGCGGCTTCCAGCCGTGGCGCGATCCTGCTCGTCACGCGCCCCCGGGCGCCGTCTCGCCGGACGCGTAGCAGGCCCACATGCCGTGCAGCGCGTCCTCCAGGTTGCGCGCGAAGCGCGACGCGTCGCACAGCGGCGACGCGAGCGCGCGCTCGCGCAGCGTTGCACGCAGCGTCGCCAGCCCGTCGCGGTCGCGCGCGAACGCGACGGCCTTCGCGAGGTACGCCGCCTCGTCTTCCGCGATCCATTCGCCCATGCCCGCCGCGTGCAGCAGACTTTCGCAAATGTGCGTGACGAACCGGCCGCCCTTCATCCCGAGCACCGGCACGCCCATCCACAGCGCTTCGGCCGTGGTCGTGCCGCCCGGGTACGGGAACGGGCTCAGCGCGATGTCGATGCGGTTATACGCGGCGAAGTACTCCGCACGCGGCGAACCGCCTTCGAGAATCAGCCGCTCCGCGCCGATGCCGTGCCGCGCGAAGCGGTCGAGCGTCGCCTGGTTCACATCGCCGGCGCCGAGCTCATGGGCCTTCAGCAGCAGGCGCGCGTCCGGCAGCGCGTGCAGGATGCGCGACCACAGCGCGACGACCTCGTCGCTGATCTTGATCAGCTTGCCGAAACAGCCGAACGTGATGCCGCCATGAGCCGCCATCGGCAGCGGGCCGACCGCGACATCGTACGGCGGCGGCGTGAAGCACAGGTAGCTGTCCGGCAGCCGCCACGGCCGTTCGGTGAAGTGATGCGCCTCGTCGGCCGGTAGCGTATGCGCATCGCCGATGAAATAGTCGATCGCGCGGCAACCGGTCGTCGCGAAGAAACCGAGCCAGCTCGCCTGCACCGGCGCGGGCTTGTGCCCGAAGATCGGCAGGCCGCTCCAGTTGGTATGGCCTGCCATATCGATCAGGATGTCGATGCCGTCGTCGCGAATCAGTTGCGCGGCCTCCTCGCGGCCCAGGCTGACCACCTTCTTCCAGCTCGCGAAGTTCGGCCGGAGCCGCGTGGTCACATCGTCCTCGCCGACGAACGTCACATAGGCGTGCGGCTCGATGCGCGACCGGTCGATCCGCGCGAGCACGCTTTCCAGGAAGATGCCGACCGGGTGCTGGCGCAGGTCGCCCGACACGAAGCCGACGCGTAGCGGCCGCCCCTGCGCCTGCGCGATGCGCTGCGCGCGGTCGTGCTCGAACGGACGCGCGTCGCGCTCGAGATGCTCGCCGTAGCGGCGCGCTTCGGCGACCCACTCCTGCGGCTCGAACGCGGGCGAACTCGACATGTTGAACAGCATCCGCGAGTACGCGCGATGCAGGTCGAACCGGATCGCCGTGCGGAATGCGTCCAGCGCGCCGGCGAGATCGCCTTTCGCCCACAGGATGTCGCCGAGCGTCATCTGGACCTTCAGCGGATCGATGCCGAGCTCCCGCGCGATCTCGGTGTGCTTCATCGCCTCGTCGAGCTTCTCGAGCCGAAACAGCGCGGCGGCGAGGTTGTGATGCGCGTCGGCATCGTCCGGGTTCAGGTCGATCGCATGCCGGTGGCTCAACTCCGCGGCGGCCAGCAAGTTGAGGTTGTGATACGCGAAGCCAAGGAAGTTGTATGCGTCGGCCAGTTCGGGATCAAGCTCAATCGCACGCCGGCACACCTGCACCGCCTGCCCGTATTCGCCCTGCTGGTTGCGCACATCGCCGAGCCACGCCCATGCCCGTGCATGCGCAGGGTCGATCGCGACCGCCTGCTCGAGCAGTTCGAGCGCCTTGTCGAAATCGCCGATGCGCTGCAGCAGCCTGGCCAGTACGCAGTGCGCGTCCGCGTCGCCCGGATCGAGCCCCTCGCGCGCATGGTCGACCGCACCCCGCAGATCACCTGCCGCGCGCAGCGTCGCGCTCAACCCCTGGTGCGCGACGCGGAAGCCCGGTTGCAGCGCGATGGCGCGACGATAGGCCTCCGCGGCATCGTCGAATTTCTCCTGCGCATGCAGCGCGTTGCCGAGATTGCAGTACGCATCCGCGTACTGCGGCTGGTGTGCGACCGCCTTGGCGTAGCTCGCGGCCGCCGCTTCGTGCTCGCCGAGATCCTGCAGCGCGTTGCCGAGGTTGTTGTATGCCTCCGCGTAACCGGGCCGCAGCTCGATCGCGCGCGCACAGCTCTGCATCGCAGCCGTCGGTTCGCGCGCGTCGCGCAACGCGTTGCCGAGGTTGTTGTGCGCTTCCGGATAGTCCGGCCGCAGCCCCACCGCGCGACGATAGTGCGCGATCGCGTCATCGAGCCGGCCGCTTTCGCGCAGCATGTTGCCCAGGTTGTTGAAGTACGACGCGTCCGGCCGCGCGACGAGCGATTGCTCCATCAGTGCGAGCCCCGCGTCGTACTGCTTCAGCTGGCACGCCAGCAGCCCGAGGAAATGCAGCGCATCCGGCTGGCCCGGCTGCGCGGTGAGGATCGCGTCGTACAGCGTCTTCGCTTCGGCGAGACGCCCTGCCTGGTGATGCGCCAGCGCCGCCTGCAGCGTGTCGTGGATATCGTTCATGCTTCGTGTTCCGAGTTCGTATAGCGTTGCCACATGCCGATGAACGCCGCTTCGAGATGCGCGGCGAACCGGCGCGCGTCGCACAGCGGCGACGCGAGCAGCTGCGCGCGCAGCCCGGCGCGCAGCGTCGCCAGCTGCTCGCGATCGCGCACCGCCGCGATCGCCTTCGCGACGTAGGCGTCCTCGCCGTCAGCAACCCATTCGCCCATGCCCGCCGCGTGCAGCACGCTCTCGCAGATGTGCGTGACGAACCGGCTGCCCTTCATGCCGAGCACCGGCACGCCCATCCACAGCGCTTCGGCGGAGGTCGTGCCGCCCGGGTACGGGAACGGGCTCAGCGCGACGTCGATGCGGTTATAGGCGCCGAAGTATTCCGCGCGCGGCGAACCGCCCTCGAGGATCAGCCGGTCCGCGTCGATGCCATGCCGCGCGAAGCGCGCGGCGGTCGCGTCGCGCACGCCCTCGCGGCCGAGTTCGTGCGCCTTGAGCAGCAGCCGCGCGTCCGGCAGCGCGTGCAGGATGCGCGACCACGCGCGCACGACGTCGTCGCCGACCTTCACGAGCTGGCCGAAGCAACCGAACGTCGGACGGCTGCTCGCCGCCATCGGCAGCGGGCCGACCTCGACGTCGCAGGCCGGCGGCGTGAAGCACAGGAAGCTGTCCGGCAGCCGCCATGGCTTCTCGACGAAGTGATGCGCTTCGGCGTCCGGCAGCGTGTAGCGGTCGCCGATGAAGTAATCGATGGCATCGCAGCCGGTCGACGCGAAAAAGCCCAGCCAGCTCGCCTGTACCGGCGCGGGTTTCCAGCCGAACACGGCCAACCCGCTCGACTGCGTATGGCCCGCGAGGTCGACGAGGACGTCGATTTCGTCGTCGTGAATCATCCGCGCGGCCGCGTCCGGACCCAGCGCGGCGATCGAGCGCCAGCCGCTCGCGTGCGGCTTCAGTTTCGCGGTGATCGCGTCCTCCACGTCCGTGGTCACGTACACGCGCAGGTCGATGCGCGTGCGCTCGAGGTGCGCCAGCACGCTTTCCAGGAAGATGCCGACCGGATGCAGGCGCAGGTCGCCGGACACGAAGCCGACACGCAGTGGCCGCCCCCCCGCGCGCGCGGCCCGCTCGCGCGGATCGTGCGTAAAGCGCGTCGAACGCGCGGCCAGGTGCCGGCCGTAGCGCCGCGCGTCGGCCAGGTAGTCGGCGGGGTTTACGCAAGCGGACGCCGCCGCGCTGAACAGCAACCGGTTCAGCACGGTCGCCGCGACGTCGTCGGCGTCGTCGCGCACCAGCGCAAGCGCATCGCGATACGCGTGGACCGCGGCATCGACGTTGCCCTGCGCGCGCAGGATGTCGCCGAGATTGACGTGCATCAACACGGCCGGCGGGCCGGCCTGCAACGCCTGCCGGCAATACACGAGCGCCTCGTCGAGCCGCTGCAGCTTCAGCAGCACGACGGACAGGTTGTGGCACGCGCCGGCGTCCGCCGGATTCAGCGTGACGGCCGTGCGATGGCTCGCCTGCGCCGCGTCGAGCCGCTCCAGTCCGTGATACGCGTTGCCCGCGTGGTTGTGCGCTTCGGCGAGGTTCGGCGCGAGCCGGATCGCGTCCTGCGCATGCGTGAGCGCTTCCGCGCAGCGCAGTTGCTTGTGACGCACGGCGCTCAGGTTCGCGTGGGCCATCGCCATCGACGGGTCCAGCTCGATCGCGCGGCCGTAATGCGTGGCGGCGCCGTCAAGGTCGCCCAGATCCTGCAGCGCGTTGCCGAGGTTGTTGTACGCCTGCGCATAATCGGGCCGCAGCTCGATCGCGCGTGCGCAGCTCGCCATGGCAGCCGTCGGCTCGCGCGCGTCGCGCAACGCGTTGCCGAGGTTGTTGTGCGCCTCCGGGTAATCCGGCCGCAGCGCCACCGCGCGACGGTAGTGCGTGATGGCGTCGTCGAGCCGGCCGCTTTCGCGCAGCATGTTGCCCAGGTTGTTGAAGTACGACGCGTCCGGCCGCGCGACGAGCGATTGCTCCATCAATGCGAGCCCCGCGTCGTACTGCTTCAGCTGGCACGCCAGCAACCCGAGGAAATGCAGCGCATCCGGCTGGCCCGGCTGCGCGGTGAGGATCGTGTCGTACAGCGTCTTCGCTTCCGCGAGACGCCCGGCCTGATGATGCGCGAGCGCCGCCTGCAATGCCTGTCCTGTTCCGTCCATCTCGTCTGCTCTGCTCAATAGGGATGCGGTTCGCGTCCGAAGTCGATCAGCCGGCGGCCGTGCCCGATCGTCACGGCCGATGCCGCCGTCTCATCGCGCACCATCCCGACGACGGTGTCGCGCACGCGCCACCGGCCGGAATGACGATCACGTCGGCCGGCGCGGTGTTCAGCGCGAGGGGCGCGATGTTCCGCTTGCCGCCGGCGTGGAAATGCCCACGCGCGTCACGTCGTGAGCGGCCTCACACGGAGGCGCCCGGCGCGGCTTCGACGTGCTGCGCCCACATGCCGTGCAGTGCATCCTCGAAGTGGCGCGCGAAGCGGGGCGCGTCGCACAGCGGCGACGCGAGCACCTGCGCGCGCAGCGTCGTGCGCAGCGCCGCCAGCTCGGCAGGCTGGCCGACCCGCGCGACGGCCTGCGCAACATATGTGTCATCGTCGTCCGCGATCCACTCGGGCAGCCGCGCCGCATGCAGCAGGCTCTCGGCGATGTGCGACAGGAAGCGCTCGCCGCGCCGGCACAGCACGGGCACGCCCATCCACAGCGCTTCGGCGGTCGTCGTGCCGCCCGGATACGGGAACGGGCTCAGCATCAGGTCGACGCGCCGGTACGCGGCCAGGTACTCGGCGCGCGGCGAGCGGCCTTCGAGGATCAGGCGCCGCGCGTCGATGCCGTGCGCCGCGAAGCGCGCGGCAAGCGCCTGCTGCTCGCGTGGATCGTCGAGATGCTCCGCCTTCACGAACAGCTTCGCGCCCGCGACCGATTGCAGCACGCGCGACCAGACCGCGACGACGCGATCGGTGATCTTCGCGAGCTTGCCGAAATAGCCGAAGGTCGGATGGCCGTTCGCGAGCATCGGCAGCGCGCCGACGTCGACAGGCTCGGCCGGCGGCGTGAAGCACAGATAGCTGTCCGGCAGATGCCACGGCCGCTCGGTGAAATGCGCGGCCTCGGCGGGCGGCAGCACGTGACGGTCGCCGATCACATAGTCGATCGCGCGCACGCCGGTGCTCGCGAAATAACCGGGCCAGCTCGCCTGCAGCGGCGCCGGCTTCCACGCGAACAGCGGCAGGCGGTTGTGGACCGTGTGGCCCGCCGCGTCGAGCAGCACGTCGATGCGGTCCGCGCGGATCCGCGCGGCCGCCGCTTCGTCGCTCAGGCCGGCAATGCAGGTCCACGTCGCGAAGGCCGGCTTCAGGCGGGCGGTCACGTCGTCCTCGACGTCGCGGGTCGGGTACGCATGCATCTCGATCCGATTCGCGTCGAGATGCTTCAGCATGCTCTCGATGAAATAGCCGACCGGATGCGCCTTCAGGTCGCCCGACACGATGCCGACCTTCAGCGGTCGCCCGGCGCGGGCGGTCAGGTCGACGAGCCAGTCCGTCCACGGCGTCGCGCCCCGCGTGACGACTTCGTCATAGCGCGCGGCCTCGGCGAGATAAGCGTCGTGGTCGAACGCTTCGCTGCAGTGGCTCGCGAACAGCAGGTTGCTGCGCGGCTCCGGCAGTTCGGGGCGCAGCGCGACCGCGTGCCGGTAAGCCTCGAGCGCGGCCGGAATCTCGTTCAGGTCGAACAGCGCATTCGCAAGGTTGTTGTAGGCCTGGCCGTTGTCCGGCTTCAGTGCGATGGCCTGGCAGAACGCATCGACGGCCGCGCGGGCGTCGCCGGCGAGCCGCAGCGCGTTGCCGCGGTTGTTGTACGCATCGACGTAATCGGGTCGCAGCTCGATGGCGAGCCGGAAGCACTCGGCGGCGGCGGCGTGACGGTTGTCCGCCTGCATCACGTTGCCGAGGTTGTAGTAATAGATCGCGTCGGGCTTGACCTCGATCGCCGCCATGATCAGGTCGGATGCCTCCCGATAGCGCCCGTACTGATGGCCGATCAGGCCGAGGAGGTGAAGCGCGTCCGCGTGCCGGGGATCGGTGTCGAGGATCCGCCGGTACAGCGTCTCGGCCTCTTCCAGCCGGTCGGCCTGATGGTGCGCCAGCGCCTGTTCGATCGTGGCGGCGGCGGGGGAGGTGGGCATCATGATGCTTAGGTCGTCCTGGTAGCCAATACGGGATTCGAATCGCGGCCGGCACCGCTGCGTCGGCGCACGCCTTCGCTCGCGGACGCACGCACCGACGGTCTCCGACGTGTCCGAATTCTCCCCGCGCACGCCGCGTTCCAATCGGGCGAGCAGGTGCTGGAATTGGTCGCAATTCCCGCGACTGCGAGCCGCACCCCGCGGCCGCCCTGAATGCGCGCCGGACACCCGCGAATCCATCGAAATGCGGGGTGAAACCACCCGCTAATCCGACATTCGATCCTGGCGGCGCTCGCTAGACTTGATCGCAGAAAGATGACCGACCTGCGACGCTCGAACGGTTGCGCATTCCGATGCCGCCGCGCCGACGCGCGCTCGTCCGGTCACACCCTTTGTGCCTGGAGCCCTGTGTATGCACGAATCAGCGATCATCACCAACGCAGATGGCGATCAGCTCGCGGCGCGCCGCGAACTGTTCGACCTGATGCAGACCTACCCCGCGACGCGCGAGGAACTGGAACGGTCGCTCGGCCTGTTCGTGCGCGGCTCGCTCCTCGCACGCATTCTCGCGACCTTCGAGATCTATCAAAAAATCGTGCCGCTGCCGGGCGCGATCCTCGATCTCGGCACGTGGCGCGGGCAGACCGCCGTGCTGTGCGAGAACTTCCGCGCGATTCTCGAGCCGCTGAACTTCCAGCGCCGCATCCACGCATTCGATACGTTCACCGGCTACACGGGCTTCGCCGAACACGACACGCGCGACCGCAAGCTGTTCTCCGACGGCACGTACTCGCTGTCCGGCGAGTACGCCGACCTGCTGCGCAAGCTGCTGAACCTGCACGAGCGCAGCAACGCGATGGGGCACGTGCATGACAAGCACCACGTGTGGGAAGGCGACTGTCGCAACACGCTGGCGGCATTCGGCGAAGCGCATCCCGGCGAGATGGTCGCGCTCGCGTGGTTCGACCTGAACGTGATCGAGCCGACCCGGCACGCGTTCGACGCGGTGATGGAGCGGCTGGTGCCCGGCGGCATCGTCGCGTTCTGGCAGCTCACCCGCGGCGGCCAGCTGCCCGCGGAAGGCATCCATTACCTGCGCGACCTGCTCGGCAACCGTCCGCACCAGATCCACAAGGCGGCGGCCTATCCGTCGCTGTGCTACCTGTCATTCCCCGAGGGTGGAGGCACACGCAAATGAAAATCGCGATCCTCGGCAACGGCATTCTCGGCCTGATGACGGCCCGCGCATGGCAGCGGGCGGACCCGGGCGTCGAGCTCGTGATCGTCGGCCACGCGCATCGGCCCGGCTCGGCCACGCGCGCCGCGGCGGCGATGCTCAATTCGTTTACCGAGCTGGAAGGCGATTCGCTCGGCACGCCGATCGACCGCTTCAAGTTCGAGCTGAGCCGTGGCGCGACGGCGGCCTGGCCCGCCGTATTCGCCGAAATCTGCACGCCGGCGCGCGCGATCGCGTACGGCTTCGGCACCTTCGTGCTGAACAACGCGGCGACCGACGCGCTCGACGACGAGAACTTCGCGGCCATGCAGCGGTTCTGTCGCGAATTCGAGGAGCCCTGCGAGGCAGTCGATCCGTCAGGCATCCCGAACTATCATCCGGACCCGCGCTATCGCGCGCTGAAGGCGGTCTTCCTGAAGCGCGAAGGCTGGGTCAATCCGAAACAGTTTCTCGACGCGCTGACCGAGTCGGTCGCGCAAGCCGGCAACGTGCGCTTCGTCGACGCCGAGGTCGAGCGGCTCGACACCGCGGCCGGACGCGTCACCGGAGCCCGCCTGTCCGATGGCAGCGTGCTCGGCGCGGACCGCTTCATCCTCTGCAACGGCGCCAACGTGACGCGCGTGCTGCAGGCGAGCCTGCCCGAGCTGCCGGTGCAGCGGATGTTCTACGGCATCGGCATGTCGATCGAACTGCAGAGCGCGGAGAACGTGCACACACACTGCGTGCGCACGACCAACCGCGGCCTCGCGTGCGGCGTGTATTCGGCGCCGCACGGGCCTGACCGGACCCTCGTCGGCGCCAGCAATTACATCAGCCCGGTGCCGCACGACCACGGCCACGCCGGCAGCGCGTACACGCTGCTGAAGTCCGCGATGGACCAGATCAACACCCGCTTCTCGCGCGCGAACCTGCTCAACGTCAACGTCGGCTGGCGGCCGACGACGTCCGACCTGTATCCGCTGTTCGGCGAAACCAGCGTGCGCGACCTGTGGATTCTCGGCGGCACCAAGCGTGACGGCTTCCACCTGTCGCCGGTGCTGTGCCGCGATCTCGTCGCGGCGATGCGCGGCGAGCCGATCGATCCGCGCTACGCGGAACTCGCGCCCGAACGCAAGCTGATCCGCAACATGACGCGCGAGGCCGCGATCGCGAAGACGGTACGCCATCAGATCAACGCCGCGTACCAGCACGACTTCGTGCCGGCGCGCAACCGCATGGTCGAACAGCTCCAGAACGCGATCCGTACGGATCTCGAGGCGCTGCACGACAAGCTGGGCGCGACGGACTGGGGCATTCCGCCCGAGCTCGTCGACATGTACCGGTACGGCCACATTCCAGCATGAGCGGTGCGACCATGAACCGCGACGCGAAGCGGGTGGCGATCGTCCAGTCCAACTACATTCCGTGGAAGGGCTACTTCGACCTGATCGCCGCCAGCGACGAGTTCATCCTCTACGACGACGCGCAGTACACGCGCCGCGACTGGCGCAACCGCAACCAGATCAAGACGCCGCAGGGCGTGCAATGGCTGAGCGTGCCGGTGAAGGTGAAGGGCAAGTATCACCAGTCGATCCGCGAAACCGAGATCGACGGCGCCGACTGGGCGCCGCTGCACTGGAAGGCCCTGCAGCAGAACTACGCGCGCGCGCCGCACTTCGCCCGCTATGCGGACGAGCTCGAAGCGCTCTACACCGGCCGCACCTACGGGATGCTGAGCGAGCTGAATGTCGCGATGCTGACGTGGGTCCTCCGGCAACTGGAGATCGGCACGCGCGTGTCGTCGACGTCGGACTATGCGCTGCACGGCGACCGCACCGAGAAGCTGCTGAACCTGTGCGTGCAGGCGGGCGCGACCGAGTACCTGTCCGGCCCGGCCGCGCGCAGCTACCTCGACGAGAACCTGTTCGCCGATGCCGGCGTCGCGGTGCGCTGGTTCGACTATCCGGCCTATCCCGAGTATCCGCAGCAGTGGGGCGACTTCGTCCACGGCGTGACGGTGCTCGACGTGCTGTTCAACTGCGGTCCCGAAGCGCGCCGGTACGCGCTGACCTCGAAAGACTGAGGCGATGTCCATGAGCGAATCCCCGCATGCGAGCCTGCTGGAAGAAGTGGCCGCGTACTACAGCGCGCGGCTGGCGGAGCACGGCGCGACCGCGCGCGGCGTCGACTGGAACGGCGAAACCGGCCAGTTCCTGCGCTTCGAACAACTGACGAAGATCCTGCCCGCGTCCGGCGGCCATTCGGTGAACGACATCGGCTGCGGCTACGGCGCGCTGGTCGATTTCCTGAAGGCGCGCGCGCTGCCGGACGGCTTCGCGTATGCGGGCTACGACATCTCGTCCGACATGGTCGACGCCGCGCGGCAGCGCTACCGCGACGACGCGAACGTCGCGTTTCATGTCGGCGCGGTGCCGCAGGCCGCGTCGGACTACGGGATCGCATCCGGCATCTTCAACGTCAGGCGCGGTCACGGCGACGACGCGTGGCTCGACTACATCCACGCGACGCTCGACACGCTGCACGCGACGAGCCGACTGGGCTTCTCGTTCAACTGCCTGACGTCGTATTCCGATCCGCCGTTCATGCGCCCGGACCTCCTGTACTACGCGGACCCGTGCGCGCTGTTCGATCGCTGCAAGCGCCGCTATTCGCGCCACGTCGCGCTGCTGCACGACTACGGGCTGTACGAATTCACGATTCTCGTCCGCAAGGACACCTGAGCGGCGCCGCGCGCGAGCCGCGCGGCCGGACGTCCCACCCCTTGATGCGGAGCCTGACCATGTTCGGCCCACCCAACCTCGACTGCATTCCGTTCGGCCGCCCGTTCGTGGTCGGCAAGGAGCTCTACTACATCGCGAAAGCGGTCGAGCAGGGCGGCCTCGCCGGCGATCAGGCGTTCACGAAGCTCTGCCACCGCTGGCTCGAAGCGCGCATCGGCTGCCAGCGCGCGCTGCTCACGCACTCGTGCACGGCCGCGCTCGAGATGGCCGCGATCCTCGCCGACGTGCAGCCCGGCGACGAAGTGATCATGCCGTCCTACACGTTCGTGTCGACCGCCAACGCGTTCGTGCTGCGCGGCGCGACGCCGGTGTTCGTCGACATCCGCCGCGACACGCTGAATCTCGACGAGACGCAGATCGCCGCCGCGATCACCCGGCGCACGCGCGCGATCGTGCCGGTGCACTACGCGGGCGTCGCCTGCGACATGGACGTGATCGGGCAACTCGCGGCCGACCACGACCTGTGGGTGATCGAGGACGCCGCCCAGGCGCTGCAGTCGACGTGGAACGGCAAGCCGCTCGGCAGCCTCGGCCACCTCGCGTGCCTCAGCTTCCACGAGACCAAGAACGTGATCTCGGGCGAAGGCGGCGCGCTGCTGGTCAACGACCCGCGCCTCGTCGAGCGCGCGGAGATCATCCGCGAGAAGGGCACCAACCGCAGTCAGTTCTTCCGCGGGCAGGTCGACAAGTACACCTGGGTCGACGTCGGCTCGTCGTTCCTGCCGGGCGAGCTGATCGCGGCATTCCTGTACGCGCAGTTCGAGCACGCGGACGTGATCACCGCGCAGCGGCGCGCGACCGTGCAGCGCTACCAGGACGCGCTGCAGCCGCTGCACGCGGACGGGCTGATCGAGCTGCCCGCGATTTCGCTCGCCGAGCGCGGCAACGGCCACATGTTCTATTTCCTCGCACGCGACCTCGCCGAACGCACCGCGCTGCTGCAGCAGATCCGCGCGGTGGGCGTGAACGCGGTGTTCCACTACGTGCCGCTGCACAGTTCGCCGGCCGGCCAGCGCTACGGGCGCTGCGGGTCCGGCATGGCGGTGACGGACCTCGTCGCCGACCGGCTCGTCCGGCTACCGCTGTACCACGACATGACCGAAGCCGAACAGGATCGCATCCTCGACGTGGTCTTCGATTTCTACCGCACCCGATAACGATGACGACTCCCACACCTGGCGTGGCGCACAGCGGTTCGCGCATCTTTACGCGACTCGACCACCCGTACTACATACTCGCGCCGAATTTCCGGCAAACCTCCGGCGGGATTCGCGCGATGCACTACCTGTGCCACGTGCTGAACCAGCTCGGCCACGAAGCGTACGTCTGCACGGCGGTCGTGCATCCCGAGCTGCGCACACCGCCGCTGACCAACGACATCGCACAGATGCATGCCCGCGCGAACCGCAGCCCGATCGTCGTCTACCCGGACGTCGTCACCGGCAACCCGCTCAACGCGCGCTGCGTCGTGCGCTACCTGCTGGCCGAGCCCGGCCGCATCAACGGCGAACCGATCACGCTGCAGCCGGACGACCTCGTCTTCACGTTCGGGCCGTCGCTCGTGCCCGAAGAATGGCAGGCGGACCTGCTGCGCATGCCGCTGGTCGACACGCGCATCTTCAACAGCGACGGTGTCGACGACGCCCGCCGCAACGGCACGGCCGTCTTCATCAATCGCCATCTGCGGCGCGGCGGCACGCTGCATCCGGTCACCGCCGAGTCGATCGAAATCTCGACCCGCGTGCCGGAACGTTCGGCGCACGAACTCGCGGCGCTGTTCCGACAGGTCGAGTGCTTGTACACGTACGAATGGTCCACGGCCGTGTTCGAAGCGCTGCTGTGCGGCTGCCCGGTCGTGTGCATCATGAACGACGCGTCGCTGTCGGAGCCGACCCGGTGGGTGATGGACGGCAAGGGCATCGCGTGGGGACTCGACGAACACGAGATCGCCCACGCAAAGGCCACCGTCCACGAAGCGCGCAGCGTCTACCTGAAGGAAGAGGAGACGTTCTGGCAGCAGTTGCAGCACTTCGTCGAGCGGACCCAGGCCCACGCGGACAAGCTGGATGCGCAGGCCGTCGCGACGGGCGCCGCCGCCCAGGGGCAGCCCGCGTCCGCGTCACGCTCTTGCATCGCGGTCGTCACCGCCGAACCGGCCGATCACGCGCGCACCAGCCTGCGCTTCGCGCAGCCGTTCGCGCGGCTGGACCGCGAATGGGCACTGACGTTCCCGGTCACGCCAGCCGGCATCGATCCCGACGCGCTGCAGCGCGCGAACCTGATCGTGCTGCAGGGCGACACGCCGGGCCTGCTGTCCGCCGCCACGCTGGAACACCTGTTCTCGCTCGGCAAGCCAGTCATCCTCGACATCGACGTGCCGCTCGACACGCTGCTCGCCGACCTCCCCGGCGCGGCCGACAACGCGCGCCGCAAGGCAGGCATCCGCAGCGCCGTGCAGCGTGCGCATGCGATCGTCGTGCCGTCGGAAGCGCTGGTGCGGGAGTACCGTCATGTCAACGCCTCGGTCCACGCGCTGCCGACCGGCGTCGATCTCGAGCGTCTGCACCGCGCGGCGCCCGGCATGCGCGACCACGTGAACCTCGCGGTTTCCGGCACCGGGCTCGACGGCGCGCGTCTCGAGCAGGTCCGCCACGCGCTGGCCGAGCTCCGCCGGCGGTTTCCGGGGAAGCTCCGGGTGTCGTTCGTCGGCGCGGCGCTGCCGGCCGGCTGGGACCTCGAACCGGACGTCACGCTGATCGCGGAGCCTGCCCCTTACGGTAGCTACGCCGACGCGCTGAAGCGCGCGGACCTCGACATCGCGCTGGTCGCGGCGCCGGTCACGTTGCACGACGATGCGCCGCCGCGCGCATGGCTCGAATGCTCGGCGGCCGGCGCGGCCACGGTGCTCGTCGCCACGCCGGCGCAAGGCGGCCCGGTTGTCCACGGCAGCACGGGCTGGCTCGTCGCCGACACCGCCGACGCGTGGATCGACGCGATCGCGCACCTGATCGAGCATCCGGACACCCGCGCGCAACTCGTCGCGGCCGCGCAGGATGCGATCCGCGCGCAGCACGACATCGGCCGCAACGCCGCGCGCCACGGTGCGCTGTACGCGCGGCTGCTGGCGGAGAACCGGACGCTGGCGCCCGTCGCCGCGACTGCCGACGCCGCACCGCGCCGCAAACGCCTGATCGTGTATTCGATCGACCCGGACGCATCCGCGTCGTCGCGAATTCGCCTCACGCTGCCGTTCGGTCTGCTGAACGACGAATGGGAACTCGTCCCGGGCATCCGGGACGGCCAGATCGACAGCAGCGTGCTGGCCACGGCCGACGCCATCCTGCTGCACCGGCTGACGCCCGGCATGCTGACGGGCAACGACCTGTACACGATCTTCAAGCATGAAAAGCCGGTGATCTACGAGACCGACGACCTGCTGACCGCCCTGCCGGCCACGCATCCGCTCGCCGCGCAAGGCGGGATGGCCCGCGCGGGGATCGAGCTCGTGCTGCGCAACGCGGACGCCGTGATCGTATCCACGCCGTTCATCGCCAGCCGCTACCGGCTGTCGCACCCGCGCGTTCACGTGCTGCCCGACAGCGTGGACTTCGACCGGTTCTACCGGCCCGTGACGGCGCGCGGCGACGACTGCGTGACGATCGGCATCGCCGGCGCGTCGCTGCGCGCCGACAACTTCGCGCTCGTCGACGCAGCGCTGCACGCGATCTGCGCGCGCCATCCCGGCAAGGTCAGGGTGAGTTTCGTCGGCGCGGACGTCCCGCCGGGCTGGGCCGGCCACCCGGCCGCCGGGTGCGAGCCCGAGCTTCACGACTACGACACGCACGCGCAACGCCTGCCGGAACGGCGCTGGGACATCGCGCTGCTGCCGCTCGCCGACCACGACTACAACGCCGGTACGAGCACGATCCAGTGGCAGGAATACGCGGCGGCCGGCATCGCCTCGATCGTCAGCGACCGGCCGGCCTATCGCTTCGCGCTGCACGACGGCTGTGACGGCCTGCTGGTCCCGGATGCGCCGCAGGCGTGGGTCGACGCGCTCGACCGGCTGATCGCGAACCCGGCGCTGCGTCGCAGGCTCGCGCGCACGGCGCAGGCGAAGGTCCGCAAGCATCACGCGCTGCAGCAGGCGCTGCCGCGCTATCGCCATGTGTATCAGCAGTGCATCGACAAAGGCGCGATCGGCAACCCGCCCGGCCGCCCCGATGTGCCGATCCCCGGCGCGCTGATCCTGGACGCCGACGGCGACCTCGACAAGGTCCGGCTGAGCCTGCAGGACATCGCACGGCGGCCGGAGCAGGATCTGCTGGCGGTCGTGGTGACCTCGTCGCAGGCGCCGCTGCCCGAATGGACCGACAAGGTGCGCTACCTGCACGCGCCCGCGCACGAGTACGCGGCCACCGTCGAGCAGGTCTGCGCACTGCCGGCGTTCGACTGGACGCTGATCGTCGAGGCGGGCGACGTGCATGCCGCGCTGGCATGCACGCCCGCCGATGCCGAGATCGCGTAAGTCGGCGCGCGCCGTGCCGCCTGCCTGACGCTGGCGGCCCGGCGCGCTATCCCGGCAGCGTGCGCTGTGCTCAGTTGCTCGAACAGCCGCCGCAACTGCTCGAGCTGCATGAGCTCGACGAACTGCACGAACTCGAACTGCTGCTGTCTCCGGCGCCCGAGTCGAACGAACCGCTCGACCCGCCGGTATTCACGGCAACGGGCGGCGGCGCCATCAGCACTTTCGAATGCGCGGCCCACACAGTGCCGGCGAGCGCGCCGGCGCCGAATAGTGCGGCCGTCCACAGGAGCCCGTCCGGCGTCGCGCGGTCGCCCCGGCGTTGGTCGCGGTGCGCGTCGAGCGCCGCCTCGCCGCCGCGCGTCATGCCGCCGCACCCGACGCCGGGCAGGCGTTCGACCATGAAGTGGTACGCGACCATGAACGCCGCCATGACGATCATCAGCAACAGCACGGGCCGGCCGCGGCTCAGGCCGACCGCGAGCTTCGCCGCGCCCGCGCCGAACACGAGCAGCAGGATCGCGCGCGCGGCCATCCGCGTCGCCCGCATCTCGCCCGGCGCCCAGAGCCAGCCTTTGCGCTGCAACGCTGCGGCGCAGTCGGCTTCGCGCCACGCGAGACGCTGACGAAACGCGTGGCAGCTCGTCTCGCCGCCGGGTTGCCGCCTCAGCCATTCCCAGTCGGCGCCATACGCGCCTGCGTGTAGCGGATCGCCGATCCGCACCCGCGCGTCGTGGCCCTTGCTCATCCGCAGCTCGATCGCACCGGCATGCGCGAGCGACAGCATCGCGACCTGCGCCATCCGCGCACCGCCGCCCGCGAGATAAGCCGCTTCCTCCGCGCTCAGGTCGGGCGCCGATTCGGGGGCGCGCGTTCCCCACGCACGGCGGCGGTATTCGATCCATTGCAGGCCGGCGATCAGCAGCAGCGCGGCGATGCAGAGCGGCACGTAGAACAACCCGAGAAAGTCCGGCCCCGAGAAGTCCAGCACATTGAAATCGCTCGCGCTCGCGCAGGTCGCCGCGACGCTGATCGCCGCCGTCGGCCACGCGAACTTCGCGATGCGCCGCCAGCGTCGCGGGCGCGCGGCAGGCTCGCTCGACGGGCCGTCGCGCAGTGCTGCGCGCTGCATCGGGGCGTCGGCGGGCACGTCCGGCTCGGTCACGGGGCGCGGCCAGATCGCTTCGGGCGGCGCGCAGCCGAACAGCCTGCGGTAGCTGTCGAGCGTCTGCCGGTAGTGCCGCGCGTACTGCGCGGCCTCGTCGGGCGCGCCCGCGCCCGGCACGTGATGCAGCGGCGCGCGCAGCACGTCCGCGCAGAACACGTCCCAGTATTCGCGGGTGTATTGGAGGTGCAGGTGCCAAGCGGCGTCGACGGCGTGCGACGGTGTGACCGGGTGTCCGGCCGCCTGCGCGAGGAACGCGAAGCGCTTGTATTCGTCGATCACGGCCAGCGCATGCGCATGCGACCAGCCTTCGGCTTCGGCCAGGCGCCGGCTGTACGGCAGCGGCGCGGTCGGATCGTCGGGGGAATAGGCGTGCAGACGCGCGAGCAGTGCCTGCTGCGCATCGGTCAGCGCGCGGGCATCGACTGCGGTCGGGGTAGACAGGATGTCAGCCATCGAGAGTCGGCGCGATGCGCGGACGGCCGCCGCGATCGTCGCTTGGAGTGGTCGTTGCGGGGGATTCTCGCATGACGGTGCGGCGGCAGGCGCATGCTGTGCATCGGCAACCCCTGCCTTCGGAGTTTTACCTACGCTCCCCCCGCCCTTGCCCCGCAAGGGCCCGGCACGCGTCGCACCGCGCAAAACCAAGGCTGCACAAGGTCAATCAAGGCCGCCCCGGCTCACGCCAGCTGCAATCCGGCTGCACGGCGCACGGCGCACCCGCCCGCGACGCGCCCATCAAGCAACGATCGAACACCCGCACGGAAAGCGTAAGGCCCGATGCCCGCCGCGACACGCGCCGCGCTGCGTCTCCGCACAGGCCACGCATGCGTGTCGTTGAACGCCGCCCGGCGAAGCTCGACCATGGGAACCCTCTCCACTGCCTCACTGCCCGTGACCTCGCCATGGCAAGCAGCACGACATCGACAAGCCTCCACCACGCGCCGGCCGGCGACTGCGTTGCGTTCCCGCATCGGGAGCGCCGGCCATGATCGTGCGCACCCTGCAGGGCGACACCGTCGACGCGCTGTGCTGGCGCCACTACGGCCGCACGGACGGCACCGTCGAAACCGTGCTCGAAGCCAATACCGGGCTCGCCGGCCTCGGCGTCGTGCTGCCGGCCGGCACGCCCGTCCGCTTGCCGCCGCTCGACACCGCCACGCGCGCACGGCCGTTGCTGCAACTGTTTGACTGACCCTGGAATCGCCTGCATGGCCGAACCGAACCTCACCACCGCCGCGATGCTGTCCGCCGCGATCGGCGTCGCCGGGCTCGCGCCCGGCATCGACGGTAATGCGCTGATCGGCGCGTTCACGGGCGCCGCGCTCGTGGTCGTCACGTCGAAGGAAATCGGCGTCGCACGGCGCGCCGCGTACCTGCTGATCTCGCTCGTGATGGGCTATCTCGCCGCGCCGGAAATCGTCGGCGCCACGCCGATCCACTCGACGGGCGTCGCCGCGTTCTTCGCGGCCGCGCTCGTCATCGCCGTCACGCTGCAGCTCATCGAACGGGTCAAGACGCTGGACCTGCTCGCGCTGTTCCGCAAGGGGGGATGACATGCCGATCCCGCTCGTGCTGATCGCGCTCTGCGCCCACGTCGCCGTGCTCGTGCGCGTGCTCACCTACCGGCGCAACGGCGCGCGGCACCGGCATCGCGCGTCCTGGTTCGCGTGGATCGTCGTGGCGGTCGCCGGCGGCGCATCGATCGAATTGCTGCTGCATGCCGGCTCCGTCGGCTTCTTCGAAGCGGCTACCGCCGTCCTGCTGGCGATGTCCGTCTGCGGCACGCGCGGCAACGTCGCCCGCCTGCTCAGGAGTGAATGAATCATGAAGACCCGCCGCCTCGGCGACCACGGCGACGACGTCGGCCTGCTGCAACGCCGGCTGATCCGCGCCGGCTATCCGGTGCAGGTCACGCACCTCTATGACGCGGCGACCGAAGCCGCCGTGATCGCGCTGCAACGGAACACCGGCCTCGTCGACGACGGCATCGCCGGCCCGAAGACCTGCGCCGCGCTGGCCACCGGCCGGCGCGATCCGACCCACCTCGCGCTCGCCGATCTCGAACGCGCCGCACGCACACTCGACGTGCCGCTCGCGTGCATTCGCGCGGTCAACGAGGTCGAGTCGCGCGGCGCCGGGTTCCTGCCCGACGGCCGGCCCGTGATCCTGTTCGAACGCCACGTGTTCTGGAAGCGGCTGCAGGCACGCGGCATCGATCCCGCACCGTTCGCGGCACGGCAGCCGGACATCGTGTCGCGCACGCGCGGCGGCTACAGCGGCGGCGCCGCGGAATACACGCGCCTCGCGACGGCCGAGGCGATCGATGCCGGCGCCGCGTGGGAATCTGCGAGCTGGGGCGCGTTCCAGGTGATGGGCTATCACTGGGAGCGTCTCGGCTATGCCGGCATCGACGAATTCGTCGCGTGCATGGAAAGCGGCGAAGCCCGGCATCTCGACGCCTTCGTCCGCTATATCGCGGCCGACGACGCGCTGCGCCGCGCGCTCGCCGCCCGCCAGTGGGCCGCATTCGCACGCGCGTACAACGGCCCCGACTACGCGGCGAACCTCTACGACGTGAAGCTCGCACGCGCCTATGACCGCTATGCGTCGCAACCGTCCGCGTCGACGCCGGGCGGATCCTCATCGACCGGCGCCCCGTCCGCCGCATGAACGGGCTCGCCGCGAAATTCGCCGCCTGCATCGCCGCGCTTGCCGCGTGCGCCGCCGCGGCCCTGGTCGTGCATGCGCTGCGCGCCGACCTGGGCGCCGCACGGCAGCAACTCGTCGATGCACGACAGGCGCTCGCCGAGCGCGACGACGTCATCTCGCGCCTGCGCCAGGACACCGCCGAGCGCGCGCGGCAGCAGGCGCGGCTCGACCGTTCGCAGGCCGCGATCGCCTCGAAGCTCGACGCCACCCGACTTGAAAACCGGAGATTGACCGATGAAAACGCCGCGCTTCGCGCCTGGGCTGGCACTCGTCTGCCTGACGACGTTGTCCGCCTGCAAGCCCATCCCGCTCTCACCGGCGCCGACGCTTACGTCGAATACGTGCCAGGCGGTGAGCCCCTGCACGCTGCCGATGCTCGCGCCCCGCACCAACGGTGAGCTCGATGCCGCGCTCACGCTCGCGAAAGCGGCCTGGGCGACCTGCGCGGCGCAAGTCGACATGATCGCGGCCTGCCAGGCCGGCACACCCGCAACCCGCCACGGAGCCCATCCGCATGATTAAGCCAGACAGCCTGCGGCGGGCCCTCGTCGCCGCCATCCCGTCACTCGGGACCGAACCGGGCGCGCTGACCGTGCTCGTCGAGCAAGGATCGATTGCGACCACCGGCACGCTGACGCCGTCGTTCGAATACCGGTACACGGCCCACGTGCTCGCGACGAATTTCTCCGGCGACACGGATCCGGTGTTCGTCGCGGTCGTCGAATGGGTCCGCCAGAACCAGCCGGATCTCGTGACGAATCCCGCCGCACGCACGAGCGGCATCACCTTCGAGGTCGGCGTTCGCGACCAGGCGGCAGTCGACCTGTCGATCCGGCTGGCGCTGACGGAAAGCGTCAATGTCGCAACCGGGCCTGACGGCAGGCATGTGATCACCCACGTCGACGACACGCTGGTCGATCCGGCCAATACGCTCACCTGGGTCGCGCTGCCGCAGATCAGGTAGGCCCGGCGGGCGGCAGCTCGTCTTCCTGCACGCGGCATCGATGCCGCGTGCTATCGAACGACCGCCGTGCACCGTGCGTGCACGGTGTTCTGCAGCGTTCATTCACCAGGTAAGCCCGGCGGGCGGCCGCCCGTCTTCCTGCGTGTGGCATCGACGCCGCGTGCTATCGAACGAACACCGTGCGTGCGCAGTGTTCCGCCGCATTCACCGCCGCAACGGCTGCGCGTCGCTACCGGACATCTCGTCTCCCCCTCTTCGTTTCGCGCGCCGTGGCGAACTTGCATGTCGCGATCGCAACGCCGATCGCCTGCTCGTGCATCGCCCTCGAATCGACCGGCATCGGCGACGCGCGCCGCGTCGACGTCGTCGCCCGTGGCAACACCTCCATGCGCGCCCCATCCTCGTGTCCCGCCGCACAACGCCCCTCTGCATTTCGTCGCCACGCAACCCGTCGCACCTCCGCCCAGCCGCCGCGGCGACGTCGCTCCGCTCACGCATTCCAGCCTCGCCACCCCATCGCCGGGGCGCACGACGCCATCCTCACGCCAACCGGTGATGCGATTCTCGACGCATGCGTTCGTGCCGGCATCCGGTGCGCGCTGTCCTCGTCGCGACGACACAGGCCATCGCTCGCGCCGTGGCTGCCCGACCGTCACCATGGCTGCATGGACGCAAATGAAATTCAACGGCAGGCACGCAACGCGGTGCGCAAGGGAACGATCCTCGCGGTCGACCATGCGGCCGCGTTGTGCCGCGTCTCGGTCGGCGACGCCGACGCCGAGGGCAGCGGCCTGCAGACCAACTGGATTCCGTGGGTCGCCGGCACCGCCGGGGGCACCCGCGACTGGCTGCCGCCGACGCCGGGCGAACAGGTCGTGCTGCTCTGCCCGATGGGCGATCCGGCGCAGGGCGTCGCGCTGCGCGGCGTTTATTCGAATGCCGCGCCGGCCCCTGCATCGAGCCCGGACACCCACGCACGCGTCTACCCCGACGGCGCGAGCATCACGTACGACCACGCCGCGCATGCGCTCACGGCCGAGTTGCCCGCCGGCGCGACCGTGCGCATCGTCGCGCCGGGCTCGGTCGTCGTGCAGACCCGCGACGCCACGGTGAAGGCCGAGCGCATCACGTTCGACGCGCCGCAGACGACCTGCACCGGCGCGATGACGGTCAAGGGCCCGTTCGCATTCGAGTCGGGCATGACCGGCACCGGCGGCGCCGGCGGCGGCGCCACGATGCAGATCGACGGCGCGGCCACCTTCACCCGCGAAGTGACATCCCAGGGCATCAGCCTCCCGCATCACACGCATCGCGAACAGGGCGATGGACAACTCGTGAGCGCACCGCAATGAAAGGCATGAACGCGAACACCGGCCGCTCGATCTCGGGCCTGGACCACTTCTACCAGTCGATCGGCAGGATCGTGACGACGCCGCTCGCGTCGTGCGTGAAGCGCCGCACGTTCGGCTCCGAGCTGCCCGACCTGATCGACGCACCCGGCAACGGCACCGTGCGCACCCGGCTGTACGCGGCCGTCGCGACGGCGCTCATGCGCTGGGAGCCGCGCCTGACGCTCACCCGCGTCGTGCTCGCCTCCGACGACGCGAATGCGGCCGCCGGGTCGGTCTATCTCGACATCGAAGGCTGGACCGGCGAGAACGGCACGTCCGTGTCGACCCGCGTGCCGATGACGACCGGGAGCCCGGCATGAGCGTGACGCCGATCGACCTCTCGCAGCTGCCGTCCCCCGACGTCGTCGAAACGATCGACTACGAAACCCTGCTTGCCGCGCGCAAGGCACGCTTCGTGTCGCTCTACCCGGCCGACGAACAGGCCGAGATCGCCGCGACGCTCGCGCTCGAATCGGAGCCGGTCGTGAAGCTGCTCCAGGAGAACGCGTACCGCGAGATCGTGCTGCGGCAGCGCGTGAACGACGCCGCGCGCGCCGTGATGCTGGCCTATGCGGTCGGCACGGACCTCGATCATCTCGCCGCGCTGTTCGGCATCCGGCGCCTGACGATCACGCCCGCCGATCCGGAACACGACGTCGCGGCGGTCATGGAAAGCGATACCGACCTGCGCGCCCGCACGCAGCTCGCGCCGCAGAGCCTGTCCGTCGCCGGCCCCGAAGGCGCGTACGTTTCGCACGCACGCAACGCGGACGGCCGCGTGCTCGACGCGTCGGCCGTCAGCCCGGCGCCGTGCGAAGTCCTCGTCTCGGTGCTGGCGCGCGATGGCGACGGCACGGCGGACCCGGCGCTGATCGCCGCGGTGGCGGCCGCGCTGCAGGCCGATGACGTGCGGCCGCTCACCGACAAGGTCACGGTGCGCGGCGCGGAAATCCTGCGCTACCAGGTGCGCGCGCGGCTCGTGTTCTTTGCGGGCCCGGATCGCGCGGTGGCGCTCGCGGAAGCCAACCGCGCGATGAAGAAGTACACCGAATCCATGCATCGCCTGGGAATGGAGGTCACGCTCGACGGGATCTACGCGGCCGCCCGCGCGGCCGGCGTGCAGAAGGTGATCCTCGAAAGCCCGCTCGCCGGCCTGCCGGCGACGAAGCAGCAGGCGCCGTATTGCACCGGAATCGAGCTGATCGACGGCGGGGTGTACAGCAATGAATGACGTCCTCCCGCCGAACGCGACGCGGCTCGAGCGCCGGCTCGCCGCGACGAACGCGCGCATCGACGACGTGCCGACGCCGCTCGCGACGCTGATGAATCCGGACGCGATCCGGTCCGACCTGCTGCCGTGGCTCGCGTGGCACCTCGGCGTCGATGCGTGGAAGGACTACTGGCCCGAGTACGTGAAGCGCGCCCGGGTCGGCCAGGCGATTCCGATCGCCCGCCGCAAGGGCACCGCCGCCGCGGTGCGCGAAGTCGTCGCGGCCTTCGGCGGAAACATCGTCCTGCGTGAATGGTTCGAGCAGCGCCCGCCGGGCCAGCCCGGCACGTTCGACCTCGTGATGACCGTCAGCGGCCAGGAAGGCCAGCCGCCGACCGCCGAATACGTCGCCGACATCCTCGCGGAAATCGACCGGACCAAGCCGGTACGGGCGCACTACACGTTCACGCAGGGCTTCGAGATGCGGGGCCGACAACCGGTCGGCGCCGCCGCGCGCGTGGCGGCCTATCGCCGCCTGAACCTCACCGACTACTGATCGCACATGGCAACCCAGATCATCATTACCGACGCCGGCCGTGCCGCGCTCGTCGCTGCCGGCAACGGCGGCACGAACGCCCACCAGGTCGTGGAAATCGGCCTGGCGAACGCGCCGTTCGTCGCCGACAAGGGGCTCACGAAGCTGCCGAACGAGCTGAAGCGGATCAAGTCCTTCGGCGGCGCCAACGTCGCGCCGGACACGATTCATACGACGCTGAAGGACGATACCGCGGACCAGTACTCGCTGTACGGGTTCGGCCTCTATCTCGAGAACGGCGTGCTGCTGGCCAGCTATGGCCAGGCGACGCCGATCATGGAGAAGTCGCCGGCCGCGATGCTGCTGCTGTCGTCCGACATGCAGTTCACGGCGATCGACGCGACGAAACTCGTGTTCGGCGACGCGTCGTTCCTCAATCCGCCGGCGACGACCGAGCGGCAAGGCGTGGTCGAGCTGGCGACGCAGGCGGAAGTGAACGCCGGCGCGGACGATGCGCGCGCCGTGACGCCGAAAACCGCGGCGTCGCGATATGCGGCGTTGACCGGGGCGAAGTTCACCGGGCCGGTCGTCACCGAGTTCGATGCGGGTCCGGATACGGCGCATGTCACGGTGCGTCCGCCGACCGGCAAGAACGGGCGGGAAAGCCGCGTGCGCCTGCATGGCACGTTCGGCGGCGGCAACGCCGATACCGGGACGCGCCTGATCGCGACGGTGCGGGCGGGCTTCGACAACGGCGCGTGGGGACGCGAGTACGTCGATCTGTGGGTCAACAAGACCGGCAACGACGCAGAGACCGACGCGAACCAGGCGCGTGCGGTGCGCGTCGCGTACGGCGGCCGGGTGATCGTGGGCAATGGCAGCGTGGACGACGGCAACACGACGCTACAGGTCGCAGGCAACGCCAAGGCGTCGGGAACGTTCTACTCCACGGCATCATCGATTCAGGCAGCGGGTTCTGGCACGGGCTACGCGACCCTGTTCTTCACCAATCTGGACTCGTCAAAAGTACGCTGGACGGTATACAAGGAAGATTCGGTGGAGGGCGCCGGCAATGCTGGCTCCCACTTCGGCATCAACTCGTTTGACGACAGCGGCAACCAAACGCGTCGCCTGTTCATTCGACGCGACACGGGAACCGTGAGCGTGACCAAGCGCCTGGTCGTTGGCGATGTGGGCGACGACGGCCGGAACGTGATCCAGGTCGGAGGAAATGCCACTTTCAAGGGTGGGTTGACCTCGCGCGATCTGGATGCGGGTGGTGCGCACTTCCGGGCGGTCTACGGTGATTACGGTGTCTTCTGGCGCAACGACGGCGTGAACGTCTATCTGCTGTCGACGAAGAAAGGTGATCAGGACGGCACGTTCAACGACTACCGGCCCTTCACGCTGAACCTCGCGACGGGTCGCGTCACGATCGACGACCAGGGCGCGGGCACCTTGATCGGCGGAAACACCACCATTCGCGGCGAGCTGAAGGTCGGCAACTCCCCGGACGAAGGGCGCCTGCGTCTCGGCCCCATCGATGGCTACCTCTTTGGCAATGACAAGGCGGTTGGCTGGTGGGGAGCGGACAACGGCTCGTTCGCGTTTCACACGCAAGACCACACTTTCCGCATCGACGGCAAACCCGCGTGGCACGCCGGCAACCTCACCCCGCTCGATCGCGCGACGGGCGGCACGATGTCGGGCGATCTCTGGTTCGATCCGGGCAAGCGGATTTTCCTGTCGGAAGGCAGCGCGAAAGCACCGTCTCTCACGTTCATCAACGACGGCGCGCCGGACACCGGCCTGTACCACATCAACGACGGCTCGTTCGGCGTGACGTGCAACTCGATCCCGCAGGTTTCGTTCACGCCGGGCGGTACCGTCTTCCAGACCCCCGTGCAGGGCCCGACACCTGCACCGGGCGATCGTTCGAAGGCGCTCGCCACGACCGAATGGGTGCTGGCCGCGCTGTCGACGACGTCTGTGGGACAGATCATCTTCGAGCCGCGCACGTCGGTGCGCGCCGGGTTCCTGAAGGCGAATGGTGCGCTCGTCAAGCGCGCCGATTACCCCGCGCTGTGGGCCTACGCGCAGGCCAGCGGTGCGCTGGTGACGGACGACGAATGGCCAAAGGGCCTCTGGGCCAACTTCTCGTCCGGCGACGGCTCGACGACGTTCCGCCTGCCGGAGCTGCGCGGCGAATTCATCCGGTGTTGGGACGACGCCCGCGGTGTCGATACCAACCGCATCCTCGGCTCGTGGCAGGACAGCGCGAACCGCTCGCACGGCCACATCGCGAGCGCGGCTGCAGTGGGCGACCACACGCACTCCGCGTGGACCGACTCGCAGGGCTGGCACGGCCACCATGGCTGGACCGCCGGCGTCGGCGATCACCAGCACGTGTCGCCGTGGGGCGAAAGCCCCTCCGTCTACCGCCCACCATGGGGTACGTGGGGGTCCGGCAACACGGGCTCCGGCAGCAGCGATGGCGACAACGTGTGGGGGATGACAAGTCCGGCCGGCGGTCACAGCCACGAATTCAACACCGAAGGCGCCGGCACTCACGGCCACAACGTCGGCATCGGTGGCGCCGGCAATCACAGCCACGCCATCACCGTCAACCTCGACGGCGCCAACGAATCGCGTTCGCGCAACGTCGCGCTGCTCGCGTTGATCCGCGCTTATTAACCTGGACCCCGAAACATGCTGATTCACCACTACAACCAGTCGACCGGCGAATACCTGAGCAGCGGCCAGCCCGACGCCGATCCGCGCAACCCCGAACGCTGGCTCGTGCCGTCATGGGCGACGTTCGACGAGCCGCCGGCGCGCACGCCGACGACCTGGCCGTTCTATCGCGACGACGCGTGGACGCTGCTGCCGGACTTCCGCGGCCGCCTCTGCTATCGCACCGACACGGGCGAACCGGTCGAAATCGCGACCGCCGGCAAGACGCCCGACGAACTCGGCCTCACGACCGAACCGCAACCGTCGCCGCGCCATGCGTGGATCAACGGCGCGTGGGCGATCCCGGCTGCACTGCTCGAGCGCGAAAAACGCGACGCGGCGATGGCCGAGTTCGAGCGACGACTCGAAGCCGCCCGCAAGGCGAACGCCGGCAAGGCCGATGCCTACGCCGCGGGCCTGCTCGACGACGAGGGCGTCTATTACTTCAAGGCCTGGTCGGCCTACCAGATGGCACTCGTTTCGGTCGTCCAGGCCGACACGTTCCCCGATGCGGTGACGTGGCCGACTACGCCGGCGCCGTACGTACCGCCTCCGCCTTCCAAGCCGGAGCCGGATCCCCAACCGGAACCGAAGCCTGAGCCGAAGCCCGACGAACCCAGCGCACCTGCAGCTCCGGTCGCGGACCCCGCGGCCTGATCCGCACGGGATTTCTCCCGTTCTCTTTCATCTGATCTGCACACACAGGAGCCACACACCATGCCGCAGGATTATCACCACGGCGTACGCGTCATCGAAATCAACGAGGGCTCGCGCCCGATCCGCACCGTGTCGACGGCCGTCGTCGGCATCGTCTGCACCGCGTCCGATGCCGATGCCACCGCCTTCCCGCTCGACACGCCCGTCCTGCTGACCAACGTCGTTGCCGCGCTCGGCAAGGCCGGCACCAACGGCACGCTGCGCCGCACGCTCGATGCGATCGGCCGGCAGACCAAGCCCGTCACGATCGTCGTGCGCGTCGCCGAAGGCAAGGACGCCGCCGAGACGGCGACCAACGTGATCGGCACCGTCACCGCCGACGGCAAGTACACCGGCATGAAGGCGCTGCTCGGCGCGCAGGCGCGCTTCGGCGTGAAGCCGCGCATCCTCGCGACGCCGGGCCTCGACACGCAACCCGTCGCCGCGGCGCTCGCGTCGGTCGCGCAGTCGCTGCGCGCGTTCGCCTACGTGTCGGCCAACGGCTGCAAGACGAAGGAAGAAGCCGTCGCCTATCGCAAGCAGTTCAGCCAGCGCGAACTGATGGTCGTCTGGCCGGACTTCCTCGCGTGGGACGACACGACCAACAAGACGGTCGTCGTGCCGGCCACCGCGTATGCGGCCGGCCTGCGCGCGAAGATCGACAACGACACGGGCTGGCACAAGACGCTGTCGAACGTCGGCGTGAACGGCGTCACCGGCATCAGCGCCGACGTGTCGTGGGACCTGCAGGATCCGGCGACGGACGCGGGCTTCCTCAACGAGCAGGACGTGACGACGCTCGTGAACCGCAACGGCTTCCGCTTCTGGGGTTCGCGCACGTGCTCGGATGACCCGCTGTTCGCGTTCGAGAACTACACGCGCACCGCGCAGGTCATCGCCGATTCGATCGCCGAAGCGCAGATGGCCATCATCGACGGCCCGCTCAACCCGTCGCTGCCGCGCGACATCATCGAAACGATCAACGCCAAGTTCCGCGAATGGATCTCGCAGGGCTACCTGATCGGCGGCTCGGCCTGGTACGACCCGGAGCCGAACACGACCGACGTGCTGAAGTCCGGCAAGGCGTATCTCGACTACGAATACACGCCGGTGCCGCCGCTCGAAAACCTGATGCTGCGCCAGCGCATCACCGACCGTTACCTCGCCGATTTCGCCGCGCGCGTCAGCGCGTAACGACCGGCCTCACCAGGAGTCAAACACGATGGGTATGCCTCGCAAACTCAAGGGATTCAACCTGTTCCAGAACGGCGAGAACTTCGTCGGCCAGGTTGTCGAAGTCACGCTGCCGAAGCTCACGCGCAAGATGGAGGACTACCAGGGCGGCGGCATGAGCGGCCCGATCAAGGTCGACTTCGGGCAGGAAGGGATCCAGCTCGAATGGACCTGCGGCGGCTTCATGCGCTCCGTGCTCGGCCAATACGCGATCACGAAGCACGACGGCGTGCTGCTGCGCTTCGCCGGCGGCTACCAGTCCGAGGATTCGACCAACGTCGACGCGATCGAGATCGTGATCCGCGGCCGCCACAGCGAAATCGACCCGGGCACCGCGAAGTCGAAGGAAGACACCGCGTTCAAGGTCACGACCGTCGCCAGCTACTACAAGCTGTCCGTGAACGGCCAGGACGTGATCGAGATCGACTTCGTCAACATGATCGAGAAGGTCAACGGCAACGACCTGTTCGCGGCACTGCGCAACGCGATCGGCCTGTAATCCGCCGCCCGGCCGGTCACCCCGGCCGGGCCCTTCCCCGCCCTTCCCCCGCTTGATCACCGACAGGACCACCATGAATCCGATGCAACCCGACCCGGCCGCGAACGACTCGCAGGCCGATGCGTCCGCCGCCGCCGTCGCAGCGCCCGACCAGGACGATCCGGCCACCCACACGCTCGACACGCCGCTCGTGCGCGGCAATCAGACGATCACGTCGATCACGCTGCGCAAGCCGAAATCGGGCGAACTGCGCGGCGTATCGCTGTCCGACCTCGTCAGCCTCGACGTCGTCGCGCTGTCGAAAGTGCTGCCGCGCATCAGCTCGCCGATGCTGACCGAAGTCGACGTCGCCAACATCGACCCCGCCGACCTCGTGCAGCTGGGAGGCATCTTCGCCGGTTTTTTGATGCCGAAGGCCGTGAAATCCCGACTGGCCTCCCAGACCGCGTAGAAGACCCGATGGCAGACATCGCGACGGTGTTCGGCTGGACACCGCCCGTGATGGATGCCTTCAGCCTGGCCGAGCTGATGGACTGGCGCGAGCGCGCCCGAGTACGCGCCGGCGCCCAATGAGCGAAACGATCGACGATGGACAACACCACGAAACTGCGCGTCATGTTCGACATGGTCGACAACATGACGAAGCCCCTGCAGATGATGCTGACCGGCAACAAGGGGCTGGCCGATTCGCTGCGGGCGACCCGCCGCGAGCTGGATGACATGGCGAAGACGCAGAAGCGCATCGGCGAGTTTCGCGAGATGCGCAAGGGCCTCGCCACGACGGCATCGGATCTCTCGGCGGCACGCGCACGCGTCGACACGCTCGCCCAGTCGCTGCGCGCGACCCGCTCGCCGTCGCAACAGATGATCAGCGACTTCAACAAGGCGCAACGCGCGGCCGAGAACCTGGCGTCCGCGCACCACTACCAAGCCGGCCGCGTACAAGCCATGCGCACGCAGCTCGCCGGCGCGGGCATCGACACGCGCAACCTGTCGCGGGACGAGCGCAACCTCCGCGCGACGATGGCGTCGCGTGCGTCGATGATCGACGCGGGGGTGCGCGGATACGACACCCGTCGCCAGCAGCAAGCCGACGCCCGGCGCGCCAGGATCGACGCGCTGCGCGGCGTCGGCGAGAAGTGGGCGAAGCGCGGCGAGACGGTCAAGGGCGTCGGCAAGAACATGCTCGGCATCCTGTCCGATCCGCTCGACGCCGCGAAGCAGGCCGAAAGCGAAACACTGCGCATGCGTGCGGCGGGTGCGTCGGCCGACGCAGTGAAGTTCGCGCGCGCGCAGCAGGCCCCGGGGCTGTCGACCATCGACAACCTGAGCCTGATGCGCGAGTCGCTATCGGCGGTGGGCGGCGACGAGCAACGCGCACGGGTCGTCATGCCTCTGCTCGAGACCATGAAATTCGCGAACGAGGCGCTGTACGGCAAGGAGGACGCGAAGAAGAACGTCGACCAGTTCATGAGCATGGTGAAGGTGATCGACCTGCGCGGCGGCACGAAGGATGACGCGGCGTTCCCCGCCGAGGCAAACATCGTGCAAAAGATGCAGACGGCGACCGGCGGCAAGGTCAGCGGCGACGAGTGGAACAACTTCGCCGAATCGGGTGGCAACGCGGCCAAGAAGTTGCGCACCGACGCGTTCTATTACCAGATGCAGCCGCTCATCGAAAAGCTGGGCGGCAAATCGGCCGGCGCAGGCCTGGCCGCCCTGTCCGGCAGCGCCCTCGAGGGCAAGGCGTCCGCACTCGCCGCGCGACGGCTGGCGGCGCTCGGCCTCGTCGATCCGAAAGGGCTCACGCACCGGAAGAACGGTGCGATCGCCGGGCTCAAGCCGGGCGCACTGGCGGGCAGCGACATGCTGCAGGCGTCGCCGTTCGAATGGCTTGAAAAGGTGCTGCTGCCGAAGCTCGCCGCCAAGGGCATCACGAGCCCCGACAAGGTCAAGGCTGAACTAGCGAAACTGTTTCCCGACAAGGCCGCGGGGAACCTGCTCACCACGATGTACGACCAGCGCGAGCAGATCAACGACACCGAGCGGCAGAGCGCCGCCGCCGACGGCATCACCGGCATGCGGGCGAAGGCCGCGGATTCGACCGCGGGCCGCGAGCTCATCGTCCTCGCGCAGTTGCGCGACCTGAAGCTCGAGATCGGCGAGAAGATCACGCCGATGTACAACGCGGCGCTGGACGTCACCGCCTCCGTGCTCGGGAAGATCGTGAAGTTCGTGCGCGAACACGGCACGGCCACCCGCATCCTCGCCACGACTTTCGCCGGGCTGGGTGGCGTACTCACGGTCGTGGGCACGCTGGCAAGCGTCTTCGGCAACGTGCTCGGGTCGGTGAACGTGCTCCGCTTCGCGACGTCGATCGTCGGCGCGTTCAGGCTCGTCGGGCAGGCATTCATGGTGCTCGGCCGGCTGGCGATGGCGAATCCGGTGATGTTCGTGATCGGCCTGATTGCAGCGGCCGCCGTCTACGTCTGGCAGCAATGGGACACGCTCGGCCCGAAGTTCATCGCGCTGTGGGAAACCATCAAGGGCGCGTTCGGCGCGGCCGGCGACTGGATCACCGCGAAATGGGACGCCACCGTCGAGTGGGTGAAGACCGCGATCGGCGGCATCGGCGACTGGTTCGGCGACATCGGCACGCGCTTCCAGGAGATCGGCGCCAGCCTGGTGTCGGGGCTCGTCGACGGCATCAAGAGCCGCTTCGTCGCGGTGAAGGAGACGGTCGGCGGCCTGGGCAGTTCGATGCGCGACTGGGCCAAGGAAAAACTCGGCATAAAGGCTTCGACCACGCCCGACGACGCCACGGCCGGCGCCCCGTCACTCATGGCCCGCACCGCCGCCGCGCTCACGACCACCGCCGCGCTGGTCGGCCCGCCCGCGTTCGCCGCGAGCCCGGCGATCGCCGCCGCCGCTCCGCTCGAGCGCTACAACCTGTCGCTCGACTACCGCGCGCCGCTCACGGCGCCGGCCGCCGCTGCCGCCAGCGCCGCGCCCGCGAGCGGCCCCGTCACCATCAACATCGCGCCGCCGCCCGGCGCCGACGCGGCCGAGATCGCGCGCATGGTGCGCGCCGAGCTCGAACGCGCCGAACGCGCGAAGGCGTCGCGCGCCGGCTCGCGCCTGTCCGATTGATCGTTCGCAGAAGGAAACCCGCCCATGATGATGTCGCTCGACCAGTTCGTTTTCAGCCTGGCGACCACGCCGTACCAGGAGCTCCAGCGCCAGCGCAACTGGAAGCACCGCACCAGCTCGCGCATCGGCGTGCGCGATGCGAGCCAGTTCACCGGCGCCGGCGACGACACGATCACGCTGTCCGGCATCGTCGCCCCCGACAACGGCATCGGCGAGATCGCGTCGATCGAGGCGCTCGCCCGGATGGGCGACGCCGGCGACGCCTACGTGCTCGTCGACGGGAACGGCAACGTGTACGGCGCGTACGTGATCGACAGCCTCAACGAGACGGCCACGTATCACACGAAGGAAGGGATCGCGCGCAAGATCGCGTTCACGCTGACGCTCAAGCGCGTCGACGACGGCGTGCTGGCCGAGCCGCAGCAGGACGACGAAAGCGGAGCGGACGAGCAATGAGCACGCTGGAACGCAAGCCGGGCGAAGCGCCGGCCCGCGCGGGCCGCGTGCAGCCGCAGGCCGACTATCGGATCACGCTCGACGGCCGCGACCTGTCGCGCCTGATCGCGCCCAACCTCATCAGCCTGTCGCTGTCGGAATCGCGCGCGGACGAGGCCGACATGCTCGACCTGGTGCTCGACGACGCGCGCGGCACGTTCGCGATTCCGAAGCGCGGCGCGAGCATCAAGCTGTCGATCGGCTGGGTCGGCGAGCCGCTCGTCGACAAGGGCGCGTTCACGGTCGACGAAGTCGAGCACGGCGGCGCACCGGACGTCATCACGATCCGCGCGCGCTCGGCATCGATGACGAAGGGCATGCACGAGCGCCGCGAGAAAAGCTGGCACCGGCAGACGATCGGCGCGATCGTGCGCACCATCGCGACGCGCCATGGGCTCACGGCCGCCGTCGACGCCACGCTCGCCGCGACGCGGATCGACCATGTCGACCAGACGCAGGAATCCGACATGTCGTTCCTGACGCGCCTCGCCAGGCGCTACGACGCGGTGATGACCGTGAAGGACAAGCGCCTGCTGTTCATGCCGATCGGCAGCGGCAAAACCGTCAGCGGCAAGCCGCTCGACGTGCTGGCCATCACCCGCGCGAGCGGCGACCAGCATCGCTACCACATCGCGCAGCGCGACGATTACACATCGGTGCGCGCGCACTATCACTCGAACGGCAGCGCGCGGCGGCTGTCGGTGGTCGTCGGCGACGCAAAAGGCAAGAACGTCAAGGTGCTGCCCGAGGATTACGCGACGGAAGCCGAGGCCCGGGCGGCCGCGCAAGCCGACTATGCGCGCACGCAGCGCGGCCAGTCGACGCTGAGCTACACGCTCGCACTGGGCCGGCCCGAACTGTTTCCCGAAATGCCCGTCACCGTGACGGGGTTCAAGCCGGAAATCGACGAGACGCCGTGGCTCGTGAAGAAGGCGACGCACACGATCGGCGACGGCGGGTTCACGACCGCGCTCGAGCTCGAGGTACGCGATGCGCCGAAGCAGTCGGGTCGAACCGGCAAGCGCTGACGGGTGAAGTAACGGCCAGGGCCGCGATGCCCGGCACGCGATCGCGTGCCGGCGATCGCGGTGACGAACTCAGGATCCCGGTGGGCGGGGCGAGGCAATGCGCAGGGTGCGCGGCTCGGATTCGATGCGGCGGCCGGAGCGAATACCGGCCGGCGGGGATGCGTTGCGGCGGTTCAGCTCGATTGCTGACGCCCGCCGAGCGTCATGCGCGTGTCCCGCGCGTCGCCGCATTGCTGCAACGTGGCACGCGCATCGCGCAGATTGGCCATCGCCTGCAGCGCGGCCTCGAGCACCTGCCCGACCGACAGCATCGCGCTGTCGATCTTTGCGTGCGCGTCGGCCCGCTCGTCGTCGGTCAGGTTCGGACGATATCGCGGCGGGCCCATCGTCGATCCGCGCGGGTCCGCGCGATGGTCGGCGCGCGCCGACGCGCCGATCGTCCCGATGTCGTGCTTCCTGTTGGTGTCCATTTTTCCGGTCTCCGCAAACTCAGTCATCCACCGGGGGCCGCCTGACACGACGGGTCGCCTCGGAACGCCCCGCCGCCAGCTCTCCGGCTTTCAGAATGCTAAACCAATACTGTATGGATATACAGTTATTCGTCCGATTTTATCCGATGCGCTTGCGCGGCGCGCTCGGCGCACCGCCGTGAAATCAGGGAAACGGAAAGGGGATGGGCCGCCCGCGCCGCCGCATGCGCTGCGGCCCGGATCGGGCAGCGTGTGGCCGCGTGCGCCGGGCCGCGCGGCCGCTCATTTCTTCGGTTGCTTCGCCGCGCGCTCGGACTTCAGCCGTTCGACCTCGGCCATCGCGCGCTCGACGTTTTCCGCCGTGCGCTGATCGAGTGCCGCCCGGCGATTCTCCGGCAGGCGCTTCGCGCGCCGCGCCGGCGCTGCCTGCACCATCGCGCCCGTGCTGATGCAGCTGGCGAGAAACGCGTGCAGCGACGCCTTGCCGGCGTCGTTGAGCTGCCGGTACATGGCCAGCACGTCGGCTTCGTCCGCGTCGCGGCCGCCCGCCGCCGACGCCGGTTCGCCTGCCGTGGACCGCTCGCCGGTCAGCACGTAGCCGATATCGACACCGATCTCGCGAACGGCCAGCAGATAGGACGCGTCGGGAGAGCGCTCATCCGACTCGTACGCCGACTGCGAGCGCCTCGCGACACCGCCCACGGTCGCAAACTCATCCTGGCTGAGCCCGATCCGCAAGCGCTCGTCCCGCAAGCGACTCCCGATTTGTGTCATAAATTACCCATTAACAATTGACGCGCTGTTTTTTGCTCATTACACTGGCCTTACCGTAACGCAAGACTATCTCGACAAAGTATACCGACCATGACTACTCCCCAAGGCCCGCGCCGTTCGCCGCGCGGCACGATGTCGGACAAACCCGTCTACGTCGGGCTGACGCCGGTCGAGCGGGGCGAGCTCGAGCAGCTCGCCGCGCAGCGCAATCGCTCGATCTCCAGCATGGCGCGCGAACTGATCCGCATCGGCACGAGCCACCTGCGCGCGATCGCGGCGCCGCGCTCGCGCACCGCCGGCCGTTGAACCGGGCGCCCTCATGTTCCGCACCGTCGAACGCGCCCGACCGTCCGTGCCCGCAACGTCGATTGTGAACTGCGCGCGCGCCCGCAACCATCCGCCGATCGGCCAGCGATGCAGCCGGATCGCCCGCGCAGCCCGCTGCCCGTCCGGCCCTGCGCAGACTCTCGCCCGGAGCACGACCCCATGCGAATCCTGAACCGTTGCCCGCACTGCCGCACCCGCGCCACCGCGCGCAGCAGCCGCGAAATGTCGCTGACGTTCCGCGAAATCACGTTCCAGTGCGCGAACCCGGAGTGCGGCCACACGTACGTCGTCAACATGGAATTCGCCCGTACGCTGTCGCCGTCCGCCGTCCCGAACCTCGCGTTGCAGTTGCCGCTTTCGCCGCACGTCCGCGAACGCCTGGCAGCGCAACTCGAGCTGCCCGTCTGACGCCCTAACCCCTCGTTCCCGCGTTTCCCTCGCATCGTGCCTGAACGGCGCGAGGGATCGCCTTTGCCATTGAAAAGGACACCTCATGATCCCGATCCAAGCGGGCCGCGCCGTTCGATGCCCCGCCCGCCCGGCGATGGTCCGCCACCCTGCGCGATGCGTACGGGTCTATTACCAGGAGGCGCGCCCATGAACCGCTACGCCACCGAACCCGCGCCGCATGACGCCGCGCTGCGCGCCGCGATCGCGGCGGCCGCCGACACGCTGAGCTTCGACGCCCCGCCGGACAGCCCCGAGCGGCAACGCACGCTCGGCCGCTTCGTGTCGGCGCTCGCCGATCGCCTCGCGCTCGGTTTCCCGCAATCCGCCGCCGCGCTGCGCGCGCTCGCCCATTCACCGGCCACGACGGGCCATCCCGCGCCGCCCGCATCACCGCAACCCGAACGGCAGCAATGACGAAGATATGGCCTCGATCGACGAACTGAAACGACACATCGACCTGCATGACCTCGCCGGCCGCCTCGGCCTGAAACGCGGCCGCGGCGGCGACCGCGCGCTCTATCACTCGCCGCAGCACGCGGACCGGAGCCCGTCGCTGTCGATCTATGCGAATCACCCGAAGTACGGCACCGGCTGGCGCGATCACAGCGCCGACGCCGGCGGCTCGTGCATCGACCTCGTGATCCACGCGCGCGGCGGCACGGTGGCCGACGCCGTCCGCTATCTCCACGACGCTTACGGTCTCCCGTCCGAGCGCCCGGCACCCGCCGAGCGCCGCGAGAAATCCACCGTCGAATACATCGCCGACCGCTGCACGGCCGAACGCGAGCGTGTACGCGACTACCTCGGCGGCCGCGGCATCTCCGCCGCGGCGCTCGACGCGGCGTTCGCGGCGCGCACGCTCGGCTTCAATACGTGGACGAGCCCGAAGATCGCCGCCGGCGACGTCGGTCACGGCGGCCCCGCCGCCGCGTTCGTGGTGCGCGCGCCGGGCGATGCGGGCGTCGTCGCGGTCGACATGCGCTACGTGGACCCCGCGCTCAACGGCGGCGTCAAGACGCAGACCCAGGGCGACAAGGCCGGCTACGGCTGGACCGCCGACGCGCGCCGACTCGACCGTGCGAAACGCGTGATCATCGTCGAAAGCGCGATCAACGCGCTGTCGATCGACACGTGCGCGCTGCCCGGCACGGCCGCGCTGGCGCTGCGCGGCCTCGCGAACGTCGAGCGCATCGACTTCACGTTCCTGCGCGGCAAGCAGGTCACGATCTGCCTGGACAACGACGAGCCGTTCGCGGAAGGCCACCCGCGCGCCGGGCAGCGCCCCGGGCCGGAGGCCGCGTGGGCGCTCCACGAACGGCTGACCGCGCTCGACATCAGCGCGGTGCTGGTCGACCAGTCGGACTGGCTGGCGGATCTGGCGGACGGCGACGCCGCGCGCACGCCGATCAACGACGTGAACGACTACCTGCAGCTGCGCGGCCCGGCCGACCTCGCGCGCGCGCTCGACCAGCTCGAGCCGTGGCTCGTCGCCGGCCTGCCCGGCGACGCGTCGCGCCGCGGCCGGCCGCGCATCTTCCTGCCGGCGCACGATTTCGCGCAGTACTGGCGGTTTCGCGTGCGGCCCGACTTCACGAACTACATCACCAAGATGGATCGCAACGAGGAATCCGGCGTGGAGACGCCCGTGATGACCGACCTGTGCGGCTTCCGCATCGCCGGCATCAGCCGCGTGGCCGTCGCGAGCGCGACGTCGACGATGACGGGCGACGCCGACCAGGCGCCCACCGTCTACTTCGCCGTGTCGGTGCAGGCGCCGCGGCACGGTGCGCAGCTGATCCGCCGCGTGATGCTCGACGACCAGCTGCACAACGTCGACCAGTGGAGCAAGTTCGGCCCGATCTGGGCGCCGGCGCCGTTCAAGCGGATGGTGAACATCCTCGAGCGCGGCGCCGACCTCGGCGCGCGCCGCGCCGCGAACTTCGTCGGCCTCGCATGGCGCGACGGGCGGCTGATCGTCAACGAAGGCCCCGACTGCTACTTCACCGAAGCGGACAAGCAGTGCCCGTATCACAACCTCACGTTCCCGGGCGGCCCGGTGAGCGACGCGCGCCGCGTGATCGCTGCCTACCAGACGACGTTCCGGCAGAACGCCGCGACGATCCCGCTCGTGTGGGCGCTCGGCGGCCACCTGAAGGCGCTGCTCGGCTTCTGGCCGCATCTGACGGTCCAGGCGAACAAGGGCGCGGGCAAGTCGACGCTCATCAAGCGGCTCGAGCGCTCGCTCGCGTTCACGATGTTCTCGGGGCAGTCGCTGCAGACCGAATTCCGCCTGCTGACCAGCATCAGTCACACGAGCCATCCGGTCGGCTGGGAAGAGCTGTCGGCACGGCGGCAGGACGTGATCGACAAGGCGGTCGGGCTGCTGCAGGAGAACTACCAGTACACGGTGACGCGGCGCGGCACCGACATGACGGAATACCTGCTGTGCGCGCCGGTGATGCTCGCCGGCGAGGACGTGCCGGTGCGCAGCCTGCTCGGCAAGCTCGTGCGCACGACGCTGACCGGCAAGCGCGGGCCGCTGCTGCCCGACGACCTGCCGCGCTTCCCGGTCCGCCAATGGCTCGAGTTCCTGACCGGCCTCGACCGGCGCACCGCGCTCGACCAGTACGCGACGCTGCGCGACCAGGCGCTCGCCGGCTGCCGCGCGAGCGGCGAGGACGACGGCGCGCGGCGCATGGCCGGCAACTACGCGGCGATCGGGCTCGCGTGGCGCTACCTGTGCGAATTCGCCGGCATGGACCCGAGCGAAGGCGAGTTCCCGCGCGACCTGATCGCCGAGATGAACGGGCACGTCGCCGAAACCAGCGCCGACCGCGAGCCGTGGGTCTGGATCATGGAAACGGTGCTGTCGGAAATCGACGGCGGCAACTACAAGCATCCGTACACGTTCGACACCGTCGACGGCGAATTCTGCCTGCTGCTGCGCACCGGGCACGTGATGGATCACCTCGCGCACACGAGCGCGCTGCGCGACAAGTGGAACGGCCTGCCGGTGAAGTCCGACCGCGTGTTCAAGGCGCAGCTCAAGCACGCGGGCGTCGTGGTCGGCGAGAAGGAGGTCGAGCGCCGCATCTACATGCGTCGCGTGCCGTACCTGACGCCGGTGTCGCTCGAGCGCCTGGCCGCATTCGGCCTGCACGTGTCGGTGCGCGAGGACCTGGCGACCGACGCGCTGCAGGGCGGCCGCGCATGAGCCGCGCCCTGTCCGGCCCGTCATCGTGCGGCGGCGCCCGTCGGGAGCCGGCAGGCAGCGCACGCGAGTGGTGGTTATCGGGGGTGACGGCTCGCAAGCCCTTGATTCCTGAGGAAACTGCCGCCCTGCCTCACGCCGGGTTCGCCACGTGTCATGCCGCTTTTGCCACGAGTCCGGCTGGCGCGCCGGCGGCAGCCCCTTCTTCTTTCTCTCTCTTCAACTCATTGAAGAAAAAGAAGAAAGAGAACCGGGAAGCCGCTGCGACGAGCCGCCATCGCGCGCCACGAGTCGGAGCCGCATTGCCATCGGTCGCCGGCGAGGCAGCGAGTTCGCGCCACGGGTTCCACGCGGCCGCCACGCCTGAATGATGGCAACCGATGGCCAACAAAACGCTTGAACATCAACGTGTTATGCACTCTTCACACGCAAACCACCCTTCCACGAGTTGCGCTGCGTGCCCGCCCGGCGCGCGGCCTGCCGACAGCGCGCATCCGGCCACCGTCGACCTGGCCGGCGCCGCGGCACTGCTCGGCGCCCATCCCGAAACGGTGCGCCTGAAGGCCCGGGCCGGCGCGCTGCCCGGCCGCAAGGTCGGCAAGCGCTGGATCTTTTCCGTCGCCGCCCTGCAGCGCTACCTCGCCGGCGAATGGCTCCCGCCCGTCGCCCATCACGATCAGCAAGAGGAAACCCGCCCATGTCGCTCTACAAGCGCAAGACCAGCCCGAACTGGCAATACAAGCTGTACCCCCCTGGCGGCGGACCGCCGGTACAGGGAAGCACTGGCACCCGCGACAAAGCGCAGGCCCAGGAATTCCACGACCGGCTGAAGGTCGACCTGTGGAACCAGGCGCGGCTCGGCACGAAGCCGCGCCATTCGTGGAACGACGCGGTCGTACGCTACGTCGGCGAACGCGCGGGGCTTGCCAGCCTGGAAACGTCGAAGATTCACCTGCGCTGGCTCGACCGGCACCTGTCCGGCGTCGCGCTCGTCGATATCGACCGGAACCGCGTCGACGCGATCGCGCTCGCGAAGCGCCAGGAGCCGCGTACGGTGCGCACCCGGCACGGCATCGTCGAGACCGACCGGGCCGTCAGCGACGGCACCGTGCGTCGCGTGATCGGCGTGCTGAAGTCGGTGTTGAATGCGGCAGTCGAATGGGAATGGCTGGAGCGCGCGCCGGTCACGAAACGCGCGAAGATCGTCTCGAAACGCATCCGCTGGCTGACCCCGGCCGAAGCGGAGCGGCTGCTCGCCGAACTGCCCGCGCATCTCGCCGACATGGCGCGCTTCAGTCTCGAGACCGGCCTGCGCCGCGCCAACGTGACGGGGCTGCGGTGGTCGCAAGTCGACCTCGCGCGGCGCGTCGCGTGGATCCATCCCGACCAGGCGAAGGCGCGCAAGGCCATCACGGTGCCGCTTTCGGAAACCGCGATCGCCGTGCTGCGCCGCCAGCACGCGAACCCGCGGGCGCCGGAATGCGCGGACAGCGTGTTCACCTATCGCGGCCGGCCGGTCTACCAGACTGCGACGGCCGCCTGGGCCAAGGCGCTGCAGCGTGCCGGCCTGAGCGATTTCCGCTGGCACGACCTGCGTCATACGTGGGCGAGCTGGCACGTGCAGCGCGGCACGCCGTTGCAGGTGCTCAAGGAGCTGGGCGGATGGGAGACGATGGAAATGGTGCAGCGGTACGCGCACCTGTCGGCCGACCACCTCGCGCAATGGGTCACGCCGCTGACGGCCGAGCCCGTGCCGGTGCCAGCTGCAATTCAGCTGCAACGAGACAATGCGACGAACGGAGAAAACCGCTGAGAGCCTTGATAGGCTTGGCGCGCCCGGCTGGGATCGAACCAGCAACCCCTGCCTTCGGAGGGCAGTACTCTATCCATTGAGCTACGGGCGCCTGTGACAGTGAAGCGACCCCAATATACAGGCCGCCCACGATTGGCAAGACGGCAAGGATACCCGGTTTCCCATGACGCGTCCACCTTGCCCGACGAATCCCCGCCGGGCCGGGCCGCGTGCGGGTAAACACGCGCCTTCGCACCGCTCGCCGTGATGTAAACGTTCCGTCTATAATCGACCGGGCTTCATTGGACTGCCATTTGCCGTTGCACCGCGCTCACAATTCCTATTCACGGAGACGAGGCAAGCATGAGCGAAGCACCCCACGAATCTCCCGTCAAAACCCCCGGGCAGCTGATTGCCGTCATCATCGCGTCGTTCGCGATTCCGATCATCCTGATCGTCCTGTTCGCCAACTATGCGAACCATGCGTTCCGTTCCGGCGCCGGCACGGACGCGCTATCCGACGAACAGGTCGCCGCACGTGTCGCCCCGCTCGCGAAGGTCGACGTGAAGGACGCCAACGCGCCCCGCACGTTCAAGACCGGCGAGGAAGTCTACAAGGCCGTCTGCGTGACCTGCCACGGCACGGGCGCCGCCGGCGCGCCGAAATTCGGCAACAAGGACGACTGGGCGCCGCGCATCTCGCAAGGCTTCGACACGCTGCTGAAGACGGCGCTGGCCGGCAAGGGCGCGATGCCGCCGCGCGGCGGCACGAGCCCCGACGACGTCAGCGACTATGAAATCGCCCGTGCGATCGTCTACATGGCGAACAACGACGGCGCGAACTTCCCCGAACCGGCCGCGCCGGCGGCCAACGCGGCGCAACCCGCCAGCGGCGCCGCAGCCGCGTCGGGCGCGGCCGACGCCGCGAGCGCGCAAGTCGCCGCGGCCCAGGCCGCGATCGCCGCGATCCCGAAGGCCGGTGAAGCGCCCGCGGCAGCGGCCGCCCCGGCCGGCGCCGACGCCGGCAAGGCGCTGTACACGTCGACCTGCCAGGCCTGCCACGCGGCGGGCGTGCTCGGCGCGCCGAAGTTCGGCAGCAAGGAAGACTGGGCGCCGCGCCTGAAAGACTCGATGGATACGGTCTACAACTACGCGCTGCACGGCAAGGGCGCGATGCCGCCGAAGGGCGGGTCGAACGCGTCGGACGCCGACGTGAAGGCCGCCGTCGACTACATGGTCAACGCGTCGAAGTAACCGCACCCGGCCGTCAGTAAAAAACCCCCGCGACGCTCACGCATCGCGGGGGTTTCGTTTTGCAGGCGCTCAGCCGGAACGCTCGGCGTCACTTCTGCAGCAACGCCTTCAGGCTCGCGAGCCGGTCCTTCGGCGACATCGGCGCCTCTTCCGGCGTGGGCGGCGGCGCATCGTCGAGCCCCATCTCCGGGATGAAGCGCGACGGTTCGCACACGACCGTCTCGCGCGCCCGCTTGCGCTTCTTGCACCAGTTCAGGTGCAGGCTGCGCTGCGCGCGCGTGATCGCGACGTACATCAGCCGGCGCTCCTCCTCGATCCGCTCGTTGTCGATCGGGCCGTCGTCCTCGGAGCCACCGCGGTGCGGCATGATGCCTTCCTCGACGCCGACCAGGAACACGTGCGGATACTCGAGCCCCTTCGACGCGTGGACCGTCGACAACCGCACCGCATCGGGATCCTCGTCCTTGCCCTCGAGCATCGACATCAGCGCGACGGTCTGGATCAGGCCGAGCAGGTTCTTGCCGGTATCGGCGAGCCCGTCCGCGTTGTGAAAACCTTCCGCCTCGCCATCGACCGCTTCCGTCTCGGGCTTGGTGCCCTTGCGCTTCAGCCATTCGAGGAATTCGAGCACGTTCTGCCACTTCGACTGCGCCTGCCGTTCGTCGAACGCGTCGTACAGGTACGCCTCGTAGTGGATCGCCTCCATCATGTCGTCGAGCACGGCGGTGGCGGGATCCTTGTCCGCACGCTCGGTCAGGCGCTGGATGAAGTCGCAGAACATCCGCAGCGGCTCGACCTGGCGCGCGGACAGCCGCGCCTCGATCCCGCCCATGTACACGGCCTCGAACAGCGACACCTTCGCCTGGCCCGCGAACGAACCGAGCGCTTCGAGCGTCGTGTTGCCGATCCCTCGGCGCGGCGTGGTGACCGCGCGGATGAACGCGGGATCGTCGTCGGCGTTCGCGATCAGCCGCAGGTACGCGCACAGATCCTTGATCTCGGCCTTGTCGAAGAACGACTGGCCGCCCGACAGCACGTACGGAATCCGCTCGCGACGCAGCACCTGCTCGAAGATCCGCGCCTGGAAGTTGCCGCGATACAGGATCGCGTAGTCGCGAAACTGCGCGCGCCGCTCGAACTTGTGCGCGGACAGCCGGAACACGACCGATTCGGCTTCATGCTCCTCGTCGTTACACGGCGTGACGGTGATCGAATCGCCCATCCCGTGCTCGGACCACAGCTTCTTCTCGAACAGCTTCGGGTTGTTCGCGATCACGTTGTTCGCGGCGGTCAGGATGCGCACCGTCGACCGGTAGTTCTGCTCGAGCTTGATCACGTGCAGCTTCGGGAAATCCTTGCCGAGCTGCGCGAGGTTCTCGAGCGTCGCGCCGCGCCAGCCGTAGATCGCCTGGTCGTCGTCGCCCACCGCCGTGAACGCCGCGCGCGGGCCGGCGAGCAGCTTCAGCAGCTCGTACTGGCACGCGTTGGTGTCCTGGTACTCGTCGATCAGCAGGTAGCGCAGCTTGTTCTGCCAGCGGTCGCGCACCTGTTCGTTCTTCGCGAACAGTTCGGCCGGCAGGCGGATCAGGTCGTCGAAGTCGACCGCCTGGTACGCATGCAGCGTCGCGACGTAGTTGCGGTAGACCAGCGCGGCCTGGTGCTCGTCCTCGTTGGCCGCGATCGTCATCGCCTCGTCGGGCATGATCAGGCCGTTCTTCCACAGCGAGATGGTGCTCTGGATCTTGCGGATCAGGCCCTTGTCGGTCGTGCCGATCTGCTCCTGGATCATCCCGAAGCAGTCGTCCGAATCCATGATCGAGAACTGCGGCTTCAGGCCGACGTGCTCCGCCTCCTGGCGCAGGATCTGCACGCCCAGCGAGTGGAAGGTGCAGACGGTGAGCTGGTTGACGGGCACCTTGCGGCCTTCCTTGCCGGGCGTGGTGAGCGTCTTGCCCTCGAGCAGCTTCGACACGCGCTCGCGCATTTCGGCGGCCGCCTTGTTCGTGAACGTGACGGCGGCGATGTGGCGCGGCTCGAAGCCTTTCGCTTCGATCAGGTGCGCGATCTTCTGCGTGATCACGCGGGTCTTGCCGCTGCCCGCGCCGGCGAGCACGAGACAGGGACCGTCGAGGTAGCGCACCGCTTCGTTCTGGGCGGGATTCAGGCCTGCGGACATGATGACGGATGGTGTTGCGGTTGACGGCGGAACGCCGGGAGGATGCCGTGCGCGGCGGGCTGGCGAAGCAGGCGGACACGCGGGCAGGACGCGCATGTTAACACGTCGGCGGCGCGCTTTTCGGGAGCGCCGCCGGGCGGGGCTGCGCGGGCCGACCGGCCGGCCGCCCCCTGTCCGTTCGGCCAATCCGGCCCCGTTCGCGCACCGATCGGCCACAATACGTCCACTCCGGCGCCGCCCCGCGCCGGCCCGTTTGCCTCACTTGCACCACCACCGGATCGACATCATGGGATACCCGTTCGCCACCGCCGCCCTCGGCCCGCTGCTGTTCGCGCAGGGGCGCTACGTGCGCCGCGTCACGCCGCGGCTGCCCGAGGCGGCCGGCCCGCGCGACGGCGTGGCGGGCGACGGCCCGCCGCTGCGCGTGCTGGTGGTCGGCGATTCGGCCGCGGCGGGCGTCGGCGTCGCGACGCAGCGCGACGCGCTGTCCGGGCAGCTGGCGAGCGCGCTCGCGGCCACCCATCGCGTGAGCTGGAAGCTGCTCGCGCGCACCGGCCTGACCACGCGGGAGCTGGTCGACTGGCTCGCCGCCGAGCCGGCCGAGCCGTTCGACGTGGCCGTCACGTCGCTCGGCGTCAACGACGTGACGGGCGGCGTGCCGCCGGCCCGCTGGCAGGCGCAGCAGGCCGAGCTCGTCCGGCTGCTCGCCGCGCGCTTCCGGGTCGGGCACGCGATCCTGTCGGCGGTGCCGCCGATGGAGCGCTTTCCGGCGCTGCCGCAGCCGCTCGCGTGGTATCTCGGGCTGCGCGCGAAGCGGCTCAACACGGCGCTCGCCGGGTGGGCCGCCACGCAGCCGCACTGCACGTTCCTGCGCGTCGAGCTGCCGCTCGAGCGCCACCTGATGGCCGCCGACGGCTTCCACCCCGGCGCAACGGCCTGCGCGGTGTGGGCGGCGCAGGTCGCCGCCGCCGTGCGGCAGCGGGCAACCCTATGACGCCGGGCGGCGCCCCTGCGGCAGCCGTTCATTGCACGGGCGCAGGCGGGCAAACCCCGCTCGCGCGGCCACCCGGCCTGCGCAAATGCCGGCTTGCCTTGCGCAAGCGCCGCATCGCATCGCGCATTTCGCCCGAACGCGCCGGTGCAAGCGGCGGCGCCATGCCAAAATAGCCGGTCGTCTACGCGCCGTCCCGGCGCGCCATCCTTTAGTTTCCTTCGCAGCCAGGAATTGCCATGTCGTCATTGCTCAGGATTGGTTTGATGGGTTTCGGTTTCGCCGGCGCGACGTTCCACGCGCCCGTGATCGCCACGAGCGGCCGCACTGAAGTCGCCGCGATCGCGACGGGTCAGCCCGATCGCGCGCAGGCGGCGTATCCGGGCGCGCGCGTCGTCCCCGATCTCGACACGCTGCTCGGCCTCGACGACATCGAGTGCGTGGTGATCGCCACGCCGAACGACACGCACTTCGCGCTTGCGCGCCAGGTGCTCGAAGCAGGCCGCCACGTGGTCGTCGACAAGCCCGTGACGCTCACCGCCGACGAGGCGCTCGCGCTCGCGCGGCTCGCGAACGCGCGCAGCCGGCTGTTCGCGCCGTTCCACAACCGCCGCTGGGACGGCGATTTCCTCACCGTGCGCGACATCGTCAAGTCGGGCGAGCTCGGCCACATCACCCGTTTCGAGTCGCACTTCGACCGCTTCCGTCCGACGCCGCGCACGCGCTGGCGCGAGGAGCCGGCTCGCGGCGGCGGCCTGCTGCTCGACCTCGGCCCGCACCTGATCGACCAGGCGCTCGCGTTGTTCGGCCTGCCGGAAACGGTGAGCGCGACCGTGAAGACGCGCCGCGACAACGGCACGGCGCCCGATTTCGTGCACCTGCAGCTCGGCTATCCGGACAAGGACGTCGCGCTGCATGCGAGCGCGCTGTCGGCGATCGAACCCGCGCGCTTCACGCTGCACGGCACGCGCGGCAGCTATCAGAAGTTCGGGCTCGACACGCAGGAAGACCAGCTCAAGGCCGGCCTCACCGCCGACGATGTCGAATTCGGCGGCGGCAACCCGCCCGGCCTGCTGCGCGTGCTCGACGGCGAAGTCGAGGTCGAGCGCCCGGTGCCGACGCTCGATGGCCAGTACGCGGAGTTCTACCGCGCGCTCGCCGCGTCGATCCGCGACGGCGCGCCGTTCCCCGTCACCGCGCAGGACGCCGTCGACGTGATGACGATCATCGAGCTCGCCGCGCAGAGCGAGCACGACGGCCGCCGGCTGCCGTTCGTGCGCCGCACGATCTGACACCGCGCACCGGCCGGTCGCGGCCGGCCGGCGCCGGTGCATCGGGATCAGCCGGAACATTCGGTTACAAATGCCGGGGGAACGAAAGTCAGCGGCAGACTGGTCTGATGCGTTTCTCAAAAAAGTCGATCCGACACCAATCCGTCAGGAGAATGTTGATGCAACGGTTGATTCGCGCAGCAGTGTGCTGCGCCCTGGTTTCCTCGCTTGCGGCCTGTATCGTGCAGCCGCAGCAGCCGGTCCGCCCGGCGCCCCCGCCGCGGCCGAATCCGCAGGTCGTCGCGAACGAGCGGATGCAGCAGATCCAGGGCCGGATCGACAACCTGCACCGCCGCATCGATGCGCGCGTGAACGGCGGCTACTACCCGCCGCCGTACGGCGCGCAGCTGCATCATCGCCTCGACGTGATCCGCCAGGAATCGAACGACATGTCCGCGCAACACAGCGGCGGCCTGTCCGGCGACGAGCAGCGCGTGCTGAACCAGGAACTCGACACGGCCGCGCGCGCGATCGGCGAGTAACGCCCCGGCACCCGCCGGAGCGGAAAAAGCGGTGGCACCGGTTGCCGCCGCTTGTCGCGAAGCGACATTCTTTTGCTCAAATTGACAAGGCCCACCCGCTCGCGTACAGTCGCCCGCACGCGTCGGGAGAGCGTGTAACCGGGCTGTTTCAGCCGGTTGCGCCGCCGAAGGGGCACACCCGCAAACTCTCAGGCAAAAGGACCGACCGCGTCGGGGAATCCCGTCCGCGCATTGCGCGGGCCACACTCTCCCCGCACTCTGGAGAGCGGCAGTAGCCCGCAGCGCATCCGCTGCGCGGGCAAGCTGCCCACCGAAGGGGCGCGCGTTCGCCAGGCCTGGCCGGCAGCGCAATCTCTCAGGTATCGAGGACAGAGGGGCATGTACCGGATCGCTCGCAGGCCATCGGCCGCGGTGGTCGGCACATGGCCGTTCTGATCCGCGCGCAAGCGCCTTGCCTGAGGCCTCGATGACTGCACTGAATCACACCCCGCTCAACGCCGCGCACCGCGCGCTCAATGCCCGCATGGTCGATTTCGGCGGCTGGGACATGCCCGTCAACTACGGCTCGCAGATCGAAGAACATGAAGCCGTGCGCACCGACGCCGGCATGTTCGACGTGTCGCACATGTGCGTCGTCGATTTCACCGGCAGCCGCGTGCGCGCATTCTTCGAGCATGCGATCGCGAACAACGTCGGCAAGCTCAAGACGCCCGGCAAGGCCCTCTACTCGTGCCTGCTCAATCCGCAGGGCGGCGTCATCGACGACCTGATCGTCTACTACTTCACCGAAGAATTCTTCCGCGTCGTCGTCAACGCCGGCACGGCCGAGAAAGACATCGCGTGGTTCAACCAGCTGAACGAGCAAGGCGGCTTCGGCGTCACGATCGCGCCGCGCCGCGATTTCGCGATCATCGCCGTTCAAGGCCCGAACGCCCGCGAAAAAGCCTGGGCGACGGTGCCCGCCGCGCGTGCCGCCACCAGCGAACTGAAACCGTTCAACGCCGCGCAGGTCGCCGGCACGCCGTTCGGCGATCTCACCGTCGCGCGCACCGGCTACACCGGTGAAGACGGTTTCGAAGTGATCGTCCCGGCCGTGCACGTCGAAGCGCTGTGGAACGCGCTGCAGCAAAACGGCGTGCGCCCGTGCGGGCTCGGCGCGCGTGACACGCTGCGCCTCGAGGCCGGCATGAACCTGTACGGCCAGGACATGGACGACACCGTGTCGCCGCTCGACGCGGGCCTCGCGTGGACGGTCGATCTCTCCGCGCCGCGCGACTTCGTCGGCCGCGCCGCACTGGAAGCCAACGGCACCCGCGCCGCGTTCGTCGGCCTGATCCTGCAGAAGGAAAACGGCAAGGCAGGCGGCGTGCTGCGCGCGCACCAGAAAGTCGTCACGCCGCACGGCGAAGGCGAGATCACGAGCGGCACGTTCTCGCCGTCGATGCAGGAATCGATCGCGTTCGCGCGCGTGCCGGCGGCCGTCCAGATCGGCGACCTGGTCCAGGTGCAAATTCGAGACAAGAATCTTCCCGCGCGCGTGGTAAAACTGCCGTTCGTGCGCAACGGCAAGGTCCTCGCTGCGTAACGGCCGGGAGGCCCGCCTCCCGGGAAGCCGGGAGATGGCGCCCGGCGCAACACCACACCCGGCGCGCCCAGGCGGCGCGCCAGCATAACGAACACACCCTTTTATCCAGGAGCATCCGATGAGCAACGTCCCGGCCGATCTGAAATACACCGACGAACACGAGTGGATCCGCACCGAGGCGGACGGCACGCTGACGGTCGGCATCACCGATCACGCGCAGAGCACGCTCGGCGACATCGTCTTCCTCGAACTGCCGCAAGTCGGCAAGTCGGTGACGGCGGGCGACGCCGTCGGCGTCGTCGAATCGGTGAAGGCCGCATCCGACATCTACTCGCCGGTGTCCGGCGAGGTCGTCGCGATCAACGAAGATGCCGCCAATTCGCCGGAAGAAGTGAACAGCGACGCGTACGGCGTGTGGCTGTTCAAGATCAAGCTCGCGGCCGGCGCGTCGACCGACAAGCTGATCGACGCTGACGCATACAGCAAGCTGATCGACTAATTTCCCTACCCGATCCGCGCGGCGCCGGCTCGGCGCGCGCGGAACCAGAGTCACGCCATGAAGCTCGAACACCCGGACCGCCTGATGAACCGCACGCCCCTCTCGCTCGCCGCGCTCGAAACGCACGACGCGTTCGCCGAACGCCACATCGGCCCCGACGCCGCCAGCCAGCAGGCCATGCTCGACACGCTCGGCTTCCCGACGCGCGCCGCCCTGATCGACGCCGTGATCCCGGCCTCGATCCGCCGCGCCGAAACGCTGCCGCTCGGCCCGTTCGCGCAGCCGAAGAGCGAAGCCGAAGCCCTCGCCGCGCTGCGGGTTCTCGCGGACAAGAACCAGGTGTTCCGCTCGTATATCGGTCAGGGTTACCACGACACGCACACGCCGGCCGTGATCCTGCGCAACGTGCTCGAAAACCCGGCGTGGTACACGGCCTACACGCCGTACCAGCCCGAAATTTCCCAAGGTCGCCTCGAGGCGCTCCTGAACTTCCAGCAGATGGTTGCCGACCTCACCGGCCTCGCGATCTCGAACGCGTCGCTGCTCGACGAAGCCACCGCCGCCGCCGAAGCGATGACGCTGCTGCAGCGCACCGGCAAGCCGGCATCGAACGTGTTCTACGTCGCCGACGACGTGCTGCCGCAAACGCTCGAAGTGATCCGCACGCGCGCGCTGCCGGTCGGCATCGAGGTCAAGACCGGCCCGGCCGCCGACGCCGCGCAAGCGAATGCATTCGGCGTGCTGCTGCAGTACCCGGGCGTGAACGGCGACGTGCGCGACTACCGCGCGCTCACCGAAGCGATCCACGCAGCCGGCGGCCACGTGGTCGTCGCGGCCGACCTGCTCGCGCTGACCGTCCTCACGCCGCCGGGCGACTGGGGCGCGGACGTCGCGATCGGCAACACGCAGCGCTTCGGCGTGCCGATGGGCTTCGGCGGCCCGCACGCCGCGTATCTCGCGGTGCGTGACGAATTCAAGCGCCAGATGCCGGGCCGCCTCGTCGGCGTGACGGTCGACGCGCAGGGCAAGCCCGCGCTGCGCCTCGCGCTGCAGACGCGCGAACAGCACATCCGCCGCGAGAAGGCGACGTCGAACGTGTGTACCGCGCAGGCGCTGCTCGCGATCATGGCCAGCATGTACGCGGTGTACCACGGCCCGCACGGCCTGAAGACGATCGCGCTGCGCGTGAACCGCATCGCGGCGCTGCTCGCGGCCGGCGTGAAGCAGCTCGGCTTCGCGACCGTCAACGACACGTTCTTCGACACGCTGACGATCGACACCGGCGCGCGCACCGCGCAGGTTCACGAATTCGCGAACGCGAAGCGCATCAACCTGCGCCGCGTGAGCGACACGCAAGTCGGCGTATCGGTCGACGAAACGACGACGCGCGACGACCTCGCCGATCTCCTCGTCGTGTTCGCGCAGGCCGCGGGCGGCACCGCACCGGCCGTCGACGCGCTGGACGCCGGCCTCGCCGGCGTCCCCGCGCTGCCGGCCGGCCTCGAGCGCACGAGCGCGTACCTGACGCACCACGTGTTCAACCGCCACCATTCCGAAACCGAAATGCTGCGCTACCTGCGCAGCCTGTCGGACAAGGATCTCGCGCTCGACCGCTCGATGATCCCGCTCGGCTCGTGCACGATGAAGCTGAACGCGACGTCGGAAATGCTGCCCGTCACGTGGCCTGAATTCGGCCGCATCCACCCGTTCGCGCCGGCCGAGCAGACCGTCGGCTACCGCGAGATGATCGACCAGCTCGAGCAGATGCTCGTCGCGGCCACCGGCTACGCGGCCGTGTCGCTGCAGCCGAACGCGGGCTCGCAGGGCGAGTACGCGGGCCTGCTGATCATCCACGCTTACCACGCGTCGCGCGGCGAAGCCCATCGCGACGTGTGCCTGATCCCGGCGTCCGCGCACGGCACGAACCCGGCATCCGCGCACATGGCCGGCATGAAGGTCGTGGTCGTCGCTTGTGATGCCCAGGGCAACGTCGACATCGCCGACCTGAAGGCGAAGGCCGAGCAGCACGCGAAGGACCTCGCGGCAATCATGATCACGTATCCGTCGACGCACGGCGTGTTCGAGCAGAACGTCCGCGAGATCTGCGAGATCGTCCATGCGCACGGCGGCCAGGTGTACGTCGACGGCGCGAACATGAACGCGATGGTCGGCCTGACCGCGCCGGGCCAGTTCGGCGGCGACGTGTCGCACCTGAACCTGCACAAGACCTTCTGCATCCCGCACGGCGGCGGCGGCCCGGGCGTCGGCCCGGTCGCGGTCGGCGCGCACCTCGCGAAGTTCCTGCCGAACCAGCGTTCGACCGGCTACACGCGTGAAGAAGACGGCATCGGCGCGGTATCGGCCGCCCCGTACGGCTCGGCGTCGATCCTGCCGATCTCGTGGATGTACATCGCGATGATGGGCGCGAAGAACCTGACCGCCGCGACGGAAACCGCGATCCTCAACGCGAACTACATCGCGACGCGCCTCGCGCCGCACTACCCGGTGCTGTATTCGGGCCCGGGCGGGCTGGTCGCGCACGAGTGCATTCTCGACCTGCGTCCGATCAAGGAATCGAGCGGCATCACCGTCGACGACGTCGCGAAGCGCCTGATGGACTACGGCTTCCACGCACCGACGATGAGCTTCCCGGTGCCGGGCACGCTGATGGTCGAGCCGACCGAATCGGAATCGCAGGAAGAACTCGACCGCTTCATCGCCGCGATGATCGCGATCCGCGAGGAGATCCGCGCCGTCGAGGAAGGCCGCGCCGACCGCGAGGACAACCCGCTGCGTCACGCACCGCACACGGCGGCCGTCGTCACCGCGAACGAATGGCCGCACGCGTACTCGCGCGAGCAGGCTGCGTACCCGGTCGCGTCGCTGGGCACGAACAAGTACTGGCCGCCGGTCGGCCGCGCGGACAACGTCTACGGCGACCGCAACCTGTTCTGCTCGTGCGTGCCGATGTCGGAATACGCATAACGCGCGCCAGCCCAGGAGCCGCCCGATGGTGACCGCACCGCACGCAACCCGGAGTTGCGTGCGGTTTTTTGTTCGCCGCTCGAACCGGTTCACGTTCGTCCGCCAATCCGGCTAACATCACACGCGATCCAGCCAATGAAGGAGTTCCGCATGGTGCGTCCGATGTTTCCGGGCCATGGTGCAATGCAAGGGCGGCCGCGCGCGCGCCGCGTCGTGCCGATGCTCGTCGCGTCGCTGTCGTTTGCCGCCGCCGGTCTCGGCGCGTCCGGCAGCGCGCGCGCGGCGATGAATTTCTGCGCGGCGCCGGCACTGCAGGCGAGCGAGACGACACAGGCCGAGCCGGGCATCCAGGCGCTGATCCGCAGCGTCGACGCGCGCATCGGCGAGCAGCCGAAGGCGATGGCGCGCGTGCACACCGAGGGCACGCTGCCGCATGAAGGCATCTACGACCAGAGTGCCGCCGCGCTGAAGGATCTCGACCTGATGCGCGATGCCGCGCTCGCGTGGCGCGTGACGAACGCGCCGCGCTACCTGCAGCTCGTCGACCGCTTCCTGTCCGCGTGGGTCGCGACCTACCAGCCGAGCTTCAACCCGATCGACGAGACGCGTTTCGAAAGCCTGATCGTCGCGTACGACATGACCGCGAGCGCGCTGCCGGTGAAGACCCGCAACGCGACGGCCGCGTTCATCGCGAAGCTCGGCGCCGGCTACGTCGCGCAGATCGACGCGCAGAAGCGTCCGCTCACGGGCACCTGGCGCAACAACTGGCAGAGCCACCGGATCAAGCTGATCGCGCTGTCCGCGTTCACGCTCGGCGACCGCAAGATGATGAACGCCGCGCAGCGGCTGTTCGTCGAGCATCTCGCCGACAACATCGGCCCGGACGGCAAGACCTGGGATTTCGAGGAACGCGATGCGCTGCATTACGCGGTCTACGACCTGCAGCCGCTGGTGACGGCCGCGCTCGCCGCGCGCCGCTTCAACCGCAACTGGCTGCGCGAACGGGGCGCGAACGGCGCGACGCTCGCGGCCGCGCTCGACTGGCTCGTGCCGTACGCGCTCGGCGAAAAAACCCACGAGGAATTCGTGAATTCGCCGGTGCCGTTCGACGCGAAGCGCCGCGAGGCCGGCCTGCCGGGCTACACGGGGCAGTGGGACCCGAAAAACGCCACCGAACTCTTTCATCTGGCTGCGCGGCTCGACGGGCGCTATGCCCGCGTCGCGCAGCAGCTTTCCCCAACGCCGCCCGCATGGCTCGCCGCGTGCCTGCCATTGCAGGCGCGCTAGCACATTCTTAAAGCAAGGCAGGAATCACTATGGCAGTCAGCGTCTTCGACCTTTTCAAGATCGGCATCGGTCCGTCCAGTTCGCATACGGTCGGGCCGATGCGCGCGGCGCTGATGTTCGTCCAGGGACTCGAGCGTGACGGGCAACTCGCGGCGACGGCCCACGTGAAGGTCGAGCTGTACGGCTCGCTCGGCGCGACCGGCAAGGGCCACGGCACCGATCGCGGCGTGATGCTCGGCCTGCTCGGCGACGCGCCCGACACCGTCGATCCCGACACGATCGACACGCGGCTGGAAGACATCCGCAAATCGAAGCAGCTCGCGCTGCTCGGCACGCATCCGGTGCCGTTCGTGCTGAAGGAGAACATCGCGTTCTACCGTCAGGCGTTGCCCGAGCACCCGAACGGGATGAAACTGCGCGCGTCCGACGCAAGCGGCAACGTGCTGGTCGAGCGCACCTACCTGTCGGTCGGCGGCGGCTTCGTCGTGACGGCCGGCGCGCCGAACACGAAGGTGCTGAGCGCGGCCGAGCAGATGACCCATCCGTTCCGCACCGGCGCCGAGCTGCTCGCGCTGACCGAGTCGACCGGCAAGTCGATCGCGCAGCTGATGTGGGAAAACGAGCGCGCGTGGCACACCGAGGAAGAGACGCGCGACGGCCTGCTGAAGATCTGGGCCGTGATGCAGTCGTGCGTGTCGCGCGGCTGCGGGATCGGCAACCCGGAAGCCGACGGCAATCTGCCCGGCCCGTTCCAGGTCAAGCGCCGCGCGCCGCAGCTGTACCGCACGCTGACGGGCAGCCCGGAGCGCGCACTGCAGGATCCGCTGTCGATGATCGACTGGATCAACCTGTACGCGATCGCGGTCAACGAGGAAAACGCGGCCGGCGGCCGCGTCGTCACCGCGCCGACCAACGGCGCGGCCGGCATCATCCCGGCCGTGCTGCACTACTACACGCGCTTCACGCCCGGCGCGAACGAACAGGGCGTGATCGACTTCCTGCTGACGGCCGCCGCGATCGGCATTCTTTACAAGCTGAATGCGTCGATCTCCGGCGCGGAAGTCGGCTGCCAGGGCGAAGTGGGCGTCGCGTGCTCGATGGCCGCCGGCGCGCTCGCGGCCGTGCTCGGCGGCACGCCGCAGCAGGTCGAGAACGCGGCCGAGATCGGGATGGAACACAACCTCGGCCTCACCTGCGACCCGGTCGGCGGGATGGTGCAGATCCCGTGCATCGAGCGCAACGCGATGGCGTCGGTGAAGGCGGTCAACGCGGCGCGCATGGCGCTGCGCGGCGACGGCTCGCACTACGTGTCGCTCGACTCCGTGATCAAGACGATGCGCGAGACGGGCGCCGACATGAAGACGAAGTACAAGGAAACGTCGCGCGGCGGGCTGGCGGTGAATATCGTCGAGTGCTGATGCTGGATCCGGGCGTCATGCGGGACAATCCGACGTCTCGCATGACCCTCGGGCGCCCTGCGTGCCCTGATCAATCGTCCAGCCAGTTCTCCAGCCGCAATCCCGGATAGCTCACAAAATCCCGCTCGTTGTTGGTCACGAGTACGACATCGAGCGACACCGCATGGGCGGCGATCAGCTTGTCGAGGTGATCCTTCTTCCGCTCCCGGGTTGCCTCGCGGACCGGACCATACGCTTGCGCCGCCGCGACGTCGAACGGCGCGACCGGAATGTCGTCGATCAGCGCGGCAAGATTGCCGCGCTCCCGCGCAGGGCTCGCGCACGCCGCGACGCCGTACTCGAGCTCGGCGTACGTGATCGCCGACATCACGACGTCCCCCGTGTAGCACTGCGCAAACCGCCTCGCAACCTGCTCCGGCTGATTCTTCATCAGGTAGATGCACATGTTGGTGTCGAGCATGTAGCGCGGCATCACCAACCCTCGCGTTCGGCCTGCTCGTGGTCGCCGCGCCCTTCGGCCATGAAATCCGGCCCGAATTTCGCGAATTTCTCGAGGACGCGGGTCAACGGCCGCCGCGCCGGCCGAATGCGGATTTCGTCGCCGATGCGCTCGATTTCCAGTTCGATATCACTGCGTTCATAGGCAAGGTCGGCAGGAATTCGCACGGCCTGCGAGTTGCCGTTCCGAAATACCCTCGTCGTATGCATGTCGCCCCCAACATCCGGATGTACTGTGGATGTACAGTATATCCGCTTGGCCGACGATGTAAATCCATGTGTGTACATCAGCGCTTACCTCGGTATCGATTCGGACGCGAACGCCGGCACGCCGCTCTTTTCTTCGCGGACGCGGCCCCTTCCGTAACCCCGCGCCGAGCGGGCCGGCGAGACATTCGTAGCGTTCAATTCTTCTGCGTTGGGGCGGCACGCACAAGCTGGCCGTTCGGCCGAAACCGCGTTGCATGCCCCGCATCCCTACGTGTTCCGACACTATTCAGGGGCCGCCCAACGGGCGTAAGCTGTACGTCCCGCTACCCAGGGAGACGGCAGCCCATGTCGCATTCCAAGGATCTCGAGCAGCCCGCCACCACCGGCGCGCGACTGCTCGTCGATGCGTTGCTCGCCAATCACGTCGAACGCGTGTTCTGCGTGCCGGGCGAGAGTTTCCTCGCCGTACTCGATGCGCTGGCGGACGACACCGCGCGCATCCAGACGGTCGTCTGCCGCCACGAGGCGGCCGCCGCGAACATGGCCGAGGCCGTCGGCAAGCTCACCGGCCGCCCCGGCATCGCGTTCGTCACACGCGGCCCCGGCGCGACCCATGCGTCGATCGGCGTGCACACCGCGTTCCAGGATTCGACGCCGATGATCCTGTTCGTCGGCCAGTGCGCCCGCGAGCACCTCGACCGCGAAGCCTTCCAGGAAATCGACTACCGGCGGATGTTCGGCCAGATGGCGAAATGGGTCGCGCAGATCGACGACCCGCGCCGTATCCCCGAATACCTGAGCCACGCGTTCCACGTCGCGACGTCGGGCCGCCCCGGCCCGGTCGTGCTCGCGCTGCCGGAAGACGTGCTGTCCGACGCGTGCGCGCCGCAGCCGGTCGTGCCGGCCGCGAAACGCGTCGCCGCCGCGGCGTCGGCCGCGCAGATCGACGAGCTGCGCGAGCGGCTCGCGCGCGCCGAGCGGCCGTTCGCGATCGTCGGCGGCAGCGGCTGGACACCCGACGCGTGCGCGAACCTGCGCACTTTCATCGAGCGCTGGCAGTTGCCGGTGGCCTGCGCGTTCCGCTACCAGGACACGATCGACAACGCGCACCCGAACTACGCGGGCGACGTCGGGCTCGGGATCAACCCCGCGCTCGCGAAGCGCATCCGCGACGCCGACCTGCTGCTCGTGATCGGGCCGCGTCTCGGCGAAGCGACGACCGGCGGTTACACGCTGCTCGACATCCCGAAGACGCGCCAGACGCTGATCCACGTACATCAGGGCGCGGACGAGCTTGGCCGCGTGTATGCGGCCGACCTGCCGATCGTGTCGGGCATGCCCGAAATCGCCACGCCGCTCGCCGCGCTCGAGGCGCCCGAACACCCGGCGTGGGCCGGCACCGCTGCCGACGCGCATCGCGCGTACCGCGAATGGCATGCGCCGCTGCCGATGCCCGGCGACGTCCAGCTCGGCGACGTGATGGTGCAGCTGCGCGAGCGCCTGCCGCATGACGCGATCCTCACCAACGGCGCCGGCAACTATGCGATCTGGCTGCATCGCCACTTCGCGTACCGGCACTTCCGCTCGCAGCTCGCGCCGACCAGCGGCGCGATGGGCTACGGCGTGCCGGCCGCGCTTGCCGCGAAGTCGCTGTACCCGTCGCGCGCCGTCGTCGCGCTCGCGGGCGACGGCTGCTTCATGATGGCCGGCAACGAGCTCGCGACCGCGATGCAGTACGGGCTGAACATCGTCGTGATCGTCGTCAACAACGGGCATTTCGGTACGATCCGCATGCATCAGGAGCGCAACTACCCGGGGCGCGTGCATGGCACGGGGCTCACGAATCCCGATTTCGCCGCGTATGCGCGTGCGTTCGGCGCGCATGGCGAGACCGTCGAGCGCACCGCCGATTTCGCGCCCGCGCTCGAGCGCGCACTGACCTGCGGGCTGCCCGCGCTGATCGAGATCCGCATCCCGCAGGACGCCAGCACACCGGCCGCGACACTCGAGCAGATCCGCGAACAGGGCCGCCGCGCGCGCGGCGGATGACGATGGGTACGCACGCCGCGCCGCCCGCCGTCGCGCTGTCGCACGACGACGCGCTCACGCTCCCCGGCACGCTGCTCGCGCCGGACGGCACGCTCGTCGCGCCATACGACCTCGAGCAGGGCGGCGCGCGCGCCGTCGGCCACGTGCCGGCCGCGTCCGCGCGTGGCTTGCTGCACGCCGCGCACCGGCCGTTCCGGTTCGACTACGACCGCGCACGGCACGTGCACGTGATCAACGGAATGGGCGTCACGCTCGGCGATTCGGTGATCGGGCTCACCGCCCTCGCCGCGCTGCGTGCGGCGCACCCGGGCCTGCACTTCACGCTGTACCGGCCGGCCCGCGCGCCGCGCTACGTCGAGGCGCTGTATGCGCTCGCGGCCGACCTCGTCGCGCCGTCGCGCGCACTGCCGTACCGCGCCGACACGCTGCCGGCGGATGCACCGTGCATCGACGTCGGCAATCACCTGTACTGGCCCACGTTCGCGCGGCTGCCGATGGTCGATTTCTTCCTCGACGCACTCGGCGTGGAGCCCGAGTCGGTACCGGCGTCGGCCAAGCGCAACCGCTGGCTCGCGCGGCTGCCGCTGCCTGCGCTGCCCGAGGAATGGCGGCGCCCGTACGTGCTGTTCTGCCCGACCGCGAGCACTGCTTTGCGCAGCGTGCCGCCCGCGCTGCGGGCAACGTTCGTCGAGCAGCTCGCGCAGCGCTACGGATTGCCGGTGGCCGGGTTCGGGCCCGTCGCCCATCCCGCCTATGTCGACGTGAGCGCCGATGCGGCCGACGATACGGCCCGGTTCATCGCATGGGTCAAGGGTGCCGCCCTGCTGTTCGCGCCCGATACCGCTGCGCTCCATCTCGCCGACGGTTTCGACGTGCCGACGCTCGCGTGCTTCACGACGATCGGGCCGGCGCTGCGCGTGCGCGACTACCCGCATTGCGTGCCGGTCGCGCTCGACGTGCCCGCCGAATTGTTCGGGATGCATCGCAGCGAGCGGCCGGCCGATCTCGCGGCGGTCGAGGCCGCCTATCGCGCGATCGACTGGGATGCGCTGGCGTGGCCCGCGCCGCGCGAAGCGGCGGCTACGGCCGAATAGGGGAACAGGGTACGGCGGCCGGTTGGGAGGCTGAAAACGTCGATGCGTGTACGCGCCGCCGGAGCCGGAGCCGGTGCCTGCGCCTGAGCCGAAGGCCGCGTCTAAACCAGACCCGCTTCGCCTACCGCCCCACGCTCACCCCACCGCCACCATCACCGCGCGATCGCGCAGCGTCTCCGACGGCCGCTTGCCGAACAGCCGCCGGTAATCCGTCGCGAACTGGCTGAGGTGCCAGAAGCCCCACGCCTCGGCCACGTCCTGCACCGAGCCGGCCGCGCGGCCGCACAAGTCACGCCGCGCGCCGTTCAGCCGCAGCGTGCGCAGGTAAGTGGCGGGCGCCATGCCGAGCACGTCCTGAAAGCAGTACTGCAGCGTGCGCCGGCTCACATGCAACTGCTCGCACAGCTCGGGCACGCCGACCGGGCGCGTGCGGTGCGCGAGCACGTAGTCGCGAGCCTGGTCGACGATCCAGCGGCGCATCGACGGCGCACGGCCCGAATCTTCGTCGGCCGGTTGCGCGCACGCGTCGAACAGCGCGGCCAGCACCTCGGCCTGCAGGTCGTCGCGTTGCGCATCGGCCAGCGGGCCGGCCATCGCCACCGCGCCGTCGAGCCGGCGGCCGAGCAGCGCACACAGGCGCGCGAGCCGCGCATCGCCGACCTGCATCACGCGCTGCGTGAACAGCCGCTCGTCGAGCGCGCGGTGTTCGACGTCTTCCGCGTAGTGACGCAGCACATCGCCGCGCACGACCACACCGTAGATCGAGAACTGCGCGGGCGTCACCAGTTCGAACTCCACGTTACCGGGCCGGAACGCGAGCGCACCCGGCCCGATGCGGCACGCATCGACGCGCGCGGTGCCGTCGCTCACGAGCGGAATGCCGAACCAGTACGCATCGCCGCGCACCTCGCATGCCTGCCGCAGCAGGTGGCTCGTCGATTCGCGAAACAGTTTCATCGTGTCGAGCGGCAGCTCGGTCAGCGTGCCGACGAAGCGGCCGGCCGCGAGCTGGTCGTAGGTCTGCCGCCAGCCGATCAGGTTGCGCGCCTGCTCGTCGGCGTCATGCGCGACGCTGACGACCGCCTGCCCGGCCAGCGCATCGTCGCCCTGCGCGTTGCGCCGCGTGTCTTCGGCCGTCGGTTCTTCGCTGCACGCCACGTATTGGTCCATCGTGTCCTCCCTCACCTGCCCGGAACCGCACCTGCCACGCAAGTCCCGTGCCGAACGGCGCGCGACCCGCGCAAAGTCCGTCATTCGACGCTGCGCGGCACGGAAGCGCCATGCGGGCATGCCCGAACGCGTTGTCGCACGCACCCCGTCGGTGCGGCACGCGCCGCGCCGGCGCATCCGGTACGCAGCGCTCGCCTGGCACTGCGCGGCGACCGGCTAGCCACCGTTCGCGGGCCGCAGCCGCACGGCGCGCGTGCCGCAATTGCCGTACGCCTGAGTCACCGCCACCTCGACGATCGCGCTGCCGGCCGGCCACGGTGCCGCGTCCGCATCGGCCAGATCCGTCCGCAGCGTCGCGCGCCCGTTGATCCGGTAACGGATGCCGCGCACGAAGTCGACGAACAGCAACCCGACGCCGCTGCCATTACACCGCGCCGCGTCAATCCGGCCGCCGTCGCTCTCGCCGTACACCGGCAGCACGAAGCGCAGCGTCTTCGTATCGACCACGCGCACGACCGGCAGCAGGTCGCCGTTCGCGTCGCGCCGGCTCTGCACGATGTCGCAGGTCACGCCCGCCTGCCCGCCGCACGCCGTGCCGACGAACATGAAGGGCTGCGTCTCGATGAACTGCCGCACGCCCATGCTCAGCCGCGTCGTCACGACGTCGCTCATCCGCTCGGCCTCGTCGGCGACGCCGAAGCGGTGATGCGCGTCGAGTTCACCTGCGTGGAACACGGGATGGCGTGAATAGGATCGGGGCGGTTCTGACATGGGGTTTTACGTCCGGCGCGCCGGCTCGACTTGCCGCGGAAAACGAACGACCATCGGTATCGTTTCCGGCGAAGGCCGCGGCAATGCGCGACCGATGCCGGGTTGCGAATGCGAATGGGCGGAAACAGTCATTCTCCGGATCGCCGGTCGGTCGCGCGGCACGCCTCCGCGCACCGGTCGTCGGCCAGACAGCCACCGTCGACCGGCGCGATACGCGTTCGACGACCGTCCGGTATCCGAAGCTTTGCCGCTCGAGACGGCGCCCCGACCGGCCGACGCCTACCACCGCGGGCCGGCCAGGACGCCCGCGCACGGATCAGAAGAACCCGAGCGCCTCGGCCTGGTAGCTCACCAGCAGGCACTTCGTCTGCTGATAGTTCGACAGGGCCATCTTGTGCGTCTCGCGGCCGATCCCCGACTGCTTGTAGCCCCCGAACGCCGCATGCGCGGGATACAGGTGGTAGCAGTTGGTCCACACGCGGCCGGCTTCGACCTCGCGGCCCATCCGGTACGCGCGCGTGCCGTTGCGCGTCCACACGCCCGCGCCGAGCCCGTAGAACGTGTCGTTCGCGAGTTCGATCGCCTCCTGCTCGTCCTTGAACGTCATCACCGACGCGACCGGCCCGAAGATCTCTTCCTGGAACACGCGCATCTTGTTGTTGCCGAGCAGCATCGTCGGCTTCACGTAGTAGCCCGTGCCGAGTTCCGCCGCCGGCGCCGTGCGCTCGCCGCCGGTCAGGCATTGCGCGCCTTCGCCGCGGCCGATGTCGATGTACGACAGGATCTTGTCGAGCTGCTGCTGCGACGCCTGCGCGCCGATCATCGTCTGCAGGTCGAGCGGGTGGCCGGCCTTGATGCGCTCGACCCGCGCGACCGCCTTCTCGATGAACTTCTCGTAGATCGATTCCTGGATCAGGATCCGCGACGGGCACGTGCACACTTCGCCCTGGTTCAGCGCGAACATCGCGAGCCCTTCGAGCGCCTTGTCGAGGAACGCGTCGTCCTGGTCGAGCACGTCGGCGAAGAAGATGTTCGGGCTCTTGCCGCCCAGTTCGACCGTCGACGGGATCAGGCTGTCGGCCGCGGCGCGCAGGATGTGCTTGCCGACCGGTGTCGAGCCGGTGAACGCGATCTTCGCGATGCGCTTGCTGGTCGCGAGCGCTTCGCCCGCTTCCTTGCCGAAGCCGTTCACGATGTTGATCGTGCCGGCCGGGAACAGATCGCCGATCAGCTCCATCAGCACCAGCACCGATGCCGGCGTCTGCTCGGCCGGCTTCATCACCACGCAGCAGCCGGCCGCGAGCGCCGGCGCGAGCTTCCACGCGGCCATCAGCAGCGGGAAGTTCCACGGGATGATCTGGCCGACGACGCCGAGCGGCTCGTGGAAGTGGTACGCGACAGTGTTGTCGTCGATTTCGGAGATGCCGCCTTCCTGCGCGCGGATGCAGCCCGCGAAATAGCGGAAGTGGTCGATCGCGAGCGGCAGGTCGGCCGCCATCGTCTCGCGCAGCGGCTTGCCGTTGTCGATGGTCTCGGCCACGGCCAGCAGCTTCAGGTTCTTTTCCATCCGGTCGGCGGCGGCGAGCAGCAGGTTCGCGCGCTCGGCGACCGACGTCTTGCCCCACTTGCGGCGTGCGGCGTGCGCGGCGTCGAGCGCGAGCTCGATGTCGTCGGCGCCCGAGCGCGGGATCCGACAGAACGGCTGGCCGTTGATCGGCGACACGTTCTCGAAGTACTCACCTTTCACCGGCGGAACCCACTTGCCGCCGATGTAGTTGTCGTATTGCTGACGGTACGGGTATTCGACGTCGAGGCCCAGTTGCTTCAGGTCAAACGGGTTCATACATGTCTCCTGTTCATCGTGCTTGTGTGAGTACAGCGCCGGTTGGAATTGCGCTGCCCTCGCTTACGCAACATGCGTGCCAAACAGGACGGAAGCCTGGCAACCACGGCCGGCCCGCGTGCGCACCGTGCCGTGTTCACCGACGCAGCATGGCGGGTGTACCGATTCTGAACAGCCTGGTTGCGCAGCGCGCCGGAGCGGTGTTCGAAATCTCCACAGTGCGCGGGCGCATCTGCGCGCGGAAGCAGGCCGTGCCGCGTGGCATGTCGCTTGCGTGCGCCCTTCGCATTCCCATGAAGCGGCGTGTGCGCCGACCGACACCATGAACGACCGCGGCCCCCTGACCGACGACGCCATCGCGTTCATCCGCGAACAGGCGTTCCTGATCGTCGCGACCGCCGACGCGGCCGGCAACAGCGACTGCTCGTACCGCGGCCGCCAGCCACGCGCGGACGGCTCGTTCGAGCCGCTCGTCGACCTGCCCGACCGCCGCACGCTCGTGCTGCCCGACTTCGCGGGCAACAACCTGTTCAACACGATCGGCAACCTGCTGGTGAATCCGGCCATCGCGCTGCTGTTCGTCGACTTCGTGCGGCAGACGACCTGGCTCGTGCAGGGCCGCGCGACGATCGACGAGGAGGCGGGCATCCGTGCGTATCTGTGGCCCGATGCGCGGCGCTATGTGGTGGTTGAGGTGGAGCACGCACAGGCACGGGCCGATGCGATGCTGCCGCCGCTGGTGCTGGCTTGAGGGGCAAGGCGGAGCGTCAGCGTACGAATGCGGCGATGACGAACCAGGACGACGCGCCCGCCGCCGTGGCCGGCGCGCCCGTGCGCGACGACGCGCGGCTCAACGCGTGGGCGTCTCCGCACAAGCCGGTTCGATCCGGCGGCGCACCGGCACGTCGGTGTGCGCGTGCTCGTCGGTGTCGTCATCCGTTTCAGTCGCCGCCGGTCGCCCGCCAAGAAACGCGAACACCACCCCCGCACACAGCACAGTCACGACCGCCAGCCCGATCAACAACCGATCGAACGCATGCGTGTAACTCGCGAGCAGCGCCGCATGCCCGACACCCGGCAACGCAACCGCCGCGCCTGCAAGATCACCGGTCGCGAGCCGCGCCGCCGCATGCAGCGTCGCGTCGGGCGTGCCGGCGGCACCCGCCGCCTGCGTCAACCCCGTCCGCGCCAGCCCGGCCAGCAGCGCACCCACGATCGCGAGCGCGATCCCCTCGCCGGCCACGCGCGTCGTGCTGAAGATTCCCGTCGCCATCCCCGCGCGCTCCTTCGGCACGACGCTCACCGACAGCCCGTCCATCAGCCCCCACGGCATCCCGGCGCCGACGCCGATCGTCACCATCGGCGCGATCGCCGCGGCCCCCGCGCCGCCGCGCAGCGCAATACCCAGCCACACGAGCCCGGCTGCCGCGATCAGGAGCCCGAACCCCGAGATCACGCCGGCCGACAGCCAGCGCGTGAACGTCGCCGCGATGAACGGCACGACCAGCATCGGCGCGGAAATCGCGAGCATCAGCCAGCCGGCGTCGATCTCGCTGAAGCCGTCGATGCCGATGAAGCGCAGCGGCAGCACGACGAGCAGCACGATGTAGCAGCAGCAGGTCGACACCGGCAGCACCTGCACGCCGACGAAGCGCGCGATCCGGAACAGCGACAGGTCGAGCATCGGCCGCGCGACCCGCGTCTCGATCGCGACGAACGCCCACGCGCCGAGCGCCGCGCCTGCCAGCAGCGCGATCACCAGCGGGCTCGACCAGCCGCGCGCGGGCGCCTCGATCACGCCGAACGTGAACAGCGTCAGCGCGGTGGTGAACGCGGCCGTGCCGGGCCAGTCGAGCCCCGTCGCATGCGGGTCGCGCGACTCGTGCATGCGCGGCAGCCCGACTACGAGCGACAGCCCGCCGGCCACCGCGCTCGTCACGAAGATCGCGCGCCAGCCGTGATGCCCGATCAGCGCGCCGGCCAGCACGGGCCCGAACGCGAGCCCGACGCCGAAGGTCGTGCCGAGCAGGCTGAATGCGCGTGTACGCGCCGCGCCGTCGAATTCCTGCGCGAGCGCGGCCGTGCCGCCCGCGAGCGCCGCGGCCGCCGCGAGCCCTTGCGCGGCGCGCAGCAGGTCGACCGCGAGCATCGACGGCGCGCACGCGAGCGCGACCGACATCAGTGTGAAGCCGCCGACGCCGCTCGCGAACAGGCGCTTGCGGCCGAACTGGTCGGCCAGCGCGCCGGCCGCCATCAGGAAGCTGCCGAACGCGAGCATGAACGCGTTGGTGATCCAGTTCATCGCGACCGTCCCGCCGTGCAGGTCGCGGCCGATCGCGGGCGTCGCGACGGCGCCGCCCGAAAACGACAGCGGCAGCGCGACGGCGGCCAGGCAGACGGCGGCCAGCACCCATGCGCGCCGGCGTGCCGACGGGTCCGAAGCGGCTGAAAAAGGGTGATCCATCATCGCTCCTCGAAAAGCCGGCGCGGATGCGCCGTCAGAGCGACAGAAGATAAATCCGATTCAATCCGCGAAAAACCACGCAAAGCTCCGCATATAACGGACTAGAATTCCGCAATTCACTCGACCACGTGCGTCGACGCACGCCTTCGACTCGATGGACAACCTGACCGGCATCGTCGCCTTCGTCCGCACCGCGGAAGCCTTGAGCTTCGTCGCGGCCGGCCGCGCGCTCGGCATCTCGGCGTCGGCGGTCGGCAAGACGATCGCGAAACTCGAGCAGTCGCTCGGCGTGCGGCTGTTCAACCGCACGACGCGGCGCGTCACGCTCACCGAAGAAGGGCGGCACTTCTACGAACGCTGCCAGCGGATCCTCGAGGATTTCCGCGACGCCGAAGCAACCGTGACGGCTTCCGCACAACGCCCGCGCGGCAAGCTGCGCGTGAGCCTGCCGGTGATCGGCTACCGGTTCCTGCTGCCGGTGCTGCCCGAATTCCGGCAGCGCTACCCGGACGTCGAACTCGATCTCGATTTCAACGACCGGATGGTGGACGTCGTCGAAGGCGGCTTCGACGCGGTGATCCGCAGCGGCCCGCTGTCGGATTCGAGCCTGATGTCACGGCGGCTCGGCCCGTTCGCGTTCGTGCTGTGCGCGACCCCCGCGTATCTCGCGCAGGCCGGCACGCCGCGCACGCCGCGCGATCTCGAAGCGCACGAATGCGTGCGCTACTGCTTCCCGACCACCGGCAAGCTGCAGGACTGGGCGCTCGCGGCCGACGACGGCACGCCGCTGAAGCTGCGCACCGCGCTGACCTGCAACAACATGGAAGCCCTGCGCGGCACCGTGCTCGCGGGGCTCGGCATCGGCTACATGCCCGACTTCCTTGCGCGTGACGCGCTGGAGCACGGCGCACTCGTCACCGTGCTCGACGACTACCGGATCGCACCGGGGCAATTCTCGATCGTGTGGCCGTCGAGCCGGCAGCTGTCGCCGAAGCTGCGCGTGTTCGTCGATTTTCTGTGCGAGCGGTTGTTCAGATAGGCGCCCGTCAGGCCGCTCGAACGGCTCGAAAGGCTCGAACACCGCCACGCGGCGGCCCGCGCATGGGGTTTTTCAATCCGCTCCGATCCGCTCCGCCTCCGCCTGGGGCAGCAACGCATCGCTGTCGTCCTTCAGACCGACGCCCGTCAGCCCGAGCCGGCGCGCGTGCGTCATCAGGTAATGCAGCTTGTGCGCGGCCCCCGCGTACGGCAGCCCTTCAGGCCGCACGTTCGAGATGCAGTTACGCAACGCATCGTGGCAGCCGACCTTCGGCGCCCACGTCAGGTACACGCCGAGGCTGTCCGGCGAGCTGAGCCCCGGCCGTTCGCCGATCAGCATCGCGACGACCTTCGCGCGCAGCAATTCGCCGATCTCGTCGCCGAGCGCGACGCGCGCCTGCGTCGCGACCACCACCGGGCCGATCCGCCAGCCATCCGCATCGAGCCGCGGCCGCACGGCCTGCAGCAACGGCAGCGCCTGCTTCGCGGCCGCGAACGCCGACAGCCCGTCGCCGACCACGAACACGACGTCGGGCCCGTCGCCGCTCACCGCGTCGCCGTGCGCCGCCAGCAGCGCGCGCCCTTCATCCGACAGCTTGCGGCCGAGGTCGGGCCGGCGCAGGTAATGCTGGCGATCGGGCGCCGCGCTCTGCACGCCGAGCGTCGCGAAGCCGGCCGCGTCGAGCTCGCGCCGCAGCGCGTCCGCGTCGAGCGGCTGGTGCACCGCGTCGCGCGCCTGCGCATGCGACAGGTTGAACGCGAGCAGCGGCGCGGTCGGCAGGCTGTTGCCCGCGCGGCCGAGCGCGATCCGCGCGTTCGTGAACGACTTCAGCTGCGCCCACGGGTTCTTTTCGACGGCGTCGCTCATGCCGAAATCCCCATCCAGTCGTTCGCACCCGCGAGCAGCGGCACGCGCGACGTCGCGGCGCGCAACGCACCGTGCGCGTCGGCGATCTCCATCGTCTCCAGCCACTCCTCGAATTCCGGCGCGCGGCGCAGGCCCAGCACCTCGCGCACGTACAGCTGGTCGTGGAACGACGTGCTCTGGTAGTTCAGCATCACGTCGTCCGCGCCCGGAATCCCCATGATGAAGTTGATGCCGGCCGCACCGAGCAGCGTCAGCAGCGTGTCCATGTCGTCCTGGTCGGCTTCCGCGTGGTTCGTGTAGCAGATGTCGCAGCCCATCGGCACGCCGAGCAGCTTCCCGCAGAAGTGATCCTCGAGCCCCGAGCGGATGATCTGCTTGCCGTCGTACAGGTATTCCGGCCCGATGAAGCCGACCACCGTGTTCACGAGGAACGGGTCGAACTTGCGCGCCACCGCATACGCGCGCACTTCGCAGGTCTGCTGATCGACGCCGAAGTGCGCGTTCGCCGACAGCGCGCTGCCTTGCCCCGTCTCGAAGTACATCAGGTTGTTGCCGACCGTGCCGCGCTTGAGCGACAACGCGGCCTCGCGCGCCTCGCCGAGCAGCGCGAGCGAGATGCCGAAGCTCGCGTTCGCCTTCTCCGTGCCCGCGATCGACTGGAACACGAGGTCGACCGGCGCGCCCTTCTCGACCGCCGCGATCGTGTTGGTCACGTGCGTGAGCACGCACGACTGCGTCGGCACGCCGTAGCGTTCGCGGAAGCCGTCGATCATCGCGAGCAGCTTCACGATCGCCGCGAGGCTGTCGGTGGCGGGGTTGATGCCGATCATCGCGTCGCCGCAGCCGTACATCAGCCCGTCGAGCATCGACGCGGCGATGCCCTTCACGTCGTCGGTCGGGTGGTTCGGCTGCAGCCGCACCGACATCCGGCCCGGCAGCCCGACCGTGTTGCGAAAGCGCGTGACCACGCGGCGCTTCCTCGCCGCCGCGATCAGGTCCTGGTTGCGCATCAGCTTCGACACCGCCGCGACCATCTCGGGCGTGAGCCCCGGCGCGATCCGTTCGAGCGCCGCGCCGTCGGCCGCCGGCGACAGCAGCCAGTTGCGGAACTCGCCGACGGTGAGGTGCGAGATTTCCGCGAAGGCAGCCGCATCGTGATCGTCGACGATGAGGCGCGTGACCTCGTCGTCTTCGTACGGGATCACCGCTTCGTTCAGGAACGCCTTCAGCGGCACGCCCGCGAGCGCGATTTTCGCGGCGACGCGCTCCTCCTCGCTCGCCGCCGCGACCCCGGCGAGCTGGTCGCCGGAACGCAACGGGCTCGCCTTCGCGAGCAGCGTCTTCAGGTCCGCGAAACGGTACGTGCGCGGACCGATCGTCTCCGTATAGGACATCTGCGAATCTCCTTGCCAAAAGCCGACGGCGCGCCCGTTCGACGGGGCGCGCCGGATGCCGTCAGGAACGGCCGTTCATCGTCACCCTGCTCACTCCTCCAGCAGCGCGTCGCCCGGCGCACTCGCACGCTGCGCACGCGTCGCGAGGAAGTACGCGTAGCCGAACGCGAGGAAGCCGAGGAACACCAGCGCGACCAGCCCGTTGAAGTACACCATCGTGCCGAGACAGACGAGCGCGGCCAGGATCGCGAATGCCGGGAAGATCGGGTACAGCGGCGCGCGGAACGGCCGCGCCATGTTCGGCTGCGAGCGGCGCAGCTTGAACAGCGACGCCATGCTCACGATATACATAACGATCGCACCGAATACCGACATCGTCACGATATTCGCGGTCAGCGTCTGGCCGCCGAACTGGATCAGCTCGTCGCTGTAGATCGCCGCGATCCCGACCACGCCGCCCGCGAGAATCGCGCGATGGGGCGTCTTGAAGCGCGGATGCACCTTCCCGAGCCATTCCGGCAGGTAGCCTTCGCGGGCCAGCGCGAAGATCTGGCGCGAATAGCCGAGGATGATCCCGTGGAACGACGCGACCAGCCCGAACAGCCCGAGCCACACGAGCATGTGCATCCAGCCGCTGTTCGCGCCGACGATGTACTTCATCGCCTGCGGCAGCGGATCGTTGATGTTCGCGAGCTTGGTCCAGTCGCCCGCGCCGCCGGCGAACACCATCACGCCGATCGCGAGTGCAACGAGGGTCAGGATCCCGGCCACGTACGCGATCGGGATCGAGCGCTTCGGGTTCTTCGCTTCCTCGGCGGCCATCGCGACGCCTTCGATCGCGAGGAAGAACCAGATCGCGAACGGGATCGCCGCGAACATCCCGTGGAACGCGCCCACGCTGAAATGATCGGCGCCCGACCAGCCGCCCTTCATGAAGTTGCTCCACGCGAAGCCCGGCGACACGACGCCCATGAACACCAGCAGCTCGAAGATCGCGAGCAGCGTGACGACCAGCTCGAAGGTCGCCGCGATCTGCACGCCGACGATGTTCAGCGCCATGAACACGAGATACGCGCCCATCGCCGCATGCTTGGGCTCGAGGCCGGGGAACTGCACGTGCAGGTACGCGCCGATCGCGAGTGCGATCGCGGGCGGCGCAAACACGAACTCGACGAGTGTCGCCGCGCCGGCGAGATAGCCGCCGGTCGGGCCGAACGCCCGGCGCGCATACGCGAACGGGCCGCCCGCATGCGGGATCGACGTCGTCAGCTCGGTGAAACTGAAAATGAAGGTGGTGTACATCGCCGCGACGAACAGCGCGGTGACGACGAAGCCCAGCGTGCCGGCGCTCGCCCAGCCGTAGCTCCAGCCGAAGTACTCGCCGGAAATCACGAGGCCGACCGCGATGCCCCACAGTTGCCAGGTCCCGAGCGTCTGCTGGAGCGCGGGCTGGCCGGACGACTTGGCGCCGGCGGCGGGCCGGCCATTCGACTCTGCTTTCATCGGACTCTCTCCTCAAAGGCGCCATGCCTGCCGGCCTGCGCGACTGAGAATCGATGCTAGAGAGTCATTAAACGACGTGTTATCGAAATTCGGCAAAGATCGCGGCTGACATTTCGCTTGCAGAAATGCCGACACGGAACGCGTGACGCAGCCGGCACGCCGCAGGCGGCACAGCGGCAGCCTTCGCCGAACGCCGAACGCCGACCGCCGGGCGCCGACGGCGCCGCGCGAGCGGACGCTATCGCGTGCCGTTCTCGCCCGGCCGGATCCACCTGCGGCCGCAGCGCCGTCCGGCCATGCCGCGCGGCCGGACGGATGCGCGACGGTGGCGTTACTGGCCGCCGCCGCGCTGGTTGAACCAGCGGTCGAGCAGCTTGCCGGCCGCTTCGCGGCCGCCGAGGCCGAACGACAGCGCCACCGCCACCGCGATCGCGCCGAGCACGAGGCCGAAGGCGAGCTGGACGATCTCGTTGGCGATGCCCATCGCGCGCAGCCCCATCGCGAACACGAGGCCCAGGATCGCGAATTGCGCGATGCGCGCGAACAGCACGCTGTGCTCGCGGTCGGCCTGCTCGATCACGCGGCGCGCGAGGCCCGCGAGCCACACGCCGATCACGAGGATCACGCCACCCATCAGCACGTGGCCGCCGAATTCGATGAACAGCGTGACGACGTCGCGCACCTGCGAGAAGCCGAGCCGGTTCGCCGCTTCGACCGACGCGAACAGCATCGCGAAGAACACGATCAACCGCGCGACCAGCACCGACGGCTGCAGGATCCCCGAGAACACGCGCTCGACGCCGAGCACGGCCGGCAGCCCGTCGGCGCCCGCGGCTTCCAGCAGCTTCTGCGCGAGCGACGCGACGAAGCGCGCGAAGTAGAACGTCACCAGCACGATCACGATCGCCGCGACGATGTCCGGCACCGCGCCGAGGAACTGGTTCAGCATGTTGGTGGCCGGCACCGAGATCGCGTCGATCTTCAGCGCGTCGAGCGCGGAGATCAGCGTCGGCACGAACACGAACACGTAGACGATCGTGCCGACCAGGCTCGACACGCGCACCGGCGTCGGGCTGTCGAGGCGCTGCGTGAGGCGGTCGGCGCCGGCGGCGACGAGCAGGTTCGTCACGAGGCCGCGCAGCACGCGCGCGACGATCCAGCCGACGATGCCGATCACCGCGGCCGCGAAAATGTTCGGCACGATCGCGAGCAGCTTGTCGACCATCCCCTGCACCGGCGACAGCAGCCCCGACAGCGCGAACGATCCGAGGATCGCCGGCAGGAACATCAGGATCACGAGCCAGAACAGCACGTCGCCGAGATAGCCGCTCATCGGCTGCATGCCGGCGCCTTCGGACAGCTTGTCGTCGATCTTGCTCGCCTTCAGCGCGCGGTTCGCGAGGCTGCGCAGCAGCGACGCGATGAGCCACGCGATCAGCGTCAGCGCCGCGCCGCCGATCAGGTTCGGCAGGTAGTTGACGATGTGCGTGACGAGCAGCGAGAACGGGTTCGAGACCGCATACAGGTTGAGCACGTTGAAGATGCCCACCGCGGTGACGAGCAGCACGAGCCAGAACAGGCCGCCCGCGATGATGCGCTCGACGCAGGCACCCTGGCCGGTACTTTCGTTGATCCGCTGATCGACCTTCAGCGCGCTCAGCAGGCGCATTGCGCCGGCCCGCACGACGACGGCGATCAGCCAGCCGATCACCAGGATGCCGATCGCGCCGGCGATCTTTGGCAGATACCCCCCTAGCGTGGTCTGCAGCGACGTGATGAAGCTGGAAGCATCCATTTCTTCTTCTCCCGAAAACGTGGTGTTGCGATTGAACATCGACGAACTACCTGCGTACTTCGAAAAACGTGCTGCCCCGACGGAGCAACTTACCCGAGAAAAATGACGCGATCACCCGATTTCACCGTCTTTAACTTTAGTTCTAGATCTGCGCGGGGCAAGACCCTATTTCGCCCGAATAAAAAGGGCGCGATTCATCGGTTTCCTACGCATTTCCGCAAGATTTATCCAATCCGGCCGTGCTACCGTGACGTCGGTTCCTGCCCGGACACGCGATGATCAACGAAACGAAACCCGACCCGCCCGCCTGGCTTCGCTATGCGGCGAGCGTGGCGCGCGTCCACGCGTACATTCACGCGCACCTCGACGGCCCGCTCGACCTGAACCGGCTCGCCGAAGTCGCGTGCCTGTCGCCGTATCACTGGCAGCGCGTCTATCGCGCGCTGTACGGCGAGTCGATCGTGCTGACGGTGCGGCGGATGCGGATCGTGCGCGCGTCCGAGGATCTCGTGTGCACGGCGCGGCCGATCGACGAAATCGCCCGACGCGCGGGCTACGGTTCGACGCATGCATTCGCGCGGGCGTTTCGCGACGCCTACGGCGTGCCGCCCGTGCAGCACCGGCGCACGGGCCGCCACCGGCCCATCTATCCGTTACAGCGTGGAGAGGAAGACATGTTCAAGCATGAAGTGGAGATCCGGCGGCTGCCGGAATTGCGCGGCTATGCAGTGGCGCACACCGGTTCGTACCTGAAGGTCGGCGACGCGTTCGCCCGGATCGGTGCGTGGGTCGGGCAGCACGGGCTGATCGGGCCGGGCGCGAAGATGATCGGGATCTTTTACGACGACCCGGACACGACGCCCGAAGCACAGTTGCGCGCGAAGGCCTGCTTCGTGCCGGCCGACGGCGCGCCTGACGTCGAACCCGTGCCGCCGGTGGAGCGTGCGACGGTCGCGGGCGGCGAATACGCGGTGCTGCTGCATACGGGGCCGTATGCGGACCTGAAGACCGCCTACCAGTGGCTCTACGGCGACTGGCTGCGTCACGCGGGCCGTGAAGCCGCCGACGCGCCGCCGTTCGAGCTGTACCTCAATACGCCGATGGATGCGGCGCCGGCCGACCTGCGCACCGAGATCTACCTGCCGCTGCGCTGATCGCAAGCCTGCGCGGCGGCCTGAAACGAAGCGCGCCGGCCGGCGTTCACACGCCGCCGGCGCGAATGCGCGGACCAACCGGCTTACGCAGCCTGCGTCCCGCACCCGGGGCAGAACCGCGCGTCGTCCGCGAGCGCCGAGTGGCAGCGGCTGCAGGACTTGCCGCGTTGCGCGGCACCGCACTGCGCGCAGAAGCGCGCATCCGCCGCATTGAGTGCGCCGCAGGCCGCGCAGGCCAGCTGGGTCAGCGGCACGTTGCCGCCGGCCGGCCCGCTTCGACTGTCGGCCGGCGCCTGCCAGCCCCAGCCGTGGCGATCGCGGCCGCGCGCCTCGTGGCCGCCGTGCCCGTCCCGGCGCTGCCCGCCGTGATGCCCGCTACCGTAACCGCTGTTGTTGCCGTGCCCGCCGCCATGGCTACCGCCGTGGCCGCCCAGGATTCGTTTCAGAAAGCTCATCGCCCGCTCCTCAACGCTTGGCCTGCCCGCCGCCGAACGCCCCCGAGGACGACAGCAGCCGCAAACCGTTGGCCACGACGATCAGGCTTGCGCCCGCGTCGGCGAAGACCGCCATCCACATCGTGCCGAGCCCCGCGACCGTGAGGCCGAGGAACACGATCTTCACGCCGAGCGCGAAGCCGATGTTCTGCACCAGTACGCGATGCGTCGCACGCGACAGCCGCACGAACGCGGGGATCTTGCGCAGGTCGTCGTCCATCAGCGCGACGTCGGCCGTCTCGATCGCCGTGTCGGTGCCCATCGCGCCCATCGCGAAGCCGATGTCGGCGCGCGCGAGCGCCGGTGCGTCGTTGATCCCGTCGCCGACCATCCCGACCGCGCCCGCGCCGCCGGCCGACAGTTCCTCGACTGCCGCGAGCTTGTCTTCCGGCAACTGGTTGCCGCGCGCGTCGTCGATGCCGGCCTGCTGCGCGATCGCCTGCGCGGTATGCGGGTTGTCGCCGGTCAGCATCGCGGTGCGGATGCCGAGTGCATGCAGATCCGCGATCGCCTCGCGGCTCGTGTCCTTGATCGTGTCGGCCACCGCGAAGATGCCGAGCACGCGTGCTTCGTCGACCAGCACCACGACGCTCTTGCCCTGCCGCTCGAGCGCGTCGAGCTTCGCTTCGAGGGCCGTCGAGCAGCGCTCGAGTTCCTCGACGAGCCGGTGGTTGCCGAGCCAGTAGCGCGTGCCGTCGATCGTGCCCTGCACGCCGCGCCCGACGATCGCTTCGAAGTCCTGTACATCGGCGAATGCCGTCGTGCCTGCATCGCGGGCAGCCGTGGCGATCGCCTGCGACACCGGGTGATCGGAGCGCGCCGCGAGGCTCGCGCCGAGGTGCCGCACGCGTGCGTCGTCGGCGTCGGTCGCGTGCAGGTCGAAGTCGGTCTGCACCGGCTTGCCGTGCGTGATCGTGCCGGTCTTGTCGAGCGCGAGCCACGCGAGCTTGCGCCCTTCTTCCAGGTACACGCCGCCCTTCACGAGAATCCCGCGTCGTGCGGCTGCCGCGAGCCCCGACACGATCGTCACCGGCGTCGAGATCACCAGCGCGCACGGGCACGCGATTACGAGCAGCACCAGCGCGCGGTAGATCCAGTCGTGCCACGCACCGCCCATCACGAGCGGCGGCGCCACCGCGACCAGCAGCGCGACCGCGAACACGATCGGCGTGTAGACACGTGCGAACTGGTCGACGAAGCGTTGCGTCGGCGCCCTCGCGCCCTGCGCTTCTTCAACCGCGTGGATGATCCGCGCGAGCGTCGAGTTGGCCGCGACGGCCGTCACGCGATAGTCGAACGAACCCGATTCGTTGATCGTGCCCGCGTACACGGCGTCGCCGGTCGTCTTGTCGACGGGCAGGCTCTCGCCGGTGATCGGCGCCTGGTTCACCGTCGAGCGGCCCGCGACGACTTCGCCGTCCAGCCCGATCCGCTCGCCCGGCTTCACGCGCACGACCGCGCCGAGCGCCACCTGCGCGGCCTCGATCGTGCGCCACGACCCGTCGGCGTCCTGCACGGTCGCGGTGTCCGGCGCGAGCTGCATCAGGCCCTGGATCGCGTTGCGTGCGCGGTCGAGCGACTTCGCTTCGATCAGCTCGGCGATCGTGAACAGCACCATCACCATCGCCGCTTCCGGCCACTGGCCGATCGCCATCGCGCCCGTCACCGCGATGCTCATCAGCGCGTTGATGTTCAGGTTGCCGTTGCGGATCGCGATCCAGCCCTTCTTGTACGTGGTGAGCCCGCATGCGAGCACCGCCGCGAGCGCAAGCGCCGCCGCGAGCCACACGGGCAGGCCGGCCCAGGTCGCGCCTTCGGACGCGATCGCGGCGACACCGGCGAGCGCCAGCGGCCACCACGGCTTCGGGGGCGCGTCGGCGACGCGCGCGGCCGGTGCGCCGGGCGCTGCCGCCTCGGGCGTCATCCCGAGCGAGCGGATCGCGCTTTCGATCGCCGGCTGGGCGTCCGGCACGTGCTCGACCGTCAGCATCCGCTGCATCAGGTTGAATTCGAGCGCCGACACTTCGCTCATCCCGCCGAGCTTCTTGCGGATCAGCGTTTCCTCGGTCGGGCAGTCCATCTGCATGATTCGGAACGCGGAGCGCACGTGGCCCGACGCGGTCGCCTGCGCAACCGGCAGCGGCGCGAGCGTCAGCGCGGCTGGCGCGCAGCAGTCGCCGGCCGCGTGGTCGTGGTCGTGGTCGTGGTCGTGGTCGCGACCGGCATGGTCGTGTGCGGCGCTGCCGTGTGCACAGGCGGTGCCATGGAGATGGCCGTCGCCGTGCTCGTGTGCATGGTCATGACCATGGTCGTGGTCGTGTTCCTCGCCGCTGCCGTGGCTGCAACCGGCGCCGCGGGCATGGCCCTCTTCACGAACCGCATGCGCGTGATCATGCTCGTGGTCGTGGCTGTGGGCATGCGACTGCGCGCCGCGCGCTGCGGCGACCTCGCCGTGCGCGTGCTCGCCGGCCGTCGGCGCCCCCTCGGCGACGGTCGCCGTATCCGTATCGTGCGCGTCGGCGCAGCACGGAGCGGCGCCGCCGGCATGACGGTGTCGTGGGTCGTGGGTACGCTGGGCGTCGGTCATGACAACCTCCTCAATGGCTAACGGTGTAGAGTTAACACCCTGAAGCCACTACAAGGTCAACCCTTACACGGGAGAAAGGTCATGAAGATCGGCGAACTGGCCAAAGCGGCCCGCTGCACACCCGAGACGATCCGTTTCTACGAGAAAGAGGGTCTGATGCCGGATGCGGAGCGCACCGACTCGAACTACCGCAACTACACCGACGTGCATGTCGAGCGGCTGCGCTTCATCCGTAACTGCCGTGCGCTCGACATGGCGCACGACGAAATCCGCGCGCTGCTGCAGCTCACCGACACGCCGGCCGACCCCTGCGATTCGATCAATTCGCTGCTCGACGAGCACATCGGACACGTCGATGCACGCCTCGCGGAACTCACGCATCTGCGCGACCAGCTCACCGAATTGCGCCGCCAGTGCGTCGGCGAGCATTCGGTCGAGGATTGCGGGATCGTGCATGGTCTCGCGACGATGGAAACCGTCGCCCCGGCCGCGAAGCGCTCGCACCTCGGCTGAAACCCTTGTGAAATATGATAGTCTGGTTGAGAATAGTTATATTCTTACTAGATATTGAATAACTATTCATGTCCACCAGCCGTCCGTCTCCGCTTGCGCTGGCCGTCCTCGCGACGCTCACCGAAACGCCGATGCATCCCTACGGGATGCTGCAGCAGCTGAAGGCGCGCGGGTACGACGAAGTCGTCAACGTGCGCCAGCGCACGAGCCTCTACCAGACGATCGACCGGCTGCTGCGCGACGGGCTGATCGCCGTGCACGACACCGAGCGCGACGGCGCGTTTCCCGAGCGCACGCTGTATGCGCTGACCGAGGCCGGCCACACGGCCGGGCAGGCGTGGCTGCATGCGCTGCTCGCGGAACCCGCACGTGAATTTCCGGCATTCGGCGCCGGCCTCGCGTTCCTGCCGCTGCTCGACGCCGAAGATGCCCGCCACCAGCTCGAGCTTCGAATCACGCGGCTCGACGCGGAGCGCGAACGCCTCGAAACGCTGCGCGCCACCGCGCAGGCCGATCAGGTGCCGCGCCTGTTCCTGCTGCAGAACGAGCATGCGCTCGTCCTGCTCAATGCCGAACTCGACTGGGCACGCAGCGTCGTCGAGCACCTGAAGATCGGTGCGCTGCGCTGGGTGGACGGCTGACGCATTACGCCGGCCGGCTCCCGCCGGCAACGTGCGTCACCCCGATCAAAGCACCTTGCCGGGGTTCAGGATGCCGAGCGGATCCAGCGCGGCCTTCAGGCGTCGCATCAATCCGATTTCCGCGTCGCTGCGCGTGTGCGCGAGATAGGGGCGCTTGAGCACGCCGATCCCGTGCTCGGCCGACACCGAGCCGCCCATGTCACGCACCACCGCGTACACGCAGTGATCGAGCGCATCGAGGTCCGTGTCGGTCATCACGGCCAGCGACACACCGATATGCACGTTGCCGTCGCCGACATGGCCGAAGAACAGGCACGTGACGTCCGGCCAGCGCGCCCGCAATGCCGCCTCGCAACGCTCGGCGAATGCGCCGAGTTCGCCCGTCGGCAGGCTCACGTCGAAGTTGACGAGCCGCGGCAGCGCGTCGATCGCGAGGCCTTCGCGCAGCGTCCACAAGTCACGCGCCTGCCGCTCCGACGTCGCGAGCACCGCATCCTCCACGAGCCCTGCGTCGAACCCCGCCGCGAGACCGGCTTCCAGCGCCTGGTGCGCATCGCCGCCCGGCGCGCTCGTCGCGCATTCGATCAGGATCGCGAAACCATCGTCGCCGACGAACGGTGCCGAAACACCCGGCGTATGACGCGCGACGTAGTCGTAGAACGCCGGCCACATCGCCTCGAAACTGACGACCTCCGGCAACATGCGCACGCTGTTCCACAGCGCGACGACCGCGTCGTAGTCGCGCACGCGGCAGAGCGCCGTGGCCGGCGCGGCCAGCAGCGGATGCAGCCGCAGCACCGCGCGCGTGACGACGCCGAGCGTCCCTTCGCTGCCGATGAACAGCTGCTTGAGGTCGTAGCCCGCGTTGTTCTTCAGCATCCGGTTCATCGAAGACACGACCGTGCCGTCCGCGAGCACGGCCTCGAGCCCGAGCACCTGCTCGCGCATCATCCCGTAGCGGATCGCGCGCGTGCCGCCCGCATTGGTCGCGAGCATGCCGCCGATCTGGCACGAGCCGCGTGCGCCGAGATCGACGCCGAACGTGAAACCCGCCGCTTCCGAGGCTTCCTGCACCGTCTGCAGCGGCGTTCCGGCGCGTACCGTCATCGTGCCGGCCGCCGCGTCGAGCGCCTCGATGCCCGCGAAGCGCTCCATCGACAGCACCACCTCGCCGCCGAGCGCGACCGCACCGCGCGCGAGTCCGGTCAAACCGCCCTGCGGCACGACCGGCTGGCCGAGCCGCGCACACAGCGCGAGCGTGCGCGACACGTCGTCGACACTGCGCGGTCGCACCAGCGCACGCGGCCGCACGCCGGCCGGCTCGTTGTACGCGGTGAAGTAACGCGGATCGATATCCACCGCGCGCGTCACGAGCGCATCGCCCAGTTCGGCGACGAGCACGGCTTCGATCGCGTCACCCGACAACGATGCGCGGCCCTGTTTGCCACCCGCGGCGGCCGTGTTCCCGTTCTGCATCGCGCGCGGCTCCGCTTACTTCGCCGAGATGTCGATATCGCCGAAATACTTCAGGCCGAGCGACTTCACCGTGCCGTCCGCCTTCAGCTTGTCGATCGCCGCGTCGAGCTTCGCCTTCAGCGCGCTGTCGCCTTTACGCAGCCCGAATGCGATGCCATTGCCGAGAATCTTGTCGTCGCGCACGGGCTGGCCGACGAACGAGAAGCCCTTGCCGTCCGGACGCGACAGGAAGCCGCGCTGGCCGGACGGGGCGAGCACGAGCGTCGCGTCGAGACGGCCGGCCACGAGGTCCGCGTACGCCTGGTTCTGGTCCTGGTACGCGACGACCGCGACGCCCGCCGGCTCCCAGTGCGCCTTCGCGAAGGTTTCCTGGATCGACGCCTGCAGCACGCCGACGCGCTTGCTTTTGAGCGATTCCGGCGTCGGCAGCAGGCCGCTGCTGGTGCGTGCGATCAACTGGGTCGGCACGCGATAGATGATCGTCGTGAAGTCGATCGCCTGGCGCCGCTGCTCGGTCGCGTTCATCGCCGAGTTGATCGCGTCGAACTTGCGGCCCTGCAGCGCGGGAATCAGGCCGTCGAACGACGTCTCGACCCATTTGCACGAGAGCTTCGCCGTCTGGCAGACGGCATTGCCGACGTCGATGTCGAAGCCCTGCAGGTCGCCGTTCGGCGCTTTCGATTCGAACGGCGGATATTGCGCTTCGAGGCCGAAGCGCAGCGTCTGCGCCTCGGCGAGCGCCGCGCCCGAGCCGATGGCGCACGCGAGTGCGAACGCGAGTTTCAGGGTGGCCGTGTGCTTCATCGTGATCTCCTGTGTCTGGTCGGTGCGACGTCCCGTCGCCGGGTGCCCGTCGCCGGTTTCCGTACGGGCCTTACAGCGAACGCAGCCGCCGCGCGCCTTCGATCAGCGTCGCGTCGTCCTTCGAGAAACTGAGCCGGATCACGCCGGCGTCGGTGCCGTCGGTATAGAACGCCGACAGCGGAATCGTCGCGACGCGCGCGTCGCGGATCAGGCGCAGCACGAAATCGCTGTCGCTTTCGTCCGAGAAGTGCCGGAAGCGCGCGAGCATGAAGAACGAGCCTTCGCTCGGCAGCAGTTCGAAACGAGAATCGGCCAGCTCGCGCGAGAGCAGGTCGCGCTTGGCCTGGTAGAACGCCGACAGGCCGAGATAGCTGTCCGGCCGCGCGAGGATCTCCGCGAACGCGACCTGCATCGGCGTGTCGGCCGCGAACACCATGAACTGGTGCACCTTGCGGATCTCGTCCATCAGCTCGGCCGGCGCGAGGCAATAGCCGACCCGCCAGCCCGTCACGTGGAACGACTTGCCGAACGACGACACGATCACGCTGCGCTCGGCCAGCTCGCGATGGCGCGCCATGCTCTGGTGCTGCGCGCCGTCGAACACGACGTGCTCGTAGACCTCGTCGGACAGGATCACGATGCCGGTATCGCGCGTGAGCTGCGCGAGCCGTTCGAGATCGTCGGCGGAAAACACCGTCGCGGTCGGGTTGTGCGGCGTGTTGACGATGATCATCCGCGTGCGCGGGTTGATCGCCGCGGCGACTTCGTCCCAGTTCACGCGGAAATGCTCGGGCGACAGCTTGATCGCCACCGGCGTCGCGCCCTGCAGCCGCACGATCGGCGCATAGCTGTCGAACGACGGCTCGAAGTAGATCACCTCGTCGCCCGGATGCACGAGCGCGCTGATCGCCGCATAGAGCCCTTCGCTCGCGCTCGCGATCACCGTGATCTCGGTCGCCGGATCGTAGTGCGTGCCGTACAGCGCGTCGGTCTTTTCGGCGAGCCGCTCGCGCAGCGCCATGACGCCGGCCATCGGCGCGTACTGGTTGTGCCCGTCGCGCATCGCGCGCGCGACGCCTTCGACGAGCGCCGGATCGGGCGCGAAATTCGGCGCCCCCTGCGACAGGTTCAACGCATCGTGCCGGGCAGCCAGTTGGCCGATCACCGTGAAGATCGTCGTCCCGACGTCGGGCAGTTTCGAACGGGGCGCGGTCGCGCTTCGCATGACTCCTCCTTCTGATGTCCTTCGGGCGGCCGCGCGCAACACGCACGGCCTGCATCTGTCGCACGATTTAGCCCGAGCCAATATCGGTCGACAATCGAAAGTTCGTCATGGCGGCCATGCATTTTTCTCATGGCCCGTGGGAAGGGGTACGCAGCGGCAAGGCTAGCCTGTCGGGGCGACATGCGAATCAGGCATTTCCCCTAGGGCCTGCTACCGGCCGGCCGCCGCCAGGTAGGCGAGCAGCACGGCCCGCAGTTCGCTGCGCAGCGCGGCGATGTCGAACGCGGGCCCGAGCGTCAGCAACGCCTGCGAAAGCCCGCCGTAGCAGATCGTATGCGCCATCCGCGCGAGCCCGTCGAGCCGTGCGGCCGGCGGCGGATCGGCCGCGTGCGCGAGTGCGTCGCGCCACAGCGCGACGTACGCGTCGTAATGCCGGCGGTAGGCGGTGAGCGGCGACACCTGCCGCTCCAGCGCGAACAGCGCGCCCCACAGCGCCGCGTCGGCGCCGATCGCGTCGACCTGCAGGTCGACGAGCGCGGCGGCGAGTTCGGCCCGCGGCGCGCCGTGCAATCGCGCGATGGCGTCGCGCAGCCGGTCGGCCAACGCCTGTACGTGCCGATGGATGCAGAGCGCCGCGAGGCTCTGCTTGTCGCCGAAGTATTCGTAGAAGGTGCCGATGCTCACGCCCGCGACCGCCGCGATCTCGCGGATCGTCGCCTTCGCGTAGCCGCGTTCGAGCAAAAGCTGAACGAACGCCTGCTGCAGCGCGTCGGAACTCGCCTGCGCGCGCGACTGGCGCGGCCGGCGGCGCAAGGCGGGCGCGGGTTGCGCCGCCGGCTGGCCGGGCGGCGCCGGAACCTGAACATGTCGCGGCGGCATATTTGCTACTCTGGAAATCAGCAGGGCATGCGTTTTACCGGGGGCCGGAGCCGGCGCCGAAGCGTCATCCGTGCGGCATGACGCCGGCCGCCCGCGCAGCATGAGACCGGAGACACCTCGATGACCGAATCGACTCACGCCGTCACGAACCAGTTCGACGAACTGGTCGACTATAACCTCTTCGCGACGGACATCGCGCTGCGCGATGCGCTCACCCGCGCGGGCGCCGACTGGGCCGTGCCGCAGCTCGACGCGTACGGCGCGCGGCTCGGCAGCGCCGACACCGCGCGCCTCGCCGACGAGGCGAACCGCCACACGCCGGAACTGCACACCTTCGACCGGCGCGGCCGGCGCATCGACCGCGTCGACTTCCACCCGGCCTGGCACACGCTGCTCGGCCAGTACCGCCACGAAGGTTTCGTGTCGCTCGCGTTCCGCGACACGCGCCGCGGCCGCTGGGCCGCGACCGCGGCCGGCTTCTACCTGCATGGCCAGATCGAGGCCGGCACGCTGTGCCCGGCGACGATGACGCAGGCCGCGATTCCCGTGCTGCAGAAGGAGCCCGCGCTGTGGGACCTGCTGCGCGACAAGCTCTACAGCAACGACTACGATCCGCGCGACGTGCCGGTCGCCGACAAGCGCTCGATCTGGTTCGGCATGGGCATGACCGAGAAACAGGGCGGCTCCGACGTGCGCGCGAACACGACGCTCGCGAGCGCCGTCGGCGCGGGCGGACGCGGCGGCGAATACCGGCTGCGCGGCCACAAGTGGTTTTTCTCGGCGCCGATGTGCGATGCCCACCTCGTCGTCGCACGCACCGAAGCCGGCAGCCCGTCGTGCTTCTACGTGCCGCGCTGGCGGCCGGACGGCACCAAGAACGCGGTCGAGATCCAGCGGCTGAAGGACAAGGTCGGCAACCGCAGCAACTCGAGCAGCGAGATCGAGCTGAACGACGCGTGGGGCATCATGCTCGGCGACGAAGGCCGCGGCATCCCGACCATCATCGAGATGGCCACCACCACGCGGCTGAACTGCGTGCTCGGCAGCGCGGCGATGCTGCGCCAGGGCGTCGTGCAGGCGATCGCGTACACGCGCCAGCGTCATGCGTTCGGCCGCGCGCTCGCCGAGCAGCCGCTGATGCGCACCGTGCTCGCCGATCTCGCGCTCGAAAGCGAGGCCGCGCTGTCCCTCTCGATGCGTCTCGCCGATGCGTTCGAGCGCGACGACTCGCCGCGCGAACGCGCATGGAAGCGCATCGTCACGCCCGCCGCGAAATTCTGGGTGTGCAAGCGCGCGGTCGAGCTGACCGGCGAGGTGATGGAAGTGTTCGGCGGCAACGGCTACGTCGACGACGGCCCGATCGCGCGGCTGTTCCGCGAGGCGCCCGTCAACTCGATCTGGGAAGGCTCCGGCAACGTGATGTGCCTCGACGTGCTGCGCGCGATATCGCGCGAGCCCGACGCGGCCGCCGCCCTGTTCGCCGAACTCGCCGATCTCGGCGCGGGCGAACCGCGCATCCGCACGGCGCTCGATGCGCTGCGCGCGATGCTCGCGGCGCCGGCCGACACGCTCGAGGCGTCGGGCCGCGTGTTCGCGCAGCGGCTCGCGGTGCTCGCGCAGGCGTGCCTGCTGCGCCGCGATGCGCCGGCGGCCGTCGCCGACGCGTTCGTTGCGACGCGGCTCGCCGCGCCCGACTGGGGCCGCATCGCGGGCGGCTTCGATCCGCACGCGATCGACGTCGCCGCGCTGCTGCAGCGCGCGTACCCGGCCTGATGCCCTTTGGATAGCTTGGTAAGGCCCAGTTCGCCTTCGCCCGCCCGCCCGGAGTCACGATGAACCTCGTCGCCGCCCTCGACCGCGCCGCCCGTGCGACGCCCGACCAGCCATTCCTCGTCAGCGAATCCGCGACGATCACCTATGCCGCCGCGCGCGAGCGCTCGCACCGCGCGGCAGCCGTGCTGAGCGCGCTCGGCGTCGCGGCCGGCGACCGCGTCGCCGCGATGTGCTTCAACACGCCGGCGTTCGTCGACCTGATGTTCGGCGCGTGGCGGCTCGGCGCGACGTTCGTGCCGGTCAACCACAAGCTGCAGGCGCCGGAAGTCGACTACGTGCTCGAACACAGCCGCAGCAAGGCGCTGCTGTTCGACGTGGCGCTTGCGCCGGTGGTCGAACGGCTCGTGCATCCCGCGCGGCGGCTCGTGACCGAAGGCGAACTCGACGGCGTGCCGTGCTTCGACACGCTGTGCGCGACGATGGACGGCCTCGCGGGCATCGAGCCGGCCGACGACGACATCGCGCAGATCCTCTATACGTCCGGCACGACCGGCCACCCGAAAGGCTGCGTGCACAGCCACCGCACCGTTACGCTCGCGGCGATGCAGGCGGCGCTCGCGACCGGCATCGGCCGCCACGAGCGCACGCTGATGGCGATGCCGATCTGGCATTCGTCGCCGCTCAACAACTGGTTCGGCGGCACGCTAGTCGCGGGCGGAACCGTCGTGCTGCTGCGCGAATATCATCCGCTGCGCTTCCTGCAGGCCGTCGAGCGCGAGCGCGTGACGCTGTATTTCGGCGCGCCGGTGTCGTACCTGCTGCCGCTCGACACGGTCGACGGCTTCGCGGCGTTCGACCTGTCGAGCGTGCGCGCGTGGCTGTACGGTGGCGGCCCGATCGGCCCCGCGCAGGCCGAGCGTCTCACGCGTGCGTATCGCAGCAACGCGTTCTTCCAGGTGTACGGCATGACGGAAGCCGGGCCGGCCGGCACGACGCTGTATCCGGACGAGCAGATCGCGAAGGCCGGTTCGATCGGCCGCACCGGCGGCCCGGGCGTCGACCTGCGCGTCGTGCGGATGGACGGCCTCGACGCACAACCAGGCGAGACCGGCGAGATCTGGCTGAAGACCGACAGCATGATGCTCGGCTATCTCGACGATGCGGCCGCGACGCGCGCCGCGTTCGCGCCGGACGGCTGGTATCGCACCGGCGACATCGCGCGGATAGATCAGGATGGCTATCTGTTCATCGTCGACAGGCTGAAGGACATGATCGTGACAGGCGGCGAGAACGTCTATTCGAAGGAGGTGGAGGACGTGCTCGGGGCGCACCCGGACATCGCCGAGGCGGCGGTCGTCGGCGTCCCGCATCCCGACTGGGGCGAGACGGTCGTCGCGCACGTGGTGCTGCGCGCGGGCAGCGTGCCCAACGCGGATGCACTGCGCGCGTTCTGCGGCGAGCGGCTGGCCGCGTACAAGATCCCGCGCGAATTCACGTTCGCGCAGGCGCTGCCGCGCACGCCGACGGGCAAGCTGCAGAAGTTCCTGCTGCGGGTGCGGCGCGACTGAGCGCAGGCGCCGGAGAGGCTCGCGTTGCGCTTCCGCGCCGCGGCGGCAAGGCCCGGGGCCGGCTGCGAATTGCCGACGGGATTCGACGGACCCTAGAATGGCGTCGAACCCGTTCCGGGGCATCCCCCGACTCATACGAAAGCGACATGACACCACGCGCCAGCCTGCTCGGCCTGCTGCTTCTGCTCGGTCTGCATACCGTCCCTGCCCACGCCGGGATGACGATCAACCATTGCGAAGAGACCTTTTATCGTCGCATCGGGCCCGCCAACCCCGCACGACCGTATACGTTCTACGATGATCACGACACGTTCGAAGCCGGACCGTCGGCCCGATGCCGGGTCCGACCATCGGACATGCGCGGCGCCGACTTCGCAGTCGTCGACAATCGGGCCTACTACGTCCGCGCGTTCGACTTTTCGGGCAAACCGGAATGCGGACGAACGACGGTCGGAGGCGGCCCGATCATCGACCCGCCGGGCTGCTTTGTACCGGAATCGTTGCGCGTCGTCAGTAACAGGCGTCACGTCAATTACTACCCGATTTCCGAGCGCGGCGCGCAGTTCCGCCTGATCGACGATGCGGCAAGCGACGCTGCCCAGCGAAACGAGCGATGGCGCGCCACCTATGCAACCGACGGCGTGTCGGTCTTTCACGCGACCGAGGATTTCGAGGGGACAAGCACGATCAGCGGCCCCGTCGTCATGCGGATCGACGGCGCCGACCCCGATACGTTCCGCACGTTCCTGCCTGCCGGCGCACGGTTTCGCACGGACTGGGCGCGCGATTCGCGACATCTCTACTATGGGGGCAACCCGATCGCGGGCATCGCACCCGACGCCCGCGTCGATTTTTTCGGCGACGAACTGGCCGTCGTCGGCAATCGCGTCTACGGCTTCGACTACGCGGGTATCCACGCGCGACCGGACGTGCGTCCCACGCTCAAGATGCTGTCGCCGGACTTCATCACCGACGGGGCTCACATCTTCCTGCGTACCGGTGAGCTGGCCGCGGGCTTTCACCCAGCCGATTTCCGGATCCTGCAACCCGCCTGCCCGGTCCCGGGGAATCCCGACCTGAAGTGTCTGCAGGAAAAGCCGCACGTCAGCAATGCGACGCAGACCCACGTTGCCGTCGGCGGCGGCGCACTGTTGTTCGACAGCGGGCCTGCCCCCGTGCGCATCGACGGCGTGGACACGAAGCATGTCGTCTATTTCAAGGTCGCGGGAGCCGGTGGGCAGCACTACTACCTGGCGCTGAGCGGACGGAACCTCTACCTGCTCGACGGCCACCAGGGTGACCGGCCGTATCGTCCGCTCACCGTGTCGGGCCCGCTGCGCGGTCCGGATGCCGACGGGTGGCTATCGTTCGACGGCGGCCGCCTGCAGGTGTACTCCGGCACGTGGCACTGAGCGACGTATGAAAAGAAAAAGCCACCCGGCCCGACGGCCAGGTGGCTTTTTCGCATAATCGACGGGACGGCGACATGCGCCGCCGCCCGCGCGTCACGTCACATGCTGCTTACTTCCCGCCGATGCTCTTCAGCGGCTTCCACTCGCCCTTCTCGACCTTGTACATCGTGATGCCGCCGTTCTTCAGGTCGCCCTTCGCGTCATACGCGACGTGCGTCGACGTCACGCCGGCCATGTCGGTCTTCGCGAGCACCGGCAGGTACTTCGCCGGATCGGTCGAATCGGCCTTCTTCATCGCGTTGAACAGCGCCATCGCGCCGTCGTACGCGTACGGCGAGTACGTCTGCACGTCTTCGCCGAAGCGCTTCTTGTACTTGTCGGCGTACGTCTTGCCGCCCGGCATTTCTTCCAGCGGGAGGCCTGCCAGCGAAGCGATCGTGCCGTCGGCCGCGTTGCCCGCGATCTTCAGGAACGTCGGCGTCTTCACCATTTCGCCGCTCATCAGCGGGGCGGTGATGCCGAGCGCCTTCATCTGCTTGACCATCGGTGCCGCCTGCGAATCCGCGCCGCCGTAGTAGACGAGATCCGGCTTCGCCGCCTTCAGCTTGGTCAGGATCGCCTTGAAGTCGACCGCCTTGTCGTTCGTGAATTCACGGTCGACGATCGTCGCGCCGCCGGCCTTCGCGGCCTTCTCGAACTGGTCGGCGAGACCCTGGCCGTAGGCCGTGCGGTCGTCGACGATCGCGATCTTCTTCATGCCGAGATCCTTCGACGCGAACGTGCCGGCCACCGAGCCCTGCTGCGTGTCGGACGTCATCATGCGGAAGGTCGTCTTGTAACCCTGCTGCGTGTATTCCGGTGCGGTCGCCATCGCGATCTGCGGAATGCCCGCGTTCGCGTAGATGCGCGAAGCCGGAATCGTCGTGCCCGAGTTGAAGTGGCCGAGCATGCCCTTGATGCCGTCGTCGACGAGCTTCTGCGCGACCGTCGTGCCGGTGCGCGGGTCAGCCTGGTCGTCCTGCGTGTCGAGCACGAACTTCACCGGCTTGCCGCCGATCTTCGGGCTCGTCGCGTTGAAATCCTCGATCGCGAGCGCGATCCCGTTCTGCATATCCTTGCCGTAGTGCGCCTGCGCGCCCGTCATCGGCCCTGCGTAACCGATCTTCACGTCATCCGCATGGGCCGTCCCCGCCAGCGACATGACCGCGACAAACGTCGCGCCTGCCAGCTTTTTCATCGTGTGTTGCATAGCATCTCCTTGGTACCAGGGTAAATGGAGCGGCTTCGGGATCGCCTTGCCGCTTCCTATGTTTGATCCGAACGGCAAGGATGATCAGCCGATCGTCATCAAATTCGCATTGCCACCCGCCGCGGCCGTGTTCACGCTCACCGAGCGCTCCGTCAGCAGCCGTTCCAGCGCGTAATCTTCCGCATCGCCGTTCTCGAACGCGCCCACCGACACGCCCTGCACCGACACGATCGGGCCCGGCCGCTGCGCGACGTCCTTCACGAGCGTCTGCAGTTCGTCGCTGTCGCCTTCGAACAGCACCGCGTCGAACGGCGCGTCGGCCTGCTTGCGCACGCTCGCGTGCGCCTTCAGCGATGCCGGCAGCGCGGCAACCAGCGCCTCGCCAGCGGCACCCGCGAACAGCGCGCGGTTACCGGTCGCCAGCACCGCCGCGAACTGCGCGCGCGCACCGCCCGGCGTGGCCGCGACACACAACACCGTGCCGCGCGGGCCGAGTGTATACGTGTTTCGCTCGCCCGTCGGACCGGTCAGCACTGCGGTCGCACCGGCCGGCACCTGGGCCAGATAGCCGTCGCAACGCGCGGCCAGCGCCGGCTCGCGCTGCTCGATCAGCCAGTCGCGCAGCGTCGTGAGCGCCGCCGCCGGGTTGCCGCGTGCGTCGCCTTCCACCGCGCCGTCCGCCACCAGCGACTGCGCGAGCGAACGCGGCAGGCCCGACGGACGCGTCGCGAGCAGGCGCTGCAGGTACAGCGCGCCGCCGGCCTTCGGGCCCGTGCCCGACAGCCCTTCGCCGCCGAACGGCTGCACGCCGACCACCGCGCCGATCACGTTGCGGTTCACGTAGATGTTGCCGACGTGCGCATTCGAGATCACGTGCGCGATCGTCTCGTCGATGCGCGTGTGGATGCCGAGCGTCAGGCCATAGCCGGTCGCGCGGATCTGCTCCAGCAGCTTGTCGAGCTGGCTGCGGCGGTAACGCACCACGTGCAGCACCGGGCCGAACACTTCGCGCTTCAGCTCGTCGATGCTGCCGATCTCGATCAGCGTCGGCGGCACGAACGTGCCGTGCGCACATGCGTCGGGCATCGGCAGTTGCGTGACCGCGTGGCCCTTGTCCTTCATCGCCGCGACGTGCGCGTCGATCGTCTGCTTCGCTTCGCCGTCGATCACCGGGCCGACGTCCGTCGACAGCCGGTCGGGATTGCCGAGCGCCAGTTCGTGCATCGCGCCCTTCAACATCGTCAGCGTGCGGTCCGCAACGTCGTCCTGCAGACACAGAACGCGCAGCGCCGAACACCGTTGACCGGCCGAGTCGAACGACGACTGCATCACGTCCGCGACGACCTGCTCCGCGAGCGCCGACGAGTCGACGATCATCGCATTCTGGCCGCCCGTTTCGGCGATCAGCGGAATCGGCTTGCCGTCCGGGTCGAGACGCGCGGACAGCGTCTTGTTGATCAGGCGCGCGACTTCGGTCGAGCCGGTGAACATCACCGCACGCGTACGCGCATCGGCCACCAGCGCCGCGCCGACCGTCTCGCCGGTGCCCGGCAGCAGCTGCACTGCACCGGCCGGCACGCCGGCCTCGCGCAGCAGGCGCACGGCCTGCGCGGCGATCAGCGGCGTCTGTTCGGCCGGCTTCGCGAGCACCGTGTTACCGGCGGCGAGTGCCGCGGCGACCTGCCCCATGAAGATCGCGAGCGGGAAGTTCCACGGGCTGATACAGACCACGGGGCCCAGCGGGCGGTGCGTGTCGTTCGAGAACTCGTCGCGGATCTGCGCGGCGTAGTAGCGCAGGAAGTCGACTGCTTCGCGAATCTCGGCGATCGCGTTCGGCAGCGATTTGCCGGCTTCGCGCACGATCAGGCCCATCAGCGTGTGCATCTGCGCTTCGAGCAGGTCGGCCGCGCGCACCAGGCAATCGGCACGCGCATCGACCGGCGTCGCCTGCCAGATCGGCGCGGCGGCCACCGCGTGCGCGAGCGCCGCGCTCACGTGTTCGGCCGTCGCTTCGCTGACCGTGCCGACCAGGTCGCGCTGGTCGGCCGGGTTGCGCACGTCGCGGGCCGGTGCGTCGGCGAGCGTGTCGTCGGCGAGCATCGGCGCGGCGCGCCACGGGAAATGCGCACTCGCGAGCAGCGCGGACGACAGCGACGCGAGGCGGTGTTCGTTCGACAGGTCGAGGCCCATCGAGTTGGGACGCTCGTCGCCGTACAGGTTGCGCGGCAGCGGGATCTTCGTGTGCGGCGCGCCGAGCGGCACGACCTTCGATGCCTCGTCGACCGGGTCGGCAACCAGTTCCTTCACCGACACGGTTTTATCGGCGATGCGGTTCACGAACGACGTGTTCGCGCCGTTCTCGAGCAGGCGGCGCACCAGGTATGCGAGCAGCGTCTCGTGCGTGCCGACCGGTGCGTACACGCGGCACGGGCGGTTCAGCTTGTCGCGGCCGGTGACTTCCTCGTACAGCGGCTCGCCCATCCCGTGCAGGCACTGGAACTCGTACTGGCCCGGGTAGTAGTTCTGGCCCGCGAGCTGGTAGATCGCGGCCAGCGTGTACGCGTTGTGCGTCGCGAACTGCGGGTACACGGCATCCGGCGCCGCGAGCAGCTTCTTCGCGCACGCGAGGTACGACACGTCGGTGTAGATCTTGCGCGTGTAGACCGGATAGCCTTCGAGGCCGTCGACCTGCGCACGCTTGATCTCGGTATCCCAGTACGCGCCCTTCACGAGGCGGATCATCAGGCGGTGACGGCTGCGGCGCGCGAGATCGATCAGGTAGTCGATCACGAACGGGCAGCGCTTCTGGTAGCCCTGCACGACGAAGCCGATGCCGTTCCAGCCCGCGAGATCCGGATCGAAGCACAGCGCCTCGAGCAGGTCGAGCGACAGTTCGAGGCGGTCGGCCTCTTCGGCGTCGATGTTCAGGCCGATGTCGTAGCGGCGCGCGAGCAGCGCGAGCGCGCGCACGCGCGGCAGCAACTCGCTCATCGTGCGGTCCTGCTGCGAGCGCGAGTAGCGTGCGTGCAGCGCGGACAGCTTGATCGAGATGCCCGGGCCTTCGTAGATGCCGCGGCCGCCGGCCGCCTTGCCGATCGCGTGGATCGCCTGTTCGTACGATGCGTAGTAGCGCTGCGCGTCCTCTTCGGTCGTCGCCGCTTCGCCGAGCATGTCGTACGAGTAGCGGAAACCGCGCGCTTCGTACTTGCGGCTGTTCGCCAGTGCTTCGGAAATCGTTTCGCCGGTGACGAACTGCTCGCCCATCAGGCGCATCGCCATGTCGACGCCCTTGCGGATCAGCGGCTCGCCGCCGCGGCCGATCAGGCGCGTCAGCGCCGACGACAGCCCCGCTTCGCTGTTGGTCGTCACGAGCTTGCCGGTGATCATCAGCCCCCACGTGGCCGCGTTCACGAACAGCGACGGCGCGTGGCCGACGTGCGAGCGCCAGTCGCCCTTGCTGATCTTGTCGCGGATCAGCGCATCGCGGGTCGCGCGATCGGGAATGCGCAGCAGCGCTTCGGCGAGGCACATCAGCGCGACGCCTTCCTGGCTCGACAGCGAGAATTCGTGGATCAGCCCTTCGACGCCGCCGCCCGAGCTCTTCTCGCGCAGCGCCTCGACGAGCTTCGTCGCGAGCGCCTGCACGTCCGCCTGCAGGTTCGCGGGCAGGCGCGCCTGGCCGAGCAGGAACGGCACGCATTCCGGCTCGGGGCGGCGGTACGCCGCCGTGATCGCCGCGCGCAGCACCGACTGCGGTTGCACGTTCTGCGCGAACTCGAGGAACGGATGCGGCGAGTTGTCGTCGTCGCCGTCCGCCGACTGGCCGTCGGCGAGCTCCGTCACGCCGCTGTGGCCCGACAGCTCGGGCGGCAGCTGGCCGTGCTCGATCCGCTCGAGATACGCGAAGATCGCCTGCTTGATCAGCCAGTGGGGAGTGCGCTCGAGACGCGCGGCGGCGTCCTTGAGGCGCGAGCGGAGAAGGTCGTCGACTTTGACGCCGAGAGTCGTGCTTGCCATGGTGGGTTCGTGCGCCGGTGCGAGCCCGGCAATGTGGTGTGAGAGGATGCGCGAAATCCTACGGCACGCAATAAAAAGGTGCAACCAAATTGCGAGATAGGTTGCACCCATAAGTTACTCAATATAATCAGCCACTTATGCGGTTGCAACCTAGGGGTTGCCCGTGGTCGGAGGATCGGTGTTTTCCCTGAGCGGGCCGGTTTGACAGGCGTGCGCAACCTTCCGCGCGGGTCGCGGCGGACGAAAACGGGTTGCACTGAGTGCGACGGAAGGTGAAACGCCACGGTGCGGCCGGGCGGCAAGAGACGGTTCGGGGGTACCCGGCCCGGCGGTTGGGAATGCAACGCAGCGGCACGCAGCACGACGGCCGCATGCCGCGCCGCCGCTCAGCTCAGATATCCAGCGGATCGACCTCGACGCTCCATCGCAGCACGCCTTTCAATGCGCGCAGCTCCGGCTGCCATGCGCGCAGCGCATGCTGCAGCGCCGCCCGTGACGCGCTCTCGAGCAGCAACTGCGCGCGATGCACGTTCGCGACCTTGACGATCGTCATCGGCACCGCGTCGTAGACGGTCACGCGATCGGCGCCCGGCAGCCCCGGCAACACGGCCGCGGCTTGCAGCAGGAACGCGAGCGCGGCGTCCAGCGTGCGCCCTTCGGCGCGCAGCAGCGCCTGGTAGACGAACGGCGGCAGGTGCGCGTCGCGGCGCTCGCCGAGCGTCGAATTCGCGAAGCCGACGTAATCCTGCCGCCCGAGCGCGTGGTACAGCGCGTGGCGCGGGTAACGCGTCTGCACGAGCACCTCGCCCGGCAGCCCGGCACGCCCCGCACGGCCGCTCACCTGCATCAGCTGCGCGAACAGCCGTTCGCTCGCGCGAAAGTCATGCGAGAACAGCGCGGTATCGGCATTGAGCACGCCGACGAGCGACACGCGCTGGAAGTCGTGCCCCTTCGCGATCATCTGCGTGCCGACGAGGATATCGACCTCACCCGCGTGCACATCGGAAAAAAGCGCCTGCGCGCTGCCCTTGCGACGCGTGCTGTCCGCGTCGATCCGCAGCACGCGCGCACCCGGCACAGCCTCGGCGAGCGCCTCCTCGATGCGTTGCGTGCCGCGCCCAAGCGGCGCGATGTCGACGTTCCCGCACTCGGGGCACGACCGCGGAATGCGCGCTTCCCAGCCGCAGTGATGGCAGCGCAGCGCGTGCTCGGGCTTGTGCAGCACGACGTACGCGCTGCAGCGCGGGCAGCCGGCGACCCAGCCGCAGGCGTCGCACGCGAGCTGCGGCGCGTAACCGCGCCGGTTCAGGAACACGAGGCTCTGTTCGCCGCGCTCGAGCCGCGCCTTCAGCGCCGCGACGAGCGGCCCCGACAGCCCGCCCATCGACGCGCGCCCGCGCCGCCGTTCCTCTTCGAGATCGATCAGCCGCACGGTCGGCAGCGTCGCGTCGGCCACCGCGCGGCGCGACAGCGTGAGCCGCGTGTAGCGGCCCTGCTCGGCCTGCCACCAGCTTTCGAGCGACGGCGTCGCCGAGCCGAGCACGACCGTGATGCCGAGCTGCTTCGCGCGCCACACGGCGAGATCGCGCGCCGAGTAGCGCAGCCCTTCCTGCTGCTTGTACGCGGGCTCGTGCTCCTCGTCGACGACGATCAGCGCGAGCGTCGGCATCGACGCGAGCACCGCGAGGCGCGTGCCGAGCACGATCCGCGCGCGGCCCGTATGCGCGGCGAGCCAGTTGCGCGCACGCTCGCCCTCGGCGAGCCCGCTGTGCAGCGTGACGATCGCGTCGTCGGCGAGCGCCCCCGCGAAGCGCGCGCGAAACGCGGCCTCGAACTGCGGCGTCAGGTTGATTTCGGGAACGAGCACGAGCGCCTGCGCATCCGGCCGCGCGTCAAGCAGCGACGCGAGCGCATGCAGATAGACCTCGGTCTTGCCGCTGCCCGTCACGCCGTGCAGCAGGAACGGCGCGAAGCCCTGCGCGGCGCGGATTGCGTCGAGCGCCTCGGCCTGCTGGTCCGTGAGCGCCGGCGGCACAGTTCTTCCACCGGCTGCCAACAGGTTATCCACAGCTTTGGGCACAGGCGCATCGGCCCAGCCGATCTCCTCGATGTCAACCCAGCCGCGCGCCGCCCAGTCGTCGAGCGTGGCCGCGGCCTTCGGGTGCAGCGCGCGCGCGTCGGGCAGCGCCAGCGAGCCGGTGTCGACCAGCGCCTGCGCGAGCCGACGCAGCGCGGCGCCGCGCGCGGGCAATGCATCGGGCAGCGCCGCGCGGCCCGCTTCCGTCGGCCGGTACCGCACCTCGGGCGCGAGCAGCCGCCCCCAGCGCCCGGCATCGCGCAGCGCCTGCGGCAACGCCGGCAGCGCGACCTCGCCACGCCCGCGCTGGTAGTAATCCGCGGCGAACGACACGAGCGCGAGCCAGTCCGGCGACAACGGCGGCAGGTCGGTGCAGATCGCGTCGATCGCGCGCAGCCGCGACGGCGGCACGTCGGTGTGAGTCGTCACTTCGCAGACGAGCCCGACGGCCTGCCGCTTGCCGAACGGCACCTGAACGAGCGTGCCAGGCCCCGGCGCCGGTTGCGCGTCGCAGCGGTAGTCGAACAGGGTGGCGAGCGGATGGTCGAGCGCGACGCGCAGATAGGTGCCGCTCATCGCGGCGCTCCGGCGGCGGGATGCGCCGCATGGGCATGGACGGCCGACATCCGCGCCCGCATCGGGGCAGCGAACTTAAAGTAAAACTTCAGATTCGGCGCTAAGTTTTGGATTCGCATTAGGAATCGCCGTATACCCTGCCCAGCCTGTGGATAACTTTGTTGAGAACTCGCCGCTCGACGGCCGCAACGCGCGCCGGGCCGCGCTTTCCGCTGATTTTGCCCGCTTGTTGCGGTGCCCCGCGAAGCCTTATGCCATAAGGCTGCTATTCAAATTACCGAACCATAGCGAGACAAATTGACCGATACAGGGCTCTACCGCGCTGCAACGTGGAAAATGTGTATAAGTCAAGTCTTGACAAGCACTGAATCGGCAACCGGTGCGGGGTTGCGCCCTGTTTAGTGCCGATAGCGAAACGCCGTCACGCCGCAGTGCAGCATGACAGCGCTTGCGTTCAGCCGGCGGCTCCGCTACGGATCGCGCGGCTGTGGCGATGCACTTCGTCGACGAGTTCGGCGACGTGATCGGGCGACGTGAATTGCGAAATGCCGTGCCCGAGGTTGAATACGTGGCCCGGATGGTTGCCATAGCTGTCGAGCACCGCGCGCGCCTGCTCGCGCACCGCGGCCGGCGGCGCAAACAGGATCGTCGGGTCGAGGTTGCCCTGCAGCGCGACCTTGCCCGCGACGCGCTCGCGCGCCTGGCCGAGGTTGACCGTCCAGTCGAGCCCGACCGCGTCGACGCCGGTCGCCGCGATCTCCTCGAGCCACAGCCCGCCGCCCTTCGTGAACGTGATCACCGGCACGCGTTCGCCGTCGTGCTCGCGCTTGAGCTGCGACACCACGCGGCGGATGTAGTCCAGCGAGAAGCGCTGGTACGCGCCGTCCGCCAGCGCCCCGCCCCACGTATCGAAGATCATCACGGCCTGCGCGCCCGCTTCGATCTGCGCGTTCAGGTACGCGGCCACCGCCTGCGCGTTCACGTCGAGGATCCGGTGCATCAGGTCGGGGCGCGAATACGCCATCGACTTCACCGTGCGGAAGTCGTCCGACCCGCCGCCTTCGACCATGTAGCACGCGAGCGTCCACGGGCTGCCCGAAAAACCGATCAGTGGCACGCGCTGGCGGCCCTGGCCGTCGGTGAGCGCGCGACGGATCTCGCGCACGGCGCCCGTCACGTAGCCGAGCGTTTCCTCGATGTCCGGCACCGCGAGCTTCGCAACGTCGGCCTCGGTACGCACCGGATGCGCGAACTTCGGCCCTTCGCCGACCTGGAAGTCGAGGCCGAGCCCCATCGCGTCCGGAATCGTCAGGATGTCCGAGAACAGGATCGCGGCGTCGAGCGGAAAGCGCTCGAGCGGCTGCAGCGTCACTTCGGTCGCGTAGTCGGGATGCTTCGCGAGACCGAGGAAGCTGCCGGCGCGTGCGCGCGTCGCGTTGTATTCGGGCAGGTAGCGGCCCGCCTGGCGCATCAGCCAGATCGGCGTGTAGTCGGTCGGCTCGCGCAGAAGCGCACGCAGGAAGGTGTCGTTGAGCAGGGTATGGGCCACGGTAGGAGCGACGATGCGAGGGCAAAGCGGCATTTTACCGGACAGCCGCCCTCAGGCTGCGCATGCCGACGCGATGGCGGCCATATGACGCGCGCGATGGCTCCGTTATGATCGGACGCTCATATCGAACGAAACGAAGGAGGAGACCGATGAAGACACTCGCCACGCTCGCCGCGGCCGCACTGCTTTGCTGCACCGCCGCGCACGCGCAGACCGCCACGCTCGCCGCTGCCGCCGCATCGGGCGCCGGCTCGCGGCTCGACGACGTGCTCGCGCGCGGCACGCTGCGCGTGTGCACGACGGGCGACTACAAGCCGTATTCGTACTACCGCGCGGACGGCCGCTTCGAGGGCATCGACATCGACATGGCCGAATCGCTCGCGAAGTCGCTCGGCGTGAAGGCCGACTACGTGAAGACGAGCTGGCCGAACCTGACCGGCGATTTCGTCGCGAAATGCGACATCGCGGTGGGCGGCGTGTCGACGACGCTCGAGCGCCAGAAGCGCGTGTTCTTCACGCAGCCGTACGTCGTCGACGGCAAGACGCCGATCGTGCGCTGCGCGGACGCCGACAAATACCAGAGCGTCACGCAGATCGACCGGCCGGAAACGCGCGTGATCGTGAACCCGGGCGGCACCAACGAGCGTTTCGCGAAGCAGTATTTCACGCACGCGAACCTCACCGTCTATCCGGACAACGTAACGATCTTCAAGCAGATCCTCGCCGGCAAGGCGGACGTGATGGTGACGGATGCATCCGAGACGCTGCTGCAGCAAAAGCTGAATCCGGGCCTGTGCTCGGTGCACCCGGACAAGCCGTTCCAGTTCGGCGAGAAGGCGTACATGGTGCCGCGCGGCGACGTCGCGTTCCAGCAGTACGTCGACCAGTGGCTGCATCTCGCGCTGTCGACCGGCGAATATCAGGCGATTTCGGATAAATGGTTGAAGTAAGCAGGCTCGTGCGTGGCGGCAGATAGCGGGCACCGACCCCGCCTCCGACGCCCGCAAAAATCGCTGCGCGGCGGTGGCCTCATCACCGCCGTTACACTTCGCTGCGGTGTGCCGACGCCCGGTAAATCGGCCCGGTGCCACCGAATTGGCCGAACGGCCGACTTCCGCGCCTGCCAATCACGTTTCAAAATCTTTCTGACGAATGAATCGTCATGCGCGGTATCGGCCGGACGGCGCATTTTCTCGCGTGCAAATCGGCAATTCGTCGAGCCTGATACGCGTGAAAAACGCATCGTGCGCATGCGCTGAAAACGCTGCGGAAAATATGGGTAAAAATGACCTTTTTCAGGCCCTCAAAAACAGCAAAAAATCCCGGAAAGCCTTATCTGGCGGGCGTTACAACCTGAAACACTTTGTTACCGCGACGGGTCATTAATTCGCCCACAATGGCCTCAACGGTTTCAACACGGATGCGGTCTCGTGTGCCAAGTGTGAGCGGACGCGAAGCGCTGCGAGCCAGTCGGTCACGTACCGAAGCCCTTCCGAGGGGCATCCCTGTTGGAGTCGTTTCCGGCCCCCCGCCGGATTCGGTTTCATCTTTGGTCTCCTCGCGCTAACCCCGTAGCGTGTGGTTTTTAGCGGGCTAATAAGCCCGCTTTTTTTCGTCCATCGAAAACGCAACGGCCCGCAGGCTGCCGCGTTTTCCCGCCTTCATGCCGCGCTACGCGGTCTTCTGCACGTCGAGCTTCAACTCCTCGATCATCCGGTCGCGCATCACGAACTTCTGCACCTTGCCCGTCACTGTCATCGGCAGCTCGTCGACGAAGCGAATGTAGCGCGGGATCTTGTAGTGCGCGATCTGCCCGTTGCAGAACGCACGCACGTCGTCCTCCGTCATCTGCTCGTCCGCGCGCAGCACGATCCACGCGCACAGCTCCTCGCCGTACTTCGCATCGGGCACGCCGAATACCTGCGCGCTCTGAATCTTCGGATGCCGAAACAGGAATTCCTCGATCTCGCGCGGATAGACGTTCTCGCCGCCGCGAATCACCATGTCCTTCAGCCGGCCGACGATGTTGCAGTAGCCGTCCGCATCGAGCGTCGCGAGGTCGCCCGTATGCATCCAGCCGTCCACCAGCACCTCGCGTGTCTTCGCGTCGTCGTCCCAGTAGCCGAGCATCACCGAATAGCCCTTCGTGCACAGCTCGCCCGTCGTGCCGAGCGGCACGATCGCGCCGCCCGGATCGACGATTTTCACTTCCAGGTGCGGCTGGATGCGCCCGACCGTCGTCGTGCGCTTCTCGAGCGGATCGTCGGTCGAGCTCTGGAACGACACGGGGCTCGTTTCCGTCATCCCGTACGCGATCGTGATCTCCGACAGGTGCATCTGCGACACGACGCGCTTCATCGTCTCGATCGGGCACGGCGAGCCGGCCATGATCCCGGTGCGCAGCGTCGACAGGTCGAATTTCGCGAACTCGGGGTGATCGAGCTCGGCGATGAACATCGTCGGCACGCCGTGCAGCGCGGTGCAACGTTCTTCGGCCACCGCCGCGAGCGTCGCGACCGGGTCGAACGCTTCACCGGGGAACACCATCGCCGCGCCCTTCGACACGCACGCGAGCACCGCGAGCACCATCCCGAAGCAGTGATACAGCGGCACCGGGATGCACAGCGTGTCCTGCTCGGTGAAACGCATCGCTGTCGCGATCGAGCGCCCGTTGTTGACGACGTTGCGGTGCGTGAGCGTCGCGCCCTTCGGGCTGCCCGTCGTGCCGCTCGTGAACTGGATGTTGATCGGCTCGTTGGCCGAGAGCGTCGCGCCGATCGCATCGAGCAATGCGGGATCGACAGCCCGGCGGCCGCGCGCCATCAGGTCCGCGAAGCGGAACATGCCGGCCGGCGCGACGTCGCCCATCGACACGACCGTGCGCAGGCTCGGCACGCGCGCTGCATGGAGATCGCCCGGCGTCGCGGTCGCGAGCTCCGGCGCGATGGTCTGCAGCATCTCGACGTACGCGGACGTCTTGAAGCGCTCGGCAGCGATCACGGCCTTGCAGCCGACCTTGTTCAGCGCGTATTCGAGCTCCGACAGCCGGTAGGCCGGATTGATGTTGACGAGCACCGCGCCGATCCGCGCGGTCGCGAACTGCGTGAGCAGCCATTCGCTGCGGTTCGGCGACCAGATGCCGACGCGATCGCCCTTCACGATGCCGAGCGAGGCCAGGCCCGCGGCCAGCACGTCGACCTCGTTCGCGAACTCACGCCAGGTCCAGCGCACCTGCTGCTCGCGGAACACGACGGCCGGACGATCGGGAAAGCGCCCGGCCGTGTCGAGCAGGAACCGGCCGATCGTCGCTTCGGAGAGCGGCACGTCGGTCGTGCCGCGCACATACGACAAGCCGTTTTCGGGCGCGATCAGCGCGCCTACGCCAAGGTCTGCTGCCATGAATGTCTCCGTCCTTTTTGTCTGGTCGGCCTGCGCGCGCCTTCGGCGCCCGCCTCCGCCGCGCACTCGCGACGAACGGCCTCCACGCGGATGATGACGCGCGTGGCTGACGACACTCTGACATCAAATCACGGCGAACGGATGAAATAGCACGACCGGACGGAACGATCCGGCCCGCAAAAATCAGACGAACCCGACGGACGAAAAAAAAAGCAGCCCGAAGGCTGCTTTCTTTCGCGGGATACGCGGCGCGGCTCAGTGCCGGCTGCGAATCTTCGCCAGACGCTGGATCGCCTCGAGCTGCGCCATCGCGGTCGCGAGCTCGGATTGCGCCTTCGCGAGGTCGAGATCCGACTTCGCGTTCTGCAGCGTTTCCTCGGCACGCTTGCGTGCTTCCTCGGCTTTCGCCGCGTCGAGGTCCTTGCCGCGGATCGCGGTATCGGCGAGCACCGTCACGGCGCCCGGCTGCACTTCGAGAATGCCGCCCGCGACGAACACGAATTCGTCGTTGCCGCCCTCGACTTCGATGCGCACCGCACCCGGACGAATCCGCGTGATCAGCGGCGTGTGGCCCGGCAGAATGCCCAGCTCACCCGTTTCGCCCGGCAGCGCGACGAATTTCGCCTCGCCCGAGAAGATCTGCTCTTCCGCGCTGACGACGTCTACTTTGATGGTTGCCATATCGACTCCTGTCGATCGGAGCGGGCGCTAAAACGCCCACTTCGATCCCATGCACGGCGGATTGAGCATAGTGCGTGGGTGCCGTGTCTCCTATCGCCAGCGCTATAGGAGAATCAACGGCCAACGGCACCCGCTGCGTTACACCCGACCCTTACGAGATCTTCTTGGCCTTTTCGAAGGCTTCGTCGATCGTGCCGACCATGTAGAACGCCTGTTCCGGCAGGTGGTCGCACTCGCCGTCGACGATCATCTTGAAGCCGCGGATCGTTTCCTTCAGCGGCACGTACTTGCCCGGCGAGCCCGTGAACACTTCAGCAACGTGGAACGGCTGCGACAGGAAACGCTGGATCTTACGCGCGCGCGCGACCGACAGCTTGTCTTCCGGCGACAGTTCGTCCATGCCCAGAATCGCGATGATGTCGCGCAGTTCCTTGTAGCGCTGCAGCGTCTGCTGAACGCGACGGGTGATCGAGTAGTGCTCTTCACCGATCACGTTCGGGTCGATCTGGCGCGACGTCGAGTCGAGCGGGTCGACCGCCGGGTAGATACCCAGCGAAGCGATGTCACGCGACAGAACGACGGTTGCGTCCAGGTGGCCGAAGGTCGTAGCCGGCGACGGGTCGGTCAAGTCATCCGCAGGGACGTACACGGCCTGGACCGACGTAATCGAGCCCTTCTTGGTCGACGTGATGCGCTCTTGCAGCTTGCCCATTTCTTCAGCCAGCGTCGGCTGATAGCCCACTGCCGACGGCATACGGCCGAGCAGTGCCGACACTTCGGTACCGGCCAGCGTGAAACGGTAGATGTTGTCGACGAAGAACAGCACGTCGAGGCCTTCGTCACGGAAGTGCTCGGCCATCGTCAGGCCGGTCAGCGCGACGCGCAGACGGTTGCCCGGCGGCTCGTTCATCTGGCCGTACACCAGCGCGACCTTGTCGAGAACGTTCGAGTCCTTCATTTCGTGGTAGAAGTCGTTCCCTTCACGGGTACGCTCGCCCACGCCCGCGAACACGGAGTAACCGCCGTGTTCCTTCGCGATGTTGTTGATGAGCTCCATCATGTTGACGGTCTTGCCCACGCCAGCACCGCCGAACAGGCCAACCTTGCCGCCCTTTGCGAACGGGCAGATCAGGTCGATGACCTTGATACCCGTTTCGAGCAGTTCGGTCGACGGCGACAGTTCGTCGAACGCCGGCGCCTTCTGGTGGATCGAACGCGTCGTTTCGCTTTCGATCGGGCCAGCTTCGTCGATCGGACGGCCAAGCACGTCCATGATTCGGCCGAGGGTCGGCTTGCCGACCGGCACCGAGATCGGCTTTGCCGTGTTCTTCACGGTCAGGCCGCGGCGCAGGCCGTCGGATGCACCCAGACAGATGGTACGGACAACGCCGTCGCCCAGCTGCTGCTGGACTTCGAGCGTCAGTTCCGAGCCATCGAGAATGAGCGCGTCGTAGATCTTCGGCATGCTGTCGCGCGGGAATTCCACGTCGATAACGGCGCCGATGCACTGTACGATCTTGCCTTCTACCAAAGCAGCAGTACTCATCGCTTTTCCTTTAAATACCTGATTCTTTACTCGCGCAAAGGCGCAGTTGTCGTCCCGGGCGCGCGCTTAAACAGCGGCTGCGCCGCCGACGATCTCCGACAGTTCTTTCGTGATCGCGGCCTGACGGCTCTTGTTGTATACGAGCTGCAGTTCGCTGATCACCGTCTTCGCGTTGTCGGACGCGGCCTTCATCGCGACCATGCGCGCCGATTGCTCGGACGCCATGTTTTCCGCGACGGCCTGGTACACCAGCGCCTCGACGTAACGCACGAGCAGTTCGTCGACGACTGCCTGCGCGTCCGGCTCGTAGATGTAGTCCCACGACGTGGCCGGCGTACCATCGTCGGCTTCGAAGTGTTCCGACGACAGCGGCAGCAGCTGCTCGATCACGGCTTCCTGCTTCATCGTGTTGACGAAGCGCGTGTAAGCGATATAAACCGCCGACAGCTTGCCTTCCGAGTACAGGTCGAGCTGCGTCTTCACGGCGCCGATCAGCTTGTCCAGATGCGGGGTGTCGCCGAGGTGCACGACCTGCGACATCACCTTCGCGCCGAAGCGGTTCAGGAACCCGAGGCCCTTGCTACCGATCGCGGTGGCTTCGACCTTCTGGCCCTTCTCTTCCAGCTCCTTGAACTTCTGCACCGTCGCACGCAGCACGTTGGTGTTCAGACCACCGCACAGCCCCTTGTCCGTCGTGACGAGGATGATGCCGGCCGTCTTCGCATCTTCGTTCGCCACCATGAACGGGTGGCGGTACTCCGGGTTCGCGCGGCTCATGTGCGCGGCGATGGCACGGACCTTGTCCGCATACGGACGAGCGGCGCGCATGCGTTCCTGCGCGCGGCGCATCTTCGATGCGGCCACCATTTCCATCGCCTTCGTGATCTTGCGCGTGTTCTGCACGCTCTTGATCTTGCCGCGAATTTCCTTCATTCCAGCCATAGCTTGCTCCTTGACCGAAGCGGCGCGGGCGCATCAGCACCCGCGCGGCCTCAGTGTGTCACTCGCGGATCAATAGGCACCGGACTTCTTGAAGGATTCGATCGCCGAGCGCAGTGCGCCTTCGTCGTCCTTCGAGAGATCCTTGGTGTCTTCGATGCGCTTGATGAGGTCAGCGTGGCTGGTCTTCAGGTTTTCGCGCAGGCCCTTCTCGAACGACAGCACTTGCTTGACGTCGAGGTCGTCGAGGTAGCCGTTGTTGGCGGCGTACAGCGACACGGCCAGCTCCCACACCTGCAGCGGCTGGTACTGCGGCTGCTTCAGCAGTTCCGTCACGCGGCGGCCGCGCTCGAGCTGCTTGCGGGTCGCTTCGTCGAGGTCCGATGCGAACTGGGCGAATGCCGCCAGTTCACGATACTGTGCGAGGTCGGTACGGATACCGCCCGACAGCTTCTTCACGACCTTCGTCTGCGCGGCGCCACCGACTCGCGACACCGACACGCCGGCATTGATTGCCGGGCGGATGCCTGCGTTGAACAGGTCGGTTTCCAGGAAGATCTGGCCGTCGGTAATCGAGATCACGTTCGTCGGAACGAACGCGGTCACGTCGCCAGCCTGCGTTTCGATGACCGGCAGTGCCGTCAGCGAGCCGCTCTTGCCCTTCACTTCGCCGTTCGTGAACTTCTCGACGTACTCTTCCGACACGCGAGCTGCACGCTCGAGCAGACGCGAGTGGAGATAGAACACGTCGCCCGGGTACGCTTCACGGCCCGGCGGGCGGCGCAGCAGCAGCGAGATCTGACGGTATGCCCAAGCTTGCTTGGTCAAGTCGTCATAGATGATCAGCGCGTCCTGGCCGCGGTCGCGGAAGTATTCGCCCATCGTGCAGCCGGCGTACGGTGCGAGGTACTGCATCGCTGCCGAATCCGAAGCCGAAGCGGCGACGACGATCGTGTATTCCATCGCGCCCGTTTCTTCGAGCTTGCGAACCACGTTCATGATCGACGAAGCCTTCTGGCCGATCGCGACGTAGATACAGATCAGGTCCTTGCCCTTCTGGTTGATGATCGCGTCGAGCGCCACCGCGGTCTTGCCGCACTGACGGTCGCCGATGATCAGCTCACGCTGGCCACGGCCGATCGGCACCATTGCGTCGATCGACTTGATGCCCGTCTGCACCGGCTGCGACACCGACTTACGCCAGATCACGCCCGGGGCGATCTTTTCGATCGCGTCGGTCAGCTTGGCGTTGACCGGGCCCTTGCCGTCGATCGGGTTGCCGAGCGCATCGACCACGCGGCCGACGAGTTCCGGACCAACCGGGACTTCGAGAATGCGGCCCGTCGTCTTGACGATGTCGCCTTCCGAGATGTGTTCGTATTCGCCGAGAATCACCGCGCCGACCGAGTCGCGCTCGAGGTTCAGCGCGAGGCCGAACGTGTTGCCCGGAAACTCGAGCATTTCGCCCTGCATCACGTCCGACAGGCCGTGGATACGCACGATACCGTCGGTCACGGAGATCACGGTGCCCTGGTTGCGAACGTCTGCGCTCGCTTCAAGGCCCTGGATCCGGCTCTTGATCAGCTCGCTGATCTCAGAGGGATTGAGTTGCATTATTCGCTCCTGATAGTCAATTCTGTTGCGTGCCGGCGTGGCGCTCAGGCGGTCAACGCAGCCTGCATCGATGCGAGGCGCGCGCGAACCGAGGTGTCGAGCACTTCGTCGCCGACCGTCACGCGCACGCCGCCAATCAGCGACGAATCGACTGCGACCGTCGGTTTCAGCTTGCGCTTGAACTTGCGTTCGAGGCCCGAGACGAGACTCTCGAGATCCGCGCCGTTCAGCGGGAACGCGCTCACGATCTCGGCGTCGGCTGCACCTTCACGTTCGTTCTTGAGCGCCTCGAACTGCTCGGCGATTTCCGGCAGCAGCGCGATGCGATGATTGTCGACCAGCATCTGCACGAAGTTCTTCGCTTCGGCGCCAGCTCCGAGCGGCGACTTCACCGCAGCAAGCAGCAACTCGGCTACTTGCGTGCGCGTCACCTTCGGGCTCGACGCGACCGACAGGACTTCCGGCAGACGCGCAACCTGGGCCAGCTCTTGCACGAGCGTGGACCAGGCGGCGATGTCACCGCCCTCGGCCACGCGGAACAGCGCTTCTGCGTAAGGGCGGGCGATGGTTGCAAGTTCGGCCATGATCAGAGCTCGGCTTTCAGTTGATTCAGCAGTTGGGCGTGGGCCGTTTGATCGACTTCGCGCTTCAGGATCTGCTCGGCGCCCTTCACGGCCAGCGTGGCGACTTCACCACGCAGCGCTTCGCGCGCCTTCACGATTTGCTGTTCTGCTTCCGCCTTCGCCTGGGCGATGATGCGGGCGGCTTCAGCCTGGGCGTTGGCCTTGATTTCCTCGGCGACCGCCTGGGCACGCTTTTCAGCGTCGGCGATGCGCTGCTGGCCGTCATTGCGGGCCTGCGCGAGTTCCTGGTCCACGCGCTTGTGCGCTGCGTCGAGTTCTGCCTTGCCCTTCTCGGCGGCGGCGAGGCCGTCGGCGATCTTCTTCGAACGTTCGTCGAGGGCGTTGATCAACGGCGGCCACACGAATTTCATCGTGAACCACGCGAGGACCAGGAACACGACCATTTGCGCAAACAGAGTTGCGTTGAGATTCACGGTGTTTCCTTATCTGCTATTCCGGAAAAATGAAACGGTAAGGCGCTCATCGAGTTGCATTCGATCAGCGCCCCAAGTCTCCGTTCCGCCCTGCGCCGGCTTGCGCCGGACGCATATTTCCGAGGAACCTTAGCCTGCGAGCTTCGACAGGAGCGGGTTCGCGAACGCGAACAGCATTGCAACACCCACGCCGATCAGGAATGCCGCGTCGATCAGACCAGCCAGCAGGAACATCTTCGTTTGCAGCGGGTTGATGAGTTCCGGCTGACGTGCGCAGGCTTCGATGTACTTACCACCCATCAGCGCGATACCGATACAGGCGCCGATTGCACCCAGGCCGATGATGATGCCGATACCGATGGCGGTCAGACCCTGGATGTTGGCGATGTAAGCTTGCATGATCACTCCTTTGTGAAAAGACTTGGAACTGAGATTTAAAAAACTAAAACGGAAACTCTTTGTTGCACGCCGCGCTTAGTGCTTGTCGTGCGCCTGGCCGAGATACACCAGCGTCAGCATCATGAAAATGAATGCCTGCAACAGAACAATCAGGATGTGGAAGATTGCCCAGACGCTACCCGCGATCACATGACCAACGAAGCCGAGGAACGTTGCGTCGCCACCGAAGCTCCACATGCTGCCGAGCAGGGCGATCAACAGGAACAACAGCTCACCCGCGTACATGTTGCCGAACAGCCGCATACCGAGGGAGACGGTCTTCGCGAGATATTCGACGATGTTGAGCGCGAGGTTCGGGATCCACAGCAGCGGGTGGGCGCCAAACGGTGCCGACAGCAGCTCATGCACAAAGCCGCCCGCGCCCTTGATCTTGATGCTGTAGTAGATCATCAGGACGAACACGCCGAGCGCGATGCCGAGCGTGCCGTTCAGGTCGGCCGTCGGGACGATGCGATGGTGGGAAATCACGTCCGACAGACCGAGCAGGCCGATCACGCGGCCCGGCAGGTCGACCGGGAGGAAGTCGAGGGAGTTCATCAGCGCGACCCACACGAACACCGTGAGTGCGAGCGGGGCGATGAAGGCACGATTGCCGTGAACGATGGCCTTCGATTGGTCTTCGACCATCTCGACGAGCATCTCGATCGCGCACTGGAAACGGCCCGGCACGCCCGACGTCGCCTTGCGGGCGGCCAGACGCAGCACGATGATCGTCACGATGCCGCAAACGATCGACCAGAACAGCGTGTCGAGATTCCAGACGTGGATGTCGAAAATCGACGTCTGATGCGAGGTGGAGAAATTCTGCAAGTGGTGCGCAATGTACTCGGACGGATCCGGACCGCGCGTGCCTTCGCTAGCTGCCATATCGTTAATGCCACCCAAATTGTCGAAAATCGTTTTGCCTGTTCCGCAACACGCTATTGCGGGAACGGGCTGGTGCGGTTCGTTGTCGAAACCGCACGCTGCTTGTTCCTTACCGCCAGGCCAGCGCGATCCAGTACGTCTTCAGCACGACGAGGTACGTGACGAGGAACGGCACCCAGTGCACGCCGGACCAGCCGAACGCCACTGCAGTGAACATCCCGATCGTCAGAGCGAGCTTCAGGGCTTCGCCCATCACCCAGCTCATCACGGTGGCCGAGCCACCTGCCTTCAGTCGTGCCACGAATACCGCACTGGGCACCCAGCCGATCGCTCCGCCCAGAAACGCGGATTGCGCAGCGGCGCCCGGCGACTTTGAAAACAGCCACCACGCCAGCGTTGCAACCAGGGACAGAACCACTTGCGCGAGCACCACCTTATAGGGGGTCACGCGCGAGGGCTTGCTCACGTTCGGGCCGAACAGCTTTTCGGCGTCTGCCCGCGTGAGCGGAACGATGTTGTTATCTTGTTGCTCGGCATCCCAGTCATCGTCGAATTCGCGCCGCTCGCCGGCCGCTGAAGCGGTGCGTTGCGTGCGCTGATCATCGTGCCTGTCGTCCGGCGCCTGACCCGCCATCGCAATCTTCCGCAAAATCCTTGAACCCGGCCCCAAGCTTTCTGAAAGCTTTCAGGGGTGCCTAGCTAACAAATCCGGGCGATTGTAAGCGATAGTTGCAAGTGATTCAAGGCTCTAGACGCGACAAAAACCTGCGTAAAACGACGCCTCATCATGTGAAAAACCGGGCGATTCGACGACGTACGATGACAGTTGTAAGGTCGCTTTTTTGCACCGGTATTTCTTGCCCGAAAAAATCCGGCGACGACGGAATGGCGAGGAAACGACGCCCGGCGCGGGCGCCGTCGAGGCGGCACGATCACCACCCAGAACCCGCGCCGTGACGCGGCTCCGACCTCAGGCTCGGCACGAAGCCCCGAACAGCCGAAACACTGCGATCACCCGGCCACGTCCGATGCACGAAATCCGGACTGACGCTGACGCGGCGAATTATCCAATCAGTTGTCATGCCACCACAGTCGATCGACTGTGGATTGCGGCACTTATCAACAGCCCGCACCAGCGCGAATGCTGTGCGCCCCCACCATCCGAATGGCACGTCTGTGCCACACGCATCACGTCGTTCAACCGTGAACGAGCAGCCACGCGCCGAGTGCCGCGCTCACGAGCGCGAACGGAATCGAGACCAGGTGGAACGGCAACCACATGCGCGGCTCCTTCGCGAGACGCACCGCGATCAGGTTCGCCAGCGAGCCGATCGCGAAACCGAAGCCGCCGACCGATACGCCGAACGCGAGCGCGCGCCAGTCATGCGTGAACTCCGACAGCAGGATCGCGGCCGGCACGTTGCTGATGCCCTGCGACAGCACGGCGCCGGCCGCAAAGATGCGCAGCGGTGAATCGAGATTCGCATGCGCAATCGCGTCATGAATGACGGGCAGCGCAGCCGCACTGCGCAGCACGACGAACATCAGCACGAAGATCAGCAGCAGCAGCCAGTCGATCTTCAGGACTGCGTCACGTTTGACGACGAGCAGCACGATCGCGACGGCAAGCAGGCCCGGCAGCGGATGGTGCGCATCGGCGAGCAGCACGAAGGCCGCGAACAGCACCGCCGCGATCAGCGCGTGCAGGCGTTGTACGGGAATGGCGACGACGTCGCCGGACAGGTCGAGCGGTTTCGCGCGAAACGCGCACGCGGTCAGCACGAGCAGCAGCGCCATCAGCGCGATCGCGAGCGGCCCGAGCGTGACCACGAAGCGGCCGAACGACACGCCGCTCAACTGCCACAGGAAAAGATTCTGGGGATTGCCGAGCGGCGTCGCGACGGACCCCGCGTTGACGGCCAGCGCGACGACGATCACGAGCCGCCGGAACGGCAGCGGCGTCAGCGCACGCAGCGACACCATCAGCGGCACGACGACGAACAGCGCGACGTCGTTGGTGAGCCACATCGACAGCAACGCAGCGAATCCGACGAGCAGCATCGCGAGCCCGCGCTCGGAGTGCACGTGATGCACGATGCGGTGTGCGAGCCACATCAGGCAGCCGGACAACTCGAGCGCCTTGGTCAGCATCAGCAGGCCCGCGAGCGTCGCGACCGTCTGCCAGTCGACGCGATCGGCCAAAACGGAAAATGGTTGCGGACGCACCCATTGCAGCACAATCAGCCCAACCACGAGCACCGATAGCACGGGCTCCTGCGCAAGCCATCCCAACCACCGGCGCGGCGCCGGTGCGTCCGTCTCCGCCATGCGCCGCCCTTTACTCTTCGGTTGCGACGTTGCCGCGCAGTCGCACGAGAATGCCTTCGAGTGCGTCGAGGTTGCCGAAGTCGATCGTCACCTGCCCTCGCCCGCGGCGGCCAAGCTTGATCTTCACCGTCGACGCGAGCAGGTCTGACAACTCCTCCTCGAGACGGCGCGTATCGCGACCGCCATCGTCCTTCGCGCGCGCCTTCACCGCCGGCGCTTCCTTCGTCGTGTGCGTGACGAGCTTCTCGGTCTCACGCACCGACATGCGCTTGTTGACGACCTGATGGGCAAGCGTGATCTGCGTGGCCGCATCGACGGCGAGCAGCGCGCGCGCATGCCCCATGTCGAGATCACCGGCCAGCAGCATCGTCTGCACCGGCGAAGCCAGGTTCAGCAGGCGCAGCAGGTTCGACACCGCGCTGCGCGAACGGCCGACCGATTCGGCCGCCTGTTCGTGCGTGAAACCGAACTCGTCGAGCAGGCGCTGGATGCCGTGCGCTTCTTCGAGCGGGTTCAGATCCTCGCGCTGGATGTTCTCGATCAGCGCCATCGCCGCGGCGGCCTGATCCGATACGTCCTTCACGAGCACCGGCACTTCATCGAGGCCCGCCAGGCGCGCCGCACGGAAACGGCGCTCGCCCGCGATGATCTCGTATTTGTCTGATGAAATAGGCCGTACCAGGATCGGCTGCATCACGCCCTGCGCGCGAATGCTTGCCGCGAGCTCCTGCAGGCTGCCTTCGTCCATCCGCGTACGCGGCTGGTACTTGCCGGCCTGCAGCTTGCCGAGCGCGAGCGTGTTCGGTGCCCCTTCGATCTTCACCGCTTCGGTGATATCGGCACTGCCGCCGAGCAGCGCTTCGAGGCCACGTCCCAAGCCCTTCTTCTTTGGTACCGCGTTCATGTCTTTCTTCCTCGCTTCGCTCATGTCCGGATCACGACACCTCGAACGCGCGAACGCGGTCGATCATCTCGGCTCCGAACTGGAGATACGCTTGCGCACCGCGCGAGCTGCGGTCGAACACCACGCCCGGCAGCCCGTAACTCGGCGCTTCCGCCAGGCGCACGTTACGCGGAATCACCGCGTCGAACACCTTGTCGCCGAAGTGCGCTTTCAGTTGATCGGAGACTTGCTGCTGCAGCGTGATGCGCGGATCGAACATCACGCGCAGCAAGCCGATGATCTTCAGGTCGCGGTTCATGTTCGCGTGAACCTGCTTGATCGTGTTGACGAGGTCCGACAACCCTTCCAGCGCGAAGTACTCGCACTGCATCGGGATCACGACGCCGTGCGCCGCGCACAGTCCGTTCAGCGTCAGCAGCGACAGCGTCGGCGGACAATCGATCAACACGAAGTCGTAGTCGTCGGACACGTGCTCGAGCGCAGCCTTCAGCCGGCGCTCGCGGTTGTCGATGCTGATCAGTTCGATCTCGGCGCCGGACAGCTCGCGATTCGCGGGCAGCACGTCATACGTGACGCCGTCCGGACGGATGCGCGCGTCGGTCACCGACACGCCGTCGACCAGCACCTCGTACACGGTCGCTTCGCAAGCAGCCTTGTCGATCCCGCTGCCCATCGTCGCATTACCCTGCGGGTCGAGATCGATCAGCAGGACTCGTTGCTCCTGCGCTGCAAGGCTTGCGGCGAGATTGACCGATGTCGTCGTCTTGCCGACGCCCCCCTTCTGGTTCGCAACGCAGAAGATCTTTGCCATCGTTGGTGTGTTCCCTTTACCTTCAAACAAACGGCGCGCTACTGCGCGCCTGCCCTTCAATTCGCTTCGTCGACGGCCACTTCGATCAGATGCCGTTCGGCATCGAGCATCGGCACCGCCAGCCGTATCGTCTGCTTCACGCGGCTGCCTTCCGGCAATCGCGCAATCTCGTCGTCCGGGTGGACGCCCTTCATCGCCCAGATCGATCCGCCCGGCGCGACCAGATGTCGAGCAAGTTTAACGAAGTCGGATAGATCCGCGAAAGCGCGGGATACGATCATGTCGAATTTATCCGGCACTTCGACACCCGGCTGCAGCGATTCGACCCGGCCGGTGACCACCGACAGGTTCGCGAGCTTCAACTCCGCGCGCATCTGAGTCTGGAAGGCAGACTTCTTCTGCACGATATCGTTCAGCGTGACCTGCCAGTCCGGCTCGACGATCGCCAGCACGATACCCGGCAACCCGCCGCCCGAACCGACGTCGAGCACGCGGGCCGATGCACGGCCGCGCAGATGCGGGACGATGGAAAGCGAATCGAGGATGTGCTGGATCAGCATCTGCTTCGGGTCGCGGATCGCAGTCAGGTTGTAGACCGCGTTCCACTTGCCGAGCAGCGCGACGTAGTCGAGCAGCTGGTTGAGCTGTGCATCCGTCAGCGTGAGGTCGAGCGCCGTCGTGCCTTCGACGAGCATCTGTTCCAGTACGTCCCGATTAACCGCCGGCGCGCGACGCACCGTCATTGTTGCGTCGGGACGGCGCCGTCCCCCTGCTCCGTTGCCTCTGCGGCAGTGCCATTACGGCGCCCCAGGCCGCGGCGCTTCAGGTGCACCATCAGCAGCGAGATCGCAGCCGGCGTGACGCCCGAGATGCGCGATGCCTGCCCGATCGTTTCCGGCCGGAACTCGTTGAGCTTCTGGCTCACCTCGAACGACAGGCCGCGAACTTCGCGGTAATCGATACCGTCCGGCAGGCGCGTGTTCTCGTTCGCGTCGTTGCGTTCGATCTCGGAGGCCTGACGCTCGATATAGCCCTGATACTTGATGCCGATCTCGACCTGCTCCTTGATCTGCTCCAGCATCACCGGATCGTCGGCCAGCGGCTCTGCGGGGCCGCATTCGCCGCCCTTCAAGCCACACACGCCGTCGTAGCTGATACCCGGACGGCGCAGCAGCTCGGCGAGGCTGTATTCGTGGTCGATCGCCTTGCCGAGGAGCGCGGTCGCCTCTTCCGGCGGCAACGTCTTGGGCGTAACCCACGTCGACTTCAGGCGTTCGGTTTCACGTGAAACAGCGTCGCGCTTCCGGCTGAATGCGTCCCAGCGCGCGTCGTCGACGAGCCCCAGTTCGCGGCCGATCTCGGTCAGGCGCATGTCGGCATTGTCTTCACGCAGGCTGAGGCGATACTCGGCGCGGCTCGTGAACATCCGGTACGGCTCGGCCACGCCACGCGTCACGAGATCGTCGACCAGCACGCCGAGGTAGGCCTGGTCACGACGCGGGCACCACGCGTCCTTCTCTTGCACGTAGCGCCCTGCATTGAGGCCGGCCAGCAGGCCCTGCGCGGCCGCTTCTTCGTAGCCGGTCGTCCCGTTGATCTGGCCCGCAAAGAACAGGCCGTTGATCGCCTTCGTCTCGAGCGACGCCTTCAGCGCACGCGGATCGAAGTAGTCGTACTCGATCGCGTAGCCGGGGCGGAGGATATGCGCGTTCTCGAGGCCGCGCATCGAATGCACGAGCTCAAGCTGGACATCGAACGGCAGGCTCGTCGAGATCCCGTTCGGGTAGAACTCGTTGGTCGTCAGCCCTTCCGGCTCCAGGAAGATCTGGTGCGATTCCTTCGACGCGAACCGGTGAATCTTGTCCTCGATCGACGGGCAATAGCGCGGCCCGACGCCTTCGATCACGCCTGTATACATAGGCGAACGGTCGAGACCACCGCGAATGATGTCGTGCGTCCGCTCGTTCGTGTGCGTGACCCAGCACGGCAGCTGCTGCGGATGCTGCTCCGCGCGGCCCAGGAACGAGAAGACGGGGATCGGATCGAGATCGCCCGGCTGTTCGGTCAGCTGCGAGAAATCGATCGAGCGGCCATCGATACGCGGCGGCGTACCGGTCTTCAGGCGGCCCTGCGGCAGCTTCAGCTCCTTCAGGCGCGACGACAGCGACACAGCCGCCGGATCGCCCGCGCGGCCGCCCGTGTAGTTGTTCAGGCCGACGTGGATCTTGCCGTCGAGGAACGTGCCGGCGGTCAGCACGACCGCGCGGGCGCGGAAGCGGATGCCGATCTGCGTGACGGCGCCCACCACACGGTCGCCTTCGACCATCAAGTCGTCGACAGCCTGCTGGAACAGCCAGAGATTCGGCTGGTTCTCGAGCCGGTGGCGGATCGCGGCCTTGTACAGGATACGGTCGGCCTGCGCACGCGTCGCGCGCACCGCCGGACCCTTCGACGAATTGAGGATCCGGAACTGAATGCCGCTCTCGTCCGTCGCGGCTGCCATTGCGCCGCCCAGCGCATCGACTTCCTTGACCAGATGGCCCTTGCCAATGCCGCCGATCGACGGATTGCAGCTCATCTGCCCAAGCGTTTCGATGTTGTGGGTCAGCAGCAGTGTCTTTGCGCCCATGCGGGCGGACGCCAGCGCAGCTTCGGTACCGGCATGACCGCCACCGACGACGATGACGTCAAATTCTGTGGGAAAAAGCATGGTGGATTCCGTACGCAGGGCTGCGCACGAACCTATCAGAGAAATGTATGGGGCGAATTATAGCGGGTTCGCTTTTCACCCGAATGCCGTCCGAATGGTAGGGTCTGTGCATTTCGTCGATTTTTCGACGTCGGACCGATGAATCCGTGGTTCAGCGCCCATGCCTGCGAAGCTTCCGGGCCCTCCCACCGCACATCGTTGCGCCTGTGCAGAGATCCATTTGTCGGGAAATTTCACGTGGAACATACAACCCGTTCGAGGCCTGTGTCCTGCCCAACACCCGGGCGAAACACCCTGCACCTCTTCCTCACAGAATTTCCATCGGTTCGCTCGGCACTTATCCCCTGTGACCCGGCACATCATCGTTCTGTGGAACGCGTGGCAACCTACCCCGATCGACAAACCAGATCGCCATCTGCACGCTGGATGCCTCCACCTGCCGCCACTGCACAGCACTTTTGATTGTTCCTCCGGTACTTATCCCCTGATTGCTAACCGCCGATGCATTGGAGGTCGGATCTCGACTCAAAAACAAAAGCGGCGTGTTTCACGTGAAACACGCCGCCCGTTTCCCTCCCACCGAGCCACCGATCAAGCCGTTTTCTTCGCCAGCCCGAGGTAGGTTTCGATCACGCGCGGATTCTGTGCGAGGTCGGCCGCTGGCCCCTCCAGCGCAAACTCGCCCGTCTCCAGCACGTAGCCGTAGTCGGAGATCTGCAGCGCTGCCCGCGCATTCTGCTCGATCAGCAGCGTCGCCACGCCCGTCCCACGCAACGCGCTGATGATATGAAAGATCTCCTTCACGATCAGCGGCGCCAGCCCGAGACTCGGCTCGTCGAGCATCAGCAGGTCGGGCTTTCCCATCAGCGCCCGGCCAACCGCGAGCATCTGCCGCTCCCCGCCGGACAGCGTGCCGGCCGCCTGCTTGCGCCGCTCCTTCAGCCGAGGAAACAGCGCAAACACGTGATCGAGCTGGTCGAGGAAGTTCGCTTCACCTGCCAGCTTGCGCCGATACGCGCCCAGCACGAGGTTGTCTTCGACCGTCATCGTGCTGAACAGCTCACGCTTTTCCGGCACGAGGCACATCCCGCGTGCGACGCGCTGCTCGACCGGCAATGCACCGACATCGTGACCGCGATACACGATCGCGCCCGACGCATGCCCGGTCACCGGCAGCGCGCCCATGATCGCGTTCAGCAGCGTCGACTTGCCGGCTCCGTTCGGCCCGATCACGCTGACAATCTGCCCCGCACCAACCTTGATCGCCGCGCCGTGCAGCGCCTCCACCTTCCCGTACCGGACAGCCAGCCCGCGCACGTCGAGAATTGGCATCGTCGTGTCTGTCATCACTCCACCCCGCCCAGATACGCTTCGAGCACCGCCGGATCCTGCTGCACGTCCTGCGGCAGCCCTTCCGCGATCCGTGTGCCGAATTCCATCACCACCAGCCGGTCGGTGAGATTCATCACGAAATCCATGTCGTGTTCCACGAGCAACACGCTCATGCCCTCCGCCTTCAGCCGCCGCAGCAGGTCGGCGAGTTGCTGCTTCTCCTGGTAACGCAGCCCGGCGGCCGGCTCGTCGAGCAGCAGCAGCGTCGGGTCGCAGCACAACGCCCGCGCGATTTCGAGAATCCGCTGCTGGCCCAGCGCGAGGCTGCCCGCTTCGTCGTACATGTGCTTCTCTAGCCCGACGCGGCGGATCTGCTGGGCGGCCTCGGCGAGCAGCTGCGCCTCCTCGTGGGCATTGAGCCGCGCGACGCTACGCCACACGCCGGTATGGCCACGCAGGTGCGCGCCGATCGCGACGTTCTCGAGCACCGTCATCGCCGGCAACAGCTTCACGTGCTGGAACGTCCGACCGATGCCGCGGCGGACGATCTGGCGCGAGGTGAGCCCGTCGATGCGCTCGCCACGGAACGTGATCGTGCCGCCCGTCGGCTTCAGCACGCCCGTCACGAGGTTGAACGTGGTCGACTTGCCCGCGCCGTTCGGGCCGATCAGCCCGATGATCTGCCCCGCTTTCACGTCGAAGCTGACGTCGTTGACGGCCACGAGCCCGCCGAACTGCTTGCGTGCGTTGTCGACGACGAGCAGCGGCTCGCCGGCCACGGGCTTCGCGCGTAGCGGCAACGGGTCGGCGTGCTCGGGCACATGCGCCCGCGGCCCGCGCGGGAACAGCCTGGCGACGAACGGCCACACGCCCTGGCGCGCGTACTGCAGCAGCAGCACCATCAGCACGCCGAACACGATGATCTCGAAGTTGCCTTCCGAACCGAGCAGCTTCGGCAGCAGCGTCTGCAGGTAGTCCTGCAGCACGGTCAGGATCGCCGCGCCGAGCACGGCGCCCCACACGTGCGACACGCCGCCGACCACGGCCATGAACAGGAACTCGATCCCGTGGTTCAGCCCGAACGGTGTCGGGTTCACCGCACGCTGCAGGTGTGCGTACAGGAAGCCCGAGATGGCCGCGAGCACGGCCGCATAGACGAAGATCACGACGCGCATCCAAGCGGTGTTCACGCCCATCGCCTCGGCCATCACGCCGCCGCCGCGCAGCGCACGAATCGCGCGGCCCGGACGGCTGTTCAGCAGGTTTTGCACCGACACGATCGCGGCCAGCACGACGGCCCAGATCAGGAAATACAGGCTGCGGCCGCTGTCGAGCGTGATGCCGAACAGGTTCAGCGCCGGAATCCCGTTGATCCCGTCGTACTTGCCGAGCAGTTCGAGGTTGCCGAACAGGTAGAACAACGCGAGGCCCCACGCGATCGTGCCGAGCGGCAGGAAGTGGCCGGACAGCCGCATCGTGACCGCACCGAGCACGAGCGCGACGAGCGCCGTCAGCACGACGCCGACGATCAGCGCGAGCCACGGTGACACGCCGTAGCGCGTCGTCAGGAACGCGGTCGCGTAGGCGCCGATGCCGACGAACGCGGCCTGCCCGAAGCTCGTCATCCCACCGACGCCCGTGAGCAGCACGAGCCCGATCGCGACGATCGCGTAGAGGCCGATGTAGTTCAGCAGCGTGATCCAGTATTCAGGCACCTGCAGCGCGCCCGGCAGCACCGGCAGCGCGAACAGCACCACGAGAAACACCCAGAAGGTCTTGTTGCGTACCATCGTCTTCATCGTGTCACTCCTCTTCGTCTTCCGCGTGCGGCGTGACGAAGCTCCGCCACAGCAGCACCGGAATGATCAGGGTGAACACGATCACCTCCTTGTACGCGCTCGCCCAGAACGACGAATACGATTCGAGCACGCCGACGAGCAGCGAGCCGGCGGCCGCGAGCGGATAGCTGACGAGCCCGCCGATGATCGCGCCGACGAAACCCTTCAGGCCGATCAGGAAGCCCGAGTCGTAGTAGATCGTCGTCAACGGGCCGACGAGGATCCCGGACAGCACGCCGAGCCCCGCCGCGAACGTGAACGCGAGCCGCCCGGCCTCGGTCGTGCCGATGCCGACGAGCCGCGCGCCGAGCCGGTTCACCGACGTCGCGCGCAGCGCCTTGCCGGCGATCGTGCGGCCGAAGTACACGTAGAGCGCGCCGATCAGCACGAGCGCCGTCACGACGACCAGGATGCTCTGCACCGACACGGTCATGCTGCCGATCGACAGCGACGCATCCGAGAAGCCATTGGTGCGCGAGCCTTCGGCGCCGAACATCACGAGCCCCAACCCGACCATCGCGAAGTGGACGGCGACCGACACGATCAGCAGCAGCAGCGTCGTGCCTTCGGCGATCGGCTGGTAGACGAGCCGGTAGACGAACGGCCCCATCGGCACGACGATCGCGAGCGTCAGCGCGATCTGCGCGAGCATCGGCAGCGGCTGCATCGCGAAGCTGCGCGTGATCGCGAACACCGCGAGCGGCAGCAGGACGTAGCGGCTGCCGAGCGTCGCGAGCGTGCGGCCGAGCTGATGGCGCCGTTCGCGATGCCGGATCAGGCCGCCGACTTCGAGCAGGAAGCACGCGATGCCCATCACGAACAGCAGCCAGCAGGTGGCGGGAAATTTCTGCGCCTGCAACGCGGCAAGCGTCAGCGCACCGTAGGCGACGAATTCGCCCTGGGGAATGAAGATCACCCGCGTGACGGAAAACACCAGCACGAGCGCCAGCGACAGCAATGCATATATGGCGCCGGTCGTGATGCCGTCTTGCGCGAGGATCGCTGCAATCGAGAGATCCATACGTTTCGTGTATCGAGAAGGCTGCGGAGAAACGAAAGACAGGAACGGCCGGGGCGCACGGGCCGCAAGATCGGCGCGTCGGGCGCCACGCAGCGAGCCCCTGCGGTTCCACACGACATGGGCATGGTCGCGGCCCGTCGGGCCCGGCGCCCTGCCGACGGCATGCACGACGCCTGTCGCGCCGCGCACGCCGGTTTCACGTGATGCTTACTCGGCCTGCAGCTTCCACTTGCCGTCGACGATCTGCACCATCACGCGCGCACGCGTGTCGAAGCCGTTGTGGTCGGTCGGCGTCATGTTGATCACGCCGTGCGACACGGGCAGGTCCTTCACGTTCTCGATCGACGCGCGCAGCGCCTCGCGGAACGCCTCGGTGCCCGGCTGGCCCTTCTTCAGCGCGTCCGGAATCGCACGCTGCAGCAGCAGCCCGGCATCCCACGCATGGCCGCCGAACGTCGCCAGCGAGCCCGCGCCGTACGCCTTCTCGTACGCGGCCTTGTAGCCGAGCGCCGGCTTCTTCACCGGGTTCGAATCGGGCAGCTGGTCGGTCACGAGCACCGGGCCGGCGGGCAGGATCTCGCCTTCGCAATCCTTGCCGCACACGCGCAGGAAGTCGTTGTTCGCGACGCCGTGCGTCTGGTACACCTTGCCCTTGTAGCCGCGCTCCTTCAGCGTCTTCGCCGGCAGCGCCGCCGGCGTGCCGGAGCCGGCGATCAGCACCGCATCCGGATTCGAGCCCATCAGCTTCAGCACCTGCCCCATCACCGACGCGTCGGTGCGGTTGTAGCGCTCGTTCGATACCAGCTTCAGCCCGTTCTTCGCGGCCGCCGCATCGAACGTCTTGTACCAGCTGTCGCCGTACGCATCGGCGAAACCGATGAAGCCGACCGTCTTCACGCCGTGCTTCGCCATGTAGCCGGCGATCGCGTCGGCCATCAGCTGGTCGTTCTGCGGCACCTTGAACATCCATGCGCGTTTCGCGTCCATCGGCGAGATGATCTGGGCGCTCGCCGCGAGCGAGATCGTCGGCGTCTTGCCCTGCGACACGGGGTCGAGCATCGCGAGCGAGTTCGGCGTGACGGACGAGCCGATGATCGCGTCGACGTGATCTTCATCGATCAGCTTGCGCACGTTCTGCACCGCGCGGCTCGTGTCGGAGGCGTCGTCGAGCACGATGTACTGCACGCTCTTGCCGGCAATTTCCTTCGGCAGCAGCGCGATCGTGTTCTTCTCCGGGATCCCGAGCGACGCGGCCGGCCCGGTGGCCGACAGCGTCACGCCGATCTTCACCTGCGCCGACGCCGTTGCCGCCGCGCACACGAGGCCCGCGGCGAGCACGGCCTCCATCCATCGATTCATCTTCATTTACGTTGTCTCCAAACGCTGCTCGAAAAATCCGCGGGTCGCTCGGGCGGCTCCCGGTCCTCAAACAAGTTAATAAATTAACTATCTCGCCATACCGCGTCTACGCTCGTTTTCCCGTGAAACACCCCATCTTCAACGGCACCCGGACGGAACCACGCACGGACGCACCGGCCGGCAGTCGAAACGGTCGTTCGACCGTCACGATGCGCAGCGGCGGTGTCGTCTGGATGAAGAAAGCGGAGAAAGGCGGAATCGTGTGCGCAATCGATGCATGCGCAACGATCAAGGAAAGGCACGTCGATCCGGCCTGATGCGGCCAGACCCACGCGCGGCACATGATCGGAAAGCCGGCCGCTCATGCGAATACGGTTGCGAATATCGATACGGATGCGCACGCAACGACCGGCAATGGCGCCGGAACGCGTCTACCGGCCGCAGAACGGCTCGGGAAGGCCGCGGCGACAGCAGCCCAACCCCACGACGAACGAACGGCACCTGCCGCCCTTCCTGCCCCGATCCATCGTGCTGCGCTGCTCATCCAACCGTACTCCCTCTTCTGCATTCTGCTTGTAGGAGAACTGCCGACCGATTTTCCCGACCGCGCGGTCGGCGAAAGCTGAGTGTAACGGACGCGTTTTGCGCACGCCAACCGGGTTAGCCCGAACGGCCGGGGCACGGCTGAGCATCGTCTGCGAACGAATCGAGGGAAAGCGGAAAACGGGAAAACGGGGGACGCGGCGAAGCGCGGAAGAAACGCGGGGCGAACGCAGGCGCGGAATACGGCCGCCGCGCAGGCCGATGCACCAACAGCGGAAATCCGTGCACGCAAATGAAAAAGCGCTGTTGGATTCCGTCCAACAGCGCTTTGGGGTCCGGGCACTTTGTGCCTCGATTGTCTCCTCGTTCTCCACCTGCAAATTCGTTTCGCGGTGCATCAGAACTAGAGTGAATCTTAAAGAGGCTTAAGCACCACGGCAACTTAGCATTTACCCCTATGGTGCATTGCCGCACGAAAATGGGGCACCAGCCTGCCGCGCGGCGTCGGCCCGAACCCGCTCCTGCGCCCTTCCCGAGCATGCCGGATGGTGCTTCGCATCAACGCCCGGTGACGCACGCCGTCCGCATTCAGGACGCCCTGAGCGGCTTGATCCGCGCAACCATCTCGCCGACGATGCCGCGCCGGAATGCGAGCACGCATGCGATGAAGATCAGCCCGGTGACGATCGTCGCCGATTCGCCGAGCGAATGAAACCACGCGACGCCCGTCGTCGACGCGAGCCATTCGCCGATGTCGCCGAGCCGGTCTTCCAGCGCGACGATCAGCGCCGCGCCCAGCAGCGGCCCGAACAGCGTGCCCATTCCGCCGACGAGCGTCATCAGCACGACGAGGCCCGACATCGTCCAGTAGGCGTCCGACAGCGTCTCGAAGCCGAGCACGAGCACCTTCAGCGAGCCGGCCAGCCCCGCGATGCCCGCCGACAGGATGAACGCGAGCAGCTTGAAGCGGTCGGTGTCGTAACCGAGCGAGATCGCGCGCGCTTCGTTCTCCTTGATCGCGACGAGCACCTGGCCGAACGGCGAATGCACGACCCGCACGATGAACGCGCACGCGGCGACCACCACGGCCAGCACGACGTAGTACAGCGCGACGTCGTTCGACAGGTCGAGCAGCCCGAACAGATGGCCGCGCGGCACGCCCTGCAGCCCGTCCTCGCCGTGCGTGAACGGCGCCTGCAGGTAGATGAAGTAGACCATCTGCGCGAACGCGAGCGTGATCATCGCGAAGTAGATGCCCTGCCGCCGGATCGCGAACAGCCCGACGACGAGCCCGAGCAGCGTCGCGGCAACGGTGCCGACCAGCACGCCGAGCTCCGGCGTGAAACCGAGCGTCTGCATCGAATAACCGGTCGCATAGCCGGCGGTCGCGAGGAACATCGCATGGCCGAACGACAGCAGCCCCGTATAGCCGATCAGCAGGTTGAACGCGGCCGCGAACAAAGCGAACGTGAGCACCTTCATCACGAACACCGGATACGCGCCGATGAACGGCGCGGCGAGCAGTGCGGCGAGCAGCACGCCGTAGAGCACTTTTCTCTGCATCATTTTTCCTTGCCGAAGAGGCCCGCCGGGCGGAACAGCAGCACGATCGCCATGATCACGAACACGACCGTGGCCGACGCTTCGGGGTAGAACACGCGCGTGAAGCCCTCGATCACGCCGAGCAGCAGGCCCGTGACGATCGAGCCGAGGATCGAGCCCATCCCGCCGATCACGACCACCGCGAACACGGTGATGATCATCGGCTGGCCCATCAGCGGCGACACCTGGATCACCGGCGCGGCCAGCACGCCCGCGAACGCGGCGAGCGCGACGCCGAAGCCATAGGTGAGCGTGATCATCATCGGCACGTTCACACCGAACGCCTCGACGAGCTTCGGGTTCTCGGTGCCCGCCCGCAGGTAGGCGCCCAGGCGCGTCTTCTCGATCACGAACCACGTCGCGAGACACACCGCGAGCGACGCGACCACCACCCACGCGCGGTAGTTCGGCAGGAACATGAAGCCGAGGTTGGTGGCGCCGGACAGCTGCGACGGCACGTCGTACGGCTGGCCGGACGAGCCGTAGATCGACCGGAACACGCCTTCGACGACCAGCGTGAGCCCGAACGTGAGCAGCAGCCCGTACAGGTGATCGAGCTTGTACAGCCAGCGCAGCATCGAGCGTTCGATCAGGATCCCGAACGCGCCGACGACCAGCGGCGCGATCACGAGCATCGCCCAGTACGGCAGCCCGAAATACGACAGGCCCATCCACGCGAGCATCGCGCCCAGCATGAACAGCGCGCCGTGCGCGAAGTTGATCACGTTGAGCAGCCCGAAGATCACCGCGAGCCCGAGGCTCAGGATCGCGTAGAACGAGCCGTTGACGAGCCCGAGCAGCAACTGGCTCAGCATCGCCGGCAACGGAATGCCAAAGATTTCCATCGACTTAGCCGTCAGAATGAGTTTCGTTGCGCACGCAACCTTCATGCGTCGCACGCGCGGGCGGCGCAGCGGGCACATCGCTGCAGCCGCCACCGAGCGGCGCGCCCGCGCGCGCCGCTACGCCCTGCCTACTTCCACAACGCGCAGCGCGTTTCCTGCTTGGTCCCGAACGCCTGCTCGCCCGGAATCGTCGCGAGCACCTTGTAGTAATCCCACGGCTCCTTCGATTCCGCCGGCTTCTTCACTTCCATCAGGTACATGTCGTGGATCATGCTGCCGTCCGTGCGGATGTAGCCCTTTGCATAGAAGTCGTTGATCTTGATCTTCTTCAGCTCGGCCATCACCTTGTCGGAATCGGTCGTGCCGGCGGCCTGGACGGCCTTCAGGTAGGTCGTCACCGACGAGTAGTCGGCCGCCTGCAGGCTCGACGGCATCTTCTTCATCTTGCCGAAGTAGCGCTGCGCCCACTGGCGCGACGCCGCATCGCGGTTCCAGTACCAGCTGTCGGTCAGCACCAGGCCCTGGGTCGTCTCGAGGCCGAGGCTGTGCACGTCGTCGATGAACATCAGCAGCGCGGCGAGCTTCATCGTCTTCGTGATGCCGAACTCCTTCGCGGCCTTGATCGAGTTGATCGTGTCACCGCCCGCGTTCGCGAGGCCGAGGATCTGCGCCTTCGACGATTGCGCCTGCAGCAGGAACGACGAGAAGTCCGACGCGGACAGCGGGTGGCGCACCGCGCCGAGCACCTGACCGCCGTTCGCCTTCACGACGTCCGACGTGTTCTTCTCGAGCGCCTTGCCGAACGCATAGTCGGCCGTCAGGAAGAACCACGACTTGCCGCCCTGCTTCACCACCGCCGAACCGGTGCCCTTCGCGAGCGCCATCGTGTCGTACGCGTAGTGGACCGTGTACGGCGTGCACTGCTCATTGGTCAGCGTGTCGGCGCCCGCGCCGATGTTGATGTAGACCTTCTTCTTCTCGGCCGCGACCTGGTTCATCGACAGCGCGGTGGCGGAGTTCGTGCCGCCGACCAGCAGGTCGAGCCCGCCGCGGTCCATCCATTCACGCGCCTTCGACGCGGCGATGTCGGCCTTGTTCTGGTGATCGGCATAGACGACCTCGATCGGCTTGCCGAGCACCTTGCCGCCGAAGTCGGCCACTGCCATGCGGATCGCCTCGAGGCCGCCCTGCCCGTCGATATCCGCGTAAAGCCCCGACATGTCGGTGATGAAGCCGATCTTCACGGTATCCGCCGCGTGTGCGGCGCCGGCGGTGAACGCGGCAGTCGCGAGCGCGAGACAGGCCTGTGCGAGGGTCTTCATTTTCATTGACGTCTCCTGTTGTTCTGATGCGTTGTGGTTGTTCGAGGGCCGCCACGGCTAGCGGCAAGGGAAACGGGGCGGCGTCACACCCCAAGCAGGTCGTGCAGGGTCGGCATCTTGCTTTCCAGTTCGGCCGCCTGGAAATGCTCGACGATGCTGCCGTGCTCCATCACGTAGAAGCGGTCGGCGAGCGGCGCGGCGAAGCGGAAATTCTGTTCGACCATCACGATCGTGTAGCCGCGCGCCTTCAGCGCGACGATCATCCGCGCGAGCGCCTGCACGATCACCGGGGCGAGGCCTTCGGAAATCTCGTCGAGCAGCAGCAGGTTCGCGCCGGTGCGCAGGATCCGCGCGACCGCGAGCATCTGCTGCTCGCCGCCGGACAGACGCGTGCCCTGGCTCTGCCGGCGCGACGCGAGGTTCGGGAACATCGCGTAGATCTCGTCGATCGGCATCGCGTGCTCGCGCGGCCCGATCAACGGCGGCAACATGAGGTTCTCCTCGCACGACAGGCTCGAGAAGATCCCGCGCTCCTCCGGGCAGTAGCCGATGCCGTAATGCGCGATGCGATGCGTCGCGAGGCCGATCGTCTCGTTGCCCGCGACCTTGATCGACCCGCTGCGGCGGCCCGTCAGGCCCATGATCGCGCGCAGCGTCGTCGTGCGGCCCGCGCCGTTGCGGCCGAGCAGCGTGACGACTTCACCGCGATGCACCGTCAGGTCGACACCGTGCAATATGTGGGATTCCCCGTACCAGGCCTCCAGGCCCGTGATCTCCAGCGCGGGCGTACCGCTTTCGACGCCGCTCAATTCGCGTTCCTCCCGTTCGCTGTGCTTCATGCGTGCGCCCCCGCGAGCGCCGCGTCGGCGCTGCCCATGTAGGCCTCGATGACGAGCGGATTCTTCGACACTTCCGCATACGAGCCTTCGGCCAGCACCTCGCCGCGTTGCAGGACGGTGATCGTGTCGGAGATGCCCGCGATCACGTTCATGTTGTGCTCGACCATCAGGATCGTCCGGCCGCTCGCGACCTTCTTGATCAGCGCGGTCACGCGATCGACGTCCTCGTGGCCCATCCCCTGCGTGGGCTCGTCGAGCAGCATCAGTTCGGGCTCCATCGCGAGCGTGGTCGCGATCTCCAGCGCGCGCTTGCGGCCGTATGCGAGCTCGACGGTCGGCACCTGCGCGAAATCGGTGAGGCCGACCTGCGTGAGCAGGTCCATCGCGCGGTCGTCGAGCCGCTTCAGCGTGCGTTCGCTGCGCCAGAAATGGAATTCGGTGCCGAGCGCGCGCTGCAGTCCGATGCGCACGTTCTGCAGCGCGGTCAGGTGCGGAAAGACGGCCGAGATCTGGAACGATCGGATGATGCCGCGCCGCGCGACCTGCGCGGGCCGCTCGTCGGTGATGTCGATGCCGTTGAAGACGATCTGGCCGGCCGTCGGCGTCAGGAATTTGGTGAGGAGGTTGAAGCAGGTGGTCTTGCCCGCGCCGTTCGGCCCGATCAGCGCATGGATCGCACCGCGACGCACACGCAGGTTCACGCCGTTGACGGCCGTGAAACCCCTGAATTCCTTGGTCAGTCCGCGTGTTTCCAGAATCGTGTCGCCGAGAATCATGTTCCCTTCCGTACGAAGTCAGGCGAAGCACCGGGAAAATTCGCGAGAAGCGTCCGCGAAACAGGTCAGCGGATGAGCGGGCCGCCCCGGGCGCCGTGTTACGCCTCGAGGGTGGTCTCCCGCGCCGACGCGTATGCACACTGCGCCACATTGTCTCGCCGTTGGTGCAGTGCAATCATCGGGATTTGCACTTATAGGGCGGGCCGCCCTGTCGCACGCGGCTATGCACGGTTTTACACGCCGTTTTTTTGACACGTGCATCATCGTGCGTTGACCTCCTCCGCACGGTCCGGCACGCACGCAACAAAAAAGCCGTGCGGCTGCACGGCTTGCATGGATCTTGCGGGACGAACCGGCGTTAGTCGCTTCTATCGGCCCCCTCGGCACCGCTGCTGCAACGGCAGTTTGTTTCGCAGATCGAATCAGCGGGCGTCCTCATGACGGCCCGCTGTCGCACGTGTCAGCGTTCCGTCACGCGGCTGTCACCGCCGGCTCCGTGCGCACCGGTGTCGCTTCGCGCGCCGCACGGCGATCGGCACGAATCATGTCGCTCGCGCGCTCGGCGATCATCAGCGTCGGCGAATTGGTGTTGCCCGACGTAATGAACGGCATCACCGATGCATCGACGATTCGCAGCCCGGCGATGCCGCGTACGCGCAGCCGGCTGTCGACCACCGCGCGCTCATCGTCGGCACGCCCCATCCGGCAGGTGCCGACCGGATGGAAGATCGTCGTGCCGACGGCGCCGGCCGCCTCGATCAGCTCGGCTTCGCTTCGATACTGCAGGCCCGGCAGGATCTCCTCGGGGCGATAACGCGCGAGCGCCGGCGCCGACGCGATCCGGCGCGTGAGCCGCAGCGCGTTCGCGGCGACGTGGCGATCGTGGTCGGTCGACAGATAGTTCGGCGCAATCGCGGGTGCCGCGCCCGGATCGGCGCTCGCGATATGCACGCTGCCGCGCGACGTCGGCCGCAGATGGCATACAGACGCCGTAAACGCGTTGAAACTGTGCAGCGGCTCGCCGAAGCGCTCGAGCGACAACGGCTGCACGTGGTATTCGAGATCGGGGCGCGTGAGCGCGGGATCGTCGGGATCGGATTTTGCGAATGCGCCGAGCTGCGACGGCGCCATCGACATCGGCCCGCGCTGCAGCAACGCATATTCGGCGCCGATCATCAGCTTGCCCCACCAGTGCGCGGACAGCGTGTTGAGCGTGCGCACGCCTTCGACGCGAAACGCCATCCGCAATTGCAGGTGGTCCTGAAGGTTTTCGCCGACGCCCGGCAGATCCTGCACGACGTCGATACCGAGCGCCTGCAGCCGCCGGCCGTCGCCGATACCCGACAGTTCGAGCAGCTGCGGCGAATTCACCGCGCCGGACGTCAGCAGCACCTCCGAACGCGCCCGCGCGACGTAATCGGTGCCGCCGCCGCGGTATTCGACGCCGACCGCGCGCCGCCCGTCGAAGATCACGCGCTGCGCCTGCGCGCCGGTGATCACGGTCAGGTTCGGGCGCGCCATCGCGGGCCGCAGGAACGCCTTCGACGTATTCCAGCGCACGCCGCGCTTCTGGTTCACCTCGAAATAGCCGACCCCGGCATTGTCGCCGCGGTTGAAATCGTCGGTTGCCGGGATGCCGGTCTGCTGCGCGGCCTGCGCGAACGATTCGAGAATCTCCCAGCGCAGCCGCTGCTTCTCGACACGCCAGTAGCCGCCCGCGCCGTGCGCATCGCTCGCGCCCGCATGGTGATCCTCGCTGCGCTTGAAGATCGGCAGCACGCTGTCCCACGACCAGCCGGCGTCGCCGGTTTCCTGCGCCCAGCTGTCGTAATCCTCGCGCTGGCCGCGCATGTAGATCATCCCGTTGATCGACGAGCAGCCGCCGAGCACCCGGCCGCGCGGATACGACAGCGCACGGCCGTTGAGCGCCGCTTCGGGTTGCGTCTTGTACAGCCAGTCGGTGCGCGGGTTGCCGATGCAATACAGATAGCCGACCGGGATGTGGATCCAGTGATAGTCGTCCTTGCCGCCCGCTTCGAGCAGCAGCACGTGGATGTCGGGATCCTCGGTCAGGCGGTTCGCGAGCACGCAGCCCGCGGTGCCCGCGCCGACGATCACGTAATCGAATTCGCCTTCTAGCGTGCGTTGGGTGGTCACGGTTTGTCTCCTGTCACGCGGCGCAACGCCGCGCGTCATTTTCAGCATAGTGCGTCGCGAGCCGCGCTTGCGGCCCCGCGCCACGACCGATGAAGCGTACTCCGGCCGCCGGCCGCCGATCCAATGAGTTATGCTGAACTGCGTTATAAGCTGCGCTCATATCACGACGATGGATCTCACCCTGCTCCGCGCGTTCGCGACGGTCGCGCGCGAAGGCAACCTCACGCGCGCCGCCGTGCAGCTGCACCTGACGCAGCCGGCGGTCAGCCTGCAGATCAAGCATCTGCAGGAAACGTTCGGCGTCACGTTGTTCACGCGCACGTCGCGCGGCCTCGCGCTCACGCGCGACGGTCAGACGCTGCTGCCGCATGCGGAACGTGCGCTCGCCGCGGCCGCCGACGTGCAGCGCGCGGCTGCTGCGCTGCGGCACGAGGTACGCGGCCGGCTGCGGATCGGCACGATCCTCGACCCGGGCTTCCTGCGGCTCGGCGGCTTCCTGCGCGCGCTCGTCGAAACCCATCCGCAGATCGAGACGGCGCTGCGGCACGGGATGTCGGGCTGGGTGATCGAACAGGTGCGCACGCGGGCGCTCGACGTCGGCTACTACATCGGCCGGCCGGGCGAAGACGATCCGCTCGACGGCGCGCTGTTCCACACCGTCACGCTCACGCATTTCCAGTACCGCGTGCTCGCGCCGGCCGGCTGGAAGGAGCGCGTGCAGCGCGCCCACGACTGGCGCGCGCTTGCCGCGCTACCGTGGATCTGGACGCCGCCGGCGTCCGCCCACCACCGGTTGCTGTCGCGACGCTTCACGGAGGCCGGCGCGCAGCCGCTCAAGGTGGCCGAGGTCGACCAGGAGCAGTCGATGCTCGACCTCGTCAAATCGGGGATCGGGTTGACGCTCGCGCGCGACTCGACCGCGCTGGCCGAAGCGCATGCGCATGCGCTGACGATCGTCGAGCCGGTGACGGTGCCCACCGAGCTGACGTTCGTGACGCTCGCCGAGCGGCGCGACGAACCGGCGATCGCTGCGGCGCTGCGGCTGATCGAAGCGCAGTGGGCGATATGAGGGCTGCTGATAGCGCGGGGGGCCGGCCGCGCACCGGGCGCCAACGCCCGACACGTCGCCGGTCGGCAGCCGGCGACCGTGCGGGCCCTCACGCGTGCGGGAATGGGGAAATCACGGAAGCCGAACCTCCCGGCCGCGGCGTGTCGCCGCGTCGCGCCGGTCGTCACGCCACCTTCGCGGGCTTTTTGCTAGATTGTGCGTTCGCACACCGCGAGACCCCGATTGAAGGAGACCCGCATGGCCCGCAACATCGAGATCAAAGCCCGCGCCCGCGAATTCGACCAGCTGCGCGAACAGGCGGCCAGGCTCGCGACCGAAGCGCCGCTGTTCTATCGCCAGCAGGATTTCTTCTATGACGTGCCGCGCGGCCGGCTGAAGCTGCGCCGCTTCGAGGATGGCACGCCGGCCGAACTGATCTTCTACCAGCGCGACGACCGCGACGGCCCGAAGGCGTCGTACTACACGCGCAGCCCGGTGACGAACCCCGACGCGATGCACGCGCTGCTCGCCACCGCGCTGACCACGCGCGGCATCGTGACGAAGGAACGGCACGTGTACCTCGCGGGCCGCACGCGCATCCACCTCGACCGCGTCGACGGCCTCGGCGATTTCATCGAACTGGAAGTCGTGCTCGGCCCCGATGACGACGAAGCCGGTGGCGAAGCCGAAGCGCACGACGTGTTCGCGAAGCTCGGCGTGGCGCAGGACGACCTCGTCGCCGTCGCGTACGTCGACCTGCTGAACGCCGACACGCCGCACGAAGCGGCCTGATCCGGCCCTGCCCCGAGGCGGCGCACCCCGCGCCGCCTTCCCCCTGCCGCCGCGCGGTGGCCGCGTCAGGCGGCGCCGGGCGCCAGGTGCGCGAGCGGCAGCGCGCCGTTGCGCTTGAAGGTCGTCAGCACGATGTTCGAGCGCACGCTGTCGACACCCGGCACGCGCATCAGCTTCTTCATCACGAACTGCGACAACGCGTTCAGGTCGGGCGCGACGATCCGCAGCAGGTAGTCGGCATCGCCCACCACCGCATGGCATTCGAGCACCTCGGGCAGCACGTCGATCTGCTGCTGGAACTGCTCGATGATCGAGTCGCCGTGGTGCTTGAGCTTGAGGCTCGTGAACGCGGTGACGCCGAGCCCGAGCTTTTCGGGGCGCAACATCACGCGGTAGCCTTCGATCACGCCGGCCGCCTCGAGCCGCTGCAGCCGCCGGCCGATCTGCGACGGCGACAGCGGCACCTCCTCGCCGAGCTGCTGATGCGTCGCGCGGCCGAAGCGCTGCAACACGTCCAGCAGCGCGAGATCGAAGTGATCGAGTTCCAGCATGAGCATTCTCCGCATTGATTCGTGATTTGATGCGAGATTATCGCATCATCGAGCGAATCAACGCCAACTATGCGCCCATTCCGCGCGCCGCCCGCTCTACACTTGCATGGTTCCCAACCGCCACGTGCAGAGCCAGATCATGTCCACCGTCGTCACCGCGAAACTGCAGGAGCAGTTCGATGCGGGCCTCGAAACCCGCGCCGATTTCACCATCGACCAGCCGCTCGCGCGTTACGGCCAGGTCGACCACGCGGTGTGGAAGCAGCTCTATGCACGCCAGTCGGCGCTGCTGCGCGGTCGCGCCTGCGACGCGTTCGTCACGGGGCTCGGGAAGATCGACCTGCCGGCCGATCGCGTGCCGTCGTTCGCCGACGTGAACCGTCAGTTGAAACCGGCGACGGCCTGGGAGATCGTCGCGGTGCCGGGCCTCGTGCCCGATCGTGTGTTCTTCGAGCATCTCGCGAACCGGCGCTTCCCCGTCACCTGGTGGATGCGCCGCCCCGACCAGCTCGACTACCTGCAGGAACCCGACTGCTTCCATGACCTGTTCGGCCACGTGCCGCTGCTGATCGACCCGGTGTTCGCCGACTACATGCAGGCATACGGCCGCACCGCGCTCGCGGTCGCCGACGATGAAGCGGCGCTGGCGCGCCTCGCGCGGCTCTACTGGTATACGGTGGAATTCGGGCTGATTCGCGATGCGCGCGGCACGAACGGGCTGTCGATCTATGGCGCCGGGATCGTGTCGAGCAAGGGCGAAAGCCTGTACAGCCTCGAAAGCGCGGCGCCGAACCGGCTCGGCTTCGACCTCGAGCGCGTGATGCGCACGAAGTACCGGATCGACACGTTCCAGAAGACCTACTTCGTGATCGACGATTTCGCGCAGCTGTTCGCGCTCGCCGACGTCGACGGCCGTGCGCTGGCCGACCGGCTGGCGGCGTTGCCGGAGTTCGCGGCCGGCGCGGTGCTCGATACCGATCGCGTGCTGCATCGCGGCACGGGCGACGGCTGGCCCGACGACGCGGACGCGTGACGCTCGAGGGCGCCGGGACGCGCCGCCGGCGGTCTCCCGACGGCCGTCCCCGGATGCCCGTCGCCGGATGGCCGTCCCACAACTATGAAACAATGACCGATGCCGGCTTCGCCGCGCGGCGCAGCCGCGCGCGGGCGCCGTTACCGACCGAGAGGTGCAAGATGATCCACAAGCTCACATCAGAAGAACGCAAGACCCGGCTCGAAGGCCTGCCGCTCTGGACGGCCGTCCCGGGCCGCGATGCGATCCAGCGCAGCCTGCGCTTCGCCGATTTCAACGAAGCGTTCGGCTTCATGACGCGCGTCGCGATCAAGGCGCAGGAAATGAACCACCATCCGGAATGGTTCAACGTGTACAACCGCGTCGACATCACGCTGTCGACCCACGATGCCGACGGCCTGACCGAACGCGACATCGAACTGGCGCTGTTCATCGACCGTGCCGGCGCGCACGCGCAACCGGCCGCCTGAGGCCTTCCTCTACCGCCGCGCGTCTTTCGATGCGCGGCGCGTCAACTTTTCATTTCGATGAACGTTTTCTAGGATGTAGTGAGCGAAAGCCTTCAGCTTTCCAAGCCATCCTTAAGGCGCACGTAAGTCTCGTACGCATTCCGTGCCTTGGGGTCCAATCCTTCCAGTTGTAGCGCGCTTTGGCGCTGTACAATCAGCAGCGCATACGGCTTGGAAAGCGCGCTGGCCTCTTCGCAGAGTTTGAGTTCGTCGCCGCTCGACGGCGAGCGGGCGCGCCAGAAATTGATCGCGGCTTCTAGGTCGTTGATCGAAATATCGGACATGTTTGGATTTAAACGTTCGCTGGCCGCCATGCTTGATGTCAGGTGTTGCGGCGCCCCTGTGGAAACGGCGTCGTGCTGTCCGCGTGCCTGAACCGCCAACCCATTGTACTTGAGCGAACTTCATGCGACTCCTTCTGATCGAAGACGACCGCCCCATCGCACGCGGTATCCAGAGCAGCCTCGAGCAGGCTGGCTTCACCGTCGACATGGTGCATGACGGCATCTTTGCCGAACAGGCGCTGGCACAGAACCGCCACGAACTCGTGATCCTCGACCTCGGCCTGCCGGGCATCGACGGGATGACGCTGCTCACGCGCTTCCGCCAGACCAACCGCCACACGCCCGTCATCGTGCTGACCGCACGCGACGAGCTGAACGACCGGATCCAGGGCCTGAACTCCGGCGCCGACGACTACATGCTCAAGCCGTTCGAGCCGGCCGAGCTCGAAGCGCGCATCCGCGCGGTGATGCGCCGCAGCGGTCCGCACAGCGACATGCCGCGTCCGGAAGTGTCGCTCGGTGGCGTCCGCCTGTCGGGCGTCGACCGCCGCATCTTCAACGACGACAAGCCGCTCGAACTGTCGCCGCGTGAATTCGCGGTGCTCGAGATGCTGCTGCTGCGTCACGGCCGCGTGGTCAGCAAGGCCCAGCTGCAGGATCACCTCACGCACTTCGGCGGCGATCTCGGCGACACCGCGATCGAAGTCTACGTCCACCGCGTGCGCAAGAAACTCGAGCAGTGCCGTGTCGAAATCGTCACGGTGCGCGGCTTCGGCTACCTGCTGCAGGAAATCCGCCAGACGGCGAGCGTCTGAGCGGCAGTGCCCGCGCGCCGGCCGGCCTCGTGCGCCGGCGTGCCGCCCTGCCCGCGTCGCCGCCCGGCGCACGACCGCGCCGCTCCCCGTGAGCGGCGCTTATCCATTTGCCCGTCGAAATGTCTCCTGATCCGGCTGTGACCACCAGCCTGCGCCGCTCGCTGCTACGGCGCCTCGCCGCCCCGCTGTCGATGCTCGCGCTGATGAGCGGCCTGATCGCCTACTGGCTCGCGTGGCAATACACGCAGCACGTGATCGACCGCTCGCTCGCCGATCTCGCGACCGCCATCTCCAAACAGATCCAGATCGCCGGCCCCGACGCACCGTTTACGGTGCCGCCGCTCGCGCAGGCGATGTTCTCCGATCCCGCCGAAGCGCTGATCTACCGGATCAGCGACGGCGAACAGGAACTCGCCGGCGATCCGAAGCTGCCGCTGCAGGGCATCAACGTGCGCCGCATGCATCACGCGTACGTGTTCGAGGCCGAATACGACAACCGCGCGGTGCGGGTGGCGCAGGTGCGCGTCGACGACGTCGAAGGCGGCAAGCCGATGGTCGTCGAGGTCGCGCAGCCGGTGCGGCACCGCTACCGGATCGCGGCTGAATTCCTCGTCGCCATCATGATGCCGCTGCTGCTGCTGCTGCTCGCGGGCTGGGGCATCGTATGGCGCGTCGTGAACCAGCAGCTCGGCCCGCTCACGCACCTGGCCGATTCGCTGAACCGGCAGACCCACACGTCGCTGGAACCGGTCGACGAAACCGAGGTGCCGCTGGAAATCCGGCCGCTGACGAGCGCGATGAACGCGCTGCTCGGCCGCCTGAAGACCGCGCTCGACGCGCAACGCAAGTTCATCGCCGATGCCGCGCACCAGTTGCGCACGCCGCTCACGGCCGTGAAGCTGCACGCGGAGCAGGCAGCCGTCGCGCGCGACCCGCACCAGACCTTCGCCGCGGTGCGCGAGCTGCGCGCGGCCGCCGACCGTGCGGTGCGGCTGTCCAACCAGTTGCTGTCGCTGGCCCGTGCGGAGCCCGGCGAGCAGGCCGCGCGATTCGTCGACGTCGACCTCGCGGCGATGGCGTTCGAAACGGGTGCCGAGTGGGTGCCGCGCGCGCTTGCGACGCACGTCGACCTCGGCTTCCAGCGCACCGACGATCCGGGTGACGACGAGAAGCTGATCGTGCGCGGCAACCCGGTGCTGTTGCGCGAGGTGATCGCGAACCTGCTCGACAATGCGCTGAAGTACGTGCCGCTCGCGCGGCCGGACGGTGCACGGATCACGGTGAACGTTGCGCGCGGCGCACTCGAGGACGGCCAGCCGGCCGCCGAGATCGTCGTCGAGGACAACGGCCCCGGCGTGCCCGCCAACCAGCAGGCCGACCTGTTCAAGCGCTTCTTCCGCGGCGACGCGCAAAGCGGCAACGGCGTCGAGACGGGCGCCGGGCTCGGCCTCGCGATCGTGCACGACATCATCGCGATGCACGGCGGCACCGTCTCGTACGAGGATGCATCGGAAGGCGGCTCGCGCTTCGTGGTGAGGGTGCCGCTGGTTGCGCACATCGAGCAGCCGGCCAGCGAAACACCGGCCGCGGCGTCGACGCACTGAGGGACCGAGGGACTCGCGGCGGGCGGCCGCTGAGCAGGCCGCGCGCCGGATGAGGGAAGCAGAAAACACGGCCGCGCGACGCGTGCAGTCATCCGCTGAAACGACAACGGCAGCGCACGATGCGCTGCCGCCTGCATTACTTCTTGCTTTTCTTGTCCTTCGACCGGGACTCGGACTTGCCGTCCTTCTTGTCCTTCTTCTTTTTCTTCTTGCCGCCCTCGTCGGACGTCGCGAGCAGCGTGCCGCGGCACGACGCCGCGCCGCAATGGCACGCGTACTCGCGCTTGAGCTTCTTCGTCAGCTTCGCGTCGATCACGAGGCCGTAGTCGTAGAACAATTCCTCTTCCGGCCCGATGTCGCGCAGCGCGTGGATGTACACGCGGCCTTTGACTTCCTCGGCTTCGCAGTTCGGCGCGCACGAGTGGTTGATCCAGCGCGCGCTGTTGCCGTCGATCTTGCCGTCGATCACCCCGCCCTCGTCCAGTGCGAAGTAGAACGTATGGTTCGGTTCGCTCGGGTCGTGCGGGTGGCGGCGCAGCGCTTCCTTCCACGAAATTCGTTCGCCCTTGTATTCCACTACGCGCTCACCGGCCTTGATCGGCGCCACGGCGAACACGCCCTTGCCGTGTACTCCCGAGCGGCGCACCGCGATCCTGCGTGAACTCATCGAACGAATCCTTGTGAAGACGACTTGAATGGAAGACGGCCGTGGTCACGGCCCGGCGCCGCGCAAAACGAAAAACGCGGCACCGGTGGGTGCCGCGTCGGGGCATGCGGCGAATCACCCGCATCCTACACGTTCACGATTGCTTCGTTCAACATCACGCGCAATATTGCGCGTGCGGTGCTCAACGCTGGCCGAATGCGATGTCGCCGAACAACGCCTTGTGCTCGCGCGGCTGCGAGCGCCAGTATTGCGGCGGCGCCGTCACCTGCGCGCCGAGCTCGGCCGCCGCATGCCACGGCCAGCGCGGGTCGTACAGCATCGCACGCGCCATCGCGACGAAATCGGCATCGCCGGCCTCGATGAGCCGGTTCGCATGCGCGGGCTCGTTGATCAGGCCGACGGCGATCGTCGGCATGCCGACCGCACGCTTCACGGCCTGCGCGAACGGCACCTGGTAGCCCGGCGACAGCGGAATCTTCTGCAGCGGCGACACGCCGCCGGACGACACGTCGATCCAGTCGCAGCCGCGACGCTTCAGTTCGTGCGCGAACGCGATCGTATCGTCGAGCTCCCAGCCGCCTTCGACCCAGTCGGTCGCGGACACGCGCACCCCGACCGGCCGGTCTTCCGGAAACGCCGCGCGCACGATCTCGAAGATCTCGAGCGGAAAGCGCATGCGGTTTTCGAGCGAGCCGCCGTACTCGTCGGTGCGCTGGTTCGCGAGCGGCGACAGGAACTGGTGCAGCAGGTAGCCGTGGGCCGCGTGCACCTCGATCGCGTCGATGCCGAGCCGTGAGGCCCGCTTCGCCGACGCCGCGAACGCTTCGCGGATCCGGTTCAGGCCCGCGGCATCCAGTGCGAGCGGCGGCGTTTCGCCCTCCTTGTGCGGCACGGCCGACGGCGCATGCGGCAACCAGCCGCCGTCGGCGACGGACACGAGCTGGCCGCCCTGCCACGGCACGTCGCTCGACGCCTTGCGCCCCGCATGCGACAACTGCATCGCGATGCGGACCGGCGAATGCTTGCGGATCGCGGCCAGCACGGGCTTCAACGCGGCTTCGGTCGCGTCGTCCCAGAGGCCGAGGTCGCCATGCGTGATGCGCCCGTCGGGTTCCACCGCGGTTGCCTCGATGCAGAGCAGCCCCGCGCCCGACAGCGCGAGATGGCCGAGGTGAATCATGTGCCAGTCGGTCGCTTCACCGCGTTCGGCCGAATACTGGCACATCGGGGAGATCACGATCCGGTTCGGAAGGGTCACGCCGCGCAGCGTGAACGGGGAAAACAGCGCAGTCATGGAAGCCGCTCGCCTGGAAGGGAAAGAGCGAACGAGCGTAGCACGCAGGCGGCAAGCGTGCAGACGGCGCGTTCGGCAGTAAGCGGATGGTCAGGTACGGCGCGCGGCAGGTTGCCGGCAATGGAGAAAAGGCAGCGCATACGGCGAGGCGCCGGCCTGCAACGAATGCGGGCCGGGCATCCCGTTCGCGGCGAGCGGCGGCGCCGCTGACGGCGTCAGAGCCCGACGCTGTCGAGCCACTCCGCGAACATGCGTCGCGCGGCCGCCTCGAGCGCGGGGCCGTGCTGCACGGTATCGGCGCGCAACTGGCGCGCGTCGATGCCGGGCGTCGCCGCGATTTCGCCGGCGTTCGCGATCAGCCACGGTTCGAAACGGTCGGTGCGGATTTCCGGATGGCATTGCAGCGCCAGCACGTGCCGGCCCCAGGCGAATGCCTGATGACGGCAGGCCGGGGTCGACGCAAGATGAATCGCCCCGCCCGGCAGGTCGAACGTGTCGCCATGCCAGTGCAGCATCGACGTCGCCGCACCATCGAGATGGCGCAGCGGCGACGCGCGGCCGGCATCGGTGAGCGTCAGCGGCGTCCAGCCGAGTTCGTGCTGGGCAGCCGGATAGACGCGCGCACCGAGCGCCCGGGCGATGAACTGCGAACCGAGACAGATCCCGAGGATCGGCAACCCGGCGTCGATGCGCTTGCGCACGAGCGCCGCGAGCGGCGCGATCGTCGGATACTGCGCATCGTCGTACACGCTGAGCGGCCCGCCGAGCACGACGAGCAGCGACGGCTCGAGCACGTCGAGCACCTCGACCCGCGACGACCCGACGTCGACGTAGCGCACCCGCCGACCCCGTTCGCCGAGCACCTGCTCGAAGCTCCCGAGATCCTCGAAATGCACGTGGCGGATCGCCACGACTTCAGCGTTCATCATCGGCCTCCCGGTCGATCGACGGACGTCAGCCGGCGAAAATCTTCCAGGTCTTCTTCTGCGTTGCCGCGTCGGCCTCTTCCTGCACCGAGCAGTCGAGACGCAGATCGCTGTCGGACATCGAGATGTCGAGCGCCGCGCAGTGATGCACGGTCTTCTTCGACAGCTTGCCCGGCTGGAAGTGAGCGCACGTCAGGCACATGCGCTGCGGCGGCGTCGCACCGGCCACCTGCAGTTCACGCAGCGTCTTCAGCAGCGCGCGATACAGTGCGCCCTGCTCGTCCGCGCCGAGCTTGCCGACCGCTTTCGTCAGGAATTCAGGCCATTGCAGCGCCTTCTTCGCGGCCGTCCGGCCACGAGCCGACAGGCGCACGGCCAGTGCGCGGCCGTCGTCCAGCGCACGGCGCTTCTCGACGAGACCCTTCGTTTCGAGCGTGCTCACCGCATCGCTCGTGGTCGCCGCGGTCAGCTGCGTCTCGCGCGCGATCTCGCCGAGCCGCATCGGGCCCTTGCGCTGCAGCAGCAGCACGAGAATCTCGCCCTGCGTCGGCGTGAGGCCTGCGCCTTCCGCCCAATCCCATGCCTGGCTCCGCATGGCCGTACTCAACCGCAGCAGGCTGTGGGTCACACGTCCCGAAGCCTGATTCCCGTAAACGCCTTCGCTCATAGTCTTTTCGCTTTGCCGCCGCCCGGTTTGCCGAGCGGCCGTAGTGTGGAGATCGAATGTCTATCTCAAAACAGACATGCTCTTGCGAGTATGTCAGCACGGCCGTCGCGAGGGCACACGCGGCGGTCGCGTTCGCGGCGACCGGTAAGACACTCGACGTTCCGGTGTCCGCAAAGCCGACATTCTAAGCGAGAGCGGAAAATCGCACAGCTAAGTTATCCCCTTCATTCTGTGGAAAATCACTGGATAACCAGAATTTTTCGTTGTGCCAGCAATGTCGAACGACCGCCAAGCGGTGCGCCGGGGCATTTTCCTGTTCGGATCGGCCATCGGGTCAACCGCAATGATCCACCGGGTTATCCCGTGCACAGATCGTTGACTTTGCAGCGGAATATCAGGTTATCCACAGATTTTCAGGACAACCGGCAACGATTTCGGCGGCAATCGGGGCCGCCGGCCGTTCAGTGAATCGCGACTCGGTCGACCCCGTAATCTGCAAAACATTTTTTCACTCGCGCCAACGTAAGCACTGCTGGCGGACCGTCTCATTGAGCGATTTTTCCTGTTTGAAAACGGTTCTCAACCACGATGCGTCGTTCACACGCGCCTTCGCGAGCGCGCCGATCTCGTCGAGCGCCGCGCGCGAACCGAGGGCGGCCGCATGCGGCGCGATCCGGTCGAGCGTGTCGAGGATGTCTTCGGCGATCGTGCGGCGCTCACCTGTCTGAGGATTCACGCAGGTCCCCTCGAGCCCGAAGCGGCACGCCTCGAAACGGTTGAACGTGTACACGAGGTAGTCGTCCTCGGACAGCTTCAGCGGCCGGTCGGTCAGCAGGTAGCGCGCGAGCGTCTGGATGTAGCAGGCGATCGCCGCCGCGCGGTCGACCGACAGCGGCGTGTCCATCACGCGCACCTCGATCGTCCCGTAGCCGGGCTTCGGCCGGATGTCCCAGTAGAAGTCCTTCATCGAGTTGACGACGCCGGTGTTCACCATCTTCGTGAAGTACTCCTCGAAGCTGTCCCAGGTCAGCACGAACGGCGCGCGGCCCGACAGCGGGAACGCGAACACCGAATTCAGGCGTGCCGAATGGAAGCCGGTGTCGACGTTCTGCACGAACGGCGACGACGCGGACAGCGCGATGAAGTGCGGAATGAAGCGCGACATCGAGTGCAGCAAGAACAGCGCGCTGTCGGGATCGGGGCAGCCGATGTGCACGTGCTGGCCGAACACGGTGAACTGCTTGGCGAGATAGCCGTACAGTTCGGAGATGTACTGGAAGCGCGGCGCATCGTAGATCTGCCGGTCGCTCCATTGCTGGAACGCATGCGTGCCGCCGCCGGCCAGCCCGACATTGAGCTGGTCGGCCGCCTTCACCAGCACGTCGCGGATCGCATGCAGCTCGCTCACCGCCTGCTCGTGCGAATGACAGATGCCGGTCGACAGCTCGATCATGCTCTCGGTGATTTCCGGCGTGATGTTGCCCGGGAAGGTCTCGCCCTGGATCAGGCGCATCAGGTCGGAGGCCGCTTTGGTCAGGTCGTAGTTGTGCGTGTTGACGACCTGGATCTCCAGTTCCACGCCGAACGTAAACGGCTCGGAATTGACGAAGGTTTCGAGTGCCATGGCAGGTTCCGGAATCAGTTGCCGTCGCTGCGTTCACCGACCGCCGACAGGCAGCGGTACACGATGAACGGGCTGACGAGCTGCAGGATCACGATCGTGCACATCACGATCGCGCGCAGGTGCGGGTCGAAATTCGGATAGAGCTGGTACGTGTCGTCGACGAGCAGGTACGACAGCGCGGACATCGGCGTGAGCGCGATGCCGAGCGCGACGCCCTGCTTCATGCCGATGCCGCTCGGCTTCGCGAACGCGACGACGCCGGCCAGCTTCGCGACGAGCCGCGTGACGATCAGCACGATCGCGAGCAGCCCGCCGAGCGCGATGTCACCCCACGTGAACGACGTGAGCGTGAGCACGAACAGCGTCACCGTCAGCAGCCAGCCGGCCGTGCCGAAGTGCTCGGGCCACAGTTGCGGGCGCGCCTCGAGGTTCTTCACGATGATGCCGGCGAGCAGCAGCGTGAGCAGCGTCGACAGCTTCAGCGCCTGGGCGACGGCGATCGCGAGCATCACGAGCCCGAACAACGCGACGAACGAATGCTCGTCGCGCATCGTCGCGGTCATGTGGCGGAACAGGTAGTTGCACGAACGCGCGACGACATACGCGACGATGAACGACCCCGCGAGCAGGTAGAGCGGCTGCAGGATCGTCGCGAAAACGTTGCCGTACGCTTCCTGGTGGAGCCAGCTCGTCACGAGCTTGGTCAGCACGATCGCATAGACGCTGTTGAGCGCGGTGAGCGTGATGAGGCGTTGCGACACCTGCCCTTCCGCGCGCAGTTCGGTCTTCAGCTGGATCACCATCGATGGCGACGTCGCGATCGCGATCGCCGACAGCACCAACGCGACCATCCCCGACACCCCGAGCGCAAGCATCACGAACAGCACCAGCACGAACGTCAGCGTGGCTTCGGCGAGGCTCGACGCGATGAGCCAAGGATTGCGCCGGATCCAGCGCAGGTCGAGACGGCTGCCGAGCTCGAACAGCAAGAGGCCGAGTGCGACGTCGATCAGTAACCGGGATGTTTCGTCGGTGCTGGCATCGATCACGCCGAAGCCGAACGACCCGGCGATGAGACCGATCACCGCATAGCCGGTGATGCGAGGCAGACGCCATGCGCGATAGCAAAGCTCGCCGCACAGGCCGGCCGCGAACAACGCGAGCCCGGCCCAGAACACGGCATCCGGCGTGAGCGGCCAGTTGGGCAGGAATGAGAACGCCGACTTCATCGTGGTGACTTCTCCTTTGGAAGCGACCGCCAGCGACGCGGGGTCAAGCGTCAGAAATGGAATGCGCGCCGGCTGGGTATCGCCCCGAATGTGATTGTTGTGTCGACGACGGCGGGACATGGGATCCGCCTTTTCCACCACAGGGCGGAAAGTCGTTCAGGTTGCCGATCTGGATTGTCGGCCTGGTGTGTGAACGGACTGCGCAGTCTCGAAGATTCAGATTCGAAATCGTGCCGACCGTTCCATTGAAGCATGTCCGGCGCCTGGCCGGATGAACGCGAAGGAAACCGATTGTGCCACAGCTTTTTCGGTCTGGAACCCATTGAATCGACTCGCGGCGCTGTGCGGCACCACAGGTCTTTGGTTTCAAAGGTTTACTTGTATATATACATAGTAGAAGTTAACAAAGGACGCACAGTTCTGTGGATAACTTCGGTTTACGTCGGCAGATCAAGGCGTTGCAGAACCCATAACCCGTTGCACAGACTGTTCGTGCACAGAGGTTTGAGTTGAGCAACTTTTGGGCCGCCTCACAGCTGTGTCGAGTTACCCAGTTTACGTCCACTGTGATTGCACACGAAGTGCGTGCGGATTTCGCGCGGTTATCCACAGCGTCGAGTGGATAACCTTGCGCGAAAAAGTCGGGAAACTGTGAGCGACTCGGGTGAGCGGTCAGCCGGCCTGGCCGACGCGGCGCGCGCGCAACGCGCGGATCAGGAAGCGTGCGGGGTCGACGGCATCGGCAAGTTCGCGTTCGAGCGGCCAAGGCTCGCCTTCGAGTTGCGACGCGATCAGTTCCGCGCCGAGCGCCGCCCATACGAGGCCGCGCGAGCCGAAGCCGAATGCGCCGTAGAGCCCGGGCATGCGCGGCAGGTCGCGCGCCTGCGCACCGCTCAACGCGCGGGCATGGGCGACGGCGCCTGCTTCGTCCGCGAGCGGGCCGAGCAGCGGCAGGCGGTCGCCGACGACCCAGCGGAACGCAACGCGGCCGCGCAGTGTGGCGGCGTCCGGCAGGTCGCCGATCAGGCCCGGTAGCAGATGCCGGACGCGCTCGATGTTTTCGAGGTGGCCGGCTTCACGCATCGCGGGATCGCCGTCGTCGGGTTCGAACGTCGCGCCGATCAGCAGCGTGCCGTCGTCGAGCGGCACCGCGTAACCGTCGCCGATCGTCGGGCACGGCAGCGGTGCGGTGCTGCCGGCCGGCAGCAACGTGAGCTGGCCGCGCACCGGTTGCAGCGCGACATGTTGCAGCCCGGCAAGACGCGCGGCGTCGCCGGCATTCGCGAGCACCACGACGGGCGCTTCGGCCAGCGTGCCGCCCGCATCGTCGAGTGCATGCCACGCGTCGCCCCGCCGTTCGAGTTTCGCAACGCGGGTGGACGCGAGCAGGCGTACGCGCTCGCCGGCCGCCGCATATTGGGCCGCGCACAGCCCGGCCGGCCAGACGGCGCCGCCGTGCGGAAACAGCAGGCCGCCCTGCGCGAGCGGCAGCTTCAGATGCGCGCGCGCGGCCTCGACGTCGAGCAGCGAGACGTAGTCGGACGGCGCACCGAACGCATCGAATGCGTCGCGCATCCGCTCGAAGTCGCCGGCCGATTCGGCGAGATGGATCATCCCGTGCGTGCTGCGCGCGAATGCGTGGCCTGCGCGTTCGAGTGCCTGCCAGCGTGCGATCGCGTGCAGGAAGCCGCCGCGCGTGAGCCGGCTCGCGACGTTGTCGTCGCGTGTCATCAGCGGATGGAATACGCCGGCCGGATTGCCCGACGCGTCGCTCGCGATCCGCTCGTGCCGCTCGATCAGCGTGACGTCCCAGCCGCGCGCGGCCAGACGTTCGACGACCGCGCAGCCCGCCAGCCCCGCGCCGATCACGATCGCACGGCGCGTCGTAACGGGCAGTGGGAGCGGCGGCTCGTGCCGGCGCGCGCGCCAGCGCGGCGCATATTCGCCGACGAGCAGATCGTCGACCTCGCGATACGTGAAACCCGATGTGTCGAGCGCGTGTTTCAACGCGTCCGAACGCGCATGCGCTGCAAAGGTGGCGTATTCGCCGGCGATTTTCGAGAGCGTGCGGACCACGTCGGCCGATCGGAGATCCGCGTCGTTCGATGCCGCGAAGCGGTCGAGACAAAACGCATCGGCGCGCGCGACGATCTTCCCCAGCATGTCGATCGCATCGCCGAACGCAAGCGTGAGCACCACGCGCCCTTCATCGAATTCGAGCCGATGAAGGCCCGGTACGCGCATCGGCCACGCGTCTGCTAGTGCATCGACATCCGCCGATATGGTTGTGTCCGCAACTATGTGGGACGCTGCGCGGCGCAGGTCGTCGCGTGAAAACGGATGCGGTTCGACTGCGACGAAATGCAGCCGCTCGCAGCGCGCGGGATCGTCGCGCCAGGCGGCCCAGGCCGCGAGAAAGCTGCCGCCCGCGCCGAATCCGGTCGCCACGATCGTGAACGTGCGGCGGCCCTGCCAGCGCGCCGGCAGCCCGTTGCCCGCGACGAACACGCGATGCGCGAGTGCGCCGGATGCGCCGCGATGGAGATCGCCGAACTCGGGCGAGACGAGCGTGCCGTCGTCGCGAAGCGCGAGCGTGGCGGGAACAAGTCGGTCGGTCATGCGAAACAAAAAACGTGGCAGCCAAGCCTGGCAAGGGATTGCGCCGGGCCGTCCGACCGGTCGTTGGAAAAAGCCAACGGCGCGGCGCACGGGCGGACCGCGCTGCGTATCCTGTCCGGTTGGCGCTGGTCAAAAAACGGGCAGTCGATGATTCATTCGGCGAAATACCGATGAAAATCTTTGAAACCCTTGTCGTTATTGGGTTTGCGCTGCGCTATCATAGCAACGCCGTACCGCGGGGTGGCCACCGGCTCACCGGAGGGCGCGTCGCGCGGGCCAGGATTCGGCGCTGTGTCGTCGGAGTCTGACTCTCGACGGCACGGTTCGCGCACGTATAATCGGCGCGTTCGCGCTGTTCGTGTCAACCTAACCTGATAAAGGAACCTTAATGAACAAACAGGAACTGATCGACGCCGTCGCCGCCCAAACGGGCGCCAGCAAGGCTCAAACCGGCGAAACGCTGGACACGCTGCTCGAAGTCATCAAGAAGGCCGTGTCGAAGGGTGATGCGGTTCAGCTGATCGGCTTCGGCAGCTTCGGTTCGGGCAAGCGCGCAGCACGTACGGGCCGCAACCCGAAGACCGGCGAAACTATCAAGATCCCGGCAGCCAAGACGGTCAAGTTCACGGCTGGCAAGGCGTTCAAGGACGCCGTCAACAAGCGTTAAACCAGCGCCTGTTCCAAGAAAAACCCGCCTTTCGGCGGGTTTTTTGTTGGGCGCGCGCAGCATTTTCGCCACAGTCCGCGCCCCTCTTGCAAGATTTAACGGTTCTTTTTACAACGCGTTACGCGTGCACGATCTGCGTGTCGCCGTGATCGTCGTCGTCGTGCGAATCGATATCCCATGCCGGGAACGGATCGTCGAACGCGTGCCATCCGGCCGCGCCGAGCGCGAATTCCGCGTCGGTCAGCAGGCACGCATCGAGCTTCGCGCGCCAGGCCTCCGCGTCGAGCGCGATGCCGATCAGCACGAGTTCCTGCCGGCGGTCGCCTACTGCGCGATCATCGATGTCGCCGTGCCATTCGGCGCGGATTTCACCGAGCAGCTCGTCGTCGTCCGGCCATTCGGCACGATCCTGCGCCGCCCACCACAGCCCCGCCGGGCCATGCCGGCATACGCCGCCCGCCTGCGACAGCGAACCCGCGATGTCGTTGCGCGTCGCGAGCCAGAAGAAACCCTTGCTGCGCAGCACGCCCGGCCACTCCTGATGCAGCAGCGCCCAGAGTCGCGCCGGATGAAACGGCCGGCGCGCGCGGTAAACAAAATTGCCGATCCCGAATTCGTCGGCTTCGCCGTGCACGTGCGCATGATGTTCGTCATGGCAGTCGGGGTCGTCGCAATGCGTGCGATCGTGATCGAGCGACGCGAGCCAGCCCGGTGCGTTCGCGGCCTCGTCGAAATCGAAGCGGCCCGTGTTCAGCACTTCGTCGAGCGGCACGTTGCCGAACGTCGACACGACCTGGTGCGCGCGCGGGTTGAGTCGCGCGAGGATGTGCTGCAGGCGGGCAAGGTCGTCCGCGGCGACGAGGTCGGCCTTGTTGATCACCAGCACGTCGCAGAATTCGATCTGCTCGATCAGCAGCTCGACGAGCGTGCGGTCGTCCTCTTCCGACGCGGCGATGCCGCGCGTCGCGAGCGCATCGTCCGAGCCGTAGTCGCGCAGGAAGTTGTACGCGTCGACCACGGTGACGAGCGTGTCGAGCCGCGCGATGGTCGACAGCGACGTGCCGTCATCGTCGACGAACGTGAAGGTTTCGGCGATCGGCATCGGCTCGGCGATGCCGGTCGATTCGATCATGATCGCGTCGAAGCGGCCTTCGGACGCGAGCGTGCGGATCTCGACGAGCAGGTCGTCGCGCAGCGTGCAGCAGATGCAGCCGTTCGACATCTCGACGAGGCGTTCCTCGACGTGCGACAGCGCCTGCGCGTCGCGCACGAGCGACGCATCGATGTTGACCGCCGCGAGATCGTTGACGATCACGGCGACTTTCAGCCCCGCGCGGTTCGCGAGGATGTGATTGAGCAGCGTGGTCTTGCCGGCGCCGAGGAAGCCGGACAGCACGGTGACGGGCAACGGCTGGTTCATTGCCGGATTCATAGCGATATGCACCAACGGAAAAATTGAAAAAGCGGCCGCGATGCCCTTCCGGGGCGCGATCGTCCCGCGGACGGGCGAAATTGCGGCGTGAGATCCGCATTGTGCATCAAACGCGCGCCGGCCGGCCGGTACGGCATCCGGCCGCGCTGCGCCGCGGCGTCACTGCACGGGCGGCAGCAGCTTCCACTGCGTCAGGATGCCGGCGATCTGCCGTGCATACTTGTCGCGCAGCGACGGGGTTTCCGAATGATAGGCGCCGACCGCCTGCCACGTGTTGCCGTAACGGTTCATCTTCTGCTTGAGATGCCACGCGGCGATATAGACGTTCTTGCACGGCTCCATCAGCGTGTCGCGGCCGATTCCATAGCGCGACAGCGTCGGCAGGTGGATCGAATTGATCTGCATCAGGCCGTAGTCGACCGAGCCGTTCGTGTTCTTGTTCAGCGCGCCGGGCCGGTTGCGCGATTCCTGCCACGCGATCGCGCGCAGGATCAGCGGGTTGACCTGCTGATATTTAGCGGCCTCGTCGAAACAGTCCGCGCGAGCGTTCGCGCTGGCGAAATACCCGCCGGCGGCGATCAACACGATCGAAACGAACCGTCTGTTCATGGTGCGAAATCGACAAGAAATTGCGTGAGGGTCGGGAAAACCCGTGCCTGTTATTCGTGCGACGAGAATCGTGCCGCCCGTATCATACCGACAGTCCGTCAACTTGCGACAGTCAGGAATACGGCCGCCCGGTTATACCGCACTTCCGTGTCGGTTCATCTTGAAACGGGGGCGATGGCCGCACGCCGAAAATAATGCCGAATCTTACAGATTGCATACGGTTCGCCGGACACATGTCGTATGTGAGACAGTCCTCGGATCAATGTGATATTTCGGACATGAAAAACTGCTAATGTCGCCTCTTTCGGACTTGGATCCCAGCACTACCGCCGGAAGTGGCCTGAGCCGGCATCGACCCATTCATCCATGACAAGAAATCGCTTCGTTATGCGGCGTGTCGCCACGACTCTGCTCGTCGCCGGCATCATCGTCTCCCAGGCCGCCTACGCTCAGGTCACGCTCAATTTCGTGAATGCGGATATCGACCAGGTCGCCAAGGCGATCGGCGCCGCAACCGGCAAGACCATCATCGTCGACCCTCGTGTGAAGGGGCAGCTCAACCTCGTGGCCGAACGGCCGGTGCCGGAAGACCAGGCGCTGAAGACGCTGCAGTCGGCGCTGCGCATGCAGGGCTTCGCACTCGTGCAGGATCACGGCGTGCTGAAGGTCGTGCCCGAGGCCGACGCGAAACTGCAGGGCGTGCCGACCTACGTCGGCAATGCGCCGCAGGCGCGCGGCGACCAGGTGATCACGCAGGTGTTCGAGCTGCACAACGAATCGGCGAACAACCTGCTGCCCGTGCTGCGGCCGCTGATCTCGCCGAACAACACGGTCACCGCCTACCCGGCGAACAACACGATCGTCGTGACCGACTACGCGGACAACGTGCGGCGCATCGCGCAGATCATCGCCGGCGTGGACAGCGCCGCGGGCGCGCAGGTGCAGGTCGTTGCGCTGCGCAACGCGAACGCGATCGACCTCGCCCAGCAGTTGCAGAAAATGCTCGACCCCGGTGCGATCGGCAACAGCGACGCGACGCTGAAGGTGTCGGTCACGGCCGATCCGCGCACCAACTCGCTGATGCTGCGCGCGTCGAGCGCGTCGCGCCTCGCGGCCGCCAAGCGCCTCGTGCAGCAGCTCGACGCGCCGAGCGCGGTGCCCGGCAACATGCACGTCGTGCCGCTGCGCAACGCCGATGCGGTGAAGCTCGCGAAGACGCTGCGCGGGATGCTCGGCAAGGGCAGCGGCAGCGACAGCGGCTCGTCGGCGTCGTCCAACGATGCGAACAGCTTCAACCAGAACGGCGGCTCGTCGTCGAGCGGCAACTTCTCGACCGGTACCTCCGGCACGCCGCCGCTGCCGTCGGGCGGCCTCGGCGGCTCGTCGTCCTCGTCGTCGTACGGCGGCTCGTCCGGCAGCGGCGGGCTCGGCAACGGCGGCCTGCTCGGCGGCGACAAGGACAAGGGCGACGACAACCAGCCCGGCGGGATGATCCAGGCCGACGCGGCGACCAACTCGCTGATCATCACCGCGTCGGATCCGGTTTACCGGAACCTGCGCTCGGTGATCGACCAGCTCGACGCGCGGCGTGCGCAGGTCTATATCGAGGCGCTGATCGTCGAGCTGAACTCGACGACGCAGGGCAACCTCGGCATCCAATGGCAGGTGGCGAGCGGCCAGTTCCTCGGCGGCACGAACCTGAACCCCGGGCTGGGCCTCGGCAACAGCATCGTCAACCTGACGGCAGGCGGCCTGACCAACGCCGCCGGCGGCATCACCGGAGGCGGGTTGGCTGCCAACCTCGGGCAGTTGTCCCAAGGGCTCAACATCGGCTGGCTGCACAACATGTTCGGCGTGCAGGGGCTCGGTGCGCTGCTGCAGTATTTCGCGGGCGTGAGCGACGCGAACGTGCTGTCGACGCCGAACCTGGTCACGCTCGACAACGAGGAAGCGAAGATCGTCGTCGGCCAGAACGTGCCGATCGCGACCGGCTCGTATTCGAACCTGACGAGCGGCACGACGAGCAATGCGTTCAATACCTACGACCGTCGCGACGTCGGCCTGACGCTGCACGTGAAGCCGCAGATCACCGAAGGCGGGATCCTCAAGCTGCAGCTCTACACGGAAGATTCCGCGGTCGTCAGCGGCACGACGAATGCGCAGACCGGCCCGACCTTCACGAAGCGCTCGATCCAGTCGACGATCCTGGCCGACAACGGCGAAATCATCGTGCTCGGCGGCTTGATGCAGGACAACTACCAGGTGTCGAACAGCAAGGTGCCGCTGCTCGGCGACATCCCGTGGATCGGCCAGCTGTTCCGTTCCGAATCGAAGGTGCGCCAGAAAACCAACCTGATGGTGTTCCTGCGCCCGGTGATCATCTCCGATCGCAGTACCGCGCAGGAGGTCACGTCCAACCGCTATGACTACATCCAGGGTGTGACGGGCGCGTACAAGTCGGACAACAACGTGATCCGCGACAAGGACGATCCGGTCGTCCCGCCGATGCCGATCGGCCCGAGCCAGGGCGGCACGGCCGCGGGCAACCTGTTCGATCTCGACAAGATGCGTCGCCAGCAGCTGCAGCGCCAGGTCGCGCCGGTGCCGGCCCAGCCGTTGCCGGAAGCGACGCCCGCGCAGCCGCAGAGCGTGCCGCAGCAAGCCGTGCCGCAACAGCCGCTGACGGCCACGCCGGGAGCGTCGCAGTGAGCGACGTGCACGCCTCTTCCACCCACGACGGCGCGCCGGGCGAACGGCAGCCGCCGTCGCCGCTCGCCGCGCGACTGTTGCCGTACGGCTTCGCGAAGAGCGGCCAGGTGCTGATCGCGCATCAGCTCGACGACACGCTCGAGGTGTGGATCAGCGAACGCACGAGCGACGCCGCGCTCGCGGAAATCGCGCGCAACTTCGGCTCGATCGCCGTGCATCGCGTGCCGGCCGACGAGCTCGCGCAGGCGATCAACCATGCGTACGCACGCCAGGACGGCAGCGCCGCGCAGGTGGTCGGCGAAGTCGAGGGCGAAGTCGACCTGTCGCGGCTGATGCAGGACATCCCCGAAGTCGAGGATCTGCTCGAATCGGAAGACGACGCGCCGATCATCCGGATGATCAACGCGCTGCTCACGCAAGCGGCACGCGAACAGGCGTCGGACATCCACATCGAGCCGTTCGAGAATGCGTCGGTCGTGCGCTTTCGCGTCGACGGCACGCTGCGCGACGTCGTGCGGCCGAAGAAGGCCCTGCACGGCGCGCTGATCTCGCGGATCAAGATCATGGCGCAGCTCGACATCGCCGAGAAGCGCCTGCCGCAGGACGGCCGCATCACGCTGCGCGTCGGCGGCCGGCCGGTCGACGTGCGGGTGTCGACGCTGCCGACCGGGCACGGCGAGCGCGCGGTGCTGCGTCTGCTGGAAAAGGATGCGCAGCGCCTGAACCTCGAGGCGCTCGGGATGGGCCGCGACACGCTCGTGCAGTTCGACAAGCTGATCGCGCGCCCGCACGGCATCGTGCTCGTCACGGGCCCGACGGGTTCGGGCAAGACGACCACGCTGTATGCGTCGATGTCGCGGCTCGAAACCGCGACGACGAACATCATGACCGTCGAGGACCCGATCGAATACGACCTCGGCGGCATCGGCCAGACGCAGGTGAACGAGCGGATCGGGATGACCTTTGCCCGTGCGCTGCGCTCGATCCTGCGCCAGGATCCGGACGTGATCATGATCGGCGAAATCCGCGACCTCGAAACCGCGCAGATCGCGGTGCAGGCGTCGCTGACGGGCCACCTCGTGCTCGCGACGCTGCATACGAACGATGCCGCCTCGGCCGTCACGCGCCTGACCGACATGGGCGTCGAGCCCTATCTGCTCGCGTCGTCGCTGCTCGGCGTGCTCGCGCAGCGGCTGGTGCGGCAGCTCTGCCCCGTCTGCAAGGAAGAACGCCAGGAAGAAGGCCGCACCGTCTGGCATCCGGTCGGCTGCGACAAGTGCGGGCATTCGGGGTATTCGGGCCGGCGCGGCGTATACGAACTGCTGCTGGTCGACGAGTCGATCCGCTCGCTGATCCACCGCAACGCGGCCGATGCGGAGATTCTCGCCGCCGGCCGGGCGGAAGGGATGCGCACGCTGCGCGACGACGCCGAGCGCTGGCTCGCGTCGGGCGCGACGTCGCTCGAGGAAGTGCTGCGCGTGACGGGAGGCGCATAGCGCGATGCCGGCATTCCGTTTCGAAGCAATCGATTCGGCGGGACGCGCGCAGAAAGGCGTCATCGATGCCGACAGCGCACGTGCCGCGCGCGGCCAGCTGCGTACGCAGGGGCTCACGCCGCTCGTCGTCGAGCCGGCCGCCAGCGCGACGCGCGGGGCGCGATCGCAGCGGCTCGCGTTCGGCCGCAAGCTGTCGCAGCGCGAACAGGCGATCCTCACGCGCCAGCTCGCGAGCCTCTTGATCGCCGGGCTGCCGCTCGACGAGGCGCTCGGCGTGCTGACCGAGCAGGCCGAGCGCGACTACATCCGCGAACTGATGGCCGCGATCCGCGCCGAGGTGCTCGGCGGCCATTCGCTCGCGAATGCGCTGGGCCAGCATCCGCGCGACTTCCCGGAAATCTATCGTGCACTCGTCGCCGCGGGCGAGCACACCGGCAAGCTCGGCATCGTGCTGTCGCGCCTGGCCGACTACATCGAGCAGAGCAACGCGCTGAAGCAGAAGATCCTGCTCGCGTTCACGTATCCGGGGATCGTCACGCTGATCGCCTTCGGCATCGTCACGTTCCTGCTGAGCTACGTCGTGCCGCAGGTCGTCAACGTGTTCGCGAGCACGAAGCAGCAGCTGCCCGTGCTGACGATCGTGATGATGGCGCTGTCGGATTTCGTGCGGCACTGGTGGTGGGCGATCCTGATCGCCGTCGTGCTCGTCGTGTGGTTCGTGAAGGCGACGCTGTCGCGCGACGGGCCGCGCCTCGCGTTCGACCGCTGGGTGCTCACCGCACCGCTCGCGGGCAAGCTCGTGCGCGGCTACAACACGGTGCGCTTCGCGAGCACGCTCGGCATCCTCACCGCGGCGGGCGTGCCGATCCTGCGCGCGTTGCAGGCGGCCGGCGAGACGCTGTCGAACCGTGCGATGCGCGCGAACATCGACGACGCGATCGTGCGCGTGCGCGAAGGCTCCGCGCTGTCGCGCGCGCTGAACAACGTGAAGACGTTTCCGCCGGTGCTCGTGCACCTGATCCGTTCCGGTGAAGCGACGGGTGACGTGACGACGATGCTGGATCGTGCGGCCGAAGGCGAAGCGCGCGAGCTCGAGCGTCGCACGATGTTCCTGACGAGCCTGCTCGAGCCGCTGCTGATCCTGGCGATGGGCGGCATCGTGCTCGTGATCGTGCTGGCCGTGATGCTGCCGATCATCGAGCTGAACAACATGGTGCAGTGACGGCCTGACCGCGGGTCGGGCCGTCGCCTTCGGCTTCAGCGCACGTAGATCGCCGGGGACGGCGTGTTGGCGGGCAGCTGGACTTCGGTGCGGGCGCCGTTGCGCTCGACGATGATCGAGCGGGGGCGGACTTCGGCGAGCTTCGCGCCGGACGTGACGTCCGCGCCGAGCGACACGGCACGCGGCGGTTCGCCACCGACACCGATGATCGCGGCGCCGCCGTGGTCGAGCGCGAGGATGCCGAACAGGTGGATGTCCTGCACGGCATTCTTGTCGAGCTGACCACCGAAGAGCGCCGCGGCGTCCTCGGTGCGGATCGGCAGCCGCGCGGCGGCGGCGGGCAGCGGCGCTTCGCGGGCGGACAGCGTGACGACCCAGTAGGTGGCCGTCGCGCACAAACCCGCGAAGAGGGCTAGGGAGAGGATCCGGATCGAGAGCGCGTTCATGCGCGCTATTGTACGGATGTATATGAAATTTGCGTTGGGTGAAAGCCCTCGGCAATGCGCGCCTTACAATGCGTGCTCCGCGCCCGCGGGTTCGGAAGGTTGCCGTCAGGCAATCGTCCGATGCGCCGGGTGCGTCACCCGACCAACGACATTTTTTGGAAAGAGGTAGTCAGTCATGCAAACGTGGATCACTCGCCGCAACGCGGCCGTGCGTCGTCAGCGCGGTTTCACGCTGATCGAGATCATGGTGGTGGTCGCGATCCTCGGGATCCTGGCGGCGCTCATCGTGCCGAAGATCATGAGCCGCCCGGACGAGGCACGCCGCATCGCCGCGAAGCAGGACATCGGCACGATCATGCAGGCGCTCAAGCTGTACCGTCTCGACAACGGCCGCTACCCGACCCAGGATCAGGGCCTGAACGCGCTGATCCAGAAGCCGTCCACCGATCCGATCCCGAACAACTGGAAGGACGGCGGCTATCTCGAGCGCCTGCCGAACGATCCGTGGGGTAACGGCTACAAGTACCTGAACCCGGGCGTGCACGGCGAGATCGACGTGTTCAGCTACGGCGCCGACGGCAAGGAAGGCGGCGAAGGCAACGACACCGACATCGGTTCGTGGCAATAGGCGCTCACTGACCGGCCCGACGCTTCGTCCCCTTCTTCATGCTCGCCACTCGCACGACCTTCCGCTGCGGCCGCGATTGCCGTGTGCGTCGCGGCGCGGCTTCGTCCGCACCGGTGCGTGCCGACGGCGGGCAGGCGTTGCATGAGGCGCGGCGTCATCGCGCGCGCGGCTTCACGCTGCTCGAAATGCTGGTCGTGCTCGTGATCGCGGGGCTGCTCGTGTCGCTCGCGTCGCTGTCGCTCACGCGCAATCCGCGCACCGACCTGCGCGAGGAAGCGCAGCGCATCGCGCTGCTGTTCGAGACGGCCGGCGACGAAGCGCAGGTGCGTGCCCGGCCGATCGCGTGGCAGCCGACCGCGCACGGCTTCCGTTTCGACGTGAGCTCGCCCGACGGCTGGCGCACGCTGCGCGACGACCTGCTGCGCCCGCGCGACTGGGACGGTGGCGTCACGGGCGCCGACATCGACTATCCGGGGTCCGACACGCATGCGAATCGCGTCGTGTTCGGCACCGAGAGCATCGACACGCCCGTGCGCGTGACGCTGCATTCGGCGGTCGGCAGCGCGACGATCGTCGGCACCGGCAACGGCCGCTACGAGGTGCAATGACGATGCGTTGTCGCTTGCCCTCTTCCGTTTCTTCATCGCGCGGTTTCACGATGATCGAGGTGCTGGTCGCGCTCGCGATCATCGCGGTCGCGCTCGCCGCGTCGATCCGCGCGGTCGGCACGATGGCGAACAATGCCTCCGACCTTCATCGCCGCCTGCTCGCCGGCTGGAGCGCCGACAACGCGCTCGCGCAGATGCGGCTCACGCACGCGTGGCCGGAGATCGGCGAACAGAGCTTCGACTGCTCGCAAGGCAACGTGCAGCTCGTCTGCACGCAGCGCGTGAGCACCACGCCCAACCCGGTGTTCCGGCGCGTGCGGATTTCGGTGAGCATGCCCGGGCAAACCGGCGTGCTCGCGCAAATGGTGACGGTGGTCGCGAATGAAACCAGCCGTCCGCTCTGACGCGCCGATGCGACGCCCGCTCGCGCGCCCCGCCCGCGGCTTCACGCTGATCGAGCTGATGATCGCGATCGCGATCCTCGCGGTGGTCGCGATCCTCGCATGGCGCGGGCTCGACCAGATCATGCGCGGCCGCGACAAGGTCGCGGCCGCAATGGAAGACGAACGCGTGTTCGCGCAGATGTTCGACCAGATGCGCATCGACGCGCGGCTCGCCGCGACCGACGACGAGGCCGGCCAGCCGGCGATCGGCGTGGCCGGCAATACGCTGCAGATCGTCCGCGAACTCGAGGTGCCGGGCGTCGCGCCGCGGCTGCAGGTGGTGCGCTACCGGATCGCCGGCGGGCGCGTCGTGCGCTACGCATCGCCGCCGATCGACGACGCGAACCGGCTGCGCAACATGCTGAAGGACAGCAGCGTCGAAGGCTGGAGCTGGGTCGCGCTGATGGGCGGCGTCGGCGCGATCGACGCGAAGCTGTACGTGCCGCGCGTGGGCTGGACCACCAACCTGCAGACGGCCAACGACGCGCTCGCGCAGAACAACGATGCGCTCAAGGTGCCGCAGATCGGCAACGCGCCGCCTGCGCGCGCGGTGACGGGGCTGCAGGTCAGCATCGGCGCGACGTCGCTGCGCGTGCCGGTCACGCGCATCTTCCTCGTCGGGGAATGACGATGCGCGCGCGCCCTCACCGCTCATTATTGGTTGCCCGCGCCGCCGGTCGCGCACGGGCACCCGGCCGCCAGCGCGGCGCGGCGATCATCACCGCGCTGCTGGTCGTCGCGCTGTCGGCGATCCTCGTCTCGGGGATGCTGTGGCGCCAGCAGGTGCAGATCCGCCGGATCGAGAACCAGCGCGTGATCGCGCAGGCGCAGTGGGTCGCGCGCGGCGCGCTCGACTGGACGCGGATGATCCTGCGTTCCGAAGGCGATACGGCGCCCGGCATCACGTATCTCGGCGGCATCTGGGGCGTGCCGATCGCGAAGACGAAACTGTCGGACTTCCTCGGCCGGATCGGTGCGCCCAACGAGACCGGCGGCGAAGACACCTATCTGTCCGGCTCGATCGAGGACGCGCAGGCGAAGTTCAACCTGCGCAACCTCGTGGCGTCGCCGGCGCCCGGCGTGCTGCAGTTGAACGTCACGCAGGTCCAGGCGTTCCAGCGCCTGCTGACGACGCTCGGCTACGACGGCGCGTTCGCGAAGCGCATCGCGCTGCAGGTGCGCGCGAGCCTGCTGAATTCGGCGACGCGTTTCCAGATGCCGACGCTGCCGGGCGGCGGCACGGCGCCGCCGGTCACCGCGCCGGTGACGACCGATCAGCAAGGCGGCGGCTTCACCGACGACCCCGGCATGACGGGCGGCGATCGCGGGCCCGCGCCGCTGATGATGACGGGCGTCGACAGTCTGCTCGACGTCGACGGCGTGACGCCCGAGATGGTCGCGCGGCTGCGCCCGTTCGTCACCGTGTTGCCGACCACGACGCCCGTGAACATGAACACGGCGCCGGCCGAGGTGATCGCGGCGCTGATGCCGGGGATGAGCGTGTCGTCCGCGCAGGCGCTCGTGTCGCGCCGCGAGACCGTGTTTTTCCGCAACGTCAGCGACGTGCAGCTCGCGCTGCGCGGCGCCGGTGCGCCGAACGTGACGCTCGACTCGAGCGTCATCGACGTCAATTCGAGCTATTTCATCGTGCATGGCCGGATCCAGCACGAACGCGCGGAGGTCAATCGCACCTCGCTCGTGTATCGTGATCCGACCACGCACTCGACACGGGTCGTGCGCATTCGCGACCAGCTATAACGACGCCAATCGGGAGAGGAGCTCTTGTGAGCACGTTGATTGTTTCTTTGCCGCCGCGCGAGCCTGCCGTGCCGTTGCAGGAATGGCAGTGGCCCGAGCTGCCGTTCACGCTCGTCGACAAGGCCGGCCACGTGCAGCGCGCCGGCCGCGCCGCGCTCGCGCTGCTGCCGCGCGCGAATGCGACCGTGCTGATCGTCGCCGCGCGCGACGTGCTGCTGCTGGCCGCGACCGTGCCGCCGCTGAAGGGACCGAAGCTGCGCCAGGCCCTGCCCAACATCGTCGAGGATCAGCTGATCCAGGATCCGCTCGGCTGCCATATCGCGCTCGATCCGGACCCGCTGCCCGACGGGCGCCGCGTGCTGGCGGTCGTCGATCGCGCGTGGTTCCGCACCATCTGCGATGCGTTCACGGCGGCCGGCCATCGGCACCTGAGCGCGGTGCCCGCGACCCGCTGCCTGCCGGCGCCGCACGTCACCGCCGCGCCGGCCGACAGCGAAATCGATGCCGCCGCGGTGGTTGCAGACGCCGTCGAGGCGCCGCCCGCCCGTCCGGCGACGGTGGCTGCGGTGCTCGGGCTTGCGGCATCGGTCGAACCGGTACTCGTCGAAGCCGGCGCGCTGCCGGCTGCGGCCGGTGCACCGCGCCTCGAACTCGCGGTCGCGCGTGGTGCGCTCGGCGAAGGCTTCGCGGCGCCCGCGTCGCGTGCGGCGGGCACGCTGGCCGCGCTGGCGGGCGGCGGCGACGTCGAACTGTACGAACTTGGCGAACCGGGCGCGGAGCCTCGCCTGGCCTCGGTCGGCCGCACCGACGGCGGCACGCTGCTGCCGGGCGCCGCGCCGCTGTCGTTCGACGCGTTCGCACGGCGCGCGCTGACCGAGAAGTTCGACCTGTGCCAGTTCGAATTCGAATCGCAGCCGTGGCGCTTCGACCGCGCAACGGTGAAACGCCTGCGCGTGCCGCTCGCGCTCGTCGCGGCGACGCTCGGCGTGGCGGTGATCGGGATGAACCTGCACTGGTGGAAGCTGTCGCGCGAGCGCGATGCGTTGTCCGCTCAGATCACCGAGACGCTGTTGTCCGCATTCCCGAAGACGACGACGGTGCTCGACCCGCCCGCGCAGATGCAGCGCCAGCTCGACCAGTTGCGTCTCGCGGCCGGCGAGCTGTCGCCGAACGATTTCCTCGCGCTGGCGAGCGGGCTGTCGCGCTCGATGGGCGCGCTGCCGCTGAACGGCATCGCGTCGCTCGACTATCACGACCGGCGGCTCGACGTCGGCTTCAAGCCCGAGGTCAAGGTCGATCCCGATTTCACGCAGCGCCTCGCGCGTAACGGACTGTCCGGCGAAGTCGACAGCAATACGGGCAAATGGACGATCCGGAGCCGCTCATGAAGACGGAACAACTGAACCAGACGCTGGCCCAGTTCTGGGGCGAGCGCTCCCAGCGCGAAAAGATGCTGCTCGGCTGGGGCGGCACCGTGCTGGCGGTCGCGATCGCGTATTCGGTGCTGTGGTCGCCCGCGCAGGAAGGCCGCGCGCGGATCCAGCGCGAGCTGCCGACGATGCGCCGCGAGCTGGCGCAGATGACCGCGCAGGCGAACGAGGCGAAGTCACTGACGGCCGCCGCGCAGGGCGTGGCACCGACCGGCCTCGCGCTGAAGGACGCGCTGACCGCGTCGCTGTCCGATCACGGGCTGCAGGGCGCGCAGGTGCAGATCGTCGGCAACGGCGTGCAGATCCAGATGAAGAACGTGTCGTTCCCGGCGTGGACGCAGTGGCTCGACGATGCGCGCCGGCAGTTCAAGGTGCAGGTCGGCGAGGCGCATGCCACTGCGCTGAAGGACGATGGCCAGGTCGACCTGACGGCCGTGATGCAACCGTCTACGCAGAAATGACGCAGTTGGACGACGCAAGTGGCGGTCGGCCGATGAGGCCGGGATTGAGGCGGCTCGCCACCGCATTGCCGTGGGTACTGGCGGGCGGCCTGGCGACGGCGTTGACGCTCGTCGCACTTGCGCCGGCCGCGTGGATCGCGCCGCAGTTCGCGCGCGCGACCGGCGGGCACGTGAATCTCGTCGATCCCGACGGGTCGCTGTGGCACGGCTCGGGCACGCTGATGCTCGCGCCGGGGGCCGACCAGAGCGCGGCGACGCTGCTGCCCGGCCGGGTCGAATGGACCACGCGCTTCTGGCCGCTGCTGACCGGGCGCGTGCAGATGCGCATGCGGCAGACCGAGGCGATGCCCGACGCGGTCACGCTCGATGCGACGTGGCGCGGCGCGGTGCTGTCGGCGGGGACGATGGCCGTGCCGGCGTCGCTGCTCGCCGGGCTCGGCACGCCGTTCAACACGCTCGACCTGCAGGGCGACGTGCGGCTCGGCTGGAGTGACTGGCGCCTGATCGGCAACAACGCGTTCGGGCAACTGACGGTGACGATCGACTCGATGAGCTCGCGCGTCTCGCGCGTGAAGCCGCTCGGTTCGTACCGCGCGGTGCTGCAGGCGAAGGGGGCCGGCGCCGATCTCGACCTGTCGACGACGCAGGGCCCGCTGTTCCTCGATGGCCACGGCACCTTCGGCCCGGGCCAGGGCTCGTTCCGTGGCACCGCGCACTCGGCGCCCGAGCAGCAGGCGAACCTCGCGGGGCTGCTGAACCTGCTCGGCCACCCGATCGGGAACAACGAGGTGTCGCTGATCTTCGGCGACGCGCAGCGCTGATTGCGCGCAGGGCGTTCAAACGCCCACGAATGTGCGATCGGCTGGAATGATCTTTACTGAAATTGCCGTCTGTGGGATTGCAATACGCCGGCGCTGATATCGATTCGAATAAGGCGCCGGATAATGAAACGAAGGGCCGGCAAAGCCGGCCCACGCAACTTACTTGTCGCCCGTCGGCGTTTTCAGAACCCAGTGCCGTTCGCCGTTGGGCGTGGGCGGCATGATATTACCGATACCGATGGAGCGTGTGTCATTCGGATTTCCAACAGGATGCCACGTGCCGCCCTGCGGGCATTTTTCTCCGATATTTGCAATCATTTTAGTCATTTCCTTATTAAGGGTGAATTCGCATCATGGTGTTGATGCAGTGAATTCGTAAGCTGCGCCCTTAATAAGTTCAACGATTTTATTTTGAGATAATTGGTGATAGACAAAAATCAAGTTTTATCCATTATTTGTCGAATTTCATTAACAGTTTTTAGGACTGGAACGAGAGATGGCATTTCGGCCATTTTTTCGCTAAACGATTTGCTAGTCGTTCGACCGAGCACGATTTTCACTTCTGTGCGACCGGCGTAGCCACCGCGTTGCTCGCGGACGCCGGCAAAGGCGCCGGCGCCGCCATGTCGCCGTTCTCGCGCGTCATCTCAGCCACGTTCCAGCCGCCGCCGAGCGCCTTCACGAGCCCGACCGACGACGTCATCCGCTGCCCGGCGATCGTCGCGAGCTTCTGCTGCGCGGTGAACGCGGTGGTCTGCGCGGTCAGCACGTTCAGGTAGGCGACCGTGCCGGCCTTGTACTGGTTCGTGACGATCGCGAGCGAATGCTGGGCGCTGTCGACCGCCTGCCGCTGCACGTCGATTTCCTGCGCGAGGATGCGCTGCGACGCGAGGTTGTCCTCGACGTCCTGGAACGCGGTGAGCACCGCGAGGCGGTACGCGGCGACGTCCTGGTCGTAGGTCGCGCGCGCGGCGTCGGTCTGCGCGGCGCGCAGCCCGGCGTCGAACAGCGTGGCCGCAAGCTGCGGGCCGACCGTCCAGAAGCGCGCCGGCAGCGTGAACAGTTGCGACCACACCGAGCTCTGGAAGCCGCCGGTGGCCGACAGCGTGAGCGTCGGGAAGAACGCGGCGATCGCGACGCCGATCTGCTCGTTCGCCGCCGCCGCACGGCGCTCGGCCGCGGCGACGTCGGGCCGGCGCTCGAGGATCGCGGACGGCACGTCGACCGGCGTGACCGGCGGCTCGGCCGTGAGCGGATTCGGCGGCAGCGAGAAGGTGGACGCCGGTTCGCCGATCAGCGTCGCGATCGCATGCTCGTACTGCGCGCGGGCCACGCCGTTGTCGATCGACGCGGCCTGCGCGCTCTGCAGCTGGGTTTGCGCCTGGATCACGTCCGCGCGCGCGGCGACGCCTTGCGCGTACTGGTTCTGCGTGAGTTTCAGCGACTGTTCGTACGACTTCACGGTGTCGTCGAGCAGCTTCTGCAGCGCATCGGACGTGCGCAGCTGGAAATAGGTTTGCGCGAGCAGCGCCTGCTGCGACAGCCGCGCGTTCGCGAGATCGGCCGCGGCGGCCGCTTCGCCGGCGCGCTGCGCGCTGACGGTGCGACTCACCTTGCCCCACAGGTCCGGTTCCCAGCTCGCGTCGAGGCCGACGCTGTAGCTGTTGTTGATCGAACCGGACGAACCGCTGCCGAAGCTCGACGAACCCGACGACACCGACGTGCGCGGCGTGCGGGCGCGCGAGCCCGACGCGGTCAGCCCGACAGTCGGGAAATACGCGGCACGCGCCTCGGTGACGAGCGCGCGCGCCTGCCGGTACGCGGCCGCCGATTGCGCGATGGTCTGGTTCGACGCGTTGAGCCTGCCGATCAGCGCATCGAGCTGCGGATCGTTGTAGACCGTCCACCACGCGCCGCGGTCGGTGCGGTCGGCGGGCTGCGCGACCTTCCAGCCGGCCGGCGCTTCCTTGTAGGCGGCGGGGATCGACGTGTCGGGCCGGTGATAGTCGGGCCCGACGGCGCAGCCGGCGAGCAGCACGGCCGTCGCGACGGCGACGGCGGCGCTCAGCGGGCGAAGGGCGCGCGGGAGGGAGGCGTACGGCATGGTGGTTTTCCTGTCTGGGCGCGACGTCCGGCGAGCGGCGTCGCGCGATGCGGTCGTCGTGCCGCTGGCGGACAAATGGTAACTGACGGCGGGAAAGCTGCGCAGCCCCAAGGGTACGGCGCGCGGCGACAGGAATGTGTTACCGGCGCGAGCGGCCGGTTTACCGGCCATTACGGCCAGCTGACGGGACGACGGGGATGCGACGCCGGCCGTGCGGGGCGCGGCCGGCGCTCAGTCGGAGCAGCCAGGAAGGCGGGAGACGCGCGCGGTCAGCGGTCAGTGGCAGCGCGCGGGCAGCGGTTCGGCGGCGGACCGCCATGTCGACGGCTCCGTCGCGGCCGGCTGGCCCGCGCGGCGAGCGCCGTCTTTCGCGTTGCGCTGCCGGCGATGATCGAACCAGGCGAACCCGAGCGCCGCGAGCGAGCCGCCTGGGACCACCAGCATCGTCACGTACAGCGCGATCTTCCAGCCGCGGTGCGGCCCGGAAAACGCATGATGAGCGGTATCGGTCAGGTTGCGGCGCAGCGCGCCGGCGGCATTTTTCAGGAACAGCATCGCGAACATCCTCGGGTGCCCGCAGCGCGGGCGCATCGGTCAGAACATAGTCTCCGGCAGTGCAACATGCACGTCGTAACTGGTTGCCTCAAATAATATTGACTATGCAATCAATTTTCAAGATACTGGGCGCGTCCAAATCTGAAACGCACTATTGCTGCGCGCGCAATCGCATGACCGGCGGCCTCTACGATCCCGAGAACATCGCGCTGGAAACGAGCCTCGGCTACTACCTGTCGAAGGCGAAGCAGGCGCTCGTCGAGCGGATGGACCGTGCGCTCGAGCCGCACGACCTCACCGCGCAGCAGATCGGCGTGATCCTGCTGCTGTCGCGCGGCTATGCGCGCACGCCGTTCGAGCTGTCCCGCAAGATGTCGTACGACAGCGGGTCGATGACGCGGATGCTCGACCGCCTCGAACGCAAGGGGCTGGTTGCCCGCTCGCGCAGCGAGCAGGACCGCCGGATGATCGAGCTGACGCTGACCGAACGCGGCGCCGAAGCCGCGCGTGCGCTGCCGTCGCTGATCGCTAATGCGCTCAACGCGCAACTCGACGGTTTCTCGGCCGACGAGCTCGTGACGCTCACCGGCCTGTTGCAACGCTTCATCGCCAACGGGCCCGGTTCGACCGGTTGCCCGAAACCCGACGAAGAAGCGGACGGCTGATGTGCGCGGAGGCCCCATGTCTAGGTTAAGCACTCGCTTATTTCTCTGTCTGGGCAGAAGATGACAGGGCACGCGCTCCCCTTTTCCCTTTATCCGTTCCACCCGGCCGGGTTGCGCTGCGGCGCACGCCCGTGCGTTGTGCCGGCGCGTCGCGCGCGCCGCGTCTAGGAGATTCCGATGTCCGCCACCACGGCATCCGCCGCCCCCGCCGCCGAACCCGCGCCGTTGTCCGGCGGTGCGCTCGCGCTGCTCACCGTCGGGCTTGCGCTCGGCACCTTCATGGAAGTGCTCGACACGTCGATCGCGAACGTCGCGGTGCCGACCATTTCCGGCAGCCTCGGCGTCGCGACGAGCGAAGGCACCTGGGTGATCTCGTCGTACTCGGTGGCGTCCGCGATCGCGGTGCCGCTCACCGGCTGGCTCGCGCGGCGGGTCGGCGAGGTGCGGCTGTTCACGCTGTCGGTGCTCGCGTTCACGATCGCATCGGCGCTGTGCGGCCTCGCGACCAACTTCGAGACGCTGATCGCGTTCCGGCTGCTGCAGGGCCTCGTGTCGGGGCCGATGGTGCCGCTGTCGCAGACGATCCTGATGCGCAGCTACCCGCCCGCGAAGCGCGGGCTCGCGCTCGGGCTATGGGCGATGACGGTGATCGTCGCACCGATCTTCGGCCCGTTGCTGGGCGGCTGGATCAGCGACAACTACACGTGGCCGTGGATCTTCTACATCAACCTGCCGATCGGCATCTTCTCGGCGACCTGCGCGTATTTCCTGCTGCGCGGGCGCGAGACGAAGACGTCGAAGCAGCGGATCGACGCGATCGGCCTCGCGCTGCTCGTGATCGGCGTGTCGTGCCTGCAGATGATGCTCGACCTCGGCAAGGATCGCGACTGGTTCAACTCGATGTTCATCGTCGCGCTCGCGCTGATCGCGGTCGTGTCGCTCGCGTTCATGCTCGTGTGGGAGGCGACCGAGAAGGAGCCGGTGGTCGACCTGTCGCTGTTCAAGGACCGCAACTTCGCGCTCGGCGCGATGATCATCTCGTTCGGCTTCATGGCGTTCTTCGGCTCGGTCGTGATCTTCCCGCTGTGGCTGCAGACGGTGATGGGCTACACGGCCGGCAAGGCCGGCCTCGCGACCGCGCCGGTCGGGCTGCTCGCGCTCGTGCTGTCGCCGCTGATCGGCCGCAACATGCACCGGCTCGACCTGCGGATGGTCGCGAGCTTCGCGTTCATCGTGTTCGCCGGCGTGTCGATCTGGAATTCGACGTTTACCCTCGACGTGCCGTTCAACCACGTGATCCTGCCGCGGCTCGTGCAGGGGATCGGCGTCGCGTGCTTCTTCGTGCCGATGACGACGATCACGCTGTCGAGCATCTCCGACGACCGGCTCGCGAGCGCGTCGGGGCTGTCGAACTTCCTGCGCACGCTGTCCGGCGCGATCGGCACGGCGGCCAGCTCGACGTTCTGGGAGAACGACGCGATCTACCACCACGCGCGGCTGTCGGAATCGGTGAGCGTGTATGCGCAGAGCACGACCGACTACCAGGGCGCGCTGTCGCAGCTCGGCATCGTCGGCCAGACGGCCAATGCGCAGCTCAACCAGCTCGTCACGCAGCAGGGCTTCATGATGGCGACCAACGACTTCTTCCTGCTGTCGGCGTTCATGTTCGGCGCGCTCGCGGCGCTCGTGTGGGTCACGAAGCCGAGGAAGGGCGCGGGGCCGGCGATGGGGCATTGAAGCAGGTGTGGCCGCAGGAAAGGTTGGCCGTTGGCTCGCCTCTTCCGATTAAACTGGGGCGGCTGGATGTTTGAGTTCGGTTGATCGGGGAGGTGCAATGCGGATTGACGACATGCGTGACGCGAAGGTGAACGTGTCCCGGTTGATCGATGAAGCCATCGATGCCCGTGAACCGTTCGTGATCGCGGACGCCGGCAAACCGCTTGTCAGGGTCGTGCCGATCGACATGCCGGAGCCTGCTCCTCAAAGTCGGATCGGATTCATGAAAGGACAAATCCACGTCCCAGCCGACTTCGATTCGATGGGCCGCGATGTCATTCGGACGCTGTTCGAGGGCAACCGCTGATCGCCGGGCCTGCCGACTTCACTCCCTCGCCCGCAACCCGCCGAACGCCAGATCGTCACCCGGCGCGATCGGCAGCGTCGCCCGCGCCACGTCGAGCCACGCACGCGCCGCGTGCGACAGATACCCCTTCTTCAGCCAGCCGAGTGCGATCGCCCACGTGATCTCCGGCTCGACGATCGGCCGGCACGTGAACTGGCCCGCGTCGAGCCGCCGGCAATACGGCTCGGGCAGCAGCGCGATGCCGACTCCCGCATGCACGAGCGCGGCCATGAAATCCCAGTGGCCGCTGCGGCTCACGATCGACGGTGTGAAGCCGGCCTGCCGGCACGCATCCAGCACCGCATCGTGCAGCGCGAGGCTTTCCGCGTAGAACACGAACGACTCGCGCGCGAGATCCGCGAGCGGCACGGCTGCGTGATCCTCCCAGCGCGACTCGCGCGGCGCGACGAGCCACAGCGGCGCGCGCACCATCGGTAGCCGCTCGAAGGTGCCGGGATCGACCGGCTCCAGCAGCCCGCCGAGCTCCAGCTCGCCCGACGTCAGCGCGGCCTCGATCATCCGCGCGCCCTGCTCGAACAGCTTCAGCTCGATGTTCGGATAGCGCTGCTTGTACGCGGCGATGATCGGCGTGAACAGCGAGCCGCCGAGCGGCGGGATGCCGATCGTCAGCTCGCCGCGCCCGAGCGTGCCGAGATCGTTCAGCTCCGACTGCAGCTGCGCCTGCGCGGCGAGCACGTCCTGGCCGCGCTGGAACACGATCCGCCCCGCGTCGGTCAGCACCATCTGCCGGCCGTCGCGCAGCAGCAGCGGCGAACCGATCTCGTCTTCCAGCGCCTTCACCATCTTGCTGATGGTCGGCTGGGTCACGAACAGCTTGTCGGCGGCCGCCGTGAAGCTCTGCTGGCGAACCACCTCGACGAAGTACCGCAACGCGCGCAATTCCATCGATGACTCCCCAAAGTGGTGCGGCGATCAAAAACGAATTCCGAATTGGAATGATAAGGATAGAGACAAGTCATTTTATTTATGGTTAGGGGAAACCCTATACTCCCACCATCAACGGAATATCTGTAGGGAGCCTGCCATGACCAAGCCGACCGCCGCACTCGTCGCCCGCCCCGCCGCTTCGGGCAGCCTGGCCCGCACGGGCCGGATCGCGCTGCAGGCCGCCGCGCTCGGCGTGCTGTGGATGGCGGTCGACTGGGCCGTGCGCAAGATCGGGCTGCCGATTCCGTCCGGCGTGATCGGCCTCGCGGTGCTCCTCGTGCTGCTGTTCTCGGGCCGCGTCGCGCCCGCCTGGGTGAAGGACGGCGCGAACTGGCTGCTGTCCGACATGCTGCTGTTCTTCGTGCCGGCCGCCGTCGCGGCCGTGCAGTACGGCGGGCTGTTTCGCGAGGACGGCTGGCGCATCGCGCTGGTGATGCTCGCCGGCACCGCGTTCGTGATGGTCGCGGTGGCCGTCGCGGTCGACCTCGCCGCGAAGCTCGAGCGCCGGCTCGCCGCGCAGCGCGTGTTCGCCGAACGCCGCCGCACGCGTCTCACCGCCGCGTCCGCCCACTGAGCCGGAGCCTGCCATGCTTGCCGCATTGTCGAACCTGTCCGCCGACCAGGCGAACACCGCGATCTCGTTCGGCTGCTTCGTGCTGACGGTCGTGCTGTATTTCGCGTCGAAGCGGCTCTACGCATACAAGAAGACGCTGCTGTTCTCGCCGCTCGTGTTCGTGCCGGGCGTGCTGGTGCTGCTCGTCCTGCTGACCGGCATCCCGTATTCGGTCTACTTCCACGACACGCGCTGGCTGATGTGGCTGCTCGGCCCGGCGACGATCGCGTTCGCGGTGCCGATCTACGACTATCGCGACCTGATCCGCCGCCACTGGCTGTCGCTGTCGGTCGGCGTCGCGGTCGGGATCTGTGCGGGCGTGTGCGGGTCGCTGCTGCTCGCGAAGCTGCTGCACCTGTCGCCCGAGCTGCAGCGCTCGCTGATGACGCGCTCGGTGTCGACGCCGTTCGCGCTCGCCGTGTCGGACAAGATCCACGCGCCGAAGGATCTCACCGCGCTGTTCGTGATCGCGACCGGCATCTGCGGGATGCTGCTCGGCGAGCTGGTGCTCGCGCTGGTGCCGATGCGCACGCGGCTCGCGCGCGGCGCGCTGTTCGGCGCGGCCGCCCACGGCGTGGGCACCGCGAAGGCGCGCGAGATCGGCAGCGAGGAAGGCGTCGTGTCGAGCCTGACGATGATGATCGCGGGCGTCGCGATGGTGCTGATCGCACCGCTCCTGACGCTGCTGCCGATCTGACCGGGCGGCGCGGCCGCCCGCCAAACGCCGGCCCGGCCTGGCGCGATCGTGCCTGCCGCCATCGGCGCGGCAGGCTCCGCGAGGGGGTACGGCGCTCAAGCCCCACCCCACGCGCCTCAATCGCCGGCCCCCGGCGGCCCTTTCCGCCCCCATTTACCCTGCATCGAGCCGACACCCGGCCGACAATCGGCTGAGATAGCCGCAAATCCCCCCTCTTTTCCGCCCATCGGCCACGGCCCGGATGCCGAACAATGCATGCTACGAGACATCACGCACGCATTCACATGGCCTCCACGACCGCAAACCCGACCGCCGACAAGCCGGCTTCCTCCGGCAAGTTCAAGCGCATCGCGCTGATCGCCGTCATCGCGCTGGGCGCGGCAGCCGCCGCAGCCGGCGGCATGTACGTGTTCCTGAGCAAGGAAGGCGTCGGCCATGCGAGCAAGCCCGCCGAGCCGGCGCCGCTGGCCGCGCCGGTGTTCTTCCCGCTCGACCCGCTGACCGTGAACCTGCAGTCCGACGACGGCGCGCAGCACTACCTGCGCGTCGGCCTGTCGCTGAAGCTCACCGACTCGAAGGCCCAGGAGCAACTGACCGCGCGGATGCCGGAGATCCGCAGCCGGATCCTGCTCGCGCTGTCGAACAAGCATCCCGAGGAGCTCGCGACCCCGGACGGCAAACGTTCGCTCGCGAAGGAACTGCGGGAGCTGATCGAGCAGCCGACGCAGCCGGGCAACCAGCGCGCGAAGGTCGACGACGTGTTGTTCACCGAGTTCGTCGTCCAGTAACGCGGCCGCGAAAGGAGCGCGTATGGGTCACCAGGAGTTCATGTCCCAGGAGGAGGTCGATGCCCTCCTCAAGGGCGTCACGGGCGAAGCCGATTCAGTCGACGAACAGCGCGACACATCGGGCGTCCGCCCCTACAACATTGCGACGCAGGAGCGGATCGTCCGCGGCCGGATGCCCGGCCTCGAGATCATCAACGACCGCTTCGCGCGCCTGCTGCGGATCGGCATCTTCAACTTCATGCGGCGCACGGCGGAAATCTCCGTCAGCCAGGTGAAGGTGCAGAAGTACAGCGAGTTCACCCGCAACCTGCCGATCCCGACGAACCTGAACCTGGTGCATGTGAAGCCGCTGCGCGGCACGTCGCTGTTCGTGTTCGACCCGAACCTCGTGTTCTTCGTCGTCGACAACCTGTTCGGCGGCGACGGGCGCTTTCACACGCGCGTCGAGGGCCGCGACTTCACGGCCACCGAGCAGCGGATCATCGGCAAGCTGCTGAACCTCGTGTTCGAGCACTACACGACCGCGTGGAAGAGCGTGCGGCCGCTGCAGTTCGAGTTCGTGCGCTCGGAAATGCACACGCAGTTCGCGAACGTCGCGACGCCGAACGAGATCGTCATCGTCACGCAGTTCTCGATCGAGTTCGGGCCGACAGGCGGCACGCTGCACATCTGCATGCCGTACTCGATGGTCGAGCCGATCCGCGACGTGCTCGCGTCGCCGATCCAGGGCGAGGCGCTCGAAGTCGACCGCCGCTGGGTGCGCGTGCTGTCGCAGCAGGTGCAGGCCGCCGAAGTCGAGCTGACCGCGAACCTCGCCGAGATCTCGTCGAACTTCGAGAAGATCCTGAACCTGCGCGCGGGCGACGTGCTGCCGCTGGAAATCGAGGACACGATCACCGCGAAGGTCGACGGCGTGCCGGTGATGGAATGCGGCTACGGAATTTTCAATGGTCAATATGCGTTGCGCGTGCAGAAGATGATCAGCGCGGGCGATTCGATGAAGGAAGGTGGATATGAGTGAGCTGAACCAGACGCCCGAGGACGACGCACAAGCGATGGCCGACGCGGCCCTCGCGGCCTCGGCCGCCGCCGCGCCGGCGGCACCGGCCGCGGCGGAAGAAGATCCGGGCATGGACGACTGGGCGGCCGCGCTCGCCGAGCAAAACGAGCAGCCGGTGCCGGCCGGTGCGACGGGCGCCGGCGTGTTCCAGCCGCTGTCGAAAGCCGCGGCAAACACGACGCACAACGACATCGAGATGATCCTCGACATCCCGGTCAAGATGACCGTGGAGCTCGGCCGCACGAAGATCGCGATCCGCAACCTGCTGCAGCTCGCGCAGGGGTCGGTCGTCGAGCTGGACGGCATGGCCGGCGAGCCGATGGACGTGCTCGTGAACGGTTGCCTGATCGCGCAGGGCGAGGTCGTGGTGGTCAACGACAAGTTCGGTATCCGCCTGACCGACATCATCACGCCGGCCGAACGCATCCGGAAGCTGAATCGATGAACGTAGCAAAGCCCGGCCGCCGCGTGCGCGTCGCAAGCGTGGCAGCGGCTGCCGCGGCCATTGCGGCGGCGCTCGCCACCGCACCGGCCGGCGCCGCCGACATGAACGCGGTGAACCACCCCGGGTCGATCGCATCGAGCGTGATGGTCGGCTCGGCCGCACCGTCGCTCGGCGTCGGCGCGGTGCTGCAGACGCTGGTCGGGCTCGCGGTCGTGATCGGTCTCGTGTTCGCGTGCGCGTGGCTCGCGCGCCGCTTCGGCTTCCAGCATGCACGCCGCGGCGGCCCGCTGAAGGTCGTGTCGAGCGTCGCGGTCGGCGCGAAGGAAAGCGCGACGATCGTCGAGATCGGCGATACCTGGCTCGTGCTCGGCGTCGCGCCGGGCAACGTGCGATTGCTGCATACGCTGCCGGCCGGTGCGGCGGCGGCCCCGGTTTCCGCCGACGCGCCCGCCGGCGCTGCACCGTCCGAAGGCGGCCTGCCCGGCACGTTCGGCTCGCGGTTTCGCGACGCGCTCGCGGGCGAAGCCGCGAAGCGCCTCGGTCGCGGCAAGGACCGCTGACATGGCGCCGCGCCCTCTTTCCGACCCCGCATTCCAATGAAACACGCCTTCCTGCATCGCGCGGCGCGCCTCGCGCCCGTGCTGATCCTCTGCCTCGCCCCCGCGCTCGCGTATGCGCAGGCGAACGGCCTGCCCGCGTTCAACGCGAGCCCGGGCCCGCATGGCGGCACCACGTATTCGCTGAGCGTGCAGACGATGCTGCTGCTCACGATGCTGTCGTTCCTGCCGGCGATGCTGCTGATGATGACGAGCTTCACGCGCATCATCATCGTGCTGTCGCTGCTGCGCCAGGCGCTCGGCACCGCGACGACGCCGCCGAACCAGGTGCTCGTCGGCCTCGCGATGTTCCTCACCTTCTTCGTGATGTCGCCGGTGCTCGACCGGGCGTACAACGACGGCTACAAGCCGTTCTCCGACGGCTCGATGCCGATGGAGCAGGCCGTGCAGCGCGGCGTCGCGCCGTTCAAGACCTTCATGCTGAAGCAGACCCGCGAGACCGATCTCGCGCTGTTCGCGAAGATCTCGAAGGCCGCGCCGATGCAGGGGCCCGAGGACGTGCCGCTGTCGCTGCTGGTGCCGGCGTTCGTCACGAGCGAGCTGAAGACCGGCTTCCAGATCGGCTTCACGGTGTTCATCCCGTTCCTGATCATCGACATGGTCGTCGCGAGCGTGCTGATGTCGATGGGGATGATGATGGTGTCGCCGTCCACCGTGTCGCTGCCGTTCAAGCTGATGCTGTTCGTGCTGGTCGACGGCTGGCAGCTGCTGATCGGCTCGCTCGCGCAGAGCTTTACGTAAGCCGCGGAGGAACACGCACGATGACGCCCGAACAAGTGATGACGCTCGCGCACCACGCGATGATGGTCGGCCTGCTGCTCGCGGCCCCGCTGCTGCTGGTCGCGCTCGCGGTCGGCCTGGTCGTGAGCCTGTTCCAGGCCGCGACGCAGATTAACGAGGCGACGCTGTCGTTCATCCCGAAGCTGCTCGCGGTCGCCGCGACGCTCGTGATCGCCGGCCCGTGGATGATGACGACGATGCTCGACTACCTGCGGCAGACGCTGCTGCACGTCGCGACGCTCGGCGTCGGCTGAGCCGCGCGCACCACCCGGCGGCGATGTTCTCGGTTACCTACGCGCAGCTCAACGGCTGGCTCACGGCGTTCCTGTGGCCGTTCGTGCGGATGCTCGCGCTCGTCGCGACCGCGCCCGTCGTCGGCCATGCGTCGGTGCCCATCCGCGTGAAGATCGGCCTCGCCGCGTTCATGGCGCTCGTCGTGGCGCCTACGCTCGGCGCGATGCCGGACGTCACCGTGTTCTCCGCGCAGGGCATCTGGATCGTCGTCATGCAGTTCCTGATCGGCGTCGCGATGGGCTTCACGATGCAGATCGTGTTCGCGGCCGTCCAGGCGGCCGGCGACTTCATCGGGCTGTCGATGGGGCTCGGCTTCGCCACCTTCTTCGATCCGCACACGAGCGGCGCGACGCCCGCGATGGGCCGCTTCCTGAACGCGGTCGCGATGCTCGCGTTCCTCGCGGTGGACGGCCACCTGCAGGTGTTCGCCGCGCTCGCCGCGTCGTTCCAGTCGCTGCCGGTGTCGGCCGACCTGCTGCACGCGCCCGGCTGGCGCACGCTCGCCGGGTTCGGCACGACGGTGTTCGAGATGGGGCTGCTGCTCGCGCTGCCGGTGATCGCGGCGCTCCTGATCGCGAACCTCGCGCTCGGCATCCTGAACCGCGCGGCGCCGCAGATCGGCGTGTTCCAGGTCGGCTTTCCCGTGACGATGCTCGTCGGGCTGTTGCTCGTGCAACTGATGATCCCGAACCTCGTGCCGTTCGTGGCGCACCTGTTCGACATGGGGCTCGACGCGATGGGCCGCGTGCTGACCGGGTGGCGCTGAGCGCCTGCCGCCCCCGATTCCCGCCTGTTCCGGCCCTGCGTTGCTGGAAAACCCCTAAAGGAACCGCCAACCCGCGAAAGGTTGCAGAAGGTTTCGCCTCCCTATACTCGTCGTGACGATGCAGCAAGCATCGCGCCACATGAATACAACGAACGGAGACGACCCGATGCGACCCATCCTGCGCACCCTCGCCGTTGCAGCCAGCCTGAGCTGCGCGCTTGCCGCTCAACCCGCTTTCGCCGACGACGGCGGCAAGATCACGATCATGGTCGGCGGGATCGCGAAGCTCATCTACCTGCCCGCACGGCTCACGCAGGAACTCGGCAACTTCAAGGCCGAAGGGCTCGACGTCGAGCTGCTGTCGCAGCCGGCCGGCGTCGACGCCGAGAACGAACTGCTGGCAGGCGCCGTGCAGGGCGTGGTCGGCTTCTACGACCACACGGTCGACCTGCAGAGCAAGGGCAAGGACGTGAAGGCGATCGCCGTGCTCTGCCAGGTGCCGGGCGAAGTCGAGATGGTGTCGACCAAGGCCGCGCCGACCTTCAAGTCGATGGCCGACTCGAAGGGCAAGACGCTCGGCGTGACGGGCCTCGGCTCGTCGACGAGCTTCCTCACGCAATACCTCGCGCTGCAGCATGGCGTGCAGTCGACCCAGTACACGATGCTGCCGGTCGGCGCCGACGCGAGCTTCATCGCCGCGATCAAGCAGGGCCGCATCGATGCCGGGATGACGACCGAGCCGACGGTGTCCGCGCTCGAGAAGATGGGCGACGCGAAGGTGCTGGTCGACCTGCGCACGCTGGAAGGCACGCGCGCCGCGCTCGGCGGCACCTATCCGGCCGCGAGCCTGTACGTGCAGTCGGCCTGGGCCGATGCGCACAAGGATCAGGCGACCAAGCTCGCGCATGCGTTCGCGAAGACGATGCAGTTCATCCACACGCACAGCGCCGAGGAGATCGCCGCGAAGATGCCGGCCGACTACCAGAAGGACAAGGCGCTGTACGTGAGCGCGCTGAAGGCGTCGCTGCCGATGTACACGGCCGACGGCAAGATGCCGGCCGACGGCCCGGCGACCGTGCTGAAGGTACTGTCGGCGTTCAACCCGTCGGTGAAAGGCAAGCACATCGACCTGGCGCGCACCTACACGAACGATTTCGTGAACGCGAAGTAAGCGAACCCGGCAGCGGCGCCGGCGGCGGCGATCCCGCCGCCGTGCGTGCCCCGTTCCGGCCCGGTTGACCGGCCCGGCGTCGCCACGATGCGACGCCCTCCTCACCCGCAGGATCAATGCGATGAACCAGGCAGTTTCCCCAAGCACACCGGCGATCGAGTTTCGCAACGTGTCGTGCCGCTTCATTTCGCCGGAAGGCAAGGCCACCGTCGCGCTGCGCGACTTCAGCATGAGCGTCGCGCGCGGCGAGTTCATCGCGATCGTCGGCCCGACCGGCTGCGGCAAGTCGACCACGCTGAACCTGATCACCGGGCTGCTCAAGCCCGCAACGGGCGAAGTGCGCGTGATGGGCCGTCCGGTCGACGGGATCGACCCGCGCATCGGCTTCGTGTTCCAGGCCGACGCCGTATTCCCGTGGCGCAACGTGATCGACAACGTCGCGGCGGGCCCGCTGTTTCGCGGCCGCTCGAAGGACGTCGCGTACACGCAGGCCGAGGAATGGATCCGCAAGGTCGGCCTCGACAAGTTCACGAAGCACTACCCGCACCAGCTGTCCGGCGGGATGAGGAAGCGCGTCGCGCTCGCGCAGACCTTCATCAACCAGCCGGAAATCCTGCTGATGGACGAGCCGTTCTCCGCGCTCGACATGCAGACGCGCACGCTGATGCAGGACGAGCTGCTGCAGCTCTGGTCCGCGAACAAGGGCTCGGTCGTGTTCGTCACGCACGATCTGGAAGAGGCGATCGCGCTGGCCGACCGCGTGTTCGTGCTGACCGCGCGGCCCGCCACGCTCAAGCGCGTGTACGAGATCGACCTGCCGCGCCCGCGCGTCACGTCGGAGATCCGCTACGACACGCGCTTCATCGAAATTTCCAAGGACATCTGGCACGACCTGCGCGAAGAAGTGCAGATCGGCTGACGCATACGCTCAAGGCAAGGACCGCAAGGACAGGAGCATGACCGACATGACGCTTCCCCCCACCGCCATTCCGGCGACGTCGCTCGAGGACGAGTCGCGCGCCGCTCAAACCCGCCTGCGCCGCCGCCGGCAACTGATCATCGGCCTGCGGATCGCCGTGCTCGTGATCGTGCTGGGCGGGTGGGAACTCGCCGCACGGCTGAAGTGGATCGATCCGTTCTTCTTCTCGCAGCCGACGCTGATCTTCGCGCAGATCCAGGACTGGTTCGTCAACGGCACGTCGCAGGGCCCGCTGCTCACGCAGGTGTGGGTCACGCTCGAGGAAACCGGCATCGGCTTCGTGATCGGCTCGGTGGCCGGCGTGATCTGCGGAATCGTGCTCGGCCGCAACAAGCTGATGGCCGACGTGTTCGGCCTGTACATCCAGATCGCGAACTCGATTCCGCGCGTCGTGCTCGGCTCGATCTTCGTGATCGCGCTGGGCCTCGGGATGGCGTCGAAGATCGCGCTGGCCGTCGTGATGGTGTTCTTCGTCGTGTTCGGCAACGCGTTCCAGGGCGTGCGCGAAGCCGACCGCTACCTGATCGCGAACGCGCAGATCCTCGGTGCGTCGCGCCGGCAGATCACCACGTCGGTCGTGATCCCGTCCGCGCTGAGCTGGATTCTCGCCAGCCTGCACGTGAGCTTCGGTTTCGCGCTGGTCGGCGCGGTCGTCGGCGAATTCCTGGGTTCCAAGCAGGGCATCGGCCTGCTAATCTCCACCGCCCAGGGCGCGTTCAACGCGAGCGGCGTGTTCGCGGCGATGATCGTGCTGGCGGTGGTTGCGCTGGCCGCCGACTACCTGCTGACGTGGCTCGAGAAGCGGCTGCTGAAGTGGCGCCCCGCGGCGTTCTGAACGCCGCAGACGGACGCCTGACATGACACACCCGACCGCGCCGGCGACCCCGGCGCGGTTCGGCATTTCGGAGAAGGAGCGCAACGGGATGGCGCACAGCCTGCGCGGACGGCTGCTGTGGTGGCTGCTGCTGCCGCTCGCGGTGTTCGTGCTGATCGCCGGCGCGATGTCGTACGACACCGCGCGGACCACGGCCGCGCTCGTGCAGGACAGCGCGCTCGTCGCGTCGGCGCGCACGATCGGCGAGGACGTCGAATGGCGCGACGGGCGGCCGGCGGCCGACGTGCCGCCCGCCGCGCTGGAGATCTTCGAATCGCCGTCGCGCGACTCGGTGTTCTACAAGGTGATCGACGGCCATGACGGCCTGCTCGCCGGCAATCCCGCGCTCGACCTGCCGGCGCGGCACGGCGTCGAGCCGACGCTGTACGACACGTCGCTCGACGGCGTGCCGCTGCGCGCGGTGGCCTACGACCGCCAGCTGTACGACGAGGGGCAGATCGAGACGGTGACGGTGGTCGTCGCGAAGACGACGCGTTCTTACGGCGCGATGGTCGCGACGATCTGGCGGCCGCAGCTCGTGCGCCTGTCGCTGATGCTGGTGCTCGCGGTGGTGCTCGTCTATCTCGGCCTCACGCTCGAGCTGCGCCCGCTGATGAAGCTGAAGGACGACGTGGCCGACCGCGGGCCGATGGAGCTGGAGCCGATCCGCCCCGAGCGGCTGCAGCACGAGTTGCGGCCGATCGTCGACGCGATCAACCAGTGCATCGCGCGGCTGAACACGCACACGGCCACGCAGCGCCGTTTCATCGCGGATGCCGCGCATCAGCTGCGCACGCCGATCGCGGTGCTCGATACGCAGATCCAGTACGCGCAGCAGCGCGGCAACGACGATCGTGAACTCGCGTCGGTGCTCGACAGCATGCAGCGCAGCAGCCGCAAGATGGCCGACGTGACCGACAAGCTGCTGCTGCTCGCGCATGCGGAAGCGACGCCGTCGACGCTGCTGACCCATCGCGTCGATCTCGCGGCCGTGGTGTCGAGCGTGCTGGAAGAGACGATCGTGCTCGCGCAGCAGCGCAATATCGATCTCGGCGCCGATCTCGGTGAACGGCTCGACGTCGCCGGCAGCGACAGCCTGCTGACCGCGCTGGTGATGAACCTCGTCGACAACGCGGTGCGCTATACGCAGCCGGGCGGCTGCGTGACGGTCTGCGCCCGCCGCGACGGCGACGCAATCGTGCTCGACGTGGTCGACAACGGCCCCGGCATCCCGGCCGAGGCGCGGCCGCACGTGTTCAAGCGGTTCTACCGCGTGTCGGCCGACACCGAAGGCTCGGGCCTCGGGCTCGCGATCGTCCGCGAGATCGCACAGGCGCACGGTGGCAGCGTTTCGCTCGCGCCGGGCGCCGGCAATCGCGGTATCGTCGTAACCGTACGGCTGCCCGCCTACGATTGAAGAGAACGCCGTCATGAAACTCCTGCTGGTCGAAGACAACGCCGAACTCGCGCACTGGATCGTGAACCTGCTGCGCGGCGAGGATTTCGCGGTCGATGCCGTCGGCGACGGCGAGCGCGCCGATACGGTACTGAAAACCGAACGCTACGACGCGGTGCTGCTCGACATGCGCCTGCCCGGCATCAGCGGCAAGGAAGTACTCGCGCGGCTGCGACGCCGCAACGACAACGTGCCGGTGCTGATGCTGACCGCGCACGGCTCGGTCGACGACAAGGTCGACTGCTTCGGCGCGGGCGCCGACGACTACGTCGTGAAGCCGTTCGAATCGCGCGAGCTGGTTGCGCGGATTCGCGCGCTGATCCGCCGGCAGGCCGGCGTCGGCACGACGCAGCTCGTGTGCGGCGATCTCGTCTACGCATTCGGCACGCGCGAATTCCGCTGCGGCGAAACGGTGCTCGCGCTGCGCCGCCGCGAGCATGCGATCCTCGAAACGCTGATGCTGCAGCAGAACAAGACGGTGTCGAAGGCCCGCCTGATGGACAGCGTGTTCGCGCTCGACGACGAGCCGAGCGCCGACGCGATCGACATCTACATCCACCGGCTGCGCAAGCATCTCGCGGGCAGCACGGCCGAGATCATCACGCTGCGCGGGCTCGGCTACATCCTGCGCATGAAGAGCACGCAGGACTGACGGGCCGCTTTGCGCGCCCTGAATACCGATTCGTAGCACGAAACGTCATCGACGCATGCCGGCGCCCCCGGCTTGCCTGCTTCCGCCCGCCTGCCCGATCCGCGATTGTTGCGCGTTCGGTGTTTTCACCGATCCGATTCTTGCGCCCGGGAAAGCGTCGTGAAGGATTGCACCCTCTACGATGCTACGCGTCGGCCCTCTCGCTGTGGCCGGCAAGAGTCGGCATACATTGCGTACTGCCAACGACCAGATTCCAATGCGGCAGCTCGGAGGAGACGATCTTGAAACGAAAAACCCTTGCCCTTTCCATCGCGGCGGCTGGCCTGTGCGCCGGCACCCAGGCGCATGCGCAGTCGAGCGTGCAGCTCTACGGCCTGATGGACCTGAGCTTTCCGACCTACCGGACCCACGCCGACGCGAACGGCAATCACGTGATCGGGATGGGCAACGCAGGCGAGCCGTGGTTCAGCGGCAGCCGCTGGGGCCTGAAGGGCGCTGAAGACATCGGCGGCGGCACGAAGATCATCTTCCGCCTCGAAAGCGAATTCGTGGTCGCGAACGGCCAGATGGAAGACGAAGGCCAGATCTTCGACCGCGACGCGTGGGTGGGCGTCGAGGACGAGCGTTTCGGCAAGCTGACGGCCGGCTTCCAGAACACGATCGCCCGCGATGCGTCCACGATCTACGGCGATGCGTACGGTTCCTCGAAGCTGTCGACCGAGGAAGGCGGCTGGACCAACTCGAACAACTTCAAGCAGATGATCTTCTACGCGGCCGGCCCGACCGGCACGCGCTACAACAACGGCGTCGCGTGGAAGAAGCTGTTCAGCAACGGCATCTTCGCGAGCGCCGGCTACCAGTTCAGCAACTCGACCGCGTTCGCGACCGGCTCCGCGTACCAGGTCGCGCTCGGCTACAACGGCGGGCCGTTCAACGTGTCGGGCTTCTACAACCACGTGAACCACGACGGTTACCGGAACCAGACGTTCTCGGTCGGCGGCAACTACACGTTCGACATCGTGCGGCTGAACGCCGGCTACTTCCGCTACAACGGCGACCAGGGCTCGCTCGGCCAGCGTCACGACGATTCGTGGACGGTGTCGATGAAGATCGCGCCGAAGGGCGCGCTCGACTACGAGCTCGGCTACCAGCAGATGCGCATCAAGAACGCCGCGAACAACGCCGACGGCTTCACGCCGAATGCGAACCTCGGCGCGTTCAGCCTGACCAACGGCGTCGCCAACGGCTTCAAGGAAACGATCTACGGGTCGGTGTTCTATCACCTGAGCAAGCGCACCGAGGTCTACCTGGCCGGCGACTACATGAAGCTGCATGGCGGCTACACGGTGTCGTCGACGTTCGGCGCGAAGAACCAGCTCGAACTGACGTCGGGCATCCGCACGCGCTTCTGACCCGAAACGGGGCCCGACGGGCCCCGTCCCGCCCTCCGTCCGGGATTCTCCATGCGGGCACGCCGGCGCTGGGCGCCGACCGTGCCCTTTTTTTCGTCCTTTCCGGCGGGCTCCGGCGGATGCCCTCCAGTCGGCCGCCGGCCGACCTTGCGACAACCCGCCCGAATCCGCTTGCGGCCCGTCCGGCGGGCAATCGCGGCCGATGCCCGCACGATCGCCTCACATCGGCGCTTGACCTCGGCCGGGTGACTCGATAGCGTTTCGGGTTTGCCCGGGTGGCCGTTGCCGCCGCTGCCGTGAGTGCGCCCGATGTCCTGGCGCGCGCGGCCGGGCTCCGATGGAAAAGACGATGCAGAAACTCGATGCGGCCAGCCCGCAGGCGATGTCGACGGATTTCACCGCCGACAACGTCGCGCGCCTGAAGGCGCTGTTCCCCGAACTCGTGACCGAAGGCCCCGACGGCGCGTCGGTCGACGTCGACGTGCTGAAGGCGCTGGTCGGCGACCGCACGGTCGGCGACGCCGAAGAGCGCTACGGCTTCCACTGGCACGGCAAGCGCAGCGCGCGCCAGGCCGCGCTCACGCCGTCGACGGGCACGCTGCGGCCCTGCCCCGACGACAGCGTCGCGTGGGACGACACGCGCCATCTCGTGATCGAGGGCGACAACCTCGACGTGATGAAGCTGCTGCACAAGAGTTACGCAGGCAAGGTGAAGCTCGTCTACATCGATCCGCCGTACAACACCGGCAGCGATTTCGTCTATCCGGACGACTTCAGCGACAGCATCCGCCACTACCTGGCGATGACCGGGCAGACCCAGGGCGGCGCGAAGCGCAGCACCAACACCGAGGCGAACGGCCGGTTCCACACCGACTGGCTGAACATGATGTATCCGCGCCTGAAGCTCGCGCACGCGCTGCTGTCCGACGAAGGGCTGATCGCCGTGCACATCGACGAGCACGAAGTGCATGCGCTCGTGCTGATGCTGCGCGAGATCTTCGGCGAGGAGAACGAGCTCGGCGTGGCCGTGTGGGACAAGCGCAACCCGAAGGGCGACGCGCGCGGCGTCGCGTACCAGCACGAATCGCTGGTGCTGTTCGCGCGCAATGCCGAGACGCTGCTCGAACAGGCGCCGCTCAAGCGCCCGAAGCGCAATGCGCAGCGCATGCTCGATGCCGCGCACGACGCCGTGTACCGCAGCGGCAACCCGAAGGACGCGCAGAAGGCGTACCGCGCATGGATGAAGGCGCAGACCAACCTGTCCGGCGGCGAGGTGATGTACGACCGATTGTCGCCGGAAGGCCGCGTGTACCGCCTCGTGTCGATGGCCTGGCCGAACAAGAAGAAGGCGCCGGACGAATATTTCACGCCGCTGATCCACCCGGTTACCGGCAAGCCGTGCGCGATGCCGGCGCGTGGCTGGCGCAACCCGCCCGCGACGATGCAGGCGCTGCTCGAGCGCGGCCAGATCGAATTCGGCCCGGATGAAACCACGCAGCCGCAGCGGATCTACTACCTCGACGAGAACATGTACGAGAACGTGCCGTCGGTGCTGCCGTTCGCGGGCTCCGACGACGCGCTGCTGAAGACGCTCGGCATCCCGTTCGACCTGCCCAAGCCGGTCGATTTCGCGGCGGCCGTGATCGGCTGGTGCACGCGCGGCGACGACATCGTGCTCGACTGCTTCGCCGGCTCCGGCTCGACCGGCCACGCGGTGATGCAGGTGAACGCGACCGACGGCGGCGCGCGCCGCTACATCCTCGTGCAGCTGCCCGAGGCGCTCGACCGGCGCGACAAGACGCAGACGGCGGCCGCCGACTTCTGCGCGAAGCTGAAGAAGCCGCTGACGCTCGCCGAAATCACGAAGGAGCGCCTGCGCCGCGCCGCGCAACAGGTCGCGCGCGACTATCCGGAAAGCTATGGCGACCTCGGCTTTCGCGTGTACCGGCTCGACACGACCAACGTGATCGAGTGGGATCCGCGCCGCGACGACTTCGACCACGCGCTCTTCGCGTCCGTCGAGCACGTGAAGACCGGCCGCAGCGAGGACGACCTGCTCGCCGAGCTGACGCTGAAGCTCGGCCTCGACCTGTGCACGCCGGTCGAGCATCACCAGGTGGCGGGCAAGACCGTGCACCTGATCGGCCGCGCGATCGTCGCGTGCTTCGATGCGCGCATTTCGCGCGACGACGCGGGGCCGCTGGCCGACGGCATCGTCGACCTGCTCGATGCGACCGGCACGACGCACGACGTCACGTGCCTGTTCCGCGACAGCGGCTTCGTCGACGACGTCGCGAAGCTCAATCTCGCCGCGCTGCTCGAACAGCACGGCGTGAAGCGCGTGCGGAGCCTGTGATGCGGCTGCATTTCGAAGCGGATCTCGACTACCAGCGCGAGGCGATCGACGCCGTCTGCGACCTGTTTCGCGGCCAGGAATCGTATCGCGGCGACTTCAGCGTGCTCGCGAACGCCGCACCCGGCACGACGGCCGCCGCGCAAGGCTCGCTCGGCTTCGCGGTGTCGGAGCAAGGCGTCGGCAACCGGCTGTCGCTGACCGACGACGCGCTCGCGCGCAACCTCGCCGACGTGCAGCTGCGCGGCGGGCTGCCGCCGTCCGGCCAGCCCGGCTCGCGCGATTTCACCGTCGAGATGGAGACCGGCACCGGCAAGACCTACGTGTACCTGCGCACGATCTTCGAGTTGAACCGCCGCTACGGCTTCACGAAGTTCGTGATCGTCGTGCCGTCGATCGCGATCAAGGAAGGCGTGCACAAGACGCTCGCGATCACCGAGGATCATTTCCGCGCGCTGTACGCGGGCGTGCCGTACGACTACTTCCTGTACGACTCCGCGAAGCTCGGCCAGGTGCGCCACTTCGCGGCGAGCGCGGCGATCCAGATCATGGTGATGACGGTCGCGGCGATCAACAAGAAGGAAATCAACAACCTCTACAAGGACAGCGAGAAGACCGGCGGCGAGAAGCCGATCGACCTGATCCGCGCGACGCGGCCGATCGTGATCGTCGACGAGCCGCAAAGCGTCGACGGCGGGCTCGAAGGCCGCGGCCGCGAAGCGCTCGCCGCGATGGCGCCGCTCTGCACGCTGCGCTATTCGGCCACGCACGTCGACCGTCACCACATGGTGTACCGGCTCGACGCGGTCGACGCGTACGAGCGCAAGCTGGTCAAGCAGATCGAGATCGCATCGGCGATCGTCGAGGATGCGCACAACAAGCCGTATGTGCGGCTCGTCGGCGTGTCAAACCGGCGCGGCGCGATCAGCGCGCGCATCGAGCTCGACGTCGCGACGGCGGCCGGCGTGAAGCGCCAGATCGTGTCGGCCACCGACGGCGACGATCTCGAACGCCTGACCAAGCGCGCGCTGTACGCGGGGCTGCGGATCGGCGAAGTCCATGCGGTGAAGGGCGCCGAATACGTCGAGCTGCGCCATCCGGAAGGCGAGGCGTTCCTGTCGCTCGGCGAGGCGTTCGGCGACATCGACACGCTCGCCGTGCAGCGCGAGATGATCCGCCGCACGATCCGCGAACATCTCGACAAGGAACTGCGCCTGGCCGAACGCGGCGTGAAGGTGCTGTCGCTGTTCTTCGTCGATTCGGTCGAGCGCTATCGCCGTTACGACGAGAACGGCATGCCCGCGAAGGGCGACTACGCGCTGATCTTCGAAGAGGAATATGCACGTGCGGCACGCGTGCCGGCCTACCGCGCGCTGTTCGACGGCGTCGACGTCGCGCTCGAAGTCGGCCGCGCGCACAACGGCTACTTCTCGATCGACCGCAAGGGCGGCTGGACCGACACGAGCGAAAGCAGCGCCGCGGCCCGCGAGAACGCGGAGCGTGCGTACGGCCTGATCATGCGCGAGAAGGAAGCGCTGCTGTCGTTCGACACGCCGCTGAAGTTCATCTTCTCGCACTCGGCGCTGAAGGAAGGCTGGGACAACCCGAACGTGTTCCAGATCTGCACGCTGCGCGACATCCAGACCGAACGCGAGCGCCGCCAGACCCTCGGCCGCGGGCTGCGCCTCGCGGTCGACCAGGACGGCGAACGCGTGCGCGATCCGAGCGTGAACACGCTCACCGTGATCGCGACCGAGCGCTACGAGTCGTTCGCGGAGAACCTGCAGAAGGAAATCGAGGCCGATACGGGCATCCGTTTCGGGATCGTCGAGGAACACCAGTTCGCGGCGCTGCCCGTGCAGGAAGGCGACGGGCCCGCGCATGCGCTCGGCGTCGAGCTGTCGCGCGTGCTGTGGAACCACCTGCACGAGCAAGGCTACGTCGACGCGCAGGGCAAGGTGCTCGACCGGCTGAAGGATGCGCTGCGCCAGAGCGCGCTGGTGCTGCCGGAGGCGTTCGAGATGTTGCGCGCACCGATCGTCGCGACGCTGCGCAAGCTGTCGGGCCGCTTCGCGGTGCGCAACGCGGACGAGCGCCGTGCGATTGCGCTGCGGCGCGATGCGTCGGGCAAGGCCGTCGTGTTCGGCGAGGATTTCCGCGCGTTGTGGGACCGCATCCGCCATCGCACGGTGTACCGCGTCGAGTTCGACAACGCGAAGCTCGTGCGTGACTGCGCGGCCGCGCTGCACGACGCGCCGGACATCGCGCGCGCACGGCTGCAGTGGCGCAAGGCCGAGATCGACATCGGCAAGGCCGGCATCGAGGCGATCGAGGTGGCCGGCGCCGGCACGGTGCTGCTCGACGAAGGCGAGCTGCCGCTGCCCGACCTGCTCACCGAGCTGCAGGACCGCACGCAGCTCACGCGCCGTTCGCTCGCGACGATCCTGGCCGACAGCGGCCGGCTCGAGGATTTCCGCGTGAATCCGCAGCAGTTCATCGCGGTCGCGGCCGATGCGATCAACCGCTGCAAGCGCCAGGCGCTCGTCGCGGGCATCGCGTACCGCAAGCTCGGCGAACGCCATGTGCATGCGCTCGAATCGTTCGAGAGCGAAGCGCTGACCGGCTACCTGCGCAACCTGCGGCCCGATGCGCAAAAGTCGATCCACGAGGCGGTCGTGTGCGAGACGGACGCGGAGCGCGCGTTCGCCGATGCGCTCGAGGCGCACGACGGTGTGAAGCTGTATGCAAAGCTGCCTGCTTGGTTCCGCGTGCAGACGCCGCTCGGCAGCTATCACCCGGACTGGGCGGTGCTCGCGGAACAGGACGGCGGCGAACGGCTGTACTTCGTCGTCGATACGCCGAATGCGGACGGCCACGTGCCGAGCGAGCACGAGCGCGCGAAGCTCGCGTGCGGCGAGGCGCATTTCCGGGCGCTGGTGGACGGCGACGGCGCGGCGCGCTTCGTGCGCGTGAGGCAGGCGGACGCGTTGTTCGAACCTGCGACGCCACGGGCGAGCGCCGGGCAATAAGACGAAGGGCGGCGATGAGCCGCCCTTTTTTCATGAGGCACGCACCGGGCGCGCCGGTCGAGGCAGGCGGCCGCAGCGCCGCCCCGACAACGATGACGCTTACTGCGCCGGCTGCATGCCCTGCGCGGCGGCCCTGTGTTGCGCGGCCTGCTCCTGAGCCTGCTTCTTCGCCATGTGGTGGCCGACGATACAGCCGCCCACCGCGCCGACGACCGCGTGGTGCCCCGCATAGTGGCCGGCCACACCGCCGACCACCGCGCCCTTCATGCAGCCCGCCGCGTGCGCGCTGCCGATGGTGGCCAGCGCAACGACGGCCGCGGTGGCACACAGCCTGATGTGTCGAATGGGCATCATGTTTTCATTCTCCTCATGTGGAGATCAAGTCGAGCCGCTTCGCTCAATCCCAGCGGCCGCCACGCCAGCCGCCGCGATCGCGCCACTCGTGCTCGCGCCATTCACGGCGGCGCCACTCGTGTTCGCGCCATTCGCGCTCACGCCAGCCGTCGCCGCGCCAACCGTCATCGCGATAGCCGACCGGCGCGTACATGACGGGCGGAGGCGGCGCCACGTAGACGGGCGCCGGCGCCACATAGGTGGGTACGCCGATGCCGACCGACAGGTCGACGTGGGCCGAGGCGACGCCCGAAGCTGCCAGCGCCGCTACACCGAGAACTGCACCGAGAATGAGTTTCTTGTTCATCTCGCAACTCCCTGCACGTGTCGTGCGTCATGTGAATACGGTTCGGAGTCTAGGCACCGGACACAGACACAGGTGAAACGGGTATGCGAGACAGGTAACGGACGTTTACAGGCGCCCGCAAAGCCTTGCGGGACAAGGAAGAGGCGGCATTCCAAACACCGTTGCAGCGGTGCATCGGGTCGGTAAAAACGGGATTTTCGGTACGAAACCGGGCGATCGGCACGGGCAGGCGAGCATTCGAAAGCGCGGAAAGCGAACCGCCCGCACCATCCGCGAGCGGTTCACAAGCACGCGCATCACGCGCGGATATCGTCGACGCTGCGCAGCCAGTGAACGCTGAACAGGTTGTCCGTGTCGGTCCACACGGTATCGGGCACGAATCCGGCGCGGCGTGCGATCGCATGGAAACCGTCGATCGTGAACTTGTGCGAATTTTCCGTGTGGATGCGCTCGCCGGCGTCGAAGCGGAATGCGTGGCCGCGCACGTGCACGGTCTGCGCGACGTCGCTGACGAGATGCATCTCGATACGCTGTCGCGCAGGGTCGTAAAACGCGCAATGCGAGAACGCGTCGACGTTGAAATCCGCACCAAGCTCGGTATTCGCGCGCACCAGCAGGTTCAGGTTGAACTGCGCGGTCACGCCCTGCGCATCGTTGTACGCGTCGTGCAGCGTGCGCTCGTCTTTCACGAGGTCCGCGCCGACCAGCAAGCCGCCGCCACGCAGCAGCCGCGCGGCATCGCGCAGGAACGCATCGGCTTCTTCCGGTGTGAAGTTGCCGATCGTCGAACCGGGAAAGAAGCCGATGCGCCGCGCCGGTGTCGCGGTCAGCTCGACCAGTTGCTCGGCCTTCGTGTAATCGGCCGCGATCGGCGCGACGTCGAGCCACGGATAGGCCGCACGCAGCCGCGCGGCGGCGCCGTGCAGGTAGTCGGCCGAGATGTCGACCGGCACATAGCGCGCCGGCGCGTTCGCATAGTTGCCCGCGAACGCGTCGAGCAGCACACGGATCTTCTCGAGCGAGCCCGCGCCGAATTCGACGAGTTCCGCATGCGGGCCGACGCGCCGCACGACCTCGGCCGCGCGATCGCGCAGGATGCTGAGCTCGGTGCGGGTCGGGTAATACTCGGGCAACTCGCAGATGCGATCGAACAGCGTGGAGCCGGCCGCATCGTAGAAGTATTTCGGCGGAATGCTGCGCGGCGTACGCGACAGCCCGTCGATCAGGTCGCGCTCGAACGCGCTCGGCCGCGAATCGCGGGCGGGTTGCTGGCCACCGCTCGTGGCCGTCTGGTCAGACGTCTCGCGCAAGTCGCACCCCCGTGAACTGCCAGCGCGCGGCCGGCGGAAAGAAATTGCGGTACGTCGGCCGTTCGTGTCCGGGCGGCGTCGCGATGCTGCTGCCGCGCAGGACTTGCTGGCCGACCATGAACTTGCCGTTGTATTCGGCCGCTACCCCGACGAGCGGCCGAAAGCCCGGATACGGCTCGTAGGACGAGCGCGTCCATTGCCACACGTGCCCGAGCATCTGCCGGATGCCTTCGGCGGGGAACGCGGCTTCCCATTCGAATTCGGTCGGCAGGCGGGCGCCCGCCCATTCCGCATACGCGGCCGCTTCGTAGAAGCTCACGTGGCACACCGGCGCGTCGGGGGCGAGCGGCTCGACGCCGTGCAGGCCGAACGTGCGCCGTACGCGCGTGGCGGCCGCATCGTCGTCGTCGGGCATCCAGTACGCGGGCCCTTGCCACCCTTCCCGCTGCACCGTGGCCCAGCCGTCCGACAGCCAGAACTCGGGGCGCGTATAGCCGCCATCGGCGACGAACGCCGCGAATTCCGCATTCGTCACCAGGCGGCTCGCGATCTCGTACGGCCGCACGAGCGCCGTATGGCGCGGCCGTTCGTTGTCGAACGAGAACGCCTCGCCGTCGTGGCCGATCTCGACGAGCCCGCCCGGCTGATGCAGCCAGTGCTGCGCGCCGGCGTCGCCCGCGGCCATCGCGCCCGCGTCCGTCCCGTTGCGCGGCCGGAACGCCGGCTTCAGCGGGTTGCACGAGAACGCGTGCAGCATGTCGGTGACGATCAGCTCCTGATGCTGCTGCTCGTGATGCAGCCCGAGTTCGACCTCGGGCGCGATCGTCTCGAGCAGCGCCGCATCGGCATCGGCCAGCGCGCGCAGCATCGCGTCGTCGACGTGCTGCCGGTACGCATGCACCTCGTCGAGCGACGGGCGCGTGAGCAGCCCGCGTTGCGGCCTCGGATGGCGCGGGCCGAGCGCTTCGTAATAGGAATTGAAGAGGAACTGGAAGGCCGCGTTGAACGGCGCGTAGCCGGGCACGCGTCGCATCAGCACGACGGTTTCGAAGAACCAGGTCGTATGCGCGAGGTGCCATTTCGTCGGGCTGGCGTCGGGCATCGACTGCACGGCCTGATCCTCGGCGGACAACGTCGCGGTCAACGCGACGCTATGGGCGCGCACGTCCTGGTAACGGCGCTGAAGCTGTGATGCAAGGAGGCTCATCGGTTTACCGTCCACGTCGCGATTCGCTGCGTTGCGTGTTGCCGGAAAAAGGAAAGCCTTGCGCGTGATGCGCGCGGCTGACGTGCGACCTGCTGCTGCGTCGTCGGGCAGCCGGCGCGCGCGCCGGGCCGCGGATGCGGCGTCACTTCATCTGCCCGTGCAGAACAGTATGGGCCAGAAATGTGAATGTTGCTGACCGAGATGCGGATGAAACGGCAGATAAATGTAAATGAAAGCAACCGATCACCTGCCAATTGCTGACATCAGCACGTATCGAGGAGCATGCGGAGGGGCACGCGTCGGCCGTTGTGATCGACGCACGCCGCGGGCGTGATCGTCTCCCTGATTTGAATGCGAAATCGTCTGACCAGCATTTGGGTGCGAAGCATGCTCGCCGCGTTTGTTGCGTTCGACGATCACCCTGCCCGCTCTTCCCCCGCGGCCTTCCGCGCCGATCCGCTCACCGGCTTCGAAAAAAATTTTGCGTCGATGTCACACACGCGGGGGCTCGCTCGTCATATCACCGGAACCCACACCAAAGGAGACGGACCATGACTGCGAAACTCAACCCGTTTGCCGCCGCACCCGCGCTGATGAAGCACTGGATGACCGTCTCGGTCGCCGCCGCGCAGAGCCTCGAGCCGACGCTGGTCGAGCTGGTCAAGATCCGCGCATCGCAGATCAACGCATGCGCGAACTGCATTAACATGCACGCGGCCGAAGCCCGCGAGCAAGGCGAGACCGAGCAGCGCATCTACCTGCTGTCCGCGTGGCACGAAGCGCCCTGCTACACCGACCGCGAACGCGCGGCGCTCGGCTGGACCGACGCACTCACGCGACTGTCGGAGGGCCACGCGGCACACGAAGCGGCCTACGCGGCGCTGAACGACCACTTCAGCCAGGAGGAACAGGTGAAACTCACGCTGATGATCAACGTGATCAACGGCTGGAACCGGCTCGCGGTCGGCTTCGGGCTGTGGATCGAACCGGCCGAAGCAAAGGCCGCCGCCGCGAAGATGGTGGCCTGATGCCGAACCTCGACCCGGCCAACGGCAGCGCCGAAGCACGGGCCGATGCGGCGGCGAGCTTCGACCCGCTGCGTCGCACGCTGATCCGCGTCGCGTACCGGATGCTCGGTTCCGTCGCGGATGCCGAGGACATGGTGCAGGAGGCGTTCATCCGCTGGATGGACGTCGACCGCGCCGAGGTACGCGTGCCGGAAGCGTTCCTGCGCCGCATGGTGATGCGCATGTGCCTCGACCAGCTGAAGTCCGCGCGGCACCAGCGCGAGACTTATGTCGGTCCGTGGCTGCCCGAGCCGGTCGTCCAGGAAGACGAACAGGAAGACGTCACGCTGCCGCTGCTGCTCGCGCTCGAACGGCTCTCGCCGCTCGAACGCGCGGCGTTCCTGCTGCACGACGTGTTCGGCCTCGAGTTCGACGAAGTGGCCACGACGATCCAGCGTGACCCGGCCGCGTGCCGGCAGCTCGCTGCGCGGGCCCGCACGCATGTGCGCGAGGCGCGGCCGCGCTTCCATGTCGAGAAGCAGCGCGGGATCGAATTGGCGGAGGCGTTTTTTGCGGCGTCACGCAGCGGCGACATGCGCGCGCTCGGCGCGATGCTCGCCGAGGACGTGAGCCTGCACGCGGATGGCGGCGGCAAGCGCCCGGCCGCGGGCATACCGGTGCTCGGCTTCGAGCGTGTGATGAAGGTGCACGAGTACCTGGCCAGACTGTTCGCCACGCATGCGTCGAAGCTCGTGCGTACGGGGTTCATCAACGGACTGCCGGGTTTCGTTACGCAGGAAGCGGACGGCGAGCTGCAAACCACGGCGCTCGAGATCGAGGACGGAAAAATCGTCGCGATCTATGTCGTGCGGAATCCTGACAAATTGAAGCATCTGCATTGAGGGTGGTGGGATCGCGCGTCGGGTGCTGTGCGCATGCGCGGCCGCGATGCGGCCTTTTTCTTCGCCCTGCCGCCCTGCTTTACCGGCTGCCGGCCGCCGGCTCCTGCGATCAATACGTCCCGGCCACGATGTAGATCAGGAAGCCCAGCAACGGCGTCGCGATCGCGAAACCGGCTGCCGCGAGCCAGTTCGTGCCGCCCTGCGCTTCCAGCAGCGCGAGCAATGATTCGCGGGACGTCGCGCTCGGGCGCAGTTTTTCGATCTGGCGAACGACGTGCGTCCTGTAGAGGCTGTTCCCGCACCAGCCGAGCGTGACCGCGATCCCGATGGTGACCGGGTCGAACGTGGCCGATTCGAAGTAACGCGGGAAGAACAGCAGCTCGACCAGCGTGATCGCGAGCGTCGCGCCAAGGACGGCCGCCGCCTGCCAGTACATGCAGCGATACGCCATCCACACCGGGCCGAGGAAACAGGCGGCCCAGTTCCACGACTGCCGGTTCTTTCGCGATGCGGCGATCTCCCACTTCCTTTCGAACCAGGCTGCTTTCTTGCCGACGTAAGCGGCGATCTCGTCGTTGCTCGCGGAGGATGTGGCGGTCGTGACGTCGGACATGGTCGTGTGCTCTCAGTCGCGCGGATCGCGCGTCGTTGTTTTGATGTGTTGGAGATCGGGAGACGGTCGGAACCGCCGCTTCGATGCGCCCACGATTCTACGCGCGGCGCAGTGGCCGTTGTATGGCGGATCGAAGTGTCGGCGAGGAAGGATGCGATGCCGTGGATCGCGCAACGCATCGGGGCGACATGCGTTGTTTCGGCTGGAAAAAGAAAAACGCCACGCGATGTTGCCGCGTGGCGTTTGTATGTTGGCGAGCCGCATTGCCTGTAGGCAAGTTGTGCTGCCAGACCCCTTCATTTGTTCGTTGGTAGGCTCGATTGGATTCGAACCAACGACCCCCACCATGTCAAGGTGGTGCTCTAACCAACTGAGCTACGAGCCTAAGAAGCCGCGAATTATAGAGAGGGTTTTTGAGGAGCACAAGCCCCTTCGTGAAAATTTTTTGAATCGAGGTGCGTGAGGGCCGACGATCGATGTTGCGTGGCGATGCCGCGAACGCTGGCTTCACCTGTTCGCATCACAGCAAAACGCGTCGATGCGCTGTGGTGTTATCCACATTGCCCTCTGGATAACCATCCGGCAAGCCTCTGGATTCACAGTGGAACGATTGAGGATATGTCGCCGCGGCTGTGAATCGACGAAAAGTTGTTCTGTGCTGCCGGGAGCTGTTCACGTCGCGCACCCAGGGTTATGCATTCTGCTTCCCGTCGAGAATTCATGGGGTTAGGGACGTTATCCACAGTGAGGCACAGGGTTTGTTAACTATCACTACGTATGTATACGAACTCTGTTAACACCTTTGGATAAGCACAGTCCGTCGACTGTGATCCGCGCAGGATATGCACTGCGTGCGGTGACTGGATGAACGAAGCGGCAAGCTGTGAGGCGCATCGGACGATGCGCGAGCCGCTGTATCTGTAGAATCGCCGGCATTCAGGATCCGAAGGCCTGGCGCACAGGCTCGCGACAGATGAGTGATTCTTCGTTGACCCGGCTATCGATGTTTTCCGCGACGAGATGAACCCTGGTAAAAAGCAGGGCGATACCAACGATGATGCTCGCAAGGGGAGCCAGTGATGGGACCGATTGTTTGCCATCGCCACGGGTTCAACGTTGTCAGAATGACATCGGAACGTGCCCATGCACGCGTCCGGGTGCGCGGCCAGTTTGCGCCCGGGGAACTGGTCAAGGTCTCGCTCGACCGGCCGAAGTACAGCCGTGAAATGTGGGTGCTGCGTGCCGAGTTCGACGAACTCGAGGTCGAAGCGCCGTTCGTCGGGAACGTTGCTCATGTCACCGCGTTCCCGAAAATTGCAGCGCTCGAGCGTTTGCGGGCCTATGGCTGCTCGACGTGTGTTGACGAGTTGCTCGTGCGGTCTGGTGAAACACCACGTGAGCCCAGGTCGCTGCAGCAGGCATTCGACACATCCGTCGTCGCGGCCGATGCGACATGGCCGGAGGGTTTCGTGCAATGCGAGCGTCACGGGTTGATCTCGCCGGTACTGACATCGCCTGATATCAAAGCAGCGATCCTGTCGACCGGCGGGATTCGCGATTGTCGTGTCGTGCAGGTGATCGATGGCACAACGAGGTATGAGCAGAAGTACTGGTTCAGCGAAGCGTTTCTGCATCAGGTGCTTGGGCCGGGAGCCGGGGTCGAGGATTCGGCGCTCAGAATCGCTGACGAGGAAGCGTTCCGGGTGTTGTGGAATGCCGGCGAACCCGTGTGCCGGTACTGCCTGCGCGAAACGTTGAAACGCAGCGGCCTGGGTGACGACGACACACCAGCCTGAACTGAACGAAGCGACGACGGCTGGGGTGATCCACATGACGGATCGCACAGCTGTTTCTGTTTCTGTTTCTGATCCGACGATTAACATTGACGCATTGATTAAGCGGTAAAATCTCGCCCGACTAAGTCACAGACACCATCCGAGGGTGCTGAAATAAAAAAAGGGCTGCATCATGGATATGCCGGACATTGGCGCCGCGATTCGCGGTGGCTTGCTTCAGCAGGATCGTTTGCTCAAGTTGGACACCCCCCTGGGCGCCAACGCACTTGCCGTACGGCGCGCGGTCGGCCGATCGCGGATAGGCAGGGACTACTCATTCACACTCGATGTCGTATCGAACAATGACAGTCTTGAACTCAAGAAGCTGATCGCTCAGCCTGCGACGCTCTGGATTCAGCTCGAGAACAATGCGTACCGGCCTGTCAGCGGCTATCTCTATACCGCGCGTCGGCTGGGCGCGAACGGCGGCCTGACGACCTATCAGCTTGAGCTGCGTGCCTGGATGCATGTGCTCCGGTTCCGCCGCGACGAGAAGATCTGGATCGACAAGAATGTCGAGGAAATCATTTCCGACGTGCTTGGAATGCACCCGGAAGCACGCGCGCGTTTCCGCTTTGCGTTGTCGCAGCCTTTGGCGAACCGTTCGTACACGCGGCAGAGCGAAACGGACTGGGACCTCGTGCACCGATTGATGGAGAGCGAAGGGCTCTACTGCGCATGGCAGCAAGCTGACGACGGCAAGTCGCATACGCTCGTCATCACCGACAACTTGCAGGCGTTCGTGCCGCTGTCGCCGGAAACCGTGCGCTTCTACCGCGGCGGCACGGCAGGCGAAGCCGACGCGTTCACGCAATGGTCAGGGACCCGGACACTGCAGAGCGTGACGCTCACGACGCGCACGTTCGACTACAAGAATCCTTCGCAGCCGTCGAACCCGAAAGGCACGTCGCTGCCGACGATGGGCGGCCAGGGCGAGTTGCCGGATCAACTCGAAGTCTACGAGTACACGGGCGCTTACACGTATCTCGATCAGACGCGCGGCGACCATCTGACGAAGGTCAAGATGGAGGAGTGGGAGTCGCGGGCGAAGCGCTTCCATGGTTCTGGCGGGGTTCGCGCGATCGATGCCGGCCGGCGCTTCACGCTGGCCGATCATCCGGTGCATGATCGCGACGTGGCCGACCAGCGGGAGTTCGCCGCGATCGAGGTGGCGTGGTGGATCGAGAACAACTTGCCCGTACCCGCTAGCGATTCGGATTTCCCGCATAGCTTGAAACGTTCGATTGACCGGACGCGAGTGCGATACGAAAACACGCCAGGGCTTCAGGTTTCGCATAACGACGGATCGGCCGGCTTCTATCTCGTCGAAGTCGAAGCGCAGCGCGTGAGCGTGCCGTATCGCAGCCCGTTCGAACATCACAAGCCGGAGATGCATCTCGAGACGGCGATCGTCGTCGGGCCGCAGGGCGAGGAGGTCTATACCGACGAGTTGAACCGGATCCGCGTGCAGTTCGTGTGGGACCGCCTGAATCCGGGTACCGAGAACGCGTCGTGCTGGGTGCGCGTCGTGCAGTCGGATACGGGCGGCGGCTACGGCGGCGTGCATGTGCCGCGCATCGGCGAGGAAGTGCTGATCGATTATGTGGGCGGCGACTGCGACCGTCCGCTCGCGGTCGGGCGCGTGTACAACGGTGCGAACCAGCCGCAATGGCATACCGACGGGATCCTGTCCGGGTATCGGTCGAAGGAGTATTCGGGCGGCGGCTATAACCAGCTCGTGATGGACGACGCGACCGGGCAGAACCGCGTGCAGCTGATGAGCAGCAGTGCGAACAGCCTGCTGCATCTGGGCTACATCATCGACCAGAACGGCAATTCGCGCGGGTCGTACCTCGGCAGCGGCTTCGACCTGCGCTCGGATGCGTACGGCGCGGTGCGGGCGAGCCAGGGCCTGTACGTGACGACGCATCCGAAGGCGGCGAACAGCCAGCCGCTCGACGTGAAGGAAGCGCAGCAGCAACTCGTGACGGGCGAGAGCCTCGTCGAGGCGATGTCGGGCGTGAGCGAGCAGCATCAGGCGGAAAGCCTGAAGGACGCGCAGGACACGATGCGCGCGTTCACGGATGCGACGCAGGACAGCGCATCGGGTAGCGCGTCGGGCGGGCGTACGGCCGGCGGCGGCACAGGTAACGCGAACGCATTCAAGGAGCCGGTGATGCTGTTCGGCAGCCCGTCGGGGATCGGGATGTCGACGCAGCAGTCGGTGCATGTGGTCGCGAACGATCACGTGAACGTGGCGAGCGGGCAGAGCGTGCATGTGGCCGCAGGCAAGTCGCTGATCGGGAGCATCGGGCAGAAGCTGAGCCTGTTCGTACAGAACGCGGGGATGAAGCTGTTCGCGGGCAAGGGCAAGGTGGAGATCCAGGCGCAGTCGGACAACATCGAGGTGACCGCGCAGAAGGCGGTGAAGGTGGTGTCGGCGACGGACCGGATCGAGATCGCGGCCGATCAGGGGATCCTGCTGACGAGCGGCGGGGCATACATCCGGATCAAGGATGGCAATGTCGAGGTCCATGCGCCCGGGACGATCGACGTGAAGGGGGCGTCGCATACGTTCGCGGGGCCGGCGAGCATGGGGTATCTGTTGCCGAGCCCGCGACCGGATCAGCCGGGACAACTGGAATTGCTGCACCAGTACGCGAATGGCGAGGGTTTCAAGGGCGGCAAATTCAAGGTGCTGGACGCCAGCGGTGGCGTGTTGAGAGAAGGTGCGCTGGATGCAAAGGGACACACGATCGTGAGCGGCTTGCCGGCCGGCGCAGCGCAGGTCCAGTTCGGCGAAGATCCGCGCAATCAGTACGATCCGTCGAGCGTATTCAAGACGGCGCAATGGCCAGCTAAGCCGATGCAGGAAGGGAATGCGGCTGCGACGGCGATGTCTCAACTCAGCGGCCTGTTGCCACCTGGGGCGCTGCCGGGTGCGACGAAGGTTGCAGCCGTCGCGGGGCAGGCCGCCCAGGGCGGCATCGGGAAGGCGTTGAGCGGACAAGTGACGGGGCTCGCGCAGGTGGCGCTTGCTAACGCGTTGCCGTCAGGCGCGATGGGCGCGGTGTCGGGGGCGACCCAACTGGCCGGCATGGCGGGGCAGGTTGTCCAGGGAGGTGTTGGTCAGGCGGTGAGCCTCGCCAAAGGTGCCCTTGCCAGCGCATTACCGTCTGGTGCCGGTGCGGCCCTTTCGCAGGCCAGCCAACTCGGCGCCGCAGCCCACCAGGTCGGTGCGCTCGCCCAAGCCGCGCGAAGTGCCGTGCCTGCGCTGAAGGTTCTCTGAGTATCCGCTCGCGCAAGGCGCGATCCATCACTTTCGAATAAAGAACAACCATGACCGCTTCTTCGGGCGTCATTCTTCCCAAGCCGACTGAGGTCTACGTCGCGCCGTTGCTGCAGATCGAGACCATCGATGTAAAGGCCGGCGTCAAGGCTTGTGACCGGTGGTTGCGTGCCATCAGCCACGACTTCATCACCATCGAGCGGATCGAGATGGTTGCCAACGCGCTGCCGGTGGTGGCGAACATCATGGCAGCCGTCGATCTCGTGCTCGATATCAAGGACATGATCGAGCATGGACAGAGCGGCAAGCATCCCGATGTGTTCGACTATCTGAACCTCGGTCTCGACTTGATCGGGATCATCCCGATTCCACCCGGGACTGCCGAATTCCGGATGGGTGTACGTCCGGTGATGAAGCTCGTGCGGCAAAAGGTCGTCGAAAGCGGCAAGGCAGTCGGTGAAGCGACATTGCAGGTCATGCAGACCGCACTGCTGCAGGCACTCATCGACAGTCTGAGCGAGCAGTTCGCCGGCCGTATTCAGAGTTTCGTCGATGGCGTGAAGAAAGAGCTGGACAACCTGCTCAAGACTTGCGCCGATTACATCGAGAAATTCATGATCGGCTTCGCGCGCCTGTTCGAGGAGGTGGCGGGCGAGAAGCAATTGAGCGTCGCGCACAATGTGCGGGCGGTTGGGCAGCATGCGGGCCAGGTTGCGTCTGGCTTCGCGGCGCATGATGCACGCAAGACGTTTGCGGGGCTCGGTCATCTGATCGTCGACTTCGTGAAGATCGAGGCGAAGGAGCTCATCAATACAGGGACGCAGGTGGCGAAGGCACTCGATCTAAAGTATCGCGAGCCGCTGCTGAACATGGCGAAGACGTTGCGCACCTTGGTGCCGGTGATCAAGGAAAAAATCCTTGCGCTCGGCGGTGTAGACGCGGGCAAGATCGGTTGGCTGATCAATCTTATCCAGGTCGCCATCGACAAGAAGCGCGACTTTTTGCATCGTCAGCGCAAACACCAGACCGGAATCAAGGAGCAAGGCAGCACGAAAGTGCACCGCCAGGAGGGTGAAGGCCAGAAGGAATCGGTCCGGCATACGGAAGAGGCGCAGCATCCCGGCCCGAACGACTGCAAGCTCGGATGTCCGGCGTCGACGCCCGCGGCGGCGACGAGACGTTCAGTCGGGTTTGCGCTGGGCGACGAAAGGGTGACCCATCAGGATTTTGTCCTTCCCGGTGTGATGCCGATCATATGGAGCCGCACCTATCGATCTTTCTTCGACGCAAATGACGTGCATGGCGAGCTCGGCGCCCGATGGATCACATCATTGACGACGCGCATCGACATGCATGCATCGAAGCTCGTATATCACGATGCGACCGGTCGCAGCATCGACTATCCGCTGCTTTCCCCGGGCGACGCGCACGATGATCGCGGCGAAGGATTGACCTTGTTGCGGCTGGACGAGTCGTGGGTCACTGTCACGCGAGGCCACGAATTGCTTGAAGCATACGAGAAGCGCGGCGACGCGTTTCGTCTCGCATTCATCAAGGATCGCTCCGGCAATCAGCTGACACTCGACTACGACGCGCAGCAACGCCTTTCTCGGATCATCGCGCCACAAGCGATTGTTGCGTTCGCATACGACGACAAGCATCGCATCGCCGAGGTGTTGCATCACGATAGCGAAGGAGCACGGGTCGGCACGCTTGCGCGTTACGAATACAGCGAGGACAACGATCTCGTCGCGGCGACGGATCGCAACGGCAACCGTCGTGAATATGCGTACCGTCACCACCTGATCACGCGCTATACGGACCGCACCGGTCGTGGCACCAACCTTGAATGGAGCGGAACCGGACCGAAGGCAAAATGTGTTCGCGAATATGCGGATGGTGGCAGCGACGAGACGCGCTTCGCTTGGCACCCCGACTTCCGGATGGTGAGCGTGACCGATGCGCTCGGCAACGTCACGCGACACTACTACGACCGTTACGGCTATCCGTTCAGAATCGTCTATGCGGAAGGCAGCGAGGAGTGGATGTATCGCGATGTGCACCACAATCTCGTGCAGCATACGTATCCGGATGGCGGCAACGAGAAGATGACGTACGACGCCCGCGGCAACATGGTGCGCCACCAGCGTGTCGACGGCAGCGTGATCGAGATGGAATATGACGAGAAGGATCAGATGATCCGCATTGTCGATCCGCAGGGGCATGCATGGAAACGCGGCTATGACGAAGCGGGGAACGTCGTGCTGGAGACGGACCCGCTCGGCCACGAGACGAAATACAGCTACAACGCGCAGGGGCTGCCGAGTGAAGTGACCGATGCGAAGGGTGGCACGACGGTCATGGCATACGATGAGGCTGGACGACTAACTGCGCATACCGATTGTTCGGGCAAGACGACGCAGTGGAAATACGATGCGCAAGGTCGGTTGGTCGAAGCCACGGATGCGATGGGTATCGCGACAGGGTTCGGCTATGGCGCAAACGGCTGGCTGAATGAGGTGCGTACGCCAGCGGGCGTCGAACGCTTTCAATACGACGCGGAAGGGCGCCTGCTGAACTACACCGATCCAATGAACCGCACGACGCGCTACGGCTACGATGCGGCGGGTCGGTTGCACGCACGCAGCGACGCGCTCGGCCACACGCTGAACTACGGCCACGATCGCCTTGGCCGGCTGGTCAGTCTGATCGATGCGAATCAGGCCAGCTATCGATTCACCTATGACCCTGTCGGCCGGCTGCTCGAAACGGTCGATTTTGACGGGATAGTGACGCGTTACGGCTTTGATGACGAAACGAATCGCCTGTCGACCATCGACGTTGCGGGAAAGGTCACACGGGTCGAATACGATGGTGCAGGCCGGCTGACACGCCGCACAAGCGGCGATGCCGACGAGCGCTTCGCTTACGATGCGCTCGGTCGTCTGGCCGACGCGCAAAATGCATTCAGCCGGGTGCAGCATTTCTTCGATCCGGTCGGCAATCTGGTTCGCGAACATCACGCGTACGACTTGTTCGGTGTCAAGCGCAGCTACGTGTGGCATCACACGTATGACGAGCTGGGCAACCGCAAGCGGACGATCCGACCGGATGGCCATGCGATCGACTGGTTGACCTACGGTTCCGGGCATGTCCATGGGATGCTGCTCGATGGCGACGAACGGATGCAGTTCGAGCGGGACGATCTGCACCGTGAGGTCCGGCGTGTGCTGCCGAGCAAACTGATCCAGAGTACGGATTACGATCCGGCGGGCCTGATCCGCAGCCAGACACTCCGGCGCGAACATGCGCCGGCGCCGCTGAGCGGCAGACATTACCGCTACGATCTCGCGGGTCAGCTGACGCATGTCGAAGACAGTCGGCGCGGATTGAGCGACTACCGATACGATCCGATCGGACGATTGATCGAGTCGATCGGGCCCGGAGGCACGGAGCGGTTCGCGTTCGATCCGGCGAGCAATGTGATCGACGCACGGAGTCCTGATCATCCTCAGGCGCGCACGCCGGCGAACCCGGTTCGGCCTGAAAGCACGTTGCCACCGCAGGTATCGAAGGTGCTCGGCAACCTGCTTCGTGCGTATGCGGGCAAGCAACTCGAGTATGACCCGCAGGGCAACCTCGTCGAAACCCGAGCGGCGGGCAGCCTGCAGCGCTTCGAGTGGGACGGATTCAATCGACTGGCACGGGCCCTGACTGAAACCGAGGCACGCCGCAGCGAGGCACGTTATTTCTACGATGCGTTCGGGCGGCGAATCGCGAAGGAAGTCGATGGTGTTGTGACGACGTATGGCTGGGAAGGCAACGCGCTCGCATACGAAAGCGGCGCCACGAGCAGTACGCATTACGTGTACGAGGCTGATTCGTTCGTGCCGCTCGCCCAGTATGTCGGCGCGGCGGTCGAAGGTGTGGAAACGCCGAGCCACGATGCCGCGATGCGTCATACGCCTGAGGATGATCCACTGCGGCGAATTCCGGAACCGAAGTCGAAGGCAGGGGTGTACTACTACCACTGCGATCAGATCGGCACGCCGCAGTTGTTGACCGACGAGCTTGGGGACGTGGTGTGGGAGGCCAGCTACAAGGCTTGGGGTGGCGCCCGAGAAGTCATCGAGCGCGTATCGCGTGCCACGGGCTTGACGGTGCGCAATCCGATCCGATTCCAGGGGCAGCAACTGGATGACGAGACCGGGCTTGCCTACAACCGACATCGTTACTACGCTCCGGAGAGCGGACGTTTCATTTCGAAGGATCCTGTCGGCTTGCAGGGCGGACTGAATACGTATCGGTACGGCCCCAATCCCACGGGCTGGATTGATCCGTTGGGTACGACCTGCAAGAAGTTCAGGTCCGGCCGGTTTGCGACGCCGGATGGTGCGGCAAAGGCCGCCTTGCTCCGATACAACGACAAGTCGATTCGTGACAACCTGGAATACGGTGGACTCATCTACCGGACGCCGGATGGTCGGTTCGACTATACGAAGGCGATCAGGGGGGAAGGAGATGTCGTTAATCCGTGGGATCCGCGCGCGCCCCAACCTCCGAATTGCGCACAAGAGGTCGGTTACTGGCACACGCACGGCGATCACACGGATCGGCGTGGGAATAGAACGACAAGGAGCAGGGACTCCTACAACAGCAATGAATTTTCGAAACAGGACAAGGATGTGGCCGCAATGGGGCTGGGTGACGACCCCGACTATCGAGGTTATCTCGGCACGCCAAGCGATGGCCACAAGGGCTACCATGCCGCCACGAAAACGGTCTATTCACTATGAAGCACATTGCCCCGCTTCTTCTATTGACGATTCCTGTACTTGCCATGAGTAAAACAATTTTTGGTGATGCGGACAACGATAGCGTCACCCTCAATACCGCAACAGTCATCGGGCTGCGCTCGGCCTATGCCGACTTCGAAAAGAGCGAGCAGGACATCAATAATTTCGAAGTGTCCGTCTACGAACGAAAGGCATCCAACGGCGAAGGTGTCGATGGAAAAGACGTCATTGGCGTATCGTTTACCGCAAAGTTCATCCCGGGAATGAAGGGCCTTGGTAACGCAAACCGGCTCGGGAAGTCGATCAACTACGTCATCTCGCCAGAGAACGGAGAGATCCTTGCGATCTATCTGGCGAGGTAGTCGATCACGCAACCTGCTTTATACGGTCGACGAGTGGCGGGAACGAGCGGAGTGTCTTTCTCGCGGGCCGCATTGAAGGATGCGCAGGCGGCAGAGCTGAACAAGGCCAGCAATTCGGCTGCCGCTGCAGAAGCGGCCGGAAGCGCACTGGGTCATCAGCTTGCCTGCCGAATCGACGATTGCGTGCGACGTTCTGGTCGTGAGTCGAGTCGAGCGAAGGTCGGCCAGCAACACAAAGAGGGGCGGGCGTGCTTCAACATGGCTTTTCTTCGCTATCGATACGCGATGCATTCGCGAGATCAGGTGTCAGGACAACGGAGGCTCGATGCCGTTAGTGCATTGCACGTCTCACGGATGCGGCGGCGGCGAGCTTGTTACGCAAGCCGTGCGCCATCTCGTCAATGATCGTCAGAGCTGGAAGGACGATGATGGTGTCGTGCCTTTGACGCTTGTTCGTGACGAGATCGAATATCCGGGTTTCATGCTCGATTCGGAGAGAGGGACGATCGCCGATTTGGGCGGCACGTACGAGGATGGTGATGTTTATCGCTTCAGCGACGACGAATCGATGGAGGCGGCGATCGGTTTATTGACAACGACCTGCGGCGCTTGCCTTCGTGAATTTAGGGCGCTGCTCGAGACGGGATAAGTGATGCCAGCGCGCGACATGTGCTCGCGCGGGCTCGGTAACGCGAGTCCGCTCGGAATTTCGATCCAGTACGTCGTTTCTCCGGAAACCGGCGAGATTCTCGGGGTTTATCTGACCAAGTGACTTCGGAGGTGGTGAAGGTCGTCAGCCTTCACGTGTGGACAACTGCGGCACAAAACGATGCAAAACGCTGTGCTGACACAAGGTGAGCGTTTGCCCGGATCACCAGTTGGGTGTGGATCTCGGCGAATGTTGACCTCGACAAGCCGATCAGAATGTTCGAGCACGCGACTGAACGGAGAGAAGCAAGCGCTGAGAATGGGGTGTATGAGGAACGTGCATCGGGTTTCGTGCGCTTGTCCACAGCGCGTATGTGGACAACTCGCATACCCAACCAGTCGAATCGCTGTGCGTCGAACAGGTGAGCGCCATGCATTCAACCATGCGAATCAGCCCGAACGCCTTGTCTGACAGGGATTTTCCGGAATAGCGCAGGCGATGTGGAGCGTGCTCGCGCGATCCGTCGTGATGGAATGCCTTGTGGATATCGAGCAGCCAACGCACTCGAAATCCTGTGCATTCAACGGGTGAGGGTGCGCGAATTCGGCGAGGATGTTCGCGTTATCTCACGGGTCGTGGATATCGCACTTTCATACCACTCGACTCCACGATTCGCGGTTCGCTTCAGGCACCGACTCGGCGAGCGTCGCGAGAGAAGGCGGCATATGCCAGGACAAAGTCGCCCAGCGAGGATGACCGTTCGCTATGCTGCCGGTGACAACGCACCGATTCCCTCCGCGACACACATGAGCGCAACTGCACGGACCCTTCTCAAAGCCATTCTGAGCATCCCCATTGCCGTTGGGCTGGCCTATCCCCTTGTCCATCCGTCCGAAGAAGGAGGCGTTCTCGGCGAAATAGCGGTGCTTGGGACAATCGGCAGCATCGTCGTCATCGCGGTTTTCCTGGCGCTGGTCTATGCCTACGCGAGCGACCTCAGGACGACCCTGAAATTGGTCAACCGAGGATCGCGCGCGGCCGAACCCAACAGCGTCTGGCTGATGTTCCTCTTGCCCTACAACTTCATCGAGGACTTCTTCATTATTTCCAACGTGGCGAAGTCCCTGGAAGCGGAGTCTCGTATCAATCCGGCTCTGTCGGGGTTGCGCTCGTTCGGCCGGACCAGCGGCATCGGGTGGTGTCTCGCCCAGGTTCTTTCATTGATACCCAATGCCATTGGCTCGATCGCTGGCGGTGTCGCGGTTTTCCTCTGGGTTTGGCACTGGGTGTTCGTGCGCCGGACGAACAAGATGCTTGCCGGCAGCCAGGTCTCCGTGGCGACGCTACCTGGACGGACAGGATCGTAGCCCGCCTTGGAAGCCAGATCGCTTACCCGTGATCGATGTGGATATCCCGTTCCACTGCGACTCGAAACCCTGTGATTCCAAAGGTGAGGGCGCTGGCGCGGCGCGATGTGCATAACAGCCGGGGAAAGTCAGTCGAAACGATGTGCGGGCGAGTGGTGAGCGGGCGCCCGTTCAAGCCCGCCGGGCCGCCCCATTAAAGGCGCTGGCGGCTGCCACTAACCGCCAGCCGGGCGCGCATCCTGCCACTTCAAGTCTGCTGGTCGAGCGCCTGCACGACTGCCTTTTCGCCAAGACTCCCCGTCGGCCCGACCACCGCATAGTTGAGCCCGTTCACCGATCCATACCGCGCAAGCAACGCACCATCCACGCGTTGCCCGGCCGGCAGCAGCCGATGTTTCGATTCCGCCGGCCGGAGATAGAAGCTCAGCGTCCGGCCGGCCTCGTCCTCATAGAGCACCATCGCGGCAGTCGCCCCGCTGTCCGTCGTGAACAACCGCCCACCGACCGGCCGGAACCCCGCCGCGCTCAAATCCGGCAGCTTCGCCGATGCGCCCACGCCTTTGGTGAGCCATCCCTGCAAATCGCCCGCACCGGTCGGCCGGTAATCGACCTTGGCCGTCCGATCGACCACCATCATCTGATAAGCCTTGACGGCATCGCTCATCGGCGCGATGGGCGGAGGCGCGTTCCACCCGCGCGCCTGCCATCCGCCGAACGTCCCGAGCCCGATGCAGAACACGAACGAAGCCGCCATCGCGAACCGCATGCGTGTGCGATCGGCCCTCCGGCCCCGAATCGCGGCCGGATCCAGCGCGGGGTTATCCGCCGGCATCCGCACGCTCTCGAGCGCGGCCCGCAACCGCTGCGCATCCTGCTGCCATTGCCTGACCTGTTCCGCGCGCGCCGGATGCAGCGCGAGATAGCGCTCGACCGCGGCACGCGCATCGTCGTCGAGCTGGCCGTCGACATAGGCCTGAAGGTCATGTTCGTTCGGAGGCGTGTTCATTTCTTCATCAACCGGAGAGAAGGAGCGGGAAGCTCGCCGTCGCTGAGCTGACGCAGCGCCTGGCGCGCGCGGGAGAGCCGCGACATCACGGTGCCGATCGGAATGTCGAGCAGGTCGGCGACTTCCTGATAGGTGAAGCCCTCGACCGCGACGAGCAGCAGCAGGCTGCGCTGCTCGTCGGAGAGCCGGCCGAACGCTTCGAGCGTCGCGCGCGCCGCGAATTCGCGTTCGGCGGACGGCCAGTGCGCTTCGTCGTCGTCGCGAATGCGCCCAAGCAGCCAGGCATAGCGCTTCGCGCTGCGTTTGCCGTCGAGAAACTGCCGGTACAGGATCGTGAAGAGCCAGCTGCGCAGCGACGCGTCGTCGCGGCGGCTCGTCCAGCGCGACAGCGCGCGCTCGAGCGTCGACTGCACGAGGTCGTCGGCCGCGTGGACGTCGCGCGCGAGCCAGAGCGCGAAGCGTCGCAGCCTGGGGATGAGTTCGCGCAGTGCTTCGTCGTCGAGGGCGGTGGAGGGCATGGCCGGGCCGGTTGCCGAAAGGGTCGAGATGCCACGTAGGACGCCGGTCGGCGCCGCTTATTCCACCAGCATACGAAAAAACTTTTCGTGGAATAAAGCGGCGCGGGTGGCGTCCTACGCGGGTTCGACAATGACCTGACGGTCGGGAGCCTATATATGGAGCGATCTTCTTCCTCTTCTTCGCCGCAGCGCGAGCCCGGGCGCGGGTGGTGGCGCTGGGCCGCGATCGGCGGCGCGGTGGCCGGCGTGGCCGTGGCGTTCGGGTATGTCGGCGGCTGGCTCGCGCCGGCGCGTCTGACCCCGCACCGGATCGTCGACGCGTTGCAGACGGCCGGCGGCGGCATTCACCCGGGCTTCCGGCGCAATCACGCGAAGGGCGTGTGCGTGACCGGTTACTTCGAAGGCAACGGCGCGGCGAGCGCGTATTCGGTCGCGCCGTTCTTCCAGGCGGTGCGCACGCCGGTGGTCGGCCGGTTCGCGTTGCCGGGCGGGAATCCGTATGCACCCGACAGCAGCGTGCCGATCCGCAGCCTCGCGCTGAAGCTCACCGCGCCTGATGGTGAGCAATGGCGAACCGGGATGAACGCGATGCCCGTGTTTCCGGTCGCGACGCCGCAGGCGTTCTACGCGCAATTGGTGGCGACGCGAGCCGATCCGAAGACGGGCAAGCCCGATCCGGCGAAGGTGAAGGCGTTTTTCGGCGCACATCCGGAGACGGCCGCGTTCCGCGAATGGATAAAAGGTGCGAAGCCGAGCGCGAGCTACGTCACCGAAAGCTATTACGGATTGAACGCGTTCTACTTCGTCGACGCGGCGGGCAAGCGCCACGCGGTGCGGTGGCGTGTCGTGCCGGAGCAGACGGCCGGCGCCGGTGACGTCGCGACGGCCGCGGACCCGAACGTGTTGCAGCAGGACGTGACGCAGCGGATCGCGGCCGGTCCGCAGAAGTGGAAGCTGCTGGTCACGCTGGCGGAGCCTGGCGACCCGGTGGACGACGCGACGAAGGTCTGGCCCGCGCAGCGCACGACGATCGATGCGGGCACGCTCGTGCTCGACCACGTGGAGGCGCAGGACAGCGGGCCGTGTCGCGACGTGAATTACGACCCGACGGTGCTGCCGCAGGGGATTCAGGTATCGGGGGATCCGTTGCTGGCGGCGCGGTCGGCAGCTTATGCGGATTCGTATCTGCGCAGGACGAGTGAAGAGGCCGGGGTAGCGGGCGTGGCGCGATTGAGTGGGGAGGGACGGTGATGAAAGCTTCGACGACGTTTGGCTTGCCGGCGCGGGTGCTGCACTGGGTGATGGCCGCGATGATCATCGCAATGCTGTTCATCGGGGGGGGGATGGTGGCGTCCGTTTCCGAGCGGCATGCGCTTCTGGTGGCGATTCACAAGCCGCTGGGCATTGCCGTGCTGGTGCTCGTGTGCGTGCGGATCGTGGTGCGGGTTCTGTCGAAGCCGCCGGCGCTGCCCGAGGATCTGCCGTGGTGGCAGAAGGTTGCCGCGCACGGGTCGCATCTCGTGCTGTATGCGCTGATGCTCGCGATGCCGCTGATCGGGTGGGCGATGCTGTCGGCGGGCGGGTATCCGGTGACGCTGGGTGGCGGTGTGCAGCTGCCGGCGCTGGTGTCGGCTGATCCGGTGACGTTCGCGTGGCTCCGGGTCGCGCACCGGGTGCTGGCGTATCTGTTCTTCGCGACATTCCTCGCGCACTTTGCCGCGGCACTGTATCACGGGCTGATTCGACGGGACGGTGTGGTGAGGGCGATGGTGGGGCGGTGAGCGGCGGAGGATTGCGCTCGATGCGGCGGGGCGGTTCACGGGCAACCGGGGCTGTTCCCGCCGTGTCGCATATATATGACTGGAGAACAGGTTCAGCGACCCCCGCTACCACATGTCAAAATAATTTCACAAAAGGGGTTGCGGAGACTGAGGCAGGTGCTTAGAATCACGCCTCTTTCGCGCTAACGGAAACGCAGCGCGGGGAAAGGAGGGAAGCGGTGCTGTTGAAGTCGGTTTTATCGATTCCAGTGCTGACGAAATTAAACCGTAGTCGTCGCAACGAAGTAGTTAAAAAAGTTGTTGACGGATTTAAAAAAACGGTTGATAATCTCGCTTCTCTGCTGCTGAAAACGCAGCGCTGCCGGGAAACACGAAGTTCCTCGCAGAATGCTCTTTAAAAATTAACAGCCGATAAGTGTGGGCGCTTGATGGAAGCGAGCTGATCCTCGGATCAAATAGCGAAAGTATCAAGAGTCTCACACTAAAGTAAGTCAGGTTTATGAAGTAATTCATTTACCTGTCAGCTTTGAGTGAGCGACCGGTTCTTAACTGAACCGAAAACAGTAACAGGTTTAAACTGAAGAGTTTGATCCTGGCTCAGATTGAACGCTGGCGGCATGCCTTACACATGCAAGTCGAACGGCAGCACGGGTGCTTGCACCTGGTGGCGAGTGGCGAACGGGTGAGTAATACATCGGAACATGTCCTGTAGTGGGGGATAGCCCGGCGAAAGCCGGATTAATACCGCATACGATCTACGGATGAAAGCGGGGGACCTTCGGGCCTCGCGCTATAGGGTTGGCCGATGGCTGATTAGCTAGTTGGTGGGGTAAAGGCCTACCAAGGCGACGATCAGTAGCTGGTCTGAGAGGACGACCAGCCACACTGGGACTGAGACACGGCCCAGACTCCTACGGGAGGCAGCAGTGGGGAATTTTGGACAATGGGCGAAAGCCTGATCCAGCAATGCCGCGTGTGTGAAGAAGGCCTTCGGGTTGTAAAGCACTTTTGTCCGGAAAGAAATCCTTGGCTCTAATACAGTCGGGGGATGACGGTACCGGAAGAATAAGCACCGGCTAACTACGTGCCAGCAGCCGCGGTAATACGTAGGGTGCGAGCGTTAATCGGAATTACTGGGCGTAAAGCGTGCGCAGGCGGTTTGCTAAGACCGATGTGAAATCCCCGGGCTCAACCTGGGAACTGCATTGGTGACTGGCAGGCTAGAGTATGGCAGAGGGGGGTAGAATTCCACGTGTAGCAGTGAAATGCGTAGAGATGTGGAGGAATACCGATGGCGAAGGCAGCCCCCTGGGCCAATACTGACGCTCATGCACGAAAGCGTGGGGAGCAAACAGGATTAGATACCCTGGTAGTCCACGCCCTAAACGATGTCAACTAGTTGTTGGGGATTCATTTCCTTAGTAACGTAGCTAACGCGTGAAGTTGACCGCCTGGGGAGTACGGTCGCAAGATTAAAACTCAAAGGAATTGACGGGGACCCGCACAAGCGGTGGATGATGTGGATTAATTCGATGCAACGCGAAAAACCTTACCTACCCTTGACATGGTCGGAATCCTGCTGAGAGGCGGGAGTGCTCGAAAGAGAACCGGCGCACAGGTGCTGCATGGCTGTCGTCAGCTCGTGTCGTGAGATGTTGGGTTAAGTCCCGCAACGAGCGCAACCCTTGTCCTTAGTTGCTACGCAAGAGCACTCTAAGGAGACTGCCGGTGACAAACCGGAGGAAGGTGGGGATGACGTCAAGTCCTCATGGCCCTTATGGGTAGGGCTTCACACGTCATACAATGGTCGGAACAGAGGGTTGCCAACCCGCGAGGGGGAGCTAATCCCAGAAAACCGATCGTAGTCCGGATTGCACTCTGCAACTCGAGTGCATGAAGCTGGAATCGCTAGTAATCGCGGATCAGCATGCCGCGGTGAATACGTTCCCGGGTCTTGTACACACCGCCCGTCACACCATGGGAGTGGGTTTTACCAGAAGTGGCTAGTCTAACCGCAAGGAGGACGGTCACCACGGTAGGATTCATGACTGGGGTGAAGTCGTAACAAGGTAGCCGTATCGGAAGGTGCGGCTGGATCACCTCCTTTCCAGAGCTTCTCGCACAAGTTGAGCGCTCACGCTTATCGGCTGTTGATAAAGACAGAAAGACTGTCTGTTAGCGGTTTAACCGGTTATAATGCCGGCCGCTTTCGATAATCATCAATGACAAACATTCGAATGAAGTTTGGTTCGAGTTTTTCTCATTGGCGATTGAGCCAGTCAGAGTGATATGAGTAAAACCATATCGGCTGTCGTTCTTTAACAATCTGGAAGAAGCAAGTAATTTGGATAGCGGAAGCGTCTTGAGATGGACGTGGAAACTATCCGGGTTGTGATTGTATCGATGTATCTCAAGATGATTCGAACTCTATGTTTGACTCAATTTGGAATACGGCACAACGCGAGAACTCAACCTGTAACGAGACAGACTCGTTATAGGGTCAAGCGAACAAGTGCATGTGGTGGATGCCTTGGCGATCACAGGCGATGAAGGACGCGGTAGCCTGCGAAAAGCTACGGGGAGCTGGCAAACGAGCTTTGATCCGTAGATGTCCGAATGGGGAAACCCACTCCTTTTGGAGTATCCATGGCTGAATACATAGGCCATGCGAAGCGAACGCGGTGAACTGAAACATCTAAGTAACCGCAGGAAAAGAAATCAACCGAGATTCCCAAAGTAGTGGCGAGCGAAATGGGATGAGCCTTGCACTCTTTATTTGTATTGTTAGCCGAACGCTCTGGAAAGTGCGGCCATAGCAGGTGATAGCCCTGTAGGCGAAAACAGTATGAAAGAACTAGGTGTGCGACAAGTAGGGCGGGACACGTGAAATCCTGTCTGAAGATGGGGGGACCATCCTCCAAGGCTAAATACTCGTGATCGACCGATAGTGAACCAGTACCGTGAGGGAAAGGCGAAAAGAACCCCGGGAGGGGAGTGAAATAGATCCTGAAACCGCATGCATACAAACAGTCGGAGCCTCGTAAGGGGTGACGGCGTACCTTTTGTATAATGGGTCAGCGACTTACGTTCAGTAGCAAGCTTAACCGTATAGGGCAGGCGTAGCGAAAGCGAGTCCGAATAGGGCGTTCAGTTGCTGGGCGTAGACCCGAAACCAAGTGATCTATCCATGGCCAGGATGAAGGTGCGGTAACACGTACTGGAGGTCCGAACCCACTAACGTTGAAAAGTTAGGGGATGAGCTGTGGATAGGGGTGAAAGGCTAAACAAACTTGGAAATAGCTGGTTCTCTCCGAAAACTATTTAGGTAGTGCCTCGTGTCTCACCTTCGGGGGTAGAGCACTGTCATGGTTGGGGGGTCTATTGCAGATTACCCCGCCATAGCAAACTCCGAATACCGAAGAGTGCAATCACGGGAGACAGACATCGGGTGCTAACGTCCGGTGTCAAGAGGGAAACAACCCAGACCGCCAGCTAAGGTCCCCAAATATAGCTAAGTGGGAAACGAAGTGGGAAGGCTAAAACAGTCAGGAGGTTGGCTTAGAAGCAGCCACCCTTTAAAGAAAGCGTAATAGCTCACTGATCGAGTCGTCCTGCGCGGAAGATGTAACGGGGCTAAGCTATATACCGAAGCTGCGGATGCGTGCTTTGCACGCATGGTAGGAGAGCGTTCCGTAAGCCTGCGAAGGTGCGTTGAAAAGCGTGCTGGAGGTATCGGAAGTGCGAATGCTGACATGAGTAGCGATAAAGGGGGTGAAAGGCCCCCTCGCCGTAAGCCCAAGGTTTCCTACGCAACGTTCATCGGCGTAGGGTGAGTCGGCCCCTAAGGCGAGGCAGAAATGCGTAGCTGATGGGAAGCAGGTCAATATTCCTGCACCATTGTTAGATGCGATGGGGGGACGGATCGCGGAAGGTTGTCCGGGTGTTGGAAGTCCCGGTCGCTGCATTGGAGAAGGCGCTTAGGCAAATCCGGGCGCGTAATTCAAGGGTGTGGCGCGAGCTCCTTAGGGAGCGAAGCAATTGGAAGTGGTTCCAAGAAAAGCCTCTAAGCTTCAGTCTAACGATGACCGTACCGCAAACCGACACAGGTGGGCGAGATGAGTATTCTAAGGCGCTTGAGAGAACTCGGGAGAAGGAACTCGGCAAATTGGTACCGTAACTTCGGGATAAGGTACGCCCTTGTAGCTTGACTGGCCTGCGCCAGGAGGGTGAAGGGGTTGCAATAAACTGGTGGCTGCGACTGTTTAATAAAAACACAGCACTCTGCAAACACGAAAGTGGACGTATAGGGTGTGACGCCTGCCCGGTGCCGGAAGATTAAATGATGGGGTGCAAGCTCTTGATTGAAGTCCCGGTAAACGGCGGCCGTAACTATAACGGTCCTAAGGTAGCGAAATTCCTTGTCGGGTAAGTTCCGACCTGCACGAATGGCGTAACGATGGCCACACTGTCTCCTCCCGAGACTCAGCGAAGTTGAAGTGTTTGTGATGATGCAATCTACCCGCGGCTAGACGGAAAGACCCCATGAACCTTTACTGTAGCTTTGCATTGGACTTTGAACCGATCTGTGTAGGATAGGTGGGAGGCTATGAAACCGGAACGCTAGTTTCGGTGGAGCCGTCCTTGAAATACCACCCTGGTTTGTTTGAGGTTCTAACCTTGGCCCGTGATCCGGGTCGGGGACAGTGCATGGTAGGCAGTTTGACTGGGGCGGTCTCCTCCCAAAGCGTAACGGAGGAGTACGAAGGTACGCTAGGTACGGTCGGAAATCGTGCTGATAGTGCAATGGCATAAGCGTGCTTAACTGCGAGACCGACAAGTCGAGCAGGTGCGAAAGCAGGTCATAGTGATCCGGTGGTTCTGTATGGAAGGGCCATCGCTCAACGGATAAAAGGTACTCTGGGGATAACAGGCTGATACCGCCCAAGAGTTCATATCGACGGCGGTGTTTGGCACCTCGATGTCGGCTCATCTCATCCTGGGGCTGTAGCCGGTCCCAAGGGTATGGCTGTTCGCCATTTAAAGAGGTACGTGAGCTGGGTTTAAAACGTCGTGAGACAGTTTGGTCCCTATCTGCCGTGGGCGTTGGATATTTGAAGGGGGCTGCTCCTAGTACGAGAGGACCGGAGTGGACGAACCTCTGGTGTACCGGTTGTCACGCCAGTGGCATCGCCGGGTAGCTATGTTCGGAAGAGATAACCGCTGAAAGCATCTAAGCGGGAAACTCGCCTTAAGATGAGATATCCCTGGGGACTAGATCCCCTTGAAGGGTCGTTCGAGACCAGGACGTTGATAGGTCAGGTGTGTAAGCGCAGTAATGCGTTCAGCTAACTGATACTAATTGCCCGTAAGGCTTGATCCTATAACAAGTCTGCCTTGTAGATCGGCGCCGTGCCTTGCACGAGCTGCGATCCAAAGCGACAAGTTGGATTCTCGTGTGTGATACACACAACTCAAAATTACTGCTTCTTCCCGGATTGGTTGTGCTGCAAAGCCAGCGCAACAACCCTCTTTGCCTGATGACCATAGCGAGTCGGTCCCACCCCTTCCCATCCCGAACAGGACCGTGAAACGACTCTACGCCGATGATAGTGCGGATTCCCGTGTGAAAGTAGGTAATCGTCAGGCTCCCTAAGCCGAGAACCCCCGCCCGAAAGGCGGGGGTTTTTGCATTGGCGCGGCAGAAATGTGCGTGGAGTACTCGGCATGGATGCTTGTCGTGCTGCATGCGCGGATGCTTGCGATGCCGTTGAATGCCGAGAGAGCGGAACGCAACTTTTCGTCAGTTGTGACGGTTGTTGAAGTTACCTGCAGCCCCACCGCGGTCCATTTGCGTCAACGCGTGTGCCGAAATGCATCACGCCGAGCCATCACCAGGCAGTAGAGCTGCGCAAAGAGGCCAGCGCTGCGTATTCCTCTTCCCTATCCTCTTCTTGGGCAGCTGCACCATAGGGCTGCTCTTGCCAGTTAAGCGCGCTGTAGTCGGGCGTGATGGTGACCCTTCGGGAAGCAAAGCTGAACCGCAGATAGACGCGATCACCCGGCTTGAATCCGAACATCTCGAAATGCGCGTCGATGGCGCGCATCCATGGCATGTACGGCTGGCCCTCCTGGGGAAGGTCCGGCTTGTTGCCGAGGGTCAGCTCAACCTCGGGATACTGTTTGAGCTTCTTGGGACGTGACTTACTATTGGCGTTAGCCATCTTCCGACTCCTGATGCGAGTTGGTTGTGGTCAGCGGGTCGTATGGGTGGCAGCCCATGCGGCCCGCGCTTTTTTGCGGTGATGCCGTTTGAGTCTACCGAACTGGGTATCTCGAAATATGGAAAATTCGACGAGTGGCCAATCGGTATATCTTCTCGAATTTCGCCGCAGAAAAATACGGCACAAGTCTAGATATCGATGAACGACGACGGGGAACACTGGAACACACATAAATCGTCGCTCAGCGCTCCTGCCGTCCATCTGGTCCGGTGGTCGGGATGCGTGGCCCATCACATGTCTGGCAAATTAGTGCATAACGCAGTACATTTGCGTGACACCATTAACGAGACGCCGCTATGTCACGCCTAAAGGACGAAACCCTTTCCATCCGCACCTCTGCCGAGATCAAGCAGCTCTTGCGCTTGGCGGCCGATCGCGAGCGCCGTTCGGTGGCGTCGATGATCGAAATCCTGGTGCTGGAATACGCGCGCAGTCATGACTTGAGACTGGATCGCCCGAATGGAGAGCCGGCCAAGGCGAGCGCTTGACATGGCTGCTCGAGCTACAGGGAGCCGCCCGCCCACCGCATCAACACATCCATGACGGCCGGAACAGATTCATGACGACAACAGAACACCAAATTGAGCTGGGCCTGATCGCCAAGCTCGGTGACCTCAAGTACACCTACCGCCCGGATATCCGCGACCGTGCAACACTGGAAGCAAATTTCCGCGCGAAGTTCGAAGCGCTCAACCGGGTGCGGCTGACGGACAGCGAGTTTCAGCGGCTGTTGGACACGATCATCACGACTGATGTCTACAACGCGGCCCAGACGCTGCGCAGCATCAACGCCTTCGAGCGTGACGACGGCACGCCCCTGAACTACACCCTGGTGAACATCCGCGACTGGTGCAAGAACGACTTCGAGGTCGTTAACCAACTGCGCGTGAACACCGACAACAGCTATCACCGCTACGACGTGATGCTGCTCATCAACGGCGTGCCGGTGGTGCAGATCGAGCTGAAGACGCTGGACGTGAGCCCGCGCCGCGCCATGCAGCAGATCGTCGATTACAAGAGCAACCCTGGCAACGGCTACGGCAAGACGCTGCTGTGCTTTCTGCAGCTCTTCATCGTCAGCAACGGAAAGATCACCAAGTATTTCGCGAACAACAACACCCGACACTTCAGCTTCAATGCAGATGTCACGGGGCGGCGCTATGGAGCCAATGCGGGGTCGGCATAAGGGCGCCACTTGAGGGGCGGCACATAGGCGCCAGTCCAAGGGCGGCGTAATGGCGCCACGTTAGGGGCGGCGCATAGGCGCCAGCAGCATCAGGGCGAGAACGCGGTTCGAACTTTCCGAGTCGGTACGCTCCGTTCTTTTTGAACGGAGCGTCCATGGCCAACAGGAGGTTCGAATTGTTTGAATACCGCCAAGTCCTTGTCCGCATGCGGCAAGGCGATTCTGACCGCGACATCGCGCGCGGCGGTTTGATGGGGCGCAAGAAGCTGACGACCGTGCGCCGCGAGGCTGAAGCGCGTAGTTGGCTGGATCCGGTGCAGCCGCTGCCGGACGACGCTACGATCGCGGGTGTCTTCGGGCGCACGCCGCACCTGCCGCACACCTGTGTGTCGACGGTTGAGCCATATCGCGAACAGGTCCGCGAATGGCTTGCCGCCGGCGTTCAGGGCACCACGATCCATGCCGCCCTTCAACGCAATCATGGCTACGCCGGCAGCTATTGTGCCGTGAAGCGCATGCTGCGCCATCTGGCTGCCGAGCGCAGCGTGGCCACCACAACGATCCTCGACTTCGCACCGGCCGACGCCGCGCAGGTCGACTTCGGCGCGGGACCCGTGCTGACGGTCGAGGGCATTGCGGTCCGGACGTGGATCTTCGTGATGACGTTGTGCTGGTCGCGCCACCAGTATGCCGAGATCGTGCTGGACCAGACCGTCGAGACGTGGCTCGCCAGCCACCGGCGCGCCTTCGAATGGTTCGGCGGCTGTCCCGACCGGGTCATCATCGATAACGCGAAGTGCGCGATCATCCGGGCGTGTCGATACGAGCCGGCGGTGCAACGCTCGTACGCCGCGCTTGCCGAGGGATATGGATTCCGGATCGACGCCTGTCCGCCGCACGATCCCCAGAAGAAGGGCGTCGTCGAATCGGGCGTCAAATACGTCAAGAAGTCCTTCGTGCCGCTGCGCGAGTTCCGGGATCTGGCCGACGCCAACCGGCAACTGCGCGAATGGGTGATGCAGCAGGCCGGCACTCGTATCCACGGCACCGTCCACGAACGGCCGCTGACGCGCTTCGGCGTCGAGCGCCCGTTGCTCGCTGCATTGCCGGACGTGCCGCCGGTACTGTCGGTCTGGAAGGAGGTGGCGGTCCATCGCGACGGCCACGTCGTCTACAAGCACGCGCTGTACTCTGCACCGTTCACGCTCGTCGGCAAGTCGCTCTGGCTGAAGGCGACCGATACGGTCATCCAGCTGTTCCATCGGCATGAACTCGTCGCAACCCATCCGCGGCAGCGGGCCGGCGGTCGCCACACGGTGCGAGATCACCAGCCGCCCGAAGCGCAGGCCTGGCTCGAGCACGATCCGCAGTGGTGTCTGGCGCGCGCGAAGGAGATCGGGCCGTCGTGCCACGGCGTGATCCTCGCGCTGTTCAACGACAAGGTGCTCGTCAACCTGCGCGGCGCGCAGGGGATCATCCGGCTGCGACAGAAAGTCGGCGATCAGAGGCTGGAAGCAGCCTGCGAGCGTGCGCTCGCGTTCAGCAGCGCGAAGTACAGCACCATCAAGGGCATCCTCGACAAAGGCCTGGACAGCGAACCGGTGCCGCGTCCCGCGTCGGCCCCGACTGGCGCTTACCAGAACGGCGGCCGCTTCGGCCGTGATCTCCAATCCCTGCTGATCCACTGACACCATGAACCCGAGTCCCGAATTGAATTCCATCCTCAAACAGCTGCGCCTGTCCGGCATCCTCGACTCGCTTGAGCAGCGCAACCGTCAGGCGATCGACGGGCAGCTCGCCTATACCGAGTTCCTTGCCATGCTGCTGCACGACGAGGTTGCCCGTCGCGAACACAAGAAGCTCGGCACCCGTCTGCTGCGCGCCGGCTTCGCGATGGGCAAGACGCTCGAGACGTTCGACTTCGACCGGCTGCCTACGTTGAACCGCTCACACGTTCATGATCTCGCGACAGGCCGGTATCTCGACGAGAAGGTCGCGATCCTGATCGCCGGTCCAACCGGCACCGGCAAAAGCCACTTGGCCCAGGCGCTGGGCCACTGCGCCGCCCGCCAAGGCCGCGATGTGCTGTTCATCTCGCAGACCGAGCTGCTCAAGCGATTGAACGCCGCGCGCGCCACCGGCGCCTATGACCGCAAGTTCCAGCAGTACGCCCGGGTGCCGCTGCTGATCGTCGATGACTTCGCGCTCAAACCGCTACGTACCCCGCAGGACGAGGACTTCCACGATCTCGTCGCGGCCCGCTACGAGCACGCGGCGACCATCCTGACGTCGAATCTCGACTTCGGTGAATGGGGCGCCGCGTTCCCCGACAACCGCATCCTCGGCACCGCCACACTCGACCGACTACGCCACGGCGCCTACCGGCTCGTCCTCGAGGGCGACAGTTACCGCACCCCGAAACCGATGCCAGATCCCCCTCAAAATGCAGTTGCCAAAAACGGCAAAAAACCGCAACCTTGAAACCGTTCGAATCCGCGTTTTACCCCCGGTTCTGCTGGCGCCATTACGCCGCCCATCCCCGGCTCCTTTACGCCGCCCCGCGACAGCAGATGAGCGCTTCCTGCCGGTGTACGAGTTTGCGGGTGAGGACAACAAGAAAATCACCCTCTTGGATGCCTTTGCCGACAAGTTTTTGGCCAAGTGCACTCTGGGCCAGATGATCAGCCGCTACATGGTGCTGGTGGCCAGCGAGCAGAAGCTGCTGATGATGCGGCCGTACCAAATCTATGCTGTTAAAGCCATCGTGGAGTGCATCCACCTGAATTGTGGTAACGGCTACATCTGGCACACCACCGGCTCGGGTAAGACGCTGACTTCGTTCAAGGCCTCCACTCTGCTCAAGGACAACCCGGACATCGACAAATGCCTGTTCGTGGTGGACCGCAAAGACCTGGATCGCCAGACCCGTGAAGAGTTCAACCGCTTCCAGGAAGGCTGCGTCGAAGAGAACACCAACACAGAGGTGCTGGTGCGCCGCCTGCTGTCCGACGACTACGCCGACAAGGTCATCGTCACCACCATCCAAAAGCTCGGCCTGGCGCTTGACGAGAACAGCAAGCGCAACAAGCAGAAGGAAAAGCAGGGCAAGGAAACCTACAAGCAGCGTCTGGAACCCTTGCGCGAGCAGCGCATTGTGTTCATCTTTGACGAGTGCCACCGTTCGCAGTTCGGCGACAACCACAAGGCGATTAAAGAGTTTTTCCCGAAGGCCCAGTTGTTTGGCTTCACGGGCACCCCGATCTTCAAGGACAACGCCACCGTCGTTCAGATCGAGGGCCAGCAAGCAAGCCACCGCACAACGGATGACCTGTTCCAGCGCTGCCTGCACGAGTACACGATCACGCACGCCATTGACGACCAGAACGTCCTGAAGTTCCACATAGACTTCTTCAAGCCCGAAGGCAAGAAGCCGCCTAAGCCGGGCGAGGGGCTGCCGAAGGCCAAGGTTATCGAGACCATCCTGGCTAAGCACGACGCCGCCACCAACGGGCGCAAGTTCAATGCGGTGCTGGCCACGGCCAGCATCAATGACGCTATCGAGTATTTCGAGGCCTTCAAAGAGCTGCAGGACAAGAAGCGGGCCGAGGATGACGGCTTCGTGCCGCTGAACGTTGCCTGCGTCTTCTCACCCCCTGCCGAAGGCAACAAGGACGTGCAGCAGATTCAGGAAGACCTGCCGCAGGAGAAGGCTGACAACGAGCAGGACCCGGAGGGCAAGAAAGCCGCGCTCACGCGCATCATGACCGACTACAACGCGGGCTACGGTACGAATCACCGCATCAGCGAGTTTGACCTGTATTACCAAGACGTGCAAAAGCGCATCAAGGACCAGCAGTACCCCAACGCCGATCTGCCGCACAGGCAGAAGATCGATATCACCATCGTGGTGGACATGCTGCTTACCGGGTTCGATTCCAAGTACCTCAACACTCTGTATGTGGACAAGAACCTCAAGTACCACGGCCTGATTCAAGCCTTTTCGCGCACCAACCGAGTTCTCAACGACAGCAAGCCCTACGGCAACATCCTCGACTTTCGCCAGCAACAGGAGCCAGTGGAAAAAGCCATTGCGCTGTTCTCGGGCGAGAAGACCGACAACCCTCGTGAAATCTGGCTGGTAGACCCGGCACCCAAGGTCATCGACACCTTGCAAGCCGCCACGCAAAAGCTGGCGGACTTCATGCAGTCACAAGGACTAACGAACGCGCCGGAAGAAGTTTCCAACCTGAAGGGCGATGCCGCACGCAGCCAGTTCGTTAACCTGTTCAAGGAAGTGCAGCGGTTCAAGACGCAGTTGGACCAGTACACCGACCTGTCGGAAGAACAAAAAGCGCAGATCGCTCAGATCGTGCCGCCAGACCGGATGCAGGGCTTCAAGGGGGTGTACCTTGAGACAGCCAAGCGCTTGAAGGCACTGCAAGACCGCGACCAGACCCCGCCAGAGGTGCAGCAGCTCGACTTCGAATTCGTGCTCTTCGCCTCGGCGGTGATCGACTACGACTACATCATGAGCCTGATCGCCCGCATGACCCAGCAGAAGCCCGGCAAGCTAACTCTCAGCCGCGAGCAGCTCATCGGCCTGATCCAGTCCGACGCGAAGTTCATAGACGAGCGCGAGGACATTGCTGAATACATCCGTGGCCTGCCCGTGGGGCAGGCTCTAGACGAAACGCAAATCCGCGACGGCTACGAGCGCTTCGAGGCCGAGAAGAAGACGCGCGAACTAACCGAGATCGCTAGTAAGCACGGGCTGGCCGCTGATGCACTGCATGCGTTTATCGATGAGGTGCTGCGCCGTCGGATCTTTGATGGCGAAGCATTGAGCGAGTTGATGGCTCCGCTAGGTTTGGGCTGGAAAGCGCGCACACAAAAGGAACTGGCGCTGGTGGAAGACCTGACGCCACTGCTGCACAAACTCGCTCAGGGGCGCGAGATTTCGGGGCTGAGTGCGTATGAGCAATAAGGACAAGAGCGCGATGAGCGAACAGAAGAGCGCGCAGCGGACGCTGGTGCCAGAGTTGCGGTTTCCCGAGTTTCGGGAGGCAGGGGAGTGGCACGAGAAAAAGCTTGCACAATTTCTGACGGAAAGTCGAATCGAAGGTAGCGCTGGAGATATTGCGAAGAAAATTACCGTAAAGCTTTGGGGAAAAGGCGTATTCGCAAAGCGAGAATCAATCAAGGGTAGCGAGAACACTAAATATTATAAGCGTCGAGCCGGACAGTTCATTTACAGTAAGCTTGATTTTCTCAACCAAGCCTTTGGAATCGTACCGAAGGAGCTTGACGGATTTGAATCTACTGTCGATTTGCCATGTTTTGACATCGGGGAAGAGTTAGATCCAGTATTTCTTCTTGAGTATGTGAAGCGCGAGGGGTTCTATAAGAAGAATGGGGAGGTTGCGGATGGCGGACGAAAGGCGAAGCGCATTCAGGCTGAAATGTTTTTATCTTTTCCTATTGTGCTGCCTATCCAGAAAGCAGAGCAGCAAAAAATCGCCGATTGCTTATCTTCTCTCGACGATCTGATCATGGCGGAAAATCAAAAGCTTGACGCCATTAGGAACCAAAAGAAGGGCTTGATGCAGCAGCTTTTCCCCCGCGAAGGCGAAACCATCCCCCGTTTGCGTTTTCCTGAATTTCGGGCCGCTGAGGCGTGGAAGGAAGCAGCACTTTCGACGTGGATCGACCTCATCTCGGGGCTTCACCTAGCACCAGACGAGTACGCGGATGCTGGCGATGTTCCATACTTCACAGGACCGTCAGATTACGCAAATGATTTGGCTTTGGTTAGCAAATGGACTTCGCATAGTGTCAATTCAGGGCGTTCGGGAGACATCCTCATAACTGTCAAGGGGAGTGGTGTGGGTGAGTTACTCTACCTAGAACTTGATGAAGTAGCTATGGGGCGTCAGTTGATGGCGGTCAGACCAAAAAGTGTACATGGGGAGTTTTTATTTCATTTTCTGGCGACGCAACGGCAACGGTTGATTGCGCTGGCTTCTGGCAATCTCATTCCGGGGCTTTCACGGGGTGACATTTTGAGTCTCACGGCATTGGTTCCACAGCGAGAGGAACAACAAGCAATTGCCGATTGTTTGTCATCTCTTGACGATCTAATCGCCGTCCAAAACCAAAAGATCGACGTCCTCCTAGTCCACAAGAAGGGCTTGATGCAGCGGTTGTTCGTAGCGCAGAGTGGGGTGCAGGAATGAAGCCGGGCCAAGCCTTCGCCGACCTGCCCGCGCTGGCGGCGCAGCTACGGCAAGAACTGGAGAACAAGAAGACCATCCTGCTTTATGCCTACAACGGTACGGGCAAGACGCGCCTGTCGATGGAATTCAAGACCCTTGGCAGGCAGGGGGAAGGTGACGAGGCCAAGCGCGATACGCTCTACTTCAATGCTTTCACCGAGGACCTGTTCCACTGGGATAACGACCTTGACGGCGACAGTGACCGACGGCTGACCCTCAACGCGGATTCTCGCTTCTTTGCCGGGCTGGCGGAGCTGGAGATGGACAACCGTATCCGTCCATTGTTGCAGCGCTATGCGGACTTTGATTTCCGAATCGACACCCAGGAATGGGTAGTGCGCTTTTCACGCACGGTGGACGGGAAAACCATCGATAACATCAAGGTGTCGCGCGGCGAGGAAAACATCTTTGTCTGGTGCTTCTTCCTTGCAATCGTCCAGTTGGCGCTGGATGGTGCAGAGGCCTACCAGTGGGTGAAATACATCTACATCGATGATCCCATTTCGTCGCTGGATGAGCACAACGCTATCGCCGTGGCTAACCACTTGGCACAACTGCTCAAGCGGCCCGACAGCAAGCTCAAAACCGTGATCTCGACACACCACACGTTGTTCTTCAATGTGTTGTGCAACGAGCTGGGCAAGGCTCGCAAGTATTTCGTCAACAAGATCTCAACAGGCAGCAGCTATGTGTTGCGTGAGGAAACAGGTGACACACCGTTCTTCCATCACGTCGCCGCCTTGGCCGAGCTGTATCAGGCTGCGCAGGACGATCGGCTTTTCACCCATCACTTCAACATGCTGCGCACCATTCTGGAGAAGACGGCGAGCTTTCACGGCCACAAGAACTTCTCAGTCTGCATCAAGCAGGAAGACGATGACCCGGATGGTATCTTGTACACGCGCCTGATCAATATCCTGAGCCACGGCAACTATTCACTGTTCGAACCCCAGCGGATGCTCGACGAGAACAAGGCTTACTTTAGGAAGATTCTGAACGACTTCCTGAATCGCTATCCCTTTAATCCAGATTTATTTCCTCAAGCCGTTGAGGAAGCAGGCACCCAATGACTGATCTCGAAAAACAAAAGCTCGGCAAGACTCTCTGGACCATTGCAGATCAGCTCCGCGGCGCAATGAATGCAGACGACTTCCGCGACTACATGTTGGCTTTCTTGTTTCTGCGCTACCTGTCCGACAATTACGAAGCTGCTGCCAAGAAGGAGTTGGGGCGGGAGTACCCGCAGCAGCTCGATAACTCGGTGTCCACGCCTCTGCAACGCTGGTACGAGAGCAACCTAGACGATGTAGTGGAGTTCGAGAAGCAAATGCGCCGGAAGGTGCACTATGTGATCGAGCCGAAATTCCTGTGGGGCAATATTGCCGAGATGGCGCGGACACAAGATGCGGCGCTCTTGAAAACCTTGCAGAGGGGCTTCAGTTACATCGAGACAGAATCCTTCGCCAGCACTTTCCGAGGGCTGTTCTCGGAGATCAACCTGGCATCCGACAAGCTCGGCAAAACCTATACCGAGCGCAATGCCCGCCTGTGCAAGATCATCAAGGAAATTGCTGACGGACTGAAGCAGTTTTCTACCGATAGCGACACGCTGGGCGATGCCTACGAGTACCTAATTGGTCAGTTTGCGGCTGGCTCGGGCAAGAAGGCGGGAGAGTTCTATACTCCTCAGCGCATTTCGGACATCCTGTCAGCCATCGTGACGCTCGATAGCCAAGAGCCCGCCACGGGAAAGCGCTCTCATCTAGACAGTGTGATGGACCTGGCTTGCGGTTCAGGCTCTCTGTTATTGAACGTGCGCCACCGCTTGAAAGAAGCAAAGGGAACGATCGGGAAGATTTACGGCCAGGAAAAGAACATCACCACCTATAACCTGGCGCGCATGAACATGCTGCTGCACGGGGTGAAGGATTCGGAGTTCGAGATTTTCCATGGTGACACCCTGCTCAACGAGTGGGACATGCTGTGTGAAACCAATCCGGCCAAGATGCCGAAGTTCGACGCGGTGGTAGCTAATCCCCCGTTCAGCTACCGGTGGGAGCCTACCGAAGCCCTGGGCGAGGACGTGCGATTTAAGAATTACGGATTGGCGCCCAAGTCGGCTGCCGACTTTGCCTTCCTGCTGCACGGCTTCCATTTCCTGAAGCTAGACGGAGTAATGGCTATCATCCTGCCCCACGGCGTGTTGTTCCGTGGGGGCGCCGAAGCACGCATCCGCACCAAGCTGCTCAAGGATGGCCACATCGATACAGTGATCGGCCTGCCCGCTAACCTGTTCTTTTCCACCGGCATTCCTGTGTGCATTTTAGTGCTCAAGAAATGCAAGAAGCCCGATGACGTGCTGTTCATCAACGCAGCCGAGCATTTCGAGAAGGGGAAGCGGCAAAACCAGATCCTGCCTGAGCACATCGATAAGATTATCGATACCTACCAGTTCCGTAAGGAGGAGGATCGCTATTCGCGGCGCGTGGGCATGGAAGAAATCGAGCAAAACGATTTCAATCTGAACATTTCACGCTATGTGAGCACCGCGGAAATCGAGGAGAAGATCGCCCTCGCTGCAGTACATGCGGAACTGGTTTCGCTGGATAAGAAGATCAAGATGGCCAGCGAGCAGCACAACGAATTCCTCAAAGAGCTGGGGCTGCCGCTGCTGCCATAATGATGAGCTGTGTTAGCCAAGGCCAGACTGATCTTGGCTTTCGTCCAATGAAGAAAGGCAAGCATATCGATGCACGACACGTGTCGTCTCCGCCCAATAACAACAAGAACAGGGAGCCGCCATGGGACAACAATTCGAGCAGGCCTCGCCTGCCATATCGTCAAACACCAATCAGACCGTCGCCGAGCAGCCACGCACGCAGTGCAGCGAATTGCGCGTGACTGCCATCGGGCGAGCACAGCTGGAAGGTCTCGTGTTGGTATCGGGCTATAGGCCTGTCGCACGTACTCTGGCGCCCTGCGCGAGAGTGCGGGTCATGGCCATCGATGTTGCGGGATCGATCTGCTCCGGACGGGTCATCGAGGTTCTGTCGAAGCTGGTCAGCGCCACGCTACCTTCGCTCAGACAATGGTCCGGAGTTCGTGTCGCGCGCTATCCTGAAGTGGGCAGCGGATAGTCGGATGGAAATGGCGCTCAGCGAATCCGGCAAGCCTTGGCAAAATGGTGCGGACGAGAGCTTCAACGGTAAATTCCGCGACGAGTGCCTGAGCCTCGAATGGTTTCGGACGCGCACCGAGGCGATGGTCGTGATCGAGCAGTGGCGGCGTCACTACAACGCTGTGCGATAACATTCAAGTCTGGCATACCTGACGCCCGACGAGTTCAAGCAGCAGTATTGTTCAACCGATGTAACCGAGGCCGTTCTCCAAGATTGAAATGGCCCGAAGAAATCAGGCAGGTCAGTGGACCTTTGCAATATCATAAGTAAGCATTGCGCTTGAAATCAACATACGCTGTGATCCATTCCATACTTTGACGGATCACCGTCGTGCCGGCATATGTTCTCTTACATCCGTAAGGGCCGCAGTTCTGATGACATCGCCTGGACGCAACCAGAACCTGCGAGCATCGTTGGATCAGGGGTTTTGTTTTTCTGCGCCAACTTTATCGCATCGGCGGATACGAGAGATGGATCGAAGGGCTGCCGGCAAAGGAGACGAATACCTCCGAAGCCATACCTAACGTATCCGGTGGCAATATTTGTTTGTTCACCTTTATGAATTGGTACACCGGCAGCGTCAAGTGCCGCGGTGAGACTGGGCTGCAAGATCTGAAAACTTTGCTGTTCGTTGCTGTAGATGCCGGCTAGTCGCATGACCGTAGAAGAAACGGGCACAAAAAGCGCTGCGCCGGACACTACGATGTACGAAAGTAGAAAGACCCCAAGCGAAGCCAGCTTAAGGGGTTGGTAAAAGCCCGACCTCCAGGTACGAGCGTTAAGATACATGATTGCAGGCAGCAGGCTAACGGCCGTTGTGCCAATGAATACGGTGAACACGAGCAGCTTCTCGAGCCAACCGCCGTCTGCATATCGCTCTGCGATGTGCAGAGTAATCAGGAGAGGAATCGATGTCGCTGCCAGTGCCAAAATGGCAGCTAGAGCCAAGCCACCAGCGTGGACTGCTTGGATAGAAAAATTTGCACCGCTCTTCTGAGAAACATCTAATGATCTGCTGTTATAGATTCCAAACGAAAATGCTGCAAGAAAGGCCATCACGAACATAATCCAGACCTGGCTCGTGTCCAGCTCAACCACCAAGAAGAATCCAGCGAGCCATCCAATAGTTGCACATAGAAACAACCGTGGAACCGCTTTCGGAAGAGTGCGTTCCTGACGATAGTTCCACATGGTGCCAATCAGAAGCAGCGAGGGTGCGATGAACTGTAATAGGACCGCGACCGCGATAAGCATTGCTGCAATAAAAAGAAAGATCAAGCCACTGCCTGACATTGCCGAATCCTGGAACAAGCTTGTCCAATGTATTGACCGCAGATAACTCCAAACGAATAGCGCGGCTGGAAGGAAGGAAACAGGAGCGACTTTCCATGCGACGTCGAGTGTATCTTTGACCATCGCGATGGCTTCTTTGTACATGTCTTTTCGGCTCACCGCAGGCTGCTCTGAAACTGCGTCGCCCGACGTACTCTTGCGGATTTCGTGAACGGTGTGGTCGTTCGAGGACGGTGCTGCATCAGATTTACCTGATGAAGAAACTGAATGCAGTATGCTATTTGCCGAGCCGTTAGGCATCTCTGCCCTTGCCAAACACGTATCCCAAGGCGAGAGTTATCAGCGGCGCGAAAATCGACCAGACGTCTTTTATCTGGGACATGGGGTTCTCGCTACCGTCACGAAGAGCAATCACCACTGCCGCTACAGACAGCAGGCCGCCCCCAATGAAGGACCAAAGTATCGTCCGATACACGATGGAGTTCTGAGCATGTTCGCCGGAACCAATTTGCTGCGTGACCACACCAGGGATCGGGGTGGCGATTGTGCCCGATGAAGAAGGGAGCGTGGGCGTGCGAAGCTCTCCCTGGATCTGCGTGCTATTTTCACCTTGATTCATGTCGGTTCTCCCGCCATGAACGTGTAGTGCACGGTTTTGCTGCTTTCGGGGCTGAGCGCATACACCACGAATGCGAGCAAAAGTTTCCGTCCAGCAAGCGTTCCAATCTCAATTGGTGACGTGGTTCCGGATCCTATGGAGCTACTAAAGTTGTAGAGGCGCAAATTCAGCGCAGAAGTGCCGGGGGCGTCGAACTCTATTCTTGGGCTACCGCCATCCGTGGAAAACTCAAATACAAAGCGCAGGTGCGCGAGTTGAAACTCCAAGTTGCGACTATCTGCAGTGATGACGGTGCCAGCCGCAATGACGTCCCTGCTTCCGGTGCGGATCTGGAGGGCTGCGTTCGGTTGACCGATCAGGGCCCCCGCGTTAAGAATGACTGACATGAATACAATGCCTCTACCATGTGTAGAAAGAACTGAACCGCTGACCAGAGCGGGAGATCAAGGATCCTACGCGCTCGTCGTCCACATTGGATATCGCGCTACCGGTCTGGTCCTGCACAACTGCCCGATGCTAGCGGCATGAGCGCCCAGTAGCGAGGCGCTCATGCCGACCGACTGCTTCTGGCCGAACTGAGTCAGATGATCTGACGCTGTCTGCTTGATCTAGTCCTGCCTTATACAGCTTACCCCAAAAGCCAGCGGCGCAATCTCGTCCAAATACTATTCGCGGCATGTCGTTCCTTGGCAGAGGTCGCAGGCGCTTCTATCGATGGAGAATGCGAGGCGTCAGTTCCTGACTAGGTCGAGCGTAGAATTTCGCCTTTGTTGTCTTATCTCGTTGCTGCTCGGCATCGATCTCAGCTTTACGGCATTGTGATACGCCAAAGTATCGATTTGCGGCCGGAGGTCAGTTCTTGAACTCGTCAAAGAAAGATGTGTCGACAACGTAGGTTTGTACAGGCCGCAGTCCGAGCTCAAGATGTTCGAGCATGTCAACAAGCTTCTCACCATCGATAAGTTCAATTGGCGGGACGCCGTCGCGGCTAGCTTCACGACGTGCTTCCGCCGTAAATGTTCCAGTTGTGATGATTATGCCTTTGTCGGTTCGCCCAGACATTGCTCCTCGGAAGTCGCGAACTTGTGACGGCGACACCGACTTCGCGTAGCGCTTGCATTGAAAGAGGACTTTAAACGACACGAGTGGATTGATTTGTAGCGTACCGTGCCCATCGATACCCCCATCACCACTGCTGCCTGTGACAACCACTTGCACAAAGCCGGCCTCACGAAGAAGTCGTTGAGATAACCGTTCAAAGCCTGGTGCTGGCAAATTCTTAAGTGTTTGAATGAGTTGGTAGCGGTAATCGTTTGTGACTACGTTTGCGGGCTCCGAGCCTTCCTCTGCAATGGGCTCGGAGCTATCAGCCCGCGCTCGACGCTCCTCGGCAAAAATGCGGTTCCATTTTGTAGCTAAGTTGCGAGCCTGGTCTATCGAAAGGTTCGTGCGACGACCGGTTTCGGTGAGCGCCCAGACCCCACGTCTCGACGAATCAACTAAACCCTCCCTCACGAGATAGAGCCTTGCCCATCGTATCCGATTGCGGAAGCGTCCTTCCCCTGAGGACAGAATTTCGTTCTGCGCCTCGTCTGAAATATTGAGATCTTGAGCAATGCGCTCCACAACTTCGTCCGGCGTACCGGACCCGCCAAGCGCTCTGAGCGCGTCTAATGCAGGCCCCATGTAGCGAAATATTGAAGCGATGTCTTTCTTCTCTTTTGCCATCGTTGTATACGTCTTCGGAAAACAAGCACCCGTTGATTCGTGGAGCATCCCGAGACAAATATGTCGCGGACGTCGAGAATATTACTTCTTCAGCTAGTGAGTGTGGAGTCCGGCTCTTAAAAAAAGACCCATAAATCTCTCGACTTATGGGTCCGATTTTCTCGGGCTATGAGGTTACTTAGAGCCTAGGTTAAACGTCAATATTCCCTGCCCGCAACGCATTCGACTCGATAAACGCCCGCCGCGGCTCGACATCATCCCCCATGAGGGTGGTAAAGATCCCATCCGCAGCAATCGCGTCTTCGATCTGCACACGCAGCAGTCGCCGCACTGCCGGATCCATCGTCGTTTCCCAAAGCTGCTCGGGGTTCATCTCGCCGAGCCCCTTATAGCGTTGTTTGGAGACGTTCCGTTCCGCATCCGCCAGCAGCCACTTCATCGCGCTCTTGAAGTCCGCCACAGCCATGCTGCGCTCACCACGCTTGATGACTGCACCTTCCCCAATAAGCCCCTTGAACGTATTCGCCGTGGTCACGAGCTGCTGATAATCCGCCGTGTGCTGGAATTCCTGGTCGATGACCGAAACGCGCACGTTGCCGTGATGCGTCCGCTCGACATGCAGCGCCCGCTGTTCGCGAACCGGGTCATACGAAGGCACCACGCGCACTTCGTTCTTCAGCGCTTCATCATGCAACGCAGCGTGCAGCGCCTTAGCCGAAGCCTCGGTCGACTCTTCGTTGGAAAGATCGATCACCACACCGTCCATGACCGCTTCCAGCGCGGCCGGGTCATACAACCGGCTCAACCGCTCGATCACGCTCTTCGACAGCAGATACGACCGCGCCAGCTCCCCAAGCGCATCGCCGGAAATCGCCGCCGCATTCTCACCCGGCACCAGCTCCGACCCTTGCAGCGCCAACCGCAGCATATGCGCGTTGAGCTCCACGTCATCCTTCAGATACCGCTCGTCCTTGCCCGCCTTGATCTTGTAAAGCGGCGGCTGCGCGATATACACGTACCCGCGCTCGATCATGTCCGGCATCTGGCGATAGAGGAACGTGAGCAGCAGCGTCCGGATGTGCGCGCCGTCGACGTCCGCGTCGGTCATGATGATGATGCGGTGATAGCGCAGCTTGTCGAGGTTGTAATCCTCTTTGCCAATGCCGCACCCAAGCGCGGTCACGAGCGTGACGATCTGTTCCGACGACAGCAGCTTGTCGTAGCGAGCCTTCTCGACGTTCAGCACCTTGCCGCGCAGCGGCAGGATGGCCTGGAACTTCCGATCGCGCCCTTGCTTGGCCGACCCACCTGCCGAGTCACCCTCGACGATGTAGATTTCGCACTTTGCCGGGTCTTTCTCCTGGCAGTCCGCGAGCTTGCCGGGCAGGCCGACGCCGTCGAGCACGCCCTTGCGGCGCGTCATTTCACGCGCCTTCCGGGCAGCATCACGCGCACGCGCCGCTTCGACGATCTTCCCGCAGATGATCTTCGCGTCGATCGGCGTTTCCAAAAGGAATTCTTCCAGCGCCTTCGCCACAACTTCTTCAACCGGCGCACGAACCTCGGACGAAACCAGCTTGTCCTTCGTCTGCGAGCTGAACTTCGGCTCCGGCACCTTCACGGAAAGCACGCACGACAGCCCTTCGCGCATGTCGTCGCCAGTCGTCTCGACCTTCGCCTTCTTCGCGATTTCGTTGTCGGTGATGTACTTGTTGATGACGCGCGTCATCGCGGCCCGCAGGCCGGTCAGGTGCGTGCCGCCGTCGCGCTGCGGAATGTTGTTCGTGAAGCACAGCACGTTCTCGTTGTAGCTGTCGTTCCACTGCATCGCGACTTCGACGCCCACGCCATCCTTCTCGCCGTTGGCGAAGAACACCGTCGGGTGCAGGTTGGTCTTCGTCTTGTTGATGTACTCGACGAAACCCTTCACACCGCCGGCGAACGCGAAATCGTCTTCCTTGCCCGAACGCAGATCGGTGAGGCGAATCCGCACACCGTTGTTCAGGAACGAAAGCTCACGCATCCGCTTCGCGAGGATGTCGTAGTGATATTCAACCGTGCCGAAAATCGTCGGATCGGCCATGAAGTGCACTTCGGTGCCGCGGTTCTCGGTGTCACCCGTCACCAGCATCGGCGACACTTCGACACCATCGACCACCTCGAGCACGCGATCCTGCGCGACGCCGCGATGGAACTCCATGAACCGCTTCTTGCCGTCGCGGCGCACCGTGAGGCGCAGCCAGCTCGACAGCGCGTTCACGCACGACACACCCACGCCGTGCAGGCCGCCGGACACCTTGTAGCTGTTCTGGTCGAACTTGCCGCCGGCATGCAGCTCGGTCATCACGATTTCAGCGGCGCTGCGCTTCGGCTCGTGCTTGTCGTTCATCTTCACGTCGGTCGGAATCCCGCGGCCGTTGTCGGTCACGGAAATCGAGTTGTCGGCGTGAATCGTCACGTGGATGTCGTTGCAGTACCCGGCCAGCGCTTCGTCGATCGAGTTGTCGAGCACCTCGAACACGAGGTGGTGCAGACCGGTGCCGTCCGACGTGTCGCCGATGTACATCCCGGGGCGCTTGCGCACCGCTTCCAGGCCTTCGAGGATCTGGATCGACGAGGCGCCGTAGCTGCTGTTATCGGGTTGCGAATTGTGCTGTTCACTCATGGATATCTTCCGGTTCTGCGAGGCCACTCTAGTGGCGGCGCGGTGCGTTTCAGCGAGAGAAATCGCCGGGCCGCTCCAGTTTCCTGGCTCGTCCAGGGTGCCGGTCAGGCACCGAAAGGACGGGTTGTCGGTTCGCCATAAAAACGCCAAAGGGGCTTGCCGCCCCCTGGTGTGTGTCGTGATGTCGCGCGCGTCAGATGCGCATCGGCATCACGACATACTTGAACTCGTCGTTCTCGGGCACGGTAATCAGCGCGCTCGAGCTGGCGTCGCCGAGGCTCACCTGCACGGTGTCGACCTTCAGGTTCGCGAGCACGTCGAGCAGATACGTGACGTTGAAGCCGATGTCGACGGTATCGCCCTGGTAGGCGATTTCCAGTTCTTCCTGCGCCTCTTCCTGATCGGCGTTGGTCGACATGATCTTCAGCTGGCCCGGCGCGATGATGCAGCGCACGCCCTTGAACTTGTCTGACGTCAAAATTGCCGCGCGTTGCAGCGAACGCTGCAGCTCTTCACGGCCGATCTCGAACGTGTTCTTGTGCGCCTTCGGGATCACGCGCTGGAAGTCGGGGAACTTGCCCTCGACGAGTTTCGACACGAGCTCGACCTGGCCAAAGGTGAACTTGGCCTGGGTTTGCGCGATGTCGATGGTGACGGTGTCGTCGATGTCTTCGAGCAGGCGTTGCAGCTCGAGAATCGTCTTGCGCGGCACGATGACTTCCTGGCGGCCGAACGTGCCGCCTTCGAGCTTCATCGACGAGAACGCGAGGCGGTGGCCGTCGGTGGCCACGGCCATCAGCTGGTCGCCGTCGACGACGAGCAGCATGCCGTTCAGGTAGTAGCGGATGTCCTGCTGCGCCATCGCGAAGTGCACCATGCCGAGCAGCTGGCGGAACGACTTCTGCGGGACGGTGAGCGTGGCGCCGAAATCCTTCGCCTGCGCGACGGTCGGGAACTCGTCGGCCGCCAGCGTCTGGAGTGCGAAACGGCTCTTGCCGGATTGAACGGTGAGGCGCTTGTCGGCGAGCGACAGCGTGACCTGGCCGTCAGGCATCGCGCGCAGGATGTCGAGCAGCTTGCGCGCTGCGACGGTGGTCGCGACCTGGTCGCCGCCGACGCCGAAATCGGCGCGCGTGGTGATCTGCAGCTCCAGGTCGGTCGACAGGAACGAAACGTCCGAGCCGTTCTTGGTGATCAGCAGGTTGGCGAGGATCGGCAACGTATGGCGGCGTTCGACGATGCCGCTGACCGTTTGCAGCGGCCTGAGGAGGGTGTCTCGTTCGGTCTTGACCAGTTGCATAGAGTTCCTTCGTTGAGTAACGGCCTGCAGCGCAGCAGCCTCGCAGCGCCCCGCCGGCCGGGCTCTTGGCCCGCCACCACCGGGGCGGTCAAACCAGTATTGTGCCTCAAAACCGAACCGCCCCCCTTAAATTGGGGCGGAGGCCGAATTATCAAGCGCGCCGCGCGCTCAGCCCTTCAGCGTCTGTTCCAGCACGTGCAGCTCGTGGTTGAGCTGCGCGTCCTTGCTGCGTTCGTCGGCGATCTTGCGCACCGCGTGCAGCACGGTGGTGTGATCGCGCCCGCCGAACAGCTCGCCGATTTCCGGCAGGCTCTTCTGCGTGAGTTCCTTCGCGAGGTACATCGCAATCTGCCGCGGCCGCGCGATGTTCGCGGGGCGCTTCTTCGAATACATGTCCGCGACCTTGATGTTGTAGAAGTCGGCGACGGTCTTCTGGATGTTCTCGACCGAAATCTGCCGGTTCTGCACGGTCAGCAGGTCCTTCAGCGCTTCCTTGGTCAGCTCGATCGAGATCTCGCGGCCGTGGAACTTCGAATACGCGAGGATCTTGCGCAGCGCGCCTTCGAGTTCGCGCACGTTCGAGCGCAGGTGCTTCGCGACGAAGAACGCGACGTCTTCCGACAGGTTCACGCCTTCCGACTGCGCCTTGCGCATCAGGATCGCGACGCGCATTTCCAGCTCGGGCGGCTCGATCGCGACGGTGAGGCCCGAGTCGAAGCGCGAGATCAGGCGATCGTCGATCCCCGAAATCTCCTTCGGATACGTGTCGCTGGTGATGATCACCTGCGCCTTGTTCGCGACCAGCGCCTCGAACGCGTAGAAGAATTCCTCTTGTGTGCGCGACTTGCCGGAGAAGAACTGGATATCGTCGATCAGCAGCAGGTCGAGCGAGTGGTAGTAGCGCTTGAAATCGTCGAACGCCTTGCGCTGGTACGCCTTCACCACGTCCGACACGTATTGCTCGGCGTGGATGTAGCGGATCCGCGCGCCGGCCTTGTCGAGCAGCAGCTGGTTGCCGATCGCATGGATCAGGTGGGTCTTGCCGAGGCCGACGCCGCCGTACAGGAACAGCGGGTTGTACGAGATGCCGGGGTTGTCCGCGACCTGGATCGCGGCGGCGCGCGCGAGCTGGTTCGCCTTACCGGTCACGAAGTTGTCGAACGTGAGCACGGGGTTCAGCTTCGAGCGCTCGTACATCGAATCGGCTTCGCCGCCGTTGGCCGGCGCGGCACCCGGGCCCGGGCGCCACGTGCGGCGGCCGGCGGCCGCTTCGTGCGCGGGCAGGCTCGGCAGGTCGATGTCGGCGTCGTCGGCGTTCAGGTGATGCGCGGCGGCTGCCGACGGCGTCATCGGCACGTCGGCCGGCGCGGCGGGCGCTGCCGAAGCATTCGCAGTCAGGTTGGCGGCGATCGCGGCCACCGTCGCGGCGGGGCCGGTCGGGGCCAGCGGCGCGCGCGGGGCGGCCGGTGCTGCGCCGGCGGCGGCGCTGCGCATGCCTGCCTTGGGATCGAGGACGAACTGGACTTCGATCGGCGTGTTCCAGAATTCGCGGGCCAGATCGCTGATCCGTCCCGAAAACTGGCTCTTGACCCAGTCCAGCTTGAAGCGGTTCGGCGCGGCGATGGACAGCGTGTTCGCCGACGCATCGAAGGCCACCGGGGCCAAGGGTTTGATCCACGTCACGTACTGCTGGGGCGTCAGCTCGCGCTCCAGCAGTGCGGAACAGTGTTGCCAGAAATCGTTCAT